>NZ_JBQUVJ010000002.1:0-6930 GCF_056780525.1 Ruegeria sp. S263 | reverse complement strand
GGCTCCAAGGGAGGGACTCGAACCCTCAGCCTATCGGTTAACAGCCGAGTGCTCCACCGTTGAGCTACCTTGGAACATTACGTGGCTACGTGCTACTCTCCCAGGGGGTCGCCCCCCAAGTACCATCGCCGCTCAAGAGCTTAACTTCTGTGTTCGGAATGGGAACAGGTGTATCCTCTTTGCTATAATAACCACATAAAATTCATTACACTCATATCGCCAACGATATTTCTTTGCTTTCGCTTCAGAAAATCCATTGCTCAAAGTGTTTTAAGTATTAACTTTTTTAGTACTTTCAAAACTGCTAACATTTAATGTTTCCATTATATTTTTTAGCAACTTAAATCTTCCTTATAATTATATAATCAAAGATTTAGTTGGCGATATAAACCTTTAGGTTTATTTTGGTCAAGTCCTCGACCTATTAGTATCAGTAAGCTACATATGTTACCACACTTCCACCTCTGACCTATCAACCATGTAGTCTTCATGGGGTCTTAACCTTACGGTGGGAAATCTTATCTCGAAGTAGGCTTCGCGCTTAGATGCTTTCAGCGCTTATCCTTTCCGTACTTAGCTACCCAGCTATGCCCTTGGCAGAACAACTGGTACACCAGCGGTACGTCCATCCCGGTCCTCTCGTACTAAGGACAGGTCTCCTCAAATTTCCTACGCCTGCGACGGATAGGGACCGAACTGTCTCACGACGTTCTGAACCCAGCTCGCGTACCACTTTAATGGGCGAACAGCCCAACCCTTGGGACCTACTACAGCCCCAGGATGTGATGAGCCGACATCGAGGTGCCAAACCTCCCCGTCGATGTGGACTCTTGGGGGAGATCAGCCTGTTATCCCCAGGGTAGCTTTTATCCGTTGAGCGATGGCCCTTCCATGCGGTACCACCGGATCACTAAGTCCGACTTTCGTCCTTGCTCGACCTGTATGTCTTGCAATCAAGCTCTCTTCTGCCTTTACACTCTACGTACGATTTCCGACCGTACTGAGAGAACCTTTGAGCGCCTCCGTTACTCTTTAGGAGGCGACCGCCCCAGTCAAACTGTCCACCTGACAGTGTCCCACTACCTGATTCAAGGCAGCTGGTTAGAATCCCAGTACTACAAGGGTGGTATCCCAAGGATGGCTCCACACAGACTGACGTCCATGCTTCATAGCCTCCCACCTATCCTGTACATGTAGCACCGAGACTCAATGTCAAGCTACAGTAAAGCTCCATGGGGTCTTTCCGTCCTGTCGCAGGTAACCGGCATCTTCACCGGTATTACAATTTCACCCAGTCTGTTGTTGAGACAGTGCCCAAATCGTTACGCCTTTCGTGCGGGTCGGAACTTACCCGACAAGGAATTTCGCTACCTTAGGACCGTTATAGTTACGGCCGCCGTTTACTGGGGCTTAAGTTCACTGCTTCGGTTACCCTAACAGATCCCCTTAACCTTCCAGCACCGGGCAGGCGTCAGCTCCTATACATCGTCTTGCGACTTAGCAGAAACCTATGTTTTTGGTAAACAGTCGCTTGGGCCTATTCTCTGCGGCCATGTTTCCATGGCACCCCTTCTCCCTAAGTTACGGGGTCATTTTGCCGAGTTCCTTAACAACAGTTCTCTGGCTGGCCTTAGGATACTCTCCTCACCCACCTGTGTCGGTTTGCGGTACAGGCACCTTTAACCTCGATAGAGACTTTTCTCGACAGTGTGAAATCAGCTACTTCGCTACTAAATTTCGCTCCGCATCGTACCCCAGCATTATTCAGGCGGATTTGCCTACCTGAACTGCCTCAATACTTGCCCGCACATAACCAACAGTGCGGTTAGCTTATCCTACTGTGTCATCCCATTTCTCAAACGGTTATTGGTGGTACAGGAATATCAACCTGTTGTCCATCACCTACGCCTTTCGGCCTCGGCTTAGGTCCTGACTAACCCAGGGCGGACGAACCTTCCCCTGGAAACCTTGGGTTTACGGCCTGTGGGATTCTCACCCACATCTCGCTACTCATGCCAACATTCTCACTTCTATACAGTCCACATCTCCTTACGGTAATGCTTCAATCCGTATAGAAAGCTCTCCTACCCATCATAAATGATGCCGTAGCTTCGGTAGTACGTTTTAGCCCCGGAAATTTTCGGCGCAGGATCACTCGACCAGTGAGCTATTACGCACTCTTTAAATGAGTGGCTGCTTCTAAGCCAACATCCTGGTTGTCTGTGCAATCCCACATCCTTTACCACTTAACGTACATTTAGGGACCTTAGCTGACGATCTGGGCTGTTGCCCTTTTGACTATGAATCTTATCACCCACAGTCTGACTCCCAAGCATAAGAATACGGTATTCGGAGTTTGATAGTCTTCGGTAAGTGCAATACCCCCTAGGACATTCAGTGCTCTACCCCCGTTTCTCTAAATCTTGAGGCTAGCCCTAAAGCTATTTCGGAGAGAACCAGCTATCTCCGGGCTCGATTGGAATTTCACCGCTATCCACAGGTCATCCCCGAGCTTTTCAACGCTCGTGGGTTCGGTCCTCCACGAAATTTTACTTTCGCTTCAACCTGCCCATGGATAGGTCGCCCGGTTTCGGGTCTACGTCAACTAACTATACGCCCAGTTAAGACTCGCTTTCGCTGCGGCTCCACACCTTAAGTGCTTAACCTTGCTAGGTAACGTAACTCGTTGGCCCGTTCTACAAAAAGTACGCAGTCACACAAATAATGTGCTCCTACAGCTTGTAAGTGTAGGGTTTCAGGTTCTATTTCACTCCCCTCCCGGGGTTCTTTTCACCTTTCCCTCACGGTACTATACGCTATCGGTCACTAGGTAGTATTTAGGCTTGGAGGATGGTCCCTCCTGCTTCCCACAGGGTTTCACGTGTCCCGTGGTACTCTGGATCATATCTGAAGTCTTCTTGTTTTGACTACGTGGCTTTTACACTTTATAGCGGAGCTTTCCAACTCTCTTCGTCTACAATAGCCTCTTCGTTATGATATGTCCGCAACCCCAGTGAAGAAAACTTCACTGGTTTGGCCTGTTCCGCGTTCGCTCGCCGCTACTTACGGAATCGAATTTCTTTCTCTTCCTCCGGGTACTTAGATGTTTCAGTTCCCCGGGTTCCCCTCGCATAGCTATGTATTCACTATACGATACTTAGACATTACTCTAAGTGAGTTTCCTCATTCGGAAATCTTGGGATCACAGTTTACGTGCAACTCCCCCAAGCTTATCGCAGCTTATCGCGTCCTTCATCGGCTCCTAGTGCCAAGGCATTCGCCCTACACCCTTAATAACTTGACCAGTTATTAATTCTTGATATTTTTAAAAGTTATCTTCTTTATATGATATATTTTTTAAGAAGTTTATCTTCTTCTTTATATAATGTCATATCACTAAATGTTATGCAGTTTTCAAAGTACTATAGCACTTAACAAGTAAGTACTAATTGAGTGTTCAAAGAACCCTCAAAATTAAACAGTAGGTTAATTCTCCCTAGAAAGGAGGTGATCCAGCCGCACCTTCCGATACGGCTACCTTGTTACGACTTCACCCCAGTTATTGATTTCACCTTCGACACTCGCTTCCCAAAAGGGTTAGCTAAGTGGCTTCGGGCGCCCCCAACTTCCGTGGTGTGACGGGCGGTGTGTACAAGACCCGGGAACGCATTCACCGCAGCATTCTGATCTGCGATTACTAGTAACTCCAGCTTCATGTAGGCGAGTTTCAGCCTACAATCCGAACTGAGAATGGCTTTAAGGGATTAGCTCGGCCTCACGACTTGGCTGCCCTCTGTACCACCCATTGTAGCACGTGTGTAGCCCTAAGCATAAGGGGCATGATGATTTGACGTCATCCCCACCTTCCTCCAGGTTATCCCTGGCAGTCCCTCTAGAGTGCCCAACTTAATGCTGGCAACTAAAGGCAAGGGTTGCGCTCGTTGCGGGACTTAACCCAACATCTCACGACACGAGCTGACGACAACCATGCACCACCTGTCACTTCTGTCCCCGAAGGGAAAAATGCGATTAGGCATCGGTCAAAAGGATGTCAAGCTTAGGTAAGGTTCTTCGCGTTGCTTCGAATTAAACCACATGCTCCGCTACTTGTGCGGGTCCCCGTCAATTCCTTTGAGTTTCACTCTTGCGAGCGTACTCCCCAGGCGGAGTACTTAATGCGTTAGCTGCGGCACCGAGGGGGGTAACCCCCGACACCTAGTACTCATCGTTTACGGCGTGGACTACCAGGGTATCTAATCCTGTTTGCTCCCCACGCTTTCGTGCCTCAGTGTCAGTTACAGTCCAGAAAGCCGCCTTCGCTACTGGTGTTCCTCCTAATATCTACGCATTTCACCGCTACACTAGGAATTCCACTTTCCTCTCCTGCACTCAAGTTTTCCAGTTTCAAGAGCTTACTACGGTTGAGCCGTAGCCTTTCACTCCTGACTTAAAAAACCACCTACGCACCCTTTACGCCCAGTAAATCCGGATAACGCTAGCCCCCTACGTATTACCGCGGCTGCTGGCACGTAGTTAGCCGGGGCTTCCTCCTCAAGTACCGTCATTATCTTCCTTGAGGACAGAGTTTTACGACCCGAAGGCCTTCATCACTCACGCGGCGTTGCTGCATCAGGCTTTCGCCCATTGTGCAATATTCCCCACTGCTGCCTCCCGTAGGAGTTTGGACCGTGTCTCAGTTCCAATGTGGCCGATCACCCTCTCAGGTCGGCTACTGATCGTCGCCTTGGTAAGCCATTACCTTACCAACTAGCTAATCAGACGCGGGTCCATCTCATACCGCCGGAGCTTTGATAAGAAATCCATGTGAATCTCTTATATTATCCTGTATTAGCATACCTTTCGGTATGTTATCCATGTGTATGAGGCAGGTTACCCACGCGTTACTCACCCGTCCGCCGCTCTTTACCGAAGTAAATCGCTCGACTTGCATGTGTTAGGCACGCCGCCAGCGTTCATCCTGAGCCAGGATCAAACTCTCATAAAAAAGTTGTCCATCGCTCAGACTAATCATTATCTGAATATCTGGCTTGGTTTGTTTGTTGTTTCAGTTTAATTCTTAAAGAATTAATTTATTGTTAACCTACTGTTTAATTTTCAAAGTTCTTTGTGGTGCCCAGAGGCGGAATCGAACCACCGACACGGGGATTTTCAGTCCCCTGCTCTACCGACTGAGCTATCTGGGCAAATGGTGGGCCTAGCTGGACTCGAACCAGCGACCTCACGCTTATCAGGCGTGCGCTCTAACCACCTGAGCTATACCCACCATAATTGATAGAAAGTGGTCGAGGTGAAGGGACTCGAACCCCCGGCCCCATGGTCCCAAACCAAGTGCGCTACCAAACTGCGCTACACCTCGAACTAAAAAAGTGGTGGACCATCAGGGACTCGAACCCCAGACCTACCGGTTATGAGCCGGGCGCTCTAACCAACTGAGCTAATGGTCCACGTTATATTATTAAAATTAAAATGGTAGCGGTAACAGGAGTCGAACCTGTGACCTTTCGGGTATGAACCGAACGCTCTAGCCAACTAAGCTATACCGCCACAATATTTAAATATGGTGCCCAGAGGCGGAATCGAACCACCGACACGGGGATTTTCAGTCCCCTGCTCTACCGACTGAGCTATCTGGGCATCTGGCGGAGAGGGTGGGATTCGAACCCACGGTGCCGTTAAGCATCACTGGTTTTCAAGACCAGCTCCTTAAACCACTCGGACACCTCTCCAGGTTAATGGTGACCCATCGGAGATTCGAACTCCGGACACCTTGATTAAAAGTCAAGTGCTCTACCGACTGAGCTAATGAGTCATATTTATATGGCTGGGGATGCAGGACTCGAACCTACGCATGCATGAGTCAAAGTCATGTGCCTTACCGACTTGGCTAATCCCCAATATATAAGTGGTGAGCGCACAGGGATTCGAACCCCGGACACACGCCTTAGAAGGGCGTTGCTCTATCCAGCTGAGCTATGCACCCACATATATTGTTTGTTTTGTTGGAGCGGGAAACGAGATTCGAACTCGCGACTTCAACCTTGGCAAGGTTGCGCTCTACCACTGAACTATTCCCGCATTTTAGGTATAGTTAAAAAGTGGTGCGGATGAAGGGAGTCGAACCCCCACGCCAATGGCGCTAGATCCTAAGTCTAGTGCGTCTGCCAATTCCGCCACATCCGCATACTTCTTTTGGTGGAGGATGGTGGATTCGAACCACCGAAAGCACAGCTAACAGATTTACAGTCTGCCCCCTTTGGCCACTCGGGAAATCCTCCAGTATTATGGAGCTGGTGATAGGAATCGAACCTACAACCTGCTGATTACAAGTCAGCTGCTCTACCGTTGAGCCACACCAGCATAGTGTTCTTAGAAGTATTTATGGCGACCTGGAAGGGGTTCGAACCCTCGACCTCCAGCGTGACAGGCTGGCATTCTAACCAACTGAACTACCAGGCCGCATTTATATGTTTTTATGGTGGGACCAACAGGGCTCGAACCTGTGACCCCCTGCTTGTAAGGCAGGTGCTCTCCCAGCTGAGCTATGGTCCCGGGATAAATTAAAATGGAGCGGGTGAAGGGGATCGAACCCTCACAGCCGGCTTGGAAGGCCGGAACTCTACCATTGAGCTACACCCGCATGGTGACTCATAGGGGAATCGAACCCCTGTTACCGCCGTGAAAGGGCGGTGTCTTGACCGCTTGACCAATGAGCCATATATATTAAAATGGTTGCGGAGACAGGACTCGAACCTGTGACCTTCGGGTTATGAGCCCGACGAGCTGCCAACTGCTCCACTCCGCGATATTAAATTTGGTGCCGAAGACCGGAATCGAACCGGTACGAAAGTATAAGTTTCGCAGGATTTTAAGTCCTGTGCGTCTGCCAGTTCCGCCACTTCGGCACTTTCT
>NZ_JBQUVJ010000003.1:0-589800 GCF_056780525.1 Ruegeria sp. S263 | reverse complement strand
TCAACAGCTTTGTGAAAATTTTTGGTACTGATGAAATTTTTTTCATACATTGTTTATAGGAGTGCCGTCACAATTAAGGCTGGCTCCAACCCACGTAAAACGTCAGGGATCAACAATGCTCTAATGAAAAATATTTCATAAGACGTACTAAATTCAAATATCCTTTAACCCGCCAATCCCTTTTTTGCACGCTCGGTCGAATATCGCTCGGCGACGCGCAGTTGGATCTGCGCCAAAAGTGCCGCACGAGGTATTTGGGAGGATAACTATGAACAGATTATTGGCGTCGGCTTTCGGACTAACACTGGCGACTCTTGCGGCGACGTCTTCCTCTGCCGCTGAAGAATGTGAGGGATTGAATTTCGTTTTCTTTCCCGGAGGTCCAGAAGGAGGAACCTTTGCGTTTGTGGTGTATAACGGAGCTGTCATGGCCTCAGAGCACACTGGATGCGATGTCGGGCCTGTCCGCAGTCTTCCTGCAGTCCGAAGTCACCTATTTCTGGCCCACCGGCGACGGCTTCCTGTTGCCCGCGTTGGCGGCGGTGTTTATCGGAGGCACGTCGGTCTTTGGCGGGCGTGGTTCGATGTATGGCACCTTCGTAGGCATCCTGATCATCGGATCGCTTGAGGCCGGTATCGTCGCAATGCGCGTGCAGGGCTTCTATACCCAACTGATCTATGGTCTTACGATCACGATCGCTGTCTCGATCTATGCGCTGGTTATGAAAAAGTGACCTCTTTTCCAGTACAGCCCCGAGATACGGAAGTCCCCATATGGCTGCCAAGACGAAGATAACCGGCTCGGGATAGCAACCAGCCCAGCAGGAATCCATACAACCACGATCGTTGCAGCCGAGAAGTTGGCGCAACTTCTGGAACCAAACGCGCTGGTAGTGGTTTTGGGGTCTGCCAATCTCGCCAATTGGGTTCGGGATCAAGGCTTCGTTGTTTCTGACGAAGATGTTTCTGCCTTTCTCGCGCGAATTGATCCTGGTTTCAGCTATGAAAAGTGTCCAGGGCGCAATCCGCTACTTTACGAGGCGCACTCTTTATCGGCACCAATCCGGACACGATGGCTCCATAGGAAACCGGAGTTGTGCCCGGCACAGTTTCATTGTTACAGGCAATTGAAACGGCCTCTGGTGTATCACCAATCAAAGTTGAAAAACCCGAGCCTTTCTTACTCAATTGCGCGCTGGAAACCCTGGGAACTGAAAAGCAGTCTACTATTACGATTGGCTATCAAATGTCGACTGACGTCGCATCGGCGCAAGCAGCCGGGCCAGTCACCGCGAAAACGCCAATACGACAATTCCAATGGCAACGGTGATCGCCGCAAAAAGTCGATTGGATTTAGGCCCTTCGCCAAACCACATAACGCCGATTATGGCGGCGAAGACTACAGAACTCTCGCGCAGTGCGGAAACCATGCCCAAAGGTGCAAACGTCTTGGCATATAATACAAGACCATACGCCAGCCCCGATATTACCCCGCCAGTGAGACCAGCCCAAACGAAGTTTCTGGGCATGGCTACAAGTCTTTGCCAACGAGTCGTAAAGACAAAGAAGGCAACGAATATTTCTGCAACAAACAGTAACGCGATATAGCCCAGCGTGTTTTCGGACAATCTTATGCCTATTCCATCAACAATTGAATAAGACGCAATCATCAGCCCGGTGCCGAGCGCTGCCGCTATTGCGATCCAATTGGTGTGTTTACCCAATCCGGCAAGAGCCAGAAATCCAATACCCACAGAAATACAAAGAATCCCGATCCACGCCCCGATCGAAAGAAACTCATTTGCGAAAAAGATCGCGCCCAGTGCAACCAGGATCGGTGTTATTCCGCGTGAGATCGGATAGACCACCGACAAGTCGCCATGCTTGTAGGCGGCGTTCAAAAACCAATAATACCCCCAGTGGATAAGGGTTGAGGCGACGATAAACGGAACCGCTGCCCAGACCGGCTAGCCCAGAAAAGGCAGTGCAAACAATGCCGGAATAGCGTGACCCAGCGACACCAACCCCAGAACGATGGCTTTGTCAGGTGCGCCTTTGACGATTGCGTTCCAGGACGCGTGAAGAATTGCCGCAGTCAAAACGATCAGCACAATCGAGAGAGTCAAGCTTGCGCCTTTATCGCCGCAATGACGGTATCCAGCGCGCGATCCAGATCATCCCGCGAAATGGTCAGCGGCGGAGAAAGCGTCAGCACGCAGCCTTGACTGATCTTGAAGCTTACACCGCCGTTCAGACAATCATAATAGATGCGTTCGGCACTGGCATCGTCTGCCTCGCGGGTGCTGCGGCTTTTGACGATCTCGACCCCGAACATCAGGCCACGGCCCCGGATATCCCCTACGATCTCAACCTGAGCCAGTTCGGATTCCAGCCGCCCCATCGCGTGGGCCCCCAGTTCGGAGGACCGGTCGACTAGACCTTCATCTTCTATGATCTGGATCGTGGTCAAAGCGGCGCGCGCCGTGACCTGGTTTTTTTCATGCGTGTAATGCCCGATCGCAAAATCTCCGCACACGTCCAGATCGCGGCGGGCGATGCAGGCGGCAATGGGCAAGATGCCTCCGCCAAGGGCTTTGCCAAGGGTCACGATGTCGGGCACGATCTCATCATGTTCGAAGGCGAACATCTTACCGGTCTTGCCCAGGCCAGTCGGAATCTCATCCATGATCAGCAACGCGCCATGCCGATTGCAGGCCTCGCGCACCGATTTCCAGAATCCCGCCGGGGGCACATAAGGCACCGCACGCATGGGTTCCGCGATCACGGCGGCAACATCGCCTTCGCGTTCCAAGGCGAATTCAACCATCTTGGCACAGGCCAGACCGCAGGTTTCAGGCCCGGCGTGGTTATACGGACAGCGATAGCAGGCGAAGGGTGCGACGTGCTCGGCCCCCGGCATCAGAGGGCCTGCGATATGGCTGCGAAACGTGGCCTCTCCGCCGACTGAAGCCGCACCAAAACCTGCGCCGTGAAAAGCATCCCAAAAGCTGACGGTCTTGAACCGGCCCGTCGCAGCACGCGCGATTTTCAGCGCCACCTCATTGGCGTCCGATCCGCCGGTTGTGAACAGGGTTTTGCCCAGATCACTGGGCGCGATCTCGGCCAGCTTCTCAGCCAGTTCCACCGCAGGATCATTGGTAAAGCGACGCGGGGCAAAGGGCAGGTCATCCAACTGTGCCTTGATCGCCTTGATCAGACGCGGATGACCATAGCCGATGTGATGGACCGAGTTGCCATGGAAATCCATGTACCGGCGGCCATCCAAATCTTCGATCCAGATACCTTCTGCCTTGGCGATGGTGCCAACGCAGGGGCTGGACAGACTTTGATGCAAAAACGCATCCGAGTCCCGTTTCAGCAACGGCGCGGACCGAGGGCCAATCGACGACTTTAACCAAGACCTACGCGCATCCGAGGTGTTGGACTCACCTTCAGTGTGGGTAATGCTGACTGACATATGGTCCTCGATTCTGGCTCGCATCCGGTGAAGTCAAATGCGCGAGGCCCCGTTTGGGGCCCCGCGAGCTGGGGAGAAATTCTGGTTTCTCTTATTCCCTCACCTTGGCCACGGCAGCGAATAGGTTTTGACGTTGGTGAAGAACTTCATCGCTTCGATCACGCCTTCTTTCACGCCGTTGCCGCTGTCCTTAATGCCGCCGAAGGGGGACATTTCGATGCGGTAGCCGGGTTGTTCCCAGATATTGCAGGTGCCAACGTCGAGGCCGTTGATATAGGCAATCGCACGGTTCAGGTCGTTGGTGCAGACGCCAGACGACAAGCCGAACTCGGTCGAGTTCGAGATCGCCATCACCTGATCATCATCGTCGGGTACGCGGACGATGGGAATGATGGGGCCGAAGGTTTCCTCCATCACCAGCTCGCTGTCATGGGGCACTTTATCGACCACGATGGGCGGCAGCAGCGCGCCCTGACGACCGGGGTGATAAAGGATTTCAGCACCCTCTTTTTCGGCCATGTAGACGCGGTTCTCAAACAGTTCCGCCGCCTTGTCATGGATCACGCAGCCCAGCTCAGTCTCGGGGTCCTGGGGGTCGCCGAACTTGATCTTCTTGGCCTTTTCCAACACCAGCGGAACAAACTTGTCCGCCACACTGTCCTGAACCAGAATGCGCTTGATCGCGGTGCAGCGCTGGCCCGAATTGCCGGTGGCACCGGCCACGGCAATGGTCGCGGCCTTGTCCAGATCGGCATCGGTCAAATCGTTCAGCACGATCAGGGGATCATTACCCCCCAATTCCAGCGCCTGGCGTTTGTAGACCGCCTTGGCCGCGATCATCTTGCCGACCGGAACCCCGCCGGTGAAGGTGATGATGTCGATCTTGTCATTGGTGATCATCTCGTCACCGATATCCTGCGGCCAGCCGGTGACCACCTGGAACATCTCGGGCGGCAGACCGGCCTCATACAAGATGTCAGCCAATGTCAGACAGGTCATCGGCGTCAGTTCAGTCGGTTTGCAGACCATACAGTTGTTGGTGGCAATCGATGGCGCGATCTTGTGACTGACCATATTCAGCGGGTGGTTAAAGGGCGTGATCGCACTGATCGCGCCTACGGGTTCGCGGGTAGTGAAGATCTTGCGATCCTTGCCATTGTGGGTCAGGTCGCACGAGAAGATCTCGCCATCATCCTTCAGCGCCTCGGCGGCGGCGAACTGATAGACATCCTGCGCGCGTTTGGTCTCGTAGATCGCGTGCTGGTGGCAAATGCCCAACTCCAGCACCAGCCATTTGGCGAGGTATTCGCGCCGTTCGCCGATCAACTCTCCGGCGCGTTGCAGGATCTGACTGCGTTCGTACCGGGTGAGCTTGGATTCGTAATTCGCCGCAATCTCGAACGCCTTGCGGGCGTGCTCGGCCTTGCCCGCAGGGACATGGCCGATCACTTCGTTGGTGTAAGGATAGAGAACGGGCACCGTCTCGTCGGTAAAGACGATCTCGCCGCCGATGCGCATCCCCTCATTTCTGATCTCGGTCATCGGTTGATCTTTCATGGCTTACTGGGCCGCCGCTGTCGTGGCGTAGAAAAACGCATCAAAGTTGCGCAGATCGGGCGCGTTGCCTAGATCAATCACGCGATTGACGATGAAGGGCACTTCCTGCTCGGTCAAGCCACCATGACTGCGCAGCGGCTCGCCCAGGGCCGCCAGATCGTGCCGGTCCGCCGAGGTGCCGATGGTCATCCCTCCGGTGCAGACCATAGTCAGATCCCCGATGCGGTCGGCGGGCAGTTCGTATTTGGCAACCGCCTCTTCCTTGGTCAGTACTTCCATCATCTCAGGAAGAGCAGCCACGTTGGCCTTGACCTCTGCACGGTCGGCACCTTCGGGCAGGTAGACCGTGGCAAACGATCCCAACGCACCGTGATGGACCACATACGGATCGGTGATCGGCAGGATTACACGGGCCTTGCCCTCACCCAGCCAGTCGTCAAACACGTCCTGCATATAGATGACCGACGGCTCTTTCGAGGTCGGTTCGTGCTTGGCCTTCATGCCGTGGTCGGCGGTTACAACAATGGCGGCACCCATTTCGTCCAACTGCGCCAGATACTTGTCAAACATGGCGTAGAAATCCAGCGCACCCTGCTCTTCCGGGGCGAACTTGTGCTGCACATAGTCGGTGGTCGACAGGTACATCACGTCCGGGCGCATCTCTTTGAGCAGCTTCACACCGGCGGCAAAGACAAATTCCGACAACTCGGCGGAATACACTTCCGGAACCGGCATCCCCAGCCAAGCGCTGGCATTGTCGATGCCGTGTTCTGCATTGGTGGTCTCACCCGAGCGTTCAGCCGAGAAGGCAACAGCGCGGTCTTCGTCAAACTTCAGGCCAGCCCCCAGCAGCGCGCGCAGCTTGTCCTTGGCGGTGACCATTGCGACGCGATAACCCGCCTCATAAAACTGCGAGAAGATGGTTGGCGCACGCAAGAAGCGCACATCGTTCATCATCACCTCTTCACCAGTTTCCGGGTCATAAAGGAAGTTGCCGCAAATCCCATGCACGATGGGCGGGCAACCGGTGGCGATCGACAGGTTGTTGGGGTTGGTGAAGGACGGGATCACCGAATGCGCCAGCCGGTCGGTGCCGGTTTCACGGATACGCTTGAGCGTCGGCATCAGCCCTTTGGCGATGGCTACATCCAGATATTCCGGCTCGCACCCGTCCAGACAGATGGCAATGGCAGGGACTTTGGGGGCCGGGTAAACGCGCTCATTCGCCGTCACGGGGGTTTGAATAGTCATTTAGGGGTGTCCTTGTTTCTTATGCAGCCAACTTGGCGCGTTCTTTAAGTGCGAGTGCCGGAGGAGCCGCGCTGGCGACCCCCATCTCGGCCAGAGTTTCCTTGGCAGCAGCAACAACCTGCCGCATAACTTGCTCGTCCATCTGCCCGATGCAGCCGACGCGGAAACTGTCCACAACCGTCAACTTGCCCGGATAGATGATAAAGCCTTTGTCCTTCATCAGATCGTAGAAGCGCGAGAACACGAACTTTTCGTCCGCGGGGCAGAAAAACGTCACAATGATCGGGCTTAGCCAGCGGTTCTGAAGCAGCGTCTCGAACCCAAGCTCGCGCATACCTGCAACCATCACGTCGCGGTTTTTCGCGTAACGCGCACCGCGTCCTGCAACACCACCTTCGGCCTCGTGCGCCCTAAGTGCTTCGAGGAAGGCGGCAACCACGTGGGTCGGCGGAGTAAACCGCCACTGGCCGGTCTTTTCCATATGCGCCCATTGCGCATGTACATCCAGCGACAGCGAGTGGCTGTTGCCCTTTGCGACCTCCAACTCATCCTTCCGGGCGATGATAAAGCCAAAGCCAGGCACGCCTTCGATGCATTTGTTAGCCGAGGACACCATCGCCTCATACCGGATTTCTGACGGCTTCAGTTCAATAGCGCCAAAGGCAGACATCGAATCGATCAGCAGCTTCCGGCCCGCCGCATAGACCGCCTCGGAAATCTCTTCGACCGGGTTCAGAATGCCCGAGGAAGTCTCGCAATGGATCGCGACCACGTGGGTGATAGCCGGATCGTTGGCGAGGATTTCGGCCACTTCCGAACCGCGCGGAGGCAGGTAATCGCCCTTGTCTAGAACCAGATGATCACGTCCGAGGTATTCCAGCGTCTGCGCCGAGCGCTGGCCATAAGCCCCGTTCGCAAGAACCAGTGTCTTGCTTTCCCGCGGGATGAACGATGCCAACATCGCCTCAACGGAAAAACTGCCACTGCCTTGCATCGGCACACAATCATAGGCGTCACCGCCTTCGCCAAGCAAGGCAAGCAACCGGGTGCGCATGTCACGAGTCATGGCGCGGAAATCATCATCCCAGCTCCCCCAATCGCGCAGCATCGCTTGTTTTACAGCATAAGATGTCGTCAATGGACCTGGCGTCAGAAGAAATGGTTCGCCCAGTTTCGGCGACGGGATTTTTGGATCTGATTGGATCATTTTGGCGCTCCGGGAGGTCATCTTAGGACTACATTTGCATCACGAATTTCCATATGTAAAATCGCTAAAATCAATCTGATCATAGGTAGAACTTATGGAAAATCAGGAAGGGAAAAATGCGACATAGCCAGCTGAGAGCGTTTCATTATGTGGCCTTGCACGGTGGGTTTTCCCGTGCAGCCGAAGTCCTGTTTCTGACCCAGCCGGCTGTTTCGGAACAGGTACGCAGGTTGGAGCAGGAACACGACCTGTTGCTGTTTCAACGTGAACGCAAACGCGTTTTTCTAACGCCTCAGGGCGAACGTTTGTTCCGATACACCAAACAGTACTTTGAGATTGAGACTCAGATCGAAGATTACCTGTCTGAATCCAAGGCCGCTGTAGAAGGCGAGCTTCGCATCATCGCGGACTCGGCACACCATCTAACCGATTTCCTTGGGCCTTTCCGGGCCGCATTTCCTTTGATCAAGCTTACTGTGAGATCTGGCAACACCAACGAAGTCCTGGACGAGCTTAGGGCCTATAACGCCGAAATCGGTATCGTCGGCAGCCCCTCTCCTGGCAATGACATGACGCTTTTGAATTTGGGTGAGTCGAGCATCATAGCCTTCGCTAACCGTGAATTGTTACCAAAGGCCACGACCAGTTTAAGATTCAACGAGCTGGACACTTTGCCATTGGTGTTTCGAGAAAGCGGCTCAAAAACTCGCCAGAAACTGGAAGAAGAAGCTGAAAGAAGAAAGACGAAACTAAATCCGGCTATTGTGGCCGAAGGACGCGAGGCGGTACGCGAACTGGTCGCATCTGGCGCCGGGATCGGATTTGTCTCCCAAGCCGAATTTGGCCGCGATGATCGCCTCAGGCAGATTGAACTCAAGGACGTGGACCTGCGTATGGGTGAAAGTATGATCTACCTCTCACAACGCCAAGAGGTCAAAGTCATCCGCACGTTTATGGATTTCGTCAAGCGCGTACAGGCGACAAAGCCAACCTCTGAAGCGGTGTAAGCAGCCCCGGAGGTTGGAAAATCTGGCCCGGGCTCAGCGGCTGCGCCAGGCTTGAGTGCGGCTCAGAATGCCTTTTGATGCAATCAGGTGCAGGATTCGGGCCGCCGCGTTGGTGTAGAAGATCATCATTCCCATTGCGGCAGCAGGTGCGATATCTCCCGCATCATCCATATTCAGCACCGCAATTGAGGCCAGCGTCGTCTTGGGCGAATACAGGAACACCACCGCCGACACCGTCGTCATCGCGTTGACGAACAGATAGATCGAGATATCCAGGATCGCAGGCAGACATACCGGCACCGTCACCCGCGCGAACAGCTTCATAGTTGGCTGCTTGAGCGAAGCCGAAACAGATTCAAACTCTGTATCCATCTGCTTGAGAGCAGTCACCGCCGTCAGGTGCGACACGGTATAAAAGTGGGTTACCGAGCAGATTACAAGGATGGCCATCGTACCGTAGATCGCGTTTAGCGGGTTCGAGGGGTTGTTGAAGAAGAAGATATAAGCCAGACCCAGCACCATTCCGGGGATCGCCATCGGCAACATGGCAAACATCTGGAACAGCGCCCGCCCGGTTTTGAAGCCGTTTGACTTTTCCACCAGATAAGCACCGAAGAAAATGATCGAGGTGCCGATCACCGCCGTCAACAGCGCCATCTTGATCGAGTTGAAGTACGACCCCCAGCCACCGCCATCCATCTTGTCGAACTGATAGTTGTTCAGGCTCAGGCTCAGGTCATATGGCCAGAACTTGATCAGCGCGGCGAATTGGCAAACCGCCAGCATTCCAACGATAAACAGGGCAACCATGCTGCAATAGATCAGCATGATGCGATCGGTTTTCGGGTTGGGTTTCGGCCGATACGGCACCGAACGCGCCGACAGCAGCGCCACCTGTTTCGACTGCACCAGACGGTCGATGGCAAATGCCAGAATAGCCGGAACCACCAGAACAACCGAGACGACAGCGCCCATTTCAAAGTTTTGTTGGCCGATCACCTGCTTGTAGATATCCACTGCCAGAACGTTGAACTGACCACCGATTACCTTCGGCAGGCCAAAGTCGGTGATCACAAGGTTGAACACAACAAAAGCCGCCGAGATCAGGCCATAGCGCGCACCCGGAATGGTCACGGTCCAGAAGGTACGCCAAGGGGTTGAGCGAAGACTCGACGCGGCCTCATATAGTCGAGCGTCTGAGATTGCCAAAGCCGTCGATATGATCAGGAAAGCATGTGGGAAAGTGAAGAAGACCGAGCCGATGACGATGCCGATGGGGCCGTAGATACTTGCCCCAAACAACAGCTCTTTCAGCATCCCCTGATTGCCAAACAGATAAACCAGTGCGATGCCAGGCAACAGCGAGGGAACAAGGATCGGAGCCATGGCGACCAGCCGGAACATGCCCTTGAACCGCATACAGCTGCGGTTCAGCGCATAGGCAAACCAAAAGGCCAGCGTGACGGTTATGATCGTGCTTACGATCGCAATCCATATCGAGTTCTTGACCGAGTTGAACAACGCCGGCGTCGAGAAATAGTTGGCGAAGTTTTCTATACCAGTCGCTTTTACCGGGCGCAGTTGCACGCGCCGGAAGGTATTCGAATCAAGCTCGACCCAGTCTGTGCCTTTCTGCAGGTTCGACCCGATCAGGAACCGACCATCGGGCACCGTGTTTCGGATTTTATACATCACCGGGCTACGGAAACTGAAATCGGGGAAGAATAGCGTAACCGACAGCCGCCCGTCAGAGCCGGTCGAAAGTTCCTGATCGGTATAGGCCCCGGTTTCCGTATTCAATTGGGTGCCGTTCAGGATGGTTCCACTGAACACACCGTTGTCGTCACTTACCTGAAACTCGTATTGCGACAGCTCTATCCGATAGGTCGAGAACGACTTGGACAGCATCGCCCAAAGCGGAAACGCCAGCGTCACGACCAGGTACAGGGCGATGACCATCATGCCACCGCGCATGATGAGGTCGTCGCGGCTCAGCTTGCCCTTGATCAGCGGGCCAGCGGGGAGAGAGGTGGTGTCAGTCATCAGCCCTCCTCTGCCGGCGTGAAGGCCATCAGACGGTTGCGGGGCAGTTCGATCATCATCTGCTCGCCCGCTTCAAGACCCAGACGACGGACCGCATTGATCGAGAAGTCACCGATCAGCTCCTTCGCACCGAAAGTCTGATGCGACAGGCGGCAGCGCCAGAACGAACCGAGGAACTCCATTTCAGTGATCAACACCTCAAACGCATTTTCTGGCGTTGTGATGACGTCCGGCGCGTCCGGTGAACGCGCGCCTTCGCCATGCGGAATGATATCCTCGGGGCGAACGGCCGCGACGATCCGGTTGCCTTTCTGCAGGCTGTGCGGCTCGCATTTCAGTATTGAACCGCCCAATTCCAACGTCTCGGCATCGCCCGCGACGGCGGGTAGCTGGTTCATTTCACCAATAAAATCGGCCACGAACAGGTTGGCTGGGTGGCGGTAGATCTCGGTCGGAGTGCCAACCTGCTCGATCACGCCATGGTTCATGACAACGATCCGGTCAGCCATGGCCAGCGCCTCTTCCTGGTCGTGTGTCACCATCACGGTGGTCACGCCCAGCTTACGCTGCAGTTCCTTGATCTCGTGCCGCAAATGTACACGGACCTTGGCATCAAGCGCCGACAGCGGCTCATCCAACAGCAACAGACCAGGATTGGTGGCAATGGCGCGCGCAAGCGCAATCCGCTGTTGCTGTCCACCCGAAAGCTGGGCTGGGTATTTGCTGCCCTGATCCGGCAGACCCACGAGGTTCAGCAGTTCAGCCACGCGCACTGCAATTTCTGATTTGCTGCGGCCAGTGTTTTCTAGCCCAAATGCAATGTTCTTTTCGATCGTCAGGTTCGGAAACAGCGCGTAGGACTGGAACACAATGCCAAAATCGCGCTCGGACGGGGGCAGGTTCGAGACATCCTTGCCATCCTGCATCACAGTACCCTTGGTTTGCAGGTCCAGACCTGCGATCGCGCGCAGCAGGGTTGTCTTGCCGCAACCGGAAGGGCCCAGAAAACAGATGAATTCGCCTTCGTTGATGTCCAGCGAGATATCCCGGAGGGCCAGAAATTCGCCAAACGCTTTCCAGAGGTCTTGGATACTCAGATAGAGATCACCGGGAGAGGTTTTCTTGAGCACGGGGAGTGGTCCTTGAGCTTTGCGCAGCAGCCATGACGCAAGAATGGCCAGAAATTCGCCGCGTCGGTCATATGAATTATTAGGGGAGGCGTATCCAGCGGACGGAGGGGCATTAAGCCCCTCCGGCTTGAGTGGTTATTCTTTGGGCTCGGACTTACCATCATAGCGCGACTGCCATTCTTTCAGGATAGCGGCGCGATTATTGGCTGCGAACTCAAAGTCATTCTCGATCATCGCGTCCAACAAACCGTCGGGGAAGTGTTCAACCGGTTTGGCAACGCCCGGCATTGCGACAACAGCATAGCCCACGTTGTACATTTCGTTGGCTTCTTTGGTGACCGAGAAATCAACAAGTTTCTGTGCTGCTTCCTGATTGGCCGTCCCGGCAACAATCGCGGTCGCTTCCATATCCCAGCCAACGCCTTCGCTTGGCACGATGATTTCCAGTGGCGCGCCCGCGGCCTTGGATTTGGCACCGCGGAACGCAAACGAAATCCCGATCGGAATCTCACCGGCGGCGGCCAGCTTGCACGGCTTTGAACCAGAGTGGTTATAACGCGCAATGTTCCCATGCAGCGCGTCCATGTATTCCCAGCCACCTTCTTCACCGAACAACTGCAACCAGCTTGAAACGTCGAGGAATCCGGTCCCAGACGAGTTCGGGTTCGGCATGATGACATGACCCTGATACTGTGCGTCGGTCAGATCTTTCCACGATGTCGGCGGCGTCAGGCCCGCCTTTTCGGCCTCGACCGTATTGTAGCAGACCGAGGCGACCCAAGCGTCCATACCCACCCAACTGGGAACATCGCCGCTGTCGACGAATTTGGGATCCAGCTTTTCTACTGACCTGAGCCCAGCGATCCGGGCGGGAGATTCAACTCAATAGACGACGATGGTGACGCTCGTTTCGGCTCAGAAGCCCGGTGGATGGTCGACACTCATGCGACAATTGCCAGCCACGAAAAACGGGCGACTCTTGCCGCCCGTTTAATCTTCACACGTCGATCTTTTCTGCGATACTCAGCGCGTCTTCCAATTCAACGCCAAGATATCGAACTGTGCTGTCAACCTTGGTATGGCCAAGCAAGAGCTGCACCGCGCGTAGATTGCCCGTTTTCCGGTAGATCAGTGCCGCTTTTGTGCGTCTCAGCGAATGCGTGCCGTAACCGTTTGGCTCCAAACCAATCGCCGACACCCAATTGCGGACCAAACGCGCGTACTGTCGCGTCGATATATGCCGCCTTTCGTGGAAGCGGCTTGGGAAAAGGAAATTGCGTCCGAGCATCTCCGGGCGACATATCCAGGTCCAGATGGACTGGCGGGTATTTTCCGAAACCTCGAATTTGACTGGCCGCTTTGTTTTGCTCTGGACAACTGTCACGCGTTCGCGGACACGATCACCAGCAACAAGATCGGCTACGTTCAAACGAACGAGATCGCAGCCTCGCAGCTTGCTATCGATCGCAAGATTGAAGAGTGCCAAGTCCCTGAGATTGTCCGAGAGTTCAAGCCGGGCGCGGATGGCCCAGAACTGCTTCGCGAGAAGCGGGCGTTTCTGGACTATATGGCGACCTTTGTTCCACGGCGGGCGCTTCGGTGAGATGGCAGGAAGTTTAATACTGGACATCGTTTGTCCTCCATCCTTCCCTCCCTCTCCAGGCACCGACACCGTGTCGACCAACTGAATCTATCAGGGAGCTAAAGACAGGTTTCATCAGAGTACTCGACGTTCGTTAGCAGTGCAGCGTATGACCGCCTTGAGCCCAAAGTTACCAGGTGCTGCGTTGCACATAAGGCGGCACTCATTTACACAACCCCGCTTTTCAACCACGTAGAGTAGAGAACTAGTGGGACCGTTCTCACAACTCCGGTTGCTCAAAAACATAGAGCCGCGATTTTTTGGTATCGTCTGTCAGGATATAGAGAAGCCCCCTAGTCTCATCGAGAGCGATCCCTTCGGGATGTTTAACTTCCTTTTGTTTACCATCTTCTATGAACGTCAAGCTGATAGTCTTTGCGGACTTGGACTCTGGATTGTAGACGAAGATTTGACGCCCTTTATCACTCAGAATCCAAAGTAGACCTGAGGTCGCTGACCAAGCCAAACCGCTTACATCCATTTCATCGTCCTTTACGCGATCAGACATAAAACCAGATTCGCGATCCAAAGGGATGATTTCATCAATCTCAGTTAGCTCTGAGGACAATACCAACAACAGCCGGGGCTGTCCTTCGATAACCACGAAAACTCGCCCGGTGTCCGGATCGACGGTGATGCCCTCAGGTCCCTTGTTCAAAGGATTGCCGACGAGTAATTCAGCGGCGGTCGGGTAACCTTTAAGAGATGCGAGAGGTATTGTCGTCAGTTGAATGGGGTCAGTTGGGTGAACGACTAGGATTGATCGGTCAGTTTCTTGAAGCACCAAAACAGACCCATCCTTTCGAGGTGCAACACCCTCCAAATCTGATCCTGCCAATGCTGGCAACCTGAAAGAGTTTCCTAATACTCCGTCGGCTCCGAGTAGGTGCAGTTTAGGTTCGGCGTCACTTACAGACCACAAGAAACCTTCAGCGTTAGACATTGCCAAACCGGAAGGCTCTGAAAATCCCTCTGAATTGTCTGCCACCTTGAATTTATCGACCAGAACCAAACCAGCACTTTCGGCGTAGGCAAAATCGGTCCAAGGCAAGAAGGCTGCCGCAACCAAGCTGGCCGCAAAAGCGAGTCGTCTAAGTTTGCAGAAACACCGTGAAATTTCAGCTTTTGACGAAAACACTCTGTTTTCTGTCATTGGATTCTCTCGCGCTTGGACCATATCCCTGTATCAGCGTTCGTATCACAATCCGGATACGATGTCCGAGGAATGCACTGTAATCTCTTTACCTGATCCCGCCTGTTGCGATTGAATTGAATAGGGCACGATGTGCCTTTTGTGAAGCGTAAGCCTTTGGCGTGAGCAGGAAGGAAGACAAGTTGAATACGACCCTCACATTTGTGACCGTGTTGTTGATGCTGCTGTTGCCAGGTGCTGCGGTGTCACAAGTCGACCCTGCGACGATGCTGGCCGGGGCTTCGGGGTCGGAAATCGTTATCGAACGCCGGTGGACGCAGTTTCGTGGCAAACAGGAACTGTATTTCTTTACTCTCGATGTGATCGTTACGATCGTTCTGGCTGGCTTGATCGTCTATCATCCGGTGAGACGTAAAGCCCGTAGAAGTGTCAGCGATATCGTCATGCCGCGACTGTTCTTCCTTTATGCGCTTGTCGGCATGGCGGTTGGGTTTCTGGTAGTTCAGCACGGTTCAATGATCGGTTTCGTTATCTTTGGCATCGGCGCGTTGCTCAGGTTCCGCTCCAATCTCGATGATCCGGTGGACACTGTCGAAATGATAATCGTGACCGTTCTTGGTCTTGCGGTCGGTCTGGGCTTGCCGCTGATGGCCACACTGGTGGCGGTTGTATGTTGGTGTTTCATTTGGCTTGGTGGAAGAAACAAGGGTGTAGAGATTTCCCTCAAGGCCTCAGACGAAGAGCACTCGTTGAATGTCAGCGGCGCCATTGAAACTATGGCCGCAAACGCTGGATGGAAGCTGGTCAGAAAACACTGAGCAGCCTCAACTGACTGGTCCAAGTTGATTGTTAGTGCATCATCGGCCAGTGATCCATCGGGATGATGGTTTCGGGCGCTGGCGGGCGGTAACCCAGAGCACTGTGGGGTCGTTTTGTGTTGTAGTGTTTTCTCCATTGTTCGATCAGGATTTGTGCTTCGCGCAAGCTGTAGAAGATCTCTCCGTTGAGTAGCTCATCCCTGAACCGGCCATTGAAGCTTTCACAATATCCGTTCTCCCATGGGCTGCCGGGTTCGATGTAAGCCGTCTTGGCGCCGACGGCAGCAATCCAGTCTCGGACAGCCTGGGCGACAAATTCCGGCCCATTGTCAGAACGTATGAAACTCGGCACGCCGCGAAGTATGAACAGATCCGTCAGAACGTCGATTACATCGGTCGAGTTCAGTTTCCGCTCGACCCTGATTGCCAAGCATTCCCTACTGTATTCATCAAGGATGTTCAGCGTTCGGAAGGCTTTTCCATCATCGGTTCGGCAATGGACGAAGTCATACGACCAAACATGGTTGCGAAACTCTGGCCGTAGCCGAACACACGACCCATCGTTCAGCCAGAGCCGTCCTTTCTTCGGTTGTTTCACTGGCACTTTCAGCCCCTCCCGTCGCCAAAGCCGTTCAATCCGCCCATCACTGACAGACCAGCCAGCCTCTCTCAGCAGTGCAGCGATCCTGCGATAGCCATATCGACCGTATTGACGGGTCAGCTCGATCATGTCGGCCACCAATCGGTCTTCGTCTGCGCGACCTTCTGGGACACGCCGTTGCGTGGACCGGTGTTGTCCAAGCACGCGGCAGGCGCGTCTCTCGGAAACGTTCAGATGGCTACGAACATGATCGATGCAGGCACGACGACGAGCGGGGCTCAGTAGTTTCCCTTTGCGGCTTCCGTCAGGATCAGTTTGTCCAGCGTCAGATCTGAAACCGCGCGTCTCAGTCGCTCGTTCTCTTTCTGAAGCCGCTTGAGTTCTTTCAACTGATCTACACCCATTCCACCGTACTTCTTTCTCCAGCGGTAATAGGTTTGTTCAACAACGCCGATCTGCCTGATCGCATCAAGACGGGACATGCCTTGCCCCATCAGAACTTCAACCTGCCGTAACTTCGAGACAATCTCTTCGGGCTTTGGTCTCTTGTTTGCCATTCGTGGTCCTCCGTTTCCTAAACATAACGGTGGACCAGTTCAGTGGGGGAGGCTCACTAAACCGATTTTGGAATTGGCCTACACATGGGTTCAGCGATCTATGGCAACGTGGGAACCGAAAAACGATTGGACTTCACGGTGACAGGTACGTCAGTTGCTTTGGTCAGCAGATTGGAAAACTTAACTCGGTCGCTTGATGCGCCTTTGCTGGCAACGAGTGATTTTGAAAAGCTTGTATCCGAAACGCCTCTTGCACTTGGGTCGCAAACCATGCGTGGGTTTGAAGAAGCCGTAGAGATTTTTGCTTTCAAACACTTGGACTGAAGTACGAGTTCCCCACCATACGGAGCACAAACACTATGACATTAATGTCCGCTCTGCGGACAAAGCTGCCGATAAGTCAGCTTGTTGGGATGTATGAAAACGGCCCAAGGCCGACCTTCGGGTTTCAGCTTTTGCCGCAGCGCGGCATGCTCTAATTCTAAAGTGGTTTTTGATAGCCTCAGTACTAACCCTCACTTAGGCTCACTTTTGGCAAACCATTGCTGACGCAAAGACGAAGTGACCTAAATTCATACCCTCGCTTTCTCGAAGGCTGACCAAGCGGTTTCGAATACTTCAAAATCAAATCCCGGCTGGCTCGCCGCGTCAAGGATAATGTGCTCTGTTGTCAATAGCTTTTGGATTGCGGCTTCCAATTGATCGACGACATCCTCGGGAACCACCAGAGCACCGTGTCGGTCGGCGTGCATCAGTTCTCCCGAATTGACCGTCAGACCGAATACCGAGACCTGCGTGTCGATCTCGCGGACATGGACGAAACCATGGCTCGGCCCGATCGAACCGGCGACAACTGGGAAACCTTCGGGCAGGTCTCCGAGGTCGCGCATGACACCATTGGTCACCACGCCAGACATGCCAAAGCCTTTGTGAACCGTAGTGTTGACCTCACCCCAATAAGCTCCGATGCAGTCCGGGTAATCCACGTCCTCAATCACCGCGACTGATGGGTTTGGGCCTTCGGCCATATATTTATAATAGGCCATGCGTCGGCATTTGATGACCTCCTGCGGCTCGGTCGGCGGATGGACCGCTGCAATTTTAGCGGTGCGCGCATAGCCGACGATTGCCGGTTCGTTCGGTGCCGAACTGAGCATGGTGCCACGCGTGAACCGGTCAAACCCGCGTTTGCCCTGCGCCACCTCAATGGCGTTGCAGACGGTGGGCGTGTCGACCTTGCGAAGCAGAGACAATAGGGATGGTGTCATGTGTCCTCCAGCCAGCGGATCAAGGCCGCTGTGGTTTCCTTGGGTTTTTCCAGTGTGGGCAAGTGACCTGCCCCGTCGACGATCTCCAACGTGCTTTGCGGCAGTAGGTCATGCATCATCTGGTGACGTTCAACCGGGCAAAGTCCGTCGTCACGCCCGCACAGGACCAGTGTTTTGCCCGCGTAGGATGAAAGGGTCGCGCATTGGTCTGGACGGCCCATCAGCGCTTGCGACTGGCGCAGAAACACATCCGGGCCCAGATCGGTTGCCATTGCCATGCACAGGTCAAGAATAGCCCCTTGCCGGGGACCGTCAGCAAGGTAGTTGGGCTTCATCTCATCCCGCATCACATCCCATAGTCGACCCTCACTTACAGCCGCCATCTGCGGCGCGCGGCGGGCTTTGACCTCGGGCTTTTCGGCCAGCGGGTTGGTGTCGAGCAGAGCCAATTGCGTGACCCGGTCTTGTGCTTGACGCACCACCTCCATCGCCACGATACCGCCCATGGACAGGCCAGCGAGGGCGAAGTTTGGTGGCGCATGATTCAGGGTATCGGCCGCCATCGCCTCTACATCGTCGTGCTGGCTCAATGGGAAGGTCATCACGGGCACCCTGCCCGACAAAGCCTGGATCTGAGGACCGAAGAGGCGGGCATCGCACATCATGCCCGGTAAGAAGATAAGCGGCGTCATGCACTGGTCAGCTTTGCGCCGTCGGACAGTGCGATGAGCTTGGCGTAGGCAATCTGCGGGTCCACCGCGCCGAACCCGGCGAAAGTACCAAAGCCGCAATCGCTGCCTGCGATCACACGATCCGTACCGACGATGCTGGTGAATCGGTCGATCCGTTGGGCGACAAGCTCTGGATGTTCGACAAAATTGGTGGTGGTATCGACCACGCCCGGCACCAAAACCTTGTCACCGGGGATTTCGGCTTTACGGTCGCGGAATACGGTCCATTCATGCGCGTGGCGCGGGTTGGACGTTTCGAACAGGACATAACGCGACTTGGTGGCCATCAGCGTGCTGAAAACCTTGTCCATCGCAATATCACAGCAATGCGGACCCTCGTAGTTACCCCAGCAGATATGCACCCGGACGCGATCCTGCGGCACGTTCTGCAGCGCATGGTTCAGGGCCTCAACATGCATGTTGGCGATCCTGACAAACTCCTCATCAGACAAATCAGTGAACAGCATATGGCGAGACAGGGCCAGATCGGGGCAATCCAGTTGCAAGTCCAAACCGGCAGCAACGATAGTTTCGTATTCCTCTTTCATCGCATCGGCCAGGGCGGCCAGATAGGCCTCTCGCGTCGAATAGAAATCGTTCTGCAAGAAAAGCGAGATCACGCCCGGCGACGCAGCGTTCATAAACCCGCGCTTCACCCCATGCTGCGTCATCGCGGCCTTGAGATTGGCTATATCTTTTTCCAGTTCGCCCTGCCCCTTCGAGCGCACCTCTCCGGTACACATGGGGCGCGCGTATTGTGGTGTGCCACCGTCATCAGCCAACCGTTGCAGGAAGCCGGGGAACATTTTCAGGTCGGCGGGGGCGTTACGCGGGCTGTCACCGGAAAAGCCTGTATAACGGTCCTTTACGTAAGTCGCGTATGAAATCTTTGAGGTCTCGCCGTCACTAACAATGTCCACCCCGGCTTCAACTTGCTTGCTCACCGTTTCAGTTACGGCGTCGGACATGCAGGCATCAAACGCGGCTACGTCATAGGGTTCGCCCCGTTCCCTGGCAAAGATGAAATCCACCACGTCCTGCGAACGCGGCAAAGACCCGACATGAGTAGTCTGGACCGACATTGAGCCCTCCTAATTCTTTCGCGCCATCAGCACGCTGTGGCTTTCGGTTTCCTTTTTCTTTGCAAGGAGCCCAGTCATACGCAGACCACTTTATCAAGGCACACGGGATAGCCGGTCGGAGACAACGAGGCGTGATAAACGCTTTCTGTTCCAACCGTGCCGTGCTCTACCCCCGCTTTGGGGCCAACGGTCTGCAACAACATTCCACCATGGCGCGCCATGCGGGCGATACCTTCTTTTTGTTGGTCTGCAGTCAGGTGGGAGAAATTGTTCCAGGCAATGATCCCATCGAAAAGTTGATCCAACTCAAAAGTACGCCCGTCCGCCTGGCGCCAATCAGCATTTGGCCAGCGCTCACGCGACCGTTGATCGTCATAAGCCTTGGCCTGACGCTCGTAGACGGCGTGGGTATCTTCGGGATCCGCGATCATCCAGTCCAGGTTGCTCCTGCCGGGTCGTCAGTCGCCTTGATCCGGTACAGACCCGCCTGCCCGGTCATCGACGGTTCAACGCTATAGCGTTCCCCCGGCAGAACCAAGGCAGTATCCCCATTTGATATTGTGGTTTCAAACCCCTCGACCGAAACCCGCCAGTGTCCGCTTGCGGGCATCAGAACAACCGGTTTCTCAGCGACAACCGGATCGGTCACACTAGATCCACGCCCAAGGAAGTCGACCTCGAACCCGGGCTTATCCTTAATCAGACCGTTTTCACCGATCACTTGGGCCGGTTTATTGGCTGACAGCGCCATCAGGTCCCAGTAACGAGCAACGTATTTGCCAACCACATCTTCGACCGGAACCTCAGGGTAGTCTTTCAACTGTTCGTCGGTCAGCACCGGCATAGGATGCACGTTGTGAGGCAGTTCCTGCCCTTTCTTGGAGTCATAAAGAACCCCGTTGTCACCCAGCATCAGCCCATGCGCCTGCGCGTCCTCGATCACCTGCGGAGCCCATGTCACCCCGCCGCCTGCATCATCCCCGCCAAGGATCGACATGATCATGCCGTAGTCCTGGCCGACATTTTCAAAACCACGGAAGATACCCGTGGGAATGTTGAAGATATCACCCTCTTCGGCGATGAACTCGCCCGCTGTCCCATAGCGACCCCAAAAAAAGCGCCAACAGCCCTTGGCAACAAAGAACACCTCGGCAGTTGTATGGCTGTGCAGCGAGTTGCGGCACTTGGGCGGCTGTCCCGCCGCGCCAATGTTGAACCCGATCTTATCGGTGATGTGGACGTGCTGATCAGGCGACTCGGACACCCCGCCGCCGATGATCGTGAAGTTTTCCTTTTGGTCCGATCCCGGTGTGTGGGCGTCGATAAAGGCGGTTTTGCAGGGCCGAAGTTCGCCATAGCGAACGATGCGGTGTTGTATTGTGCTCATGATAGTCTCCGAAACGAATAGCAGTGCGGCAGGTCGATCGAACCCATTGCGCCCGGAGGACGATTGTTCAGCCGCCTTGCCCGCAAAGACGCCCGGTGACAATGCAGTCGCCGGGTTCCTTCGCTGGTGTCGAGCAAGGCAAGGCTTTGCGGCATTACACGTCCCCTGTGGCCAGCAGCACCTGTTTCCAAACAGCGGTTTCATCGAACAGGGTCCACTCGCGCCGAACCCTGATGTCGCCGCCAATCAGCTCTCCCCACTCGACATGGCTGATGCCAAGAACATAAAGCTCGGCCCCTGTCGGCGCGCCAAATGTGCCCCAACCGTCATGGGTTCCGTGCAGGCTCCACCGCAGGGCCGAGCGCGGCGGCATGTTGGGATCGTCGCGCCCGATCTGGTGATGGATGGTGAACGTGGCGTTGGGCATCGCGGCACGCAATGACATCCAGAACCGGTCAACCGGATCCCACCCATGCCCTGTCACACCACCTGGGTATTCGGATTGCACGGCCCTGTCATAGTCACGCTCGACCGCGCCCATATCCGCGTTCATCATCCGGGTCAGCAGATCGGCATGGCGCTGGCCCCACGCGTTGTCGTTTCCCTTTCCCTTATAGGGACCTTCGACATCGTTGGATGGGGTCAGGGGCCGGACGCATTTTTCAGGGCCGCTTTCCCGCGCGATCAGATCGGCCGCATAGCCCTTGGGATCCCAGCCCAACTGACGGACGATCGCCCCCTGATCCCGGATCAGCCATTCGTCATCGATCTTGTTATCTTTCGCATGACAATCCGCGAGGATCCGGTATTGCAGTCTGCTTCCCTTGGGCTTGCCATAGACGCCTTCGCTCAAATGTGTGGCCGTGGACAGAATGCGATGAGAGCTGAGCATGCCTTGTTCCGGGGTGCCGGACCAGATCACGTCCTCGCCCAGAAGCTGGCGATCCGGGAACTCTGCCAAGGTCGCCATGGTCGCGCCGATCACGTTCTGGTTCCCCAAAACGACGGAACCGGGCGACCGGACCACGATGTCCTCACCGTAGTAGTCGTGCAAGGTCGCGATACCGCGATCTTCCCAGATTTCCTTGGTGATACCGACGATATAGTCCGGGAAATCCCGGAATTTCGGATCAAAGCCCTTCATGTTTCTGTCCTTTGTGGAGTCCAGCCCCGCGGCAGCCGCGCCGAGGTTCGCACGACCAGCGGGCCGTCAATCGCGACCTTGCGTGGCTCGGCTGCATCGGGATTTTGAATGTGGTCCAGCAGGGCCGCGACGGTTTCCGCGACCATCAGATTGGCCCGTTGTCGGATCGTTGTCAGGTTATACGCTGGCCATCCAGCCGGAGGAACGTCGTCATAACCAACGACCGAGACATCTTCGGGGATGCGCAACCCCAGTTCAAACCGGATTACGTCCATCACGGCCAATGCCATGTGGTCGTTGGCCACAAATACCGCGTCGGGGCGTTCGTCGGGGTCTACATCAAACATCTGACGCGCAGCGGCTTGGGCGTTTTCGGTGTGAAACATCCCGTCCTGCACCGCAAACACGGATCGACCCGCTTCGGACAACACCGCCCGAAAACCCGCCTCGCGGTCACGCTGAGTCGAGGCGCCCTGCCACCCCGAGATATAGCCGATCCGTTCGTGCCCACCCGCCAGAAGGAACTCGGCCACCTTTCGGCCGCCTGCGTAGTTATCCGACGTGACGGTAGTGATCCCCTCGATATCCTGACTACGGTTGAACAGGACAACCGGGACACCTGCCTGCTGGCACCGCGTCGCGATATCGGAAGACATCGGGACCGAGGCCAGAACGACGCCGTCGACCTGATAATCCAGAATCTCCTCCATCACGTCGTCTATGTTGCCAGCCGACCGAGAGGCCATGAATATCAGAACGTGATAGCCATGCTCCTGCAAACCGTTCGACAGTTTCTCCAACGCTTCGGGATAAAAGTAGTTGTCCAGATAACCGACCACCAAACCGATGATGCGGCTTTTGCCAGAGACCATGGCGCGGGCCAGCACGTTTGGGCGATATCCCAACTCCTCAGCGGCTTTGCGCACTTTTTCCTCGGTCTTCTTGCTGACGGATGCTCCGGGCGTGAAGACGCGGCTGACGGCGGACTGGCTGACGCCTGCGCGCTGCGCGACCTGAAGGGATGTAATTTTCTCAGCCATCAGTCTGCCGTCCACCCGCCGTCAATCAACATGGAGGTGCCGGTCACAAGCGCCGACGCGTCCGACGCCAAGTAGCGCACGGCACCCATGATGTCCTCGACCTCGCCCACGCGGTCCAGCTTGATCATGTCCATGATCCACGCGGCGCGTTCGGGATTGTCGAAGGTCGATTGCGTCAGCGGCGTGCGGATGAAGGTCGGGCACACGGTGTTGATCCGTACGCCCTGTTTGCCCCATTCGATGGCCATCGACTTAACCATACCCTCCAGCCCGTGCTTGGTCGCGCAATAGACCGCCCGGTCAATCCCGCCGACATGACCCATCTGGCTTGAGATATGGACGATCGAGCCGCGTTTGCCCGCGTTGATCAAAGCCTTGCCTGCATAGGCCGACAGGAAATACGCGGATCGCAGGTTCAGATTTGCGACCGCGTCGAAATCCTCGGGCGTTGTCTCGGTCGCCCGGCTGTGCCGCGCCAATCCCGCGGAATTGACGACGACGTCAAACACACGGGACGCAAACAGGGTTTTCAGCGCCTCCAGATCCGTTTGATCCACGACCAATGCTTCTGCGGACCAGCTGTTCGATTGCAACGCGGCCACCGTGTCTTGCAACCGATCTGCCCCGCGCGCCGCACACACCACATGTGCCCCGGCCTCGGCCAGAGCAACGGCACATCCCTGCCCGATGCCCGATGACGCTCCGGTCACCAGAGCGGTTTTGCCGTTCAGGGAAAAGGATGGCGTTCGGGGCAGGTCTGTCATTGGCTCATTCCGTCAGGTATTTCGATACGGCCCAGATTGCGGGCCTTATTGAATTCCCGCAGACGGGCAAAGACGTCAACGCCAAGCTGCCGAAAAGCATCCAGAAGATCGACCAGCACCCAGTTTTCGCGAATTTTGCCGTCTTCGAGACGCCAGAAATCGAGGCTGCGCATGGTGATCTTTTTGCCTGAAGGCGCAATGCCCATCCAGCCGTCATGGGTCACAGTCTGGATCATGTTGGGCCAACCAGTGACGGCCGCATACTCTCCATCTCCGAAGAAGTGATAGGTGATGTCATCCACATATTGCCCGCGATCTGGCATGCCATTCAGGAAGGGGATCTGATGCCAGTTGCGGAACCCGGAAATACCCCGCCCTGTGCCGATCCCGGACGGGCCGTACCAGTTCATGCGGGGATGCCAGAACCGCTCCATCTCCATCACTTCGGGACCGCCCTCTGATGGGTGTTTCTTGAGGTATTCCAGCATGTCGATGATGTGCTGACAGGTTTCCTTGCCCTTGGCCGCATCATAGGGGCCGGGCACGAACCCATCTTGGGTCGCAGGACCGGGCACGTGCCATTCGCGGCCAAGGCTGGGGGCCATGGGCCACGCATTTGCCTGCATCATCACCTCGGGAATGTCCCAAAGCGCCTGCATCTCGACCACTTTACCGTCCACGAACCGATAGAATTCGTGGAACCGCATCGTGACCTGATGACCTGTTGGCGGGATATCCAGCCATGGTCCGGTGAAGGTGCCGGTGTAGTACCCGCCGCAACCGACCCAATCAGCGCCAAACTCATCCGGTCCGGCCATGACGATATAGTCGCGCCGTTCCAGATCGGGCCACGCCGTCAGCAAGCCCTTGTAAACGCCATCGTAGTAGGTTTCGCTGCCGGTCATGTCTCCGAACGGATGACACAGGCGGAACAAGGCATCGGGCGCACAAAGATCAACCAGGACGCGACGCACCCCGGCTTCGGAAAAGTCGTACATCGCTGCCCTCAGCGGGGCGATCAGGTCTTTGTGCAGACTGTGCTGGTCACTCATTCCGCCGCATCCCTATACGGCGCGGCCTTTCCGTATGGCACGTTGATGCCCCCATACCGGCGAACGCGCACGTTGCATTGTTCCGCGTGCCCCACAAACCCTTCCAGCATGCACAGGCGCGAGCCATATTCACCGATCAGAGTTGCCGCTTCGTCGGTCAGAACCTTCTGGTACGAGTGCGTTTTCAGGTATTTGCCGACCCAAAGACCGCCCGTGTATCGCCCTGCTTTCTTTGTGGGCAAGGTGTGGTTCGTCCCAATCACCTTGTCCCCGTTCGACACATTGGTGCGAGCCCCAAGGAACAGCGCCCCGTAGCAGGTCATGTTCTCAAGGAACCAATCGTCACGATCCGTCATCACCTGCACATGTTCCGAGGCAATGTCGTCGGCCACCTTCAGCATCTCGTCATAGGTTTCGCAAACGATGACCTCGCCATATTCCGCCCACGACACTTTGGCGGTGTCCGCCGTCGGCAGAATGTCCAGCAGCCGATCAACTTCGGCCAAAGTCTCCTCGGCCAGTTTGCGCGAGTTGGTCAAAAGCACGCAGGGGCTGTTATATCCATGTTCAGCCTGACCCAGCAGGTCGGTCGCGCACAGTTCCGCATCGGCCGCGGTTTCATCTGCAATCACCATGGTTTCGGTCGGGCCTGCGAACAGGTCGATGCCGACACGGCCAAACAACTGGCGTTTGGCTTCGGCGACAAAGGCGTTGCCGGGGCCGACCAGCATATGAACGGGGTTGATTGTCTGAGTGCCAAGCGCCATTGCGCCAATGGCCTGAATGCCGCCCATGACATAGATTTCGTGTGCTCCGCCCAGATGCATGGCCGCGATGACCGCAGGGTTTGGCTTGCCCTGAAACGGAGGCGTGCAGGCGATAATGCGTGGAACCCCCGCAACGGACGCCGTCGCCACCGACATATGCGCCGAAGCCACCATCGGGAACTTACCGCCGGGAACGTAACAACCAACGGACTGCACAGGGATATTCTTGTGGCCCAGTATAACGCCCGGCAGGGTTTCGACCTCGATATCCAGCATCGAATCCCGTTGCGCCTGCGCAAAGTTACGCACTTGCTCTTGGGCGAACTTGATATCCGCCAGCTCACGGTCGGAAAGCTGGCTGATCAGGTCTTCGATTTGGTCCTGCGACAGCCGGAACGAGGCCGGTGAATAATTGTCGAATTTCTCGCTCAGCTCGCGCACGGCGACATCGCCGCGGGTTTCAATGTCTTTCAGCGTCGCTTCGACCACGGCACGGGTTTTGGCGTCATCTTCGGCCCGGTCAGCGTCAGATTTACCGCGTTTGAGATACTCGATTGCCATTTTTCAATCCTCAGTTTTCGGGCCGAGGTGGAAGTTCTTCCCCTCGGTCAAATGCTTCCCAGCCCTTACCGTTGAACAGGTCAACGCCCAGTTGGGCTGCGACATGGGCAAAATCCACGTTCACCCAGTTGTCGACAATCTTGCCGTCGACGACTTTCCAGAAATCCATGTACCGGATCTCGACCCGCTTTCCTGTCGCGGCGATGCCCAGAAACTCGCCGGAATGGGTTGCTTCCTGACGGCCGAAGGCGGCAGCCCATTCCCCCATGTAAAGGCGGGCCTCATCAATGCAGACCTTGTCGGAAAACGCCGCCTGAAACGGGCGCTGCCAGTTGTTCTGGAATTCCTGCAGGCCGGTCTTCGTGCCGCAGCCCTGATTGCCCATCCAGCGAAAGCCCTGCGCGAAAAACTCGCCAATGTCGTCAATGCGATGGTCATTCAGACCATCCACCATGGTTTCGATAACCCGGCGCGTGTCGTCTGTTTTGCTCAGGTCAGTGTCACGGGTCAAAACCGCTTGTTCGGGGCGCGAACCTTTCATTTCCATATCCTTTCAGGTTGCCAGAGAGTGGTGTTGGGGGCGTGACCCCCGACACTCAGAAAATCTCTGGGCATCCTGTTCAGCGCCGGGTGGCGCGACATGGCGTTATGGCGGGCGTGGTTGCTCATCAGCCTTTCACCGCCCCTGCTGTCAGACCGCTGACGATCTGACGCTGGAAGATCAGGACAAGGAAGATCAGCGGCGCGGTGATCGACACGGCGGCGGCCACGGCGACAACCTGATCGGTGGTCGTGGTCTCACGGTTGAACATGCCGACGATAGCGGGAACCATCGTCTGGTTTTGTGCATCCAGCAGCAGCGCGGTGACGAGAAAGTCGTTATAGGCCAGAAGGAAACTGAACAGTCCGGTTGTGATGACCCCCGGCCACATCACCGGCATGATCACACGGCGGAACGCCTGAAAATGGCTGCACCCATCGACGCGGGCGGCCTCGTCCAGTTCGGCAGGGATATTCTGGAAGAAGGACCGCAGCATCCAGATTGTAAAGGGTTGGTTGATCGCAACCAGAACCGCGATGACCGCGAAGGGTTTGCCATACAGGGTCGGCGCGTTTTCCCCCAGAATGGGGCTGAGCCATTCGGCCGAATTGATGAAAACTGGCAGGTAGCCCGCAACCAGAACCGAATGCGGCAGTGCGCGGAACACCAAAGCCACAATCAGAATCCAGAATGCCAGCGTGGACCCGGACCGTGCCAGACCGTACCCGGCCAGCGTTCCGACGGTCAGGGACACGGTAACCACCCCGGTCGTAACGATCAGAGAATTCTTGAAGTTGTTCGAGAACCCCCGGTCAATCCAGACCGTTTTGTAATGTTCGGTGGTCAGGCCCAGCACGTCCCGCCCCAAAGGACCGAATACTGGATTCAGCACATTCAGAATGGCGGGAAGTACAACAAAAAACAGCAATAGGAAGCCAACCAGCAAAGCCAGCACGCCGATCAGCCAGCCAAACCACTCCTGCCTGGGCTTGGTGTAGGATTTGATCATCGACGGCAGCTTTTTGGTTGCCAGAGTGATCGTTCCCCAGATCATCGCGATACCCAGAATGATATCCAGCAGGGACAATCCCTTTCCGACGCCCAAGGTCGCGGGGCCAAAAATCACGTTCAGCGCGTTGCTGTCAAAGGCATCGACGGGTGACTTGAAGCTCATCACCACGATCCAGAAGATCGGGAAGGCCGCAATCAGGCACCAAAGCGCCAGAAAGATGTTCGAGGTCAGCCGCAGGCTGAAAGGCTGGCGAAGCGCGCGTGAGGACATATCAGTGGCCTCCTTTGTGATCGCGCCATGTACGGCGCAGCGGCAGGATAAGCAGGATGACAACACCGATCATGGTCAACATCGAGTTGGCCGAGGCCCGACTGATCGACCGGTTACCCGCCTGATCCGGCGTCAGATAATCGAAGGTCAGCCATTGCAGCGAGATGACGTAGCCTTGGCTCGAGAAGCCGACGATCTCTTCAAACACCCGGTAGCTGTCCATCAGGTGGATCATCGACACGAAGATGATCAGCGGCATCAGATGCGGGATCACGATGTACTTCATCCGCTGCCAGCGCGTTGCCCCGTCGATGACGGCGCTTTCCAGACTGTCCTGATTGACGGTCTGAAGACCCGCATAGAAGACGATGGCGGCAAACGGCGCGACGTGCCAGACGCGGTAAAGCATCATCAGGATTTCGATCGTCCACGCCTGGGCAAACAACGCGATGTCGCGGTTCAACCACCATTCGATCAACGCTGTCATGATCCCGTCGCCGCGAAACAGCCAGTTGATCGACAAGACGCCGATCACAGGCGTGATGATGAAGGGCAGCAGCGAGATAAAGATCACGGGGCCTCGTATCGACCGGGCCGCATTGTTGATCAAAACCGCGATACCCAGACCGCATCCGACCACCAAAGGCAGCGTGATCAGCGTGAAGGTCAGCGTGAAGCGCAGCGCTTTCCAGAAGTTGATCGTGGATAGAACCTGCCAATTCCCGTCGCTGATCGCGCGCCAAGCTCGCTCGGGCTCTAGCACGTTACGGTAGCTTTGCAATCCGACATACTGGGTCTGGGTGATAATCTCGCCGTGTTCATCCAGTTTCGGCTGCGACACCAGCTCGGTCACGCAGGTCTGCGTGAGAAAGCCCGGCGTGCAGGTTTCCTTCTCAACCGTCTCATAGATCGGCTGGGTGACGTAAAAGCTCTGCTTGAACACGCTGACCAGCGGGAACGCGATAAAGAGAAGCATCATAAAGACAGAGGGGCCGACAAAGGCGGCAAATGTCCGGAAATTCATGGCTCTGCCTTTCTCATGGTTCTCGGGTGGAAAAAGCGGGAGGGCGCAGGGCCCTCCCCAGAGAGGATCAGTTGCTGATCAGACCAGCCTCTTTCGCAGCGGTGATGTAATCCGCCTCAATGTCGGCCAGTGTGGTTTGCGCATCCTTGGCACCGGTCAGATAGTCCGCCAGACCATTGCCCAGAGAGGTGTGCATGATGCCCATCGGACCGGACGCAGGATAGGCTTTGGCGCCACCTTCGGCCGAGGCCGCGGCACCGGCGGCCAGATCGCCCGGGGTATACGCAGTGCTGAGCCAGACCGCCGTGTCGTTGTTGGCGCTGACCATGTCACCATCCATACCTTCCAGTGCGACACGGAAGGCGGCGTCGGCCTCTTCATCGCTCATGTTCGAGGCCAGCACGATACCGTCCCACCAAATCGTGGTCGCAGGAACAGCCGATCCCATCGGGGCTGCGGCCATCGTAACCTTACCAACCACCTGGCTTTCGGCTTCGTCGTTCATGGCAGCCGCGCGGCTGGCCCAAAGGTTCGCCATCGCAATCTTGCCTTGCTGGAACTGCTGCTGAACATAGGTCGAGTCCGACACCAGATATTCCGGGTCCATGAACTCGGTCATGGCCTTCATCGTCTCAAGCGCGGCTACGCCCTGTTCGTTGTTGATCGCGGGCATGTTGCCGTCGCCAAAGAACTGGCCGCCTTCGCCAAGGTACATGTTGACGAATTCCTGACCCAGATTCCAACCGGTCTTGAACGTACCGCCAATCGGATAGTCCATGGCGCCCGCTTCCTTGATCTTGGCGGCTGCGGCCAGAACGTCGGCATAGGTCTTGGGTTCTTCGATGCCCAGCTCGGCCAGAACGTCGTCGCGATACATCAGGTGCTGCGCGTTCACCATCATAGCAATCGCCATGGTTTTGCCGTCCACCTTGATCAACTGGTTCGGCAGAAGGTCCTGTCCGTATTTCTCAACCAGATCATCCAGCGGCCGGATAGTGCCCGCGTTCAGCAGCGGCACCAGCGTGGCGTTCGAGACGCCGCCAATCTGGTAGAGCGCGGGATCAGCCGCAAACGCTTCGGGCTGTTTTTCGCGGAATTCCTGATCGAGCGAGGCGCTGAAATTGCCGCACTCGGCCATCGCGTCGGTCACGGCTTTCCAGGCTTCAAACCCGGCCGAGAGCGACTTTAGCGGGACATCGTTTTCAAAGGCACAGTCCGACCACGCGCCTGCGGCGGCAAAGGACATGGCACCGGCCAAGAGGATTGTTTTGAGTTTCATGCGTTTCTCCCTGTCAGGATCGGTCCGTCGTCGACGTCCGGACCGGTTGTGTGCCCGGTTGGGCTGTTGTGGGGCTATGCCCCGATCCGCGCACCGCTTTCAGCTTCAAAGAGGTGACAGATGTCTTTCGGCACCGAGAACGAGACGCTTTCGCCGATCTCGGCGCGGAATGCTTTGTCGGCTTTCACGGACACCAGCGCACCACCGACGCGGACCGAGATCATGGTCGCGTCACCCAGCAGTTCGAGCGTGTAGATCGGAGCCGTAATTTCGCCCTGTCCTTCGGCAAGGCCCGCGTCTTCGGCCCGGAAACCCAAGGTCAGGGGGCCATCGGGGGCATCGACCGGAATCTGGACGTTCTCGGCGCGGAACACACCGCCCGACACCTCTCCGTCCATGAGGTTCATCGCAGGCGAGCCGATAAAGCTGGCGACAAATGTATTGGCAGGCCGGTCGTAAATCTCGGTCGGGCTGCCGACCTGCTGAACTACGCCCTGTTTCATGACGACAACGCGGTCAGCCAGCGTCATCGCCTCGATCTGGTCGTGGGTCACATAGATCGTCGTCACCGCCAGTTCATGGCTGAGGTTCTTGATCTGCGCCCGCGTCGAAACCCGCAGCTTGGCGTCCAGATTGGACAGCGGTTCATCCATCAGGAACACGTTCGGCTCGCGCACGATGGCGCGGGCCAACGCCACGCGCTGACGCTGTCCACCAGACAGTTCGGCAGGTTTGCGATGTAGGAAGTCATCCAATTCCACCATCGCGCTGGCCTGGCGAACTTTTTCGTCATGGGTCGAGGGATCAATCCCGCGCACTTTCAGAGGAAAGCGGATGTTTTCATAGACGTTCATGTTCGGATACAGAGCGTAGCTTTGGAACACCATCGCCACGTCCCGATCCTTGGGCTCAAGATCGTTGACGACTCTGCCATCAACCAGAATTTCACCCTCGGTCACGTCTTCAAGCCCGGCAATCATCCTCATCGTCGTGGTTTTGCCACAGCCCGACGGCCCCAGCAGAACCAGAAACTCACGATCCGCAATTGTCAGGTCGAAATTATGAACCCCAACGAACGAGCCCCAGCGCTTGCCGACGTTGCGCAATTGAATTTCCGCCATGATGCCCCCTGCAAGGATTCGTTTTGCATACGTTTGCAAAACTGTAATATGCACTTATCAATTCTGGCAAGACATTTTTGCATACGTATGCAAGAATGCGCGGAACACCCGACTCACAACGGCTGTAAACCAACCGTAAAACTTGATCGCAATGGTAAATACCGTGACCTTTCAGACAGAAAAAAGCCTTGTCTCTGCATTTCACAACGCGCTGGAAACCGCGACACAGGAAGAAACCTCAAATGTCCTGAGCCAATTCTGCGCCCCTGATTTGCTGTGGCGCGGCTTTCATCCCTTCAACCAGATCATCGGTGCCAACCAAGTTGCCCGGTATTTCTGGCAACCGTTGAAAAGCAGCCTGACACGGCTGCAAAACCGCATAGATATCCTATTTGCAGGGCAAAACTCGCTGCGGGACGATGCGGATGTCTGGGTTGTATCCATGGGGCATCTGATGGGGTTGTTCGACCAGCCGTGGCTGGGCATCCGCCCCACTGGCAAGTTGGCTTTCCTGCGCTATTGCGCATTTTACAAAATTGTCGGTGACAGGATTGTCGAAACGGCAATGTATTTTGATATACCGCATCTGATGGTTCAGGCCGGACAGAACCCCTTTCCACCACAAACGGCGGCGCATCTGGTTCAGCCCGGACCAATGACCCATGACGGTCTGCTATGGAACAAACAACCTGTCGACGAGGGCGAAAAGACCTTAGCAGTCATCAACGCAATGATATCGGATCTCGGCCAATGGGACAGCGGGTTATCTATTGAGGATGAACTGGCCCGAGCCTGGCATGATGACATGATCTGGTGGGGCCCAGAGGGGATTGGCGCGACCTACTCAATCGACCGATACGCAAGGCAACATTCGGGCCCCTTCCGGGCCACTTTCACAGACCGGACAAAAACCAGCCATATCTGCCGTTTGGCCGAGGGGCACTATGGCGGCTTTTTTGGTTGGCCCAATTTCACTGCAATTCCTTCGGGTGGGTTTATGGGGATGCCAGCCACCAGAAAACCCGGTGAGTTCAGGGTGATTGATATCTATCGCCGCGCAGGCGACAAGCTGGCCGAGAATTGGATTTTCATCGACTTGCTGCATTTCTGGAAAGGGCAAGGGGTAGACATTCTGGGCCGCACCACAGGAATCGAAACACCATGAGAATAGATGCGCACCACCATCTGTGGGACCTTACGGCCGTAACCTATCCCTGGCTCATGGAAAAAGGTGCCGTCCGCTTTTTCGGCGACCCAGCCTCGATTCAACGGGACTATCTGTTGCCGGAGTTTCGCGCAGATGCCCAGGCTCAAGGCTTCACCGCATCGGTTCACGTTCAGGTCGGCGCAGCCGATCCTTGGGCCGAGGCGCAATGGGTGCAGTCAGTGGCCGATCAGTCCCCGGATTGGCCGTTGGTTCAGATTGCTTTCTGCGACCTGACTGCTGGTGATTTGAGCGAACAGCTTGACCGCCTCCAAACGTTGCCGTCTGTGCGCGGCGTGCGTCAAATCATTGGCCGCGCCCCGGGAGAGGATGCAAAAACGGGCACGAATGCGCTGCTTCAGGACCCAAGGTTCCTGTCTGGCCTGAGGCAACTGGGCGAGCGCGGTTTGTCCTTTGATCTTCAACTGTTGCCCGAGCTGATGAAACAAACCGCAAGTGTGCTTGCGAAGGCCCCGGATACGCAGATCGCGCTCTGCCATGCTGGCTCGCCCCATGACCGGTCCGCAACGGGGATACAGAAATGGGCGGACGCGCTGACGGCACTGTCGAACCTGCCACAGGTCTATTGTAAGCTTTCTGGCCTCGGGATGTTTGACCACAACTGGAGCGCAGAAAGCGTCTCCCACATCGTTTCGACCTGCTTGTCAAAATTCGGCGCAGATCGTTGCATGTTCGGATCAAATTTTCCGGTTGATAGCCTTTCGTCTACTTACGAAGAGCTTGCTCATCGATATCAACTCCTTATCCCGAGGGAGAACCACACCGACGTTTTCTGCAACTCATCAAGGCACTTTTACTACATCGATTAGGGTAGGACGCACGCGAACTAAAAGGCTTCCGCGTAGTTTCAAGAGTGTCAGCTTTGCAGCCGCAGCGAATGGCCGCTTTCCGCCCATTGAGGAGGATGCTGCGCCAAGAAGCAAGGTCCAGTTGGGCTCTAACCGGTCATTCGCTGCAACTTGCTTAGACGTCTACTTTGCGGACAAAACAGTCGTATGCTGACTTTCAAACCGATGGACGTACTTAGCTTAAGAAAAGAAAAACGATCGAGTTAAACTTTTAACGCGTGTCTCGGCCGTAAAAGCGATTTCGCTGAGGTGAGGGGTGGATCGCTGATCAAAGGCGTTAGTGCTGATGCCATGATTCAAAAAATGCTGCGGGATGTAGGACAACTTCGCCCGCGCCAACAGTTTCACAGCGCTTTCTCTGACAAGATTTGATACAATTCGGTACAGTCCGAAAGAAGTTGGGCAGAACAATCGATTTCGTTTTGAGACTCGCGCAAGGAAAGGTCAGGTATGTCTCCAGATGACAACTCCAAATGCTCGCAAAGCGCAGGCCACACGTTTGCAGTATCTTCGCAGATCCGCTCGTATGAGACAAATACGCAAGAGGCATTGGCTTGTGCAATCAGGTACTGGTACGTGTCTCGCCACAGCTTCAACCAATAATCCACCGTAAGTGTTTCATTTGCCAGTTCGGCAGGTTTTGTCTCTTCTTTGAATTTAAACGGTCGATGGTCCATGCCAAACTCATGGTGAACGAGCCAGCGCATGTAATCGAGGGAGAATGGATCTTTTGCATGTTTTTCTGTGAATAGCAGGTGCTGCCGAAGCAACGAGATTGCGTGTTGTAAAGGGTTGCGAAACGGAACAAGAAGTGCCGCGCGTGGAAAGCAATCGGCAAGTGCCTGAAGTCGAAGAATACTGTTGTTGTTTTTTGACAAGTACCGCGTACGTTTGTCGGAAGCCAGAATGTTGGCAACGTATCTCACAAAGGCCGTTTTCGTTTCTTTTGTGACACGCATAGGGACGAGCCGGTCGGCGAGAATGTAACTATCACCGCAGAAAACGCGCCAAAAGACTTCTTCAAGGGCTTCCGGGCTATCGAAGTCGACATAGACTCCGTCGCCATGTGCCCTTTCTGAAGCAGATTTGAAGCGAGTTTTTGTTGGCATTAACCTGCTCCACAGGTTGGGAGCCAGAACAAAGGGCATGTCCCTGTACGTCAGCGAGCGATACATCCCGGTCTCATGCAAGCTACGCATCAGCACAGTCGTTCCGGCCCTCGCCAGCCCGGAAACGAAGACATGTCTTTCGTTCTTTACTCCGTCAAGATTGGATTTTACCAACAATTGATCCATGTCGAATGATAGCTCCGCCAAAGGCTTGCTGAGTGCAATTCGGTGCAAAAATCTCGAAGCCGCGTTATAGTTTTTTTCTGACATAGGAACCGCGCAATTTTGCAAAACCGACACTGCAGATCGTCATGAAAACCATGCCACGCCACGTGGCGACAAACGACAAGAAATTAATTTCAAGTACTTGGCCAATATAGCTTAACACCAGCACTGGAACAAAAGCGGTCAAAATGATCAAAAAAAGCACGACTGACGACAAAAGAATCCTCATCGCGTAGCGAGGTAAGGACTTCTCTTTCCAATGGTCCGAGATATTGCCTGAACGCATCACTCTGCTGACGCGTCCAATCGTGCCGTTGAACCGAGCCAGTGTTTCAGAGAATGGCAACCTGCATATTGTTTCAACAAAGAAAACGCTGGCCAATACCGCAAAAAGCCATGTCATTGCCCGACCTATTTCGCTTCCTTGTCGGATTCACCTTCACTTCTAGCTGCTCGACGCTTTCTGAGCATTCGTTTGGCCGGATACCAAATAATTGCGAATATCGCCAGGAAGATGGATCCGATAACACCAAGAACAACGGCGATAGTACCCAAGCCAAGCCCAGGTCCGACATACGCCTGCGCTGTACCCGCCGACAAAATAAATGCAGCAGTAGAAATCGCAAGCAAACAACTAAATGAAAAAAAATTGGATGCCTTCATATTTGCGCTCCATTCTTAGCACTCGTTTTCCAGCCAAGCTTCAGCGGTATCAGACTTCACAACAAATGCTTCACTTACATGTAGCGTGATCCCTTTCTCCCAATCGTACGCGTTGATGAAATCAAACACAACATCGCCTGAAGCACGGTCAACTTCAAATATGCGTCCCTGCGTGGAACTAGATATGATAACAGTACCAGCCTCGGTCACATGCTGGCGACCGTTGAATTGGGAGTAGAAGTCAAAATCTTCACCGTCAACGACTACGTCAAATTTGTTGTGGACCGGATCGATCGCAACGATCCGCGAGTAAGCCGGAATACCTCGCTGCTCAGCTCTGAAACGATTATCGAACACCACGATTGTCCCGTCTGCCTGCCAATCTGGATCGTGGCCGCCATCCACCGCTCCCAGATGCCACCACTTTATCTTCAGTTCATCCGGGTCCACAACGAACACAAGATTGGTTGCTTGGTAGTTGAGCACAAGATCACCCACATCAAACATAGGGAAGGCCTCAGCCAGATGACTTGGCAGCGGTTCCAAATCATTCGAATGCGTTGGATGTACTGTGCCGCTGGGCTGTCCGCGGAAGAGATTTAAGATCGCAATGTCCGGGTTTGCCTTCTCAACATCAGCCATGCTGATTTCCTTTATAGTTTCCCCGGTCGACGCGTCGAGCAAAATAAGAACGGAATGCATATCACGCTGAGCGCCGCCCAGCGTCCATAAGGCTTCAAAATTCTCGGTCGGTTCAGCGGAATGATGAAACTCACCCGGTTTTGTCCAAACAAGCTCACTACAATAGGACCGTTTGATCAATCCGCCGCCGCGTTCCTGTAAGTTGTAAATTATGGAACCGTCGCGCAAAACTGCAATGCCATAGGCGTTTTTCAAGGTGTCGGGCTGGTCGCTGAGCTGTTCAATCTCCCCATTCAGTTTCCACGAATGGACTACCTTGCCGTTAGGATCCAAAAGAATAGCGCCCCAGAACGCGTCTTCGAAATCAAAAGCGCCTACTAAAATCCGATGAAAATCGGCTGAATTCGCAGAAAGCATGAGCCTTGGTTGATTACGCCTGGATTTCAGACCAGCAACTTCTACCTCAAAATAGACGGACCTGTCCTTCGGGCTGAACGTCCGGATCATGCGCTCTGGTCTTCCACCAAGATCATTTCTCAGTTTTTGAATGACACTTGTGTTCTCGGTGGAGTCGCCAGCTACAAAAGAGCTTATCTCATTTTTAACCGAAGCCATAACCCTTGCGGGCGGGAACATATAGCGCCCGGCTGCGAAGCCCCAAGCAAAAAAAGACATCGCCACCAAGTAAAATAGACCAAAAAAGGCTATCAATCGCACATGAAAAATCCAAACGTGAGTTGCTGCTAGCGCAGGCTCATGTTACGGCTTCTGGCCGTTTCTGGCAAAGCATTTCCAGTTATTGTGGAAATTCCTCTAAGTTTAGGGGCGAATGGACATGAAACGGTTGCTTTCAGAGGTGTGTGCTAATGGAAAGTCATCGAAGTTCCAATGCGCCACTAACCTGCCTTTGGTAACTTCCGCTTTGGGCTCGAAGCAGTCATTCACTCAATCGCGGCGAATGTCTGCTCTGCGGACAAAGCTGCCGATAAGTCATTTTGTCGGGATGTGTGACAACGGCCCGTTGCGGACATTTAGGACGGAATTCAAATGCTGCGGTGGCATACCGGTCTGCGGACATCCGCAACAGTGGCGCAAGCTCTTCATTGTTCACTGATTCCGCCAAGCCACGTTCGTGTCGCTTCAAGCCCCTTGCGCAAGATAGAAAACATCTGCTCAATTTCACTTTCGCTGATGATAAGGGGCGGTGAAAGAACACACATGTTGATAATAGGTCGAACTAATAACCCACGTTTTTGGCATTCTATATCGATCTGGCCGCCAATCTCGTAGTCGCATCCCAGATCACTCCGGGGATCACCATCGACTGAGCATTGTACGCATCCCATCAACCCCATCCCGCGCACATCGGCAACGATATCAATCTGTCGCAAATGCTGCAGCTGATCCTGAAAAACCGGAGCGACCTTTTGAACGTGTTCGAGAAGTTTTTCCCGCTCTATGATCTCAATGCTCTTCAAACCCGCAGCCGCGCTAACCGGATGACCAGAATAGGTGTAGCCATTTGAGAAGGTCGCATCTTTTCCTCCAACGTCTGCGATCAATCGGTCAGAGATAACCGCGGCACCCATCGGCGCATACCCAGATGTCATTCCTTTGGCACAAGTGATTATGTCAGGCTGAATGCCGAAAACAGCATCTGACGAAAACCAATGGCCCAATCGCCCAAATGCCGTCACCACTTCGTCGGAGATATATAGAACATCATACTTCTTGCAGATGTTTAGGCAGCCTTTGTGGTATCCATTCGGCGGCACGATCACGCCGCCAGATGCCAGAACCGGTTCGGCGATAAAAACGGCAACGTTTTCGGGGCCAAGAGCTACAATGGCGTTTTCAAGATCGGAAATTTTCTCCTTTGGAAAACTCTCGTCGCTTTGACCAGGTGAACGGTAGAGCGGATTCACGTCGGGCAGGAAATGTGCGAGGTCATCCGCCTTGTCTAGCCAAAGCCTGTCACGCTCTTTTCCACTGACGCTGGCCGCCAGATAAGTGCTTCCGTGATAGGCTTTTTGCCTTGAAATGATCTTCTTTTTCTCGGGCCGACCCAAAAGGTTGTTTCGAAAGTGGACAAAGCGGATGGCCGTATCCACCGCAGTCGAACCGCCGGTGGTAAAAAAGACATTGTTCAAGTCGCCCGGCGCACGTTTGGCGATTTCGCGTGCGAACAGCGCGGCAGTTGAGTTGGCGTTGTTGAAGGGAGAGAAATAGGCGAGGTTTCGAGCCTGCTCAGCCATGGCCTCGGCCATCTCCTCTCGCCCATAACCGATCTGAGTGCACCACATCCCGCCTGGTCCGTCGATCAAGCGTTCGCCTATTTCGTTAACCACATGGATGCCGCTGGCACCTTCGATAAAAGTGCGGTCGCTTTTGCCCAAAGTTGCCATTCCTTCCCACGGGTGCAGGAAATGGTCGTTGTCCCAGTGCTTGGCGTTAGAGTTATCCACGGCGGGCCATGCTTTCTGCGCTCATCACAATTGGGAACTCTTCGCGCACCTGAGCGTCTGAGGCGCCGAAGTAGTTGGGGAAATGGCTGTCGAGAATGGAATTGGCCTTGTCACGGGCGCGGTCCAATAGATCAGTTTTGCCTTCGTTTTCCCATGTATCTGTACGCTCACGATCCATGAGCCGCGGGTAGACAAATTCGGTGTTCATATAGTTCAGCGTGTGAGGGTTACCGAGGAAATGACCTGGGTCGATGGCACACTGGTGGATCACATCTACCGCCATGGTTTCATCCGTGACCTCTATCCCGCGCAACGATCGCAGGATCATACCACCCGCTTCGTCATCGATGACCATACTTTCAAAGCTGCATCCCATCAGGCTACCCATCATACCGCCGAACTCGCACAGACGATTGGCACCGGCATGGGCGGCAAGCGTGAAGGTCAGTGCTTTTTCCAACCCGTATTGCGCGTCGGGTATTTTTGCATCGGTCATGCCTGCGCCAACGGATGTGGGAAGGCCGTAGAAATTGCCCATCTGAATGGCTGCCGCCCCGATGAGAGCCTGTTCACCGCTGCCGCCGGTGAACGATCCGCTACGCAGGTCTGTGATGAAGGGCCAGGCGGCAAAGCAGACCGGACAGCCCGGTGTGATGAGGTTTACAATGGCAACACAGGCCAGCGTTTCGGCCACGGTTTGCACCAGTGTTCCCGCAAGCGTCGCGGGGGCTGTGGCCCCGGCCTGAGGAGGCACGGCCAGATCGACAGTTAGACCAAGTTTGGCAGTATCAATCAGGATTTCCATGTTCTCCTTGCCGATCCGCAAGGGGGAAACCATTGGGCAGCCGCCAAATATGACGCTTGGCTTCTTCATGAAAGCCCCTTCACCACCGTGAGCCAAATCAAACATGCGGATGGCATGCGGGATATGGCTGCGGTCGCGAAAGGTCAGACAGGCAGGCTTTTGGCTGCCTGCGAGCATCGCATATATGGTGTTCATGTCGTGAGCGAAATCATCGGTCACGTCGGTGGCCAAAACTGTGTCGCCCAGCATATGGATGTTGTCCAAGCGGTCCACTAGTCGGGTGAAATCATAAACGTCGCGCAGAACCGATGGACGATAGGACTTGGTCTCGGAATCGAAGGTTGTGACGGCGGTGCCAGAGTTGGCGAAATAGACACTCTCGGCCGAGCAATGCATGTCGTCTTTGCCTGCACGCTCACCGCGGGCATAGACATAAAACTCTCTGGCGGCAGCCGCCAGGATGTCTTCCATAAGGGCGCGGGGGAAGCACAGCCTATTGAGGTCATTCAAAACTGCGCCTTTGGGAAGCGCCAGATCAAGCAATTCCGGGAAATGGTCGGTAACGCCCGTGTTTTCCACAACGGTTAAGGCCGCTTGATGGATGTTCTCCATATCTGCTTGGGTCAGCGGTTTATAGCGGCCGCCACTTAGGCCTCCAGGTACGGCCTCATTGCCCGTGGTAGCCTGTTGAACCTTGATGCGCGCGGCGCGTCCGCCGCCGCCGCGACGGCGTGATTTTGCCTCAGCCATGACCGGACATCCTTTGTTCTGGGTCCGGGCTGATCATGTTGAAATAGAAATCGTAGAAGTCCTGGATCGAGGTTTCCATCTCGCCCAAGGGGCCCGGTTGGAAGTATTGAGAATTTACGCCGGACTGGTTGTGGCGAATGATGCGTTCGTCATCCAAAGATGTGACATGCCAAAGCCAGGTCAGGTCTTCTTTGTCGTAGTCTTCGCCTTCTTCGGCGTCAGCGCGAACCAGCCAGACCACCTGAATGTCGGTTTCCTGTAAGCCTCGTGGAATGAAGCGGTAGCCGACCATGTGATCCGAATAAATCAGGAACCAATTCAACGGACCAATATCAAAGTCAGTTGCGCCACCGTCGAAGCCTTTGAGCGTTCCAAGCAATGGTGCAAGTGCCTCGCCCGATTGGCTGCCGGTTTTGTAGCCTTGGTAAAGCGGATAGCGACGATAGTACCCGCTGGTAAATGGGGTCAGCGCAGCGTCGCCGACAAGAGTCAATTCATTGGGTGACAGCCCGGCTTCTACAGCCCTAGCCTTTAGCGGTTCGACCAAACCAGCCATGTCTTGCGGTGATTTCAAGCTATGGGAGCGAGAATACTCTTTGTGAGCTGGCCCGCAGTGGTAGCATTCAAGGTAGTTCTCAACCGCTAGTTTCCAATTCGCGGGAACAGGAAATGACGCGGTATGCGCTACTTTCAAATCGTTCAGGCCATAGGGTTCGACGAGTGGCTCAAGTTTGCTGAGGACAGGATCAAGTGATGGGGTGTTTGCATCGGCACAGACAAAGATCAGGCCCTTGAAGACACTCACCTGAACGGGAAGAAGCCCAAACTTTGACGGGTCGAATTGTTCCCCCATATTGTGACTTGCACGAAGTTTTCCTGATAGCTCATATGTCCATGCGTGGTAGGGGCAAACAAGAACGCGGGCGTTGCCGGATTGTTCAGTGCAGACGCGAGATCCGCGATGGCGGCAGACATTCAAATGAGCACGAATGTCGCCATCGCGGTCGCGAACAACGATAATGCTCTCCGGGCCATAGTCTAACAGGAAGTAGTCACCGGGGCTTGGGATTTGACTGACGTGACCTGCCCAAAGCCAGTTGCGGTTCCAGACCCGGGCGATGTCATAGTTATAGATGTCTTGGGAGGTATAGAATTCGCGCGGCAGGGCGTGGCCGTACTGGTGCGAGGCTATCAGCGCATCCAACTCAAACGGTCGGCTGTTCATCTCGTTTCCTCCAAATCGATTATCTCGCGGCGAAACCAATCCTGGTCTGCTTCTGCCTTGGGGCGTTCAAAATCACGGGCCGCGCGGTGGCCCGCGAAGACTGCGTCGACGATCAGCCCTGGAGAAGCGGCATCGCCAATAAGTTCGACGGTTTTCAACCTGAGCCCGCGCAAGCTGTCATATAGCGTCGTCTCACGCTGACGTTCAGTGACCAGAATTGTCGAGGCACATGGAATATCCATTTCGCGACCAGTAAAGGCACAACCGATGCGGGCCATGTCACCTTGAACCGCCGTCAGCACCTGATTGCAACGAATGTCGATACCAAGCTCCATCAGACGGGCCTGAATGCGAGGCTGCTCCAAAGTATTGATGGAGTAAGCTGAAACCAAATTCTCCGGCGTGACAAAGACCACCTGGTATCCTGCCGTCGCCAGTTTTTCGGCGATCACTCCTGCCAGATAGATATGATCGTCATCATAGATCATGACCGGGCCATCAGGCGGTAGAACACCATTCATTATGTCATCAGGCGTCAGCACATTGGCGCTTTGCTCGATCTGGGGCACATGGCGCTGGGTGTTACGGCCCATGCCGTCGGTTCGCCAAAGGCTGCCGGTGGCCACAAAGACGTGTTCGACGCCCAGCTCTGCCACTTGATCGCCATCAAGCCTGCTGTCAGTGAAAAGCTGAACGTTGCCGCGTTGCTTTAAATCATGCAGACGATAGTCGACGACGCGGGACCAAGCTGCGAGGCCGGGAAGTTTGCTTTCCTTCGTAACCCGCCCGCCCAATTCGGCTGACGCTTCGGCCAAGGTCACCTGATATCCTCGCCTTGCCAACTGCATGGCGCATTCAAGACCGGCAGGGCCACCGCCAACAACCAAAGTATCCGCGTTGCTCTTTTTCGGCGCGATGATCTCGGGGTGCCAACCGCGTCGCCATTCCTCACCCATCGTAGGGTTTTGAGTGCATCGGATCGGGATACCCAGATTGTCCGACGACACGCAGATATTGCAGCCGATGCATTCGCGGATTTCGTCGATCCTGCCTTCCCCGATCTTTTTTGGTATGAAAGGGTCCGCAATGGATGGCCGCGCGGCACCGATAAGGTCGACAATTCCTTTTTTGACCATCGACAGCATCATGTCGGGGGATGTCAGGCGACCGACACCAACCACAGGTTTTTGGGTGATCTGTTTAACGTGGGACAGAAACGCGTTCTGATATCCGTCCTCTGGCTGAAAACGAGTCGTGGCACTGTCATTGGACCAGTCAGCCACATTCACATCCCATAGGTCAGGAAGATCGGCCAAAAGCTCGACAACGGCGCGGCCTTCTTCTGCTACCTGCATGCCCCCGGCACCCATCATCTCATCAATAGCAAAACGGAACGCCACAGCGCAGCTGTCGCCCACGGCTTGGTGAGTGTCTTCCAGCAGTTCACGTGTCAGACGCACGCGATTTTCGAGCGACCCACCATATTCATCGCTACGCTGGTTCATATGCGGCAGCATGAAATGTTGCGCCAATGTCATGTTGTGCCCGGCATACACATAAATGATGTCAAATCCGGCATCTTTCGCGCGCAAGGCGGCCTCGCGGTGCCAACGGCGAAATTCCCGAATGTCGGCTTTATCCATAGCCCGCGCCTGCTTGGGGTGTGTAGTGTCGACAGACATTTCGGAAGGTGCAAGAACCGGGGCGCGGGTAAGCAGGTTTTGCGCATGATTGCCGTTATGAACCAGCTGGATAGCCGCCAGCGCACCATGTGCATGCACTGCGTCTGTCATCAGCCGCAACGCGGGCACATCGCGCGCGTCCCATAGCCGCCCTTCGGCGTAAGGAGAAAGGTCAGAAGTCGGGTGAATCTCGGTCTCCTGATTGGAAACCACCGCCCACCCGCCTTCGGCCTTCATTCCACGAACGGCAGCATCCGCCCTTGGTCGGAGGTGCCCCAGCCCGGTGCAATGAGGCACCTGATAGAAGCGGTTCCTGGCAGTGACTGGCCCGATCTGAACCGGTTCCAAGAGCATAGCATATGGGTTCGCGTCTGACATGTTCACGCGTTTTCCTGTGTTTGTGTTCCAGGGCTGGTTGGCCCCGGAGATACTGTTGAATCAGAAGCCGGCTTTGATCCGTTCAAACTCCGCCAGCATTTTTGCCTCAAGCTCGGGGTTCACCGCATCAAAGAACAAACTGCCCTCGAAGAAGCTTTTTGGATCGGAGAAACCATAGGCTTCGATGTTGGCCTGATCGGCAACTTCGAACGCTTTTGCGTTCGAATGCGGGTAGCCCCAGTTGTCGATGATGTACTGACCGCTGGCCGGGTCGGTAAGCGCGTTCAACAGATCATAGACCTGATCGACCGGTGTCGTGGATGATTTCAGATGCACGTAGCCGCACGCCCAGGTCGCGATACCCTTGTCGACGTCTCGCATCATCGCGGCAGGCACCTCATTCCAGATCAGGTTTAGTTCTGACTGGTTCCAGGCCCAACCGAATTCGATCTCGCCGCTGGTCATGGCCTGGTCAAACTGACCTGCGTCGGACCAGTAAAAGCGCATGTTCGGGTGGATCGAGCGCAGGAAGTCAGACGCTTCCTTGAACTGCTCATCGCTCAAGTTGGTGTAGTCGTCAGCATTTCCAGTAGCCAGCGCCGCTAACGCATAAGCAGATGATGCGGCATCCGGGATAGCGATCTTACCGGCATAAGCCGGGTCGGCCAGCAATTGCAGTGAGATATCGTCCCCCGAGATCTTGTCGGTGCGATAGATAAGGCCCGTGTTCCCCCATTCGAACGGCAACATGTAAAGCTGGCCGTCCAGAACGATGGCGTCGACCTCCTTGATCTCGGGCAGCACATCCGCCCAATTGGTCAGCTTGCTTTCGTCCAGCGGCTGAATCAGATCGGCTGCGACCCATTTTCTGACCGCGTCGGAACAAGGATGCGCTAAATCAGCTGTAAATCCGGAGCTTAGCTTGGTAAAGGCTTCTTCCTGGCTACCGAAATAGGAATAGCTCGGTGCTTCATTCCCGTATTTTTCCATGTAGCTGGCAAAGAATCCCGGGTCTTCATATCCCGACCAGTCAAATACCGTCAGATCAGCTCCACCGGCGCTGGCGCTTCCTGTACTTATTGCCGTCGCACATGCGAAGGCCGCAATTCCCTGAAGTTTCAATTTTTTTCCTCCCATTGTCTTATTCTGTGTCAGTGCCAAGATCGATCACGCTGGCGCTTTGGACTCCCAGCCAAACTGCGTCGCCGCGATTGAAATCAACCGTGTGAAAGTAGTTCGGAACCGAGACCGAGATCGGCTTGTCGGTTTCCGCAACCTGAATGTGGTAGTGAATGTTCTCGCCATAGAAAGCGACGTTGCTGACTTTGCCCTGAACAGTTGATGGATAGTCTTCGGGTTTTTCAGAGGTGATTTCCAATTGTTCGGGTCGAATACCGATGTTCATATCTCGGGCGCTGGTTGCGACGTTGGGGTTTTTTTCAATCTCCATTTGGCCAAAGGCCTTCGCGTCGATTGAAAGCGTATCGCCATTTTCCTCAAGCAACTGGGCAGGCAAAATGTTCATCTCACCGATGAAACTGGCAACCTGCTGATCGCAGGGCCGGGCGTAAAGCGTTGTTGGCGTATCCACCTGCTTTAGCCGCCCATTGAACATCACGCCAATGCGGTCAGACATTGTCATCGCCTCGTATTGGTCGTGTGTGACCATCACAAAGGTGATACCCAGCGATTGCTGCAGATTACGCATTTCAAATTGCATCTGCTCGCGCAGCTTCTTGTCCAAGGCCGACAAGGGCTCATCCAGCAACAATACTTTGGGTCGCATGATCAGCGCACGGGCGAGCGCCACCCTTTGCCGCTGCCCGCCTGACAGCTCACTTGCGCCGCGATCCTCAAGACCGCCCAGCTCGACCATTTCCAAGGCTTCGGCCACACGCTGGTCGATTTCGGCCTTGGGGGCCTTGCCACGTAATCCATAAGCCACGTTGTTTCCAACATTCAGGTGCGGGAAGATGGCGTAGCTCTGAAAAACCATGTTCGTCGGGCGGTTGTTGGCAGGCACACCATCCATATCCTGACCGTCGATCAGTACGGTGCCTTTGGTCGGCTCTTGGAAACCAGCGATCATCCGCAATACCGTGGTTTTGCCGCATCCCGATGGGCCGAGGAGTGAGAAAAACTCGCCTTCCTTGAGATCGAGGTCGATCCCGCTAGCCGCAAGAAAAGTGCCATAGCGTTTCTCGACGCCCCTGAGTTCGATGATGTTTTTTTCTGTCATTGGACCCCTGATGCGGATGAGCGGCGCCGGAAATACTCGGCCAGCACCAAAAGTAGAACCGATGAAAGCAGCAGGATAGAGCCTAAGGCCAAAACGTTTGGAAGCTTGGCGGGGAAACGAATCTGACTCCAGATGTAGACTGGCAAGGTTGGTTGGTTGCCGGACAGGAAAAAGGCGAGCACGAACTCGTCGAAGCTGACTGTGAAAGTGACCAGCAAACTTGCGACGATACCCGGGGAAACGACCGGAAGCGTCACGCGGCGGAAGGTGTCGAACACGCCGACACCTAGATCGTATGATGCTTCCTCCAGCGACGCATCGAAGTCATCAAACGCAGACTTCAGGATCGAGACGGAAAACGGCAGCGCAAGAAATGTATGACCCAGAACGACGGTCAGCAAAGACGGCTTAAGACCGATAAACAAAAACAGAACCAGCATTGAAGAAGCGACGATAATGCCCGGTATAACCAAAGGCAGCATCACCAGACCTTCGGCAGCACGCTGACCCCGAAAACGGTACCGAACAAAGGCGCGGGCGGCGAACAATCCCATAGCGGTAGAAAGAAGTGCCACGACGGTGCCGACGCCAAGCGAATTCCAAAGGGCCTGGATCAAGGTATCCTGTTCGCCCAGCTTCCGATACCAGTCCAGCGTCCAGCCCTTGATGGGAAAGGCAACGATTGTGCCGCTGTTGAATGAAAACAAGGGCAGAAAAAGGACCGGCAGGTAAAGAAAAACCAAATACAGAAAGGCGTAGGCTGTCAGGGTCGAAGGGCGTCTCATCTTATCCGCCTCCCTAGCCGGGTGGCGGTAATTACAAACACTATAGCGACAAAGCCAACCGATAGCATCGCGATCAGTGAAAGGGTGGCGCCGAGTGGCCAGTTGTTGGCGGCCCCGAACTGCACCTGAATAAGGTTGGCGATCATCTTTCCATCCGACCCGCCAACCAGTGCCGGGGTCACATAGTCACCTACCGTGGGAATAAATATGATCAGACAAGCAGCAATGATCCCCGGGATGGTTAGTGGCAGCGTCACCCGCATGAAGCGTTGAAAAGGGCTGTTACCGAGGTCGGTGGCGGCTTCTAGTAAGCTCGGATCGATCTTCTGCAATGAGACATAGATCGGCAGGATCGCAAATGGCGCCCAAGCATGGGCAAGCGTCAGCACGACTGCAAATTCATTGTAGAGAAGGAAGTCGAGCGGTTCGTCGATCAGACCAAGCATCAGCAGTGCAGAATTCATTACGCCGTTGAACCCCAGGATGAGTTTCCACGCAAATACACGCAGGAGGTAGCTAGACCAGAATGGAATGGTGATGAGCAGAAGCCAGATGGTCTTTTTACGGGCCTTCATCGCGATGAAATAAGCGATGGGATATGCCAGTGCGACAGTAACTGCTGTAACTGCTCCGGCAATCCAGATCGACCTTAGCATTAAGTGTCTAACCAGAGGATCAGCAAACGCGTCGCTATAGTTTTTTAGTGTCGGCGTCTTGTCGAGCGTTACGTAGGTTTGCGTCCAGAACGAATAGGCGATCAAGATCAACAACGGAGCCGCCACCAGAAAGCCCACATAAGCCGTGGCTGGTGCGCTGAGGGTATAGCCCCGGGATGCTTCGCTACGAAAGATTACCCAAACTCCCATCCGGATTTTCACGAGTCACTAATGGACGATCGTCCATTAAATGTTGCGCCAGAACGGTCTTTCGTGTCAATCTTCCTGTGAGAAAGACTTGAGTGATGCCATCAAGGAAATGGAATTATTGAATAAAGTGGAAAACGTTAGAGGAAGAAAACGTGGCTCGAAACGTGATCCAGATGCCAGTAAGCAACTTCTGATCAAGGCGACTCTGGACTCTATCGCGGATATTGGAGTCACCGAGACGACGGTCAGCTGCATCTGCGAGCGTTCTGGTTTGTCACGCGGAATGATCCATTTGCATTTCGGCGGGAAGGACAATTTGCTGACGGCAGCAGCCCAGCATTTCAGTGCCCAATATTATTCCGAGATGGACAAAATGACCGATCTGGGCTCGGATGCATCGCCCGAAGACCGAGTGATGGCTGTGATCGAGGCGGATCTGTCCGAAGCACTGCTCAATCCAAGAAGTACAAAAATCTGGCATGCATTTCGCGGCATCGCGAGCTCACACCCAGGCATTGCCCGCTACAGCAGCACTCAGGATCAAAAACTTGTCGAGACATTGCGGCTTGCGTTTAAGGAGATAGCTCAAAAAAACGAGCGTGACCCAAACTTGGTGGACGATGCCACTGCCGGAACGCTGGCTTTGCTGGAAGGTATGTGGGTCAATTACCTAACAGATATGCAGGGTTTTTCACGACGACGCTCTGTTGATCTTATCAGACGTTTCTTGTGCGGACTTTTCCCCGAAAAATTTAAATTGTGAGATTTCGGGACGCTCAGATTTGAGACAGAAAAACAGCATGTTCTTGGAAAGCCGACTGCTGGTATTGGCGAATTCCCTGGCGTCTAAATGCAACACCCCCGTGCATTGGACGAAATCCAACGCCCGCTTTCCCCCGAAGAAAGGTTTCCATTGCACGTGCAGCGAAAGACCGCTTTCCGCCCAAAACGACAAATGCTGCGCCCGTAGCCTAAGTCGCCTTTGGGCTCAGAGCAGACGTTCGCTGCGTATTGCATCAACGACTGCTCTGCGGACAAAGCGGATGTACAGCATCACCGAAAGGTGGATGATCTCGAGATTGGTTTTAAGAATTTGAAAGAGGCAGGTCTAGGCATGGGCAAAAGCAAGCAAAACTCCTGCCCCGCCCAAGCAAAGTTCTTCTGACAAGACGCTTGAAAGATCTGCGTTTTGTAGCGCCGGATCGCTATTCAGCTCCCCGCCCGCTCAGAACTGATCTCTTCAGATGATCGCCAGCAGAATCTTAGTAAAGACCCGCGACCTTTGCCCTCAGTTTTATCAGTGATGCAACAGTGTCGATTGTGGGTGTTGCGATCCCGGTCAGTTGCCCCAATTCCTGTACTGAAGTGACCAAGGCATCAATTTCCATAGGTCGGTTCAGCTCCAAATCCTGCCACATCGAGGTCTTGTGTGCTCCGACAGCCGCTCCTCCGTCAATGCGCTTTTCGACATCAATCGGGAACCTAACCCCCAGTTCTTCACCGATTTCCTGAGCCTCTAGCATCATTCCACGTGCCACGGAGCGTGAACCTTCATCAGTACACAAGACATCAAGTGTAGAGTGGGTAAGTGCGGAAATCGGGTTGAACGACAAGTTGCCCCATAGCTTCAGCCAAATTTCGTCCCGTATTCTTGGTCTTACGGGCGCGCGCAACCCGGCGGTGGACAATGCAGCCGAAAGGTTGGAGGCACGGTCTGATTTAGTGCCATCGGGCTCACCCAAAGAAAAACGATTGCCTTCGACATGCTTGATCGATCCCGGAGCAATGACTTCCGCGGCCGGATAAACAACACACCCAAGCACACGATCCGGTCCGAAACCGTTCCATTGCGCGTCTCCCGGGTCTACAGATGACAATCTCGTCCCCTCGAATGGACCGCCCAGCTTGTGGAAATACCACCAGGGTACCCCGTTCACTCCGCTCACTATTGTCGTTTCATCCCCAATCAGTGGCTGGATCGAGTCCACAACTGCTGGAACGGAATGCGCTTTCAGTGTGATAAAGACATAGTCTTGGGGGCCGAGATCGGCGGCATTGTCCGAGGCGCGTATTGGCACGTTGATTGGGTCCTGCCCATCCTCTTGGAGAGTCAGCCCTTTTTCTTGCATTGCAGCCAGATGTGGGCCACGTGCAACGACACTGACGTCGACGTCAGTCTGCGCGAGCCTCGCGGCAACGTAACCTCCGATAGCTCCGGCACCAAAGATGCAAACTTTCATGTGTCTAAGCCTTTGCCAGTCCCAATTTAGCGGCCAGCCCAATCCTTTGTATCTTACCAGTCGCACCTTTTGGTATCTCTTCGAGAATAACCACTGAAGTCGGCACCTTGAATTTTGCGAGCCGTGCGCCAACAAAATCCCGGACGTCCTGACCTTCAATCGTCGCTCCTTCTGAGAGCACCACCGCCGCCGCTATATCTTCGCCCAGTTTCTCGTGGGGAACCGCAAAACAAACTGCCTGAGCAACGTCCGGATGGCTTAGAAGCACGGCGTCAACTTCAAGTGGACTTATTTTTTCTCCACCTCGATTGATAAGCTCCTTAAGGCGTCCAGTCAGTCGCAGATAATCCTCTTCGTCGAACGACCCTTGATCACCGGTGCGAAACCAGAGTTTTCCATCCGCTTCAAAGAAATTGTCTGCATTTGCCTGCGGGTTGCTCTCATACCCAGGGGTCACGTTCGGACCGCTGATAACGATTTCTCCGACATCCCGCGAAGCGATCAATACATTTTCCGTTTCGTCTGCAATTCTGACTTCAGGGCCCGCTGCTACTCCGACGTATCCGGGCTTTTGCTTTTGTGGAGGAAGCGGGTTGCAACACATTTGATGCGTGGCCTCAGTCATACCGTAGGCCTCGATGACAGGCGCATTGAATGTCGCCACCAACTCTTCCATGACCGGCGCGGGCAACGACGCGGAAGACGACCGCAAGAAACGCAAGCGCGATTGCTCAATGACTGATTGGTTTCGGGCGGCTCGGGCGAGAATAGCTTGGTGCATTGTCGGAACCGCCGTGTACCATGTCGGATCAACCTCAGCGACCTGTGAAAAAAAGCTAAGAGCGTTGAACCCAGGGGCGCAGCTAATTTGCGATCCGGCGCCTAAAGAAGCCGCGACTGCTGCGATCAACCCATGGATATGGAACAGCGGCATGATGCTTAGACAACGATCATCGATTGTCAGCTTCAAAGACGAAGCCACGTTCCGTGCCGACGAGTAGATATTGGCCTGCGTCAAAGGAACGATCTTGGGGCGCGACGTTGTTCCTGATGTATGGAGTATCAGGGCGACGTCATCTTCACCCGGCGCTGATGTATCAGCCACTCCAATTGGGTCACAGGCCAAAACGGAAAACTGTCCAGCTGGACTAGAACTATCGCTAGAAATCCGCAAGACGGCCACACCCAGTTCAGTCGCCGCTTGCACGGCTGGGCCACTTTCGTTTTCGCTTACTACAAGAGCCTTGGCTTTCAAGTCTTTGAGATAGAATACATATTCTTCGATAGTATAAGAAGGGTTTAAAGGCGCCGTCGTCGCCACTTGGGCGACGGATATGAATGCCGTCGCCATCTCTGGTCCGTTAGGCAACACAATTGCCACCCTGTCGCCGCGCCCTATTCCGATCTGATGCAGATCCTCTTTGACCTTCGCGCAATGCTCGCGCAAACCAAGGTAGCTCAACCAAGGCTGGCCAGGAGCGCCAATGGCATTTGCCGTGTCTGCATGGTGTGCAATCAATTCAACGACTAAATGGGGCATCTGTTATCCGTTTACACAAGCATCGGTTTCTTTCGCAATGTTAGCTCGTCGCAGCAGGTTCTAAGTCACGCGTACGTTCAGGCTGCCCAGCTTGTCGACGGCCAAGACCATAACATCCCCTCGGTTGACGGGACCAACACCAGAAGGTGTCCCTGAAAGGATAACGTCCCCGGCCGCAAGCTCGAAGTAGTCGCTCAGATACGAGATCATCTCGGGGACTTTCCAAATCATCTGGTTCAAGTCGCCTTCTTGCCGAACTTCACCATTCACCGTCAGAGTAATCGGACCTCTGTCGAGATGCCCGACCTCTAATGCCTTGTGAATTGGTCCGCATGGCGCCGAGCGCTCAAACGCTTTCCCAATTTCCCACGGGCGGCCCATCTTTTTCATCTGCCCTTGCAGGTCGCGACGGGTCATATCAAGCGAAAGGCCGTACCCAAAGACATGATCCAATGCATCGTCCACCGAGATATTCGTGCCGCCGGACTTGAGCGCAACAAGCATTTCTGCTTCGTGGTGCACGTCGGAACTGTGCGGAGGGTACGGGAATTCCCCTGAAGGGTCCAAATTGTTTGGGTTCTTTTGAAAGAAAAATGGAGGTTCCCGGTTCGGGTCATGGCCCATTTCAATTGCATGCGCCGCGTAGTTTCGCCCAATGCAGTAGACACGCCGGACAGGGAACGTGCCGCCCCCCGATACGGGTATGACATGCACCTGCGGCGCGGGAATTACATGATCGGACATCGCTTTCCTCCTGAACGCTTGACTGCCAAAGATCGGATTTCCGAACGGTCAGTTACCTTCCGATCGATGCTACGCCACATTCAAACGGACGCGGCGGCTTACCAAGTCATCGCCAAAATTCAGGCTGTTTTGCAAGACCAACGGCTACAATCTGCCCCGACCATTTCCCGAATTGGTTGGGCACCAGCGCTACTTCAGCTGTCGGACTGGATGCTCGTAGGCAGCACCCGCGAATAAACCGATTTCAGGTGATCCACCATGGCACTGGCCGCAAGCTCACAGTCGCCCTTTGCTATGGCAGACACGATCACATCATGTTCGCTAAAGCTGGAATAGTCTTCTGCGGGCTTTAAAGTTTCGCGTGGCTGCCCCCAAACAATCGATCTTCGAACCGAATTTAAAGTCTCAAAGAAGTATAAAAAGAGTTGGTTACGAGTGGAGCGGGCTATAGCGTAATGCAAATTATTGTCCCAAGCTTCGTACGTGCGCCAATCCTCTGCGGTACGACATTTGTCCGCGCATAGCCTCATTTGCTCTCGATCGGAACGTGTGGAATGGAGCGCTGCGAGGCGGCTAAGCTGCGGCTCGATCGTAAATCTAACGGATACAACCTGCTCAGGTTTAATTTGGTTGCCCAAATAAGTTACATCGGTGAGGTTGAGAACCGGCCTGGATCCAACAAATGTTCCCCGCCCCACATGACGCCAGATCAGCCCCTGGGCCTCAAGCTCTGCCAACGCTCTTCGCAACTGATTGCGAGTGGTCCCAAGTTTTGAACACAGCTCACGTTCAGGTGGGAGCCTGTCGTTATGCCTGTATCCGGCATTGTTAATCAGGTCGCGTACGCGGTGCGCGAGTTCGGTTGGTGCACTCATATCTCCACCCAATTTAGCGATTGGTTGATTGATTGAAACGCCAAGTCGGAAAAAACTCAAGGGCAAGAGGAAAGCAAGAAACGAGTCGCCGGACAGGATCCGTGACCACGTCTTGACACAAGCACGAGGGAGGAGTGCCGAGTGCGGTTAGCAACTGTTTCCGTAGAGGGCCACGCCGTTTGCGTGGCAATACTAAACGATGGCGGCAAGTTGGACGTTTTGCGCGCAGCGCAAGTGCTTGGCGAAGCGCTGGACGCAGGTTCAATGCAGCATCTGATCGCAGGCGGAAAAGAAACGCTTGGCGTTTTGAAAACCCTCGTTTCATCGGCCGAAACGGGTAATCTAAACGACGCACTGGTCCCGGATGACGTGCCGTTTCTGGCACCAATTCCTTCCCCGCGTAAGAACGTTTTCTGTGTCGGGCGCAATTATGCTGAACACATCGCCGAGGGCGAACGTGCCCAAAACCAAAAAATTGGCGTAACAGAACATCCGGTCTTCTTCACAAAACCGCCGACATCGATTGTGGCGCCAGAGGCAGACATTCTGATATTCCCCTCGGTCTCACAAGCCATTGACTATGAAGTTGAACTGGCAGTTGTGATTGGAAAACCGGGGCGAAACATAGCCAAGGCTGACGCATACGACCATGTATACGGCTATACGATCCTCAATGACATCACCGCACGCGACATTCAACGCCGACATGGTGGGCAGTATTTCAAAGGCAAAGGTTTAGATGGGTCTTGCCCATTGGGCCCCTGCATAGTGACCGCTGATACAATCAGCGATCCGCACGCTCTATCAATCGGATTAACAGTCAACGGCGAACAGCGCCAAAACGGATCGACGTCGGACATGATTTTCGACATTCCAACGCTGATCGCATCCCTTTCAGAAGGTATGACCCTGGAACCTGGCGACGTAATCGCGACCGGAACACCGTCTGGTGTCGGATACGCCATGGACCCACCACAGTTCCTGAAAGACGGGGACACTGTGGTTTGTGAAATTTCAGAAATCGGCACGCTCAGGAATACCGTGCGCGTCGTTTAAGTGGCTCCTGCATAGCTGAATCTGCGGGTTGCCAACCATGCAAGGGAGGAAGACTAAAATGATGAACAGAAGGACTTTCACAGCGTCCTTGCTTTCGGCGGTTCCGGTAGCAGGAGCACTAGGAACACAGGGCTTTGCGCAGGACTTGCGTAAAATTACCTTCGTGCAGCCAAGCCCTTCGGCAATCAATTCATTTCCGGTTTTTGTCGCCATCGGCGAAGGTTATTTCGCTGATGAAGGGTTGGATGTGACCGTCGAGGCGATCAACGGCTCAGGAGCCGTGCTTCAAGCATTGTCCGCCGGACAGGCTCACTTCGGTCGCCCCGGTCCTGGCCCCTTAATTGCCGCACGGTCGCGGGATGTAGATGCCGTACACATCTACAACGTTGCGGCACGCAGCAACTTTGGCATAGCCGTGCCAGAAGACTCTGACATCCAAAGTGTTGAAGAGCTTCGAGGTAAAGTTATCGGAACAGGTACGGCCGATGGCGCAGAAGTAGGCTTTGCACGTAACGTGATGACCGGAGCAGGCATGAAAGAGGGTGAAGACTTTACCTTCCTTACCGTCGGCGACGGTGGCCCGGCGACCGCGGCTTTCCTAAACGGCGAAATCGACGCTTACTCTGCTTCGACGGCTGACACGGCAATTCTGAACCAGCGCGGAATGGCGGTGCGTGACATCACGCCTGCGGAGTTCGGGCGTTTCTTCGGTAACGGCATCGCCACAATGGCTGACACAATCGCCAACGACCGTGAATTGGTCGAAGCTTGGAGCCGCGCGTTCACACGTGGTCATGCATTTGCACTGGATGATGCCAACCGTGAAGCTGTTTTGAAGCATTTGGCGGATGGCAACCCGCAGGAAGGCGAGGACAAGGAGTTCCAGTCAGCACTGTTCGATGCCGTACGCTCGAAAACTATCGCGGCGGATCCGAGCAATGGCCTGGGATGGTACCCCGCCGAAGTTTGGCAGGAATGGCAAGACGCACTTGTTGCAGGGGGCGAAATCCCAGGGCCGTTGGATGACCTGAGCGCTGCTTGGACCAACGAGTTTGCTGCCATCGGAAACGCGGCTGTCAGCAAATGAACGCTGTAGTCACACATGAGTTTTCCGGCGCGCCTTTGGGCACGCCGGTCTATGAGTTGACCCATGTAAGCAAGACCTATGCACGCAATCTTGTTGTCGCTCTCGAGGACATCAATCTGACGCTTCGGAAAGGAAGCTTCACATCTGTCATCGGGTCCAGCGGGTGCGGCAAGTCAACTCTACTAAAGATCATGGCGGGTCTGATCCCGCCCACCAAAGGGCGTGTAATCCTTCAGGGGCAACCAGTCACTGGGACCCGCCGGGACATCGGTATGATGTTTCAGCAAGCGACGCTTTTCCCCTGGAAAACAGCGGTGGAAAACATCGTCTTGCCAATTGAGATCCGCGATGGAAAAGCGGCGGCCAAGCAAGCTATGGCCAAGGCGCACGAACTTTTGGACATCGTAGGTTTGCAAGGGTTCGAAAACGTATATCCGAACGAATTGTCAGGCGGTATGGCACAACGCGCTTCGATCTGCCGAATGCTGATCACGGAACCAGCCGTGCTATTGATGGACGAACCGTTCAGCGCGCTCGACGAGTTGTCACGCGACATGATGAACATGGAATTGCAGCGGATTTGCAGGGAACAGGATGCGACTGCTTTTCTTGTGACGCACTCAATTCAGGAAGCTGTTATTTTGTCTGACGAAATCGTCGTCTTGAAACCGCGCCCAGGCAGGATTGCTGAAATCGTTGAGGTCGACCTGCCACGCCCACGAACACTCGACATGATGACGACACCCAAATTCGGCGCTATCGTAGACTACATTCGCAGCCTCCTTGATAAGGGAGAAGAAATGTGAGCGAAGTTCAGAATTACTCACCTTCCGTAAAAGACGCTGCCCCCTCAGAAGACACTGTATGGGAGCAGAAGGTTCACTTTATCGACTCGGTTCCTCGCTGGCTGGCGATGACCTTTGTCTTCGTGGTTTTTGTCGGAACTTGGCAAATTGTGACCAGCCTTAGGCTGGTCTCTCCGATCATTCTACCGACGCCGATGGAGACCCTCAAAGATATGATCTTCGTAGGGCAAAACCTTTTGACCGGCGGCTACATGCTTGGGGCACTGTGGATTACCATCAAAGAGGTCATCTATGGTTTTGCGCTGGCAATCGCGATCGGATTTTCGCTGGGTGTTTTGGTTGGCGAAACAGCCTTTGGCGAGAAGGCAGTAATGCCCTATTTGGTTTCTATCGATACGATGCCGAAAGTCGCGTTCGCTCCTCTTTTTGTGGCTTGGTTGGGTTTCGGCATTGAATCCAAGGTGGCACTTGCGGCCTTTATCGCGACGTTTCCAATCGTGGTTGGGACTGCGGCCGGACTTCACGCCGCCGACGAAAACGCGCGCATGTTGTTCAAGACGATGGGCGCCAGCCGGATGCAGACATTGATCAAGATGAAGCTGCCAACCGGTCTGCCGCAGATATTCACCGGCCTTAAAATCGGAGCAGTTGGTGTTATGGCAGGCGCGATCACAGGAGAGTTCCTAGGGGGCGGTAAGGGATTTGGTGAGTTGATCCGTGTTGCGGCATCGCAGCTCAATACTCCGCGCGTGTTCTCCTTGATCCTGTACCTAAGTCTCGTTGGTCTCGCTGTATTTGCGACGGTGGTTTGGACACAGCGAAAACTGGTGTTCTGGCACAAAGAGCAGGTTGGCAGAGATGACTTCTGAGCCAGTGAAAATAAACTGCCAGATCTTGCGTGAATTTGTGGCGAGCGCGCTCGAAACTCGAGGTGTTCCAAAAGCGGATGCAGATCAGGTGGCCTCGACGATGGTTGAGGCCGACATATTCGGATATGGCACCCATGGAGTCTTTCGCTTGCGCCAGTATCTTGCCCGATTGGCCGGAGGCGGGTGCAACGCCAAACCAAACGTTACCGTCATACATCAGTCTGTCGCGACCGCGTTGATTGACGGCGATGACGGCCTTGGGCATTTGGCTATGTCGGCGGCGCGAGATCTTGCGATAGAAAAGGCGAAAGAGGCAGGTATCGGATGGGTCGGTGTTCGGCGCGGCAATCATGCTGGACCTTTGGCACTTTATGTGCGCCCACAAGCCGAAGCTGGAATGCTTGGCATGGCCGCAGCGGTGGGCAGTGCTAACCACGTTCCACCCTATGGCGGAAGCGACTTGCTTCTTGGCACCAATCCTATCGCTTTCTCTGCGCCTGCCGTTGGCCCCGACCCGTTTGTGTTTGATATGGCGACGACAGTTGCCGCGATGGGTAAGATCAAGACCCTGTTGCAGCAAGGCGAACCTATGCCCGAAGGTTGGATGGTTGGGCGTGATGGCAATCCGTTAACGGACCCTGCCCGCAAATCAGAAGGGTTTCTTTTGCCGATCGGAGGTCCGAAGGGTTTCGGCCTTTCCGTGGCCATAGGGTTGATGTCCGGAGTCTTGAACGGCGCTGCCTTCGGCTCTGACGTAGTCAACTTCACATCAGACACAACCTCACCCACAAACACAGGGCAATTCGTAATGGCGCTTGATCCGGCGGCCTTTGGAATGGAAAAAGACTTTGCTTCGAATGCAGCCCGCGTCTTCTCCGAAATGCGCGCATCCGCCCCCCTGCCCGGTCATGACCCGGTACGCCTGCCCGGAGACGGAAAAACGGCTGCAGCTGAGGCCCGTCGCAAAGACGGTGTAAGCCTCAACTCCGCTCTTTGCCGAGACCTCAACAGTCTCGCCCTGGACTGTGGACTGACTCCCCCGTTTCCTGATGTTAACACTGACTAGCGGCATATCTGAGGGAAGCCGGACTGCACTTTTTACCAGGTTTTAGCGAGGCGTCACTTCTGGCTTCAGCTCTTTTACAAGCGCCGAAAGTTTGTTCATCATGTGAAGTTTCATTGCCTTACCAAGCCCATCTGCATTTCGGGCCTTGAGCAACTCCATCATGGTTTCATGTTCGTCAATTGCCTGTGCCCAACGCTCGTCCGACAAGTTGGCCAAAAAACGTGCACGGCGGACCCGTGCGGCCAAAAGCTTATGGTGGTTTTCCAGTATGTCGTTTCGCGCACCCTTTATAAGTGCCTGATGGATGTCTTGATTGGCTTTAAAGTACGCCTGTCGATCACGCGCTTCGTACGCGCTCAGCATATCCTTGTGGCTACTTTCAATCCGTTGAATTTCCGCAACGTCCATTTGCTGACACGCTATTTCCCCCGCCAGTTGCTCAAGCGCTGCGAGCACTGGAAACGTGTTTTCCAATTCTTCCCTCGTAACACTCGCGACACGGGCACCCCGGTTGGCTTGAAGCACCACAAAGCCTTCGGATGCAAGAACCTTTAGGGCCTCTCGCAATGGTGTCCGGGAAACACCCAATGAGTCGCAAAGCTGTTTCTCGGGCACTTTCTCACCCGGCTTCAAAACGTCTTCGACGACAAGATTACGCAAGCGTTCGACCAACTCTTCATGTAGGGTCGGGCGATTAATGCTATCCGTCAGGTTCATATCCACATCCTAATATTCAAGGACCATATCCAGCAGGCGCGCGACGTGCATCGCTTGGCGCTGCGTACCTTCGGCGATTTGGTGGCGGCATGATGTTCCATCCGCCACAACAATTGCATCCGCAGGCGCCGCCTCCAAAGCTGGAAACAGGTCGAGTTCCGCCATCTTGATCGAGACATCAATAGTGCCGGGCGCGTATCCAAACGCCCCGGCCATACCACAACAACTGCTTTCGATCATGTGAACCTGTGATGCGGGAATACGCTTAAGTAAGTTGAGCATCGGTGTAACCGCATCGTGTGCTTTCTGGTGGCAATGACCATGCACATAAATGGGGCGATCTACCGATTTGAGAGGCAGATCCGGCTGTTTGGCCAGAAACTCCTCAAAGGTATGAGAGGCTTTGGATAGCAACTCCGCATCCCGCCCCGGACAAAGAGCCAAATATTCGTCCCGGAATGTAAGGATAGAAGAAGGTTCGAGACCGACTACCGGTATGCCCTGTGCAGCTGCTTCTCGCGTCGCGTCAATCACACGCTGTGCCTCGTGACGCGCCTCTTCCACGCAACCCTTAGCCAAAAGAGTGCGCCCGCAATCCAGCGACTTTCCTGTTTGGTCATCTCTTGCTATGGCAACCCGAAGCCCTAGCGCACGCAGAACCCGGACAGCGGCGCGCAGATTGTCTGGCTCGAAATATCGGTTGAACACATCGGCAAACAGAAGCACCTGCGGATCTGTGTCTTGGGCCTCGACATCCCGGAACGGGTCGGAGGACCACACTGGCAGGTCACGTCGCGCCGAAATTCCAGTTGGTTTCTCCAACAGCGTACGCAAGGGCCCAATTTTGTTCCGAGCATTCAATAACCACGCGACTTTTGCAGCTTTTGGTGCATATCTCGGCAGATAAGCTATTAATTTTTCAGCCAATGTCAGCCCGTCTTTTTTGCGCTTTGCTGAAAGTACTTCGATCTTCATGCGGGCCATATCGACGCCAGTCGGGCATTCACGCGCGCAAGCCTTGCAAGACACGCAGTATTCCATCGTGTCCTGCATTGCGTCTGAAGTTAAACCACCCGGCAACTGCCCGCTGATGGCAAAACGCAACGTGTTTGCCCGCCCACGTGTGGCATCACGCTCGTTTCTCGTCGCACGGAAGGAAGGACACATTACTCCGCCCTTGAGCTTGCGACACGCACCGTTGTTGTTGCACATCTCGACGGCACCCTGAAATCCTCCTCCGGCACCCGGCCAAGCGGACCAGTCCAGCGCCGTTTCGAATACAGGAACTGAGTAGTCCGGGCTGTAGCGGAATAGGCGGCGATCATCCATGGCAGGCGCGTGCACGATTTTGCCGGGGTTCATTAGCCCAGCAGGGTCAAACCGGGCCTTAACCTGTTCAAACGCGGAAACGATACGAGGGCCGAACATCTTTTCATGAAACTCTGATCGCACGATCCCATCACCGTGTTCGCCTGAATGAGACCCTTTGTATCTCTTGACTAGATCAAAGGTCTCTTCGGCAATCGCCCTCATTGTCCGGACGTCTTTGTCCTGCCGCATGTTCAGGACAGGACGAACATGGAGACACCCGACTGAGGCATGCGCGTACCATGTCCCTTTTGTGCCGTGCCGGGTAAAAATTTCGGTCAGGCCAGCGGTATAATCGGCGAGATCAGGCAACGGGACGGCGCAATCTTCCACAAAAGAGATCGGCTTGCCGGCCTCCTTCATCGACATCATAACGTTCAACCCGGATTTTCGGTATTCGGCGATCGAGTTTTGCAGTTTGGTATCAGTAACTGATACAACCCCGCCCCAACGGTTTTCAGTCCCACTGAAATCAAACCCGAGATCTCCCATCAGTTGCGATAGCTCGACCAGCTTTGCAGCATTGGCGTCAGCGCTACCCTCAGCAAATTCCACTAACAACAACGCTTCAGGGCTGCCTTCTACAAACGCCTCAATCGTACTGCGGAACAATGGGATATCTCTCCCCAACGCAATCATGGTGTCGTCGATCAATTCTATCGCCTGCGGCTTGAGCGCCACGAGGTGCTGTGTTGCCTCCATCGCAGCACGGAACGTCGGGAAATGACACACGCCGACAACTTTCTCGCCCGGCAAGTGAGCAAGGTTCAGTTCCAATTCAGCGAAATAGGCCAGAGTGCCTTCTGACCCCACCAGCAAATGAGACATGTTGACATCGTTGCCGACAAGCGCATCGATGTTATACCCGCCCACACGACGCTGGAGATTGGGAAACCGGGCGTCAATTTCCGCAGCCTCGCGACGCCCCAGAGCACGCATGTCCCCAACAAGATCGGCATAATCGCCAGATGCCGTCGTATCGGCGCTGAACCGTGCTTCCATACCATCGCTGAGGATTGCACTTATTGCACGGACGTTATCGCGCATGATCCCGTAGCGCAGGGATTTTCCACCAGAAGAGTTGTTGGCGGCCATTCCTCCAAGCGTGCAACGCGACGCGGTCGAGGGGTCTACGGGAAACCATAAGCCATATTGCTTTAGTGACTGGTTCAACTGATCCAGAACAACGCCGGGCTGAACACGCGCGACACGGTTCTCAACGTCCACGTCAAGAACACGATTCAAGTGCTTGGTGTTGTCTAAGACAACGCTTTGATTGACCGTTTGCCCACATTGCGATGTGCCGCCGCCGCGCGGAAGAACGGAGCATCCTTCGTCGCGCGCTACAGACATCACGGCCTGCACGTCCTCTTTGTTTCGGGGCATGACCACGGCGTCCGGCATCATCTGATAGATCGAAGCGTCAGTCGAGTATCGTGCGCGTGATGCCGGGTCAGCCACCACCTCGCCTTGGACGTCAGACATCAGTCGGCGATGCAACGATCCATTCTCAAGCATCGGGTTCGCCTTCCCTTCCCAACTAGCCAATTAGAAGCTTCACTTCACCGTTGACTGAATAATGAATTCATAATTAACTTTTGCCAATAGGTAATTGCGCCACTGTTTCGGCGCCAGCGGAAGGATCAGTTCAGATGCGCCAGGCGGGCAGACATTTTTTGCAAATCCCAGGGCCAAGTGCCGTGCCGGAACGCATCCTGAAGGCCATAAGCATGCAGACCATCGATCACCGGGGGCCAGATTTTGCAGAAGTAGGCCACAAAGCCCTCGCTGGGATGAAAACAATTTTCAAGACAGAACAAAACGTCTTTATCTACCCTTCATCCGGTACAGGCGCGTGGGAAGCTGCGCTTGTGAACACAGTGTCGCCGGGCGGAAATGTTCTCATGTACGAAACAGGACATTTCGCATACATGTGGTGCAACTTGGCTGAAAAAATAGGGTTACAGCCAGAGTTGATTGAAGGGGATTGGCGTGGCGGTGCGGACCCCAATCAGATAGAAGACCGCTTGCGCGCGGACAGTCAGCACGAGATCAAGGCGGTATGCGTCGTCCACAATGAAACTTCTACCGGGTCAGTCTCGCCTATTGAGGAAGTGCGCAGGGCAATAGACACGGCGAAACACCCTGCCCTTCTTTTGGTTGATTCAATCTCTGGCCTTGCATCGATCGATCTTAGGTTTGACGAATGGGGCGTAGATGTCTGTGTCTCCGGTTCGCAAAAAGGGATGATGCTACCGCCGGGTCTCAGCTTCAACGCTGTGAGCGATCGTGCTCTGGAACATTCAAAATCCGTGACCATGCCACGCAGCTATTGGAATTGGCAGGATATGGTCGAGCCGAACCAGAAAGGGTTCTTCCCTTATACCCCTGGCACCAATCTTATCTATGGATTGAATGAGGCCATCGATATGTTGCACGAGGAGGGGCTGGAGAACGTATTCGCTCGTCATGCCCGCCACGGAGCCGCGACTCGAGCTGCCGTGCAAGCATGGGGGCTTGAGGTATTGTGTGCCCGCCAAGGTCAGGAGTCAGGCGTACTGACCGCTGTCAAAGTGCCTGAGGGGCATTCTGCTGATGCCTTTCGTGCGACGGCGCTGGAGCACTATAATATCTCACTCGGAAATGGTCTATCCAAAGTAGCCGACAAGGTATTCCGAATAGGTCACTTGGGCGATTTCAACGACCTGATGTTGATGGGCACACTCTCAGGCGTAGAAATGGGACTCGCAAAAAGCGGCGTGCCGCACACTAAAGGCGGTACTCAGGCTGCATTGGAGTATCTCAAGGCCGCGTAACGCCGGACAGAGTCTCCAAAAACTCAACCAGGTCTGCAATCTCCTGCTCGGATAAATTTAGTTCAGAGAGTATGGCTTCGCCATCGGCGTGAAGCCTTTCTATATCAATTTCGTTATAGTGTCGGACCACGGCGTCCAGATCATCCAGGCTGCCGTCATGCATGTAGGGGGCGGTTTCGGCCACACCTCGAAGGCTGGGCGTACGAAAGGTTCCAAAATCGGAATGGCTCCTTCGTACATTTCGGACCGCCCACGCGCCTTGCTTTTCCGGATCGTCAGTCCAGTCTCCGTCCAATGTGTAAGGGCTGGAGAGCAAGAAGTTCAGCCCTCCGAACCGGCCATCGTCGACTTCGGTTTCACTCAGAAAATATGGCACGCCCGCGTCGTGGAATTCGTTGTTGGAAAATCTCGGGCCATTATGGCAGAACGCGCAATTCCCGCGCCCCAAGAAGAGCTGAAGCCCTCGCTGGGCAGCTTCGGGGTAGTTCGCAGCCTCTGCCAGATCGCTGCGCTCCAACGCGTCGCGAAAATCGTCAAATTGTGTCCGCTCGGTTACCAGCGTTTCCAGATAAGCTGATAGGGCTTTGGCAATGTTTACCAAGACCTGCTCTGTGTCTTGGCTTTGAACATCGCCAAAAATGACCTCAAAATCTTCAATGTACGTACTCTCGGAAATGGCTCTCATTAGGCTTTCTTTGCTGTGCGCCATCTCTTGTTCTTCAATGATCGGATGCAAGCTGGCAGCCCACAGATTATCGCTCTTTCCGCCCCACCCGTACCATCGCAGACCTGCCAGATTTCGCAGTGATGGCGTATTCCGATCCAAAATCACGCGACCGAATGTTCGTGCCTCGGAGTTGGTGAGTGCCTGCTGGGGGTCGTGACAACTTGCACAGGCAAATGCACCATCAATCGACAACACCGGATGGTCGAAAAGCGCTGCGCCCAGCGCAATCGCTCGGGGATCGTTTGAAACCCTGTTGCTTGGATCAGGTTGGAATGATGGTGGCCACGGCCCAAAGGACAGCGTTTGTTGGATTTCGTCTTCTGACAATAGGACTTCTGCACGCACCGAACTCGTCAGTAAGACTAGCGCAGCTGTCACCCACAACTTCATTTCAGCGCAATGTCAAAGGTGTAGGATACCGATTGCCCTTTGTATTCGACGTCCACTTGAAGCTCCCACATTCCCGGCATGTGAAACAGCATATCATCAACACGGAACACACCGTCGCCTTTTGCAGTGACGACTGGAAGGTAGTTCATCCCGTGTTGGTGAGCAGGCATGATTGCATCGACGCGCATATCACTCACGGCAATTTCGCTGCACACAGTGAGGAGTATTGAAAACGGTTGAGCCAACGGAATTTCGTTGACGGTCAAATGCACAGCAGGCGCGTTCTGAATTTCCGAACCCATCCGTTGCCCGGTCGCCTCACAAGCGACGGCAGCGCCGGAAGATACCAGAAACCAGACGAGCCAGCGGATCATTTTGTTGCCAGCAATCGTTCTGCGTTGGCATAGGCAATGTTGTCCGCTATCTGGTCTGGAAGCAAATCCAGCCATTCGCGTGAAAAATCTGCGTGCGGGCCGACGTAATACCAGCGCTCCGGCGCAAATGTATCGGTACCGACCATAAACCGATCAGGATGCACTTCGAACGCAGCTTGCCAATCCGGATCGACACGGCCCCGCGAGACCATGTCGGAACGGAACGCCAGATCGGCCCAAAGCCGGGGATACGCATTCAAAGCGTCGACAACCTTTCCTGGATCGTCAAAGCCAGAATGTGCCCACAGTACCCGAGCCTCCGGCCAGGTTTCGAAGATCAGGTCAACCGCGTCGCGATCACCGTGATGGTGCAGAATTAAGTTCCGTTCCTTCGCCAGTGCGATCATACGCTGGATAACCGGCGTTTTGACATCGTCCCCATAGGCGTGAAACTCGCCGATGGCTTCGTAGTCGTTCTTCGACAGATTTGCTTCCAGATAATCGATTACTGTTTCGTCGTGCATCCAGGTGTTGATCTCACCGCGACGACGATAGGGACGAAGTGCCGGAACAACGATGTCCGGCGCTGCAGCCAAAAGCAGTTGCGTTCCGCTATCGTCCGAGCTGGAAACCAGGGCTTTCCGCACGCCTGCATCCCGCAGGATTTTGGCCACTTGTTCGGGCGGAACCAGTTTCACGGCATCATGGCTGTAGTGAATATGCGCATCGAAAATCGGTCGCTCATCGGCGATGGCCACTCCGCTGACTAGCGCTGCATATACAATGAATATGTATTTTAGCACTTCAAGCATCCTCCATAGCGTTCAGTCCCGAGCAAGCGTGACGTCGAAATTCACGTGCAGGTAAGGTTCAGTGATCCTACCAGAAAGTGCCATGTCATCGGGAAATTCCGAAGCTGGTCGTTCAACATACGTCATCACCAGATCGTCTCGAACACCAAAGACCGTATCCTGATCCAGATAGGGATCGTCTTCCGGAAAAATCTCGGTCACGAGTGAGCGATAGCCGGGGGCTTTGACGATAAAGTGCAGGTGTGAGGGCCTCCACGGATGGCGACCGCAAGCACGCAGAATATCGCCAACTGGCCCGTCAGACGGCACAGTGTATTCAACTGGCTTTACTGTGGTGAACGCGTATCTGCCATCGTCACCAACTGTCATCAGCCCGTGGAAAGAGTAGGTGTCCTGTTCTTCATCCTGACTGGCGTAAAGGCCATTCGGGGCCGTTTGCCAGATATCAAGCTCGGCCCCGGCAATCGGATTGCCTTCGGTATCGCGTATGACGCCCTCTGCAAGCAGCACCGGCCCGCCGTAGTCGCGTTTCATGTCGCCACCGATAGGCAAAGCAGGCGCGCCAGAGACGTGAAACGGGCCCAATACGGACGAGCTGGTCGCATCCGGGCTGGAATGCAGCATATCCACCAGCGACGATAGGCCCAGCACGTCCGAGGCCAGCACGAATTCATGCCTGTCCTCTGTTTCCACTGCGGCACACCCTTCCAGAAACGCGATTCCGGCGCGCCATTCTTCATGCGTCAGGTTGGTTTCCCGGGCAAAGTCATGCAGGTGCTTGACCAGAGACCCCATGACTTCTCGCATCCTCGGATCGGTGTCTTTGGACAGGTATCCCATGAACACGTCGGTGATATTGTCTTTGGTGACAGAGCGCATCTGGGTCTCCTTAAATCAGGGCAAGGCTGAGGATCGGGAATTCGATCAGAATGAACAGGACGATCAGCATAACAAACGCAAAGGGCAGCGCGCCCATGAACACATCCTTTAGTGATATCCGGTCATCGTTAATCGTGGACTTGATAACAAAGCAGGAAATCCCCAGAGGTGGCGTCAAAAGCCCTATCTCAGCACCGACAACGGTGATGATGCCAAACCAGATCAGGGACATATCAAGGGCTTCGGCCATGGGCAGGAACAGCGGGACGACAATCAGAATGATTGACGCCGTGTCCAGCAGTGTTCCCAGAAACAACATCAGCAGGACGTAAAGCAGCATGATCGTCCAGAAGGACGCCGAATTCCCAGCAAGCAAGTCCTGCAACTGATTGGGCAACCCGGCCAGCCCCAGCATCCGGCTATATATCGAAGCCGCAGTGATCAGGAACAGGATCGCCGCTGTAATGTGGCCGGTTTCCAGCAGGGCGTCCCAGAAGGCTCTGGGCGTCATGGATTTGCGCGCCACAGCGATGATAAGCGCAACCAGCGCCCCGGCTGCACCGGCCTCGACTGCGGTTAGCCACCCTGTGTAAATCCCGCCGAGCACGACTGTGATAATGAACAGTGTCGGCAAGGTTTTCGACGCGACCTCACGGCCGGACATCCATTCGGTGTCTTCCACGACCCGGCCGCCAACAAAAGCTGGTGTAAAACGGCCCATAACCCAGATCGCGGCGACGTAGGCAATGGCCAGCATGATCCCCGGAATGACGCCTGCCAGGAACATGTCGCCCACGGATTGTTCGGCGACAAAGGAATAGATGATCAGCATGGCCGAAGGCGGGATGATCATACCCAAGACCGAAGACCCGGCGACCACCCCGACAGCAAAGCGCGGGTTGTAAGCCTGCGCCATCATCTGAGGAACCGAGACTTTGGTGAACACGGAAGCGGAGGCTATTGAAGACCCGGTTACGGCTGCAAAGACGGCGTTGGCTCCGACGGTTGCCATGCCGATGCCGCCTTTGACCTTGCGAAACCGCATGGTCATGACTTCGTAGATGTCCTTGCCCAACCCGGCCTTCGAGACAATGAGACCCATAAAGGTGAACAACGGGATGGTCGCGAAACTGTACTCCATCGCGCTGTCGCCCACCGCTACTTTCAGCAGGTTCAGCGCAAGTGTGAAGTTGTCCCGCATCAGCCAGATCGACACGAACGACACGACGCCCAGCGCAATCGGGATGTAGACGCCTGCGTAAATCAGGAAAACGATTGCAACGACCGAGATCAGGCCAATCTCGATCGGAGTCATTCTGCGGCCTCGTCATGCTCGGGGGTGCGGACAAGTTGCGGGCGGTCCTGCGCCGTGACGACCTTGAGCAGGAAGATCACGCAGGCAAGCGCAGTCCCGCACGCGATGACCAGTTTGACCGGCCACCATGGTAATGTGAAAAGACCGGGCACTCCGAAATAGTCCTGCGTCTCCCACATATGAAGAAATTCCGGAAAGGTCACATAGGCGATCAATCCCATGAAGATCGCCGAGATCGCATTGATGATCCGCCTGAGGTTGGCCGTCAGGCCGGGGCGACGATGGTGCATCAGGTTCAGGAACCCGTCTGAACGTGTCAGCCGGTCCACCCTGACCACGTCGGCCAACTGCAGGAAAACGATCATCACGACCGAGAACTGAACCATCTCATAGGTTCCACGCAATGGGGCCGAAAACAGGCCGCGCGCTATGACGTCGACATTCAGGATGACCACCAACGCAAGGACGACAAGCGTACCCAATGCGTTGGCGGCGATAGCAAGCGAATTGGCGACCCGCGACAGGACGGCAACTGCGGTCTTCAGCATGTCTGGCCCCTTTCTCGGGTCGCCGAACGATTATTCGGCCGTCCAGTCCCGCACACCAGTGAAACCAGCATCCTGAAGCTTGCCGAGATAAGCGGCCAGCATATCTGTGCCCTGCTCGCCGTTCTCATTCAGCGTGGCGGCCCATTCCTGCGCAACATTGGGCATCGCATTTGCCCACGCAGCGCGGTCTTCGTCCGAGATTTCAATGATCGATCCGCCAGCTTCTACAAATGCATCTCGCGACGCAGCGGCTCGATCCATTGCAATACCTGCCACGTGGTCACGGTAGTCGATAGCCACGGCCTGTAGTACTTCTTTGACATCATCGGGCAGACTCGCCCAGTAGTCGGCATTGACGGTGACTGTTTTTGTATTCACCGCACCAAGGTCTGCCTTCAACATGTAAGGGGCCACTTCGACGATTTTGAACGTCTTGGAAGCTTCCGGCCAAATCATTACGCAATCGACAAGGCCGGTTTGAACCATGTTGTAGAAATCAGTGAGGCCTCCGCGTACGCCCGCCGCGTCCTTGATACCCTCGAGATAGCGCAGGTTCAGACCAGCACCCGCGATCTTGCGTCCTTCAAGGTCTGCAACTTTCTCGACCGGCTCTGAGCAGAACATCTGATATGTGTCGAGCACAACGCCTGTCGCCAGATAGACTTGATTTTGCGCAGCGAACTCATTCTGCATCGCCGGATATTCTCGCGCGATCTCGTCGACCGCCTTGGCCACTGCGCGAGCATCCGACGCGACGAATGGTGTCGAGCCCGAGATCCCCTGGCTGGGTAGCTTGGACGAATGGAAGATGGTTGTGACGATACCAATGTCGCCCAAACCCAACTGTACGCCTTCCAGAACACCTTTGGGTTTTACAATAGAACCGCCATAGTTCTCCTGCCAGTTCATCTTGTAATTGCCGGACTCGGCCAACCGCTTATCCACTTCAGGAATAAAGAAGTTTGTGAATTCTTTCACCCACAAGGCCCGGTCTGGGTAACCATCAATTACGACAGCTGAAATGGTCTCTTCCGCTGCGACTGACAGTGCCATAGTGCTTGCCACGGCAACACCCAGCAGACTGCACTTGATCCAGTTTTTCATTATCTCTCCTCCCAGAAAGTTTGATCTTGTTGCCCTTTATTTGTTCGCCTTGAACCCCGGCAGTCAGTCCTTTCCACACCAACCGATTTGCGCAGCATTGCGACGGCAAAGTACTTGGCCGATTGGCCGCCCACTTGCGTCATTTCCTCATGCATAAGAACAAACCTTGTCGAACGGAAATCGCGGCAGTTTGTGAAACAAACCCGTTTCATCGGCGTAACCTAGATTGCACAGAAAGTTCGATTTGAGGGTGGTTCCTGCAAAGAACTCCTCGTCGACAATCTTGTTCGAAAAGCCTGACATGGCACCAACGTCCAACCCAACGGCCCGTGCCGCGATCATGAAGTAGGCGCCCTGAAGCGTACCATTGCGAAACGCCGTATCGGCAACGTAATCGGGATTGTTTTCGAACAACGGCCGACGATCTTCGTGTGGGAAAAGGAAGGGCAGTTCCTTCCAGAACTCCATGTCGTAGGCAATTATGGCCGTGACTGGCGCGCCCATCATCTTTGGCACGTTCTTTGGCTTCAAAGACTTGGCAAGCCGCACTTTGCCCTCGGCACTTTTCACGAAAATGAACCGCGCAGGCAGTGTATTCATACTGGTCGCGCCGTTGATCGTGATGTCGTAAATCTCTTCAAGCAACGCGTCGGAAACCGGCTTGTTTGTCCACGCATAGTGCGACCGGGACTCGCGCAGAATCAAGGCGATTGCGTCATCCGACAGACGAGGAATGCGCGCGCGCAGATCGCGATGATCTTGCTGCGCCTTGGCGCGAAGTGCCTCCAGCTCTGCCCCGGTCGGTGCGCTCATTCTGCTGCCACCTTTGACCTATTGTCTTTTTCGTCCACGATCGGGCTGGAACAGACGCCGATACCTTCGATCTCGACCTCAACGGTTTCTCCCGGCTTCAACCAGCGAGGGTCGGGTTTTTTGGCGTGGCCCACGCCCGGCGGTGTTCCCAATGCAACCAGATCTCCCGGTTCCAGGGTCATGAATTCCGAAATTGTCGCGATCACCTGGCGGACACCCCAGATCATGTTGGCGGTGTTCGAACTTTGAAGAACCTCATCGCCAACGCGGCTTTCGATCTTGAGGCCCGAAGCGCCTTCGGGCAACTCATCCTGAGTCACGGTGAAGGGGCCAATTGCGCCCGTGTCGTCAAAGTTCTTACCCGGCGTCCACTGAACCGTTTTGCGCTGATAGTCCCGCACCGACCCATCGTTGAAAACGGTATAACCAAACACATGATCCAGCGCCTTTTCTTCCGAGATATGGCGACCGCGTTTCCCAACGATCAGCATCAATTCCGCTTCATAATCGAAATGCTCGGAAGCCGCCGGTCGCACCATGGGTTTGCCAGCCGCCATGATTGAGTTCTTTCCGCGCATGAACAGCGTGGGGTACTCGGGAATGTCGTATCCACCTTCTTTGATATGGTCGGTATAGTTCAATCCCATGCAAACAATGGTACCGGGGGCGGCCACCGGCAATGCCGGCGTGATAGTCGAGACTGGCACAGGCACCGCTGCTGAGATTTTATCGGCCAGTGAGTCGCTCAAACCAGGATCGGCAATCAACCCCATCAGATCTGTGCCGACACCAGAGTCCAAAGCAGTTAAATTTACTGCTTTTTCGCCGTTCACGGCAAACACCGCGGTACCTTCCAAAGTCTCTCCCACTAGGTATTTCATTTTCATCATCCATATCAGTTTGCTTGATTTTTGCCGATTATTTTGCCATATGTCAATTAATATCGATTTTATTGGAGGGCGCAGATGGTTGCCTGGGCAGACTACAAATCAGAAGCACAGAGCCGCGGCGCACTTGCTTTGGAGCTTTACGTTGCACACAGCACGCCTGCCAAAGCGCCCGAAGACGTGAAGGCGTCACTTCCTGATCACCTGGCATATCAGGCGCAGCTTGAACGTTCGGGTCAGCTGGCTTTTGCCGGACCAATGTCGGATGAAACCGGTGAGCATATGCAGGGAATGGGCCTGATCATCTACCGCGCCGACAGCCTTGAGGCCGCTCGAAATCTAGCCGAGGACGACCCGATGCATAAAAGCGGGGCGCGCAGTTTTGTTCTTCGGCGCTGGATGATCAACGAAGGCTCACTGAACCTGACAGTCGGCCTATCGACCGGAACAAGCGCCCTCAGTTAAAAGCACTTCAAAGATTGCGCATTCAAAGAGGAAAAGTCGGATATGGACGTCATGCTTGATACCGAGGGCAAAGAGAAATCAGCCACTCATGGTGCGTATCGACGGCTGCGCGATATGATCCTCACAGGCGAGTTGCCGCCCGGACAGAAGCTCAAGATCGAACAACTCCGTGGCCTTCTGGATACGGGCGCAAGCCCGGTTCGGGAGGCGCTTAGCCTCCTGACGTCTGACATGCTGGTCGAGCGGATTGATCAGCGCGGATTTCGGGCGGCGCCAGTCAGCAAATCCAACTTCGAGGAAATACTGTTGCTCCGATGCAACCTCGAGGAAACAGCGCTGCGCGCTTCCATCGCTAAAGCAGATGGAGCTTGGGAGGACAGGCTTGTTTTGCGGCATCACCATATGAAAAAGGCCAGTCACAAAAGTGCACCAGACTTCGAAGACGCCCACAAAGTGTTTCATATGGCCTTGTTGGAAAATGCAAAACTGCCGTTGCTGCTACGGTATTGCTCGCAGCTTTATGACCTCAACATTCGCTATCGTTATCTGGCGGCGGGAGGGCCCAGTTACAAAAAGCGCGATATCGCTGCCGAACACCAGCAAATCCTGGATGCCGCACTCGACCACGATGCAGACAGCGCGACCCGGCACTTGCTCAACCACTACCGCCGGACGGGTAAGTACCTGAGCAGTCAGATGGAGTCCTGAAATGCAGCGGAACTGGTTTCTGGGCGATCTGCTGAATCAGCTGTTCGATCGTCCCGGCAAAAAGCGCGGCAACGATGACTATCGATCCATTGCAGAGCTTTGTGAGGCCTTGTTGTCCGCCGAAGGCGAAGTATCAGGCTTCACCCTCGCCTCCACAATTCTTGATCGGTACCAGACCTTAGAAGACCCCGAGAAATTGGAGTTTTTTGCCTATTTGAATGACCAACTTGAGCTAGACGCGGATCAGCTTGCCGAAGCGGCAGGCCTCTATGCCAACGACAGAAGTGTCAATTTATATCAAAAGCTTAGCGAATTCGCGGAACCCAAACGGCAAGAGTTGTTGCGCCGATTGAACCAACCATCCGGCGCGACACAAGAACTCGTAGCAATGCGCGTTGACCTATTGCGCTTTCTTAAATCCAACCCCGAGCTCAAACGAACAGATATTGATTTCGTTCATTTGCTGAGAAGTTGGTTCAATCGGGGTTTTCTTGTCCTCAAACAAATCAGTTGGGATACCCCTGCCCGCGTTTTGGACAAGATCGTTGCCTACGAAGCGGTCCATCAAATCAACGATCTGGATGATCTGCGACGCAGGCTCTACCCGCCGGATCGTCGTTGCTTTGCATTCTTCCATCCTTCGATGCCAGATGAGCCGCTGATTTTTGTCGAAGTTGCTCTGACGGCTGAAGTTCCAGACGCAATCGATGCGCTTTTGTCCGAAGATCGGGAACCGATCGAAACCGAACAAGCGAAAGTCGCGGCGTTCTACTCTATCTCGAATTGCCAGAAAGGTTTAACCGGTATCAGCTTTGGCAATCTGTTGATCAAACAGGTTGTAACTGAGCTGTCGCGAGAACTTGAGGGGCTTGATACATTTGTGACCTTGTCGCCGATACCGGGACTGAACCGTTGGCTAGAGGGCGAAACAGACAATCCTGAGCACGGCCACGCCGCCGAGGCCGTACTTGCGGCAACAACCTCGCCGCAAGATTTGCGCGCAATGGCCGCCCGGTACCTGTTGTTCGCCAAGCGCGAGGATGGGATGCCGTTGGATCCCGTGGCCCGCTTTCACCTCGGAAACGGTGCCGAGTTGCACGAGTTGCACGCCGAAGCCGATTTGTCACCGAACGGACGATCACAATCCGGCGGTGCGATGGTGAACTACCTGTACGATTTAAACAAAACAGAACGTCATCACGAAGAGTTCGCGACACATGCGACGATCGAAGCCTCGCGTTCTGTTCGCGCGGCCTCAACCGCTGCGCTTGCGACCAAGCCAAGGGAAAATACCGCGTGACCAACACTCTATACGACAGCCTGTTTGCCCGGCATGAGGGCAACGAGGCTCCGTTCCTGCAACTCGACGATGACCAGGTTGTGTCCTATGACGCGTTTTTGAAGCGCACCGCGCAGGTCGCGCATGTTTTGCAAAACAACGGCGTTTCACCAGGCGATCGCATCGTTGTGCAAGCGCCCAAGTTGGCCGATACGATTGCCCTCTACGCCGCTTCGGTACAGGCAGGTGCAGTCTATCTGCCGCTTAACACTGCCTACACATTGGCAGAGTTGGACTATTTCATCTCTGATGCCCAACCTTCGATGATCGTTTGCGATAGCAGAGACGAAATTGAAGTCGGAAAATTGGCGGCTCGGTCTGGGGCGAAGCTGCGGACACTCGGCGGCGTTTACCCTAGCCTGAGCAGCGAGGCCGACGCGCAGCCCTGCGTATTCGAAACCGTGGATCGCGCTCCGGACGATCTTGCCGCGTTGCTCTACACATCAGGCACCACAGGCCGTTCCAAAGGCGCAATGCTGAGCCATCAAAACCTATTGTCCAACGCCCAAGCTCTTGTTGGTCTGTGGGGTATCACAAACGACGATCGCTTGGTTCACGCGCTGCCGATCTTTCACACGCACGGGCTTTTCGTGGCGATGAATACGTCACTACTCGCCGGTGCCAGAGTTCGCCTTATGCAAAAGTTCGACCTCGGCGCCATCCTGGATGAATTGCCCAAGTCGACCCTTTTGATGGGGGTTCCCACTTTCTATACCAGACTGTTGGCAGACGACCGGTTCACAAAAGAGATCACAGGGAACATGCGCCTGTTCGTCTCGGGCTCTGCCCCCCTGCTTGCCGAAACCCATCAGGCATTCGAAACGCGCACCGGCCACCGAATACTTGAGCGCTATGGCATGACCGAAACAAACATGAACACCTCTAACCCCTATAGTGGCGAACGTCGCGCGGGAACTGTTGGCATGGCACTGCCCGGCATCGAGGTTATCGTGACACATACGAAAACCGGAGAACCACTTCCCCCTGGCGAAGTTGGAATGATCGAAGTCCGCGGCCCCAACGTGTTCAAAGGCTATTGGCAGATGCCCGAGAAAACCGCCGAAGAGTTACGAGAGAACGGGTTCTTCATCACCGGGGACTTGGGCCAATTCAGCGAGGACAACTATCTGTCGATTGTGGGGCGGTCGAAAGACTTGATCATTACCGGGGGTTACAACGTGTATCCCAAAGAAATTGAAGAGATACTGAACGACATCGACGGTGTTCTGGAATTGGCGGTTTTCGGCGTCCCCGACAACGATTTTGGCGAAGCAATCATCGCCGCTCTGGTTATTGAGCCAAGCGTAAAACTTGAAGCGGATCAGATTGCTGAGACCATTAGGGACAAGCTGTCGCGCTTCAAACATCCGCGCCGCTACGAATTCGTCTCGGAATTGCCGCGAAACACTATGGGAAAAGTTCAAAAGAACGTGCTGCGCGAACGGTACGCGGACATGGAACTGTCGCCGGCAGAATCTTAGTAAGCCCATCCAGACGCTCAATCAAATAAAGACTTTCAGATCGGATACTACCCTCCCCTTCAGACTGCCAAACTCATTAGGAGATCCATAATGACCCGCATGACGGCAAAAGACTTCGACCAGGAACTTCTGGACCTGTACGACTTTTACGCGCACGGCAAGATCACCAAGCGCCAATTCCTGGATCGCGCCGGAAAGTTCGCGGTCGGCGGCGTCACAGCGGTTGCTTTGCTGAACATGCTTAGCCCGAATTATGCGATGGCTCAGCAAGTGTCATTCAACGATTCCGATATCCACGCAGACTACATTACCTATCCGTCACCCAATGGAACCGGTGATGTCCGAGGGTATCTTGTCCGGCCCGCTGGCGTTGAAGAGCCCCTACCTGGGGTGCTGGTGATCCACGAAAACCGCGGTTTGAATCCTTACATCGAGGATGTGGCGCGCAGGTTGGCAAAAGCCGGATTTATGGCTTTGGCCCCCGACGGCCTGACATCGGTTGGCGGCTACCCGGGCAACGACGCCGATGGGCGCGAGTTGCAAAAGACAGTGGACCGTGTCGAGTTGATGAACGATTTCTTCAATGGATTTGAATACCTGTTGAACCGAGATGACAGCACCGGAAAGGTCGGCGCAGTGGGTTTCTGCTATGGCGGCGGTGTAGTCAGTGCAATTGCCGTGGCCTACCCGGAACTGGCCGCAGGCGTGCCGTTCTATGGTCGCCAGCCAGCAGCTGAGGATGTAGCCAAAATTCAAGCGCCGTTACTAATTCAGATGGGAGAGCTTGATGAGCGCATCAACGCAGGTTGGCCGGATTTTGAGGCTGCTCTGCAGGCCAACGACAAAGTATACGAGGCATATATATACGAAAACGCCAACCACGGTTTTCATAACGACAGTACGCCACGCTATGATGAGGAAATGGCAAACCTAGCCTGGGACCGCACAATTGATTGGTTCAACACCTATCTGAAGTAATTGGTACAAGCTACCACGTGGTCATTGCGTCCACGCTTCAATGGCGTAGTCTCTTTTCACCCGAATTGGCGTAGTTGTCCCATGATAGACAATCATCAAAGCCTGCCCCAAGAGTCCGCCGATAGAATAACAAAACCCTTCGCACGCTTCCTAGAGATCCAAGCGGCCGCGAGTGGGCTCCTGTTCCTGGCTGTTCTGCTGGCTTTGGCGCTGGCAAACTCGCCTTGGCAAGAAGGCTTCCTGGGCTTCTGGAAGACCCCTGTTGGCCTGACATTCGGTTCGTTCGATTTCACCCGCTCGCTGCGACACTGGATCAACGACGGGCTGATGACCGTCTTCTTTTTCGTGCTTTCTCTGGAGCTCAAGCGCGAGATCGTACTGGGCGAATTGCAAAACCCGCGACAGGCCGCCCTGCCGTTCGCGGGCGCTTTGGGTGGCATGGTGGTGCCGGTCGGGCTCTATCATTTGTTGATGTCCGGGCAGCCCGGGGCGCACGGCTGGGGAACCGTGATGGCAACCGATACGGCGTTCGTGATTGGATGCCTGGCGCTTTTCGGAAGGCGGATCCCGTCCACCTTGCGTCTGTTCCTTCTTTCTCTGGCCATTTTTGACGATGTCGGCGCAATTCTCGTCGTCGCCTTCGGTTACGGGGAAGCGTTGAACTGGTCGGCGCTCGGTTTGGGTCTGCTGGGAATTGGTGTCGTCGCAGGCGCCTCGCGCGTCGGGATCAGAAGTGTCCCGGTTTATTTTCTTCTCGGTGCGGCAGTCTGGCTATGCATCGATGCCTCCGGCGTTCATGCGACCATCGCAGGGGTCATTCTGGGCCTTATGACGCCGACGCGCATATGGGTAAGCGATGCCCGGCTGCATGCAATCCTTGGACGCCTACGCGCCGTTCCGGCCGGCGATCGGCAGCAGGGAGATACCGCAACCCGCCATAACCTGCGTCAAGCAAGCAGAGCGGTCACGGAGGCACTCTCGCCAGTCGAACGGCTCGAGACAATGCTGCACCCTTGGGTCGGCTTTGCAATCATGCCGATTTTCGCGCTGGCAAATGCCGGCATCACGGTTCAGGGTGCCGATTTCGAACAACCGGTCTCCTTGGCGATAATTGTCGGTCTGGTGCTAGGAAAACCGATCGGCGTCTTCGGGTTCAGCTGGCTAGCTGTCCGATCAGGCCTGGCAGTGTTAGCGCCGGGCTTGTCGGGGCCGTTAATTCTGGCCGGCTCGTTTCTAACTGGTATCGGTTTCACGATGTCGCTGTTCATAGCGGGCTTGGCCTTCGATCCGGCGACGCTGAACGCCGCTAAGCTTGGAATTCTCTCAGGATCAGCTATTGCCGCAACGGCCGGGATCCTCATGCTGCTCCTGCTGACAATTCACGCAGCGCGCACAAAAAGCGCCACAAGCACCGCAGAACAAGACCGGGTACCCTAGAATGGGAAGAATACCGGGATCACCCCGACCACGGCTGCGCCGACGATAAGATTCATCGGCACGCCGATCCTGAGGAAGTCGGAAAACCTGTAGTTCCCAGCGCCATATACCAATGTGTTGGTCTGATAGCCGACCGGAGTGGCGAAACTTGCACTTGCGCCAAACATCACAGCGACGACGAACGGCTTGGCGTCGACACCGAGTTGTTCCGCAACACCGATCGCGAGAGGTGTAACGACGACGGCTACGGCGTTGTTGGTAACCGCCTCGGTGAGCGCCGAAGACAGTATGTAGATCACAGCGAGCGTGACAATTAGGGGCAACTCTACGAGAGTCGGCACCAATGTCTCCACGATCAGGTTGACTGCTCCTGCATTCTGCATACCGCTGCCGACGATTAGCATGGAAAAGATCAGCACAAGGACGCTGGCGTCGATGGACGCCCAGGCTTCGCCGCTGTCGATGCACCGGAGCACGAGGATGGCAGCGACCGCGACAAGGGCAAGCACGCTGATCTCGGCGAACCCGGCTGCGGCGAGCGCCACAACCGCGAAAAGCGCGAACAGAGCCAGCGGCGCTTTCCCGCGGCGGAAGGCGCGCCCCCCGGCATCCGTGATCGCGGCAAGATCGCCCGCCTCGGTCATTCGGGCAAAGCCTTCAGGCGTTCCTTCCAAAAGCAGCGTATCGGCGGGGCGCAATAGCGCCGTCGACAGGTCGGGTCCAAGCACTTCCCCATGTCGGTGGGCACCAAGAACACGCATGCCGTATCGGTGCCCCATGGCAAGCTGGGCAATGCGCACGCCGCGGCTTCGGCGTGAAAGCGTCACGATAGCTTCGGCGACGATCAGCTCCGAGGTGTTTTCGGCCGCTGGCCCCTGGCGCAACCCGACTTCGATCCCTTCAAGTTTCCTGAGGGTGAGCAGTTCTGATGTCGCAACCTTGGCAATGATCCTGTCGCCCGGTTCGAGTATGTGTTCACTCAATCCCTCTCTCTTGACTCCAGAACGCGCACGGATGCCGACGATTTCAACACCTCTTCGGCTGAGGGCGGCGATTTCATGAATCGTTCGACCAATATTCGGGTAGTCCTCTCGCGGGCGTACCTCGGTCAAAAAAGTCGCTTCATCGTCGCCGCCCTGTTCCGCAATATCCTTTCGGTCCGGCAGCAGGACAGGTCCCAGCAGGAGGAGCGCAACACCGCCTGTGGCCGCGGCCACCAGACCGACGGGTGTGATCTCGAAAATTGAAAACGGCTCCAAGCCAGACGCCTGGGAAACGCCGTCCACCAGAAGGTTGGTCGACGTGCCGATCAGAGTACACGTCCCGCCCAGGACGGACATGTAGGATAGCGGAATCAACAGGCGTGTCGCAGCAAAGCCCAGGCTCTGCGCCAAACGAATGGCCACCGGTATGAGGACGATGACGACCGGCGTGTTGTTAATCAGACCCGAGGCGACGAGTGTCGCGATGAGAAACGCCGCTATACCGGCGACCGGGCGCTTGCTCCCTGCGGCGACAACCTTGTTCGCAAGTGCGTCGAGAAGCCCGGTTCGGACCAGCGCGCCGCTGATCACGAACATCGCGGCGATCGTTATGGGTGCAGGGTTCGAAAACGCGGCCAAAACTTCATTCGTGGGGACAAACCCCAAGACGACAAACAGCGCGGCGGCCCCCGCAGCGGTTACGTCCGGTTCGAAGCACTCGGAAAGAAATGCTGCGAACAGAAGGACGACAACTGCGAGCGCAAGATAGGGTTCATAGTCGGCGATGAGATCAATCAGTCCGCCCTCCTTCATTCATACCTTTGCCGCTGACGATATGGCGGTCACAGCATCCACCTTCCTGATTAGAGCGACAACTGAGTAATCAGCCCAATTGTCCCGACAATACTGGCTCAGAAAGAAACCCAACTGGCACAGACGTGGCCGTCCGTGGAACGACAAATGTCCTATTTAGGTGCCCCCAGTTTCCTATCCAACGCGCCAATTCACTGACCAGTGGCAATATTTCGCAAGGCTCAGACGGGAAGTGCCCGGGCCTCTGCAAACGATAGCAATCTGCGGCTTTTCTCATCCCAAAGGTGCAGTCGCGCGCAGCGGAAGCTTTCCCAAAGCGTAATGCGTCTGGTCTGCGCCAGGGCGTCGTGATCCTTGACTACGTCGTGCAAACGGTAAAAGGGGATGCGGCTGGCCAGATGATGCACATGGTGGACTCCGATGTTCCCGGTGATCCAGCGCAGGATGCCGGGCAGAGCGTAGTGCGAACTGCCGTGAAGGGACGCGTCCCGGATGTTCCAGTCTTCCTCGTGCCGCCAGCTGGTTTTCTCAAACTGATGCTGCATGTAGAAAAACCACATGCCGGCTATTGCGGCCAGAAGCATCGTCGGCAGGAAGACGAACAGCAGTACTTCCCACCCGCCCAGCAAGACAATCACTGTCAGAGTGAGGCCTATGGCAGCGTTTGTCGCCATCGCACTCAACCAGTAGCGCCAGCCGGACCGCATCAGATGGACGGGCAGCCGGTTGTGCAGAAAGAACGTGTAAAACGGCACCACCCCGAACAGGAAAACCGGATGGCGTAACAGGCGGTAAAGCGTACGGCCGGGCCATCCCTTCCCGCGGTACTCTCTGACTGTCAGCACCGGCAGGTCTCCGATGCCCCTCCGGTCCAGGTTTCCGCTCGTGGCGTGGTGGATCGCGTGGGTCTTGCGCCAGACGTCATAGGGCGTCAGCGTGATAACGCCGATCACGCGACCGATCCAATCGCACAGACGCCGGTCGCGGAACAGGGAACCATGTCCGCAGTCGTGCTGGATTATGAACAGCCGGAGCAGGAAGGCTGCATTCGCCAACGCGAGAGCCAGTGCCAACACGGTGCTGATCGAGAGCACCCACCAGGCAACCGCCCATATTGCCACGAAAGGCACGAGCGTGACCGTCAGTTCGAAAATGCTGCGGGAGGGGATTGGCTGCCGGTACTTCATCAGGGTTCGTGTCCAGTCTGATGCGGTCAGCTGCGCCTCTTCCTGTCTCGGACCGGTTACACCGGAGGGGTATCCCGCGCCGGGTGCCCCACCCGTGACGGGCAAGGGACCTGGCTGGACCCGCGCTTGCCGCGCGGTCGAGGCAGATCCGGCTTTCAACATGTCAGTTTGGACGCTGCCGTCTTGGTGGCATGTGCCAACTGGCATGTCTTGATGACCGGGCTGTTGGCCCTGTGCCTTGTACGAGTTGGACGAAAACGGCATAGGCAATGTCCAACCCGGTGCAATTGAGCATGTCATCCCGGCGGCCTCCGAACGGAGTTCCCGCCAGCAATGATCCGGTTGATCAGAGCCGCCACGGCCAGGTGCGCCTCTATCTCGTTGTCAGTGCCAGCCGCGTTCTCATGTGTCTTTGCCGCATCGCGCAGGATACCCACGATCTCGTGTTCAGGCAGGACTTTGTTATCGTTCATAGCCAGCAGCAGTGCTTCGCAGATCGAGAGGGCGGCCACTCCCGGGAAGTCCTTCTCGCTAAGCATTTTGTGGTTTCCTTCCAGGTAACGCTTAGAGTTACGCGCGACCGGGCGGCCTCGCTTTTCACCAGCATCTTCGCAGAAAAAAGGCTAAGCTGGGCTAACCGAAAGCAGTCTCCGCACGATTGCGTCTGGAGCTTTTCCGGCTTGAGAGGCCCTTATGACGGATATCTTAGAAAGCCCGCTGACACGGAAGCTGCAAGTCTTCGTCGCCTTGTCTGACGACGAATTGGACGTTTTGAAGCGTTTGCATCTGCGCCGCCGGTCCTTCACGGCGGGGCGTGATCTCGTGCATCAGGGGCAGTCTGATCAGGCCGCTTACATTCTGGCCGCCGGCTGGGTGTGTTCCTACAAGCTTCAGCCGGACGGAACCCGACAGATCGTAGACTTCCAGATACCAGGGGATTTTCTTGGATTGCGCAGCGTCCTGCTGCGCACCTCCGACCACAGTTTCGAGCCGGTCACGGACATTCAGGCGGTGGAGGTTCTGGCGGACGACCTTCTGGATGCATTCACGAAAACCCCTCGCCTGGCGGCAGCCTTTCTTTGGGCAGCATCACGGGACGAAGCCATGGTGGTCGAGCATCTCGTTGGAGTTGGTCGGCGGTCCGCGGATGCGCGCATGGCGCATTTTCTTCTGGAACTGGGGGCAAGGCTGAAGTTGGTCGGAATGGGGAGCAAGGAAGGGTACGCCTGCCCATTGACACAGTATCATCTTGCTGATGCACTCGGCCTAAGTGCTGTCCATGTGAACCGTGTTTTGCGGAAGCTTCGCGAAAGCGGTCTGCTGACCTTTCAGGACGGCCGCGTGACGTTCGACAATTATGACGGATTGGTGGGCTTTTCGGGTTTCGATCCGGCATATCTGGATCAGACCGACCCACTTCTGAAATGAAGAAGGCCGCCCTTCGCTAAACTTGGGCGGCCTGATTTTCTTCTAAGACGAGATAAGTCAGTAATAAGACGAGATCAGTCAGATAATCTCTTCTGCAGCCGCGTCGAGTTCCCGGTTCGTCTCGTCGTAGTTCTTCGCCGCGTGCGCTTTCTCGGCAGCCTGGTAGTGTTCCAGCGCCCGATCCTTTCTGGGACCGGCAGGCGCTTTGTCACAAGCTGCTTTGACCGAGGTCATCTTCTCGGTGACATTGGTTTGTTCAGGCGTCATTAGAATGTCCTTTCCTGGACATTCCGAGAATAGGAGACGCTGGGCAGTGCAGCCCGTTTCAAGAACCGCACGCTTCACGCGCTTCTATTTTGCTCGGAAATGAGTGCCGCCGGAGATTCGGCAGGCACGAAGCCATGTACTCATCTTCTCCGCTCCGTTGCACTGACGCAGGTTAGCCTGGGACACTCGAAAGTTGTACTGTCCGCTTGGGCATCGGCTGTAGTGGTCAAGTTCTGGTCCTGAATCCAGACCCCAGGGGCCGGTTCACATGTCAATAAGTTCGTTAGAGGTTTCGCCCCAAGGTGAAGATTTATCCTGCTGGAGTCAGGTGGTGGGGGTTTGCTGATGTGACAGCCGCAGCCACCGACCGTTGTCCAGAAAATATGTGGACGCGCAGAGCGCCTCATAGATTGGTGAACCCGACTTTTCAGCGAATACGCGATAGGCGAGCACGGCAATGGCTCCTTGCCTGATTTGGCTACGGTCTTTCATTTCCACGGTTCGCCAGCCCGTGTTTTTCTTCATATGCTCCAGGATCTGTCCGCCCTGAAGGATGCCTGGCGGATAGGGAAGTATCATCACTGCATTTGTTGCAGTCACCGTGCGAGCGCTGTCCGCGCCGCTGGTCCAGTGTCGCGCCTCCAGATCCCAGAGGATCGCATTGTCCAGACCGGGCGTGCCGCCCTGCCTGCGGTCGCCGTCCTGTGCTTTGCCCAAGGTCATTGGCCCGTTCCCGGAGTGCCAGCGAGTATTAATTGCACAATCAGAAAGAAGATCGTCAGTACCGCCCATATCAATCCAGGAAAATTTGCCGGCCGGTTTTCCACACCACCAGAATCAGCCCTCAAACGCTTACGTCGTTTGGGAAGAAGACGGGTCAGTTCCCGCGCGAGCGTTCCGCTATCCTGTTTGAGTTCGGGCACGTCACGGAATTGCGACAACAGCATCTCCAGTCGCGAACCAGCGGCCTTTTCCTCCAAAGCGGCAAGCGCGGCTGCCTCTTCCCAAGGTTCGAGTTTTAGCCTTGCAAGGGCCGAAAGTACCGTAACAGCATTGCCTTTCCGGTCTTCACCAACGAAGGCCTGCAAAAAACGATCGAACTCAGGGCTATGCGGGTAAAGAATGCCACCTGCGGGCATCACCGTTTCCTCCTTTTCAATGTTTTCGGATCTTGGGAGCGAACGTGCCGAATGACCGGGGCCTCCTCTGGCAGGATCAAAATGTTTCGGATTGTTTTGATCATACCCGCATCGCCTGGAGCATGCGCTGACGCAGATCAGCCGGTGTCCAAACCTCTGAAGTCAAGCATCAGGGCAGCTCCAAGGTTCGCTCGCACGGCCCGGGTCCCAGCGGCGCTAACATGGGTCAGCGCGCATCGCCCGGTTCTGGGATAATGTATGATGACCGCAAATGCAGGCTACCTCTCTGCAATCAGGATACCGCAGCCCTTGCAGCGCGGAAGGCACGTATACATCGCGGAGACCGGAGATGGCGCTGCGTTCAATCAGATCCACCGTGACCTTCCCGCGCCCGTTTACCCTATCCGGATATTCGGACGAGCTGCCTGCCGGTGAATACGAAGTATTGGTTGAGGAAGAACTTATCGAGACGCTGAGTTTCACGGAATACCGAAGAACAGCGATTTTCCTGACCATAAACGGCAAAGGGCGTTCGCTGGGCCAAACAGAAATGCGACCAATTTCCTGGACCGACCTGGAAACGGCACTTGGCCGCGGCATTCAATATGACACCTGAAGATAGCGAGGCGGCGCTTTGCCGCTGGAGGAACTACAATGAACACTCCCGAATGGCTTAAACCTGGCCTCTACGGCGCCGTCATCGGCGCGGTACTTGTTAGTGTAGCTGGATTTTCTTGGGGCGGCTGGGTAACCGACCGAACCTCGAACGACAGGTCCGTGGCGATGGCCCGCGAACATGTTGTCACCGCATTGGTGCCTGTCTGTCTGGACATGGCCCGATCCGATCCGGAACGGGCTGCCAAGATGGCGGCGATCCGGGCAGCCTCTACCTTCCGGCAGCGAGAGGCCCTCATGGCGGCTGGCTGGGCGACGGTACCAGGCACAGAGACCCCGAACCGGGACATCGCGCACGCCTGCCTTGCAGCCCTTGACGTAAACAAGTCACCGGAGCGTCCGGAAAACACGATCAATGAAGGATGAGCAGCGCCATGTCACCACCTCTGCCTGAAACAACCGATCTTGAACGGCGCGTTCTAGCCCATGAACGGGTTCTCCAGTCGCTTATTGCTTACATGTCCCACACAGAACCGCGTTTCCTTGAGCACCTGAAGAAGCGTTTTGTTGAGCCGATGGCCATGGTGCGGCACGAGCATGACCACCGGAACGCGGATGATTACGCGGAGGAGTTCATTCGCGCCGTGATGGCCCTTGGAGAAACGCAATTGCCAAAGGCGGCGAGCTCCAGGGATCTCAAGAAGCCATTACACCAACCGAAAAAAAGACAAACTTCGGCACACCCCTATTATCCAACCGCGCAAGCTGATCGTGTCCGTGTCAGAGAGAGGAATGGGATCTGGGAGGTCAAGGTGGATGGTGTGTTCCACGGGGACTACCACGACAAGGGCATTGCTCTGGCGGCCGCAGCCTTGGCCCGCTTGTCGCTTTGATGAAAGGACTTCTCCTATGAACGAGCTAGTCAGAAAGTCCATTGCGGTTTTCACCCGGCCCTTCAGTTTGCCTGGCTTCGACGAGACGCTTCCGGCAGGAGAATACGATATTGAAACGGAACTGTCCTCACCGCCCGACCATCTGCACCCTGAAGCCTGGAAAGCATCTGTAGCGGTGAGACTGCATTCCCGGGCATCCCACCCCGGTCTGACGAGAACCTTGGCCGTTTCACTGGCGGACCTCGATGACGCCCTGGCAAAGGACAAGCTGACGGGAAAAGATCTGGCAGAACTTTTCCTGGAAGAGATGCTCGCAGACCCGATGGTTCGGCTGGTGATGGAGGCCGACGGTGTTTCCGAGATGCAGCTTCGGCATCTCTACGCGGGCGGGCGCGCATCCCAGACGGACAAAGAGGCGCCGGATGCGGCTCCAGCAGGTAAGTTGCCACAGGAAAATTCACCAATACAGGCTGCGGAGAACGAAGGAATGCCGACACAGGGGGAATAAGACACGTGGATCCACCCCGCCGACCGCCAGGGTCTGCGCCGGGTGCCGGTTCGCACGAGCAAGGGAGAAAACGATATGCCCGACCAGAACGGCGGCCCGGAAGACCGTGGGCCATGGCAAAGCAAACAGAAGAGCAATCCTCCCGAGATTGACGATCTTCTTCGTCAAGGCCGCAACCGCCTGAGCGGATTACTCCCTGAAGGGCGGCCGCCTCTGAGAGGGGTACTGGTTGCAGGAGCGATAGTCTTGGCGGCGGTTGCAGCCTGGTCTTCTTATTACACAGTCCCGAGCGACTCGGTCGCCGTTGTCCAGCGTTTTGGCAAATACACTGCTGAGGTTTCGCCTGGCCTGCATTTCAAATTCCCGTTTGGCATCGACGTTGCCACACTGGTGCCCGTGAAACGGCAGCTGAAGCAGGAATTCGGATTCACCACGCCGGGCAGGAGTGATCCCTTCCAAAGCCCATCAGACGGCCAGCGCGAAACCGAAATGGTCACGGGAGATCTGAACGCCGCGCTTGTGGAATGGGTGGTGCAGTACCGGATCTCGGACCCCCTGAAGTTCCTGTTCGAGGTACGCGAGCCAAGCGCGACTTTGCGTTACGTCTCTGAGTTGGTGATGCGCGAGGTCGTTGGAGACCGCACGGTTGACGAGGTCATCACCATCGGCCGGCAAGAGATCGAGAGCGAGGCACTTTTTAAGATGCAGGCTCTGTCCACGAAATACGCCATGGGCATCAGCATCGACCAGGTGCAGCTGAAAAACATCAACCCGCCGGGACCCGTTCAGGCGTCGTTTAATGAGGTCAACCAGGCCCAGCAGGAAAAGGAACGCCTGATCAATGAGGCGCGCCGCGAATATAACAAAGTCATTCCGCTGGCCGAGGGCGAGAAAGATCAGCGGATCCGCGAGGCCGACGGCTATCGCCTGAAACGGATCAACGAGGCGGAAGGCGACGCCGCGCGGTTCACCGCGCTTTTGGCCGAATACGTCAAGGCACCAGAGGTCACGAGGCGGCGGATATACATAGAGACACTGCAGGATGTTCTGCCCACAATCCTGTCAAAAATCATTGTCGAAGGATCGACTGCGAGCATCCTACCGCTTTTGAACCTCGACAGGCTTCAGGAGGATCCGTCATGAGCATCAGACTGGGTCTCATTGCAGGGATTGCGGCTGCAGTTGGCGTGATTGCCTCCGGTTCCCTCTACACAGTTGGCGAAGTCGAACAGGCCATTATCACCCAATTCGGCAAACCCGTGGGAGAACCAGTTATAACGGCCGGTTTAAAGCTAAAGCTGCCCATCGTTCAGGAAGTCAACCGGATCGACCGCCGGGTTCTTGAGTGGGATGGCAATCCGTCCGACATGCCCACCAAGGACAAGCTCTACATTTCCGTCGATCTTTTCGCCCGCTGGAAAATCACCGACCCGTTGCAATATTTCCTGCGGCTGCGCGATGAGCGCAGCGCGCAATCCCGACTAGACGATATTCTCGGCAGCGAAACCCGCAATGCCGTCGCCAAACACGAGTTGATAGAGATTATCCGGACTACGAAAGGCCGGATCCCGCTGCGGGACACGCTTCTAACCGATGAGGAGCGTGCGCAGGACATAGGTTCTCTGGTTCCTATCCAGAAAGGCCGCGCACTTGTAGAACAGGAGATTTTCGCAGCCGCCTCAGAGAAGGTTCGTGTATTTGGGATCGAGCTTCTCGATATCCGTTTCAAGCGGATCAATTACAATGAGAGTGTGCGTCCGAAGATCTATGACCGCATGATCTCCGAGCGTCGCCAGATCGCTGAACGTTTTCTTTCCGAAGGCAATGGCGAAGCCGCACGAATTCGCGGCAACCGGGTTCGCGATCTGAACAAGATACAATCCGAAGCGTATCGCGCCGTCGAGGAAATCCGCGGCGTGGCTGACGCCTCGGCGGCTGCGATCTACGCAAAAGCCTACAACATCGACGCCCAAGCAGCCGAATTCTATGCGTTTACCCGGACAATGCAGGCCTACAAGGACATGATTTCAGGCGGAACGACGCTGGTCCTGACAACCGATAGCGAACTTTTCAGGTTTCTGAGAGGAATGGAGGCCGGAGAGCCGTCTGGGAGTACGTCTCCTCCCCCTCCCGGCCTGACGGCTGCGGCCGAACGCTGATGAATCGGAGGACAAAGAGATGACGGAAGAACCGGTGGATTTAGACGAAACGCGAAGCGCCGAACGCCAGATTGCGACCGACACCCGTTGCCGCAAACGCGGCGTTTGGGAGCAGACGCCATCCACTCCATCCGCGTCTCGTTTGTCCGACCTGACTGCAGCGAAAGGGCGGTTTGAGATTTGGGCATCGACGTGTCATTGAATGGCCGGTCTGGCGACATCGGCTGCAACGCAGCGAAGAACTTGCCGCGCCTGCGAGCAGATGCTGCGCCGGCAAACACCCGGAAGGGCAACGGCGGTTTAGTCCGCGTAGCAGTCGTTCACGCCAGGTGCAGCGAACGTCCGCTGCGAGCCCAAAATACAAAATGCTTCAACGCGCTTTAAGGTCAGCGATGCGCAGAAACCAGACTTTGCAAACTTTGGCGGACGAGCCAATGCGGACACTCAACATCTCTCTCGTATGCTGCGGTTGCGACCCGCTTATCCACAACAGCAGTCACCTAGCTGAATTGGCGGGCACGGGACAGTTGCGTAAGAACAAAAAACACAGCAATCGCCTTCCAACGGTTTCAAGACTGCCTTGCATGATTTGCATTCATAAAACCACTGGCACGAGTCAGTTGGCATTTTCTCGGTTTCAACGTGCCCACACCGAGGACAGGTCAAAGTGCTATCGAGCACCACAGTTTGTTTTGTCATTGTCTCACATCTGCATGATTAGATAATCGTTGATTTGTGCCTCGTTGAACACGATGACCCATGCCAACGCGGTAATCGCCGTGCTTCCAACAAGCCACCATTTCAGATTTACCAATGTCCCGTTTCGATGCGATACGAACCACGAGACCGCGACCAGCGCTGTTGAGATGGCGAGAACATAGTAGTTTGCCGCCGCTATTTTTCCGAATACCGCCAACCAACTGCCACCCAAGCCGAGCAACATCATGGCCATTGGAAGAACACAGCATGCCGCGACCCCCAGAGCGGAAATCGATCCCAGGTAGCTGAATGTCACATACTTCTTCATCTCTCGCTCCTTGGGTAGGCGACTTGATTGTGTTGAGGCACCGGCATTCAGAGCGTATAACTCCTGTAGTAACTACAGGATCAAGAGGGGACACTTCACATGATTGCGATAGGTGAGGCTTCCCGGCAATCCGGGGTCGGAGTAGAAACCATCCGCTATTAGGAACGCGAAGGTATCGTACCAAGACCGGCACGAGCTCTGAATAATCGTCGCCTCTATTCAGCAAGCGATGTGGGAAGACTTCGATTTTTGAAGAAATGCCGCGATCTGGGGTTTCCTCTTTCAGACGCAAAGGAGTTTTTGAAGCTGTCAGAAGGAAGTGCCGAAGACTGCCGATCAGTGAAAGAACTGGCCGAGGCACACATTGCCAGCGTTCGAAGCAAAATTGGTGAGCTCAGACGCCTGGAGCACGCCTTGAGTGAGCTTACGGCCAATTGTGATAGCGGAAACGTTCAATGCCCGATGCTGCAACGACTGAGAACGATGGATGATATTTGACTCTGGCTACTGTGTGGAAGCGCAGGGTCTGAGGTTTAGCCAGATCACGTCAGACCAAGGTCTGTGGTGCGGTAACAGATTGTAGTTCATAGTCGATTTCACGATGAGAGCGAAAGTATCTGACCTGACGATTGGCAATTGGTCGTTGTCGCGAGTGTTTTTTGCGGCCAGCATCGTTGTGATGGGCACTGCTACCGCAATTGTCGGGGTCTGGGTGTCAAATCGAATCCAGAACGCAGTCGTCCAAAACTCCGCCAACTCCGCAGCGCTGTATATGGAAAGCGTGGTATCCCCGCTCAGCCAGGAATTGGCACATGGCGACCATCTTTCAGAGCAGGCGAGCCTGGCGCTGGACGAGATTTTCATGACCCAGCCAATGCGCGACCGCATTGTCTCCTACAAATTCTGGAAGCAAGGCGGTGTGATTGCACATGCCTCTGATACAAACATCATCGGAAACCGTTTCAATCCAACGGATGACTTAAGGCGGGCGTGGAGCGGTGATATCTCCGGCTCTTTCGAAGAGCTTGATCATGCCGAGAGCGCCGCCGAGGCGGCATTGGGGATACCACTGCTTGAAGTTTACAGCCCCATCCGCGAACTCTGGTCAGGCGAAATCATTGCAGTTGCGGAGTTCTACGAAAGAGCTGATCAGCTTGAGTTAGACTTAGCCAAGGCCAGGCGAACAAGTTGGTTGGTCGTCGGCTCCGCATTTCTGGCAAGCATGATTGTTCTGTATTCCATCGTTGCAATTGGCGACAAAACTATTCGACGACAGGGGGCTCTTCTTAAACAGCGCCTGACAGAAAGTGAGAGGATGGCTGAGCAGAATGCGCTGCTGCGGTCGCGTGTGGTCGAGGCGTCAGAAAGATATGCCACGCAAACAGATCGATTTCTCAAGAAGCTTGGTGCCGAACTACATGACGGTCCTGCGCAATACCTGTCGCTCGCCGCCCTTAGACTGGAAGCGGCGTTTTCCAAAGAGTCCAAAAAGCCTAAAGAGGCAGAGGAAATTCAGCAGTCTTTGCAAAAATCTCTGGCTGAAATTCGTGCAATATCGCGAGGGCTGTCCGCTCCGGACATCGACAGCCTGTCACTCGTCGATGTTGTGAAGAGAGCCGTAGAGGATCATGCCGAACACAGCCCGTTGCGACCGGATATATCATTCCTGGGTAGCCAGGCCCCAGAGTTGTCATTGTCCGACAAGCTGTGCGTTTTTCGGTTCCTCCAAGAAACGCTTTCCAATGCCGCAAGATATGCTCCAGCTTCCAATTGCACTGTTATCTCTGAGGCGCAGAACGACCGCATAGTTGTTCAGGTCAAAGACGACGGACCTGGTTTTGACAAGTCAGAAGAAACCGCGTTGCGAGACGATGGTGGCCAGGGGCTTATGGGCTTGCGAGATCGGGTCGAGAGTATTGGTGGCAGGTTCGAAGTCGCATCGAGACCGGGCGAAGGCACCACCATTGCTATGACACTCTTTCCCAGAAAGTTAGGCACATCATGACTACATCTGTCGTAATAGCTGATGATCACCCAATATTCAGGGATGGTTTGCAACGCACGTTGGATGAAGCTGATGGTTTCGAAGTTTTGGCCGCTGGGTCCAACGCTGAGGAGGCAGTATCGCTGGTCGGCAAGCATCAGCCGGACATAGCTATTCTTGACCTCTCTATGCCCGGTGGCGGGATAAGCGCGACACGTACAATTGCGGCAATGGCAAATCCACCCGTCATTGCAATCTTGACGGTCTCGGAGAGCAGCAGAGATGTCGCGGACGCCCTGGAGGCGGGCGCGATTGGGTACATTGTGAAGGGAGTAACCGCGAGCGAACTAACCGCTTCCTTACGCAGCATCGCCGCAGGTGAAGGGTTCGTTTCTCCAGGCTTGGCCTCGCGGGTATTGCTTCAAATCAATGCTGACAGCGGCATGTCTATTAACAGCAGCATTCTCGATGACCTTACGCATCGTGAGGAAGAAATACTTAGACGTGTGGCCAAAGGACTAAGTAATCGTGAAATCGCTGACGAGTTAGACCTTCAGGAAAAGACCGTGAAGCACTACATGACGGCAATCCTGTCCAAGCTTCATGCGCGAAATCGGGTAGAGGCCGCGCTTATTGCCCATGATGTTTGGAACAAGGGAGATTAACTGCGGTCTCTAGTACGAAGATGGCGGCCCCTCTCTACAAGAAGCCGCCAACGGATTATCGCCTGGAGTTGCTGTTCAGTTGGCAACCGACTGCAACCTTCGGCGATCAGAGGCCGTCGCGTTCCTCTCAACAACAGTCCGGTTGTACGGGTCTTTCAACTCGTAGCGCCCAAACTCGATCTCCTCTTTCCAACCATTGGCATAGTTTACTTCGATATTGTTGCCCTGGCGTTCAATTTTCGTAGGTCGACTTCCAGCAGTGCCGCCTTGCCCAGTAGAGCGCACGCTGTCGATTGAGATACCATTCGCCAAAGACCGAAGCCTTGAGACGTCAGCACCGGTCGCAGGGCGCTCCTCAACAGTTCGGTTCTGAGCATTCTTTCTCTCATACCGCCCGTTTTCGATCTCCTCCTTGGTTCCGTCGGCGTAACGTACTTCAATGCCGTTAGCGTTTGTTTCGACCTTTGTTATCCCGGCCGAACCCGACGGTTTACCCCCTGCTTGAGGCCGATCCTTCTTTCCACTGCCTCTATTGGAGCGTTTGGAGTCATCATCATCGTCATCGTCATCGTCGTCATCATCGTCGCGACCACCTTTGCCTGATCCCGAATTGTCGTCCCGGTCATCGTCTCTATCGTCATCACGATCATCGTCCCGGTCACCACCACGGCCGCTATTACCCGACCCCGAGTTGTCGTCCCGGTCATCATCTCTGTCGTCGTCACGATCATCATCCCGATCATCGTCGCGACCATCCCCGTCTTTCCCCTTGCCGCTCTTGGCAAAGGCATATGACGGTTCAAATTGTAGGCGACCATCGGCATCAAACACTGGCACATAAGGCGTCGCCGCAATCAACGAAGCCAACGCCGCTGTACTAAGAAGTTGACCCAGCTTTCTTTGAATTTTCATTTTCGCCTCCAATTCTGAGCATCACGCTTCGTGACGTTGGAGACAGGTTACTTCTGGTTTGGCTTTCCCACATCGGGCTTAGGTCTGACGAATTTCAAGCCGAACGTCTTAATCAGATCAGTCAAGCCGATTGTGTTTTTGTAGAACCAAATGACAAGTTTAATGGGAGTTAACCCCGTCACCCTTCAACTCGTCATCAGGTTCGAGGTGAATGACAAAGACGGAACCCGGATACAAACGATCCAATTCTTCCTCGATGTCATTGCATATATCGTGCGCCGCGCTGACTGGCATTGTGCCGTCCACAACAAGATGAAACTCCACGAAGATGACATTTGCGGATCTGCGCCCTTTGAGGTCGTGGTACTCCAAGGCCGCGCCGAGATTTGCTTCGATTGCGTTGGAAACAGTCTGCAAGTCATGGTCCGAAAGTGTCACATCCATCAGGCCATCGACGGACGCCCGAATAACTTTCCAGCCCTCCCACAAGATGTTCAGTGCAACAAGAATTGCTAGGATCGGATCGAGGATCAGCCAGCCGGTGACAAGTGCAAGTATCAGACCTGCGATGACACCAACTGAGGTCATAACATCTGTGAAAATGTGTCGGGAGCTCGCCTCCAATGCAGGCGAACCCTCGCGCCTGCCAATTTTGAGCAATAGGTAAGCCCATGCGCCATTCACACCCGTTGCAATGACATTGACGACGATTCCAAGAAGCGGCGCATCCTCAAGATGCGGGTTCGGGAGCGCCAGTACGGCTTCTCTGATGATCAAGAACGCTGCCAGCACAATCAGTGCGCCTTCGACGACGGCGGAAATATACTCGGCTTTTTTGTGACCAAAGGGGTGGTTTTCATCAGGGGGCATATTGGCAACTCGAACCGCAAAATATGCCAGCAACGCCGCAACGACATTCACGGTGGATTCCATTGCGTCCGACAACAAGGCCACCGAGCCTGTCAGCCACCAAGCCAGCAGTTTCAGGGCCAGTACCGCAATGGATATGGGAATGGACCAAAGAGCGAATTTTTGTGTCATTTGGCCGCGACCCTCAGTCAATCATGAACAGAAACTCGAGTGATTGGTGAGCTCCGATGTTCAAAACGTAAAACAGGTGTTTGGTGAAAAGGGAATAGGCCTCACAGCTTCCTACTGGCGACCTGCAACAGCATCTGGTCCCGGCAGCATGGCGCCAAACGACTGTTACTCGGATGGAAGCCCCGTCGACGAAACAGGAACAGCCTTGAGATAGGCGGCAATCGCCAAACGGTCCTCATCCGTGAGGCGTGATGTGTTCTCGATGACTTCCACCATCTCACCACCTGCGCTGTCATAATCCGGTGTGAAGCCAGATTTGAGGTATTCGGCAATGTCGGCCTCGGACCAATCAAGCTGGTCTGAGGTCAGGCCGGGGATACGCCCCTTTCCGCTGGGGTTTGGCGCTCCCGTCAACCAGAGGCCGCGTTGCATACCCCCTAAGCCGTTGCGTGGCGTATGGCACTCGGCGCAGTGGCCAAGAGCCTCCACCAAGTACCGGCCATGTCGTTGTTGGTCGGTCAGATCACCATCGAGCACCCAAGTTGGCGACATGAACAAAAGCTTCCATCCCCCCAATCCGCGCCGAACGTTGAAAGGAAAACCTACCTCATGCGAGACGCTTTCGGCTTCGGACGCCGGCAGGTTGCTGAGGAATGCATGGAGCGAAACAACGTCTTTGGCCGTGATTTTGGCGTAAGATGTATAGGGAAACGCTGGAAAATAGTGCTGTCCTTCGGGTCCGGTCCCATGGATCAGAGCATTGGCCAGGTCAAGGGCAGACCAGGACCCAATACCAACTTCTGGGTCACTGGAAATGTTGGGGGCAATGAATGTGCCGAATTCCGTTTCAAACCTGCGACCACCGGAGAGCATGAGCTTTTCCTCCCCAACCGCATCCGGCGCTGAATGACAGGATGCGCATCCTGCGGCGTGGAACACGATTTCACCTCGGGCGAGATTTGGGTTCAAACCGTCGAGTTGATATTGATCCATTCTTTGCGGACGGGTCAGTACCAAACCGGCCAACCCAACCACAAGTGCAACGATAGTTGTGAAAAGGAAAAACCGCTTCACAGCTTTCTGCCATTTAGTCTTTCGGTGCTCTGTACGCTTTGTGACATGCCGAACAGCTTCCACCCAGATCGCCCATTGCTGCTTTCAGGGCATCAACATCTTGACCAGCCGCAGCCTGCATCGCAACAGCTGCGTCTGCCATGGCTTGCCCTTTCGCACCAACGTCAGGGAAGTTTTCCCAGATCGCAGGCAGCGCTCGGGTGGACGGATCGGATACGTTGTCTGATCCAGCGGGCCACATCGCGGATTGATCGATCTGCGTCAGAACCACCAGGTTGTTCGCGGCCCGTGTTGCTGCTTCGGCGTCATATTCCACCTCGCCCTTGGCCATACCGCCCAGAGTTCCAAGATTGAAGGAATAGAGCTGCATGATTGAGGTCCGAGCTTTCACAGCCGGATTTTCGCTTTCATGGGCGATGGCTGCGCCTATGGCCGCTACAGACAAAATGCCTGCCGCCAAAATTGAGAACTTCTTCATCATGATGTCTCTCCCTGTTCAATACTTCGAATGTTAGCTTGAACGAATTTACTTGTAATTGTTTGTTATTCGCCGCCTCCTGTTAATTTATGAACAACGATAATTGGGATGACATTCGATATGTGCTTGCCGTTGATGGATACGGTTCGCTGAACGCGGCGGCGGAAGCTTTGGGGGTAACGCATGCGACAGTCCTGCGCAGAGTGGTTGCCTTTGAGCAGAGAAGTGGCTGTGCGATTTTTCGGAAGAGCCCTTCTGGTTATTCCACGCTGCCTGAGGCCAGAACAATTCTCTCTGCTATGGAAAACGTTGAAGATGCGGTGCTTTCAGTAGAGAGGGCAATCGTAGGCGCGAACCGCTCTCCTGTTGGTCACGTTCGCATCACGTCCACTGACAGTCTTTGCCAGATGGTATTGCCTCAGATTTTAAATGAAATTTCCAAAGAGTACCCAGGGTTGGAACTGACTTTGTTGAGTAGCAACAGCCACCGTGATCTATCCCGGCTGACTGCGGATATCGCTGTGCGCCCATCGATTAAACTTGAGGACGGCCTGGTCGGAGAACGATCAGGTACATTGTCGTTTGGGGTCTATGATGATGGTTCCCCAAATCGTAAATGGATGAGGCTTGACGGCGCGTTGAGCCGCTCTCTGCCTGCCAAGTGGCTAGCAGAAAACGCGAATACCGAACAAACTACCAACGGAGCAGACAGTTTTTTGGTGCTTCAGCAGATGGCCGCTTCCGGAGCGGGCAAGACATTTTTACCTGAATTCATCGGCGACGCTGACCCCCGCCTTCATAGATCGCCTGGCATGAATCCACAAATCGAAGTTCCGCTCTGGGTCGCGACATTAGAGGAAATCGCGCAGACACCAAGGTTTGCTGTCGTGCAACGGGCCTTGGTTGAACGCATAGCCAAAGCTCTAGCCAACTGAAATCACCCAAAAACAGTTGTAAGCAGTCGCATTATTTGCAGAGCAGCATTACGAGTTCAGTGTTTCAAAGGCCGACATTCCGATGCAAGGCATTCAGCGCAATAGCGGCTTTAGGCTGACTACGGATATTGCCGCGGTCAAGTCGGAAAGCTGTTTTGTCCAGCATCTGACGCAATTGATCACAGCACGGTGGTGGAGTACGTCTGTCAGACCGGGCGTTCGTAATACTCGCGGCGAAAGTTTCGTGCGAACCACATTTTGGGTTTGCCGCAATGGTGACGAAAGTCGGCCATAACGTCTGTGCCGACCAATAATCCGTCAAGATATGTTTCGAAGGCTGAACTGTCATGTTCTCTAATCCCTGTGCGCTAATCGTGGACCCAAGCAATGCATACGGCTAGCATCGGAGATCACACAGCAAGAAGGGAGAATCACATGTCGAAGTTCACCAACAGAACAGCTGTCCATGGGGTTGCTGCACTCGTAATCTGCTGTTTCGCGGCAATCGCTCAGGCACAATCGGCTGGCGAGGAGATGTCGTTCTTCATCACTAGTGTAGGCAAAGGAGACGGTGCCAATCTAGGCGGCCTCGACGGTGCCGATGCTCATTGTAATGCACTTGCTTCTGCGGTCGGTTCTTCCAAAACTTTTGCGGCCTATCTGAGCACGTCAATGTCCATTGATCGCAGCACCGACCCGATGACAATAACCAACGGCATTTCGGCACGCGACCGAATCGGGGCGGGTCCATGGTACAATGCCAAGGGAGAACTCATCGCCAACAATGTAGATGACCTGCACAGCGACAGCGTGAACATTAGTATTCTGACCGCACTCGATGAAAACGGTAACCCTGTAAATGGGCGTGGTAGTCAGCCGAACAAACATGACATTTTGACCGGCTCCGATTCTGCCGGACATTTCTCGACGGCAGGTGGCGATACGACATGCAGCAACTGGACTTCGAATAGTGAAGACGGGTCCGCGATTGTCGGACATCATGACCGTGTAGGTCTCAATGATGCGCGAAACATGGTGTCTTGGAACTCGTCGCACGGCTCGCGTGGTTGTGGAGAAGAACATCTGCCACGTTCTGGCGGGGCGGGTCTGTTTTATTGCTTCTCAACGGATTGATCAGACAGCGCTGGTGCGTGTGCCACCCGCATTGCCGCTAGTATTCACAAGGTCAATTTTTCGGGGCGCATTCTGGAAGCGCTCGTTGTCGCCATCGTAAGCAATGAGCGCTGTTTCATGCGTCCAGATTGTCCAATCTGGATGCACCGAAAGCTCCGTTCGAAATTCAGACTATGAGCTTGCCTAGAATGGCCGGTTTGGGCTGCGTGCGGCCAATCATGCTAACAGCAGACAACGATGGCACCGAGCCCAATTCAGTCGTTTACAGCAGACAACATGATTTCCTGAACGTCGCGCATGTCCTAGTCAATGGCTTGGTGCAAAACTGAAAAGCGTGATTGTGAATGCCTGCTTCAGGCTGGGACCAGCCAATCATGCTTGCTGCGGAGAACGGCAACACTGAGCCCATGGCAGACATTGTTCAATGTGTTCGACAACCTCATGTTTTACGAAAGTGACAAGTCACCGCGTTAGTACTAAGTTGAGACATAAATATTCAAATGTTTAACTGCCCAGTTTCTCAGCTTCACCCAGCGCGAGTTTCATATGTCCAAGTTCAAATTTCCTACCGCCTTTACCATTCTGTTCATACTGATTGCCGTCGTGGCCGCCCTTACATGGGTTATTCCGGCCGGTGAGTACGACCGTCAGATGAACGAAGCTCTGGGCAGCGAAGCGCCTGTCCCGGGCACCTACCACGAAGTCGAGCCGAACCCCCAAGGACTTACGGCAGTTATCCTTGCCCCGATTGCAGGTATGTACGATCCCGGTCTTCTGGGAAGTTCATCCAGCGCGGCGATTGATGTCGCTTTGTTTGTTTTAGTCATCGGCGGTTTCCTGATGGTTGTAACCAAGACAGGAGCTATCGACGCCGGCATCGGTTGGTTGCTGCACAGGTTGGCCGGGCGGGAAATCCTGATGATCCCAATCCTGATGGTCGCCTTTGCCTTTGGCGGGACAAGCTATGGCATGGCGGAAGAATCCCTGGCGTTCTACGCTCTGATTATTCCGGTCTTTATTCGGGCAGGGTACGACTCCTTGACCGGGGTCGCGGTGATCATGCTTGGCGCAGGCATTGGGACCCTGGGCTCAACCTTCAACGCATTTGCAACAGTTGTTGCCTCACAAGGTGCGGGTATTCCGTTCACGAACGGGATCGTTCTTAGGTTCATTATCCTTATTCTTTGTCTTGCTGCAGGCATCGCATTTGTCATGCGATACGCATCACGCGTGAAAGCCGACCCGTCATTGTCCGTGGTGGCCGATCAGGTCGAGGAAAACCGGGCGCATTTCCTAAAGGGTTTGGAAAGCAATGATACGTTCCCCGAGATGACCAAGACGCGTTCGATCATTCTGGTTCTTTTCGGGATTACCTTCGCCATTATGATCTATGGTGTTGTCGCGCTGGGGTGGTGGATGGCGGAAATGTCCGGTCTCTTCCTGGTGATGTCCATCATCGTTTGGTGGGTCGGGAAAACGGATGAAGGGTCTAGAATGGACGAAGGGACTTTTGTGGAAACCTTCGTCGACGGAGCGCGCGATTTGCTGGGCGTTGCCCTGATCATTGGCGTCGCGCGCGGCGTGGTCGTGATTATGGACGCGGGCAAAATCACCGACACAATCCTCGCCGGAGCCGAGGGGTTTGTCTCGGGGCTGAGCGAGTTCGCCTTTATCAACGCGATGTTTGGCATTCAGATCTTGATGTCATTCCTGGTGCCGTCCTCGTCTGGGCTGGCCACGCTTTCGATGCCGATCATGGCGCCACTGGCAGACTTTGCAGGCGTCGGTCGTGACCTTGTGGTTACTGCGTACCAGTCAGCAAACGGATGGGTGAACCTGTTCAACCCGACATTTGCCGTCGTCATGGGTGGGCTAGCCATTGGCCGTGTCTCCTATGACCGGTGGCTACGTTTTGTTTTCCCGCTGCTCGTAATTCTGGCCGTGATCATCTGCGCCGCACTTACCGTTGGGGCCATAACTGATCCGGGGATCGACGGGCCCACAACCGAGACTTCAGACACAACATCGAACTGAGCCGTCGCAATGACCGATCGCTCCGCTCCAGAGACGACTTCGACATCGGGTGCGCTAGGGCTGACGGCCTGTATCGCTTTGGTTGTCGGAAACATGATCGGGTCGGGAGTGTTCCTTCTACCAGCGTCACTTGCACCGTACGGGCCAATCGCAATTGGTGGGTGGATTCTGACTTCGGCAGGGGCGCTTGTTCTCGCGATCATTTTCGGAAGGCTGTCTCGCGTCGTTTCGAAACCCGGTGGCCCCTATGCCTATTCGCAAGAAGCATTCGGAGACTTTGCAGGCTTCATAATTGCCTGGGGGTACTGGATCGCACTTTGGACTGGGAACGCAGCTGTTGCTGTCGCGTTGGTGGGATATCTGGGATTCCTGTTCCCGATTATCATCGAAGTGCCAATGTACGGCCTATCGACCGCGTTGGTTGCAATCTGGACGCTCACCTTGGTTAACATCCGAGGAGTCGAAGGGGCTGGTTTGGTTCAGATCGTGACCACCGTGCTCAAGCTCGCTCCGCTGATATTGATTGGCATATTGGGTATCTTCTGGATCAACACTGAGAACTATGTTCCGGTCAATCAAAGCGGCACCACGGCGTTTACGGCGATTTCCGCCGCGGCTGCTCTGACGCTTTGGGCTTACTTGGGCCTTGAATCTGCAACAGTTCCCTCTGGCGATGTTATCGAGCCGGAAAAGACCATTCCACGCGCCACCGTGATCGGCGTGATTATCGCGGCAAGCGTCTATATCTCGGTAACCGCCGTTTCGATGGGCGTCATTCCTGCCGAGTTGCTCGCTGTTTCCGCCGCACCTCTGGCAGCCGTCGGTGAGGTGATGTTTGGTCCCGTTGGTGGTGTCCTTGTTGCAGTGGGTGCGGTGATTTCGACCTTTGGCACTTTGAACGGCTTTACACTGCTCAGTGGCCAGGTCCCTTACGGTGCTGCCTTGGATCGCGTCTTCCCTGCAGCCTTGGGCCAAAAATCCAAATTTGGAACGCCAGCCAATGCGTTAATCCTGTCAAATGCGCTGGCTTCGGTTCTGATCATCATGAACTATGCGCAAGGGCTGGTCGCCGCATTCAATTTTGTCATTCTGCTCGCCGTTGTCGCCAGCCTGTTGCCTTATGCCATCTGCTCTGTGGCGGAGATTATGATCCGGCTGAAAGGCGGGCAGGTCCTGCACGGCCCGGAATTGGCCAAGGTCGTCGTGCTGGGCGCACTTGGGTTCATTTATTCGGTCTGGGCCTTCATTGGCTCAGGCGCTGAAACCGTTTTGGTTGGCTCGGTCCTGTTGCTTATGGGCGTGCCAATCCATGTCTGGGTCCGCTGGAGTCAGGCCAATGATATTGAAGACATTCAGAAAACCGATAGTTCGAAAGGAGAGTTGCAATGAAGCTCGGTGTTCATTCCGAGATCGGAAAGCTCAACAAGGTGATCGTCTCGCGCCCTTCACTGGCGCATGATCGTCTGACACCACGAAACTGCGAAGAGCTTTTGTTCGATGACGTGATCTGGGTCGAGCAGGCCCGCAAGGACCACGCAGAATTCTGTTCCCTGATGCGGGAACGCGGGGTCGAGGTCTACGATATTCAGGATCTGCTCGCCCAAGCTATCGCAGACGACCCCGCAGCGCGCGCCTTCCTGCTGGACCGTCTGATCACGCCCAACATGGTCGGCCTGGGCTTTTCCGTAGAAATGCGTGCCTGGTTGGACGAGATGGATGCCAAGCTGCTTGCTCGCCATATGCTTGGCGGCATCATCTTTGCAGACCTGCCCAAGGGTATGATCGACGAACAGTTCGGTGATCTGGTTTCTCTGGGCGACTTCATCCTTCCCGCCATCCCCAACGCGCAGTTCCAGCGCGACCCCTCTTGCTGGATTTTCGATGGCGTGACGACGAACCCGATGTTCTGGCCTGCTCGTAAGCCAGAAACCCTGATCATGCGTACGGTGTATCGCCACCATAAGATGTTCAAGGACGCCGAGTTCGAGTTCTGGTGGGGCGATAGCGACGACGATTTCGGCCTCGCTTCGGTTGAGGGTGGCGACGTTCAACCGGTGGGCAACGGCACTGTCTTCATAGGTATGGGCGAGCGCACAACCCGGCAGGCCGTCGCTCAGGTTGCGGAAGCGCTGTTCACGAAGGGCGGCGCCGAACGTGTCGTCGCCTGTGCCATGCCAAAAAGCCGCGCGGCCATGCATCTGGATACCGTCTTCACTTGCCTTGACCATGACAAAGTTACTGCATTCTCGGAAGTTGCGGACCAGATCACCTGCATCTCGATCCGTCCGGGTGACCGTGGAGATTTGGATATCCACGTTGAAAAAGGGCACCTGTTCGACGTCTACAAAGAGGCCCTTGGGCTGAACTCGCTGGAAGTCATCTCGACCGGTGGCAACGAATTCCAGGCCGAGCGCGAACAATGGGATGACGGGAATAACGTCGTCGCCCTCTCGCCCGGCGTGGTCGTCGGCTATGCGCGCAACACGTTTACGAACGGCAAGATGCGCGCAGCTGGTGTCGATGTGATCGAAATCTCAGGCCAGGAACTTGGTCGCGGCCGCGGCGGTGGCCACTGCATGACCTGCCCGATCGACCGCGACCCCGCCTATTGAATTTACCAAGGGCGCGCGCCCTTGCGCCCACTGATTTTTTGTTAGGGAGAGACAAAATGGCATTCAATCTAAAAGGCCGTAGCTATCTGAAAATTGCCGATTTCAGCCAGCGTGAAATGCTGTACCTGCTGGATCTGGCCCGTGACCTGAAACGCGCGAAATATGCCCGCGCCGAACAGCCCTCGCTGACCGGCAAGAACATTTGCCTGATCTTCGAGAAAACGTCGACCCGTACCCGCTGTGCATTTGAAGTGGCCGCCTACGATCAGGGTGCAAACATCACCTATCTCGATCCGTCGGGATCGCAGATCGGGCACAAAGAGTCGATGAAAGACACTGCCCGCGTTTTGGGCCGCATGTTCGACGGGATCGAATTCCGCGGTGCGGGTCAGGACATGGTTGAGACGCTGTCTGAATATGCCGGTGTTCCGGTCTATAACGGCCTGACGGATGACTGGCATCCGACCCAGATGCTTGCCGATATGCAGACCATGATCGAGCACGCCGACAAACCCCGCAAGGACATTGTTTATGCATACTCGGGCGATTGTCGGTCGAACATGGGCAACTCGCTGCTGATGTTGGGCGCGATCATGGGCTGCGACGTGCGGATGATTTCGCCGAAAGAAACCCAGCCCCATGACGATGTGCGCGAATTGGCGATAGAGCGGGCTGAAAAGACCGGCGCACGTGTGACCATCACGGACGATACCTCGGCCGTAGAGGGCGCGGATTTCATTCATACCGATGTCTGGGTGTCGATGGGTGAGCCTAAAGAAGTCTGGGCTGAGCGGATCAAGCTGCTGAGCCCTTATCAGGTCAACATGGATCTGATGAAGAAAACCGGCAATCCAGCCGTCAAGTTCATGCACTGCCTGCCCGCCTTCCACAATCTGGAGACCAAGGTCGGTCAGGACATTCACGAACAGTTTGGCATCACCGAGATGGAAGTCACCGAGGAGGTTTTCGAAAGTGATATGAATATCGCGTTCGAGCAAGCCGAAAACCGGATGCACACGATCAAAGCGATCCTCGTCGCGACATTGGGAGCCTGATCCATGGGACGCGTTGTTGTAGCACTTGGCGGCAACGCGCTTCTCAAACGGGGGGAGGCGATGACGGCGGACAATCAGCGCAAGAACGCAAAGATTGCCGCCGAAGCCCTCGCCCCGCTCTGCGAAGCGCACGAAACCGTCATCACTCATGGCAATGGTCCGCAGGTCGGGATGCTGGCCCTGCAAGAGATCATGTATACGGATGTCGAGGAATACCCGCTGGACGTGCTGGTGGGCGAGACGATGGGGATGATTGGCTACATGATCGAGCAGGAGCTTGGGAACATCCTGCCTTTTGAGCATCACATCGCCACCCTCTTGACCATGATCGAGGTCGATCCGAGCGACCCGGCCTTTGACAATCCGACCAAGTTCATCGGGCAGGTTTATTCCGAAGCGGACGCCAAGAAAGAGGCGGCTGACAAGGGCTGGACGGTGAAACCAGATGGCGAGTACTGGCGGCGCGTGGTGCCCTCGCCCCGCCCGAAACGTATCTTTCAGGTCGAACCAATCCGTTGGATCCTGGATAAGGGCGCGACCGTGATCGCTGCTGGCGGAGGCGGCATCCCGACGATGTACCAGGCAGGCGCAGAACGGAAACTGGTCGGGGTCGAAGCCGTAATCGACAAGGATTTCGCCTCGTGCCTACTGGCGCAGAACCTTGGCGCAGATTTCTTTGTCATCGCTACAGATGCAGAAGCCGTGTTCCTGAACTGGGGAACGCCTGACCAAAAAGGTATTCGGTCGATCACCCCCGACGCGTTGGATGAGTACGACTTCCCCGCTGGATCAATGGGTCCCAAGGTGCAGTCCGCACAAGACTTTGTGCGATCCTCGGGCGGTCGGGCCGTTATTTGCGCGCTTGCTGACGTTCCTGCAGCCGTTCGCGGTGAAAAAGGTACGACGGTATCGCTAGAGGCGGGGGAAACACAGTTTCACTAGGCCCGAAGAATAGGCTTTGTTGATTGTAATGCCTTCTATGGGACACCGGGGTCGACACTGCGCGCTGCGCGTCACTAGATCGTGCGTATGGGTTATCAGGCCATAAAATTTAACTTCCTCTGACATCCTTGTGGGCGGAATGCTGGCCAGGCACAATGCAGACCCTCTGCCAAGAAGTTGACAACGAATGGGTGCTTCAGGATGTCCATTCTAGCACCTTCAGTGCCGTTCTAAGCAAAGGTAGCGTCAGAGCCATTTCAGTCCGAACATTTCCTTCAGCGCAGACAACAGAAGCGTGGGCAGTGCGGCGATGAAGAACACTCCGAGCAAATGCGACAGAGGCAGGGAAACTGTTCCAAGCACGAAATGTCCAGCGCCGGTGTAAATGGCGAGAAGAGACAGCAATATGGAAATGCTCACCGCTCCAAGCAAGGTGCGGTTGCCGAGCGGCGACTTGCGGTAGAGCGTGGAGGTCGTTCGGGCGTCGAAAATATGCCAGATCTGGGCAAAGATCAGTGTCATGAACGCTGCTGTCTGGGCGTGTTCCAAGGAGGCGCCTCGTTCGAGAAACTCCTGGAAGACATAAAAGGTCAGCAGGCCGAGCAGCGTTCCCCGGATCAGGATCCGCTCCTTCATTCCGCCGCCGAACAGATTATCGTCGCGCGGGCGCGGTGGGCGCTGCATCAGGTCGGGTTCCGCTTTCTCGAAGCCGAGTGTCAGAGCCGGTAGCCCATCCGATACAAGATTCACCCAGAGGATCATCAGCGGTGTGATCGGCAGGAGCGGGTCTGCTCCCATCAGTAGGAAGGCGAACAGGATCGTTGAGACCTCGGCCACGTTGGCGGTGAGCGCCTGCCGAATGAATTTCAACAGATTGTCGAAGATGCGCCGGCCTTCGCGGACTGCCGTCACGATGGTGGAGAAATTGTCATCGAGCAGCACGAGGGCAGCGCTGTCCTTGGCGACCTGCGTGCCGGTGATGCCCATGGCGACACCAATATCCGCCGCTCGCAGAGCGGGCGCGTCGTTGACGCCATCCCCGGTCATTGCCGCCACCTCGCCATTCTCCTGCATGGCATTGACGATGCGCAGCTTGTGCTCCGGGGTCACCCGGGCAAAGACGGCCGCGTGCTGCACCATCTCTTTCAAATCCTGATCGCTCATCTGGTCGAGCTCGACCCCGGTATGAACCGTCTGCGCGTCGCTGGTGCGAATGCCGATCTGTTCCGCAATCGCTTGGGCGGTCACGGCGTGGTCGCCGGTGATCATCACCGTTCGGATGCCGGCCCCGGTTGCCTCCGAAACGGCGATGGGTACTTCGCTGCGCGGCGGGTCCATGATGCCGTGAATGCCAAGCAGTACGATCCGCTGCTCGGGATCGGCGTGGTCCAGATCCTCTTCTGCCACCTCCCGATAAGCCACGGCGAGGGTCCGGAGCGCCTTCTCGCCGAAACTGTCGATCACCGCCTCGATCTCTTCCCGCAAAGCCGGGGAGATCTCAAGCGTTTCCCCGGCCATGCGGACATGGCTCGCCCTTGACAGGATCACATCAGGCGCCCCCTTGGCGCCGAGTACAGTGCGCCCATCCGGCAATCGAGCGAAGACAGACATCATCTTGCGCGTTGAATCGAAGGGGAATTGCTGAAGCGCCTCGACCCGCGCTTCTGTCAACTTCTCGCGGGAAATCCCGACCTTGGCCGCGGCCACGACCAGAGCGCCCTCAGTCGGGTTGCCCTGGATCGCCGGGCGCCCGTCAGCCTCGACCATACGCGCATCGTTGCAATAGGCGGAGACGGCCAGCATCTGCCGAAGATCCGTTTCGGCCTCGATCTCGGCCACGCTGCCGTCTTCGGAACGGAACTCGCCATGCGGATCGAACCCCTCGCCGGTCACTTCCCAGTCCTTGCCACCGGCCCAGCATTGCATCACCTGCATTTGGTTCTGCGTGAGCGTGCCGGTCTTGTCTGAACAGATCACCGAGGTCGCGCCGAGCGTTTCTACAGAGGAAAGCCGTCGCGCCAAGGCGTTGCTGGCAACCATGTTTTGTGATCCCAGCGTCAGAACGATGGTGACTACTGTCGGCAGGCCCTCCGGGATCGCCGCGACCGACAGCGAGATTGCCGTGTTCAGCATCTCAGCCGCATCCATTCCATTGACCACGCCAATGCCGATCACGATGGCGACCACGATCAGGGCCGCCATGATCAGCACCTTGGAAAGGCCCTCGATCTTGAGTTGCAGCGGGGTCTTTGGCTCTTTCGCAGAGGACATGAGGGCAGCGATGTGACCGACCTCGGTCTCCATTCCGGTGCCCACGACAATGCCTTCACCAGCGCCGCCAGTGACCTGCGTGCTCATGAAGCCCATATTCAGACGATCGGCCAAAACGACGTCTTCGTCCTCGATCGGATCGGCATGTTTGTCGACCGGTTCGGATTCTCCCGTCAACGCGGCCTCGTCGACCTGCATCCGGCTGGCGGTGACAAAGCGAATGTCGGCGGCCAGAATGTCACCGGCTTTTACTCGCAGAATATCGCCCGGCACGAGATCCGCCGCCGGTACCTCGACGATCTCGCCGCCGCGGCGCACGAAGGCCTGCGGTGCAGACATCTCCCGCAGGGCTGCCAAGGACTGCTCGGCCTTATATTCCTGCCAGAAGGAGATGAAGGCGTTAAAGACGGCGATCGCGAATATCGCAATCGCATCAACCCAATGCCCCGTATAGGCCGAGACAAGAGCACCTGCTATCAGGATGATCAGCAGCGGGCTTGCGAATTGCCGCAGGAGCATCTTCCATGGCGGAACTGTTGCAGTCTCTTCCAAGCGGTTTGGACCGTGTGTTGAAAGCCGCTTGGCCACCTCGTCCGGATTCAATCCCGTCTCAGGGTTCACGCCGAGGTTTTCGGCGACCGCTCTACCGTCCAACACCCAAGGTGCGTTCACGTTTCCAAGAACCGATGGGGTTGTCTGTGCGAAACCTGACATTCTCAACTCCGAATGAGCAATTGCGTGAACGGATTAGTCTTGGGGTGCCAGTGCCCATTCTCAGCCAATGAGCCAACCTGCGCAGTTCATTGACGGTTCTCCAATTTGTGATGCGCACGCCTTTATCCAGATACCAGCAGCGACGGAGCTTTGTCATCTGCAAAATCGAGAAAGGTCAGAAAAGCAGATGTCCGCCATTGAATGGAATACGCCCAGCCTAGAGAGACCGCGGTTAGCCGACATTTAGGCTCTTCCTGTCAAGGGCAGCAATGTCCGCATTGCAGACTTTGATGCATGCTGCAGCTAACGACAGCTTTGAGCCCAACTCGGACATAGCATAATCGTTTTGCGTGCGCTCGCGGCGCAGATTTCGCTGCAAGCCGATCTGGAAGAATGGCTGCACCACTACAACCAAGAGCACACTCATCAGGGCAAAATGTGTTGCTGAAGAATACCCTTCCAGACCATGATCGAGAGCAAAGAGATCAGGAAGCAAAAAATCCGGAACCAAACTTAATCTGGCATACACCACAGGAAAAACGGCCAACTGTCAGATCACATCGGAACCACTACATGTCAGTACATCAGCGACGCCGAGCAAACCCAGGGCTTTCCGATACGCCATTTCGCCACACGTTCAACCCCTTGCAGCGTCGACAAATCCGCTCTCCGAACCCTTCGCTCCAGAATGGAGTTCTGCAACGAAGACACGGGCGTTCTTGCGGCACGTCATTGTGGGCGCGAGCCATGATCATATCTGCTTCGTTGTCGGAGTCTTCCATCAGTTCTTAGCCTCGATTTCTGTTTTGGTTCATACAGCGACTGGAAAAGAAAGTTTCGAGCCCTAAGCCTTGAGATTGAAGGAGCTGCCTGGTTCAGACTGTCCGATGGGACGGCCTGTAATCCGAGGGGTTTTATTAGGACGAACCGGCATTCCTTCGTTCTCAGCAGCTTGGACAGCGAAAGCATACCGAGAACCGCTTCCGCATCCTCGCGGTATGGCTCGTTGATCTGATGATCCGTCGTCTGCCTCAGAAATGAGCGACTCCGAGTAGAGGTGCCGAAGTTGAGTCTCAGACACACCATCTGCTTCCATGATCAATTGCACCATCGGATCGGCCAAAAGCTGGTCGAGCAAGAACTGCGACAACTGCTTTGAAGACAGTTTATCCTTTGCGCGGGCTCTCTCCAAATCAGTAAGAGAAACGGTCAAGGTACGCGCCAGACCGGGGTGAGATTTCCGTGGATGCAGACAGATTAACACCGATGCTTTCCAGGCTTCTGGGCCCGAATAATCTGGTGGTGCGGAAAGCTCAGTTTCTATGTCGTATTCGCCTGCCGGGAGTAATTCGTCGAAGCCAGGGAAAGAAAACGGCCTGGAAAAGACTGCGATTGTCTTGCTGATTATCTGGTTCATTTGGGTAGTTCTCCTTTGCTGATACTGCTCGCTCGGAGATGCAGACAAGAACAAGCCACCCACTCCCGGCAGGGTATTATCAGTTTTGAGGTTTAGGCTTTGATTTTTCGGGGACGACGTCAGGCGCTTCAGACGTAACTTCTTTTTTCGGTACGCTCGCATCGTTTTCCTTTAGCGCGGCAGCCGCTCTGGTCGTCAGGTCTTTGAAAGACATCATTTTGATCCTTTGATTGTCCGCAACACCCACGAGCCCAGATGGGGTGTGAAAAGTGAATGCGGCTACGTCCAATATAGGGATTGGGTGCCTCATTTACTACGTAGAGCCGTAGAATATGACGGATGGCTGAAGCAGAACCGAGGCGGCGGCACCTTGGCGCGCTACCTTCGATTCGAGTATGGGCGATCAGTGTTCGCTGCGTTGCAGTCAACCAAAGCGCTATCACCATGGAAGACCTTTGCTACATCGGGCGCAGCCATGCAGCGCGAGAGCGCGCAATAGTTCAATTTCAGCTTCACCTCGCCACCAGGGCGAAGCAGAAAATTGGTGTTTTCAACAACGATATGATCACTGGTGGCTCCGACGAACGTGACGCCAGCAGGGAATATTAGACCCGCCGCATCAGTGTCCTGGAGTCCGATCGCAAGGATCGACCGAGTATTCGAAGGACTGTCTAAAGTCACACACTGCATTGAAGGTATAGGATAATTCAATTGCAAGGGATTTGGATTTGATTTGGTCTTCGTTTCGATCACTTCCGCCCAAAGCGTGAAAACATCTGTGTAAAGCCCGTCGATCGCGTACCCCGAAACGGGATCGGTACCCAGCAGGATGGCCTCACCCAGACGCAGGTTGTTGATTTTTCCAGTCGCCCCCTTGCCAAGCGCCCATGGCAAACTGGCTGAGCCGCCGCCTGACACTGTTTCCAGAGCGGGTCCATTTGCAAGTTCGGTGCCGACGGCAAGCGACGAAAGCAATTCCATTGCTCCTGCAGAGGGTGCCACATGACCCAGACAGGCAAAATTTGCACCAATCCCCTTCAGAGAAATCCCTTCCATTCTAAGAATTTGAGACACAGTGCTTTCAATGTGTTCAGGCAAGATGCCTTCCCGCATATCCCCCATTTCCACCATCAGGATAATATTGTGAGTAATGTTCTTCCCCAGCGCCTCGATGGCCAGGCTGGCGATAATGTCCATCTCAGTGTTGAAGCTGACATCGCAGTTATCAAGGACTTGCGCGACCTGGCTCAGCATGGGCGTTCGGATCAAGGATATAGAGCACGAGATTCCAGCATCGCGCATACGCATGATATTGCTGATCCGCGCGTCCGCCAGCCCTGTCGCGCCACCTTCAAGCATAGCATTCGCAATCTCAGGATGACCGCAAACGGCTTTTGTCACACCTGTCACCGTAATTCCGCGGGGTCTAAGGTGGTCGACCAGGAACCGTGTGTTGTACCGAATTTTGTCCAGATCAACGTCGATACGCAGCTTGCTCATTCAATGGTCGTAGCACGTACGGGTTGCAAGCGCGGAAAGGCAGATAGAACCATATTCACCAAGTTTTTTGGAGGACGGTTCAATGCGTCAGTGACCGGGAGATACAATTTGCAGTTGTAGTCTGTGATGGCCTTTGAAATCTCAACATCATTCATTCCTTCATGGTTGATCGTCATGCCAATTACCTCTGTGTTCGCAAAAGCCTCGATCAGGGTGATTTCATCGCAAGGGTCGGGCATAGTCATGCTGGGGAAGTCGCATCGACGTTTTCGTTTAGGCGCGTGTTGAAGAATAACTGCATGTGGCTGACTGCCTCGCAGAATGAAGGCTGATGTGCAAAAAGCCGGATGGCTTAGCGCGCCCTGGCCCTCGATCACTATTACATCCGGGTGCTCACCCTCTGATGCCGCAACGACAGCGCGCTCAAGTTCGCCACAACAAAATTGCGGCGGCACCGAATCCATCGCGACACCATACTTGGTGCCCTGCATCAAACAAGTTTGGCCGGTGCCGACCAAAACTGTCTTGATCCCATGCGCGTTAAGTGCGCCTGTCAGGATTGTCGCGGTTGTACGCTTTCCAATTGCACAATCGGTGCCGAACACCGCGATGCGGATCGCCTGGACGTCTCCAATACTGCCATCTAACAGGCGCAGGTCGGGATTTGGCCGCGGCTTGCGAATGTCGCGTATCGTGACATCGTGAATTTTGGCAAATCCTGCGAGCTCCTTGTCATCGCTAAGAAATTCATGCAGCCCACTGACGATGTTCATTCCGAGCGTTATCGCATCCACAACAACTTCGCGATCCTCAAGGGACATTCTGCCGCTGGCCGGCGCCATTCCGTAAATAAAAGTGTCGGGGATCGTAGCTTCATTAGCGACGGCGGCATCAAGATCATCGAAGATGGGAACCTGATTTGCGAAGTTATCAAGCACTTTGCCACTGTCACAACCGCCATACGTGCTGTCGATCACCGAAAGAACGCGATAGGCCTGTGAATGTCGAACGAGACCATTAGCCGTCTTGCCATCGATCTTTGCGAAGTTTCCTTCGCAATACACAATTGCAGTCGGTGTATCTGTCACGAGTGTCTTGCGGTGAAGCTCTGGAAAAACTGCTTGTTCAGGCGCCAGCTTTTGCGCATCGCTGGCAATGAACTGCTTGGCATCCGACGCAATGGGTTCGGGTTTCATATTTGTTCCTTTTTAGAGTGTGAAACGCGCGTCCTTGGTAAGGACGGGCAAAAACTGTGAAGTTTGGGAAAGTGGGCTTTCTGTCTGAATTCTCACTGGTTCAGAACACACAGCCCTTCTGATCGATGATAGTTTTTGTGGCATTGCCACCCATTGCCGGATCGGTCGATATGGGCATTTGCCGGTAGCTCGATTGCATTGCAGCGATCACCGGACGCCTCGTAGCCACGTTCGCATTTCCATCCAACTCCATGGATCGCGTCATCGTAGAAAGCATTTTCAGGCACAAACACGGCATCGCACCGTCCGTCGCGCTCAAAATACCCACGCTCGCACGTCCAGGGACGCCCGCTGGTTGATGCGTTCAGAAAAGCGTTTTCCGGCACCGCTACTGCCACGCATGCTTCTCCGTCTTTTTCGTAGCCACGGTTGCAACGCCATGCAGATCCATAAGTGCTATTCGTCAGGTAAGCATTATCCGGCACCACGATTTTCTGGCAGCTATCGTCTACTCTTGTGTATCCACGCAGGCACCGCCACCTCTCACCTGATGGATCGAGATATCCACCCTCAGGCACAATCACTTCAGTGCATGAGGTGCCGCCAACTTCAACAAAGCCATGCATACATGCCCACCCTGAGCCATAGGTTCTGTTTGTGGGGTAGGCATTTCCCGGCACGACAATGGCCACGCATTCTTCGCCTTTCAACTGATAGGACAAATCGCATTCCCAACCGTCGCCATACTTTTTGGGATGCGCGTTATCCGGGATCGAATTTGTTTCGGCCGATGCGGGACTTGATGAGATAAAGGAGCCCGCCAAACTGCTGAAGACGACAACAAACAACGCAGCCATTAAGTGAGCGCAAAACCGGTACTGATTTTTTCGATTTGCCCTGATGCAAACGGCGTTGTCCGAATGTTGAGTGATTGAGTTACGATCCATCCAGGTTCAGCCCCTCTATACAGGCCTGCGCCAGGTCTTTGTTAGGAGTTTGGGATCCCGGCACCGTTGCCCAGCCAGCCGCCATGACGGCATCCTTCTGCTTGAAAGAAGAAGCCTCTTTGATCGTCGTTATTTTTTCGGCGCGTTGGGCGTCAGTTCTCGCCATGTCGACGCAGACCGGAACCAACGCAGCGATTACATTGTCGCGGGACATGGCGTTGGCCATCTTGTCCGCGCTACCGCCGGTCATCCATCCACCCCATGAAAATCCAACGACGCCTACGAAAACCCCGCCGATCAGAGCACCGTAGATTCCGGGTTTAAGCCATTCGGGCGTGTTCATAATCTATTCCTCCTGCGGGGAAAGCGCCGCATCGCTGTCATTGTTAGATGTGGCCAAGGTCTGGTCGTGCTTAAGCGCCAGTTCAAAATCTTCTGGGTCAATTGGGCGCATTTCCGTGCGGCCTGGCTTGCTGCCTTTGCCCCGAACTGTCAGGTAGGTTCCGGTTCTGCGATATGCTTCGAAACTCAGGCCCTGCAGTAGCTCTTCTTCGACGACTACTTCATACTCGCCTGCAGGAAGTACATCCGGGTAGCCGGACAAAGAGAACGGATTTGAAAACGTCACCAAAGAACTGGACGATCTTGTGCTCACCTTTGTCCTCCATTTAGTTTGTTGGATCTTCCCCGCGCAGTCTGCCGCGGTACACGCTCGTAAGCGCCGCGGTAGTACTGGCGTTGTAATTTAGAATAATGTGCAAATGGCAGGCGCGCGCTGATCGATGTTAGTCGGCGGCCAATGACCTGAGATTTTATTGGAATCTCAAATGCATTTGGTGCCCGAGGATCAGGCACACTGCCAAAAATTGACTAACCTGCGTCAGTGCAACGATGTTTGGATTCCGGCAACGTGATGTGTGTTGGCGGGATATTTGCTGGCGTGTTCTTAACGAGTAATTGAGAAGCGCAGGAAATCCAGTACCGCAATCGGACTGTATTTATCTTGCGCTTCTTTTTCAGTGAAATCCCAAATCTGCCGAAGCGAATTCCGTCTCTAACAGGCAACGATCATCAAAATCCCGGCATCGCTGTAGGGGTGAACTTATTGCTTCAACAGTGGCCCGGCCTGATCCAGATAAGTGGGGTCAAAACCGGCCAACGTCACCAGTCCTTCATAATCATCAAATACCACTTGCCCGGATTGAAAAGTAACCAGCCCCTTCTCCCGCAGTTGCCGTAGGACACGATTAACATGTACGGCACTCAGTCCCAGTGCATCGGCAAGGTGGTATTGTGTCAGTGGGCAGGCGTATCCCGTCTTGCTTGCCATCCCGACCTGAGTCAGCCTCACACCAAATTCCAATAGAAAATGCGCCATGCGCTCACCCGCATCTCGCCGTCCTATGTTGACCAGGTGCTCAACCACCATCGCTTCATCTCGAGAGACCGCCCAAAGAATTGCTGTCGCCAGCCGGGGCGTTTGCGCAAATGCTTCCAGGAGATCATCCACTACTACTTCAATGGCTTGGATTTCCATGATTGGTTCTATGCTGTGATCCGAGGTGTGCAGCAGAACGCTTCGCAAGCCCAGAAAGTCACCCGGTATTTGGAAATCGACGATCTGACGCGACCCGTCAGTCTGGGTTTTGTAGGAACAAACCCAGCCCGAGGCCAGAATGTAGGCAGCCTGCTCTGATTGCCCTTGATGCACAAGGTCACGTCCGGCTTCAAAGGTTCTGCGACGCTTGTGCAGGCGTGCCAATGCCGCAAGTTCAACCTCAGTCAGAGCGACGAAGTTTGAAAGCTTTCGGGTGAGTGGACTGTTTTTGATAGTGCGCAAGTGTTCTTCCTTCATCGATGAGCAGCCCGCGAAACTATCCGACGCCAAGACTGCTTTCGATCAGTTAAGTATACAGCAATCTATGCCAGTATGATGCAATTCATTGTGGCGCTTCCTTGCTTGGACGCCTGTTAAAAAAGGACGTCTACCATGGCTGACCGGCAAGACCACTCAGGAATGGCCGCACTCTCAATTTGTGAAGCGCTTTTGCTTGCAATCAAAGATCGTGAGCTCCTGCCCGAACATGAAATTGTGGGAGTTCTGCGTGACGCAGCTGCTGCCCACGAAACAGCGGTCGGCAATAACGATGAAAAGGATATGCACCAGGCCGTCGCCTTTCTCATTAGCCGGATCATTGCTTCCGGCTATCGGGTTCGGCAGTAGCGTAAAGTCCCGTATCGGAAAAACAAGATTATGCTCGTCAAAAAAGCTTAACAGCAAGAAGACACAAAATTGGCGTCTCGTTTCTAATCAGTTCAAACACGAAGCAAAAACCAATGTTTCAATACTTGCCATATCCCGCGTCTTGCTCGTCCGACCGAGCCGCGGCGAAGGTACGGTTCCCGTTAACGCAAATACAACGGCTGCGAATGACCTGATTGGTGACACTTGCCGCGACGCAACAATAAGTATGCCGCGACCGCGAGCAAGTGCTGCTTTAGCGAAGGCTCCAGATCGAAAGACGGCAAAGTCAGCTTACCGTGAGTTCACCAAAGCCCAGATTTCGCTTGCGCAGCGAACGGCAGGAACGCAGGCAGCAGCAGCATCCGAGGGGTGCACTGGATGTCTCCTTTGGGCCGAAATTTAACCCAAAAACTCCAGTGACCAAATCACAGGGCAATCTGTGCGTCAAACCCAGGGAATTTTTAACATAACCATAGTTATCTGTACCGCAGATGGCCAACATGCGCTTGGCCTTACCAGCTGATCCTTACAGGAAGCATCGCCCAAACCATGGTGGCCTCTTTGTCTGTTCGATTGCGAAACCGGTGTGCGATCATCGAGGGGTAAGAAAAACTGTCGCCCTTGCGCAGGACGATGACTTCGTTGTCAAGACGCAGCTCGACTTCTCCGGTCAAGACAATCGCATGCTGTTCACCTTCAAATGAATATCCTTCCAACGGCTCTGGCGGGGTGCCCGCGCCCGGGCGAAAGCGGGACAGGATCAGATAACATTGCCCCGATAGAGTGCTGGATAGAAGCTCATCCTCGAAACCAAGTTCTTCGGTTGTCCGCGTGTACATGCCCGACAACGAGCGGCGGTTTTCTGCACGGACAACATGTTTGCGTTCAAGCGAGCCTGCTCCTGATTGTTTGGGAAAGAACCAGTCGGGATCCACTTCCAGAGCCGTGCTGATTTCTGTCAGGAGGTCTTCAGATACCTTCGCCGAGCCAAGCTCGATCCGGCTCAGGTAGGCGGTCGAACAGGATACGGCCTCGGACAAGTCATTCAAGGTCAGTCCGCGCGCCTTGCGTACTTCGCGGATTTCACTGCCCAGTCGCTGGGCATCAGTGTCTGGAAAGTCGTTTTTCATGCATTCGAGATAAAAGATTTTTGTTGATTTTTCGAGAGAAATTCAACTTAGTTGAAAAGAGAGCTGAAATTCAACTAATCACGATCAACTGGGAGGACATTATGCGCTTTGATTTGATTGCCAATTTTAGCCCTGGTGAGACGATGGATCTGTTGCAAACTTTTTGCCATTGACGCTCAAAAACGCAGAGAGTGAATAGCGGCCGGTGTAATTCAGCCGAAAGTCAGTTCATGATTTCTTTCAAGGGTGCACAGTATCCGAAAGATGTGATCCTATTCGCAGTATTCTTCTACGTTCGATATGGTGTTTCATACCGTGACCTGGAGGAAATCATGGGTGAGCGCGGTGTTTCGGTGGACCACACTACACTGAACCGCTGGGTGAAGAGATACTCTAGCGCGATTGCCGAGGCCGCGCGTCGCCGCAAAAAATCTTGCGATCGTTCTTGGAGAGTGGACGAGACCTACATCAAGGTGAAAGGGGCGTGGGTATACCTCTACCGAGCTGTCGACAAGCACGGTAAGACGCTTGATTTCATGCTTTCGCAGCGTCGAAACAAACCCGCCGCCACCAAATTCTTTGCCCGGGCACTGGAGGTCAACGGCCTTCCAAGAAAGATTGTCATCGACAAGAGCGGAGCCAACACAGCCGGCATCAAGGCCATAAACAAGATGTTGAAAGGCTTTGGTTGCCCAGTCCAAATTGAAATGGTCCGGCGGAAATACTTGAACAACATTGTGGAACAGGACCACCGTTTCATCAAAAGACGAACTCGCCCGATGCTGGGGTTCAAAGCCTTCGCATCAGCAGCGGCAACGTTGGATGGAATTGAAGTGGCGCACATGATCCGCAAAGGTCAACTCACGCCCGGAATCTGTCCGTTTCGTCAATTTGCAGAACTGGCGGCATAGGCAGCGGGTTCGGTGTCAACTCTTCGTTTAGTCAGAAACTTCGCAACAGAGCCGTCTTCCCCCCGCTTCGGGTTCAAACAACATGGCACGTTCCGGGCGAACTTTTATGCCGATCCGTTCGCCCTGTTTGCTGCGCTGATCTTCGCGTTCTTCGACGATCAGTTTGTCGCCATTCGGGGTCAACAGATACGAATAGCTCACACCGCCCAATGCTTCTGTCAGGTCGACCGTGCAGGTATCACCCGACCGATCAACTTCGATATGCTCGGGCCGAATGCCCAGAGTGACCTTGGTCATACCTTGAGGCACAGCCACACTCATCTCTAGTGGCTCAGCCAACGCGGGATGCAAAATCTTGCCGTCCTTGAAATCACATTCCAGAAAGTTCATGGCCGGGGAGCCGATGAATCCGGCGACAAAGCGGTTATCCGGATCGCGGTACAAGTCCATTGGCGCGCCGACCTGCTCGATCCGTCCGTCGCGCAGGACCACAATCTTGTCAGCCATGGTCATGGCCTCGACCTGGTCATGGGTCACGTAGATCATCGTCGCGCCAATCTCGTTGTGAAGGCGCGCAATTTCAACACGCATCTCAACGCGCAGTTCTGCGTCCAGATTGGACAAAGGTTCATCAAACAAAAAGACCTCGGGCCCACGGACAATCGCTCGGCCAATGGCGACCCGCTGACGCTGACCGCCCGAAAGGGCCTTGGGCTTACGCTTGAGATACTGATCCAGTTTCAGGATGCCCGAGGCCTCTTTCACTTTCTGATCGATCTCGGATTTCGCGACGCCATTCATGCGCAGCCCGAACCCCATATTCTCGGCAACTGTCATGTGGGGGTACAAGGCATAGGTCTGAAAGACCATTGCAACGCCCCGCTTGGCCGGGTCCATATGCGTCACGTCCCGCGAACCAATGTGAATTTGCCCTTCGGACGTTTCCTCAAGCCCCGCAATCATCCGAAGCAGCGTGGACTTGCCGCATCCCGAAGGCCCGACAAATACACAAAACTCACCATCTTCGATTTGCAGATCAATACCGTGAATAACCTGCGTTTCGCCGTAGCGTTTAATCGCCTGGTTCAGAGTTACACCCGTCATGTCGCTTGCTTCCTGTCGCTATCGGTGTTTGGGCCGGCTTCTGGGAACCGCCACGCTTGTACTTCGGCACCTATTTGTTCGGCCACGCGGCGAACTCGGGGTACCCATGTTTCCAGTTGGTTGAAATTCATGCGCTCGGTGCTTCCCGTCACCGAGATTGCCCCCAACATCCGTCCGCTTGCCGTCAGAATTGGGCAAGCGACGCAAATGATTCCGGGCTCGTGTTCTTCGTCGTCAATCGCATACCCGCGCTCGCGTATTAGATCGAGGTCGGCCCGCAATGCATCTTCGGATGCCAAGGTTTTTTCCGTGAACCTATGATAGCTTTGCTGTGAGACCGCATCATCCAATGCATCGCTTGCAAGATACGCCATCATCGCCTTGCCGACACCTGTGCAATAAGCGGGGCCGACCTTTCCAGCTTGTGAATACATCTCGATCGGCTGCGTTGCATTTCGTTTATCAACATACAGCACCTGACCGGCATCCATCTGGGCCAGATGCACGGTTTCACCCGTCTCGCGGCTTAGAGCATCCAAAAAGGGTCGCGCGATTGGCGCAAGCGAGCTTTGTGTCCATGCCGAATGGGCCAACCGGACCAGACGCAATCCCGGCATATAGGTTTGCCGGTCCGGGTCGTATGACAACATACCCTGATTGGTCAGGGATTGCAGGAACCGATATAAGGTTGCCTTGGGAAATTCACTGCTATCCAGCAGCTCTGCAAATCTAACAGGGCGCTGAAACGCAGCGACCTGATCCAGCACGTCACATGCTTTGCCTATTGTTCCGTCACCTGCCACGAGCGTTCTTTCTCCTCCCATTGATCCATCGGCATCCGCACGAGGGTCTTGACAAGGCTAACCGATTCGATGTGTAGTTTTCAATATATAAAACTCGGTTTCAATATTTGGAACCAAATGGAAGCTAAGGGAGGAAACTATGCATTCCATTTACAAGCGCACGACGGCTGCGCTGGCCATGAGCGTTGCACTCGCTGTTCCAGCCTATGCCGAACTGACTGGTGAGCTGCGAATCTTTCTTGATACGTCCAACCCTGCGCCGCGCGCGACGATGGAAGCGATGATCGACCGTTTCGCGGAACAACATCCCGGTCTGGAAATCGAGACCACGGTTATCGACCGCGAGGCATACAAGACCCAAATTCGGAACTTTCTAACCGCCGACACGCCAGATGTCGCGACGTGGTACGCTGCCAACCGTATGAAACCCTATGTCGAAGCCGGCCTGTTCGAAGATGTGTCCGACCTGTGGGCCGAGCCTGAGATCGCTGAAAACCTCGCATCGACCAAGGGTGCAATGACCATCGACGGCAAGCAGTGGGGCGTGCCCTATACCTACTATCAGTGGGGTGTTTACTACCGCAAAGACATCTTTGATGAGCTGGGCCTGTCCGAGCCGACCACTTGGGAAGAAGAACTGGCAAACTGCCAGAAAATCGTCAATTCAGGCCGCGCCTGCTATACGATCGGCACCAAGTTCCTTTGGACCGCTGGCGGCTGGTTCGACTATCTGAACATGCGCACCAACGGCTTCGACTTCCACCAGCAACTGGCCAATGGCGAGGTGAGCTGGGAAGACGACCGCGTCAAACAGACCTTCGCGAACTGGAAGCAACTGATTGATATGGGCGCCTTCATCGACAACCACCAGACCTATAGCTGGCAGGAAGCCCTGCCCTTCATGGTCAATGGTGAAGCGGCCGCCTACTTGATGGGTAACTTTGCCGTCGCGCCGCTGCGCGAGGCGGGCCTCAGCGACGATCAACTCGACTTCTACCAGTTCGTTGCCATCAACCCCGATGTTGAACTGGCAGAAGACGCACCAACCGATACGTTCCACATCCCGTCGAACGCATCGAACAAAGAAGCCGCGCGCGAGTTCCTGCGGTTCGTTGTTTCGGCTGATGAGCAGACGGAAATCAACAACGGCTCGAACCTTGGTCAACTTCCGGTCAATGCCAAGTCTTCGGTCGATAACGACAAATTCCTGAACCAAGGCTTCGAGATGCTTTCGTCGAACAGCCCCGGCGGTGTCGCCCAGTTCTGGGACCGCGACGCTCCGGCGGAAATGGCCAAGGTGTCGATGGAAGGTTTCCAGGAATTTATGGTCAAACCTGACAACGCGGACAAGATACTCGCCAAGCTCGAGCGCGCACGTGAGCGTATCTACGACAACTGATCCGGCATAGGCCGGGCGAAAGCCCGGCCTGCGTCACCCTCAATTGTAGGGCGGGCTTCAGCCCGCCTTCACCCCACCAGACCCGAGATACCTCATGTCCGCTGTCGACACCCCGGAACAAGAAAGCTGGTTCCACCGAAATCAACAACGCATTGCGCCCTGGCTGTTTCTGGCCCCCGGCCTGTTGTTTTTCATGGTCTACGTGATCATACCGGTCTTTCAGTCCTTCAATTTGTCACTTTATGAATGGGACGGGCTTGGCTCGGCCGAATATGTCGGGTTTCGCAACTACGAAGACTTGTATTGGGAATGGGTCGACCGGGATGCCTTCTTTGTATCACTAAAGAACAACCTGATCTGGCTGATCCTTTACCTGGCAGCTATCCCGGCGGGTTTGTTCATCGCTCTTTTCCTGAACCAGACGGTTTGGGGCATCCGACTGTACAAGTCTCTGTTTTTCTTTCCCTTCGTGATTTCTCAGGTCGTTGTCGGGCTGGTTTTCACATGGTTCTATGACCCGACATTCGGTCTGCTGAATGAATTTCTAGGCGTCTTCGGCATCGAACCCCTGAATGTTCTGGGCGATGAGCGCTTCGTCACCTACGGTATCATCTTCGCGGGCCTCTGGCCGCAGACGGCGTATTGCATGATCCTTTATCTGACGGGCCTGAACGCAGTGGACCCCGAACAGATCGAGGCCGGACGTCTGGACGGCGCCAAAGGTGTGCGCATGTTATGGCACATCATCCTGCCGCAACTGCGCCCTGCCACATTCATTGCCTTTGTCGTGACAATCATCGGCGCGCTGCGGTCCTTCGACCTGATCTCGATCATGACCCAAGGGGGGCCGTTCGGATCATCCCGCGTGTTGGCCTATTACATGTTCGAGGTTGCGTTGTCCGAATATGGTTTCCGCATGGGATACGGCGCGGCCATCGCGGTGATCCTGTTCCTGATCATGCTCTGCTTCATCGCCTATTTCCTATGGTCGATGTACCGCGAAGAGAGAGGGCACTGAGATGTTTCCCAAACCTATCGAAAAGCAATCTCGCGCGGCGCAGATTTCGTATCAGGCCATGTTGCCGCTTGCCCTTCTGTTGTGGCTGGGGCCGTTGTTGGCTGTTGCTCTGTTCTCGGTCAAACCGGCTGCGGACTTTACCAATGCGAACTACTGGGGCCTGCCGTCCAGCTTCGAGGGCGCCTTCAACTATGGGCAAGTCTTCTTCAACTCGGACATGCCGCGGTATCTGCTGAACTCGTTCCTGATCACAATCCCAACGGTGATCGGGGCTGTCGCTCTTAGTTGCATGACCGGGTTTGCGCTGGGGATCTACAAGTTCAGATCGAACCTATGGATTTTCTTCATGTTCGTGGCGGGTAATTTCGTACCGTTCCAAATTCTGATGGTTCCGGTGCGCGACCTGACACTGCAACTGGGTCTGTACAACACCAAAACCGGACTTGTCCTGTTTCACATCGCGTTCCAAACGGGCTTTTGCACACTGTTCATGCGTAACTTTATCCGCGCTCTTCCGTTCGAGTTGATCGAAGCGGCCCGGGTCGAGGGTATCAGCGAATGGCGCATCTTCTGGTACGTCGTCCTGCCGCTGATGAAACCGGCGATTGCCGCACTCAGCGTGCTTATCTTTACCTTCATCTGGAACGATTACTTCTGGGCCGTCGTCCTGACCCAAGGCGCTGAAAGCCAGCCGGTCACTGCAGGTATCACCAGTTTCAACGCGCAATTCCGGGCCGCCTATCAGCTCATGAGTGCGGGCTCGATCGTGGCAGCGCTGCCGCCGGTCGCCATGTTCTTTCTCATGCAGAAGCATTTCATCGCGGGGCTGACCCTCGGTGCCGTAAAATAACGCCAAACCAAAGGTTTGCAAAATGACCAAGATTGCTTTCGTTGGAGCAGGCTCCACGATTTTCATGCAGAACATCGTGGGTGATGCGCTGCTTACCCCGTCCCTGTCGGGCAGCCACTTTGCGCTGATGGACATAGACCCAGAAAGGTTGGCTGAAAGCGAAGCCGTAGCCAAAGCCATGATCCGGTCGGTCGGGACAGGCGCAACGGTCACCACGCACACAGACCGACGGGCGGCGCTTGACGGCGCAGATTTTGTGATCACCGCGTTTCAGGTGGGCGGTTACAACCCCTGTACGGTTACTGATTTCGAAATCCCAAAACAATACGGCCTGCGCCAAACCATCGCCGACACACTGGGCGTTGGCGGCATAATGCGTGGTCTGCGGACCGTTCCTGTTCTCTGGGGCGTCGCGCAAGACATGATGCAGCTTTGCCCCAACGCAACGTTGCTGCAATACGTCAACCCCATGGCCATCAACACCTGGGCGCTGGCCGAGCAATTCCCAGCATTAAAGCACGTGGGTCTGTGCCATTCGGTCCAGAACACAATCGAGGAACTGGCGCATGATCTGGACCTGCCCAAACAGGAAATCCGGTACAAGGTCGCGGGTGTAAATCACGTCGCGTTCTTCCTGCGGCTTGAACACGAAGGGCGCGACCTCTACCCGGCGCTTCGTCAGGGCTATGCCGGCGGGCAGATTCCCAAAGCTCCGTTGTTGATGCCTCGGTGTCCGAACAAGGTGCGATACGAAGTGATGGATCACTTGGGCTATTTCTGCACCGAAAGCTCGGAGCATCTGGCCGAGTATGTCCCTTGGTTCATTAAAGAGGGGCGGCATGACCTGATTGACCAGTTCGGGATTCCATTGGACGAGTATCCGACACGTTGCGAGGAACAAGTCGCCAATTGGAAGGAACAGGCCAAAACGCTTACCGATGGCCGCAACATCGAAGTAAAGCGTAGCCATGAGTTTGCCGCCGATCTGATGAACGCGATTGTCACGGACACACCCTATGTGGCTTATGGCAACCTGCCCAACACTGGACAGATTCCGCAATTGCCGTTTGGCGCGGCCGTTGAAACACCCTGTCTTGTAGACAGCAATGGTGTTCAGCCTTCCGTTGTGACGGATATACCGCCGCAACTGATTGCCCTGATGCGCACTCAGATAAACGTACAGGAACTGACCGTACGGGCTTTGGTCGAACAAAATCCAGAGTTCATTTACCACGCTGCAATGATGGATCCGCACACAGCTGCCGAATTGGATTTGCGCCAGATCCGCAATCTGGTCAGCGATCTTCTGACAGCACATGCCGATTGGCTGCCCGATTGGTGCCAACCCGCCAAAGCCGCTTGAAAGGGCAAAGTTCATGACCAAGAAACGCCGCTCGGAACATTGGTACGGAAAGCTGGACAAGGACGGCTTCATTCACCGCTCGTGGATGAAGAACCAAGGTTTCCCTGATCACGCATTTGATGGCCGCCCGGTCATTGGCATTTGTAACACATGGTCCGAATTGACCCCATGCAACTCGGGCCTGCGTGATCTGGCCGAGGGCGTCAAACGTGGCGTGTGGGAGGCCGGAGGCTTTCCCGTCGAATTCCCGGTCATGTCGCTGGGCGAGACACAGATGAAGCCGACCGCGATGCTGTTTCGCAACCTTCTAGCCATGGATGTCGAGGAATCCATTCGGGCCTATGGTATCGACGGTGTCGTCCTGCTGGGCGGCTGCGACAAGACAACGCCGGGGCAGTTGATGGGTGCGGCCTCGGTCGATCTGCCGTCCATCGTGGTCAGCTCTGGCCCGATGCTGAACGGCAAGTATCGGGGGCAGGATATCGGTTCGGGCACGGATGTCTGGAAGTTCTCAGAAGCCGTGCGCGCCGGAGAGATGACCCTGCAGGATTTCATGAACGCTGAATCCGGCATGTCGCGCAGCGCGGGTGTCTGCATGACGATGGGCACGGCCTCAACCATGGCTTCATTGGTCGAGGCGATGGGTATGAGCCTGCCTACCAACGCCGCCCTTCCCGCCGTTGACGCTCGGCGCATGGCGCTGGCGCATCTGACCGGCAAACGGATTGTCGAGATGGTGGACGAAGACCTGAAACCATCTGACATCCTGACAAAGGAAGCATTTGAAAATGCCATCCTGACCAACGCGGCGGTCGGCGGATCGACCAATGCGGTCGTGCACCTTCTGGCCCTGGCCGGTCGGGTCGGAGTGGACCTGACGCTGAAGGATTTTGAGATCGGGTCAGACATTCCCCTGTTGGTGAACTGCATGCCCTCGGGCCAATACTTGATGGAAGACTTCTGCTATGCAGGCGGTGTTCCGGTAGTTTTGAACGAATTGAAACCCTTCCTACGACCCGCGAAAACCGTGCTGAACAAGGATGTCTCGGCCCATTACGAAGGGGCTGAATGTTTTAACCGCGATGTGATCCGCGGCTTTGATGATCCCGTGAAACCTGCAGCGGGTCTGCGCGTACTGCGTGGCAATCTGGCGCCCAACGGGGCGATCGTGAAACCCTCGGCCGCAACAGATGAATTGCTTGAGACCGAGGCTGAAGCCTATGTATTTGAAAGCATCGAAGATCTGAAAGCCAATATTGACCGCGAAGACCTGCCCGTCACACCCGACACCATTCTGGTCCTCAAGGGGTGCGGACCCAAGGGGTATCCGGGGATGCCCGAGGTGGGCAACATGCCGATCCCGGCCAAACTGGTGAAAGACGGCGTGCGCGACATGATCCGTATCTCGGACGCGCGCATGTCCGGAACGGCTTTCGGCACCGTCATTCTGCATGTAAGCCCCGAAGCACAGGCGGGTGGCACGCTGGCGCTGGTCAAAACTGGCGACCGCATCCGTGTATCCGCCAGCAAGGGCGAGCTGGAACTTTTGGTTGACCAAACCGAGCTGGACGCACGCCGCGCAGCATGGCAACCGGACGAACCGCACTACTCCCGTGGATACGCGAAACTTTACATTGATCACGTCTTGCAGGCCGATCAGGGCGCGGACCTTGATTTCCTAGTCGGCAAAGACACCCGCCTAGTTACTAGAGAGAGCCATTGATGGATCAACCAGCCACATTTCACGACCTGAACGAGGCCACAGTCTACATCACCGGTGGCGGATCGGGTGTTGGCGCGTCGCTGACCGACGGGTTTATGGCGCAGGGCGCAAACGTTGCCTTTATCGGCCGGTCTGACGCCAGCGAATTTGTCGAACAGATGCGCAACAAACATGGCCGAGCCCCCTTGTTCATGCAGGGCGACATGACGGATACCGGGTTGCTGCACGCGACGATGAACAAGGCGGCCGAGGAATACGGCCCAATCAACGTGTTGGTGAACAACGCCGCGAACGACAAGCGCCACTCTCTCGAAGAAACCACACCCGAATTCTGGGACTGGATGATCGAGGTGAACCTGAAAGCATATTACTTTGCCTGTCAGGAAGCCGCTCGGCAGATGCAGGGCACCGGCGGGTCGATCATCAATTTCAGTTCGATCAGCTACATGATGGGCAACGCCGGTTATCCAATTTACACAACCTCAAACGCCGGGATTACCGGGATGACCCGGTCGCTGGCGCGTGAGCTTGGGCCGCAGAATATCCGGGTAAACGCCCTGGCGCCCGGCTGGGTGCTGACGCAAAAGCAGTTGGATATGTGGGCAACGCCCGAGGATCTGGCCGCGCATTTGGACCGGCAATGCCTCAAGGAGCACCTGACGCCAGAAGACATGATCGAACCAACCTTGTTTCTGGCCTCGCGGGCCAGCCGGGCGATGACGGGACAATGCATGGTTGTCGACGGTGGCGTGGTGGTGACGGGGTAATGCAATGAGCGCTGAATGGATCGCGGCAGACTGGGGAACCTCTCATCTACGAGTTTGGGCAATGCAGGGTGAAAAGATTCTGGATCAAGCCGAATCCGACAAAGGCATGGGTCGTCTGAGTAAAACCGAATTTCAGTCGGCACTGTTGGACCTGATCGAAGACTGGCTGGGCGGCACGACAACCGACGTTGTCGCGTGCGGTATGGTCGGGGCAAGGCAAGGCTGGGTCGAGGCCCCCTATTCCACTGTTCCTGTTGCCCCTCTTCCGTCGGCCCCAATCCGCGTGCCCAACACGGATCCACGCATTCGGACGTTTGTTGTGCCGGGGTTGAAACAAAACGCTCCGCCAGATGTCATGCGCGGCGAAGAAACCCAGATCGCCGGATTTTTAGCTGGCCGCCAAAACTGGGACGGCGTCCTATGCCTGCCGGGGACGCATACCAAGTGGGTGCAGATCAGTGCCGATGAGGTCGTCAGTTTCCGGACGTTCATGACCGGTGAATTGTTTGAGCTTTTGCGCGGACAATCGGTTCTAAGACATTCGGTCAGCGAAGGCTGGGACGACGTCGCCTTTGCCGAAGCGGTCGCGGACACCTTGTCGAAACCGGAACAGCTTGCAGCACGGTTGTTTGGTTTGCGGGCCGCTGATTTATTGCGCGGTGAAGATCCTGGTGTCGCGCGGGCACATCTTTCCGGGTTTCTGATTGGCGCGGAACTTGCGGCGACACGCCCTTACTGGTTGGGTCAGCAAATCGCAATCATTGGCGCCGAAGGTATCGCAAATGTCTATGCAAGCGCCCTCAAGCAACAAGGCGCTCTTGTTGAGACTGTTAACGCAACCCAATCCACATTGGCGGGTCTGTTTCAAGCCCGCATGCTGACGAGGCAAACTGTATGAGCCGCCCTATCATTGCCATCCTTCGTGGACTGCAACCCACCGAAGCAGCCGAAATCGGACATGCCCTGATCGAAGCAGGCATTGACCGGATCGAAGTTCCGCTGAATTCACCCGACCCGTTAGACAGTATCTCAATTCTGGTTGAGAAGTTTGGCGATCAGGCATTGATCGGAGCGGGAACCGTTCTGACACCCCAGCAAGTAAACGATGCGGCCCGCGTTGGCGGAAAGCTTGTCGTATCGCCAAACTGCGACCCCGAAGTCATCCATCGCACGGTTGAACTGGGCATGCAGAGCTGGCCCGGAGTTTATTCTCCAACCGAAGCCTTCACCGCGCTCAAGGCGGGGGCGACGGGGTTGAAACTGTTTCCCGGTGTAATGGCGGGGCCCTCTGGCCTGGCGGCATTGCGTCCGGTCCTGCCTGCGGGATCGCTGATCTTTGCTGTGGGCGGTGCCGGCCCTGAGAACTTTGCCGAATGGATAAAGGCCGGTTCTGACGGTTTCGGCATAGGCTCTGCGCTGTTCAAGCCGGGTCTGTCGGTGCAAGAGGTCGCCGACCGAGCGCAGCGGATCGTATCAGCTTATGACACGGCCGCCGGATGAGCCCGGTCTTTGACAATCGCCCCTGCGAATTGGGCGAAGGACCGTTATGGCACCCCGAAAGGCATCAGCTTTTCTGGTTCGACATCATCAACAAACGCATGATGTCGCAAGTAGACGGCGAACAACTTAGCTGGGAATTTCCGGAACATGTTTCGGCCGCGGGATGGGTGGATGAGAACACCTTACTGATTGCGTCCGAAACCGGGCTGTGGCGTTTCGATCTGTCAAGTAACACGAAAGACCTTGTCATGCCGTTGGAGGCTGACAACCCTGTCACGCGATCAAACGATGGCCGCGCCGACCCTTGGGGCGGGTTCTGGATTGGCACGATGGGTAAAAGCGCCGAGCACGGTGCAGGCGCGATCTATCGCTATTGGCAAGGTGAATTGCGACAGCTTGTTCCCAATATCACGATCTCGAATGCCATTTGTTTCGCACCGGACCGGTCCTGCGCGTACTACACCGACACAGTGACCAAACAAGTTATGCGTTGGGCACTAAACACCGAAACCGGATGGCCCGAGGGCAAAAGCACGGTTTTCCTCGATCTGCGGGTGGATGGTTTGAACCCCGATGGCGCAGTTGTGGATACGGAAGGGAATATCTGGATCGCGCAATGGGGCGCACACCGGGTGGCGGCGTATGACGCTGATGGGCAGTTCCTCAAAGCGGTGACCTTTCCCGCTGCACATGTCTCATGCCCGGCATTTGGCGGCGCAGAGCTGACTACACTCTATTGCACAACCGCGCGGGAGGGTTTGGATCAAACCACCCTCTCACAACACCCCTCGAACGGAATGACCTTTGCCGCTTTTGATGCCGGCAAAGGGCAACCAGAACACAGAGTCATCCTATGAAGCCAGAACTTGGCGTTTGTTACTATCCCGAGCATTGGCCCGAGGAAATGTGGGCAGACGACGCCCGACAGATGATCGAAACCGGACTGAGCTGGGTTCGGATCGGTGAGTTTGCCTGGAGCCGACTGGAACCGACCGCAGGTGACCTGCAATTTGACTGGTTGGACCGGGCTGTTGAAACACTCGGGTCGGCCGGGCTTAAGATCGTGATGGGAACACCAACTGCGACGCCACCAAGATGGATGCAGGAAAAACACCCCAACATGCTGGCGATTGACGCGCAAGGGCAGCCGAGAAAATTCGGATCGCGCCGACATTATTGTTTCAGTCACAAAGGCTATGTCGCGGAATGCGCACGTATTGCCCAGATCATGGGCGAGCGTTACGGGGCTAATCCCCATGTCGCCGCTTGGCAGATCGACAATGAATACGGCTGCCACGACACGACACTCAGCTACAGCGACCCTGCCCTGCGCGCCTTTCAAAGCTGGCTTGAGGACCAATACGGCACCATTGATGCGTTGAACTCTGCCTGGGGTAATGTGTTCTGGTCGATGGAATACGATGGGTTCGATCAGATCGACCTGCCAAATCAGACCGTGACAGAACCAAACCCAGCGCATGTTCTGGCCTTTCGTCGGTTCAGTTCTGATCAGGTGGTAGAATTTAACAAGGCGCAAGTCGACGCTCTGCGCCCTCTGACAAACGCGCCCCTATTGCACAACTACATGGGGCGCACACTGGAGTTTGATCACTTCAAAGTCGGGGCAGATCTAGATATCGCCACATGGGACAGCTATCCCATCGGGTTCCTGTCAGACAGGCTTGAGGCTGATGAGGCGCACAAAACCGCCTTTCTGCAGCAGGGTGATCCCGACATGCAGGCGTTTCATCACGACCTTTATCGCGCGGTCGGGCGCGAGCGCTGGTGGGTCATGGAACAGCAACCGGGGCCGGTGAACTGGGCTCCGTACAATCCGGCACCCCTGCCGGGGATGGTGCGGCTTTGGTCGCTTGAAGCGGTGGCTCATGGCGCCGAAGTGGTCAGTTATTTTCGGTGGCGGCAGGCTCCGTTTGCCCAAGAACAGATGCACGCAGGGTTGTTGACGTCGAACAACAAACCTGCACCGGGCTTGTCCGAAGCGCGGCAAACTTGGGGTGTGTTGTCCCAACTAGGCGACGTCCAACACAGCAAGGCCGATGTTGCTATCCTTTTCGACTATGCGTCTGACTGGGCGTGGGCAACCCAACCACAAGGCGCTGGATTCGATTACTTCCGCCTGGTGTTTTCGGCCTACCGCGCCCTGCGGCGGGCCGGGCTTTCCGTCGATTTCCTATCCGCGGACAACGTCCCCGAGAACACTTACAAAGTGATCCTTGCGCCGGGTCTGGCCAGTGTGGACAACGACCTTGAGATGCGCCTGAGCAAGGGATGTGCTCTGGCTGTCCTCGGCCCGCGCACGGGGGCAATCACGTCGGATTTCCAAATCCCCAGTACGGGGCGCCCTGGCTTGTCGGGTTTGGCCTGTGAGGTTGATCTGGTTGAGACCCTGCCCCCATCAGTAACACGCAAAGTCGAGGGTGTTGGTGCCGCCCAGCACTGGGTTGACCGCTTGTCTGGATCAGCGCCCGATCTGCTGACCTTTGAGGACGGCACTTCTGCCCTGAAAGGCGAAAACGGGTTTTGGTATCTGGCGGGCTTCCCCGATGAGGCGCTGTGGGATCGCGTGATCAAAATGGCCTCGCAACAGGTGGGATTGGCGCTGCACCCAATGCCCGGCGGCCTTCGTCGGCGAGACACCAAGGGCCATACATTCCTGATCAACTACAACGCAGTACCGGTGGAATGGAACGGTACAAAGATCAACGCGTGCGACGTGGCCATATTGGCAAAACATACGCCCGAAGAGGGGTAATCTCTTCGGGCGCAGGCGGCCTTTGTCAGGCTTTTCAGTTATTCAGATTTCAGGCTGTTTGGGTCGAATACGCCCCCGAAACCACCGTTGTTTGCCGGTGGCGTTTCGGTATCCTGGCTTTCTTCTTCGCCGCTGCCCAACGTGTTCGGTGCGAACACATTGCCAAAGCCGCTGTTGTTTGAAGGTTTCGGCGCAGATTGCCCCGCATCGCCTTGTTCGGCCTCTTCAGCTTCGCGCTTCTTGCGCTGTTCCTCGCGCTGCTTGCGCAGCTCTTGGATACGCTGTTCGGCTTCCAAACGTTTTTCCTCTTTGACATTGGCAATGCACTGGGCCGGGTTGTACGCGGTTGCGGTGCCGACCACGGTAATCGTGGCGACGGCAAACACGACCAGAAGCACGGCGGCCATGTTGCCTGCAAAGAAGCTGGGCAGTTTGATTTTCCCCGCCAGTTCCTCGACCGTGGCATTCTTGCGCGCGGCTGCAACCAGTTCCTGACGCTTCAACTTGGCCTCGTTCAAAAGGGCAAAGAACACGGTCAGCGCCACGATGATAAAGGCCAGGGCCGAGATCGACGGCGTGATGCCATAGCGTACCTTCTGCGCCAGTTCGATCGTCAGTGTCGGGTATTCGCCAAAGGTAAAGGTGGTCGTATTGTAGTTCTCGAACGATGCAAGGAATGCCAGCACAGCCGCCGATGCGATCGCGGGCCGCATGAACGGCAGCAGGATCTTGCGAAACGCCTGTGCATGGGTCGCACCAAGGTCCAGAGCGGCCTCGGTTAACGCCATGTCATAGCGTTGTAATCGCGCCACCAGAACCAGCATGCAGTAGCTTGCGATAAAGGTGGACTGACCGATCACTGTCAGGAAAACCCCGTTTGACAAAACGCTATCTGCGCCCAGCCCCAGCATCCGATTGATCCGGTCCCAGAATACAAGCGTCGAGATACCCAGAACCACGCCCGGTATCAGGATCGGGGCAATGATGATCGTGTAGTAGGTCGCACGCAGCTTGGGCCATATCTGAGTCAGCATCAGCGCACCCGCCAGCCCCATCGCCACCGACAGAACGACCGTTCCTGCACCGATGATCAGCGAGTTCTTGATCCCGTTCAGGATACGCTGGTCCTGAAACAGATCCCCGAACCACTGAAAGGTCAGACACTCCCACGGAGTCATCCGCGGGAAAGCCGAGGAATTGAACGCGGTAACCGACATGATCACAAGCGGACCAAGCAGGTAGAGGAAGAAAAGGGCCAGGTAGACCCAGATGCTTACACGGAGGAAAGAGAGGTTCATTTCCCGATATCCCCCATGTTCACCTTGAACAGACGCATGACCGCCAGAACGAACAAGATACAGGTCACAAGCAGAACGATCGCGTAGGCGGCACCTTGCGGCCAGTCATTGTTGTCATTGAACTGCTGATAGATCAGTTGCGTGAACCACAGGCTGGACGGGCCGCCCAGAATCTGCGGCGCTGCAAGGGCACCGGCGGATAGCATGAAGACCATCGTGCAGCCCGAACTGATACCCGGCTTGGCGTAGGGAATAACCACGCGCCAGTGAATCCTCCACCAAGGCGCGCCCAGATCGCGCGCCGCCTCGATCTGGTTGTGATCAAGGCTTTCGATCACGTTGTAGATCGGGAAGATCATCAACAGGATGTAGGCATATCCGAGACCCGCATAGAGCGCGATGTCATTGCGGATAAAATCAAAGGGAGTATCCCAGATCCCCAGCCCCATGAACAAGGTGTTCAGAACTCCGGTCTCACCAAAGATGATCCGCAATGCGAAGGCGCGCAGGATTTCGTTGATCCAGTAAGGGATGATCAGCATAATCGCGAAAATGCGGATGTGGCTGCCTTTGGATTGCCCCAGATAGTATGCGATCGGATAGCAGATAATCAGGTTGAATATAGTCACGCAAACCGCCGCGAGCAGCGTTCTGAAGAACACCCTGAGATCGACCGAGTTGTAGTCCTGAGAACCCCCTTCGGGGCCGTAAATCAGGTATTTATAGTTTTCGAGCGTATAGACGTCCTTTGGTCCGCCAATTTCCGGCGGTGGCAGGTTCGGGCGGAACGAAAAGTCGAGCATCGACAATTGAGGCAGGATAATCAGGCCGATGGTCCAGAACAGGACCAGCCCCAATATCGCCAGCCCCATCCCGGTGCCGTTGCGATTGAAAAACTCCTTGAGGAACTTGGGCATGTGTCCGACCCTCTATTCCGCAGCCAGTTCACCCGCCGGGACAAGAACCGCGTTGTGGGTCTCGTATTCCAGCGTGATGTTCTGTCCGGTGTGGTCTTGGAAGGACTGTCCGTGGTTCGGGATCGACACTTTGATCTCTTTGCCGCCTTCACCTTCAGTGAAGATGTTGAACACGTTGCCCTCGAACTCTTCGTGATTGACCCGCGCCGTCACGAAATGGTTGCCAGATGCACCTTCGGCCGCAATGGCAAAAGCCTCGGGGCGAATGAACATCATCGCCTCATCGCCTTCTTTCATCTTGCCTTGATTGGCGGAGGATATCCGCGCCACCAGATCTCCAGAACGGTTAGTGGCGATCAGGGCCTCGGCCCCCATGATCTGTTTGATCTTTCCTCGGAACACATTGTTTTCACCGACAAACGAAGCTGCAAATGCCGTGTTAGGATCGTTGTAAATCGTCTTACCGTCAGCGATCTGGTCAATCACTCCAGCCCGCATGACAGCAATGTTGTCCGACATGGTCAGAGCTTCGCCCTGATCGTGAGTAATATAGATAAACGTGATACCGACCCGTTGCTGAATCTCTCGCAGTTCCGTCCGCATGTGTTGACGCAGTTTGAGATCAAGCGCCGAAAGGGGTTCGTCCAACAACAAAACATCAGGTTCGGCGCACAACGCGCGCGCAATCGCCACACGCTGACGTTGTCCACCTGACAATTCGCTGGGTAGCTTGTCGCCCTGACCGGGCAGAGCGATCATGTCTAGCAACTCGTCCGCACGCTTGCGGCGTTGAGCAGCGCTAGCGCCTTTTATCTCCATCGAAAATGTTATGTTCTCCCAGACCTTCATCAAGGGAAACAGCGCAAGGTTCTGAAAGATCAGTGCGGTTGGGCGTTTGTTCGGCCCGATGCCCTGCATGTCGTTGCCACCGATCAGGACCTTGCCTTCGCTTGGGTCCAGAAAGCCCGACACGGCGCGCAAAATCGTCGTTTTGCCACAACCAGACGGCCCGAGGAACGAAAAGAAATCGCCACCGTTGATATTCACATTGGCATCCCTAACGGCGACGAAGTCACCGAAGCGGATCCAAAGGTTCTCAAGATCTACACCGACCCCAGCACTCATTTTTGGTATCTCCGTCTGGTGCGTTTGCTATGCGCACCCAATTAACGTCCGCTGCACCTTGACTGTGCGCGGTTTGATTACCCTTCGCCAGGTGGCGAAGGGTATGGGTTCATCGCGATCAGGCGCTTTTGAACTTGTTGACGAACTCGGTCCGGGTTTCCGCGTACCATGGGGCCTCGGCCGGCCATGGGTTCAGATTGGCCAAGGAGTCGCCCGGATATGCTTCCGCAAAGTTCTTCTTGTAGGTGTCGCCGGAATACTGATCGGCACCCAGAACAGGCGAGTTATAGCCATGGCTGTCAATCGCGACACCGGCCGGTTTTGCCTGGTACGCAAAGTCGATAAAGGCGTAAACCTGTTCGATATTGGTCGCACCGGTCGGCATTGCCATCCCGTCAACCCAAGCCATCGCACCTTCGACCGGAGCCTGATAGTGCACCGGCTCACCCGCCGATTTCAGCGCCAGCGGTGGACCATCCCAAGTTTGACCAACCACAACGCCTTCGTTCAGCAGACCATTTTTCTGGGTATCCGCGTCATTCCAGATCAATTTGATCCGGTTCTTACGCTCAACACACCAGTCGGTGATCTGACCCCAGACTTTACGCATGGTGTCTTCGTCACCATAGGCCGCCCAGACAGAACCCGGCTCCATCTCGCCAGCGCGCTCCATATACAGACCCGCACCCAACATCATGGAGTGTGCGCGGCCCATGGTCTTGCCGGCGTTTTCTTCGGACCAGACGTCGCCATAGGACGGCGCGTCCCCTTCGGGCAGCCACAGATCGGTGCGATATGCGATCCCTTCGGTGCCCCAGATATGCGGCAACCAATGAACGCCGCTGTCCGCAAAGTTCCAGGCATCCGTGCCTATCGCAGCCATCGCCGGGTTTACCAGATCAATCGGCACCTTGTTCATGTCAAAGGGCTGCAACAGCTCCAGTGGCTCCCACTGCAGGGACCGGTTGTTGGTGGGCGAGACAATGTCAAAGCCCTGACCTTTGGTCGCCTTCATCTTGTTGATGATTTCTTCGTTCGACCCGATACCGGTATAGTTCACCTTGATCCCGGTCAGAGTTTCAAACTCTTCCAGGAAACTGGGCGGCAGGTAGTCAGACCACATCAGAATGTTGATCTCACCCGATGAGGCAAGCGCGCTTTTGTTGTAAAGAGGTGCCGCCAGCGCCGCCGCGCCCGCACCTTTCAGTACCGTCCGACGGGACAGGTTTTGGTGTTTAGTCATCGTCATATCTCCCGTTGTAGATCCGTTTTTTTTGTTTTTGTGGATACAGGCTAGACCTTTGCGATCCGGCTGTCAGTCCAAAAGTGACAGTTCCCAGTTTTCATAAGTCCAGTTTGAAAACGATGTGCCTCTCACATGTGGTGTATCGCAATGAAACAAAGGGGCTGATGCAGATTAACTAAAATAGCGTGATGCGCCCCCAAAATGGGCGCACCGCGTGTTTGCCACTTATTTTGGCGACGACGGTTCTGGTGACTGCTTGAACGGGATTGAACCGCGCTCCGTTCGCAGGTGCGATTCTATAACAGGTAAAGATATCAGGGCTTTTTCCGCATGGTTGTACCATTGTGGAAAAGATGCACCTTGTCAGGATCGGCTGAAAGGGCGACGATCTGCCCCCGCATGTTGCGCTGAATGCCTTGCAATTTTGCAATTACGGACTCGGCCCCTGTACGGTTTTCGAAATACAGCAAAGTGACCTCTCCCAAGGCTTCGGTGAAATCCACCACCCCCTGAAAGGCGGCATCCGTGTCGCTTGGAACAAAATCCTCGGGCCGGATACCAACATTCACATGTTTGCCCTGATCCCCGGCTTCGGTCGCAATACTGCTGGTGATGGTTCCCCCAGCCTCCAACTCGACAACAGTTGTTTCGCCCGTTTGTGCAATAACCCCCGGCAGCAGGTTCATCGAGGGCGAACCAATAAACTGTGCGACAAATTCGTTTTCCGGGGTCTCATACAGTTCCAACGGAGTGCCGACCTGAGCAATACCCTTGTTGGCCAAAACCACGATCCGGCTGGCAAGCGTCATCGCTTCGACCTGATCATGCGTCACATAGATCATCGTACTGTCGGGCATCGCCTCTTTCAGACGCGCAATTTCGATCCGCGTCGCCACGCGTAAGGCCGCATCAAGGTTGGAAAGCGGTTCGTCAAACAAATAAACCTTGGGGTCACGCACAATGGCCCGGCCGATGGCGACCCGCTGACGCTGCCCACCCGACAGCGCCTTGGGCAAACGATCCAAAAACGGTTCAAGCTGAAGAATTCGCGCGGCGCGCTCGACGGCGGCATTGACTTCGTCGGCTGGCAGTTTCGCGATCTTGAGGGCAAAGGCCATATTCTCGCGCACGGTCATATGGGGATAGAGGGCATAGCTTTGGAACACCATCGCAATACCACGTTGTGCCGGCGGCACATCGTTCATGACCTGACCTTCGATCTCGAGCGTTCCGCCCGAGATTTTCTCCAGCCCCGCAATCATGCGCAACAAGGTGGACTTGCCGCATCCAGACGGTCCTACGAAAACAATCAACTCGCCGCGCTCGATGTCGAGATTAATATCCTTCAGGACATCAACAGTGCCATAGGTCTTTGCGACATCCGTGAGATTGAGTTCTGACATGACCTACCCCTTTTCCCGAGCCATCAGACAGAATTGAGCAGCGCCGAGAGTCAGATTTCCCGACCCGCCGACGCCGCCCAACTCCTCCCCGATAACGCGCCATTGGCCTTCGGGCGTGACGACCTCTGCGGAGTCTGCGCCCAGATTGAAGGCACAGAACACCTGTTCCGCTTGGTCTTCACGCACGAAAGTAAGAACCGAGCCGGACTGGACCATCTGAACTTGCGCCCCCGACATCAAAGCCGAATGCGCGTGGCGCAGCGCAATCGCCATACGGTAGTGGTGCAACATTGACTTGGGGTCCTGCTCCAACCGGTCCACGGCGCGCTCGGCTTGCGACGAGCTGACCGGAAGCCAGGGGCGCCCTTTGCTGAACCCAGAGTGTTCGTCCTGCGCAGCCCAGACCATCGGCGTACGGCACCCGTCGCGGCCTTTGAATTCGGGCCAGAATTCGATGCCATAGGGATCTTGCAGATCATCAAATGCCACATCCGCCTCGGGCAGGCCCAGTTCCTCACCCTGATACAGGCAGGCCGAGCCCCGCAGGCACATCATGAGAACCGCGTGTTGCCGGATGGCCGCGTCGCTTAGCCCCCAGCGCGAGGCGTGCCGCTGCACGTCGTGATTCGAAAAGGCCCAACAGGGCCATGCATCGCAGGCCTTGTCCTGTAACTGGTCAAAGACCTGTTTGGCGTATGACGCGGTCAGGGCGCGCTTTTCCAGAAACTCGAAGGCATAGCACATGTGCATCCGCTTATCGCCGGTGGTGTATTCGCCCATGATCTCAAGCCCGCGCTGCGCGTCACCAACCTCGCCCAGACAGGCGCGGCCGTCATATTCATCAGTCAGCGCGCGCAGCCGTTCGAGGAAGGTGATATTCTCGGGCTGGCTCTTGGAGAAAAGGTGATCCTGATGGTTATACGGATTAACCATCGGCGCGATCGAGGCGTTGCGCTGATCCATCGGCAGACCGGGATTGTCGCGCAACTGCTGGTCGTGAAAGTAGAAATTGATCGTGTCCAGCCGGAACCCATCGACCCCCAAATCCAGCCAGAACCGGGCCACGTCCAGCAAGGCGTCCTGTACGTCCGGGCAATGGAAGTTCAAATCCGGCTGTGAGGTCAGGAAGTTATGCAGGTAGTACTGCAACCGTCGCGAATCCCATTGCCAAGCCGAGCCACCAAAGATCGACAGCCAGTTATTTGGGGGCGTTCCGTCCGGCTTCGGGTCAGCCCAAACATACCAGTCTGACTTAGCGTTCTCGCGGCTTGCGCGGCTTTCGCTAAACCATGGATGCTGATCCGAGGTATGTGACAACACAAGGTCGATCATCACTTTCAAACCTTGACCATGCGCGTGATCCAACAGGTCTTTGAAATCCTCCATCGTGCCGAACATTGGATCGACATCGCGGTAATCACTGACATCGTACCCGAAGTCCTTCATCGGAGATTTGAAGAACGGTGAAATCCAGATTGCGTCGACGCCAAGCGAGGCGATGTACCCCAGCCGTTGCGTGATCCCCTTGAGGTCGCCAATACCGTCGCCATTGCTGTCCTGAAAGCTGCGGGGATAGATTTGGTAAATCACGCCGCCGCGCCACCAGTCGGCCGGTGTTTGGGTTGCTTTTGTTGTATCTACAGTGTTCTGCACGTTCATCAGTCGCCTCTATTTGACGGATCCGGCCAGCAGGCCCCGGACCAGATATTTTTGCATTGCAAAGAAAACGATCAGCGGCACGGCAATCGACACAAACGCCGCCGTGGCCAGAATTTCCCAGTTGCCACCCCGCGTGCCCAACAACTCGACGATCTGATTGGTCATGACGGTGGTCTGACCCGACGCGTCGATCAAAAAGACCTTGGCGACCAGCAGGTCGTTCCATGTCCACAGGAATTGGAAGATCGCGAAAGAGGCCAGCGCCGGGAAACTGAGCGGCAGGATCAGTTTGGTGAAGATCTGGAACTCGGTCGCGCCATCGACCCGCGCGTTCTCGATCAGATCACGTGGAAGACCAGCCATGTAGTTCCGTAGCAGATAAATCGCCAAGGGCATCCCGAACCCGGTATGGGCCATCCAGACGCCCAGATATCCTTTGCCGATGCCAATATTCAGATGGAACTTAAGCAGCGGGATCAGTGCCAGTTGCAGCGGAACAACCAACAAACCAACGACCGCTGCGATCAGCAGGGCGCGGCCCGGGAAGTCCATCCACGCCAGCGCATAGGCCGCAAAGGCCGCCACCAAAATGGGAATGATCGTCGCCGGGATGGTCACAGTCAATGTGTTGAAAAAGGCCCGCCCCATGCTGTCAGAGGAATCTTCAGCCAACAAAACCTTGTGATAATTGGCCAGCGTGAACTCGGGCGGCAATTCTGCGGTCACGAATACACGGGCGCCCCGGGTGCCGGTAAATTCTTCCGAATTCTCCATCCTGTAGATACCTTGCGCATCCACAGTGATCGTACCGCCCCGACGTAGTTCCGCCGTATCGCCCGGAACAAACGCATCCACGGCCCGGGAGCTGACCCCCCATTGAGAGATCGTAGCCGACGTCCCCGCGTCGAACAGGTTGCCTTCGATCACGTAAATCCCGTTTTCCAGAACTTGTGTGTCCGGCGCGGCGGACCGCAGAGTCAGGTTCTGTTCGGACGGGAAAAGGGATTTCCACCAGCCGCTGGTCGCAATCTGGTCTGCCGTTCGAAAGGATGAAATCAACAGTCCCAGTGTCGGGACCACCCATAGCACCACCAGAAACAGGACCGAGGCATGCACGACCCAGCGTAGCGCCGGTTTGGTTCCTGCAATATCGCTCATCGCCTCACTCCATCTCTTTGCGCGCGTTGCGCACGTTCCAGATCAGGATCGGTGTTACCAGCAGCATAATCACCATCGCCGAGGCTGACCCTACGCCCCAGTCGTTGGCGCGGAACAGTTTGTCATACATGTAGTTGGCCAGAACCTGTGTCTCCCACTGGCCGTTGGTCATGGCAAAGACGATGTCAAAGACCTTTAGCACCGTGATAGTGATCGTGGTCCAGACCACCAGAATGGTGGTTTTAATCTGCGGCACCTTGATCTTGAAAAAAATCTGGAACGGGTTGGCTCCGTCCAGAATGGCGGCCTCGATCGTTTCTTCAGGAATGCCTCGAAGGGCAGCGGACAGGATCACCATGGCAAAGCCGGTCTGAATCCAGATCAGCACCACCATCAGAAAGAAACTGTTCCAGAGCGGAATAGTCAGCCAGGTCTGCGGCTCGGTCTCACCAAAGAAGATGTAAAGCGCATTCAGCATCCCGATCTGGTCCTGCTCGGCCGGACGGGTGTCGTAGACCAATTTCCAGATCACCGAGGCCCCGACGAAAGAGATCGCCATCGGCATGAAAATCAGAGATTTGGCGACGTTACCCCAACGGATGCGGTCCGTCAGTTGCGCCACCAGCAGTCCAAACGCGGTCGACATGGCGGGCACGATGATCAGCCAGAACATGTTGTTGCGCATGGCTTCCCAGAATTTGGGTTCGTTGGCCATCTGGATGTAGTTTTCCAACCCAACCCATTCATACCCGCCGCCGGGGACACGATCGGTCAGCGAAAGACGCAGGGTTTCCACCACCGGATAGGCCAGATACAGGCCCAACGCCGCCAACGCCGGAAACAAGAACAGCCAAGGCCGGATCATGTTCGCGCGATTGATATTGCGCCCTGCATTCGGACCGCGTGCCGGGAACAGCACTTTGTCCAGAAACTGGTTCGAAAGGTAGAAATAGCCCACACACCCTGACACGCCGATGGCGATGGTCAGCAGGCCCTGTAATGCCGGATGCATGCCGCGTCTCCCTTGCGACGGTGGCAGGCAACCCGAACTGGCGGGTTGCCCGATCAGGAACGCTTAGTCCAGCGCGTCCCAGGAGGACTGGATTTCGTTGGCAACCTCTTCCGCCGAGGCCCCACCAGCATAGTCGACCATGCCGGTCCAGAACGTCCCTGCGCCAACACCGCCCGGCATCAGGTCAGAGCCGTCAAACCGGAAGGTAGTCGCACCAAGAAGAATGTCGTTCATCTTCTTCAGCGTCGGGTCCGAGAACAGCGAGGTATCAACGCCCTTATGCGGTGTCAGGAACCCGGTCAGTTGCATCCAGGTCTCATGAGCCTCGGGGGTTTGCAGATACTCGATCAACGCATGCGCGCCGGGGCTGTCATTGGTGATCGCCCACAGGGTACCCGCGCCCAGAACCGGGCTGCCGAGGTCCTTGCCTTCATAAGCCGGGAAATAGAAGAAATCTGCGTCTTCACCTACAACAGTTCCTTCCGGAAAAAACGCTGGAATGAACGAGGCCTGACGGTGCATGTAGCATTGCGGAGGTGAGCTGAACATTCCCTTGGGACTATCGCGGAAGTCCGTCGTAGCCACAGCCCCTGAGCCGCCGGCAACATAGTCGTCATTGCGGGCAAACGCGCCGAACTCCTCGATCGCAGCGATGACCTTGGGATCGTTGAACTTCATCTCATTGGCGACCCAGGCGTCATAATCAGCCGGCGATTGTGTGCGCAGCATCATATCCTCAACCCAGTCGGTTGCGGGCCACCCGGTTGCACCACCAGAACCCAGACCGATACACCAAGGTGTCTCACCATCAGCCACGATCTGATCCGTCAGCGCCTTGAGTTCTTCCATCGTGGTCGGTACTTCGTAACCCGCATCTTCGAAATTCTCAGGCACGTACCAAACCAGGGACTTTACATCGACCTTGTAGAAAAAGCCGTACAGATTGTCCGCGCCGTCCGGTCCGCCATATGTGCCCAAGTCAACCCAAGACTGCCCCGCGGCATAGTTGTCGCGAATCCAATCTCCCGTTCCATCGGCAAGCGGCGTCAGAAAGCCGGACTTAGCCATATCTGCCGCCAGGCCCGGCTGCGGGAATACGGCGACATTCGGTGCTGAACCCGCCTCGGCATCAATTCGGATTTGTTGTTCAAAACTGTCTGACCCGACATAGGCGTATTCATGCCCGGTTGCTGCAGCAAAGCCGTCCAGAACCTTTTCGACATTTTCCTGATCCGGCCCCAACCACGGACCGAACACGGTAACCTTGTCCGCCTGTGCAGCGCCTGACATCAGGGCGAACGTGGCCGCACCTGCGTAAAGCGAGTGTTTCATGAAATCTCCTCCCGTATCATCTCTCGCCTTGGAATCGTATTTTCAAAGCGCTTTGGATGACGAACCTTATCCGCTAACATTCAAGCTCTGTCAATGTTTGGTTTGCCGTTTACCCAAGTTATTAATATTTGTAGGCATATGTTTGAATCTTATTGACGCAAAGGTTAATTCCCCACAATACAGATAGCAGTCCCAATTTGAAGGCGCTTTGAATCGAATATGAACCTAAAGCAGCTCTCAGAAATTCTTGGCTTGTCCCAAACAACTGTCAGCCGTGCGCTGAACGGCTATCCCGAGGTGAACGAGGATACGCGCCTACGTGTGCAGGCCGCTGCCACGAAACATGGTTACCGGCCAAACAGCCGCGCAAAAGGGTTGGCCACAGGTCGGTCCATGGTCATTGGGCACGTGATTCCCAGTTCCTCGCAGCATGAAATGGTCAACCCTATTTTCGGCGATTTCGTTGCAGGTGCTGCGCGAAAATATGCGGAGCATGGCTATGACATGATGTTCACGAATGCAGACGATACGTCGATCGAACGGGCGTATCGCGACCTGTTTCAACGCGGCGCCGTTGATGGAGTTGTCCTGCAGGGTCCGAAGGTTAACGAACCTCGGATCGGCGTACTTTCCCGCATGGGGGTTCCTTTCATCGTTCATGGTCGTGCGACCGGAGTTGATGGGCCCTACGATTGGATCGACGTGAACAACAAAAGTTCATTCCAAAGGGCCACCAAATTTCTGATCGACCTAGGGCACCGGCGCATCGCACTGATCAACGGGTTGGAAGATATGGACTTTGCCCAGCGTCGCCGCGCCGGATATCTGGAGGCTTTGCATGAGGCTGGGATAACGCCTGACCCGTCCTTGATGCGCAGCGCCGAGATGACCGAGGTCTACGGCCACCACGAAGCGCGCGCCATGATACAGATGGATAATCCGCCCACAGCCATTCTGATCTCATCCATGATTTCGGCGATTGGCGTAAGGCGCGCGCTGAACGAGGCTGGGCTGAAGATGGGACGCGATGTATCCGTCATCGCCCATGACGACGATCTATCTTACCTGAAAAACGGGCAGGACGTGCCGATCTTTACCGCAACTCGCTCATCTGTCCGGCAAGCTGGCGAAATAGCAGCCGAAATGTTGATCGAGCGAATAAAGTCGCCAGAGGGCCCGGTTCAAACTAGATTGCTGGAGGCCGAACTGGTAGTTGGCGGCTCGACCGGCCCCGCTCCTGACAGGTTCTGAACATGAAATATGCCCGCACTGATTTCCCCAAAGATTTCCTCTTTGGCGTTGCAACCTCTGCCTATCAGATCGAAGGTCACGGACAAGGCGGCGCTGGCCAAACACATTGGGACACGTTCGCCGCGACACCCGGTAACGTGGTGCGCAATGAAAACGGTGACCGCGCCTGTGATCATTTGAACCGCTTTGACGAAGACTTTGAGCTTGTGCGCGACGCAGGATTTGACTGCTATCGGTTCTCAACAAGCTGGGCGCGCGTTCTGCCCGAAGGGCGCGGACCTATTAACCAGGAAGGGCTGGACTACTACGACCGCCTTGCCGATGCGTTATTGGAGCGTGGAATACGCCCCTGCGCGACGCTTTATCACTGGGAGCTTCCCTCGCCGTTGGCCGATCTGGGTGGCTGGCGCAATCGGGACATAGCCAACTGGTTTGCCGATTTTACCGAGATTATCATGGGCCGCATCGGTGACCGCATGTTCAGTGTCGCGCCGATCAACGAACCTTGGTGCGTAAGCTGGCTCAGCCACTTTGACGGCCACCACGCCCCCGGTCTGCGCGACATCCGTGCCACGGCGCGCGCGATGCATCACGTCCTACTTGCACATGGACGGGCTATCGAGGCGATGCGCGGTCTGGGCATGTCCAACTTGGGTGCAGTGTTCAATCTGGAGTGGGCAGAACCTGCGGATGACAGCCCCGAGGCACGCCGCGCCGCTGACCTGTACGACGGTATCTACAACCGCTTCTTCCTGAGTGGCGTATTCAACAAAACATACCCCCAGGTCGTTCTGGACGGACTGGAACCTCATCTGCCAAGCGATTGGCAAAACGACTTCGACACGATTGGCACCCCGGTCGACTGGTGTGGCTTAAATTACTACACCCGCAAGCTGATCGCGCCCGCAGATATTGCTTGGCCCAGCCTAAAAGAAGTCCCCGGCCCCTTACCAAAAACCCAGATGGGTTGGGAAATCGAACCCAGCGCCTTGACACGTTTCCTGACCCGTACAATGCGCGACCATACCGGTGATCTTCCTATCTATGTAACGGAAAACGGCATGGCCAGCCCGGAACGACAGCAGGATGATGACCGGATCGACTATTTGAACCAGCACCTTGCGGCCGTGCATGACGCGGTGGACCAAGGCGTGCCGGTCAAAGGGTATTTTATCTGGTCCTTGCTGGATAATTACGAATGGGCCTTGGGGTATGAAAAACGCTTTGGTCTTGTGGACGTCGATTTCGAGACGATGGAGCGTCGGCCCAAAGCGTCTTACAATGCAGTGAAAACTGCACTGTCCGGCAGCACAGTTTCGCTGCCTTTGGCGCAACCTGCGGGATGTATGCACGACCACTGGAACTTGGTTGCCGATATCGGCGGCACCAATACGCGATTGGGTGTGGTCTCAAACGGTAAACTCACCGACCTGCGTAAATACCCCACGGGGTCACTTCCGCAATTGCTCGAAGCGTTTCACAGTTTGCGGGATGAAATCGGAACCGATCCGCGCGCCGTCGTCGCGGCCGGTGCGGGACCAGTGCAGAACGGTATGATCCGGCTTACAAACGCGCAGCTAGATCTGTCCGAGGCTGACATCGCGCGCGCGACGGGCGCGCAGCACACATTTGTCATCAACGACTTCACCGCCGCCGCATGGTCGGTTGCCGAAATCACCGGCGATAACGTCGAAGTTCTGCAAGGCGCCGAAACGCCACCGATGGGAACACGGTTGGTTGTCGGACCGGGAACCGGGCTGGGCGTCGGCTCTCTGCTCTATTCCGACGGTCGGTTTCACACCGCGTCTGGTGAAGGCGGCCACGTTGGATTGTCGCCCCGTCACGAGGACGAGGTCGAAATTTTCCGCGCCGCGCGCCAAGTTGCTCCGGACTGTTTTTTTGACGACACCCTGACGCTTGAAGCCGAAATGTTCCTAAGCGGCACGGGACTGCCGATCCTGTATCAGGCAATTCAATTGGCGACAGGACAGGCGACTGCCGAAACGCGCAGCGCCAAGGACATTCTGGATGACGCCCGCGGTGCCTCGGACCCGCTCGCGGTCAGGGCAGCGCAGATGTTCACCTCGCATCTAGGTGCCGTAATGGGCGACTTGGCCGTGGTCATGATGCCTACGGGCGGTGTTTTCCTCGTCGGCGGGGTGGCAGAAAAGAACCGCTGGCTTTTCGCCGACGCTTTCAAGGATGCCTTCAACGCTGGTGGGCGTTTCAGCGAATTGCGGCGGTCAATGAACCTGTACGTTTCAGAACAGGACGAATTTGGCATTGTTGGCGCTAACAACTTCTGTAAAAGTGCGCTTGCGCGATAAACTGACCGCCTGACCCAATGATACAGAAAGGACCCGGCATGATCCTGTGCTGCGGTGAAGCCCTGATCGACATGATCGCCTCGCCCACCGTTACGGGCGAACAGGGATTTGTGCCCCATTCCGGAGGCGCGATTTTCAACACGGCGATTGCGCTTGCTCGACTTGGCGTTCCATCCGGAATGCTGACGGGCCTTTCCTCAGACATGTTTGGGCAGCAACTCGGCAGGTCTTTAAAGGCCAGCCATGTGGACACCAGCCATGTCATTGAAACCGACCGCCCGACAACTTTGGCGTTTGTGCAGCTAAAGGACGGGCACGCTACCTACAGTTTTCTGGACGAAAACTCGGCAGGTCGCATGTTGACGCCCGAGGACATGCCCAACCAGTTGCCAGCGGTATCGGCTTTGTATTTCGGCGGTATCAGCCTTGCCTGCGAACCCTGTGCCGACGCCTATGCATCCTTGTTGGATCAACACGGCTCGGAAAAGGCCGTTATGCTGGATCCAAACATCCGTCCCGGTTTTATCAATGATCAAACCCGTTATCGCACCCGGCTCAACGCGATGATCGCTCAGGCCGATATCGTAAAGGTTTCCGATGAAGATCTGGATTGGATCATTCCCGGGCCAGAAAGCCTGACTGACAAAGTTTCGCTGTTGCTGAAAGAAGGCCCCGCCATTGTCATCGTCACCAAAGGCAGCGAGGGGGCATCCGGATATCTGCCGGATGGCAGGTCAACCTCGGTGCCTGTCAAAAGGGTCGTAGTTGTGGACACCGTCGGCGCCGGAGACACGTTCAACGCTGGCGTATTGGCCGAGTTGGAACGTGCAGGCCACCTGAACAAACAAGGGCTTCGTTCCCTCAACCCAGACCAACTGAAAGATGCTCTTGCCAAGGGTGCACAAGTCGCTGCCGTGACGGTTTCTCGCGCAGGGGCAAACCCACCTTGGGCAAACGAACTCTGACCCCGAAAGGGACACCGATGAAACGATCAGATATCAACGCAATCAAAACCGAAGCCGAAGCTTTCATTCGGTCTTTCGGAGCGGTTTTGCCCCCTTTTGCCAACTGGACGCCAGATCAGATGAGAAGCGATCAGGCAACAGTTATTCGCGAACGTGGATTGGGGTGGGATATCACCGACTACGGACAGGGACGGTTCGATGAACTAGGGCTGTTCCTGTTCACGTTGCGCAATGGCGATGTCGCCGATCTGAACCAAGGGCGCGGCATGCTGTACGCAGAGAAAGTGCTTGTCTCGCGGGACAAACAGCTTTCGCCAATGCATCGTCATATCATAAAGGCCGAAGACATTATCAACCGAGGCGGTGGCGATCTGGTGATGGAAATCTACGCTTCGGATTCCGTGGGCGGGATCGACCGGGAAAACGCTGTGACAGTGCCCAGCGACGGGTGCCCGGTGTCGATCCAACCCGGCGAGCTTTTGCGGCTCGGACCGGGTCAAAGCGTAACCTTAATGCCGGGCATCTGGCACGCTTTCTGGGCCGAAAAGGGCGATTGCCTGATTGGTGAAGTGTCAACTGTAAACGATGATCGTACCGACAACGTATTCGAGGACCCAATTCCGCGTTTCGCCACAATCGAAGAAGACGCGGCACAGGAATTCCTTTTGGTTGCGGATTATTGAAACAATAATCCGCTCGCAATCTGGACGCATCAAGCAAATGAAATAGTGCCGTGCGTTCCCAACGATCTGCTGGATTGCCATGCAGACAAGTCGCGTTCGCTTATTGATTGGCGCCGACGTCCCGACCTTCGTTGAAACAACGGCTTAGCGTTGGTTTTCGGCCGCGATGCGCGTGCAACTGACACTTTGAAGTCGGCATTCCCTTTGGGGAAATATGTCAAAATTGCTTTAAAAAACATTCACCTGACTGTCATACGACCCACGTACCTAACGCTGAGTACGCATACCGTGTACAGCGTTCGGGGCCTTCCCTGATAGCGCTGCCATTCTATTACCCCAAGGGGCAAATGCCTCTGAATTTGGCGAGCCTTTTTGTCAAAGGCCGCTGCTGAACCGGAGTTAATACATGACCAATCTGAAGCTCTGCGCAACCGCTGCTGCCATAGCCTTTAGCGCGACTGCGACTTTTGCAGAAACCGAGATCACCTGGTGGCACGCCATGGGTGGTCAGCTTGGTGAAACAGTCAACAAGATCGCCGAAGATTTCAATGCCTCGCAAAACAGCTACAAGATCACTCCGGTCTATAAAGGCAGCTACGAAGAAACCCTGACCGCAGGTATTGCCGCCTTCCGCGCGGGCGAACAGCCCAACGTCATGCAGGTGTTCGACGCAGGCGCCGCCACCGTGATCGGGGCCAAGGGCGCGACCATTCCGGTTCAGGATCTGCTGGCAGACAATGGCGTTGAATTCGACATTAACGATTACATCGCCGGTGTGCGGTACTTCTATGTCGACAGCGACGGCAAAATGATCGGGATGCCCTTCAACTCGTCCACGCCGATCCTGTATTACAACATGGACGCGTTGGAGGCCGCAGGCGTCACCCCGCCGAAAACCTGGGAAGAGTTCCAGTCGACCACCGCACCCGCACTGAAAGACGCAGGCTATATCGCGCTCAGTCAGTCGCACCTGCCCTGGATCTTCACCGAAAACTTCATGTCGCGCCACAACCTGCCTTTTGCCACCAACAACAACGGCTATGACGGCACTGACACGCAGATTCTGGTTAACAACGACGCGATCAAAGCGCATTTCACCGCCGTGACCGCATGGAAAGACGACGGACTGTTCGAATGGTACGGTACCGGCTGGGGCGACAATGCCAAACCGTTCGAAGAAGGCAAAGTTGCCATGTGGCTGGGTTCGTCCGGCTCGTTCGGCGGCCTGCTGCAAAAAGACCTGCCGTTCGAATTCAGCGCGACCGAGCTGCCCTATTGGGAAGCCGTCACCACTGAGCCCACCCAAACCTTTATCGGTGGTGCCGCCCTGTTCGCCATGTCGGGTAAATCCGACGCGGAAAACAAGGCCACGGCTGAATTCTTCCGCTTTCTGACCGCGCCCGAGACCCAGTATTTCTGGCATCAGGAAACCGGCTATGTGCCAATCACCGAAGCCGCTTATGACGTCGCCAAGAAAGACGGCCACTATGACCGTTTTCCGGCTGCCGAAGTTGGTGTGAACCAGTTGCAGGCCAAAGCGGGCGACAACACCAAGGGCTACCGCATGGGCTTTTACGTCCAGATCCGCGACATCATGAACCGCGAATATGGCCGTGTCCTGACCGGTGAAACCGACGTCGAAACCGCGTTCAAGACTATCGAAGCCGAAGCCAACGCGCTGCTGGCCCGCTTCGCCAAGACCCAAGGTTAACGCCCTGGATCACCCCCAGGGATGGCCGCGCTGTCATGGCGCGGCCATCCCCTGTTCAAGACGGAATCCTTCTATGAAACGCGCGGGCTTTGACACGATCTGGCTTCCTGTGGCGCTGCTGTTGCCGCAGTTGATGATCATCGCCATCTTTTTCTACTGGCCTGCGGGCTGGGCGCTGCAATCCTCATTCTTTTTGCAAGACCCGTTTGGGTTCGGTTCGACCTTCGTGGGGGCTGAGAACTATACGTCGCTGCTGGGCAATGATCAGTACAAACGCGTTGCCGGGTTCACGATCCTTTACTCGGTGCTGGTGACTATTTTCTCGCTGGCTATCGCGCTGCTGCTGGCGGTCAAGGCCGACAAGGTGATCAAGGGGGCCAAGACCTATCGCACGCTGCTGATGTGGGTCTATGCCATTGCGCCGCCCGTGGCCGGGTTTCTGGGCATTCTGTTCTTTGACCAAAGCACCGGACCGCTGACCAAGTTCTTCCAGGTGTTCGGCTGGGATTTCAAACTGGGTGTGGATTACAACGCGACCGCAACAGCCATGGTTATCGTGGCCGTGTGGAAGCAGGTCCCCGTCAATTTCATCTTTTTCCTGTCCGGCCTGCAATCCATCCCAAGGTCCGTGCGCGAGGCAGCGATGATCGACAACCGATCCGCCACCGGACGGTTCTGGCAGGTCACCTTCCCGCTGCTGGCCCCAACCGCGTTTTTCCTACTGATCATCAACGTCACCTATGCGCTGTTCGACACGTTCGGCATCATTGACGCACTGATGAAGGGCGAGCCGGGCAACAATCCGATGACGTTGGTCTACAAGGTCTACCTGGACGGCTTTCGAGGCAACGACTTAGGCGGATCATCGGCGCAATCAGTAATCCTTATGGCGCTGGTCCTGTTGCTGACCGTGTTTCAGTTCCGGCTGGTGGAACGCCGGATTCACTACACTTGAGGGCTTTGGACATGGCTGAGACAACACTCGACACCCCCGCTGAGACCCATCGCCCCCGTCGCATCAAATGGGAAGCGATTGGAGACCACATCATTCTGATCCTGGGCGCGCTGCTGATGATGCTGCCGCCGCTGCTGGCGTTGACTACGGCCAGCCATGATGCAGTGACAATCCACCGCGAAGGGCTGCAACTGACACTGGGCGACGATCTGGGTAAGAACTTTCGCGCCGCCATGTTCGAAAGGGGCGGCTTTACCCAAACGGTCGACGGGATGCTGATGCTGATGAACTCGTTCATCCTTGGCATCGGCTTTGCCGTGGGTAAGATCGTGATTTCGATGATGGCGGCCTACGCCATCGTCTATTTCCGCCTGCGCTTTGCCACGCTGGCCTTCTAGGTAATCTTCACCACCCTGCTGCTGCCGCTTGAGGTGCGCATCCTGCCCTCTTACGAAGCAATCCAGAAACTGGGCCTGACCAACACCTATACCGGTCTGATCGTGCCGCTGATCGCCTCGGCCACAGGCACGTTCTTTTTCCGGCAGTTCTTCATGTCCGTGCCCGAGGAATTGGCCGAAGCCGCCCGGATCGACGGCGCAGGTCCGTGGAAATTCTTCGTCGATATCCTCATCCCACTGAGCAAAACGATGATCGCGGCGATCTTCATTATCATGTTTGTCTTTGGCTGGAACCAGTACCTGTGGCCCACGCTGATCACCACGGATGAAGGCTTTTTCACGCTGGTCCGCGGCATCAAGCAGATCGTGTTGTCGTACACCGACAGTCAAATCCCCGAACACGGGCAGGCATTGGCGCTGGCCATCGTGGCGATGATCCCTCCGGTGTTGGTGGTGGTCTTTTTCCAGAACTGGTTCGTCAAGGGCCTCACAGAATCCGATAAATAAGGAATACGCGCATGGCTCAGGTTACATTAGAGGGCATCCGCAAAGTCTATCCCAATGGCTTCCAGGCCGTTCAGACCACCAGTTTCACCATTCAGGACGGCGAATTTGTTGTGCTGGTCGGCCCGTCGGGTTGCGGCAAGTCCACACTGCTGCGGATGATCGCGGGGTTGGAAGACATCACCGAAGGGGTGCTGAAAATCGGCGACCGCGTGGTCAATGACGTGGACCCAGCGGATCGGGACATCGCGATGGTGTTCCAGAACTATGCCCTATATCCGCATATGACGGTGCGCAAGAATATCGGCTATGGCCTCAAGAACAGAGGCACCCCCGCCGCCGATATCGCATCCAAAGTGGAAGACGCGGCAAAGATGCTGAACCTGTCCGAGTATCTGGACCGCAAGCCAGCGCAGCTTTCGGGTGGTCAGCGCCAGCGCGTTGCCATGGGCCGCGCTGTGGTGCGCGATCCGGCGCTGTTTCTGTTTGATGAGCCGCTGTCGAACTTGGATGCCAAGCTGCGCAACCAGATGCGGATCGAAATCAAAGCTTTGCAACGCCGCCTTAGAACCACCGCCGTCTACGTGACCCATGATCAGGTCGAGGCGATGACGATGGCCGATCGTATCATCGTCCTGAACGAAGGTCGGATCGAGCAGATTGGCACCCCGTCAGAAATTTATCACAACCCGGCCTCGACCTTTGTGGCCTCGTTCATGGGGGCACCGCCAATGAACCTGATCGAAGCTGAAGTTGATCAGCAAAGTGTTCGGATCAATGGCTTCGGCAACCAGATACAAGCACCCCAGTCCTTTGACGGACCTGTGACACTGGGCATTCGCCCTGAAGACGTTGAAATGGATGAACAGGGTCAGGTCGTATTCCATGTCGATATCCTTGAAGAACTGGGCGCGCATCGGCTGCTACATGGGCGGCTCGCAAATCAGCCCTTCTCGGTCATGCTAGGCAAGGATGACGCGGCGCAGGTTGGTGAAACCAAGATCAACCTAAAGCCCGAGGCCCTGCGCCTGTTCGACAGGGAAACGGGGCTGAGGCTGTGATCACTCAAACGCTAGTGACCCTTCCGGCTGTATCCGAAACCCAGCGGAGCGCAATCCTGTCGGCCCCACGCACTGCCGACGCGCATCGCAGGATATTGGCCAATATAGAAGCGATGAATGCCGTTCAGGTCGGAGGAAAGGCTCAATCCGCTCACCTGCCCAGTGAATTCACCGTGGCCGCCTGGAATGTAGAACGATGTCTTTTCCCTGAAGAGACGGCTGCGCATCTCGGGAAAGTCGCCCCGGATATTGTTCTGCTGTCCGAAGTTGATCACGGAATGGCCCGTACTGCACAGCGACACACAACCGAAGCGATGGCCGACGCCCTTGGAATGGCTTACGCTTTTGGCGTTGAGTTTCATGAACTTGATTTGGGCGGCCCGACCGAGCGCAAGTTCTGCACGGATGACTTCAACTCTTTGGGCTGGCACGGGAATGCGATCCTGTCGTCGGTTCCGTTTGAACGCACCGTCCTGGTTCGGCTGGACGATCACGGCCATTGGTTTGCGGCAGATGCCGGGGCGAGCGATCCTGACCAGCCACGCATCGGGGGCCGCAACGCCATAGCCGCTATTGTACCGGGGGCCAGCGGACCGGTCTGCGTCGTCTCCACTCATCTGGAAAGCAACGCAAACGCCATTCACCGACATCAACAATTCGAACGGCTGCTACAGGTGATTGACGATTTCGCGCCGAATCTACCGGTCATAGTTGGCGGGGACCTGAACACCGGCAATCACCTACCCCCGGACTTTGACTGGCGGCGAGAAACCTTATTCGAACTGGCCGAGGCCCACGGTTATTCTTGGTCTTTCACGGCGCAAGGCAATACGACCCGCCCCAGCCTGATCACGCCCCACCCCGACCGGGTTATGAAGCTGGACTGGTTGGCGGGCCGGGGTCTCGAATGCCATGGCACTGGTATTCTGCCTTCGATTGCTGACGACGGAACGCCCCTGTCCGACCACGACTGCGTTTGGTGCCGGGCTGGCTGATCCCGCTTTTCCTGCAGCGATCTGTCTTACCGTCCGATAAGCCCCTTTTGCCAAAACGGAAAAACCGACTAACATGCGGTACAACGCGGTAGAGGGACCTGAACGATGGTAACAAAAGCAGAGCTGGAAGCCGAAGTTGCCGAACTTCGCCGCCAACTTGCCCAACAAACCAAGGCCGAGAAGGCCGATCCAAAGGAAGACCATTCCGACAATCTGATCGACACGATCGAAAACTGGTCAGACCAGATGGACGACGTTCTGACCGAACTTGGGGAGTTGCCGCACAAAAAGCCGATCCTGTTTGCGCTAGGCGTTTTCGCGCTTGGCTATCTGGTCGGCCGTTCCCGGTAGGAGCCCGCACATGAGCCGCATATCCCGCAATCTTTCAATCATCCTGCGTGCCGAAAGGCTGATTGCTCAAAGACAAGTCGCAGTAGCGGCCAAACGCACCGGTTTTTATGGCGCTGCGGGGCTGGCTATTGGCCTAGCGGTCGTAATGCTGAACGTCGCAGGCTTTTTCTGGCTGTCTGAGTTTGTGTCAAACGCGGTCGCGGCACTGATCATGGCCGGCGTCGATCTGGTGGTGGCTCTGTTATTGGCACTGTTCGCCAACTCCATGTCATCACAAACCGACATCTCTGCTGTGGTTGAGCTTCGGGACCTGGCGCTGCAAGACATTGAGACCGAGATCAAGGACAACTTGGCCGAGGCACGCGACGCCGTTACAGGTTTTCGGCGCGACCCACTTGGGGCCGTGACCCCCGAGATTGTCAGCGCCCTGTTGGGCGCTTTGATCAAACTCTCCAAATCTCGAAAAAAGTCTGGCGATTAACCTTATTGCATCAGTTTGACCGCGGCGCGCGCAATTACCATTTCTTCGTTGGTTGGTATCGACAGGATGCGGACGCGGCTAAAATCCGTCGACAAGACTGTGCCGCCATCCGCGTTTCGCGCGTGGTCCAATTCGATTCCGATCCAGCGCATTCCGTCGCACACCATCTGCCGAATCGGGGCCGAATTCTCGCCAACGCCACCCGTAAAGATCAGCGCGTCAATACCTTCCAACGCGGCGGACAGCGCTCCCAGTTCCCGGCGGATGCGGAACACGTAATAGTCGATGGCCTTGCGGGCATCCGGCGTATCAGCAGCCAAAAGCGTACGCATATCAGACGAAACACCAGACAGGCCGAGAAGACCGGACTTGCGATAAAGAACTTCGGCGATTTCATCTGCCGACATTCCATCCTGCTGCATCATGTACAACACCACACCAGGATCGAGTTGGCCGCTGCGCGTCCCCATCGGCAGACCGTCCAACGCCGAGAATCCCATCGTCGAGGCAATCGCGCGCCCACCCGAGACCGCACACATGGATGCACCATTCCCCAGATGCGCAATCACCACGCGGCCATCGTACAGACCCGGTGCGATCTCTTTCAGTTTCCCAGAGATATAGTCGTAGCTCAGCCCGTGGAATCCGTACCGACGGACCCCTTTTTCATAGTAACTTTGCGGTAAGGCAAAAGTATCGTTGACCCAAGGGTGCGTTCGGTGAAAGGCCGTATCAAAACACGCCACCTGAATGGTATCCGGGAATGCAGCGCTGGCGGCCCGGATCCCAGCCAGAGAATAAGGTTGATGCAAAGGGGCGAAAGGAACAAACCCCGTCAATGTATCTATAACCGTTTCATCAATAAGAACCGGTTCAGAATAGACGGTGCCACCGTGGACAACACGATGGCCGATTGCTTTCACATGGATATCCGGAAGATATTCCCGCGCCATTTCCAGAAAAGCGTGGATAGCTTCATCGTGGCTCTGGGTATTCGACAGCGGGCGGTTGATCGACCGACCTCCGGCAGACTGAGCCAGCAATCTAGGGGCATCCCCCAAACGCTCGATCTGACCTCGCCATCGCATGCTGGGGCGGTTTTCCTCGATGACTTCGTACAACGCGAATTTCAGTGACGAAGACCCGGCGTTCAGCGCCAATACATGATCAGCCATAGAGCTTACCTTTGCTTGCATAAGCATGCAGCGCCGCAACCGCACAGGACGCCAAGCGCGAGGCATCATCATCAGACCGCGAAGTCAAGATGATCGGGGCGCCCGCCCCCACCACGATGCCCGCAGCCTCGGCATGAGAAATAAAGGTTAGCTGTTTCGCAACCATATTGCCCGCCTCGATATTCGGGGCGACCAGAATATCTGCTGATCCGGCAACCTCGGACGTGATGCCCTTGGTGCGGGCAGCCTTCAGATCAACCGCGTTGTCCATCGCAAGTGGGCCATCGACCAACCCGCCGGTAATCTGTCCGCGTTCAGCCATTTTAGACAGCAGCGCCGCATCCACAGATGAGGGCATATGCGGGTTTACGGTTTCAACGGCTGACAAAACACCGACCTTCGGCGTTTCGATCCCAATGGATTGTGCCAGATGAATTGCGTTCTGAACGATGTCGGCTTTGGTTTCGAGGTCCGGCGCGATATTCACCGCCGCGTCCGTCACCATGATAGGTCTTGGCATCCCCGGGACGTCCATCACAAAGACATGAGACAAACGCCGACCAGTTCGCAATCCGTTTTCCCGGCGCAAGACGGCATGCAACAGCTCATCCGTATGCAGATACCCCTTCATCAGGGTCTGTGCTTTCCCTTCAACCACCAAATCTACCGCGCGATGTGCGGCAAGCCCGTGACCCCGAGCCTTGACGATCTCGAAACCGGAGATATCCGCACCTATCTCTGCTGCTGCGGCCTTGATCTTGTCAGGATCCCCAACAAGGATCGGCGTGATGATGCTGTTGGCATGACCCAGCAGCGCACCACTCAGCGAATTGCCATCCTCGGGCGCAACCACTGCCGTTGGCATAGGGTCTAAAGGTCTTGCCTTTTCAAGCAACGCGTCGAAATGACGATGGCGCTGGACGACAAGGCCCGGAACTTCGATCGAGTTGAACTCCATGTGCTGGGCCGGGGGCGTGACCTGAACTGTACCGCTCAGGACCAAGGCGTTATCTCCGACGCGGCGCACTTCGGCGCTGCAGATCAGATCGCCATCATCGCGCTTTTCGGCAACCGAAACAAACGCCGTTAATTCGTCACCGGCAAGAACGGGAATGTGGAAGGACAGGTCCGCCCGACGGGTTTGAGTCCCCGCCCCCGGCAATACGTTACCCAGCACAGCGGCAACCAGACCAGCGGGCCACAAAGCCGGTGCCACCGCCTCGGGCTGCCCATCGCCGTCACCGTCATAGGCCGCCAAGTGCAGGGGATTGTGGTCCCCCGATGCGGAGGCAAACGCATAGAGGTCATCAACCGTGCAAAGACGCGTCAGTTTGGCTTCGTCACCTACATTCAATTGGGCAAATGTTCGGTTCTCATAGATTTTCATTTTGAGCGGGCTTTTCTATCAGCAGGGGATCGCGCAGGCAGCGTCTCAGAGTTATTCGCAGGCGCCGGTGCCGCTTCATCCTGAGGCTTTGGCAGGTCAAGAATGTCACACAATTCATCAACCATCTCGAACAGTTCAGGAGTGGGCTTTTGCACTTTTCCGGCGATCCGCCGGAGAAGGTTAACCGCCTGCATACGGTCTTTCTTTAGGGGAAGCAAATCAGGCAACGTGTTTATCGCTTCTTGCTTATCAAAGGTCACTATAAGCGACTGTTCATGCAGCAGGCGATGACGTTGATCAACCGTAAGCCCTTTGAATGGTTCATCATGTTTGAAGACTTGGGCCCACCGGTCCAGAATTTCAGCCCGAAAGCTTTGATTGCTGTCGACCAGAAGGATCAGCATCCGAACAACAGCTTCAGCCAGTGACCCCTGTTTTATGTGCGCAAGTGCCGCTTCGACCTCGGGCAATGACTTCAGACTTTCAGGATTTACCAATGTTCTGTGCGCGGCGTTCTTCCGACCGAACCACGCTGCCAAAGGCCCGCTCCAAAGAGAAAAGAATGTCAGCTCGTACCACGCATCGCGAAAGTCGCGGCCATAATCCATCACCTGCTCTATCCAGTCCGCCGTAATCTTCTCGAGTTCCAAAAATGGATTTTCCGGCGCGGCGGGTTTGCGGTGTTCCCGCGCCATGTCCGCCCAGAATTTTATTCCCAATGTGGCAGGTTGGGCCGAAGACAATGCAGCGCGTTGCACGCGCAGGGGGTGTAAGTCACGAAGCGCGTTTGCCGAAGCGGGCGTCGACAAGGATCGTACGATCGGACGGCCAAATGTCTCGTATAAATTGGCCTGAGTTTCTGACATATGGGCAACGGCGGCAAAGCTCATTTCATCCTGCTGGCCATCATCCAGAACGGCGAGATCTGCCAATGTACGCTCGTGAAAACGAACTTCGAATTCCTTGTCGGTGCCTTCACCCTCGATGTTTTCGATCTGCATTTCGTACAGGCCGGGTGCCATTGACTCGACGGTTTCCAGCGTAGAGGTAAGCTCTCGATGTTCTTTCCGTGCCACTTTTGACGAAACAAAGATGCCCAGATGACCCACCTCGTCGTGCAGCATATAGACGATGCGCTGCCCACGGACGCGGATTTCCTCTTCGTCGGAATAAGTCTCAGAAATCCAGTTCAGGGCTTGCTGCGGTGGTGTGATGTTGTCACCCTGACTAGCAAACACAAAGATCGGCCCTTTGATGGCCTTGATATCGACCGGGACACCGGGTTCGAGCTGAGCCGTGTTCTTGACCAAACGGTTACCGACGAAAAGCTGTTCGACGATCCAATGGATTTCGGCCTCATTCAGGATGAAATATCCGCCCCACCAGCGTTCGAAATCTATAAAGCGCTGTCGACCCCCGTCAGGATCCCTGTAGAGATCAAAGTATTTGCCAAAGTAGTTTCGGCTGGGATTTAGCTGCTCAAAGTTCATAACCAGATTGGCGCCGTCAAATTGACCTGCCCCCAAGTCCGACCAGAACATCGGCTGCCACGTCCCACCCAGAACCCCGGCATTATAGCGCATCGGGTTTTCCCCAACCGCCCCAGCCCAAGGCGCAACAGGCGCGCCGTTCAGAACCAACGGACCGTTTAAATCGGGATTGCACGCAGCCATTAGCAACGTCGCCCACCCGCCCTGACAATTTCCGGTGACAACAGGGTGCGGGCTGTTTGGATGGCGTGCACGCACGGTTCGGACAAACCCTGCCTCGGCATGCATGACATCCGCCAGAGTCTGACCGGGAACAGGATCGCGCCCAAAGCTGACGAAATAGACCGGGTGGCCCTTGGCCAGAGCAACACCAACCTGACTGTCATGCTTGAAGCCGCCGATGCCGCCGCCATGACCCGCGCGTGGGTCGATGATGATATATGGGCGCTTGTTATCTTCAACGGTCACACCCTCGGGCGGAAGGATGCGCAACAACTGATAGTTGCAGGGCCGTTTCAGGTGCCTACCGTCGGTGATTACCTCGTAATCATAGATAAGAACGGGCGGGCAGCCTGCAGCTTCGTGCTCGAGGAAGACATCTCCGCGTTCGCGCAAGGCATCCATGGTCAGGGCAACCCGTTGGCCTGCGTCTTTCAGGTATTCCCCCCAGTCTTTGACAATTGATCGGGATGCCACAAGCCGTTCGGAACATTCTGCCATGTTCTGAACCAACTGACGGGTCCGGTCCGTGTGGTCCTGCACGATCCTGCCGGACTGCAGCGCCATTGATTTTGACAGCAAGTTCCACTGAACTCCGGACTGTTCCAACGCGTTAGCTACGGCCCCGACAGTCCGTTCATTCACGGCAACCGCGTCCCTGGCCATATCAGAGCCAAACTGCAGGGATTTCGAATGAGCATTCGTAATCATGTGAATATCCTCTTTCAGACGGTGCTGAATCTGCCGACGGCAGAGCATGAACCAAGACATCCATAGCCAGGTGAAACCCCTCGACAGATGTAACGACATCTCGCTGGTGCAAACCTTTCTTTGGGGCAAGAGCAACGATAGGACGAGTGTTTCCAACTGCCCAGATTGTTGGCTGATCGTTAGCAATACCGGCAACCAGCGATTTCGCTCCTTCAAAACGGAACACGGTCGATTCTCTCGCATCTTTCTGCGGTGCAGCATAGCCTGTTTTGATGTTTACCACAAACTTTCCACGGCGATATGAAACTTTGACGAAATCGCGCGCCCTTGTTGGGTGATCGGGAAAGGAGATTGGGCCTAGGCAATGAAGAAACCCGCGAAACAGCAGCAAATAGGGACTTTTTGAAATATTCAAAAATCTGATTACTATGCCGGCACAAAACACATAACGAGGGCACAATGAACTCACTTACCAGAATAACTCGGGGAATTGGCGTCGCATTCAAAGATGGCAGAGTGAAGGGTATATTGGCCTTCACGGTTGGCATGATCCTTTGGGCTTCGGTTTTTTATCACTTCGTCGAAGGCTGGAGCTGGCTTGATTCCATCTACTTCTCGGTCGTGACCATCTCGACCGTTGGGTTTGGGGATTTTTCGCCGGAAACAGCCGCCGGAAAAATATTCACGATGGCGTATATCATCGTCGGCTTGGGTGTATTCGTTACCGCAGCGACCACAGTGGCAGACACAATTCTTTCACAGGACGACGACGAAAAAGACGGGTAGACAGCCGGAATCCTCTTCATTGAACTCAACGCAATCTCAGCCCGGGCGCCACTCGCGACCCGAATTTTTGAGTTTTCAATCAAGCCGATACAGCACCTCCAGAACTAAAAAAGTGTACATATCCAATTTTTTGAGGCTAATATTCAGATAAAAAAATATTTGGGAGGGATGGAATGGAAAAGACTCAAGACGCCAAGATCGTCGATCTGGCAATTCGCCTGCTGTTCTTAGGACTGTTTCTATATAGCGCGCTGATAATGGTAGCCCCGCTTGCAAGCGTTGTGATCTGGGCGGCAATTCTGTGCGTTGCGCTCTATCCTGTTTTCGACTGGCTCCAAGGCAAATTGGGCGGAAGAAAGTCGCTAGCGGCTACAATCTTGGTTCTGTTGGGTCTGTTGTTGACCCTGGGGCCTGTCGCCACCGCCGTTTCAGGGGCGGCTGAACTTGGCTCCGACTTCGCTGAACAAGCAGACCGCGGAGAACTTAAAATTCCACCTGCTCCCGAAGGCATCAAGGAATTGCCCTTGATCGGAAACAAGCTTGGCGAAGTCTGGACCATGTTTGAGCGAAACCTGGATGGCGCACTTGCCAAATACGGTGCTCAAATCCTTGAAGTCACAAAGTCCCTGTTTGGAAAGGTTCTGGGTATCGGCATTGGCCTTCTGGGACTTGCACTTTCAGTCATCATCATGGGGGCGCTATTCAAGCCGGGGCCGCAAATGGTTGAGGGGCTTCAACGGTTCGCCAACCGTGTCTTTGCCCCACGTGGTGGTGAGTTTGTCACCCTGGCGGGGGCAACGATCCGAAATGTCACCAAAGGAGTTATCGGAGTCGCCGCGATTCAGGCGATTGTTGTGTGGGTACTTTTGGCTGTCTTCGGGATTTCTTCGGCGGCAACTCTGGCCTTCGTGAGCCTTATCCTGTCGATCATTCAGATCGGCCCGGGCCTGGTTCTACTGCCCGTGATCATTTACGCTTGGAGTTCCATGTCAGGCGGCGCTGCATTGATCTTCACCGTTCTCGCCATTCCGGTCAGTATCATGGACAGTTTCCTTCGCCCGGTCTTTATCTCGAAGGGGTTGGAAACCCCGATGCTGGTTATTTTGATCGGCGTTCTGGGTGGCATGATGGCTTATGGCTTGATCGGAATTTTCATGGGGCCCGTCCTGTTTGCGGTTTTCTATGAACTGTTCAAGGTCTGGATCGATGCGTCGCCAGGAACCTCGGATTCGACCGAAGGTGCGGCGGAATGAGGAAAACGATTTGGACAACGCTTGCGGTTATTCTTCTGTTTCTGGTCTGGTATCTGGTCGCTGATCGCCAAACTCCGTTTACCGGCAATGCCAGGGTCAAGGCCGTTGCAACCCAGATTGTTCCTCAGGTCACCGGAACGGTGACCGAGGTTCTGGTGGAAAACGGTCAGGTCGTTTCAGCCGGGGACGTTCTGGTACGCATTGATCGCAGGCCGTATGAAATCGAACGGGCCAAGGCCGAAGCCGATCTGGAAGCGGCCACTCAGGAAGTGGGCGCATCGTCGGCTGAAGTCAGCGCGGCACAGGCAAAATTGGCGCGGGCCCAGAGCGACCTTGATACGATGCGCATTCAGACCGAGCGCGTCTTTGCCTTGGAAAAGAAAGGGCTGATTGCTGTCTCGCGCGCCGACGATGCGCGCGGGCAATTGGCCGAATCCGAAGCCAATCTGGAAAATGCCAAGGCTGATCTGGAAAAAGCAAAGCAACGCCTTGGGGATGAGGGGCTGGAGAACCCTAAAATTCAACGTGCACTTGCTGCTTTGGCCGATGCAGAGCTGAATCTGGAATGGACAGAATTGCGCGCACCTGCAACGGGCGTGATTTCGAACTTGCTTATTGCCCCCGGGACATATGCCCGCTCGGGTCAGGATCTTTTGACGTTCCTTGATGCAACCGATGTCTGGATCGAAGCCTATTTCACCGAAAACAACCTTGGCCGCGCCGTTGTCGGTTCTCCTGTCGAGGTTGTTCTGGACATGCATCCCGGTCAGATCGTGTCAGGCAAGGTCGAAAGCTTTAGCGCGGCTGTTTCCCTAAGCGGCGCTGATGAACCCGGCCAGCTTGCTAGCCCACCCAGTACCAAGGGATTCCTGCGCGAACCCGAACGGTTCCCGGTTCGGATCGTGTTGCCGGGCTATGAGGCCGGAAACGCCGAAGATGACCTTCGGTTCCAGCTCAACGGGCAAGCGGATGTGATCATGTACCTCAGCGACAATGCGCCTCTGAACTTGGTGGGTCGTACTTATATCCGCTTGGTTTCGATCCTGTCTTATGCGTATTGAAGACAAACACGCAGTACTCCGTCTGGCGCTTGGGGTAACGGGCGTTTTCGCCCTAGGTTTATTTCTTGGATGGCCGCTGGCGGTTGTCGGCGCGGTGTTCACAGCTCTGTTCCTGCAAGCACCCGCAGCTTTGCCATTGGCCGCGTTTGGGAAGCTCTTCGTGTTTTCCATTGGACTGATGTTCATCTCGTTTTCGCTGTCGTCAGTCTTTGCGCCTTATCCGGTTGTTTTCTTGGTCTTAATGGCGATCGGAATCATACTGTCCTTTACGTGGTCTGTTTCCGGGGCCGGGGTATTGCCGGGTGTCATCGCGCTAATGGGAGCGTTGATGATCCCAAATCTTGTTCTTCAATCGCAGGATCTGGCGCTGGTATTGGTGTTCTGGATTCCTATGAACCTGTTCTTTGCGGGTTTTGTATCCACTCTGATGTTCGTACTTATCCCAGCCGCCCCACCCGCCGAGGCGCAAAAGAAAGCTGTTGCTGATCAGGATTTTGATCCAAACCGGCGCATTTTCAGAATGTCTCTGGTGACAGTGCCGTTTGCGATTGCTTTCTTCCTTTACGGAGCGTCAGCGCTGCTTGTTCTGTTCTTTGTCGCGCTTCTCAGCCAACAGCTTGCAGCGATGCCTGCGGCCGGGAAAACCGTTGCCAAGGCGATGCTGACCGCGAACTTGCTGGGCGCGGCAGTTTCAATCATCTGCTATGAAATCAACGTCGTCGCGCCTGTTATTCTGACACCCGTACTGCTGTGCTTTTTCTTCTGCATTGTTCTTGGGGCTCTTGGAAAATCGCAAACTCCATTGGCGGCAGCAGCAGGATCGGCGATCACAACTGCTTTGATCGTCTACGGTGGATCAGTCGCCCCATTTTCGGATGAAGCGGATGTCAAAAGCATCACGCGCGTGCTGCAGGTCGCAAGTGCCGCATTCTTTGTTATCACAGCGTATGTGGTGGTGGATGAATTCTGGCCCGAACGAAAACAGCGCAACGCGCTTGGTTAGAACGGCTGCACGATATCGGGGCAGCATTTTAACGTGCCTTAGCGTTACGACGGTTTAAACAGGCTCCAGATTACCAAGCAATATAGATGTCATATCCGTCACGAAACCGCCGCCATCAATCGTGACACCCACGCCTGTCTCGTAGTCGACATTCGATCTGGTAATACCCGAAAGGTCCGCGTCATCATCCAGAAACACCCATTGAGGCTTGTGCTGGGACGTTTGACCAACGGCTGTTTGCAAAATGGCCAGGGCATCTAGCGCATTGACTGTTCCATCCCGTGTTATGTCGGCAGCAATGATGTTTTCCGGTGCTGGAGCTCCCCATGTCGGGTTCAACCCGACGGACATTCGCAAGACCTGCAATGCGTCCAACGCATCAATATCTGAACTCGCCGTGGAATAGGTCTTTACGATATCCAAATCGCCCGAGAACACTCCAGGCGGCAAACCCAAATCAAACCGTCCATCCTCATCCGTGCGCACACTGACCGTGCCGCCGCCATCCAGAGAAAACCTGACTTCAGCCTGTCCCAATGCGGGGTTTTCGGTTTGGGAATTAATGGTGACGGGCCCCAGAACACCGTCCGAGCTTCCGGGGTCTAGACCGCCGAAATCTCCGAAATCGACTGGTATGTGGTCAGGCCCGCCAAAGCCCGCACCAAAGACTTGATCCGCTGACAATCCGCCCCCCGACGCAGAGATCAACTCGACCTTTTCGTTAAGGTAACCGATCCTGGCGCCATGATGCGTAGAAGTGAACGTCAGTTGTCCCGGAGTTCGGAGAAGCGGGAAATCGTACATATCAAGACGGTCGAGACCAACCTGAAAATCGGTAATTGTCGTGGGATCGCTTCCGAATTGCATGACAAAGATATCCGCGCCTGACCCGCCGGTCATGGTCGTCGATCCCGTGCCAGCTATCAGAATGTCGTCTCCCGCGCCCCCCAACAATTCTGTGTCCAGAATGCCGCCGCTCAGCTTGTCCGCCCCGGCTGTGCCATGGACGGTTCCGAACCCTTTGCGCACCGCACCCAAATCCGGCAGATCAACGGACAGTTGTGTTAACCCAGCATCCTGTTGCGAAGAGACAAGCACCTGCAACTCATCCCCGACATGCGCAAGACTCAACGCTTCGATATTTTGCAGACCGCTTTCTACCGTATCCGCAAAGCTGTCCAGATAGACCAATTGCCCGTTCGGAATCAGGGTGAATAACGAGACCCCGTCATCCCCACCCCCTGCCACGACAAACACGTGCCCATCTAAATTGACAACGGAAATGTCCTGAACAGTTTCGAACCGCGTGTGCCGGGAATCCAAGACATGGTCTGTAGGGTCTAGGCGTCCATCGCTGGTCAGCTTCATCACACTCAGCGAGTTGCTCTCCGACCCAGCCACGATCACCCAGGACTGGTTATAGGCCTGAACGACCTCGATCTTAGTCGGTACTGCAATTCCCAGTGTCGCCAAGACCTCGCTATTGTCGACTGCACTGAGACCACCGGTCGTGTCATCCACGCTAAATGTCTTTACGGAACTTGAGGTTGAATCGGACGCGACGACAACGTGATTTGCCCCATCAGAACTTCAACCTGCCGTAACTTCGAGACAATCTCTTCGGGCTTTGGTCTCTTGTTTGCCATTCGTGGTCCTCCGTTTCCTAAACATAACGGTGGACCAGTTCAGTGGGGGAGGCTCAGCAAGACGATTGGTCTTTCTGCGAGTTTCAAGACCATCGCCCGCCGCGCTACAGCCAATCCACATCCCCAAGGAATATGTAGCCGGCACCATAGATTGTTTTGATCAGGCGAGGGTTTTTTGGGTCTTCACCCAACTTTGTACGCAAACGGGAAATTCTAACATCCATCGCCCTGTCAAAACTTTCACCCGCCGCTCCGCCTAACGCTTCTTGCATTTGGGCGCGGCTTATCAGCCTTTTTGGGCTTTCCAGAAACAGCCGCAAAACCTCACCCTCGGCGTGACTGAACGGTGTCTCTTGCCCGGCCTTATTCTCAAGGATGTAGCGGTCGAAATAAGCCGTCCATCCGTTAAACCGTGCTGCGTCCGACTGTGTGATTTGGGACCGTGGCGACCGCAGCCTTGCCCGGACGCGTGCAACGACTTCTGCCGGATCAAAGGGCTTGGTGATATAGTCATCCGCGCCAAGCTCCAGCCCTGTTACTCGGTCCTGCACTTGCGCCCGGCCGGAAATGATTATCACCGCCGCACCCTGTTCCAGCGCAAGCCTGTGAACCAACGCAAGGCCATCGGTATCGGGCAAGGACAAATCCACAAGACAGACATCCGGCGTGACACGCTTCAGCGATGCCTCAAATTCGCGGGCCCGTGAAAAACTTTGTGTCTTGAACCCCGCATCTTCGAGCGCATCAGTTAAAATCCGGCGGATTTCAGGTTCGTCATCGACGATGGTTACCAAAGGTTGAGTCATCACGCAGCCTCCGCGCGGATCAGGGCGGACAATTGAGCCCTCGTAAAGGGTTTACGCAGAACCGGCGCAAGCGTCAGCGCCTTTCGATGCAAGGGGTCGGAGTAAGGTAAGGACGTCATCAGGATACATGGCAACTTGGCCTTTAACCGATCCAGCAAATCCAACCCGGTGCCTTCCCCTTCAAGACGGATATCAGAAAGCACCAGCACGATATCCTCGATATCTGACGCAAGCGCCAGAGCTTCATCCACCGATGTCGCCTCGATCACCGAAAAACCAAGATCAACCAGCATGTCACGGAACTGACTGCGCAGGTCGTCACTGTCTTCGACCAAAAGAACCATACCTTCCTGAACAGGTGGCGCCGGTCGATAGGGCAATCGCAAAACAACCGAAGCCCCCGACGGAGTATTGCGCAAGTTCAGATCACCACCGGCCAGTTTCACCGTGTCATACACCATCGGCAAACCCAGACCTGACCCTTCGCTGCCCTTGGTGGTAAAAAACGGGTTCAATGCTTTCTTCAAGGCATCGGCAGAGAACCCCGGACCAGTGTCCGACACTGTGACTTCGACCCAAATCGAACCCACTGTATGGGCGCTGATCGTAATCTGACCCGTTTCGCCACACGCATCTCTAGCATTGAGAACAAGATTCAGTAGCGCATCCTGCAGCATTCCGGGATCCAGCATCAAAGCTTCGTCCGGAAGAGTGTTTACCACCGACAAACCGACCCCTCGCGGCAAAGAGGGTGACGCCAGAATGCGCAGGTCTTCCAGCAAACCACGCATATCGGTCGCCTTTGGCTGAGGTGTCCGGCTACCCGTCATATCGGCGATACGGTTGAGCAGTTGCCCACCCCGCCGGGCAGTCTGTTGTGTCGCTGCCACCAATTCGCGCGCAGGTTCCGGCAGATCCATCTTGTCCAACCGGGATTGCATGCCAAGGATGATTGTCAACAGGTTGGAAAAGTCATGCGCCAGCCCGCTTGTCATTTGTGCCGCCATGGCCCGTCTGCGTGTCTGCTGCAGAGCAACCCGCGCCTGTGTCTCTTCGGTAATGTCGACTGACATGACATAGACGCCGCCCACACTGTCTGGCGTAAAGGACACGCGGATACGTCTGGATCCCTGATCTTCGGTGAATTCAAAAACCGAGGTTTCACCCTCATAGGCTTTTTTCAGGTGCGGCTGGACACGCGCGTAAGAGGCCGCGCCCAATGCCCGTTCGATATGCATTCCCAAAATCTCGGATGGGCGTCCGGGCATGACGGAATTAAGCCGTCGGTTGGAATAATCGTACCGCCCCTCGGCATCCAAATGCGCGATATGAGCTGGCATCATCTCGGTCGTCATGCGCGTGCGGGCTTCGATCTCGGTCAACTGACGCTTGGCCTCTTCCAAAGCTGCGTTTGTCGCCGCCAGTTTTCGATTGGTTGCGGACAGCTCTTCAGCGCGGTCCAGAAGCTGACTGGACAGCTCAACCGATCGAGAACGCAGCAATGCCTCAGCCTGTTTAGTATTGGTTATGTCTGTATAAACGGCCACCCAGCCGCCATTTGGCAATGGGGCGCCTTCAACGGAAATAACCTGACCGTTAGAACGTACCCGCTCCAGGTAATGCGGCTCGAATGTCAGGGCCTGAGCGACGCGCGTTTCGACAATTTCCACGACACTGGCGTCATCTCCATACTCGCCGTTTTCAGCAAGGTATTGGATTGTATCGCGAAACAGCGAACCGGGTTCGACAAGGTGATCAGGCAGGTTAAACATGGCCTGGAACGGGCGATTGCTGACAACCAGCCGTAACTGATTGTCATATATAGACAAACCCTGCCCAATCAGGTTAAGGCCCGCGGTTGTCATAGTCTTGATCTGTTCTTCAGTAATGTTCAAATCCGCCCTCCGCACCCCTCATGCGTAACACCGGAATTATCGCAGGTGTAGGGGGGTTCGGCGTGACAGGTTGGGTGAACTTCAAAACCGGTCTTTCGACATAGGCCCATCTGGCGTGATCGAGTGAAGGGACAAAGTATGGTCCATATTTCGCATCCGATGGCGCAACATAAGGCGCGTCAGGCGTGCAAGTTCAGTCCCGTATTCTGGCTTTTCAGCGACGTTCTCCATCTCTCCCTGAGCAGCGTGATCAAACAGCATGGGCGCCACGTCCGCGGCGAATTCAACCAGTGTAAACCGGGCGTCGCGCAGTATTCCAAGGCATGAGTCGCTGTGGCCGGTTCCCAGTTCTCTCTGCCAGATGGTTGGTCTTTCTGGTTGGGAAAAATCCAATTCGCTGAACGTATAGCTGCGCCAATCATCCGGGACCTGCCCGTGCAGGACCGGCATAAGGGATCGCCCGTCCATCGAGTTTGGGATCGTTTGTCCAACCCATTCCAGAATGGTTGGGGTGATATCTATGGACTCGGTTGGTTCTGATACAACCGCGCCTGCCCGAGCCTGATTTCCAGGTAAGCGGATCATCAGAGGCGTGTGGTAGGCCGCATCATAGACAGTCATTTTGCCCCAACTATGTCGGTCCCCCAGCATCTCACCGTGATCGGCGGTGATGACTACCAAAGTGTCGTCGTACTGGCCGCTGTCCTTGAGAAACCGGAGAACACGACCCACGTGATGATCTACCTCGGTGGCCAGCCCCAGGTACACGGCTCTTAGCGTCTGGATGTTCTCGGGTGTCGGGTCGACCTGGTCGAAACCCAAAACAAAATCGGCAGGAGTTTGTTTGGCCATCGTCGGCCCAAAGAAAGGATGCAAAGCACGCTCGCTGTCTGCGTCGGCAAAGCCAACAGGCCGGGGCAAAGCCGTCGGATCATACATGTTGTTATAAGGCGCGGGGGCCACCAGCGGCGGATGTGGTCGGATATAGGTCAAGTGTGCGAACCAACCCTCACCTACGCGCGACGCCATGCTGTTCAGGAATACGTCTGTCAGGAACGCGGTATCACTGTCTTGCGCCGCGTACATGGCTGGGTCATTAAGGCGAGCTTTGCTTGCGTCTGGGGCTACGGGTTTATGGACGTCCCAGTAATCGTCGAATTCATAACCCTTTTGCAAAAGATGGGATCGCCAAGGGTAAGATTCCTCCAACCGCATTTCGACAACTTCTTCGAACCCGGACATCGGGTTTTCATAGGATCGCAAGATCGGGTCATTGGGGTCGTGAACCCTTGGGTCTGCCGTAGTGTCGGTATAGCCGAACAGCAACGGCACGTACCCAGCCTTTCGCACCTCGGTGGCAATGTTTGGTGTGTCATGCCGCAAAGGCGTTCCATTGCGCACTGAACGATGGTTCATCGCGTATTGGCCTGTCAAAATCGACGCTCTGGACGGTCCGCACGGATTCGTCACGGAATAATGGCGGTCAAATGTAACGGCATCCGTCATGAACTCCCGCAGGTTCGGCAAGTCGACATGCGCGGCCAACGCTCCGTTCAGACAATCGGCCCGCAATTGATCTATGATGATGAACAGGACATTTCCCGCGCGCCGCATTCCATTCTCCATGATTCCGTAGACGTGGGTCCGGGCAAACTCTGTCTTGGTTCGCGGTCGCGGGCAACAAGATTGTCGCGCGGAGATCCAAACGCCCCTTGCCCGGCCCTAAGCAAGTTCATGGCCCTGACAAACAAGGCCAAAGGAACCGACGCGAACGCGCTGTTGTTAAGCCACATTCCCCGGATGGCCTGCAAAAATGCATTGCAGCGCAACGCGGTTTCACATCACATACGCCCATGACACAACCAGCGATTCAATCTGACTGGAACGCCGACGGCGTTTACCTCAAGGTATCAGGTGAATTGGTGACGCAGTCACTCAGCAGCGTTGAAAACGCTTTTTCTTCTTTCAAACCTGACGGGACCTCGGTCGTACTGGATTTAACGAATGTGCAGGCCCTGGACACCGGCGGCGCCTGGCTTGTCGCCGACCTTGCGCGCCGTGTTCAGGCAACGGGGGCAGATGTTCAGTTTCAGGGTGTGACACCTGCATATTCCGACCTGATTGACACGGTTTCCAAAAACATCCCCGACGAACCGGGTGCCGCAGCACATCATCGCACCTTTGCCGACTGGGTTGCGAGTATCGGCAAACGCACTGTTGGAGGCTGGAACGACAGCCTGTCGATTCTGGGGTTTCTGGGCCTGACCTTACATCGGCTGTTCAGAACTGTCCTGATGCCGCGCCGGCTGCGCCGTGCCGCATTGGTGTCGCAGATGGAGGAGGTCGGATTCAAGGCGATCCCGATTGTGGCCTTGATGGGTTTTCTGATCGGCGTTGTTCTGGCTTTTCAAGGCGCAACGCAACTCAAGCAGTTTGGCGCCGAAATTTTTGTCGTCGAACTGATCTCAATTTCAGTCCTGCGGGAATTGGGCATTCTGCTGACGGCCATTATTGTGGCGGGTCGGTCTGGATCGGCATTCACGGCCTCGATAGGTTCGATGAAAGTGCAGGAAGAGATTGACGCGATGCGAACCTTGGGGTTGGATCCCATCGAAGTACTGGTGATCCCTCGCGTTGTCGCCCTGCTGATCATGCTGCCGATCCTGGGCTTCATAGCTGACATGGCCGCCCTGTTTGGCGGAGGGTTGATGAGCTGGATCGACCTTGATGTCAGCCCGGGCATGTTTGCGACCCGGCTGAAGGAGAACACCGGCATCTGGCACTTTGCCATTGGGATGATCAAAGCGCCATTCTTTGCACTGGTCATCGGAGTCGTCGCCTGTTGGCAGGCAATGCAGGTCAAAGGCTCGGCCCAGAGCGTTGGGCAGCGCACGACCGCTTCGGTCGTTCAATCCATCTTCATGGTCATTGCGCTGGACGCCCTGTTTTCAATCTTTTTCTCTGTCATGGGGGTCTGAAATGGACGGGACACCCCTTGAGAATACCGCAAAGACCGACACAAAACGCGAGGCCGTAATTCGCGTTCGCAATCTGACCAATCAATTCGGCCCGCAAGTTGTACATCAGGATCTAAACCTAGATGTCTGGCGCGGCGAGGTTCTGGGCATCGTCGGAGGCTCTGGCACGGGCAAATCGGTTCTGTTGCGTACAATCGTCGGGCTGAACAAACCGGCAGCCGGCAGCATCGACGTGCTGGGGGTCGACGTTTTGAACGGCCCCGAACAGGAACGACAGCGTATCGAACAACGTTGGGGGGTGGCGTTTCAGGACGGCGCGCTCTTTTCGTCGCTGACTGTCCTTCAAAACGTGATGGCCCCGATGCGAGAACATACAGGGCTGAGCGAAAGCCTGATGACCGCGCTTGGTGGGCTAAAAATCAGTCTGGTAGGGCTGCCGCAATTGAGCTGCGGCAAATTTCCGTCCGAACTGTCGGGGGGGATGCGTAAACGCGCTGCACTTGCGCGGGCGCTCGCGCTGGACCCGGAAATCGTTTTTCTTGATGAACCGACAGCCGGTCTGGATCCGATTGGTGCCGCGGCCTATGACGAGTTGATCGGCGAATTGCAACACGCTCTCGGCTTAACGGTCTTTATGGTCACACATGATCTGGACAGCCTCTATGCCATTTGCGATCGCGTCGCAGTTCTTGCAGAAAAACGCGTGCTTGTTGAAGGCCCGATTGAAGAAATGACCAAAGTCGATCATCCTTGGGTTCAGGAATACTTTACGGGCCCCCGCGCGCGTGCTGCGCAAGAGAAGGGGCAAGACAGGTAGACGTTATGGAAACCCGAGCGAACTATATCCTGATCGGCGCATTTACCCTTGCGGGTATTCTCGGAGCGTTTGGGTTCTTCCTGTGGCTGGCAAAATTCGAAGTGTCGCGCCAATACGCCTACTACGACGTGCTATTCGACAACGTATCGGGCCTGTCGGCGGCCGGCGGGGTCAGTTTCAATGGTCTTCCCGTGGGTCAGGTGATCTCGTTGGATCTGGATGAAGAAGACCCATCCAAAGTGCGGGTCCGCATTGAAATTGACGCAGAAATCCCTGTCACGAACGAAACAATTGCGCAACTTCAGTCGCTGGGAGTCACAGGAGTCAGTTACGTGGAACTAACGGGGGGCTCTCCGACTGCAGAACGTCTTCCGCAAGACAGCCTGATCAAAAGCAAGCGAAGTGCGATTCAATCCTTGTTCGAAGGCGCGCCGCTGCTGCTGGAAAAAGCGATCACACTGCTTGAGGACGTCAACAAGATCGTGGATGAGAAAAACCGCGCGGCCGTATCGGATATTCTGGAAAACGTGGCACAGGCAACGGGCCAGTTGGACAAGACACTTTCAGACTTTGAATCACTTTCCTCGGACCTTGGTGGCGCCGCCAAAGAAATTTCGGCATTCTCGAAACGTCTGGATGAACTCGCCGATACTGCGGAAACCACTCTGACGACGGGAACGGATACGCTCAACAGCGTGAAAACCGCGTCTGAATCGGCAACTGAGACCCTGCAAAGCGCGAAAAACACCATCGAGTCCGCTGACCGGGTCATTCAACAGGACCTCAAACCGTTTCTTGACCGGGCGTCGACCCTGGCTGAAAATCTGACCGGTCTTTCTAACGAAGGCTCTGTGGCGCTGGCGACGGCGACGGAAACATTCCTCAACGCGAACGAAACACTGGGCTCCGTTACGGGTGCGATGGATACCGCTCAGAAAACTCTGACCTCGGCGGAACGCGCATTTGACTCGGCCAATCGCATAATTGACGAGGATGTCGGTCAGGTGATGGCAGATATCCGAAATGCGGCCAATCAGGTGGCTTCGACCGTTACCAACGTCACCGAGCGTTTGGACGAAATCTCAGACGATATCTTAAGTGCGTCACAATCCGCCTCGGAACTTTTAGGAACTATCGACGGAATCGTGCAGGACAACCGGCGTCAACTGTCCGACTTTTTGCGAGTTGGCTTGCCCCAATTCACGCGCTTCATCGAAGAGTCTCAGCGTTTGGTCGTCAGCTTGGATCGGTTGGTGGACAGGGTCGAACGGGACCCCGCTCGCTTCTTACTGGGGACCCAAGCATCGGAGTTTCGCCAATGATCAGGTCATTTCTTACCGCTCTGGCGATCGTTTCGTTGGCCGGTTGCACCGGGCTGGGCACGCTTCAGCAGGCATCCAAGCCAAACGATCTTTATCTTTTGACACCAAAAAGCACCTTTTCCTCGTCCCTGCCGCGCGTCCAAAGGCAGATCGTTGTCGAAGAGCCTTCGGCGACTGCCGCAGTCAACACGGATCAGATCGCAATTCAGCCCACCCCCTTGCAGGTGCAGTACTTATCTAGGGCCCGATGGGTAGATCGCGCGCCGCTGATCGTTCAAACTTTGTTGGTTGAGAGTTTTGAAAACAGCGGCAAAGTGGCCGCCGTCGGCAGATCAACTGTTGGCCTAAGAGCAGACTATGTTGTTGTTCCCGACCTGCGCGAATTCCAAGGTATAGTCGTAAGCGAGACCGACAATTCCTCGACCGTGCGGGTCGAGGTTCGGATGAACATCAAGATCATCGATGAGTTTGAGGACAAGATCATCGCATCTAGCTCGTTCCAGGAAAACGTCGTTGCCGCCAGTGATCAAACTGAAGACTTGGTCACAGCTTTCGATGTCGCCCTGGGCAAGACCATGCGCGACGCGGTCGAGTGGAGTATCCGTAAGATACACACCCACGCCGCAAACAATCCAAGGTCGTTCTAGACGCGATCGAAAATGGGCGCTGTCCGACAGCGCCCGTCCCAGTTCACCGACCCAATGATTGTGCAAGGCGCATCAGCGTAACGGCTTCGGCTCTGTAGCCAAAAGGGTCTTCGCCGCGCGCAGTATTGGCCAGGCGGATTGCATCATCAAAGGTCCAACCCCCAAGATACGCCCCAGCCCTCAGCAATTGTCCAAAGCCAGCAATTGCGTATGAGAACCGCACATCGTCCGTGATCTCTCCCTGCTCAGAAAGAATGGGCTGTTCGATCAAACGGCTTTGTTGCGCACCGGGTTCCTTGTAGCGCATCTTGAAGAACCCAATTTCTTCTGACCCGTTGGAAACAGCTTGCTCGCCATACCGCAACTGGCCGTTCCGGATCGCGTCAGAGCCCACCGGGGTGACTTCGTAGATTGCGGTCACGCTGTGGCCTGCGCCAATATCACCGGCATCTACCTTGTCATTCGAAAAATCCTCACGCCGCAAAGCGCGGGTTTCATACCCGATCAGGCGGTATTCGGCGATTTGCGCGGGGTTGAATTCAACCTGAATTTTCACGTCATTTGCGATCGGGAATAATGCGCCGGTCAACTGATCAACCAGAACCTTCCGCGCCTCACCCAATGTATCTATGTAAACCGCCTGCCCGTTGCCGTTTTGCGCCAATGCCTGCATCGTTGCATCATCCAGATTTCCTCTGCCAAAACCCAAAACGCTGAGATATGTGCCGCTGTCGCGCTTGCGGGCAATAAAATCCTTCAGTGCTTCGGGATCGGACAAACCGACATTGAAATCGCCATCCGTGGCCAAAAGAACGCGCGTAACCTCGCCCTCTGAACCCATGGTTTCAGCAACTTGGTAAGCCTGCTGTAATCCTGCCTGCCCCGCGGTTGATCCACCTGCCTGAAGCCTGTCCAACGCGTTCAGAATTTTAGATTTCTTTGTTGCGCTGGTCGGCTCAAGAACCTGCCCCGCACTGCCTGCATAAGTGACGATCGAGACCTGGTCTTCGGGCCGCAATTCCGCCAGCAACAGACGGAACGATTGCTTCAGCAAAGGCAGCTTGTTTGGATCCTGCATCGAACCCGATGTGTCGATCAGAAAGACCAAATTCAGAGGGGGACGATCAGCAATTTCGGGCAATGCCCCTTGGATACCGATATGAACCAATTGCGTCGCCTCGTTCCAAGGTGTCGGGCTGACGGTAATGGACGGACGAAATGGGGCGTCCCCTTTGGGCACAGGATAGCTATACGGGAAATAATTCACCATTTCTTCGACCCGAACGGCTTCAGGCGGCGGCAGGTGACCATTCAGAAGCGACGAGCGCACAATCGAATAGGAGGCCGTATCGACGTCGATCGAAAACGTGGAAACAGGATCTTCCAACGTAACCTTAAGTGGATTTGTCTCCCCGTTCGAAAACGCTTCGGTGTTCTGTTCAATCCGGGTACTGAGCGAGCGCTCTGCCGGCACAGCGACGATTGCTGGCGCTTCCATCACCGCACCCCTACCGATCCTGATGGTCGACTGGTCTGCTTGCGACAAAGCAGTTTCCTGTCGTTTGCTTGTCGCGACAGGTTCGGATGCTTCATCTAACAAGACTTCTGGTGATTGCGACGGAGCGACTTCTTCACGATCCAATTCGGCGACAGGTTGCGGTAGGTGGTCTTCAACCCGAAAACTGGGCTGGACGACAGTGTCCCGCGTCTGGGGCAGGATGACGACCAATGCGACAGCGGCGATGGCCGTTGTCGCCGTTAGAACTCCACGGTGAGACAGGGCATTCAACATCAATTTAGCTCCTTCTGACAGGCGGACCAACGGGCCTCGCTTGACAGTGGGACGTTTCGTGGCGCCCGTTCCTTGGGCTGCCACGAAGTTTTCCTGAGCCAAAGCCACATTTGCGGCCCGCCGATTGGCGTCGGGCGTTGGGGTGGCCGCATCCATCATGGATATCAGCTGGTCCAAATCATCTGTCATCGGCCAGCTCCTCATCTCGCATGGCGCGGAGACGTCTTCGGATTTCAGACATCCGCCAGGACACAGTGCCTTCAGAGACACCCAGCACATCAGCGGCCTGAGCATGGGTCAGTTCGTCTTCCAGCGTTAACGCCAAAGTGTCTTGTAACTCCGTCGGCAACGCCCGCATTGCGCGCTGCAACCAGTCGACGGCCTCTGCGGTCTCGGCTGCCTCGGCCCGTCGCATCTGTTCGACATCCCCCCAGCCATCTGCAGCGCGGCTACGGCTGGCACGCTTTCGCCTCGCGTCTTCAGCAGCGTTTACGACCACTCGATAGAGCCAAGTCGTAAATCGCGCATCCCCGCGCAATCCCGTGATCTTGGCTGGTAGTGTCAGGCAGATGTCCTGCGTCAAATCCTCGGCTTGGTCGGCGCGTCCGGACAGGCGAAACGCCAGCCGGAATATCCGGTCGTAATGGCGCTCTAACAGGGCGGCAAACGCGTTCGCGTCACCGTTGGCGGCGGCCATTGCCAGATCCTCATCCGAAGTACTCATGCGCATCACGAATGGTAAGACGGATCACAAAGGTCAATCCTTGGCGGTTCTTGAAAAAATCAGAACCGGGATGCCTGTGCCAAGTCCCAATCAGCCTTGAACTCGGCAGGGATCGACTCCGTCAGCAGCGCCCCCTCCTCCAGAAATGTGTAGAGTTCCCCATACGAATGCTCTCGCTCATCTGCGGTTCGGCGTCGAATGTCCGACGGGCGCAATTCTGACACCGTGCTTTTGCCCATGGCGCCCAACAGCTCTCGGAAGCTCTCGAGCGTGGCGTCATGATACCTGTGCACGCGTTGGCGTTTCTGAGGAACATTCACCGCACGCCCCCGCACCGGATCCTGCGTTGCCACACCGGACGGGCAGCGATTGGTATTACAGTGCAGGGCCTGAATGCATCCGACTGCAAACATCATTGCACGGGCGGCGTTGCACATGTCTGCTCCGAGAGCGAATTTTTCCACCATATCATACCCGGTGGCCACTTTGCCCGAGCAGATAATCCGTATTTTATCTCGCAATCCGACGCCGCGCAGGCAGTTGTTCACGAAGATCAGCGCTTCGTTCAACGGCATCCCCAACCTGTTGGTAAACTCAACAGGGGCTGCGCCCGTACCCCCCTCGGACCCGTCAATCGTGATAAAATCCGGCAGGATTTCAGTTTCCAGCATCGCCTTGCAAATCGCCATGAATTCTGAAGGGCGACCAATGCATAGCTTGAACCCGATAGGCTTGCCATCCGACATGTCCCGCAGGTGCTGAACAAACTCCAACAGCCCGGTCGGTCCGTCAAAGGCAGAATGAATGGGCGGAGAGATTACGTCCTGATGCAGCGGAACGCCGCGAATATCAGCGATTTCCTGATCTACTTTTGCCGCAGGCAATACGCCGCCGTGCGACGGCTTCGCCCCCTGAGACAGCTTGATCTCAATCGCTTTGACAACGGGATTTCGGGCCTTTTCAGCGAATTTGTCTTTGTCGAAAGCACCCTCATGAGTCCGGCACCCAAAATAGCCAGTACCGATCTGCCAGATGATGTCTCCACCTTCGGCCAAGTGATGCGGCGACAACCCCCCTTCACCCGTGTTATGAGCGAACCCACCGTCCTTGGCACCGCCATTCAGTGCCCGAATTGCATTCGCACTAAGCGCCCCGAAACTCATGGCCGAGACATTCAGGCGGGACGCACTATAAGGTTGTTTGCATTGCGGACCGCCCAATGTAACGCGCTCTTCGCTTTCCGGTACGTCTTTGGGGGCTAGAGAATGATTTGCCCGGTGATAACCGACGGTCATGATGTCATATTGGGTGCCGAAGGCCTGAGTATCGACCTGACCTTTCGCCCGTGAATACACCAGACCCCGGATAATTCGGTTGAAGGGTCGACCGCTTTCATTGGTCTCAACAAAATACTGGCGGATTTCAGGGCTTACAAATTCCAACATGTAACGGAAGTGGCCCAGAACAGGGTAATTGTTCAGGACGTTGTGCTTGGTAGTCAGCATGTCGTAAAGCCCGATCACCGCATAAGGCACCAGTATCACCAGCAACCAATAGGCAGGCGGCCAGAAGTAACCCCAGAGCAGAGTTAACGGCAAGCAAACATAGCTGAGGATGTAATAGAGTCTGCGTACAATCATCTTGCTCTCCGATACCGCCATAGTCTTACCCAATCGTTGAGCAGATCCACGTTTGCTTGCAAGAGTTTACACCGCACTTCACAAAAAAGGGCTTCATTGTGAAGTCGGGTCTTCTGTTGATCAGGTTGTTTGCTGTCTGTATCTGGAAAGACAGGTAAATTTGGGCGGGATCATTGGCTGTAAAAAAGACGCGACCAGCGTTTCGGACTTGGGCCCTTATGTTTTTGGCCGTATTTGTCGGCGGGGCCGCTGGTTCGCTGTTGCGAGAAAGCCTTTCAACGACGATCCCGGGTGCCCCGGTTTTTACCGCGACCTTCGGGATCAATGTCGCGGCGTGTTTCGTTCTGGGTTGGCTTTATTCGATCCGACATCGCGTTCATGCTCATGTCCTGCATTTTGGCGCCGTCGGGTTCTGCGGCGGGTTGTCCACCTTCTCGTCTTTTGTCCAAGAGCTCGAGCGTCTGGCGGAAACCAGCGTCGCGAACGCAGCAACCGCCGCCGGGCTAGAAGTCGTCATCGGTATCACAGCGGCCATCCTTGGCGAATGGATCGGACGGCACACCCTTGACCAGAGGTCAGGTGAATGAGCGACCTGTTCCTTCACGCGATGTTTGGTCTGGGCGGAGGGTTGGGTGCTGTTTTGCGCCATGCAATCGCATTGATAATCCGGCACAATCTTCCAGTTTCGACGCTGATCGTCAATGTGCTGGGAAGCCTAATTTTGGGTTTGTGGATCGGCTATCTTGGGGGTCCCGCCGATATGGGCGAACACGAAAGGCGATTGGTCTTTGGCTTTTGTGGCGGGTTCACGACGTTTTCCAGTTTCGCCTATCAATCACTGGAACTGAGACGAGAGCGCACGATTGCATTGGCCGCAGGCAACATCTTCCTAAGCATCATACTGTGTTGGTCAGCCCTTTGGCTGGGGCTTGTCATCACCCGCTAATGGGCGTGCACAGCGGCCTGCGCCCCCGGCTTGGGAGCCCTGCAGAACAACAGCAATGGTATCGTCGCCAACGCCAACAAACCCAAATTGTTGAATACGGTCAGATAAGAAATCAACTCGGCCTGCCGAGAAACCTCCTGACCGAGAATTGCCGCGCCCTCTGCGCTGTCCGGCGTCAAACCAAGCGGTTCCAGATAGTTTTGCGCAGCAGTACTGTACGGCGTTACGTTTTGGCCCAGCACCGATGTATTGGTCTGCAATCCGCGAACGACCCATGTTCCAACCAAAGAAATTCCAACCGATGATCCAAGCTGTCGTGTGACATTGAACAGACCCGAAGCCTCGTCTTGGCGCGCTTGCGAAATGCTCTCAAACGCCAGAATAGACATGGGGACAAACACAAGACCCATGCCCAACCCGCTTACCGCGCCTGGCCAGGCCAACTGCCAGAACCCCGCGTCCAGATTAAGCGCACCAAGCATGAAATTCCCAATAGCGGTCAAGAGCATACCAAGCCCGGCCAGAACACGTGGATCGAACCGGGATGACAAAACAGCGCCCGTCAAAACCATTGAAGCGCCCGCCGCAATGCCTCGGGGGATGAACAGATGGCCGGACTCGATAACCGGATAGTCCAACAAGTTCTGTACAAGGGTTGGCGATATGGCAATGCCACCAAACAGCGAGATAGCAAATCCTGCGATTACCAGATTGCAAAGGGCAAAGTTTCGGTCTGCAAAAAGGCGAAGGTCGACAACCGGCGTTTTCGAGGACAGGCCGTGAACAAGGAACCCAAGCGCGCCCAGAACCGAAGCAATCAGTGCAATCTGAATGACGCGCGAGGACAGCCAGTCCTTGGTTTCCCCTTGATCCAGAACAAATTGCAAGCAACCGATCCCAATCGCCAACAACGCAAGACCTTTCCAATCGATCCGCACATCTTCGGTTTCGTCGTCAGGCAATTCTCCGGCCAATAGCAACAACGCCATCGCCGCAACCGGCAGATTTACGAAAAACACCATTCGCCACGAGAAATACTCGGTCAATATCGCGCCAATCGTTGGACCAAGTACCGGTGCAACGACAACCCCAAGCCCAAAGACGGCCATGGCCTGTCCTCGTTTCTCGCGCGGGAAGGCATCGAACAAGATGGACTGCGACAAGGGAATTAGGAAAGCCCCGAACATGCCTTGTGCCAACCGGAAGGCCACAATCGTTTCCAAGCTCCAGGACAGCCCACACATGACCGACATGGAGGCAAAACCGATCACAGCCGACAGTATCAATCGCCGCCGTCCTACCCTGCGGGCTACGAACCCAGTCAGGGGCATGACAATAACGGCCGAGACAATATAGCTGGTCAGAATCCACGTTGCCTGATCGGTGGTTGCGCCGAAAGCTGCTTGAATATGAGGCAGCGCGACATTGACGATCGTGCTGTCCAACACCTCGAGAATGGCGCTCAGCACCACGGCGACGACGATCACCCGATTGACGTGGCCTGCGGTCGAAGGTGTCATTCCTCGACCTGATCCGAAGTCGTATCTACCGTGACCTTTGTGCTGCCTCCTGCGCGCAAGGGGGCCTCTGTTGGATCAAGTTTGACCCGCACTGGAAAGCGGCGCGTGACCTTGACCCAGTTACCAGTGGCATTCTCGGAAGGCAGTAATGAAAACGTATCTCCAGATCCGCGGCCAATGGATTCAACTGTCCCGCTAAGTGTCACCCCCGGGAGCATGTCGATTTGAATTGTTACAGGCTGTCCGGACTTGATACGTGACAGAGACGTTTCCTTGAAATTCGCGTCCACCCACCATTCTGAGGATTCAACAATCGAAAACTGAGGCGCGTTTGCGGGCACGGCGGAGCCGGGGCGCAATGTCAGGTTCGCGATCCATCCATCCGCAGTTGCAAAAACTTTGGTCCAGGCAAGATTGGCCTCGTCAATCTCCAACTGAGCCCGAGCGGACAGAACATCGTCCTGTTTGGCCTGCAAACCGCTTTGCAATGCCAACAGACTTGATTGACTGGTTGTCAGCCGGGCAGAGACTTGCGCGAAATCCGATGTCGCCTGATCCAAGGACGCCTGCGCCAGATCGCCGGTCGCAAAAAGGGCCTTGGAACGTTCAAGATTTTTCTTGGATGTTTCCAAGGCCGACTGTGCAGACGCAACCAAAGCTTCGGCTGCAACGATCTGAGTGGCGTAGGATTCCGCCTGTTGTTCGGCGCTGCCAAGATTTGCCCTGGATTGATCCACCGACGCGCTGAACTGGGTGTCGTCAATTGTAAACAGCAAGTCGCCGACCTTGACTGCTTGATTTTCTACGACCGCAACCTCGTCCACCCGCCCCGTGACCTGAGCGGCCACATTCACGATATTGGCCCCCACATAGGCATCCTTGGTTGACGGGTACCGTTCTTGATGGCGCCAGAACAGTAGCAGGCCAACGCCCACTGCAATCAGCATTGCCACCGCCGCGACGGCTTTAAAGGATTTCATTTTGACGGTCTCCGTTTTTGATCGCGGTTTGGTCACATTGGAATGGTATGCATACGGACCGCCAGGTTGCCCATGATCCAGACTGTTCCAACGATGATGATCAGAAGGACCAGCGTTGAAAACAGCACCAGGTCAAGGTCTTCGCGGCTACTGCGCCGACGGTCGATATGAAGAAAATAAACCAGTTGAACGACAAGTTGCGCCAGCCCAAGAAGGCCGATTGCCAGATAGACCCCTTTTGTTTCGATCCCAAAAACATAGGCGATAGAAAAGACGGCTATCGTCAGAAAAAGGGAACCGCCGTAACCAATGACGTAACGCCGCCGCTCGCGCCTGTGCATTTCGCTGCGTCTATCCATAGGTCAGACCTCCGAAATAAACGATCGTAATGATCCCGATCCAGATCAGATCAAGGAAATGCCAAAACAGCGCCAGCCGAACTACGCGCGACATCAGCAAATCTGTCAGTCCCATCAGTCGCAATTGGATGCCCAAAACAATCAGCCACAGACACCCGGCGGCGACGTGCAGACCGTGCAGCGGTACAAGACCATAAAACGCGGACAGAAACCCGCTGCGCTGCGGGATGCCGCCTTTTTCCGCCATGGCGACAAAGTCCCGGATTTCCAGCACCAGAAAGCCGAGCCCCAGAGCCAAGGTCACGCCAAACCACAGCACGATGCGTGAACGCGGCAGGTTGTATTTCAGTGCCAACATTGCCAGCCCGACCGTCAGGCTGCTGGTCAACAGGATCAGGGTCTGCGCAAAGATGCTTTTGAGATCGAACAGTTCGTGTGGCCCCGGCCCGCCCGCCTGCGCGTCGATCATGGTGATATATATGGCGAACATCAGCCCGAAATAGACCAGATCGCTCATCAGGAAGACCCAAAAGCCGAAGGTGACAACTTCGCTGGCCTTGTCAGCACCCGGATGCCGACGACCAAGGTTCAGGCCGGGATAACTGTGTGTCGGTGCGCGCTTCATGTGGCGACCTCCAGGTCCGGGCCAGCACGCCCCCGATTTTCCGAAGAGATTTCAAAGTCACGATTGATGGGGGCAGAGGCGTGGACAAGATCCAGCCAGGCCTCATGCTCCTGTTGAACCTGCGCGGCTGGAATAACCTCTTCGATGTCCGTTTTGAACGTCCACGCAACGAAAGACAACAACATCAGAATGGTGACCAACGCCGCCAACCACCAGATCCACCAAACCAAGGCAAACATCCAAACGCCGCTGAGAACGCAGAGTATGAATCCGATCCGCGTATTACGTGGAAGGGTGATGTCCTCATAAGCGCCCGGCGCCGGATAAGCCGTGCCCCTTTCCTTTGCGGCGGCAAAGTCGTCGCGGTCGGTGACATGCGGAATAATGGCAAAGTTGTATGGCGGAGGGGGTGCGGGAATTGACCATTCCAGCGTGCGGGCATCCCACGGGTCGCCAACTGGGACGCGGGTTTTCTCGCGGTCCCGAATGCTGACCCACAATTGAACCACCACAGCAAGCAGGGCGGACAAAATAACCAGAGACCCCAAAACGGCCACGATCATATATGGGTGAAAACTCGGGTCTTCCCAACTGAAAGACCGGCGCGGCATTCCCATCAGGCCGACAAAGTACAGGGGCAGGAATGTCAGCATGAAGCCAACTGTCCACAGGACAACCGTGATACGACCCCAGGTTTCGTTCAGGCGGAACCCGAAGGCTTTGGGGAACCAGTAATTGTACCCTGCCAGCAGGCCAAACAGAACCCCGGGCAGCAGGACGTTGTGGAAATGGGCAACCAGAAACAGGGTGTTGTGAACCTGATAATCCACGGTCGGGTTTGCAAGGATCACGCCTGAAAGCCCCCCGATGACAAAGAGCATAAGGAACGCCAAACCATAGAGCATCGGCACCGAAAACCGAATACGGCCCCGGAACAGGGTCGCCATCCAGTCATACACTTTTACCCCGGTGGGGATAGCGATCAGCATGGTCGCAATACCAAAGACCGCATTGATCAGCGCACTTTGACCCATTGTGAAAAAGTGGTGTAGCCAGACGGTGAAGGACAGCACCGCAATGGACATCGTCGCGATGACCAAGGAATTGTAGCCGTAAAGCCGCTTGGCCGAGAATGTCGCGAATACCTCGGAATAAATTCCGTATGCGGGAAGAACCAGCAAATAAACCTCGGGGTGCCCGAACAGCCAGAACAGGTTGGCATAGTTCATCATGTTGCCGCCAAGGTCATTGGTGAAGAAATGAAAATCCAGATACCGGTCGGCGGCCAGCATCAAGGCCGCGACACCCAGCGGCGGCATCGCAAAAACGATCAGGATCGAGCTGCAGATAATCGTCCAGCAATACATCGGCAAACGCATGAATTTCATGCCCGGCGCACGCAGTTTGTAAATCGTCACCGCGAAATTGATCCCGGTCAGCGTCGTCCCGATCCCGGAAACAACGATTGCCCAAATCCAGTAGTCCGGCCCAACTCCGGGATTGAAAGCGGCACCCGTATAGGGCGGGTAAGCCGTCCAGCCCCCGGTCGAGAATTCACCGACAAGCAAAGAAACCATCAGCATCATCCCGGCCGAGACCGTCAGGCCAAGACTGATCTGGTTCATTACAGGAAATGCGACGTCACGCGCACCAATCATCAGGGGAACCAGAAAGTTCGCCAATCCAAAGACAAAGGGCACCGCCACGAAAAAGATCATGATGGTGCCATGCGTGCTGAACAATTCGGCAAAGTGTTCGGCTTCAAGAAACCCGTCGCCGGGACCCGCTGCTTGTTGCGCGCGCATGACCACGCCTTCAAGGACCCCGCGCGCCAGCATCACGATCGCGAAGACAATATACATGATGCCGATTTTCTTGTGGTCTGCGCTTGTCAGCCAATCGCGCCAAAGCGGTCCCCAAAGGCGGAACCATGTCAGGGCGCCGACAACAACCAGAATACCGACGATCACAACACCCGCAGCGGCATTGGCGACGATTTCGTTCGCGTTCGGAGTCTGAATAAGGCCCGCCAGAGGGAACGACTCCCAGCTTAGCCGGCCAAAGAAACCCGTATCCGCAGAACTCATTGCTGCGCCTCCTGCCCGTATTCTGCCGTTCCCGGCTGTTGATCTGCGGGCAACGGTTCTTCGTGGTGGTATCGGTGCAGGATTGTCTGAAACAAATCCGCGCCTTCTGTGGTGAAATACAGCGCATTATCCGGCATATCAGATGTACCCAAAGCGGCCTGCACCTCATCCCGGTCCGTGCGCATGGCCAATGTTCGGTATGTGTCTGCGTTCAGGGGAATCCCGTTGGCCCGAACGGTGTCCACCCAATCGGAGAATGCGTCTGGCTGCATGGCCAGGGTCTGAAACTTCTGCTTGGTGAAGCCCCGGCCATTATATTGCGTATTTTCACCCTGCATGGTCGCCGGGGCGTCAGCCACAACATGCAGTTTGGTTGTCATTCCCGGCATGGCATAGATCTGGCCTGCCAGAGCGGGAATCATGAAAGATTGCATCACGGTGTCCGTGGTCAACGTCATCGCAATCTGCTGTTTGACGGGTATCCCCATCTCGCCGACGCTGGCGATGCCTAGGTCCGGGTAGATAAACAGCCATTTCCAATCCAATCCCACGACCTGCACATTTAAGGCAGGTGTTTCACCAAAGGGCGCGGTGTACGGATCCAAGCGATGGGTGGCTTTCCAAAGATAGAAGGACAATAAGGCCACGATCAGAACCGGAATACCCCACATGACGAATTCAAGAGGGGACGAGAAGTCCCAGTTTGGCCGATACGCGGCGGCACCTTCTTTGCGTCGCCGGTAACGCACGGCAATCAAGGGTACCAGAACCAGAACAGGCAAAACCGCCAGCATGATCAGGACCGTCGCGCGCAGCAGGTGAAGCCTCTGAACCTCGGCGATTGGGCCACGTGGATTCAGGAAACTGTCACTCGCCCAGGCTGCGTGCGAGCAAAGAGCGAAAACTGTGATCGCAATCCCAAGTGTCTGCCACACGTTTGTGAACCTGATAGTGGCCACTCCTGTCTGTCCTTTCCTGCCTTTGTTTACAGGCAACTATCGGCAGACTTCCGAGTTTTCTCAAGGTTTTTCGTAACCGGGGATTGTCCTGCACCCGGTATGATCAACCGCGGAATTACGCGCAGACAATTGCCGTCAGACGTCAGTGTTGACTTGCCGCAATCCTCGGGCGACACCTTATGCACATGCGTTGGCTTATCGTGATATTTGGCCTCTGGTGTCTTCCCACAAACGCAACCGCACTGGACCGCGGAGCGGTCGAGCAGCAATTCCAGACGTGGTTATGGGAAACCGTTTGGCCGCAAGCCAAAGCCAAAGGTGTTTCCCGACGCACAATGGAGCGCGCCTTTAACGGCGTCACTCTTAATTGGAAACTGCCGGATCTGGTCCCTCCGGGTGGGACACAAAAAGTACCTAAACAGCAGAAACAGGCCGAATTCGGCTCACCTGCACGGTATTTCAAGGCCAACACGGTGCAGGGCGCAACATCCGTTGGCCGAAAGATGGCACAGCGCCACTCGACAACCCTCGCCCAGATTGAGGTCAGAACCGGCGTTCCATCACACATCATTCTGGCCATCTGGGGGCAGGAAAGCGGATATGGTCAGGTCCCGATCCGGCACAATGTCTTTGAAGTGCTAGGAACAAAGGGGTTCATGAGTACCAGGTCAGAATACTTCGCGGGCGAGCTCATCTCGGCATTGCAAATCGCCGAAGTAGGGCATGCGCCGCCGGGTGAAATGAAAAGCAGTTGGGCCGGTGCGCTGGGGCAACCACAGTTCATGCCGTCAAGCTTTTTGACCTTTGCGGCGGACGGCAATGGCGACGGACGATCCGATATTTGGACATCGCCCGAGGATACGATGGCATCTATTGCGAACTATCTGGCGCAACATGGCTGGGTGTCCGGTCGCGACTGGGGATTCGAGGTTTCTGTGCCAAAGTCCATATCCTGCGCCCTTGAAGGGCCGGATCAGGGACGCCCAATACAGGACTGGGCAGAGATGGGGGTTTCCAGAGTTTCGGGCAAACCTTTCCCGCAACATGAGCTTTCTGACGAAGGATTCCTGATGATGCCCGCAGGACGAAGTGGCCCGGCCTTTCTGGTGACGCCGAATTTCTATGTTCTGAAGGAATACAACAAAAGCGATCTTTATGCCCTTTTCGTCGGCCATGTCGGGGACCGGATTGAATACGGTGTCGGCAACTTCCAAGGTCAGTGGGGCAAAGTGGGTGATCTCTATCGTTCGGACATCGCAGCTATGCAGCGCGCCCTTGAACATAAGGGGCATGACGTTGGCGGTGCGGACGGCCTTGCGGGATTCAAAACCCGTCGTTCGATCGGGCGCTGGCAGGAAGCGACCGGTCAGGTGCCCACCTGTTTCCCTGCTGCACATATGAAAACAACCCTAAGCCGTTAGCGATTCGCGATTTGAGAGGCTGTTTGCTAAAAGGCTTACGCTGCGTCAAGCGTCACCCTGCGCTGCCACCGTTCACGAAAATGTTAAGAACGCATCTAGTTTCATCATAATATTTCCGGCGCCACGCCGTTTCCTTCACAATTCGCATACAACTGCCTAATTTGCGGGCAGAGGCTTTAACCTTTTTTTAAATAATGCCAACGTCGGCTTCAGTGAAAGGCGACTTTTGCAACCACGTTCCCGACTGAAAACCGAAAGACTGCGGCGCAGCCCATTTTGCGAACCAATTCAGCAATTTTCGGACCTGTACACGCGCTTTCGCAGTCGGGCAAACAAGGCGGCTCTCTGCCATCTTGTTGGGATGGCCAACAATGCCGCCAAAAAACGGGAGTAAAAATATGAACAAACATATTCGGACAACGCTGGCGGGGCTGCTGACCTCGACCATGATCACCGGCGCGGCACTGGCCGCCGGAACGCACCCTGAAACCGGCGAAGCATTGGCGGATGATCAGACATTCACCTATCGTATTCTGGACGAACACAGCTCGGTCGACCCGCAGGTCGTCGAGGACGTATCGGGTGCCGAGATTGTGCGCGACCTGTTTGAAGGGCTGATGAACCAGGACGAAGACGGTAATCTGGTTCCTGGCGTCGCCACCGAATTCACCACCAACGATACCAAAGACGTCTATACGTTTACCCTTCGCGATGACGCCAAGTGGTCCAACGGCGACCCGGTAACCGCTGGCGACTTTGTCTTCGCATGGAAACGCGCGGTCGATCCAGCGCTGTCGTCGCCCTACGCCTGGTTCATGGAACTGATGTCGATTGAAAACGCGGCTGAAATCATTGCAGGCGATAAACCTGTGGATGAGCTGGGCGTCACCGCCATTGACGACCACACGCTTGAGGTCAAACTGAGCGCCCCTCTGCCTTATTTCGCGCAGATGACCACGCATTCCACGACCTTCCCTGCCCCGCAGAAAGTCATCGAAGAGTTTGGCGACGCGTGGACCAAGCCTGAAAACATCGTCTCGAACGGGGCTTATGTTCTGACCGAACACCTGCCGCAGGAACGCTCGGTTCGTGAGCGTAACGAGATGTACTGGGACAACGACAACACCATCGTCGACAAGGTTGTCGCATTGGTCATCAACGACGAAAACGTCGCCCTGACCCGTTATCTGGCTGGTGAACTGGACCGCACCGAGGTTCCCGCAGGTCAGTTCCCACGCCTGCAGAAAGAGCACCCGGAAGAGGCCATCAGCTTCCCGCGCCTGTGCAACTATTACTACACGTTCAACCTTTCCGACGGCGGCCCCGAAGCGTTCAAAGACCCGAATGTCCGCCAAGCGCTGTCGCTGGCAGTAGATCGCAAGATCATCACGGAAAACATCATGGCAGGTGGCCAGCCTCAGGCTTACACCTTTGCTCCTGAGGCGACCGCCGGGTTCACGGTTCCCGAAGTAGAAATGGCCTCGATGTCTCAGCAGGAACGCGACGAATTGGCCAAGGAATTGCTGGCTGCCGCAGGTTACGGTCCTGACAATCCACTGAGCTTTGAGATGGTCTACAACACCTCGGAAGCTCATAAGAAGGTCGCGGTGGCGCTGAGCCAGATGTGGAAGCAGAAGCTGGGTGTAAACGCCGAACTCGCCAACATGGAATGGAAGATCTTCCTGGAAGAGCGCGGCAACCAGAACTTCGATCTGGCCCGTGGCGCTTGGTGCGGCGACTATAACGAAGCCTCAACCTTCCTGGACCTGCTGCAATCGGACTCAGGCTACAACGACGGCAAGTATAACAATGCCAAAGTTGACGAGCTTTTGGCCCAAGCCAAAACATCGGACGATGCCGCGCCTCTGTATACCGAGGTCGAGCGGATCATCGCACAAGAGACCCCTGTAATCCCGATCTATCACTATGCTGGCGTCTACATGATGGACAGCGACGTTGGGAACTGGCCGGTCAATAACGTAGAGCAGAACTGGTACTCCAAGAACCTCTACAAAATCGCTGAATAATCATCTGTTGATCACGCTTTGCCCCGGAGAGTTCTTTGGGGCAAAGCCAATAATTGGGGGCATGAAATGCTTGCCTATATCGTCCGGCGGTTGCTAATCGCCGTCCCAACGATCCTTTTGCTGATCGTTGCAAGTTTCTTTTTGATGCACTTCGCACCCGGCGGACCCTTCACGTCAGAGCGGCCCCTGCCGCCGGCGGTTCTGGCTAATATCGAGGCGCGGTACGGACTGGACCAGCCGTTGTGGAAACAGCTTTGGGACTATCTGTACAACATCGTCGTACATTTCGATTTCGGCCCGTCCTTCAAGTTCAAGGACCGCGACGTGAATGACATCATCGCTCAGGGCTTTCCGATTTCGTTGACCTATGGCTCGCTGTCTTTCCTTGTCGCGACGGCCGTGGGTGTCAGCCTTGGGATCGCTGCTGCGATCAAACACAACAGTTGGATCGACTATTTCGCAGTTGGTCTGGGGATAGCGGCACAGGCGCTGCCGAACTTCATCATGGGGCCGATCCTGATACTGACATTCACCCTTTGGCTGGGTTGGTTGCCCGGGGGCGGATGGAACGGCGGGCAATGGCCTTACCTGATCATGCCGGTGATCGCTCTGGCGACCTCTTACATGGGGTCGATCGCCCGGATCACCCGGTCTTCGATGCTGGAAGTTCTGAACTCGAACTTTATCCGCACCGCGCGCGCCAAGGGCTTGCCGACAAGAACCGTCATTTGGCGGCACGCTCTGAAACCCACGCTTCTACCGGTCGTATCCTATCTTGGGCCAGTTTTTGTTTACGTTCTGACCGGTTCGGTCTTTGTCGACATCTACTTTTCAACCGGTGGGTTGGGACAAGCCTATGTGGGGTCCGCCCTATCACGAGACTATGCCGTGCTTCTGGGCGTCACGATCCTGTATGGCGTTCTGACCGTGCTGGTGAACCTGCTGACCGACCTGGCCTATGCCTGGTTCGATCCGAAAATTCGTTACTGAGGGGCCGGCAATGCTTGGAAAATCACAAAAAGCTGCGCATCTGGCCGAGGATATCACCGACTATACGGTCATTCAGGGCCGCTCGCTCTGGCAGGACGCGCGTATGCGGTTTGTCCGGAACAAGGCTGCAATGGCCAGTCTGTTCATTCTGGGTCTGATCGTTCTGTTCACTCTTATCGGGCCTTATTTTGCTGTGTGGAACAACGAAGAAATCGACTGGAATGTCATGGGTGACGTCCGGGGCATGGGGATGCCTTCGGTCGAGACCGGGCATTTCTTTGGCGTCGATGATCTGGGGCGCGACCTGTACAGCCGTGTCATTCAGGCGACCACCACATCGCTTTTGGTGGGGCTGATCGGGGCCGCGACCGCGCTGATCGTAGGAACCTGCTATGGGATTGCGGCTGGGTATATCGGTGGCCGCACCGACGGCATCATGATGCGCTTCGTTGACATCTTGCTGGCGATCCCGGCCACGCTTGTCATCATCCTGCTTCTGGTTGTGGCGGGCCGGTCGTTCTTTATGCTGTTCATCGCCCTAGGCGCGGTGGGGTGGTTGACAATGGCGCGGATCGTTCGCGGGCAGACACTAACCCTGAAAAACCGCGAATTCATTGAGGCCGCACGCGCCGCTGGCGTTAGTGAGTTCACCATCATGTATCGCCACATCCTGCCGAACCTGTTGGGTGTTGTGATTGTCTACGCCTCGTTGCTGGTGCCCGAGATGATCCTGACCGAAAGCTTTATCTCGTTCCTGGGTTTGGGAATTTCGGAACCCTATACCTCACTCGGCCGTCTGATCGCCGAGGGTGCTGGTACTATGGGCTATGGAACCCTCTGGCAATTGATGTTCCCCCTGACATTCTACGTCGCCATCATCATCACGATGTTCTTCATCGGCGATGGCCTGCGTGACGCCTTAGACCCGAAGGATCGCTGATATGAGTTTGTTTTCTGTAAAGGACCTGAGCGTGCAATTCGATACACCGGATGGTGTTGTCGAAGCCGTCAAGGGCATCAGCTTTGACATCAATCCAGGCGAGTGTTTGGGCATCGTTGGCGAAAGCGGATCGGGTAAAAGCCAGACGTTTATGGCTGCGATGGGGCTGCTGCCTCCGGCCGGGCGCGCCAGCGGGTCGGCTTTGCTGAATGGCAAGGAAATCCTGAACCTGCCCGTGAACAAGCTGAACCAGATCCGGGGCGACGACGTTGGCATGATCTTTCAGGATCCGCTGACCGCATTGACTCCGCATTTGCGGATCGGCCAGCAAATGCGCGAAGTGCTACAGGTTCACGAAGGCTTGCAAGGAAACGCAGCCCGTGCCCGGTGTCTTGAATGGCTGGATCGTGTTCGCATCCCCGAGGCAAAGCGACGTCTGGACCAATACCCGCATGAACTGTCGGGCGGCATGCGTCAGCGTGTCATGATCGCAATGTCGATGCTGTGTAGTCCCAAACTGCTGATCGCGGATGAACCGACAACGGCACTGGATGTAACGGTTCAGGCGGACATTTTGGACCTGATGGTCCGCCTGCAGAAGGACGAAGGCACGGCCATCGCCCTGATCACGCATGATATGGGTGTTGTTGCGCGTATGTGCGACCGTATTCAGGTGATGCGTCTGGGACAGTTTGTCGAAGCTGGCGACACGCGCGAAATCTTTCGCGCACCGCAGCACGAATACACACGTACCCTGCTGGAAGCGATGCCGCGCATTGATGCTGGGGACGCACCCAAGGCGCTTGGTAAAACCGAAGAACCTTTGCTTAAGGTCGATGACGTCAAGGTGCACTTCCCAATCCATGTCTCTGGCGGCCTGTTCGGACGCAAGGTACCTCTGAAAGCCGTTGATGGTGTGACCTTCGACATCCGCAAGGGCGAAACCTTGGGAGTCGTAGGTGAGTCGGGCTGCGGCAAGTCGACATTGGCGCGCGCCGTACTACAGCTTATAGAACCCAGCGGCGGTAATGTCAGTTGGCTGGGTCATCCCATCGTTGGACTAAAGCGGGCGGAACTGAACAAATACCGCAAGGATTTGCAGATCGTGTTCCAAGACCCGCTGGCCAGTCTGGATCCCAGAATGACAATCTCAGCTTCGATCGCTGAACCACTTAAGACCTATCGCCCCGACCTGACAGAGCGGGAGCGTAAGAAGATGGTTGCCGAGATGATGGAGAGGGTTGGCCTGAAAGCAAACATGATCAACCGCTATCCGCATGAACTATCCGGCGGCCAAAACCAAAGGGTCGGTATCGCGCGGGCGATGATCAACAAGCCCAAGCTGATCATTTGTGATGAGGCCGTATCCGCGCTGGACGTTTCGATTCAGGCCCAGATTGTCGAATTGTTGCGCGAACTCCAGCAGGAGTTTGGCCTGTCGATGATCTTCATCAGCCACGACTTGTCCGTGGTTCGTGCCGTATCAAACCGGATCATGGTTATGTATCTCGGCCGGATCGTCGAATTGGGTGATGGTGAGGCCATTTGTTCCGAACCTATTCACCCGTACACCAAGTCCTTGATCTCGGCGGTGCCAATCCCGGACCCGGATGTCGAGCGTAGCCGCCAGAGGCTTAAACTGCCGGGTGAACTTCCTTCACCAATGGATCCGAAAGCGGCGTTGAGGTTCCTGCCCAGCCGTTTGTCTGCAGGGCAGACAGACTATGTGCCTCAATTAAACGAGGTGAAGCCCGATCATTTCGTGGCCGAACACGATCCACTTGAGGCAATCATGGCCAACGCGTAAGCAAAGACGCCCGACACCTGTCTACAGACTTCGGGCGTTTTTCAATTCCGCTTAGGGATTGAACAAATCAATCAGATAGTAGGCAAACAATATTCCACTATTTGATATTATTGTTTCCTTTTTGGCATAAATACTCAGCTTTCCCGCTGCATGTTGCCGCAGTTCATTTTGACTCCCAATCTTCGTGATGGCACCATTTCCCATGACGCAGCATCCTGCATCAAACGGCGTTGATCATTCTGCGCGCACAGCCTAAGACGAAGCCACGAGAGCAAAGCGATTTTCGGGCAAATTTTTTTTAACTTGAGAGGTAACATGGCACGCAAGGTCACCAAGGCGATTTTTCCAGTTGCGGGTCTGGGTACACGCTTTTTGCCAGCAACTAAATCCGTCCCCAAAGAGATCATGACGCTGGTCGACCGGCCACTGGTTCAATATGCGATCGACGAGGCGCGTGCGGCCGGTATCACCGAGTTTATTTTCGTAACTTCGCGGGGAAAATCCGCGCTAGAAGACTATTTCGACCACAACCACATCCTTGAGCAAGAACTAAAGGCCAAAGGCAAGACGGACCTTCTTGAAACACTCAATGCCACCAACATGGAAAGCGGAGCGATTGCCTATATCCGCCAGCACAAGGCGCTGGGTCTTGGGCACGCCGTGTGGTGCGCGCGCCGCCTGATCGGGGACGAGCCTTTTGCCGTTATGCTGCCAGACGACGTGATCGCCGCCGACAAGCCCTGTTTGCAGCAGATGGTCGAAGCCTACCAAGAAACCGGCGGCAATATGGTTGCGGCCATGGAAGTTCCGCATGAAAAAACCCAATCTTATGGTGTGCTGGATGTTGGTGAGAATATCGGATCCGTCGTGCGCACCCGGGGCATGGTGGAAAAACCCAAACCAGAGGACGCGCCGTCCAACCTGGCCGTGATCGGGCGCTATATCCTGGGACCATCGGTTCTGTATAACCTGAACCAGAAGAAAAAAGGCAGCGGTGGCGAAATCCAGCTTACCGATGCGATCGCCGAAGATATCGGAAACGGTGTTCCGGTTTTTGGCTACAAGTTCGAAGGTCAGCGTTTTGACTGCGGCTCGAAGTCCGGCTTCCTGCAGGCAACGGTCGCATATGCACTGTCTCGCGAAGATCTGCGTGACGACCTGCGTGAATACATTCACGAAGTGATCTCTTCGGACAAGGCGGCTCAGTAACGGCCGCCTAACGTACACGGTTACCTATGTCCAAGCGCCGGGCTGGTGGCAGAAACTGAAACCTGCCCCGTGCCGACCGGGTCCAATCCCCAAGAATTAACGATTCTTTTCTGATGCGTTCGTGCAAGTCGGGAAGGATTCACATCTCTGCACTCACTGTGGCCCGCATTGCGTATGTCATTTCGACAGCCACAGGAGGACCCCGTATCACAAAACTCACCCCGACTGGACTTGCCATTTATTCAACAGCCGCAAGCGCAGAAACACGTCACGCATAATGAAGCACTCAGGAAACTGGACGTCATCGTACAGTTGAGCGTCGCCTCGGCAGGCGCAATCAATCCTCCGCCCGCACCGGATCAGCGAGAAGTTCACGCTCTGGGGGCGGCGCCTACGGGTGACTGGGCAGGGCAAGCTGGCAAACTGGCCGCGTGGCTGGACAATGCGTGGCATTTCGTAAGCCCCGTATCAGGATGGCGCGCATGGGATGAAAGCCAATCCCGGCTGATCGTCTGGGACGGGTCAGACTGGGTGGATGCCCCTATTGCAACCCAAAACCTGAAAGGGATTGGTATTTCCGCGACATATGACGAGACAAACCGGCTGCCGTTCGGTCTGCCGCGTCGTTGCTCAGCCATGATGGGCTAGGTCATCAGTTGAAGATCAACAAGGCCAACGCGGCCGAAACTGCATCTTTGCTGTTTCAATCGAATTGGACAGGGCACGCAGAAATGGGGCTGTCCGGCAGCACAGGATTTTCCATCAAGGTCTCACCAGACGGAAGCAACTGGACCGACGCACTCAGCTTTGACCCGGCCTCTGCCATTGCAAGCGGTGCAGCCGTTCAAAACAGTTCAGATGATACAACGCCGGGTCGCCTGATGCGCGCAGACTTCGGCTACGGCCCCGGCAACCTGTTGGGCACAGTATCTTCAAATGGCGACGTACCGACCGGAGCGGTCATTGAACGCGGAACAACACCTGACGGGGACTATGTTCGGTTTGCAGACGGCACGCAAATCTGCACCGCGACACTGAACCCGACTTCCTGCACAGCGTCAGACGGTTCTCTGTTTGCCAACGGGACCGACGTCTGGTCGTTTCCTATTGCATTTGCAGCGGGCTCCACTCCAGTTATCAGCGGTAGTGGCAGCACCACCACCCTGTAGGCGCGCTCATAACGCTGCGCTCCTGCTATTGATTTCGTTCATCAATTTCAAGTGTGCTTGCCCATAACTTTGCGCCGTATTTGCGCACAATTTTGCACGATTTGCCCAAAAGTTTGCACGCCCCCATTTCGGTGTCGAATTACATCCTTCCGAAAGTCTTTTTGAGTTCTGCGACTTGTGCTGCATCCAACATCCGGGTTGGCATGTCCCGCAATGCCACGAGCAGCTTGGCTGTTTCTTCTAACTCTTCTGCTGCACAGACCACCGAGAAGAGGTCCTTTCCCGATACGACTGGTCCGTGATTGGCCAACAGAACAGCACTAAATTTGCCGCCCAGTTTACGGATCAGATCACCTGATTTCGGATCACCCGGCTTGACGTATGGAACCAGTTTGACCGTGCCGACGCGCATCACCACGTATGGCGTAAGCGGTGGAATACAGTCGTCTGGATCGGTGTCTTCCAGACACGACAGTGCGGTGGCCCAGGTCGAATGCAGATGAACCACGGCGCCCGCTTCTGGTCTTGTCTCATAGAAAGCTTGATGCAGAAAGACTTCCTTGGTCGGCTTGTCTCCCGAGACGTGGTTGCCATCCAAATCAATCTTGGCGATGCGCTCGGGGTCGATATCGCCCAAGGTGGAATTTGTTGGCGTCATGAGGATCCCGTCATGTAAACGCGCGGAGACATTGCCCGCAGTGCCAACGGAAAAGCCACGTGCAAACAGTGAGGCACACAGCTCCGACATTTGCTGTCGTAATGCCTTTTCTTCAGAACTCATTTGCCGGCCTCCATCATTCTGAGAGCCTTCGCGAAAAAGTCCGGAGCGCCAAAGTTTCCAGATTTTAGAGCCAGCGCAATGGGTTCAGTTTTTCCGACGCTCAGGACAGGTACGCCCGGGTCGATCTCTGGACCAATTGACATGGCCGGAGACCCCAGTGCCTCAGAGACAGCCTTGGCGACAGCTCCCGACGTCTCTCCTCCAGCCACCACCAATCGCTTGTAGCTCTTCTGAACAAGTTCTCGTGCTGTATCCGCAAAGAGATTGTCCAGCTTTTCCGCCACAGCGTCCTGACCGAATTTGTTTTGGATCGCGCGCACATCATCCGGGCTTCCTGATGAATACGCGAGCGGCGCCTGACCCGGATGCGTTTCAAAGAAATCCAGAAGCGTTTGCGTGGTTACATCCCCGGACATGACACCTGGAACATCAATGACGAACGTCGGATTGGATTCCGCATGAACATCGATCTGCCCGCGTGTCGCACCTGAACAAGACCCTGCAAGGATAGCGGCGGGCCCTGCGATACCAGTGAACGCAATGCCAACACTTTTGGATGAAGCCTCTCTCAGGAAGTTTCTTGGTAGACCCAGCGCTATACCCGATCCCCCAGTAATGAGCTTGGCATCCTTTAGAGCTTCGCCCCAGGCCAACAAATCTTCATCCGAAATCGCATCACCGATCACAAAGCGCCCGTCTGCGTTCCGCAATGCATCAGAAATCGCCTCTGGTCCCTGCTTCACGGTGTCAACTGGCACCGACCCAACCGCTTCTTCGGTCTGATGCTGCAACCAACGCCTAATGTTGGCATCCGTCATCGGAGTAAGGGGGTGATTTTCCATCCCGGACTCGTTCAACAGCCTGCCGAGCACAAAAAGATGACCGTGATAGACCGTGCGTCCCGTTGTAGGAAAGGCCGGGCAGAAAATCACTTTTTGCGCGCCCAGTTCGTTGGCCAGCGCTTCCGCAACGGGGGCGATATTTCCTTCCATCGTGGAATCGAATGTCGAGCAATATTTGAAGATGAACTGCTGGCATCCTTGGTCCACGAGCCACCTCAAGGCACTCAGACTGTCTGCAACCGCTTCCTCGACCGGTGCCGTGCGGCTCTTGAGCGAGATCACACCCGCTTCGATCTCTTCGCTGGCCGGGGTCATCGGAATACCCGGGAACTGAGCCGTTCGTAACCCACCTTCTGGCTCAACGCCCTTCGCCAAGGTGTTCGCAATGTCGCTCGCACCAGTGAAGTCGTCCGCTATGACACCGATTTTCATAGTTCAATGTCCCGCGTCGGCCCTGGATCCAGCCTATGGATATGCGGTGCCGCGCCTACGGGAAATACCTCACGCACAAGTGGATCATGGCCGGGCACGATAAGCCTAGGACGCGAGGCCAACCTCTCGAGTGTCTTGAAGCCGTCCATCATGTCTTGCAAATCGACGACGATAGGAAAAGCTTTGCGCGCCATGAAATTCTCATAATAATGCGAGGCATCAGAGGCGAGTACCATCCACCCGGCTGCCGTTCTTACGCGAACGCATTGCAACCCGCGCGAATGCCCACCGATGCAGTGCACCGTGACCCCATCTGCAATCTCGGCTTCTCCGTCGTAGAACACGACTTTGCCCGAATAGAGACGCTTTACGACCTCGCAGACATGGTCAGCCGTGAAAGGAGCACGCAGGTGATCGTGGCACATGCAGGGACCTGTAGCGAAGGCCATTTCCGCCGACTGCATGTGCAACTTCGCGTTAGGGAACATATGCAGCCCCCCTGCGTGGTCATAATGAAGGTGGGTCACGATGACCTCAGTCACCGCTTCCGGCGCGATGCCTAGTGGCCGCAGAGCTTCGCGAGGGTCCATCGCGATGGGACGACCACGAGCGGCGGCCTCATCGGAGTCGTAGCCAGTATCGACCAGAATGACTTTGTTGCCGCGTTTGAGCACCCAAACGAAATAGTCCATCGCATGGGGAGCATCGTGATTATCATCGATGATGAAACTATCAGCTCGCGTCCGGGCGTTGCGATCCGCGTATTTCACGGCGTGAATTTCCCAATCGTTCATCGGATAACCTCGGAATAATGCTGAACCACCTTGGTGGCGATCATATCAGCCACTGCCGTATCAAAGGACTGAAAATGCGCGCTTTCTAGGTGGGCAGAGAACGCCACGCTGTCATCATAAACCTCATAGAGAAAAACTGTCTCAGGATCGTCGCCGAGACATACGTCAAACTGCCGGCATCCGATTTCTTCACGCAAAGAAGTTGAAGCGTTTTCGACCATAAGCGGCAAGAAGATATCTCTGTTACCGGGCTTGAGAGTGAAGGTGACAGTAACCGCAAACATCAGACTGAAATTCCTTTTAGGCGTGAGAACGCGCGTTTCGCGACGGGCAGTTGGCTGAGGATCAGACCAATGTTGAGCACCAGCAGAATGGCCGCACCAGGCCGAGAAAAGAAGACCGAAGGATCCCCATCCGACAGGAACAGCGACCGACGAAAGGTTTCGTCAAACAGGCTGCCCAGAATAACGCCTATCACCAACGGCGCGATTGGGTACTTCATGAGGCTCATGAAATAGGCAACAGCGCCGACGCCAAGCATCAGGTAAAGATCATTGATGCCGCCGCCGACGCTGAAAGACCCGATGGTTGTCAGAACCATAACGACGGGCAAGAAGATGGTCTGCGGGATGGCGAGTATTTTGATAAAGACCCGAGCAGTGAACAGGCCCATTAAGAACATTGTCAGGGAGGCCAGCACTAAAATTGCAACCACGCGCAGAATGATCTCGGGGTCTATCGTCGGACCTGGGATCACGTTGTTGATCTTGAAAGCCCCCATCAAAGCCGCGGCGGGTGGTGAACCGGGAATGCCCAAAACCAAAAGCGGGATCAGCGCCCCCCCAATGCAGGCGTTATTTGCTGTTTCAGAGCACAGCAGACCTTCCAATGACCCTTTTCCAAACTTGTCGCCCTCGGCAGATACGGTCTTGCCGACACCGTAGCTGACCCAACCGGCGACATCTTCACCCACGCCAGGAAGCGCTCCTACCCCGGTCCCGATCACCCCAGACCGGCCAATGGTCGGTAGATAGCGTAGGATGGAGCGTAGGTTCGGAAGGATGCGACCTTTCAGGGCCAGAACTTTCCCGGCCTCAACGTGCCTCAAACCGTCAATGATTTGGGGAATGGCAAAGGCCCCCATCAAAACTGGGACGACCTGAAACCCGCTCATCAGATAGGACCAGCCGAAAGTATAGCGCGGCTCAGACAACAGAGGGTCGAGCCCCACCATGGACATCGCAAGCCCGATCAAACCGGCGATCCATCCCTTAATCACCAGGTCTTCGCTCATTAAAGTGCCAGAAAGCAGAATGCCGAACAGGGCCAGCAATGCTTTCTCCGGGCTTGCGATGTTCTTTGAAACCAAGAGCAGAGCCCACACGAAAATCAAAAGCGTGATGGTCCCGATAACTGTGCCAATGAAGCTGGCCGTCGTGGTCAGCCCTAGTGCTTCGCCCCCTCGACCCGCTTTGGCCAGTGGGTAGCCATCCATGGCCGTCGCCGCGCTGGCTGCCGTGCCCGGAATGTTCAGCAAAATAGACGGGTAAGAGCCGCCGTAAATCGCGCCGACATAGGCCCCGAGCAAAGCGATGAGCGAATAGTCGAGCGGGATTTTGTTGCCGAAGAAACCCGTCAGGATCGTCACAGCCAGGGTTGCCGTAAGGCCGGGCAGTGCGCCGAACGTGATGCCCAGGAACACGGAAGCGATCAGATACAGATAGGTCAGCGGGTCTACTGCCAGGCCCACGAATGCGGTCCCAAACCCAGCCAGTTGCGAAAGGATAAAGTCCATCCGGTCAGTCTTTCCATAGCGGACGAAGCGTCACGTAGTAGTGGTATTCGATTTGCTTGAAGATCAGCCCGCCGCGCGCGGGCACGTTCTGCCGGAAAACAAAGGCCATCGCACAAACGAGGATGAGCGGGGCAAGTATTGCCACCAATGGAACGAACCGCAAAACGCGCTCTGAAGCCGCTTTGGTCAATACCACTAGTGTTAACGCCACCCACAAGGCCAGTGTGAACCAATCATCAGCGTGTGCATTCCAATCCGCCTGAGCAGGAAACACGGCGAACGCAAACAAACCGGCGACGACAACTGCTATACAAGCCACCAAAGCACGCCGCGCATGACCCCCGTAGTAACCGTAAGTCAAAGCCGTGATCAGCAACCCAGAGCACAGAATGAAGTCCACTCTGGGAACCAGCCCGACGACATATGCAAGAAGAATCAGGCCTATGGTTGAAGCTCGATAGGCTTCCGACTTATCCCATCCGACCCCTAAAGCACTGAGCGCGTGTTGGGCTCCTCCTGAACGGATCGAAATCGCCAGCAACACGAAGGACAAGACAAGCAATCCACCGAAGATGAACAGCGGTACAATTGCTGCCGAGTTGTACCAATCAGACCCATTTACACCTGCGCGGTTTTCACCCCAAAGCGGGATGTCCGACGTCTTCCAAAGGAAAAAAGTGGAAATTGCTATTAGACCAATCGATGCCCAGAAATCGCGCGCCCGCATGATCAGTGTATCGTCAGGTTTGTCCATTGCCTGCCTCTTGTCAGAAAGGGCGCGATCAGGCGCGCCCTTGAAAAAGTGATAGGATTATGGCTTCTCGATACCCAGCGATGCCGGATCTACGGTCGCTGCGCCCAGATCTTGCAAGGTATATGCAAAGGTAGCTTCGAGGTTCGCAAACAGCTCTTGAGCTTCTTCGCCGTGTTGACCACCGACATCATAATTGTTTGCAGTGGCCCATTCAGCGACGGTGTCGGAGGCAATCGCTTGCTCGAAGGCATTACCAAGCGCGGCCTTTACGTCGTCCCCGGCTGAACTGTGAACTGCAAACCCGATGGCCTGCTTGAGCGGCAAATACTGATCGAGACCGTCATAAATGCCAAAGGCAGAAGGCACTGTTGCCCCTGCAATCTGCGCATCTTCGGGCGTCAACATCGCAAGCGGTTTAAGTTGACCGCCTTCGATCAACGCGGCCTGTTCAGCTAGAGAAGTCACAACCAACGCAACTTCACCTGCTATCGCTGCTTCCTGCCCTGGCGCTGAGCCTTTGTATGGAACAAACTTGAATTCTGCACCGGATCCTTTTTCGATGGCCAGAAGGTTCAAGTGGTGGATCGAACCTGCGCCGGAAGCCGCAGCCGGAATAGTCCCAGGAGCAGCTTTCGCAGCGTCGACCAGTTCTTCCAGAGTATTGTAAGGGCTGTCTGCCGGAACCGAGATCAGATCAGGTGATCCGCCAACGATAAACGGATACCAAAAATCAAATTTCTTATCCCAACCACCCTGCACGGCAGCGGTGACGTTAGACTCTGACAGACCAACCAATGTGTAGCCATCGTCCGGTTGGTTCATGACGTAGACCATGCCGTTGGAGCCCGCGACCCCACCTGTTTGATTGATCACATTGATCGAGACCGGAAGGTGATTTTCCATCTCGGCCATGATCATACGGTTAATTGTGTCCGTCCCGCCACCGGCCCCCCAGACCACAGCTGTGGTGATATCACGATAGGGGTAATCCTGCGCAGACGCCGTCCCTGTAATACCGGTCGCCAACACCGCCGCGGCCACCAACCGCCCTAGTTTTCGTTTCATTTCCAAGTCCTCCCAAACAACTTTGCGTTTATTATTGCATTTATTTGCGTATACATTAAAGAATGCGCTGTCAACGGACTGTAGTGGAAGCTGCTATCGCGCTATTAATGCGAAACGGGAAGGAAGCGGGCCAAAATGAAAAAGACTTACGATGTCGCAGTGTTCCACGGGGATGGGATCGGCCCTGAAATTATGGGCCCTACGCTTGAAATTCTGCACCACCTCTCGCTCGGCAACCGCACCTACGAACTGGCGTTTACAGACGCGCCGGCAGGTGCAGGCCACTACGCCAAAACTGGAGAATCGTTTCCGGCTGGATCACTCGAAACTGCACGCAACGCTGACGCGATTCTGCTGTCTGCAATGGGCTTACCAGATGTTCGATACCCTGACGGAACCGAGATTTCACCGCAAATCGATCTGCGAAAGCAACTGGGACTTTTCGCTGGTGTACGACCAGTAAAGGTAAGCAGTGGACAAATGACCCCCTTGGCGCTGCCTCCCGGAAAAGAGATCGACTTTGTCTTGATACGCGAAAGCACAGAAGGACTGTTCTTCACCCAAGGCGCTGGCGAAGTTACCGAAGACGAAGCACGTGAAACTCTGTTGATCACTCGTGAGGTGTCCGAAAAGCTGTTCCGTTTCGCGTTTGAACTCGCCCAGAACCGCAAAAGAACCGGGCGCGGTCAGGGTCGAGTTACATGTGTCGACAAAGCCAATGTATTCCGCGCCTTTGCATTCTTCAGATCGATGTTTGATGCAGAAGCCGCCCACCATCCCGATTTGCAGGCAGACCATGCTTATGTTGATGCCACCGCACTGTGGATGGTCCAAAAACCTTGGGAGTTCGATGTCATGGTGACCGAGAACATGTTCGGAGACATCCTCTCCGACCTTGGTGCAGGTCTCATGGGCGGTCTTGGACTGGCTCCGTCAGCGGATATCGGATTGAATCACGCTGTGTTCCAACCCTGCCATGGTTCCGCTCCAGACATTGCAGGACAGGGTATTGCCAACCCCTTTGCGATGATCCTGTCCGCAGCAATGATGCTTGAATGGTTGGGGTTGACCCATGATCACCCAGGCCTGTCCAACGACGGCGAACGGTTGCGTGAAGCCGTGGAAAAGGTGACTGCGAACGGACAGAACCTGACGCGTGACCTAGGTGGCACCGCCGGAACGCAGGACGCAGCCTCATCGGTATTGGAAGCATTGCGGGCATGAATACTCAACAAGCCATCAGGGTCGCGTGTGTGGGTGCGGGGTATTTCAGTAGGTTCCACTACGAAAGTTGGTCCCGAATGCCCAGAGCGGATCTGATTGCATCCTGCAACCGTGATATCAACAAGGCGAAGAAAACAGGACTGGCCGCTTACGATGATCTGTCAAAAATGCTGGAGGCGGAAAAACCAGATCTCGTGGACATCATTCTTCCACCTGTGGCGCAGGCCGACGCCATTCGAACTGCGCTGCATTCGGGCATAAAATGGCTGATCTGCCAAAAACCTTTCTGCATGTCTCTGGATGAAGCGGAGAAGATCGTTTCAGAGGCTGAAGCGGTAGGTGCAACCATTGTCGTACATGAGAATTTTCGCTTTCAGCCTTGGTATCGTGCAATCAAGGTGGCGATGACCGAGGGTCGAATTGGAACACCTCTACAAGCGACTTTCCGGCTTCGGCCCGGCGACGGACAGGGACCGCGAGCCTACCTGGACCGGCAGCCGTACTTTCAAAAAATGCCACGTTTCCTAGTTCATGAGACAGCGGTTCACTGGGTAGACACATTCCGATTTTTGTTCGATGCGCCCAGCGCAGTTTATGCGGACTTGCGCCAAGTTAACCCCGTTATCTCGGGCGAGGATGCAGGTTACATCCTGTTTGACCACCCCAAAGGTTTGAAAGCTCTGTTCGATGGCAACAGATGCCTTGACCATAGCGCCAAAAACCCGCGTCAGACCATGGGCGAAGCTCTCATCGAAGGAACGGAAGGATCACTAGTTCTTTACGGCGACGGTTCCGTTGACCTCCGCGCGTTTGGAAAACAGGAGAGACAGCAGATTCTACCTCCAAGCGATCATGATGGATTTGGAGGAGACTGCGTTCACGCCTTGCAAAGTCACGTCATTTCGGGCCTTCTACTGGGCACGCCTTTGGAAAACACGGCCCGAGACTATTTGGATGTGATCCGCATTGAAGAGAATATCTACCTCTCAGCTGCGGAAGGACGAAAAATCAACCTGGAGACACCGTGAAGGATCAGGACGCAAAAACTCTTTCCAATACACAACGCGCTGTTAGGGATTTGCGGCGGATGATCCTGTCTGGCGAACTTGCGGCCGGAACTGACCATCTGGAGTCGGAACTCGCCGAGACCCTTGGCATGTCCCGCACCCCGATACGGGAAGCTGCGCTGATGTTGGAAAGTAAGGGGTTGCTGGAAATGCGACCCCGAAAGGGCGTTCGGATACTGCCTGTTTCATCAGATGATATGCGTGAAATCTACGACATCCTTACGGAACTTGAGAGTCTCGCGGCACAGCGCGCTGCCGAAGCGGGTTATTCAGAAGATGAACTGGCGGTACTCGCTGGATCAATTGCGAAGATGGACCAAGCCATCGAAGCCGAAGACCTTGAAGCGTGGGCAGAGGCAGACGAGTTGTTTCATCAAGAGCTCGTTCGGTTGGGCGGCAACCAACGAGTCGAAGCGATTGTTGCCATGATGAGCGACCAAGTCCGCCGCGCGCGTGCAACGACGTTGTTCATCAGGCCCCTGCCCGTTAAATCCAACGAAGATCACCGGGTTGTTTTTCAAGCGATTAGTGAAGGTCGTCCAGATGCCGCCCGTGAACGCCATCGAGAACACAGGCTGCAAGCACAGGCTATGCTTTGCGGGATACTCGAAAAGCATCGGCTTAACAGCCTCTGATTTTCTCGCATCCGGTCGTTAATCAACTAGAATAGCTGCTTTTTTAGGCACAAAAGACTCTCCGAACACCTGTCTAACACGGCAGTCTATCGTAGAGGCCGGCTGTTCTGATTTACTTTTTTCAGGTCACTCAACCAACCACTGCATCAATGGAGTTGAAATAGTACGATTTCGAATTATATTAGTTCGATATCGTACTACTGGAGACTCAAGATGCCAAATCGAAGACGTTTTCTCAAGATTCTAGGCGGAGGCACAATACTGGCGGCAACGGGCGCGGTTGGGTTCCTAGCGACACGCGCACCGCATGACGCGCTGGCTCCGTGGACGCCACAACCATATGACGACCCCCGCAAAGCCGCTTTGTCCTACGCGATTCTCGCCCCTAACCCGCACAACTTGCAACCTTGGCTGGTCGAGTTGGTTGGGCAAGACAAGGTGCGCATCCACCGTGATACAGATCGCGAGCTTCCGGAAACCGATCCTTACCACCGCCAGCTCTATATTGGCCTCGGCGCATTTGTTGAGACGATGGTCCTGGCGGCAGGTGCACAGGGATTTGATACCGAGGTCAAGTTACTGCCTGATGGGGATGACGGACCAATCGCAGAAGCAGTGTTTGTTTCTGGCGGAGCACCCGATCCACTATCAGATCAAATCCTCAAACGGCATTCCAACAAAGAACCGTACACTGAACAGCGGCTGTCCGAGACGGAAGTGTCGGTCCTTGAAAACTATGCCACTTTAATTTCCGATGAGGATCTAGTGGCCCGTGTTCGAGACCTCACGAAACGCGCATTTGAAATCGAAATGCGAACGCCGCAGACCCTGAAAGAATCCGTCGACCTCATGCGGATCGGGAAAGCAGAAATCAACGCCAACCCGGACGGGATTGAGTTACGCGATCCCATGCTGGAAACGCTGCGACTTACTGGCCTATTGGACAATGAGACCCTTATGAATGTTGACCACCCAGGCACTCAGTCTCACATGCGAGGCTACTTCGCTATGCTAGACGCGACGGCGCAATACGCAGTACTCACGACAGCTACAAACACGCGAAGCGATCAACTCGAAGCCGGACGTCAATTGATGCGTTTCTACCTGAAGACAACCGAAATGGGTCTGGGCGTGCATCCGGTCAGTCAGGCCCTTCAGGAATATCCCGAGATGGCCGATGAATACGATCTTGCGCATGAGCTTCTTGCGTCACCAGGCCACACGGTGCAAATGTTGTTGCGTTTGGGGTATGGGCCTGAACCAATTGCCACGCCCCGTTGGCCTCTGGAGACACGAATTCTGAATGAAGCCTGAAGATGAGACCAACGAAGTCTACCGGTTCTTCACCGAGGTCGGGATCATCAACCAGCTGATCTCGACCAAGCTTGAAGCGTTCTTACCTGGCAGAATGACCGCTACCCAGTTTGGCATATTGGGCCACCTGGTCCGGCGCCCCGAGGGGGAAACGCCACTACAGCTGTCGAACGCTTTTCAAGTGCCCAAGACGTCGATGACGCACATGCTCGCGAGCCTAGAAAATCATGCCCTGATTACCCTTGAAACCAACCCCGATGACAAGCGTTCGAAAATTGCCCGGTCCACGCCGCAAGGCGCGGAGTTTTTGAAAGCTTCTATGGAACGGATGTCTGAAGCCCTGGCTCCAGTTTTGTCCGAACTCGGGCCCGAACCGTTCCATAGGTCTTTACCCAATTTGACGCTCATACGTGAAACGCTAGACAACGAGCGCGACTAGCCGTAACCTGCATCGCCCCAAGCAAGCAGCCAAATTCTCAAAAGATCATACAATCCGCGCCCGGAGGCAGAGGCGGCGATCCTTCAGGCAAGGTGGGTGTGTAGTCAAATGTCACAATCTTCGCGCCACCGTCGAACGCCACGAACAGTTGGTTAGATCCCGGCCTAATGGCGATGCCTTCCGGGTCAGTTCCGAATTCCAACAGGCTTTGCTGGGCGAGCAGTTGGCCATCTGCCGTGAACTCATACAGGCTGTTTGACCCTTCCCAGTCATCAACGATCAACATGTGACCGGTTCGTGGGTCAATTGCGATGCCCTGTGCCTCGCTTAAGGGGGGAGAGAGCTTCATGGTATCCAACCTTGCCGTAAGGACGCCTTCTGAAGTGAACCAGGACAACCGTTCCGGATCATCTTCTACGGTCACGATCTGCCCCTTTGCATTGATCGCGATCCCTTCGGTATCCGCAAATCCACCTTCAAGTTCAAAGGGTGCTCCTAAAGTGACTCCTTCCTTCGTGACACGTTGGAGGCTGCCAAGACCGTCGCCTACCAACAAGTGATCTCCTTCGATAGCAATTGCCTTGATACGGAAGAGATCGCTGGATATGCGGCGCAACTCATCACCTTGCAATGTAACGAGAATGGCCTCGGGCCCCTCGTTGGCAATCCACAAGCCACAAAACGTTGGATCGTAGTCAAGGCTTGCCGGTTGGTTGAGCTCGTAGCGCCCAGTTTCGCGAAGCTCCAATGCCGTGGACGGAGAAGCCCCAGCGCAGATCAGTAAGGCAATGGTTCTTGCAAACACTCAGAATGCTCCCGGAAAGGTATGTTGTTTAAAAAAATACCTGATTATTGCGCCCCTTCAGTGAGAAAGAACAGCTCAATGGGCTGAGCAAGGCCACGTATTTCGTGATCCCCACAGCTAACGAACATGTTCGGTGAAGCACTTGCAACGGCTAACGTCGCCAACACTCTCTGACCAATTGATTTTGTTAAGTTTTCAATTCGGCTTGCGACGTTCACCGCACCACCCAAAACCGTAAAATCAAGCCTGCCGGGGCTGCCGATGTTACCGTAGCTGACCTGCCCAACGTTGATCCCAATTCCAATGTCCAAGGGCGGTTTTTGGAACTCGTCTCGTCTAGTGTTGAGAGCGTTCAAACCACTCAGCACACTCTGCGCTGCAAGAGCCGCCATTCTGCAACGGTCGGCATGGTTTTTTTGAGCTTCGATAGTGAAGATCGACAGGATGCCATCACCCATAAACTTGAGGACGTCTCCACCGTTGTCTTCCACGGCGTTGACCACCAGATCAAAATAGTCGCTGAGCGTGTCGAAGACTTCTTCTTCCGTAGAGGTTTCGGAAAATGCCGTAAAACCTCGCAGATCAGAGAACATAACCACGGCATCCAGAGTTGTTCGCTCACCGCGCTTGATGTTTCCGCTCCAGACTGCCTCGGAAGGCCCATCTCCTAAATAAGTTCGAAGTAGACCTTTAGACGATTTTCGCATCGTCACAGGTTCCAAGGCGCAAGAAAGGGTCGGTAAGACCGCTTCAATCAGCCTTAGATGTTCCGTCGAGAATCCATCCGGCGCCTGTGTAATGAACGTGCAACCATGCAGCGATCCATCACCATAATAAAGCAAAGTAGCGTAGTAGTCGGTGCCGCCTTGCTCTGCAAACTCCAAATAGGATGAATGCTCTGTTTCTGAGTCCAGTTGCTGAAGACTTTTGTGAAGCGGCTTTCTATTCGCCAGAATATACTCAAATGAGCTCCCAACATAACCATCCGTCAACGTCGTCTCATGGGTGACATCGTAGCTGTCGGTGCCGTTGGGCGTCCAAACCACGCCCCAAGCAATAAGCAATGGATTGGCAAAGCGTTGGCCAATGTTTACTCGCCACAGCGGAACTCCGGCTTCGACCAAGGAGGAACAAAAGTGTGACACCACTTTTACAGGATCGCCGGAGCTACGACCTTCTGTAATCATCCATTCGGTTAGTCGGGTGACTTCTTCCATGTACCCAAGTTAGTCGCTTGCAAAGGATGAGCAAAGGCTATTGGATTTGCATTGTCGCATGCTTTTTTGAGTCGCCTGATCTGGCTGGTTCAACGAAGATTGGAGCGTTGCACCCGGGCGACCTTCAGTAGAAACCAATCTCGCTGACATCTACGCTGGCCTCATGATCGTGCCCGAAGGCTACAACCCCAAATGAGGTTATTGCATCCGCATCGGGAATAGCGCGCAACATGGCACCTGAAGCCTTGAAGCCTGACAGAGGCAAATAGACTTCGGTCCAGTCTTCAGAAGTTGCGAACGCGGCCTGGTAGTATTGCCACGGAAGCACCGTGCCACGTGTTCTGAGGTGAACGAAGTATTGCTCGCCGTTCCCCCGTACCAATAGCTTGACGCCTGATACAGCCTCATCTAGTCGCTCAGACAACTTGCGTCGGAACTGGATGAAGCCCCCGTTGTTTTCTGTACTCACGGTTCCGGTCAGCCGCGCGAATGCAACATCACCTTCCGAACGAAACTGCACCTGTCCTGAGGAAACTCCTCCCATGACGGTGTCGGCAACGTAGTCCCAACGCGTCTCCGGAGACTTGGAAAAGTCTTCAGTCAGTTTTTCATCAGCCTGAGCCATTGTGCATCCGATGATAACAAAACCTGAAACAAGCCCGATGAAGTTTGCACGCATATTGTTCCTTGTCAGTTCAGTATCGCAATGGAGAGGTTCAGCGCCGTGGCAAATGCGACCCATGCAAAGTACGGCAGGAAAGCCAGTGCGGAAACCCGATCTGAATTCCTGACCCGAGCAATGAACATGACGATCACAGCCAACAACGCGACAATGATCACAAGGGCAAACCACGGCAGTTGCATTACGAAAAAGGCTGGCGACCACAAAAAGTTCAAACTCATCTGCGCCCACCACAGCTTCATGGCGGTCGAGCTTCGATCTGCTTCAAACTGACGCCAACCCGCCATGGCGATCAACACATAAAGCACCGTCCAAACCGGCCCAAAAATCCAATTTGGTGGATTGAAAGCCGGTTTAGAGAGCTGCGCATACCATTCGCCAGGTGCGGTCAGTGTTCCGATCAGAATGCCGCCTCCCAACATAAGCGCGAGGAATGCTATGCGGATCAACCAATTCGACATTGTAGGATGGCTTTCAGCAGTCCCTGGTCGTCACGTTTACAAGCGCGTCCGAAGAGAAGGTCGCAGTACTGGTCTCTTCCGCAACGGTATAGGACACCGTGGCGCCTTCGATCTCCGAGCCTGTAACAGTGATTTCGCGTTGCCCGATAGTATCATCGACATCGATGGTAAAGGCGAGTGTGTCCCCGGCTGCGAGGGAGGCGATTTCAAGTTCTATTGTATCTTGCCCGTCCACGACCGCTGGAATTTGCCGCAGAGCATCCGCACCCTCAACGAATTCGAGAGGCTGGAAGACCTCGACGCCCGCACCCTTTTCAGTAACGTCGAAAATCAGACGTCCCGCAGATTTCGACAAGTCAATTTTGAGGATCGAGGCTTCTACTTCGCAAGCTCCAACGTTTGTCAGAACAAAACGGTCCTTGGGTGCTCCTTCTATAAAGCGAATTTGTACACCGGCTTGAAGCGAAGTAGCTGCAAATAATCCAAGGGTCGCCGCGAGAATACTCTTCGGGAGCATATTTATCTCCTTGCTAAAGGGTTCTTGATAGATACGCTTCGGCGGGTTTCTTGGATCAGACTTATGCCCTCTGACTATCGTGGTTTAGCCGACAGGAGCTTTCAAAGCTCCATGCACCGCTGTCAGAACGGTTAAGTCAAAACATGCCATTGTCATTCTCGCTGTTTGCCGGAACCTCCTGAAGAACATCCCAGTGTTCGACAACCTTACCTTCAGCATCCAGGCGAAAAATATCGATACCTGCGTACTCGAGACCATCAGGCCAGATTTGGTGGCAATGCAGAACAACGTGGTCGTCTTCAGCAAACGCACGTTTGATATCCACACGCTTTCCCGGATATTCGGCGGCCATGCGCTCGAAATATTCGATAAACGCTTGCTTGCCGTCGCCAACATGCGGGTTGTGCTGCGTATAGGTATCACCAACAAAGATATCTATGGCTTCCGCAGGCCGACACTCATTGAACATCATTTCGTAGAAAGCAATGACATTCTTCTTGTTGGTTTCGAGGTCCAGCATGCTGATCTCCAATTCGACGCTTGTACCGCCCAAAAATGTTGGTCCGGGTAATTCTTGGAAGCAACCCAGTAATGATCTCGATCACTAATCGGCAAGAATTTACGAGTTTAGTTTTGCGTTCCGACTATTTCGAGTGGTTGTCCCTTACTCGATTTCTTCAAAGTCTATGTGAATGTGATTTCCATCAGGATCGGCCACATGGATTTGGACCATTCGGGCGCCCGGGACGTCAGTTTTGCGGTACTTGATCTGATTCGAGCTCAGTTTTTCTTCGAATGCGCTCAAGCCTGTGGCTGAGAGCGCAAAATGCTCGAGCTTGAGCTTCACTTCGGAGCCGACATTTGGCGTTCCCTCGTGACCAACAAGATGAACCACTGCGTGATCACCCGCATACAACCAAGCTCCGGGGAACGGAAAATCAGGGCGGGTCCCGAGTTTCAAACCCAGGACCTCTTCATACCAAGCAACCATGTCAGGCAACCTAGTCGTCACGATGTTCACATGATCCAGCCGTGAGCAGCCTCAACTGACTGGTCCAAGTTGATTGTTAGTGCATCATCGGCCTGTGATCCATCGGGATGATGGTTTCGGGCGCTGGCGGGCGGTAACCCAGAGCACTGTGGGGTCGTTTTGTGTTGTAGTGTTTTCTCCATTGTTCGATCAGGATTTGTGCTTCGCGCAAGCTGTAGAAGATCTCTCCGTTGAGTAGCTCATCCCTGAACCGGCCATTGAAGCTTTCACAATATCCGTTCTCCCATGGGCTGCCGGGTTCGATGTAAGCCGTCTTGGCGCCGACGGCAGCAATCCAGTCTCGGACAGCCTGGGCGACAAATTCCGGCCCATTGTCAGAACGTATGAAACTCGGCACGCCGCGAAGTATGAACAGATCCGTCAGAACGTCGATTACATCGGTCGAGTTCAGTTTCCGCTCGACCCTGATTGCCAAGCATTCCCTACTGTATTCATCAAGGATGTTCAGCGTTCGGAAGGCTTTTCCATCATCGGTTCGGCAATGGACGAAGTCATACGACCAAACATGGTTGCGAAACTCTGGCCGTAGCCGAACACACGACCCATCGTTCAGCCAGAGCCGTCCTTTCTTCGGTTGTTTCACTGGCACTTTCAGCCCCTCCCGTCGCCAAAGCCGTTCAATCCGCCCATCACTGACAGACCAGCCAGCCTCTCTCAGCAGTGCAGCGATCCTGCGATAGCCATATCGACCGTATTGACGGGTCAGCTCGATCATGTCGGCCACCAATCGGTCTTCGTCTGCGCGACCTTCTGGGACACGCCGTTGCGTGGACCGGTGTTGTCCAAGCACGCGGCAGGCGCGTCTCTCGGAAACGTTCAGATGGCTACGAACATGATCGATGCAGGCACGACGACGAGCGGGGCTCAGTAGTTTCCCTTTGCGGCTTCCGTCAGGATCAGTTTGTCCAGCGTCAGATCTGAAACCGCGCGTCTCAGTCGCTCGTTCTCTTTCTGAAGCCGCTTGAGTTCTTTCAACTGATCTACACCCATTCCACCGTACTTCTTTCTCCAGCGGTAATAGGTTTGTTCAACAACGCCGATCTGCCTGATCGCATCAAGACGGGACATGCCTTGCCCCATCAGAACTTCAACCTGCCGTAACTTCGAGACAATCTCTTCGGGCTTTGGTCTCTTGTTTGCCATTCGTGGTCCTCCGTTTCCTAAACATAACGGTGGACCAGTTCAGTGGGGGAGGCTCAGTATGTCTACACCACTGTGAGTTAGGGTCGGGACATACAACTAATAGATGACGGTTGCCGCGAGGGCGATTACGGAGTGGAAGACTCTGGGACAGCGATCATTATGTATCGACACGCGCCTCCAGTCCTTGCACCCCGGGTAGTCTGGTATTCGTTCTGGGTTTGGCCCGAATCCCACATTGTCGACTTCTCACGCCGAATTCACTGGTTTGCATGATGTCCACAAAATAAGCCGCTGGAAAATGGAGCGGTGTTCTGCCTTAACCTCTTGCTGATCACGGTTAGGGCACGTTGTTTCTGGCGCAAAAGAACACAGCCTAAGGCATTACATCTTCAGGATATTGGGCGTCTTTGAACGAAATCATGAACATATTTGTGGTTAATAAATTCCGGATGTAATTCACCGGTATGTGGAAGCAGCATCAACAGTATCTGTTGCGAAGTTTTGACTGGCGACAGCGATAGCATTGTACCGGCGGGTTAAGCGGCCAGCTCTGCAAATTGACGAAACGGACAGACTCCGGGCGTGATTTGACCTTTGCGGATCATGTGTGCCACTTCGATTCCGTCGAGGGTTGCTGCCGCTGAAGCGAACGCCTTGAACCCTAGCATTGGCCGGATGCGTCTTTTGATGAAACGATGGTCTTGTTCCACGATGTTGTTCAGGTATTTCCGCCTCACCATCTCAATCGGGATCGGGCAGCCAAAGCTTTTCAGCATTTTGTTGATCGCCTTGATACCAGCTGTGTTGGCTCCGCTTTTGTCGATGACAATCTTTCGCGGTAGACCATTGACCTCCAACATCCGGGCGAAGAATTTGGTGGCGGCAGGCTTGTTCCGACGGTTTGAAAGCATGAAATCAAGCGTTTTGCCGTGTTTGTCGACCGCTCGGTAGAGGTAAACCCATGATCCCTTTACTTTAATATACGTTTCATCCATTCGCCAGGAGCGGTCGCATTTGCCTTTGCGGCGGCGTGCTGTTTCAGCGATTGCGCAAGAGTATCGTGTCACCCAGCGGTTCAGCGTGGTGTGATCGACGGAAACACCTCGCTCTGCCATGATCTCTTCCAGATCGCGGTAGGAAACGCCGTATCGAACGTAGAAGAATACTGCGAATAGGATCACATCTTTCGGATACTGGGCACCTTTGAAGGAAATCATGAGCGGGCTTTCGACTTGACACGACCGACAGTCATTCACTCGGTAATTCCGAAAGCGTCAATGGCCGAAAGTTTGCAACGGAACCGTCAAGATGTCCGTTAGGGCCGCAATCGGTATTTGGTACCGACTCGGGCAGAAGGGTTTGTGATACGATCCCGCACCGAACCGGAATCCACACCTGTATCTTCGGTGGACCGTTGCAGCAGTAATTTATTGATGTTCCCACCAAATCACCCAATTCTGATTACAAGGCAGACCTCCGCGGCCAGTGAAGCCGCAAGCCCATCCGGCCCGGACCTCACAAAAAGTACATCGGTGCGTTGAATAATCGGAATTTGCCGTTCCGATTTAGTGACCAGGTCCGTCGTGCTCTCAGAGAAAAGGCAACTCGCAAAGCGTTCCGCCAACCGGTCCAGCGACACGTTTTACCATGACCCTGTCGCCGGGTTCGGCATCGACCGAGACCAGAGCAAAGCCGATATTCTTTTTCATCCGGAAAGACCAGGCGCACGTCGTCAAATCACCAATTTTTACCCCCCCTTTCTCTATGTTGTTCCAAGTGAATTCTGGATTTGCAGGACTGCCAGCGTCCAGCACAACCCCCAACTGATGCCGTTTCGGCCCCTCATCCGCAATACGGCGCAGCGCATCGATCCCAATCGTGTCGTCAGGCACATGCAAGTCCACATATTTGCCCATGCGGACTTCGTAGGGATTGGTCTGTCCATCGGTGTCGCCTCCATAGGAAACGAGACCGCTCTCGACTCGCTCACTCCAGTTGGGGTTCCCTGGACCAATACCGTGTGGCTGGCCGGCCTCTTTGACGATGTTCCAGAGTGCAGTGCCTTTGGCACTATCCATCAGGTAAATCTCGAACCCACCTTGTTTGGACCAGCCCGACCGGGCGACGGCGACCGGAATACCGTCAATTTCGGTTTCCCGGAACCAGAAGTATTTCAGGTCTCGCACCCAATCACCAAAGATCGAGGCAACCACAGTTTCCGCCTTGGGACCCTGCACGGCCAGAGGTGAGACATCAGGCTCACTGACTTCCACATCCAATCCGCGCTCTCGTGCGACGGCTTCGGCCCAGAACCAGATATTGCTGTCCGCGATAGACAGCCAGTAGCGGTCTTGGTCCAGCTTCAGTAGGATTGGATCGTTGATAAGCACGCCATGGTGGTTGCAAAGTGGAACATACTTGCCTTGGCCCATCTTGCATTTTGACAGGTCTCGCGGCGCAAGGATTTGCGCCAGACGCCCGGCATCTGGGCCCTTTAGCTGCACTTGCCGCTCTACCGCAACATCCCACATCGAGACATCGTTGATGATGCGCCAGTACTCCTCCTCTGGGCTGCCATAGGAGGTCGGCATCAACATGTGATTGTAAGTTGTCATGGCACACACACCATCGGCCAAGGTGGCCTCATAGAAGGGTGATGTGCGCAGACGCGTGGACGGAGAAATAGAGAACATGGCTTGATCGCGATTTAAGGGAGACAAGAGAAGGCCGCCGGTCCGGGTGGAACCGGCGACCCAAGGTCAGTTGACTGGTGCCACTGACGGGGAGAAAGCAGCCTTAGGTAAGCCAGATATTACGTAGAGTCTGACCAAACCCACCAAGAGTTCCAACCGGATGGGGTGTGTACCCCATGACGTTTTCTGCTGTTGCCTCAAGTTGGTTCTGGAACACGGCGTTCACAAAGCCGCCATCGTCGTTCATCATATGCAACATGTCGCAATACATCTGCGCGCGTTTTGCCTCATCCAATTCGGCGCGGGCCGCCAGGATCATGGAATCGAATTCGTCAGATCCCCACATGGTCTCGTTCCAACTGCCACCCTTCATGTGAGCGATGGTCAGGAAGGCATCGACAGTAGGTCGAGCGTTCCAGCCCGACATGGTCATTGGTTTCTGCATCCAGGTGTGGGTCCAGTACCCGTCCGATGGGGTTTTTATCACATTTACATCTACCGCTCCCTTTGCAGATTGCTGGAAAGTCAAGGCAATGTCGTTTGCCGAATTCCCAGCAGTCTCGGACGTATGGAGGTCGAAGCCCGAAACCCCTGCCTTGTCGAAGTAGAACTTTGCCTTGTCGGGATCGTATTCGGCAGGCTTTACGTCCGGGCACCAGTACTTGTAGGTCGGGCCAATCGGTGTGTCTGCTGAAATAGTACCTATTCCCTTGAACACCTGGTTCAAAACAAGTTCACGGTCCAACGCGTGTTTGACACCTTTACGGAAATTCGCGTCATTTGTCGGAGCGCGGTCCACCATCATCACCATGTTGGTAAACGAACCAGTCGGTGTATTGTGAAGCGTCACAGCGTCGTTGGAGTTGAGCTGATCAACAGCGAAGGCCGGAACGTCGTATACGGAGTCTACATCCCCCGCTAACAACGCGCTCAACATTGCGTTTGCGTCCGGAACAGGGATGAAATCCAAGCCATCTAGGTAAGGCTTACCGTCCTCATAGTAGTTTTCGAAACGTTCGAAAACCACTCGCTCGCCGGGAATGAATTCCATCACCTTGAACGGGCCGGAGCCAATTGCATTCGTGAAATCGCTGTGCCCGGCTGGATGGATGGACAGATGGTAGTCTGACATGATCACCGGCAGGTCTGCATTGCCCGAGGACAAGGTGATCTTTACGGTCATAGCATCGGGTGCATCGATTGCAGTGACTGTCGAAAGCAGAGCCTTGGCAGGCGATTCCGAACCCTCGGCAATGTGGCGCGACAGGCTTTCGACTACATCGGCTGAGGTGACGTTCTGACCGTTTTGGAAAACTAGGCCATCGCGCAACTTGAATGTCCATTCGGTAGCTGCATCGTTGACACTCCATTCCTCTGCAGCGTCGCCTTCGACCTCAAGCGAGGGTAGCAAACGAGTCAATCGCTGGTAGACGCAATTGCCGTAGACTGCATCCGAAGTATCCGTCATCCTGACGGGCTCTAGGGTATCATCGGTGTTGCCCTGCGCGATCCGCAGCCAACCACCGCGTGTTGGCGACTGAGCGTATGCGGGACCTGCCTGGGCAAGAATGCCGCTGGCTGTGGGCACCAATAAACCAAAAGCGCCTGCGCGTTTGAAAAAACCGCGACGACTGAGCGATCCCGCCTTATATTGGCGTACCAAGCTATCGATGTCGGACATTTTTTCCTCCCAGATGACCGATGCGGGTTGCACCCGCTGTTCATCGAAGTTTGAGCGGACGGCACCCGGTACACAAACAACCGATTCCATGACATTGCCATAACTGAGGTTATGGAAATGTCAGCAGACTTCGAAAAGCCCGGCTGCACCCATACCACCGCCGACGCACATGGTGACGACAACATACCGAACCCCGCGCCGCTTCGCCTCAATCAACGCGTGGCCAACCAACCGGGAGCCAGTCATTCCATAGGGGTGACCGACGGAAATCGCGCCGCCATTCACGTTTAGCCTTTCGGGGTCAATACCCAGCTGATCCCGGCAGGGAATGGCCTGGGCTGCGAATGCCTCGTTCAATTCCCAAAGACCAACGTCATCCACTTTCAATCCGGCACGCTCCAGTAGCTTCGGAACAGCATAAACTGGTCCCATGCCCATCTCCTCCGGAGCGCAACCTGCCACAGCAAGGCCCCGGTATACGCCTAGTGGAGCGAAGCCGCGCCGTTCGGCCATACGGGCCGACATCAGCACACAGGCCGATGCCCCGTCGGCCAATTGGCTCGCGTTTCCTGCGGTCACGACACCGGCTTCAACAACCGGCTTCAGCCCCGCAAGCGTTTCGATTGTCGTTCCCGGCCGGTTGCCTTCGTCTTGCCTAATCGTAACGGTTTCTTCGGTAATTTCGCCAGATTCGCGGTTTTTGACCAGCTTGGTCGCTGTTACAGGTACGATTTCATCGTCGAATGCCCCTGCAGCCTGGGCGGCGACAGTGCGCGTTTGCGACAGTGCCGCGAATTCATCCTGTGCCTCACGAGTTACCCCGTGCAGTCGCGCTACATTTTCGGCGGTTACAAGCATCGGCATATACGCGTGCTCTGAGGCTTGGACTACGGCTGGGTCTTTTTCGTCCATGACCCAGTCGAAATACCTGGCCTGCACCGCGGAAATATTCTCTTGTCCTCCCGCCACGACAATGCCCATTCCGTCGACCGAAATCTGTTTTGCCGCTGTGGCAACGGCCATCAGGCCCGAGGCACATTGACGATCGAGAGTTTGGGCTGCCGCCGTTGCCGGGAGACCACCTGCAAGCGCTGCCAGGCGGGCGATGTTCAGGCCGGCAGTCCCAGCGGTCAGGACCGATCCCAGCACCACATCTTCTACCTCTGCTGGATCGATACCGGCCCGACTGACGGCGGCTCGTATGGCGTATCCAGCGAGTGTCGGCGACTTCGAGTTATTGAAGGCACCCTTGAATGCCGACCCTATGGGTGTTCGAGCGGTTGATACGACAACGACATCTTTCATATCACGAACCTTCCTATTAGATGAACCGGGCCCTAAGGGCCTTCTTGTCCAGCTTGCCAACCGACGTTCTTGGCAAGCTGTCGGTAAACTCAATCCGGTCTGGGATCGCCCATTTCGAAATCGCCCCTTGGTCCACCGCCACATCGAACGCCATACGAAGACGGTCGTAGGTTTTTTCGGTTTCATCACAGCAGGTAACAATCAGCATAGGGCGTTCCCCCCATTTCGTGTCTGGAACGCCAATGGCGGCCGCTTCACTCACACCTTCAACGGTGCTCGCGAGGTTTTCCAGTTCAAGCGAAGACACCCATTCGCCTCCGGTCTTGATCACATCTTTAACCCGGTCGGTGATCCGCAACGTGCCCGTTTCGTCGATGAACCCGACATCTCCAGTATGCAGCCAGCCGCCTTGCCAAAGTGCCCCCGTCCCGGCCTCGTTTTTCAGATAACCTTGAGTTAGCCAGGGCGCGCGCGCCACAATTTCTCCCGTCGTCCTTCCATCGCGAGGGGCATCGTTCATATCCCCATCAACCACACGGATTTGCACAAATGGCGCGGGTTTTCCTGTTGCAATCCGAGCACTCAGCGGTGTTTGCGGGTCCCGCGTGGCCATCATGTCCGCCACTGTTAGGAACGGACAGGTCTCTGACATGCCATAGGCAGCGTGCACGTCAACTCCGTGCTCTAATGCCTGCCTTGCCAGACCTTCGGACAGAGCAGAACCGCCTATGATGACCTTCCAGTTGCTGAGATCTGTTTGCGCGACTTCAGATGCATTCAGAAGCATCGCAAGTATCGTCGGTACACAATGCGAGAACGTAACACCGTGCTTTTCGATTAGCCCCAACAGGCGGGCGGGATCGTAACGACCAGGATAGACTTGTTTAAGGCCCATCAATGTGGCGACATAGGGTATGCCCCAACCATGCACATGAAACAGCGGGGTTATCGGCATGTAGACATCGCTTCGGTTCAGCCCGCCGCCTGGTACCGGGCCTAATCCGGCCGCGACCGCCATTGTGTGCAAAACCAGTTGGCGCTGGGAGTAGCTGACCCCCTTGGGATCACCTGTGGTACCGGTCGTGTAGAAAAGCGTCGCTCGGATATTCTCGTCAAAATCCGGGAATTCTTGCTCCGGTTCGCACTGCTGCAGCAGGGCCTCGTACTCGCCTTCCGAGGACTCCACCTCGGGGAACACCCCATCGTCGCTGAGGATTACCAACCGCCAAGGCCGCTCGATCCGCTCAGAGATCTCGAGTAGAAGTGGCAAAAAGTCGACGTGGCACAGGATTACGTCGTCCTCTGCATGGTTGATCGTGTAGAGGATCTGATCCGGCGACAATCGGATGTTCACGGTATGCAGCGTGGCCCCGATCATCGGAATAGCAAAGAAACACTCGAGATACCGATGGCTGTCCCAATCCAGAACGGCCACAACGCTACCCTCACCCACGCCAAGTGAGCGCAACGCCCCTGCAGCCTGGCCGACGCGCCTGGCAAAAGTGCGGTAGTCATACCGCTTCGTATCGGCGTGTACGATCTCCTGATCTGGCGTGTTTGCCAGCGGCGTGGCGAGGATTTGCTTGATCAACAATGGGTAGGAATAGGCAGTCATGGGCATCTCCGATCGCCCCAGTCTTTGCGTTCTCCAGCCCTGCGGAACAAACAACAAAATCTCGGTCTTTGCCCAAACAAAAGAATACACATGCCTTTGCTATAACCAAAACGACCCCAATCTGGTCGCTATGGTTGTTTGTCTCGCTTCAAGCTTGCGCCGAATATGCCGGAAGCCTTGAAGGGAGGACCAAGGTGTACCGAATTATTCTGACCCGCCTGGCTCAGGGTTTACTAACCTTGCTCCTTGCTTCCATCATTATCTTCGGCGCGACGGAAATCCTTCCGGGCGACGTTGCTGAAGCCATTCTAGGACAAAGCCGCACCGAAGAATCGCTTACCGCGCTTCGCGAAGAGATGGGACTCAACCGCCCTGCAGTAGTGCGTTATCTCGATTGGCTGGGCGGTATGATTCAAGGGGATCTGGGGACATCATTGGCCACCAAGCGACCTGTGGCTGACATGATAGAAAGCCGTATGTGGAACACTCTGCGGCTTGCGCTTTTGGCAGCGGCAATCTCGGTTCCGATGTCTTTGGCTCTTGGCCTTTGGTCCGCGATGCGCGCCGGTGGCCGGATCGACAAAACTCTTGCCATGACCACACTTGCGTTGATTGCAGTGCCTGAATTCTTCATTGGTCTCATTCTGATGAAAGTTTTTGCAGTCGAACTAAAGTGGCTCTCCGCGTCAGCCAACACGCGGCCCTACTTTGATTTCTGGCAGAATTTCCGGGCCTTGGCTCTCCCCGTAGCCACCCTCAGTTTTGCCGTTCTGGCGCACATGATGCGGATGACACGTTCGTCCGTCATCAACATCTTCACCTCCCCATACTTGGAGATGGCAGCACTCAAGGGCTTGCCCAAGCGTAGGCTGGTTTTGCGCCACGCGCTGCCTAACGCGCTGTCGCCGATCTTCACGGTTATTGCACTTAATCTGAGTTACATGGTGTCCGGTGTCATTATCGTTGAAACCGTGTTTGGCGTACCCGGCTTAACGCGGCTTCTGGTCGACGGTGTCACTCTGAGGGACATTCCACTCATCCAGGCCTGTGCAATGATTTTTGGCACTGTCTATATCCTTCTGAATCTACTGGCCGACGTCCTGTCCATCATGGCGAACCCGCGCTTAAGGTACCCAAAATGAGCGAAGCAACCGATATCCCCACTCCCCGGGCCTCCGTCTTTGCGGGCCTGCGCCTGACCTGGACTGCAGGTATTGCCGGCGCGGTGCTGCTGTTCTGGCTCATCCTTGCGTTTTTTGGGCCATGGATCGCACCCCATGGTGAAGCCGAAATCATCTCAGGCCAGACCTTTGCACCGATAGGCGAAGGCGGTTTGCTGGGTACTGACAAGCTGGGACGAGATGTATTGTCCCGCCTGATCTATGGAGTACGTACAACGCTGTTGCTGGCACTTGTCACCACCATGATCTCTTTTTTATTCGGCGTCGCACTCGGTTTTGCCGCCGCGATTCTGAGAGGCTGGTTCGATATCGTAGTAAGCCGCGTTGTCGAGGCATTCATGGCTTTCCCCTCCACCCTATTGGCTTTGGTTGTCATAGGCGCCTTCGGTACTTCTATCACAGTGCTTGTTCTGACTGTTGGGTTGGTCCTCTCGACCAGCGTATTCCGTGTCTCTCGAGCACTTGGCTATGACATCGGCGTTATGGATTTTGTCGAGGCTGCCCGTGCGCGGGGCGAAGGCACCTGGTGGATTCTGACACGTGAGATCTTACCCAATTCCATGGCCCCCTTGATTGCCGAGTTTGGCCTTCGATTCACCTTTTCGATCCTGTTCCTTTCGGGCCTGTCGTTTCTTGGCCTAGGAGTGCATGAACCTGCGGCCGACTGGGGGCTCATGGTGCAGGAAAACGTGGGGGGGCTGTTCCTCGGTTCGTCCGCAGCGCTTATACCAGCTGCATGCATTGCCTCCTTGACCGTTTCCATGAACCTGCTTGTTGACTGGTTCCAACAGCGCCAGCAAGGCGAAACTGTTCTGGAGAAGATCGACCAATGACCGACATTCTGACCATCAAGGACCTGCGCGTCGAGGGACGCCCCCCAGGCGGTAACTATGTGCCAATTGTCAAGGGCGTGTCCATGAGCGTCGCCGAGGGCGAAGTGTTGGCACTCATTGGCGAAAGCGGCTCGGGCAAATCTACAATCTCTCTGGCATCAATGGGTTTTGCCCGCCCCGGATGTCGCATCTCAGGGGGTGAAGTCTGGCTGAACGGACGGGACATTATGAAATTGCCCCCACGCGACCGCCACAGCTTGCGCGGGGACGAAGTGTCTTACGTGGCACAATCGGCGGCAGCCAGCTTCAACCCTGCGCTTAGGATCGGCAAGCAAGTTATCGAGGCACCTCTTTGGCATGGCACCGGAGATGCCGAAACTCTGACCGCGAATGCAATAGAGCTTTACCGCAAACTTGACTTGCCCGCCGCGGAAACCGTCGGCGACAAGTTTCCACATCAGGTTTCGGGCGGTCAGTTGCAGCGCTTGATGGCTGCAATGGCCATGTCCTGTGGACCCGACCTTCTGATACTCGACGAACCCACCACTGCGCTTGACGTAACGACCCAGATCGAGGTGCTGAAAGCCTTTAAGGACATTATCCGCGATCAGGGTACCGCCGCGATTTATGTCACACATGATCTCGCCGTAGTCTCGCAGGTGGCTGACCGAATTCTAGTGCTAAAAAACGGCGAGATGGTCGAGGAAGGCACAACGGATCAGATCTTGCATCACCCACAGCACGAGTACACTCGCACACTGATGGAGGCTGTCCGTCCTGCTCCACACTTGGTGGATCACGTGGAGACAGATCTGGCTCAGAGGCCGGTGATTTCGGCACGGAACGTGACTGCGGGTTATGGCGCTCTGACCATTCTCTCTGATGTATCCGTCGATGTACCTGCCGCTTCGGTCGTGGGCGTAATTGGCGAAAGTGGTTGTGGAAAAAGCACACTTGCCCGAGTTGTTGCGGGCCTCACACCGTTAAAGGGCGGAGAAGTCCAACTCGATGGCAATACCGCCGCTCCAGCAGTGAAGGATCGGTCGATTGAAACGCTCAAGGATTGCCAGATCGTCTTTCAAATGGCTGACACGGCGCTAAATCCTCGGCAACGGATCAGCGATATCCTGGGCCGTCCGCTGGAATTCTATCTGAACCTCAAGGGGCGCGCACGCGCGCAGAAGGTCGGCGACCTCTTGGAACTGGTCGATCTTCCTCGCGATTTCGCCTCCCGATATCCCGGAGAGCTGTCTGGTGGGCAAAAGCAACGCATTAATCTCGCTCGCGCGCTTGCCGCCGAGCCCAAGGTGATCCTTTGTGACGAGGTGACTTCGGCGCTGGACACCGTGGTGGCCGCAGGTGTGATCGAACTCCTGAAATCGCTGAAGGACAAACTGGGCGTCGCCTACATGTTCATCAGTCACGATCTTTCCACCGTAGCTTCTTTCGCCGATGAGGTGGTTGTACTGTATGCCGGACGTGTCGTCGAAAAGGGACCATCAAAAGCGGTTTTTCGCCCGCCTTTTCACCCCTACACAAAGCTGTTGCTATCTTCGGTGCCCGAGATGCGCCAAGGCTGGCTGGAAGGCGTGGCAGATACAAGCGAGGCAAAGGCGGCTAGTGCTGGCAGCGTCGAAATCGGTGCGCGGGGCTGCCCCTTCGCCAACCGCTGCACCCATATCATTGCGGGAACATGTGATACTCGGACTCCACCTTTGCTTGACCTACCCGGTGGATTGAGCATCGCTTGCCATTTGACCCAGACGAACCTGCCCCTAGGCTGACGTCGCCTCAGTCCACCAGCGCCTGGTAACTCAGAACTCTCAGCTCACGGCGCAGAGTATAGGCGCTCGAAGGAATTAGCTGCGTCATAAGTATCACAGTCATCTCCTCGATCGGGTCCACCCAAAAGGCGGTCGAGGCCATACCGCCCCAGGCAAATTCACCGGGTGAGCCGATGATCTTGGCCCGCGCCGGGTCTAACATCACCGACACACCGAGTCCGAAGCCAACCCCCTCAAAGGTAGTTTCGCTGAAATGAGCCTGTCCCCGGCTCGCCAAATCGCCGCCCATGTGATTGCATACCATTAGATCAAAAGCCTTGCGCCCCAATAACCTGCCTCCGTCACATCTGCCGCGCCGAAGAAGCATCGTTGCAAAACGCTGGTAGTCGTCCATTGTGGAGAGCAGCCCACCGCCCCCGCTTTCCAAGGTAACCGGCGCAATGAAACCTTGCTGATCATCAGAAGCAACAAAGCCGCCTGGCGCGCGGTCATAGAGCGTGGCCAAGCGGCCAGACTTATCGGCCGATACGGCGAAGCCTGTGTCCACCATTCCGAGCGGATCAAAGATCCGTGTCTTAAGAAATTCTCCGAGAGTCTGACCACTGATAACCTCGATCAAATGGCCGAGAACATCCGTCGAAAGGCCATAAAACCAACGGTCACCCGGCTGAAAGGCCAAGGGAAAACTGGCTAGCACTTCAACAGCTTCCGCCATCGTCGTAAGACCTCTGTCAAAATCGAGACCGCTATCCGAAAGGGCACGCTCCAGCTCGTTTCCCTGCGGATCACCATAGACGATCCCCGCCTGGTGTGTGAGAAGATCATGGATTGTAATACCCCGGTCAGCTGGCTCGGTCTCGTTCAGAGCGTGACCAGGACCCTTCCAGACCTGCGGGTTTGAGAAACCTGGGAGAAAGTCGCAAACGGGCTGATCCAGTTGAAACGCCCCTTCTTCGTAGAGCATAAGCAGGGCGAGCGAGGTCACAGGTTTGGTCATCGAATAAATGCGCCAAATAGTATCAGGTAATACAGGCCGCTTCGACTTTGCATCGGCAAATCCCGCACGCTCCGAAAAACATATCTTTCCCCGGCGAGATATTTGCACAGCCAGACCAGAAAGGCGTCCGTCATGCACATGGGCGTTCATCCAATTGGTGATGCGCGACAGCTTAATCGGGTCTAATCCCAAGGTATCTTCTGGTTGCAAGTCGTCAGCTCCATATTGTCTCAACGTCAATCTGCACCGAGATTCTCTTGGCGTTCAAGCGATGGATAATCTATCTATAACCTAACTGAAATTATGCTTGAGTTGGCCATGAGCACACGGCGACTTCCCCACCTGACCTGGCTGCGCGCATTCGAAGCGTCGGCCAGGCATCTGAGCTTTACCCATGCGGCGCAGGAACTGAACCTGACACAAGCAGCGATCAGCAAACAAGTGAAATTGCTGGAGCATTACTTGCGCGAGCCGCTCTTTGAGCGCAAACCCAGAAGTCTGGTCCTGACCAAAGTGGGCGCCGCCTATCTACCGAAGGTCAGAGACGGCTTTGAACGCCTGGCCGCGGGAACCGAGGAAGTGTTTGGCCTGCGGCGCTCCGAAGTCCTGACCGTGCGGGCGCCGGTCGGGTATTCAGTTAACTGGATCGCGCCGCGACTTCAGGGATTCTTTGACCGCCACCCGGACACTGAAGTGCGTCTGGTCTCAAGTGTATGGGGAGATCAGTTCGACAATGAGCGGTTTGATCTCGATATCCAATACGGCACAGGGAAGTGGCCAGGATACAAAGCCGACCGGTTAACTTGGGAGGTGATCAAACCGGTTTGCTCTCCAATTTTGCTTGAGGGTTCCAAAGCGATCCGCAAACCAGATGATCTTGCCCACCATCGCCTGCTACACGTGCTCGGTTACGAGGAGGGTTGGGCTGACTGGTTGCGTTATGCAAAGGCAAGCGGTGTCAACTCGGGCCAGGGGTTACAGTTCGACACCTCGCTGCTTGCTTTCGAGTTTGCCTCTCGTGGTGGCGGTGTAGCTTTAGCACGGTCCTCAATGTGCGGCGTCGAGATCGAGCGCGGACGACTTGTTGAACCCTTCGAGCTCGAAGCGCCCCTGCAGGAGGCTTTCTACTTGATCGCACCGGAAGCGGATCGCGACCATCCTGATGCCCAAAATTTTCGCGAGTGGCTGATCGAGACGTCAGAAAACGACCTCGAAAACAAGCGCATTCGAGAGACCTATCCGGCTTGAAGCCGCACGCCTGCGTCAAGACGAATGGTCTCGCCGTTCAACATAGGGTTTTGGATGATGTTAACGGCAAGGCGCCCAAATTCCGCGGGCTCGCCAAACCTGTTTGGAAACATCCGGCCATCTAGCATCCCGTCGATTACCTCCTGCGGAATATGATCAGCGATCGGAGTGCGAAATAATCCGGGCGCAATTGTCATGACCCGCACTCCGCGGGGCATGAATTCACGGGCGGCCTGCAATGTCAGACTGGCAATCGCGCCCTTTGAAGCCACATAAGCCCCCTGCCCAATTTGACCCTCGATTGAAGTAATCGAGCCTGTGTTGATGATAATCCCGCGCTCGCCATCTTGATTGAGCGGCTCCTGCTGCATCATCCGGGCTGCGCATTTCGTCATGACGCTGACGGTTCCCATCAGGTTGACGTTGATCACCCTCGCGAAAGCTTCCATATCAACTGGACCGTCCCGTCCGACAAGTCGCATACCGCCGGGGATGCCCGCACAGTTGACAACTATGCGAATTGGTCCGCTCCGGTCTTCGGCCAGATCCAAAGCGGCCTCGACCGCAGAACTGTTGATAACATCACAACCTATGCCAAGCGCGCCGATTTCCGCTGCCGCGTTTTTTACCCGAACTTCATCGAGGTCCAGCAAGGTAACTCGTGCTCCGGCTTTGCTGAGCGCCTGTGCAGTAGCAAGCCCCAGTCCTGATCCTGCCCCGGTCACGATCGCAGATAGTCCTTCAATATCCATGCGTGATAATCTCCGTTTGTTCAAAACTTCTTAACCCAGAACCAGAAGGTAAACATCGAAGTTCTATTTACCCTTTGGCCAACCAAAAATCATTTTGCCTCCGCGTGCAGTGCAATACGTCGGGACGGTCGGGTCACAAACCTGCGCTGTTGTTTCGAACAATTGCTCCGCGATAAGCGACTTCGAGCGGGTTGAGTTACACCCGCGACATGCCTTGTTGACAACTTCGGCAGGATATCCCGACAGACGTAAATGCCGCGCTGAGAAGAAGTTCAGTTTAGGTGATCGAAACTGGATGCTCGAAGAGTGGGTCGGATCACTCTAAAAGATTCGGCCCAGGTCAAGGACTGCAAAGCGGCCAATCCGTGCCTTCCCCGCTGACACTTAGCTCGGCAACTGCAAACCCGTCAAATGACAGAAAGGCAGACGTCTCGAAGCGTTGTGGCCAGCTCTCCCATATAGGTGTCATCGTAACCCGAGTCATTCTCCAGCACACTTAAGAATGCACAGCTGGTGCCGGTGACCATATCCACCATGAGGAACTGCCCTCCATAGCCAGCATGACCGATTAATCGACCGTCGGTCATGGTCTGGTTTGAGTACTTGAGCCAATTCTTGGGTGATGTCATCGCTGGCGCGCGGCGGATCAGAGTTTCTTGCAGGAAACCGATGTTGGCCATAGGTCGACCGTGCAGGTCGCGGCCTTCCCGCGCCAGTAGCAACCCGAACCGCGCGAGGTCGCGCACGCTTAGGCAACCGCCACCAGAAAACGCTGGGTGCCCGTCCTTGCTGAGGCTGATGTGAAAGGCGCCCTCGTATCCTGCCGCATCAACAATTTCTTCGATTTGTTCAGCTAGTGGAATGGGCGAAACCTCGGCCGCTATCAGGGTCAGGACATCCGTGTTCGCGGATTTATAGTCGGCTTGTCGCACCCCCGAGTTTACCCTGAAACCAGTGATCGAGGCCGCAAATTCCGCAAGCGTGATTTCCTTTTCACCCTCGCCGGGCAAGCGCCAACCCAGGGCGACCTCTTCAGTATAGCAGTCGGCAGCGGGGTCAGCATAATCCTCGGTGAAGTCGTTATCGACGTTCATGTCGAGCAAAGATTGAATGCTGGCCTCGGCATACCCGCTGCCGATACCCGGCAGATAGTCGCGGACCCGCGCGTCCAATGACAACAGCCCCTGTGCAAGCAGACGACCTATGATTAAGTGGATGTGTAGCTTTGTCACCGACTGGATGGAATGCGGCGCTGAGGTCGAAAAGTCATTTGCGGCTTTTTCCAGAATGATCTTGTCGTTCTTTAAACAGCAGAACGCAGAGAACGCCGGATGGGCAAGCATTTGTGCCAGTTCAGGCACTCGGGCGCACAGATTCTGCTCGGCGGCTTCCAGCTGCAAAACCTCTCTGGAACGCACCATGAGACATCGGCGGAACAGCCGATATGCGTTGTGGAACCCATGCCGGCGAAATTCCGGCTGGTTCCACCGTTGCTTGTTGTCGTCTCCAACAGCCAGATCGGGATTGGGTATGATCCTATTCCTGCTCATGACCGGGGCACCTGGATCAGGGCATCAACGGCGACGATGTGATCTGGGTAGACAAACATCGGGTTGATCTCGACCTCTGCGACCTGGCTGCGCGCCTCTAGGAAGGCCGCACAAAACCGGTGCAGCGCATCCGAAATTCGCGGAATATCCGCTTTTTGACTGCCCCGGTACCCTTCCAACAGTCGAGCTACACGGAGCGAACACAATGCGCGCTCGATCTCGTCTTTTGAGGCAGGCAACAATACAGTGCGCGCATCTCGGACCAACTCGGTCAAAACACCGCCGCTACCAATCACCAAGCTGGGACCAAATTGCGGATCAGCACGCAGCGTGACGATCAGCTCTGCAAGCGGCTTGGGCGACATGGCTTCGATCAGGAAGCGATCCGTCACCGCCGCGCGGTCATAAGCCGCAACCGTTGCCATCATTGCCTTGATCGCCGAGGACAGCCCCTCCGCATCCTTGATCCCCAAAGCGACCGCGCCCGCTTCGGTCTTGTGAGGCAAGCTTGGTGACATCATTTTCAGCGCGACCGGATAGCCGATATCCTGCGCAACGCCAGCTGCCTCGGCCGCGTTGCAGACATGTCCGTTTGGCACAGAAACAGCCCTTTGCCTGAGCCAGGATTTACCTTTGTCTTCGGTCAATACTACTGGGTTCGAGATAGTTGCACCGGGTCGCAAGGCAGCAGGCCGGTCAATCCTTGTCCGCGCCCTTGCTTCGGACCACCAAATTGCGTCGCGCATGGCATTCAACGTCTCATGAATACCCTGCATAGGCGCAACCCCCAGTTCTATGAGATGCCTGCGGGTTCCACGATCAAGATTTTCAGGTAGGGTCGCGCAGATCGCTGCCGGGACGGAGTGTTCCTGAGCGGCCTGCGCAAAAGCTGCAGCATCGTTCTGGTAGTAGATCTTGGACGCGTCCAACCCTTCTGCCGGGTAGTCCTGCACCAGAACAGCCAGATCCGCGTTGAGGGCCGATAGCGCCGTGGCAAAAACCGGGTAAGTCTTATCGCCCTGTCCCCAGATCGGGGTCGTATAGTCCAGCGGGTTGGAAACCGTCGCGATCTCAGGCAGCAAACTGGTCAGGCTTTCCTGCCCTGCAGAGCCCACTTTGGGAAAGCACACACCAATCCTTTCCGAGTGATCTGCCAGCATCGTCGCCCCGCCCCCAGAACAGGTAAAGCCAGCGACACGCCTGCCTTGCGGCGCGCCTGCTACGCAGAGGTACTTCAGTGTTTCCAGAAACTGCGACGGGCTGGTGACGTCGATCACCCCGGTGCGATCAAACAGTGCCTGATAAAGCTCGCTCGAACCAGACAGAGAGCCGGTGTGACTGACCGTCAGAGTCGCCCCAATGGCGGAATTGCCGGTCTTCAGTGCGACAACCGGAACCCCCCGATCCAGGGCTTTCAGCGCGGCGCGTTCAAAAGCAGCAATGTCACGCAACCCTTCGATGTGCAATCCAATGGCGCGCACAGCCGGGTCTTCAGCAAAGGCATCCAGGAATTCCTCAATCCCCAAGACCGCCTGATTGCCTGCAGAAACCATATAGGCCATTGGCAAGGAACGCGCGCTCATTGTGATGTCGGATGAGAACATACCGGACTGGGTAACGATCGCTGCACCGTATCCCGGCGACCAGCCGCCATGTTCAAATGACCAAAGAGCGGCATTGTCGATATAGTTGATCATGCCATAGCAGTTTGGGCCGATCAGAGCCATATCTCCGGCGACTTCGATCAGATCTCGTTCCGATTGTATGTCGCCAGTTTCCTTGAAGCCCGCGGAAAAACAAACGACACCACCTGCACCCATCTGTTCCAATTCTCTCAGGGCATCAGTCACCCCGGCCGCAGGGATAGCGAGATAGACGGCATCAGGTGGCTCCGGCAGGTCCGAGATGCTGGGAACACAGCCCACGCCATCCAGATCGGCGCGTTTGGGATTAACGGCCCACATTTGCCCTTGAAATCCACGCCGGCGGGCTTCGCGCACGGCAATGGTCGCATCACGTCCACCAATAAACGCGATGTGGCGCGGCTTTAAGAGACGCTCAAGATTTTCGCGCCGCGCCGGCGTCATGCGCCAAGTGGCCTCAGGATGGACCTGGTGATGATGTGGCGTTGGATTTCGCTGGTGCCGTCCCAAATACGCTCCAATCGGCTATCGCGCCAGAACCGTTGGATCGGCATTTCCTCCATCAATCCCATGCCACCAAAAATCTGAACGGCATCATCGGCGATCTTGTTGAGCATCTCTGAGCAGTAAACCTTGACCATTGCCGCATCTGCATCACCCATGACACCCGCTTCGGCACGTGCAACGGCGTCTTGCACCATCAGATCGGCCGCGCGCAACGTCATCGCACCGTCCGCCAAACGGAAGCCGGTGGCCTGAAACGTACCGATCGGTTTACCGAATTGCTTGCGCGTTGCGGCCCACTCGGTCGCCAGGTCAAGGATGCGTTCGGCCTTACCGCAGCAGGTCGCACCGACCCAGATACGCCCCATGCCGAGCCACTTTCCCGACAGCTCAAGCCCGCGACCCTCTTCGCCCAGGATCTGGTCCGGACCAAGACGCACATTGTCGAAACTCAACTCAAAAGTCTTGTAACCGCGATAGCTGACGCAATGCGTCCCTTCGCGGCAGTCGAACCCCGGAAGGCCCACATCGACCAGAAAAGCCGTCACCCGTTTGCGTGGGCCGCGTGGTGTTTCATCTGTGCCAGTTGCAGCAAATACAATCGCGAAATCCGGCATGCAGGGACCGGAGATAAAGTGTTTGGATCCATTCAGGATCCAGTCATCCCCGTCGCGTATCGCATTGGTCTTCATCCCCATGACATCCGAACCTGCGTCAGGCTCTGTCAAGGCAAAGAGCTCACGCTTTTCACCGCGCACGGCAGGAAGCAAATATCGCTCACGCTGGTCTCCTTCGCAGGCCATCAGCAATTCCGTCGGGCGCGCCGCCCAGCTTTGTAGCGCATGGCTTGTACGGCCGTATTCCCGCTCGATCAGGGACATGGGTCCATATCCCAGCCCTCCGCCACCGACCTCTTCGGGCAGGTTGCAGGCGAAGAGGCCCAATTCATGCGACCTCGCCTCAATCTGGCGGCCGATCTCCTCGGGCACATAGCCTAAGCGGTCCACCTCTTCTTCATGCGGATACATCTCTGTTTCGACAAATCGGCGAACAGTGCTAACCAGAAGCTCTGTTTCGTGACTGGTTTCCAGATTCATGGCAGCCTCATTCATTCTGCCTGAGCCCGCGTGTTTCGCCGCGACAGAATCGCAGAAACGGCAAAGGCAATCAGGGTGATGGCAATCAGGATCACGGCAGCGGCAGCCACTGTCGGATCGGTGTTTTCACGGATGCCGTTCCACATGCGGCGCGGCAGCGTGTAAACGCTGTATTTCGAGATGAACAAGGTCACCACGATTTCATCCCAGCTGAGGATAAAGGCAAAGAGCGCCCCGGCAAAAACCCCCGGCCTGATCGAAGGCAGGATCACCCGGCGCATGGTGGTCCAGTTGGAGGCCCCGAGATTCTTGGAGGCTTGTTCAAGCTTGGGATCAAACGTTGCCAAAGACGCGCTGACCGTGATCAGCACCATTGGGGCTGCCAGGATTGTATGCGCAAGGATCAAACCGGCGTAGCTGTCCAATAGACCCAGAGGGATCCACAACCGATAGAACGCCATGGCGGAAATAATCTGCGGTATGATCAAAGGCAGCAGCAGAAAGGCGCGAACCAATTCGCTGTACCGCGATGACACCCGCCATAGACCGATCGCACAAAGCGTGCCTAAAAGCGTCGCTAATGCGGAGCAGGACAGGGCAATCACGCCACTTTGGAAAAAACTCGACAGCCATTCCTCACTGGTGAACAGCTTCTCGAAATGACGCAGAGAATACTCGCCCTGCGGCATGGACAAAAAGCGTTTCGGCGTCAACGAAACAGGGATGGCGATCAGGGCCGGTGTCACTAGAAACAACAGCAGCACCCATGCCCCCACGCGGTTGAAAAATGAGAACAGGCCCGGCTTCATCGCGCTGCCCCCCCGAACACCGTGCTCAGCTTCATGAACCGCGACATGATCCAAAGCATCGCCAGAACGCCAAACAGCATGATGGCCGCCAGCATCGCCGCCGTGCCCCACTTCAAAGTCACCAGCAATTGAACCGAGATGTATTCTGCCACCATCAGCACCTTGCCGCCGCCCAACACGGCCGGGGTGACATAAAACCCGAGGCTGAGGATAAAGACCAACAGGGTCGAAGCCACAAGCCCCGGCATGGTCATGGGCAGGTAGACCCGCCAGAAGGTCTGGCTTCCGCTGGCCCCCAGGTTGCGCGAGGCGTCCATCACCCTCTGATCAATGGATTGCATCGAGACCAGCAATGGCAACACCGCATAGGGGATCATGTAATGCACCATTCCAATCAGAACGCCCAACTCGTTGCGCATGAAGGCGATGGGTTCAGCAACTAGGCCGATGTCTTCCAATGTGACATTGACCAGCCCCTTGCGTCCCAGCAACATGAGCCAGGCGAAGGTGCGTACGAGGATGGAGATCCAGAACGACACCAATAGCAGGGTCAGCATGTAAGTCTTCTGGCGTTGATGGCAGTGCACCATCGCGTAGGCGATGGAATAGCCGAAAATGACGCTGAAGACCGTCGTGATGATGCAGATGCGTACCGTGGTCCAGACAATGCGGATCAGGGCGTCACCTTCCGTCAGCTTGGCATAGTTGCCGAACCCGGGCTCGGGGTCTGTCACGCTCAGCCAAAGGATATTCAGGATCGGCCCCAGATAGAGCGCGACCACCATCAGCAGCAAAGGCGCGATAATCAGCCATCCTGGGTGGATATGACGGTTTAAGGCTTGCATCCAGAGCTTTCGACATGGGTTTGGCAACCCGACCCTTAGGATCGGGTGACCATAAGCTAAAGCGATCAGCTGATCGCTTCGAGGAAGGCATTCACCGCGTCGCCGCCGTTTTTACCCCACCATTCAGGATCGTTGTAGACGATCTTGTCGATGTTCATGGCCGAGGTTATCGCATAAGGCTGTTGGTCCTCGGGGATCTGGCCAAAGGCCTCGGGATTCGACGGGGTCATGCCAAGGCAATCCAACAGCGCCAACTGCGCTGGTATGTCCTGCGCCGTGGCGATGAAATCCATGACTGCGGCACCCGCCGGGTTGCCCTTGGGCACGATATACGCCCCCGGCATCGCCATCGCCTGATTGTTCACCAACTTGTACTGGCCATCGGTGTCGTTTTCGATGTTGCGACCTCGGTTCTGCCAGATGATCGCCATCGAGACCTCGTTGTTGACCACCATCGAGTGAACTTCCGATCCCGAGCCCCAGTAAAGGCTGTCATCTTTGATCGACTGGATTTTGTTCAAAGCGCGGTCCATATCAAGCGGGTAGAGATCGCTGCCAGCGACGCCATCGGCCATCAATGCGGCCTCGAGCGACCCATTTGCCCATTTGTAAAGCGCACGGGTCCCGGGGAATTTCTCGGTATCAAAGAAATCGGCCCAGTTTTGCGGTGGATTATCGCCATAGGCTTCAGTGTCATACACAAAGGCATACCCGTAGAGGATGATCGACACCCCATATTCCAGCGCATAGCCGGGCAGCGTTTTATCCTTGGACACCACGGAATAGTCAATCGGCTCCAGATGCCCGGTTGGTCCAAGTGACACGGCGTTGAATAAGTCCGCATCCGCCACATCGGCAGTCACATTGCCACTGTCGACCATTTCCTTGATCTTGCCTTCCAGCGGACCAGAGGTATCAAACTTCAAACCTTTGCCGGTTTTGGCGGTAAAGGCCTCACCGATGGCCGAGCCATGGCATTCTTCGGATTGGCCGCCCCAGTTCCACATCACGACATGGTCTGCCGCCGCTTCGGCGTCGCCCGCCAGTACCGCATTCATTGCAACACCCGAGGCACCGCAAAGCGCAAGAAACGTGCGCCGGTCCATACGGCCAGCCCTAAACGCCTGGGCACTTTCGGCAAGCATTTCCTTTTTGAATTGTTTATCGTGCATTTTCTTCCTCCCATTTGATCCGAGATTTGACCCGGCTTTCGGTCATGACGCCTCTGGGCGTTCTGTGTTGGGGTGCCTAGCCCGTTTGTAGCTCCACTGCTGCTGAGTCCTTCCAAAGCAAATCCACCCGCACCCCCTCTGTCAGATCAGAGGCGTTGCGCCAGACGTCGATATCTACCTCAATCTCGGCCCCTTCGTCGGTGTCCACGATGATCCGCTGCATCGAGCCGAAATAGGTGATGCTGCGAATGGCGCCCCTCATCCGGGCCTCGGTGTTTTCGTTGCCAGGCATCAGATCAATTTTTTCCGGGCGCAGGGCAAAGACCTTTCCGTTTTGATGAATAAAGTTCGATTTCCCGAGGAAACTGGCGGTGAACTGATTGATCGGGCGCTCGTACAGCTCTTTTGGCGTTCCGACCTGCTCGATCGCGCCGTCGCGCATGATCACGATGCGGTCAGACATCGACAGTGCCTCTTCCTGATCATGCGTGACATAGATGAAGGTAGTGCCAACGCGGCGATGAATGTCCTTGAGCTGCTCCTGCACTTCGACACGCAGCTTTTTGTCCAGCGCTCCCAGCGGTTCGTCCAGCAACAGCACAGGCGGCGCAAAACACAAGGCACGTGCAAGGGCCACACGCTGTTGCTGACCACCAGACAATTGCCCCGGTTTGCGATCTGCAAACTCCTGAAGCTGAACCAGCTCCAGCATCTCGTCGACACGGTTCCGAATTTCGTCGGCGGGGCGTTTACGCACGCTTAGCGCATAACCTACGTTGTCGCGAACAGTCATATGGGGGAACAAAGCATATCCTTGAAACACCATGCCGAAATTGCGCTTTTCGGCGGGCACATTCGAGATGGACGCACCGTCCAGCGCAATCTCTCCTTTCGATATGTCGAGAAACCCGGCGATCATCATCAACAAGGTGGTTTTGCCCGATCCCGACGGGCCCAACAGCGTCAGGAACTCTCCATTTCGGATATCCAGGCAGATGTCGTTGACAGCACGGAACTGACCAAAAAACTTGGAGACATTGCGAATTTGCAAGCTACCGGTTTGGGTTGGATCAGCCATCCGCCCCCCTCAGGTTCAGCTTGTTGCGCGACTCTTGCGGTGTCAGGATCCGCCCACCCATCCGTTCGATAATCTCTCGGGCGCGGGTGACAAGCTGGCCGTTTGTCGCCAGAACCCCGCGATCAAGGTAGATGTTGTCCTCAAGACCGACACGCACATTCCCGCCAAGCGCGACAGCTGCGGCTGCCATCGGCATCTGCCCCCGCCCAATCCCAAAACTGGCCCAGCTGGCGCCTACGGGCAGTTGCGCCTTCATGGCCGCCATGGTTTCCACCGTTTGATCGGCCCCCCATGGAATTCCAAGGCACAACTGGAACATCGGCGGAGCATCAATCAGCCCCTCCTCCACCATCGCCTTGGCAAATCGGATATGGCCGAGATCAAAGACCTCAAGCTCGGGCTTCACACCCCATTCCTGAACCAGTGCCGCCATCCGACGCAGTGTAGGTGGCGTGGAAATATAGATCATGTCCGTGTCGGAAAAATTCAGCGTGCCACAATCGAGAGAGCAGATTTCAGGCAGGCATTCCTTGATATGGGCCAGCCGTTCTTCTGGTCCGATCATGTCGGTGCCCGGACCGGGCATGGCGGGATTGGACGGGTCTGAAATCCAATCGCCCCCCATACCTGCCGTAACATTGATGACCACATCCGTATCGCTTTCGCGTATTCGATCCACGATTTCCTTGAAGAGCGCCGGATCGCGCGAGCCCTGCCCCGTTTCAGGATCACGCGCATGCACATGCGCGGCAGAGGCCCCTGCCCTGGCGGCTTCGATTGCCGCATCAGCAATTTCTTTCGGGGTCACCGGCACGTGAGAGCTCTTGCCGGTCGTATCTCCCGCACCGGTAACTGCGCAGGTCAGCACAACTTCGTAGGTCATATCCGAGCCCCCCTTTTTACCTAGATTGCCGCGCGATTGACGGATAAAGATGTCGATTATCCGCCACAGATTAGGCTAGAATGGCGAAAAATCTGACCTAAAGCTTCTTGGTAAAACCAATGCATGTCGACATCACAACGCATATGGCTCGGGCTAAACGGCATGCCGTATTTGTCGTTGTCCCGCGTTTCAACCTGACCACGCTGATCACCATGATCGAAACCATGCGGATCGCAAATTACCTGGCGCCAGAACCGATGTTTTCCTGGGACATCGTCTCGTTCGACGGTCCTGAGATTGTTGCCAGCAATGGCATGACGACCGCAGTTGACACCGACTACGGGAGCCTCACTCCGGCAGGTTTTGTGTTTGTGTTGGGCAGTTGGGGTACTGAACACTACGAAAACACCGCTTTACTCACCTGGTTGCGAAAACGCGCACGCGCAGGCGAAACTGTTTGCGGCGTTGAATTGGGCAGCTACATCGTCGCACGTGCAGGCCTGTTGGACGGCAAACCTGCGACTATTCACTGGTCGTGGTTGAGCGGGTTCCGGGAATCCTTTGATCGGGTCGATGTCCATGAGTGTCTGTTCACTATTGACGGCAAGGTAATGACGTGCGCGGGCGGGTTGGCTGGGGTCGATCTGATGCTAAGGCTGATTGAATCCATCAGCGACAGCGGCTTTTCGGGGGAGATTGCAGACCAGATGCTGCATCACCCCATTCGCGACGCCGCCTCACCCCAGCGCAGCACCATGGGCCGGAGCACGGAAACCATGCTTCCGTTGATCCGAGAAGCGATGACCCTGATCGAAGAAAACATAGAAGAGCCGCTCAAAGTGCCCCAAATCGCTGATGTTCTGGGTGTTTCTCAGCGTCAACTGGAACGCCAATTCAAGAAACACGTGGGCTGTACCGTGGTGCAATTCGGCTTATTGCGCCGATTGCAGAATGCTCGCCTACTGTTGATTTCGACCGACCTCAGTGTACGCGAGATTGCCACCGCATCAGGATTCAATACACTGTCACATTTTGCCTATTCATTCGGTAAATTCTTCGGCCGGCGCCCATCCGAATACCGTGAGGCATGGCCGAAAAGCGAGCCGGCACCCAGCTGGCCCGGCTCTCTCTCGGATTTCTTGTCCATTCTGAACAACGTGCCCGCTCAAGGTTATCCCCCGCGGGACTGACGCAGAGCATTCAGCACTGCAACTATTTCGCGATCTCGTTGGGCTGCCATGTCCTCGAAATCTCGGTCGCCGGCGACAGCGTTGCAGCCATCGACCATGCGATCGCGCAATTCCTTCGTCAGCTCAGGTGCCTCCAACCGGGTCCAGGGCAGTTTAAGCGCCGGGCCGAACTGATCCAGGTTGGTGGCCATGCCTCCGGCACCACAGGCCACGTGAAAAGCCATACACTGACCCTGCGAGACCATACGAGGCGCCGGGCCGTTCATGAGTGCGATGTCGATGTCTTCCGGCGTTGCCTCTCCATTGGCGACCATATGCAGGGCCTCTCGCCAAAGCGCCTCTTGCAGTCGGGTCGCGACAAAGCCGGGGATCTCTTTTTTCATCATCAACGGGGCCTTGCCCGCTATTTCGTAGAATTCCCCGGCCCAAGCCACCGCCTCTGGTGATGTCTGTTCGCCGCCCACGATTTCGACCAGTGGTAGCAAATATGGTGGATTGAAGGGATGGCCGATCACACAGCGTTCCGGTGTCGCGCAAGTCGCTTGGATGTCGGTCATCATCAAGCCGGACGTGGAAGAGCCAATCACGACGTCTGTTGGCAAAATGAGCCCGAGTCGTTGATAAAGTGCCTGCTTGATCTCAAGACGCTCGGGCGCGCTTTCCTGCACAAATTCGGCGCCGTCCAGCGCAGCCTCCAAATCTGTAACGATGCGCAAGCGGTCAAGCGACGCGCCGGCGGCAAGCCCCAAGTCCGTCAAGCTCTTCCAAGCAGTGCGTAAGATTGCGTGAAAGGCATCGGATTCGCTCGCGTCATGCAAATAGGCGGTCACATCATAACCGCGCGCAAGAAAATGCGCTGCCCAGCCGCCGCCGATGGGGCCGGCTCCAATGCTGGTGATGCGGGTGATCGATGAGGGGTCAGGATACATCACTCACCCTTGAATTTGGGTTCACGCTTTTCGACAAAAGCCGCGACACCTTCGGCCGCGTCATCAGATTTCAGCATCTTGCGGTAGATCGGCATCGGATCGGTGCGCATCTTGTGAAAGGCCTGTTCCAGCGGCACGCACTCGATCTCGCGCTGCACTTCCTTGACAGATTGCATTGCAAGAGGCGCCGACCAGGCAATCGAGGCCGCCCATTCCCGGGCCGCCGCCATCAATTGATCCTTTGGAACCACCTTGTTGACCAACCCGTAATGCGCCGCCTCCGTCGCGGTCATCCGACGGCCCAACAGAAACATCTCCATCGCGATGTTGTGCGGTATTCTTCGAGGCAGGCGTTGCAGTGCCCCCGCATCTGGAACGATGCCCAAAGGCATTTCAGGTAGGCCAAACTCCACATGGTCCGCCGCGATCAAAAGATCACAGGCCATGGCCATTTCGAACCCACCACCGATTGCCAGACCGTTTATGGCCGCGATAACCGGCTTATTGAGCGCCCAATTCTCGGTCAGACCCGTGAACCCGCCGAACCCGTAGTCATCACTTTCCCACCAGTTGTCGAGCTGCATTTCGCCCTCGTTCAGGGCCTTCAAATCCCAACCGGCCGAGAAAATTCGATCTCCGCCCCCGGTCAGAATCGCGCAACGCAAGTCCTTGTCCTCGTGCAACTCCTGAAACGCCGCGGCCAAGGCCTGACTGGTGGGAACGTCGATGGCGTTTACTTTGCCCCGCTCTAGTGTGATTTCCAGAACGTGGCCGTCGCGGTGTGTTTTGACCCCTTCTGCCATTGCTTCAGTCCTCCTTGAATTCCGGCATGACCTCGTCGCAGAACATGCGCAAGGATCGCTGCTGCGCCGCGTGATCAAGCCCCATCGAGGCATAGTAGATGAACTCGTTCACACCGAGCCCCTGATATTTCTTGAGCTTTCCAATCACACGCTCAGGTGAACCGAACATTAGGTTTTCTTCCAGCATCAAGGGATCATACTGTTCCCGGCCCTCCAACTGATCCAGCGGAATGGAAGCAGGAAAACCATCTTTGACATCGCCCAAATTGCGATAGAGGTTTTCGAACTGGCTCAGCAATCGTCGCACCGCCTTCATCGCGTTTTCGCCATCGGCCGCATTGTCGTAAACGCAGGAATGGCGCATCAGCGCAAAACGTGGCACCCAGCCATTATCCGCTTTTTCAATCGCCTCATCGAGTTGCTTTTTGTACAGCTCGGCCTCAGCGAACGGGCGGGTGAAAGGCCAGCAATTCACGTGGCAGCGTTCACGCATGGCGTAGTCATAGGTGATCGGCGAGCGCGCCGCGACCCAAACCGGAACCTCGGCTTGCAATGGTTTGGGCACCGAGGTTGATGTCGGGAATTGCCAATATTCGCCTTCATGCGCATAATCGCCCTTCCACAACTCGCGCACCGTGGGCAGCATCTCTTGCATATAGCGCCACGCATCAGATTGCTTGAGGCCCGGCTTCATGCGATCGAACTCGCGCTGATAGGCACCTGACCCGATACCAAACTCCAACCGACCGCCGCTTAAAAGATCCAGCATCGCGGCTTCACCGGCCAGGTTAATCGGGTGCCAGTACGCAGCGGTCGCCACCGCCGTACCAAGCCGGATCCGGCTGGTCTCGGATGACCACCAAGTCAGCAGTTGGAACGGGTTGGGCGCAATCGTCATTTCCAGCGCGTGATGCTCAGCAGCCCAAACGATATCGAAACCGCCATCCTCGGCGATTTGCACCATCTCCAATGTGTGGCGCGCGACGTCTTTCATATCAAGACTGTTGTCGATCCGCTCCATGTTTACGGCAAGTTGGAATTTCATGCTCACCTCCCTCAGCGCATTACAAACGGGTTCGCCATCGGCTCATCCGATGTGTTCATCCAGACCGTCTTGGGCCGGGTGTAATCGTAGATCGCCTGGAACCCGCTTTCGCGGCCATAGCCTGATCCTTTAACGCCACCAAACTCCGCTATCGGCGACACAACACGGTAGGTGTTCACCCAGACGATGCCGGCACGCACCGCATTTGCCATGCGCAAGGATCGCGCGCCGTCGGTGGTAAAGATGCCCGCCGCCAGCCCATGTTCGGTATCGTTGGCCAGTTCCAGCACCTCAGATTCGGTCTTAAAACGCTGGACGCAAAGTACAGGGCCGAAAAGCTCTGTATCGACGATACGCAGATCCTGCCGTGGGCAGTCGATGATGGTTGGCTCGAAATATAGCCCTGCTTTGCCTTCCGGCTGCTTGCCCCCCACCAGAACTGTGCCGCCCTCTTCCTGAGCGAAGGCAACCTCGCGTTGGATGTGGTCCAACTGTCCAGGGGTGCAAAGCGGCCCCATCTGAGTTTCCTCGGCCAGTGGATCGCCAATGAGGATCTGCTGCGCCTGCGCCACCATCCTGTCGAGAAACTCATCCGCGATGTCCTCGTGCAAGTAGAGCCGCGATCCGGCGACGCAGCTTTGCCCTGTCGCGCCAAAGATACCGGCAATCGAGGCATTGACTGCACTTTCGATATTGGCGTCATCAAAAACAATGAAGGGCGACTTGCCGCCCAGTTCCAATGAGACCTCGGCAAAGTTGCGTTTTGCGTTTTCCAGCACATGGCGCGCGGCATTTGGGCCACCGGTAAAAGAGACGCGCGCCACCAGTGGATGCCCGGTCAAAGCCCGTCCACAGGGCTCACCATGACCCGTTACGATGTTGACCACACCAGGCGGGATACCGGCCATTTCGACAAGTCGCCCAAACTCCAGCATGGCCGCGCTGGCATGTTCGGATGCTTTTAGAACAACCGTATTCCCGGCAGCCAATGCCGGGCCGATCTTGACCGCTACAAGGAACAATTGCGAATTCCAGGGCACCACGGCAGCAACCACGCCCAGAGGTTCGCGCTTGGTAAAGACAAACATGTCAGGTTTGTCGATGGGCAGTGTCTCGCCGCTTACCTTATCCGCACACCCAGCAAAAAAGTGGAAAAACTCGGCAATGTACTTGGCTTGCCAACGCGTTTCCTTGAGCATCTTGCCGGTGTCGATGGATTCAGTTCGTCCCAGCTCTTCGGAATGATCCGCCAGAAGATCGCCCAGCTTGCGCAGGCATTTGCCGCGCTCGGTCGGTGTCATCCGCGCCCAGGGGCCGCTGCTAAAAGCAGTGTGCGCCGCGGTGACTGCGCGGTTGATATCATCCTCAGTTGCCTCTGGAACACGGCTCCAGACCTCACCATTGGCTGGGTTGACGCTGTCAAAAGTACCGCCATCCGCAGCGTCGACCCAGTCGCCATCAATCAGCATCTGATAGTTTTTGACATCAGCCATGGCGTGCCTCCCCCCTGATTGTTGCCTCCCTATTCATGTCTGCTTTCGCGCCTCAGGGTTATGAAAATACGACGCAGTCTGTCGAAAAATCCGGGTCTCGCATCCGATCATGGGTGCAGGCTGTTCCAAAGGGAGGCTTGGAAATGGGTAGCAAAAAGCAGGTTATCGGAGGTCCACTGGAAATTGGCGGACGGGTTCTGTCGCTGTCCCGCGCCATTCGGGCAGGTGATTTCGTTTTTCTGACAGGGCAAATTCCTATGCGAGACGGCGTGCCTATGACCGATGGCACCGTCGAAGAGCAGACCCGCGCAGTTTTGGACGACATCACCAAGACACTAGCCAAGGCAGGCTGCACCCGCGACGATGTCATCAAGGCCATGGTCTGGCTGCGGGAGCGCGACGATTTCCCTGGATTTAACGCCGTCTACGCCGACTATTTTCCGGTTGAGCCTCCAACCCGGTCGGCTGTGGTCAGCGATCTTCTGGTGGATGCCCGCGTTGAGGTCGAAGTCGTAGCCTATCGCCCCCTCAAGGACCAATCCTGATGGGCATAGCACCAGACGGAACCCATTTAAAAATGACAGGACCAGAAGGTGCGCCTGTTGTGGTAATGATCCATGGGCTGGGCCTGAACCAGGATTGCTGGCAATGGACGATCCCTGCACTGTCTGATCGCTTTCGCGTTCTCACCTATGATCTATATGGTCATGGGCAAAGTGCCCCGCCACCCGAACGCCCCAGCCTTTCAATGTTTTCACGACAGCTAGAGAGCTTGCTGGACCACTGCGCCATCCAAAGCGCGGTTATCGCAGGGTTCTCGTTGGGTGGCATGATCGCGCGTCGGTTTGCCCAGGATGTGCCACAACGGGTTTCAGCTCTGGTGATCCTGCATTCCCCACATAAACGGACCGATGCTGCACAAGAGGCAATTTTGAAACGGGTAGAACAGGCACGGCTGGACGGACCAAAAGCAACGGTCGAAGCCGCGCTGGACCGATGGTTCACCGAGGCGCTTCGTCAGTCCAACCCTCGTATGATGAACACGGTTCGTGACTGGGTCATGGCCAATGACAAAGCAACTTACCACACCATCTATCGCGTGCTGGCCGATGGTATCGACGAAATTGTTGCGCCAAGCCCGCCAATTTCTTGCCCTGCGCTGGTGATTACGGGTGATGAGGATTTCGGCAACGGGCCAGAGATGGCGAATGCCATCGCAAGCGAGATTGCGGGGGGCAGTGCACTTATCCTCCCGGGACTGCGGCATATGGCACTTGCCGAAGACCCGGACGCTGTGAACAAGCCACTCCGCAGCTTTCTCAACAATCTGGATCTGAAGCCATGAGCACCCAAATCCTCAAAGGCCTGCGTGTGTTGGATTTGAGCCGGATGCTTTCAGGTCCCTATTGTACAATGCATTTGGCGGATCACGGGGCCGAGGTGATCAAGATCGAAAGCAAGCATGGCGACACCAGCCGCGGCAACGGACCGTTCCGTCAAGACGATCCGGATCATGCCTGGGCCGGCTACTTTGTAAGTCTGAACCGCGGCAAGAAAAGCGTGCAGCTTGATCTGAAATCGCCGGAGGGCTGCGCGACTTTTCGAGAACTTGCGGCAACGGCGGATGTCATCGTCGAGAATTTCCGCCCGGGCGTAATGGATCGCCTTGGCCTGTCTTATGAAAGCCTTGCTGCCGACAACCCCCGGCTCGTCTATGCCGCGATCCGTGGCTTTGGCGACCCGCGCACAGGCCAAAGCCCCTATGCCAACTGGCCTTCGTACGATGTGGTTGCGCAGGCCATGGGCGGTCTGATGTCCGTCACCGGACCGAATGCTGACACACCCACCAAGACCGGACCCGGGGTGGGTGACATATTCACCGGCATGATGATGGCTTTCGGTATCATGGCGGCCCTGCGCGAGGCCGAAGCGACGGGCAAAGGGCAGTTTGTGGATGTGGCCATGTATGATGCCATGATCTCGCTCTGCGAAAGAATGGTTTACTTGCATGACGTGACAGGAGAGGTGCCCGGACCGGAAGGCAACGGGCATCCATTCCTTTCCCCGTTTGGCCTCTACCCGGCAGCCGATGGCCACATCGCGCTTGGTATTGTCGATGATGCGTTTTGGCAGCTTTTGACACGGCTGATGGGGCAACCGTCACTTGGACAAGATGACCGCTTCTCCACAAGGTCGGCCCGGGCCAACCATGCTTCCGAAGTCAACCAAATTGTAAGCGATTGGACCCGACAACGGACTAAGGACCAATTGACGGCAACACTGGGTGGCCAGGTCCCGTTCGGCCCGATGAACACTATCTCGGACATCGCGGCCGACCCTCATGTAGCCAGCCGCGGCATGCTGGCGAAGGTCCCGCATCCGGATGCGGGACATGAACCTTGGATCGTGGCAGCAAACCCGTTGCGGTTCGGTCGGCACCGCCAAGGTGCACTGACGACCCCTCCTGCGCTAGGTGAGCACAATAGCATTCTGGAAGGATTGCCCCCACCGGAGTCGACGGAACCCTTAGCCGGGAAGGCGCTGCGCGACGCCTTCGGGCGCTTTGCCACCGGTGTGACAGTGGTAACTACCCGGCAGCCGGACGGGACCCCGCGCGGGTTCACGGCGAACTCATTTACCTCCGTTTCTCTCGACCCACCTCTACTCTTGGTTTGTGTCGGTAAGCAGGCCTTGTCCTTTGAAACCTTCCTGCAGGCGGATTATTTCACGGTCAACGTCTTGTCGGACGACCAAAAAGAAATCTCGGGCCTTTTCGCGTCTCAATCAGCCAAAAAATTCGACATTGCAGCCTGGCAACCTGACGCGCGGAACATGCCCACGATAGACGGCGCGCTCGCCCGGTTCAGCTGTGCCCGACACCGTTTGGTCGATGCTGGTGACCATCTGATCCTGATCGGCCGCGTGGAGGATTTCGAAACGCGCGAGGGACATCCGCTGGGCTACTTTCGCGGTGCCTATTTCGATTTGGGGCTCAACAGTGCCCTGACAGAGGCCGCCACTGCAGGTGGTGTGACCGTCGGAGCGGTACTGGCCAACGAAGATCGGGTCCTACTCTCCGTTGACAAAAGCGGGCACATTTCAGTGCCGGTTGCTCCTGCAAATAACAATTCTGCAGATGGGCTGATCACTGATCTGTCAAACCGAGATTTGATTGTAGAGCTGGCGCATCCTTATGCGGTTTATCGAATATCCAAAAGCGGGACGCAGCGGATCATCTACCACGGAAGCGTTCATGGGCAGCCCCCTGACGGCATGCAGTACTTTGATCTCGGCGACTTGCCGCTGGAACGCGTACGCGACGGGGCTGAAAATTCGATGTTGCGCCGTTACGCAAAGGAAAACAGCCACGGTACATTTGGTTTCTACCACGGAACTGAAGTCGAAGGCGTCGTACACACACCGACCGGGCACCACAGCTATCACGTTTGACAGGAGAAGCAATATGATCCCCGAATTGCGCAAGGTAGTCACCTTTGATGAGGATATTCACACAGAAGGAGGCCGACCTTCGGAACCCGTGTTGCGCATGATCGGCGTGGCAGCGGTGGTCAGAAACCCTTGGGCAGGACGTGGCTTTGTCGATGATCTTTCACCAGAGATTCAGCGCATGGCGCCAGTTCTGGGAGAGATGCTCACCAACAGACTGATCGCTCTGGCGGGGTCAGGCGATGCGATAGAAGCCTACGGAAAAGCCTGTATCGCCGGGACAAGTTGTGAGATTGAACATGCCTCCGCGCTTATTCACACCCTGCAGTACGGAAATTATTATCGTGAGGCAGTGGGTGCAAAAAGCTATCTCGGTTTCACAAACACGCGAGGGCCCGCGAACACCCAAATTCAGATCCCGCTGATGGACAAACATGATACCGGGCGGCGGTCGCATTACCTGACAGTGCAGTTCTCGATTTACGACGCGCCGGATGTGGATGAGCTTGTTGTGGCTCTGGGGGCATCTACCCGTGGTCGCCCGCACCACCGGATCGGCGACCGATACTCAGATCTCGCTGCCTTGGGAAGGGATGTGGAGAATCCGGCTGGGGTCTAGTTTGTTACGATGATGGTGCGTATCAGGTAATTGGATTCACCCAACCGAAATTTCGCAATAGAACCGGCTCCAAGTCTATTCCCGCAATCTTGACAACGTGGTTAGATATCCAGCGTATGCTCTTTTTCCCATCGCGAGAAATGGCTGACAAACGAATTCCACTCCTGATGCTTCATCTTCAGGTAAGCGGCCGAGAATTCCTCGCCTAGGGCCGCTTTTAGCCCGGCATCTTTGTCGTATTCGCGCAGCGCATCCAGCATGTTCGACGGCAGCTTGGGCGCGTCTTTGACCGTGTGGCCCTCGGCGTACATGTCGATGTCATAGCGCCGGCCCGGATCCGCCTTTGAGCGGATACCCGACAGGCCCGCCGCGATGATCACGGCCTGCAGCAGGTAGGGGTTTGTCGCACCATCGGCCAGACGCAGCTCGAACCGGCCCGGCCCGGGAACGCGAACCATATGGGTGCGGTTGTTGCCCGTCCATGTTACGGTATTCGGAGCCCACGTGGCACCTGACATCGTGCGCGGCGCGTTGATGCGTTTGTAGGAGTTCACGGTCGGGTTGGTGATCGCCGCCAGCGCACTGGCGTGCTTCATGATCCCGCCGAGGAAATGCTTGCCCCTCTCGCTCAGGCCAACCTCGCCCGTTGGACCGTCACCTTTACCGGCAAACACATTGGTTGCGGCATCCGCACCGGGCGCATCCCAAACCGAGATATGGGCATGGCAGCCATTGCCCGTCAGACCTTCGACCGGCTTAGGCATAAAAGTAGCGCGGAAGCCGTGCTTCTCGGCCACCGATTTGGTCATGAACTTGAAGAAGGAGTGTTTGTCGGCGGTGCGCAGTGCATCGTCAAATTCCCAGTTCATCTCGAACTGGCCGTTGGCATCCTCGTGGTCGTTCTGATACGGACCCCAGCCCAGGTCCAGCATGTAGTCGCAGATCTCACGCACGACATCATAGCGGCGCATCACCGCCTGCTGGTCGTAACAGGGCTTTTCGGCGGTATCGAACGGGTCGCTGATCTGTTCACCATCCGGGGTCAGTAGGAAGAATTCGGCCTCGATACCGGTTTTCACATGCATGCCCTCGGCGGCGGCCTCGTCGATCAGGCGGCGCAAGACGTTGCGGGGCGCTTGGGCGACATCCTCGCCCTCCATAACGCAATTGCCCGCAACCCAGGCGACCTCGGGTTTCCACGGCAGTTGGATGACCGAAGACGGGTCAGGCACAGCCAGCATGTCGGGATGCGCCGGGGTCATGTCGAGATAGGTGGCGAAGCCCGCGAAACCCGCCCCTTCCTCTTGCATGTCGGCAATCGCTTGCGCAGGAACCAATTTGGCCCGCTGCCCACCGAACAGATCGGTGAACGAAATCATGAAATACTTGACGCCTTTTTCCTTGGCGAAAGCTGCCAGATCTGTTGTCATGGTCACCTTCCCTTTCCCAGTTGGTTCAAAGAAGAAAGGCGCCGCCCTTTTGGGCCGCGCCTTCGTATTGTTTGCAGTTCAGAACACGGCTTTGCCCGGATACCAGTCGGTGCCCGCCAACGGCACTTTGGCCATCGCAGCCGCCTCCATCGTCAAGGCGCAGAGGTCCTCGGGCTCCAGATTGTGCAGGTGATTGTGACCGCAGGCGCGTGCGATGGTCTGCGCCTCCAAGGTCATCACCTTCAGATAGTTGCGCAGGCGACGACCGGCCTCGACCGGATCCAGACGCGCAGCCAGTGCCGGATCTTGCGTGGTGATGCCCGCAGGGTCCTTCCCTTCGTGCCAATCGTCATAGGCCCCGGTTGTGGTGCCCAGCTTCTGATACTCGGCCTCCCATTTCGGGTCATTGTCGCCCAAAGCGATCAGGGCTGCAGTACCGATGGCCACCGCGTCCGCGCCCAATGCCATCGCCTTGGCCACATCGGCCCCGGTGCGGATACCGCCCGAAATCACCAGTTGCACCTCGCGGTGCACACCCAGGTCCTGCAACGCCTGAACAGCAGGGCGGATACAGGCCAGCGTCGGAATGCCGACATGTTCGATGAACACGTCCTGCGTGGCAGCGGTGCCGCCCTGCATCCCGTCCATCACCACGACATCGGCCCCGGCTTTCACCGCCAGCGCAGTGTCATAATAGGGCCGCGTCGCGCCGACCTTCACATAGATCGGCACCTGCCAGCCGGTGATCTCACGCAGTTCGAGGATCTTGATCTCCAGATCATCCGGCCCGGTCCAGTCCGGGTGACGACAGGCCGAACGCTGGTCAATCCCTTTGGGCAAGGTACGCATTTCAGCCACGCGGTCGCTGATCTTCTGACCCAGCAGCATGCCGCCGCCGCCGGGTTTGGCCCCCTGCCCTACGACGATCTCAATCGCATCCGCCTTGCGCAGATCATTGGGGTTCATGCCATAGCGCGACGGCAAATACTGATAGACCAGCTTCGAAGAATGCCCGCGCTCTTCAGGTGTCATGCCACCGTCACCGGTGGTCGTTGACGTCCCAGCCATCGAAGCGCCCCGGCCCAGAGCCTCTTTTGCCGGACCGGACAATGCACCAAAGCTCATACCCGCGATCGTGATAGGGATATCCAGCTCAATCGGCTTTTTGGCAAAACGTGTACCGAGCGTCACCGAGGTATCGCACCGCTCACGGTACCCTTCCAGCGGATAACGCGAGACGGACGCCCCCAGAAACAGCAGATCGTCGAAATGCGGCACCTTGCGTTTCGCACCGCCACCACGAATGTCGTAGATACCTGTGGCCGCCGCCCGTCGGATTTCCGCGTTGATCGGATTTGTAAAGGTCGCCGACTGAATCGGCATGGTGCGGGGGATGTTCTGATCCATATCTTTCATTCCCATGTCCTCAGTACGCGGCAGCGTTGTCGACGTCGAAGTTATAGAGCTGACGCGCCGAGCCATAGCGCTTGAACTCTTCGGGCTTGGCGTCCGATCCGGCACGCTTCAGTAGGTCAGTCAAAATTTCGATATGCTCAGGCCGCATCTCTTTTTCGATGCAATCCGCGCCCAGGCTCTTGACCGAGCCACGCACAAACAGCCGTGCTTCGTACAGCGAGTCTCCAAGCGCATCGCCTGCATCGCCGCACACAACCAAATTGCCTGCTTGTGCCATGAACGCGGACATATGGCCGATATTGCCATGCACAACGATGTCGATGCCTTTCATCGAAATCCCGCAGCGCGAGCTGGCATTGCCTTTGATCACCAGAAGCCCACCATGCCCGGTCGCGCCCGCATATTGGCTGGCGTCGCCTTCGACGACAACGGTGCCAGACATCATGTTTTCGGCCACTCCCGGCCCGACCGAGCCCTCAACCCGGATGGTCGCCTGTAGGTTCATCCCTGCGCAATAGTACCCGGTCGAGCCTTTGACGGTCACTTCAATCGGTGCGTCCAAACCCACGGCAATCGCGTGGCTGCCTTTTGGATTCTGCACTTCCCAACTGGTTTGGTTCGTTTCGTCGCTTTGCGCCTGAAGGGCCGCATTCAAACCCCGCAGGCCGTTTTCTGCAACATCATAGGTCTGCATCTCAGTGGCTCCAGAAATAGACGGTTGCGGGTTCGGGTTCCCAGACCTTGGCGTCTTCGATGCCCGGCAGGTTTACTAGCGCGCGGTATTCGCTGCCAAAGGCCACGTATTGATCAGTCTCGGCCATAACCGCAGGTTTGCAAGCGATGGGATCGCGCACCACGCCGAACCCATCCTTTGTGCCGACCACGAATGTGAAGAACCCGTCGAGATCCTCCAAGCTGCTTTCCAGCGCCTCACCCAGAGTCGCGCCGTTCTGCATCCTCCAGGTCAGGTACGCCGCGCCCACTTCGGTGTCGTTCATCGACTCAACCCGCACGCCTTCGCGCTTGAGCTTGCGGCGCAGTGCATTGTGGTTCGACAGCGATCCATTGTGAACCAAACACTGATCCGCGCCGGTGTTGAACGGGTGCGCGCCTTCCGTGGTCACAGCGGATTCCGTTGCCATGCGCGTATGACCGATCCCGTGGCTGCCGCCCATGGTCGACAGGTTGAAGCGATCTGCCACGTCTTTGGGCAGGCCGACCTCTTTGTAGATCTCAATCGCGGCGCCGTCTGACATCACGCGCAGACCGGGACGCAGATCGCGCACCGCTTGGCGGGCCTGTTCCACCTTCGTGCTGTCCAGTTCCAGAATCGCATGCGTGTCATTGGCCTGCAGAGTAACCTGCGCCTCGATCGCCGCCCCCAGATCAGCGGCAAGCGCGGCGAAGTCCTCCTCAGGCTTGTCCGACTGCACTGTCAGCTTCGCGGCCCCGGCGGCCTCGGCCCCATAGATTGCGATCCCTGCGCTGTCCGGGCCCCGGTCGGTCATTGTGACCAGCATATCCGTCAGCATCGAGCCCAGCTTGGGCTCCAATGTCTTGTCCTTGAGAAACAGACCGACAATTCCACACATCAGCTTTTGCCCTATGAAATTTCATCGAGCCCGACGCTAACAGCGCGAGGCGAGAAAAACAACTATAAGAAATAAATATTCATGTGGGGAAACTATCGCGCGAGACACTCACATCCGCCAACCGCTAGGACCGATGGCCGCCCGGCTCGAAGAACAATAGGCAAGACTTAGCTGGTCTGCCGATAAGAAATGATCGACAGGTATTTCGCTGGCAGCTTCACCAGAACTTCTGGCCCGTGCGGCGCGTCGGCATCAAAGAAAAGCGTGTCACCGGGCTTCAGGGCATAAATGCTGTCGCCGTGGCGATAATCCACCTCACCTTCGAGCATATAAAGCATCTCGATCCCGTCATGCTGGAATGTCGGGAACCGGTCAGATTCCTCGGTTAGCGTGATCAGATAGGGCTCGACCACCACGCCACTGGCATTAGCCCCAAGATGGCCCAGAAGGTTATACTGATGCCCGGCCCGTGTGCCCGCCCGCTCGGTTTCGACCCCCTCACCCGCTTTGGTATGCACTGCGTTTCGGGTTTCTTCATAGCGGCGAAAAAAAGAGGTAATCGGCGTGCTAAGCGCATCTGCTAAAGATTGCAGCGTGGTCAGCGACGGTGAGGTCGCCCCGTTTTCGATTTTGGACAGCATGCTGATCGACAGGCCAGTCAGAGCGGATAATTCGGCTATCGTGATCCCCTGCTGCAATCGCAACGCCCTAATTTCGCGTCCGATTGCGGTTTCCAGATTCTTCTCACCAATGTCCCGAACCTTATGCGGATCCTGCGACAGGATCGCTTTTTCATCGGTGGTTTCCGCCTGCGCCATCGCGGTCCTCTTGATCGCTTGTGGTGTTTGAACCAACCATGACATAAGAGCGACCGTTTTGTGTAGCTGGTCTTGCCAGGAAATTTTTATTCACCATAGTATCCGCCGGACTTGCATCTCAAAACGCCTGGAAGGTGCTGTCAGACAAATTCGAACAAGTCTCAGCTAGGCCAGTATAGCTGCCATTTATGCCGCACCAAGTTCGCGCCACTCAGCGAGAGCGGCGGTGCGTGCCAGCTTGAAGGTATCTCTGCTGGTTAGCGATCTTTCCTGGTTGAAGTGGTTGTAGATGGAGAAATGGATGGAGGCGAATTTCTGTAAACTTCGCATGCGCCTGAAACGTTGCATGGCGCGTTCGCGTCGTCGGAAAAGAAGGTGTGAATTCTCGACGCGGTTGTTGAGCCACCTGCCCGTCTGCTGTTTTTCGGTTGCACCAAGCTCTCTGAGAGCGGCCCTGTATGACGCGAAGCGATCCGTTACAACTTTATCCGCTGTACCGTGTCGTTTCATCAATTTCTTGAGGAATTTCAATGCTGCCTGCTTGTTTCGACGTTTGATGACAACGGCTTCCAGCACCTCGCCTTCGTGATCAACAGCCCGCCAAAGATAATGCCGCTTGCCATTCACCTTCACGAAAACCTCGTCCACGTGCCACTTCCATTTGGAGAACGCGCGCAGCTGCTGAACTCGCCTCCGTCTGATCTCAGCAGCAAACATCGGACCGAACCTGTTCCACCAATATCGGACGGTTTCGTGGCTCACTTCAATTCCCCGTTCATTCAATAGATCTTCCACGTTTCGAAGCGACAATGGGAACCGAACGTACAGCATTACAGCCAAACGAATGACGTCTGGACTGGTCTTGAAGTACTTGAATGGTGACTGTTTAATCATGCACGAAGGCTACGAGAGCACCCTACCCGCCTCAACCCAAGTTCTTCTGACAAAACCCAACAAACGTCAAAATCTATATGCTCGTCAATCCAGACCCAAAGTTTGCGACACAGTATCTGTTGCGAAGTTTTGACTGGCGACAGCGATAGCATTGTACCGGCGGGTTAAGCGGCCAGCTCTGCAAATTGACGAAACGGACAGACTCCGGGCGTGATTTGACCTTTGCGGATCATGTGTGCCACTTCGATTCCGTCGAGGGTTGCTGCCGCTGAAGCGAACGCCTTGAACCCTAGCATTGGCCGGATGCGTCTTTTGATGAAACGATGGTCTTGTTCCACGATGTTGTTCAGGTATTTCCGCCTCACCATCTCAATCGGGATCGGGCAGCCAAAGCTTTTCAGCATTTTGTTGATCGCCTTGATACCAGCTGTGTTGGCTCCGCTTTTGTCGATGACAATCTTTCGCGGTAGACCATTGACCTCCAACATCCGGGCGAAGAATTTGGTGGCGGCAGGCTTGTTCCGACGGTTTGAAAGCATGAAATCAAGCGTTTTGCCGTGTTTGTCGACCGCTCGGTAGAGGTAAACCCATGATCCCTTTACTTTAATATACGTTTCATCCATTCGCCAGGAGCGGTCGCATTTGCCTTTGCGGCGGCGTGCTGTTTCAGCGATTGCGCAAGAGTATCGTGTCACCCAGCGGTTCAGCGTGGTGTGATCGACGGAAACACCTCGCTCTGCCATGATCTCTTCCAGATCGCGGTAGGAAACGCCGTATCGAACGTAGAAGAATACTGCGAATAGGATCACATCTTTCGGATACTGGGCACCTTTGAAGGAAATCATGAGCGGGCTTTCGACTTGACACGACCGACAGTCATTCACTCGGTAATTCCGAAAGCGTCAATGGCCGAAAGTTTGCAACGGAACCGCATCAACAAGCTGTCGTCTAGGACATATCCGTTTTTCAATCTTAAGCCACATTACCCGCTCAATACATAATAATCTTTATTATCCACTTTTGCGCACCACCTGGCAATGACCCAAATCGACGCTCCTGAGTGAAATTGCAGAACGGGTGGTTACTGTAGATGAGGCTCCCCACCAAACTAACTAAGGTGTTCCGCTATTTGCTTCACTAGTTCTTCGGCCTCGTCAACTGAGACATCCTGCAAACTGATTTTGATCCGCACTTCCGTCGAGGAAAGCTCTGCTGAGACTTTTCCGCCTCCAGGAAGCTGCACAGGTTTCAGATGCAAGACTTGTCGCGGACGTCCACCACGCGCTTTCTCCTTTGTCGGCTTCGGCTCTGATTTCAAGGCTTCTTCCAGCAGCGCCCACTCTTCGCGCATTTCAAGCGTGCCGGCGTCCGCCAGCACTTGGCGCAACTTTGGCTGCGCGCCGGATCGAAGCGCAGCGGCCAATTTCAAACCGGCTTTTTCCGTAAGACTAACTGGATGCTGCAGGAGATCACCCAGCGCCTCATGAACGATCGCAAAACTTCTTACTTTGGATCGCTTTGCCTTAGAAGCAGCTGCAAATAGTGCATCAACCGCGGCCTCGGTGGAGTCGAAGACCCCCTGCCCTGCTGCCAGAACAGCTACTCGCCCACGTTCATATGGGGTCAGATTTGACCGAATCTCATTCTCTTCCACCATTGAAATATAGGCGCCCTGCCCCGAACCCGCCTCTCGCACAAAGGCCGGGATCGACGAAAAAGAACTGTCCGTATCGGCAAGCAGTCGGAACGCTTTGAGCCTTCGGTATCCTGAGATGAGCCCAAAACCGTCTTCGTTCTTTGTTACCTCGACCGGCGTTCTCAGGCCATGCGAACGCAGTGAATCCAACAATTCATTCATGGCCTCATCGTCTTCGACCATACGGTCCCTGCGGATAAAGTCAGCATCTATCTGATCTAGCGGAATCATTTCCGCAACGAGCCCGGTTTCCTGGGCATCACGCCAACGCGCTGCATCTCCTTGGTCCTGAGCCAGTGCCACCCTATCCGTGACGGAAGCCATGCTGTTTAATGTGGCGGCTTCGGCAGCAACCTTGGCAATTGGAGGCGTAGCCCCTTTTGCCTCAAATGGATTCAGTGAGGGTTTCGCCGCGAAACCTGCCTCCATCTGCTCCAACTCTGTTGTGTCCGGAGCGGACAATCTTCTGCGTTTAGCCATCTGCCTTGTCTCCCATATGGGTATCCCGCCACCAACACCCGATCAGAACCTCTTTGAATTCCGCATAAGTTCTGTCGAAGGTTTCGCGACCCCTCACATAAGTATCGCGATTGAAGTCCCGGTAGTCCGCTTCGTAAATGCCATTGACCTGCTCACCGGCTTGCCCGACCAAAGCGGTGTAGTCCTGTCTATAGGCGTTCATGAAATCCCCGAAATAGGCCTGGATCACATTTGCCATATCGGTCTGTTGACTGGCATCAAATCGAGTAATGATTGCTCTGACAACGTCCCATTCGAACTTAAGTTCTGGAAGCCCCGCTGCTCGCTGAGCGGCGTTCTCTCCATCCTCTATACTCGCGAAGGTCGTGTACAGCATGTCGAAAAATCGACCGGTCGAATCGAACTCCAAGAATGAAGCCCCAAGGGGCACCAACAAAATATCCGCCGCAGCCAGAGCGTTGATCGTAAGGTACCCAAGTGCAGGAGGGGTATCCAAGAACACTATGTCATAGTCGTCCAAAACTCCGTCCTGATGCAGGAAATTGGTCAAGCCATCCCACAACGGCCAACTCCGCAAACCCATTCGCCAGACCGGTATCTGAAATTCTGCCCAATACAAGTTAAGCTGAGCGCCAATAAGATCGATGTTGGGCCAATGGGTTTTTTGTATTACGTCGCTCGGACCAGTCTTAAGAGCTTCATTCAAGGTCTCATCCAGCGGAATTTCTGATTGTCCAGCCGCATTCCGAACTCGGTTTTCCTGCTGGACGGCCTGTGCGTAATCTTTTGCAATCAGTGGAAACACAGTCTGCCACTCGTCTGCGACGTTACCCCCCAAGATGGACGTCATCGACCCTTGGCTGTCGAGGTCAATCACCAGAACACGGTATCCATCCAAGGCGGCGGACATGGCAAGATGAGCTGCAGTGGATGTTTTCCCGACACCCCCCTTGAAATTTGCGACTGCAACAACCTTTGCTGGCAACCCCTCAGGTCGATATGGCAAATATTCCTTGGTGCTGACACCTCCCGCCGCAAAGTGCTTTCGCAACGTCAGAACCTCTTCCAAGGAAAACCACTTGGACCCCGTTTCGCCTTCACCCTGTGGAAGGTCTGGGTTCGCCTTGAGTACTCGCCTTAGGTGCGCTGGTGCGACTGGAATGAGATATTTTGTTATCTCCCAGATTGAAAAGCGGCGGAGCCGTTTTTCGCCGTCAGGTGCGTAACCTCTACGCGCTAAATCCTCTCTGCCTTTCGTGCAGAATGCTGCGGCTTTTGCGAATCGAGAAGTCCCTATAGGGTCCGGTAACTTACTTGCTGCTTCTTTCGGATCGAGATTCAAATAGGGTGGTAGTTGAGGAGGGTTGGATTTGTTCACTGTCTGGGCCTCAGGAAATGTTCGCCTTAGCGGCGTATATAGCGCAAGGTAGCGCACATTTTCCACAAAAGCTATCCTTGGCCCTGAAGTTGTCCACAGAAAATCAAGAATTGATCGAGTTTCGCCGCGAAACTTTCGGAATATTGAAAATAAGCACAACAAATAGTTTCTATTTTTTAGATAGTTCAATTACTTTGCGAAAAATAAAACAAATAAAACCAAAGACTTACTCGCTACTTGGTACCTGTTTACAGGTTAATGGGCACCAATACTCAGGCTAAAAGGTGCCAAGTTACGGGACCAAGGGTGGCAGGACTCGGTACGACATGCACCGATTCTCGGGTTGGCTGATTTTCTTGAGTTTCAGACCCTATTCATGCGCATTTCTTACCGCTGGTTAGAGTGTACGATTGCGTTGAGAGTCGCCTGAGGTCTTTTTCTGGGGATAACTTTCTGCGCGCGACAATAAGGTACCCGTTTGCAGGAACTGCCTCACACTGTATTTGGGTACCTAAAGGTGATTGATCTTTGGGTACCCTTCGTGCCACAAATACTGAAACGAGCAGTCAGGCAGAATCATGCCGGAAACACAATTGGACATGGACCACCTTTCAGGCGCTTTGCGTCGGGAGACGGTAAAAAAGAATGTGGCCGCGATACATATCAGCGGTAAACTCACGCTGCTACAACGCAAGCTTTCTAACGTGCTGCTACTCAATGCATACGATGCGCTGACTTCTGCATCTACGCACACGATAGATGCACGCACACTTGCCATGATGGTTGGTTATAACTCCAATGATTTTGATACATTGCGCGCAAGTTTGCGTGCTTTGGCGGAGACCGTCGCAGAATGGGACATGTTGGATGAGCAAGGCCGGCAAGAGTGGGGCGTTTCTTCGCTGCTTAGCTTTGCAAAGCTAAAAAGTGGTGTTTGTGAATATGCCTACTCGCCCGCGCTGGCGCAGAAACTCTACGACCCAAAGATCTATGCTTTGATCAATGTGCAAATCCAACGCAATTTCAGTTCCGGTCATGGGTTGGCGCTTTATGAAAACTGTTATCGTTTTGTAAGGACCGGATCCACAGGATGGTGGTCCTTGGATGTGTTCAGAAAACTCATGGGCGTTGATGGCAGCGACTACTACAGCAGCTTCAAACATTTAAACGCAAAGATAATCAAGCCAGCCGTCAATGAAGTAAATAAAAGCTCGGATATACTTATTGAGCCAGAATTTCTAAAAAAGGGGCGTTCTGTTACGGACATAAGGTTCCGGATTAAAGGGAACCCGCAGAAAGCTATGTTCGAAATCGACGATAGCGATGGTGTGCGAAATCTGGCGGTTTACAAGACACTTCGTAAGCAAGGGGTCTCAGACCGGCTGGCGCGGCAGTGGATCGCTGAACATGGTGAAAAATATGTTCAGCAAAAGTTGGATTATGTAACAGGGCAGGGGGGTGTGAAGTCTACTCTCGGGTACCTGTCCGCTGCCTTGCGTGATGACTACAAGCCGCCAATCGAAGAAGCGCAGGTTGCCCCAAGTCCCGAAGCGATTGAATCCGCGCGACTGAGGCAGGAAGAAAAAGTTCAGGAAGAAAAGGCCTATGCCGCCCGTGCTGCGGAACGCACCGAAAGGTCCAGAAAACTCTCCGTGGTAGAAGAGCTGGTTTCGCGGCGAAACCCAACGCAACGCGACGCTGACAAGAGACTGTTTATGGCAGGCTTGGACAATGATCTAGATCGCGAACATTTCCGTTCGCATGGGTGGCGCTCAGGCCTGAACGCCACTAGGATTTTTTCTTTTTGGGAGGAGCTGGAGCCAGAGGCTTTCGAATAGAAGAGGCGAATTATTGGAGGCCACAGACCTCACTGCTTCTTCATCGCTGATCGAAGCGCATCGCCAAGTGCGCCGTGATGCGCTTTATTGTCATTTTTTGCGCGTTGCTTTTCGTTTTGCTCAGATTTACGGGTTTGTCTCGATGTACTCTTGCCGTCGTGTTTTTGATTGTCCGACGCCGTTCTGGTTTTGCGCATGCTCAGGCCAATTCGCTTTCGATTGACATCAATGTCGACGACGGTGACTTTCACGACTTGGCCCGTCTGAACTATTTCGTGAGGGTCTTTGACGAACCGATCCGCCAGTTGGCTCACATGAACCAATCCATCCTGATGAACGCCGATGTCGACGAACGCCCCAAAGGCCGCGACATTTGTAACCGTCCCCTCCAACTTCATTCCGGGTCTAAGGTCTGAAATATCCTCGACCCCGTCCTTGAACGAAGCCGTGACAAAGCTTGGTCGAGGGTCGCGCCCAGGCTTTTCAAGTTCCGTGAAAATGTCCTGAACAGTGGGAAGGCCGAACTTGTCATCGGTAAAGCGCTCGGCTTGCAGGTTTTTCAAGGCACCTTCTTGCCCCATGATCTGACGAATATCCCGTCCACAGGCAGAGACGACCCGTCGGGCAACCTTATAGGCTTCTGGATGTACCGAAGACGCATCCAGCGGCTCGGACCCATTTAGAATGCGAAGGAAGCCAGCGCATTGTTCAAAGGCTCGGGGGCCTAGGCGCGCGACGTTCAACAAGTCGTTTCTAGATTTAAATGCGCCATGCACATCACGATGGGCAACGATTGAGTCCGCCAAAACAGGCCCCAAACCAGAGACACGTGAGAGCAGGGGAGCTGAGGCCGTATTCAGATCAACGCCGACTGCGTTCACGACGTCTTCGATGACCGTGTCCAGAGACTGTGACAACCGATGCTGATCGACGTCGTGCTGATATTGTCCGACCCCAATCGACTTTGGTTCGATCTTCACCAGTTCAGCCAGGGGATCCTGCAACCTGCGTGCTATCGAAACAGCGCCTCGCAATGACACGTCCAGATCCGGGAACTCACGCGCGGCAAGTTCAGAGGCCGAATAGACAGAAGCACCAGCTTCGGACACGACAACCTTTGTCGGCGTATTTTCAGTCTTTGGAATATGCTTTAATGCATCAGAAACAAGCCTTTCGGTTTCCCGGCTTGCGGTTCCGTTACCAATGGCGATCAGCTCGATATTGTGCGCGCGCACAAGACTCAGGATTGTGTGTTTCGCGCCGTCAAGGTCATTCTTGGGCTGAAACGGGTAAAGTGTTTCTGTCTCAAGCACTTTTCCAGTTGAATCGACGACTGCCGCCTTTACTCCGGTGCGAATTCCGGGGTCCAAACCCAACGTCGCCTTGGTTCCGGCAGGTGCGGAAAACAGTAAGTCTTTGAGATTGAATGAAAAAACAAGAATTGCCTCATCTTGCGCGCGGCTGCGCAGCTCCGCCATCATCTCTACCATCATCGACAAGGATAGTTTGACGCGCCAGGTCCAGCCAGCGACCTTGCGCAGCCAGACGTCGCCAGGCGCATCAGTACGCGTATGGAGATGCGCAGCTACGATGGCTTCCGCCCGTGCAGCCCCATCTTCGGAGTTCGGCGCGATATCCAGTGTCACAATTTCTTCCTTGGACGCGCGCAACATGGCTAGTGCCCTGTGCGAGGGGGTGTTCGCCCATAGTTCGGAATGATCAAAATAATCTCTGAACTTTGCGCCTTCTTGCTGTTTGCCTTCGATCACCTTGGCTGACAGTAATGCCTCTTGGTGCATGAATGCTCGAAGCTCACCCAGCAATACGGCATTTTCGGTCAACCGCTCGGTGATGATGTCACGAGCACCGTTCAATGCGTCCTTTGTCGTTACAATCGTTTCAGTCAGGTATCCCAATGCCAACACGTCCGGGTCTGCGGTCCTGTCTGCAAGAATGGCGTCTGCAAGCGGCTCAAGCCCGTTTTCTCGGGCAATCATCGCCTTAGTGCGGCGTTTGGGCTTATAGGGCAGGTAGATGTCTTCCAACTGTGCCTTGGTTTCGGCCTGTATAATCGACTTGGCAAGATCGTCAGTCAGTTTGCCCTGATCCTTGATCGTATTCAGAATCGTATCGCGACGCGCCTGCAGTTCTCGCAAATATGTCAGGCGGTCGGAAAGCGCGCGCAATTGCGTGTCGTCCAGCCCGCCTGTCGCCTCTTTGCGATAGCGCGCTACAAACGGGACAGTGGCGCCTTCGTCCAATAATTTGACGGCTGCTTCGACTTGTTCGGGCCGTGCGCTGATTTCGGTGGCTATGGTGCGAGCGATGCGGTCCAATTGGGTCTCCTGAAATTGATTGGAGAACCTTCTTAGCCAGCCACTTCGCCAAGGGGAAGTGGCGTCAGACTTGTTGGGCAAGGACTTGTAGATCGTCGTAAAGCGATTTCGAAACCTCTACAAAGCCTCGGGCCATATTCCGACTGCGGGCAGCATAGCGGCGCTGGGATGGCAGGCGTGCCCCCTGATCGGAAATGTCCGAAAACAGCCGCTCGGCCCGCGCGTCATTTTCCGACACGCGACCGCCGCTGAACTGGGCAGGGTCAAAGGCCAAGATGATCTCGCCGTGATAGGGGGCCCCGCCTTCACCTTCGGCGAATTCCATACTTTCAAGACTGGTAAGATCGTCGATCAAAGGCCCGGCCAGCAACTCGATCATGATCGAAAGGGCTGATCCCTTGTAGCTGCCGAACGTCAACATCGCCCCTTCCATTGCAGCCTGCGGGTCTGTTGTCGGGTTTCCGTCCTTGTCTATGGCCACGCCTTCCGGCAATGGTTTTCCGGCCCGGCGGTACAACTCAATCTCTCCACGCGCAAAGGCGCTTGTGGCGAAATCGAAGGTAAAGGGATCTTTGCCAGAACGAGGCCAACTGAATGCCAGCGGGTTTGTCCCCAAGCTGCCCCGGGTGCCGCCTGCCGGGGCCACCCATGAATGGCTGGGCACCATGGCCATAGCCGCAAGACCAGCCGAGGATAAGCGCTCGACTTCTGGCCACAATGCAGAGAAATGATAGCATCGGTTTATGACCATTGCTGCGATTCCGTGGGTATGGGTTTTTTCGATCAGAACCGGCAGGGCGCTCTGGAATGCCAGCAGGGATATTCCGCCTTGGGCATCTACGCGGACAATTGCGTTGTCGGAGGGGGTCACAACAGGCGCGGCGTGCCCGTCGATCTTTCCGGCCTTCATCGTTTCGGCGCACATGAAAAGCCGGAAAAGCCCATGAGACTGGCAATCGTCAAACTGGCAAGTGGCCAATGTCTCGGTGATGGCCTGTGCATGATCAGGCCCGAAACCTGACTTGGCCAAAACGGTCTGACACAGGGTTTGGATGTCTTCCAGATTTAGTTTGACCGTCTCGCTCATGCGCTGCATCTCCTCGACTTGCGATGCGAAAGAGATAGCGCGGCAAGTCGGTCAAAGGGAACCGGATTTAGCGACCACCCCTGCGTTTTTGATTGCAGTTTTGCGAAAACATTACAGATGACCAACGCCACCGGATCGCGGAAACGGCGTGGGTTTATGCCTATCATCACTGACGAACAGGCCGATCTGTAATGTCTGCTGGAACTTTACACCCGGACTTTCAGAAGCTGATTTCTTTCGGTGTTCGAAAACGCCTTGTGAAGGATCGCAATTAACAGAAATATAGCGGCCATGACATCAGACCCTGTCAGGCCGGACCAGGATGAGGACGACACTACGCTCGGGCCTCCAAGCATCTATGATGCCGACCCGTCGGAAGAGGATGATCTTTGGTTTCTGCCCGACGATGGTGATGGAGAGGTAGAAGAAGACTTCCTGCTACCGGGACCTAAGGCCGATCGTCGCCTGCTGTTTGATCCACGCGATTGGCGTGCGGCGCAGGCCGAACTTTCTTTCGAGCTGGCAGACCTGGCCGCCACGTTTGGCGCGTTGGACGAGCGTCTGAGGGCCGGCCCAACAGGTTGGACACATCGGTTGGCTCTTATGGATGTGTCGGATCTGGGGTGGTGGACCGGTGATCGCATCAGTGTCGATCGGCTGGCTTTATGGACGGGTTTGCGCATTGGGGCGACCGGAGACGATGTGCAGGCGCTGTTTCGCGCAGGCTGGGCTGTCCGACGACTAACCTCGGGGGCGGGTCCGTCGGAAGGGGGATGGGCCTCGGGTCTGACTGCGTTTCTGGATCGACTGGCTCAGGGGATCGAAGAGGTTCCCGAAGCGGTTGCCGATCTGGCCGAAGTGATGGAGAACGCCGAGGGCCTGCATCCGGTCACGCAGGCTGCAATCGGGTTTCATGCTTGGCGAGCGCTGTCTCAAAGGGTTGGGCAGGACACCGAAGCCGCAATCATCGCCGCCCGGCATGGCGCGACTATGGGCCGGGGCGGAGCGATGTTCATGCCACTGGCGCTGTCTGGGCCCGGAGCCTTGCGTGGGGTGGGGGCGACGGATGAAAAGCTCTCGGCGTGGATCAACGGGGCGGGGCAGGCGGTTCTGGCGGGTCTATTGCACCTTGATCGCGTGAACGCGTGGGAGGACCGTGCCCGTGACGCCATACACGACCTGAGCGGGCGCACGCCGCCCTTGTTGATTGATGTTCTCAGGTCATGGCCCATGGTTTCAGCGCCATTGGCACAAGAGCTGACACAAGCTTCTCGCGCGGCGGTTCAGCGCAACATAGATCGCTTTACGGATCGGGGTTTGATTCGCGAAGTGACGGGGCAGGGACGTTATAGGGTCTGGACTGCGGCGCTGTAGTCCATGATCCACTCGCGAAAGGCGCGAGCCGAAGGCCGCAAGGCTGCGCGTGACTGGTATATCAGGTGATACGCCTCTTGGCCTGGGACTGTGACCCCGTCCAGACATGGCACCAGACCAGACAACGACATGATCCGACCTGACGCCGGGGCGCGGGCCAGCGCGATGCCGCCTCCGCTGGCGGACAGTTCTGCGGCCATGATTGAATTATCAGCGAAGAAGTACTGGGCTTGTCCTGCGGGCAATCGAAGGGCTTCGAAAAGGTGTGGCCAGCTTGCTCGGTGCGTAGACACTTCGATCAGAGTAAACTTGAACAGGTCTTGTGGCTGACTTATCTGGGTCGCCACGTCCGGTGGCGCAACCGGGTAAAGGTGTTCGCGAAGCAATTCATCGCCCTCGGTTCCAAACAGGGACGGGTTTCCAAAAACGATCTGAAGGTCGGTAAACCGGTTGGAAAAGTCCGAGGTCACGTTTCCGGTGGTCAGTGACAAGTTGATCTGCGGATATGACGCGTGAAAGTCCGGCAAACCTGCAGCCAGGATCCCATGCGCGAACAACAGCACAGATTGAACATAAAGCCGTTGTTCCCTTGTTTCCCCAAACAGTCCGGTCGTCGCAGTTTCAAGCATCAAAAGCGATTGCTGAACCGACGGCAAATAAGCACGACCAGCTTCGGTTAGGGTGACGGAATGGGCATGGCGATGGAACAAGGGTGTCCCAAGCTGCGTTTCCAGCGCCTTAACCTGTTGGCTGACGGCTGCGGCTGACATGTTCAACTGTGCGGCCGCGCGGGAGAAACTCTCGGTTCGTGCGGCCGCCTCGAACACGCGCAACCAATTCAAGGACGGGATACGGGTCGCCATGTGAATAGGCTAAGCTGAACTTAGCCTGACGGGCAAGAGTTCGCGTTCTGTGAAATTCAAACTCTGTCTTATCCTTTTCCAATCATGCATCGGGGAGGAACACGCATGGCCGATCAAAGCGCCAAACATCAGTCCACGCTGACCCAAACGCAATCGGCCCGCTATTGGGAAGACGGCTTCCTGTTTCCTCTGAGTGTATTTTCCGAGCAAGAAGCGTCTGAGATACGCGCCGAGTTCGAAGGGATTGAACGAGATTGGCAAGACGCGGATCTTCCGCTGCCGTTGAATACCTACAAACGGGTGAACGCACATCTGGTCATGCCGATGGCCGCGCGCATTGCGCTGGATGCACGTGTTCTGGATGTGGTTCAGGGTGTATTGGGGCCGGACATCATGATCTGGTCCGCCGAGTTTTTTGTTAAAGAACCTGGGACCAAGCACACGGTCGGGACGCATCAGGACCTGACATATTGGGGTATGGGCGAAACACCGGATCAGGTGACTGCGTGGATCGCTCTATCGCCCGCAACCGTAGAAAGCGGATGCATGGATTTCGTGCGGGCAAGCCACAAGAATCCGATTCTGCCGCATAACGATACATATTCGGAAACCAACCTGCTGTCGCGCGGACAAGAGATCGCTGTCGAAGTTGCCGAAGAAGACAAGACCCACATCGAATTGACGCCCGGACAAATGTCCTTGCACCACGGGTTGACGATACATGGTTCGGGCCCGAACCGGTCAGACGATCGGCGAATTGGTCTGGCGATCCGGTATCTGAACCCAAATGCAAGGCAGCTTGTTGCCGAACGTGATTACGCGATGCCGGCGCGGGGAAGGGACGCACAAAGTAATTTTCTGCACGTTGAGCCCCCAAAAGCACTGTTCTCGAAAGAGGCGCTCGCCCTCTATGAAAAAGTACGACAGGATCAAAGCAAGGCACTGGCGCAAGGCGCTGACAATTCGGTTCCGCTTTATGCGGCGACCTAAGCGGTGTTTACCGGCCAACGCCGACGTAGCTTTGAAACCCGGCTTTCAGGGCCGCCCGTTTGGAATAGATGTTGCGCAGATCGACCATCTGCGGCGACTTCATCGCAGCCGCAAGTTCCGGCAGGTTAAGCGCGCGGAATTCGTTCCACTCGGTCAGCAGAACGACAACATCTGCGCCTTCAGCAGCAGAGTAGGGATCGTCACACCATTCAACACCGGGAAGCAAGGCTTCGCCCTCGGCGCGGCCTTGCGGATCGACCACGCGAACCGTCGCGCCGCCGCCGATCAGGGCCGGTATGATCGCCAGCGACGGGGCATCACGCATATCGTCTGTGTTTGGTTTGAAGGTCACGCCGAGGACAGCAACGGTTTTTTGATTGAAGCTGTCATTACACGCGTCGCGGATCTTCTCGATCATCCGCTTTTTGACCCCGTCATTCACACGAATAACCGTTTCGGTGATTTGCATGGGATATGCATGTTCCTGCCCGATCCGGGCCAGAGCGGCGGTGTCCTTGGGAAAACACGAACCTCCATAGCCGGGGCCGGCATGTAGGAATTTGTTGCCAATCCGACCATCCAGACCGATGCCGCGGGCAACTTCTTTGACGTCGGCATTCACGCGCTCGCACAGTCCTGCGATTTCATTGATGAAGGTGATCTTTGTGGCCAGAAATGCATTCGCCGCATATTTTATCATCTCGGCGCTTTCCAGATCCGTTGTCAGAATTGGGAAATCCCGTAGGTAAAGCGGGCGATAGATCTCGGCCATGACTTCGGCGGCGCGTTCACTTTCGACGCCCACGACAACCCGATCGGGTCGCATGAAATCGTCAATCGCCGCCCCCTCACGCAGGAATTCGGGATTTGAGGCGACGTCAAAATCAGCACTGGGATTGGCGCCTGAAACAACCGCATGAACTTGGCGGTTCGTCCCGACTGGAACTGTCGATTTGGTGACAATGACGGTATAGCCCGTTACGGCCTGAGCAATCTCTTCTGCTGCGGCCATGACATATGTCAGATCGGCGTGGCCATCGCCCCGGCGGGTCGGAGTTCCGACCGCGATAAAGACTGCGTCAGCACCATCGACCGCAGCTGTAAGGTCGGTGGTAAAGCTCAGGCGGCCTGAGGCCACGTTTTTTGCCATCAGCGCGTCAAGCCCGGGCTCATAGATGGGAACTTTACCTGCCTGCAGCATTTCGATCTTCTGGGCGGCTTTATCAACGCAAATCACGTCATGGCCAAAATCCGAGAAACACACGCCCGATACCAAACCGACATATCCGGTTCCGATCATCGCTATACGCATCTTTGTTTCCTTTCTCCGAAATGACGGACCTGGCGCGTTTTCACGCAGGAAAGTTCCGCCGCTTTCAACGCTTGCTGACGGCCTTGGCTTGCAATCCGGGGTATCTTGCTGTTTCTGAGAGTGCAATCAGCCAGATTGAGTTTTGTGGAACGCGACGATGACAAAAACTGCACTTATAACCGGTATTACAGGGCAGGATGGATCATATCTGGCCGAATTTTTGCTGGAAAAAGGCTATGAAGTTCACGGTATCAAGCGCCGGGCGTCCTCGTTCAATACGCAGCGCATAGATCATATCTACCAGGATCCGCACGTCCCCAACCCGCGTTTGCACCTGCATTATGGTGACCTGAGCGATACATCCAACCTGACCCGAATCATTCAGGAGGTTCAGCCGGACGAGGTTTATAACCTTGGTGCGCAATCTCATGTGGCGGTTAGCTTTGAATCGCCTGAATACACGGCCGACGTGGATGCGATCGGCACGCTGCGCTTGCTGGAAGCCATCCGGTTTCTGGGTCTGGAAAAGAAAACACGGTTCTATCAGGCATCGACATCCGAATTGTATGGTCTGGTTCAGGAAACCCCACAGCGTGAAACCACGCCGTTCCATCCGCGATCACCCTATGCGGTGGCCAAACTGTATTCTTACTGGATCACGGTGAACTACCGCGAAGCCTATGGAATGTATGCGTGCAACGGTATCTTGTTCAATCATGAAAGCCCGCGCCGGGGCGAAACCTTTGTGACACGCAAGATCACCCGCGGTCTTGCGAATATTGCGCAGGGCCTCGAGGACTGCCTGTATATGGGCAATATCGACAGCCTGCGGGATTGGGGCCACGCCAAGGACTATGTGCGGATGCAGTGGCTGATGTTGCAACAGGATCAGCCCGAAGACTTCGTCATTGCCACCGGGGTTCAGTATTCCGTCCGGCAGTTTATCGAATTGTCGGCTGACGAGTTGGGAGTTTCGCTTGAGTTCACGGGCGACGGTGTGGATGAGATCGCAACCGTTAAGTCCGTGCGCGGCGATAAGGCACCGGCGCTGAAACAGGGCGACGTAGTTATGCGGATCGATCCTCAGTATTTCCGCCCTGCCGAAGTTGAAACCCTTTTGGGTGACCCGTCAAATGCCAAAAACAAACTGGGGTGGGAGCCGGAACTGACCGTTCAGGAAATGTGCGCCGAAATGGTGTCGGAAGACCTCAAAACAGCCAGACGCCACGCCCTGTTGAAAGAGCATGGGTTCGATCTGCCTGTCAGTCTGGAAAATGGCTGAGGAGGGGCATATGCGTAAAATCTATGTTGCCGGGCATCGCGGTATGGTCGGAGGCGCGATCCTGCGCCGTCTAAAAAATCGCCAAGCGGCGGGTGAAGCGCTGTCGCTGATCACGCGCACCCACGCGGAACTGGACCTGACCAACCAGTCTGCTGTGCGGGACTTCATGCAAACGGAACGCCCCGATGTGGTCATTCTCGCTGCGGCCAAAGTGGGCGGAATTCACGCGAATAATACGTACCCTGCCGACTTCATTTATGAAAACATGATGATCGAGTGTAATGTCATCCATCAGGCATTTGCCGCAGGCGTTACCTCATTGCTGCAACTGGGTAGCTCGTGCATCTATCCGCGTGCTGTCGCACAGCCCATGCGCGAAGACGCCCTGCTGACTGGCGTATTGGAGCCGACCAATGAACCTTACGCAGTAGCAAAAATCGCCGGAATCAAACTGTGCGAAAGCTATAATCGACAGCACGGGGTCGATTATCGTTCGGTCATGCCGACAAACCTGTATGGGCCCGGTGATAACTTTCACCCGGAAAACAGTCATGTGCTGCCTGCTTTGATCCGCCGTTTCCACGAAGCGCATCGGGACGGGTTGGACGGGGTGGTTATCTGGGGTACTGGTAAACCGCGTCGAGAGTTTTTGCATGTGGATGACATGGCCGAGGCATCGCTGTTTGTACTCGACTTGCCCCGCGATGTTTATGAAGAGAATACGCAACCCATGCTGAGCCACATAAACGTAGGGTGCGGAGAAGATATCTCGATCGCTGAACTGGCAGCAATGGTTGCCAAGACGGTCGGATTCACCGGGCGGATCACGCAGGATGCCAGCAAACCAGATGGGACAATGCGCAAACTGATGGATGTGTCCCGGCTTGCCGACATGGGGTGGCGCGCGCAGGTCAACCTCGAAGAGGGAATACGAGAGACCTACGCATGGTTTCTTGAACAGGGCGATGCTGACATTCGGGCCAAATAGCCGCCCAAACCAGTGTCCGGGCGGCATTGCTGGCGTTACCGCCAGCGGCCAATGGCAATAAGCGCAGGCGCGTGCAGACCCGGATCAGAGTTGACCGAAAAGACTTTGTACACCACCTGCAAGTCCGACGGTGCATCAATCCCTAGAAAGCGGGTGTGTAGGGGCGCGCACAAACGTGCACGAACCCCATAAGTCTGCATGATTTGCGCATTAGTTTGCGCGATTTCAACTCAGAAGTGCAGAATGCCGACGGCATTTCTGCTATTGGGCGATCCTTGAGTTCTAGACTTAAGGCAAGGATAGAGTTGCAGGTGTGTGCTTCCGGTGGGTTTTGCGCATTGCTGAGCTCAACAAACCACTAGGTTTATCCTACGGGTCTGTGGTCTCCTGACTTTAGAACTTGTTCCATCATGCGCATGAGAGCTTCGTGAAGACCTGATTTGAAATCGTCATCTGAGGCGTACTTCTTGTAAAGGTCGATTTCTCGCCGACGTTCGTTGCGCATTGCTTTTTCAAATAGTGCTTCACTGGCGATGCGTCGATTTTGTTCGTCAGGGTTGGATACAACCTTGTTCTGAAATGCAGGGTCGCTCATTGCGTGGTTGAGGATGTTGATCAGCTTGATTCTTTGCTCCTCCGGTGTCGCATCCCAACCATTGAAATAGCGTTCGTTGAAGGCGGCTACGATCATGTCTAAAGGGTCTTTTTCTGGGTCATCGTGACCACCTCGGGGATTTGGATTTGGCGGATCAATCTCACTGCCAGAGTCATCCAGGCCTATAGTATGACCAATCTTCACCCGTTCCAGACCGTAGGTAGTTAGATCGACACTTTCCATGAGACCATCAATTTCATCCTGATCTTTGTCTTTGAAATCAATTGCGTTCGTGACTTCGTCCGCCATGTCGGACACCTCCAGAGGATGGTAGGAGGCGTCGGAATCGAACCGACTCGTGCACTCTAATCTGGAGCAATTACAAGGATATAAGCCTCGCCCGCATACCAATGCTGCCTCCCGCGGATTTCGCGTGGGTTATCGACCTCAGGCCGATATTCGATGGCAGTGGATGCGTGTGAACGTCATGACCGCAAGCTGAACCAGTTCGCATAACCATGTCAAGACGGAGCGTGCTGCACTTCGAAATTCACCGCGTAGTTCTGGGAACCTTCTAGGTTAGCGTGTGCCAAAAAGAATGAAGCATCCTATTTTGCGGGTCAGTACAGCGACGAGTTGCTCTCAGACAGCGAAGCGATTCGATGCCCTGTGATCCGGACTCGAACTTAGAAACTCAATCGATAATACGCTCTGACTCGACGCGCGTTTTTTGATCTGCGTCTGATGCGCTGTGTTCTGGAGAAATACAAAAGTCTTGATCTGACCAAACCTCAGCGGCAGCATTGACCCGCATCTTTCGAAAAATGGAGATACCGGTTGCAAGACCTTGTAAGTCTCATTCCATTTAGCGTCTCGAGTAATTTGTGATGATACGTTCCTCTCCTGAACTGCTGGCAGTTTCCAGGCGTTGGTATGAAATACTCAGAACCAAGAAGAATACTGACGAGTTGCAGGATTTTCTGTCGAAATCAGATGAGCTAAGGTTCGTTGGAACCGGCGAAGGTGAGTTTTGGAGCGGGCAAGCAGTTCGCGATGGGGTTAGCGGCTTTTTCGCGGAGATCCCGGCACCCGTCGTTTTTGAAGAAGTTGAAGCTGAGGCCTTCGAAAACGGAGAGACGGGATGGTCATCCTTCGTCCACAAGATTCAGTTCGTCGGCTTTGATGAAGCCGTCTTTTACCGCACCGTTCTGATTTTTGTCCTGGAGGGAGCAGCCTGGAAGATCATCAATCGCCACGCTTCAGTGCCAACTCCAAATATTGAACTCGTGGGTAAAGAGCAGCTGGCCATCCAAAAACTGGTTGATGCTGCGCGCGAAGATGGACCCGAGCTGATCCAAACCGAAGGTTTGGCTTCAGTACTTTTCACTGATGTAGAAGGCAGTACAACGTTGGCGGAGGCGTTGGGCGATCAGCGTTGGTCGGTGCTGATCGAAAACCACTTCCAAGTCTTGGCGGCGATCATTGAAAAGCATCATGGCCAGTTCGTGAAATCCCTTGGAGACGGAACGTTATCCGTCTTTCCGTCCGCGAAAGAAGCACTGACGGCCGCTGTCAAGATTCAGAAGGCCATTGCATCGGTATCCGCGGAGCCATCTTTCGGTGTTCGGATTGGAATTCACACTGGTGATGTCGTGCAATCTCGTGGAGATTTTTTCGGTACTGTGGTCAACAAAGCGTCACGCATAACGACCGTTGGTGCGGCAGGCGAGATACTCGTTTCAGATGCGACTCGCGCCATGGTCGGAGGACGAACCGATTTCTCGTTTTCTGAAATAGAACCCAGACTCCTGAAAGGTCTAAGCGGTCACCACGTCTTGTATCGGTTGGAGTGGCAAGATTGAGTGTTGCGGTTGCCTTAACGCCGACGGATCACACAGATACCCCGCAGAGCTCAGTCGCAAAAGTCTTGCGGCACGCACCACAGCTCACATAGCCAACAATTCCCGATGAATTGCGACCATTGCCCAGGTGTCGCGCGTGCAATACGCCACAAGATCAGAATAGACCTTCTCGCGCGCTGGATCATCCGGTTCGGTCAGTGTTACGTCCTTCCAAAGGCGAGACGCGCTCGCCCCCTCTTTGATGTCCAGATCATCGTATGAAAGTTCTGGCAAAAACGCTGGAAGAACGGCCTTGATAGAGGCGCTACCCTTGAACGCAGGATCGTTGATCACTTCATCCGCAAACGGCTTCATCAGATCTACAACCCGTGCATTTAGACCTTCCAGGAACTCTGCGTGCTCTGGATAAGTTTCTGCCATTTCCGTATTGCGCGATTTTTCGAACGGGGCATACCAAACCACTACAGAGCCAACGTCCCCCATGTCCTCACGAAGTCTATTCAGTAAGGCTGGCATCGGGTTAGTGGCGTCTCGGTGGAGATACTCCCTGTGCTCGATTTCTCCGCCAGCCTCATGCTGGATATGCAAGGAATACTGGAAAGCCACTTGCTGATAGGGGCGCGTTCCTTCCCAGGGTGGCAGCAAACTCTGAGATGTCTCGTAGTCAAAATAGTAAACCGGATACACAATCTCGCTCAGAAACCTGCTTAACTCCTGATGATCGATTGTGCGTGCACCGTTCGCCACTGCTCTCAAGTAGCGTTGCGTCGACTTGCCCAACACAGATGGATCACTGATCTCGTCAATCTTTGTGATCCCGTCTGCGATGAGTTCTGAGGCTTTTTCCGCGTTCATGAACGGAAGGCGGTGGATGCTGTCTTGCACGATTGGAGTGTCTAGCTTCTCGCGGATCTCCAGCCATTCACCATAGGATTTAAGGCGCGCACGTTCCGGGGACGGATCAGGCATCGTACCGCTGGCAACGACGCTCAATGCCTGATCGATACGTGTGCGTGTTTTTTCGAGCTGCTCAGTCACCGCATCCGTGATGTCAGTGATTCTGACAAGCTCTTGAGGATTGATTTCGCCGTTTCTGACGTAATCACGGTTCACATGTGCCACTTCGCAGCGCGCAATGGGGAACCCGACCGCCTCAAGCACGACACGCTGGAATGCGAGATCAAAAGTGTGCTCGGGCTTTGCAGAAGTCCCGCTCTTGATCTCTGTCAGAACGTACCCATCATCACTGCGGCTCACGATGTCGGAGATGCAAGTTATGTTTCCATCTTCATAGCGTCCCTGCGCCACTGCGTTTGCACCGTTTCTCCAAGCCTCCAAAGTACGCGCGGGCAGAGCCTGGTATTCTGAAAAATCTGAAAAACCGAGGCGAACGAGATCACCAAAAAGCTCCTCTGCATAAGGCTCAAACGCGTGCCCCTCATCAAAGCGTGCTTGCAACGAAGGGTCAATTGGCGGCAACAGATGCCTGGCATGTTTCTTGATCCAGAGCCAGGCAGGGTGCCTGAGAAACAACATGTAGTCTGATTTGGATAGCATCGTGTAATTTGCATTTCAGAATTGGTGAAACCAGTGGAAGACCATCATGGTCAGCTATTGAGAGCAACATTTCTTTGGTGCAGTCGGCGTCACCACTCTACCAAAGCCTCATGTAAATCGCACCGAGAGCTCGGTGTCCATCACGCCACCAAAACCAGCTGACCATTCTTCACCCGGAGACACTGGCCATGCGTCCGTCAATGTGCCAGTTGTGACTAGCTCGCCTCTTTGAAGCTGGTCGTCTTTGGAAAGCAGAGACACAAGATGAGCCAGGACTTTGATTGGGCCCCCAAGCGCGTTTTCACCCTTGCCGGCCTCGATAGCCTCGGCGCCCTTGAACAACGCTAGTGGCACTTCGGCCAAGCCGGTCAAGATATCATGCGTCGCCTCGATTTTGTCGCCAAGAACAAGGCAGCCGTGCAATCCTTGTGCTGCGATTGAGTCTTCGACCGAGAATTTCCAGTTGGGATAAATCGATTGGACGATTTCAAATCCTGGAGCGACCCACTCCACGCAACCTGCCAACTGCTCATCGTTCATTTCAGCCGTCGGTGTATGTCTAAGGCCGAGTACGATTTCTGGTTCAATCCTCGGTTCTGAATACCTTGCCAAGTTTACCGGCTGATCAGTCGAAAACAGCCCATCTGCGTGAACCTCTCCCCAAATGGGTTGATCTACACCATAAACAAGCCAAATCGCGCGGTTCGTGAAGCCGACTTTTCTACCAACTCTCTTTTTGCCCTGAAGCTTTCGGACGCGACTTGCAATCGAATAAGCGTCATCCAGCGTCAGCTGTACTGCCTCTGAAGACAGTTTAGGTATCTGCTGGGCAGAGTTCAGGGCATCAGCGATTTTCTGAGCGTTAGCTTCAATATCTCTTGTCATATTCGCATTATACGCGCCGACGGCTGGATTGCGATGCAAGCGAGGTTTTGAAGAACCGGGATGGTGATCTCCGCCTAAGTCTAGGTTCAGGACCTATGAAGTGTCTCGAATTTAAACGGCAGTTTCTACTATCAGCGGATGTTCGACATAATCGGAGCAACGACTGCAATGCGGACGAAGCCGCCGTTGAACCCGCCAGGTTAAGTGTCCGGTTCGGCGAGCAACTCAGTTTTTTCGCCGTTCTCGACTTCCTGCAATTTTCTAAAAGCGGTTGGCGTCATGCCGTTTGCGCGGCGGAAGGCTCGAGCGAAATTGGCGGCATCCGTGAACCCCAGCGCTGTAGCGATATCGGAAACCGACCTACTGGTCGTGACTAGAACCTCTCTTGCGTATTGCTGCCTCACGAAGCTTATCTCGTTGGTAATATTGGTCCCGTTCTCAGCTAGTCGTCGTTTCAGCTTGTGCTGGCTCATCGATGCGAGAGCCGCACATTTTGAAGCGCTAAGGTCAATCTGTTCGATGTGCGCCCGGAGCATTTGCCTAAAAGATTGAACAAACCCGTCGGCAGCCGTGCCGGATTTTTCCTCCGTGGCTAAACTGGATGACGCAGGATCCAGTTTTAGGGACAACCAAGACGACGGAAAGTGAATACTGAACCCCATTCTGTTCCCCTTCATTGGGTGCATCAGGTCGAATTCCGATGGCAGAACCTTGGGGTCGCTTACAGTAACTGTTACTTTCGATGGGTCCAGCCGGTTGCGTAGAGCCCGCCGGAGAACGGCCAAGCCGAGCGCCACCATGAATGCGTCGTTCTGAGCGGGCAGAATTTGGGGTGCAAAAGATCGCGTCTCTCCAAAAACTGCAGTTTGGCCGACTATATTAAGATGTTCTGTGACAGAACTGGCAATCTCGTTGGACCGCGCGATAAAGATCGACAGGAAGTCTCCAACCGTTGTCGCGCGCGCCTCAGCGTCCTCAAGTATCGTCCAACCCTGAACATCGAGTTTGCTTCCAACGCGGGCCCCAAAAAAGGGATCTTCGGCAGACTTGGCGGCGTTCTCGACAAACTGGTGGATGACCATGACGTGAACTGAGAGGTCAGCCTCAAAGATTGCACTCTCAGTTAATCCGACGCTCTCGAACACTGGTTCCGGCTCAATGCCGCATTCGCGGAGTTCCATGGCGAAGGGGCGCAAAACGCTCAGTTTTACGAGTGGTAAAGTGTGCTTCATCGATCCAGGGTTCGCTTTGATGTTCAGTTTCATTCTAGCGACGCAGAACAATTAAAAGGGAAAAAAATTGCTCAAAATTGTCCCTATGGGGCAAAATACTGTCCTTCGCGCACCTCGAAGACAGGCGAGAGTTCCGTCACTCGTTATACTGTCTCTCAGTTCAAACGCCCCGAGCGGGGGGGCTGATCCAATGGGAGATGGAAATGAAAATTACTCTACAATCTGTTGCGGGGGTTTTGCTCGCGACAGCAACGGCTACGTCGTCGCTCGCTCAGGAAGAGGCTTCACCGGCACTGGTTCTATTCACGAACTGTGCGGTGTTTGATGGTCTCACCGAAACCTTGATTGAAGGGCAAAATATTCTGATTGAAGGCAATCTGATTTCGGCTGTCGGCGATACGTCGCTTGAGGCAAAAGGGGCAAACCAGATTGACTGCGATGGACGCACTTTGATGCCTGGGCTGATTGATGCGCACACGCACCTCTACATGAACATGCCCGGTGGTGTTGGCGGCATGGAGGGTGGCGCGTGGGACGAAATCGGTCCTCGGGCTGCGCATATGGCCAACGAGTATCTCTACAGCGGGTTTACCAGCGTCCGCGAAATGGGTGGCGGAGGTTCCGGTCTGAAGAAAACTGTTGACGCGGGGCTGGTTGAAGGGCCGCGCATATACCCGAGTGGCGCCTTTGTGTCGCAAACCTCGGGGCATGGTGATTTTCGCAACGCGTCACAGCGAAACCCGAACCTGCCGCCCTATGCCAATGACAGCAGCGCGCAACGGCTCGGCATCACATATGTCGCTGATGGTGTGGATGGCGTCATGACAGCCGTACGGCAGAACCTGTCCCAGGGGGCAACGCAGATCAAGCTGATGGCCGGGGGCGGCGTCGCCTCGATCCTGGATCCGCTGCACACTCTGCAATACCAGCCCGAAGAACTTGACGCAGCAGTACGCGTTGCCGCCGATTGGGACACATATGTCGGCGTTCATGTTTTTTCGGATGAAGGGATCGTGCGGGCCGTCGAGGCCGGCGTAAAAAGCATCGAGCACGGGTTTTTCGCCAGCCCCGAGACGCTGCAGCTCATGAAAGACAATGACGTTTTCCTTGTTTCGCAGATGACCGGTATCTCGCCCTATCTGGAACAAAATCCCGGCCTGCAAACCAAGGCAAATCAGGACAAGCTGGCACTTGCGACCGATCAATCCAAGGACTTCGTCGAGAACGTCAAGGCGATCCGTCCTAAGATGGCCTTTCAGTCCGACGTCGTGTTTGCCACGGGAGAGTTGCTGCGAACCCAGCTGGACTATGAGAAATGGTTCCATGCCCACCTATTTGGAAACCACGCGATGCTTGTTGCGGCAACCTCTTCGGCAGGGGAGCTTCTGGCATACTCGGGAAAAGCCAACCCTTACCTCGAAGGTCCTCTTGGTGTGATTGTCGAAGGCGCTTACGCCGACGTTCTCATTGTCGATGGAAACCCTCTTGAAGACATCAGTGTCATCGGCGGCAACGAGAAATGGTACGACGCCGAACCGCGTCCTCGTGACATCCCGACGATGCGACTGATCATGAAAGATGGCGTGATCTACAAGAATACTCTGAACTGAGTATAGCGCAGGGTGGTGGCCTACCTCGGCCACCCTGCGCGACCTCGCCCCTGTGAATGTTACGGTGAATTGATTTTCAGAGCCTTCTACATGTGCTAAACATCTTTAGCGGACATTCAACCTGTCCCTCTGTAGCCGTCACTTTGGGCTCAGAGCGGCCGTTCGCATTCATTGTCGCGGAGTCCGCATCCAGCCCAAACCGGACATTCATTACTGAGCTTTGGAAGTCCTTGGAGCGGACAAATCGGCCTTTTGCCCACGCAGCTATTGCTGACTCAGAAAGTCGTTGCTGCTGCGGGCCAAAAGTTCGGCAACGCAGCGGTTTTCACCGAACCAGTCCTTCACCCGCGTTGATTGCGCGGAATTTCGTACGGACCTATCGCAGCGTTCAGCTTCGACAATCGAGACGCGCAACAAATCCGCCTTTTACCCACGCAGCTTTCTCTCACACAGAAAACCTTTGCGCTTGCGATCATTCGGCGGGCGGCAGATTTTCCCAGGCCGGTCGTTTAATCCAGCGGACTTCGGCTAAATCCAAGCCAGTCTTCCGCCGCGATCTGGCCCTACAATCCAAGAGCAGATAACGCGGACCCTTGCCGAATGATCGGCAAAAGGTTCTTCACCACAAGTATGTGGGCTTTGCCGATTTCTCAAACCCAGTTTGGCAAGAATTGCTTCTCGCAGGTTACTCCTGGCCAAGGTCGAGTCGGCCTGCGTTGAGCCAATCTGACAATTCTGTTCGTTCACTTGGGTCAGGTGGCCCGGCGGGTGTCGGGGGGGCAACTGGCAACGGATTGTCTGACCCTATAACTTCTCGAACGGTTACTGACTCCGCCGAAATGTTCCAGACGAGCATATCTTGAGCCAAGGTAAGCGGCCCATCATAGGTCATTCGAATTGCCGCAATTGTATCGGGGGCGATGTCGAAATCGGCAAATGTATGATAGGCAATCGCGTGCCGAGGCTCGATAGCCGAAAATAGCTTGCCGCACGCATCCGGTGGTGTGTGAACTACCGTTGCAACCAAACGAGCACGTTCGGGATCGTAGTTCTTTATGTCGATAAATTGTTGTACCGTTAGGTAACATTCATGGATGACGAGATCAGCCTCTTTGGCGTTTTCTACGAACCACTTGTTTGGGTTGGTGTCACCCGAATAGACAAACTTAAGCCCGTTCCATTCCACGCTGTATGACACGGAACCGTCAATGCCGTGTATCGCGGGCCAGGAGCGTATGACCACACCATCGTTCTCATAAACCACCTGCGTCTTCGAATAGTCGAACTCAGTTACCTTTAGATGGCCTCCCGCGGAGGGCATGTTTCCGCGACGTCCAGCCACGTCCCACGCTAGCATTTTTTGAAGCCCGTCCATTGCCGCCGCGGTTCCATACTCTGGTTCCAGTCCACTTGGCCCCCAGACCTGTAATGGCACAGTCCGGTTGGAAACCCATCCGCCGACAAAAAGCGCATCCAGGTCTCCGATATGATCTACGTGCAGGTGACTGATGAACACTTTGTCGAGATACGTGTACGGAATCTCCAAGGCTGCCAAATTGGCTAACGAACCAGTCCCGACATCGAATAGAAATTTATCGCCGTTCCCAAGTTCGACCAACCATGATGCAGACGCCTGGGAGTGTCGAAAATTGGGCGTTCCAGTACCCAACGAGACAACGCGCATCTCCGCTTCACCAAGTGGTTCAGTATTCGGATAATAGAACTTTCGCGCCTCCAGCGCACTGTCAGAAGCCGCAGTTGAGCATATCGAAGCAAATGCCAAGCCTAGAGTTGATATCAGATTCAATCGCACACTTAGTCCCCCCAAAAATTTTTGATTTCGATAAGGATACTACGAAATACCATCAGCCCGAAATCGATAGCCATTGGACACGGAACGGACCCGCAGGAGCCCAACGTGTGACACCAATGTGTACAAAATCAACGCTTCAATCAGCTCGGAGACAAAAGCTGCAAAATTGATCGAAAATGGCGTTGTTCAACCCAATCGATGGGAAGCTATTTGTCCACCAAAACTCGCCAGTGCCGGTCAATTACACTCGGCCAATTTTCTTGCAGTTTCAGATCGTTCGTTGTCTCACCCATCAGGGTCATGACCATCATCCGGCCTCGAATCTCAGCATCAGGGGGTGCAAAACCGAGCTCTTGGAACAGCCATGTAGAAAATTCAAATCGTCGTTTAATAGCACGCTTATAGCATTGTGCGGCATCGGCATCGGATTTTGCCCAGACCGCGATAGCTCCATCCGGCCTGGAAGCGTCTTCGCGGATAACCTGATGCATCAATACCCTTATCCGCTCTTCCGGCGGTCCCTGGAACTGAAGTGCGTCTTCGATGATATGACCAGTTAGAGCGTCTTCCCAAAATAGCAGAACCGAGTCGAGAAGATCCTTTAAGTTCCGAAAATGCCAATAGAAACTTCCACTGGTCAGGCCAAGCCTGCGGGCAATTGCAACAACTTTCACACCTTCGATTCCCCGCTCCCTCAGAACGTCCAGTGTCGCAAGCAGCCAATCTTCCCGTGACGCCTTTTCCCGTTTTTCAATTATCCTTGGCTCAGCTTCCATAGGCACCTCTATTGACATAGAGCAGTCTATGGACCTACCGTAGAGATGTCTACGGAGAATGGGGAGCTCACGAATTTGTGTGCTGAATGACTATTTCAAAATGGAGGGGGAACTATGAATAGCTTGCTCAATTCCGCAACGGCTTTGGTTTTTGCAATGGGGATCGCGGTAGCTGGAACCGCCACAGCGCAGAATATGTTGCCCACGGGTCGAACGGCTGCCCCCATTGAAGATGGTGTTTATCCGGCATCCTATTTCCCCAATACTGAAATACTTGGCGAAGATGAGATGCGGATAACCGCGTTAGGGACAGGTATGCCAAACCAGACAAAGGCCGCCGTTTCAATTTCGTTTTATGTGGAATTGGGCAACGGTGATGTCTTTCTGTTCGACGTCGGCACCGGATCAACGGGAAACTTGTTCTCGCTGCGCCCGGATTTTTCGAAGATCGACAAAGTTTTCTTCAGCCACCTGCATGTTGATCATGTTGGGGACTTTATGGGGCTGCACGTTGGTGGATGGTTATCAGGTCGTTATACACCGCTTCACATCTATGGCCCCACGGGATCAGAAGATGAACTTGGAACAAAAGCCTACGTTGAGGGTATGTCAAAAGCCTATGCGTGGGACCTTGCTACGCGAACGGGCGCGTTGCCGGATGAGGGCGCCAAGCTCGAAGTCACCGAGTTCGACTACATGCAGGAAAACGAGATCGTTTATCAAGACAACGGTGTCACCATTCGTTCCTGGCCTGCGATCCATAGTCTCGACGGTTCCGTCAGCTATTCCCTTGAGTGGAATGGGCTGAAATACGTTTTTGGCGGAGATACCTACCCGAACAAGTGGTATGTCGAATATGCCAAAGGAGCCGATCTTGCTTCCCACGAGGCTTTCCTGCCACCTGATGCGCTGGCACCGTATTTTGGCTGGGACATGACGCAAGCGACATATGTCGCCACGCGCGTCCATTCCGAGCCAGCGGCATTCGGAAAGGTCATGTCTGCCGTCCAACCGCGTATGGCCTTGGGATATCACTCCGTGCTTTCACCAGAAAACTATCAGGCGATTCTGGAGGGTGTGCGGTCGACTTACGATGGGCCACTCACGCTGGCACGTGATCTTCAGGTGATCAACGTAACCAAAGACCAGATCGTCGTACGCGAGGCGAGCGTGGATGACTATGCGTTGCCGCCCGCAGTAAGCGACGAATACATCGATGCACAGCGTTCAAAGGAAAAAGAACCGTCGGACAAGGTCCAAGCAGGTAAATGGGACGGTTACACGCCACCGCCTATGCCGGATCAAAACTGACGTAATGACACGTTTTGGTGCGGCTCGATAATGAGCTGCACAAGACGGAAATGACACAGTTTTTGTACTTAGTTTGACGCCGCGAAGGAAGCTGGCCAAGTTGTTGATCCAAATCCGATGCCTTCTGACGTTGTTCGCCGCTTTGGTGATAGGCAGCTCTGCAATAGGTGACGTCATTCCGTATAGCGGGGCGGAGGTCGCCAGAAATATCGCAATCTTTCGGGTGGAAAACGACGGTGTTCGACTTGAGATTGAAGTCTACCCCGAGGATTTTGAAGCTTTTGCGTCGTTTCTGCCGACCGAGGTATTGCAGGACCTCCACCCGACAGTGGCTACACATCAAGCTGCGTTTGTCCGCGAATCCGAAGGCATTTCGGTAAGCCGCGCCGAAGGACCACCTTTGACGTTCGAATTTGTGACTGCCGAGAACCGTGAGAGAATTGACCGCGCATCCCCCTTGGCTGGAAGGACCGATCCCATTACCGGGCGCATATTTCCTGCTCCTCCTGAAGATTCGAAAGTTATCTACATCGAAGCTTTCTTCGGTTTTGACGGCGCGCGCCCCGAGACCCTGATCTTTCGCCCTCCGACACCCCAGGAGGATAAGCCTGCCACATCAATCGGTTTCATGGTTTTTGATCGCGCCGTCCCTGTCACCAAATTCAGTTACTTCGATAGTGACGCGCGACTTGAGATTGATTGGTCCGACCCATGGCTCACCGCGTTCACCAACGCGAATCTCAATCGGTCAGCTCAAAGCGGCACAACGTCTTTTCTGTACGTTGCGCCACGCGAGGTTCGCCACGAGATCCTTATCCGGCTGCGGGAACTTGCGCCCTGGATAGACATGGATATTGGCACGGGCTCCAAACTGGACCTATCTCAGCAGGAAACAATACTCGACGCTGCGCTGGAAGCGTTCGAAACTCGTAATCCGGTCACCATCGCGGGGGAGCCGATTCAGCCCACCTCTGTCAGGGGCGCATTTCTGACACTGGGCGAAACAGGAGTTCAAATCGTTGAGGGCTCTCCGACGCTTCTGACCGACACGACTTTTGCAGGCTTGATATTGTCCTATCCGATTTCGACTCTGCCCGAAGAGGCGACTGTCACATGGGATATGTTCGACCAAACCATTCAGCATGTGCCTGTGACATTGACAGATGTTGCCGGTCCTTTCCTGGATTGGGCTACTCCTGAAGATCCAGAGGTAAGTTGGATCAACCATTTGAAACGCTACGTCGACCCTGAAGTTGCGCGGGTACAGGCGACGGGAGTTTTCTTTCTGCCGATTTGGACTGTACTGGCTGTCGCTGTTGCGCTTGGTGCAGGCGTGGGCGCGCTCTTGTCGCCCCTAAAAAGCCGACGGATCGGGTTCGTCCTGCTGGCGGCTGCCAGTTTAGTTGCAGGGGTTGCCTTTCGGCACGAAATGCAAATTCCGTTTCAAAATCCAATAGCGGGCCCATCCAGAGAACAGATGGCTTCTGAAATTTTTTCCCTACTTTTGGCGAACTCGTATGTGGCCGCGCTTGAGGTCTCACCAGAAGCACGTCGCAAAGCGCTAGAGTCAATTGTCAGGAACACGGCCCTCACAGACGTCGCTGCTGAACTCGAAACAAACCTTGCCATTCGTGTGCCTGGCGGAAGTCGCGCGCAGATCGCCGAAGTGACCGATGTCGTAATCGTGGAAGGCGACATTAAGATAACCGGTGCTTTCGAAGGGGTTGCCAAGTGGATTGTAGACGCCCGAGCAGGTCACTGGGGCCATGATCATCGTCGTCGGGTGGAGTATCGGGCAAGGGTCGAGTTCCGTCCCGAAAGAGGCGTTTGGAATCTTACGGGTATCACTGTAATGGGGGCGCGCGCACCGGATGTTTAACCGACTGAACAAGGTGTTGTTGATTTGGATAACGACCTGTTTGATCTTGGCTGCGGTCGCCAGCCAGGCGCATTTTCTGCTGAACCTCAATGTTCGTATTTTTCACGTAGAACACACAAGCGACGGTCTGCGCATCTATTTGCGAACGCCCATGCCTTATCTAGTGGCGGACAAAATCGGCAAAAAGGGTGAGGACGGCCTTCCTGAAGCGGCTCCTTTCACGACAAATGCGCTTGAGGATGGTCAGGTGGTTCATTTTGTCGACTCCTCACAAATCGCTGAAAACCCGCTTGGCCTTGGGCGCATCGTGGAAACCGGTACGATCATCGAAATCACGGGTACGCGGGTTTTGGGCGACGTTGAATCCGTGACCATTCACAAAGTAGGTGAGGAGCCGGGTTTTGCGACGCTGAGCGAAGCCCAGCAATCTGTGTCAGCGGGAACGACCATACAGGATGACCCGCCAGTTTATGTTGGTGACGTTATTGTGGATGTCACGCTCTGGTATGAATTGGAAAATGCGCCGACCTCCTACGCCATCTCCAGTTCTTTGGACCCAGGCCTGCCTGATCAGGAAATGACCGCCAATCTCATTCTGGACTATGGATCAAGCGATCCGCTAGTCTTTCGAACCCGAGGCCTGATGGAAGAACCGGTGCAGGTTTCCAGGTCCCGGCTCTCAGGGATCGTAACTTTCGTTTGGGAAGGCCTGCGACACATCCTGGAAGGCATCGACCACGTGCTATTTGTTATCTGCCTGGTGATTGGTGCCCCCGGTCTAAGCGCACTTCTGTGGCGAGTCACCGGCTTTACGGTAGGCCATAGCGTAACTCTGTCCCTTGGATTTTTCGGGTATGTGCCGTCAGGAGCCTGGTTTGTGCCATTTGTCGAAACCGGGATTGCCTTGTCCATCGTCTACGCGGCCTTTCTGGCCGTTAGACGGGATAAGTTGGAAAGGAACTCTAACAAAAAGGTCTTTGTCGTAACGGTACTTATGGGTCTTCTTCATGGCTTGGGCTTCAGTTTCGTTTTACATGAAATACTTCAGGTGACGTCGCCTAACATCTGGCAGAGCCTGCTGGCGTTTAATGTTGGTGTTGAAGTTGGTCAGCTCGCTATTGTTCTTGTGATCTGGCCATTGCTGCACTTCTTCGCGAAACTAGGTCCGACACCCGAAATGTCGTTGAGAGTTTCGATTGCAATCGTATGTGCAGCTATCGCAAGTTGGTGGACTTTCGAACGCGGAATAGATTTTCTATCATTGATTACGATTTAGAAAGGACTACTGCTTCCAACCCAATGACAGCGTTCGGTTTGGTCTTTTTTCAGATGCTGCCGCGATTTCGAGCACGGTTGGTTTCGGAAAGCGAACGGCGCATAGGTAACGTACTGTAGTATCTACCTTCGTATGACGAAGCAGTAGCTGAACCGCAGAAGGGTTAGGGCCGCACGCCGGACTTTGCAAAGTCTGCTTTCTGCGCATTGCTGTCATTGGAGCTTCGCGCAGCATCAATCAATTTGGGCTCGCAGCGGACGTTCGCTGCACCCGGCGTGAACGACTGCTACGTGGACATAGCTGCCATTCGCCCATTGCCAATACCCTCTTTGTGTCGCAGTCTTGCGCGTGACGTCCGCTTGACGACACGACCCCTATCAAACGATCATCTCCGAACTGTCCTGTGGTACTTCGAGGGAAATCTCATGGAAGTATTCGGAAGTGAAGCACAACGACGCATGTCAACCATGGGCGAGCATCTTATGCAGCTGTTGGTTGACGACCCTCGGTTTTGTAGCCATGGGCGTGGTATACAGATTGCCAACGAATATACTGGGGCGTTGGATGATGCCGTCGCAATGGCCCGAATTCTTGGCATCACGGCGATAGAAAGCATACCGCGTGAGGAGGTTGCGACGGTACGCGAACGAATTGAAAGCGAGGGTTTAAAGACCGACACGATTGCTTGCTATCTTGGCGGTCTGAACTGCGTCGAAGCCGCTCGACAAGTGGTCGCAACTCAGGCGTTGCCCGAAGATTTATCCATACGAGTGATTGATCGCAGCTCTCCGCCAGAATGGCTTGAAGCTTTCGCGGAAGTCGCGTTGAGCCACGGTGTTTTACCGCCAATAGGTACGGTGATGCGCGGATTGTCTCGTCCCGGGTTTGCTATGGTCGTCGTTGATAAATCAGGTGCCCCAGTCGCAACTGCGGGCTCAGTTCTGTGTCATCCCTCCAGCAGTCGGCTGCATAGTCGCGCACAATGGGGGCAACTCTCGACCAAACCTGAACGCATGGGCGAGGGCATTGCAAAAGTCTTGGGGGCGATAGCTCTAATTCACTCGCATGAAAAGCTTGGGGCCACAGGGTTCAAGACAGGCATCGCTCCGGGCAACATTCCCTCTGCACGGCTATGCGAAAGACTTGGCTTGGAGGACAGTGGAAGCGACATAGTCGCGATCATAGACCCTCTCGTATACTCAGAAGATCGGTTAACCAAGTGACCCATCCGGCTGTCTACGGTCGCATTGTGTAATCAGTGCTACCAAGAGCCTGAGTTAGTTCCTTGAAGAAGGAAAAACGGGGTAAACTCTAGTCTCACTTGGGTTCCAATGTTGCCGTTCTCTGCGGTTTACATGGTTGACGGGTCGCAGCCCAAAGCGGACAAAAGCGACAATTCGCTGCGGTTGCACCAAAGGCACCTTTGTATTGATGAGCCTAAGAAAGAATGATCCTCTGGGCAAATAAACGGAGCCCAATCTGGTATGGATTCTAACACCGCTATTTATCTACTTCGTCACGGCGAAACTGAATGGAATGTGCAAGGCAGAAGGCAGGGTCACCTCGACTCGCCTCTTACGCAGAGAGGTAAATTTCAGGCACAAAAAAACGCAAAGCGGTTGCGGAAGCGATTGTGTCTCGACGGAGAAGTCGCGGTTTTTGCCAGCCCGCTTGGCCGAGCGCGGCAAACGGCTTTGATAGTGACTAAGGATATTGGAGTTCCCGAGCAGGCCGTCGTCTTTGAGCCTCGATTGATGGAATGCAGCTTTGGAATGTGGGAGGGGTTGACCACCTCGGAGATCAAAGCTCGTTACCCCGAAGAGTGGCAAAAGCGTTCGGACGACAAGTGGAACGTTCCTGCACCTTCTGGTGAGTCCTATGCAGATGTACACACACGGGTATATGCATGGTGCGAGGAAGCATCATTCGCAGAAACCAACTTGGTTGTTTGTCACGGTCTGACCTCGCGAGTTCTTCGAGGAATTTATTCTGACCTCTCTCAGCATCAGGTTTTTGATCTAAATGAACCTCAGGATGGTTTTTCGAGCTGCGGGATCGCACGGAGGTGTTGGTGGAGTAGCTGCAGGCCAAACAAGCGGTCATTGGTGCCTTGTGCAGAACCCGGCACATTGGGCTTAAGTCGGTCATCTGAGTTTTTTAGTCAGATGACGGCTTAGGATCGGAAAGCGGTCATTGTTGGTGGTCATTCCGAGGAATATCGCCTGAAGGTCTGCATTGAACGACAGCCGACGTTTGCAGAAATCTGCTGAACGGCAGAGTTGCGGACCAAGCAGCCTTTTGTTGATCTTGAAGGAATGCCTGCTTTCAAGGCGACAAAGTCGTAGAAAGAACGTTTTTTTTCAATAAGTTATACGACTACGACGGCAATCAAGGCAAAGACAAAACCGGTTTTATTGGCTTTAGCTATCAACCGTTGAAACAACCAGAAGGCAACTCAGACGTACAAAGTTCAATCGGAAACGTCAGCCATATTGACGCCTGCTTCCCGCAGCAGTTCAAACTTCACAGCTGTTGCACTGACCTGTCGATAAAAGGCAATCAGCTGCCGCGTCGGGCCCTGAAGGCGTGTCAAACCTACAGTGGCGGCGACGACTGTGCCGACATCCGTATTGCCTTCCAGGACCTGCCAACCGCCCACGACAAGAACCCCCACCGTCCCGGCTCCGTTAATGGCGCTGAGTACAAATTTCGAAGACAGCTTCCAGACAATATCCGAGAACGGGTATCGTAGATCTCGTCAAATTTAGGTGTGATTTCCACGGCCGAGCGATCAGGGTCAACAAGCCAGTTTGTGGCTTTGCGCAATGTGCGAACCCTTTCTGACACAAGTGAGTTCACGCGAGTCTGAACAAGCAGAACTATAAACACCTGAGGGACAATCATACCGATTGCAATCAGCCCCAGAGAGGGTTGATTGGCTGCAATATACCCGACAATCACGACAAGGGTTCCGGCCTGTACGATGGGTTCAGACAAAGCGCTTCCCGAGAACTTTCCCACTTGTTCGGCTTCGGCCGACACCATTGTGGCTTTGGCACCATAGGCCACTGCCTCTGAACCAGAGGAGTTTTCGCGAGAAAGACTGCAAATACGTTTGCGCAGCTTGCGGATCATGTCTTCGCCAAGAACGCTTGAAAGATATCCCAGCACCCATTTCAGCGCGAGGCTTAGGGTAATCACTCCGCCCATCGCCGCTCCAAGCCACAGCAAGCCCTCGGGCCTTATATTCTTTTCGGTCAGACCGTTCACGATCTCCTTCTGGTAGTTCAGAGGAAACGCCGCTAGGGCGGCAATGGCCAGCGACAGCAAGATATTAACCACCTGACGCTGTCCCGTTGTTCTCCAAATGGATTTATAAAACTCAATCACTTCACGTTCCCCCAATTTTTTTCTGGTACCCTTACTGAAAGAAGCAGGTTTTGTGTCGTGAACGCACTGTAACACTCAATTCCATTCTTACTTAAAGATGCGCTTCGGACCGGCGGTGCTACGGCCGTGAAAACCTTGGGGTCAGACCCGTGCGCAAGGACTTGCGGTAGGCGTCTCACCTACGTGAATATTTGATTTTTCGCACACTTCTCCCTACACTGCGGCTTTGGGTCTGCTGTCTGGAGGTCAGCCATGAGATTTCATTTTGAACCCAAGTTTTTGCCACATACGACCATTGCCTTGGCGCTTTTTCTGGGATCACAAGCCGTTGGATTTGAGGGCGAAGTCCCGCCGGATACTGTCGTCCCGTCGCAGACTTACTCTCCTTTTGTTGACCGATCCTATCCTGATCAGGTTCTATTTGGCGATCTGCATTTTCACACAGAAATCTCGTTCGACGCGGGGCTTGTGGGAACGTCTTTGAATATCCATGACGCCTTTCGCGTGGCCAAGGGAGAGAGGGTAACCTCAAACACCGGACAGCCGGTACAGCTTATCCGGCCTCTCGACTTCCTTGCCATCACCGAACACGCGGAAATGTTGGGGCTTGCGACCGCTATTCGCGCGGCAGACCCCCGGCTGTTGGCGGACGACTGGGGGCGGCTGACCTATGAAAGGTTCAATTCCGGGCAGGAAGGACGCATGGCCGCGTTTGCCGATATCATCGAAATCGCGTCGATCGAAGGCCGCGATCCCACCGCTGGCCTGGGTCTGGACGGTGACCTGTGGAAGCAGATTGTTGAAACGGTCGACGACTATTACGAGCCAGGCGTGTTCACATCGCTGGCCGGGTATGAATGGACATCGACGCCCCGGGGCGACAACCTACACCGTGTCGTGATCTTTGGGGACGGAGCCGAAGAGACCAGTCAAACGCGACCGTTTACGTTCTTTGAAAGCGAAGACCCCGAACCGCTATGGGACTATCTGGCCGCCTATGAAGAGGCGACGGGCGGAAGCGCCGTTTCCATCCCGCATAACGGCAACATCTCGAACGGAATAATGTTTGCACCGACCAAGTTTGACGGAACACCCATGGACGCGGAATACGCCGCGAAACGCATTCGTTGGGAGCCAATGCACGAGGTGACCCAGATCAAGGGTGATGAGGAAACGCACCCCTACCTGTCGCCGGATGACGAATTTGCGGATTTCGAAACCTGGGACGTGGCGAACATCTCGGGCACCGTCGCAAAGACGCCGGACATGTTGCGCTATGAATATGGGCGCTCTGCCTTGAAGGTTGGGCTAGAGGTTGAGCGGGAAACAGGCGTGAACCCGTTCAAGTTTGGCTTTTACGGGACCACGGATACTCACACAGCGCTGCCGACCACACGAGAAGACAATTACTTTGGCAAGTACCAGCACACTGAACCCTCGAAAAACCGCCACAACTTTGATGTGATCCCTGCCGAAGACCCGGCATTGCGTATCCTCACAGCGCAGGAATTGGCGGCGGGTCTCACGGCTGTCTGGGCCCGCGAAAACACGCGTGAAGAAGTCCACGGCGCGATCAAGCGCAAGGAAGCCTACGCCACGACCGGGCCGAGAATGCGGGTCCGGGTCTTTGGCGGTTGGGGTTTTGATGCTGATGATCTCAATGCCTCGGATTTTGTTTCCAACGGGTATCAAAAAGGCGTGCCAATGGGCGGAGATCTGAAGAACGCGCCAGATGGGGCCACCCCCGGTTTCCTGATCCGGGCGCTGCGCGATCCAGATGGCGCAAATCTAGACCGTGTTCAAATCATCAAGGGCTGGATCGACCAGAGTGGCGAAACCCATGAGCGGATTTATGACGTGGCCGTCTCGGGTGATCGAGAGATCGGAGAGGATGGCCGCGCGCGTGAACCGGTGGGTTCGACAGTGGATGTAGAAAACGCGACATACAGCAACTCGATCGGGTCCGTGGAGCTTTCCGGGTATTGGCAAGACCCGGATTTTGATCCGGGTAACAACGCGTTTTACTACGTGAGAGTTATCGAAATTCCAAAGCCACGCTGGACGACTATAGACGCTGCTTTTTACGATATACCGCTGCCTGAGGCCGTCCCGGCAGAAGTCCAAGACCGTGCCTATACGTCACCGATTTGGTACAGCGCTGAATAGTTGACTTAGTTTACACGGCCAATTTTCTCTTGGGCAGCTTGGAACCTCAATGGTGTTGCCGATAAACAGCCGCATTGGATGAGACGCTCCTTGCCACGAGTGGGCCCGTTGCCCGATTAAGCGGATGAAACGAAAGTCCAGTCTGATGAAAGGGTCGACGTATTTGATCCTCTGGCAATAACCGTTGTTTGGCCGCAAGCTGAGCTTTGCAACGTCAGCTTTCTGCGCTTCTCTCCCGATCATGCATTGTGCAACATTTGGTAGGTAAGGGTTCAGAGCAGCCGTTCGCTGCGTTCTGTCTGAATGACCGTTTTGCGGACAAAGTCGCCATCGAAGGCTGAACAATCAAGGACTATTTGCAGCCCAGAGGAGACAATCAAAACCGAGTTTTTTCGCTAACCAAATGCTGGAGGTAACCGCGCTTTGCAGTTGCACTTGATGCCGGCGTAGATCGACCTTAGTGCGATCAAGCACATGTCCCCGAGCCGTGGTCAGACTAGCGACAGAGTTGACGCAGCGCGAGTTTCCGGCCCTGTTCGTTTCTTATGGAACTTGTTTCACGCCCATTCGTTAGAAAAAGTACTTGATTCCAATGTATGGACCATGCTGGTCGACATCATAGGCGAATTCACCGGAACTCAAAGTGTCACTATAGTCTACGCTAAAGTAACGATATCCGAATGTGAGCGCAGCTTTCTCCCACGGCTGATAGTCGAAACCAACGTTTGCGCCAACCTGGAGATCATTTCCACCGGCACCGAACCCGCCAAGTTCCAAAGACGCAATCCCAGTCCATTTCTGGTTTACCCGCCACATTCCGCGTATTCCGACTACTGGTTCGATCCAGCCCTGATCTCCGCCCAATGTAGGTGGATTTCTCGGTCCCGGGGTAGTTAGGTCAATTTCCTGACGAATGGAGTTGTACCTCAGACCGCCTTGGAGATCGATTGCATATCGCTGGCTCCTGCTACCGTACACGCCATTTGCAACACGGTAAGCCCCCAGCACACCAAACCATTTTTGACGAACGTCGACGTTAATCCCGGCACCGAGAGGGCCAGGCAATGTGGTATCCTTTTCGATCCCCACATAATTCGCATCAACGATGATCCCAAAATCCCCGTTCCAAGCCTCGTACCGGCCGGCTGCCGCGAAATCGAGCACATCCAGGACGTCACCAAGGTCCAGATCCAATTCCGCGGATTGTCCAGCCACGGTTGACGTACCTGTGGTTCTTAGGGGTGTGAACAGATAGAATGAGGCTTCATGCCGCCAGCCTGTTTCGTTTTGACCTGGCGCAGGTAGAGACTGAGCGCGGGAATGCCCGGGCATAGATAATACGCCGGACAGAAATACGAGTGTGCTAATTAATCTGAGATGGAGCATCGGAGTTTCCTTGCATATTGGCGGCGGTTAGTAGTTGAATCTGAGACCTATCCCGGCACCTTGGTCGTAGGGTCTGTCAGCACCAATACCGACCAACACATCTGCGTAGAGGGCAATTCCAGGGCTGAGGTTCTTACCGATCTGGAATTCTGCGGTCGCGGGCCACGCATCATTTTCCCAATCGTATGGAGCTTTGATATCTGCTTTGACCCAATACCCGTCACCAAATGGCTGAAGCGCAATAAGGCGCATCGCAGTCTGGCTGACATCGGTCGAACCGTTATATGAAGCAAAGTGCTGGACCAGAGGGATCAGAGTCAGCCCAGTATTAGTGTTTGCAAATGCGAACCCACCAAATGGGGCTATCTGATCCGACCCGGTGCCGATGCCTTCGTCAGGGTCACCAAAATCGAGGATCCACTCCAAACCAAGTGCGGACTTCACGCTCCAGGTGTCATTCAAGGGTTTCTGTGAGGGAAAGTAGATCAGCTTGAAGCTTGTCTTTTCGAACCCGTTGAACCTTTCGCCAGTAGCATTCGTTGAATTGTAGTGGAGCTCGTATTTTAGTTTTAGATCGGGGCGTAACATGTATGCACCATCGACAAAGGCATCCTGACGGTCTGCACCCCGTGCCAAATCGAAGTACTGATATCGAATGTCGGTGTTGTTAATCGCAGCCAATGGATTTGACGCGTTTTCCTCAGCTTCGGAAGCAGAGCCTACCACGACCAGTGCATAGATCAGAGGAACAAGACAATGGAAGTTGCGTAACATCATACACCTGGGAGAAGTTGGATGGTCAGGTTAGACGGCGACAGGTTCTCGCCGCCGTCTACCTTCATCATTGCCAGCTGGAGAAGACTTCTCGGGTCAACTCGCTTTCGGGACGAAGGTTCTCAATACCTTCATACGGCACACCCTTGCCCAGCGGCAGATGCGGGTGTTTTGCAATGGTTTTCTCATGCCGCTTCACCATGTCTTGGAATGATGCACCGGACCATAATGAATACCCGACAAGCGGATGTTCTTCACGTGGGTCGCGATAGACATTGAACACGGGGGCCGCAGCTCCGGGCTGACCGGGGGCCGGCAAATGCATTTTGAACTCTTGCTTCACGACTGAACGCAACACGGGCCCTTCGTACACATAGACGTAGTCGCGACGCGAGTTGCCTTCACCTTCAAGTAGCAGCGCAGTCTGGTCAATGCCGTCGATCACGCGGTCGCGCGGGATGCGGTCAGTTGCGCCTGCGATCCGCGCGAAGGTGGTGAACAGGTCAGATACATGCACGATGTCACCTGCTGCACTACCTGGCTCAATAGCGCCGGGCCAGCGGATGAACGCGTCAGTTCGCACACCGCCTTCAAGGTGCTGCGTCTTGCCGCCGCGATAAATCAACTGGTTCAGACCGGACGTTCCTTCGTAGTGATACATCAAGCCATTGTCAGCCATGATCATGACGACGGTGTTGTTCGCCTTGCCAGTTTCATCCAGCTTAGCCAGAACCTCACCGATCCAGCCGTCCAGAACCTGCAACTTGTCGGCATGAAAGCCACCATTGCGGGAAACGGCTTGATCCGGATAAGCAAAATTCAGCGGATAGAGTGGCCAGTATTGCATAAAGAATGGGTCGTCCTGCGAGGCGAGGCGGTCTAGCTGTTCCAGTGCCTGTCGCTGATAGCGCAGGTTCATTTCTTCGTATTTGGCCTGTGTCCATTCTTCGCCCGGCGCCATGTCGACTTCGCGAGCCAAGCCGCCTACTTCCCCTTCAACGCCGGTTACCAGACCGTAGGGCTTGAATCGCTCATCCAGCTGGAATTGGTTGGACTGACCGGATGGATGGAAGCCAAGCATGTTGTTGGCAACCATAGCATCCCGGGTCATCAGGCTGAGTTGAACCTGCTGATGCAAGGGGAATGCGGCCCAATCAAACCCTTGGTTGTGCGGATAGGCCTGCTCAATATCGCCCTGGTGCCATTTCCCAACATGCGCAGTGTTGTATCCTTCTTCCTTCAGGATCTCGGCAATCGTGACTTCTTCAGCTGCAAGACCTTCGCCAACCAGCGCAACTTTGACCTCTTCAACGCCGGCGCGCACCGGATGACGACCGGTCAACATGGCCGTTCGTGTCGGTGTGCAGGATGGCTCAGTATACATCCTCATCAAGGACATACCTTCGGTGGCAAAGTCGTTGATGTTGGGCGTATCGAAACCGGTGACGTAGTTCATCGTCCGGTTACCCATTTGACCGAAGCTGACATCGTCGATCAGGATATACAGGATATTGGGCGGCTGGCCGCCATTGGCGTCGCGGATCTCGGCAAGTTTCGCCTCAATCTCGGTGTCCTGCGCATCCCATTGCTCTCCAAACTGTGCGCGCAAGAACTCAAACTCTCCATCATGGATGATGGGCGCATCTTGGGCAAAACCCGCGCCAGCTATCAGCACCATGGCTGAGGCATGTTTCAATAATGATCTCATCGGTATCCCTTCCCCTATGGATTACATCTTTCCTGCGCGCCGCAGCGATTGGAGGATTTCATCCCGAAGACCATCCAGGGTATCGCGGATATCGCAGGCGAATTGGTACGAGTGGCTTCCCGGCTCCGAGTTCATTGACAGAAACTCGTCACATAGAAGCTGATAGTCGCGGCAGATCTCATCGAATTCCGTATCCGCGCGCCGTAAATCCGCAATTGCGGTTTGGTGATCGGGAAACAGGGTATCAAAGGCGTAACGTTCCAATTGCGATGACTCATTCGATGGATCAGCAGACTGCCCTGAGTTTTCGCCGAATTCACTTCCCACAAAAGGTTTATCGGGGCATAATACGGTGTAATCTAATGCGTAACTTACTGAAAATATGGATTTAACCAAAGACACATCTACTGCACTGAATGAGGGCGGGTCACCTGTGCCCAAAGATGTTCGGGCGGCACTTCAGCGGCTTGTCAAATCTTCGACCTTCGCGGGTTCGCAGCGATTGCAGGACTTTTTGGTGTATGTGGTCGAAGAATTGCTCAACGGTCGGGCCGATGATATTCGTGCCAAGACCATCGCCATGGATGTTTATGGTGGGACTCCGTCAGAGATGTCGCGCCGTGAAAACGTGGTTCGGGTCGATGCTGGTCGACTGCGTCGCAAGCTTGCCGAATACTATGCCAAAGACGGTCTCGAAGAAGGCACGATATTCGACCTGCCAAAGGGCGGCTATGCACCTGAGATTCTGGTCAGGTCGCCCGAGACGTTTCAGCCTCCTCCGGCTGGGTCGGAAATCAGAGCAAACACTTGGCGTCGCCCGTTCGTTGGAGTTGCCGGCCTCTTCGTTCTAGCCTGTTTTGTCGTTGCTGTTGTGGTGCTATCGAAAAAACTGGCGGATCCAGTCGGTTCGCCAGCCGACGGACTGAGTCGTGACGAGCGCAGCGCCATATTTGATGCATCCCCTATGCGCCTTCAGGCTGTAAATCTGGCCAATACTGGTCGTGATCTAATCTTTCCGGCCTTGGAACCTGCGCGTCTTGACGCGGCCTTAACCATATTCAAGGGGGCAATTGAAAACGACGAAAGCTACTTCGGCGGTCATGCAGGCGCTGCGCAGGTCGCTGCGACAATTGCTGTGCTTACATCAGATGCCGACCTAGCTAAGGAAATGTTGAACTACGCCGACGCTCAGGCAAACAGGGCCATCGAGTTGGCCCCGGAAACGGGGTGGAGTCAGTCCGCAATGGCCTGGGTCAAGTTTGCCAAGGGAAACTGGCCTGAGGCCATAGAATTTGCGCAAAGAGCACGGCGTTTGGCACCGCACGACGTACATGTTTTGGAGTTCGTCTCGCTGGTTCTTCTCTATTCCGGTTCATTTGAACAAGTCGTAGAAATTAGCGAGGACGCACTTTCAAAAATCAAACTAGAGCGGGGTTATGTGTTTCAGAACGCGATGGGGTCAGCAAAGTTCCATATGAAGGACTATGAAGGCGCTGTGTCAGCCTTTGAACGAGTAACGGAAAAAGGCGGCCCTGTCGGACCTGTAACCGTTGCTTACCTAATGGCGTCACATCAGATGTTGGGGAATAAGGCTGAAGCTCAGACTCTATCTGAACAACTGTCACGCGAGTGGCCTGACAGTCGCGTGGGTGCGCTGTTTGAGAAGCTTTTTGCAAATCCGCAATACGGGGAAGACCTTGGTAACGCAATGAGACAGGCCAATTGGAAGCCACCAAGTTAGGAGTTTGAATTCGAATTGCGGCCGCTATTTCTCGCAATGCGGTCGTTCGCTACAACTTGCTTGAACGTCTAATTTGCGGACTTTGCTGCCATTGGCCCGCTTTCACCGGAGGACCGCACACAAGCAGAAGCAGACATTCACAAATAGGCTTTGTAAACAGCGCGAAGCGGGCAAAGTTGCTAATCGCTGCGGTCAAATCTGAAGAGTTTTCGATTGGAAAGGTGCGCGGAGTGCCGAGGTAAGTTCACTCCGCGCGACTCTCATTCGAGTGCGTTCTTGTAGATCACCCCATCCTTCATGATGAAATCGATGTTTTTCTCATAGTCGACGAGGATAGTTACGTCTTCAACTGGATTGCCTTCCACTAGTAGAATATCGGCATAAGCTCCCTCCGATATCACGCCCAACGGGCCATCAACGTATGGATTAAGTTTTCCTGAAAGCGCGAGCAATTCAGCAGTCTTGGACGTTGCCTGAACTAGAATTTCATAAGATGACCAGACCAAAATTCATCGGTTTGCATCCCAAAACGCTTCAAAGAGAACTTGCAAGACACGGCACGACAGGAGCAAATCTCGTAGACAGCGCGAAAATGCGTCAGGCGGAGCAATGGCTGACCGAGGGGCGCCTTTCTATAACAGATATCGGAAAGAACTTGGGCTACAAAAACCCAAGTGCGTTTACACGAACGTGTCGCCGTTGGTTTGGATCGTCGCCTTGCCGGTTAAAGCACGACCTCGATGTTCGATGATATGCCCGTGAAGTAGGTCCGCTTTGCGAGCACAATCTGAGAACAATAAATTACGATTTGATTATACAAAATGTTGGAGTATCCTGTGTTGCAGCAACCACATATAGATTGACTATTCAGGAGGGGATGGTGAAAGTTCTTAGATCAGCGGTTGCAACTGCACTAACCGCAACGCTGATAACATGCCCTAACTTGGGCGCAGCAGACCAAGTCTCGGAGCAGATAAAAGCGCTGCTGCGGTCAAATACGAATGCGAGTAGTACACTTTCAAACAGCAAGAGTTTGGACGCAGAAATCCTTGTACCTCGTTTCTATACGGACAGAGAATTTACGCCAGCTTGGACCAGTTTTGAATTGGTTGACGAGCTTTTTGAGGAGTTGGACGGAGCAATTGATCAGGGTTTTACGCCGAGTGACTTCAAACTAGAAGAGCTTCGATTCGCATTCAAAGCCTCACAGGATGGCGATGCCTCCAGTCGAGCTTTATTCGATATTCTGGCGACTGACGCGGCCGTAAAACTCGTACACCATTTGGTGTTTGGAAAAGTCGATCCAAATGCGCTAGACGACGCTTGGAATTTCTCAAAGCCAGTAATACAACAAGACCCTTCCGTTGTATTGAGCCACTATCTTCAAGATGAAGGCTTCAGCGCTTTAATTGAACGCATCGATATCGACAACGCGCAATATACGATGCTCGTTGATGCATTGAGCAAATACAGAGCTATCGCATCAAAGGGAGGCTGGAACACAGTCCCCGAAGAAACGGTTCTGAAGCCGGAAATGGTGGATCCTGCCGTCGCCGAACTGCGCAAAAGGTTAGCGACAGAAGGCTACGATGGAACAAATGAATTTCCAGAAATCAGCCAAAGCGGTATAAATCCAGCTTGGGTTTATGACGATCATTTGGTGCGACAGGTAAAAACCTTTCAAAATCGTCACGGCTTGGAGGCAGATGGCGTCGTTGGTGGTAAGACCTTCGCGTCTCTCAACAAACCTGTCGAAGATCGCATAGATAAATTGCGGCTCAGCCTGGAACGAGGCCGCTGGCTCATGCGCGAAATCGACGAAGAGTTCGTGCTAGTAAACATTGCAGGCGCTCGTACTTACTTGGTCACGTCCGATGGGACGCTTTGGACCACTCGGTCGATCACAGGATCAGCCTACCGAAAAACCCCAGTGTTCCGAGATGACATTGAATACATGGAATTCAATCCGACTTGGACTGTTCCCGCCTCGATTTTTCGGAAGGATAAGCTTTCGCGCATCCGCAAGGATCCAGCCTATCTGGCGCGCAACAATTATGTAGTTCGGAACAAAGACGGGCAGACGATTCCTGCCAACGCTGTGAACTGGGGGGCAAAGAACCCTGGCGTCACTTTGGTTCAGCAACCGGGTCCAGACAATGCGTTAGGATTAGTCAAGTTCATGTTTCCTAACGAATACGCAGTGTACTTGCATGACACCAACGACCGCAGTCTCTTCGACCGAAATGAGCGAAACCTAAGTTCAGGCTGCGTGCGTCTTGAGTATCCATTCGAATTTGCCAGCCTTTTGATGGAGGGAGAGCCGAACTGGAGCCGGCAAAAGATGCAATCCATCCTGGATAGCGGGAAGACAACGCGAGTTAACCTACCCGAGCCCATGCCGGTCCTTTTGACCTATTGGACTGCGTGGGTCGAAGATGGGACCGTTCATTTCCGCGAGGACCCTTACGAGCGAGATGCTCGAATACTTGCGGCTTTGGACCGATGAACACGTCATCCTAAAAGAGATACGCAATTCTAAGCGTGCTAAATTGCCAGTAGTATTGGTGACTTCTAATTGGCGGAAATTCGAAGCAGTGTGAGCTGCAATAGGGGAGCACATGAGGGTTTGGCTTGTAAGAATAGTTGGGCTTGTTGCATTTCTAGCCTTCGCTGCAATCGCTTTTGTCTGGTTGTTGCTTGCTGCTCCGATGTTCTCGGACATGCGACGTGGCCTTGTAGAAAGAGTACTATCGGAACAAATTGGTCGGCCTCTATTGGTCAACGATGATGTAAGCGTCGCGCTTGGACGCATTAGTCACATTTACGTCGGCGGGGTGGTCATCCCGAGCCAGACAATGCCGGAGTCACCACTTGTAGAATTGAACCTGCTGGAACTGGAGTTGGACATTGCCGCATTGACCAATGGACGTCTGCATTTTGACAATCTGGTAGTGGAAGGCCTCCAAGCGAATATTCTTACAGCCGCAGACGGCACAACAAGCTGGCGAAAAAACAGGCCAACACCCAAGCCGGTATCCGAGGAAACTGTATCAGAGGATGATCAAACAGACGTCGCTAGCGCTGATAGGATCAATGAAAGCGACACTGAAGGCAGTGGGATCCTGAACTTTCTGAGCGACAAGAACGTCAGTTTCACGTCTATCGGGTTAAACATCGACGACAAGGTCTCGGGCTTCTCGTTTGTATTTGACCTCCAGTCACTCGCGCTCGCACTAGTCGACAATGGGCAACGAACAAAGGTCTTTGGTTCCGGCTCCGTCAACGGTCAGGGTTTCAAAATCGATGGCGACTACCCTCGCGCCGCGCCATTTACGACGCGGGCCAGTTTTGGAGAAATGACCGTGAGCTATGATGGCGAACCCTTCACGGAAGACGAAGGTGGTGGCTATCGAGCTGTATTGGAGATGGACACCGGAGAATTCGGCGATTTTCTGGATGTCATTGGATTGGAACGTGTTTTGGAAGGCAATGGCCAGTTGCAAGCTGAACTCGTGTCCCAAGACGCCCTAAAAATCGAAGCGTTTACAACCACCGTAAGCTTGGAGGGAGGGCAGAAACTTGAAGCTGAGGGTTCAATAGATGACCTCTACACCGCTCAGGGCGTCGATCTGCTTTTCAATGCGCGGCTTCATCCTGAAGGACAGCCGCCGCCAGCAGCAAAAAGTATCCAAGAGCTGAAATTCACCGGCTTTGAAATGCATATGGTCGGATCTCTGACGTCCTTCGAATTCGAGAAGCTACTTTTTCAAACAAATGCGTTTGACCAGGGTTTAGACGTAATCGGTCCAGCCTCTATCGAAACCATTCGTCGCATGCCGGACGGCCGGCTCGCCATGCTGGGCATCGCGCTGCAAGCCGGTCCAATTGAAGAGCCTGTCCTGAAAGCCGAGGGGGAAATTCTAGATCTGCTTCAGCTTCAGGACGTAACTTTCGATGGGGAGCTGAACGGGCCCGCCAAGTTGATTTTTCCCAACCTCGATAAAAGCTACGTTGACCAATTCGGCGGTATCGAGGCTGATTTCAACATATCCAATACAGGCGGCCCGGTTTCTCTCAATAGGTTCAATGCTACGAACTATGGCACCGAACTATGGGCGCTCGATCTCGCACTATCTGTCAACGAACTCAAAGGTCTGGCCGGTCTCGATTTCGATGTGGAACTGGATGTCGACGACGGTGCCCAGTTTCTGACCGCGCTCAACCTGCAACCTGTTGAAATCGGAGCACTCGCTATCGATGCTGAAACCTCCAGGCAGGGTGAAGACTTTGATGCCGCAATCCAGTTCGAGGCCGGGTCTTCGCATCTTCTTGCAGCCTTGGATGCACAGTTTCCCGAAGGTGCATCCGTCGTCCGTGGCAACATCACGAGTGAAAAGCTCGATCTCAACGACCTGAAGAACCTGACTGCCGTGTTGGACCAACTTAAAAGCTTGGTGGGCGAGGCCTCAAAAGAAACTGACGCCGAAGTTCAGCCCTTGGTTTTGCCGAAGGAGACAGATGTCCAGCCCCTGGTGTTGCCAAAGGAAAAAGGGAAACCTGCCGATCTTCTGGATGTGCAACGCGTGCTAAGAGAAGCTGACGTCGAGGTACAAATCGAATTCAAAGAGATTTTAGGCCAACAAGGCGTAACATCTGTTTCCAGCCAAATGTCTGCCAAAGAAGGAACCGTGGATTTCGGACCTCTTCAGATGTCTTATGGCGGCGGAAACTTCAGCCTGCGGGCGGTCATGGACCTGATTGACTCACCTGATTGGCTTTCATTTTCAGGATCGACCTCAGGATGGGAATTTGGTGAAATCCTTGATGAATTGGGAATTGGAATTGATGCCTATGGCCGTTTGAGCGGTGAGTTCAACGTTTCTGGCAATACTGCCTCGGGCAAGGCCTTCATCAACTCGATGCGCGGCAACGCGTCTTTGTCGATGTCGCAGGGCTATATCAGCACCAGCTTATTGGAACTGGCGGGGCTGGGCATTTTCCCCTGGCTGTTTTCAGAGGAGTTCAGAAAAGGCTACACCGACATAAATTGCGTCGTTGCCCCGGTTGATATCCAGGCCGGACAAGTCAGTTCAAATTCCATCGTAATAGAAACAGGATCGGTTCAATTGGTTGCAAGGGGGCAAGTGGATTGGCTGAATGATACGATAGCAATAAGAGCGGAGCCGCGGCGCGTTGGCAAACCCCTATCCCGAAGCGCCTGGCCCTTTAATGTGACTGGCCAGCTTTCGTCGCCAAAGTTCAAGCTTGATGTGGGCGGGTCCAGAAACAAGGCCCCTGAAGGCGCTGATGCTATGCCTGCCGACAGGCAACCCTGCGTGCCAGACATCAATCAATTGCAGTAATCGGACGCACCTAGTTCTTCAGTGGTTCCGGCTGTTCGGCCTGACACGCCAGAACCGCTTCGATTGCTTTTGCAGACCCGCTGAGATCTAGTTCAACCTCAGCCCCGCTTTCACCAATAATCGTGACACTTTGGCGTTTTCCAAACTCGGTTACAAATGCCGGGTTGTCGAAAAAGGCGTAACCACCGGGCACGCCATTTTTGAAGATACCCACCGCTTCGCCTTCAAACTTCGCATCACCAAAATCGAACTGTACGACCCCGGTCGCCCCATCTTCGATTTGAACCCAGGCCGGATTAAAAGCGGCAAAAAAGCCGCCGGCCTGATTGGGTGCTGCGCCGATTTCAACGGTCATGTCATTTTCAAAGGGCTTCCATGCGAGACAGCCGTTGCCCTTTTCGGGATCAATCAGGATTGTCCAGTCGCCGGTTTCACCCCACCGCTCCATACCAGCGGCATGAAGTAAGCTTGCAAAAAACAGAGCCAATGTTGTCAGCACATACCTGTACATTTTTAACCCCAGATTAGTTTTGAAGGTTTACCCATCCTACCGATCAAAGAAGATCAATCAAACGATACAGAAGAAGCTTATTCAGGACACAAGTTGTTGGAGCGCAACGGTGGAGCCTGCTTCCTGCTCGGTGCGGTCGTTCGCTGCAACTTGCTTTAACGTCTACTTTGCGGACAAAGCGGACGTTCGAACTCAGCCACAAGAGCAATTCCCACGCAACTGGCAAACCTGGTCAATGCTGTGATCAGAACCTGACCCTAAACGCCAGTCCAACCAATGGCGCAGTATCGTAGCTCTGGCGACTTATTTCTGCTCCATTCGCATCATCTAGCGTAAGGCGGCCGTCAAATTCTGCGCCTGCGAATACGCTCAATGAAACACCAGGATTTGGGTTGTATCCAACGGAAAGTACGACGGGGACACTCTTGTCTTCGCCCACCCCGTCTGGCGCGAGACCTTCCCCATCCAACCTGAATCGAATTCTCTCCGATCGTGCGGTTAAGGAAAGGTCTATGGTCTCAGTCAACGTGTAGCTCAGCGTCAACCCGGGGCCTTGTGTCGCTCCAATCCCTGAACCAGTGTTCAAGTTCCAGCGATCATTTAGGTCCCAATCGATCAGAAGGGCCGGAAAAAAATCGGTACCACCATCATCAAATTGAGAGAACGCGCCAAAGGCCGGTCCTATCGTCAGGCGCTCGTTAAGTTGCCAAGCAATACCCGCGAAAACACCGTAGGTCCTACCATCAGATGCGGAAGCTCCACTTTGATAATCCCACCTGATCTGTGGTGACACAAAAACTGTTGCTCTATCGCTCGCACGAAATCGCATGGGAACAGCAACGCGCAAGTCACGGATATTCTCCCATGGCTGGTTGTTCGATTGACTAAAGCTATAGTCCAGCTTGCCGAAGCTGGTTGAAAGCCCAATGGAGTTTCCTCCTTCCAGATTGTAAAGTGCGGTAGCGCGTAGAAAAGCTCGGCTTGCAGAGAATTCGCCACCGTTACTTAAATCCGCGTCCCCTTGAAACGCAGCAAGCCCATCAACCTGATATGCCCAACCTAGCCGGTGCTGCGCGGCTGAAGGTATCGCTGCAAATCCTAGAGAAATAGCTCCAAAGCAGCACGTTAGAAAAAGGTTTTTCATTTGGCGTTTCCCACGTGACGCTGATTCATGCTGGGTTGCCATTCCTGAACGAGCGTTTCAAGCCCAATAAAATCTGCTCCGCGGATCAAAGCAGCCATATTGCTTCAGTAGCTTGGTAACGCACAGGCCTCTAATTTGTTGAACATTGAACCGAAAATAATGGCCTCCCGACGAAACCACTCACTAGAATCTCCGGGAGGCAACCAGACAAATCTGGCGAATGCGCGAGCAGCAGAGATAATACAAATTTGCCACGCATGCGAATACTTGAATCTAAAAAGCAACAATTCAAGTAATTTTACGCGCGCCAATAAGTTTGCTCTCGCGCGCTTGAGAATTTCTTGCTTGTTTCGGCCTAAACCTCCGCGTCGAAAAACGTGGCCGCGCTGTGCAAATGGCGGGTAACGAACTTGGAGAGTAGCGGACAGAATTTGCGCTCATGCCAACTTGGCTGACTACCAGCGGCTAACCGCACATTCGACATAGTCTGGCTAGTCCCATGGTCAGATTATCTCCCCGCGTTGCCTATCATCCCAGATAAAGGTGGCGCGGGGTACTTTGATCCATCCTTCGATCAGTACCGTAACAACAACACCCCAAAACTACAGCCCGCGTTGTTCACTTGGTTTCCCTCCGAACGATGCGGGTCTTTTTGAAGATGGGGGTGTAATGAGTTTCCGTTATTCAGAGCGACCGACCGGACCTTCCAATGCTGGTTCGGTCGGTGGTGCATCAAGTGCCTTTCGAAAGATCACCTTGTCGCCGCCATCGGCCCAAAAATAACGCATACCCGAAGGTTGGTTCGAGTTGGAGTGTCCGAAATGGGTTCGGAGCGGTCATTCGATCCGATTTGACGAACGGCTGCCATGCGGACTTTCCGGTCACTGACGCGGTAAAACGCAACGACGGCAACCAGCCGTTTCCGGACTTCATTGTACGTCAAGTCATCACGAATGGGAGGGCCTTTGAGCTCAAAGAACGTCTAGAAGTCCAGCGTACCCATTGCTCAGAACTATGGCTGATAGCGATGCTGTTATCATCGCGGGAACTCCTTGTTTCCACGTGTCGAACACGAGATGGCAGAAGATCGCGCCGAGAGACGTGCTCAGCAGGGCGAGCGCACCAAGCGGGCCGACCCAGGACGATTGAAGCCAGATGGCTATGGCCCCGAACAACTCGGCACAGCCGACCAGAAACATGATCTGCCGGTTGAGCCCGTAGCTTTCGAACATTTCCAGCTGGACCGAAAAGATCTTTCTCTGCCAGCCGAAGATCTTGATCGATGACGCGAACAGGAAGAACGCCGACAGAAGACCGATGAGGAGGTTTAGGATCATTGCTGGTTCTCCCTCTTTGATCGTTTGAAGGCTGCCGGGGACATTCCGGTCCATTTCCGAAACGCCCGTGAGAACGCTGTGGGGTCGGCGTAGCCGAGCCTTTGCGCTGTATCGCCAACGGACGAGTTGTCCTCCGCAAGAAGGTGTTCAGCTTCTGCCTGTCTGATACGCGCGATCACCCGGGAGGCTGTCAGGCCATAGGGCTTCAGCCGGTTGTTGAGCGTTTCGCGATGAAAGCCGCAGAGGTCGGCCAACTCGTCGACACCAAATGCCGGTTCAGCCAGATGAACTTTTATCAGGCCTTCCAGTCCCGCGAGAAAGTCCAGCGGCGCTGCCAGATCATTGTCTTTAATCCTGAAATCTGGTGGGTTCTCTAATACTTCCTGCGTCAGCCGGTAGCTTAGCCAGTTGGACGGAAACCTGATCGAAAACCCCTGTGGTCCGCACTCGATTGCCTTGACGCCATGAAATTGCTTGGGAAGGGCGTCCGGTTCGCAGACCCGCAGAACGATCTGGTGGGGGTCCCATCTGAAATCCAGAACCCGGTGCAACAGCGATATCCAGATGCTGGCCAGAAACGCGTCAGCCTGAGCCGGCGAAACTGTGACAGTAAAGTTTCGTTTGGCACTGAAATACGCATGCTCTTCTTCAACGAAGAGCGACTGCGTGACCGCATTGGATTCCTTAGAAACGGCTTGCGTAAACCTTGTGAAGAAATCCCCGAGTGTAAGCGCCTCCGCCAGAATGTCGCCAAGCGGAAGAAACCGAACAAGGTCGACCGACTGGCCGACCTGGGCGCAAAACTCCGGAGATGTGGCGTCGGCCACCGCCTGAAAAATCCGGTAGACGGTGTCGTGTGGCACGAAATTCTGACGGTCCATCACCTGCGCTTCGTTCAGCCCTAGCGGATCGAGCACAAACGCAGGTTCGATGCTCACCTTGCGAAGGGCGGCAACAACAGGGCCCGCAACGGAAGCCCTGACAAGCGGCAACGATTTGTCCGATTTCTTGCTGCGTCCGCCTGTCATCACGCCTCCTGATCCTCAAAGCTAGGACGGAGGCCCCGGAGAATCCTACCGAAAACTTTTCAAACCTTGCAGTTTGCCAAAACTAATTTCCAGCGCCTGACAAGGTGTCAGGCAATAATCCGTGCGTTCCCTAAAATGACGTTGGAATAGCAACATCAGTGATTCGTCAAAAGGAACGCCTTCATGGTCCCAAAACTGGCTCACGTTCTGACGGCTGCGATCCTTGCCGCTGGTCTTCTGTCACCCACGCACACCGTGGCACAGGAGGAGAGTTTTCCGATCCTTTTCACCAACGTGCATGTCTTTGACGGCGTGAACGAGGCGCGGATCGAAAACGCCAATGTGCTGGTCATCGACAATCTGATCGCCGAGGTCTCGACTGAACCGCTGGCCGTGGCCAACGCCCGGATCATCGACGGCGGCGGACGCACGCTGATGCCGGGGATGCATGACCAGCATGTACATCTCTTGGTGTTCAATCCGCTCAGTGACGGGTTGCGCCAGAACATCACGCCCTTCCATCTTGGCGGGGTCGCCACTATCCGGTCCGAGCGCATCCTGATGAATGGGTTCACCACTGTCCGAGACCTCGGTGGCCCGGCCAAGTCCATCGCCCGGATCATCGACAGCGGCATGGCGCCCGGCCCGCGGATCTATTCCTCGGAAGCCTTTATCACCCAGACATCCGGCCACGCCGATTTCCGCAAGCTGAACGACCGGCATCCGACCCTCTCCGGCCAGGGACCGTCCCACTGGGTCGATACCGAAATGAGCATTATCGCGGACGGACCCGAACAGATCCGCATGGCCGTGCGCGAGAATCTGCGTCGCGGTGCCACCCAGATTAAGGTCATGGTCAGTGGCGGGGTCACCTCCGAGTTCGACCCGCTGCATTCGCTTCAGTACCAGGCCGACGAGATCCAGATGGCGGTCAAGACCGCCGAGCAATGGGGCACCTATGTCACCTGCCATGTGTTCACAGAACAGGCGATCCGTAACTGCATCGACAATGGCGCCAAGACCGTTGAGCACATTCCGTTCCTGACCAAGGAGGCCGCCGAGATCATGGTCGACAAGCAGATCATGTTCGCGACGGCAGTAGCACCGGTTTACTCAGTGACGACCGAACAGGCGGAAGCCTTTTACACGCCGGCGTCCTTCAAGAAATGGAAGAGCGTGCGGGATGCCGCGGCCAATATGATCGAGGTGATCCAGACCACTCCGGGCATGATCGATCTCTACACACTGGGCACGGATCTCATCAACAACTGGGACCAGACGCTCGAGCAGGACAAGAAGATGAGCGACGAGTTCAAGTACCTGCACGAGGCCAACTTCAAGCCGTTCGACATCCTTCGCATGGCTACATCGAACGGCGCGCGGATGAACCGTCTGACCGGCCTGAACAATCCGTATCAGGATGGCCCGCTCGGCGTGGTCGAGGAAGGTGCCTATGCAGATCTCCTGCTGGTCGATGGCAACCCGCTGGAGGACATCCTGCTGCTGGCCGAGCCAGACACCAACCTGAAGGTCATCATGAAAGACGGCGTGATCTACAAGAACACTCTCGACTGAGTGTCGCGCGGGATGTTCCTACCTCGGCATCCCGCGCATCCCTGACTATCGATGGAACGGAAGCAAATGAAATACCTTGGCAAATCCACAATGATGGCCAGCGCAGTCGCTCTCGCAACGAGCGCGGCTTTTGCACAGGAGGCCGCGGTTGATATCCCCCCAGTTACACTCTTCAAAAACGTCATGGTGTTTGATGGTGTGAATGACGGACTCAAGGACGTCGACGTGCTCGTGGTAGGCAACAAGATTCACAAGATTGACGCTGACATTCCTGAGGGCGGGAAGTGGGAAGTCGATGTGCGCACCGGGGGATCCAAGCGGTTGCCTGATCCAGTCGGTGGAATCGATGGCTACTCCTTCACCGTCCAGACAGAACGCGGCATCGAGACCAAAGAAGTGAACGTTACCGTCATTGACGGAGACGGTCGTACGCTCATGCCTGGGCTTATCGACAGCCATGTGCATGTGAACATGTACAAGAACGGGACTATCCCGGGGCTTCAGGACACCACATGGGAAGAGATTGGCGCACGTGCTGCCGCATTCGCGCAGGAAATGTTGGCGATGGGCTTTACAACGGTTCGCGATATGTGCGGCGCTCATGGTGGGCTGAGAGCGGTTATTGATGAAGGATCACTTCCCGGCCCAAGAATTTATTCCTCCGGCGCATGCCTTAGCCAAACGGGCGGACACGGCGACTGGGGTATCGCTGGTCAGCGCAAGAACGAGAGCAATCTTGAGCGACTGGAGATCACCAGATTGGTGGACGGGCCCGCCGAGGTGCTTCAGGGTGCGAGGAGGAATTTTGCTTTAGGGGCAAACTATCTCAAGATCATGGTCAGCGGTGGCGTGACATCGATCAAGGACCCGATATATCAGTCTGCTTTCACAAACGAAGAGATTTCTGCTGCAGTAGAGGTTGCAGGCGATATGGACTCATACGTCGCCATGCATGTCTTCATGGACAGCGATCTGTCGCGTGCGCTCGATCTTGGCGTCAAAGTGGTGGATCACGGCCTGACCATTACCGAACCGACGATGCAGAAACTGGTCGAGAAAGAGGCGTTCTTTTCGCCCAACCTGACGGCACTGGCTCCCGAGGCGCTGGAACATCCGATGCACCAGGACCCGACCTTTCCGCCAACGGCGAAGTTCCTTTGGTTGCGGGAAAACAGCAAGCAGTTGATGGATCTTGTAAGAAAATACAAGCCGAAGATGGTGTTTGATTCCGATTATGTTTTGTTAACCGGCGTTCCCTACCGGCAGTCGATGGACTTCACGAAGGCCTTTGTCGCGCGGGAGTTCGGCAACCTCTGGGCATTGCAGATGATGACCTCGAACGGCGGCGAACTGGCGGCGCTGACCGGGCGGGGCAATCCGTATCCCGAAGGCAAGCTCGGCGTGATTGAGGAAGGCGCTTATGCCGATATTCTCATCGTCGACGGGAACCCACTCGAAGACATTTCGGCCATCGGCGCTGTCGATTCCTGGTTCGATGCCGAACCGCGCGGACAGGATGTCCCGAGCATTCGCGTCATCATGAAAGACGGCGCGATCTACAAGAACACGCTCGACTGAGGAGAGCGCGGGGCGGTCTCCCTCGTCCGCCCCGCGTTTTCTTTCGAAGAACACAACCTTGAAAGGACCACAGATGAAACATCTGACCCTTGCTTCACTTTTGGCGCTCTGCGGCTCTGCGGCGTTCGCCCAGGACTGCGACGTTGCCATCCTGAATGGGCGGGTCATGGACCCGGAAACCAATTTCGATGCGGTGCGCAATGTCTGCGTGACAGGCGACAGGATCACGGCGATCACCGAGGATGCAATCTCCGGCAAAAGAGAGATCGACGTGTCCGACCACGTCGTCGCGCCGGGTTTCATCAACACACACTCGCATTCATTCGGTGGGTTCGACCAGAAGATGATGGCCCATGATGGGACCACCACGATTCTCGACACCGAAAGCGGCGTGGCTGACGCCGACCTGTTCTACGACAAGTATGAGGGGATCTCCTTTCTGAACTACGGCTCCGGCATGGGGCACGAGGAAATCCGCCGTGTGATCATGGACATGGTTCCTGTCGAACTGGCATCCGACCCGACCTACATCCTCAAATCCCGCGGCGCAGCCGAGGAAGAGGACGGGCATGCCAGCTGGGCGCTGGATGTCCCTTCAAAGAACCAGCTGGCTCAGGTCATGGCCATGTATGACAAGGGCCTTCGCGCCGGAGCGATCACCGTGAACACCACGGTCGGCTATATGGGCTATAACACCTACCCGAAGGAGATTTTCGCGCTTCAGAAGCTGGCGAAGAAGTACAATCGTTACTTTGGGGCTCATACGCGGTTTGGCCCAACCGAAAGCCTGCCGCTTTATTACTCGCTGGGCGCAAACGAAGTGATTGCCAATGCGGTTGCTTTGGACGGGGCGCTGATCCTGTCTCATATCCAGAACCAGGGCTGGGAAGAGATCTATGAGCTGGCGCGCCGCCTTCAGCAGCAGGGAATGAACATCTTTGCCGAGTACTATCCGGCCATCACCGGAAACCCGAATATCGCGACCCCGCAACTGCTGCCGGACAAAATCGAGGCTAACAATATTGTGCCGACACGCGACATCTTCGATACCAGCACCGGTGAGCTTTACGAGACGGATGAAGAATTCTTTCGCCAGCAGAAAGAGGATCCAAGCAAGCCGATCTTCATCACGGTCCGTCCCGAAGCGGACCTCAAGCGTTGGATCCACATGAAGGATATTGCCATCGCCAACGACATTGTCGGGTTTACCGTTGACGGGGAGCCGTTGCCAATCGAAGCAGACTTCAAAGAATATGGCGGTCACCCGCGCAACGCGGGCACCTATGGCATCGTGTTCCGCGAAGCGCGCGAGCAGGGCATTCCGCTGATGGAGTTGGTCAACAACGCTTCCTACATCCCGGCCAAATACTTCTCCAAAGTGGGCCTTGGGGCGATGCAGGAGCGCGGCCGTATGCAGGAGGGCATGATCGCGGACATCACGATCTTCAACCCCGATACGATCACCGAGACGTCTTCGATGAAGAAGGGCATGAACGGATCCTTCACAAAGGGCATCCCCTACGTGCTGGTCAGCGGGCAGATCATCATTGATGACAGCGTCGCCAATACCGACCTGAGGCCCGGACAGCCGATCCGCTACCCTGTCATCGCAGGAGACGACGTCGAATTGGACCTTGGAGACAAGGAATTCTCCTGGCATGCCGACATCGAGACCCCCGAGGACGAGCATTCCGAATTCCCGGATCGCCCTGCCGCATTGGAGGAGACCATCCCCGGAGCCCCCGAGCAGTAACACCATGGAACGGTCAGGGGCGGCGAAGCTGCCTCTTTCAAAAGATATGCAAGAAATTCAGGTAGCAAAATGAACAAGTTCCTACTCTCTGTGGCCTTCTGCCATTCCGCAGCAGCGGTGGCGGCCGAAGACACGAAAGACATGCGCACCTTTTTGTTCATCGGCACGTCCAACAGTGCGGCCTGGGAGATGCAGATCGCCAATCCGGGGGACCGCGCTGCCACGGTCAAAGGAGGGATCGAGGCGCTCGGGGGCGAACTTCTGAGCTACTACTGGGGGCTTGGAAACGGGAAGAACTACATCACGGTTTCCCTGCCGGACGATCCCACCTTTATCCAGGCCTTCTATGTCAGCCGTCTCGGCGACGGGCTGCTGGACGACTATCAGATGATCGAGTTGATGAACAGCGCCGACATGGCCGAGGCCCTCGCCCGTGTGCCGGAGATCAAAGCGCAGGATGATATGAAGTGACCTGTCAGTGAGAATGTCATTTCCTCAGGGTCCGAGCAATAACCTGTCACCGGTTTTAATGATCGTGGTGGCAGCGGTCTTCACAATCTCAGGCAACATCGCGGTGGCCGAAGAACCAGTCGCACAGTCCGGTCTTGAAGCTGCCGCTCAGACCTCGCTGGGCGGACCGGGCTCGGCCAGTGCCCAACAGGAGCAGGACAGGCTGCGCAGGCTGGAGGACTCGCGCTGGCCCGGGCTGGATCGCAGTCTTGATCCAACCGAAACAGCATTGGGGCGTTTTCGGGAGAACACCGGACTGGCGCTTAGCTTTGACTACCAGGCCCTCTACCAACGCAGCTCGCACAGCCTGACCGGGCAGGACGCGGCCGCGTCGGGTCAGCTCAGGATGATTGGGACGTGGGAACTGGCAGACCGGGGCGGTGAAAACCCCGGTAGTCTGGTCTTTATCCTTGAGAACCGACACCGGCTGGGTCAGCCGATTGCACCCTCCGCCATGGCTGCGCAAATTGGATATCAAGGAGCCACTGCCGTCACATTCAGCGACACGGACACGACCTTGTCGGTTGCCTACTGGCAGCAAGCCTTCGCAGGCGGACGTGGAGGGGTTGCCGTGGGACGGATCGACCCGGGCGATTACTCCGACATTCTCGGCTACGTTAACCCGAGAACGACGTTCTCGAATTACTCGATCCTGTTCAGCCCGGTTCTGCCAATCCCTGACCCGGGTTTTGGCATCGCGGCAGGGGGTTATCTGACCGACCAGTTCTATGCGCTGGGTTTGGTCAGTGATGCTAATGGGTCTCTCACCGATGTAGAATGGTTCCCCGGAGGGTCTGAGTTCTACAAGTATGCCGAGATCGGCTGGACACCGCAGCGGTCGAAGCGGTTCCTAACCAACGTGCATCTTGGGATGTTTCACACGGATGAGCGCCAAAAGGCCGGCGTACCCGAGACATATGGCGGGACGGTTTCCGCTAACCATACTTTCGAAAATCAGCTGATGATCTTTGGGCGACTGGGATGGTCCAATGGCGGCGGCGCGCTGGCAGAGCGTGCGGTCAATGCAGGTCTGATGTGGCGACCGGGCACCTATGACGACCTCTTCGGCTTAGCCGCCACAGTTGCCGACCTCACGACTCCGGGCTTGCCCAACCAAACGACCATTGAAGCGTTTTATCGTCTGGATCTGGCCGACAATCTGGCTCTGACAGCAGACGTCCAATATCTCAAAAACCCTGGATCGAATCCGAACGACCCGCTGGTCTTTGGATTGCGGCTAAGGGTCAATCTTTAGCGAAGGACTTCTGTTTTTTCTGTTCGGGGTGCATTTTCGTTCCGAACGAAGGGGGTGGCAGGTGAGTGGGCCACCCCCGTTTTCCCAATGCTAGCCGTCACTTCATCCGCCCGAATATGGCTGCACGAGACAAAACAGGGCGTTTACTCAGAGCCGGGGGAATGTCGGCTTTCCGCCCTTCGTGACAGATGATGTTTGATAGAAACGTGTCTGCATTGGGCTCAAAGCGGTCATTCGCTGCACTTGGCATTAGCGTCCGCTGTGCGGGACAAAGCTGCCGTTAGCTACAACAAATTCCGATGACCGCTTTCGGCGTACGTTAACACTACCAAGATATGTTCTCTTGTGTTGGCGGTAAAACACACTTTACGTACGTGGGCCTGTCTCCAACCATGGCTCAAAAAGGAATATCTTAAAACCGCCATCCCGCATCCGTTAAGGCTGAAATCACCTCTTCTGATAAGTCTGGACTGGAATAAAACACAGCTAGTACAAGATCTGGCCTGAACTCTGGCCAGGACTGTTTAAGTTGTTTTAGTGTTGCCTTTGCTTCTTCGAATTCACCCAAACTTTGATAGGCAGCCGCCAAATAAACCAAAGAGAGCGCGCTGACCGGGTCCCCATTGTCACTCGCAAATTTCAAAGACGCGATTGCTTCCCTAAACTCACCGATGTGAAAACTGGCAACCGCGTGAATGTTCCTGTGGGCAAACCGATGACTTCCTATCTCTCTGGGGTGGCTTGGGTCGCTGACGTCATACGCTTCTTCAAAGCGACCCATAACCAGTAGTATCACGCCGCGAAAGTCCAGAACGTTTCCGTCATTGGGTCGAAGCGACTGGGCGAGTGCTGAATATTCCAATGCTCTGACATAGTCGCGAGAAACGTAAGATACCCATGCCATTGCCGATTGGCTCCAGCCGTTTGAGGGCGCAATGTCCACAGCTTTCTGTGCCATTTGTCCTGAATTCAGTATCAGCGCGTCACGCTCTTCCTCGCCTCGCGTTAGTAGAGCCTGAGTTCCCAGACTATGGGCCAATCCGGCATATCCACAGTAAAAATCGGGAGCCTCATTTATTGCCATTCTAAAAATGTCGCTGGCCAGGATCTGGTTATCGATAGTTGCGATTGGAAAGAGCAGGCCCCGAGCTTGATCGCAGTAATTTGACGCCTGTACTGCAGCAGGTGATTTAGCGGATAGAGCCTGTCGCTCAAGTGAGCGCGCGGATGTCTTTGGGTTTAGATCAACAACCTGTTCCATGCGCCCGCCCAAGACGTAAGCAAGAGCAATGATCGCTATGGTGACAGCAGGGATGCCAATCAGCCAGGGTATTCCTGGCCTGAATGGCGTATGATCGACATTGCTCTGAATTGTACCAGACCGGTCCTCGAACCAAGGCGCGTAGCCGCCGCTATCAATGTGAATGCGCAGATCGTCTTCAGCACCTGCCGTTTCATAGTACTGCTGAAGTTTTCGCCGTAACCGCCCCGCATCCACACGAACAACGTTGATGTGGCCGTCATCACTGGCAAAACTCTTGAAGTAAACATCCTGAGCGATTGTTTTGCCAAGAATAGCCTCGGATCTACCCGCAATGGCCTCTTCGACGACGTAGCTCAGAAAATTCCGAAGGCGTTCCGCCTTGCCAAATATGTCACTCGCCAATACTTGGTCCAGCGCGTACTTCACACGGGTCGCGTGACGTTCCGGATCAAGGGTCAATTCTCTGTCGGGCATCTGAAACTTCAAGTTTCTCTGTATTTTCAACTCCATACTGTCAAATGAATATTTGAATGTCACCCTAATTTCACGGTGTAACCCTTCCGCGTTGCGCGATGTGCCCTCAGCCTGGTGCCCAGAGAGGGATTAGGCGCCAGGGCAATGACGGACATCAACTTACTAGAGCTCGCTTTTCCGGACCAAATCAGCCGCATCCGCGTCATGCGAAAAAACCATCGTGGATTCGAGGCACTTTGCGGTGACTTCGAGTTGCTATCAACCGAGTTGGAGAGGGCCCGGAAGGTCAATGAGCAGACGTCACCATGTCTGATCGATCCTGTCACCGAAAGCCTAGACGGGCTAGCCGAGGAAATCGCCGAGCATCTCTCTCGATTCACCAATTCAGAGGTTGTCCCGAAAGCCATTTCAGAAGTGGTTCCCATATTCACCCAGGCTCGAACAAAGGACTGAAAATATGCTGCAAGACAGACAGAGGAAGTCAATTAAGTCACTCAGCGCACTCGCCGTCGCAGCGACATTATTCGCCACAAGTGCGTTCGGTCAGGCTCCTCCGGTACAGGAGCCCTCATCCCAAGAAGATATTGAGGCCGCACTGACTGGCGGCGTCCCAATGGGACGTTGGAAAGAGGGTCTGACCTTTGAGGGCATCTCTCCTCAACCGTGGCTGAAAAGTGCGGCAAACTGGTTCCCACGCACCGAAGATGTACAGCCCAACGAGATGAGAATTATCTTCATGGGATCTGCTCCGTTCATTCGCCCTGGGCAAATGAATACGGCGATTCTTGTTGAGTTGGGTAACGGTAAGATTTTCATGTTTGACATTGGTGAGGGCTCACCAGCGAACATCATTGCCAGTGGATATGCACTGAATGAAATTACTGATGTATTCATCACGCACCTGCACGTAGACCACTTTGGTGGGTTGCCGTACCTGTGGATGTTCGGAACCTGGGCCGGTGGATGGCACGAGCAGTTGACGGTCCACGGTCCATCCGGCCGCACCAAAGAGTACGGCACCGCAACTATGGTAGAAGGCATGAAAATGATGACCGGCTGGCACCGGGATGCGTTCAGCGTCTTTCCCGTTGGCAAAGGTTGGGACATCGAAGTCAACGAATTTGATTTCCGTGACAATGGCGGCGTGATCTATGATGAAGACGGGGTCAAAGTCACACACTGGCAAAGAAGCCATGCCAAGGACGGTGCGTCTGGATACCGGATGGATTGGAATGGCATGTGCTTCATCTGGACAGGTGACGGTCGACCCAACATGATCGATATTCCTTTTGCCAAAGGCTGTGATGTCTTCGTCACGGAACAGCAGCAGGAAATCATCGAAATCTCATCCGGAGTTCAAGGCGTGCCGCCATTCCTCGGGCGTTATACCGTCGATACCCATCACACGCCCAGCTATGCGGCCGGCTACATTGCCAACCTAGTGCAACCCAGGCTTTTGATGAACACTCACATGAGCTATGACCCCTATCAGATCGAGGAAACCGTGGCGGAAATCCGAGAGCACTGGAAAGGCCCCTATCACTTTGGAGCGCCTGACGGGATCGTTGTGAACGTCACCAAAGATCAGATATGGGTTCGAGAAGGCATCTTACCCGAGTTCCCAAACTCACGAGCACCGCAGTTTGACTTTAGCAATGGTCAGTTGATCGTGCCGAAGCCACCCCATCGGCGCGAAGACATTCAAGAACCCTACGTGCGCGATATGGAGATCGATCCTAAGCTGTACTATCCCGAGGGATATCATCCTGAGCTGCTGACCGAGTGGCCAGTTGATGACGATCTTGTTGTTCCTCTGGAAGCGCTTCCCGAAAATCTGAAAGAGAGTATGGGCGCGGCGTGGCGCCATCGTGAAGCCAACCGCAAAGTGTTGGAAGAGCAAGGTGACAACTAAGTTATCATGACAAACAGGGCGATCACTCGTAAGTTCGGGTGGTCGTCCGAGCTTTTCTGGAAACATCACGAAGGAATGAAGTCTTGTTAATCGTACTTGGCCTCTACTTTGGAATAGTCTGGCTGGTCTTTTCCAAGTTTCACCTTCTCCCCTGGAATGGATTCTGGAAAACTCTGGTTTATGGTGTAGCTGCTGTTATCGCTCTGGTGGTCATCGGTGCGCTGAACCACACAACTCCGACTGGCCCGGTATCCATTCAGGGTGTTTCAACGAATATTGCTCCGAACGTGGCGGGCACGGTTACAGAAGTCGTTGTGGAGCCAAACCAGGAAATCGCAAAGGGCGAGACCCTATTCCGGATAGATAATGAAGTTTTCAAAGCCGAGGTTTCCCGGCTCGAAGCTGTTTTGGAAACTGCAAAGTCATCTGCCGACCAACTGGTATCAGATTTATCAGCTGCCGAGGCCGAGATTGAATCCCTGACTGCTCAGCTGACTTTCGGAATTCAGCGTCGTGATGACATCATCCGTTTGGAAGAACGCGGGGCATCAACCACGTTCCAACTGCAAGAAGCTGTATCAACCATCGACCAGTTGACCGCGAATATCCGCGCAGCAGAAGCCCGGAAGACAAGCCTTGAGCGGCGTATCGCCGCGAAGATCGACGGGCGTGACGCAGGTGTTGTGGAGGCCGAACAGACACTTGCGCAAGCTCTTTGGGATTTAGAGCAAACAGTTGTAAAAGCGCCGGGAAACGGCGTTGTCACGGCTGTATCACTACGGCCAGGTAACCGCGCCACTCCGCTACAAGGGGCAATAACTTTTGTCAAACCTGGGGACTATGCAGTAATTGCTACTCTGCCCCAATCTAGTCGCGCTAATGTTTCGGTCGGTGATGAAATCCGGCTTGCTTTTAGAACGGAACCCGGTGAAGAAATTACCGGCCGTATTTCCGATTTTCCGGTCGGAACTGTCGAAGGGACTGTTGATCTAAGATCAGGTCTTCCCTCATTGCGCGAACTAGCCGGGATATCCAGCTACATTGTATTGGTTGAACTACCTGCAGATGCAGACAGTAATTCCTTGCAATTTGGAACGTCAGGAACAGCTTTGGTCAAGACAGACAAAGCCGGAGCCATTGGTGTTTTGGCAGAGATCCTTTTCTGGATCACTAAAAAGCTCAATTATCTTTGAAAAACCAAGCCAAAGCATCTGTGCCATCAATGAAAACTGTAGAGCTCGAATCCTTGGTGTTTCGGTGGCCCGGACAATCTGACCCGGTTCTCTCAGTCGATAGCTTCGATCTTGAGGCCGGGGAAAGCGTGTTTATGAGAGGGCCCAGTGGCAGCGGAAAGACCACGTTGCTCTCGGCAATTGCTGGCGTGATCGATGTACCGCAAAGCGCGGTTCGCGTTGCAGGCACGGATGTCGGGGCTTTGGCCGGAGGTGATCGTGACCGTTTTCGCGTGGATCATTTGGGGATTGTTTTCCAGGTCTTTAATCTCTTGCCTTGGCTCAGTGCGCTTGAAAACACGTTGCTGCCCTGCCGGTTTTCAGCGCAACGGCGCAATCGGTCGGGGCCAGACCCCAAAGCTACCGCAACACGGTTGCTAAGTGAGCTGGGTCTCGAGGATGCTGAGCTGATCAATCGACCTGCCAGCGCACTGAGTGTTGGGCAGCAACAACGCGTTGCGGCGGCGCGTGCTCTGATAGGGGCGCCTGAAGTAGTTTTGGCGGATGAACCCACCTCGGCTTTGGATGAGGAAACCAAAGACTCGTTTGTCCAGCTGTTGCTGAAGGAATGTAAAGCATCAGGGGCGAGTTTGCTATTTGTCAGCCATGATCGCAGCCTGGAAAGACACTTCGATCGGAGCGTTGACTTGCCGATGCTGAACGCGTGCAAAACGTGATGTTCAATCTTTGTTTTAAAAGCCTTCTCAATCGCCGCTTTATCGCTGCGTTGACTGTTCTTAGCATTGCCTTGAGCGTGGCTTTGATTGTTGGGGTTGAACGGCTGCGAACTGAGGCACGAGCGGGTTTTGCCAAATCTGCATCAGGGATCGACCTGATCATTGCGGCACGCGGAAACGATGTGCAGATCCTGATGGCAACGGTTTTTGGTGTCGGCACAACTGGCGCTGGTATCAGCTGGGACAGCTACGAGATGATCGAAGATCTGCCCCAGATAAGCTGGACAGTGCCGATCATGATGGGTGACAACCATCGTGGATATCCTGTGATCGGAACGTCCGAGCAATATTTTGATCACTTTCGTCATAGTGGCGGCCAGCAACTGAAATTCGCTGAAGGTGTTCCGTTTCAGTCTCCAGATGGCGCAGTGATTGGAGCAAAGGTTGCTCAGGCTTTCGGGTACACGTCAGGTACTGAAATCGTGAATGCCCATGGCTCAGGGGAAGTCGCCTTTGATGTCCACGACGAAGCGCCTTTCACAGTGACCGGCGTGCTGGGACATACCGGGACGGCCGTTGACCGAATGGTTTTTGTCTCGCTCGAGGGTTTTGACGCCTTACACGAAGAACCGGCAGTAGCGGTTGCGGACCCGTTCGTTTTGGTCGATGCACCTGAAGTCGCCGAAGAACACGAAGACCATTCCACCGAGCATTCCCATAATGAAGATCACGCGGACAGCGAATTTGCGGACGGGCATGTGGATCACGGCGACGGCCATGGACAAGACGATGACTATGCGGAGCACGGCGAGCCTTACGAGCACGAAGAAGGGCATCAGGAACATGACGACAGTCATACCCACGAAAGCGACCATGAAGACGAGGTGGAAGCTTTCAGGACCTCTGGCGGGCACGATCACGGTGGCGATTATCATGAACCGGGGACCATCAACGCGATTTTTGCCGGGCTGGAGGAGAAAACGGCGGTGCTTTCAGTTCAACGGCAACTTGCAGACCATCGCGACGAGGCACTGACTGCTGTTCTCCCTAATGTCGCGCTGTTGCAACTTTGGTCGATTACCAGCACTGCCGAGACTGCGCTGCGTCTGATGGCAGGCGCTGTGGCAGTGGCTGGAATGATTGGCATGGTGGTCATGTTGTCTGCTTCGCTCGACAACCGGCGGCGTGAATTTGCGATCCTTCGATCCGTGGGCGCAACACCAGCCGGCGTTTTTTCCCTGATCTTGCTTGAAGCCGTTTTATTGTTGTCGGCCGGCATCGTGCTTGGAGTAATCGCGCTCAGCGCTCTCACGCTCGTGATAGATCCGGTTCTCGCTGCAAATTTTGGGCTTCGCATCGGTGTTGGCCTGCCAAGCATTCGCGAGGTTCTTCTCATAGCCATCGTTTTCTGCTCTGGTCTTCTTGCCAGTATTATACCTGCGCTAAGGGTGTACCGAATGACGCTATCAGACGGGCTGTCGGTGCGGCTTTAAATAAGAGGACCCGCTGAAATGAAGACCATTACGCAATTTCTGAATATCTTATTCGCCCTTGCGATTGCGGGGCCTCTTCTTGCAGCGGATCCGCGCAACATAAGTTGGCAAGATCTCCTTCCTGAAGAGCAGCCTTACCAGGATCCATTTGCCACCCTAGAATATTCTCAGATCAATGCGTTGGCCATGCTTTACCGGATTGAGGTTCTGCATGCGGACACTGCGGATGACGAGAAGCGTGCCGAAGCGGTTCAGATCCGCGAAGATCTTGTATCTCAAGGTCTTGACCCAGATTGGTTGTTTGAACAACGCGAAATTGTGATGAACCAACGGTTGATTGCCTCGCGCGAACCGAATCTTGATCTTTTGGGGGAGAACGTGCGTCTTCCTGGCTATCTCCTTCCCCTGGATATTGTCGACCAGAAGGCGGTCGAATTCCTTCTGGTTCCGACAGTTGGAGCCTGCATCCACACACCACCACCTCCAGCCAATCAGATGGTTTACGTGCGATACGAACAAGGCTTCGAAATCGACGAGTTATATAAGCCAGTCTGGATAAGCGGGGAAATGCGGGCACTGAGCAGGTCCCAGTCACTCAATTACGTGGACGGCCAGGCAAATATCGAAACCTCATATGCGATGGATGCGCTGTCGGTAGAAATCTATGACTGATCAGTCAGACTAGAGGTCCGTTCTATGGCTTCACCGGGATAAATCTTTGCACCGCACCCCTGTATCAGGATCTTTGGTTCGTGCAGATGTGACGCTGCAAATCTCTTCTGGAGCTCCTTGATGATCAATACGGCGATTTTTTTGTCAAGATCCGCCATTTTGTGACCACACCAATCCGCGCGCATGGGTTTCACAAGTACACCCGGCAACGCTCGCTGGTTAATCAGCTTATCATAAGTAGCGAGAACTCTTTTTCATTGCTCTTGATCGATCATGTTGTCTTTTTGACTTATTGATCAGAGTTCTTAATCGACTCGCATACCGCGCTTGTAAGCCGCCTTTCATGCGTGTCGCGGCATCCGTTAGTTCGGGCTCAAAGCAGCCGTTCGCTGCGCAGTGCATCAATAACCGCTTTGCGGGACAAATTTGCCGTTGGCTCAATCGTTTCTGAGGACCGATCTCAGCCCAAACCCGACATTCAAAACAAGCCTTTGCAATTCTGGCTTTGCGAACTTTGCTGTCCCTCATCAAACGAACCAAAAGAGTTTTGTGCTACGATTGCAGAGAGACGAAAGCTGTAAGGAGAAGAGGTCATGGATGGCAAGGTTTGCGTCATCATCGGTTTTGGCCCTGGATTGGGCGCCGCATACGCTGAGATTTTCAAGCATGCCGGTTACTCTCTCGCACTGCTGAGCCGTTCGGGCGCCACAATCGGTGACGAGGGTTCAACTGATACGTCAGTTCGATTCTACAGATGCGACGCCGGAGACCCGGATAGCTTGAAAAAAGCGCTTACCGCAGTCCAGAGCGACCTAGGGGAAATTGATGTCGTTATTTACAACGCAGACCTCGCACAGTTTGGAACGCTTGAAGACGTTTCGGAGATCGAGTTCGAGCAGAGCTGGCGCGTAGGGGCTCTTGGTCTTTTTGCCACCGCAAAGCTTCTAGGACCTCAGATGTCCGAACGTGGTTCCGGTGTGATCATCGTTTCGGGCGCGACCGCTGCACTTCGTGGGAACGTTTGGACGACGGTATTTGCTCCTTCAAAGTCTGCCCAACGTACGCTGGCAAATGCACTGGCCAAGCAGCTCGGCCCGCGGGGCATACATGTGGCGTATCTCGTTATCGACGGTGTGATCGACACCGAGGACACACGGACGAACTTTGCTCCAGATGAACCCGACGACTTCTTTATCAAGCCAGAGCGGATTGCGGAGACGGCTCTGATGTTGGCCCGACAAGACAAGTCGGCTTGGACATTCGAGCTCGACATTCGACCCTTCGGAGAAAAGTGGTAGCTCTCTGACAACCCGAAGTTGACATCGAAATTGCTCAAACTAACGGTCTCTCACCAGTGAACAGCCTGGTCCAATATAGATCACCGATTTCCACATCTCTTCCGTCACTTTGCAGTTGTCGGTTCCTCTTCCTTGGTCATCTGTTCGGCTAAGTTTTCCGAGCGCTAGTCTCCTCAAAAAGATCGGCTTTTCACGGTCAAAAAATAATCTCCAAACTGCTTTCATCATCGCTAACACCTCCAGCGAACTTCGTGCCTTTGAAGACTGCACGACATTTTTCGTTTTGCGTGAGTGGCGGAACGGCTAATAAGGGGGCAAATTCACCACTTTGGGAATTTTGCCGATGCCATATTCGGTTCAAATCGTTGCCACCCCAGAAACCAGCGCCTCCAGCGTGTTTGGCCTGTACGACACTTTGGTGGCCGCTGGGCGGGACTGGGAACATTTAGTGAGCGGCGAGGAGCCTATGCCGGTGTTTGACGTCAGTCTCGTTGGCCCGAACATTGAAGGGTTTCGTTGCGGAAGTGGCATATGGATCGTGCCAGACCAGACATTTAAGAACGCAGACGACGCTGATATTATTGTCGTACCTGGACTGACACTTTCACCGCACGACCGGCTCGACCCCGAACTACATCCTTGTTTAGCGTGGCTTGCTAAGCGCGACTTGGCCAAGACGCGTATCGTGTCAGCCTGTACAGGGGCGGTCTATTTGGCGGAAATAGGTATTTTGGATGGGGTTGAAGCGACCACACATTGGGCTTGGGAAGGCCTTTTTCGAAGGCTCTATCCGAATGTGCGGCTCCGCATCGACCGCGGCCTTTGCTTTGCCGATGCGTCCCGCGGACCCGTTACGTCGGGTGGGACAACCGGGTGGCAGGAACTCGCAACGTTCCTGATCGCGCATTACGGCGGCACGCAAAAGGCGGTGCGGGCAGCAAAAGTCTGGCTTATGGCCAACCGCGGAGAACTTCAGTCACCATTCAGTTCAATGATCACTACGGCACCTCATGCTGACGCCATAATCTCACAGGCTCAGTTATGGATTTCCGACAATTACTCCGTCGATAACCCAGTCGCAGAAATGGCTAAACGTTCCGGGTTGTCGCCAACTACGTTTGCACGACGCTTTCGCAAAGCAACGAGTAAGTCACCGCAAGATTACGTTTTGGCGCTGCGAATTGAAGAAGCCCGCCAGTTGCTTGAAACTACCGACTGCTCCGTGGTGGAGGTCGGAGAAGCAGTCGGATATGCCGATACGCCTTCGTTTAGGAGGTTGTTCAAACGAAAGACAGGACTGACTCCTGTCGAGCACCGCAAAATGTTCGGCCTGTCTCGGTTCTCAAACTACTCCTGATGGACGGTGTTTAAGATTGGCAATCCTATTGATCGCTTAGGGCTCGGTGTCGCCTTTCACGGCCTTACACATAAGTGACTGCTCGCAGCCCGAAGCGGGCATTCTCAACTAGGCTTTGCATTCTCTTAGATGCGGACAAAGCTGTCGTTCTTCGAATCTCTAAAGACGAAATAGAAAATGCGTGATAACTCCAGATTATGGCAACGACATCTGCGCGAAATCGACCGTCCATCCCTTACGCACTTGCAGTTTTTGGTGTTCTTTTTGCTTCAATCTGTTTCGGACTGGTTCCCTATTTCAGCCGCAGCCTGACCGAACAGGGCGTCGCACCCTATGCAGTCGCATTCTACCGCTACATTGTTGCGGCGATTCTTCTGCTTCCTGTTCTCATTTTGCACCGAAAAGAATGGCGAGTGATCACTTGGGGCCTTTCAGCTGGAGCCGTAATGGGGCTTGGATGGATCGGGTATGTTACGGCGCTGGAGAAGTTGCCCGCATCGACAGTGGGTGTGCTTTACATGACCTATCCAGTATTCACTCTGATCATTGCTTGGGCCGTGTTCGCTGATGCACCAACGAGGCGCGCATTGTTGGCCTCTGGTCTGATTGTGGTGGCAGCCGTCATTGCTGGCTCGCCCGCATCAGTGCATGCGGAGCACCTACCAACTCTGCTGCTATCCCTTGCTGCTCCATTTGGGTTTGGCTTCGGAATCTGCGTCCTCGTACACAGGTTGTCACGGATTGCGCCATTGGCACGCATCGCGTCAGTTTCTCTGGGGTCTGTACTGGGCCTTGCGCCGCTCATCCTTGGCGCTCAAGTTGGAGAGCTGCTCCCGGGGGAACAATCCGATTGGCTTCTCATTGTTGGTATTGGATTTGTCACCGCGTTCGTGCCCCAACTTATCTATACGATTTGCTCACCCGTAATTGGGGCTTCTCAAACTGCGGTGGTCGGAAGCATAGAGTTACCCACGATGTTTGCTGTTGGATTTCTAGCCTTTGGCGAAACCATTACTTTACCTCAAGCCTTGGCATGTGCGTTAGTTCTGGGTGCAATCGCGATCACTAGAAGCCGCAAGACGCACACAGTATCTGCCGTTCTCGCGAAATCGCCGAAGCAGTAGTACCGGGCTCAGATTTACCATTTTCTACAGTCAGTTTGATAGACTGGTGGCAGCCCAATCCGGACCTTCGCAACTAGACTTTGCAGTTTCCTGCGCAAAGAAAAGGTCATTTGCTACTTCATTCTGAACGGCATTCGAACGCGAATAGCTGCCGCCCTGTGATAGGGCGGCAGCTCCCGTATCGTTTGTGACGGATCGGAGAGTTTATCCGCGGCTCAGGATTTCCTCACCAAGGATCTGCATGATTTTCTGGCCGGTCTCGCTAGCCCAATTGACCGCAAGCTCTGCCAGCAGCGCGCTGGTTGTGGTGAGGTCGACACCGCCGCGCTCCATCTTCCGGAACGCCATCTCATCCGTCAGCGCAGTCGGGGAACCGGAGGCATCGACCACAGCGGTCACAGCAAAGCCTTCGTCGGCGGCGCTGATTGCGGGCGGGGCAAGGCACACGTCGGTGGTGATGCCTGCCATGATGAAATGCTTGCGTCCGGTGTTGCGGCAGGCATCTGCAAAGGCGCTGTCATACCAGCAGTTCACTACGCCGGGGCGTTTGATACGCGCGGCGAAGGCATCTGGCGCGATCTCTTCCAGTGTGGGCATCAGCGGCCCCTGCATGTTGTCTTCCATGCTGGAGGTCAACACCAGCGGCATGCCAAGCTCGGTCGCCGTCCGCGCGAGGGCGCGGGTGTTAGCTTCGATCAGATCGCGGTCAACGGATTTTGCCCAATTCATTGTGCCGACCTGATGGTCGATCAGAACGATGGCTGCGTTGTCGGGGGTCGTTTTCGGGGAGGTCATGTTGATGTCCTTTTCTGGTTAAGAGATTTCGGAAGCGGGCAGATCGAAGATCAGGAGTTCGGCTTCGGCTGAGACCGTAATCTCCAGGTTTCCGGAGCGGAGCAGTCCCAGCCCATCTCCTTTGCCAAGGGGGAAGCCAGTAACAGTTGCCTCGCCTTCGATCATAAAGATGTAGAGGCTGCGATCAGGGCTGTGCGGATTGAAACTCAGCACGCCGTGGCGGTCCATTTTGCCGTAACTGAGACGCACTTCCTGCTGTACAACAAGGGAGCCTTCGGCACCGTCGGGCGACAGCACCAGCTGGAACCGATTGGTGTGGTCCGCGGTTTCCAGCTCTTTGCTGGAATAAGCCGGCGCCAACCCTTCGAATTGCGGCTCGAACCAGATTTGCAGAGCTCGCATCGGCATTGTCCGCGAGTTGTTCACTTCGTTGTGGAGGATACCGGTGCCAGCGGAGATCACCTGAAGGCCCTTCGCTTTTACAGTGCCGTTGTGAACGGGCACCACCGGATCGATATGTGACACCTCTCCGTCTACCATGAAGGTAACCACCTCGACATCCTGATGCGGATGCAGGCCAAATCCCTTGGCGCCGGGGGACAGCGTGCCGTCATCGATTGTGATCAGCGGGCCGAACCTGCGCCGCCCTGCTTCCAGATGCGGCTTAAACGACATATACGCTTGCATGAAGCCGAAGTCCTTGAACTCTCGTGTCGCGGCGGGGTGGTAGACCGTATCTGTCTGCATTTCTCATATCCTGGCCTGTTCGCTGGGACAGAATTTAGGGACTCCATTCGTTCTGGAAAATGATCCCTTTGTTAACTACTGTTCGTAATTATGAACGATAGATTCTATTCCTGCGCCAAGGCCCTGGTGGCTACTGTTCGTGCTGGCTCGATGAGTGCAGCAGCGGCAGAGCTGAACACCACGAAATCATCGATCAGTCAGAAGCTTGCGCTGTTCGAAGCTGAATTGGGGCTGGTATTGCTGGACCGGTCAGGTCGGGCGGTGACCCCGACCTCAGCCGGGCGCAGAATATTCGAGATCTGCACGGTGCCTGTTGACGCAGCGCTTGAGGCAGAGGCAGAGCTTGGCTTCGCCAGAGGCGGGAAGATTGCTGGTCGAGTGTCGGTCTCGGGCCCCAATAGCCTGCTTGGCACCGTATTTGTCCCGCTCCTGACTGGGCTTCAATCCCGCTATCCAAATGTCGAACTTGAGCTTCATGCAGACGATTCCAGGTCGGATTTTGCGACAGAAGACATCGATCTGGCATTCAGGACCGGCCCCGCCGATAAAGGACGGTTCATCTCGGCAGCCTTACCGCCAGCGCAGCGGGCACCTTACGCGAGCCCGCTGCTATTGGAGCGGATGAGAACCGTCAACCAGCCTGCTGATTTACTCTCGGTGTCATGCGTTTTGCGCACACAAGAATCAGGCAAATGGCTATTCAAGAACGAAGCAGGTCAAAGTGAGGCCGTTGCGCCGCCCGTCGGCTTGCGAGTCAATACGATGGAGCTCGCAATTACAGCAGTTTTAACGGGGCATGCAGTTGCCATGCTGCCCACATTGCTGGCGCAACAGGATGAACGCGCTGGCAACCTCGTGCGCCTTCTTCCTGAATGGTCTACCGAACCAGTTCCCCTGAATTTACTTTGCCGCCTTGAACGCTTGGCCGCTCCGCAGGTCGCTGCGGTTCGGCAATACGTTATGGAGGCACTAAAATCCGCACATCTGTTGTAGCCAGTCAATCTCGACTGAGCTGTATGACGGTACGTGGAATCCACTTAGCTCAAATCAACAAGCCGCTAAAAATTTAATGGTGCGAGACCTCCTGGTTGACGTATTGATGTGCAACATCTTCCCCGAAGCGGTGGTTGAAGTAGGACAATCGGGAAGGAAGCAATAACCATTCTTATACGGGCGATTTCGCTGTCTGCCCACTCGTGCAAGAATCGACGGCCACGTTCAAATTGCGGACATTAGAATTCGGACCAAGTCTTCAGGCCTATCGATCATCACGTAGTGCCCGAATGGCACCGAAATTGCTGTCCACCCCGACTGATGCTGGTATCGCTCAAAAAACGGTTGGCCAAGCCCTGGGACCCAGCCGGTGGCATAGATGTAGGTCCGCTTTAACACCTTGGCTCCGCCGCTCACCAGTTGAATCGGTTGCTCAAATGTCTTGATTGGTTGGGCGACATTTCGGCGGTCCACCCACGCACAGTCTGCTCCATTCACCGAAAAAGCCTCCGCTGGGCCCGGCGCGACTTTGCCATCGACGTCGCTATCACGAAGCCCTGCCGCGATATCCGCAGGCAAAACGTCCAAGGCCGCCTGCCCATCGTCCGGCACGAGCGCATCGAGGTACACAAGTGAGCGAATGTGGTCGGGCGCTCTATCCGCAACTCCGGTGACAACCATGCCGCCATAGCTATGACCGCACAAAACAATGTCGGAGAGTTCTTCGCACGTGATCACTCCCAGGACATCCTCGATATGCATGGCCAGATCGGTTTCGTCACTCACGAGGTGCGCACGTTCACCCAACCCTGTCAGTGTCGGGACTTTCTGGTCATTCAGGTTGGGTTCTCCAACCATTTGGTTGCACGTTCGCGAACATCGTCGGGTATCTCTGTAGCTTGGCGGGTCTCGAGGCTTAGCAGTACGCACTTGAATTCGGTTTCAAACGCCATCTTGTTGCCGTCAGCTCGAAAAAGCCGATGTCTAAAGGTCATGGATTTAGAGCCAATCGCTAAAACTTCCGTCTCCAGCCGTATCGAGTCGCCAGCGGTAAGCTCTGCGCGGAAATCGCTTTGTGCGTTGACTACAGCGAATGAAACCCGGCGTCCCGTTCGCATATCGTTTGCGGTTAACCCCATTTCAGATTGAATGGCTAGTACACCGTCGGAACATGCGGCGAAGTACCTCGAAACATTCATATGTCCAAGAAAATCGCAATCCGTTGGATCAACGACCGAGCGAAATGAAACCATTGCTGACATGTGGATGCTCCTCTCGAACTGCGTTGGTTTCTTACTAGAATGGGCATTGCATGTCATCTTGTGGAACAATCGGCCGAGTATAGATCAGCATTTTGGTAAGTCTTGTGAAATGGAGTGTGCGATGCCCTCAATTGAAATTCAGGTGCTTGAAGGCGTGTTTTCGGCAGAAGAAAAAGGCAGGATAATACAAAATGTCACCAAGGCCTTTGGAGAAGTCGCCGGGCAAACAATACAAAATGGAACGTCTGTCCGGTTGCTAGAAGTGAGCAGCGGCTCATGGGGTTACGCGGGAAACATTCTAACAACAAAAGACGCTTTGGAGATGCGCGCCCGTGGTTGACAAAGCATCTTAGGACCGGGTCAGTTTTCGGCAGCTTTGGGCTCACAGTGGTCATCTGACAGTTTTTGTTGGGCATATGAGCTGTCCCGACCTGGTCAACGGCGGCAGTGCGGACAAAGCAGTGGTTCAGCTCAGACGCGAGAAAACCTCCCCACACATATGGCAAACTGGCTCGATGCCGTGATCAGAACCTGACCCTAACCGCCAGCCCAACCAATGGTGCAGTGTCATACCTTTGCCGACTGATTTCTACTCCGTTCGCATCATCTAAAGTCAGGCGGCCATCAAATTCTGCGCCCGCAAACACGCTCATTGAAACCCCAGGATTCGGATTGTACCCAAGAGAAAGAACTACAGGGATACTCTTATCTTCACCCACCCCATCCGGGGCGAGGCCATCCCCATCTAACCTGAAACGAATTCTCTCTGAGCGTGCGGTCAACGAAAGGTCGATAGCCTCATTTAGAGCGTAGCTCAGCGACAACCCGGGGCCTTGCGTTGCTCCGACACCAGAGCCAGTGTTCAAATTCCAGCGGTCATTTATGTCCCAGTCGATAAGCAGAGCCGGAAAAAAATCAGTACCGCTTTCGTCAAATTCAGAAAACGCGCCAAAGGCCGGACCTATCGTTAGGCGCTCGTTCAGTTGCCATGCAATACCTGCAAAAACACCGTAGGTTCTACCGTCAGATGAGGAGGCCCCGCTTTGGTAGTCCCACCTGATCTGTGGCGAAACAAAAACCGTTGTTGTATCCCCCACACGAAACCGGACAGGAACAGCTACGCGAAGGTCCCGGATGTTTTCCCAAGGCTGGTTGTTAGATTGGCTGAAATTATAATCCAGCTTGCCAAAGCTGGTGGAAAGCCCAACGCTGCTTCCGCCTTCTAGATTGTAAAGTGCGGTAGCACGTAGAAACGCTCGACTTGCAGAGAACTTCCCACCGCCACTCAAATCCGCATCCCCTTGAAACGCGGCAAGCCCATCAACCTGATACGCCCATCCTAACCGAGGCTGGGCAGCCGACGGAAACGCGGTGAACCCAAGAAAAACAAATCCAAAGCAGCACGTTAGAAGAAGGTTTTTCATCTGACATTTTCCACGTGAGACTGGTTTCCTTTTGGGATGCCATTGCTCGACGAGCGGTTCAAGTCCGATACCCGCACAATCATCTGGGTGCTTGCGTTTTGTGACGAATGGGTAGTGTGATCCGTCTGGAGCGGTTTTTCATGGCAGGAGTTCCTCGATCTTGTTCGTAATGGACGCCGAAAGCGGATCAACGGTTGACCTGTAGGTTTCTACGACTGTGCCATCGGGGCCGATCAAGACCTTGTTGAAATTCCACCTTGGCATGAATCCTTCCTCCTCTTTCAAGGACCGGAAGAAAGGGTGAGCGTCAGGGCCGGTCACGTGTGTTATCACGCTCATCGGCAAATCGATTCCGTATTGCAGTTCGCAGAAATCGCGCACTTCGTCGTTGGTGGCCAGTTCTTGCTTGAAGTCATCCGAAGGGACCACGACAACAACCAATCCGCGGTTGCGATACCTATCATAAAGGTCTTGAAGCCCCCGGTATTGACGGGTGAACGCGCATTGGGATGCCGTATTGACAACTAGAACCGGTTGACCGTTCCAATCTGACAAAGACAAGGTTCCCCCGTCAATCGAGTCAAACTTCGCGTCAAGTTCAAGGGCGCGCACTTGTTCGCCTAGCAATAGCAAGCCGCAAAGCACAATTATCCGTAACATTCCACACCTCCATTTTCATAGTTGGATACGGAAGAACAATGCGGACGGATTTCATTTTGTGGACATAGCGCGCGGGCCGCGTGCAACTGCCGGCGGTCGCAACTCAGAGATAGAAAATTGGGGAAGTTCGAAAGCTCAATTCAGGCCCATTTTCAAAAATTATCTTGTTCCTCAGTGGCAACGTCAAAATGGCTTTACCCGAATATATTTGAAATCGGTCGTCGCTGGGACGCAGAAAATCATACCAGAACTAGTAATGCACTCGGCACTTTGCGAAGCGCAATACTGTAATTTGAACCTCTGTACTTTGAACTTCCGCGCTACGACGGGCTTTAGACACAATAAAGAAGAAGACGTTTTCTGCAGGCTAAACAACAACGCCTGCATTGCTGACGTGGTCGCTTTCAATACCGGGCAGATATCTACCCGTGGATCAACGCTGAAGGGTCAATCAATTTGCTGGCAGCAGCTGTGAATTCGGCAATCACAATTTGACTTTTCCTTTGTTAGGCAGACTTCTACTTGCAGATCATTTTATTGAAACTGAACCTTGGTCCAAAATAGTTGAAAGGAACTACAATGTCGCACACACCTCGATCCTTTTCTCACATAGGGCTTTCTGTGCCAGACGTTGATGAAGCCGTAAAATTTTATTCCGAGGTATTTGGCTTCTACGTCATCATGCCGCCGACAGACGTTCTCGAGGATGATAGCGATATTGGTGTAATGTGCACGGACGTCTTTGGACCAGAATGGAAAAAACTGCGCATAGCTCACATGGCGACTGCGGATCGCGTTGGGATTGAGATTTTCGAGTTCGACGGGAATTATGCGCCTGAAAACAACATGGACTACCGGCGCAATGGGACATTTCACTTTTGTATCCAAGATCCCGACGTGGAAGGTCTGGTGGAAAAAATCGTAGCGGCAGGGGGAAAGCAGCGGATGCCCATTCGTTACTATTATCCGGGCGATAAACCTTACCGGATGGTCTATGTTGAAGATCCATTCGGTATTGCTTTCGAACTATACAGCCATTCCTATGAATTGACGTATTCGTCCGGTGCTTACAAATGAGAAACAATTCAATTTGAAGGCTGCTTTGGCTCCAAATAACCGTTCTCTGCGTTGCAGCGCCTCTCAAGTTTTTGAGCGACTGCTTTGAGGTCTGAGCGATCGCTAGTTTCAATTCGCTTCAACGACCGCTTTGCGGACAAAGCGGACGCTCAATCGTTTGACTTTCGCCCCGATTTGTATTCAGGAAGTTTGGCCAAGGCCGACTTCAACGCATCTCCCCATCCGTCGGAAACAATGCGAAAGTACTGGTCGTCGGACTCGAATCTTGACCGCGTACCGCCGTCAAGGCTGTCTTCATCGTAGAGAAGCAGGTCGAGCGGAGCACCGACAGACAGATTGGCCTTAATCGTGGAGTCAAAACTGACAAGCAAGAGTTTCACGGTTTCTGGAAAACTCATTTCCGGATCGTAGGCTCGCACCAGAATAGGACGGCCATATTTTGTTTCACCGATCTGAAAGAACGGGGTGTCGTCGCCGGCCTCGATAAAATTGCCTTCAGGGTAGATCAAAAACAGGCGAGACGGGCCGCCGTTGATCTGGCCTCCAACAATGAGCGTCGCGTGAAAAGCGCTGTCAGCTTGCTGACCGGACCGGGCATGCTCCTCGATGACGTCGTTCAGAGTAGCCGCGACCAGTTGCGCAACTTGAAACATTGTCGGTGCCTCTAAAATCGATGGTGAACGATCTGCCGGCGCTTTTGTTCGTTCTTCCAAAAGGCTTATTGTGGCCTGAGTAGTCGCAAGGTTTCCAGCCGTTAGGATTGTGATCGAACGGTCCCCTTCTACCGTCCAATTGAACATCTTGTTGAAGGTCGAAACATTGTCCACGCCTGCATTCGTGCGCGTATCGGACATGAACACCAGCCCGCGATTCAGCCGCATGCCCACAGCATAGGTCATCAATTTCTCCGTTACTGCTGTGCGACCTGCAACTGCACTGTCAATTGCTCGCCCGCTGTCCCAATTCTATTCCCTATTACCGGTGCGGCTTGGGCATAGTCCAGCCCGGTTGCGACGCGGACGTATCGATCGTCAGGCGAGATCCCGTTTGAAACGTCAAACCCGACCCAGCCAAGCCCGTCCAAATGCACTTCGGCCCAGGCATGGGTCGCGTCCTGCAGTTCCGTTTCGCTCATCATCAAGTAACCCGATACATAGCGTGCTGGCACTCCGATCTGTCGCGCGCATGTAATGAAGATATGAGTGTGGTCCTGACACACGCCACGCCCAGCTTTGAGGGCATCTTCTGCGCTCCAGCTCGGGTGCGAACTTCCAATTTCATACGCGACCTGAGTTCGAATGTTTTCGGACAGGGCATGCATCTGTTCCAGCGGTTCGCCTTTAGGTAACGCGCCAATCAGTTCGGCAACCCCTTTCCCCGGCGTTGTCTGCGGGGTACCCCTATTGAACAGCCACAAGGGTGTCGACCCTTCGTGACGCCCCAAGACGCCGTGGATGTCTTCCACCTCAACAACGCCTTCAGAGATTAACGAAATACTTTGGGTGTTTGCGTCGAAACTGATCAATTCCACGGTGTTACGGTGGTAGTCTTCAAACGTCAGTTCTTTTCGCCCGCCGGTGATTTCTGTGTTCCAACTTTCGATGCTTTGATTGCGAAAGGACTTTGGTGTCTTCCTGAGCTGTTGCAACCCGAAGGGAACTGGTGCGTCGAAATCGTATCGTGTCTCGTGTCGAATGTGCAGTTTCATTGTCTACTCGTAGAACCGGTAATCAATCTCGATCTGACGGCTTAAGTTGCCGAGGTCGGCTAGAAAGTCCTGAATGTATTCGTGAAGTCCGATTTCAAAGATATCTGAGATCTTCTGATCCAGGTATTTTTCGTAGAGAGCATTAGACGCCTCGCACGAAGGCCCGGCAAAGCCGTAGTCTTTCTTCAGGTATGACAGGTTCTCTTGAATCTTTCTGCAGCAAAAGTGAAGACTGCGAGGCATCCGCTGATCCAAGATCAGAAACTGCGCAATGTCAGACGGCCGGGTTTTCTCACCATGGGTCATTCGATACCCTCCACCAGCGCCGACGGAACGCAAGATGCTTTCCCATTGGATGTTGTCCAGTGACGAGCCGACCGAGAAGGCTGTGGGCAGAAGAACATAGTATTTCACGTCCAGAATGCGCCCGGTATTGTCTGCCCTCTCGACAAATGTGCCAATGCGGGTGAAGTCGAAAATGTCATTGCGCAGCATGGTCCCCAAGGTGGCACCGCGAACCAGAGCCGCCTGTTGACGAATGAGTTCCAGCGTCGCAGGCAAATCCCGCTCATTCACGCGGCGCTTCATGACCTCGTCAATCTGCATCCAAGTCGCGTTTACAGCACTCCACACATCGTGGGTCAGTGCTGTCCGAACAAGGCGCGCGTTGTCTCGTGCCTGCTTGATAACCGACTTGATCGAGGATGGATTGTCCGCGTCCCGCAGCACCCAATCAACAGCGTTGTCCTTGGTAATATCATCGTACTTGGCGTGGTATCCATCCAGAACTCCGGCCGTTTTCAGAACTGACCCCCATTCCTCGGCGGAGTTCTTAGTCCGGGTCAACGCCATCCTTTGACCTGTCTCCAGCAGCCTGGCCGTGTTTTCCGCGCGCTCCAGGTATCGGGACATCCAGAACAACCCGCCAGCAGTTTTTCCCAGCATGGTCAGTCCTCCAGAACCCAGGTGTCTTTGGTCCCGCCGCCCTGGCTCGAGTTTACGACCAGCGAGCCTTTTTTCAGCGCTACGCGGGTCAATCCACCGGGTGTGATTTTGATCCCGTCGGGAGACACCAAAACAAACGGCCTAAGGTCGACATGTCTAGGGGCCAGCCCTGAACGTGCGAAGATTGGAACCGTTGAAAGAGACAGTGTCGGCTGAGCGATATAGTTCGCTGGCCGCGCTTTGAGCTTGTCCCGGAAAGCAGAAATCTCTTTTTTGCTGGCGGTCGGGCCAATCAACATACCGTAACCGCCAGACCCATGCACTTCTTTCACAACAAGCTCGGACAGGTTGTCCATGACGTAAGACAGCGAGACAGGGTCGCTGCATCGCCAGGTTGGAACATTCTGAAGCAGAGGCTTTTCGCCCGTGTAAAATTCGACGATCTCGGGCATGTAGGAATAGATCGCCTTGTCATCGGCAATACCCGTTCCGGGTGCGTTCGCGATCGTGACGCCGCCTGCGCGATAAACGTCCAGAATGCCTGGCACACCCAGTGCACTGTCAGGGTTGAAATTCAATGGATCCAAGAAGTCGTCATCAACCCTGCGATAAAGCACGTCGATGGGTTTATAGCCTCTGGTGGTGCGCATGCAGACGCGCCCGTCGACAACGCGAAGGTCGTGGCCTTCGACCAATTCCACGGCCATTTGATCAGCAAGAAACGCATGTTCATAGTAGGCTGAGTTATAGATGCCGGGGGTTAACACCGCGACAGTGGGTTCTCCGTCTGCGCAAGCTGGCGCACAGGCCGCAAGAGACCGCCTCAGATTGCGGGGGTAGTCGGAAACATTCCGAACATTCGTCGCGCTAAAAAGCTCGGGGAACATCTTTAGCATCGTCTCCCGGTTCTCCAGCATATAGCTGACCCCGGATGGCGTACGAGCATTGTCTTCCAGGACGAAAAACTCGTCTGGGCCGGTTCGCACCAGATCGACGCCGACAATGTGCGTATAGACCTGACCGGGTGGTGAGACCCCAAGCATCTGCGGCAGGAAGGCCTCGTTTCCGGCAATCATTTCAGCAGGTACACGCCCGGCCCGGACAATTTCCTGACGGTGGTAAATGTCATGTAGAAATGCGTTGATTGCCCGCACCCGCTGTTCGATACCGCGTTCCAACCGCTGCCATTCCCGAGCTGAAATAACTCGTGGCACGATATCAAAAGGTATTAGACGTTCTTCGGCCTCGGCTTTGCCATATACGTTAAAAGTGATGCCCGTCAGCCTAAAAACTTTTTCGGCTTCGCGCTGTTTCGCCCTCAGTCGTGATACGTCTTCCGCGTTGAACCAGCGGCCGATCTCTTCGTATGGACCTCTGAGTGATCCATCGCCATTGAACATTTCGTCAAAATACTCACTCATTCTTTAAGTTTTACGCATAGATCAGATTTTTCAAGTCATTCAGGCTTGGTTAAAAGCTGCCTTTGGAAGGAGCGTCTAATTTTCAGGCTAACTGGATAACGTGATGATCTTAACAATATGGCGTTATTTGTGTTTCCAGTTGAAGTCACATTCAATGTTTTGCGCTCAACAGTAACTGGTTTTTGCTGCATTTGAACGTCCGCATTGGGCTCAAAGCGGTCATCTGACAACATCTGTCAGCCATCAAAGGCCTCCCAGTGCGCCGGAGGTCGGCAGTGCAGACCAAAGCAGACATTTGTGTTAGGCCACATGTATCCAGAAACCGATACGGGCCGACCTTTGGCTATTCTATCGTGAGAGCGCTATACCTTCGTAAATTCCATCCGATAAACGACTTCTTCGCCTGTCTTGGGGTCGATACCGGGAGCTCCACTAATCACCAATCTATCACCTTCGAGCACAAATGGACGTGAAAGGTCGCCGTGCCAGTTTGGGTTCCACGACCCATCAACATGATGAACGACGCGGTCTTCTTCGAGCGAATAAGACGCGACGTAGGCAAGCATGTCGTCGAAAAGCTGGGCTTTTTCGCTCTCAGTCCAGCCATTTCGGCCTGAGTTCGGGCGATCTCGTCTGAAAACAGTGGCCATCATTCGCCCGTCTGCGTGGTATGCAATATAGCCAATTGGCTCGGGCCCCAGTGCATCGGTAATTTCACCCGTTGTCACCGACTGCCGCGTCCATGCATGCATTTTCCATGACCCAATCAAAGCGCTTCTGTCCAAAATCAAGCCCCTTGTATCCATCAGCGTTTAGACAGTATTCCACCAAACCTAGCCGAATTCCACCAAACCTAGCCGAACTTCCGTTGGTGTTAAGTAGGAAGTTCTTGGTCAGCCAAGTTTGGTCACTCTGGGCTCGAAGCGATCATTCGCGGCAGTTGGTACGAACGACCACTCTGCGGGGTGATTTCAACGGACGAAACCGCCATTCGCCGCACCAGCAACGTTGTCAGATCCGAATTTCTGGAATGCGCAGATAGCAGACTTTGCAAAGTCGCGCAGAACGTCCCTTATCAAGCTTTTCGATATCGATCTCGGTTCCGCGCTAGTGATGTGCGTTTCGACCAGAGTATGGGTCGGCTCTCGCGCTGTCGTTGCCGCATGCGCAAGTTTGGTCGCAATGGTTTGGGTAGTAGAACGGGCAGAGTTCTTTCTCTGATCCTTGCGTTTGTCGACACTAATCACGTTAGCCATTTGACGTTTGATACACGGTCATAGGTCGCTCTATTCAAAGCCTGCCGCGTTCAACTGGAAGGCCATATCAAGTTCAGGATAAACACCAAAACGAAAATGACCGGAATGAATATTAACGCCTGCTGTAACTTCGAGCGGTTCTCGAACCATCCCATGCTTCTTATGGCCCAATACGCACCGCCACACAAAAGCCCCGTGACTATGGCGTGTACCCAATCCATTAGCAGTCTTGCGATGGTAGCATGGTGACATCAGAGTAGCGGCCCTCAGCAGTCGTTATACGTGCGCAGGCACCCGTATCACGATTGAACCAATATGAGGTGAGACCTTCGGAGCGGATCAATTCATAGCCGAGGTTCTGAATGCCCATTTCCGCTTGCCCCGCGCGGGCACCCTCGAACGCAGATAGATCGGACGCACTGCCGACAGCAGGTTGACCTGGTGCTGCGGATGGGCTGGGCTCATCACAGGCCGCGAGGCCCAGGGCAGCAAATCCAATGGTTAGAGGAGCAAAAGATTTCATGGTCATTTCCCTTTTCAAAGTCGTGGGATTACTCAATTCCGATGCCAATATCGAAGGTAACTGGTTGCGCCCCGGCGTTGACGACCTCAACCACATGATCGCCGGATTGCCAGAGTTGGCCATAATAGGGCGTGTCTGAAGAGATCAGATCCAGCAGAAGCGAACCGTCAGGATTAAAAATCTCGTAGTCCAGCGCACCTCCGCGTGAGCTAACGTCCACCCTTAAAAACTGGCCATTTGCAGCGCCAAGCACATATCGGACTGATGTGTTTGCGTTCAGCGTGCCAGACAAAGCCGCTCCGCTGGTGCCTTTTGCGAACTGGACACGTTGTGTTCCCGAAACGACCGGTGGTACACCGTCTGAACCGGCCATTGCGCCTTGGCCGTCATCTGCGGCCTGTGCGACACTGAGTTCAGCGACTTGGCCATCGTTGGCGACGAGGCATCGCCAGACCGTCTCGCCGCGATCTTTCAGCATTACAAGCGAATTTGCTTCGGAAAACTCCGTTGAGAGCACCGTACCACCTTGCCCGTCGGGCCCGCCGACAGCACGTAATTGATCGATACAGCCGTCAATCGCCTACTGTCCAACTTCCGCTGCGTAGCCGACTACGGGCGAGACGCAGAGGGACAAAGTTAAAACTATGAATCGCATCATTCTAAACTCCCTAATTTAATTGGATTTGGCAGCATCCCGTAAACCTTGCAGTACGCCGTCGCATTCGCTTGCTGCACCGACAATTGCCTCACCGCTGCCCTCAGTGTCCGGTGTTAATTCCCGCAGATTGCTAACTGCGCGGTTGAAGACTTGGTTCACTTCCTCTTTAGTCAGTAGATCCTCCTGCTGGGCAGCGCTGGCGATACCACAACCACCTGCTGACAAGCTCGTCACAATACCTACGCCTGCGCCAGTTCCGATGCCCAACATACCCACCGCCGATACCTCCAACGATCAGCCCAATATCAGTTTACCCACGCGTTCTCTCCCCAATGTTCGGAGTTGTCCATTAATTGTCACTGGCAAATGACACTGCGCTGTCTTCTGTACTGTGTCTCAGGGTTTGAAGTGTTTTGAGCGAACTTGGCGAGGCTAGAGAGTGCCTTCGTCCGATAACGACATGATGCCATCTGTTGCACCGTCACTATAGGCGATGCACTGCCAAGGAGCGCGGTCAGGCCCAACGCCGACGCGCACAAGGGTTCCGGCTTCAGAAAACTCTGAACCGAGCAGTGCAACATCAGGATTGTTGGTAGTTGCTGCGACATCACGAAGGCATGCCTGTTCCGCGGCAGTCGGCGTCGCTGAAGTGCCGCTAGTTGTGCTGCTGTCTTCGCAGGCGGCAAGAATTGTAGCTATTGGAACGACCAAAAGTATTTTTTTCATAGTACCCCTCAATCCTATTGTCACAGAATTGGTTCCAGGTGCCTTACGGCGGAAGCCTATTGTTTTCTATATTCAACAATACGATTTCGATACTATTGGTCAACAATTGTGTTTTGTTCGCGTTGGTTGACTTATTGTGCTTCGCGTCCAGTGATTGCAGCAGCCTCCGTTGATCAATTTTGTATTTTTTGTACTTCTTGGGATATGCAAGGCTTGGTCTTGAATGCCCGGTTTGGGCTGTGAGCGACCGCTTTGGCTCGCCGTACTGAAGGTCTGCTCCCAGCCTATTCCGTTGAAAAACTCTTGGGTTTGTCGTTTATATCTGCACAGCCGAGATCTTGGTCAGATAGCGGGTATCTTTTGGGTAGCCGGGATGAGCCTTGTGAGTTTTCTGAGGTTTTGGGCGGTGGCGGCGAGGTGGAATTCGTCCCGAGCGCCGCATGGGCCACGTAATCGAAGGCGCCCGAGACCGAGGATGCGCTTGAGATGGGCAAACAGCATCTCGACCTTCTTTCTGAGCTTGCACGAAATTACATATTGGGTGGTCTGGGAGATGGCACGAGCCACGTCTCGGGATGGTTCATGGATGGAGCGCGTCACCTTGCGCTGTGGCTCTTTCGGGCAGCATCGGCTCTTCAGGATGCAGGCGGCGCAGTCGGGTTTGCTGGCGCGGTAGCGCAGGATCCCATCCTTGTCCGGCCTGGGCTTTCTCGGTTTTGTGTAGGCGCGGCGATATTGTTTGAGTTCCTTGCCAGCAGGGCAGATATAGGCATCGTTTTCAACGTCAAAGGTGAAGTCGGTGCGCTCGAAGGTTCCATCGTTGCGGCCGGATTTGTCGATAACCGGGATATGTGGGGCGATGCCTTGATCGACGAGCCAACTCAGCATCGGTCCAGAGCCATAGGCGGTGTCTGCGATCAGCCTCTCAGGGTTCAGATCGTGGCGTTCGCGCACCCGGTCGACCATGGTTCGGGTCGCGCCAACCTCAGCTTGGCGGATCGACCGGGTTGCTTCCACGTCCAGGATCACTCCGTTGTCCGTGTCGATCAGATAGTTGGCTGAATAGGCAAAATAGGCGGGCCCACCCCGCGCGCCAGCCCATTGAGAGGCCGGATCGGAGTGCGAGGTGAACTTCGGTTTCACCGCACTTGCTGCACCGAAGGCGGCGTCATCCAACGTATCCAGGTATTCCCTAACGGCGCGGGGGTGCTTCTTCAGGGATGATTTTCTCAGGTGCCCAATCCCGCTGCGGTGAGGAATTCTGCCGGTTGGCATCAACTTGGATCAGGCTGGCGTCAGCTGCGAAGCGCTGCCCACTGGCCAACCCTTCCTCGATACAACGCGCTACAACCGTCTCGAACAAATGCCGCAAAAGATCACTGTCTCGGAAACGACCGTGCCGGTTTTTCGAGAAGGTCGACTGGTCCGGCACCGGATCAGTGAGATCTAGGCGACAAAACCAGCGGTAAGCGAGGTTGAGATGCACCTCGTCGCAGAGCCGTCGCTCGGACCTGATGCCCATCACGTAGCCTATCAGCAGCATCCGGATCATCAGTTCCGGATCAACGGACGGTCTGCCAGTCGAACTATAGAACGCAGCAAGGTGCCGGCGGATATCAGACAGTTCAACGAACCGATCTATACCTCGAAGAATATGGTCTTGCGGGACATGATCCTCAACCGAGAACTCGTAGAACAGTGACCCTTGTGCTTGCTGCCTTGGCCCCATCATCGCTCATTCTCCTGTTCAGTACAGGAATTAAATCAGCGACTTGCACGTCGATCAAGGAAGATTTTTTCAACAAGATAAGCCCAAACCCGACATTCAAACCCGAGCTTTGCAGTTACCAAGATGCGCGATCAATCTGCCGGATTTGTCAGCGCGACTTGGTTCCGGCACCGCTATTCTGGCAACCCTGCCCGGCGAAGTGCCTCAAAATAGCGTTCAGCGCCGTCAGAACCGCCATAGTCCACGTTGCTACGCCACTTCGAAATCGTTTCACTAGGTTCCATTTGCAGCATTTGCGCCAAAGCCACGGACGCTTTCTCAGGCTCCCCAAGCATTGCGTGAGCAGCGGCCCTCGTGCTGTGGAGCGCGGCATAGTTTTTTGAGAAGCGCAGACCTGCTTCTGCAAAGGCGATAGCATCATGATCTCGACCAAGCATTACGCAAGAGGTGGCGGCACCTCCGGAAGCACCCACGAAAACGGCTCCATATCGGCCCAACCGAAGCGCCGTCTGAAAGCAACTCAATGCCATTTTAGGAAACCCGGCCCAGTTGTATCCCCAACCCATAAACAAATGCAGGCGGGCATCTAATGGCGCTCGTTGCCGGATTTGCTCAAGCGCCACGGAAAGTCGATCCGCATCCCCATCCACATTGTAGTCAGCCACTGCAACACTCAGATCAAGCGTTGGGCTTTGCCCTGCCATCTGCCGTCCGGCCTCGATCCAGCGTGGCAATTTCTCATAGTAAGATGACAGCTCGCGACGAAGATCATAAGTTCTTGCGCCATTCATTGTCCAAATGGCTTCGGCATAGGCGGCAGCGAGGGTTGGTTTAGCCTCAATGGCCCTGGCGTGATATGCCAACGTCTCTTCGTAGCTGTCGATACCGGCATCCGACCAAGCGATCATGCCCATCAGGACGCACTGCTCGGCGGTCAGTTCGACTTCTGGCAATGCGGAGAGTTTTGCGGTCTCAGACTGAATCAGGATCCCACTAACCGCATCCAACAGCTTTTCTACGACCTCGTCCTGCCAATCGAAGATAGCTTCGACCAAACCGTCGAACTTCTGAGTCCAGATTTCAGAACCAGAAGGGTCATTTAAGCGGGCTTCCAAACGCAATCGGTCACCGTGTCTACGCAGCATGCCGCGAAGCGTATATCCCTCTGGTGGCTCCGTGGAGGATATCGCCGCGTTTAACCAGTTGATCGTTCGAAAATAAGAACCGAAATCTGAAGTGAGAGCTGCGGCCATTTCCTTTAGTTCAGTGCGTTGGTCGCTGCACGTCACAGGATGGATGGAGAGCTTTGGCAAGCTCGTCTCTGTGAAAGAATGCGAGCTTTGCGATGCGCCCTGGTGCGGTCCATCGTGAATCCACACATCCAGGCTGCGCTCGATGTTCTTGAGCTTCTTCTTCCCTACAGCTTTAAACGCGTCTGCCAGAGTGTGTTCAATGTTCAAGTGTACGGGTTCAGAAATAGCGATGCCACCGGTTGGCGCGATTCTCTCAAGGCGCGCGGCAATATTCACGCCGTCACCCAAGATGTCGTCACCTTTTTCTGTGATGTCTCCCACATGAACACCGATCCGCATGTTCATTAACGAGTGTTCAGCCAACTGCTCTTGTAGCTGCATTGCGGCGGTCACAGCTTGCGCCGCGCTGTCAAATCGCGCCAACCAACCATCACCCATGCTCTTCACGACCCGACCTGATTGGCCCGCTATTGTTGGGGTGACAATGTCACTTTCCAGGTGATCAAGCATTAGAAGTGTGGCTTGCTCATCTTTGTGCATGAGCGCCGAATATCCAACGACATCCGCGGCCAGTATTGCCGCCAACTTTCGTTGCAATTGTTGTCCCTTGCTCGACATGCTTTGACAATAGTAGATGCGGCTCTTCACTCCAACTGGCTGATTACGAAGCCCGCTCAGGGCTCTAGGACACCGTTCGCAACCCATAGCTACCATTCGTGCAGCAACCGGAGAATGTATGTTTCGAGTTTGTTTTTATCATAGGTTGATCGCAGGGATCGCTTCGCAATACGAACTTCCTAAGAGACGATCATGTAGTACTTCCGCAATTTTTCTGTGATCTCCCAGATCAACCTGCTCCCTTTTTTGATGAAAAACGTATCGCCAGCCGTGAAGGTCTCGGCGTCTCCGTCAGGATGCGTCAGTGTTACGGACCCAGAAATCACGGTCATCATTTCATGTACCGGATAAGCATCGATCTCTTCACGACAGGGTGGGCATTCCCAAACGCCCGAGAGAATAGTCTCGTCTTCGTTTGCAAACTTGAACCAGTTTCTTTCGTTCGTATCACTGGTCGTGAAGGAGCCAGGATCGGTGAAATCCGAGGCCACCATGTCGTTTGGGTTGGGTATCAGCCTGAAAGACATCGTTTTCATTGAAACTCCCTTGGTGCGAGGTGATCAATCGATGACTCGGCTTTTGATTCCCTCAGCTGTGATCATAGCACAAATCGGCTCGCGCCTGCATGGACGGCTTTGGCACAACCCGCTGCTAGGCATAGATATTGAAGACACGCTCGCCATCGCTGAAGCTACTAAGGTATAATTTTTTTAGGCCGCTTCCCAGCGGCCTTTATTGAAAAAATCTCGCAAGTACGACTATCAGTCCAGAGCAGGCTTTTTCACCCTGCCTTTCAGTTTCCGAAGTGCGGGACCAAGCGGCCACCGGAATAACGCCGTAGTAGGTCCATTTTTTCAGACCAAAATATAGTCAATCTAGAGCGCGCAATCTGCTTCCGGGACCGACAACGATTTAGCCTCGGTCGTTCAAATCCAATGCTCGATAAGTGCCCTCCGGCAATCCTGCCTTCCGGAAGGCATCAACGTAGGGCGCTATAAGAGCGTCCGGACGCTGGTAACGGCGATACACCCAAACAATGTCGGCGATTTTCACGCCGGGACGCGTGGCTTCAAGCCGGTTTCGGGCGCGCTCAAGTTCGTCAGCGCGTCCAAGCCTGGCGAGAACCGTGACTTCGGGGATCATCGACCACCAATAATCCAGCAGCACGCCCTTGCGCGCTTCGGCAAGCGCAAGTTCGTATTCACCCTTGTGAAAGTGGTACTCCGAGAGCGCTTGATGCCAATCCTTGATGGTCGACCCTGGGTCGAGGTCGATAGCCCGCCGTACAAGCGCCGCGCCCAGATCGAAACGCCCGGTCCAGACCAGCCAGTAGCCGAATTCCGCCTCCACGCTGCGGTCGCCTCCAATAGCGAGCGCGTCCTCCGCCTCGGCGAAAAAGCCGTCGCGATCCCCATTCATGAGCAGAAGAATACCCAAGATAAGTCGAACACGGGCCGAGTTTGGGTTGAGTGCCTTGGCTTCGTTGGCGGCAGCCAAAGCTCGGTTGAGTTTTTCCTCATATGTGCCAGCATAGCGATCCCCAAAAAAGCTTAGATCTACACGCAATGCCTCGGCCAGCTGCGCCCAGGCGCGCCAATAATCCGGCTCTTCCTTGATTACCCTTTCAATGCAACCTTGGACCCGCTTCTGCGCATCCGGTCTATCGTAGAGATCGTCATAGAACATAGTACATTCATACGACGACAGCCGTTCCGGCGGTTTCGCCCTTGCCCGCCTTTCGTCTGTTCGCCTGATGGCGCCGCGCGTGTCACCAATCGCAACTGCAACGCGCTCGGTGATCCGAGATTGCACATCGAAAAGATTGGCGGTCGTAAGTTTCTCATCGAACGCCTCGGACCAGACCTGCGCTCTGCTCTGGGTGTCAATCAGGCGCGCCGTTACCCGCAGACGATCACCCGCTTGCCGTACTGTACCTTCAAGCACGAATTCGGCACCCAAGGCTTCACCGATACCGCGCACATCCTGGTGCTGCCCTCGGTAGGAGAAGGTGGTGTGCCGCGACAAGACGTTGAGGTCGCGATAGCGTCCGAGTTCGATAATCACATCCTCGCTGATGCCATCGGACAAGTAATCTTTCGACGGGTCTCCACTTAGGTTCTCGAACGCCAAAACCGCTATTGTAGGACCTGTAGGCCGGGTCAGAGCCGTAGCCTCGTCAAAAGGAACGTCTTCATTGGCCCCCCAGCGATGCATGCCTTGCCAAACCACAAATGCCGCAATGATCAGAAGCGCTCCACCTATTGCCGCCTGAACGCCACGGCTCCTAACCCAGCTGCGGCGGCTGATTGCTCGGCTCTGAGGATTCACATGATAAATTCGCACCGGCTCAGAAATGTTCTTCAGGCGGGTTTCACCCAAGTATTCGAAACCAACGTTAGCTTTGCCGGCTGCCTGAGTTGCAACAACTTCGGACACGCAAACGCTACCAGGCTCCGCCAACTCCTCAAGCCGTGCAGCGATATTGACACCGTCACCATAAAGGTCATCGCCATCAATCATCACGTCGCCAAGATTTATGCCGATCCTCAATTCAAGCTGCTCTTCAGGAGACAGGTTGCCGTTTCTCTTCGCCAGTTTCGCTTGGATTTCAGTCGCGCAGTTCACTGCATCAACGACCGAAGCAAACTCCACGAGCGTTCCGTCACCCATTAGTTTGACGATGCGACCATGATGTTTCTCGACCTGCGGATCGAACAGCTCCGAACGAAGTGCTTTGAGAGCGTTCAAAACGCCGATCTCATTCGCGCCCATCAAGCGTGAATAACCAACCACATCAGCGGCCAAGATCGCGGCAAGTCGACGTTCCATTGGTGAAGTTTACGTCAGAAAGGTTCGTCATTCCAAGAAACGCCTAAACTCAATCCGGTATGCACGCTTGATCGGTGGACGCCACGGTAAAAAACGAAAAGAACCTAACTGCTGAAACACTGAACCTGAACGAATACTCCCAGCGGATTGTGTTGAAAAAATCCAAGTTCGCGCAAATTCGAATGCAAAATTGCCCTTACAGGCCCGATTGAAATTTTTAGCCGAAAGGTCGGCCTAAATCAGTCGCTGGCCGCCAGCGAGTGTCTCAACGCTCGTCATCGATATCGGTGGTGATCTATTGCGATTGATCGAGGTTCGCAGAAAATTTAGGCTTTCCAGTTTTTTGAGTATTTCAACACAATCAGCCCGAACCGGACCTTCAAAACCAAGCTTTGGTATTCTAGCGATGCGGAGAGGCTATATGAAAACCCCGGCCCATGAGCTCTCTCGTCGCGCTCGATTTCGGCGCCTGTGCAAAAGCTCTCATAGAAGTGCGAGAGAACACACATAGAGGCTGTTTTCGGCGTATTTCGCCGGACAGTCAGAGTTTTTACACAGTCTCCGGACAAAGCCGCCGTTTGATATACGGCACTAAGATTGGTCGGAGTGGACCACGGTATTTCGGGACTTTCTGGTCATTCAGGTTGGGTTCTCCAACCATTTGGTTGCACGTTCGCGAACATCGTCGGGAATCTCTGTGGCCTGGCGGGTTTCAAGGCTTAGCAGCACGCATTTGAATTCGGTTTCAAACGCCATCTTGTTGCCGTCAACTCGAAAAAGCCGATGCCTAAAGGTCATGGATTTAGAGCCAATCGCTACAACTTCTGTCTCCAGCCGTATCGAGTCACCTGCTGTAAGCTCTGCGCGGAAATCGCTTTGGGCGTTGATAACGGCGAATGAAACCCGGCGTCCCGTACGCATATCGTTTGCGGTTAACCCCATTTCAGATTGAATGGCTAGTACACCGTCGGAACATGCGGCGAAGTACCTCGAAACATTCATATGTCCAAGAAAATCGCAATCCGTTGGATCAACGACCGAGCGAAATGAAACCATTGCTGACATGTGGTTGCTCCTCTCGAAATTGCATAGAATTCTTACAAGAATGGGCATTGCATGTCATCTTGTGGAACAATCGGCCAAGTATAGACCAGCATTTTGGTAAGTCTTAAGAAATGGAGTGTGCGATGCCCTCAATTGAAATTCAGGTGCTTGAAGGTGTGTTTTCGACAGAAGAAAAAGGCAGGATAATACAAAATGTCACCAAGGCCTTCGGCGAAGTCGCCGGGCAAACAATACAAAATGGAACGTCTGTCCGGTTGCTAGAAGTAAGCAGCGGTTCATGGGGTTACGCGGGAAACTTTCTAACTACACAAGACGCTTTGGAGATGCGCGCCCGCGGTTGACAAAACATCTTAGGACCGGGTCAGTTTTCGGCAGCTTTGGCCCACAGCAGTCATTTCTGCGGGTTGCATACTTGGCTTGTCGCAGCCCGAAACGGACCTTCACCAGCGAGCTTTCTAGAGCCCGAGAAGCAGACACATCGGTTGATCAACATCGAACCTGAAGCGGACAAGCGCTCATAGCGGACATCAAAGAACATAGGCATCCTACCTCGCCAAACTAGCTACCGCGTGGTCGTGAGAGGTATGCGGTCGATGCATGTTGAGAATGCGTCGTGCTTCATTCGATTGCCCAGAAATTGCAAGCGCATGAGCCAACGTAAACTCGACAATGTCGCGTTGCGCCCGGCTGCCGCCTAGGCGTTCGTGCTCAGACATGACACTTACAAATTTCTCAATCGCTTCATCCGCATTTCCATCCGCCAACGCACGGAATGCGCCTGCGACAGAGGCAACGGTGGGGCCTGCGGGGCCCTTTGCGCCGTCAATGGTTGTTTCCAGACGCTCTCTGTTTCCAGCCATCGCATGCGCAAGAGCAGCGTGAACATCCGCAAAAGCCAAGCCAGGTGAAGGAAAGAACTGAACAGCATAGTCGCTGAGTTGTTGCCAACGCTCCTGAGGAATTTGCTCACCAGCCAAAAAGGCGCGGTGAACAATTGCCACACTATCAGTCAGAACGTTCAGTGGCGGCGCAGGAGGTCGGTCGGGGGAAACGTAATCATCAAACAGCTTCCACATACCCGTCACATCGCCGCTCTCAAGCGCCCATAGAGCTACGTGCCAACTGAGATGGCAGTGCAGATACGCTGTGAAGGGATAGTCTTGCCAGAACTCGCGCAGATAAGCGTAGCCAGCGTCCGTCTCCCCGTTCTCATAGTAGAGATGGGCCCTGACATGTGCACTGTGCGCGCTGTCTGGCCTCAACTCAAGCACGCGTTCGATGTTTTCCGCGGCGGGGCCGATCTGTCCGGCCTCCATCTGGGCAAAGGCATGCTGGCAGAGAAACCACCAGTCGTCGCCATAGTGTGGCTTCAACATGGTTGTGTAGGCAAGCTGCTCTGCCTCGCGCCCTGCCTGACCTGAAAACCCTATTAGGCCAAATACGCTGGTACATGTCTGAGCCAGCAAAATATCTCGCGGATGGTCTGCGACGTGATCTCGAATGCGCCTGTAGGCCTGCGGTGCACGCCCCTCAATGAGATCGCTGATTATGTCGATCTGGGCGGCTTCGCGCGGGCTGACGCCTTGCGAAAGTTCCTTTGCGACGGCTAATTCTCGCTTTGCATCTTGTCCGCGCCCGACGGTTACAAGATAGCGTGCAAGGCCAACATGGGGCATGGCAAAACTATCATCTGCCTGCATTGCAGAACGGAAAGCTTCTTCAACATCGTCAAAAGCACCCAGAAAACGGTCGATGCCTTCAACATAGGCGTCACGTGCAGTTTGTGATGTTGTGGTTAGCGGGCTTCCGTACCGATCTTCGAGCATCCAAACCTTCCACTATCTGTTCCAAACCTGTCCGTCAGTGAGCTAAATGAGCATGCTTAACCATAAACGAGTCAAAGGAAATCGACGTTTCGAGGTGCCACGATTTCAGCATCAGTTTCTTTCAGAAGCCTCCTAAAATCATCGAAATTTCGTTCAAACCATAGTTGCTTCACCAAATCCAGATTTTCCAAAATTGGACTCCGAAAGCAATTTTGAGGATTATTCCATACGGCTCGACCCACGTCCGGTTAGAGGAGAACGTAGGGATGGTAATACACAATCGCCCACTCATTGATACGGCTTGGTTGGCAAATAACCTGACTGACCCGAAACTGCGCATCATTGATGTTCGCTGGAAGTTTAGGGAGGAAAACGGCAAGGGCGTGGCCTATGACGATAGGAGCGAGTTCCAAGCCGAGCACATTCCTGGCGCAGTGTATGTTGGCATGTCGACAGAGCTTGCAGACGGCACTGAGAACGTTCCCGATATGATGCTTGGGCCAGAGGATTTTGGGGAAAAGATGCGCGAGTTGGGTGTTTCCAACGACAGTCATGTCGTGGTCTACGATGACTCCGGGCTTCCGCTGGCTTCCGCGCGTCTTTGGTGGGCACTTTCGCACTATGGACATAAAAACGTGCAGGTCTTGGACGGCGGCTTGCAGCAATGGAAACTCGAAAGTCGACCCACTGAAACTGGCGATCTAACCGTTGAGCACGGTGACTTTGAACCAACAGTGCAGGGTAATTGGATTGCCCACAAAGCTGATGTTCTGCACGCGATAGGTAAGCCCGGAGTCAGAATTGTGGACTTTCTGCCAAACGACCTCTTCCGAGGCGACGGCCTTCACACATGGGGAGGTCGCTCGGGACATATCCCCAGTGCCGTCAACATACCGGCGATATCGAACATCGATCCGGATTTGGCACACACACCCATTGCTGAGCGGGCAGCGAAACTAAAGGAACGAGGCTCATTCAGGTTGGCGGATCGCCTCCGCCTCCTTCAGCACTATCAGGACAAGGGAATTCAAACCGACGACGAGGTTATCGCGTATTGCGGTCGCGGTATTGCCGCCTCTTGCGGTCTCCTTGCGCTTCGCCACATGGGGTTCGACAAGTCGCGCCTCTATGATGGTTCTTGGGCTGAGTGGAGCGCCGATCAAAGCCTTCCGATTGAAACGTCCTGAAACCCCTGTGCGGAGAGGAATGGTTTAAACCGGCGCTCTCTTTGTCCGCTGAACTCGTTTAAATGCAAAAGAGCTTGTCCGCGTTTCACAAAGTATAGCATCAGTTCTTTTTTACTCGATCACTACTTGTAGATTGCAGCGTATCGAGGTGCGAAGAACTTAACGAAGCCTCTAACCTCTGGCCGACGATAGGCTTCCGGCGAAATGAGCATTAGGTGCGGCACCGCAAGTTCGGGGATTTCGTCGAAGCATCGGAGAAAAGACATGTCTGCTTCAACCAGCTTGACATTACTGATCCCAAGACCTTGCCCTGATCTGATCGCCGCATGCATTAGCTCCAGTTCAGTGAAAGACATGACGATCTGGTCCGGCTCCACGTGATTGGTCAACCATTCGTGGAATACATTTGGTACGTCGTCCCGCTGAAAGGTAACAAACTGATGCCCGGCCAGATCATTCGTTGACCCCGGTAAGCCAAATTTGTCCGCGTAATTTCTGCTGCCGAACAAAGACCAGCGGGCCGTGCTGATCTTACGACAGATCAGGTCAGGATCAGGTTCAGTTCTTGCAAGGCGCAAAGCAATGTCGGCCTCGCCCGCCATCAGGTCCAGCGCCCGAACGCTGGACAAAAACTCGAATGCGACATCCTGATTGTCGGCGGAAAACTCGTTTACGATTTCAATCATGCGTGCAGAGAAGTTTGCTGAGTAAGCGGTGATACGGATGGGTTGTGTCGACGTCAATTCTTTCGCGCAATCGGCAAATTCAAGGACTGAAGTCTCGATTGCTTCGGCGAGGGGAACGAGGCGAAGGGCTTCTGGGGTCGGTTTGAACCCGTGCGTACCGCGCTCAAAAAGCGTCAAGCCTGTTTCTCTTTCGAGAACATCAATGCGTCGGGCAACCGTTGGTTGGGAGACCTTTAGCTTTCTGGAGGCCGCAAGCGTCGACCCTTCTCTGAAGACAGAGAGGAACACACGAATATCCGACCAATTTCGGAACCCGTTCTTCATTTTTGTAGAACAGCACAATTTTGTGCCGGATACCAGAAAAACGGGTGAACAGTTACTCTTGTTGCGACAGCGCAAGTAACTCGAAAAGGACCATGAGATGGCTTCCCATACAATGTCACCCAGCATCTGGACCGTATTTGATGGACTGTTTGGTTGGACCAAGAGAGGCCTCCCCGAAAACCGGGAATCACGGCCTACAGCCGACGATCTTCACTCAGAACGCGACTATATTAACGACGTGATCTGGAGTAATCCGGACGCATTTTTGAGTGAACTGGACGTGCAGAACATGATGAATCTGTATCCGGGAAGGTTCTGACGACATTTGGTGACAATCGGCCGGGTATGGCGATTGGATCACACCAAAGGCAGCTGCAAGCTGGAAGTGACAGCCACGTACCTGTGTTGTAGCCATAGAGTTAGCACCAACACGAGACCTTCTGTGCATTACGTCTTTCGCTGCGGTCGTTCGAACGCCTGATCAATGGCTGCACGTCTGGCCCTTCATTGGGGCTTCAACGGCGACAATTAAGTTCGGACAAAAGATTGCAGCACCAATCACGACGACAACGATACCTGAGGGGGGCTCTTGAACCGTGCCTTTCAGCGAGCCCGCGGAAGAACCGAGGCCAAGTCATTTCGGTCTATCAATCCCTTTTACGCGCCATGACGATAAATTGGGTCATCGAAAAAAAGAAGCGTCCAACTTTTGCAAGGCTGAGCTGCTCGTCAAACCACGATTGCGCAACAGCGGGATCAACATGGCCATTTGCAACAGCGTATTGCTTCATGAGGTGCATCATCATGATTGCGAGACCATCAGGCTTTAACTGGTGATCTGTCATTGTGAACGACAAGACATCTTCCACGCGGTCACCACGAGCCTTTATCAGTGCGGGCAGTCTTTCCGGGACGGAACCACTCACAAAGTGCAGGTTCCAGGATGTCAGCATCTTTTGCATTCTGTCGGGCTCGTCGCTGAACCAAATCAAGCTGCCAAAGTGTAGATCGCTGATGACAAGGCGCCCACCGGGTTTGACGCACCGCAGCGTGTCAGCCAATGCACCGTCTACGTCTTCGATGTACTCAAAGACCTGTACCGAGACGGCCTTGTCAGCACGTTCATCCTCAATGGGCAAGTGATTTGCGGAACCTGCACGAAACTCCACGTTTGCGTAGTCGCTGCATCGTTCTTTTGCGGCTGCTGTCATGTCCTCGCTTGGGTCGATCCCGATGACATAACCATCCGAGCCAACTGCGCGAGCCAACTCTGCCGTTAACAGACCGTTGCCACAACCAATGTCCAAAATAGTTTCACCGGGAGCAGGGCACAGCGCATCAAATGAAGCCTGTCTTCGCCGTGTCAACTCAGCTCCCTGATAGGCAATTTCAAGTAATCTCGTTGTCTCAGCGTCAAACTTAAGCAACTCTCCCCCCTTACAAAGCCCACAAGTCTCCAAACCTTATCAGAAAATGGGTTATCTACGAAAAGCCGGACGGATCATCGAGGCTTGAACATAGATCCACCAATATAACTAACGGCGCCGACTTGATCCAACGAATGGGACAACCCCGAGAGCGAAGGACGCTTCTGACTTCTTGTTGGACCAGTTTTTCGTCACTGTTCGAAAGTTAAAACAACATCAATTCAAGGAATGTCGAGGCCATTCTCCCGTCCAAAATCGGTGTAGAAGGTGTCACTGCGGTATCGGATTAATGTGGCCTCATCCGCTTGCCTTGGATCGTTGCCAGGACTTTGGACACCTGTTCCTTCTATGAAGCGGTTCACGAGACTAAAGACACCACAGACCTGTATAGCATCGAACAACGCACTCTCCGACCAGCCTGCCGCGTAGACCGCATTTGCGTCGGCTTCCGTCATTCGTGATGGCGAGACAGTAAGCTTTTCAATGTATGCCAGTAACGGTTTGAGATGATCCTCGACGGGTGCCGTATCGCGATCTTCCATCAGTGCCTCGATTGTCTCGACCTCAATTCCGTAGGCTTTGGCGAAAACGATGTGTGCTCCATGGCAATACGCACAAGCATTCAAACCCGAGACATAGGCTGCAATTAATTCACGTTCGGCAACCGAGAGGTCGCTCTCGCCCCTCATCACAAGACTTTCGTACGCACAAAGCGGAGAAAGTTTGTCTGGAAAGGCTTGATAGACACTTCCAAGCGTCGCGTTCTCAGGCAGAGATGGAAACAGGCGTTTCATTCTATTTTCTTTCAATATTGCTTTGGATGATTTCGTCTCAAAGTGAGGAACCAACGTTGTTTACGCAACTTTAACGCAATTCCGGGTTCCGCACAGAGATTCTGTTGGAATACTGCGAACGGTTAGTTTGCCTGACGACACCCCAGAATGTTCGCCGTTTGGTGAAAGGCAATTTCTTTTGAGCCGTTCTCGTAAATTTGCAAAGTCTGGTTTTGCGCGTCGCCGTCATTGGGGCACCGCGCAGCATCGATCAAAGTGGGCTTCCTGACACCTTCGCCGTGATTGGCACGAAAGGCTGGTTCGGGAAACATCAACCTTCGCTGCACCATGTCGGAACTCAACAGACGCGGACAAAGCCGTCTCAGGCCGGCGCTGCAGATTTCGCATTTCCACCGACAACCCACAAACACAACACCCCAAGCAAAACCTCTATCGCAAATGCGGCAAGAATGTTTTCGGATGGCCAACCATCGAGGACGAAACTGATTGTCCTGCCCACGGCGAAAGCTGAGAAAACCGTGGCCCCAAGCAAGGCTGAGGCCTGGACTAACTTTTGGTAAAATGCTCCGCACAAAATGATCAGGCCAAGTACCGCGAGATTGGCAGCAGGTGCACGCAACTCGCTCATCAGGTTTGGCTGCGGCGAGAGTACGATGCCGTAGTTGGCGTAGAAAGACCGTGGGTCCAGAGTGATGGCCAGACCTATGGCAAATGCCGTTAATCCGGACAGACCTAAGATAAGTCTGCGTTTAAGTTCAAGTTTCATGTTTTTCTCCAATGTCCTTTGGCTTGGCTTAAGCGGCTTTGGTCCACGCGCCAGACATTTCAGCTTTGTTTGCGAAGTCGGCGAAGTCGCGTGGCGCGCGTCCAAGCGCACGCTGGACCCCGTCCGCGAGGTTCGCATTGCGCCCGTCCAGCGTTTCACGCGCGATGTCCGTAATCACATCAGCAATCATCTCGCCATTCGCGTGCGCGATTTCCGCGTGGAAGTCTTCGAATGAAATGGGCAGGTATTGCACAGTCTTGCCCATTGCGCGCGAAAGCTCTGCAGCCATGTCGGCAAACGTCATGAGACGTGGTCCCGTGACTTCGTACAGTTCGCCGTCGTGTCCTTCTTCTGTCAAAGCAGCTACGGCAACATCGGCGATGTCGTCCACGTCGATGATTGGTTCGCGTACATCGCCGGCGGGCATTGGCAAGACACCTGCCATGACCGGACCAAGCAATGCCCCTTCAGAGAAGTTTTGTGCAAACCATGCTGCACGAACGATAGTGAACGGAACTCCGGAATTGCGTACGACTGCTTCCGCACGTTGCGCATGAAACTCGCCACGCCCGGTTAGCAGCACAAAACGCCGTAATCCCTTTTCACGAGCCAATGCTGTGAAGGCTTCGACTTGCTCAACCGCACCTGGAAAAGCGATGTCAGGAAAGTAAGAAATATAGGCAGACGAGACGCCTTCCAGGATTGCGGGCCAGGTCTGCGGTTGTTCCCAGTCAAATGGCGTTTCACTGTTCCGCGATGCGCGCCGGACTGTCTGCCCTTTTTCTTCCAGACGTTTCGCGATCCGCGATCCGGTTTTGCCTGTTGCGCCAAGTACAAGAATGGTTTGCTGTGTCATTGGTCATCTCCATGAGTTCAGTTGATGACCCGAAATTAGACAGTCAATTGAGATATTCTATTCTTCAAAATCCGGTAATATTATCCAATCGTCCTAAAAGTATAGACGAAGAGCCAAATTTCAGCCAAAGTCGCGACATGAACAAGGTTGAACCACATGTCCCTGACCCAGATGCGCTGGCAAAGCCGATCGGCGATCCGCTGGGGGAAATCCTTCATCTTCTGAAACTCACTGGCACATTCTATTGCCAGTCTCGCATGACAGCACCCTGGGGCGTATCGATACCGGGATTTCCCGGTGTACTGAACTTTGCGGTCATCACACACGGGCGGTGCTTGATGAAGGTCGGTGACGATGACCCGTTCGAGGTCGAAAAAGGCGATCTTGTCTTGATGACCAACGGAGCTCCGGTCGGTTTCTTTAGCTCAGAAGACACGCCGCTTTTAACGCTGGAGGAGTTGCCTATTCGCAAGGTAACCGAGCTTTATGAAACACTGGAATACGGCGGCGGCGGCGCGGAGACGGGCATCATGTACGGCTTGGTCCGAATAGATCACGCCGCCAGTGATATGTTGATGCGCTTGCTTCCAGATGTACTCAAAATCGACCCGTGGGAGGAGGACGCCGGAAGCTGGTTACAGGCAACTTTGCAATTCATCGCAAAAGAGGCGCGGGAATTGAGACCGGGCGGCGAAACCGTGATCACACGACTGGCCGATGTGGTTGTCATTGAGGCCATTCGTCGTTGGTTGAACAGCGCACCCGATGCGGATCGAGGCTGGTTAAAAGCTGCGCGAGACCCGCAGATCGGGCGCACGATAGTCGCAACTCACCGTGCGCCTGCTGCGGCTTGGACAGTCGAGTCACTCGCGGAGGTTGCTGGTATGTCCAGATCCGCTTTCGCGGCGCGGTTTACTGAGTTGGTAGGTGTTCCGGCAATCCAGTATCTTGCAACGTGGCGTATGCACCTGGCCAGAGAAAGGTTGGTGTCCACCGATCAACCTATCTCGCAGATTGCCGCTGACATCGGATACTTGTCAGAGCCTGCGTTCAACAAAGCCTTCAAACGGGTGTATGGCGCACCACCGGGAAAAATCAGGAAGAACGGAGTTCACTCCGTATCCAGGCGAAACTTGAGAAACTGAGCATCTTCGTATTCGATCTCGCCTATGTGTTTGGCGCCGAGTTTCCGGAGCGCACCCAGATTTTTTCGACTTGGTGGCAACAGAAACGTGACAAAGGGGATACGTTTGTCAGCGATCGCAAAGTCGATTGCCATTTTGGAAATCCGTTTCCCAAGGCCAAAGGCGTCGGGCCGCAAAACCAACCCAAAATCCCACTCGTCATCTTCTTTTTGAAAGCCCCCCCAACCAACATACTGACCGCCTGACAAAAACGCCCAATGTCCAAGACCGTCCCGCGCCCAGTAGCCTTCCTTCTTAGTGATAAACTCTCTTGCGACCTCGATACTCCATTTGAACGTCAAAAGCGGCATATGCTCTGCTACCCGGGGGTCGGACATATGAATCGCAATGTCATTCGGATCGATTTCCGAAAGGCGTGCAAATGAAATCCCATCTTTCATCATTATACTAATTTGATGGCCCGAGCTGTCCCTTGCATGCACATAATTATGGCGCGAATGCTTTTTTTACGGCTTTCTCGCGACAATGTACCGGCTCAGCAATAACCCGGCTTGATCCGCCGTCTCGACGATATCGAAGCCCGCAAGTTCAATGGCTTGCTGGAGTTCAGCTACGGACACAAAATTTACGAACGGAGCTTTCCCGAGCAACTGCATAATCGGGATCGCTATTCGGCTGATCATGCCATATTTCAACCCTCCACTCTCCGGAGCGCAGACGGTTTTGGAAATGAATACTCCACCGGGTTTTGTAAGGGTCGCAATGTGTTCGAGTGCTTTGCCCAGATCGGGAACAAGGTGCAGCAGATTATGTGCGAGGACAGCGTCGTAAGAACCGTCGTTAGGATCGTGCTGCAGAACCTCGGCCACTTTGAACGTTACATTCTCCAGCTCTTCTTCAGCGAGTTTTTCGTTAGCGATTTCGATCATCCCCGGTGCGAGATCGGAGGCAGTTATTTGAGCCACATCCGGTGCCAGCAACAACGCGGTCGACCCCGTTCCACAGCCGATTTCCAGCACGCTGTCTTCGGCTTTCAGGTAGGACTTTGTACGTTCGAGCGTGTTCAGATACCCTTCCATATTTCGGATAGGATCAGCCGCATATTTGCGCGAAATCTTGCTCCAAAATGCGGCATCTTTGGATAATGTAGCCATATCGTTTCTCTTTTCCTTTGGCGTCACCGCAGCCAATATCTTAAAACGCCAATTTATTAAATTGCCAGATATTGCAGAACTGTTATGCATTAATGCATGAATTGGAAGGCAATCAATTTCGATTGGAACCAGGCTCGGTCTTTTCTTGCAACGGCAGAAGAAGGCTCGTTTTCCGCCGCGGCGCGCGTGCTTGAACAGACCCAGCCAACCGTGGGTCGTCAGGTCGCCGCGCTGGAACAGGCGCTAGGCGTCACCTTGTTTGAAAGGGTTGGCAAGTCGCTTAATCTGACAACAGCCGGTGCTGAGCTTTTGGTGCATGTCAGTGAAATGGCAAATGTCGCGAACAGAATTTCTCTGACCGCAACAAGCCAGTCACAAGCAGTTGAAGGGCAAGTCAGGATCACTGCTTCCGACGTGATGTCAGCCTATCAGCTACCGCCTATTCTCAAACAGATCAGGATCGCGGCACCGCGGCTTGAGATCGACGTTGTCGCAGCAAATGACATACGAGACATACAGCGGCGCGAGGCAGATATCGCAATTCGGCATGTGCGCCCGACACAGCCGGACCTGATTGCAAAGCTCGTTGCAGAAGCGACGGCACATTTTTACGCTGCCCCTTCATACCTTGAACAGGTTGGGCGACCACGAAATGAAGACGAACTTGCTAAGATGGATTTCGTCAGCTTTGGCGATGTTGACACGATGATTGGATTTCTCAATCCGGCTGGCATCGAAGTAACCCGCAAGAATTTTCGGATTGGATCGCAGAGCGGGATAGTGTCATGGGAGCTTGTGCGCCAAGGCTTCGGCATTAGTGTTATGTCAGACGATGTGGCAGCCCTTACACCCGGTGTGGAGCGTGTTCTGCCCGAACGCGAGCCATTCAAATTTCCTATCTGGTTGGCCACACACTCTGAGTTACAAACAGCGCGAAGGATCAGGTTGGTTTTTGATCAGCTTGCAGACCATCTCGGCCGGCGGACAATTCTCTGAACCTGAATTCGTCTGGTGTCGTGAACTGGAGTCTGCTTCGGGCTCGTTGCAGACCTTCTCTGCACGTTTTCCGAATGGCCGTTCTAGCGCTAGCGTACTATTTCGCCCCCAGCCTTAAGCGACCCCACTGTAGGGCAGGGGCACCGACACGCATTCGATGCCCGGTGGTTTCCTTCCACGATCCACAGCTTCTCGGACGCGGGACAAAGACAACGGCGGCCACCACCGGTGAAGATTCCTCGGACTTTTGATTTTGTCTTCTCTTTTGGGGTTCGCCGCCACGCGATTGGGTGGCAGTTAATAGAAGTAAGGGGTGAGCTATGAGACCCACCCCGTAACCACGTCCAAAAACATGGCTTTCAGGTCAGAAATTGAAGTGCAGCCAATATTTGCCGGCTGGCTTCTCTGACTTTCTGTAGTAGCCACCCATGAAAGGATTGCTTGTCAGTCATCGCTTTTATCGACCCGAACATGTCCTTTATCGCATGCCCGAAATCCGAGGGCAAGGGTAAATTTCAATAAAAACAATTATTTAAGTACCCCTGTTTTACACAAAAGCAGTGATTTGTGTAAAACAGGGGTACTTAATTCAGCCAGAAAGGATATCCAGGCAAGCGAAGTGTGATCAGGCTTCGATTTTTGACGGAAACTGGTTTGAAGTTGCAAGCTCCCCGGCAACGACCCGCCAGCATTCCGCCTCGATAACGATCTTCGGGGCACCGCGATCGTGCATCCCATGCAACCGGTCCAAGGCCGAGGGGCAGGGCAGGGGGAGCGCGTGGAGTTCGGCCGCCGACACCGCACAGCTCCCGGACAGGCAGCGCAACAGCTGATCCATGACGTCACTGTTCAGAAATCTGTTGAGCATCTCGAGGGGAACATCCGGTGTGCCGCTACCGGGGTAAATCACGTTCAGATGGTTTTCGATGACGACCGATCCATGTCCTTGCAGAAAGGCTGGCGACAACAGGGCGGCATTCAGACGCCTGGCTTGCTCCGGTGACGTTGTGCGCTGAACCAGGATGCATGGATCCGATTGGCGCAGGTGATCTTCTCCAGTCTCCAGCCTGAACCATCTGAGGTCCTGCTTTCGCTCCGCCGTCCACTCAAACCGGCCGTCCGGGCGTACGGCCTCCGACCAGATCAGGGGGTATTCTGCCGCACCGGGCCTGCTGGACAGCCGCCTTTTGTAGCGGTTCCAGATCATCGGCCCGGTCCTGATTTCGTATCCCCAATCCCTCATCCGGCAGGGCAGTTTCGATGCGGCCGAAACCAGGGAAACATGTTCGTCCTGGCGCGGCAGGAGCCAGGGGGCGGCGATATCCTCGGGCAGCTGAAAACCCCCGAGGTCGGTCACATCAAGACTTTCGTTCGGTGTCATGTGAACCCGTTCGACACGTGGGCGATCCTCGCTACGTGTTCTGGTGAAGACGGACAGCGCCAGGGCCTGGTTGGCCCCGTCAAATACGCCACTGCGTTGATCGAGAAAGCAGATACTGTGAGGCTGTGCCTCGCTGCGCAGGAGGGTTCTGAGGTTCCTGAAGGACTGTCCCGACACGTAGCTGGTCGGCGTTATGAAACAGATGACGCCGGTATCCGCAGTGTTTGCCACGGCGTGATCCAGGAACAGCCCATACCTGTTTGGATGGCCATAAACGGAGCGCCCGTAGGTTTTCTTTTGTGCCTGGCTGAGCCGGGTTTTTCCAAAGGGGGGATTGCCGATGATCAGATCAAACTTTGTGGCTTCACGCATCTCCAGCGTGTTCCCGCACCGGACCAGTTCTGGCAGGTCATCCGGGCAATGACGGAAACGCGGCAACAGACATGACTCGACCATGACCTGGGAAATCCAGGCACAGAACGGGTCATGGTCGCAGGCCTGGAGTCTGGCTGCCAGATGCCCGGAGAGGACCCGGGGAGAGAGATCTTCCATCGAGCGCAGGGTTTCCGCCAGGGCCGTGACCAGCACAACGCCGCTGCCACAAGACGGTTCCAGCACGCGGGCCTCCGACCAGTCGGTGCCCGCCTTACCGGACATCTCAACCAGCTTTTTGGCCAGCGCTGGTGGCGTGAAAAACAAGCCTTGCCGCGATCTGATGTCTCCTGGCAGAAGAGCCGTGTAGAGCAAGCCGATCTGGTAGGCGGTCATGGGGGCCGAAACTGCTGCCGCGAGGCCCGCATATCGGGTGATGCACTCCTCGAGGGCCGCGTCTTCCAGGAGTGCATGTGTCGAAAATGGAAACCCGGGGTCTCGGAGCCCGGCGCCGCTCAGGCAGTTCTGCGCTTGCCAGCTCCACCATTTCTCGATCACCTGAAACACAACGTCCCGGGCAATGTCTTGGCCTTGCCCTGTCCGAAGCTGACGTGTTGCCGCAGTCAACCGGGTGCGGAGCTCCGAAAACTCCGCGCTTTGGGCGTTGTTGTCGTTGCCGGTCAGCTCCTCTGGCGGAACAAGGACACGTTGGGATTCTAATGGGAAATGCTTGAAATGCTGCATGGTGGGAAACTCATTTGTGAATGCGTTTCAGCCTACAGCCGCGGGGTAAATCTCGGGTTTAACGCGAGGGGCAAACCCGAGATACATCGTTATTCCGCAGCTGGTATGAAGCTTCGAAGCGGATCCGCAAAAGCGCTGTAGCCTATCTTGAAGTCCGTGTGCCCGAATTCATCTCGTAACGCCTCATGCACTTCGTTGACCTGGCCCGTCGCCCTGGAATCGCCCAGCCATGCGCCTGCAATCTGGATGTGGCCGGGCACGACAATTTGGCCAAGATACCGGACGGCGCTTTCGATAGTGGGAAAGACGACCTTCTCATCCTCCGCTCCAAAACCCAGCCAATCGTCGTAGGGGTAAGGATCGGATTCGCAGCCCCAGTATCTGCCAACATTGTGTCCGAGCTCGCTTAGCCTGTTCAGTTTGGCAAAAAGGGCATCATCAAACCACTCGTCAATGCCTTCTGAGAAGAGGTCGTCCACAACAAACAGATCGCCATTGTGCGCTTCGATTTCTTCAAGGATGAGTTCTCGAATACCGGCGGTGCCGAAAGAGCGGATGTCGGAGATCCATAGCCGGCCGGCGCCGATCAGGATGTATGTGTTTTTGTGAGTTTTTTCCATGCGTGATTTCCTTTTGATGGACGGGTGGAGTTTTGCCGGGACGGGATACGTATTGCTGAAGCGGCTGGTGCAGTTTCCCCGTCTGTGACGAGCCCAGCCGCAGCGAGGATATGTGCCGGTGCCAGGCCTGGCTGATCTTCTGGATTGACCCTGCGGGGTCGCCGGACCCGGTCGATCCGGGGCTGCACTTGTCCCGAGGGATAATGGTTTGGCCTGTACCGTGGCCAATCCCCGACGATGTTGCGATGCTGAGGGTAGGATGATCTGCGCTTTCTCAGCGTTAGTCTCTTTGTAGGGCCCTGAGGCAGATCCACAGTGGGATACTCTGATACACCATCGTGGCACAGTTCCTTTGGGGATGCCGTATCGTCTGTGGGGCAGACTATTGCGGCCAATCTTTCTTTGATTTCCCGGGAGACCTCGCCTGCTTTGGATGCAAGCTTGGTACCGGCCTCGACGATCTTGCGATACTTCTGGGCCGTTGTTGCGGACAGGTCGGCTGCGGCTGCCAGGGCACGGACGGAGATTTTCTTACCCTCGGCCAGCAATGTGTCATAAGCATCCTTGATTTTCCGGATCACCTTCTGTGCGCGCTTGTCATGGCTGTAAGCGGCACCGACACGTTGCCGATCTTCTAGATCCATCCCGTCGACCAGGAGGTCCGCACAAGCGCCTCGGTCACGCTCACAGTATCCGCTGCCCTCGTATTTCTCCCAGGTCCACCTGGAAATCGACTTCGCGATCTGGGCCAGCTCTTTGGCAGACAGTCTAACGGCGTACCCCATGTTGTCATGCGTTTCCCGCACGATGTCGGAAACGATGCCGTGAAACTGCTCGTAACTCGCGCAGCGAAATTTGGCGGCGTAGCATTTGTGTCGGGCCATCTCAAAGACGTCGAGGTTTCGTTTACCGGTTATACCTGCCTTTCTGGCCGCACGGCGGGCGCGCTTCCTGTTGCGCCGCGCGATATTGATCGCCTTTTGCTCACTTTTCTCCAGATCGGATATGCCGAACATTTCCGCCCAATCGCGCAAGCTGTGACGGTTGTTGGCAAAGTGAAACACATCCCATTCACGGGAAGCGGGGTTCTTGAAGGTGACACCCTGGTTCCGATCAACTGGAATCCGATGGCTTTTCAGCACGTCGTAGAAATGCTCGAGAACAACATTCATGAAAAACTTTTGACGGACGTCCCCTTCATTGACCGGGAACTGAAGAAGGAAGACGAAATGCGCCCGGACCCGCCGTGACTCGTTTTTCTTCGTGGCCCAGCGGAAGCTGGCAAAGGCGGGTTTTGGGATCTCACCCTCACGTATGAGGTCGGTGATCTTCAACCAGGCATCATCTTCCCACTGGTCATCGATGTCGATCACGATGACGCGCCGCTTGCGGTGTTCTGCAAAATCAATATTCAGGCTGATGTATTTCTGGTGTTCACAGCACCAATGCGCTTCGTGGCGAACCGAAACGCGCGAAATGGTGTCCTTGTTGACACCGATATACATGTTCTTTGGGGTGCCAAAGGCTTCGATGGTCTCAATAGCTTTTTGACGGGCGGTTTTGCCCGCTAGCCGATGCGGCGCAGGCAAGGCCTGCGAACCAGCTGACTGTTCGACATGGAAAGTGCCTTGAGAAAGGATTTCTGTGCTTAGGGCTGCCACACCTGCCTTGCCATTTCCCGGCCAGCCCAGTCATCAGGATGCCTGACAACAGTGAAGGATTGAGCCGGAACTGGCACAAAAACGGAGGCGTTTCGGTCGCACGTATCTTGTGTTTGGTTTTGCATTCTACTGCTCGCTCGTTTTTGTTTTCTCCCTGTCCAAAGCGCGGCCGAGCGTCTGAGCAGAGAAGAGTGAGCCCCGCAATTGGAGGCCTCTTTAGATTGGAAGTAGAGAGGTGAAAACCCCGCTTCAAGTTTATAAGAGGTGAACGTTTGTGAGTTTTTAACACTGTTTAACAAGTGGTTAACGTTCCTCTTGTTCGACCGGGCAGGCTATTGAAGAGGGCGTGGGGCCAACCATATTGGAAAGGCACAGTTGGTGTTTTCCCATCACCAATATCGGGTGCTCATCTGAACTCGCTCGGGCTTGAGCACCAATGCGCGGCCCTAATACGCCCCGGATCTTTCGATCCGGGGTTTTTTTACCACTCGTATATGGGCAGTTCCTCGACGTCATAGTGAGGCTCGGCGTCCCGATCGTACATGATGAAGCGCAAATTGTATCTCCATGCGATCTTGAGTGCCGTGCGAAACGCGGGGCAGGGGCATTCCCTGAGTTCACGTTCGCGCTCGCCCAGGTCGTGATACTCGGAGATATGAAATACGAACCCGTACTCGCTGCGCAAATAAACCTTGCGATAAAACTCACCGCGGTTGATCTGTTCCACGGTTTCGAGCGGCAGATGTGCGGTCGTAAGATCCAGCATGAAGTACGCCCGGATCATGTTCATATCAAGAATGGCCATGGCTGACTCCAACTTTGCTGTTGTCCTGCTCAAGGTTGAAGAGCGGAAGGATGGTGTCGGTGCGCGAGCGATACTCGTCGAACAGTGCCGTCTCGGAAATTCGTACCCTGGTATCCGGCAAACCTTCCCGCAGCACCTCAGCGACGGAGTTGACACATCCCCAACGACCATCCTCTGTGGCCCAGGCACCGGTGACCTCGATCTCGTCTGCCATGAGATATTGGCACAGGAACTCCGCGGCTGCTTCCTGGCACGAGAACACGCGGGGCAGGCATTCGCTGCCAAAACTCTCCCATTCGTCAAAAGGCTCTTCGCCGGCGTCGCAGCCCCAGAGGCGCATTGCAGACACAGGTTCCAATTTCCCAGCGCGATGTGCGGCAACGAGCGCATTGTTCAGACCGATTTCAATGGCCTCTTCAAAGTCTTCGTTGATTTCATCGGACAAAAATCCGTCGATGATGATCAATTGCCCTTCATGGGCCAATAATTGATCACGGATTTGGTCCCGGCACCTTCCGGCGGCCATGGGCCCGACATTGAAGTCACCGCTTCCGAACATACTGCCGGGATGAACCAGAACCAGTGTCTTCAGCTGGGGTGTGTTGACCCCGCCCTTTCTTTGCATCGGGTTTTGGATTGTGGGGAGGTCTGGTGATTGAGTCGTCATGATATCTCTTTCATTTTGACACAGCTGTCCCGTCACCATCCGTTGGGACGATGTGCCTGGTGTGTATTGAGGGTTTGAAAGTCAGGCTCTGTCTGGCTGTGCCCAAGTCGTACAATCGGTCAGTCGGTGGCCTGATTCAGGCGGCAGACAGAGCAGGAGCGTCAGGTTTCAGCCGCGTCGGGCAGTATCGTGATGCCGTCCGTTGCGGTTCGAAGAATGTCAGCATGCGCGGCGGGTCGAATGCGGATCTGCCTGAACTCGGGCTGGTTGACAAAACACCGGTCCCGGGCCGCTTCAACCAGTCGCCAGCCGTCATTGACCCGGCGCAGTTTCACCCGCGTCGTGATACTTGCACTTGCCATTCTCGCATACCGGTTGGAGGCCTGTTTCCCACCGGGGCGGAATTCAATCTCGGTGCCGGCCCGGTTTTTCTGTTTCACACCTTTTTGGTTGAGAACATCCTCTGCCTCTTCTGCGAGCAGTATTATGTCTCCTGCCCCCAGCGTGTAGGTTGCGGCCTTTCCGTTAACGCGATCCAGGCATTCGGCCAGTGGCTGAACGAGTGTGTTTTCCAGATCGGCCTGTTCTGAACGGTATTGTTTTAGGCTGGCATCGATGTCCTGGAGCTCTGCCCGAACACCGCCAATCTTGTCTTCAATGGTATCTGGTTGATCCGTGTTGCATTGGTCAAAGGTTTGCCGTTGTTCCTCCAAACGGCTGATCTCAGCCACGGCTTTTGACCGTCTCTGCAACAATTGTTCAATGCTTGCCGTCAAGGCTGCCAGCTGCGCGTCTGTCGCATTCGTTGTGATTTTTAACTGCCTCATGGGCTGCTCCTTTTCTTGGCACCATCAGGTGGCGCGGGTTGGTTTTGAGGGTGCCATTCTTCTCGATGAGCACCGCTCAAGGACCGAATACCCGGGCATGATTCATCGGATCAAGAAAAAAATCGTTCTACAACAATAGGTTGACTAGCAGTTTGTCTGTCTGGGGGTCAAACGTAAATTAGTACTCCTGGAAGCCGTTTGTGAGCTTTTGGAGCAGCAATCTCATCCTTCGGGGTGCAATCTGTCATCGGACCCCGGAAATTGGCTCAATTTGCTTCTATGGCCCTTCAGAGGCCTGTCACTTTTTTTGAGAATTTTTACTTAACCACTCATCCGAAACGCCCAACTCCATCCAAACACCCCGTGCCGTGGGAGAGATAGCCCTCTGAGGAACAGAAAATCGAATCGGATCGAAGTATTATTGCTGGGGTTTGACTCGGGACTACGCAGTCGTCTTTGCTTCGCTTGGGACACCTTGTGCGGTGCGGTTCGGTCACCGACCTCCGTCGATTGGTTAGAAGGGCAGGGGGTTGGCCATGGCGTCTTCGATAAGCTGTAGGATCTCGCTTTTGGAGACGGATCGGATGCCCGCCGTGTTATCCCCGATCCGCTTGAGCTCCGGGTTGTTTCGCAGAATCTTCAAAACACTGGCGTGCCGGGTTCGAAAGAAGAGCGCCGTGGAGGGGCTATGGTTCAGCCCGTCGAACAATTGACCTGCGTTGCGACCGGTCGGCCATCAAGCGCGCGTTTATTGCTGCGATGTCAGCTGCTCGGGTAATGGCTGAGATGTGGTTGCAACGTCATGATCAGGACGAAAATTTTTGGAGATAGGCCAGGGATCTTTCAATCTCTTCCTTCATTGGTAGTCTGGACGCAGGAGAATTCGATGTTTGTCCGGCTTGAAAAGATCAATCCCGAAAAACGGCAGCGGCGGTTCTACGTGATGCGCGTCGCACAAACCCTATTCGGTGAGTGGTGTCTGATCCGCGAATGGGGGAGGATTGGGGCAGCCGGAGGGCAACGGATGGTCGACTACGCGGCGTCAAAAGAGGATGCGAAGGCAGCCCTTGGCAAGCTCGCGGACCAGAAATACCGCTGTGGTTATAGGGCACGCTCGGAGTGAATAATAAGTGGCGCCCGGTCAGTTTGGCGCTACCGATTTTGCGAACTTTTTGGAAGTATTTTGACGCCTCGCAAAATAGAGCAACCGGGCTTGGTTATAGCCTTCGCGCTTGCTCGAGGTCGTCGTGCTCAAATGCCCCGGAGAGAAATTCGATCTCTCGCGCGGGTGTGTTGTGCTGGTGTGCAACAACTTGCCATGCTGAGACAGCCTGTCCAACTTCAGAGGTGATCTGTCGTGCATCCTTCGTAGAGAGGCCGAATTCTTCTGCGACGCTCAGTGCGAGATTGATGTCACAGGTCCCCTCATCGAAATCGATGTTGGTCTGTAGGACGCGGGGCTTTTCCAAGGGTGATGTTGGATTGATGTCAAAGGCAGGTGAAAGGTGCCAGCCGCCTTGGCCGTCCCAGAGAAACCCGTGGTTGCGCAGGTGGTCATCGACGTTGCTGACAAGAATTGTGAAGATGAGACGTCGAAATAGTTCAGCCCGGTCCTCTCGTGCATTTGAGCCGTGCGTTGTTATGGCGTCGACAATTTCGAGATAGCTACCGTGATCCCCATCTTGGTGCTGGGTCATGCTCATTGCGGAGGTGTAGGGCACGCGCTGGCCATCCTCATTCCGATCATAGCGGTGACTGAGAAAGACAGGGACGCTGTTGACGTTCTCAAGGCTGTGCGATGCCATGTTGATGCCGGCCTGCCGCGCAAGCGTCGCCGCGATGGCTTCCCATCTCTCAACCGAGTATTCGTCGTCCTGTTTTGGGAATTTAGCGATCGACAGGTGCCCATTCACGTCATGGACAGAGCATTTGGGTCGTGCGCCGCCCAGAGAGGCGCCGGGAGCAAAGATCATTTGGATGTCTTCGTCGGTTTCTTCGCCAGCCTCGATACGGCGCGTGACGTCAAGCAGGTCGCCAAGGGCGATGTGACCGGGAACGCCGGTATTGGTGGAGGCTTGGAATTCTTCCTGTCCGGCCCACCGCATGCGGAGTGCGCCGATGCGACTGACGTCAGAGACGCCCATCACATAGTCGGTCTCAAACAGGGTGCGCGCCGCGCGCTGCTCCTGATTTGCCAATCGGCGCTCTCTGCGCTGCATGAGGCGACGACCCCATCGATCCGGGGATGTGTCCCCGATGACCGGGAACATGTCCATTCCAGCAGACGGAGGGAAAATGCCTCCCGTTAGAGGAAGGGCCTGGTCGATGGGAAAATTGTCGTTTCGCGCCAGCCATGTGGCGTCATACTCGAAGAGGACACGTTCGGTCCCGCGTGCGGGCGCGCAGCGTAAGAGGCCAACGGCACGGATCTCGCCCCCATAGTCGAGAAAGATTTCAACCTCGCGTGTCACTTCAAGCTCCGGTCTTCTTGCTGGAGGACAGATGAACGCGTTTCGGCAGGCGCTCAAGGGAGGTGGCGGAGCCCGTGGGGTCGTTCTGGGAATCTGCGATGCCGGCAAGCCCGTCCAAAAGACCAAGGGCCTGAAGCACAGCTGCATAAATGCCGATGGAGACGCCGGGATCGCCTTTTTCAACCTTGACCATGGTAGGCTTGGAAATGCCTGCACGCTCTGCGATGATACCCGCAGGCAAGCCGCGACGGAGCCGGGCATCCTTGATGTCCAGACCGAGCTTTCTAACGGTGCGTTTGGCTGCCGGAGGCGGCAGGAATCTGGCAGGCAAAGTAAACATCCTTTAACTGTATTGCAGGATAAGATAAGCGTAAGCTTACCTTAAAGCAACTTCCAATTAGGGAAGTGGGTCCTATACAACCCCTTGGTGTAGGTTCGGGCACAACTTTGCATTTTGGCAAAACTTTGGACGTCGGCGCGAACGCTTGGAGAACCAGGACCATGGCAAAGCTCAGATTTGTAGAAGCGGTAGGCGCAGCACTGGCGGGTCGGGGCGGATTCTGTTGAAGAACTCGCCGCAAATGATGGTGGGTTCGTCATCCGAGCATCTGCGCGGGTTGTTTGGGCCGGAAGCTGGTCCGGTCGATGCTCAGATGGGCTAAACTGACGCCTCAGATCATGCCGTGGCCTCTGCTTGGACAGTCTTGGGCCTGAGCTTGGCGAGTTTTCTGAGGTTCTGTGCGATAGCTGCGAGTAGGAACTCGTCTTTGGCCCCGTTCGGTCCGCGTAGTCGCAACCTGGTCAGATTCAGGATGCGCTTCAGATGCGCGAAGAGCATCTCCACTTTCTTCCGTTTGTCGCGGCTGACCTTGTAGGCCTTCGTCTTCCGGCTGGAGCGTGCGAAGTCCCGCGCGTCCTCGTGCTCTTCCCGACTGATTGATCGGCAGGTCGCATTGGGGCAGCACTTCTCCTTCGATGGGCAACCCTGACAATCTGACTTGAGGGCCCGATACTTCCGGGTGCCGCGGATGTTCTTACCGCGATTAGGACCGGAGTAGTTCCGGCGGAACTGTTTCAGTGCGAAGCCTTCTGGGCAAATGTACTGATCATTGGCCTCATCATATTCAAACTCAAAGCGCGTCCATGCCCCATCTTGGCTCTGTTGCGAAGTTTCTGACTAAACGAAGAGTTGACACCGAACCCGCTGCCTATGCCGCCAGTTCTGCAAATTGACGAAACGGACAGATTCCGGGCGTGAGTTGACCTTTGCGGATCATGTGCGCCACTTCAATTCCATCCAACGTTGCCGCTGCTGATGCGAAGGCTTTGAACCCCAGCATCGGGCGAGTTCGTCTTTTGATGAAACGGTGGTCCTGTTCCACAATGTTGTTCAAGTATTTCCGCCGGACCATTTCAATTTGGACTGGGCAACCAAAGCCTTTCAACATCTTGTTTATGGCCTTGATGCCGGCTGTGTTGGCTCCGCTCTTGTCGATGACAATCTTTCTTGGAAGGCCGTTGACCTCCAGTGCCCGGGCAAAGAATTTGGTGGCGGCGGGTTTGTTTCGACGCTGCGAAAGCATGAAATCAAGCGTCTTACCGTGCTTGTCGACAGCTCGGTAGAGGTATACCCACGCCCCTTTCACCTTGATGTAGGTCTCGTCCACTCTCCAAGAACGATCGCAAGATTTTTTGCGGCGACGCGCGGCCTCGGCAATCGCGCTAGAGTATCTCTTCACCCAGCGGTTCAGTGTAGTGTGGTCCACCGAAACACCGCGCTCACCCATGATTTCCTCCAGGTCACGGTATGAAACACCATATCGAACGTAGAAGAATACTGCGAATAGGATCACATCTTTCGGATACTGTGCACCCTTGAAAGAAATCATGAACTGACTTTCGGCTGAATTACACCGGCCGCTATTCACTCTCTGCGTTTTTGAGCGTCAATGGCAAAAAGTTTGCAACAGATCCGGGAAGACTCCGGTAATATACATATTGTCGGGTCCAACGAAGAAACGCGCCGGGGCACCAGAATGGCGCGTTTTTTCATATGTAATAGAGCTGGATTTTGTATCCAATATCCGATAGAGCGAGTTGAATGGGCCTGAAACCAGCGCCCGAATACTGTTTGATTGGAAGGATGACACGGATGTCGACCAATGTGTTCACGGGAACAATGCCTGCACTGATGACCCCCTGTAACGCTGACCGCACACCTAATTTCGACGCGTTGGTTCGCAAAGGGCAGCAGATGATCAGCGCTGGTATGTCGGCAGTCGTCTATTGTGGGTCGATGGGTGATTGGCCCTTGTTGACGGACGAGCAGCGGATGGAAGGTGTTGAGCGCCTCATCGCGGCAGGCTTGCCCGTGGTTGTCGGCACGGGGGCCATAAACACGAAGTCAGCCGTTGCCCATGCGGCCCATGCGCAGAAAGTTGGGGCCGTTGGCCTTATGGTCATACCGCGCGTTCTATCGCGCGGCAGCTCTCCAACTGCGCAGAAGAACCACTTCAAGGCGATCCTGAACGCAGCGCCGGACGTCCCGGCGATCATTTACAACAGCCCATATTATGGGTTCGCGACCCGGGCTGACCTGTTTTTTGCTCTGCGCGCAGAGCATCCAAACTTGATCGGCTTCAAGGAATTCGGGGGTAAGGACGACCTGCGCTATGCCGCTGAAAACATCACCAGCCAGGAGGATCACGTGACGTTAATGGTCGGAGTCGACACCGAAGTGTACCACGGATTTGTAAATTGTGGTGCTACCGGGTCGATCACCGGCATCGGAACGGCCCTGCCACGCGAAGCCTTGCTTTTGGCGGCGCTGTCCAAGAAAGCGGCGCAAGGGGATGCCGAGGCGCGGGTGCGCGCGCAGGAATTGACCGAGGCGATTCACGTCCTGTCCAGCTTTGACGAAGGGCCTGATCTGGTGCTTTATTACAAGCACTTACTGGTGCTGAACGGCGAACAGGAGTACCGTTTGCATTTTAACGAAACGGATGAGTTGACGGATGCGCAGCGTAATTACTGCGAGCAGCAATATGCTCTTTTTCAGGCGTGGTTTGCCAACTGGTCAAAGCAGGGCGGAGTGATCGCTGAATGCACGTGATCGACAGCCACACCGGAGGAGAGCCAACACGGGTTATCCTAGAAGGTGCGCCTGATCTGGGCACGGGCGCCTTGTCAGAGCGCGCCCGAAGGTTGGCAGAAGATCACGAGGGGTTTTATCGGTCGGTTATGCTTGAACCACGCGGCCAATCGGCCATGGTCGGGGCGCTATTGGTCGAGCCAGTGGATCAGACCTGTGTTGCCGGTGTGATTTTCTTTGATGTTGATGCTGTTCTTGGCATGTGCGGACATGGAACAATTGGCCTTACCGTGACCCTTGGGCATCTGGGGCGCATAGGTATTGGATCTCATCGGATCGAAACGCCTGCCGGTATCGTCACGGTCGAACTGCACGATGCGCATACGGTCACCGTGACGAATATCGAAAGTCGGAGGGTCCACGGCGATATCTCCATCGAAGTACCCGAATACGGAACCGTAACCGGCGATGTCGCTTACGGTGGCAACTGGTTTTTCATCGTTGACCCAAGCCCGATTCCGGTCGAGCCCGGCAACATCCGCAGGCTGACAGATCTTACGATCGCGATCCGTGACGCCTCAGTTTCACAAAGTATCGGAGGGGAGCAGGGCGAGCCCATAGATCACGTGATCTTTCAAGACGCCTCACCCGATAATAGTGTTCACAGTCGCAATTTTGTTCTTTGCCCTGACAATAATTATGATCGTTCGCCCTGCGGAACTGGCAGCTCAGCGCGGCTGGCGTGTCTTGCCGCAGATGGCGTTCTGGCTCCGGGAGAGGAAATCGTTCAGCAGAGTGTGATTGGAAGTAAGTATCGGCTGTCTTACCAACCCGGCCTGAATGGTGGTGTGATCCCTTCGATTACTGGGCAGGCTTTCATCATGGCCGAAGCGACGTTGATCTTTGACAAGGCTGATCCATTCAAGACTGGGATCGCGTTGTGACCGAACAGGTCGTTGTCATTGGAGCTGGTGTCATCGGTATCACAACCGCGCTGGAATTGCAGCGCCGCGGGCATTCGGTGCTGGTGTTGGACAAGGGTGGTGTTGCGGCTGAAACCTCGGCCGGAAATGCAGGTGCTTTTGCGTTCCCCGAGGTCGAGCCGCTGGCGACACCCGGCATCATGCGAAAAGCCCCGAAATGGCTACTGGATCCTCTTGGCCCGTTGTCCATTCCCCCGGCCTATGCGCTCAAAATCGCACCTTGGATGTACCGGTTCTGGCGCGCGAGCCAACCGGGACAATACGCCAGATTGTTAGAGGCGCAGGCCAACCTGATGCGATTGTCGGCGGCGGCGTTGGAGCGGCTGCTTCCTGCCGTCAATGGCGAACCGCTGATGCAGCGCGACGGGCAGATGCAGCTTTATGAATCCGAAGCCGAATTCCGCGCCAGCCTGCAAGCATGGGAAGTTCGCCGCGCCCATGGCATCAAGTTCGAGCTTTTGGAAAGTCCGGCAGCGATCGCGGAAAAGCAGCCCGGTCTCAGTTCACGTTTCACGCATGCCGGGTTTACGCCGGATTGGCTGAACACAATTGACCCAAAGAAGTGGGTCGAGCATCTGGCGCAAGCCTTTCGTGGCCGACAAGGCAGGATCGAACAGCAGGACATTCGGGCGCTGACACCGTTGGAAAACGGTGTGCGTATCACTACGCAAGGGGGTACGATTGACACCGCAAAACTCGTGCTGGCAGCAGGTGCATGGTCGCATCACCTTGCACGGACGCTTGGGGATCACATACCGCTTGAGACCGAGCGGGGTTACAACACCACCTTGCCAGATGGGGCCTTTGATCTTCGGATGCACTTGACCTTTTCTCGTCACGGTTTTGTGGCCAGCCGGATCAACGGCGGCGTCCGCGTGGGCGGGGCGGTCGAGTTGGCGGGACTGAGCTTGCCACCAAATTTCAAACGGGCGGACACATTGCTGAAGAAGGCGACGCAGTTTCTTCCCGGTTTGAACACCGAAGGTGGCACTCAGTGGATGGGGTTTCGTCCGTCTTTGCCCGACAGCATGCCCGTGATTGGGCGGTCTCCAAACGCGGCTGACGTTATTTATGCCTTTGGCCACGGGCATCTAGGACTGACGCAATCGGCGGGCACCGCTGAACTTGTCGCGGCACTCATTGATGACCGGGACGTGCCGATTTCGTTGGCTCCGTACTCTCCGGCACGGTTCTGAGGAAGAGACATGCGAAGTGTAAAAACGATCCACGTCATATCCGCCCATGCAGAAGGTGAGGTCGGCGACGTTATCGTCGGTGGGGTTCAGCCGCCTCCTGGCGATACGCTGTGGGATCAGCGGTCGTTCATCGCGCAAGATCAGACATTGCGGAACTTTGTTCTCAACGAACCGCGCGGCGGTGTCTTTCGCCATGTGAACCTGCTTGTGCCGCCCAAGCACCCGGATGCCGACGCCGCCTTTATCATTATGGAGCCCGAAGACACGCCGCCGATGTCAGGGTCGAACTCAATCTGTGTGGCTACGGTGCTGCTGGATAGCGGGATTATTCCGATGCAGGAACCGGTTACTCAGCTTGTTCTCGAAGCCCCCGGAGGATTGGTGCAGGTTCGCGCCGATTGCAGGAACGGCAAAGCCGAGCGGATTTTCGTGCGCAACCTTCCCAGCTATGCCGACAAGATTGCAGCGCCTCTTGAGGTGGCAGGAGTCGGTACTTTGACGGTGGATACCGCATTTGGGGGAGACAGTTTCGTTGTGGTTGATGCGGCTGCGCTTGGGATAGATATCCAGGAAGATGCCGCCCGCGACATTGCGCGTTTGGGTGTGGCAATAACGAATGCGGCGAACGATCAGATTGGTTTCAGCCATCCCACGAACAAAGACTGGAACCACATCTCATTTTGCGCATTCTGCGGCTCGCTTGAAACCACCGAAACCGGGTTACGCAGTAAATCTGCTGTGGCCATTCAACCGGGAAAGGTAGACCGCTCTCCAACCGGAACCGCGGTGTCGGCGCGGATGGCATTGATGATGGCAAAAGGGCAAATGGTCGTAGGACAGACATTCGAGGCGATCTCAATTATCGGGTCCCGGTTTTCGGGCAAGATTGTCGATGAAACACGGGTTGGTGACCGGGCTGCAATCATTCCTGAAATCGGCGGTCGCGGTTGGATAACCGGTGTTCATCAACACATGCTGGACCCTGACGATCCATGGCCCGGCGGGTACAGGCTTAGCGATACCTGGGGTGTCTGACATGCGTCTGCTTCACGATTTTCAGCGAAACGTGTCAAAATGCGCAGCTTGTTGCGATTGATCCCAAGCCATTCGTGATTTAAGGGAGGCCCTGTCAAATCAGAGTCTCCGTTGGGGCGGTAGGATAAACGCGCCCCACCCACGCCACGCGAACGTGGCAAACTCTTGGATCGCACGCCCCGAAAGGCTTAAAAAAGGTAAAAGAATATGGCAGATAAATCGAACTTCGACATATTGTATACCATTGTAGACGAAGCGCCCGAGCTGGCCAGCGCCTCGTTCCTGCCCATCATTCGCAAGTTCGCCTCGGCCGCGGGCGTCAGCGTTGGCACCAAGGATATTTCATTGGCTGGCCGCATCCTTGCGACCTTCCCGGAAAACCTGACCGACGAACAGCGTATTACCGATGATCTGGCCGCTCTGGGTGAATTGGTGAAGACGCCGGAAGCCAACGTGATCAAGCTGCCGAATATCTCAGCCTCGGTCCCGCAGTTGGTTGCGGCCGTCGAAGAACTGCAGGCGCAGGGTTATGATATTCCGAACTACCCTGAGGAACCCTCGACCGACGAAGAAAAAGCGATCCGCGCCCGTTATGATGCGATCAAAGGCTCGGCCGTGAACCCGGTTCTGCGCGAAGGCAACAGCGACCGCCGCGCCGCACGTGCTGTGAAGAACTATGCTCAGAAGAACCCGCATTCGATGGGTGAGTGGGCCTCGGACAGCAAAACAAAAGTCTCGTCCATGTCGGGCAATGACTTCTATGCTAACGAGAAGTCGGCCACCATCACCGCGGCTCAGGCCGGGGATGCCAAGATCGAATTCGTCGGCAAAGACGGCAGCGTTACCGTTCTCAAAGACGGATGGCCGCTGGCCGAAGGAACCGTGGCCGATGCGACGTTCATGTCGGTCAAGGCACTGTCTTCCTTCCTGGCGGATGCCATTGAAGACACCAAGAACGACGGCACCATGTTCTCTCTGCACATGAAAGCCACAATGATGAAGATCAGCGACCCGATCATCTTTGGCTATGCCGTCAAGGCGTGGCTGGCCCCCGTGTTCGAGAAATTCGGCGCTGAACTGGACGCGCTGGGTGTGAACCCGAACTCTGGTCTGGGCGACCTGCTGGACCGCGTGAAGGGCAACGCCGAAATCATGGCTGCAATCGACGCCATCAAGGCGGACCGTCCGTCCATGTACATGGTCGACAGCGACAAGGGCATCACCAACCTGCACGTTCCGTCGGACGTGATCATCGACGCCTCGATGCCCGCCGTGATCCGCGCAGGCGGCAAGGGCTGGGATGAGGCCGGGGCCAAGGGCGACACAAACTGCGTGATCCCCGATCGCTGCTATTCGCCGGTCTATGACGAGACGATCAACTTCTTCAAAGCCAACGGTGCATTGAACCCAGCGACTGCCGGTGCGGTCGCAAACGTCGGTCTGATGGCGCAGAAGGCCGAAGAATACGGTTCGCACCCGACGACGTTCCAGGCACCTGCTGATGGCACCATTCGCATCGTACTGGCCAATGGTGACGTGCTGCATTCGCACGATGTCGAAAAGGGTGACATCTGGCGCTCGTGCACCGTCAAGAAAGCGCCGATCGAGAACTGGATTCAACTGGCCATGGACCGTCAGCGCCTGACCGGGTCCGAGGCAATCTTCTGGCTGGACGCAAACCGTGCCCATGATGCCGAACTGATCAAATACGTCAAACCGGCGCTTGAAGCCGCAGGTGTAGCCGACAAGTTCCTGATCATGGCACCGCGCGAAGCCACCCGCCAGTCGCTAGAAACGATCACGGCGGGCAATGACTCGATTGCGATCACCGGCAATGTGCTGCGGGACTATCTGACTGACCTGTTCCCTATCCTTGAGCTGGGCACCTCGGCCAAGATGCTGTCCATCGTCAAGCTCATGAATGGTGGCGGTCTGTTTGAAACAGGTGCGGGCGGCTCGGCCCCGAAGCATGTGCAGCAACTGGTCGAGGAAAGCCACCTGCGCTGGGACTCGATGGGTGAATTCTGCGCATTGGGTGAATCGCTGAACTTCCTGGCCGACAGCAAAGGCAACGCCAAAGCAGGCGTTCTGGGCGCCGCAGCCGAAGCCGCAACGCAGGGTATTCTGGACAACAACCGTTCACCCAGCCGCAAGGTTGGTCAGCCGGACAACCGCGACAGCCACTATTGGTTTGCCCGCTATTGGGCCGAAGCCTTGGCGGCGCAATCTGATGATGCAGAGCTCGCGGCCGAGTTCGCGCCTTTGGCCAAAGCTCTGGCGGATGGAGAAGAGAAGATCCTGTCCGAACTGGCGTCTGCTCAGGGCGGGGCCGCGGATCTGGGCGGTTACTATCACACCGATCCCGCCAAAGCGGCCAAGGTCATGCGCCCAAGCGCGACACTGAACGCTTTGATCGACTGATATCTGAAATCCCTCATTCAAGTGCGTGAGGGGAAAACAACAAAAAAGGGACCGGCCTTGAAAGTCGGTCCCTTTTTTTGTGGCCGGGGCGCGCATAGCCTCTCCGGCAAGCGAATGGGTTTGTGAAACGGGGCTGACGACAAGCCAGCCCCGTTACAGTTTCTTAATTCGATGCTGCGTTCAGTTTTTCATTCTGTTCCCGCAGCGTATCCGAGATGATCGCGTACCACTCGCCGCTTTCGCGCATTTCGTTCAAACCCTTGTTCATCATCGCGATGTATTCACGAGCAAAGGGATTGGTGCGATGCGCAAGGAAGCTCATCGACGACAGCGTGGACACGTAAGGGTTCTCGACAATATCTGCCGACGTCAGGCCCATGTCCTTCATGGTTGCTGCGAACAATTCAACTTCGAACGCGGCAACATCGGCAGTCCCGGTCAGGACCGCATCCAGACATTCACGTGCAGTGTTGGGCTGAACGACAGTCGTATTGGTCCGGTTCAGGCCGATTTCTTCAAGTACGACCATGCTCCATCCGGCCATACGGCAAACTGTGGCACCTTCCAGATCGCTGAAGGTCGTTGCGTTTGTGTATTCGTTTTCCGGCAGAGTGTAGAAACCGCCAACAACATCATACACCGGAACCGAGGCGACAAACTGTGTGCATCGCGCCTCAGTTTCAGCGGACCACTCATACGTGCGGTTGGTGCAGTCAGGGATGGTCCAGGCGATTGAAATGTCAAAAGCACCAAGCGGCAGGAGGGTGTCCAGATGCGAACCCCAGTCGTCCACAAAGCTCACCGAATAGTCACGGCTGTTGCCAGCGCGTTGCAGGCTGGTTGTCGCCAGGCGTGTCATAATTCCACCCCCGCTCAGGCCTTCGCTGGTGAAGGGTTCCCAGCCATTGCCCGCGACCAGTTTGATCGGCGGTGCGTAAACATTCGAACGCTTGATGCTTGCCGCACGTTGTTCTTCGGCTGCGATAATTTCCTGCGCACTCTGACCGTTGGGCAGGCTGCCGTCTTCACAAGGCAGCGCCAGAACCAAACCCGGCTCAAGCGCGTTCGGATTCGTGATCGCGTTACGGTTCGCGTTAAAGATCGGCTGATAGTTCGACGTGCCGTAGGCAGCGATGGCGATTGTTGCCATCGTGTCGCCATCCTCGACGGTGTAATTTGTACAGGCTTCCTGCGCGGCGGCGGCCCCGGCGCTCAGGGCGGTGACGGCCGTTGCCGACAGCGCGACTTTCTTCAGGTTGAAACTAAACATGTCCACTTCCTCCAGACTAATGTGTTGTCAGGCCGATTGGGGCCTTAGCCATTTTCCATTTGATGACGCAGAGCGGTTGAGACGATGTCACGCCACTCTCCTGATTGCTGCATGATCGCCAGACCCTGGTTGAGCGTCTCAAGGATCGCTTCCCCATCTGGATTATCTTTGTGGGTCATAACGTTAAGCGACTTGATCGCCGCCAGGTTGGGGTTTTCGATAATGCGGTGTTCGTACCCTAGACGGCCAATCGCTTCGACGGCCAGATGAGCTTCGATCGCCACGATGTCGGTAGTGCCGTCCATCAAGGCGTGAAAGCAGTCGTCCGGGGATACCGGGCGCATCAGGGAAATCGCTGGCTCATAAAGACCGACTGAGTCCATGTGCGACAGTGACCAGCCTTCAGGGCGGCAAATCGTGGTTCCAGCGAAGTCGGCATAAGTCAGAGTTTGCTCATAACCCGACCCCTCACGTGCGAAGAATGTATCGACGACCTCGTAGAAAGGGTTCGAGAAATTGTAGGTTTCGCAGCGGTTGCGGTCTTTTTCCGACAAGGCAGCGGGTTCTTCGCAAACGGGGCGCGACCAAGGGAAGGTTGCGTCAAAGGCCAGTGTCGGCATCAGCAGATCCAGATGCGAAGACCAGTCATTCACGAACTGAATTTTATAGGCCTGCTCGGGCGCTGCGCGCAGCATCGCCGTTTCGACCAGGTTTGTATAAAGGCCGCGATGAGGCAGGGCCTCGTCCGTGAAAGGGGCATAGTTGCCACCGGTGATTAGCAACAATTGACGGTCACGAATTTCCGGCTGTTCGGCAGCATCCGCGTTACGGATCAAAGCAGCTGCTTCGCTGCGCGCGGCTTCGATTTCCTTTTTCGCTTCGGCGCGGGCTGCAATGACGGCGTCATCGCTGGCCTTTTTCGCTTCGGCGATGGCTTTGGCTGCACGGTCTTCGGCGGCCTTGACCAATTCAGATGCCATTTCCGCAGCCATCGCCTCGGCCTCAGTCTGAGGTTTGGCTGGTGCGCGGCCAATGTCTTCGAGACAAGGCAGGGTCAGGACATCGCCCACACGAATGATGTTCGGATTGTTTCCGATCACATCGCGGTTGGCGTCAAAAATTATGCGAAAGTCCTCGGTGGAATAGACCTCGATGGTCAGCTCGCGAAGACTGTCGCCGCGTTGAATTTCATAGGTGGAGCACGCCTCTTGCGCCGAGGCAGCACCAGCGGCGGCAGCAAGTGCCAGGCTGGATATGATAAGATTAGGTCTCATTTTTCCTGTCGCTTTGCCTTCATTCGTTTTTTGTGAGTTTCACGACGCCGATCGATACATTGTCCTGATCAGGGTCGTTCTTGGCCTTAACCGCCTGTAACAAGGCGTCGGCAATGTCCTGCGCCAGCGCATTAGAGTTGGCCTGAAGAACTGCCAGAATTTCCGCATCAGTGATGTATTGAAGACCGTCGCTGCCTGCGATCAGAACGTCAGTGCCTTCTAAGGCCACGGGGTCTTCAGGGCAGTCTACCTTTGGGATGGCCCGGCCCATGATCACCGATGTCAGTTGATTGCGATCGGGATGGGTTCGGGCCTCATCCTCGGTCAGTGTGCCCTCAGTGACCTGAGCATCAATGAGTGGCGCCATGGAATGATCTTCGTTGATCTGGCTCAGGGTCCCATCCCGGTACAGGTAAAGAGGGCTGTCACCGATTGAGATCCAGAATACCCGTCGACCCAGGATCAAAACGCCCAAAAGCGTCGAGCCCATCTGGAGACCCTGGCCTTGTTCCTCGCAGTGATTGGAGACCGCGGCGTTGGCGAGCATTGCCGCAAGCGGCAAAGCGTCTATCAGATTGGATTCTGACGGGGATTTTGTTTCAAGTTCGGGGTCCAGTGCTTCGCGCCAGGCATTGATTACGAACTCTGCCGCGACTTCCCCGGCATCGTGCCCGCCCATACCGTCTGCAACGACAACATAGGCAGCATCCGACGCGTCGAACATACGCGATGCGACAGCGTCTTCCTGATTCTCGCGCTGACCCTGATCCAGGATCAGCGCAACGTCATATGCCGGGTTCGCCAGCATAAATCAGGCATCCCGCCAATCAAAGCCGTCGTCGCAGAAGGCGGCAAAACGGACCGTGGTTTCGCTGATGCGAATAAGATCTCCGCTGTTCAGGGCGACGGTGCTGAGAACCGGTTTACCGTTCAGGCGGACAAGGTTGGCCTTGCCGCCATGTCCCAGATAGCATTTGCGATCTTCCGGGTCGTAGGCGATCACAGCGTGATTGCTGCGAGAGATGCCGGTGTCACCAAAATCAAGCTGGATGGCCTGATCATCGTTTCGACCGATCTGCATCAGACCTTCGGACAATGTGACGCTTGTTCCGCGGCCCGGACCGCTTGTCACCACAAGCCATCCAACGGGAAATGTCTGCTCAGCAGCTTCGGTTTTGGCGACCGGTTCTGCGGTTTCAATCAGGTCCTGAACATGCGTATCGGCACGTTCGAACCCAAGGAAAGTTGTCTTGACGCGGCCGCGACGATCCGAGGCAGGCTCGGGCGCAGGCGTTGGAGCGACGGTTTTGATTTCGTCCACCTTAGGTTCTTCAATTGCTGCCTCGGGCTCTTCCAAAACGACTTCGACAACCGTGTCTTCCGGAGTTGCATCGACGACGACGATTTCTTCCGCGACCACGGTTTCCTCGGTCGCGACATGCAGTGTCACAACCTGCTCTGGTTCGGGTTCTTCCGATACCATCTCGTTTTCAGGCGTTTCCTGAATCTCGGCGATGACCTCGGTCATCACGATTTCATCCATGTCCTCGACCGTATCGTCGGCGGCGTTGGCGTCTGCCTCTTCCGTAAACTCTGGCATCTCGTCTTCGGGCAGCAACTCGTCACTGTCTTCGTAGGTTTCAGACGACGACATATTGCCCCCGGCCAACGCCTCGCGCAGAGCGTTGAAATCTGCAATCGGCTCGGGCTTTTCCGCCTCGGGGGCGGTGGCTTCCTCGGTTTCTGCTTCTTTAGGTTTGCCGGCACCTTCGAGAAGCCGGCTGAGAGGGCTTTTGTATTTGAACATGGTGACGACACCTTTTGTTACTGGGCACAGGCTTTCTGACCTGTGGGGCTGCTACTCACCTCTGCGCAGGATCGCGCAGCGGTACTGATGATTGAAAACTCTTGTCACTCATACTTTCCGCGGCGGGCCGGTCCCCGTCGGGGTAGCGCTGACTTTTGCGCGACCCTCAGCAAACACACACTGGCGGACTACAATTGAACCGGTCTGATCACTCCTGCACCAATTGCATGACAACTTCTGCCTCGGCGCCGTTTCTTAACACCGTCAAACGGGCCTGAGATTTGTCTTCAGAAACAAGGCTGCTCAGGATGGTATCCAAGCTTTCCGGTCCATCGATTGCAGTTCCGGTTTGCGCCTCAGAGACCAAAACGTCGCCTTCCCGCAAACCGCCTGCCGCATCGGCCGGAACGGTTTCGGTGACTGTCGTCCACGAAGCGCCGTCCGAATTGCGGATTTCGAACCCGTATCCGTTTTCAAGGCCAACCATGCGAATTGCAGGCAAAGCCAGTAGTCCGTTCTGGGCGCGTGTCTTCCCTAGCGCCCGATAACGTGCGGTGATACGGATAAAGCCGTCAGGATCGACGTTCAGGTCGTTCAGAACTTGCGCAGCAAAGGTGGCGTCAGCCTGAACCGGTTTGCCGTTCAAAGTGTAAATGGCCGCGCCACGCTGAACCCATTCACCGATTATCGACATGTCGCGGGTTGCATCTACGCCCGTGACTGCGATCACGTTGCCCGTTGAAGCCCGGCGCTTGGAGGTCTGAAACGGAATTTCAACGTCCCAGTGGGAAAACGCAACCTGAGTTTCCGCAGGTGTGCCGGTTTCCACCGGGGCGGGGGCTTCTTCGGTTGGGGTTCCGGCTGCCGGGGCGTCTGCCTCTTGTGTGGCAGCCGGTTGAACCAGGGTCTGCTCAATAGGTTCTGGCTCGGGTTCTACCTGCTTGGGTGCTTGTTCTGTCGCGACCTCAGGTGCGTCCTGAGTGTCTTCTGACAACACTTCAACTATGGGCTCGGGATTTTCTATACTGGGGGCCAGCGATACTTCTGCGTCTTGGGTTGCGTCTTGTGCGGGCGCATTGTCCGTGTCGGACATCAGGAAAAACCCACCGGCGGCCAACGCTGCAGAGACGACCGCGACGCCTGCAATCAGTTTGCCGCTGCCGCCCGATCCGCTTTTAACGACAGTGTCCACTGCCACCGGTGGTTCTTCTTTTGGCGTGAACTGGGCTAGTTCATCTTCTTTCTTGTCCTCGTTGCCCAGAACAATGTCCGAATTTCCGGCCAACAATGCCGTTACAACGGCCTCAGCGTTTTCGCTTTCGGCCTTGATGCGGGCTTTTTCTTCGGCCTCATCCTTGCGGTCCATTGCGACGATCACCGAAACGGGCCGGTAATCAAACGAGTCAAACATCACGCCCGGACCACGGAACATACGCAGCCAATCCAGCGCGCTTTGCATACGATCCGTTGCGTGGACTTCCATCGCCTTGTCGATCGCTTCCAGGAAACCCTCCGGATACCCGTTAAATCGACCGCTCAAAGGCTCGTAAGGGTCATCCTGACTGTTGTTGAAGGCGTTCAGACGCGTTTGGCCGTCAATCGGGCGTTCACCGCTGATTGCGTGATACAGCGTCGCTGCCAGAACATACAGATCACTGCTGGGCCCTTGCTCGGCCCCGCGGACGTAGAATTCGTGTGGCGAATAGCCATCCTTGATCACACGCAGCGTCAGAAGGGCGGCGGATTGGTTGGCGGCCTGTTCCCGTGCCGCGCCAAAGTCGATCAACTCGGGCTCACCATTCTCGTCGATCAGAATGTTGTCGGGTGAGATATCCCGGTGCAACATGCCGCTTTGGTGAATGAAGGACACCGCAGACAGCATTTTCTCGGTCACCTGAACGATAAAATCAGGGCCTGCGTCGTTGTCTGGGTTTTCGACATAATCCAGAAGATCGGATCCCTGGATGAAATCCATGGCGATGTAGGCGGTATTGTTGTCCTCGAACACCTGATGAACGTCGACGATGTTGGGGTGGACAAGGCGCGCGTGATTTCGGGCTTCCTGAATGAACAGATCAATGATCGAGCGTAGATCGCTTTCAAATCCAGGTTCGACAGGCTCTACAAGATCGCCGTTTCGGCGGCACAACGCCCCCGGATAGCATTCCTTGATGACGACTTCCCGCTCAAGGCTGTTGCGTGCCAGATAGGTGATACCGAAGCCGCCATTGCTGAGAAAGCGCAGGATCTCATACTGCCCACGCAAAAGCTTGGCGCCCGGTTGAAGTCCCTCAATTTTCGGTTCGTCGTGCGTCGCATCGACAGCCTGGTTGTGGCTCATTTCTTCCCGCCCGTTCTAATCATTTTGCGGTTCATTTAACGGGGCAAACAGCCCAACAACTCACAACCAAACACAACCGCAGGACACTTGAGACTGTTAGACGTTTCAAATTTGACTTTATTGGGGCCGCCTCATGGCTTCACTGAGAACGGGAATTGTGGAAAAACTAAATATAGTAGTATACTTGTGCAAAAAATCTAAATATTGATATCTGGAGCGCAATAAATGCGGACTGAATCGCGATTTTGCAATGATTGGTGGCTGATTTCGAAACAATAGCGCCCCGATTCTGTGGTCTTCGAATCGCTGACTTACTGCTCAATTATAGCGCGAAACAGTCAGGTGCCGGTCTTGGACTGCACAGAGTCTGCTCGGCTGCCGGCCCATGCAAGGTTGTCGCTGAGCTGAGCCAGAATGCTGATCGCATCCCTGAGCGGGGCGTCACCGGATTCAAACTGTAGCAACAGCAACAGATCAGTGGCCTTTTCAAACTCGCCCGGAATCCAATCGGCCTCAGAGCTGATTTCCCCACCTTGCTCAAGACGCTCGGCAAAGTCTTCGACGATTTCCTGACAACTATGCAGGAAGGCAGATGGTTCGATGTCCGAGCTTTCCCTCAGATCTTCGTAGATGCTTGCAATCGCGGCTAACCAGTCTTCGAGGATCGGGTTTTCCAGCGCCGGCATTGCGGCTTCCAGCGTCATTTGAATTGGCGAAATTTCGGGTAGGCTCGTTTCTGCCTCGGGCGGTTCAAGCGAGTCTAGATAGGGCATCAGATCCTGCTCAAGATCACTGCGCGCGGCTTCGATGTCCGACAGGCGCCGGTTCGAGGCAATTTCCAGTATATGCTCCGCCAGGTTTTGGCCCCCGCAGGTCTCCCACAGGGCAAAATCAGGTTCAGGTTCCTGCGACATGGCACGAACAGCAACAGGGGTTCCAATCGGAACCACAGACCGGAACATGTCGCCCTTTTCCTTGTTCAGGCGCGCCAGTATCCGATCCATTGCGTCTTTGACGGGTGGAAGATCGGCATGAGTAACTGCCAAGAGGCTATTGGCCCGTAGTTCCTGCGGGACCTGTGACCAAAGATGACGCTCGGTTTCCCGCCACGCGCTGGTGCCGTTGGTGCACCAGATTGCACAGTCGACGAATTTCAACAGATCAAGCGTTGGTTTGTAGGACTCGTCCAATGCGCCTGCGCCGGGAAGGTCAAACAGAGAAATCTCTTGCAGGGCGGGGGTGTTCAAGCCGACGGAAATAAAATCAGGATTGTCCGCCGCTGCCTTTTCCAACGCGATGCCCGAGTAAACTTTGGGCTCTTTGCCCCACCACCCGACGGTGGTTTCTGGTGCCTCGGCATAGGCCACGATCACCAGCGGCAGTTTCAGATGCTGCGGCCCGGTCGGCAAAATATCCGCCCCGGCCAGCATATTGGCCAGGCTGGACTTACCAGCCCCGAATTCGCCCGCAAAACCGATATTCACCGCGTTTGAAAGCCGCTCGGCGTGGGCCAGCGCCCGTTCGCGCAGGTCGTTCAGCACCGGGTCCGACGGCAGTTTTTCTGTGACGGTCAGAAAGTGCTCGAGTTTGCGCACTTCCTGCTCGGTTCGGGGAAATTCGATCATTCCGCAGCCTCGGGTAGTATCTTGTTAGAGGAGTCGGGGCCAAAGACGGCTTCCAGTTCATCCGCAACACGCTGGGCGCTGTCAAACGCGTGCTGAGCCTCGGTTCTGGCGTTTGTGTCGCCAGTACCAGAGCGGTGTTCAAGGTGACCCGCCAACAACGCCAGATAGTGATCCAGCACGGTATTCAGCCGTTCCATCAGGTCTGCGCGCGCGGTGTCCACCAGATCGTCGCCAATCATCTCGAATTCCTGAACGATCATCTGTTCAGCCCGCGAAACGACACTTTTTCTGGAAATCAGACGCGATAACCAAGTGACGCGTAATTCCACCGTGATGCCCCGTGTTAGGGCCGTGGTGTCCGGACGGAACCACCTGACCGCGCTGGTATTCATTCGATTGTCCGTCGTGTCCTGCCAGCCAGGAAGCGAGCGCAGGGCCGCATTGCTTTGCATGTCGACAGCGTACAATTCGCTAAGCATTCTTTGCCGCACAACCTGAGTTGCCCCTTGCACCAGTTCGCGCATGCGATCGCGCAGCGGTCCAAAGTTCAGCTCCGTTTCACCGCCCTTGGCCAGCAACGGAGACGCCCCACCGGGCCCTCTGACAACGCCCGAGACAGCCTCGGCCACGGTGTCGTCCATGACGCCACGCAGATTTGCCAGCACTTCGTCCATATCATTGACGATTCCAGCGGTCTTATTGCTGACCAATTCCCGAAGGTTTGCCAAAGTCTTATCGTTTTCAGACCCTGTGTTCGGGCTGTTTGCGGTTTCATCGTCAATGGCACGCAGATGTGCCTTGGATCGCTCAACTTCACCTTGGGCAAAGCTGTTAAGGTGCTGCCATGCCATGCGAAGATGTTCGTTCCGGGGCCCGTCATTCAGGGCACTGGTCACATGCCGACGCAAGTCAGGAAGGCCAGAAGCAATCATCGCCGCAAAGCGCAGCACGCCCTCGCGACTGATTGGACCGGGGCCTTGTTTGATCTCTTCCACACCGTCCAGATATTGTTTCATCTGTTCGGGATGGGCCCGCAACCAGGCTAGGACATCGTCGTGGTTAATACCGGTTTCATCGCCGGTCAGTGCATAATGCGCCCATTGCGCGCTGCCCATCAGAACATCAATGTCAGAGTTGCCCAGTGCTTTGTCCAACCCGTCCATCACATCGGAACGTACTTTGGTGGCGTCATCTGCGCCCCCACCAAGTTCATCGACGCGGTTGATGAAGACAACAATCTGACCCAATTCAAGCGCCTGCATCAGGCGGAACAGTTTCAGGTCTGCTCGTGACAGTGCCTGATGCGCTGACAGAACCACAACAAAGAAATCGGATTCCCTAAGATACTGACGCGAAATTTCTTCGCGGATCAGAAGGGGATCGTTAACGCCCGGCGTGTCCGTGACCGTCACCGGAAACGGGAAATGACCGATGTCGAAAAACACCTCGGCCTTGCGCGTGATGTCACTGTACAGCCCACGATCCGAACCGGGATCATACACGCCATCCTCGGACGGATCATCGCCCGCGCAGACATAACGCGCCAAGTCTTCGGATGTGAGTTTTTCCAGATCGTGATGCTGGCCCAGCAGATGTTTGTAACTTTCACCCAAGCGCAGCTTGGCGCGGGTTTTCATCGCGTCGACCTGCTCTTCGATCATCTCGCGCTTATAGCTGTCCTCATCATCGGGGAACATGTTGCGCAGCTCTTCGCCTTCCGCGATAAGGGCCTGCCACTGGCGATTGTCAAAGAAATGGAATTCTGCTCCGTCGGTTCGCCCGGACGGGTGACCGAAATGCATGTCGGTGATTACAGTCGTCCACGGGTTTACGTCCGAGGGCAAATACCCGGCCTGCGCGGTAAATCCATTGATCAGCCGGGATTTACCCGCCTTGATTTGCCCGACAAACGCGATAGACGGCTTCAGGTTCGAAAGATCGCTGACGATCCGCGAGATGAACTGCTGGGTCTCTTCATTGCTGACCTCGTTCATCTCTTCGGCGATGCGTATCAACTCACGTCGTTGATTTTCAATCATAACACTTACCCTGGCTAATCCTAATCAAGGATTGAATTCGTTGAAAATTTGAATGTTAGGGGCCGGTTCATGCGTCGGCCTCGGTGAGAGTTTTCCAAAGACTGACAACTGCGCCCAATTTTCGCGCCTCGTGCACGGCTGCCGAGATCTGGCTGCCATCATGCAGGACCGCCAGTGCGGTTCCCTTCCCGCCCGAGGGTCTCAGGACGATCAGTTGGGGAAGTTCCAGTTCCGCCGACGTATCCTTGTCCCAACCGGCCAGATCAGCAGCGAATTGTTTAAGCAGGTCACTGTCGGCATACATGGGCTGTTCGGGGGTACAGGTTCCGTCCGCTTGTATGGCTTCTCCATCAGACTTGTTTATCTGAACACGTCCCTGCGCGAAACGCTCGGTACCGGCATAGAATTGGCTGGCCAACCCGTCCGAGGTGTCGGTTAAATCGTCTTCTTCATGATCCGGCACGATCGAGACGACGGGCTCCGCAGGAAGCTCGGTCGAATGGCATGCGTCCGAGATTTCGCGGAAGGTGATCCCGACATCATCAGCCTCCAACGCGATATCGGGTTGCAGAGAGATCAGCTCCATTGGCCCCGGTGCGGCGGCGATATCGGATACAAGTTGGGCAAGCTTTTCCGCAAGATTTTCGCGTGCTTCCGTTTCAAAGTCAGGAACAAGGCCCGAACGCACACGAAACACGTCCGTGACCCGAGAGCTGTTGACTTCGATAGCAAGGCAATCGCCACTTGCGGCGGTGAATTCCAAGCGGCGGGGCAGAACCGTGCCACGAATTGTGCGAAGGACCTGCTCACGACGGGCGGTCGCAGTCTCTGCCGTAAGCGTTACGGCAGGATTCAGGCGCGCGACCGAAGTGCGTCCAATATCTTCGAGCAGATCGAGTATCGCTGTATCCATAGTATCGAGACCTCTTTATCCGCGCTTAAACTGCAGCCGCAACCGGCCCAAGGCTGAGATGCGATTTGGTCAGCGCCAACCCAACATTGGCGCTGTTGCGGCAGGTGTAACAGACCACGTGGTCCGGGTAGGCTTGGGTCCGCAGGAAGATATTCAGACGATCTTTTGAAAACACGGCGATCTCGCCAAATCCCGACTGCCCGGCTTCCTCGGTTCCGTTTGCGCGCAACAGCTCTTCAAAGCCGCGCACACCGCGGCCCTGAAACAGGTTGGCCACCGCTATGGCCAAGCTGTCCAGCGCGGTTGCGTCTTCCGGGCTGGCGAAACTTGTTCCCAGCAACATCCCGGTCTCCATATCGACATACCCGGCTGCAATACAGTCGGGTATGGTATGAATTGCGGTATTTAAAGCTGCTTCGATAGACATCTTGTGCCCTGTTTTTCTGCCCTATTTTTTCTACAACACATGCCACTCTGCACCGTTATTGTCATTTGGCTTCGGGATGGAGGACACCGAATCTTTGGACTTGCGGGCGCTGTGTTCTGCCGCAATCTGGTCGAACTCCTGCAGGAAGGACCGGAACATTGATTTCAGGCCTTCCGCATCGTCTGGCAGGTCTTCATCTTCCGTAACCTCGCGCCACATGGCAGCAGCACTTAGGGGTGATCCCGCCGGGACACTTAGTAGATCTTCCAGCCTTTCGTTCTGAGCGGGTGCATCAGTTGCACTACCACTGGTCAGCGGAACAACCTGCATGTCTATCAAGCCGTTGCTTTCAGGCTCTGGCTCGAATTCATCTTCCCCGTCGGTCGTCTGCTCTGCCATGAGGGCTGTAATGGACGACACCGAGGCATCTGTACTCAGTTCGCCGCTTGCGTCCTCAGTGTCTTCCGCCTGCTCGGGGGTATCCGCCAATCTGTCTTCCAGAGACACCATGAACCCGTCGGGTTCAATCGCACTTTCTTCCGGTTGATCCATTTCAGGCTCTGAAGTCAGCTCAAGGCTGTCCTCTTCGAAAGACTCGGAAGGGATTTCAGACAGGTTCAGATTCTGGCTTGGCGTTTCCCTGAAAAAGGCGCGCAAGTCATCCTCTTGCTCTTGCGTTTCAGCGATGGGGGCCACCTCGGACGAGGTTTCCATTTCAGCCCGCAGGCGATCCGCTTCATCCGAGTTAATTCTGGACGCTCGGGCGGTCTCTTCTGTTCTGGTTTCTACACGGGCCGGGCGCACAGGGAAGTTGGTGACGACTTCGTTGTCAGCTTCGCTGTCGGCGATAACCGGATCGACCAGTTTCAACGGCCTTGATTGTTCGGCATTTTCTGCTGCCTTTCTTGGCCGCAGCGGTTGCACAGGCTCCGCGATCGCGAGGCTGCTGTCGACCTGGTAACGCGCCAGCAATTCGGCGCGGTTGTCCATGATCTGTTCGGTGATCTCCAGGAAGCTGTCGACCATTTTCCCGCCGCCGCTGCGCGCCCAAAGATCGGCGTCACCGCTTTTGTCGCGTGCGGTAATGGCGTCGCGTGCTGAAAACAGGATTGAGCGGTTGAACAGGTGACCTGCTTCACGATTGACCCGACGCAGAACTTTCTGGCGGTCCTTCGAAGCCAGCACATCGGCCCGCGTTACCAATAGCAACGAGTTGTTTTGCAGCCGCTCGGGCAGGGAAACCCAAGTCGCACGTTCGGTTTCACGCCAGGCTTGCGTCGCATGGGTGCACCAAAGAACCCCATTTGCTTGCCCGACGGCGCGGCGCCAGACGTCGTCCGAAATCTTCGGGTCGGAAATTCCGGGCGTGTCGATCAGGTCAACAGCTTCCAGAATATCGGATTCAAGGAAAATACGGATGAACTGGACGTCGTTGACGCCAACCGTTTCCAACTGATCCAGTCCGATAGCCTGACGGGTGCCGTCATGACGTTGCACATAGGCCGACTGCTTACCCCAGCTAAACCAAACCGGGGGCAACTGCGTCGCCGTCACCTGCGTCGGCAAAGCGTGCGAGCGCAGCAGAAAGTTCATCAAGGTCGATTTACCGGCGCTGAACTCTCCCATAAGCGCAAAAATGGGTTTGCGCCGTGACCAGTGCTCGATACGATTCCAGGCCTTGGTAGAAACGAAGCGGGTTTGTAAATCTTTTGCCATGGTGATACTCATGCTGCCTCGTTGCTTAGATCTTTGAGAATGTCGCCCAGAATGTCGTCGCGGGATTTTTGCGGCACCATTCCAGCCATCATCGCTTCGTTCCGGTTGGGGTCATTCTCGGCGGCTGCCGAAATGCTCAGCAATGTCTCTTTTTGCTCGCGCATAAAGTCAGACAGGCTGGCACGGACGTTTTCCAAAACCGCTGCAATCTGGTTTTCTTCGATATCCTTGGTTATCGAGTTCGCTTCGGATGCAATCAGACGGGTGTAATCTGCGGCATATGCCTCGAACCCTTTTCGGCGTTGCCACCACCGTCGCCACCATGTGCTTTGAAGGTCCAGAGCAATGGTGCGCCCGATACCCAATGGCGGTGGCACCCGGGGCACGATCGGGGCTTCGATCGTGAATTCGCCCAAATGGTTGCCCAACAACTTTTGATACAGTGCTTCAGTGTCTGAAGCCGCTGATGCATACAGCGCCCCGGCATCCTTGCGCATGGAGCGCGCAAAGCTGAAATACGCAGCCTTTTGCAGGGTTCTCAAACCAGCAGGATCGTATTGCCACGTCCCTTCCTCACCGTTTTGTTCAAGATGCGCAATCAGCGAGTCCGTCGCGCGTTTGACAAAATTTGTCTCGGCAGATTTTAGCCTTTCCAAGACCTTATCGCGCAGGGACGAGGTCAGATCAGCCGCTTTCTTTTCGTATTGTTCAGTGACCTTTTCGATGGCCTCTTCGGTCGAAACGCCATCCAGATCGCGGACAACGCCTTCGCCGCCTGACAGTGTTTTGGCAACCGCCGTTGCGCGGATCTGGCTTGCGATATTGCGCGCCTTGTGGCGCACCCTTTCCAGCAGCCGGTGCCCCGCGCCTTCGGCTATGCGTTCATTCATGGCCAGCAACAGATCCGGCAACCCGGACAGCGCCCAAATCTTGTCCAAAGACGGGGCCTGATCCCCAAACCCGGCCGCCAGATAGAAGGTGTTCAACGCCTGACGGGAATCTTCGTTCAAAATGTCAGGATTGCCCGTAAGCGCGGCTTCGGCCCAAAGCGCGCTGCCGAACACGACGCTAGTGTTTGCGTCGATATTGTTTTGTTTCAACGTGTCCTGGATCCGGTCGCGAATTTCAGGGACCTGATTAACCGGATCGGCCAGTTCGTCGATCCGGTTTACGAACAGAATGATCTGACGGTTCTCGAACTGCGCAATGATCCGCATCAGCGCCATGTCCATGGTCGTCAGGGCCTGACTTGCGGCCAAAACAACGACGCACACCTCGGATCCGCGCAGGCTGCGCAGGGTTATCTGCTCGCGCACCATGAAGGTATCGTTGACACCCGGCGTGTCGCAGAGTTTCAGAGATATCGGGTATTGCGGGATATCCATGTACAGTTCCGCAGATTTTGTAACATCTGCAAACCGCCCTGTTTTGGGGTTGATGTCAGGATCATCCTGATCGCCCAGGCACACGTAACGCTGGATCAGTTCTTCGTCGAAATAGTCATACTGATGGCTCTGGCCAAGGATCAGGTCGAAGTGTTTGCCAAGGCGTTCTTCGGACTTCTCCTTCATCTCTCCGATTTGGCGGCGAATGTCGTCCATTTCGTCGTCTGCGCCGGCCCGGTTGGCCAATTCGCCAAGACGCCCGCCGCCCACCATCAGGTTATCCCATTCTTCCTGCTCAAAGAATGTGAACTTAGATTTGGTGTCGCCTTCGGTACGAGTATTGATGTTCAGCGTCGTGACAACCGACGTCCATGGGTTCACGTCAGACGGCAAAAGGGCAGGGCGCCCGGCCAGAATGTTCACGATCGAGGACTTGCCGGCCTTGACTTGCCCAACCAGTGTCACGCTGGCGGTGAAGCTTTCCATACGAGTCTTGAGCGTGGCAAGACGGGCGGATGAGCGCGCGTCCGCCACCTCTGTCAGTTGGTCGATCTGCGTGGTCAGGGCTGCCATCGCCGATGTCATGGGCGTTAGCGCCTCGTTTCCGACGGACAGAAGATGGTCATTGCGCGCCATGATTAGCCTCCGGTTCCTGTTGCCGCCATGTGATGCTGTACCTGATCGGCTTGGGTGCTGGTCAGCAGATCAATGCGGGCAATCAAATTCAGGGCGTTGCCCAAAATTGCGGCCTCGGCGCTGGGGGAAATCTTGTCGAAGGCGGTCTCATCAGCCAGGACTTCGATGGAGCTGAATTGCTCGCTGTTCTCCAGACAAGCTACGCTGCGTCCGGTCGGGAACCCAGCGGATTTGGTTTCTGGCAGCGGCATACGCGAGTTAGCAAGCAAATAGTGGCCACCCGAATGTGTTCGGAGCGCGACACCAAAACCCGTGTCGGGGTGGTCGCGGCTCAGGGTCTTGAGTTCACCGAGAAAGCTCTCGCGTGCAAGACCAACAGCGTCTTGCTCGGCAGCAGCGGAAGTCATCATATTGGTCACGGTTAAGCCCTTGTTTTTGAGTTGAGCAGATAGAACTCGTACAGCGCCCGAAGGCAAAAAGACTCAGTAAGTCCACATGCACATCAATGACCCCCAAGGCGGAATTTGTTTGACGCGAATAAGATTTTTTGGCGTTTGAATTGTGGCGCAATTGTGATGCGGTGGCTGTGCCGCGCTTTCACTTAGAAAGGCATTGCATGATTTCACACTGGTTTTATTGACTGCTTTCGCACCGAAAGACGGTTCTTGGTGCATCAATTTGTGCGAAGCCAAGAACGGGTGCCGCCAGGTCACAAAGAATATTGAGAACGGGTGCACTTTCCCCCTCGCACTTGGTTTCAAGCTTTGCTATTGACCCGGTCATCGTGCGGGTGTGGCGAAATTGGTAGACGCACCAGATTTAGGTTCTGGCGCCGCAAGGCGTGGGGGTTCAAGTCCCTCCACCCGCACCAATTTGAAATCAAACGACAATAGCTGTGTTTGCGAGGACGCGTGGTCCGGTAAACTTCAATGCTCAGTATGAAAGACCGCACATTGCCGCGTCAAAGTACGCGGGCAAGAAAGGCCTTGGTTCTGGGCTCGCTGGGGTTGGAGAAAAGCGTTTCTGGCGGGCCTTGTTCCAGGATTCGGCCCGCATCAAGGAAACACACCTTGTCGGCTAGTTCACGTGCAAAGCCCATCTCGTGCGTAGCAAGAACCATTGTCATCCCCTGTTTTCGCAGGTCGCGAAGCACGTCTAGAACTTCGCCGACCAGTTCAGGGTCCAGCGCACTTGTAATCTCGTCAAACAGCATGATCTGCGGCTCCATCGCAAGCGCCCGGATGATTGCCACACGCTGCTGTTGTCCCCCTGATAGCTGATCCGGATAGTGATCCATCCGTTCACCCAGACCGAAACGGGTAAAAAGTTGCGTGACCCGCGTGCGTAGGTCTTCTCTGCTTAGTCCACGCACGCGACGCGGGGCAAGCATCACGTTCTCCGCCGCTGTCATATGCGGGAACAGGTTATAGCTTTGAAAGACTATGCCGATCTTCTGGCGTACAGGCTGAGGGTCCAGGCCCGGCTCGGAAATATCTGTCCCGTCCAGCCAGATCGAACCATCGTCAATCGGTTCCAACAGGTTCATACAGCGCAGAAGCGTAGACTTGCCTGAGCCAGACGCGCCGATCAGGCACACCATCTCACCTTCAGCGATATCAAGATCAATGCCTTTGCAGACTTCGTGGTCGTCGAATCGCTTCCGTACCCCGCGCAAGGATAACTTCGCCGTCATGTGCGCGCCTTGTTTTGTTTGTTCATCAGGTAATCCGCGTATCGCGTCGCAGGTATGGTCAGTGCCAGAAAGATCAGCGCAGCGCCGACATAGGGCGTGAAATTGGCGTAGAGTGATTTATAGACACCCGCCTGACGGAAAATCTCGACCGGGCCGATAAAAGACAACAGCGCAACGTCTTTCTGCAGGGCGATGAAGAGGTTCATATTGGCGGGAACCACATTTCGAATGGCCTGAGGCAGCACAACATAGCGCATGGTGTCCCGATCGCTGAGGCCCAGTGAAGCCGCTGCCGCGCGCTGTGAATGGTGGATCGAGTCGATTCCCGAACGGATTACCTCGGCCACGTAAGCGGAGTAGACTAGAACCAGTGCCAAGGTGCCCCAGATATACGGGCTGTTCCATGGCCTTGGCAGGCCCAGACCGGGTATGCCAAAGCCGATAATGTAGATGACAAGTACGACAGGCAGGCCGCGGAAGATGTCGGTATATGCGATCCCGAATAGTCGCAGTGGAAAAAACGCGGGCGCGCGGGTGTCCCGACACAGCGCGATGGCAAGGCCAGTGATCGCGATCAGCGGCGCGGACCACGCAAAGATCATCACGTTCACAAGAAAGGCTTCTAGTAAGCCGGGAAAGGTTGCTGTGAACACCCTGCCGTTGAAAAAGGCGCGTTGAACCGCATCCCAACCGGGGGCGAGCGGAACTAGAACGACGAGCGCTAGGATAACGCTGACCGTCGAAATCAAGGCGATCCGATTGGACCGCCGCCGTATCCCGGCCTCATAGATTTCGCGACGCGTTGGCGTTGTGGTCGAACGCTCGGCTACGCCTTTTTGCAACGATGTTTCGTCCATTTATTTGATGACCGGCACACCCGTCGCCTCGGACAACCATTGCGCTTCTATGGCCGCAAGCTCACCGCTTTCGGTCAGATCCGTGATGGCCGCATCGACACATTCCCTCAGCGCGCTGCCGTCTTCCATCAAAAGGCCGAACTGGTCGGGGCTTTCCGATTGATCCGGAGGGAACTGTCCCAGCAAGGCGCCACCTTCCACCACAACGGCCGACAGGTACAGCGCGGTCGGCAAGTCATAGAGTGCGGCATCAATCTGGCCCGCCATGATAGCGGCGTTCACATCGGCGTTGTCGTTGTAAAGCAGCGGCTCATCCGTGGGCTGGATAACTTCGTTCAGCATGGGAATCGCTGTGGTGGTGGCCACCGCACCCCATTTTAGCCCCTTGAGGCTGTCCAACGTTGCTTGGGCACCTGAATCGACAACATTCTGGGTGGTCAGAACCGCCATGGCAGATGTGTAGTAAGGCAAGCTGAAATCGACCATTTCCTCGCGTTCAGGCGTGATCGAGTATTGCTGCATGTTGAAGTCAAAGTTCTTGGCTCCGGGCTGGATCGCCTCGTCAAAACTTGTGCGGACCCACGTTACGTTGTCTTTCCCGAAACCCATTTTTTCGGCGATGGCGTAGGCGACAGCGGCTTCAAACCCTTCGCCGCTTTCTGGCGCGTCGTTCATAACCCAAGGATAATAGGCCGGGTTTCCGGTCGCGATCGTCAGCGTGCCTTCGGTCAGTGTTTTCCCTGCCGCGCAGGTCCCGTCGCCTGCAGCAAACGCTGCGGTTGCAGAGACAATTGCGGTCAAAGCCGTGCAAGCAATCAGTTTCATCTAAACGACTCCCTATTTTTTGATTGCGCACAGGTTCTTACGGGCAGGCAGATTTGTCTAGGGCAACAGTCGTATGGGCTTGGGCACCCGGCTTCCAAGACAGACGTCTATTTCAGCGCACAGGCTGGAAGCAAAAGCTTGAGCGCAGTATCATGGCGTGGAAGGAGTGTGATATGGCGCCCAAAACCGCAGGTTCCACACCGCCGGACAGCCCGGCCCAGTCCCAACCGTCTATACAAGCGGTCAGGAAGGTGACTGCGCAGGACGTTTCAGCGTCATTGAAAGCCGGGTTTTCAGACTTTCTTGCGCGCCCTGTGATGAGCGGTTTTTTTGGTCTGTTCTACGCGGTTTTCGGAATACTGTTCGTGTGGTGTCTGGTCTGGCTGGGCAAGATTTGGATGATTATTCCCGCCGCCGTCGGCTTTCCTTTGGTCGCACCTTTCGCGGCGGCAGGATTATATGAAATGTCGCGGCGGTTGCAGAAGGGTCAGAGCTTTGGCTGGTCTGAAATCCTTACTGTCATGGCCAATCAGCGGAAACGTGAAATGGGTTGGATGGCCTTTGTTACCCTGTTCATTTTCTGGGTGTGGATCTATCAGATACGGCTATGGCTGGCGATTATTCTGAAAGATGCCTCTTTTTCGAATTTTGACGGGTTCCTGAACACCATATTCTTTACGCCGCAAGGGTGGACCTTTCTTGTAATCGGGACCTGCGCAGGCGCGTTTTTGTCAACCGTCCTGTTTTCGGTGACGGTCGTGGCCATGCCCATGTTGCTTGACCGGGAAACCGATTTCGTCACAGCGATGCTGACGTCAATCCGGGTGGTGACGGAAAGTCCGCTGGTCATGCTCAGTTGGGCGGCGATCATTTCGGTCACTATGCTGTTGTCGTTGGTTCCAGCGTTTCTGGGGCTGATCTTCACCCTGCCCATCCTTGGTCACACGACCTGGCATCTTTATCAAAAGGCTCTGCCTCCGGCAGGTGAATGAGGTCGTCAAGTCGGGTCGAATTGGATCCATATGCGACGAAAAACAATTCACTGTTGCGGCCAATTTCATTACCCGGAACCCTATTACCTATCGAATTGGCTTGAGGGGGTTAGCCAGATTTTTGATCTCTTGCCTAGATGTGGGTGAGGGAATGAATTGAAAATAAATATTAAAACAAAGCGCTGGCAAGCGGTTGCAGTAGCGTTTTGTCATGTTTCAGCCGACGCCCGGGGCACGGTATAGACCGATTGTGGGTTCTCGCTTAGCCTTTGGGGTGAGAAACCCATATGGAACGTCGGCTTACAACGATAGTTGCTGCGGACATCGCTGGATTCTCGCGATTGGTCGCCGCAGACGAAGAGGGAACGCTTTCGGCACAGCGTTCTCACCGTGACGCGTTGCTTGATCCCCTGATCGAAAAATACTCGGGTCGCGTTGCGAATACCGCCGGCGACAGCTTGCTGATCGAGTTTCCCTCAGCGGTGCAGGCGGTTCGGTTTGCGATTGATACGCAAACCGGGATGGCGCGGCGAAACGAAAGAATCCCACCGGACCGGCGTATTGCTTACCGGATCGGAATAAACATCGGCGATGTCGTACCTGAAGGCGATGACCTGCTTGGCGACGGGGTTAACGTCGCGGCGCGGCTTGAGCAATTGGCACCGGCGGGCGGCGTATTGCTGAGCCGTGCGGTACGGGATCAGGTGAGGGACAAGCTGAATGTCAACCTGAAGGATTTGGGTGAAGTTCGGGTCAAGAACCTGTCTCGATCCATTAGGGCATTCCAGATTGAAAATGGAGCCGAAGCAGCATCGCCGCCCAAATCCGAACAGATCAGCCCGGCAATCTTGCTTGTCGCGGGCATCGCTCTGCTCATTACCGCTAGCGCGTGGTGGTGGTTCCAGCGGGGGAACTTGGCGCAACAGGATGTGGACGGGTATGTGCAGAACATGCCTGACGACTCTTCTCTGGCGGTCTTGGCGTTTGACTATATCGGCCCCGGAGAGGCTGAACATGGGTATCTGGCTGACGGAATAAGCGAGAATATCACGACGAACCTTGCCAAGTTGCCGGACTTGCTGGTCATCGGTCAGGATACAAGTTCGAAAGACAGCGGTGAGGGCCTTAGCAGTCGTGACATCGCGGCGCGTTATGGGGTTCGTTACGTGCTTGAGGGCAGCGTCCAGAAATCTGGCGAAGACCTTAGGATATCGGCCAAGCTACTTGATGCCACGTCGGGAAAATATCTTTGGTCTGAGACATTTAACCGAAAATCGGGTGATTTCTTTGATATTCAGGACGAAATTACTCTGTCCGTGCTAGAGCAGGTTTACCGCGGGACGGTAGACGGCGGCAGGGTGACGCTGCGCGAAACAAATGACCTTGTGGCATTTGCGGAAAACGCAAAGGGGCGCGCGCATCGGGTTCGCTTCACCGCCGAAGACAACAAGACCGCGCGTAAGCATTATCAGGCGGCGCTTGAACGTGACGCAAGATATGTTGATGCGCTGGTTGGTATGGCATTTACACATATCATGGATGTTAGGCTTGGATTTTCCAGGGACCCGAAAGAGTCGCTTGCCCTTGCCGAAGATCATCTTGCAATGGCGCTCGACATCGACCCCGGGCGTCCGGCCACTCTGTCCAACCTGGCTGTATTACGCGTCGTACAGAACCGAGGGGAAGAGGCGCAGGAATACGCCCATCTCGCGTTGGAGGGGGGGATGGGTGACGCCAGGGTCATTCGAAGTGCTGCTTGGGTATTAAAATATGCAGGTGCGGCCGAAGAGTCTCTTCCCTATTTTACCAGAGCAAAGCGCATGACCCCGGTTTCCCTGTGGTGGCTGATCGTGGACGAATACGGTGCGCTGATTGACGCTGGCGAATTTGAGCGCGCCAACGCTTTGACCGACGCTTTCTTGGAAGTATTACCCGAAACTTACCGGGCTGAATTTCTGACCTGGCCTGCCGTCGCCGCGTGGAAGAGCGGCGATACTGAAAGAGCACAGGCATTTATTTCTGAGGCAAGAAGGCTAAAGCCAGGGATTTCTATCGCCAGTATCCACCCTTTTGATCTGGCCTATATCGAACAGTCGATACCTGAACGCAGGTATGAGGTGTTGCGCGAACTTGGTCTTGAGGATTGATCGGCACAAGGGGCGCAGACGTTCTTAGCCCGACCCGGGCGGGCCTTGATCCAGAAGATCCTTCAGCGCGGTTGCAATGTTCAGAAATGCATCTGGCCGCTGCATGAGCTCTTCGTGCTTCATTTCAAGCATGTGACAGGTTTTGCGGCGCAAATGCGTGTCCAGAACATCGCCAGTTGCAAGCGATGGATTGCCGGGCGTCAGGAACACATGGGCCGGTTGGTCAAGTCTAGGCACGCGGAAGTCACTGATCGCCAACCCATGAGAGATTTCTACAGCTTCAATATGGAGATCTTTTGAATCCGGTTGCTCATGCAGCGCGGCCATGGTCGCAGGCAGGGTGTGTTTTGCCTTGGCTTTTCGTTTGAAATTCCGAAACAGGTATCGCCAGCGTTTATATGTTCGAAAAAATATCGGCTGCAGTTTTGGTTCTTCGCCCACCATTTTTATCGGAGGATCAAGCAGCACCAAGCCTTTAATCCTGTCCTGCCCCAACTGTCGGGCCAGTTCCATGACCAACGGACAACCGGCTGAATATCCGCATAAAACGATCGGCCCCGTGTTTTCCGATTGATCCAAGTAGGACTTAGCGTCTGACGCCAGATCATCGAAGGTTTTGCCAACTGGAATGTCCATCCCCTGTGTCCGGTGGCTTCGGATGAGGACAACGGAATAATCCGGGCCAAGGCTGCGCGCCATATAGCGGCTGAATTGGACCGAACAATGCGCGATGACAACGGTCGTCTTACCGGGTCCGGGGTTTGACACCTGAATTGTACTGTCGTTTTCAGAAAATGTGACGCTCGTCATCCGGTCCGTGATGCGCTTTGCCAGTTCGGCGACCGTGGGACAACTGAACAGGTCGGTCGGTTCAAACTCCAATCCCATTTCCTGACCCTTCGCATAGGCGGCGATGGTCGTCAGGCTGTCACCTCCTATATCAAAGAAATTTGCGTCCCGCGTGGTGCAAGCTGTGCGTAACACGTCGGAAAAAAGCTCTGCAAGCAGCCCTTCCAATTCCCCCTCGGGCGGGTCGCCGACCTGTACCTGCCTGACGTCTGAGACCATTCGGGCCAGTGTCTGCAGGTCTGTTTTGCCGTTTGGAAGTTGCGGGAACCTTTCGATGTTCACGACCAGGTTTGGATGAAAAGGACTTGGTAAAGTTGCCTGGATGTGCCCACTGACAGTCTGACATAACGCCTCGTCTGCCGGACCTTCGATTGCGATCGCGATACTTTTGGAAGCTGCTTGATCAAGCACGACAGCCGCGACGGGTTGATTGGGTGTAACGGTGCTGGCTGCGGTTTCTATTTCGGAAAGCTCAACGCGGTGGCCGCGAATTTTGACCTGTGAGTCCTTGCGCCCCAGAAATGTGATGTGCCCTGACGCATCTGCTATTCCCAAGTCTCCAGTCCTGTAGGCTTGTATGTCCTTCAAGCCAGTATGGAAAAAGCGTTCCTGAGTTTGAATGGCATTGTTCAGATAGCCGCGCGCAACTGTTCGACCGGCCACAACGATTTCGCCAATCTTACCGGCGCTGACAGGGCAATCGTCCGCGTCGACAACTCCGACCCAAGTACCGGGGATTGCAGAGCCGATCGGGATGTCCGCATCTTCAACATGGCTGGTCGCATCATAGGCTGTGCACCAGACGGTTGCTTCGGTTGGGCCATATTCGTTCACCAATCGGCGACCCGGAAGAACCGTTCGAAATTGCCTTACGATGGTTGGGTGCAAGGGCTCCCCGGCCGTGATCACGGTTCTCAGGCTTTCAAGATCGCGACTTGGAACCGCCGAAAGAAGCGCCTGCGCCAATCCTGGAAGGCAAAGAGTGTGCGTTACCCGGTGATGGGAAATCAACTTGCCAAGCTTTAACGGTTCCTGTTCGGCACGCCTTGGCGCGATCACGAGTTGCCCACCTGAGCACAAGGTCCAATAAATGCCGGCCACAGAGCTGTCGAATGCCAGCGAAGACAAAAGCAGAAAGACGCTTGGCCGTTCCTTGTAGTACGTGTCTCTTGCGGCGGTTGATAGTGCCAATCCCCGACGCGTAATCTCGACCCCTTTGGGTAAGCTCTGAGACCCGGACGTGAACATGACGTAAGCTCTTTCACCGCGCCTGACGTCCACACTGTCCATTGGATTGCCTAAAGAGCTTAGCAAAACGTGGTGAGCGCCGGTTTCAGGCAGCTTGGTGCGTCCGATCTGGTCGGTGACGATGTGACGGGCTTCGATTGCGTTCAGGACTTGCGAGATACGCTCCGACGGGTAGTCCAAGTCCAAAGGGACATAGGCCGCGCCGGACATCATAACGCCTAAGAAGGCCGAGATCGCCGCGGGTCCACGCGGCAACGCCACCGGCACAATGTCTGTTGTTTTGACCCCGGCATCCACCAAAGCCTTTGCAATCTTCCGCGCGCCGAGCGAAAGTTCCGCATAAGTAAGCGTAGCCTCGCCATCAGATATCGCTACTGCTTGGGGCGAGTTTCGGGCGCAACTTAGAAATCGTTCAATGACATCTTCGCTGTCCGGTTCCGGCGAAGGTTTCATGGCGTCTTGCGCTTGCCGCAACAAATTCTTGACCGCGACTTTTGGGTCATTTGTGATTGCTGACAAGATATCTTTGTAATCGGTGATCACGGACTCCACGTCTTCTGAGCTGAGACTCGAAGGATCGTGGTATAGTTCGACAGTCAGTCTGTCTTGTGGCGTCACCAACAGGGTAAGTGGGTAGTTGCTGAATTGTGTTGTCTTCAGGCGGGTCATGTCGACGTCGCCTAAATCCATGTCCAATTGTGCAAGCCCTTCGTTGACGAACAGCGTATCGAACAAAGGCGTGCCACTGGTAAACGGCGCACAGGATTGTACCTCGGCAAGCGACGCATATTCATGCTTGCGACGCGCAAGGTCTGAGCGCGCGTGATCAAGCAGGAAGTTCTCAACCGGCTGCGCAGGGTCGAATTTGCACCGCACGGGCAGAGTATTGACGAATGCGCCTATGGCCTTTGCAATTCCGGGGATCTCGGGTGGTCGGCCCGCAGTTGTCGTACCAAAGACCACATCGTCTTGTTGCAGCAGTCGCCGCAGCGTCAAACCCCATGCGGCCGACAGAATAACGTTTGAAGTCACTTTAAGCTGACGTGCCAGATTCTCGACCGAAGTCATCAGCTCATGACCCAGTTCTTCCACCCGCCTTTCCTGAAGCGCCGCTTCCGAGCTTGTTGCCGTGGTTTGCAAGGTGCTGGGTTCTGTGAGGCCTGAAAACTGGTCGGTCCAAAACGCTCGATTTGTCAGGTTTTTTTGTTTTCGTTGCCAAATGAGGTAGCTTTTGAAGCTGGGCGCCTGGTCGCGCACAGCGTTTGGATTCCTGTAGGATGCACACACATCTTGAAGCGCGACCCTTGTTGACCATCCGTCGCTGATCAAATGGTGAGCCGTCCAGACCAGTCGCCATGCTGAGTCAGACAACTTGATCAGGGTTACTGCCATCAAAGGTGGTTTTTTGAGGTCGAAGCGACGAATTTGTTCCAGCCGCAGCAGATCGTCCCACCGCTGATCGACATTCCTGACGCCGCTCCAATCAAGTTCGGTCCAAGGCAGGTTGATCTCTTCGCGTACGGCCTGCACGGGTTGTTTTACGCCTTCCCATACGAAACCGGCATGAAGCGCATCACGCCCTGCCAGCATCGCTTTGAAGGCACGTTTAAGGCGGTTCGGATCCAGCGGGCCGTTCAAGGCGCAACTGATGACTGCAACATACTGTCCCCCCAGGGCTGCCTCACCCACAGTATGAAACAGCATTCCCTGCTGGGCCGGGGTCAGCGGCAGGATATCTGCAACGCCTTTGGGAAGCCCCATGTCAGTCCAAAGCCTCAGTTATGCGCGACAGATCATCGTCGTCCAAGTCGATCAGATGAGCGTCATCGTCGCCGCTGCCATGGTCATCTGGCAACGTGTCCGCATAAGAGGCCAATGCCCTGAGTGACCGATACTCGAATAACGCAGTCGCAGGCAGGTTGATGCCTTGCTCATTGGCTTTCATTGCAACTTCGATTGCGGCGATGCTGTCTACGCCCAAGTCAAAGAAATCTCGCGTCGCGCTGATCTCTACTTCGCCTAGAACACCGGAAAGGATAGCTGCCAATCGGCGTTGCGTTTCGGTTTCTGGTGCGACGTAATTGCCCGGGGGCGGGTTTTTTGACGCGGCCTTGGGCAACTTAGAAGTATCCACCTTGCCGTTGGCATTAAGGGGCATTTCATCCAGGATTACAACCTGATCCGGCAACATCTCGCGTTGCAGGTGTTCGCGAAGGATATCCCAGACCTGCGACCCATTCAGATCATGACCTGCCACATAAACCGTCAGAGCAGGTGCCCGCGTAACAGGTTCGTCAAATCCGATTTCTTCCAGGATCGCTTCTATTCTTTGCGTGTCGATTTCATCGTTCAGCTCGTCCAGTGCCTGATCACGTGTCTTGTGACCCATTCGTACGTCCCACGAATAGGGCAGAGCATAGTTGTGAAACCCTTCCCGCGTTTTGTGAACGTGGATTCCGGCATCGTTGATCAGGCAATTGGTCGATCGTCCCGTGTCCCTTGGGCGTTTCCATGCGGTTTGAGTGTCGAGGAACTCATAAATGTCCGAAACAGGCACATCGACATAGCGATAGATATCCAGCACGTCGATTTGACTGAGAAAACGGCCATCCTTTAGGTCGTCGGTCTGCAAAAGCCGGGATACTGCGTCGTCTTCTGCGTGATAGGTCTTGCGGGCTTGCGTAACCATTTCATCCAGTTGCGCGCAAGTCGGGGCTGAGTTACGGAACAGGTCAGGCGTCAGCCGCGTCTCGAAAAACTGGCCGCGCGACAGGCCAGTGACGACCATTGCCGCCCCCTCGGACAGGGCCGTTCGGAAGGCCAGTGTGTAAAGGGCCTTGAAACAACCTTGGCAGACATTGGAATGCGTTTTCAGGCTGTCTACGAAGATTTGGTTCATTTTGTCCGTGGACAGGTACCTGTGGTCCCAGTTCAGGTCGTCAACGACCCTTTGAATGTTCTCTTTGGCTTCGTCCGAGATATACCCATTGTCCAAAGTTACAGCGAGCACTCGAGGCCCATAGGCGGCCAGTCGATAGGCTGCATAGGTACTGTCTTTACCGCCGCTCAGCATCATGAGGACATCGTATTTGCCAGTGCTGGCGCGAACGGCTTGGGCGATCTTGTCCTCAAGTTCGGGTTCGGCGCGAAAATAAGCCCCGGCGCGGTCTTTATAGGTGTAAAATTCGGCACAGATCGTACACATATCTTGCGTGTCAAAATGCACCCCGGGAACAGCGTCTGTCAGGCCGCAATTCTTGCACTGCTGCGTTGATACGATGGTGTGATCGGTTGAAGAAAAGGTGACATGCACCGCGTCGACATCAGGCAAATGGCGCAGAATCTGTTCGTATTCCGCAGTCTCGAAGCGAACGCCGTTTTTCTTGATCTGTTGATCCGCGCGTCCAAGGTATTCAAAACGCCCATCATTCGTGATGCGACCAAGATCGCCGGTCCGATATAGCTTATCCTGTAGGTTCAAAGGATCGTCGACGAACTTTTCAGCAGTCAGGGACGGGCTGTTCAGATACCCGTCAGCCAGCCGACCGCTGATCAAGATTTCTCCGGTCACTCCTAAAGGGCAGATATTTAGTGCCGCGTCCCGAACAGACAGCGTGACCCCCACTGCAGGTTGGCCAATCTGAACTGACGACTGCGTATCCGCGTCGGGGTCAAACCTATGGTGCATGGCCCCAACGACGGCTTCCGTCGGACCGTATTCGTTGATAATTTTCAATGACGGTGACAGGGTGTTGAGCGCACGACGGCAAAGCGCGGATGTCAGGTTTTCACCGCCAAGTATCAGCGTTTCGATGCGTCGGACGGATTGCGTTTGCGTGCAAGCCAAAGCCAGATGCGACGGGGTCAGTTTCACGATGTCGACTTTATCCTCGGCAAAGACGTCAAGGATGGCCATGTCCGGGTCAGAGCGTTCGGGATAAACCCTGGTCGACCCGCCAGTGATCAAAGGGACAAACAGCGACGTCAGGGTCAAATCAAACGACACGGACGAAAAGAACGCAAAATGAGCAGGACGGTCGTTAGCAAAAGACCGAGCCGCCCAGTCAATATATCGCGCTAGGTTTTCGTGGCTTACTTCGACGCCCTTGGGTACACCTGTCGACCCTGATGTAAACAGAATGTATGCGGTGTCGTCGGGTTCGATTGCCCCTCTGACAACAGTGTCGTCGTGGCGGGCGGCCTCGACCGTAATGCTTTTACAAGGGTACTTACGCTGGTCTTCTGGGGTAACAAATACAGCGGATGCACGACTCCCGAGCAGAATTTCGTCCACGCGTGCCGGGGGTATGTTGGTCGCAATTGGTACGAACGCGCACCCGGCCTTCAGAACGCCCATGACCGCAATCACAAAATCCATGGACCGAGGTAGATGGACCGCGACGCAGGAACCGCGGGAAACACCAAGTTCTTTCAAATGGGTTGCAATGCGGTCGCTGAGTTCGTCTAGCTGCCCGTAACTTAGCTCGTGTTCTGCTTGGGATAGGGCAATCAGGTCAGGCGTGTTTCTTACGTGTGATCTGAACCTTTCCAGTACGGAAACTTGTGTGGATTGAGGTTCCGCCGGGCCTTGAACAAGTGACAGATCTTCGGGTCCGGCCGAGAATGCAACGGCCGTTACGCGGCTTTCCGGGGTTGAAACCACGGCCGTCAGAAACTTGACGAAATGTGCGCAAAGGCTGGTCTCTGAAACCGATTCAAGAATTTTGTTCTGAACGTCCAGACTTAGACTTGGAACACCACTTCCTTCAAAGTCGATGACGTGAAGCCTGAGAGAATGGATTGCATCATGTGCGCCGCTATGCAGCCATTCGACCGAGGCGCGGTGTCCGGCAAACGCATCAAAGCGTGCCTGAATATAGTTGCAGACCGCACTGACACCTGATGTGTCTATCTTTGAAACCGCACCTGGCTTGGCCTGTTTCAAGAAAACGCCCAGCCTCTTTTTTACCTTGCCGTGAAGGTCAAGCAGGGTGTCCGACGCATCGAATTGGATTGAGAGAGGCAAGACTTCGACAAACAGTCCGATCGTTCTTCGATCATCCGGCGTTAGTCGATTGTGCGATGGCAGACCAATCGTAATTTCTTCGTCGCCCGTTATCCTGTGAAGATGGGCGAAAAAAGCCGTGAGGTAGATGGCCAACCGCGACAGCTCGGGCGTGAAAAGTCTGAATTCCGGCCTGGCAATTGCATTCTCCAAAGCACCGAAAAGTGCCGGATCAACTGGTATGCGAAGACGCTTCGAAGAGAATGTTCGTTGTGGATCGCTGCCGTACGGAGGTGTTTTGGCCGTTGGCGCGGCGACGTGTGCCGCGACCATCGAGGAAGATCGCAAATTCTGACGTTCAAAAAAGTTGGGCAGGCTCTCGACTTTTTCGGTATGCCCCCCTTGGAGACGTTCGTAGCGTTGCGAGACCTGCTCGAACATAAGTGCGCCTGATTGCGCGTCGCAGGCAATGTGGTGCTGACACACAAGCCAAACCCAGTGTGAGTTCGCCAACTTCACCAACCGACTGCGCATCGTTCCCTCAGTCAGTTCAAAAGGGGTTTGGACCCAGTCCGCCGATTCCGAAGTCAGCGTTTCCTGCTGATTTTCATTATCGCTGAGGTCTTTGATCTCGAGAAGATCTTCGTCCATCTCGACGGCAAATTGGACAGGACCTTCGGGTGTATCACGTATTGCGGTTCTGAGTGCTTGGTTAAGCTCAAGCGTTTCAAGGAATGCGGCCTTGAATACCTCGGGCTGAACGGCGAAATGCAGATCGAACCTCCAGGCCATGTTGTACAAGGGTACGTCCGGCTGAAGCTGGTGGCCCTTCCAAAATAGCGTTTGGCTTTCGGTCAGAGGATACGACATTCTTTCAGTCCGCACGCGTTTTTAGCCGCGTTTCCGCAAAATCCATGATCGTTTTGATCGTGCCCATATTCTCAAGGGTGACATCCTCAAACGGCACTTCGATCTGATAGGTTTGCTCAATGAACGAAACCAGCGACATCACCCCCAATGAATCGATCATGCCGCTTAGCAACAATTCCTCGTCATCTGTCACCGACCGACCACCCAAAAGGGTGGTTTGAACGAAGTGGCGCAATGCATGATCATGCGTTTCAGGCTGCTCGCTGCGCATTCGCAATTCCTATCAGCTTTTGACGGTTAATCTTTCCGGTCGAGGTGCGTGGCATTGAACTAAGCAGGTCTATCCGGCTTGGGACAGCATAGTGCGGCAACACAGTCTCCAGATTGGACCGGATTTCGTTCAGATCAACGCCTGTCTGCCCCGTTGCAAAGGCTTGGATTTTGCCTTCGAAAAGGATCACGGCGGCTTCGGTGATTTGGGCGCAGTTGACCAGGGCAAGCTCTACCTCGTCCAATTCGATGCGATAGCCCCTCAGCTTGACCTGACGGTCTTTGCGCCCGACCAGAATTAGTTGACCGTCCTGCGCGCGGCGGACGATATCGCCGGTTCGGTAAAATTGCCTTGGCTGCCCGGATTCGTCCGGCAAGGTACAAAAGGCTGCCCGGTTCAGGTCTGGCGCATTCAAGTATCCTGACATTACTTGATCGGAGGCTATTAGAAGCTCGCCTGTGCTTGCTTCGTTTGCCTCTGCCCCGATGCGGACGATGACCCCTTGTTCCGGAAAGCCGATTGGCAAAGGGGTGGTGCCGTCCAGGTCGGCATGTGTGAACTCAGCAGTGGTGCAGTGGTTTGTCTCGGTTGGCCCGTAAGCGTTAAGAAAAGTTGCGTTTGGCGCATGTTTTGAAAACGAACTGAGGGAAGAAGGCGGCATGGCCTCTCCTGCAAACATCACGATGCGCAGGGCTTGTAGATTGCGGTCTGCCAAAGCGCCTCGCTCGACCATTTGAATTATGGCGTGAGGCACGGAATACCAAACCGAAATACGTTCGTGTTCCGTGAGCTGGGACAGCGAAGCGGGCAGCTTGGTATAGGCTTCCGGGATCACCACACAGCAGGCCCCGGACAAGAACGTGCAGAAAACGTCGAAAATCGACATGTCGAAATGCAGCGGAGTGTGGTGACTTATCCGATCGCTTGATGTCAGCCGGCACCGTGCGGCAACCATTCGTGTGATGGCGAGGCCGCTTTTATGGGTGTGAACAATTCCCTTCGGTGTGCCGGTCGTGCCCGAGGTCATCAGGATATAGGCTGCGTCATATTCCGATCTTCGGGGCTGACGATCTGCCATCTTGTCATTCATATTTGCCTCAGGGAAATCCTGAGAAATATCAATGAGCTGAGGCGTGGCAAATACCCCTGCGAAAAGGGTGAGCCGGGGCGTATCTGCGAGGACAAATTTGGGAGAAACTACCGAAACTTGCCCTGCAATACGTTTTGCCGGGGCTGTCGGGTCAAGTGGAGCATATACGCCGCCAACACGAAGAATCGCATGCAAGGCCGCAATCGCCTTTAAACCCTTGGCTGTGCACAAAACAATTCTGTCCCCGATCTGAACGCCGCGGTCCAGCAAACAGGCCGCTATCCTGTCGATTTCGCTGTTCAAGGTTTCATAGGTTGTCACCGTGCCCAACACACTCAGAGCCGGAGCATCCGGAGTGTGTCGAGCGTGATACCTGACAGCGTGGTCGAGGAGGGCCGGATTGATCATCAGAAGGCAACCTGTGCCACTGTTTCACCGAACACGGGGAACCAGCCGACGGTTCGTTCGTAGAACCAGAATGCCGCGATTGCGATTAACGCGACCGAGCCGAATTGCAGGCCGATCACACGATAGGCGGTCAGACGACGTAGGGCAAAGAAGATCGGGAACAGGACAAGGACGATCGCAAGCTGCCCGACCTCGACCCCGATGTTGAAAGTCGCCAAGCCAAGCGCTTTGCGGGTGGGATCAAGCCCAAGCGGTTCCAGCACGTTTGCAAAGCCAAAGCCGTGGAAGATACCGAACAGGAACACGACTTTCCACGATCCAGCGTGAAACCTCGGGATCAGGTTACCAATCGCCACGGCCGCGATCGAGAATGCGATAACCGCCTCGACCAGCGTGACCGGCAGAGTGACGACCTCGAAGGTCGCGAGGCAGAGGGTGATTGTGTGTGCGACCGTGAAAACCGTGACGATTTTGACGGTTTCACGCAGGCTGTCCCGAATGCTCTCGGAGGGAACCCAGCGCTGGTTTTCGATCCGCATGACCGCACCCAGCAACAGCGTGATCAGGAACAGGACATGGTCAAACCCCAGCCAGATATGCCAAACGCCATGTTCGAAAAAGGTAAGGGCAATATCCTTGGTGGGTTCATCATTCAGATACAGGTCTTTCTGACCCTCACCGGGCGCAAAGATCAGTGAAATATACGCCTCGTTTTCGTCCATCCCGTTGCGCGAATTGCTTCCGATCAGGGCGTATCCCCGATGCGTCGGGTCGACATCTGAAAACAACCCGTCATACGACATCTGGATCGTTGTAGGTGTCTCAGTGATGTCGCGAACGGCAAAGTGAAGCTGGGCAAACGTGTCTACGGACGTGCCAAAGAACGAAATATCATCAAATTCAACTTCGTATGGGCGGCCTTCGTAAGACAGGTTCATGCGCTCTTCGAAGTAATCGAAGAAAGCCTGCTGCGCGGCGGTGACTTCCTCCTCTGTCAGAGGGGTCTCGATTTCTGCGGTTCCCTGCTGCACGCGGGTCAGGTCCGTCAGAGTTACTTCGATGCGCCCGCTCAGACTGTCATCGGTGACGTCAAAGTACACATAACTTTCGTTAAAGCTGTGGGCATGGGCCACAGATGTCAGCATCATCAGGAAAAGACCCGCAAACGCCAACACCTGTTGATGTAACCCACACGATACGGGTTGGCGTGGCGATGAGTGGTTATGGCTTGAAACAAGGCCGTTAGCCATTGGTTGAGTCTCCCAGTTTGTTTGGTTTGGACCGCTGGCCAATTTCCATTTTGGCAATGATCTGACGCTGAATGTCCGAGGTGCCCGAGTAGATCACGCCACCCAGCGCGTCCCTTGCGTCTTGTTCAGTTGATGCCCCCGCCAGATATCCGCGCCCGCCATGGGTTCTGAGCGCGTCCAGGCTGGAACAGAGGAAGGCTTCGGATATGTGAAGATTCGCCATGGCCGCGAATTGGGTGAGGGGTTTTTCAGCGTCGTAAAGGTCTGCAGCGCGCTCCAGCATCAACTCGCAAGTTTCTAAACGCACCCGCATATCCGCGATGCGGTTAGCGACGGACTGGAACTCGGAAATGGATTGTCCAAACAGGTTACGGGCCGCTGCAAAGTCGGTACACTCAGCCAATTGCCTGCGCATCGCGCCCACCTGCGATGTCAGGATGAAACAACGCTCCCAGTCCAGGGTGGTTTGAATGATAGCGGCCCCTGCGCCTTCGGGTCCCAGTCGCCGGTCCTCAGAAATTCGGCAATCCCGGAACTCCAGTTCACCCAGAGGAACGCTGTTCAAGCCCAGTTTGCCCTGAGCCGGATGCCGGATAAATCCTTGGTCTTCGGCGTGGACGACAAAGGCGGATAGCCCCCAGCGGCCTTTTTCCGGGTCTGTCTGAGCGAAGACGATTGCGATGTCACAGTTTGGCCCCATACCGACAAAAGCTTTGCTGCCATTCAAGACATAGCCGCCGTCCACACGATCGGCCCGTGTCCTGAGCGCAAGCGCATCGGACCCTGCCTCCAATTCGGTCAAAGCAAAAGCGCCGAGGGTTTCACCTGCCAGCAATTTAGGCAAATACGCGGCCTTTACCTGAGAACTACCAAAGCGGATCAGCGGTTTTTGCAGGGTCCAGATCTGCGAGATCACGGCCATTGCAAGTCCGTTGTCACGGCATCCTTCGCCGAACCCCAAAAAATGGCTGCAAAATTCTTGGGCTGTTCTACCGGAGCCGCCGAACTCGGACGGGACCGCAAAGTTGAAACTTCCGAACTCGGCAATCGTCTTCCAGACCCCGCGCAGGTTTTCGGCGGTAACGTCCGGAAGCGTGACCGCAAAGCTTTTGGCGTCAGAGCCTAAGTCGTTGATCTGAGATTTGTAGTGCACTTTGAGGGTTCATCGACTGCTTCTGAAACCTTTACGTGCCCAAGTCCCGATAGGATCAAAAAAAGTGCTGTGCTTTAGCATTGCGGGTGATTGCCTCAGCCCACGAGCGTTCGCAAATACCGCTCTAGTGTGTCGCCGGACTGTTCTGCTCGGCACTCGGCCTGCATTTCTCGGCACCTCCGCGCCATGTCTCGGTCTTCCAGCACGGCATGGATGTCTGCTTCAATCTTGTCGATGGGGTCTTTGGGCGTTCCTGCGCGCCCAATGCGGTGAAATACGACCCGCGCGGCGCTGCCTTTCTGGTCGTTGACATGAGGATATAACAAAAGCGGGGTCGCGGTCTCAACGGCCTCGACCAAACTGCCGGTGCCTCCATGCATAATGGCCATGTCAGCGTGTTCCAAAACACGGTGTTGCGGGACCCATGGAACAACGTCGACATTGTCCGGTGCAGGCAATTCAGAGGCGTGGTCCCAGTCTTTGCCAGCGGTGAACAGGAAGTGCCATTTTGGATGACGCTCGGCTACGGTCAAAAGTTTGGAGACCAAATCGCCTTTTGTTTTCATCATGGTGCCAAACCCGACGAAAATCCGCCTGCGTCGCAAAGCGGGATCGCAAAACCGGGCAACTGTATTTGCATCGTAATATTTCTGTGGCCGGTTTTCCATGATCATCGGGCCAAGGTACGACATGTAATCGTAGGGTTTGGTCGGCAGGTCCAATGCTTGGGGCAAAAACAATGCTGTCTGGATTTTGTAGGTCCACGGCATCTGCCAACACACGCGCCGCCTAAGTTTGGAGATCGGCACATTGTGCAGTCGGGCCAGTTCCTGAACGGCCGTTGGATAGTCCGTACTTTTGCTGGAAATCCGGTTCCTGAGAATTTTGAGGTTTTTCCATGCAAGAAACTGTGCCCACAGCAAACAGATGCCAAGCTTGCTACCGCGAAGCCCTTGTCCTGGTATGCCGCGCCTGTTCAGCGGGGGGGCTTGTGGACTGGGGGGTGACAAAAACATGTTGCTGAATTGGACGACCGGAACACCCAACGTCATCGCAACGACGATATGCGCATGTAATTCGCAATCGACGAATATCGCATCGGCAGAGATACGGGCCAAGTCCCGCTGCAGTTCATCAACTTCAAACGCAGCTACGGCCGATTTCAGGCGCTCTTGCCTGGTCATTGACTGCGCGGTTTCGGAGGGAACCAACGGCGTGAACGCATCAAATTTAGGGCCCGGAATTATGAAATGTTCCAAGCCCGCATGTGCAAGAATCGACGCTGAGGATACCGGAGCAAGAAAAGTGATCTTGAACCCGGTGTCCCTGGCCTGTTGTGCAAATTCCACGGCGCTGCTTAGGGGGCTGTTCAAGCCGCTGGATATAATGGCTAGCCGCTTGGACATGTTTTGCCTTCTGTCATTAGATAGGCGCGCGCCTGTGAATTTACTTGGAGGTATTCTAGCGCTGTTTTCAGTCAAGATTTGATCTGGGTATTGCGCTGTCAGTTTCGAATCTCTGTTATATTCGATAAATAAGATGTATCGTGTCATTCGAAAAGCGGTCAAGCAGATAGGCTGGAACAGGATTATGGACGTTTCGTGGATCGACAGGTTCAAAGGGCTGAGCCAATTGCCAGCCGACATTCGCGCGCGACTGGAGGAGGGAAGCCAAATTGTCAGCGTTCCGGCAGGTACGCAGGTGTTCTCACCGGGACAAACTGCTGACAATCTTCTGCTGTTGTTAGAAGGTACGATACGGGTTCAGCAAAAATCCGAAACAGGGCGCGAGGTCTTTTTGTATCGCGTCCACGCGGGCGAAAGCTGTGTTTTGACAACCGCATGCATGCTTGCCTTTGAAGACTATTCTGCAGATGGCATCGCCGAGACTGATGTCAGCGCGGTCGCAATACCGAGACAAACTTTTGACGAGCTGGTGGCAAAGTCCGATGTGTTCCGCAATTTCGTCTTTGCGGCTTATTCCCGCCGGATAACAGACCTGTTCACGCTGATTGATGACATCGTGTTTCAACGGATGGATGTCCGTCTGGCCGCCCGTCTTTTGGAACTTGCTGACCATAGCGATGTCGTTCGCGCCACCCATGCGGTGTTGGGGACTGAACTGGGAACGGCGCGTGAGGTCATCTCGCGACTGTTGTCAGAGTTTCACCGCCGTGGATGGATCGAACAGTCCCGAGGCGAGGTTCATCTGGTGAACAGGGCCGGATTTGAACAGTTGGCGCGCAGTTCGGCAATGTAAGGCTGATAACGCCGAACATAAAAAGTGAATAGTTTGGTGACCAAGTCACCGAGGCTTGGGTCCGGGCTATGCAAGTGTCGCTCCATTGAGTCTCGATGGAGTGAGAAATGATCACCAATATGGGAAAGCTTGATCGCGGCCTGCGCATTGCTGTTGCCGTTATCCTTTTGTTTGTGGCCTTTGGCACCGGCATGGCTGGGTCTGGCCTACTGTTTTGGCTGGCAGTGATCGTCGCTGCGGTGTTCGCGGTAACCGCCCTTGTCGGGAACTGCCCGATCTACAACATTGTTGGCCTCAAAACCTGCAAGGACTGCGGATGATGGAGACCGCGTTCACGCCAGTTGCCTCTCTGACCGGAGGCATTCTGATCGGCGTCGCGTCGACCCTGCTGATGCTTGTCATGGGCCGGGTTATGGGGGCGACAGGTATTTTGACCGGGCTGGTCCAGCCTTCCAATCGTCAGGACTTTGCGTGGCGACTGGTACTTGTCGCCGGGATGATCACGGGGCCCACCCTGTTTTGGATGTTTTCGGGCCAGATGCCTGCCGTTGATGTTCCCGTATCGACCCCCGCGCTACTGGTAGGTGGGGTGATCGTCGGGCTTGGAGTCACCTATGGCGCGGGTTGCACATCCGGCCATGGTGTCTGCGGTATGGCGCGACTTAGCCCGCGATCAATCGTGGCGACGTTGACGTTTATGGCTTTCACCTTCGTCACGGTTTTTGTCGTGCGCCACGTGATTGGAGGCTGATCCATGAAACTCATCGCCACATATTTCATCGGTCTCGTCTTTGGTCTTGGAATATCAATTTCGGGCATGGCCAACCCTGCAAAGGTGATCAACTTTTTTGATGTCGCGGGACGCTGGGACCCATCGTTGATCTTTGTGATGGGAGGCGCGCTGGTCACAACCTTCATTGGCTATCGACTGGTCTTTGGGCGCAAGACACCGATCTTCACGGGCGGGTTCAGCCTGCCAACAAAACGCGAAATTGACGTGCCGCTTGTGGGTGGTTCGGCAGTATTCGGCATTGGATGGGGCTTATCCGGTTTTTGCCCGGGCGGCGCCTTGCCCGCGCTGGGGACGGGGCAATGGCAGGTCTTTGCTTTTGTCGCTGCCTTGGTTGTCGGCATCCTGTTGGCGAAATCCATTCAATCCACCACCGCGCGCCGGGCACAGACCACGGCCTGACACGACAAAGGAGGAGTAAACACAATGACTCATTACCCGATCAACTTGAACACCAAGCCCGATGTTCAGGCCTTTTTTGACGTGGCGACAAACACCATCAGCTACATCGTCAAGGACCCGTCTTCAGCGGCCTGCGCCATCGTGGACAGCGTTATGGACATCGACTATGCCGCAGGCCGGATCACCTATGACCACGCCGACGCTTTGATCCACCAGATACAGTCGCAGGGGTTGCGATTGGAGTGGATCATCGAAACGCATGTTCACGCGGATCACCTGTCAGCTGCGCCATATATCCAAGGCAAGCTGGGTGGAAAGATCGGCATCGGCTCAAAGATCATGGTGGTACAGGACACGTTTGGAAAAGTGTTCAACGAAGGCACAGAGTTCCAACGCGATGGCTCGCAGTTCGATGCCCTGTTCGAAGAAGGCGATACTTACATGATCGGCAACATGCAGGCCTTCGCGATGTATACACCGGGCCATACCCCGGCTTGCATGGTTCATGTCATGGGGGATGCGGCCTTTGTTGGGGATACGCTGTTTATGCCTGATGGGGGGTCGGCGCGCGCGGATTTTCCGGGCGGGGACGCCGGGGTTCTGTACGACTCGATCCAAAAAGTGCTGTCCCTGCCGGACGAAACACGCCTTTTCATGTGCCACGATTATGGGCCGAACGGGCGCGACATTGCGTGGGAAACCACCGTGGGCGAAGAAAAGACCCTGAACATCCATGTTGGCGGGGGGAAAACGAAGGAGGAGTTCGTCAAATTCCGCACCGAGCGTGACGCGGTTCTGGATATGCCCAAGCTCATCATCCCGTCGTTGCAGGTCAACATGCGAGCGGGCGAAGTGCCTCGGGATCCCGACGGCAACCCCATGCTCAAAGTGCCCGTGAACACTCTGTGACGGAAAAAGGGAGGAGACAGATGGATATCAGATACATCACGGATCAGCTCTCGGTCAGCCCGCAGATCACGGTCGAGGATGTCGCGACGATTGCTGCCAAGGGTTTTCGCAGCATCCTGTGTAACAGGCCCGATGGAGAAGCCGCTGACCAGCCAGTGTTCGAGGAAATCGAAGCCGCGGCACAGAAACTGGGGATCGAGGCGCGTTATGTCCCGATCACCAGCGGTATGGTTCGGGATCTGGACGTGGCCGAATTTGGCCGGGTCTATCAGGACGCGCCAAAGCCGGTATTGGCCTATTGTCGAACCGGGACAAGGTCGGCTACGCTGTGGTCTTTTCATGAATCCAACCTCCGACCAATGGCAGAAATCCTCGCGGCAACTGGGGCGGTGGGTTATGACATGAACGGTGTAGCGCGCCGCATCGCCAACGGCGGCAAAACGCCAACGGACAAGGGTGACGCGTTCTTTGATGTTGTCATAGTGGGCGGCGGTGCCGGTGGTATCGCTGTCGCGGCAAGTTTGAAGTCACGAGATTCCGATCTGGATATTGCCGTGATCGACCCCGCTGATATTCACTATTATCAACCCGGTTGGACCATGGTCGGTGGTGGAATTTTTAGACTCTCAGAGCACGGCGCGAACCATGGGCAGCCTCATTCCGAAAGGTGTGCACTGGTTGAAGTCAGCCGTGGCAGCCTTTGAACCCGACAATGATGCCGTGATCCTGGACGGTTGCCGCGTGGTCAAATACGGCCGGTTGGTTGTTTGCCCGGGCCTCAAGCTTGACTGGGGCAAAGTGGAGGGTTTGGAAGAAACGCTAGGCCGCAATGGTGTCACTTCAAACTACCGTTATGATCTTGCGCCTTATACGTGGAAACTGGTGCAGCAGATGCAGAAGGGCAGGGCGTTGTTTACCCAGCCGCCAGTGCCAATCAAATGCGCGGGTGCGCCGCAAAAGGCGATGTACTTGTCGGGTGACGCGTGGTTCCGCCGGGGTGTGCTGAAAGATATCGACATCCAGTTCATGAACGCAGGTGGCGTAATATTTGGCGTGAAGGATTATGTGCCCGCGCTTGAACGATATATTGAGAAATACGATGCCTCGTTGAACTTCTTTCATAATCTGATCGCTTTGGACGGGCCGGGAAAAATGGCCCGCTTTGAAATAGCTCGGCCCGGTGAAGACGTGGAAACCATTGAGGTCGGATTTGACATGATCCACGTCTGCCCACCTCAGACAGCGCCCGATTTCATCCGGGTGTCGCCATTGGCCGACGCGGCTGGTTGGGTTGACGTGGATCAGGCCACCCTGCGTCACGAAACATACGACAACATCTGGTCGCTGGGCGATGTGATGAACGCGCCAAATGCCAATACAGCGGCTGCAGCGCGCAAGCAGGCTCCGGTTGTTGCAGACAATATCGTGGCAGATATCGCCGGTCGTTCGGCAGTAGCGCAGTACGATGGTTATGGGTCGTGTCCGTTGACGGTTGAGCGGGGTAAAATTGTGCTGGCTGAATTTGGATATGGCGGCGCACTCAAGCCCAGTTTTCCCCCGTTCCTGATTGATGGAACTCAACCGTCACGCGCGGCTTGGTTGCTGAAGGAAAGGCTGCTGCCCCCGATCTACTGGAAGGCGATGCTGCGGGGGAAAGAATGGCTGGCGAAGCCCGAAAAGATCAAGGTAACCGGAAACTGATGCCTAGCAAAATTACCTCGGGCCGCGGCATTGGGCGCTACTTTCCGGTATTGGACTGGGGTCGAACATATTCGCGTTCGGCCCTGTCAAACGACCTTTTCGCGGCGGTGATCGTGACGATCATGCTGATCCCGCAATCGCTAGCCTATGCGATGCTGGCCGGTCTGCCGCCCGAGGCGGGACTTTATGCTTCGATCGCTCCGATTATGCTCTATGCGGTTTTCGGAACCAGCCGTTCGCTGGCGGTTGGGCCTGTGGCTGTTGTGTCCCTTTTGACGGCCTCAGTTATCGGGCAGGTCGCGGAGCAGGGCACCGCCGGATACGCTGCCGCCGCCCTGACATTGGCTATGCTGTCCGGAGGGTTTCTGGTGCTCATGGGTGTGCTGCGGCTGGGGTTGCTGGCCAATTTCCTGAGCCACCCGGTGATTGCCGGGTTCATCACGGCCTCGGGCATTTTGATTGCGACCAGCCAGCTAAAGCACATTCTTGGCATTGAGGCACATGGCCATACACTGCCCGAGATGCTCGGCTCAATCCTGTCGCACCTGAGCCAGACAAACTGGGTAACGGTGGCGATTGGGACGAGCGCAACCCTGTTCCTTTTTTGGGTGCGCAGCTTCCTGAGACCGACATTGACCAAATTGCGAACGCCGCCGCTGTTGGCTGATATCCTGACGAAAGCGGGTCCGGTTTTTGCGGTCGTCGCGACAACGGTCAGTGTTTGGGCATTTGATCTGGCAGATCAAGGGGTGCTTATTGTCGGTGCGGTCCCGCAGAGCTTGCCGCCTTTTACGGTGCCCAGCCTGTCCTTCGATCTGATCGAAGCGCTGCTTCTTCCGGCAATCCTGATCTCGATAATCGGTTTTGTCGAAAGCGTTTCTGTTGCGCAAACACTGGCTGCGAAAAGAAGACAAAGGATTGACCCGGATCAGGAGCTGATCGGGCTGGGCGCCGCCAATCTGGGTGCTGCATTTACCGGGGGGTTTCCGGTGACGGGTGGTTTTGCTCGTTCGGTTGTTAATTTTGATGCCGGTGCTGAGACACCCGCCGCCGGTGCGTTTACAGCAATCGGTTTGGCGGTTGCAGCGTTGGCGTTGACACCGTTGATCTACTTTCTGCCGACGGCGACGCTGGCGGCCACGATCATTGTTGCAGTCCTCGGGCTGGTGGACCTGTCGATCCTGAAAAAGACGTGGTCCTATTCGTGCGCGGACTTTGTGGCTGTGGCGGCCACTATTTTGTTGACCCTTCTTCTTGGGGTCGAGGTTGGCGTGGCGTCGGGGGTCGTGCTTTCTGTTCTGTTGCACCTTTACAAGACTTCCCAACCCCATGTGGCCGAAGTGGGCCTGGTTCCTGGCACCCAGCATTTTAGAAATATCAAGCGTCATGCGGTTCTGACCGACCCCAGGGTCGTCAACCTGCGGGTTGATGAAAGCCTGTATTTCGTGAACGCGAGGTTTCTGGAGGACTACATTCAAAGCAGAGTACCCGACGGGTGTACAGTACGACATGTTATACTGATGTGCTCGGCTGTAAACGAGGTTGACTATTCAGCGTTGGAAAGTCTGGAATCCATCAACCTCCGCCTTGCCGATATGGATGTTGGCCTGCATTTGTCAGAGGTCAAAGGGCCTGTGATGGACCGGCTGAGGCGATCCCGTTTTCTTGAGGGTCTGAATGGGCAGGTTTTCCTGTCGCAATTCGACGCCTGGGATCACCTTGCCCGTTCCCCGCAGCCGAATGCGGCGGCTTGAACAACGTAGCACTGTCGGGAACGTAACAGCGCAGTGCCGGGGTTGAGGGTTCGGGCAAACAAGCTATGGTCCGAACCCGAAAACGCCTAAGGGCAGGAACAGCGACAAGGCAGGAAGGGCCACCAGAAGGGCCAACCTTACGATATCGGCAGCCCAGAATGGCGTCACACCTCGGAAGATTGTTGCGGTTGATACGTCTTGTACCACGGACCTCAGGACAAACACGTTCAGGCCGATGGGTGGTGTGATAAGCGAGATTTCCGTCACCACCACGACGATGATCCCGAACCAGATCAGGGCGGTTTCTCCGGTGACATCGCCTTCGAAAAACCCCAAGGATGCGATCAAAGGAGCGAAGACCGGCACGGTCAGTGTGATCATGGACAAGCTTTCAAACACGGCGCCCAGAACGATGTAGATCAAAATTATGATCAGCAGAATTGTGAATGGCTCCAGCCCGGCCCCCTGAACCAGCGCCAGCAGGTCATCCGGTAATCTTGCGCGTGTAATCAAACGGTTGAAGATATCCGCGCCGATCAGAAGGACGAACAATCCAACAGATGTTTTTACCGTCTGAACCAGTGCTTCGATCAACCCCTTGAACGTGAACCGGCCGATTAGGACCGAAATGACGATCGCGCCAAATGCACCGACGCCCGCCGCCTCGTCTGCGGTGAAGACGCGGCCGTATAGTCCGCCAATGATCAGCGTGAACAGCGCAAGGATCGGAAGGACGCGCAGCAAAGCCTGCCGTGTTTCGGTCCACGAGCTTTTTTCTCCGGCGGGACCGTACTCGGGCTTGCGCCAGACGACGAAGGCGACGGCGCCCAGATACAGTAGTATGCCCAGAAGGCCCGGCAAAATGCCTGCCAAAAACAGTTTCCCGATGGATTGACCGGTCAAAAACCCGTAGATGATCAGGATGATGCTGGGTGGGATAAGTATGCCCAATGTACCGCCCGCGGCGACGGACGCGGTGGACAGACTATCGTGATAGCCAAACTTTCGCATCGGTGGCAGGGCCACCTTGGACATGGTTGCGGCTGTGGCCAGCGACGAGCCTGATACAGCAGAAAAGCCACCGCAGGCCAAAATCGTCGACATCGCCAAACCGCCCGGTAACCGCCCGACCAACGTGTAGGCGGCGCGGTATAATTCCAGCGCCATGCCGCTTTGTGCGACGATCATTCCCATGAAGATAAACAACGGTATCACCGACAGCGCGTCGTTCTGCGTTACGTCCAGTATCGAATCTGCTGCCGGGCCCAACCCTGCGGACCAGCGCCCGTCCCTCAGATAAACGAACCCGACAGCCCCGATAAATCCCATTGCGATGCCGATCGGAACGCGCAGCAACACAAGGAAGATGACCAGCGCAAAAGCAATCAGTGAGACTTCCATCTTGGTCAGAGTCCTTCAGGATCGGTCGGCTGTATGATTTTGAGAATGGCACTGACCGCCAACAACACACCGGTCAAGCTCACGACGAGTGCGATGAAATAAATGAGCGGGTATTTTGGGATGAACAGCAACTCGCTGGTTACGCCGCGCTCAAGCGCCTTGTCCGCGCGCGCGAACAGCCACACTGCCATTGTCAGCAAGCAAAGCGATGTAAGCGCGTCGATACAACGGTTTCGCCAAAATGCAGCGCGTCGTGTGAAGAGGTGGTCAAGCAGGTCGACGTCAATCTGTTCACGTCGAAGGGTGACCACGGGAAACGCGAAGAAGATAGACAATGCCAGTAGGATTTGCGCCAGATCCTGACGCCCGAAAATCGGTGCGTTGAAGACATAGCGACCAATAACCTCGACAACTGTCAGGCCCATAACGAGCATAAGGCAAAGGCCGCTGCCCAATAGACATAAGCGGGCAAACCAGTGGCTTGCCCGTTTTAGATTCGATTGTGCGCTCATTTCGCGCTGTATTCGGACATGGTGTCCCGGATCAGTTGCATCGCGGCTTCTGAGTCGACGCCTTTGCCTGAGACTTCCTCAAGCACTGATGCCTGTATCTGCGGCACTAGTGTCTCAAATGGGGCGGCTGCATCACCTTCAAGGTCAATGATCTGCCCTGAAGCAGCCTGCGCATCCAGACCCCTTTGGTTGCCGACGTCCCAGGCCTTGCCCGCGAAGGCCGAGAAATCCTCGCCCAATGCCGCGCGGATAGCTGCGGCATCCTCTTCGCCGACAAACTCAAGGAACTCTTCACTCATGATGATCGAGAAGGAGCCGCGATAGAATCCACCCGGTACGCGATAGGTGTAGGGTAGAACTTCGGTCAGGCGTAGAATGGCAATCGTGTCACCCGGAAAGAATGTTCCGTCTGCAACACCGTTTGAAACCGTTTCATATACCTTAGGCGCGGCAACCTGAACGCCCGCCATATTCAGACCTTTGAGGACATCCCCCATGACGCCACCGCCCGAACGGATCTTGAGGCCCGCGACATCGTCAAGCGAGCTGACTTCCTTGGACAGGTGCAACATACCCGGGGCATGGACCATCATGGCAACCGGAACAACGCCGTCATGTTCATTTGCCGCGGCCAGATATTGCTCGTGCGCACGCCAATGGGCCGCGGACGCAGCGGCAGAGTCACCTTCAAGACCCGGAATTTCGATCAGTTTGGTGGTGACAAAGCGGCCGGGGTTATACCCGTGGAAAATCCAGGCCGCATCCGCGCCACCGTCTTCGATCAGGTCGGCCTGCGCCGGGGGTGAGGCCAGATTATACTCGATGGCACCGGTTACACGACCATCGGTTGCTTCTTCGATGCGTGAAATGAACTCTGGCCAGATGATCTCGTTCACGATGTGACTGGGTGGCAACCACGAGGAAACCACCATTGTTTTTTCTGCCCAGGCAGCAGTTCCTGCCAGCAATGCGGAAATCCCCAGCCCAAAGGCAGCAAGCGTCTGTTTCATGTTATCCTCCCATAACAAAAGCTGCGTGCAGCTTTGGACTACAGTTTCATAAACCAACCGGTCGGTCAACTATACTGGCGCGCGGATTTTCCGAAAAATAATCGCCGTCGTGTCAATTGGCGAATGCAGCGGGATCCAGTCTGGGCAGATCAGCCATCACCTGGGTCACGCGATGATGGCACCGTGCAAGTGGTCCTTGCGGGATCATCGAAATATGAGCCCAACTGGAATTGCGCAAAGCTATTTTGCGCCAGTAATGCAGCAGCAGCAGCCGGACTGCAGCCAAGGAAAGGGGTGGCAGATCGCTGATGCCTGGACGCTCGGCAATTTCACAAAGCTTTTGCGCCAGAACCAAAGTTTGAGAGGGAACAATCCGATCTGAAAACCAGTCTGGTATATGGTCCGTATCTGCCTGCAGTCCAAGCGCCGCACCGTCGCTTAGAACAGCTTCGACAGGCACCAGCAGCAATGATCTTTCAATGCGAATTGCCGGGCCTGGGGCGGCATAATCACTTTTGGTCAAAAGCAACTGCCATCCTTGCGGGTATTTTACGTCCTGCCTGTAAACATCTTCGTAGGCGGCGCGTGTCTCGGCCAGACCAACATCCGAAAGGCTATAGGTCACTTCGCGCCCTGATTTTGTCGACACAATCCAACCGTCTTTCCTGAGCCGGTGCAGCGCGACCCGTATGGCCTCGGTTCTTACGCCGACATGTCCCATCAGCAGGCCTAGCTCCTTGCCCGTGATGTGGTGGTCGCTGAGGTCGCCAAACAGCGTGACAATCAACGACCATGTCTTGATCGGCTCAAGGTTGCACAGGTCATCAATCAGGGAGTCGGCGGCAGTCAAAATCGGGTCTTTCCAAAGCGCTTAAATGGAAGTTGACCCCTTAGTTATCACGCCATCGCGCCATGTGGCTATGAGAAAACCCTAAGGTTCATCGCGATGATAGGCGTTCATGGTCAGCAACTCGTATTCGGTCGCAAGATCACCGTCGCGGTTAAGAAGGGTGACTTTCCACCGGACCTCACCATAGTCCTGATTTCGCGGCGACTTTTGCATCACGGTCAGACGAACGCGAATGCTGTCTCCCGCCTGAATTGGCTTGAGGAACCGCAAGTTATCCAGCCCTGTATTGGCCAAAACTGGTCCCTCGTCCGGTTGAACGAACAGACCGGCGGCGAAGCTCAGCAGCAGATAACCGTGCGCAACACGGCCCGGAAAGAATGGGTTCCGCTTGGCCGCTGCATCATCCATGTGGGCATAAAACGTGTCGCCGGTGAAATGGGCAAAGTTCTCGATGTCGTCCAGCGTAATTTCACGTTCCGCGGTGTGCAGGGTTTCCCCGATTTCAAGCGCGTCGAATGTGCGGGTGAACGGATGGTCGTGACTGGTTATTTCGTTTGCACCCGGCACCCATTTACGCCCAATGGCCGTCAGGATGTCGGGGCTGCCCTGAATGGCGGTGCGTTGCATGTAGTGCATCACGCCGCGAATACCGCCCATCTCTTCGCCGCCGCCCGCGCGACCGGGCCCGCCATGCACCATATGCGGCAGGGGTGACCCATGGCCTGTGCTTTCTTTCATCGAGGTCCGGTTGTTGAAATAAAGTCGCCCGTGGAACGGCCCAGCACCCAAGGCGACAGTTCTGGCGACATCGAGATCGTTCGTGATAACCGATGCCACGAGGCTTCCTCCACCGCGATTGGCTGTCTGGACCGCGTGTTCCAGATCGCGATAGGGCATGACGGTTGAAACGGGGCCGAACGCCTCGACCGAATGCAGCAGGTTGGCTGTGTCCGGCGACGCGCAATGAAACAGCATCGGCGGGACAAATGCACCTTTGTCTCGATCCGCTCCATGCACCACGAAGCCATCGGGGTTTCCGAAAACGCGGTCCGCCTCTTGCCCGATTAGGGCGGCTTTTTCCAGAACATCCTGTCTTTGGGCCTGGGACACGAGGGCACCCATTTGTGTTTCTTCAGCCGCAGGGTCCCCAATGACGACCGATCCAAGCCGTCTGCTTAGGGCGTCAATAACTGCCACGACCTGAGAAGCCGGAGCCATGATGCGGCGAATGGCGGTGCATTTCTGGCCTGCCTTGGTGGTCATTTCGCGGGTGGCTTCTTTGATGAACAGATCAAATTCGGGCGTGCCTGCCACGGCATCCGGGCCGAGGATCGACGCGTTGAGGCTGTCTTGTTCGGCAATGAACCGCGTTGCATTTCCTTGAAAACATGATGCGCCGCGAAGCGTTTTTGCGGTTGCAGCCGAACCGGTGAAGCTGACGGCGTCTTGCCCGCCCAAATGATCCAACAGGTCTCCGAGCCCGCCGGAAATCAACTGAATGGCGCCTTCTGGCAGCAGGCCGCTAGCCAGCATGATCCTCACGCAGCGTTCGGCAACATAGCAGGTCGCCGTCGCCGGTTTTATGATTGCGGGAACCCCAGCCAAAAGCGTTGGGGCCAGCTTTTCCAGCATACCCCAAACAGGAAAATTGAAGGCATTGATGTGAACGGCCGCTCCGGTCAGCGAGGTACAGATATGCTGCCCCAGAAAGGTGCCGTGCCGGGACAGCCGTTCGACCTCACCATCCAAATAGATGGTGTCGTCCGGCATTTCACGGCGACCTTTGCTGGCATAGACCATCAATGTGCCGATACCGCCGTCAATGTCGATCAGGTGATCTTTCTGCGTCGCGCCCGTCGCGAATGAAATGTCATAAAGGGCTTGTTTGTGCTGTCCCAAGTGCGCCGCCAACGCCTTGAGCATGCGCGCACGATCATGGAACGTCATCCCGCGCAGGGCAGGCCCGCCCTTTGAGCGCGCGAAGTCCAACATGGCCCCAATGTCCAGCGCAGTGTTCCCGGCCCTTCCAATCAACTCACCGGTTACGGCCGAGTGGATTTCGCGGGCTGAACTGTCGCATCCGATCCACTGTCCGGCGATGTAGCTTTCAACATTTTGTACAGTCATGAGGCGGTCCTTGCGTCTGGGTTCGGTGTGACTCAACTCATTAATTGACCTACCGGTCGGTTTATGAAATGTTTAAGTACAGGGCGGAGGAAGATCAAGGAGAATGTGGTGTCCATGACGGTGGGAAGCACGGGCCGGGTAAAGGGCAAATTGGTCGTTTGTTTGTTAAATTCCAAAGGCCGCAAGCATGACGCCTAAAGAGCGCGCAGAACGTGCGGCGCAAGCCATGTGGCGCGAGGACAACGCTAGCCCTTGGGTTGGCATGCGCATTGACGACGTGGATGAGGGCAGGGCGACACTGTCCATGATGATCGAGAAACACCATATCAACGGACATGGTATCTGCCATGGCGGTGTGATCTTCATGCTGGCCGATAGCGCCTTTGCGTTTGCTTGCAACAGCAGAAATCAGTCCACCGTCGCGCAACACAACACTATCTCATACATTGCGCCGGGCCGATTGGGTGACCGGCTTTTCGCCGAGGCGCGCGAAGTCAGCTTGACCGGGCGAAACGGCATTTATGACGTCACCGTCACCAACCAGAAAAACACAGTGATCGCAGAATTTCGAGGCTGCTCCCGCGCCATTCCGGGCCAGCTTTTCGAGGAATAGGGGAGGAGGAGCATGAAAGACCTGACGCCAGCCCGAGACAGGCTCGACCCGATCGAAATAGCATCCACAGACGAAATTCGCGCCTTGCAACTGCAACGGCTGCAATGGTCGTTAAAGCACGCATATGAAAACGTCCCCTTTTATCGGCAAAGGTTTGATGCCGCAGGGGTGCACCCGGATGATTTGAAATCGCTGGCGGACCTGTCGAAGTTCCCATTCACCTACAAGGATGACCTGCGGGCTAACTACCCCTTTGGCCTTTTTGCTGTCCCGCGTGAACAGATCGTGCGTGTGCACGCATCATCAGGGACAACGGGCAAACCGACAGTTGTCGGGTATACGCGCGGGGATATCGACAACTGGGCAAAGCTGGTCGCACGGTCGATGAGGGCCAGCGGAACCAAGCCCGGTGACATCGTCCATATTGCTTATGGCTATGGCCTGTTCACCGGCGGGCTTGGCGCTCATTACGGGGCTGAGGAATTGAATTGCACGGTCGTACCTGTTTCGGGCGGAATGACAGAACGGCAGGTGATGCTGATACAGGATTTTAAACCCAGTACGATCATGGTGACCCCGTCCTATATGCTCAACATCCTTGAACAGTTTCATGCCGCCGGAATAGACCCGCGGGACAGTTCGCTGGAAGTTGGTATTTTTGGTGCCGAACCCTGGACCAACGCGATGCGAGCCGAGGTCGAGGCCGCGTTTGACATGCATGCGGTTGATATCTATGGCCTGTCGGAAATCATGGGTCCCGGTGTGGCCAATGAATGCGTCGAGACCAAGGACGGCCTACACATCTGGGAGGATCATTTCTACCCCGAGGTCATCGACCCCGAGACCGGCGAGGTCTTGCCAGACGGTGAGATCGGAGAGTTGGTCTTTACAACGCTAACCAAAGAAGGGCTGCCGATGGTACGATACCGCACGCGCGACCTGACACGTCTGTTGCCCGGAACGGCGCGGTCGATGCGGCGGATGGAGAAGATTACCGGACGTTCTGATGACATGATCATCATGCGCGGCGTGAATGTCTTTCCGACCCAAATCGAAGAACTAGTTCTGGCGACCCCCGAACTCGCGCCGTATTTCCAGATTGAACTGACTCGCTCGGGCCGGATGGACGCGATGACCGTACATGTCGAAGCCGCGCCTGATGCGGCAGCTGATGCAGCACGGGATGCCGCGGCCGGGGCCTTGTCTAAGAAGATCAAAGATACGATAGGGATCGGAACCACAGTAAGTGTCGGTGTGCCCGGCACTGTCGAACGCAGTCAGGGCAAGGCCCGACGTGTTATCGACAACAGACCAAAGGAGTGAGCCCGTGGCGCGCACGATCGCAAAAGACCACGATAAAAAACGGCAGAGCATCCTTTCGGTTGCGGCCAGTGTTTTTGCCCGCGAAGGGATTGCACGTGCCTCGATGAACCAGGTGGCGAAAAGCGCGGGCATATCGAAAGCCAACATCTATCACTACTATGACAGTAAAGAGGCGTTGCTGTTCGATATACTGGATTCCTATCTTTCCGAGTTGAACGACCGGGTCTCTTCGGTCGAATTGGAAGGCAAACCGCCCGAAGAACAGTTGCATCTGGTCTTGCGAGAATACCTTCTGGCTTATGAAGGGATGGATTTTGAACACAACATTCAGAGCGAAGGGGTCTCACTGCTGCCCGACGCCATGCAGACGGTGCTGAAAGCCTATCAAAAGGATATGGTCACTCAGATGAGTGGTATTCTGGATGCGGTGAGCGGCGGCAAGTTGAGTTCGCAGCCCAGGTTGTTGCGCGAATTGACGATGTCGGTTTTTGGCATGTTGAATTGGTATTACATGTGGCACCCAAAGGCGACGCGATCAGATCGCGAAGGTTATGCAAGAACTATCACGCAATTTACTGTTGCAGGTCTGCCCGGGGTTCAGGCCGACAGTTAGTGGCCTGCCTCATCGTAATCCCACATCACTTTGTCTGAGACTGGGAAACACTGACAGGTCAGAACAAAACCAGCTTCCACTTCGTAATCTTCCAGTGCGTGGTTTGCCACCATTTCGACTTCGCCTTCTACAACCCGTGCTTTGCACGTGGAACACACTCCTGCTTTGCAGGCGTGAGGCGCGTCAAGGTTCTCAGCAAGCGCGGCTTCCAACAGGCTGGTATCCTTTGGAATGGTCAGGCTGCGGCTCACGCCGCCCAGTGTAACCCGCCCCTTGATGCCTGCATCGTCAATGGCTTTTGAGGTTGGGCGGGTTTTGGCTCGGCCCGGTTGGGAAGAGGCGAACAACTCGAACCGGATCTGATCCTTTGTCAAACCGTGATCCTTGAGCGATTGCGAAATCGCCAGCATCATAGGCTCCGGCCCGCAGATATACGCCATCGAGACAGAGCCTATGTCGATCCAATGCCGAAACAGAGCCGCGCATTTTTCACCGTCGACCCTCCCCCGGAACAGGTCAATCTCCTGACTGTCATCTTCAAGTATGTGAACGATGTTCAATCGGTGCAGGTACCGGTTTTTCAGGTCCTCTAGCTCTTCCCGGAACATGATCGTGTTTGGGGTTCGGTTCGCGTAGACAAGTGTAAACCGGGCAGAGGGGTCTTCGGACAGGGCGGTTTTCAGGATCGACAATACCGGTGTGATGCCCGATCCCCCCGCAAATCCCAGATAGTGCGGGGCATCGGTATCCACCGCCGCGTGAAAATTACCCATGGGCGGCATGGCGGTCATAACATCGCCCACTTGCAGTTCTGTGTTGGCCCAGTTGGAAAACGCGCCGCCATCAACGCTTTTGATCCCAACCTGCAAAACACCTTCATGTGGTGCCGCGCAGATAGAGTAGGAGCGCCGCAATTCCTCACCGTCAAAGTCTCGTTTGAACGTCAGGTATTGGCCCGGTGCAAAGGTAAATCTGTCCGGGCTTTCGGGTTTCAGGGTCACAATAACTGCGTCGCGGATCGTTTTTTGGATGTCCGTCACGGTCAGGGGGTGAAACGTCGCCATAACTCAAGACCTCAGATACATTTGAAATAGTCGAAGGGTTCCAGACAGTCCTGGCAGCGCCATTGCGCTTTGCAGGGGGTCGAACCGAATTGGCTGATCTTTTCAAGCCTGTCGGATTTGCAGTGCGGGCACCGCGTTGGACCGCCCGCGGGTTGCGGCGGAGCAATGCCGAACTCCTCTAACCGGGTGCGGGCTTTTTCCGATAGCCAGTCGGTCGTCCAGGGTGGCGCAATACGGGTTTGGATCTGCAGGTTTTCAATCCCGTTTGTGGCCAGAGCCGTTTCTATGTCCATTGATATCACCGCCATCGCAGGGCAGCCGGAATAAGTGGGTGTAACGGTCACCGTCACTGCGTCGCCGGACACGGAAACATCCCGGATCACCCCAAGATCGACCACCGAGATCACCGGGATTTCGGGGTCGGGGACGCCTTCGAGCCAGTCCCAAATCTGTGCTTCGGTCACAGGCATTGCGGCTACCAAGTCGCTCCGGGGTAAGAGCGTTGGAGGGTTTGCATAACCGCCAGCATGTGTCCCAGATGCTCGGTGTGCCGAAACCCGGTGCGCCCACCTGATTGGGCAAATGCTCCCTCGGGCAATGTCAGGCAAGCTTCAGTCAACACGCGTTCAACCGTTTCCAGCCAGACGGAGTGTAGATCCGAGGGCAACGGCGCGACCCCCGCTTCGGCCATGGCGTTATCGGTGGCATCGTCCTTGAAAACCTCTCCGCTATAAGGCCAAAGGAACGTCAGCGCGTCCGTCATGCGGCGGTTGCTTTCTTCTGTCCCATCCCCCAAAGCAATCACCGTGTGAGAGGATCGGTCGAGGTGATATAGCGCCTCTTTCAAGCACTTGGCTGCGATCTCGGCCACGCGCGTGTTTTTCGAGTCCTGTAAGCGTGTCAGCCACGGTACCTGAAAGGCATCAAACAGGAACTGGCGCATTTGCGTCCTCCCAAAGTCGCCATTCGGCACCTCCAGCATCAGAAGGTTTCGATAATCGTAAACTTCGCGCAGAAAGGCCAGATCATCGGCGGTTCGCCCGGCACCTTCGACCTCACCGGCATATCCCAGCCACAACTGGGTCTGGCCGATCAAATCCAGAGCCATGTTCGCCAGCGCGATATCTTCTTCTAATACCGGAGCGACCCCGCACCATTCCGAAGTACGATGACCCAGCACCAGGGCATTGTCCCCCTGCCTGAGAAGGAACTCGAACAGAGGGCTTTCAGCAGCAGAGACTGTCATCACATTTTCCCAACTTCTTCCGGGATGTCGTAGAATGTCGGGTGCCGATAGACCTTGTCACGGGCCGGATCGAATAACGGTCCTTTGTCCGAGGGGTTGGAGGCTGTGATCTTTTCGGCTTCGATAACCCAGATGCTGACGCCTTCGTTGCGGCGCGTGTAAACGTCGCGCGCGTTGCGAATTGCATGCTCGGCATCTGCGGCGTGCAACGATCCGACATGGCGGTGGCTCATGCCGTGCTGTCCGCGGATAAAGACCTCCCACAGGGGCCATTCGTTTTCATGTGTCATTGGGTTACTCCGCAGCTTGAGAGCGTTTCTGGGATTTGCGCGCATGGGCAAGCATTGCCTCGCGCACCCACGCGCCATCATCCCACGCCTTGCGACGTGTGTTCAGACGCTCGGCGTTGCAGGGGCCATTGCCGGATATCACTTCGAAGAATTCCGACCAGTCTGGTTCGCTGAACTCGTAATGGCCGGTCTCGTCTATCCAGCGCAGGTTTTCATCGGGGATCGTCAGGCCCAGAAAATCGGCCTGCGGAACGGTTTCATCGACGAATTTCTGGCGTAACTCGTCGTTGGTGTTGATCTTGATTTTCCAGGCCATCGATTGCGCGGAATGCACGCTGTCCTTGTCCGACGGACCGAACATCATCAACGCAGGATACCAGAACCGGTTCAACGCATCCTGTGCCATGCGTTTTTGATCAGCGGTGCCTTCTTTCGCCATTTTTATCATGATGTGATAGCCTTGACGCTGGTGAAAGCTCTCTTCCTTGCAGATGCGAACCATTGCGCGCGCATATGGCCCATAGGACGTACGCTGCAGCGGCACCTGATTCATGATTGCAGCCCCATCGACCAGCCAACCGACCGCACCCATATCCGCCCAAGTAAGGGTGGGGTAGTTGAAGATGGACGAATACTTCATCCGCTCGGAATGAAGCATTTCCACCAGCTCATCCCGGCTGACGCCAAGCGTTTCAGCCGCACAATACAGGTAAAGCCCGTGTCCCGCCTCATCCTGTACTTTGGCCAGCAGATTGGCCTTACGTTCAAGCGTGGGTGCGCGGGTGATCCAATTGCCCTCGGGCAGTTGGCCGACGATTTCGGAATGGGCGTGCTGACCGATCTGCCGGATCAGCGTCTTGCGATAGGCCTCGGGCATATAGTCCTTTGGCTCAATCTTTTCCCCCCGGTCGATACGATCCTGAAAGGCTTTGTCCTCGGGGCTCATGTCGTCCCGTGATTGAACACCCTTTCCGGTGGACTTGACCATCTGTGCATACATGCTTGCGTCCTCCTCAAACGCAAAAACCCGCATATGCGGAGGCCGCGTCTGATCCTGTTTTTGGATCAGAATTGGGTCTTGTTGACTTTATTATGTTACGGAAATACTAAAGTTACAATGTTTTTGTAACATTAAATTCTCCGCGGGTTTGCTTGAGATATTTCCACGCCTAATCAATAAAGTATCCGACCAGAACAGGAGGTGACCGGCATGCACAGTTCAACGGTGAATATCATTGGTGCCGGGCGGGTGGGTCAAACGATTGCTCGGCTTCTGCAGGGCAAAGACGGCTATATTCTTCAGGATGTTTTGAATGCGCGTATGCAATCTGCGCAGGATTTTGTTGAGCTGATCGGTCAGGGCAGGGCCGTTGATAATTTTGCTGAGTTGCGTCCGGCGGATGTTTGGATGCTGACCGTACCGGATACTCAGATTCATCGCGTTGCCGAGCAGATTGCCGAGGCTTATTCAGCCAGCCCGACGCCTTCGGTGGCCTTGCATTGTAGCGGATTCTTTCCTGCCGATCAGATGGCACCACTGCGATCCTTGAACTGGCGGCTGGCCAGTGTTCACCCGGTTCTGTCTTTTGCCGATCCTCTGACCGCCGCGCGTCAGTTCAATGGGGTGCTTTGCGGTGTTGAAGGTGATCCAGAAGCGACGGAAGTGGCCACAACTATGTTCGAAGCGCTTGGTGCCAAGTGCTTTCCAATTAAGTCAGAAGGCAAAAGCCTGTACCACGCAGCGGCGGTCATTTCGAACAACTTCACGGTCGTTTTGCAAGCTATTGCACGTGAAGCATGGGACGCAGCCGGTGTTCCGGATGACGTCGCCCAACAGTTGAACGAAACGCTGCTTCGTGGGACGTGCGATAATGTTTGCGCGCAAGGACCCAAGGCCGCTTTGACAGGTCCGGCGGCAAGGGGCGATAATTTTGTGGTTGAAACACAAGGCCGGGATGTCGGTGACTGGCATCCTGTGGCTGGGCGCATTTACAGCGATCTGAGCGCGTTGGCAAAGTCCCTGAGCGAAGGTGGAAAAACACGCTCAGCAGGGGACTGATTTTATGTGATCAGCAGGGAAAAGCGCTCGACGACCCAGATCAATGCAACAACCGAAATCGAGGCGGCAATGAAAGCCCGCGCCCCGATCCAAACGGATGTCGGCATTCGCCTGAGGATAACGACCAACGGCCATGTCACCAGAACGATCATCAACTGTCCGATCTCGACGCCGACATTAAAGGCCAGAAGGCTTTGCCAGACATTGTCCGCGTCAACCTTCAGAATTTCGCGCAGCATGAACGAGAACCCAAACCCGTGCAAAAGCCCGACACCAGCCGTTACGCCAGCCGCAACAAGGTAAGAGTGTTTGCCCCCCGATCTTTGAAACACGGCGTCGGCGGCCGCGAGTATGATGGTCATGGCGATTGCCGTTTCAACGGCCGGAATGAACCAAGGCGCTGAAGGTGCCAGACCGAAAAACCCCATGATCAAAGTCACGCTGTGGCCCAGCGTGAAACCTGTCACCCGCGCAAGCAGGGCCTTTAAGTTCAGCGATCCGATCACCATGCACAGGACAAACAGAACATGATCAATGCCCTCAATTATGTGCCGGACGCCTTCAACGACAAAAGTCGCAGCGGCAGAGGATGCAGTTCCAGTGATTTCGATAGGTTCGGCCAGCAACCCCTTGGCGCGGTAGGTTTGCGTTTCGCCGTTGTGATAATTCAGAATAAGGTTGGCAGTTTCGTCCTGGCCCGCCAGACCGGGGTTGGACAACATCGACAGCGCATAGGCGGCATCTGACGCATCACCGAACGTCAGCCATATATCAACGACGGTATCACCCACGTAAACTTGCTGATCGCTGCCTATGTTGATGGCAGTCGCTGCCAAGGCTTCTGTTGCCTCGGCTTTAGTCGCAAAGCCCGGCTCTTGACCGATGGGATAGACTTTCAGATTGACGATATGACCTTGGAGCCTGCCATCGGCCTGCTCGATTACAAGCTCGTTGAGGACAATATCCGCAAGGGCAAATGGCGCGCGCCTGAGCGCCTCAACATCGACCAAGTGCATGACAACACCGTCTTGCAATTCATTGGTTGTGAAAGGTGCAGGGCGGGGCAGGCCGTCGGTCCCGGCAGGCCCAACTTAATCCGCCAGAACATAAGCCATCGGCGTGCGCAGCATCACATTTAGTCCGCTGTCGTTACGGACGATATGAAATATGCGAACATTCTGGTTCAGGTTGAAATGCGCCCAGGCCCCACCTGCGACAGACAGATATGATAAAACCAGTACCGCAAAACGTATTGCAAATCGCATTATGTCATCCTTGCTTCTGCGCGTTCAGGACGGTCAAGCCATCCAGATGCCATTGGTCGCCATGTCGCGACACGTTCATCAAACCGCGAAACAGCACGGATTGCTGATGCAGATGTCCCCAATGGCCGCCGCTGACCCGTGCTGTCCAATTCGCGATAATCTGGTGCGAGTTTCTGTCTTCGCCGGACGACAGCCCCTCAATCCGCAGATCGACGATCTTGTCGGTCTTCGCCAAAGCCCCCGAGGGTAGGCTTACGGATAGGCCTCGACGCAGCTCATCGCGAATTTGATCGCGATTGTCGGGTGTGACAAACGGCTCTAACGCCGCTTCCACACCTTTTATATCGGGTTCCAGCATCGCGACGCTCAGGTTGCCAAGCAGTCCCTGAACAACTTGGTGAGTGGTTACTTCATCCGGTGCAGCGGCGGTCATCATTGGCAGGGCATTGCGGATTGGAATGGTCAGCAGCGCCGCTGTCGTGAAGGCTCCAAGCATCACGGCAAAAACGGTTCTTCGACTGGTGTTCGTGCGCAGTGCGAGTCCCGCGCAAATGAGGGCCGCCAAGCCAAACCCGATCGAAAGCATCGGGAGGGAGACCAAACCGGCGGACTTTACGACAACGGGTTGCGTTATGGGGTTTTCCCAAGACGTCAGATGATTGTTCCAAACCACGGTCGGGTCCGATTTGTAGATTTGCGAGGGTACGGCCCCAGCAGGGTCGCTTAGGGTGACCGGAATAATATCGGTCCCGTCGGGGAAAAGTTGCCATGTCATATCTACGCGATCGGCCAGCGTAGCGTTTGGATAGGACAATACAGCGCCCATCAACATGGTTGTCCGTTGCGCCTCGGCCTCGTCGGGTAATACGCGCAACCCGTCCGCACCGACCGCGATCCGCGAGACCTGAACGTCGCGGGGCGATACGTTTGTACCGTTGATTGACAGGGGGTTGTGCTGTTCAAAAAAGGATGCAGCTTCCGACTTCACCCGCGCCACCTGATCCGGTGAAAGGCGTTCCGCCGGACCCAAATTCAGGTCTGCCCATGCTTCAAAGTCCTTCAGCCGAAAGATTATTTCATGGCGAACTTCCCGGGGCTCCATCGACAGGAACGACATGAGAGGGGACTTGTGATGGCGCGTCAGATTCGGGTTTTCAAACGTGGTAAACCAGGGGTCTTCCCAGTTGGGCAGCATTGTTTCCGGGCGGGACAGGTATCGGTAATCGGTTACGGGCACCCCGAGATGTTCGGCGACCATACCAATTGAGGCTAAAGGAATGCCGTTTTCATTTAGTGGCGGCGTAAACGTGATCTGTGTCGGCTGGCCTTGGAATTGGAATTCCATTTCAACAAATACAACGTCTTCGCTTCGGGGCCGCGGAGCTATCACTTTGCTAGCGGCGGTCAGTCTGGGTGTTCTGCGGCGAACATCTATCGACCGGACCACTGGGGTCAGAGTTTTGCCATCTGCCGCCACACCAAAGGTTCGCCCCGTCCGGGCCGCCAACGCGCGCCCTGTTCCATCATCGGGCGCAACAAAAAACGGATAGTCGCCAAGGTCTATTTCCAGCGCGACGCGAACGCGGCCGTCTTCGACCAACAGCTCTGCAAAATTGGGAGCGGTCTCGCCGCCATAAGGGGATACGAGGTCTGCGGCACTATCCTTGGGCCTGATCAACACGCAGGCCAAAAACAATGCCCAAAAACACCAGTTCACCGACCGTGCGAGCGTCTTAGAAACGAAAAGTGATAGCCGCATAAAGACCGTTTTTACTGACGTCATAATCAAACTCTCCGTCAGGCTGATCTGTCGAAAAGTCGATGACATAGAACTGATACCCAAAGCGCAGTGATGTGTTCTCCCAACTTTTCCAGTCAAACCCGGCCAGAACGAGGTATCGCTGATCATCCCCGTTCAGGCCGAAACTGATCAGTTCACCTCGGGCCGCGAAGTTCCACCTTTCATTTATGTCTGACACGCGGCGAATGGCAACCATCGGTTCAGCCCAATGTCCTACCCGACCCGGTTCCGGCGATGTCGAATTACTGCTCATCTCCGGGGTAGGGGAACGTTTGCCCCAACACTTCTGACGCTTCTTCGTAGATTGGGCGGAGCACATCATCCACATCGTCGATCCCGTCCAGAGTGAACTGTGAAAACGTCATGACCTCTTGTGGTACGCCTGCTTTTTCCGAGAAATCGATACGGTCTTGCATATCGGGCGCCTGTGCGGGTGCGGCCAGTGGCGGCGCCCATGTGTGTTCTTCTGTGACCGCCATGCGGACTGAGATGTCATCCTTGGTGACGTTCCAGACCATGAAATCGTCTGCAAGGGTCAGTGGTCCGTCATAAGTGGAGCGTATTCTTTCATAGACACCGTTGGCCGTGTCGAAGTCATTGAAAAAGTGATAGGCGACGGCCATGCGGGGTTTTATGTCGCTCATGACTTTTCCAAAGGCTTCTGGGGCCGTGTGAACCTGTGTTCCCACCAGAAGGGCGGATTCGGGTGTAAATTTCATTTTAGTGACCAATTCCGGCACCGCAATAAAACACTCATGGATCGCTAGATCGGCATTTTGCGCGTGTTCCTTGAACCATTTGTTAGGATACGTGTCAGAGCTAAAAACAAATTTCAGACCGTTCCATTCCAATGCATAGCTAACTGACCCATCAATGGCGTGAATTGCCGGAAAGGAACGGATGGTAACACCGTTGCTTTCATAAACAATCTGGTTCTCACCGGTGTAGTCAAACTCGTTTATCTCGAGGTTATAGCCCCGGAAATCTGTGTTTCCCGCCCTTGCTGCAAGGTCCCATGTCAGCATCCTGCGCATGTTCTCCAACGCATATGCCGTGCCGAGTTCCTCCACTGGGCCGCTTGGCCCCCACACGCGCAATGGCACGTTTCGCCCCATCAATGCACCGCCGATAAAGAGGTCATGCAAGGCCCCGAAATGGTCAGTGTGGAGGTGCCCGACAAAGACCTTGTCCAAATAGTTGTAGGGGATTTGCAATGATGAAATTCGTTCCGCTGAACCTGATCCGATGTCGAACAGGAACTTGTCGCCGTTTCCCAATTCAACAAGGAAACACGCCGCAGCCTGTGCTGCACGCGTGGTTGGCATCCCGGTGCCGCAGGCGATGACCCGCATCTCGTCTTCAGCCAGATCTTCGGTGTTCGGGTAATAAACGTCACGGGGGCGGTCGCGCACCATTGTTGGCGAAACCTCCTGGGTTTATTGTGCATAGGCGGCATTTGGTACGAACAAAGCCTCTATGGTGTTGGTGAAGGTCTGGGGCGCTATAGCCCACGCGCCAAAGACCAGCCCGATCGAAAAGTGTTTGCCGAGATGTGAAAAACGTGTGCGCCGTGACATGGATTTCCCCTTTGTGATCAAATGACAATGCAATTCGGATCGCAGACCAGTTAGGCTTACCTGCGGGGTGTACCCTTTTAATTCTGCACCGTGATGGCACTTCGCGTAAGTGACTCACGGTGAAAATCCGGGTGACTCACGTCGAATTAATTGCAAGTATCTGAATGTGATGGCCGCTTCAGATGGAATCTCAGAACAAGACAAGCGCCGTGCGCTTGCCAATGTGTTGGACGATACGCATTTCGATGGCGCGGATAGGTTGCGTTCTTTTCTAAACTATGTGGTTGAGGAAGAGATCGCAGGTCGGGGGGCCGATATTCGCGGAAAGACGGTCGCGCAGGATGTCTATGACCGCGACACGTCAGAAGGCATAGACCCGGAAAACGTCGTCCGCGTAGACGCACGGCGACTTCGGCAGCTTTTGGAACTGTATTACGAGGGCGTTGGTAAGTTTGACCCCGTTCGATTGCACATCGACACAGGAGGGTATCGCCCACGATTTGAGCCTGCGACGAAGAGTATTCAGCCCGAACCCCGTAAGTCAGAAAAAATATTTTGGTTGCCACTTACGACGTTCTCCGCAGGTGTGTTTTTGGGCGCGGTCTTGGCGGTCAGCTTTTTGCCTGTAACGTCGGAGCGGGGTTCCGGTTCAAAGCCTGATAATGTTGCGGTGGGAAAGCCCGACTTGCTGCGTAACGCCGCGATTTATGAAAAGTCTCCGTCTGCTTTGCAGGCCTACAACCTTGCGCAACAGGCGCGCGTGATGACTTTCCCGATTTTTGATTTGCAAAGACAGATACTGGTCCTTTCGGTGTTTGAACGGGTCATCGAAATGGATGCAACCTATTTCGGAGGGTACGCAGGAGCGGCACAGACTCTGGCGACGCTGTCCATCCTGACCCCTGAGTTGCAGGAGAAATCTGACTACGCGACGGCTGCTATGGATTTCGCAAACGAAGCGATGCAACTGGCGCCCGAGCATGGGTGGAGCCAGTCGGCAAAAAGCTGGGCTTATTTTGCCAATGGGGATTATGAGACGGCTTTGACGCTTGGGCGGCGTGCATCCCAGCTTGACCCGGCAGACGGCGCCATTCTGGATTTTCTGGGTGCTGTTGCCCTGTTTTCGGGTGACTTCGAAGAAGCTGTCGAAATTGCGGATCGTCTGTCTTTGCTGGAGTCCAGCAATCAACGGTTTGCCAATCGCAACATCTCTGGAGCGGCACATTTTCATCTAGGTGAATTTGAAACGACGATTGCAAGGTTTGAAGAGGCGAAGGAGCTGGGCGACCCTCTCAGCGCGCCGTCATTGGCTTATGTGACCGCTTCGTTAGCGGCTTTGGGACGCAAGCCAGAGGCGCGCGCGAAACTGGCAGAGCTGGAGCTTGCCTGGCCGGAAGTGCCGGTCGATGCGATGTTGAAAAGTATCTACAGGAATGACGCACATGCAGCGGCGGTTATTGATAGGCTGGTCGCATTAGGGTGGACTGGACCGTCGCAAGAAACAGCGGCGTCGCAATAAAGGCCCGCCAATTATCAAGGGTCAAAGTCTTCGGTAAACTAGGTCGCTTTCCTGCGCGTTTGGTTCCTGATGCAAAATCTCAGTGACTTTCGCGTGAAGTGGCGATTTCCTGCATATGGGATCCGTTGCTCCGGCGTCGCCAGCCAATGCAAGGGCTTGACACCGACAGCCGCCAAAATCCAGATCTTTTCGGTCGCAGCTCTGACAAGGTTCGGGCATCCAATCTGTTCCGCGATAGGCGTTGAAGGCTTGGCTTTTGTACCAGATATCTTCAAGCCCGGTGTCGCGGACGTTTTCAAACCTGAGATGGGTCAGTGTCTGGGCTGCGTGGCAGGGCAGTACCGTACCGTTGGGCGTAATGTTCAAACCGGTTGATCCCCACCCACCCATGCACGCCTTGGGAAAATCGGAATAGTAATCTGGCGGGACGAAATCAAAGGCCAGAACCCCCTGTAACCGACGGGCGGCCTGGGCCACTGTTTCCTTCACAGCCTGGGTCTGTTCCCGAGTCGGCAGCAGGGCGGCGCGGTTCTGCAGCGCCCAGCCGTGAAACTGGACACAGGCAACTTCGAGCCGTCGCGCGCCAAGTTCGACGGCCATTTCAATGGTTCGGTCCAGATCATCCAGATTCTTCCGGTGCATTACCGCGTTCAGCGTGAGCGGAATGCCCCTTTCCCGGATGTCTTTGGCAACGCTCATTTTGCGATCGAACCCACCGCGATACCCGCCGATAAAATCTGCAAGGTTGGCGTTTGTGCCCTGAAGCGACAATTGGATGTGATCCAGTCCTGCGGCTTCCAGATTGTCCAGACGCTTGGGTGTCAATCCAATGCCTGATGTGATCAGGTTAGTATAAAGTCCAAGCCCAGCCGAGTGTTCCGTAAGTTCTTCGAGGTCGCGGCGCGAAGCAGGCTCTCCGCCGGACAGATGCACTTGCAAAACACCAAGGTCGCGCGCTTGTCCCAGGACCTCTTTCCACGTTTCCGTGTCCAGTTCGGTCTCTTTACGCTCCAACTCGACCGGGTTGCTGCAATAGGGACAACTAAGCGGACAGCGATGTGTCAGCTCTGCAAGCAGGGCTATTGGCGCAGATGGGGTCATTCCTTCACCATTACGTAAAGCCGGCCGCGCAAGGCTTGCAGAAATCGCTGGACATCAGGTTCTACCTGTTCGGCTGGCGCGTTGTAGGTGGTGGCCAAATCCTGAACCAAGTCTTCAAGTCTGGTCATGCCGTCGATCCGTGACAGGATCGCAACTCCGATATCGTCCAGCTCGATTACTTTTTCGGGCGCCATCAAAACGGTTCGGTTGCGTTTCTCGTCGCGTTGTACGCGGACCCCGCGGGGCAGGTAAGGACGGTCGGTTTTGCGCAGCGCCAGGGTCATGCCATGCCTTCTCCGGGCTTCCATGCGCCGGGAGGGACCGCGCCCGGCGTGACATAAGCTGACCACAACGCGTCTAACTGGGCCCAAAGCACGTTGGTTTTGAATATCAGCGCGTCGCAGGCCATATCCTCTTTTTCGGCTGTATCCGCATGATCCAACACCCAGTTGAGGCCAAAGGCCACGTCTTTGGGTGCCTGAGTCAGGCGCTTACGGAAATAAGACAGGCTATCCGCGTTTGCGAAATCATAGTGAGCTAACAGTCCTTCGATCCGTTGCTCGTGGATTTTGGGCGCAAACAACTCGGTCAGAGATGACGCGACGGCCTGAAGCATCGGGCGTTCACGAACATAATGGACATAGGCATCGACAGCGAACTGAGTTGCGGGCAGCACTCCACGGCCCGATGCAACGTAGTCGGGGTCCAGCCCCACGGCTTCGGCCAGTTTCAACCAACGTCGGATGCCGCCACCTTCTTCAACGCCGCCGTCATGATCTTCGATGCGCGAGCGCCATTCACGGCGAATGTCCGGGTCCGCGCAACGCGACATGAAAGCTGCGTCTTTCAAAGGGATTGCGGCTTGATATGCCCAGCGATTGATCACCCAGGCGCGCACTTGATCCGGTGAACACTGCCCGCTGTGAAGACGGTGATGAAAGGGGTGTTTGTCGTGATACCGTTCTTGTCCGATCTGCCGCAGACGGGCTTCCAAGGTCTCTCGGCTCATATTGCGATCTCCTGCCCATCAAACGCGATTGACCAGCCAGCCTTTTCAACGGCAGCGCGCTCGGGGCTGTTTGGTTGCAACATCGGGTTTGTATTATTGATATGGATGAACGTCTTGGCAGCCGTTACTCCGGCCAGTTGCGCGATCGACCCCTCAGGCCCGTTGACCGAGATATGACCCATACGCCGACCTGTTTTCACCCCGGTGCTCGTACGGATCATCTCGTCGTCTTCATACAATGTTCCGTCAAAGAAGAGCTGATCCGCGTCACGAAGCTGATCCAGCAGCTTTGGCGTTACCCGTGCGCAGCCGGGAATGTAATAAGCCACTCTGGTACCAGTCGAAAGGCGCACTCCAACGGTTTGTTCGCCCATCAGGTTGGTGTCTACGGCCTCGCCTTCCATGAACAAGGGAACCTTTCCCGGAACAGCGAACAACCGTGCCTGCAGACCATCCTGTAGGGCAAAGTCTTTGTCCAAGGCGATGCGGGAACGTGTTACTTTTTCTCGGTTCACGGCGTCAAAAATTTTGTTTGCTGCCAGAACATCAAGAATATCTCCGGTGGCAAACAGCGAAAACGGTGTCTGCTCGCGCAGGCTGAGAAGGCCCGCAATGTGGTCGATGTCCCCATTCGTCAGCAGAACCGACGCAACAGGTGTGTCGCGAATTGATCGGGGATGCAGTTGAGGATTGTCCAGCATCTGCTGCCGGATGTCTGGTGAAGCGTTCAGAATGCTCCAGTTTTCACCGTCAGGTGACACAGCCAATGAAGACTGACCCGATGGAGGGATAACCCCGCTACGTGCGTCCCGGCAATTCCGGCAGCCGCAATTCCATTGCGGCAGTCCGCCACCAGCAGAAGCCCCAAGAACCAAAAATCGCACCTCGGGCCTCCGCTGAGCTTAAGTGATTAGAACAGGTCGCGCTCGTGCTCGCGGCCTTCGTCCTCGGACGGAGAATACATATTGATCTCCATGCCGCAATTCACTTCCTTCAGTTTAGGCGTGCTCCAGGTCATTGATTCCTCCACAGCTGGGTGACTACAGCAAAAAACCTACAACCGGCACCTTATCGGGAAAATGCTGCTTTGGTCGTAAGACTGTAATCTCATTGTCTGATCCATTACGCGCATCGTCAATGGCCCGAGATAGGCAAACTGCGTTTTAGGACTTTCGTCGAATGTCCTGCGTGTGATGGGAAATATAGTGTTCAGCCCATGCGCACGCTGGTTGCAATGATTATCCTGCTATTCGGCAGCCTGATGGCTGAAGCTGAACCGCTGCCGCGGGAAAAACTCGAGGACTTTATTCGTGCGCCGTTTTCCCTTGGGGACGCCCTGAACGACAAAGGGGTCTATGCGCTCCTGAATTCGGGCGGTATCGAGGCCGGATTTGTTTTTGAAACTGAGCCCTTAGCGCCCTTGCCGGGTTTTTCCGGAGCGCCGATCAACATGTTGGTTGTATTGGACCTGGAAGGGCGGTTCATGGACGTCCAACTGATTGAGCATAATGAACCGATCTTTGTCTCAGGTTTGGGACAAGCGCCCTTTCACAAGTTCTTTGAGCAGTATGGGGGACATTCGATCTCGGACTCAATCGTAGTCGGCACACAGTACGGCGACGCCGCATCGGGATCACAGCTTGTTTACCTCGACGGCGTTACCAAGGCCACTGCCAGTGTCCGCATCGCGCATGAATCGGTCATGGGCGCTGCTCTTGCGGTGGCGCGGGAAAAGATGCAGGGCTTGGCGACGTCACCGCCCGCCTTCCCGAACCCGGATCATGACGAAAACCTGACTTGGGATGACTTGATCGCCACCGGGATCGCAACCCACAAAACGCTGTCAAATTCCGAAGTGGACGCACTTTTTGCTGGCACTTTGTGGGAAGATGACGACCCCGAGGCACGGGATTACCCGGATGAGCCGTATCTCGACCTGTGGATCGTGGACTTGGGGCCTAAATCAATTGCCCGTGCTGCGCTTTCGACCGGCAGTTTCGAAGAACTGCAGGGTTTTATGGAGATTTCGGACAATGATGAGCCGATCCTTCTGATCGAAACCGCCCGACACGGCCTTGTTAGTGATGAATTCGTTCGAAACACAGCGCCTGATTGGATTTCAGCCGAACAGGATGGATTGCCAGTGGCCCTGCGCGATGCCGACCTGCTTGTTGAACTGGCAGATGGCGCGCCAGATGGCACTGCCATGATCCTGCGGACAGACCGGCGATTGGGTTTTGATCCTTCGCGGGACTGGATTCTAAAGGTATTGGCCGTGCGGGAACATGGCATGTTCCAGCCGGAAACCGGGTCGGTAACACTCGAAATCTCACACTCAACCCCTGATCGCTTCTTTTCCCGACCCGTTCAGATCAAACCTGCACCCCCGTGGTTGGAAGCTCTGAGAAGCCGCCAATCCGACATGATTATCCTGTCGGTATTTTTGGTTGGGCTGGTGTCCGTGCTTGGATTCCGAATGAATTCACTTGCCGCCCAGCCAATGTTCACTCCGTACCGCCTTGGCATTCTGGCTGTTGTCGTTGGATTTGTCGGGTGGTGGGGTCAGGGGCAATTGTCAATCGTGACGGTTCTCGGCACCCTTCGCGCCGCACTCGAGGGAGGCAGCTTTGCGTTTCTTCTCTATGATCCCTTTTCGCTCCTGATTTGGGCGGTTTCGATTGTTGGTCTTGTCGCGTGGGGCAGGGGGCTGTTTTGCGGCTGGCTCTGCCCATTTGGCGCGCTGCAGGAATTTGCGCACCATGTAGGAAGGGCTTTGCGGATTCCGCAAATAGAACCGTCCGACAAATGGGACCAGCGTTTGAAATGGTTGAAATACGTGGTGCTCGCGGGTCTTGTCGTTGTCGTTTTTACGATCCCCGATCAGATCGACAAAGCCGCCGAGGTGGAACCTTTCAAAACCGCTATCACCACTTTCTTCGTGCGCGAATGGTACTATGCCGTTTATGCCGCCTTCTGGCTTTTCCTGGGCATGGTCATGTTCAAAGGGTTTTGCCGCTATGTCTGCCCGTTGGGCGCGTTTTTGGCAATCGGAGGGCTTATACGCGGACGCGATTGGATCGACCGCAAGGCTGAATGTGGTTCGCCATGCCAACTTTGCCGGGTAAAGTGTAAATATGGTGCAATCAAAAAGACTGGGGAAATCCAGTACAATGAATGCTTCCAATGTTTGGACTGCGTCGCAATTCACGACGACCGTCAGCGTTGCGTCCCATTGATCATTGCCGCCCGCCGTCAGGAACGAAAGGTTGCTGCCAAGTGATGAAACGCCGCCGTTTTCTAGCAATCTCTGCCGCTGCAATTGCCGCCCCCGCTGGCGCTCAGACAACGACCTGGCGCGGATACGCTTTGGGTGCCGAAGTCAGCCTGACCTTTGAGGGAGACCCCACCACTGCCGCCGCAGCCATAGAAAAAGTGACCGCGTTGCTGCAAGATTGTGAGGACCAATTCAGCCTGTATCGCCCCAGTTCAGCCTTGTCGCAGTTGAACAGCCAAGGCAGCCTGCGCAACCCATCACCGCAATTTCTTCAGCTACTTCTGGCCTGCCAAGAGGCGTACATTTTGACAGGTGGCCAATTTGATCCAACGGTTCAACCGTTGTGGGAAGCATTGGCCAAGGGCAGAGATCTTGACGCGGCAAAAGGCTTAATTGGCTGGGACCGTGTGAAGATTTCTCCAGACAGAATTATTCTTGGCCGTGGTCAGAAATTGACACTGAACGGCATCGCGCAGGGCTATGCGACAGATATGGTTGCCGGTGTCCTCAAACAGTCAGGCTGGACCAAAGTTCTGGTCAATGTCGGAGAGTTTCACGCCGGTGGTAAGGTATGGACTTTGGGTATTTCCGACCCTCGTCATGGCATCGTTCAGACTGTCCAACTGAAGGACAGAGCGATCGCAACATCCAGCCCGCAAGCGATGAGGTTGAGCGCAGAGCACACCCATATTCTTGATCCCAGAAATCACGGCGCGCCGGTGTGGTCGACGGTCAGCGTTGAAGCTTCGAATGCAACAACCGCCGATGCACTGTCCACAGCGTTTTGTTACCTGAGTGTGGATGAAATCGAACGGACACTTGCGAAAACAAACGGATACCCGTCCGCCTATTGCGTGCTTCCTGACGGTAGGGTCAGATATTTGACCGTGTAACCAAGGCCCTTTGTTTCCGGGCCTTGGTTTATTGGTGTGTTACGAGCAGGCATTGATTGCGCGTTTAGTCATGACGCTGACGAGGTGGGCGCGGTAGTCCTTGCTGCCGTGCAGGTCGCCGATCATGTTTGCGGGGTTGATGCTCAGGCCGGTCAGGGCGTCGGGGCGGAACTCGGTGTTGAGCGCTTGTTCAGCCTCGGACCAACGGAACACGCCATCCTCGCTGGCGCCGGTGACAGCCACGCGCACGCCATCTGCGAACCGCGCCAGATAGACGCCGACCAACGCAAAGCGCGACGCAGGTTGCAGGAACTTCTGATAGCTCGCGGCCTGCGGCACGGGAAAGCGGATCTGGGTGATGATCTCGCCCTCGTCCAACGCCGTTGTGAACATGCCCTGAAAAAAGTCATCCGCCGCGATCTGCCGCGCGTTGGTCACAATGGTCGCGCCCGATCCCAGCACGCCCGCCGGATAACAGGCCGCCGGATCATTGTTGGCCACCGAGCCACCAATGGTGCCGCGATTGCGCACCGCCGGATCACCGATTTGCCCGGCCAAAGCCGCCAGCCCAGGATAGGACCCCGCCGCCTCGCGCGCCACCACCGCATGGGGCGTGGCCCCGCCGATCGAGACCGAGCCGTCATCCTCGACGCACACGCCCTGCATCTCGGCAATCCCACCCAGCGATACCAGCGCCGAAGGGGCCGCCAACCGCTGCTTCAGCGTCGGGATCAGCGTCTGCCCCCCGCCCAACGCCTGTGCGTCCTCGGCCCCCAACGCGGCAACCGCATCGGCAATGGTCGAAGGCTTCTCAAACTCGAAACTGTACATTTCGCATTTCCTTTCCGAAGAACACGGATCCGTTCTTCATCTGGCTATAAATATCCCGGGGAGCGCGAGGGGCTGGCCCCTCGCACCCCAACCTCTCAACTGTTCATCGCCGCCCAGACGCGCGACGGGCTCACCGGCATGTCGATGTGATCGACAGCCTTGCCACCCGAATGCATCGCATCCAGAACCGCATTGACCACAGCGGGGGGCGAGCCGATGGCCCCGGCCTCACCACAGCCCTTCACACCCAGCGGGTTATGCGTACACGGCGTCTGGCTGGAATGATCCACGCCATAGAAAGGCACGTCATCGGCCCGCGGCATGGCGTAGTCCATATAGGACGCACTCAGCAGTTGACCGTTCTCGTCATAGGCGCAGTTCTCCAGCAGCGCCTGACCGATGCCCTGACCGATACCGCCATGCACCTGGCCATCCACGATCATCGGGTTGACGATGTTGCCAAAGTCATCGGCCGCGGTGAACGCCTCGATGGTGACCTTGCCGGTCTCAGGGTCCAGCTCGACCTCGCAGGCATAGGCGCCCGAGGGGAAGGTAAAGTTGGCCGGGTCGTAAAACGCGGTCTCCTCCAGCCCCGGCTCGACTTCCAGCGGGTAGTTATGCGGCACATAAGCCGTCAGGGTCACATCGCCCCAGGCCACCGACTTGTCGGTGCCCGCGACGCTGAACTGACCGTCCTTCAGCTCGATATCCGCCTCGGAGGCCTCGAGCAGGTGGGCTGCGATCTTCTTGGCCTTGTCGATCACCTTCTCGGTGGCCTTGACCATGGCCGAGCCACAGACCGCGAGGCTGCGCGAGCCATAGGTGCCCATGCCGAACGGGATCTTGGACGTATCGCCATGCACGATCTCGACCATCGACTCGTCGATGCCGATCATGTCGGCCACAATCTGCGGGAAGGCGGTCTCATGCCCTTGCCCATGGCTGTGCGCGCCCACCATGACACTGATCGAGCCGGTGGCATTCACCCGCACGGTGGCGGCATCATACAGACCCGCACGCGCGCCCAGCATCCCCACGATGTTCGAGGGCGCAATGCCGCACGCCTCAATATAGCAGTTGATGCCCAGGCCCCGCAGCTTGCCCCTGGCTTCGCTTTCCGCACGCCGCGCGGCAAAGCCCGCCAGATCGGCGGCAGCCTCAAGCTTGTCCATGGTCCCGTTATAGTCCCCGGTGTCATAGGTCAGCGCGACCGGCGTGTCATAGGGGAACTGGGTGATGAAGTTCTGACGCCGCAGGGCAATCGGGTCGACCCCCAGCTCGCGCGCGGCCTTGTCGATCACGCGCTCCAGTTGGTACGTCGCCTCGGGCCGGCCCGCGCCGCGATAGGCATCCACCGGAACCGTGTTGGTGAAGGTCGCCTTGACGTTCACCTGAATGACCGGCGTGGTGTAATTGCCCGCCGCCAGCGTGCCATGCAGCCATGTGGGTACCGAGCTGGCAAAGGTCGACAGATAAGCCCCCATATTGGCCAGCGTATTGGTGCGCAGCCCGACAAAGTTGTTCTCCGCATCCAGCGCCAGTTCGATCGTGGTCACGTGATCGCGGCCATGGGCATCGGACATGAACGCCTCGGACCGGCTGGCCGACCATTTGACGGGCCGGTTGCAGGCCTTGGCGGCAAAGGTCACAAATGCCTCTTCCGCATAGTGGAAGATCTTGGTGCCAAAGCCACCGCCCACATCCGGGGCCACCACGCGCACCTTATGCTCGGGCAGGCCCAACACAAAGGCACACATCAGCAGCCGGATCACATGCGGGTTCTGCGAGGTGGTATAGAGCGTATAATCCTCGGTCCCGCGGCTGTATTCCGCCACCGCCACGCGCGGCTCCATCGGGTTGGCAACCAGACGGTTGTTCACCAGATCCAGCGTGGTCACATGGGCCGCATTGGCGAACACCTCGTTGACCTTGGCATCGTCGGTCTCGCCCAACTGCCAGTCATAGCAGACATTGTTCTTCAGATCGTCATGGACCAGCGTCGCGCCATCCTGCACCGCCGCCTTCATGTCGATCACGGCAGGCAGTTCCTCGAGGTCGACGTCAATCGCCTCGGCCGCATCGCGGGCCTGGGCCAGGCTGTCGGCCACCACGGCGGCGATGGGATCGCCCACATGGCGCACCTTGCCCTGTGCCAGAATGGGATGCGCCGGTTCCTGCATGGGTGCGCCGTGCTTGTCGGTCACTTCCCAGCCGCAGGGGATGCCGCCCACCCCTTCGAAATCCTTGCCGGTAAACACCTTGACCACACCCGGCATGGCCTCGGCCGCCGAGGTGTCGATGCTGTTGATCTTACCATGCGCGATATCCGAGCGCAGAAAATACACATAGGCCTGTCCGGCCACGTTGATGTCGTCGGTGTAATTGCCTGCTCCGGTCAGAAAGCGCACGTCCTCGCGCCGCTTGGAACTGGCTCCGATGCCACTGTCTTTGGGCATTGCTTGTTCTCCTCCCTCGGGCCGCTTATTCGGCGGCGATGTTGCTCACGTCCTGACCAGATGCGGCCATGATCGCCTTGACGATGTTATGATAGCCCGTGCACCGGCACAGGTTGCCCTCCAAGTAATGCCGGATCTCTCCTTCCGTCGGGCGCGGGTTCTCTTTCAGCAAAGCCGCCGCGCTCATCACCATCCCCGGCGTGCAAAAGCCGCACTGAAGACCGTGATGATCCTGAAACGCCTGCTGAATCACGTTCAACGACCCATCCGCATTGGCCTGACCCTCAATCGTGCCAACATCGGCTCCATCCGCCTCCAAAGCCAACATGTTGCACGACTTCACAGCCTGACCATCCACATGCACAACACACGCACCACATTGCGCCGTGTCACACCCAACATGCGTACCAGTCAAAGACAAATGCTCGCGCAAAAAACCAGACAACAACGTCCGACCCTCAACCTCACCGCTCACAGCTACGCCATTCACAGTCATCGAAATCTTCATCAGATTTTCCTCCCTGTAATACTCAGCTCAACCACCGATCAGGCGCTTGAGCCATCCTTTCTTCTCTTCGGTTTGCGCGTCAGCTTGAGCAGGCTCAGGCGTGGCCGCGGGTTGCGGCGCAGCGTCTGCTGTTTCGAGCTGAGGCTCTTCTTCAACCACATTCTGGAAGTTCTCAAAGAACTGGTCGGCCATTTTCTTGGCCACGCCGTCGATGACCCGCCCACCTAACTGGGCAAGCTTTCCACCCACACGCGCATCGACATTGTAAGACAGCAACGTGCCTTCCGGCACGTCGGACAGAGTGACGTCTGCGGCGCCCTTGGCAAAACCGGCGGCCCCTCCTTTGCCTTCACCCGACAACTTGACGCTTTCCTGATTGACCATGTCAGACAGGGTCACTTCACCCTTGAAAGTCGCCTTTACCGGGCCGACTTTCTGTACCACCGTAGCGGCAAAGCCATCCTCTGCCGTTCCCGACATTTCTTTGCAGCCGGGGACACATTCTTTCAGAACATCGGCTGACAACAAAGATTCCCAGACCTTGGAACGTGGTGCCGCGATGACGCGACTGTCATGAAGTTCCATGTCATTCCCTCCAGTATTTTTCGTTAAGTTAAGCGGTGATCCACTTGGTGCCTATAAGACCTTGGGTGTAGTCACCGAAGTTTCGGTGGCGAATGCGTCAGGCCGTGCGCCGCAAAAATCTGCTTGATCCGGCCATCCTGAAGCGCCGCATAAATCGCGTCATCCACTGCGTAGCTGAGACCGCGATAAGCGAAGTGAACTGCCACGCCGCTGGTCCAGGTGCTGACCGCAAAGCCGGGCAGGGGCGGGGTGTGAACATCCAATTCGGGTGTCAAACCAGCCTCAAGCTGGGCGCGTGGTCCCATGGCCGCCATGGTTTCGCCTGCTGCCAATGCCTCCATCGCAAGACCTGCTGTTGGAAAGCGGCGCACATTCTGCGCAAGCTGACCGCCCGGAAAGGCCGATAGAAAGAAATCGGCAATCGAGTCATTTTCGACCGCGACTGTGTCAAAACGGAAATAGGCAGGGACCGGCGGGTCATCAGGATACGCATCCTTGCGATAGGCGATGGCTATTTCTTCGTCGTGATACTGACCGGTGAACACAACCTGTTCCACGCGGCAGGCAAATTCGCTGTCGTAAGGAATGTGCAGCATCACATTAGCCACGCGCCCGTTGATCAGGGGACCTTTCCAGATCCAGTTGCGTAGATCGGCCTCAAGGTTTTCCCCGGCGGCGACTAGATTGAACCTGGCCTCGACCCCCAAGTCATCGGCAATCAGTTTGCCGATATCAATATCAACGCCCTGTATCTGGCCGTCTTTCTCAAAGGACCAAGGCGCAAAGTCTTCGTAAGCTGCGAACTCGATATATCCGCGCTCGACAATCGTATCGAGATCGGCCCCGACAATGTCCCGGCTTGCATTCTGAGGTTTAGGTTGGGGCACATGATCTTCACACCTGGCCGATACCGTTCCGGCGGAAAGGGTTGCGGCCAACAGGGAGAAAACGAAAAGGTGTTTGATCATGTGCCCACTTTGCTGCGCTATTGCGCGGCAGACAATCCGATAGTCAATTGTTCGGCAGCTTCGGCAAAATCCGGGTTTTCGCCCGAGATCAGAACCGCAGCCCGCAAAGCGACGCTGTCAGCGACCGGAGCACCCGAACCCGTTTCGATCGTTTCAGCGATCTCATTGAGTTCGGACTTCAACGCCTCTGCGTCGCCTTCTCCGCCACCTGCCATATTGGTGAGAGTGTCGCGGATTTCCTTCAGGCGCTCGGCGTGATCTTCCAGCGCGCCGTCGTCGGGGCGAGTTTCAATATAAGTCCGTATGGCCCAGGCTGCTTTCTGCCCCAGTAGTTCACCGAACGCGGGCATCTTTGTGATCCCGTTTTGGGTGTAACCGTCGCGGAAGCGTTCGACGTACCATTCGTCACCGTATTCTTCGGCCTCCAGATAGCGCAGATCAGGGGCCAGACCGCCGGAAACCACTCCAAGACCGTGACAGCGCGCACAGTTCTGATTGTATCCGGAATCACCGATTGCGATCGCCGCTTGCCACACCTCTTCTCCCTTGTCGCGGTAAGGGTTTTCGATCAGCCATTCGTCACCCACCTCGGGCAGGGCGTCGGTGTTGACGGGTTGCGGGGCGACATCGCCATGAGCCAGTGCCATGCCCCCAGCGGCGACGGCGCCCAGAACGGCACTAAAGAAAACTAGACGCATCCTATCCTCCTTTACGATGCTTTTCCCGGTCATAGCGCAGCGGGAATCAGCGGGAAATTCGACCTTGGTTGCAGATCAGGCCAATGTTGCGACTAAGGTCCAATGGTACCGAGGCAAATCGGCGTTTTTTATTTGAACTGCCTGGGAGGAGGCATGGTAATGAAGACTTGTCTGAGTGTTGTCGCGGCATTGATAATGTTGCCGGGCGCGGTTTTGGCCGAGATTGCAATCTCAGTTACTTACCTGCAGCTTCAAGTTCCGCGCCCGCCGGTTTTGTCAAACCTCGACCCGCTGCCTGACGATCTGGGTATGGCCGGTGCTGAACTGGGCTTGGCTGACAATCTGACAACAGCGAAGTTTCTCGGCCATAAGTATGAACTTACAGTCGTGGCCGTGCCTGAAGGCGAAGACTGGCTGGGTGCCGCGCGGACTGCACTGAATGAAACACCTTTTGTGATTCTGGATGCGCCTGCGCAGGCGCAAATGGACGTCGCGGATTTGCCCGAAGCGTCATCGGCCATATTATTCAACGCTTCTGCACCGGATGTGTTGATCAGAGAGGAGGAGTGCCGCGCAAATCTATTGCACACGCTGCCTTCTGACGTGATGCGAACCGATGCATTGGCGCAATTTCTGGTAAAGCGCCGATGGGACGATCTGGCTTTGATTACAGGTGAACATCCTGGTGATCTGGACTTTGCGGCCGCTTTAAAGCGATCATTGCAGAAGTTCCGCCTTGAGCTGAAGGCGGAAAAAACGTGGGCTTTTGATGCCGACCTTCGGCGTAATGCGTCGCAAGAAGTGCCCCTGTTTACGCAGGATTTCGGTGATTATGACGTATTGCTGGTTGCCGATGAGCTGAACGATTTTGGCCGTTATATTCCGTTTAACACGTGGGAACCCAGACCAGTTGCTGGTTCCGAAGGGCTGAAGCCAGTGACGTGGTCACGCGTGGTCGAGCAATGGGGCGCGGTCCAGATGCAGAACAGATTTGTTGATCAATCGGGACGGTCAATGATGCCCAAGGACTATGCCGCATGGGCGGCGTTCCGGTCCCTGGGAGAGGCGATAACGCGTACCAACTCGACTGATCCCGCTGTTTTGCGGTCATATTTGTTGTCGGATGACTTTGAATTGGCGGGTTTCAAGGGACGCCCGATGAACTTTCGGGCATGGAATGGTCAGTTGCGCCAACCCATCCCCCTGGTGACGGATCGCGCCGTGGTTGCAATGGCGCCGCTCGAGGGGTTCCTTCACCAGCGCACCGAACTAGACACGCTGGGAATCGATCAGGGCGAAAGCCAGTGCCAGGCGTTTAAGGAGTAAATTCTATGAGACTGACTGCAATTGCCGCCGCACTAACCATCTGCACCCCTGTTGCAGCGGATGAGATCTGGATCAGCAACGAGAAGGACGACACGCTCAGTGTTATTGATATCGACACGCTTGAGGTAATTCGCACCATCGAAACCGGAGAGCGTCCGCGGGGGATTACGTTCTCCAAGGATTTTTCGGTTTTGTACATCTGCGCCTCTGACAGTGATGCAGTACAGGTCATGGATCCGGAAACCGGTGAAATATTGCACGACCTGCCCTCGGGTGAGGACCCGGAACAGTTTGTACTGCATCCGAACGACCGTCATCTTTACATCGCAAACGAAGATGACGCGATTACAACGGTTGTCGATACGGAATCCCGTGAGGTCATTGCACAGATTGATGTAGGGATTGAGCCCGAAGGAATGGCAGTGTCACCGGACGGGAAGATCGCAATTACCACCTCGGAAACGACCAATATGGCCCATTGGATTGACACCGAAACGCAGGAGCTTTTCGCCAATACTCTGGTTGATTCACGCCCCCGCCACGCGGAATTCGTCAAGGACGGAACCGAGCTGTGGGTGAGTTCAGAGATTGGCGGCACTATCACCGTGTTTGACGTCGAAACCCAAACCGAAAAAGCCAAGATCAAATTCGAGGTTGAAGGTGTCCACCCGGACCGCGTTCAACCCGTGGGGTTTGAATTGTCCGAAGGTGATGAAACGGCTTTTGTCGCGCTGGGGCCGTCAAACCATGTCGCGGCTGTTAATGCCGAAACTTATGAAGTCGAGGATTACATCCTTGTCGGCCGCCGTGTCTGGCACATGGACTTCAATGCCGACAAGTCGCTGCTGTTCACAACGAATGGTGTGTCAGGGGATGTAACAGTGATCGATGTCGCCAAGCGCGAGCCTGTCAAAACGATCAAGGTTGGTCGGTTCCCCTGGGGCGCTGCTTTCCGCCCAACCAACTGAACAATTGTAGGAGAAATTGAAATGAAGCGACTGGTACATGTGGCAGCCCTGCTTGCTTTGGCGTTGCCGACAACAGCCTTGGCCGACGATGAAGATGACGATAACGGCTTTGGTCTTGCCGGTTTGCTTTCGGCAAAGAACAAGGAAGACCTGCCACCAATTATCTTGTCGGCCGGGGAACCTTTGGCAGACGCCCCTTGGGAGCTGAAATCAGGCACCTATTACGAGTTTGAAATTCAAGGCGACGGCAGTCAGGAACTGGCTATTGTCGGGCCCGAGTTCTTTAGGGCAATCTGGGTCGACGAAATCGTGGTCGAGGGGCTTGAGATCCGACCGTTTGGTGTTGATTCAATCGAGTTTGACGAAGCCGGTGAGATGGAAATAGGTTTTGTCGCTATCAAACCTGGCAGCTACTATCTGAAAGTGCCGGGCAGCACCGGCGAAACACAGAGGTTGGAGATTACCATTAAGTGACGGGGCTTTCGGTCCGAAATGTCAGCTACGCCTATGGCGAAAAGCACGCTTTGGATGATGTGAGCTTTCACGTTCCCCTAGGCGCGTTTTGTGCGTTACTGGGGCCAAACGGTGCTGGGAAATCAACCTTGTTTTCCCTTTTGACGCGTTTGATGACCACAAGTGGCGGGATGATCGAGATTGCGGGTTTCGACATTTCGAAACACCCGCGTCAAGCTTTGGCTCAGGTTGGTGTAGTCTTTCAGCAGCCCACTCTGGATTTGGATCTGACCGTCCGCCGAAACCTCAGCTATTTTGCGGCTCTTCATGGGTTATCAGGCCGAGAAGCCGAAAGCCGTATCGAAGCCGCGTTAGAGCGACTGGACATGGCAGAACGCATTGGGGAACGTGCGCGCGATCTTAACGGGGGGCACCGCCGAAGGCTGGAAATCGCCCGGTGCCTGATCCATTCGCCATCCGTTTTGTTGTTGGACGAGCCAACTGTCGGGTTGGATGCTGCCGCCCGAACCGCGATCACCAAACACGTTCATGACCTGTCCGCGCAGGAAGGCATGACCGTATTATGGGCCACGCATCTGACAGATGAGATTTCCACGGATGATCAGGTCGCCATCCTTCACAAAGGACGCCTTTTGCAACAGGGTTCAAGCCAAGAAATTACGAATGGCGCGCCTTTGAAGGACGTTTTCTTGTCGATGACTGGGGCCGTGGCATGAAGGCTGGCTTGATCGCACTTTGGGCAATCCTGTTGCGCGAGGCCTTGCGTTTTGTTCGACAGCGCAGCCGGTTCATCGCAGCATTGATACGCCCATTGGTCTGGCTGATTGTTTTTGCCGCCGGGTTTCGCGCGGCTTTGGGGCTTTCGATCACGCCGCCGTATCAGACCTACATCACCTACGAGATTTACATCGTGCCGGGCTTGTGCGGGATGATCCTGCTGTTCAACGGGATGCAAAGCTCTCTGAGTCTTGTTTACGACCGCGAAATGGGTTCGATGCGTTTGCTTTTGACCAGCCCGTTGCCGCGATGGTGGTTGTTGTTCTGCCGGTTGCTTGCCAGCACGACGATTTCGATCTTGCAGGTCTATACTTTTCTGGCGGTGGCCGCGATCTATGGAATCGACATGCCGTGGAATGGATACATCTATGCCTTTCCGGCTTTGATTGTCGGAGGGCTGATGCTGGGTGCCCTTGGGTTGGCCCTATCTTCGGCAATCCGGCAGCTTGAGAATTTTGCGGGGGTGATGAACTTTGTCATCTTTCCGATGTTTTTCCTGTCTTCCGCTCTCTATCCGCTATGGAAAATGGCTGAAAGTTCAGCTTTGCTTAGGGATATCTGTGCCCTCAACCCTTTCACCCATGCCGTTGAACTGATCAGATTTGCGCTTTATGGACAATTCAATGCCACCGCATTTGCCTGGACTGTACTTGCTGGGCTTGTGTTTCTGGGTCTGGCGCTGTGGGGCTATGACCCATCTCGCGGAATGAAGCGCAAGGCTGGCTGACGTTTTCTACGACCACAACACAAGTGAAATGACCTTTGGGATGCGCTATAATGCCCGGCAATCGGAGGGTTCTGTCATGATCCGTATCGCAATTGCTTTGCTGTTTCTGGGCGCGGCCGCCTCGGCCCAGACGGTCGAGGATGAGTTCGGCACGCTAAACCCGCAGGACACGGGCTTTGGTCGGGTCATGAGCAATATTGACAATGGCGTCACCGATATGACGACCTGCGCAACCGGCTATTACATCACCAAATCCGGCCGTCACGAGATGGCGCGCAAGCTGTTCGAAAGCTGCGCTAATGCCGGGTATACCAGCGCGATGACTTGGATGGGGCAGTTGCACAATAACGGGCTGGGTGGTCCTTACGACCCGGACGCTGCGGCAGCTTGGGACAAACGAGCCGCTGACTTGGGCGATCCCGTTGGCAAGTTCAACTACGGGCTGAATCTTTTGCGGGGTCACGGTGTCGCAAAAAACCCCGAATTGGGCCGCGCTTACGTGGATGAGGCTGCGGAAGACGGTTTGAAAATAGCGAAGCGCCTTCAGAATTCGGGCTATGATCCGAACGAAGTTACCCCCGACGCAGACGAGTGGAAATACGCACCGCTATTCTAAGTATGTTTTTGTTTAATATATTGAATTTAAAGAAAACACAGAAATGTAACCCCGGAGAGGCCTGATTCAAGCTTTTCCAGATAGACATTTGCCCCATGAGAAAAGTTTTGAGCCTGTTGAAATCCACAAAACGCGCCCTACGACCATTGTGCAATTTCACCAAAGCGCCTGCCCGAGAATAATACCTTCGCCAGCAATCCCGATTTGTCGGAGATTCGGCGCTGAGGAAAGACATAAGTCTAGGGAGGACACCGATGAACCGGTTTATCATGGCCGCCGCCGCAAGCATTATCGCAACCGGCGCAGCCTATGCAGAAGTTACCGAAGACGATCTGGCCAATGATCAAACGATCACCACTCAGGTTGTAACCAACGGCATGGGCCGTCATTTGCAGCGTTACAGCCCGCTGGACACCTTGAACAAGGATAACGTCAAGAACCTGCTTCCGGCCTGGGCCTTCAGCCTCGGCGGCGAAAAGCAGCGCGGCCAAGAGACACAGCCGCTGATCTATGACGGGATGATGTATATCACCGGGTCATACTCGCGCCTTTATGCGATTGATCTGCAGACCGGCAAAGAGGTCTGGCAATACGACGCCCGCCTGCCCGAAGGCATTCTGCCCTGCTGCGACGTGGTCAACCGGGGTGCTGCCATCTATGGCGACAAGGTCATTTTCGGCACGCTGGACGCGCGGATTGTGGCGCTGAACAAAGACACGGGCGATGTGGTCTGGCGCGACAAGATCGCAGACTACAAAGCGGGCTATTCCTATACGGCGGCTCCGCTGATCGTGGACGGGCTGGTCATCACCGGCAACTCGGGTGGTGAGTTCGGCATCGTTGGCGCGGTTCAGGCACGGGACGTCAATACCGGCGATCTGGTTTGGGAACGTCCAGTGATCGAAGGTCACATGGGCACGCTGAACGGCGAAGAAAGCACCATGACCGGTGAGCTGAACGCGACATGGCCCGGCGACATGTGGAAGACCGGTGGCGGCGCGACCTGGCTGGGCGGATCTTATGACGCGGATACCGATACGCTGGTCTTTGGCGCAGGCAACCCGGCCCCGTGGAATAGCTGGCTGCGCGATGCAGGTACACCGACCGAGGGCAACAAGGGTGACAACCTCTATGCTGCCAGCCGCATCGGGATCGACCCGAAAACCGGCGACATCAAATGGCATTTCCAGACCACCCCGCGCGAGGGTTGGGACTATGACGGCGTGAACGAGGTCGTCGCCTATACAGACCGTGAGGGGAACAAGCGCTATGCCACCGCCGACCGGAACGGGTATTTCTATGTCCTGAACCGTGAAGACGGCGCTTTTGTTTCGGCCACGCCATTCGTCAAGGACATCACCTGGTCAACGGGCGTGGATGAAACCGGTCGTCCGATCTTTGTCGAAGAAAACCGCCCCGGTGATCCTGCCTCGGCTGCGGACGGCAAGAAGGGTGAGGTGATCTTTGCCTCGCCATCCTTCTTGGGCGGCAAGAACTGGATGCCGATGGCGTTCTCGCAGAATACCGGCAATTTCTATGTGCCTTCGAACGAATGGGGCATGGATATCTGGAACGAGCCGATCACCTACAAGAAAGGCGCTGCCTATCTGGGTGCGGGTTTTACCATCAAGCCGAACTATGAAGATCACATCGGCTCGCTCAAGGCGATCGACCCCGATACCGGCGAGTGGAAGTGGGAATACAAGAACGACGCTCCGCTGTGGTCTGGTGTGATGACCACTGCTGGCGGGCTTGTGTTCTTCGGCACCCCCGAAGGCGAGTTCATTGCGCTGGATGACGAAACCGGCGAGAAGCTGTGGTCGTTCCAGACCGGGTCCGGCATCGTTGGCCAGCCAGTGACTTGGGAACAGGACGGAGAGCAGTATGTCTCAATCATTTCCGGTTGGGGCGGCGCGGTTCCACTGTGGGGCGGCGAGGTGGCCAAGAAGGTCAACTATCTGAACCAGGGTGGTACCTTGTGGACCTTCAAACTGCCTAAAGAACTGGCGTCGGCGAACTGATCCGAAACCAGATGTATTCTGAACGCGCGCCTGATCCGGGCGCGCGTTTTTTTATTACGACCTTCCGCCAGTAGGCGACCTTCCTTTCAGTTGCTAGGATTTGCTAAATTGGGTCAACTTTTTGCAAAGGCCATTTCCTATGCTTGCAAATACCGCTGGACAGAGTGATTTCGAAATCGTTTTGATCATCGATGATCACCCTTTGTTTTGCGATGCACTCTCGATGACATTGCAAAGCGTCGCACATATCGGTGAAGTGCATACAGCCGACCGGCTTGAACAAGCTTTGGAGCTTGTCAAAGGTGGATTAAAGCCGGATGCGGTTTTGCTTGACTTGAACTTGCCAGATGTTGACGGGTTAGACGGCTTAATTCGTCTAAAGGCGGTGGCGAATGCGCCTGTAATCGTCGTATCGTCAATGACCGACAACAGGGTGATCAGCCAAGTGATTCACGCCGGCGCGTCGGGTTACGTTCCGAAACACAGCCAGCGGGATGTCTTCCGCACCGCGTTCGAAACCGTGCACGCAGGTAATGTGTTTCTGCCCGAAGGATGTGTGCTGATCAATCCGGACGACGAGAATGAACAAAGCGACGCCGTTGGTCGTCTGGCTACGTTAACCAATCAGCAATCGCGTATCCTTCAACTGATCTGTGAGGGTAAGTTGAACAAGCAGATTGCCTATGACCTTTCCATAGCTGAAACGACCGTCAAGGCGCATGTTACTGCAATCATGCGGAAATTGGGTGTTCAAAGCCGAACCCAGGCGGTTCTGATTGCCAAGAAAGCGTCTTTTGCCAGCGTCTTGCAAGAGCAGGGCTAACTTAATATCTTCAAATCTCGTCGTGCTTTAGGGAGGAGGCCCGATGGATCAAGCAGTCGGGTGGGCCGAGACCCATACCCGTGAGCCAGGCATCGTGAAGACGGCATTTGCGCACTATGATGCGGATGATGCGATTACTCAGCTTGCGTCTGCGCTCGGGGGAAGCGAGCACGCGCTTGTTGTTCTGTTTGTGACTTCAAAAGCAGATGCAGCGTCCGTAATTGCCGAAGCTGCTTCGGCCTTTGCGCCTGCGCCTGTGATTGGTTGCACAACTGCAGGCGAGTTGGCCGGGCAGGGCTATACGGAAGAACAGATTGTTGCGATTGGCTTGCCTGCGTCTCATTTCGCGGTTCGAACGATCCTGGTGCCGGATCTCAACGATTTTTCCGCTCAGGACATCATTCATGAGATGATCCGAAACAGAAATGAGATGACGGAAGCAGACCCCGACTGGCATCACGAATTCACATTTTTGCTGATCGACGGATTATCGACCAAGGAAGATGCCCTGACCTCTGAGTTGGCTGTGGGTTTGGGGCCGGTGCCGTTGTTTGGCGGGTCGGCCGGGGATGGGACGCAATTTGGTAACACATTCGTTCTGCAGGACGGCCTTGCGCGTGAAAATGCGGCTGTTCTGACCCAGGTGCGGACAAGCTGTCCGATCAAGGTATTCAAGACGGATCACCTTGTGCCCACGTCACAGCGCATGGTGGTCACCGATGCGGACCCTGCCAATCGGATCGTTCGTGAAATCAACGCGGAACCGGCTGCCCGTGAATATGCAAGAATATTGGGAAAAGACCCTGAGCAGTTGAATACTTTTACGTTCGCCGCACATCCCGTTGTTGTTCAGATTGGCGGCCAGCATCATGTGCGCGCCATTCAGCGCGTTGATGAAAACGGTGATCTCGTGTTCTTTTCAGCGATCGATGAGGGGCTTGTTCTGACGATGGCCGAGCCTATGAATATGGCAACCCATCTCGAGCAGGAGCTTGCGGCATTGACGCAACAAGAACAGCCCGATGCGATACTTGGGTGTGACTGCCTTCTGCGCAGGCTTGAGGCGCAGGAAAAACAGATGACGGGCAATTTGTCCAAAATTTTGTCTGACAATCGTGTGGTCGGATTTTCCACCTATGGCGAACAATTCAATTCGATTCACGTAAACCAGACCCTGACCGGAGTGGCCATTTACCCCCCGGAAGATGCGCAGCATGATTGAAACCCTGATTAATCCTCAGGATCCGTTGGATCTTCAGAACGAAAAGCTTCTTAAGATAGCAGCCGCCTTGATGCGGCGGGTCGAGGAATCGACCGATGCTAGCGGCGCCGCCTACGCGCAGTTTCAGCGCGCTGCAACGCTTGAACAGGAAGTCCGGGCGCGTACGTTGGATTTGGAGCGCGCTCTGGAGTTGTTGAACGATTCCAATGCGCGGCTTGCGCAGGCTAACCAGGAAACTGAAGCCGCACGGGCTGATCTGGCCAATGCAATCGAAACCGTTCAGGAAGGGTTCGCGCTGTTCAACCTGGACGAGGAACTTGTTCTGTGTAACAGCCGTTTCGGTATGCATATGCCCGACATTCAGGGTCATTTGGTGCCTGGCCTTCATTTCACTCAGTATGTCGAACTGGCGAGCCAGTCCAAATTTCTGTCATTGCCCGAAGCGGTTTCGCCACAGGATTGGGTTCAGCGGCGCATGACGCGCCACGCCGATGACCACGTCGTCTTTAACGTACGCCTGAACGGCAACCGTTGGACGCAGATTTCCGAGCATCGGACGCCTGACGGTGGAACCGTTATCTTGCAGACCGACGTCACGGATATCATGCGGATCGAGCGGCAGGAGAGGGACCGGATACTGGACGACAAGGCCAGTCTGATCCGAGCAACGCTGGAGCATATTGATCAGGGCGTCTGTATATTTGACAGCAAGTTACGCCTGATCGGGTGGAACAACCGTGCCAGTGAATTGCTGGCCATACCCAACGCCCAGTTCCAGATGGGTGCGCAGTTCAAAACTCTGTTTGACCGGTTGAGTGCGACGATCAAATTCGCAGACGGAGTCAGCGCCACCGATCTTATGGCTTGGGTGAACCGCGAGACGGAACGACCACCCCTGAAATTCCAGATGCATTCGGGGCGTTTCAAAATCCTGTCCGTATTTGCGCAGGAAATGCCGGATCGTGGGTTCGTTATATCGTTCACGGATGTCACGGCGGAACACAGGTCAGCCCAAGCTTTATATGAAGCGAAGGAATTGCTTGAGCAGAGAGTTGCATCGCGAACCGAGGAACTTGCTGACGCCCTGAACGAAGCAGAGCGGGCGAATTCCTCAAAATCGCGGTTTGTCGCGGCGGCAAGCCATGACTTGTTGCAACCTTTGTCGGCAGCGAAGCTGTACGTCGCCACCCTTGGCAGCGGGTTGAGCGAAGATGACGCCCAGAACGTCGCCGCCAAAGCCGAAAGCGCGTTAAGCAGTGTGGAACATATCCTTGAGGCATTGCTTGATATCTCAAAGCTGGATTCCGGACGCGCCACGGTTCATTTGTCTACGCTTTCGGTCAACGACATTTTCTCACAGCTTGAAGACTCATTCAGACCTGTCGCTCAGGCCAAGGGGTTGGAGTTGCGCTTTGTGCATACCGATGCCCTTGTACGAAGTGACGCCAGCTATCTTCGACGCATTCTCCAGAACCTTCTGTCAAATGCTATCCGATACACCGAGAAGGGGAGGGTTTTGGTTGGTGCGCGCCGTCGCAAGACATCAATTGCGATCGAGGTTTGGGACACGGGCATTGGTATTCCTACTGAACAGCGCGACATTGTCTTTCAGGAGTTTCAGCGACTGGACTCTGACGCGAGTGCCGCCGAAGGGATGGGGTTGGGCCTGGCCATAGTTGAAAGAGCCTGCGGATTGCTTAAACACCCGATCAAGTTGTCCTCGCAGGTCGGACAAGGCACCATGTTTTCGGTAGAGGTTCCGCTTGCTACGTCAGAAAGCACTGCGCCGGATGCCTCGATCAATAAGCAGGCAACGGACACCAATACCCTGGCTAGCACCGTTACATTGCTGATCGAGAACGATGAGAATTTGCGCGGTGCCCTGACGATGACAATGGAGTCTTGGGGCGTCCAGGTCCTGGAATGTGCAAGCGAACAACAGGCTACCAACCTTCTGCGAGAGATCGGCATTTTACCGGACATAATCGTGGCGGACTATCAGTTGGATCACGACTTGAAGGGAACTGACGCCGTTCGTGCATTGATTAATGAGTTCGGAGATTTGCCTGCGTGTATTATCTCTGCAAACCGGTCAGCGGAATTGACGCAGGTGTGCAATGCAGAAGAGTATTCTTTGCTCCATAAGCCGATTGACGCGCTAAGCCTAAAGTCAGTTCTTGAAAGTGCGCGCGATACTTGAACCGCGTCTCCTTACATTGTGAGGATAGGGGCGTTGGCTGATGTTTTTAGGCATAATATGGGTTATGTTAAATAATTCCCGGCTACTCAGCTCACCGATACGTTTCCATCGGTTGACCCAAAAGGATTCATCTACCATCCTGATCTAACGTTGATTTCCGCGATGTGTCATTCTTAAAGTTGTTCTGATTAGGGTCCGCCACATGCCAAAAACCTCGCAGAAACAGTATTTGGTGGACACGCATCGCTCACGCGACCCGCAACAGACACTGGGTATTGTTAAGCCATACCTAAAGGAAATGGGGATCACTCGGATCGCTAATTTGACGGGGCTGGACAGGATCGGGCTTCCGACCGTGATGGTGTCGCGCCCGAACTCGCGCTCAGTCGCCGTTTCGCTGGGCAAGGGGCTGTCGCTGGAGGCTGCTCAAGCCTCTGGCGTAATGGAGGCTATCGAGGCCTGGCATGCCGAGCGTCTGCAATTGCCACAGCGTCTGGCGCGTTATTCCGATTTGTGCGCGGATGATCTTGTTGTGGATGTCGAACGCCTTCCGCGCGTTACCGGCGGGAAATTTGACCCAAACCGCAATATGTTATGGGTTCAGGGACAGGAGTTGAACGGCAAGCTCAACTGTTGGGTCCCCTTGGAAATGGTCGATACGGACTACACCGCACCACCCAGCGCCGGGCAAGGTGCGTTTCCGCGAACCACGAATGGGTTGGCGTCGGGCAACAACGTAACCGAAGCAACATGTCACGCGATTTGCGAATTGATCGAACGGGATGCGACAACTCTTTGGCACCACAAAACTGCGGAAAACCGACTGGATCACGAAACGATTGACGACAAACGCTGTAAAAGTGCCCTTGGAATGTTCACCGCTGCGGGCTTAAAGGTTGGAATATGGAATACGACGTCAGATATTGGGATCGCCAGTTTCCGTTGTGTGATCTGTGAATCTGGTGCGCAGAATGGCCACATTGGAATTGGCGACGGGTGCCACCCAGACAGTTCCATCGCCCTTTTGCGCGCATTGACCGAGGCCGCGCAGACAAGGCTGACGTATATCTCGGGTGCAAGGGATGATCTGGACCCGGTTGAGTTCTCGGATCAGGCCCAGTCGGATCGCAGCCAATATGTGCGGGACCTTATTGAACGCGCCGATCCAAGTCAGGCGTTCGCGGATTGTCCGTCCTATACCACCAGCTCATTTGACGAAGACCTCACGTTAATTCTTGGTCAACTGGGTTCTGTTGGCCTTTCACAAGCCGTCTGTGTTGACCTTTCGCGCCCTGAACTGGACATCGCTGTCGTTCGTGCTGTCGTGCCGGGGCTTGAGGCACCGCACGACGACCCAGACTATGTTCCTGGCGCAAGAGCCGTGGCTGCTATGAAAGACCGGGCATGAGTCTCGCCGTCTTCGTAGGCCCTACCCTGCCCCGTGATGCGCTGGATGAGTTTCCCGAGGTCAGAATACTGCCCCCTGTCCGGCAAGGCGACGTTTATCGGGTCGCCAAAGACCGCCCAAGTGCCATCGGTATCATTGATGGGTATTTTGAGGGCGTCCCCTCGGTCTGGCACAAGGAGATTCTTTGGGCGCTTGAACAAGGAATTCCGGTGTTTGGCAGCGCCAGCATGGGCGCTCTTAGGGCTGCCGAACTTGCTGACTTCGGGATGATCGGCGTTGGCCAGATTTTTGAGGACTATGTCGCAGGTGTTTTGCAGGATGATGACGAGGTCGCGGTTGTCCATAGCCCGGCAGAGCTTGGATACCAGTCCCTGAGTATACCTATGGTTTCGGTCCGTGCCTCGGTTTCCCGGGCTGAAACCGTTGGGGTCATCGAACCTGAAACCGCCGCAAGAATCATAGATGCGGCCAAGTCCATCCATTACCGGGACCGCAATTGGCCTGATATCGAAAACGCGGTTACGGAACACGCCGGGACCGAAGATTTTTTCAAATGGCTGCCAAAGGGCCAGGTTGACGCCAAAGCGGAAGACGCCAAAGCCATGCTGAGAATGATGTTCGACTATCTAAGCGATCCCCCTGCCCCGCAGACCTCAACCGTGCGTGCCGAACGGACATTGGTTTGGAAAACCCTGCGCAACCGTATTGATGCGGAAGCCACCGAAGGCGATGCGGTGATTGATGAACTACGCCTGACGCCAGAACTGTATTTCGATCTGCGCGCCCGCGCAGTTCTGAGACTTCTGGCGCAGGAAGAGGCCGATCGGATTGAACACAGCCCCGACCGTGAGGTTTTGCTGACGCACATGTCGGACCATCGCAACAACGCCGGGCTGTCCCGCAAGGCTGACTTGATGCAGTGGCTGCGCACCAACGACCTGAACCCGGAACTGTACGAAGCGATGCTAACCGGAGCTGCACAGATTGATGCGGTGACCGAAGCCCGTAGCACCCGGCTGAATGCCCCCCTGCTGACCGAGCTAAAACGCAGCGGGCGCTATGCGGATTTGCGTGACCGTGCCGATAAAAAGACCCAACTGGTCGCCCCCTCTGATCGCAAGATCAGTGCAGATCGGTTGCATATGCTGATCTGGTTTTTTGAAACAAACCTTGACCGCGATGTGCCAGATGATCTTGAATCCTACGCAGTTTCGCTTGGCTTGTCCGGGCGGGATGCTCTTTATGATTTGATAGAAGCAGAGTTTTTGTATTGCCATAGTGATACCGGATCAATGGCCTAAGACCGTTAAGGGGTCGTCGACCGGACACAGGAGGGCGCTTGATGGATTTGCCAGACTACAGCGACGCCGAAGAACCCGGCACCCGGTTTTTGCTGTTTCCCCAATCTCCGTTTCTGGAACCGGATGCCCAACTGGAATTGGTCGAGATTTCGGCACCGCAAGGAAGCATCGGACCGGGCCCATCGAGCCCAAGGATGTATACGGTCAATCCGGTTGGTAAAACGACGCCATATGGCGCAATCGTCCCCGGACCAAACGGACCGGGCATGTACCTGCCGCCCTGGGATGGATATTTCCATCCCCCCGCGATGCCCGATGAGTTTGGGAATTTCATCCATATTGACCCATCAGACCCGGCCTTTGAGGCGGCGCATCTCTTTGGGTCTGCTCATTTCACCATGGACGTCTGGCAAGGGTATTTCGATCGCCCCATACCGTGGCATTTCGCGCGCGATTTTGATCGGCTGGAATTGTCGCTTCTGCCTAGTTTGGATAACGCACATATCGGCTGGGGGTTCCTTGAAACCGGTGGCACGCGGGAACATGGGGATGAATATCGCCCATACAGCCTGAACTTCGACGTTGTCGCTCATGAAATCGGTCACGCAATCATCTACAGCGTGATCGGAATGCCAACCGATGGCGATGCCGGGGGCGAGTATTACGGATTCCACGAATCTGCTGCGGACATGGTTGCGCTTCTCGCGTCCTTACATTTTGGATCGGTCGTGGACACGTTGCTGAAGAACACGCGGGGCAACCTTTACACGTTCAATCGGCTAAACCGATTTGCGGAACTTTCGGAAAACGCTCAGATACGAACGGCCGCCAATAACCGGTCTCTGTCCGAATTTGCGTCTGGCTGGTCCAGTGAGCATGACCTGTCTGAGCCATTGACCGGAGCTATGTTCGATATCTTCGTGGATATTTACCATGAACGATTGCTGCTGCACGGCCTGATAACGCCCGAAGAAGAAGACCTGTCTGATCAGTTGGAAGATTCCTCTGACTACAGCGCCGTGATGCAGGATATTTTTGATACCCGTTACGCTGAGAACCCCGATGGGTTTCGTATCGCGCTGCTTGAGGCGCGGGATTTTTTGGGCACCTATCTTGCAGATGCGTGGGAACGGCTGGACGCTGATATGCTCAGCTACTTCGGGGTTGAAAAAGCTTTGCTGGCCGTGGATCAGGAAATCACCGGCGGTGCCTTTCAGCGCATCATTCAAGGTAACTTCAGAATGCGTGATATTGGCGTGGCAACCGCAGGGCCGCAGTTGCCTGATCCTGACGAAGACAACCACGCCAATTCTGTCCGCACGCAAGTTCCCGGATAGCGGTCAAAAATCCTTTATTTTGAAGTGGTTTTATGGCATGCAAACGTGGGATGATTATTGGAAATAATTTTCTCGAACTATGCGTTCGGGTTCAATTCAGGGGGAAAGATGAGGGCCTAAGCTCTGTCCACCCCACAATTGGGAGAGAATATTATGGCTGAATCCTTGCTTAGTTTTTCCGAAGTGTTGTTGTTTGGGCGTTTATTGAACGACTTGAAGGTCGCGAAATCCAAAATTGCGGCCCCAGATAAAACAGTCCGCCTTGTTGCAGCGAAAAAGGTGAAGGTGAACAAGAATATCTCCATCGTAGACGGCACGATCGACGGTGAAGAGGTGGCGGCTGGCAACTTAGTTCTGGTTACTGGAAATCGTCCCAAAAAGAATGGTATTTACGAAGTAACAGTAGTTGACGAGAACTATAAGCTGGAAAACCAAGAGAGGATTGAAGAAGACGCGCTGGTGAAGGTCACGCATGGGGACCAATACGAAGACAGCTTCTGGCAGCAGACGCTGCCCACCCCTGCGGGTTTCGAAAAGCAAGAGTTCATTTTCCGCAAAGAACTGTCCGAAAAAATCGGCGCGAACAAGCAGCTCAAGGATCAGTATGGTAAAGACTCCCGATTGGCGCGTATCTACGGCTTCTCGTTTGAAGGCACGTATTATGAGCTGCCTGAACCCACCATTTTCCTGGTCCATGGAAAAGGCGAAAGCCCGACCGATGGAAACCGGCCCGGTGGCCTAGCATCCCGCGCTCCGAGTGATCCATCCCTGTCTGGTGTCGCTTCGGCTGACTATCAAATCTCGGACGACATCAGGGTCTGGGATTACGACAAGGCTGATTACACGATCCGTATGGACGTGATGACCGGCCAGTTCGAGCAAGTCCTGCTGGACATTTATTTCGGTTTTGACAGCCCGGCTGTCAGCGGTGCCAAGGTATCTGGCGCCAAAGTCAGCGGTGCAAAGGTGAGTGGAGCGAAAGTCAGCGGTGCAAAGGTATCAGGTGCCAAAGTCAGTGGCGCAAAGGTGCGCGGCGGCGACTAAGATCAAGCCAATATCTACAGAACAAGGGCACGTCAGGCGCGTGCCCTTTTTTCTGGATTATCAAAACCCAGCTTTTTTCAAGCCTTCTACAAAATGCTGGGTATCCTCTTCCAACCGATCCGGCTGTACCGTGGCCCATCGCGTAAGCGAGAAATTGGGATGTGCCGCGCGGTGCTTGTCAGTGATCTGACGCGCCAGGTCGGTTTGCCCCAGCTGGGCATAGCTTGCAGCCAGCATACGTTGACCTTCGGTTGGGTTGTTCATCTTGTTGACGGTCTCAATCACATCGTCATACCGTCTGAGATTGTAGTAGGCCCCACCCAAGTGCCACAGATACTGATCTGGGAAATAGGGGTTCAACCTCATGGCCTGCTGGATATGTGTGATCGCCGTTTCATTGTCTCCGTAATGTGCCAACGCATCCGCAAAATCCGAGTGCATGTCGGCGTCATTTGGGTTCAGTGCCAAGGCACGTTGATAGGACTGAATCGCGGCGTCATGTTCCTTTCGGTACAGGTGCACATACCCCAACTCGCCAAAACCGCGGGCATCCGTTGGATCCAGTTCGATAGCGCGCTGCGCAAGCGACAGCGCCTTGTCCAACGCGGAAGATGGATCTTCGGCCCAGGAATACCGCCAGTCTATGTTCAGCGTTCGTGACAAAGCTGCCGCCGCCCGGGCATAGCGCCCGTCCCGCTCTAGCGCGGATTGATAGAAATCCTGCGCCTTACGATTGTCGTTCCGCGTATACTTGAAGATGTGATGTTGACCCTGAAGAACCGAACCATACGCCTCAAGGTCGGCGGGCACTGCCTGAATCATACGTTGTTTTTCATGGGATTCGATCATCACGGCGGTGGCGGCAACAATGCATTCTGTAACTTCGTCGAGAATGTCGAAGATGTCGTCGATATTCCGATCGAACCGCTCGCCCCAGATAGTGCGTTCAGTATTGGCATCCACAAGTTCGGCGGTAATCCGAATGCGACTGGCGGACCGCCGGACACTACCACGCGCGATATATCGTACGTTCAGTCTCTGGGCTGCTTCCTTCGGTGGCATCGCCTGTGCCTTGAAGAAAAACGATGAGTTCCGGGCGATGATGAACAAGTTCCGGAACTTGGAAAGGTTCATGATAATGTCGTCGGTCAACCCCTCGGCAATCCAATTGTCGGACTCGTCCCCGTTATTGCTGGTGAATGGCAGGACAGCCACCGACGGTGTATCCGGCCGCTCCAGAATATCCATCGTCAGCTCGGGGCGCATCGTTCCTGCCATGGTCGCGCCAGCAACCTCGCTTCGGACGCAATAGGTTGAGATCGGAGAAACGATGTTCTTCAGTTGCTTTGGGCCCAGAAACTCATACCCATATCGCAGGCGGTTGCACACCTGATCGTAAACGGCCGAGCTGACGTAAACACGCTCTGGTTCCGCTATTTCCTGAAGTCGGGCCGCAATGTTCACGTTATCGCCATGAATCCCGCGTTCGTCGATAAGGATTTCTCCTAGATGAACGCCCGCGCGAAATTTGATTCGCTGATTCTCGGATCGCGTGTGGTTATGCTCGCTCGCGATCTGGTGCAGTTCCACACCAAATTCCACCGCGCTTGTGGCCGTTTCAAACAGTGCAAGAATGCCGTCACCGCGCACTTCAATCACGCGGCCATTATATTTTGCGCACGTGACTTCGAGCTTGGAGAGCAATGATTTCAAAGCGTTATACGTGTCCAGTTCATTCTCGCTCATCAAGCGAGAATATCCGACAACGTCGGCGAACAGGACAGCCCCGAGCTTTTGTGTGATGGGAACGTTCAGATTGTTGGTGTCCACTGGCGTTTCTCATTTGGTAGGTTCTGCTGAAACCACTTGTTCAACATATACCTAATTTCAAATATTTCGACTGCTTGGGTCATTCGGATGCCTTGGTCAGGAGCCCGCACCCTGAGGAGGCCATGACCAAGCGCCAGGTGCGCTTGTACCAAAGGTCACTACGATGTCGTTGCTCAACTCTTGCGCAAGTGTTTCTCGATGTTTCATCCAATCTTGGTTCAGGACTCCTACCACGATCATGTCGTGGAATTTTCCGTCTGCGAACCATGCCTGCCGCATGGTTCCTTCGATCTGGCATCCGACCCTTGCCACCAAGTCCCGACTGCTTTGATTGTCCACGCGGTAGTAGGACGTAAGGCGGTTCAAACCTAACTGCCGAAATGCAAAATCAATCAGCAAGGCTGTTGCGCGCAGCCCGATCCCAAGGCGTCGGGCGTTCTTCTCAACAAACATGGCAATGACCGCGTCACGATTGACGGTTGATATTGCTTCGATCCCCGCCATCCCAAGCGCCTTACCATCACTGGATTCCACCACGAACCAGCATTTGCAGCGGTTGTCAGGGGAAAAGGCATCTTTCCAGATTTCTTCGGTTTGCGACTGGTTGAAGGGAATGCGCGATGTTCGGTCAAACAGCGCCAAATCTTCTACGTCCTGAAACCACGGCGCGATGACCTCCAGATCGGACTTTTCAACTGGGCGCAGCCTGAATGTTCCTGTCGTTTTGTCCTGCACTGTAAAAACCTTTGAATAAAATACAAAAAATGACTCTGGCGACAGTAGCACAAAAATTCTGCAAATACGAAGGCAGAAACATGTGGCAGGTAAGAAGCCCCTAAAGTCCTTAGATATCAAGATGAAACTTTGTTTGATCGGACTCAACGGGGCTATTGCGCCCTGCATTGGACTCCGAAAATTCAAATTCCGAACCGACATGCCCAACGGTACCCATGAGGCGAACTAGCGAGTCGGGAACGCTGCAAGTTGTAGGTGAAATTCTTGCATCTGCCGCAAAACCGGACTGAAGGCCTATTGGTACTGGAATGCCCGGATGCAAAGGTAGGATGCACGGTTTCGCAACGCCGGTGATCTCGTGCGTGCCGTTTTGGGGCAAATTTGTGCACGGCGGGTTTGGGCCGCCAAGGATATTGGTTCTAGCCCTTGGCTTTCGTTGCTATTGTCATTCAGTGATAATCAGCGACCAAAAACCTTCATTTTCAACAGTCTCAAGCAGCTTCATTCTTGATTGGCTTGTGGCGTTGCAGGCCCTTTGTGAGCCGGATCAATTTGCTTCGTTGCTCGCCCGATCCGGCATCTCATATGGCGACAATGCCCCGTTGGGTCGAGTGACTCTGGAGCAGATCGTTCGCCTGTACCAACTGGCAGCTGTGGAAACCGGCGATGAGATGATGGGGCTCTGGTCGCGTCCAATAAGGCCACGTGCCTTGCAACACCTGCTGACATCGGTGCGCGAGTCAACCTCGCTGTCGTCGGCGCTTTACCGGTTTTCGACATTCTGGAACCTGTTGCTTGATGACTACCGGTTCGAGTTGGTCGATGCGGAGGATACCATAGCACTGCGCCTTGTGCCCCGGTCAGACGCCCTTGCGCAGCGCTTTGGCCATATGCTGATCCTTAAGCTTGCCCATGGGATTCTGTCTTGGCTGGCCCGGCGTGAGGTCGCCGTGGAGCGGGTCGATTTCGCATTTGAGCGCCCCTCTTTCGAAGAGGACTATGCCGTCATTTTCCCCGCGCCTGTCACGTTTGATGCAAATTCCACATCAATTCGCTTTGCCAAAGCTTCGCTGGGGCCGGTGAATACGCGCAGTACCGATGATCTGGATCGCTTCCTGGAAAATGCGCCGCGCGACTGGGTCTTTACGCATTCGCAAGAGCACACTCAGTCTTTGCGTGTCCGCGCCTATCTGAACCAATCGAGCTGGCAGGACGCGCATTTGGCAGGGGCCGCCAAGGCGCTTGGCATGACGCCGCGCACTTTGATCCGTAAGTTGGACGCTGACGGAACGTCCTTTCAGGCCATCAAAGACGGGTTGCGCAGGGATATCGCAATTCGCCGCTTGCAAATTGGAGATGCAAGTATCGAGGTTATTGCTCAGGACGTTGGCTTTTCTTCCGCGGCAAGTTTCCACAAGGCGTTTCACAGGTGGACAGGGGCGACACCAAGCTCGTATCGGCAGCGGGCTCTACTCTAGGCAAAGATTTGTCACTTTTGGACAATCGGTTGTCACCGCGCGAGATGGAGTAGGTGTTAATTGTGCTGCTACCTAGCGGTCAAAGCACATCTTACTGCGTAAATCCGATTTGCTTCGCCCAATGGTGGTGGCGAGATTGGATATTTGCGTTCAACTGAAAGGACCAAGGCCATGTCGTCTGATCTTGAAACTCTCTTGTCCGCCGCGCGCGATCACGCCAGTGAAGTGATCCTGCCTAATGTTGATGCCTGGAACAAAAACGGGGCTTGGCCTCGCGCGGCCTCTGACAAGGCAGGTGCGGCTGGTCTGACTGGCCTCTACGCACCGAAAGAGTGGGGCGGACAGGGTTTGCCGCTGTCCGAGGGTATTCAGGTTTATGAACAATTGGGAACAGGCGATGGAGCTTACGCATTTGCGATTTCCATGCACAACATTTGTACTTTTGCAGGTTGTGGATACGGGACCGACGCGTTCAAAGAGGAATGGGCGCGCGATCTGACTTCAGGTCGCAAGCTTGCGAATTTCGCGCTGACAGAGCCGCAGTCCGGGTCTGATCCGATGAAGATGTACACCCGTGCAACAATCAACAGTGACGGCACCTGGACTATCAATGGCGCTAAGGCGTGGGTCAGCTTGGCGACTGAGGCCGATATCTACTTTACCGTTGTCAAAACCTCGGATGAGCCTGGTCATAAGGACATGGCCATGATCGCGATTCCGGCAGACGCGCCAGGTATCAGCTTTGGCCCAATTTATGATACACCATCCTATAACTTCCTGCCGATTTCCGAGATGTATTTAGACAACGTCGTGGTCAGCGAAGACAATATCATTCTTCCAATTGGCCAAGGCTTGCAGGGCTCATTGACGGCGATCGACATCGCAAGGGTTTCGATCGCTTCTGGGTGTTGTGGCCTGATGCAGGCCGCGCTGAATACTGCGCTGTCCTATTCAAAGAACCGCAAGATGTTTGGCGGCAAGAACCTCGACCTTGACGGCATTCAGTGGATGCTGGGAGAGGTGGCAACAGATCTCGAAGCGTCCAAGCTGCTTTACCGCAAGGCAGCCGAAGCCCTTGGCACCCCTGAGGGGCCACTTATGGCGGCACATGCCAAACGTTTTGTCCCCGACGCTGCAGTAAAAGCTGCGAACACTTGCACCCAGGTTCTGGGTGGGATGGGTCTTTTGCAGCCTTACGGGCTGGATCGACTATCACGCTTGGCGCAGATGCTGCGGATCGTTGACGGAACAACCGAAATCAGCCGCGTCGTGATTGGTAGAGCGCTGCAAAAACGTGCGGCTGGTCTGCCGGACCTTCCTGTGCCAAAGGGGTATGGCGAAACTGACAAAAACGATACAATCCTAGCGGCGGAATAGTACGCTATACATACAGGAGTTTGGGCTATGCGCGCTGTCCTATGTTCGAAATTTGAGGGCGCTGATGCGCTTGAACTTGGCGAAGCGCCAGAGCCTGTTCCAGCAGCCGATGAAGTTCTCATCGAGGTGCATGCCGCCGCCGTGAGTTTTATGGATAAGCTCATGGCGGAAGGTGGTTATCAACTGAGGCCAGAGTTGCCTTATGTCCCGGGAACGGACGCGGCAGGCATTGTCTTACAGGTCGGGAGCGAGGTCACCGACTTTAAACCAGGTGATCGTGTCGTCGGGCAAATGTGGCACGGCAGTTACGCGGAACGTGCTGCAACCAAACACTGGAAGTGCGCGAAAGTACCCGAAAGCGTCGACCTTACGGTCGCTTCGACCGTTTTGCACAACTACATGACAGCCTATCACGCTTTGGCCCAAAGATGCGCGCTGCAACCGGGTGAGAACCTGTTGGTCACGGGTGCCACTGGCGGGGTTGGACTTGCTGCCGTTGACATGGGGCGGATGCTTGGTGCGCGCGTCCTTGCAGGAACCGGAGACGCCGCCAAAATGAGTGCGCTGCAGGAGGCAGGCGCCGATGCAGTCGTCAATATGCGCGAAGGCGACCTGCGCCAACAGATCCAAGACCTTACAGACGGAAAAGGGTTGGATGTTTGCTTTGAGATGATAGGCGGAGACACCTTTGTAAAGATTGCCCGATCCATGCGGTGGGGCGGGCGCATCACGCCAATTGGGTTTGTGAGCGGGGAAATCCCAAACCTACCGATGAACCTGCCTCTGCTCAAAGGCTTCTCGGTGGTTGGAGTGTTCGAAGGTGCATGGGCCGAGAAGTTCCCGTCGGAAGCCAAGGATGCAGCAGACAAGATAATGAACTGGATTGCTGAAGGTGAACTGCGCCCACTTATTGATCGCGTTTTGAAGTTGGAGGACGCATCTGAAGCCTTCCGATCTCTCAATGAGCGTGAAGTGATCGGGCGTATTGTTCTGCAAATCTAGGTGTTCCAGCCACTTTACAAGTTTGGCTAATATACATCGAGGATCGGATGGGTCGCGCTCGGTCGACGATCTATCGCGAATTGAAGAGAAATTCTTCAGGGACGAGGATTTGGTTCGAGCGGTTTGGTAACAGATCCGATTTGTTTCAGAGTCTCAAATTCCCTCGATGCGATGTGAGTTGGCAGAGCGCAAATAGTCTGCTCAGAATCTTTCCATCTTAGATTTGGATAGGACATGCGCCATGACGATCAAACGCCGCCAATTCATGAAGCTGGGACTTGCTTCAACAGCCGCACTCGCACTTGGAACTCCTGCTGCATTTGCCGGGGACAAGGAACGCACCGGCAGCCTGTCTGGGCGTCGTGGCTATAACGTGAAAGGGACGGTCTCGGTCACCGGTGATACCGTTACACTCAAAAGCGACTATGTCTTTGACCCCAGCAAGAACCCACCGGACATTAAGATCGGCTTCGGCAATGGTGAGACCTATGCCAATGGTTCAAAAATTCACGACAAGCTGACCGTCAAGAAGGGCGAAGCCTCGTTTAAAATCCCGACCGGGATCGACACATCCAAGTACAACGAGTTGTATATCTATTGTGAGAAGTTCACTGTGATCCTGGCGGTCGCCCCGCTGAGTTAAGCGGTCCTTGAAGGCATTGTAAAACCGCCCGCCAAGGTGGGCGGTTTTCGTCCTTTTACCCAGCACTCAGCGAGGGCAGGTTTGTACCGTCAGGACTCCTTTTTTGATTTGTCAGGTTGGGGGCAGGTCGGACTGGCGTTGTTAAGCGCCATTCTTTTTCTGCTGATGGTGCTTCTGGCACGTCGTGCCTTGCGCCCTTTCCCGATCTGGGTGCGATTATTCGGGGCGCTTTTCTTGTTTTGGCTGTTCGTGTGGCTGTCGCCGCAAATCTATTACATGTATTATCGGTTGGTCATTCCCGATCTGCCTTTGCAATGGGTGATCTGGCCGCCCCGCGACCCTCTCAAGCCGTTGGAAATTCTGATTTTCTCGTATGAGCAGAACCTAAGCGCCCACGGGCAGGGCATCCTTGGGTGGACGGTCATTCTGGCGGCCGTCCCGCCACGCAAGCAAGCGGGTCGATCAGAGGGTTAGCTCTGTTCCCTGGTTGGTTCGATCTGGTCGAAAATGGCTGAACATATCTGGTCCATTTCCAGCGCAAAGAAGTTTTTCGCAGCCGCCTCGTTTGGATGGTATGGGTCCTTAACCATGCCGTTCCTGTTCAGGCGGAAATAATGCTTGTTGCCTTGGTTGGCCGCAACCGTTTCGGGGGTAGCACCAGGTACGAACGTGCACCGCAGTCCCGTGACCTTGAACGCATCCATCAGATTCTTCTGCACCCGCAGCCGCAAATCTACGATCTTCTTCTTGTAAGCGGGCGCTGTGGTCATGAAAATGCACGGCAGGTCGGGAGGCAGTTGCGCTTGCAGGCGTTCAACATCCCGTACGGCGGCTTCGGGGTTGTTAGCCCACCGCTTGGCCGAGTTGCCGAGAAAGGACATCAGGATCAGTTTTGGATCATAATACCCGTCCCGCAGCATCTCTTCGAGCGGTGAGGTTTTGGCCGCGCAGAACTGATATTCCTTTCCCTTGCCAATCTGCACATACTTGTTGCCGGTCTTGTTCACGAACCCGTACGCACCGGCGTTCACGTTCCATTTCGGGTCTACCTTGCAGATCGTGTCCTTTGCCCGCCCCGACCGGGCGGTCCACGAGTCGATTGAACTGGACCGGACACCTATCACCCCGACCCGCATTTCCCCAAGGCGTTCAAGGTGCTTTTTCTGCCGGGCATTGGGGTGGCAGTGGTCCTTGATATCGCTAAAAAACTCCAGGAAAGCCGGGCCCGAACCAAAGGATATCTGGCTGTCCCCGATAATCAGAATCTCGGGCGAGGTAAAATCCTCTGCGCTTGCCCCCAGAGTGGTGAAGGCCAAAGCGCAAACAGTTGCGACCATCTTTTTGAACACCTGCATATCCCCCCTGCAGTCTTTACCTCTACTTCACGGCCGAAAATACAGCGTTGCAGATTTCGGCCGTGTTAATGTCAAGAAAAGCCCGGACCGCAGCCCGGCTTGGATGGTGCGGGTCCTTGACCTTGCCCGCATCGTTGCGCCGGAAATAAGCGGGCTGACCTTCAATCACGGCGCGTGTCTTGCGGTTGAACCCTTCAACCACGGCACATTGCGTTCCCGCCTGCCGCAAGGCGCGGGCTATCGCGGTTTGGGCCTTCATTCGTTTGTCGTTGGTTTTTTTCAGATAGACCGGCACGCTTGAGATGAAGATACATGGAATGTCGTCCGGAATTTGTTCCAGCGTGCGGCGGGCATCCTGTTGGGCCAAATCAGGAGAATTCGCCCAGCGATCGGATGAATTGCCCAGAAAGGTCAGAACCAGCAATTCGGGGCTGTAATACCCGTCGTCAAACATCGCCTGAAACGCGGTCTGATTGGGTTTGCAGAACTGATAGGCGTTGTCTTTGCCGATCTGAATGAACACCCGGTCAGGGTTGCCTTCGATACCATAGGCCCCGGCATTGACCCCGAATTTCTTGTCGACATCGCAAATCGCACCTTTTGCGGCCCCCTTGGGCGTTGTCCATGACTGCAAGGATGTCGAGCGGACGCCAATCGCGGCAGTCTCGCGGTTGCCGAGATTACCCAGTGCCCTTTTGCGTTCAGGCGTCATCCTGCACCGATCCGCCAGCTCATCGAAGAACCTCAGGTACTCTTTGCCAGCCCCGAACGAAATCTGGCTGTCCCCTAGGATCAGAATATCCGGTTGCGCCGCCGCGGGCTGTGCGCTTAGGGCTGAAACGGCGGCCAGCCAAAGTCCGAATACTGATGTTCTGAACAAAGTCACACAATCACCTTCAACAGTCGTTCCCGCAGCCGGACCATGCCCGGTCATTCGCGCCAGAATGCGGGATTGTGCAGTGTAATACCAATCAATACCTGGTTATTTCCACTGCGCCTGCCGTGATGATCTGGCTGGGGTTCTATGAGGGGGGAGGTGGGTGTCCGATTGGTCGGATTAAGGGACATGCCCATATTCCATGCCATTCACGAAGGCCTGCAACTCTATGGTTACCAATGCTTCTGGGCAAAGCCGCTCGATAACAAAGGCAATGAAACTAAAGGCTATTGGATATTGTGGCGTCCTTTCGTATTTTGGATACAAAGTGGAAATGCCAGAGACCATCCCAATGCCAAAAACCCGCGCGATTCATCGCCAAAGTTTGCCTGATGTCATCACAAACGACCTGCGCGAGCGTATCCTGAGCGGAGAGATGGTGGAAGGTGAAACCATTCGGCAAGAAGCGTTGGCAGAGGAATATGACGTATCCCGCATGCCGATACGTGAGGCGCTCAAGCGGCTGGATGCCGAGGGCCTGGTCCAACTGACTAACAATCGGGGGGCCTGTGTAACAACTCATTCCCTTTCGGAAATCGGAGAGATTTTCGACCTTAGAATCCTGTTGGAAGTCGACCTTTTCAAACGGGCGATCCCCCAGATGACAGAGGCGGATTTCGTCATCTGCGAAGAGTTGTTGAACAAAATGGAAAAGTCCTATGAAACATATGACGTCGGGCGGTGGGGCAGTCTGAACTACGAGTATCACAGGGCGTTATATTCCGCCGCTGAGCGCGGGATTACCAACGAATTCCTGCAACGGGTCAATCTGCAATCTGACCGTTATGTGCGGATGCACCTGAGTGTGATGGAACAGCGAGAGCCAGCCAAAGCGGAGCACCGTCAGTTGTTGGCACTGGCGCGGTTGCGCAATGCAGAGGCTGCTTGCGCGCTGCTGACGAACCACATCCAGCGCACCAAGGAACAGTTGCTGGCTATGGTCATCGCGACCCGCAAAGCCGAAAGTTAATCTGAATAGTCAGCTCACAGGACACTGACGGGCCACTTGGAGCGACCCGTCATTCCAACACGTTTCGTGAACCAGTCAAGTGTCAGCGGCCTATGATTGTAAGATCTTTGGGAAAACTGGTCAGCGACCGACAACCATCCTCGGTCACAAGAACATCATCTTCGATCCGAACACCAAAATTGCCCAGATCATACAGGCCCGGTTCGTTGGTCCAAACCATGCCCGGCAGGATTTTCTGGTGGTTCCCGCGCATGATATATGGCGCTTCGTGCACGTCGCGACCCAGACCATGACCCGTCTTGGTGCGAATCCGGTTGGCATAGGGCGAAGCCTCGAGCACATTTGTAACTGCGTCGTCGATGTCATGGGCGCTCGCGCCGGGGCAACAGGCCTTGAACCCTTCGAGGTTCGCGCGAAGGACTGTGTCGTAAACCGCCCTACCCTCGTCCGAAACCTCGCCAACAAAGAATGTACGCGTGATATCCGCCGCAAAACCGTTTTTGCGCGCGCCAAAGTCGAAGAGCAGCGCATCGCCGGGTTTGATCTGATAATCCGCGCGGGCTTTGCCGTGTGGTTGAGCCGAGTTGTCTCCGGCGGCGACAATCGGTGCAAAAGCCAACGACGCGGCGCCTTCAGCAAACAGCGCCTGGATCAACGCCTGTTCGATCTGTTTCTCGGTTTGCCCGACGCGAACCTCTGAAATCACACGTTCCAGCGCGCGTTCCGAGATATCAATTGCAGCCTGCAAAGCGGCAATATCGGCGTCGGTCTTGATGATCCGCAAACCGGAAATCTCGCTCTCGGCATCTACGATTTGCAAGTCGGGCATCGCATTGGTCAGGGCCTTGGACACGAAAACCCGCATCACTTGCCCTTCAACGGCAAGTGACCTCAGGGGCATATGAGCGGCCAATGAAGCAAAGGCGCTGTCATAGCCCTTTTGGTCCATCCAGTCGAAGACGGCCCCCTCAAAACCGACCAATTCCCACGTTCCCAGTTCCAGATTGGGCACAATCGCAGCCGGTGTGCCCTCAGCCGGGATAATGACCACAAAGGGCCGTTCGTGGCTCATGAAAGGTTTGCCCAATGCGCGGGTGAAATTAGGGCCCGGTACAAGGGCAATGGCATCTACTGACATTTCCCTTGCCAGTTTACTGTATTCCGACAAATTCGGCATGTGCGCCGACCTCCCAAGATAGTAAGGCCGAGCCGCCGTATCGGGCAGCCCTTGCCAATAATCTGCAACTGTTGGGACACTTACACCATGGAAGATGTAACTGCCCAGAGGGTGTGTTTTGGACCCGTGCCCAAAGTGCCCATGGTTAAAACTCAATACCGAGCCAGATAGCGACCGCCACGCAATTGCCCAAATATTGGGCGTAAGATTTGGGTTTGACGCGCATTTGGCCAGAATGGATTTACTTCCGATGGTCACGGATTTTTACTTCCACTCAATGAGAGAACGAATTGATCGCCCTTCCCCATGACCGCCGACCCAAAATTGCTGGTTTTCTCTGATCTCGACGGGACGCTGCTGGATCATCACAATTATAGTTGGGCGGCTGCTCAGTCGGGACTTCAACGCTTGTCGGAAATCGGCGCGGGGCTTGTATTGGCCAGCAGCAAAACAGCGGCAGAGATTGCACCGCTGCAGCAGGAACTTGGTGTTACGCGAATGCCGGCAATTGTCGAAAATGGGGCGGGTATCCTATGGCCCGATGCGCCCGATATTGAAGGTGACCATTATCAGGACTTGCGCACGGCGCTTTCCCAACTGCCCACGGGATTTGTCGGGTTTGGCGATATGTCCGATCAGGATGTGGCAGATGCGACGGGGCTCAACCCCGTTCAAGCCGCCCGTGCTCGAACGCGGAAATTCAGCGAGCCCGGGCTGTGGATGGGCACGGAGGCCGAGTTAGACCACTTCGTAGCACAAGCGCGCAACATGAGTCTTTTTGCCCGTCGCGGGGGGCGGTTCCTGACCGTATCCTTCGGAAAAACCAAGGCGGACGCCTTAAGGGAAGTTGTTCAGCAGCTAAGACCAAGCCGATCAATCGCCTTGGGTGACGCGCCAAATGACATCGAAATGCTAATGGCTGCGGATCAAGGCGTCGTGGTTGCAAATCCGGATGGGCCGGGCATTCCGCCTTTTCCACCTCATATCGAACGACGCATATTCAGGACAGACAGCAACGGTCCCCAAGGTTGGTCGGAGGCCATCCTGACCCTGACTGCAGAGTTCTGACAAAAACAAGGCGAACGACATGGCAGACTTCCATCAGAACGGAAATATAACGACGCTGCACAATTTGCGCAGCAGACCCAGTGGTCACCTGTCACATGAGATTTCGGTCTTTGCACAGACCCGCAAGATCACCCTGATCCTTCCGTGTCTTTATTCCGAGCTGGAGGGGCCGGCCCTCGCTGGTATCCTCAAGGAACTGTCGCAGGTCCCGTATCTTCACCGCGTCATCATCGGCCTGGACCAAGCGGATGAAGAACAGTACCGCAAAGCCCGTGCGTTCTTTGCCGACTTGCTGCAAAACCACGCTGTTATCTGGAATGACAGCCCTCGTCTGACGCATCTTCAGGAACATCTGAAAGCCTTGGGCCTTGCGCCGCAGGAACCCGGCAAGGGTAAGAATGTCTGGTCTTGTATCGGCTATCTTCTGGCCTGCGCGGACAGTTCCGTTATGGCGATTCACGATTGCGACATTGTCACGTATAACCGCGAGATGCTGGATCGGCTGGTTTATCCGGTGGTCAACCCGACCTTTCCGTTTCAGATGGCCAAAGGGTTTTACCCCCGTATCGGGTCCGGCAAGCTGAACGGTCGTGTGACGCGTCTTCTGGTCAGTCCGCTGCTGATCGCGTTGAAAAAGGTAATCGGGGACCGGGATTACCTCGATTATCTGCGCAGCTTCCGCTATCCACTGTCGGGTGAGTTTGCAATTCGCACCCCTACCCTGCCCGATTTGCGCATTCCTTCCGACTGGGGGCTTGAGATCGGAGTGCTGTCCGAAGCGTGGCGAAATCTGGCCCCGAAGTCCGTCTGTCAGGTCGAAATTGCCGACAATTATGACCACAAACATCAGGAGCTGTCCCCCGAGGACGCAAATCGTGGCCTGTCGCGCATGTCCACCGATATCTGCAAGGCGATCTTCCGCAAACTGGCCGCCGACGGCACGGTGTTCACGCCCAATACCTTCCGTACACTCAAGGCGACCTATTACCGCTCGGCGCTGGACTTGCTCGAAGGGTATTACACCGACGCCAAGATGAATGGGTTGGAATTGGACCGCCACAAGGAAGAGAAATCCATCGAACTGTTCGCCGAAAATATCATTCGCGCCGGGCAGGTGTTTCTGGACAACCCGCACGAGACGCCGTTCATTCCCACATGGAACAGGGTCCATTCGGCTGATCCTGAATTCCTGCTGCGCCTCAAGGCGGCGGTGTCCGACGACCTGGACGAATTCAGCCCGCGTTCGTGATCCAGCGGCACTGATACGGGGCCAGCACAATATCGGGGCCGTTGGTGGCCAGGATTTCTCCAGTCAGGGCGTCCGTCCAGGTTTCCTCGGCAATCATGTTGATCTCGGCAGGGCTGACGTGGACCAGCTCGGCCGAGACATTATGCAGCGCAAAGATCGACTGGCTGCGATCCAGACTTTGCCGCCAGATGCCAAAGACGCGATCATCCAACCGCAGGGTGAATTGCGTGGCGTTCGGGTGAAAGGCCGCCTGTTGCGCCCGCAGGCGCAGACGTTTGGACAATTCGGACAGCACCAGCGCCTGATTTGACCCCGGATCGGCCAGCCTTGCCAGCAGGTCAGGGTAATGCCAGCGATGCCGGTTGATTGCCCGGTTCATGCCCCGCCGCGCAACAGCCTCGTGATCATTGGGTGTGGCCAGCAGGGAATGGATGTAAAAGGCCGGTATCCCTTCCAAAGACATCACGATGGTCTGTGAACAGATGAACCGCGCCAGATGGTATTGATCGGGGCCTTGAAATGTCTCGGCCATGGCTTCGAAATAGCCGCAGTTCAACTCATAGGGTTCTTCGCGCCCATCAGGCAGCGCGCGCATCGAAACCAGCCCGCCAATGCGGCGCACCGTGTCGATCATGCGCTCTTTTTCGTCGGGCGGCAGCAATCCCTCGGCCGGACGCATCCCGATCCCATCGTGGCTGGCGGTGAAATTCAGATACGCGCAGCCCAACTGGGCCGGAGGCATCGCGGCTTGCCATTCGCTCAGATATTGCGCTGTGCCTGACTGCATTGCGTGCAGGATCAAAGGGGGCAGCGGGAAATTGTAAACGGCGTGCGCCTCGTTCCGGTTGCCGAAGTAACTCAGATTCTCGGTCCGCGGGACGTTTGTTTCGGTCAGCAGTACAAGTGTTTCAGTTGCATAGTCGCACAGCAACCTGAGAAGCTGCACGATCGCATGGGCTTGTGGCAAGTGAATGCAGTTGGTGCCGATTTCCTTCCAGATGAAAGCCACCGCATCCAGTCGCAATATCCGCACGCCTTTGTCGATATGCAGACGGATAATCCGCAACATCTCGACCAAAACCTCGGGGTTCGAGAAATCCAGATCGACCTGATCGTGGCTGAACGTGCACCAGACGTATTTCTCACCCTCGCTGGTCTCCACTTGCCGCAGCAACGGCGTGGTGCGGGGGCGCACAACCTCGGACAGATCATCTTCGGGTGACGCTTCAAAAAAGAACCGGTCGTGCGGGGATTTGCCCTGAAGGTAGTTGGTGAACCACGCGCCCTGGCTTGAGACATGATTCAACACGAGATCGGACATCAGATGAAAATCGTCCGCGATACGCGTGATATCCGTCCAGTCACCAAGCTGAGTGCTGACGCTATAGTAATCGGAAACAGCGAACCCGTCGTCCGAAGTGAAGGGAAAAAACGGCAAGATGTGAACGCCGTTGACCACCCCGGTCAGGTGTCGAACGAGAAAATCGTGTAACAGGTCCAGGGGTTTGTGCGCCTGATCTTCAATCGAGTTACCATAGGTTATCAGGACGCTGTCGTTCTCTGACCACAACTTATTGCCGGGCTTGCGGCCTTGTTTGCGCCTGTGCGTATTGGACGGCCAAAAGGCATCGGATACCTGTCGCGCCAATTCCGATTGATCATGGTCAGGGTAGATCTGAACAAGCAGGTCAATCAGGCGTCGGGAGAAGCTGGTATTATCACTGGTCAAGAGTCACAGGCCCTTCGCTGCATCCGCCTGATGGTTTTCCAGAACGGTCAGCCTGTCAAACCGAACGGCGGTTCTTTGACTCAACCTGCACCACCTTGCACATTTTTTGGACATGTAACCGGTAACAGAAGGCTCACACAGCGTAGCGGGTCATGAACATATCAACTGCCTGCCGCGCCACTTCGTCGATTTCAGACTGGGAAAAGCTATTCTGAATGCCAAATGCGGCACGGGCCCAGATGCGCACTTTACAAAGCTCTGAGAATTGTTCTGCGGCGATCTGCAAATCGTCGATGGCAAGCTCGCCTTGATTAACGGCCTTCCTAAAGTATTCCACCAAGTGCCGGACGCCGTTTTGCGGACCGGCCTCATAAAATGCTTGACCCAATTCCGGGAACCTGTCGCGTTCGGCCACGCAAATGCGGAAAACCTGCTGCGCAAACTCGGACACCAGAAAAGTAGTTAGTTGGGTTGCAGCTACAGTCAGCACCTCGCGCACTGGTTTGGAATCGTCGATCATCGACAAGACGTTTTCAGCCATCCGGCTGCATTCGGTGTGAGCAACTTCCATGAACAAAAGGCGTTTGTCAGGAAAGTAGCTGTACAAGGTCGCCTTTGAGACACCAGCCGCGCGTGCGATATCGTCCACACTTGCGCCTTCGAAACCATCCGCCATGAATACTTCACGGGCACCGCGTACCACTTGATCGAATTTGCGACCTGTACGCAGGATGGTGGCTGACTCGGGCATTGTTTCTCCTTGGCTGCAGGTTCCAAGTTTATAAACCGTTCAGTTCAGATTCAACGATTCTCGCAGAAACTCCCTTGGGTGAACTACCGGACCCGCTTTGGGCAAGCGGGCTTGCCGCCAGTTCAAACCGTGCTAACACTCTGGCCATGGTCGATATCTTTCTGCGCACACTTCCTTTCTTTGCGATCATCGGCCTTGGATATTGGGCCGGGCGCAGCCGTTTTTTCTCGGAAGATGCAACAGCGTATCTAACAAAATTTGTCTTCTATTTTGCGTTGTCGGCGATGCTGTTTCGATTTGCCGCCACGCTTCCGTTTGCTGAAATCTTCAATGCGAAGTTGGTGCTGGGATACCTTCTGGGCACCTTCGCCGTCTATGCGCTGGCAACATTCGTTGCCTGGATCAGAGGTCTGGACATCCCCACTTCGGCCGTCGAAGCGCAGTGCGCAGCCATTGGCAATGTTGGCTTTTTGGGCCTGCCGATGCTGGCGCTTCTGTTCACCGAGGCCGCAATCGGGCCGGTTATGTTGGTCCTCACAGTGGATCTTGTCGTCTTTTCGTCGTTGATCGTCATCTTGATCAACGGAGGGCGGGATGGGCGGCTGACCCCGTCTACGTTTCGGTTGATTGCTGTTGGGCTGATAAAGAACCCCATGATCGTTTCGATCTCGGCCGGGATGCTGTGGTCTGCGTTTCAAGTCCCGGTCCCAGTACCACTGAACGACTTTCTGACAATTTTGGGTGGTGCCGCGACGCCCGGAGCCCTGTTTGCAATTGGCGCGTCATTGGCCAGCAAGTCGGCGGAACGCGTGCAAATCGCGGGTTGGCTCAGCTTTTGCAAACTGGTGGTACATCCTGCCTGTGTCGCAATCGTCCTGATTTGGGTGATCCCCGTCGCGACATTTCCTGCGTCAATAGCCATCGCTGCGGCCGCTCTGCCGGTTGCGGGAAACGTTTATATGCTTGCCGCACATTACGGCGTTGCGCCGCATAGAGCATCGACGGCAATCCTTCTTTCTACTGCCGCAAGTATTCTGACTGTACCCGTCGTGATTGCGTGGGTGGGAACGCTTTAGGTTTCTGCGCTTCGAATTATCCCCTTAACCCGTCGCGCACAGGCTTTACGCAGCGGCTTGGTAAGGGTAGCCATGGCCCGAACCTAACGTAAGGACACGAGCCAGATGGAAACCCTTTCGGAAAACGCCTGTTTCGGGGGCGTGCAAGGCGTCTATCGCCATACCTCCTCCGCGTGTAACTGCGACATGACCGTTGGCTTGTTCTTGCCCGCCGAAGCAAAAGACGGACCCGTCCCTGTACTGTGGTATCTGTCCGGGCTTACATGCACCCATGAAAACGCAATGACGAAGGCCGGGGCGCAGTCGTGGGCGGCTGAACAGGGAATTGCGGTCGTGTTTCCCGATACTTCGCCGCGCGGTGAAGGCGTGGCTGATCACGAGGATTACGATCTGGGTCAGGGCGCCGGGTTTTATGTCAACGCGACGCAAACCCCATGGGCCCCCCACTTTAAGATGTGGGATTATGTGGCCGAGGAACTGCCCGCGCTGCTGGCAGAGCATTTCGCGATTGATATGGATCGTCAGGCCATCACTGGGCATTCCATGGGTGGCCATGGTGCGCTGACGCTGGCGATGAACTTGCCGGGGCGGTACCGTTCAGTTTCGGCCTTTGCGCCGATCTCGAATCCGACGGGGGCGGATTGGGGCCGCAAACAACTGGCCGCCTATCTAGGGGATGATGAGGGCGCCTGGGCCAAGCATGATGCCTCGCTGATGATGAAGGAAAAGGGTTTTGACGGACCTGTCCTGATCGACACCGGGGCCAGTGACCAGTTCATCGACCTGCTGCGCCCCGAGGCGCTGGCAGAAGCCATTGCAGAGCGTCGCCAGCAGGCCACCTATCGCCTTCAGCCGGGCTATGATCATTCGTATTTCTTTGTATCGACCTTCATGGAAGATCACATCACCTTTCACGCAGAGGCGCTGTACGGAGACTGAGGCATGAGCGACTTTGATTACGACCTGATCATCATCGGGTCTGGCCCCTCGGGGCGGTCGGCAGCGATTCAGGCGGGTAAGCTGAAACGCCGGGTGCTGGTGATCGACCGAAAGGATCGGTTCGGCGGCGTGTCAGTACATACCGGTACGATCCCGTCAAAAACCCTGCGTGAAACGGTTCTGAACCTGTCGGGCTGGCGCGAGCGCAGCTTTTATGGCCGCTCGTACCGGGTGAAGGATCAGATCCGCGCCGACGACCTCAAGGCGCGTCTGCACATGACGCTGGATCATGAAGTTGACGTTCTGGAACATCAGTTCAACCGAAACCATGTGGAAACCCTGAATGGGCTGGCGCGATTTGTCGGCCCGCATGAGGTTGAGGTTGCGACCGACGCTGGTGACACGACCCGCCTGACCGCCGCAAAGTTTCTGATCGCGACCGGGACCAAAACTTACCGCCCCGACTATGTGCCATTTAATGGCAAGACCGTGGTCGATGGGGATGACTTTCTTGAAATGGCCGAAATCCCAAGGTCGCTTTGCGTGATTGGCGCGGGTGTGATTGGGGTGGAATATGCCACCATGTTTTCGGCGCTGGACGTGCGGGTTACGCTGATCGAACCGCGCGACACGTTTCTGGATTTCATCGACAGCCGCCTGATCCACGATTTCACTCACCAGATCCGCGAGAACGGCGTGGACCTGCGTCTGGGTTCTGCGGTCGAAAAGATCGAAGACGCAGGCGGCCATGTCGAGGTGACATTGGCCAATGGGCGTCACGTGCGGTCCGAGATGCTGCTATTTGCGGCTGGCCGAATGGGTGCGACTTCGGCCCTGAACTTGTCTGCTGTGGGGCTTGAGACAGACCACCGCAACCGGATCAATGTGGACCGCAAAACCTATCAGACTGCCGTGCCGCATATCTATGCGACGGGCGACGTGATCGGGCATCCTTCGCTGGCATCGACATCGCTGCAGCAGGGCCGCGTCGCCGCGTGTCACGCCTTGGAGACCCCTACCCTTCCGGAAAGCCCGTGGTATCCCTATGGCATCTATTCGGTGCCCGAGATTTCCACCTGCGGCATGTCCGAGGAAGAACTGCAGGAGCGCGGCATCCCATACGAGGTCGGCGTGGCACGATTCCGCGAAACCTCTCGCGGGCATATCATGGGCTTGGAACATGGTATGCTGAAGATGCTGTTCTCGCTAAAAACCCGGCGGGTTCTTGGCGTGCAGATTGTCGGCGAAGGCGCGACCGAACTGATCCACATCGCGCAGGCGGTGCTGAACCTGAAGGGAACGGTGGACTATTTCGTACAGAATACGTTCAACTATCCGACGCTGGCCGAGGCGTACAAAATCGCAGGTCTGGATGCTTTCAACCGAATGCCCATTCCGGATGAGTTCAAGGTGCGCAAGACATCAGCCGAAAAAAAGGCGAAGAACGCGTGACGACGCTGTTCATCGACGCCGACGCCTGTCCGGTTAAAGCCGAGGCTGAACGCGTCGCTACGCGGCACAAGGTACAGATGGCTCTTGTCTCCAATGGTGGCTTGCGGCCTTCGGCCAATCCACTGGTGCAAATTGTTATCGTATCTGAGGGTGCGGATGAGGCCGATAAGTGGATCGCTGAACGTTGTGGCGCAGGCGATGTGGTTGTCACGTCCGATATCCCGCTTGCCGCGAAATGTGTTGAGGCTGGCGCGCGCGTATTACGCCCCAACGGCGAAGCGTTCACCGCAGCCAATATTGGACAACAACTGGCTATGCGTGACCTGATGGCAGACCTTCGCGCCGCCAATCCGCTTGGTGCTGGCGGTGGCGGCAAACCCTTTGGCAAAGCCGACAGATCGCGGTTTCTGGACGCGCTGGAACGGGAATTGAGGGCAGCGCAAAAAGCATAGTCCTCGCGCCGGGGGGCGTTTTGCGCTGCGGTTGGGTCTTGTCAATCGGCGCCTGGCTTGATTCAGTTGGCGCCGACGTAAACCTTCAGAACAGGTGTGCCCATGGCGGTTGAAGCCGTAGTTTTTGACATCGGAAATGTCCTTATCGAATGGCAGCCCGAACGTTACTACGACAAGGTGATCGGCGAAGACCGTCGCCGGGCCATGTTTGAAGAAGTCGATCTACATGGAATGAACGACCTTGTGGATCAAGGACATCACTTCACGGACACGATCTATGACTGGGCCGAGAAATACCCCAAGTGGCGCGAAGAAATTCGGATGTGGCACGATAAGTGGATCGAACTGGCCGCGCCCGAAATTCCGCATTCGGTCCGTTTACAGCGTGCTTTGCGGGGAAAAGGCGTGCCAGTTTTTGCTCTGACCAATTTTGGAGTACAGAATTTTGACTATGCGACAACGGTCTACCCATTTCTGAACGAGTTCGACAGGCACTATGTTTCGGGAAGGCTGCAAGCGGTCAAACCGCACGTCCCTATCTACCAAATGGTCGAAGAAGACTGCGGCCTTTCACCCGATACTTTGTTGTTCACCGACGATCGCCTTGAAAACATTGAAACGGCGCATTCACGTGGATGGCAGACGCACCACTTTGAGGGCGCGCAGGGGTGGGCTGACCGCCTTGTCAAAGAAGGGCTGTTGAAGCCCGAAGAAGCCGTCTAGCTCAGGCGGGGACTGCATCCCTGTTTTCACGTATAGGCAGGTGAACGATTGCGCTGAATGCCCCGATTGCGACCCCAATCCACCAAACCAGCGTGTAATCGCCATATTGATCATAAAGGCGTCCCCCAAGCCAAATACCCAGAAAACTGCCAAGCTGGTGGCTGAAAAAGATAATCCCGTAAAGGGTGCCCATGTAGCGCAGACCATAAAGATGCGCGACCAGACCCGAGGTCAGCGGCACGGTTGCGAGCCAAAGCGAACCCATGACCAACGAAAAGACAACCACGGAAAGTGGTGTGATCGGAAAGATAATGAAGGCTGCGGCCGCAAAAGTTCGCGCGGTGTAGACGGACGCCAGAAGGTATTTCTTGGGATAGCGACTTCCGGCCCATCCCGCCAGCAAGGTCCCTCCGATATTCGCCAGACCAATCAAAGAGATGGACACGGCCCCCAGCGCCGATGTCGTTTTGATGCCAATGGAATGTAAAATACCCCCCGACATGATCGGGCCGCACATCTCGGTCACGAAGGCAGGGAAATGGGCTGTCACAAACCCAAGCTGATACCCGCAGCTAAAGAACCCAAGAAAAATGAGGGTGTAGGAAGGATCGCGAAGGGCCCGCCCCAATATTTCCCCCATGCTTTCCTGTAATTCTGCCTTCGACACCGTTTGCGGTGCCCGCATGAAAGGCAGCGTCAAAATCAACGCAAGAATCGCGATGGCGAAGACGATAAATACTTGCTGCCAAGGAAGAAATGTCAGCATCCATTCGGCTGCCGGAGCACCAATTGTCTGCCCACAACTGCCGGCGGCGGTTACCAAGGCAAGAGACATTGACCGGTTTTCATCCGAAGAGGCGCGACCAACGACGGCAAGCACAAGGCCAAATCCCGTCCCGGCAATGCCGAACCCAACAAGCCAAGCATACATCTGATGTTCGAGCGGCGTCACCGACCACGCCGACAGCACCATACCAGCGGCATAAGTCAGTGCCCCCAACACGATGGCACGCCGGTCGCCGGTTTTTTCCGCAATAGCGCCAAATATGGGCTGTCCGATTCCCCATGCCAGATTCTGAATCGCGATAGCCATCGAAAAATCTGTGCGCAGCCATCCGAACTCTTGTTCAATCGGGATCTGGAACACACCAAATGACGCGCGCACGGCGAAACTGACCGTCACGATAATACAACCGACGATCAGGATAGGATTCAGAAGGCGCGGTGGCTGGGGCATTGAAACCTCATGACATTGGAAGGCAGACGCTAAATCAAAAATTAGTCCGGTCAATTCAGAAGTTTTGGGGCCGTAGATAAGCAAAATTGATGCAGGGCAGGTCTGGCTGCTTTTCAATGCGCGATGCAGAGGGTATGCCTCGGGCTATGACGGATTTGATTTCGCTTTATGAGGCTCGCGTCGCAGATGGAACCCTCACACGGGATGACGCGCAAGAGGCAGTTCTACCGCATTTTGAACGCATCCGCTCAACGTTGGCGAAACCGGTAAAGCGCGGTTTGTTTCGCAAGCCACCCCCGCCGCCTAAAGGATTGTATCTGTGGGGCGGCGTTGGGCGCGGCAAGTCCATGTTGATGGACATGTTCGTCGACGCTCTTGACGGCATTCCGGCTAGGCGCGTGCATTTTCATGCCTTCATGCAGGAAATTCATGCCGGTATGCACAAGGCCAGAAACGATGGTGTTGAAGATGCCTTGGCCCCAGTTGCGGACGCCGTCGTCAAGTCGGTTCGGTTGCTGGCATTTGATGAAATGCAGATCACGGATATCACGGATGCCATGATCGTTGGGCGTCTGTTCGATCTGCTGCACGCAGGTGGGGTTGTCGTGATCACGACGTCGAACCGTCACCCTGACGACTTGTACAAGGATGGTTTGAACCGGCAACTCTTCCTGCCATTCATTGCCCATATCAAGGAACAGCTGCAGGTGTGGGAGCTGATCTCGCCAACGGATTATCGCCAAAACCGTTTGGAAGGTGCGCCTGTCTATTTCTCACCCATTGGACCTGAAGCACGGCAGAACATCCGCTCGGTCTGGAACGACCTGTCCGGCGGCGTTGCAGATCCGCTGATACTGCAGGTCAATGGCCGTGCGGTCGAGTTACCTGAGTTTCGGAATGGCGTTGCGCGGGCCAGCTTCTATGATCTTTGCGGCCGGATGCTGGGACCTGCGGATTATCTTGCCATCGCAGAGGCGGTCAAGGTTCTGGTGCTAGAGGATATCCCCCGTCTGTCGCGGAACAACTTTAACGAAGCCAAGCGCTTTGTGACGTTGATTGATGCGTTGTACGAGGCCAAAGTGCGGCTGATCTGCTCGGCAGCGGCTGAGCCGGAGATGCTGTATGTCGAAGGTGAAGGCACCTTTGAATTTGAGCGTACCGCGTCACGTCTGCGGGAAATGCATGATCAGGATTGGGGGAATTAGGGGGCTCTGCCCCCGCCGCGGCAAGCCGCGCCTCCCCCGGGATATTTTTAGGCCAGGTGAAGTATCAGGCGTTTTCGCGCAGGACGTTCCCAGCCAGATAGAGGGAACCGCAGATCAGGACGCGAGCCTGAGGATCATTGCCGACAATGGACTGAAGGGCATCTGTGACGCTGTCTGCAGTGGTCGTTGCCAGTCCTACCTGGGCGGCGGCGGCGGCGGTTTCATCCGCGCTAAGGGTTGCGGCCTCGCCCGGAATTGAAACGGCCGTCAGGCTTTGGCACTGATTGGCCAAGGGCTTTAGGTACCCGGTTACATCTTTTGTGTTCAGCATGCCGCAGATCATATGCGTTGGGCGTGACGGAAGTTTCGCAAGCACATCCGCAAGCGCAACACCCGCGGCGGCGTTGTGACCGCCATCCAGCCATAGTTCAGCATCTTGGGCTTGCTCGACCAAGGAACCCGACTTTAACCGTTGCATCCGTGCGGGCCATTCGGCCTTTGTTACTGCGGCCTCATACGCGTCGTCCCCCAGATCCAAATGACGCATGACGGCAAGGGCCGCGCCTGCGTTCTGAATCTGGTGCGCGCCCAGGAGGTTCGGCAGTGGCAGGTCACGGAGACCTGTTTCGTCCTGATACACGAGACGCCCGTTTTCTTCGACGACATGCCAGTGCTGGCCATGAATCAACAGGGGTGCGCCAAGGCGAGCGGCGGTGTATTCAATCACCTCCAGCGCTTCATCTTGTTGCGGCCCAACGATACAAGGGACCCCGGGTTTGATGATGCCCGCCTTCTCGGCCGCTATTTTTCCAAGGGTATTCCCCAGAAACTGTTCATGGTCGATGGATACAGGGGTGATTACTGTGACCGCAGGATTGTGCACGACGTTTGTCGCGTCCAGACGTCCACCCAATCCGACTTCGAGCAGGGTGTAATCCGCAGGCGTGCGTGCAAATGCTAGCAGCGCGGCGCAGGTTGTTATTTCAAAATACGTGATGGTATCGCCGTTATTCGCGGCGTAACACTCGTCCAGTACTTCGGTAAGTGCAGGTTCAGAAATCAATTCTCCGGCGAGGCGGATGCGTTCGTGAAACCGTGCCAGGTGAGGTGAGGTATAGGCATGGGCCTTAAGACCTGCCCCTTCCAACCCGGCGCGGATCATGGCCAGGGTCGACCCCTTGCCATTTGTTCCGGCAATATGGATGACGGGCGGTAGTTTTTCCTGCGGATAGTCCAATGCGACCAGCAAACGCCATACGCGGTCCAAGGTCAGGTCAATGATCTTGGGGTGAAGCGCCATCATCCGTTCGAGGATGAGGTCCGACGACTGAGGGGTCATTTCTCTTGTGCAGTGTCAGCCGGATTGCCGGGCTGTGCTTCTTCAGGTTTGGGGGCTGGAAGGTCACCTTTGACCGCAGGAGGTTGATTCATCAACATCCGCGTGATGGTGATCAGTTCCTCACGCATTTCTGTACGCGTGGTTACCCGGTCCAACATCCCATGATCCAAAAGGTATTCCGCGCGCTGGAACCCTTCGGGCAGCTTTTCGCGAATTGTTTGTTCAATAACGCGCGGCCCGGCAAAACAGATCAGAGCGTTGGGTTCTGAGATATGCACGTCGCCCAGCATCGCATATGATGCCGTAACCCCGCCGGTCGTCGGATGGGTCAGCACGACAATGTAAGGCAGGTTGGCTTCCTTGAGCATTTCGACTGCCACCGTTGTACGCGGCATTTGCATCAGGCTTAGTATGCCTTCCTGCATCCGTGCGCCACCCGCAGCCGAGAACAGGATCAGTGGGCGCTTGAGTTTTACGGCCTCTTGCGCGGCGGCAATGATGGCGTTGCCGACATACATGCCCATCGACCCACCCATGAAGGAAAAGTCTTGTGCGGCGGCAATAATCGGCGTGCGTCCGATTTCACCCTTGGCAACAAGCATCGCTTCTTTTTCGCCCGTCTTTTTCTGGGCCGCCTTCATGCGATCGGGATATTTTTTCTGATCCCGAAACTGCAGCGGGTCGTCTTTGGGGGCGGGAACGTCTACCTCGATGAAGATTCCGCCATCAAAAAGATGCTTGAACCGGTCCCGCGGCGTGATCGCCATGTGATGGTCGCACTGGGTACAGACATTTTGGTTTTCCGCCAGCTCGCGGTGAAACAGCATCGTCCCGCATTCGTTGCATTTGTGCCAAAGGTTTTCGGGCACTTCCCGACGCGAGAAGATCGAGTTGATCCGGGGGCGGACGTAATTTGTGATCCAGTTCATATCGGAACCTTGCTAGTGCGGCTTTGAGGTCAAATAAGACGCTGCGGAAAGAAATGCAATCAACGCCTGAGCGCAAGGCGTGCTGTCAGCCAGCCGACGATCATGACGGCGAAGTCTACATATAACCATCCGCGCACCATATCCGTGTCGGACATGTCATAGGGCAGAATGAAAAGGGCCAGGCCGCTCAAGTTGTCTGGCAACGAGATCAGCAGCAGCGCAATAAGGTTATTGAAGAAATGCAAGGCGATAGCCGGACCCAGTGTGCCGGACCGCGCCGTGAGGTCAGCCGCAAGCAGGCCGAACATGCAAGACCACAACGCGATCAGCCCCGCATTGTCCCCTGCAGCAGCCGGCGCGTAGTGGCCGAGGGCAAATAACAGGGACGGTAGTCCCATCCAAATGATGGGGGACTGGAACCGAGCTGCAAGGCTTTGTTGTATGTACCCGCGAAACAGCACTTCCTCGGCGCTGGTTTGAATCAGTACCGCTAGCAGCGACAGCGGCAACAGCATTAACCACGTGGAGAGACCCAGATTAGGGGTCAACGGAGCCCCCATGTCATAGGGTGGCAGGACTGCGATCACCAAACCAAGGATCAGCAGCGCGCGAAACACAACCCAGAATTGGCGCGCACTTCTTCGAAATGAGCCAAGAACAGAACCCAGCGACCTATTTTGAAGCCGCCGAACCGCCATCCTGACGCCTAGCGTGACGAAGCCAAAACTAGACAATAAAATAATCATCGCCAGCGGTGTAGACCCTGTCAAAAACCCTTCGGCCACCGCATTTGACCCAAAGCCCACAACCACGCTGAATAGAACGAGGTTCAGTACGGTGACCACAACAGCGACCAAGCCCAAGCCGACAAGCAGGCGCCAAAGCTCGGGCTTTGGGCGCGCTTCGGCAACCAGACCTTCATGTGCGGCGTAGTACGCTGGGCGGGGTTCAGACACGGTCACTTTCACCTTCTGCTAGGTCAAACTCTTCCCAGAATTCGGTTGAATCTTTGGTGGCGTTTATTTGATCTGCCAGAGAATTCAGATAACCCGCAACGGTTTCAAGCAATTGAACGGCCACACCTGCATCGCTTTCGACGACAGCGCGAAGTTCCTCCGCACCGATTCGAAGGAACGAACAGTCGCTGACCGCGACCAGATTCAACTGCCTTGGATCATTGGTTATGATTGAAAGATCGCCGATCAACCGGCCCGGCCCGACCGTTGAAATCGGACGGGAACCGCCGCCGTCTTCGGGCCATTCAAGACTGGCCTCACCGGAAATGCAAAGATACGCCGCATCCGGCGCTTGCCCGTGAGAGAATATCACCTGCCCGGCTGCCACATCATACCATTGCGCCGAAAACGCCAACAGGCGCTGGTTTTTGGCATCTATTCCGGCGAACAGTTCGGTCGATGAAATGATCTTCAGCTTGCGGCCCAGATCGCCGACAACGCTGGCGTCTTCCTCGGCGGTCGCTTTCGAGACACCGTCGATGCGCCCATCTTTGATCTCGACGAACAGGTCATAGGCTTCGGGATGGGCAAAGCTGTCCTCCATGAAGATCATGATCGAATCCGGCAACAACTCGCGCAGCTTCAGTCGCGTGCGCAGGCGGCTTTCGGAATCGTGGCTGGCCAGCGCCTTGTCGAGGATCAGCACATCGGGGCGCTTGATCCCCGCACGCGAGAAGGCGGCCCTTTCCTGGAAGACCGTCGGCAAGTTGTTTCCACCCAAGCCGGATGGCAGGTCATAGATGATGGCCGCTGCTCGGCGACGTAAACCGGCCTCGTTCATGGTTTCCGCAACAACATCCTCGATCTCATCCGCATGGGCCCCTGCCGTCAGTGAAATCCGACCAAACAGAGCATTCTCCATAGCCGTCATGCGCCCGATATAGGCATCAGGGTCTACGGGGATGAACATGCCATCCATTGATGTTCGCAGCCGTTCAGCCTGATTGCTTCGGATCGAAAGGATCTTTTCTTTGTATTCATCCGGGAAATCCGGGCCGATCTGCTCGGCCGTCAACAGGAAAGGGACCGTTAGCAGCAATGCGCGCTCGCGTTCGCTGATCGCGTCGTCGCCCTTAGCAATGCGCCGTTCCTCGATATCCAGCAGCCGATAGTACATCTCCTTGGTCATACCAAGGCGCAGGAACAGCGGGTGGTCTGTCCCGTCGCGCCCAAACGTGCGGTTAAGTGTCTTGAGAACCGCGCTTGAGATACCCATCGCGTCATCGTCCAACTCATGCGCGCGCAGCATGGACATGAACCGTCCGTCACCGGCCAGAATATCCGGAGAAATGTTCCGCGACGGAGCCGCATAAAGCAGGTTGCCGCCCAAGGGAACGGCTGGATTGAACCGATCCGGGTCGAACCGGTAAACATAGCGATCCAACCCTCTGTCCCTAAGCCGCTCGGCAACAACGTCGCGCAAACCCACGATGTCACGCGCAAGTGTCGGGTGCTGAACCGGGTCGAACTGGCTGCGCAACGTGCGGCGGAACATGAACTCGTCAATGCCCATCGCTTCAACAAGTTGGAACCACCAATCGCGGATTTCTTCGGCATCTTCCAGACCGGCCAGTCCGGGATCAATCCAGTCATCAGACAAGGAATCCACTGGGTTTCCGGCGCGTTCCGCTTCGATCTGCCATCGGCTAGGGGCCTTTTTTGCGTCTTCCTCATGCTGAGGATGGGTTCGCAGCGGCATAAGCAGGTTGTCCCCCAGCGTGCCATCAAACAGGTAAGGGCGAGAATATGCATATCCGATCCGCGCCGCGATCACAGCCTGATGCAAGCCCTGAAGATCGTGCCCTGCTATGACGACGTCCCCCTGAACCGGCAAAATTTCCCGGGTCAGCAATTGTGCCAAAGCGCTGCGTTCGGCCGCGTTTGATGACTTGATGGCCACACGGGCACCCTTGGGTATGGTCAAGTCGATGTCTTCCAGGACCGTCTTTCCGTCACCATCGCGAACGGTGATGTTCTGAAGCTGAATCGCGCCCGTGAGATGAGGAATGGTCTCGGGTTCGCCCAAAAACAACTCTTCGGGGATCATGTTGTCAGGCGCAAAACGCTCGGTCACAACTTCCCACCGCAGCGACATGTCCTGCACCTGATTGTAATAGGTCAGCAGGTCTTTCCACGGGCCGCTGAGATCCTTGTAAGCACCCAATGCGGCGACAAGCGCGCCCACAGTCACCTCGCCCTTGATCGCAAGATACCCGCCTACTGAATAGAACAGGAACGGCGTGATCTGCGTGATCAGGTTGTTGAGGAACTTCATGAAGAACTTCTTGTTGTAGATCTTGAAACGGATTTCGAACAAGGTTCCCAAACGGTGACTGAACTGTGCCAGGCGATACCGCCAACCGCCATTGGTGCGAAGATCACTGATCCCTGCCGCGCTTTCGCCGATCTCGGAACTCAGTCTGCGCACTTCCTGAATGCGATCTTTGTTCAGAAGGTTGATCTGCCGCTGTAGCTTAGGGATCAGCCAGGCCTGCAGCGGGATCAGTGCGATACTGGCCAAACCAAACCAGACGCTTTGCATGAACAGAAAAGTGACAATAGTCATCATCTGACCAAACTGAAACACCGGCTGTGCGATGGCGTCGCCCATCAGCCCGCCCATCGGCTCGGCCTCGGATGTGATCATGGATACCAACTCACCCTGACTGGTGGTGGCAAAATAGGACTTGGGAAACCGCATGGTACGATGGATCAGCGTAAAGCGCAGGCGGCGCAGCATCCGTTCGGCCAGCACGCCCTTCATTGTGTTGATCCGCATCTTCATCAATCCGCTGGCAATCACGGTCGCCAGAAACGCAACGCAGAGGATCAGAAGATACTGCACCTGCGTGAACGTCACGCCCATTACCGTCACGCTATCACTGGGCGCACCGATGGCATCGTTGATGATCTGCTTTGGCAGTTCGAGCGAGGCATAAAGAAACGGAAACGAGAATACAGTCAGAACCAGCAACACAAGCTGTTGTTTCTTTGAATATTTCCAGATGAATGAAAAAAGAGTGGGTTCCATGCCCCGGCCTTGTATCAAAAATTGGTATGCAGTTTTTCGGATGATCCACAGCAATCAGGTGCCGGACGGTACGCATAGACCCGGTTGATTGCAAGAACGCCGCCTGACGTATCAGAACGCCACCGGACTGCCCAGCCCAAAGCGTAATGGCGTTTCGCGAAAATTAATCCTGTTTGTTCGAATTCCGCTTTATCCTGATCGCTGTCTTTGACTAAAGAGAAGTACCTTAGGCGATAGGATTATGGGCAGACTTCTGGATCGCTATATACACCGCAAAGTTCTTGCGCGTTGGCGTCAGGCTGCACAGTCTGCATCAGACGCCGCGCCCGCGACTTTGCGCGCACAACGAGACGAGGCGCGCAGGCTGCGCGGTCACCTCGACCACTTGATTCACGAAGCAGACGGTCAACTGATGCGCCCGCTGATTGGCTCGTCTCAGTTTCCTAAGCCGCTGGGAACAGATTGGTACTGGCGGCCGGATCTTTGGCGGGGACCGCTGCCGCGTTCCGGTGTGGCATCGGCCCCTCGTAAAGTCACGGTGGATCAGCATGTGTCTTTGTTTCATGACTGCCGTTTGTCCGAGATTGGAATCCGACAAACGCGAAACACGCGGGACGCCGACCTTGCCGCATTTGGACTGAGCCTTGAAGTATTCGGGTTCACCGGATCATTTCTGTCCCTGACCGTTGATTTGCCTGTTGAGGCCACGCAAGGATTCAGCAAACAACATCTGGTGCGGGTTGACGTGCATGCCGAGGCAGAGCGCCCATCAAGCATCATGGCGCGGCTGAATATCCAGCACGGCCCAAATACCGATCAGGTCCTGCGTCCGCTTGACATATCCCACACCTGCAGCGTGGCAGATTTCGATCTTGCGCATTTACCTTTGAATGAACGGCGCATTGATAAGGTTTGGCTGGACTTGATCATGGACAATCCCGCAATGAACCGCATCATTCTGCGCGACCTGACCTTCTGCCGCCACTTCCGTGCCGATTTGTGAGTTACTTGGATATGACACCCCCTATTCTGACGCCCATCCGACTGGAAAACGGCATCTGGCACGGGCACCTTTCAGCAGAAACGGAACCTCGGATCGAAGTTCGGTATCTGGGGCAAGAACTGGATGGTGTTGCCTTGTCTCCGACCAAAGGCGGATGGGCTCTGAGCGTAGAAGTCCCCACCGCAGCCTTGTCCGACGGGGTCCACAGTTTTCTAATCGTGGACCGGGAAACGTCACAGAAACTTGCTGATTTCACTGTGATCGCTGGAACGGCGGCGGCTGACGACATAAGAGCCGAGGTCAACTTGCTGCGCGCCGAACTGGATATGTTGAAGCGCGCTTTCCGCCGGGTACAGACGTCGGGCGACTAGGCAATCGACCCCCCGGAGACCGCATAACCCTATCTTTCGGCTTGTTTCCATGCATCATAGATGCATTTTTCGGGAACAGGGTGCGTTCATGGACCGAGCCAGCATAATCAAGGTTATCGCGCTGATGGTGACAGGGTTCGGCATCGGCATCGACTTTACGGGTGCCTTGATATTGGTACCCGCGATCGAAAACAGCTTTGACGCTGATATCACCAGCACTCAGTGGGTGCTGAATATCTATGCCCTGTTTTTTGCCATGACCATGGTCGCGGGTGGCCGCATGGGGGATATGTTTGGCCATCGCAGGATGATGCTGATTGGCCTTTCAATCTTTCTGTTTTCCTCGGTCATGTGTTTTGTTTCGCCAAGCCTGGATTTTCTGATCGCGTCACGTGCCTTGCAGGGGATCGGCGCAGGATGCGTGTGGCCCTGCACTTTGGCCTTCGGTGCCACCAAGGTTTCCAAACCAGAACACAGAGCCATGATCATGGGTCTGATCCTTGCCAGCGTAACCACCGGCAATGTCTTCGGTCCGATGATCAGCGGCATGGCCGTCAGCTTTGGTGACTGGAGGATGTTCTTTCTGGCAAATGTCGTCTTCTCGACCATTTCGATGGTGACAGCTCTTGTTTTGATGGAGCGTGAAACTCAGCACAAAAAGGGCGAGCACCTGGATTTCGCTGGTATGGGCCTTCTTTCCTTTGCGGTTTTGTTACTGCTCTACGGGCTGGACGTGGGTGCCGATTGGGGATGGACGTCAGTCCCGTTACTAATGCTGTTCTTCGTCAGCGCCGTCTTGTTTTTCTTTTTCCCGATGGTCGAAAAGCGTGTGAAAGAGCCGTTGCTGATGCCGCAAATGATGCAGAACCGCGAGTTCCGAATTACGCTGGGCCTTAACATGTTCAATGTATCGGCGGCCTTTGTCGGATTGCTGTATTTCCCGCAATATATGCAAAAGGTTCTGGGCTGGTCGGTGTTTCATTCGGCGCTTGGCCTTGCCCCGCTGACCGTTTTGTTGGCCGTCGGGTCGATCGTTTCGGGTACGCTTTATAATGACTTTGGCCCCAAACGCCTGCTGCTCTGGGGTTATCTCATCGCAACCGTGGGTGCAGTCAGTATCGTCGTGATGCCCAGTGGCCTTGGCTATTTCCAGATTTTGCCCGGCATGGCGATGATTGGCTTGGGTGCCACGCTTACTGTCGGGCCCTCCGGCACGGCCGCTGTCTGCGCCGTCAAGCCTGAACGCGCGGGGCTGGTAGGCGGATTAAGCTTTATGACCCACCTGGTCTATGGGGCGATCTCGGTCGCCTGTGCAACGGCGATCATGTATGTCACCAGCCTGTCCAGTCTTGGCAAAAGGCTTTCCGAGGACGGCATCAACATGTCAGAGGCGGATCAAAGGGCCATTAACGGGGGAACCCTGACAACGGACTCAGCAAAGGCGGTCATGTCCAAGCTCAGTTCGGCAGAAGCGGAAAGCGTTAAGTCCGCAATCGCTGCAGCGTTCGACACCGGTATGAACATGGCGTTTGTCTTTGCCGCCATATCTGTTTCGGTGGGTGTCGTTCTGGCGATGATGCTAGACGAAGACAAGCTGCGCAGCGTCGAAAGCTGAGGGAAAGAAAAAGGGCCGCCAGTTGGCGGCCCTGGTATTTTATTGGGATGGCCCGTTTGGACTAAACGCTGAAAGACCCTTGAGAATGTCAATGGCATAGGCCAGTTGATAATCCTCTTCCCGTAGTTCAGCCGTTTCCTCGGCCTTGGCGCGATCTTCCTCTATCTGGCGAATCTCATCTTCGCTCAGACTGTCATTGTTCAGGCTGCCACGCAGATCAGCCTCGGACCGGGTGCGCGCATCGCTTTCGTCTTCTTCTGTTTCTGGCGCCGAACGCGGTTGCTCGACGATGATGTCCGGGCTGACACCAAGCGCCTGAATCGAGCGGCCCGACGGGGTATAGTAGCGCGACGTGGTCAGGCGCATTGCGCCGTCGCCCCGCAGAGGCATGACGGTCTGTACCGACCCTTTACCAAAGCTCTTAGTCCCAACAACAATCGCACGGCGGTGATCCTGAAGCGCACCTGCGACGATCTCGGACGCTGATGCAGATCCACCATTGATCAGCACGACAATTGGCTTGCCTTCGGCCAGATCGCCCGGCGTTGCATTAAACCGCTCGCCATCATTTGCGTCACGGCCGCGGGTCGAGACAATCTCGCCTTCGTTCAGGAAGGCATCAGACACTTTGATCGCCTGCGTCAACAGCCCGCCCGGGTTGTTCCTGAGGTCGAGGACAACGCCGTTGACCTTGTCGATACCGCCGATTTCGGCGATCTGCTCATTCAATCCTTCTTCCAGATTGGGGAAGGTCTGGTCGTTGAAAGTGGTTACACGCAGCACGACGCTTGTGCCTTCGGTCCGGGCGCGCACAGCAGTCAGCTTGATCGTGTCGCGGATGATGGTGACGTCAAAAGGATCAGTTTCACCTTCCCGGACGACCGTGATGATAATCTCGGACCCGACAGGGCCGCGCATCAGGTCAACGGCCTTATCCAGCGTCAGCCCCAAGATGCTTTCGCCATCAACATGCGTGATGAAGTCTCCTGCCTCGATCCCCGCCTCATCCGCCGGAGTACCGTCGATGGGTGAGACGACTTTTACAAAGCCTTCTTCCTGTGTGACCTCGATGCCCAACCCACCGAACTCACCCCGGGTTTGGACGCGCATCTGCTCGGCGTCATCAGGCGACAGATAGCTTGAATGCGGGTCCAGCGATGTCAGCATCCCGTCAATCGCGGCTTCAATCAGTTCTTCGGGCTCAACCTCTTCGACATATTGCGCGCGAATGCGTTCAAAAATATCGCCAAACAGGTCCAGTTGCTCATACACGCTGGCCTTGTTTTCGGCCTCTTGAGCAAGCAGGGGACCGGCAATCTGTGTCGTTGCGACGATACCTGCCAGGGTTCCGGCCAAACCGGCCATCACAAATTTCTTCATACTCGTTTATCCATCCTTGTCGGTCCGAAACCAAGATTCCGGGTCCACGGGGCTGTTATCTTGTCTTACCTCTATATAGAGCGTTTCTGACCGCTCAGTTCCAGTGCCATCACCGCTTGTTGACAAAATAGCGCCTATTTCTGGTGTTTCCCCGGGCATCAACCCGACCGGAGTGCCCTCGGGGATCACTTGTCCGGTCTCGCCATAAACCTCCTGCAAGCCTGCAAAAACGAACAGCAGTCCCGGCTGAGGTTCAAGAATTATCAGGTTGCCAAGTTCCAACAAAGGCCCGCGATATCGAATGGTTGCGGCAGTTGGCGACGTGACAATCGCGCGTGGCCGGGTTGCCAGGACGATACCTGGTCGGGTGACACCTGCAGCATCAGATTCGTTGGCGTGGTGCAAAATGACACCCCGCGCTGGCAGAGCGATCTGGCCTTGTCGGTTTGAAACATTCGCATCGGTCTGCGCGATTTCACCTTCCGATATTTCCGACAATCCGCTGGCAAACCCTTCCAGAGTTTCGGTCGAGGAAATCAGAATGGCGGTGCGGATCGGGTCTTCTACAAATCTGCGGGGCAAGTCCGTTCTATCAGAGATCGCTTCGCTCAACTTGGTGCGCGCGGTCTGCACCCCAACCAACCCTTCGGTCAGGGTTTCAGACGCGTTCTGCTGCAAAAGGCGCAGCGTCTGAACCTCATGCAGGTTTTCGGCCAATGCCTGTGCGCGGGCATTCAAGGCCGGAGTGACTTCGGACAGCATCATCCCGGCGCGCGCCGACCCCAACGGGCCAGACGGGTGCAGCATGAGAACCGGCGGCGCGGTTGTCTCAATGGTTTGAAGGACACCCAATAGCTGGGCCACATCCTCTTCGCGTGCGTGCAGTTCGGCGGTCAATTGGGCCTCACGCGTGGCGGCCCGGCGCAAACCGTCCCGCATTGCTGAAAGCCCGGCTTCATAGGCCTGTATTGTCGCAGTCAGTGCGCGTACGCGATCTCGGGCACTGTCAGCTTCGGTCAGTGCAATTGACGCCTGTTCAAGTTTGCGCGCGGCGTTCAGCGCAGCCGTCGACGGATCAGTCTGTGCGCTGGCAGGCGACGTGAGAGCCATCGCCAGAATAAGCGCGCGAAGCGTCATGACAACAAACTCTGCCCGGTCATCTCTGGCGGCTGGTCAATATTCATCAGGGCTAGAAGCGTGGGTGCCAGATCAGACAAACGCCCATCCCGCAGCGACGCACCGGATGGGCCGCCAATCAAAGCAACCGGCACCGGGTTCAGCGTGTGAGCAGTGTGGGGTCCACCGGTTTCTGGGTCGACCATCACCTCGCAGTTTCCGTGATCAGCCGTCACGATCATCGCCCCGCCCGCCCTTTCAAGCGCCGCAACTACCTGTGCGAGCCCCTGATCCACCGCTTCGCATGCCTTGATCGCGGCCTGTAGATCGCCTGTGTGTCCAACCATATCCGGGTTGGCATAGTTTGTGACAATCAGGTCATAACCTTCTTCAATTGCTTCAACGAATTTGGCTGTGACGTCTGCAGAAGACATTTCGGGCTGTAGGTCATAGGTCGCGACTTTGGGCGATTTGGGCATAAAGCGATCCTCGCCCGATTCCGGGGTTTCCTTGCCACCATTCAGGAAAAAGGTGACGTGCGGGTATTTTTCGGTCTCTGCCAGACGGAACTGGCGCAGTCCCTGTTTGGCCACCCATTCGCCCAGCGTGTTTACGATATCGCGCTTAGGGAAGACGGTGGTCATATAGGCGTTGTGGCCGTCGGAATATTCGACCATGCCCAAAAGCGCGGATAGCTGCGGGCGCGGCCCCGTTTCAAAGTCACCAAAGCCGGGTTCCCCGATGGCGCGCAATATTTCGCGCGCGCGGTCAGCGCGGAAGTTCAAGCAGAAGAACCCGTCTCCGTCTTTTACGCCATCGAATTCAGCCAACACCGTCGGCACAATGAACTCGTCGGTTTCTGACTGGTTGTATGCGTGGTCAATCGCGCCATGCGCTGTGGCTGCCGCTCGCCCCTGCCCTTTGATCATCGCGCCGTATGCTTCGCTGACGCGTTCCCAGCGGTTGTCGCGGTCCATCGCAAAATAGCGCCCGCTGACTGTCACAATACGTGCACCTTCCGGCAACCGGCCTTCCAGTTCTGCAACGTAGGTAAACGCAGATTTTGGGGCCACATCGCGGCCGTCGGTTACAGCGTGCAAAGCCACCGGAACTCCGGCATCCGTGATCGCCTTTGCCGCGGCGACTATATGGTTCAGGTGCCCGTGTACGCCCCCGTCCGAAACCAGACCCATCAGGTGTGCCGTGCCACCTGACGCTTTCACCTTGGTGATGAAGGCTTGCAGCGCCTCGTTTTCGAAGAACGAGCCATCTTCAATCGCCAGATCAATCTGCCCCAGATCCATCGCCACAACGCGCCCGGCACCGATATTGGTATGGCCAACTTCGGAATTGCCCATCTGACCACTGGGCAGCCCAACATCCGGGCCATGCGTGATCAAGGTCGCGTGCGGCCCGTTCGCCATGATCTTGTCAAAGGTTGGCGTGTTCGCCAGCAAGGGTGCATTGGCGGTCGTGTCCTTTGACAGACCCCAACCATCAAGAATACACAGGACAACTGGTTTGGGGGCGGTCATTTCGGCTCTCCGGATTATCTGCTCTTGGTTGGTCTTGTATCGTCTGGCCTGCGGCGGGTGAACCGCCTTTATTCCGTTAAGCCTAAGAATTCATACAGCGGGCTAGTCTTTGCTGGTGAGCTCCCGGTAAGGCCGTGCTGTCCGGCTCCGGTACTTCACCGTCAGTTCCAGCGGAGCGTCGTTTTCATCGTAGACCCCGACCACGACTCCGCGCCCTCGGCTTTTGGTGCGCATTTCGATCAACTGTTGCTCGGACCGGGTGGTGCGCTGCGACTGGCGACGTGTCCATCTGAAAAGATGCGAATACATGTCCGCGATAACGTCTTCATGATCCGCAGAGCCACCCAAATCGTTCAGTTCATTCGGGTCATTCTCCAGATCAAACAGTAATGGGCGATGCCCGCCTTCGCAGTGGATCAGTTTCCACTTTTTGTTGGCGACCATGAACATCACGGCATCCCGAACTGACGCGTTCAGCTTGTCCGCAATCGGAGACGCAGAATAGTCGTATTCGCAGATCACTACATCCCGAGGTGTTTCCGTGCGCAGACCGTGTAGGATCGGCAACAGGGAATGCCCTTCCAGAATGTGATACGCAATTTCTTGGCCAGTTACGTCAACGAAAGTTGGGGCAAGGTCGATCGATTCGACCAGAGCATCACAAACCGTTCCGCGCGTGCTGTCGGCTTCGGGCGAAGGGTCGTAAATGATCAGGGGAACCTTGGTCGAGGCATCATGGAAGAACGTCTTTTCCCCCATCCAGTGATCGCCCAGAAAATCTCCGTGGTCCGAGGTCAGAACGATCATGGTATCGTCCATCCGACCGGTCTCTTCCATCCACTCAAACAAGCGGCCCATCTGATCGTCCGCCTGTTTGATCAATCCCATATAGGCCGGGATCACGGCGTCCCGAACGTCTTCGCGGGAAAAAGCCTGCCCCACCTTGGTGTCCATAAAGGCCCTGAGGATCGGATGGGCGTTCTGCCGCTCGGTTTCAGCGCGGACAACGGGCAGCATATGTTCAGGCCCATACATCGAGGCGTAAGGTTCCGGCACAATGTATGGCCAGTGGGGTTTGATGAAGCTCAGGTGACAACACCACGGACCGGCATGAGATCTCATGAACTCGATCCCCCGTCCGGTCAGGTACGGCGTTTCGCTGTCTTCCTCGGCGATGTTGGCGGGCTCGGTCGAGTTTTTCAGAAACCAGCCCGACAAGACATTGCCGTCCGCATCCAAACCGGAATTGGCAAAGTCATGCCAGGGATTGTCACTCTCATAACCCTTGGCGGTCAGAAACTTGTTGTATTCCTTCGCGCCGTCAGGGTCGTAATACCCATCCGGCCCTTCTGGAAGCATCCCGTCGTCGCGTTCAAACACATCGAAGCCGCATTCTGCTACGCGCGCGCCGATCAGGCTGTCAGGCTCCAGACCCAGCCGCGCCATGCCATCGGCATCTGCCCGCATATGAGTCTTCCCGACCAGGCAACACTCCATCCCGGCTTTGCGCAGATGATCCCCCATTGTCATTTCACCTACCTTGAGCGGAATGCCGTTCCAGGACGCACCGTGCGAATGCACATAGCGCCCGGTATAGGTGGACATGCGCGACGACCCGCAGATCGGCGACTGGATATAGGCGCGATCAAAACGCACCCCACGCGCTGCCAATCGGTCAATATTTGGGGTGTGTAAGTGTAGGTGGCCGTAGCAACTCAGGTAATCCCAGCGGAGCTGGTCAAACATTATGAACAGAATGTTTTTAGCTTTGGCCAACGCGATGCCTCCCCGATCGTCAGGGTCGCAGATTAGCTAACCCCTGCCCGTCGGTTAAGCGCAAATCACACCTGCGCTTCGCGTTCCATCTGTTCCAGCATTTTCTTGGCGCGCTTGCATTGCAATTGATCGCGCAGCGGGCTGTTTGGGTCGACGTCTTTCTGGCAAACCACGCATTTATCAGCACCCGAGATTGCGTTCAGGCCGCCGCAGCTACCTTTGATGGTCTTCCCCATCAACATGACACCCAGTGACATGCCCACCATCACAAGGGCCAACAGGATAAATGCCAGAATAAAGGTGCTCATATCTGTTCCTGCTTTCAGTTGGTGCCCAAAGCGTCTTTGAACGCGGTGCTATGTACTGTGATATAGGCATCTTCGCCGCCTGTCACATCCCGCGAGATGAAATACACGGCAAGTTTATGCTTCTCGGCCAGTTCCATACCTTTTTCCTGACCCAGTGCCAGCATCGCCGTCGCCCACGCATCCGCCATCATCGCGTTTTCGGCCAGTACGGTCACCGATGTGGTACGATGCGTGATCGGCCGCCCTGTGGTCGGGTCGATGATATGCGAATAGCGCACACCGTCCTGTTCGAAGAAATTCTTGTAGTCGCCGGACGTCGCCATGCCCAGATCGTCCAATTGCACGATCAACTGCAGGTTCTGCGCCCCTGCTTCGGGTTTCTCGATCCCGATCCGCCAAGCCTCGCCCCTATCGTTTTCACCCATGGTGACCAGATCGCCGCCGATCTCGACCATGTAATCCTCAATCCCCGCATCCCGCAGGGTGCCTGCAACGGCATCAATCCCGTAACCTTTTGCTATGGCCGACAAATTGATCCCGACCCCGGCATCCGACTTGACCAAAGTCCCGGCCTCACGATCCAATGTCAAAAGACGCGCCTGCCCGACACTGTTCAATGCGGCCTGAATGTCTTCGTCCGTTGGAACAGGGTCTTCGGGTTTACGCGGTCCGAATCCCCAGAGTTCAATCAGAGGTCCAAGCGTTACATCGAATGTACCGCCAGATTTTTCGTGGACGTCATTGGCCGCCGCGATGACCAGGGCAAATTCATCTGAAACCTGCGTCGGCTCGGTGCTCTGCGACTTGGAAAACTTGGAAACTTCAGAATTTTCGTCCCAATTGGACATCTTGGTATTTACGTCTGCCAAGGTTTCCTCAACCGCTACGGCAAGGGCTTCTTCGTCGACATCGTCGCCAATTGCTGTGATGTTGAAGGTCGTTCCCATCGTCTCGCCAGACAAACGCACGACGTCCGGCTCTTTGTCGAACAAACAGCCGGATACGAGTGTCGCAACAGCCAGAATAGGCAAAAGACGCATGCGGGAATCTCCTGTGGAAAAGCGTGATCGGCGTATGCCAGTGGCCTTTGCCAGAGTCAAACCAGCCTTACATTTTCAAGGGCATGAACCCCAGCACAAGCAGGCCAATTCCTGCCGGAACTCCAAACAGCCAAGCCTTCTTTTGCCAACCCGGGGCCTGCTTTTTCCATGTCATGCGGAAATTGTGGCCGCATACGACCACAACGAAGAAGATCAATGCGGCAACAGGGGGGGTCAGGTAAAGGTCAGACAAAAGGTCGAATATCCTGTGTGTTAGGCGGTTTTTCACGCTTGGGGCAATTGAACCTTATACAGGTCGCAAAGCTGCGCTAAGGTAAACTACAAAAGAAGAGGAGATTTCCCATGGCACCAAGCTCTTATCAGCCCCCAACGCGCGGCGACAAGGCCGAAACCGCGACGCGTAGCCAGTCCGTGGAATCCAACCTTTCCCATTCCCAGACTACAGTTGCGAAATTGATGGAAGGCAAAGGCGACGCGGTTTTTGCAGTGCGGCCGAACGATACGATCCACTCGGTTGTAAACATCCTCAAGGAAAAGCGGATCGGGGCTGTCGTTGTGACCGATCAGAACGGGAAACTGCACGGTATTCTGTCCGAGCGCGACATCGTGCGCCGGATGGCAGACACCCCCGGTCAGACACTTCCGCAATCGGTCGAAGACCTGATGACCCGCGAGGTCAAAACCTGCGCGCCAGAAGATTTGTTGAACGATGTACTGAAAACCATGACCGAAGGCAGATTCCGCCACATGCCAGTTCTGAGTGATGGAAATCTGCGCGGTGTCATTACCATTGGCGACGTTGTCCATTTTCGCTTGAAAGAGCTGGAATACGAAGCGTTGCGCATGAAGCAAATGATCGTGGGCTGAGAAACCCCTTGACCTTGGGCCAGTGACAGTATCCCTGATGCGAAAAAGTCTGCGATAGGTTCGAGGGTTGCATGAAACGGGTTCTGGTCACCGGTACGGCGGGTTTCATCGGTTTCCATCTGGCAAAGCTGCTGTTGTCCGAAGGGTTTCGGGTGCACGGCTATGACGGGATGACCGATTACTACGACGTGACACTCAAACAGCGACGCCACCAGATGCTGTTGCAGACGCCGGGTTTCTCGGCCACCGAGGATTTGCTGGAAAACCACGACCGTCTTGTGCAGGTCGCGGACGAGTTTCAGCCGGAAATCATCGTGCACCTCGCCGCTCAAGCCGGGGTGCGCTACAGTCTCGAGGATCCGCGAAGCTATATCAACTCGAATGTTGTGGGCACGTTCAACGTCATGGAGGTGGCGCGCGAACACAAAGTCGAACACCTGTTGATGGCGTCGACGTCGTCTGTCTATGGCGCGAACGAAGAGATGCCCTTTACCGAGGTTGAAAAGGCCGACACGCCGTTGACGATCTATGCCGCCACCAAGAAGGCAAACGAGGCGATGGGTCATTCCTACGCGCATCTATGGAACCTACCGACGACCATGTTCCGGTTTTTCACGGTATATGGTTCTTGGGGGCGTCCGGATCTGGCTTTGTACAAATTCGTGGACGCGATTTTGGACGACCGCCCCATCGACATTTACAACCACGGTGACATGTATCGTGACTTTACCTATGTAGACGATCTGGTGCGGGGTATTCGGCTGTTGATCGACGTGCCGCCTGTGCGGCCGGATAGTGCCGACGATATCGCCGAGGGCGACAGCCTGTCCCCCGCCGCGCCGTGGCGTGTGGTCAATATCGGCAATGGCGACAAGGTGCGGCTGATGGATTTTATCGTAGCCATCGAAGAAGCCGTCGGAAAGAAAGCCATCCGCAACTACATGCCCATGCAAATGGGGGATGTGCCAGCAACGTGGGCGAACAACGATCTGTTGCAGGAATTGACGGGCTATCGGCCACAAACAGATTTCAAGGACGGGATTGCACGCTTTGTCGAATGGTTCCGCGACTATCATGAAAAATGACGCATATGTTTGAAACCGATCCAAACTCTGCGCAGAATTGCCGTGATCGGACTGGGCTATGTTGGCCTGCCTCTGGCCGTGGCGTTCGGGAAGATAGCTCCGGTGGTTGGGTTTGATATTAACCCCGACCGAATAGACGCGTTGCGTGCCGGGCACGATTCCACGCAAGAGGTTGAACCCGATGACCTAAAAGCCGCAACTGGCCTGACGTTCACCTCTGATCCGTCAGAGATTGCGGCCTGCGATACCTATATCGTCACCGTCCCCACACCGATCACCGCTGGCAAGCAGCCTGATCTGACGCCTTTGCTGCGCGCGTCGGAAACCGTTGGCCACGTGTTGAAACCCGGTGATCTGGTGATCTATGAATCCACGGTATACCCCGGAGCCACCGAGGAAGACTGCGTACCGGTTCTTGAGCGCGTGTCCGGTCTGACCTTCAATCGTGATTTTTTTGCCGGTTACAGCCCCGAGCGGATCAACCCCGGCGACAAGGCGCACCGGATCGCGGACATCTGCAAGGTTACATCCGGCTCGACCTCCAAGGTGGCCGATCTGGTGGACGCGCTTTACGCTCGCATCATTTCGGCAGGCACCCATAAGGCTGAAAGCATTCGCGTGGCCGAGGCTGCCAAGGTGATCGAGAACACGCAGCGCGACCTGAACATCGCGCTGGTCAACGAACTGGCGATGATCTTTGGCCGGATGGATATCGACACGGAAGCGGTTCTGCGCGCAGCGGGAACCAAGTGGAACTTTCTACCTTTCCGCCCCGGTTTGGTTGGCGGGCATTGTATCGGCGTTGACCCCTATTATCTGACTCACAAGGCCGAGGCCGTGGGCCATCACCCGCAGATCATTCTGGCTGGGCGACGGTTGAATGACAGCATGGGCGGCTATGTGGTCTCGCAACTGGTCAAACGGATGATGCGCGACGGGATCAATGTTGCCGCTGCCCGTGTGCTGGTGATGGGGCTGACTTTCAAGGAAAACTGCCCCGATCTGCGCAATACCCGCGTTGTCGATATCATTCACGAACTGCAGGACTATGGCGTCACGGTCGATGTCTATGATCCCCACGCCGATCCTGCCGCCGCGCAGGCTGAATACGGAATTTCATTGATCAAGCAGCCGGAAACTGGGGGTTACGACGGCATCGTTCTGGCCGTTGCACATCGGGAATTTCTGACGCTCGAACCCGCTAAGATACGCGCCCTTGGCAAGGATCAAAGCGTGTTGTTCGACGTCAAATCCTGCCTGCCGCCCGAGGCCAGCGACCTGCGGCTGTAAAAAAACCGGCGCTCGGAAGCGCCGGTTTTTCTGTCTTATCCGCCGAAATCGTCCAGCATGATGTCTTCGCGATCCACACCCAGATCCAGCAGCATGTTGATGACCGACTGGTTCATGATCGGCGGGCCACACATGTAGAACTCGCAATCCTCGGGCGCGGGGTGGTTTTTGAGATATTCATCGAACAGCACGTTGTGGATGAAGCCGGTATAGCCTTTCCAATCGTCCTCGGGCTGCGCGTCCGACAGGGCGACGTGCCAATCGAAATTGTCGAACTCTGCGGCCAGTTGGTCGAAATCCTCGACAAAGAACATCTCTTTTTTCGACCGCGCGCCATACCAGAAGCTGATCTTGCGGTCGCGGTTTTCCAGACGCTTGAGTTGATCGAAGATGTGGCTGCGCATGGGGGCCATGCCTGCACCACCGCCGATAAAGACCATCTCTTTCTGTGTGTCGCGGGCGAAAAACTCGCCAAACGGACCCGAGATCGTGACCTTGTCGCCCGGTTTCAGGTTGAAGATGTACGATGACATCTGACCCGGCGGGATACCATCCGAACCCGGAGGCGGCGAAGCCACGCGGACGTTCAGCATGATCATGCCCTTTTCGTCCGGGTAGTTGGCCATCGAATAGGCGCGCTCGATCGGTTCGGCCACGACGGATTCGTATTGCCAAAGATTGAACTTGTCCCAATCCTCGCGGTATTCCTCTTCCACGTCGAAATCGGTGTATTTCAACGCATGCGCGGGGGCTTCGATCTGGATGTAACCACCTGCGCGGAAGTTCACATCTTCACCCTCGGGCAGGTCCAGTGTCAGTGCCTTGATGAAGGTCGCCACGTTTTCATTCGAGCGAACGGTGCATTCCCATTTCTTGACGCCAAAGACCTCTTCTGGGACTTCGATATCCATGTCCTGCTTGACCGCAACCTGACAGGACAGGCGGTCGCCACAGGCGGCCTCGCGCTTGGTGATATGGCTTTCTTCGGTCGGCAGGATCGAACCGCCGCCCGAATGCACCCGCACCCGGCACTGCGCACAGGTACCGCCGCCGCCGCAGGCGGAGGGTACGAACAATTTCTCGGCCGCAAGGGTTTGCAGAAGTTTGCCACCGGCGGGGACCGAGATGGTTTTCTCACCGTTGATGGTGATGTTCACGTCCCCGGTCGACACCAGTTTAGAGCGCGCGGCCAGAATGATTGTCACCAGCGCGATGACGATTACGGTGAAAAGGGCTACGCCTAAGCTAAAAGTTTCCATTGCGCCCTCCTTACAGTTTCACGCCCGAGAAGGACATGAAGGCCATCGCCATCAGACCTGCGGTGATGAAGGTGATCCCCAGACCCTGAAGGCCGTCGGGAATGTCCGAGTATTTCAGCTTTTCGCGCACGCCCGCCATCGCGGTGATCGCCAGCGCCCAGCCAAAGCCGGAGGACAGACCATAGGTCGCCGCCTCGGCAAAGTTATAGTCGCGCTCCACCATGAACAGCGAACCACCCAGGATCGCGCAGTTCACCGTGATCAAGGGCAGGAAGATCCCCAGCGCGTTGTAAAGCGGCGGGAAATACTTGTCCAAAACCATCTCAAGGATCTGAACCATCGCCGCAATCACGCCAATATATGAGATCAGGCCAAGGAAGGTCAGGTCCACATCCGGGAAGCCTGCCCAGGCCAGCGCGCCCGGTTTCAGCAGATAGTTCAGCAGCAGGTTGTTGGCGGGCACGGTGATGGCCTGCACCACCATAACCGAGATGCCCAGACCCAGCGCGGTCGAGATCTTCTTGGACACGGCGATGAAGGTACACATCCCCAGAAAGAAGCTGAGCGCGAGGTTTTCGACAAAAATGGCCTTTACAGCCAGTGAGATCAGACCTTCCATCAGTGGGCCTCTACCTGCTGAATTTTGTATTCACGCTCTTCCACCTGGTTCGGCTTCCATGTGCGGAAGGCCCAGATGATCAGACCGATGATGAAGAACGCTGACGGCGGCAGCAGCAGCATGCCGTTGGGCACGTACCAGCCACCGTTGTTCACGGTCTCCAGAATGGTGATGCCAAACAGAGACCCGGCGCCAAAAAGTTCACGAATGAAACCGACCAGCAGCAGGATCAGGCCATAGCCCATACCGTTGCCCATACCGTCAATGAACGACGCGACGGGCGGGTTCTTCATCGCAAATGCCTCGGCCCGGCCCATCACGATACAGTTGGTGATGATCAGACCCACGAAAACCGACAGTGTTTTCGAAATTTCGAACGCATAGGCTTTCAGCACCTGATCCACCAGGATCACCAGCGAGGCGATGATCACCATCTGCACGATGATACGGATCGAGCCGGGGATCTGGTTGCGCAGGCACGAGATGAAGAAGGACGAGAACGAGGTCACGAACGTCACCGCCAGCGCCATCACGAAGGATACCTGCAGCGACGAGGTCACCGCCAGCGCCGAACAGATGCCCAGCACCTGCAGCGTAATCGGGTTGTTGTCGACAAGCGGGTCGACCAGCATCTCTTTTTTGGTCTGAGACATCAGATTTCTCCTGCTTGCAGTTTGGCCAGGAACGGAGCGTAGCCCGCATCCCCCATCCAGAACCTTACAAGGTTATCAACACCCACCGAGGTCAGCGTTGCCCCTGCCAGTGCATCCACATAAAAATCAGGGCCAGCGGCAGGCTGCGACTTCGCGACGGTAATCTGAAGCTCACCCGCATCATCGCGCAGCTTCTTGCCGTTCCACAGCGCCCTCCAGCGCGGGTTATCTACCTCGGCCCCAAGGCCCGGCGTTTCACCATGCTGATAGAACTGTAGGCCGAAGATATCGTTGCCGTTATTCTCCAACGCGATAAAGCCAAAAAGTGTGGACCAAAGGCCATATCCATGCAGCGGCAGGATCACCTTGTCCAGTTCACCGGAATCGTCCCGCAACAGGTAAATCACGCGGTATTTGGATTGGCGTCCGATGCCTGCGGGGTCATTGTCCAGCGCGATGCTGAGGTCAGGATCACTGGCCGCAGCGATGTCATCGAACGTGGTGGCATCGAACTGATCGTCCACGAACTGACCGGTCGACAGTTCAAGCACATGTGGTTCAAACGCGGCAAATGCCTCGGAAACGTCGACGCCCGGCTCATAGACGCCTGCGACCTGCAGCACGTTGACCTGCTTGTCTTTCAGCGCGTTCGCTTCCTGCACAGGACGCAGGCTGACTGCCGCCGCAGACACAACCATTGAGGCCACCAGACATACGGCAACCGCGACAAAGATCGTTTTGCCAACTGAATCAGGCGAGGCCGCAAGGAACTTGGCAATCGCGCCTTTCGGTTCTGGGGATTGCGTATCAGACATGGCGACGCGCCCTCCGTTTGATGTTTGCCTGAACGACGAAATAGTCGATCAGCGGTGCAAAGACGTTGCCGAACAAGATGGCCAGCATCATGCCCTCGGGGAAAGCCGGATTGATCACGCGGATCATCACAACCATGACACCGATCAAGGCGCCATAGATGTAACGGCCCATATTGGTGTGGCTGGCGGAAACGGGTTCTGTAACCATGAAGGCCAGACCAAAGGCGTACCCGCCCAGAACGATGTGCCAGTACCAGGGCATCGCGAACATGGGGTTGGTGTCCGACCCGATCAGGTTCAGCAGCAGGGTAAAGCCGATCGTGCCCGCCAGGCAGCCGAGGATCAGGCGATAATTGGCAATCCTTGTCATCAACAGGAAGGCCAAACCAATCATACACGCCAGCGTCGATGTCTCACCAAAGCTGCCTTGAATTGTTCCGAAGAACGCATTGGCCCAGGTAATCCCATCAGCCGCCAGCGCCTGAACGCCTTCGGCTGCGGTGATACCCAGCGCGGTCGCCCCGGAAAAACCGTCGACCGGGGTCCAGACTGAATCCCCCGACATTTGCGCAGGATAGGCGAAATACAGGAACGCCCGCCCCACCAGTGCGGGGTTGAGGAAGTTCTTACCGGTGCCGCCAAACACTTCCTTGCCGATGACAACGCCGAAGATGATGCCCAAAGCCACCTGCCACAGCGGTGTCGATGCGGGCAGGATCAGCGTGTAGAGCATCGATGTGACAAGGAAGCCCTCGTTAACCTCATGCCCGCGCACGGTGGCAAAGATGACCTCGAAAATACCGCCCGCGACCAGTGTCGTGATGTAGATCGGCAAGAAATAAAGCAACCCGTGCAACACATTGGCAAACAGGCTGGACGGATCCAACGAAATGCCGAACATCTGCAGCAAAGCAATACGCCAGCCGGTCGCGGCATCCGGCCCCAGCGTGGCAATGGCCGAGTTTGCCTGATAGCCCGTGTTCCACATCCCCCACAGGATACAGGGGATAGTGGCGATCACGACATAGGTCATGATCCGCTTCATATCCACGTAGGACCGTGCGTGTGGGGCAACGGTGGTGACGGTTTTCGGTGTGTAGATGAAGCTTTCGACCATCTCGTAGACGGGGAAATACTTCTCGTACTTGCCGCCCTTGGTAAAGTTCGGCTCGATCCGATCGAAGAAGCTGCGCAAACCCATGTGGATCAGCCCTCCTTTTCAATCTTGGTCAGGCAGTCGCGCAGCGCCAGCCCATATTCATATTTTGCTGGGCAGGCAAAACCGACCAGGCCCAGATCTTCTTCGTCAAGTTCCAGCGCCCCAAGCGCTTGGGCCGTATCCGTATCCATGACCAACAGCGCCCGCAGCAACTGTGTCGGCAGATAATCCTGCGGCATCAGTTCTTCGAACGTGCCCGTTGGAACCATTGCACGGCGGCCGCCATTCAGATTGGACGTAAATGCAAACAGCTTTTTGGCAAAGGCAGAACCCAGAACCGGTTGAACGGCGTATTTTGACGGCATTGGGCGTATCCAACCCATCGGAATCTGGTCAGGGTCTTCGCGGATGATCGAAATCTGGCGCGCAAAACGGCCAAGATACGCGGTGGGGCCGTCTGCTAGTTTTCCCGAGAGGATCGAGCCCGAAATAATCCGCGCGGTGCCGTCAATTTCGATCTCGTCCCGGGTCAGGTCATCTGTCGACGCGCCCATGACCGTTCGGATCAAGCGTGGGTGGCGTGCACCGGGGCCCGACAGGGCAATCACAACATTCGGGTCCAGATGTCCTGTCTGCATCAGCCGGCCAATCGCGATTACATCCTGATATCCGATCGTCCAAACCTGCTTTTCGCCGGCCAGAGGTTCCAGAAAGTGGATATGAGTCCCAGCCAGACCAGCCGGATGCGGGCCGGAAAATGCTGCCGCTTCGACATCCGCAAGATCAGACCCCGGCAGCGAATCCCCTTCCTGTTGACACAGATACGTTTTGCCATCCGTCAGAAGCGATACCGCCTTCAGCCCCTCGACAAATGCCTCGCCCGCGTCGTTTATGATGACGGCCGCGTCACCGGAAAGGGGCTCACTGTCCATTGCGGTGACAAAGATCGCCGCAGGCTTAGAGCCCGGTGCAGGCATTTTCGAATAGGGGCGCGTGCGGAAAGCTGTCCAAAGACCAGAGGTGCACAGCTTGGCAATAACACCTTCGGCGCTGTCCGAGTTACCCGTCGCCGAGAAATCCAAACCCACATCGTTTGGGTCTGACACCTCGATCACGACGCTCTGCAAAACACGACGCGCGCCACGGTTGACCGCGACGACCTTCCCGGTCAGAGGCGCAACCATCATCGCTTCGGGCATGTCCTTGTGGCAGAACAGCGGCGTCCCCCGTTGTACCTCATCGCCTTCCTGAACCAGCATCCGTGGTTTCAGGCCAAGATAGTCACCACCCAGAACCCCAACGGTCGAAAATTCCGGACCGGGTTGAATTGTCTGCTCCGGGGCGCCCTGCACCGGCAATTCCAACCCCTTTTTCAGTTTGAAAGTTTGCATGTCGCTACGGTCTTCCAAGCCTTGTTGCTGCACCACTCCGTTTTGGCACTCACATAGTGGCACAAAACGCTGTGAACGTGGGAGCCTTGGAGCAAAAAAAAGCGCGCGGCGCTCAGTCCTGATCTATGGCTTCCTTTCGATCACGGACCCTTTACGCGCGGATGCTGACAAACGCAAACCCGTTACGGCTAAAATCGGCATCGGAATTTCACTTTCGGAAGAACAGCCTTATTTTAAGCCTTCTTAAATTGCGTATCGCGCCCGGAATGCTTCCGGTGTAAGCACCCAGAATGGAACACGCTGACACACTAGAGATTTTTTTGGTGGCCACGCCCGGCCTTGAAGCACCGCTTCGTGCCGAAGCGCAACAGAAGGGATTCGCCGATGTCACCGCCGTTCCTGGCGGGGTGATTTGCCGAGGGACATGGTCCGAGGTGTGGCGTGCGAACCTGTGTCTTCGTGGCGCAAACAAGGTTCTGGTCAGGTTGGGTAGCTTTCCTGCTGTGCATTTGGCCCAACTTGACAAACGGGCGCGTAAATTTCCCTGGTCTCAGTTTCTGCGCCCCGATGTTCCTGTCCGGGTTGAGGCAACCAGCCGCAAGTCCCGAATTTATCACGCCGGTGCCGCGCGCCAGAGGATCGAGCGTGCGATTACCGAAACTTTTGGCGTTCAGGTGTCACCTGAAGCCAGTTTGCGCATATTGTTGCGTATCGAAAAAGATATCTGCACGTTTTCTGTAGACACATCCGGAGACCCTCTGCACAAGCGCGGTCATAAACCTACGGTCGCAAAGGCACCAATGCGCGAGACAATGGCCTCTATGTTGCTGCGCGAATGTGGGTTCGACGGAACTGAGCCGGTACTTGACCCAATGTGCGGATCGGGAACCTTTGTGATCGAAGCGGCGGAAATTGCTTTGAACCTGAACCCGGGTCGATCGCGCTCATTCGCGTTCGAAAGTCTCAAGACTTTTGATCCCGCCATCTGGGCCGACATGCGGGCCCAACATGCGCCCTCAGAAGCAGATGTCATGTTTTTCGGCTCGGACCGAAACGCAGGAGCCGTCGACGCTTCGACTTCTAACGCCGAATGTGCAGGCGTCGCCAGTGTAACCAGATTTCAAACGAGATCTGTCAGCGACATCAAACCCCCGACGGACCAAGCTGGGCTCGTAATCATCAACCCCCCTTATGGTGCAAGGATTGGTGATGAAAAACGTCTGCGTTCCGTCTATGGGACGCTGGGCAAGGTCCTGACCTCAAAGTTCGTCGGCTGGAGAGTCGGATTGGTCACAAGTAATGCCTCGTTGGCGCGCTCGACTCGTCTACCCTTTTTACCTGCGGGACCGGTGGTGGATCACGGCGGCACCAAAATCCGGCTTTATCAAACAAAGCCCTTGGCCTGACATGGAGCAAACTACTGTGTTCAAGTCGTCCTCAGCCATTTCGGTGCGCGACGCACAAAATCCCCCTTGCGCATCCAAATCGCCGGGTATAGACCCCCCGCCACGGTCGGAGTGTAGCTCAGCCTGGTAGAGCACTGTCTTCGGGAGGCAGGGGTCGGAGGTTCGAATCCTCTCACTCCGACCAATAAAATCAATTGCCTGTATTGATTTAGCGCCTTCCCAAAGCATCGAGTTTTCCTAACATTTTTGGGAATCCCTATTCCCTCACCCGCTCATTTTGTCGGTAAGGTTTGCATCTAAAAAACTCTGCGGTCGGTTTGAATTGGTCGGAGGGTCTGTGCAGGCGGCGATTGCGGCCCGTTTTATTGGATCGTTTGACCTACAGCTCACTCAACCAGTTCGTAGTGCTTGATTAACCTGCTTTCGACCAACTCGGCTTCGGCTGGATCAATATGCGGAGAGCTATAGTCTTCGCCAACAAACTTCTTAAGCGAGGCCAAATCTTTCCAGACCATCACGAAACTGAATTCTCTTGGGCTTTCGCTGTGCGGAGCACCCGGTAAAACCTGAACAATCCCTGCAGTTTCTTTCATCATTGGAATTGCGATTTTGTGGAAGAATTCCGTAAATTCGTCTTCCTTACCTTCTTTTATCTGGACTTGAAAAATGCGCATTATCATGCCGTTTCCTCCCTCAGAGAATTACTGGCCAGCATAAATGCGTCGGATAAAATAATACCATCAGAGCCTGTGAATGTCCTGACTGCGCGTATCCCTTTGTCACCCCATCGCTTCCAAGGATTATAGAGTGCCGAGTGTAGTCCGTATTCCCTTGGCGCATTTCATCACCGTAACCCATTGTGATTGATAAAGATAATCCAATTCAAGACACGCCAGTGATCAACGTAAGGTTTGCCCTTGGACCTTGGCAAGAAAGGCTCAAGGCGCGACATCTGCTCGTCTCATAATCAAAAAAACATCAGGCATGTTCACCGCTCGTTTTGAACGCGATGAATCACTCAGCCAAACGGAATTCAATGGGTCCTGAGCCCAAGGCGTTCGTGGCCCAAATTATCTTCAGTAAAACCTTCGGGGCTGGCTTGGAAGAAGGTTCAGGCCAGCTTCAACAGCGGGGTCAAAGCATCCACTCAACGGGCAGCCACCTTACGACCGCCGTTAGGGCGCGTTGGAAGCCGCTGGTTTCCGGGTCCGCGGTGTAAACGGTGACCGTCCCGTCTTGTTCTTCTTGCAGCCAGACAATCTCATCGTCTTCATTCAACTCAACGCGATACGAAAAATCGGTGTTAGCCAATTTCTCGGCCAGTGATTCAGCGATCGCCGCGCTTTCGATCATGAGCCCCATTTCAGTGTTCAATCGCGCGGATCTGGGATCGAGGTTGTATGAACCAATAAAGACACGTTTGCCATCCGATCCAAATACCTTTGCATGTAATCCTGATGCCGACCCCGCCAGCATTTCTGGCAGGCTTCGTTCGCGATGTTCCTGCCGTAAAGCCCGAAGCTCCAAAAGTTCTACGCCGCTATTCAGCAAATCTTCCCTGTAGCGCATATAGGCCGCATGAACCGGCATAACGTCGGTCGCGTCCAATGAGTTGGTCAAGACACGGACTTTAACCCCAGACCTGGCTAGTCCTTCCAAAACTTCGGCACCGCGTTTGCCGGGAATGAAATATGCTGAAACAAGGTCCAGTGAGGTTTGAGAGTCGTTGGCGAATGCTATCAGTTGCTCGACGATCAGATTTTCACTGTCTGCTTGGCCCAACCCTTTGGCTGGGTCGTCCACGAAAAGGGTAACTTCGCTCCACTCGACCTTCAGATCACGCGCAGCCATCCGGTCCGCAAGTTCATTGTCTTGGATCGCTTTTTGATAGCCTGCACCAACAGCGGTTTTTCGTGCGGCATCCGCCTTGGATTGCAGGCTTTTTCCCGCGGTGGGCTCCAGAAACAAGGCCGCGTCATAGGATGATGAGCTGTTCCAATACGCGTCGAATGACTGCGACACCTCATCGACAATTGGGCCAATGGCGATCGTATCTACATCCAGATAGTGCGTGCCAGCCCCATAATCGAAATAGATGTCACCGATATTGCGGCCTCCGACTATCGTGGCGACCCCATCCACAGTCATTGATTTGTTATGCATCCGACGGTTCAAGCGACTGAAGTCGAATGCATAAGACAGAAGTTTGGGGTTTCTCAGCGTAAAGGGATTAAAAATGCGCACATGCGCGTTGGGCAGAGCATCCAGTTCAGCAAGCAAGCCATCCAACCCCGAGATGCCGTTATCATCGACCAGCAATCTGACCCGCACGCCACGCTCGGCTGCGGCCCTAAGCTCATCAAGAAGCATCAGACCAGTAACATCGTCCTGCCAAATGTAGTACTGAGCGTCGATAGAAGACGTCGCTTGCCTTGCGAATATAGCCCTGGCCGCAAAGGCGGCGCGTCCATTGCCCAAAGGCCGCACCCCGTCAAGGCCGGGGTTTCGTTCGATCGCTTGTTTAATAGTGGCGCCTAAAGGTCCGTCCCAGTCGGGATCTTGTTTGAGAGTTTGCTCAGAATAGTTTTTCTCAGGAAGTGGAAATGCCAGCTTTAGCCCGACCACGGCGATTGTGATCACCACCACTACAGTCAACAAAATCCTGATCAGCCGCATTCAGGGCTCCGTGTTCAGTACATCAGATAGGCCTTGTTCGTTAACATGATCTATCGACGGCTCATTTATCAAGAGGTTAGACTTGGGCGTCGCGCGATCGAACTCAGACTCCGTGCGACGAACCGGGTATCTGGGCAGTTAAATCGCGGGAATGGCTTTCCCTCAGCGCCAACTTCTAAATGTTGATATTATCCGTCAGTCGGCGCGTTCTCTCGGAAAAACTCCCAAGCGTCGACTTCTTCACCTGATGGAAGAATACAAATCCCGGTCTTTCCACCATTAGCACCATCGCGGATTTCATAGGTCCCGCCGCTTTCTTCACAGAACACAGCCGATGGGTTTGGGACTTTCACAAGGTCGTTGTTTGGCTTCATGCTGGCTTCCTTTACAATCGGGTATTTTTGGCCTTCGAAAACCGTTCCCCATATTCCGATCTTGGACAAGTCTGCAGTCTGGACCTCATACGGGTTTTGCTCAAGCACAACAAAATCTGCCTTCTTGCCTGCGCGGATCGAACCGATCTCGTCCTCCATTCGCATGAACCACGCGGCATCAATGGTGATTGCGCGCAGGGCCTGATCTATGTCCAGTCGTTCTGACCCGGCATTGTTATTGCCGTTGATCGACACGCGTTCCATCGCATTTTGTGCCAGCGTTAGCGGGCTGAGAGGTGCCATTGGGCTATCGGAATGTAACCCGATTACCAACCCCTCGTCCGCAGCACTACCCAAGGGAACCATAAAGCGCGCCACATCTGCCCCCAACCACACATCCGCGTACACGTCAGCAAGGATGTATTGGTAGTAAGGGTTGGCCGACACCACCATACCCAGCGCCTTCATCTGCCGCAACTGGTCCCGCGTGGCATAAGCAAAATGTTCAAGCGTCGTGCGGTGGTCAAAACGCGGTTTTTCCTCCTGCAGGTCGCGTACGATCTCGATCAGTAGGCTTGCGGACCCGTCGCCGTTGGTGTGGGCGTGCAACTGGAACCCTTCGTTCCAAAAGAACCGGGCCCATTCCAAAATATCCTCAGGCTCGTTCATCCACTGGCCTTGATGCCCGTCCTTGTAGCCTGGGAACCCGTATTGCGAGAGGCCGCTGTAGATCGCACCATCCATCATCAGCTTGAAGTGGTTGTCGAACTTGACCCTGTCGGTGTTTCCCTTCTCCCACTCGCGGATTTCGGCCAGAGCCTCTTGGGGTGAGCAGCCTCAACTGACTGGTCCAAGTTGATTGTTAGTGCATCATCGGCCTGTGATCCATCGGGATGATGGTTTCGGGCGCTGGCGGGCGGTAACCCAGAGCACTGTGGGGTCGTTTTGTGTTGTAGTGTTTTCTCCATTGTTCGATCAGGATTTGTGCTTCGCGCAAGCTGTAGAAGATCTCTCCGTTGAGTAGCTCATCCCTGAACCGGCCATTGAAGCTTTCACAATATCCGTTCTCCCATGGGCTGCCGGGTTCGATGTAAGCCGTCTTGGCGCCGACGGCAGCAATCCAGTCTCGGACAGCCTGGGCGACAAATTCCGGCCCATTGTCAGAACGTATGAAACTCGGCACGCCGCGAAGTATGAACAGATCCGTCAGAACGTCGATTACATCGGTCGAGTTCAGTTTCCGCTCGACCCTGATTGCCAAGCATTCCCTACTGTATTCATCAAGGATGTTCAGCGTTCGGAAGGCTTTTCCATCATCGGTTCGGCAATGGACGAAGTCATACGACCAAACATGGTTGCGAAACTCTGGCCGTAGCCGAACACACGACCCATCGTTCAGCCAGAGCCGTCCTTTCTTCGGTTGTTTCACTGGCACTTTCAGCCCCTCCCGTCGCCAAAGCCGTTCAATCCGCCCATCACTGACAGACCAGCCAGCCTCTCTCAGCAGTGCAGCGATCCTGCGATAGCCATATCGACCGTATTGACGGGTCAGCTCGATCATGTCGGCCACCAATCGGTCTTCGTCTGCGCGACCTTCTGGGACACGCCGTTGCGTGGACCGGTGTTGTCCAAGCACGCGGCAGGCGCGTCTCTCGGAAACGTTCAGATGGCTACGAACATGATCGATGCAGGCACGACGACGAGCGGGGCTCAGTAGTTTCCCTTTGCGGCTTCCGTCAGGATCAGTTTGTCCAGCGTCAGATCTGAAACCGCGCGTCTCAGTCGCTCGTTCTCTTTCTGAAGCCGCTTGAGTTCTTTCAACTGATCTACACCCATTCCACCGTACTTCTTTCTCCAGCGGTAATAGGTTTGTTCAACAACGCCGATCTGCCTGATCGCATCAAGACGGGACATGCCTTGCCCCATCAGAACTTCAACCTGCCGTAACTTCGAGACAATCTCTTCGGGCTTTGGTCTCTTGTTTGCCATTCGTGGTCCTCCGTTTCCTAAACATAACGGTGGACCAGTTCAGTGGGGGAGGCTCATTCCCGCAGACTTTATGCCAGTAGGCCGTCTTGTTGCCCTGCAGATTTTACCCAAAGCCGAGCGCATACGCGAGGATACCGCCATCACCGGAACATGGCGGGATACAAACTACAAGCTGCTGAAGATGAGCTGCTCTGAAAGCTATCGCGATCACAATGACGACCGGAAATACAGAACCCTGTTCGCCGGAATCGTGCTTGAGATCGACTGCCCGGTCGACATGCCACGCACTGTGTTCGTCAAGGATTTTGGCGAGACCCTGAATAAGCTTTATTCCTGGGCGTCCCGTAATACCTTGCCAACCCATCGCTGGGATTTGGGTCTGGAAGATGCCGAACAGGTTTTTGAGGTCTACACTGACGACCCGGCCCAACTTGGTCAGTATCTTAAACCTCAATTCGCTTACACCTTGACGGACATTGCAGGACGGTTTCAGGGGGGGGAAGGATTACTGCGCTGCGGCCTTTTCTGGCAGGCGGTTCTATCTGGCACTCAGCTTGCCGCATAGCTTTTTGGGGTTTGATGTCGCCGGCGCCCCCCTGAGCGAAGCTAATGACAGCATCCACCGCGCTTTACGCGATCTGATGACGCCAAGGCAGATCATTGACGCCCTGCACGCCTGAGGGGTGTGGCGTTGGCTTCGCCTGTGCTTTCAGGCAAACGCAATATCGGCTGAGCCGAATGGACTGAAATCAGCATGGAATTTACTTCCCGGAGGGCATTTGGCCGGGCTCAACGCCCTGTCCGCATTGCGAAGCTCTGCGCCCACCCTGACCTATCACACTCGCCATCTCGCCTTGATAATCCAGCGTGTGATTTTCCAGTGACCGCCCGCGGTCAAGGTCGCAAGCTTCAATTCAAAGCCTCCCAAACCTCGCTGATCACATCAGCAGCCATCAACACATCATTCCGCGTCGTATCGAATTGCCCCACCTGAAAGCGGATGATTTTGCGGCCGTCGAACATGCCCTGCGTCAGATAAATCCGACCATCGTCATTCACCGCATCCACCAGACGTTGTTGCATCACGTCGTCACCCGGGCAGCGGAACGAAAACAGGCTCAGGATGGGTCCCGTCGTGATCTCGAACCCGTCCATTGCACCGATTGTGTTGGCAAGCTCATTTGCCCAAACAACATGGTTGCGAATTCGCTCGCGCAGGCCATCCAAACCGTAAGAGCGCAGCAGGAACCAGATTTTCAACGCCCTGAACCTGCGGCCCAGCGGAATGGTCCATTCGGAATAGTTCGTGACCTCGGCCCCTGTGGTCTTCAGGTATTCAGGTTCGATTTTCAAAGTGTTGAGTTGCGGTGTTGCGTCCCTCAGAAACTGGATCGCGCAATCGAACTGGGCGCCAAGCCACTTATGTGGGTTAAAGACAACACTGTCATAGCGATCCGCTCCGGCCCACAACGCCTGACGGAACTCGGGGCAGATCATGGCGGACCCGGCCCAGGCAGCGTCAAGATGGGTGTATAGGTCATGCTTCTGCGCGATATCCGCAACGGCCATCAGATCATCGCAGGCCCCTACACCCGTACCCCCGGTGATCGCGATGATCCCGGCCGGAACGTGCCCGGCGACTAAGTCGCTTTGGATCGCCGCCTCAAGCGCGTTGGGATCAATCGCGTAAGTTGACCCCAGCGTCGGCAATTTGACCAGATTGTCTTGCCCGATCCCGGCAACCCAGCAGGCCCGGTCAATGGACGAATGCACCTGATCCGAGCAGTAAATCCGCAACGCGCCTTTAGTATTCAACCCTTCACGGTTGCCGGTAAACCCGGTGGCGCGCTCTCGCATGGTCAACACCGCCGACAAAGTGGCCGAAGACGCACTGTCCTGAATGACGCCTGTCATGCCAACAGGCAGTCCAAGCGCCTGGCGCAACCAATCGACCATCACGGTTTCCACCTCGGTCGCGGCGGGCGAGGTTTGCCACAACATGCATTGGGCTGCGATTGTGGTCACCAACATCTCGGCCAACATCGAGGGTGGCGCGGCGTTGGCTGGAAAATAGGCAAAGAAACGCGGGTGCTGCCAATGGGTCATTCCCGGCATGACGATCCGTTCAAAATCGGCCATGATGGTTTCCATCGCCTGCCCCGAGTCTGGCGGCGACGCGTCAATCTGGACGGCAATATCCCCCGGGTTTGTTTGCGCCCGGACTGGGCGATCCGACAGGGTTTGGTGATAATCGGCAGCCCATTTCGAAATGTGCTGCCCCCAATGCGAAAATTCATCCCAGTTCATCAATTCGCCCTTGTGTCGCCCGCTGATCAACTGGACATGACCTCTGCGGCAGTCGTTGTATTTGTAGCTGAAAGACTTCGGCCTAGACCTATAAGCCTATATTGGCCTGACCCGTTCCGGAACTGCCAAAATGGGGCGTTTAGATATCAATTGCGCCCTTGCAGCTGCCCAACCCACGGGCACCAACAAAAGCGCCGTATCGTTCATCGCGCATTCGCCGGCGCATTTCTTGGCTTAATCGGGAAGAACCCGAGACCGAGCCAGTGCACTTTCCGAAGCTGTTCTGGCACAGTTGCCACCTGGCCCAAATAAACAGCGCGTGCATTTGGTTGATTTCAAGCAGGTCAAAGTGGCTGTTTCTTATGCAAAGCAAGGAAACAGGTCCGTGTTCTGAAGGCGTTTAACACATCAGTGGTAGACCAGAGCACCTCCGCCTGCCTCTAATGTTCTAATAAACTGTCGGACCATTCAGGTGAAGGCAAGGGCAGGTGAAAGGCTGATTGGCAACCCTGTGTCATTCGACCAGCATGAGCAAAACAACGGTTTTGTTTAACGCATTGACTGACATCTGCTACTGATTGTGGCGTGAATTTTAGAATCAATGGAGAAGTTTACACCACTTCCTCCTCCATCGGTTAGCCCAGTTTCTGCGGGTTCTTGTGACTAGTGTGAAGGTAAATCGGTTTGAAACTCATAGTTCAAATTCCCTGCTACAACGAGGCAGAGACCCTGCCGGCGGTCCTTGCCGATATCCCAAAGGAAATTCCCGGCGTAGACAGCATTGAAGTTCAGGTTATCGACGACGGGTCCACCGACGGAACATCAGAGATTGCGCGCGAAAACGGGGCGACATATGTGCTGCGAAACCGCGGCAACAAGGGCCTTGCCCGAAGCTTTCAGGTTGGAATTGATCACGCGCTGCAGGCCGGGGCGGATATCATCGTCAACACCGACGGAGATAACCAGTATTCCGGTTTGTCCATTCCCGATCTCGTGGCGCCGATATTGCGCAAGGAAGCGGACATTGTTGTCGGCGATCGCAAACCCGGCGAGAACGCTGAATTTTCCACATTGAAGCGCCTGTTGCAGCGGTTCGGAACGTCGGTCGTGCGGCGGCTTGCCGGGATTGACGTCACTGACGCAGTATCTGGATTTCGCGCATACACCCGTGAAGCTGCCCTGACGATCAACGTCATGACCAAGTTCAGCTATACCACCGAAACCCTGATCCACGCAGGGCAGACAAACCTGAAAATAGCGTCCGTTCCCGTCAACGTGAATCCCGTCGAGCGCCCCTCGCGCTTGTTCACGTCGATGGGTGGATTTCTGCGAAAGCAGGCGACAACAATCCTTCGCAGCTATACGATGTATCGACCTCTCAGCGCCTTTTTGACAATCGGCCTGGTGATGTTGATCATCGGAACAATCCCGGTTCTGCGGTTTCTGTTCTACTATTTCGCCGGTGACGGAGAGGGCCGCGTACAGTCCTTGATCCTGGGCGGCGTTTTTATTCTGGCCGGCTATATCACCATGATCATCGCGCTTCTCAGCGACGCGATTGCAACAAACCGGCGCCTTACGGAACAAGTCCTGAGCCGAATGCGGGAACTGGAACTGCGTATCGACACAAATAATCGTGGGAATGGATCGACGTGACGGATATGGGCGCGGCAAACGCCCCGTTTGCCGGGGGCAAACGTATTCTATGGCTGATTTCAGTTTTGGGGTCCGTCTATTTCGGTTTTCTTGTGATTTCTTCGTGGACCTTGTTCGACCTCAAACCTTTTGGCTGGCAGATATATGACGCTTATTATGCTGCGATTTTGGATGGTCGGTTTGACCTGCCCGCCCGCGTGCTTCGCTACGAAGGTCACTATACCGCAGACGGAACGGGCTATCTCTATCATGGCGTTGCGCCGCTTCTGACACGCTTTGCCTTTGGCTGGGCTTGGCCGTTCGAGACCTTCCCCATGAACGGCTTTTCGATCTGGTTTTGGGCCGTGGTCGGAACGCTGGGCTGGCAGCATGTTCTTGTGACCTTGGCCCGGACAGCAGGAGTTTCTGCGGATCGCCGCGTTTTGGTGCTGGCGCTTTGTGCCGCCTTGTGGGTCGCCGGGCCAGGCCCCGCCCTGGTCATCAACCTTTCGTTTTATCACGAACCGATTGCAGTGGCGTTTGCGATGTCTGGGCTGTTTGCTGCCGTTTGGACACGCGCGGCGCGCGGCGTGACACCAATGTCAGTGGCAGTCGTTTTGCTTGCCGTTTGCGCGATGGTCGCCGTGCACGCGCGGCCAAATGTGGCAATCGGGCTTTATGCCGGTGTCGTTTTGGCAATTGGACACGGTTTGTGGCGCGACCGTTCAGCCTTTCTCATCCCCGCGATCATCGCCATGGGGATTTTGGCCGCAGGCGGGTTCGGATATCTCGGGCTAAATGCTTTGCGGTTTGGGGATGCGTTGATCACCCATGGCAGCTATGAAGGCTCGCGCGTTGTATATGGCAACGTCTTTTGGGGAATAGAAACCAAGGACTCGATCCGCGCGGCAGCCTTCGAAGAGCATGGTCGTCTGAACCCATTACGCGTTGTTCCCAATGCAGCGTTTTACTTGTTCGACGTCCCTTCAGCATCTTTCCTGACCGGCCTGTCCGACTCGATTCTCGGTCTTTACCGGGCGGTAACGGAGCCGATTCTAGGCCATATCAGAGTTGGCGGCCCAAGAACCGGATTGGTTATGCTATGGCCGCTTTGGTGCCTTCTGGCGCTGTTCGGTATTCGCGCGGCTTGGCGCGACACACAAATGGCAGGGCTTGTGGTTGCGGTTGCGCTGTCGGCTATTGTGACATTGGCCTACGGCACGATCACCTTCCGATACCGCTTGGATCTTTGGCCAGTTATCGCAACACTGGCGCTGATGGGTGCTGTTTTCTGTATGCGACGCGAACCGGGCATAGCTGCAAAAGCCTGGATCGTTGGATTAGGTACGACGGCTTTTATTGTCGGAACTGCAACAACGACAGCGTCGGTGTATAAATATGCTTCTCCGCTCAGGGAAAGGCCGGGAGAATACTTTGAAAAGTGGTCCGAAGACGCCTGCCTGAAGCGCGCGGCCCAGATTGGTCTTACCGTCGAACAAGGTACGAAAACCTGCAGGTCGCATTCTTCGCTTGAGGACGCCGTATGACAAACGATCCACGCGCCACCCTTTCGAGGGCAGCAAAATCCGGCTACGTCGCAACGATGCGAGGCATCGCTTGGGGCCTGAACAAAACAAGCGTCACAGACTGGCTCTCGCGCCGGCATCATCGCGGCAGGGGGTATCATTGGGCGTCAAGCCTTATGGCAATCCATGACATAGATGGGCTGATCGCCCTGGACGTTCCCTGGTGGACCTATGATGCGATTGAAGTCGTCGACGCGTTCCTAAAAACAAGACCTGCCCGTGTATTTGAATACGGCGCGGGGGCCAGCACGATCTGGGCGGCGCGACGCTCGGCTTCTGTAACGAGCGTTGAGCATGATGCGGATTGGTACGCACGCGTTTTGGAACGGGTCCAGGGTCAGACCAATATCTGCCCGGTCGACCTGCGTTTAGCACCTCCTTCGAACGCAAAAGACGCCGCACTTTCGGACCCTATCTACCTGTCTCAGAAACAAGACATGCGCGGCCTAAACTTTACATCCTATGCATCGGAAATTGACAAGGCGAATGGCTCATACGACTTGATAATTATCGACGGTCGCGCACGCCAAGCTTGCTTGCGCCACGCTGCAAACCGGCTGTCACCGGGTGGAATGATTGTCTTCGACAACTCAAAGCGTGCCCGATATCGCGAGGCTATCAGTCAGTCCGGGCTTTCCGTCAATCGCTACCCCGGGCTTACCCCGTCGCTGCCCTATTCAGACGAGACGTCAATATTGACGGCTCATACCTGAGCCTGCCGATGGAAGAGAACACGCCCTTGCGCGCAGGCTTATGGTTCAGGCGCGGAATTCGTGTGGCTGGGGTCGTGTTGCTTGTCTTGTCACTGGGTTATATCGCGCTCGAAGTTCAGCGCAATTGGACAGAGGTTTCGCATTGGCGCCCAAGTTCAACGGAACTTGTCCAACTATTCGGCCTGACGCTTGTCTACATTTTGACGCTGTCCCTGCCTGCCGAAACCTGGCACCAACTGGTTGGCGTCTACGGCGCGGAACCCCGGCGGCGAACGTGGCGCTCTTTCGGGTTGGCGCAGATTGCACGCTATTTGCCGGGTAATGTGGCCCATCTGATCGGGCGCGCTATGGTCCTGCGCGACGGCCCGTTAAGCGCGAAACAATTGGGGCTGGCGACGCTGTTAGAATTAATTGCGATGCCAGCAGGCGCTGTTTTGGCACTTTTGATTGCTGCACTCGTCACTCCGGGGGTCGATCAAATCGCGCAAACAATTGGCTGGTCGGAAGACACAGTGCGGATTCTCACACTCATTTCTGCTCCCTTGTTGATCGCAGGTTTGTTCATCACCTCGCGAATAGCGGGGAATAGCAAGGAACTGACCCGTACTTTTTGCATTGTGGTGCCGATTTGCGCGCTGTTCATGCTGGGGCTCGGCGCAATTTTTGGAGCAATCGTCTGGGTAGTGGGTCAGGGCCCATTCCTTGTCGCAACTGTCGCGGGCATCTGTGCATGGCTGGTTGGGTACGTAACACCCGGTGCACCTGCTGGTTTAGGCCCGCGCGAGGCAGTACTGCTACTGTTTCTTTCGAATGTAATGCCCGCAGGCGGGCTGATCGTAGCTGTCGCCGTTTTCCGGCTTGTCACAGTCTCTGGCGATTTGGTCTGCTTTGCGATGTGTGCAGCCGTTCTGCGCAACGGCGCGCCAGCATAAGCCCCGCTGCCAAGTCTTACGTCGTTGCTCATCCTCTGAAATCCAACGCGCAGACCCTCTTTTTGTAGTTGAAATGCGATTTGGGTGAAAAATTGCTGCAATTTGAGACAATAAGCGGAATACTGGCATTAGGGAATCGTCTCTAGCCAGGTCAACCAGTATGGATCGAGTGACCAGCCGACGTGGGTTTCTGAGTGCCAAAATTCTCAGGGAGGACGGAAACATCGTCCGACCTCCGGGTGCTTGTGTGAGCGGTTTCGCCGATGCCTGCACAAAATGCGCAGAATGCGTGTCAGCCTGCCCGGAAGACCTGATTTCAATGGAACCCGGCGGCTACCCTGTTTTCAAACCAAACGATAACCCCTGCACGTTCTGTGGTGAGTGCACGCGCGCCTGCCCGACCGATGCTTTGGATATCGAACGCTTGGCCGACTGGCCCTGGCGGGCTGCGGTGCAGGCTTCAAGCTGCCTGTCCATGAACGGTGTAAGCTGTCGTATCTGTCAAGACAATTGCGACCAGAATGCGCTTCGGTTCAAACTACAGACAGGCGGGCGTGCCGAACCCGCGCTGGATTCCGATGCCTGCAACGGATGCGGGTCCTGCGTGGCGCTGTGCCCTGTCGATGCGATTATGCTGGAACGGCGCACCCAAGTTCAGATGGAGCCGATTCAATGAATATTTGTGGCTGCCTTACCCATGTTTCCCCGGCTCAGGCCGATGCTGCGGCGCTGGTGATGAATGAGATACCGGGCGTTGAAGTACATGCGCAAACAGCCGAAGGCCGGTTCGTCGTTGTTGTCGAAGACACGCCCGCGCGCCTAGCATCCGAGATCATCATGGACCTGCATCAGATCCCGGGGGTGCTCTCGGTCACTCTTACCTATCATCATTTTGAGGATATTGCGGACAACGTTTCGCGTCCTGATGCCCCAAGCCAAACCACCAGTCGGAGGCCATAGCTATGACTACATCAGAATCTCGCCGAACATTCCTTAAGGCATCTGCTGCCGCTGCAACAGCTTCTGCCGCTGGTATTCCCCTGGCCGGAGGTCAGGCCAATGCGCAGATTGGCATTCCAGACATAAGCTGGGACAAAGCGCCCTGCCGGTTTTGCGGGACCGGATGCACCGTCCTTGTTGGCACCAAGAATGGCCGTGTTGTCGCCACGCAGGGTGATCCGAAAGCCGAGGTGAACCGCGGCCTCAACTGCGTCAAAGGCTATTTCCTGTCCAAGATCATGTACGGCGAAGATCGCCTGACCCAGCCGATGCTGCGTATGAGAGATGGTAAATACGCCAAGGATGGAGAATTCGAACTGATCTCATGGGACGACGCTTTCGACATCATGGCCGAAAAGTGGAAAGAGACCCTAAAGAACAAAGGCCCCGAGGGCGTTGGAATGTTCGGCTCGGGTCAATGGACTGTATGGGAAGGGTATGCCGCATCCAAACTGATGAAGGCGGGGTTCCGGTCAAATAACATTGATCCCAACGCGCGACATTGCATGGCGTCGGCTGTTGTTGGGTTCATGAGAACCTTCGGAATTGACGAACCGATGGGCTGTTACGATGACCTGGAAGCTGCGGACACCTTCGTTCTTTGGGGATCGAACATGGCCGAGATGCACCCGATCCTATGGTCGCGTCTGACCGACACACGCCTGACAAAAGAAGGCTGCGAGGTTCACGTACTTTCCACGTTCGAACACCGCTCCTTCGAACTGGCCGACAACGGGATGGTTTTCAATCCGCAGACGGATCTGGCCATCCTCAACTATATCGCCAACCACATCATCCAAACGGGCGCGGTAAATGAAGAATTCCTGTCCAAGCATGTCAATATCACCAAAACTGACACTGATATCGGTTTCGGCCTGAGGGACGACAATCCACTGCAAGAGGCGGCGGCCAATCCGAACTCTGGCAAGCTGACCGAGATCAGTTTTGACGAATACGCAGAGTCGGTGAAACCCTACACCCTAGAATACACGGCCGAGCTGTCTGGTGTTCCGGCCGAGAAACTTGAACACCTCGCGCAGCAGTATGCCGACCCAAACCGCAAGGTCATGAGCCTGTGGACGATGGGCTTCAACCAGCATACGCGGGGCTCATGGGTGAACTCGCTGATGTATAACGTTCACCTGCTGACCGGAAAGATTTCCGAGCCCGGAAACTCGCCATTCTCACTGACAGGTCAGCCGTCCGCCTGCGGTACCGCGCGTGAGGTGGGAACTTTTGCGCATAGATTGCCAGCCGACTATGTGGTCACCAACCCAGAACACCGCGCGAAGGCCGAAAAAATCTGGAAAGTGCCCGCGGGCACAATTCCTGAAAAGGTCGGCTTCCACGCTGTTCAGCAAAACCGGATGCTGAACGATGGAGTGTTGAACGCCTATTGGGTCCAGTGCACGAATAACATGCAGGCGGCCCCGAACATGAACCAAGAGGGTTGGCCGGGTTACCGTAATCCCGACAACTTTATCACTGTGTCCGATCCCTACCCGACCGTAACGGCGATGTCTGCCGACCTGATCTTGCCGACGGCCATGTGGGTTGAAAAGGAAGGCTGCTATGGCAATGCCGAGCGCCGCACTCAGATGTGGCGGCAACAGGTTCACGCACCCGGCGACGCTAAGTCGGACCTCTGGCAGCTTATGGAGTTTTCCAAGCGGTTCACCGTCGAAGAAGCATGGGGAGAGGACTTTGTCGCCACGGCACCCGAAATGGCCGGGAAAACCCTGTACGAGGTTCTCTACAATAACGGCAATGTCGACAAGTTTCCGCTTAGTGAAATTCAGCCAGGGCACCCAAATGACGATGCAAACCATTTTGGGTTCTATGTTCAGAAGGGCCTATTTGAGGAATACGCCGAGTTTGGGCGTGGACACGGCCACGACTTGGCACCCTTTGAACGCTATCACGAAGAGCGCGGCTTGCGCTGGCCGGTCGTGGACGGAAAAGAAACTCTGTGGCGGTATCGCGAAGGCAGCGACCCCTATGTCGAGGCCGGATCCGAAGTTCAGTTCTACGGGTTCCCCGACAAGAAGGCCAAGATCATCTTCGCACCCTATGAGGCACCTCCGGAAATGCCGGATGAGGAATACGATCTGTGGTTCTGTACGGGTCGTGTCCTTGAACACTGGCATTCGGGCTCCATGACACGCCGTGTTCCTGAGTTGCACCGGTCCTTCCCTCTGGCCGTGATCTACATGCACCCCGAAGACGCCGCAGCCCGCGATTTGCGACATGGGCAGGAAATCAAAGTTTCCACGCGGCGCGGTGAAGTCACAAGTCGCGTATCCACCAAGGGGCGAAACAAGGTTCCCAAGGGGCTGATCTTCATGCCTTGGTTCGATGAAGGCCAGTTGACGAACAAGCTGACGCTTGACGCGACCTGCCCACTGTCCAAGCAGACAGATTTCAAAAAATGCGCCTGCAAAGTCGAGCGTGCCTGAAGCAGCGATGACCGCCCCAAGGCGGTCATCCAGCCAATAAAGAAGGAACATGCAAGATGAACAAGATAGTCGCCACCGCAGCAGCCCTTCTCATCGCGCTTGGCAGTATTGCGATTGCGCAAGAACTTCGTGACCTGCGCGGAACCCCGCCAGATGCGCCCAGCGTTGTGAACATGAGCCTTCAATGGGAAGGCCGAGAGGGCCGAATGGTCCGAAACTACCGCCAGCAACCGCCGTTGATTCCGCATTCCATCACGCAGTACCAGATTGATCTGCGAACCAATCAGTGCCTATCCTGCCACGACTGGACAAAGGCCGGTGAGCGGAATGCGCCGACGCTTTCGATGACGCACTACCTGGATCGCGACGGGACCGAGTTGGATCACATCGCCGGAACCCGGTATTTCTGCAACCAGTGTCACGTCCCGCAAGCGGATACGGAACCTCTGGTTACCAACCTCTTTCAACCGTCGTCCACCGACTGATCCAAAGCTGATCTGAAAGGAGCACCGAGATGGCAGACTCCCCTGAAAAACGCGGTTGGATAGGCCGAGTATGGAACGCAATCTGGACACCGGCAGTTGCCTTCAGTTCTGGTTTTTTGCTGCTGGCAGGCTTTCTTGCTGGAATCCTGTTTTGGGGCGGATTCCACTGGACCTTGGAACTGACCAACACCGAGGAATTCTGCACCTCGTGCCATTCGATGGAAACCAATTTGGGCGAGTATCGGGAAACGATACATTACAACAACCACTCTGGTGTCCGCGCAATTTGCTCGGACTGCCACGTCCCTCATGAGTGGAACCACAAGATCAAAGCTAAGATCATGGCCGTCAAAGACGTGTATCACGAGATGGTCGGCACCATCAGCACAACCGAAAAATACGAGGAACACCGCCTGAGTATGGCATCGGCTGTCTGGAAAAAGATGAAGGCCTCGGACAGTCGCGAATGCCGCAATTGTCACAACTTCGATTATATGGACTTTACGATTCAGGAAGCACGCGCAGCGTCTGAACATCAGCGCGCGATCGACAACAACATGACCTGTATCGACTGTCATCAGGGCATCGCCCATAACCTTCCACCCGGATACCTTGAACGATACCAAGAAGTTACAGAGACACTTGCCGGCACACCACAGAATTCCGTTCAGGGTCAACTGGCTGACAGTAGCGCTGAAATCCGGTCGTACCTGACCACGCAGGCCGAGTGAGAGGGGACAAGACATGCTTGAATTACTTGGAACCATCGGAGCCAACATTATCGGCCTGCCCGGAATCCTTGGCCTTGCTTTGGGGATGATGACCCGAAATCTGATGCTTGGCGCTGCGATGGGTGGGATTGTCGGCGTGATCGAGACATTGATTTTCGCACACTGGTCCTTTGCCAATGTAGAAATGACCGAACTGGTCATCGCTGTGATCATTGGGATATGCGCAGGCATGCTGGGAACTGCTATTCGCATCAAGGGCGCAACAGTTTGACCCAGCCGAAACTTGCCCGACGGGTTCTGAGACAGGTATTTCAAAAGATGTGCCTAATTTAAGTTCAGCGATGCGGGCCTGCGACCAGTTAAATTGCGGGGTTTGCACCGCTTTGGAGATTGCAGTTCCCGATGTTACAGTCTCGACTCAGACGAATTGTTCAAAACCATTTTTCAGACAGATTCAGGGAGACCCGCGATGAAGGGTGACAAGAAAGTAATAGAATACCTTAACAAGGCTTTGCGGCACGAGTTGACAGCAGTCAGCCAATACTGGTTGCACTACCGATTGCAGGACGACTGGGGTCTTGGCAGCATGGCCAAGAAAAGCCGCGAAGAGTTGATCGAGGAAATGGAACATGCCGACAAACTCATCGAGCGGATCATTTTCCTTGAGGGGCATCCAAATCTTCAAAAACTCGACCCGTTGCGGATCGGTGAAAATCCGCGGGAAACACTGGAATGCGATCTAGCCGCCGAAAGAAGCGCACGCGCCCTTTACAAGGAGGCCCGAGATGTCTGCAAGGATGCGGGCGATTACGTCTCGATGAACCTGTTTGAAAACCTGATGTCGGACGAAGAAGGACATATCGACTTTCTCGAAACCCAACTGGAATTGTATGACCGTGTTGGGCCTGAATTGTTCGCTCAACTCAACGCAACCAAAATGGAAGACGCGGAGTAAGCGCATTAGCGTACCATCTGTTACGCGGTTTCAATTTTGCGTAGTTCGTACGTCCTGCCGGATGAGCCCCCTGCCCGGGTGGTTTCGACCGGTGAACTGTAAGGTGAATTTTCACAAGCTAAGGGATATTGCCGAAAATAGCGAACTATTGAAAAATCAGTCTCAGTTTTAGACAGAATCACATTGGGTTATTTTGGTATGATGGGTCTTGCAAGATTGGGTTGGCAATACGCCTTTGCAGGATGGTCGGAGTTTCACAATGGCCGCCGAGCAAGGTTTTTCTTTCCCCTAACCCTGCTGAAACATGAAAAGAACCTAGGGATAAATTTCGCAGGCGATGCCACATCGGATGACAACGCGAAATTTGACCTGCCTTTCCAGATGGCTCTGATCTGATGCAGGACCGTACTCAAGTATCGGCTTTTGACGTTGCACCTTTCAGCATTGCCGTAGGCTTGATCAGCCTGTTGATCGTCTTCGGCATCTCTTGGACGACCGGGTCAGACTTTGGCTACCTGACCCGCGATCCTGCGCAACAATTCAAAGCCCCGTCTTATGCAGGGTTTCTTTCGAATATGGGCGTTCTGTTCTGGATGGCCAGCGCGACCGTAACTGCGTTTGGCTTTGCCCTATTAAGTGGCTCGCCACATACAATGGCGTCACGAAGATTTCTGTTGGCCCTGACATTTCTTTCGACCGCGTTCTGCCTCGATGACTTTTTCTTGCTGCACGAGCGGCTCCCCATTGGTGAAAAGTTTTTCTTTGGAGGGTACGCTTTGTTCCTGGCGGGTACTGTCGTTCTTTACCGCCGTCATCTGGGACGGCTGGCCAGTATTCACCTTGTTATCGCGGGTTTGTTCTTTATGACCTCGATCGGAATAGATTTCTTTCAGAAGTCAATTCAGGTCTACCTCGGCCAGTATCGCATCCTATTTGAAGATGGCGCCAAATTCCTCGGAGCGGTGTTTTGGCTGAACTTCTCTTGGGCGGTAACCACTCAACAAATACTAAGCCTGTGGCCTAACATTTCCGAGCTGCCCGAAGGCCGCCCGAACTCTGACGGCGTAACAGCAGGCGAATAGAACCGCTGCTCACCATACATCGCTAAGGGACCAAGACCCGGCTTTGTACGGGCCAACGCGCCCCTTAACTTTGTTCGCTCAGGCGCGCAGGCGGGCTCGGGAGCTGATGATAGACTTCCAAATATTCGCCACTGCAATCAGTTAGGGCGGCAGGTCAGTGCGTGTGGACTCCGCCACCCTTGGCCAACAGGAACAAGCAAACCTAAGACCCGTGTGAATCAGGAAAGACAGGTTTGCGTTTTTCCTCGAACGCGCGAATACCTTCCTGCGCTTCGTCGCTGCCAAGGGCAATTGACATAAGGCGTCGCTCGCGCAGCAGATGTGCGTTGAATGCTTCCCGTTCGGGCGCCGCAATTAGCGATTTGATAGAAGCCTGCGCCTGACGTGGGCCGCCCGACAACGCTTCGGTCAGGTCCAACGCATCGCTCAGGGCATCGCCGGGCGCAACAACCCGGTTTACAACTCCCATGGCGTACAGCCGTTCGGTCAAGACCGGCTGGCCCGTCAAACACATTTCGGACGCCAACTGGCGTGGCAGGTTCATCGACAGGAAACCCGACCCCCCTCCATCCGGGACCAGCCCCGCGTTGACATAGGCCAGGGTGAATTTAGCTCCTTCTGAGGCCACTATCATGTCACAGGCAAAAGCAAGGGATGCCCCCGCCCCCGCAGCTCCGCCTTCTACCGCCGCGATCACCGGCAGCGGACAGGCACGGACGGTTCGGATCATGCTGTGCAGAAACTCAATCTGCTCTTCTCGGTCCGGCAGAGGCATTTCGCGTCGCTGCTTGAGCATACGCAAATCGCCGCCAGCCGAGAAAAACTGCCCGGCACCGGTGATCACCACGGCCCGAACCGTGGAGTCAGGTGCAACCGCATCGCTCAGGGCCTTTTCTACAGGCTCATAGACCGCGCGCGACAGCACATTGCGGCGCTCGGGCTCATTGATGGTGATGATCAGTGTTGACCCTTGGGTCTCGAACAAGACAGCTTCGCTCATGGGTCAGGCCGCCATCACTCGGTGCAACTGAGCATAGCGGTCGCCCAGTTGGTGGTCGATCATCGACAGCCGCTTGGCATAATGCGAGCCGGGATATTCCCAGGTCATGCCGATGCCGCCGTGCAACTGAATGCTTTCTTCCGAAATCAGCAGTCCGGTGCGGCCGATCAGGTTCTTGGCCATCGCGACATATTTACCCGCCTCATCCGTTGCCAGCTTGCTTGCCGCCAGAATGGTGATCGCCCGACATTGTTCGATCTCGATTGCCATATCCACCGCGCGATGTTGCAGCGCCTGAAAGCTTGCGATTGGGCGACCGAACTGTTTGCGCTGTTTGAGGTAGTCGACCGTCATGCCGACCAGAACCTCCATGACACCCACAGCCTCGGCGCACAGCGCCAGACGGCCAGCGTCAAGTGCAGCTTCGATGATATTCCCGGTATCTTCGCTGATGCAGGTGGCCGCCGCGCTGTCGAGGATCAACTCCCCCGCGCCACCGCCGTCGATCATGGCATAGTCGATGGTTTCGGGGCTATCGACCAGAAACAGCCCAACCCCGGCTTCGGTTCGCGCCGCGACCAGAGCGCCATCGGCCCCCGGCAGGCCATAGACCACAGATTTCCGGCCATTCAGCACCCAACCATCGCCGGACTTGTCTGCGCTGGTTCGGATCAGCGGCAAGCTGTCCGCGTCCGGCTCAAACACCGCAAAGGTCAAACGTTTTGTGCCTGCGATCATGTCCTCGACCAGTTGCTCGGCACCGCAATCAGCCGCGGCACGCACGCTCATGAGCGTGGCAAGAATAGGTTCAGGACAGAGGCCGCGGCCAAGTTCCTCGAACACGGTTGTGATGTCGAAACCAGCGCCGCCGAAACCGCCCTGATCCTCGGGAACGAAGGCGCCGATCAGGCCAAGCTCTGACAACTCTGCCCATTTCGCTGGGGAATGATACGGCGCGGTTTCGATCAAGCCGTTGCGCGTTTCAAAGTTGTACTGGTCCGCAAGGTAGCGGCGCAACGTGTCCGACAGCATCTGCCGGTCTTCGGTCAGTTTGAAATCCATGGCTCAGCTCCGGAACATGTCTTTGGCGATGATGTTGCGCTGAATCTCGTTCGATCCGCCAAAGATCGAGAGTTTGCGATTATTAAAGTACGTGGCCGCCGATGCGGTGGCTTCTTCGGGCACTGTGCGGGCGTTGTCCGACAGCTCGGTGGCCGGGAATGGCGCAGCGGCGGCCCCCAACGCGGATTTGGTCAGGCCGTGGATGCGCTGACGGATAACCGTTCCCTTAATCTTAAGCATCGAGCTTTGCATCCCCGGCGCAGCGCCTTCCTTGGCCGCGGACAACATCGCAAGGTTCATCACCCGCATGGCTTCCAGATCAATCTCCACCTCGGCGATCTCAGCCGCGAAAACCGGGTCTTCAGCCAAGGGTTTGCCCATCCGGTGCAACTGCTTCGACAGCCGCTTCAGCCGGTCCAAGTCACGAAGTGAAAAACCCACTCCGGCGATATTGGTCCGCTCATGGGTCAGCAGATACTTGGCGATCGTCCAACCTTTGTTTTCCTCGCCCACCAGATTGGCCACCGGCACACGGACATCGGTGAAGAACACTTCGTTCACCTCGTGCCCGCCTTCCAACAGTTTGATCGGGCGAACCTCGATACCGGGCGTGTTCATATCCACCAACACAAAACTGATCCCTTCCTGCGGCTTGCCCTCGGAAGAGGTGCGCACAAGGCAAAAGATCTTATCGGCGTGCTGACCCAGCGTGGTCCAGGTTTTTTGACCGTTGATCACATAGTGATCCCCATCACGGTCCGCGCGTGTTTTCAAGCTGGCCAAATCGGACCCGGCACCCGGTTCGGAATATCCCTGACACCACCAATGGGTCCCGTCCAGAATGCGCGGCAGAAATTCGGCCTTTTGCGCGTCCGAGCCGAATTTCAACAGAACCGGCCCCAGCATGCTTACGCCAAAAGCCACGATACGCGGGGCAAATGCCATTGCGCATTCTTCTTCGAAGATATGGCGCTCGACCGCGCTCCAGCCGGGGCCGCCGTATTCCACTGGCCAGGTAGCGGCCAGCCAATTGCGTGTTTGCAACGTGGCGTGCCAACCTTCCATATCCGCCTTGGTCAGTTCTTCACCATTGCGACCCTTGGCAGCCAGTGCCTCGGACAGGTTTTCGGCCAGAAACGCTTTGACTTCGGCGCGAAACGCCTCTTCTTCTGGGGTAAAGCTCAGGTCCATCCTCAGCCCTCCTTGTTGAGATCGTTAAAGGATTTGCCAGCCTCGGCCAGCTCACGCAGCAGGGCTGGAACCTGCCAGTAATACGGGTCTTCTTTCGCGTATTCCTCGATGCGCTGAACCAGAACATCCAGCCCTGTGATGTCTGCATATTGCAATGGTCCGCCCCAGTGGCGCGGAAAGCCGTAACCGAACAGGAAAACCGCATCCACGTCGATGGGGCGCAGGGCGATCTTTTCTTCGACCACTCGCGCGGCCTCGGACACCATCGCGGCCATATAGCAATCCACGATCTCGGCATCGGTAAATTTGCGGGGCGAGATACCTTTGGCCTCGCGCTCGACCTGCGCATACTCGGCCACGGCAGGGTTCACGCTGCGGGTCTTGCCGTCATAAATATAGAAACCCTTAGCGCTCTTGCGTCCAAACCAGCCCTGCTCGCAGACCCGGTCGGCGATCTCGACATAGCGCTCCTCGGCCGGGCGGAACTCTGCCTGCCGCTTGCGCGTGGCCCAGCCGATATCCTGCCCTGCCAAGTCCGATACAGCAAAGGGACCCATCGCAAAGCCAAAACCCTCAAGCGCGGCGTCGATCTGTTCAAACGGCGCACCGTCCAGTTGCATATAGGCGGAAGACTTGCGGTAATGTGCCAGAATACGGTTGCCGATAAAGCCGTCGCAAACCTCTGACCGCACGGCGATTTTGCGCAGTTTCTTGGCCAGCCTAAAGCTGGTGGCGACGATTTCGGGCGCGGTCTCTTTACCTACCACAACTTCCAGCAAACGCATCACATGGGCGGGCGAGAAAAAGTGCAACCCGATCACGTCCTGAGGCCGGCTGGTTGTCGCCGCGATTTTATCGACGTCCAGATACGAAGTATTCGTCGCCAGAACAGCCCCCGGTTTACAGATCTGGTCCAGCTTCCCGAAAACCTCGCGTTTTACGTCCGTGGATTCGAATACCGCTTCGATCACCACATCTGCGTCCGCCAGAGCGGCCATATCGGTGGTGCAGGTCAGCATGCCTAAAACGGCGTCCCGCTGCCCCTCGGTCAGTTTTCCGCGTTTGACTGCACCGTCGAGGTTCTTGGTGATGGTCTCACGGGCAAGAGCAACGCGGTCCTCTTCCATTTCAATCAGCGTAACAGGCATCCCGGCCAGCAACATCGCCGTTGCAATGCCCGACCCCATGGTACCGCCACCAATCACACCACCAGACTTCAGGTCACGTGCGTCCGCCTTGGCTTCGGGGATATGCGCCACGGCGCGTTCCGCAAAGAACGCATGTTTCAGGCCCTTATGAGCATTGCTGCCCAATGCTTCGACAAAAAGGTCACGCTCTACCTGCAACCCTTCGGACAGCGGAAGGCTGCTTGCCTCTGCCGCTTTCAATGCGCGGGTTACCAATTCGCCCTTTGCCTTGGCGCGGAACGTGTTCAACTCATCTGCGGTGATGCGGTTGTCTTGTTCAGCCGTAACGCGGGTTTTGAGTGTGCCGTCCAGAACCTGCTGACCAGCAGCCAGGGCAACCGCCTCGGGGTCACCATCCTGCAAATCATCCAGCAGCCCAGCTTCCAGTGCCGCTTCGGCCGAGATCGGCTTGCCCGAGGTGATCATGGTCAAAGCCGTCTTACCATCCACAAGCCGGGGCAAACGCTGAGTCCCACCTGCGCCGGGCAGCAAACCCAGATTAACCTCGGGCAGGCCCAGTTTCAGGCCCTTGATGCCGACCCGCGCCTGACAACTCAGAGCGATCTCAAGACCGCCGCCCAGTGTCGTCCCGTGCAAAACGCAGACTATCGGCTTGGCACTTGCCTCCAGCAGGTCGCAAACCTCGGGCAGGCCGGGCAGTTTCGGCGGCTGGCCAAACTCACGGATGTCTGCACCGGCCACAAAGGTTCGACCCGCAGCAAAAAGAGCGATGACCTTGATTGCGTCGTCCGATGCCGCGTCCTGAATTGCATTCACCAGCCCGACGCGTACGTCATATCCGGCGGCATTGACCGGAGGGCTGTCGATCTTGACAAGGGCGACCTCACCCTCTTTGCGAATTTCGACCGCAGTCATAAAAATCTCCTGCTTTCTATCACATGTACCCAAGGCTATGCCTGAGTGTTTGCACCGTGTCGCGCAGCCGTGGCGCCACAACCCGTTCCAGTTTTTCGGTATTCAGATCAGAGGCATTGGCACCGCACAGAAAGGCAAATGGCTGCGTGCCCAGGGCGGTTTGGAACGGGACAGCGCAAGCATTGACGCCGCTGTTCCAGCCTCCGTAGGAAATTACATAACCTCTGCTTTCAAGATGTTCGCGGTCGGCCCGTGCCTGTTCAGTTTCGGCAACCAGCGTTGGGTCAGCGGCAAGAATGGCGCGACCGGGGGCGCTTTGCTCCATCGGAAGCCGGTGCCCCTCGCTCAGCCACAGCGACGATGCGTTGCGCGGCCTCCAACAGCGGGTCAACATGGCCGCATCGCCGTGACGCATGGACAGCGCAACCAACACACCGGTGTCGTCAGCCAGTTGCTGCATCACGATTTCGGCCATTGGCAGAAAGGACAGCCCGGCGCGTGCTGTGTATCCAAGCGCCATGGCCGAAGGCCCAAGCCGGTAGGCCTCGGACGGGTGCAACTGCTCCAAAAACCCCATCGAGGCAAGGGTGAAGGTCGTCCGCGCCACGGTGGATGGGGGCATTCCTGTGCGCCTTGCCAACTCGCGGTTGCCCAGCGAGACATCACCGGGCTTGAACGCCTGCATCACCTGCAACCCTTTGGCGAGGGTCGAAGCAAACCGGCGATCTCTTTCCGCGTCCGACATGTGGGCTTACACGCGCTCCAGGATCAGGGCGATCCCCTGCCCCACGCCGATGCACATGGACAGACAGGCGTAACGCCCGTCCGTTTCCTCAAGATGCCGCATCGCGGTCAGCACGATCCGCGCACCCGACGCACCCAGAGGGTGACCAACCGCAATCGCACCACCGTTGGGGTTCAGGCGGCTGTCAGCGGGATCAATCTCTAAGTGTTTGCAGCAGGCCAGAACCTGTGCCGCGAAGGCTTCGTTAATCTCTATAAGGTCCATGTCATCCAAAGTCAGACCGGCACGCTCCAGCGCCTTGGGGACTGCGAACGCCGGGCCGATTCCCATGATCCGGGGCGGTACGCCTGCGATGGCTCCGGCCACAATCCGCGCGCGCGGCGCGGCACGGTCGGTTCTGGCGCCGATCATCAGCATCGCCGCACCATCATTAACGCCCGAGGCATTGGCGGCAGTCGTCACCCCCTCGGGGAAGATCGTCCGCAAAGCCGACATCTTCTCAAGTTGTGTATCCGGGCGGGGATGTTCGTCCTGCCCAACGTCATGGGTCGCCCCTTTGCGCCCCTTGATGGTGATCGGGGTGATCTCGGCATCAAAGAAGCCACGCGCTCGGGCCGCCTCGTACCGGGCCTGAGAGTTGTATCCGAATTGATCCGACGCCTCACGTGTGATCTGATAGTCCTGGGCCAGATTATCAGCGGTTTCTGGCATCGGGTATTCCCCATGCATCTCAGCGATGCGCGGATTTGGAAAGCGCACACCGATGGCACTGTCAAAGATCTGTGTTTGCCTTGCATAGGCGGTTTCGGACTTGGCAATGGTAAAGGGGGCGCGGGTCATGCTTTCGACACCGCCTGCGACGTACAAAGGAGCCTCGCCAATTGTAACTGAACGCGCGGCGTCCAAAGCGGCTGACATGCCCGAACCACACAGGCGGTTTACGGTCTGACCGCCAACCTCAACCGGCAGACCGGCCAGTAATGCGGTGTAGCGGGCCACGTTGCGGCTGTCTTCGCCCGACTGGCAGACATTGCCAAGAATGACGTCTTCGATCTCGGACGCGTCGAATGCGCTGCGTTTAACCAGCGCGTCCAAAACCTGTGATGCCAGATCATCGGGCCGGACCGATGCCAGCGCACCGCCGTGCCGACCAAACGGGCTGCGCAGCCCATCGTAAATATATGCGTCAAGCATTCTCAACCTCTTTGATCAATTGTGCCGGTGTGTCCGCGAAAGCCCCAACTTTCTTGTGGGATAATTCGCTCGCTGCCTGTTCTTCGATCAGCTGGTGGGTTTGGCGCAATACACTCTCCTCAGATGCAGCGCCGTTGTTCTAGCTCCAAGATCTGAGTTAGTCAATATGCGGTTTAGTGTTCCGCATAGCGGAATTATAAGATCGACAGTCTCACCCAAAACCCCCATTCAAATGGGTCGGATTGGCATTTCCAGAACAGCCTAACGCGTTGTTTTGACGACCGGCAGATCAGACTGGAAAAGCAATTCCAATTCATGGGAGGATTACATCAAAGAAAAGTGAGCGATTCAATTTGGTGCAATATCCGTTGCTTGCACAGAAAATTACTATTGGAGACGACGATGAGTGGCGGTGAAAACAAATTTGTCCCAGAACACGTAGAGCTGGATCCCAACCACGAGGACGCTATCGTTCGATGGTGCAACCGCATGATCCGCCACGGCGTTCGAGCGTTATCTGTCCTCATGCTCGGCATTATTTTGTTGGCAATTATTGATGCCGGTTTCACAACCTATCAGAAATTTATGGAACCACCTTTGTACATTCTGGAGGTTAGCGATCTTCTGGCGGTATTCAGTGCTGTTCTGGTCGTATTGATCGCGATCGAAATCTATACAAATATCACGCTCTACCTGACCGCCGACGTCATCCATATCAAGCTTGTAGTCGCGACAGCCTTGATGGCGGTCGCTCGAAAGATCATCACGCTGGACGACAAGAGCTTGGACCCTCACTACTTTCTTGGATATGCAGCGATCGGTCTGGCGTTGGGCGTAACGTACTGGCTCATAGCAAGAAAACCATGAGCGGAACCGCCCACCCCCTACAAGCATTCTGCACAAACTGATTGCCGCCCGGATTTGTTCGGATCAGTCCAACAATCTGGGCGCTGCGTCGTTTAGGTCAGGTAGTACTCGTCGATCTTAATGAATTGCGGCCATGTGTTGAGTGGACGGCAGGTTACAGTCGCCCGCCATTTGCAAACGCATGCGTCAAAATATACATACAAAAAGTGACATTTTGCTACAATGTTTGGCTTTTGTATGCCATACACCCCGAGAATTTATCTTTGATGGCTGGATTCGGAAATGGAAGAAAGAGACACACGATCAGCCCTGCGCAGGGGCTTTGCTCGCAAATGCCCGAACTGTGGCAAAGGGCACGTGCTTCACAAGTACCTAAAGGTGAATGATACGTGCACTGTGTGCGGCCTTGATCTGACACACGCGCGCGCCGATGATGGCCCTGCGTATTTTACGATTTTGATCGTTGGTCACTTAGCAGGCTTTGCGCTGCATATTATCTGGTCTGTCTGGGAACCTACGCCGTTGGTTATGGCGACGGTGACATCCGCCGGTGCAGTTGCGTTATCCCTGTTCTTGCTGCCACGGTTCAAGGGCGCGCTAATTGGGCTTCAGTGGGCAAAACACATGCACGGGTTCTAAGGCAGGCTTGCCAAGCAAGCCTAGGCTTTTCGGACAGATCAAGGCCCTAGTCGGTTGCGCAACTCCCTTCCGGAAAGCCCGGCTACGCAACATGATCTCCCTCAACCTTCAGTCACGCGACGCTCGCAAGGGCTATTTCAGCAAAAAAGATGAGCCGTCGCAGTAAGTTCTGCGATGGTTTTTCCTGTCGCCTCAAGCGAAACAGAACCCACGTCCATCTTTTCTTAATCTGGCTGAATCTACCGTGAGCGTTTGGACTTTCAGACAACCATCCAATCGTGCTGATCCGCGTTTTCCAACGCATCGACCAGTTTGCGCAATGCTGTCCCCAAATTCGCCGCGGTATCAGGAGACCCAAGCGCAACCCGGACCGCATTTGGCGCCTTGCCAAGCGCAAAAGCTGCACCGGGCACAAGCCCCAGCCCCGAGCCGCGCAGCTTCAGAACAAACTCTGTGGCGGAACACCCGCCCGGCAGCGGAAGCCAGACATGAAATGCGTCCTTTGGAACACGAATATCCGGCAGAGATTGATGCAGTACGCCCTGCCGCCGTTCAGTCTCAAACCGGATCGCGGACAAAATTTTGTCGGCCAGGCCAGAGGTGATCCAATTCGTTGCCAACCTTGCAGAAATCGGTGACACGACGCTGCCATTTGCGCGCATCGCCCGCCTGACGCTGTCATTCGACGTGCCGGATGGCGGCACCATAAAGCAAACGCGAAGCGACGGTGCCAGACACTTTGAAAGGGATGATACGTACCACGTCCGCTCTGGCGCAATGGCACAAAGCGGATCCGGCGCCGTGCTTGCAAGCACCCCATAGGCATCGTCTTCAATGATGTGAAGATCGTGCTTGCAGGCAACCTCGGCAATACGCGCGCGCCGTGCGACGGGCATTGTGATCGTCGTCGGGTTGTGCAAGGTCGGCGTGGCGTAAATGGCACGGGGCTTCGCGGTCTGGCAAACCTCATCCAGCGCGTCGGGGTCCAGACCGTCCGCATCCATTGGGATCGGCACAACGTTCAGCTTCAGGTGCCGCGCAAGCGCCAGAAGGCCGGGATAAGTCAATTCTTCGCAGCATATCGTATCGCCCGGCTCGAGTATGAGCGACAAAATAGTCCAGGTTGCGCCCTGCACACCATTGCAAATGATGATGTCATCATGCGGCTGAAGCCCCAGATGGCGCTGAAGCCAGAACTGCGCGGCCTGTTGGTCTTCATGACTGCCACCGGGCATCTGGTAGCGCATCAGAAACTCAACCCCATGTTCGGATCGAAGCGCATCAAAGCCCTGCCACATACTGCGCACCAGCCCAGCATCCTCTAACCGGGGAGGCACGTTCATGCTCATATCGACAGTCTGGTTTTTTGCGCTGTCCGAAGCCACCGGATTGGCAGGCCTGGACTCTTTGACGTAGGTGCCCTGCCCCACGCGCCCCTCGACCAAACCGTCTTTTCCTGCAGCCGAATACGCCCGGCTGACGGTCGTGAAATCAATGCCGAGAACACTGGCCAGCGCGCGCTGTGGCGGAAGCCGCTGACCGGGGCGCAGGACGCCCGCACGAATATCGCGCGCAATGGCTTCAGCAATCGCAAGGTACATAGGGCCGTTGCCTTCTTCGACGGCTGGAACCCATGCGACATTTGGCGTGCTGTCATTCATTGCTTCACTCCTTGTCTGCATTTATATGCCCTTTGTATGCATATTGAAATGCATCAATCACGCTTGTGCCGCCCTTATGGCCGCCGGGCAGAAAGAAGCGCAAGTAAACGAAAAACGGAAAGACTTTCGACGTTTCATTCCAACCTTTCAAGGCAATAGCACAGTGTTTCGCACCCGATTGCAGCACAGCGGTATGCAAAAACCGACAGAACCTAACTTGGGTACAATCCAAGCAAGATCAAGAAGTAACGGATGTCGTCTCCCTCACTATGTGCTCCGCGCGAACCCATATCTCCCCGTCAGGTGTCAGGCTATTATCGCCGCCTCAAATGGGTGATCTTGATCGTTACGCTGGGCATATATTACGTCACCCCATGGCTCAGGTGGGATTGGGGTCCAAACCTGTCTGATCAGGCGGTACTGGTCGATATTGCCAGCCGTTGGCTTTACTTTTTCTGGATCGAGATCTGGCCGCACGAATTCTATTTCGTCGCGAGCCTGTTCATTATGGCAGGTCTGGGACTGTTCCTGTTCACATCGGCGCTGGGTCGCGTTTGGTGCGGCTACGCTTGCCCGCAGACTGTCTGGGCCGACCTGTTCATTCTGGTCGAGCGATGGATTGAAGGGGACCGCAATGCGCGGCTCAGGCTGCATCGCAGCACGTGGACCCTGCAGAAGTGGCGGTTGAGCTTGACCAAACGGACCATCTGGCAGCTAATCAGTGTCGGGCCTGGCGGAGCTTGGGTTATCTATTTCGCCAACGCGCCAACGTTTCTGGCTGATCTGGTCGCATTTTTTGCCCACCCGGCCGCCTACGGCACCATCGGTTTCGTGACGCTGTCAACGTTCATCTTTGTCGACTTCATGCGTGAGCACATTTGCATTTATGCCTGCCCGGGGCCGCGCATTCAGGCTGCCATGATCGATGAACACACTCTGGTTGTAGGCTATCGTGACTGGCGGGGAGAGCCGCGAGGCAAAGCCAACACATTGGATGCCGGCAATTGCATTGACTGCAAGGGCTGAGTGAATGTCTGCCCGAAAGGAATCGACATCAGGAACGGATCACAGATGGAATGCATCACCTGCGCTTTGTACATCGACGCCTGCAACGACGTGATGACGCGGATCATGACCGGATATTGGGCAAGTTCAAAGAACGCTATCAGGAAGCCGTTCATTTGACGCTAATATATCCGGGCGTCAAACAGGCGCTGGATGCGCTGGTTCAGGGAGGTCACAACCTGGGAATTTGCAAATACAAGCCAACGGTCCCCTGCATGGACGTCGTTAAGCATCTTGATCTTGAAGAATATTTTTAGGTCGTGTGCGCCGGGGACAGACCGTCTGTACATAACCCCGACCCGGCTCCCCTGTATTCGGCCTATGCAGACCTGCCACCGGGGCCTGAGATTTTTGTCGGCGACAGCGGGGTTGATGCCGAGGCCGAAATGCGTGCGTAGGTTCCGTTTTTGCTGTTCACCGAAGGATATCGCAAGAAACCGGTCGGGTTGATTCCGCATACCCAATCCTTTTCCCACCACGACGGCATGCCGGGTTTTGTGGACGCACTATTAGCCGACTCCGAAAACGCCCGGTCGCCCTGATACACCCAGAGTCGATTCACCCCTTGAACCGCCAAAGTCAATTATTGGCGGTCCAAGGGGTGTGTTTTCTCGTCAATATTATTTCAGAATTATTTCAGACTTTTTGGCACATGTTTCAAATTTTAACCGATTCCTGCCGAAATTCCTTTTGTGATGCAATAATCTGCGCTCGCTGACCCAATCTGAACACGAAACTAACACTCCCCTTCACAAATCAGCGAAGCTCATACTCGGTCAGGTACCGCCTGTGGCATAAACGAGGACAAGGCCAGCCCGAAATGGTGCAGACAACGCTTGCCCAATAAGCGCGAGCGGTTCGAATAAGAGATATGTTTATTGACAGCGGCTAAGGACGACAAAATGGCTCTCGATCAAATGCAAGGCACTCCGCGGTCCTCAAAGGATATTCGCGGGGTACCGGTTTCTTATGGCGACGCATCGGCCATCGAGGGGTTGGAACGGGCGATTGAACAATCCTTGTCCTTCCGCGGAGACGCAATTGCCGGCATTGAAGCGATTTTGGCCGAGCATCCCCGCTTTGTCATGGGGTGGCTGTTCAAGGCTGGATGGCTGACACAGTTCATGGAAACGCGCGTGTACCCGCAGTTCATCGAAGCGATCACGCGCGCGGAACAACTGTCAGACCAGGCCAACACACGCGAGCAGGGTCACCTGGCGGCTGTCAAAGCCTGGGCGGCTGGTGATTTTTTTGGGGCCTTACAGAAGTGGGAGGCCGTTCTGACGCAATACCCTAAGGATCTGTTTGCGCTTGGTCTGATCCACTACACCATGGTTTTGCTTGGCGATGTCCCGGGGCAGCGCGACGTGGCCGCCCGTGTCTTCAACCTGTGGGATCCCGATATTCCGGGCTATGAGTTTGTTCTGGGCTTCTACGCTTTTGGGTTGGAAGAAAACCGCGACTTTACCCATGCCGAAGATCTGGCACGACAGGCATTGGATATCCGGCCTGACAACCCCTATGCGATTCACGCAGTAAGCCATGTGATGGAGATGCGCGGACAGCAATCCTGCGGCATCAAGTTCATGAAAGATCGCGCTGACGTCTGGGGCACGTCTAATTTCGCAAACCACCTATGGTGGCACACCTCGCTATATCACCTCGATCTGGAGCAATATGATCAGGTCTACGATATCTTTGATCACCACCTGGATTCCCGCCAGAAGGATGGCAACAAATACGAAGAGCTGGATGCGGCGGCCCTGCTGTGGCGTATGAATCTGGCCGGTCAGGATTCGGGCGACCGCTGGGTGCATCTGGCCAACAAATGGGAACCGGCGGCCCAGGACACGCTTTATGCATTCAATGATGTGCACGCGATGATGACATTTGCGTCTGACGACCGGTTAGAGGCACAAGACCTGTTGATCCACGCCAACAAACGCTATCTCGAAAGCGCCTCGGACGCGAACGCTGCAATGAGCCGCGAAATAGGAATGCCTTTTTGCATGGCAATTCAGGACTTTAAGCGCGAAGATTATTCCGCTTGCGTCGAACGCTTGTTGCCGGTCCGTTATATGACCCACCGCTTGGGCGGCAGCTTTGCCCAGCGGGACATCATCGGCTGGACCTTGCTGGAGGCCGCCTTGCGCGACAAACGCTATGATCTGGCGCTGGGGTTGGCCAATGAGCGCGCCGGATTAAAGCCAACGTCTGTTCAAAACTGGCGAGCCGTCGCGCGCGCGTTGAAAGGATTAGGCGATAACAGCGGCGCAGCTCGGGCCACGTCGAAGGCCGACGTGCTTGCCTCGGCCTGACAAGCCGGCAGACCCCTGCCCCTGATCTGTCGGGGCAGGAAACTACCTTCCATTTCACAAATCTCGCCCCAGATTGTTTTTGCTGCGGGCGCGCCCGGTATATTGAGTGGCTGAATAAGATGCCAATGCCGCTGCAGCGGCAGAACGTTCAGGTTCAGGCTGACCAGACGCCCAGTTTTCAGCTCTTCCATAACCGTATGTTTGAACAGCATAGCAATACCCAGCCCTGCATTCACGGCCTGTTTGATGGTTTCGTTACCCCATAACCGAAACCCGATAGCTTTGCCCTGCTCCCATGTCGTCCAGATAGCGCGCCATCAGCATCCGGGTGCCCAATCCCTCTTCTCGGGCGATGAACGTTCCCTGCAAAATCGCTTAGGACGACACTGCGCTTAACCCCGCCAAAGAATGTTCGGAGTTCGCGATCAGGATATAGGGATGCGACCCAATCATGGCCGACACAAGTTTGGGCGATTTCGGTGGGCGGCCCCGTTGCTTCGCGGAATACCAGCCATCAGCGAGACGTCCGCAGGCGCGGTCTTGGCGCGGGCGACGTTCTTGATCTGCACCAGCCAAGTTTCGCCCGTGGGAACGGCGGCCGAGTTCACCTCGATCTCTGTGGCCTTGGTGAACTCAGAAAAGATGAACTGCTTGAAGCTGTCCTTGAAGAACCCGCCATAGGTTCCGACCTTCAGCGGCTGTGCGGCGCTGACGATCGTAGGCACGGAAAGGGCGGCGGCAGTACCCAGAAAGCGGCGGCGCGGAAAGGTGATTGTGGCATTGCGGTCTCCTATTAGTGCCGTTAATTGGCCTGGTTTCCGGGCAAAACACATAGCATTTCATAGGCCAGGTTGGCCCCGATCAGCGCGGTGCAGCCGCTGACATCGTATTGCGGCGAGACCTCAACCAAATCGGTTCCGACAAGGTTGAGCCCGGCACAACCACGCACGATCTCAAGCGCTTGGATATTGGTCAGCCCGCCCATTTCAACCGTGCCAGTGCCGGGGGCATAGGCCGGATCCAGACTGTCGATATCAAAGGTCAGATAAGTGGGCGTATCTCCGATATTTGCACGGATATCTTGCATCAAGGGGATTAGAGACTTGTGCCAGCATTCTTCGGCCTGAATGACGATAAAACCCTGTTTGCGGCCCCAGTCAAAATCATCGGGCGCGTAACCCGTGCCGCGCAACCCGATCTGAAAAACTTTTTCATTTTGCAGCAACCCATCTTCGACCGCGCGCCGGAAGGGGGTGCCATGGGCGATCTTTTCGCCGAACATCTCGTCATTCGTGTCTGAATGCGCATCGACATGGATCAAGGCCACCGGGCCGTGCTTGCGGGCAATCGCGCGTAGCACAGGATAGGTCAGCGTGTGATCACCGCCCAGCGTGATCGGCACGGTGTTGTGGCTGAGGATCTGATCATAGGCGTCGGTGATGATGTCCACGGATTTTTTCAGATCGAAGGTGTTGATCGCTACGTCCCCGATATCCGCCACCTGCATATTGGCAAAAGGTGCCGCGCCGGTGGCCATATTAAAGGGCCGCAACATGCAGCTTTCAGCGCGAATTGCCCGTGGGCCGTAACGTGTACCGGTTCTGTTCGACGTACCGATATCCATTGGAATCCCAACGAAACAAGCATCCAGCCCCTGCGCTGTATCCTGAGCCGGAAGCCGCATCATCGTGGTTCCACCCCCGAAACGCGGCATCTCATTTCCGCCCAAAGGTTGATTGAAATGCGGCCTTGCGGTGTCTGGCATTGTGGTTCCCGTCGCGCTGTTTTTTCGACTATCGCCAGACCTTAACCAGAGGCGGGCGCTCGAAAAATACCGTTGCGCAAACTCTTACATTTTCATTTCCCAATGTAATTTGGCCTATAAACCCCTTCGAGAATTGAAATGAACAGCTCATTGACGTTAGGCAGGCTCCCGGAGCGGGTGACAATCTGCATGGTGCAGGTAAAGTCGCCGTGGCTATTGGGCAGACGCCGGACACGGCCCTCGCGCTCCAGTGGGGTTGCCAGATGCAGGGGCAACAGACCGACATAGGCTCCGCTCAGAACCAAGATGAGCTGAGCTTCGATTTTCTGCACAAACAGGTCCCTTTCGGACGGTTTCAGGGTCTTCCGCCTTTGCTGATTCCAGTATCCGCGATGCACCCAGGCCTGACGTGCGATCACATCCTCGGTGATCTCTTCTGCGAGGGCGCCAAAAAGAGGATGTGTACCCGCACAATAGAGCGCGTGGTTTTCATCGTATAAATCGGTCAGACTTAACCCGTTACCAACATTATCAAAACTCCCAATCCCAATGTGGTAACTACCGTCCAGAATACCTTGTAGAATCTCCTGCGGCTCGGAAATCGAAAGATCAATCCGAACTGCGGGCGCGGCTTCGGTGAACCGTTTTATAGCTTGCGGCAGCTTGAAATTTTTGTCGCTTGTGGTGGCGTCAACCACCGCCAGCTTCAAACGGCCCACCATATTGCCTTTCAACTCGGCCAGATGGGTCGAGTGTTCGTCCAAAGACCCAAGCAGAGCCATGCCTATCTCATGCACCATCTGACCCTTTTCGGTCAGCAGGAACCCGCGGCGCCCGCGTTGACACAGGCGCACGCCCAAACGCTCCTCTAACGCAGTAATATGGTTTGAGATCGTCGGCTGGCTGATGCCAAGCTCAACCTGCGCAGCCGAAAAACCCCGATTGCGCACCACACTGTTAAATACGGTCAAAAGATGGATGTCTGAGCCAGTTATTTTCATCTTTTCATTGAGCCTGAGAAATGTATCCGTTTGCAACGCACTATTTGTTGAATCCGGCATTCTGAATACGGTCGCGAAAGGAAACGCTGAATTTTTGATCCAACTGCACCACGACAAGGGGTCGAACATGAAAATCACCGCATTTCAGATGCAGGCGGGCGGCACCCCCCAAGACCGTTAGACCCGGTTGGAACAGGCCATGCGCGATGCCAAGGCAGAGGGCTCCGATCTGCTCGTCGCGCCCGAGTTGGCCATTTCCGGATATGGCGCGGGGCAGAACTGGGGACATTGGCGCAGCCAAAGGACGAGCCCTGGGTACAAAAACTGCAGCAATTGGTGCGCTGATCTCGGCGCAGATAGATCCGGCCAGATATGAAAAGTCCCGTTCAGACAATCCTTATTCGTCGGACACGCTAACGCTTGACCTTACGCGCCCGTGACACGGACTCTTGCAACCCAATTGATCATACACTTCTAGTGTTTCGAATATTGAATTTCGGGTCGCACCAGCATTTGGAAAGATTCTGTTGGTGAGAAGTTCGTAAGGAAACTCGGGCCACGTCTTTCGCATTTCAGTAACAAGTTGTCGCGCAGACTCTGAGTTTCCTAATTTGTTTTGCGCAACAGCTTGAAACAGCAATGAAGGGGCGCTGACAGGGGCGCCGGCGGCTGGAGCGCCTTGAAAGGCTTCGACAACACTTTCGTAATTCCCGAGCATAAGCTGCGAGACCCCCCAGATGTTTCTTGCGCCAAATCGGCCAGATCCCGTTCGGGATCTCTCGGGGTTGCTGACTTGGGCTGCAAGCTCGGGTGCATTGGCAACAATGGCCGTTATTCCAACAAGATCCAAAACATGGCCGTCCGATGGGGTCAGTTCGATCGAAATCTTCGCAAATTTCAAAGCGTCGTTTGACTGACCGCTTACAGCCAATACCCATCCATTTGCAGCATTCGCCCACGCATCAGTTGGGGATAATTCAAGCGCCTTCCCTGACATTTTCGAAGCTTGGCCAATAAGCTCTTCTCTCTGCGCTTCATCCGGTGACAACAATGCCAGAGTCGCCAAAACCTGCGCCGATCCGGCGTAGCCGTCGGACAGCGCAGGGTCGAGTTCGGTCGCGTGCTGGAACATTCCTAGTGCGATCCGCTGACGTTCAGCGTCAAAGACGGGGAAAAACATGCCGCGCGCCTGATCCGCAAGGTTAGACGCCTGCAATCGCGTCAAAGACTGCTCGCCAAGTGCGGCTCGTTCCGCTTGCTCTCTGAAATTGGATGTTGGCATAGACTCGTTGCGTTCCCAGCCGAGCCAAATCCCAAGGCCAGCGACAGAAGCGAGAGCCCCAAATCCGAAAAGCAATGCGCGCCAGGAACGCCGCGCAGCACCTTTGTGCGTTCTAACATTTTCGGTGCGATCTTCAGGCGGGGCCTCGTACGAAAATCGAGGTTTGTAGCCGCCAGGATCGACAAATATCTGAACGCCGGTACCATCCCAGTGATCGTCATAGTACTCACGCAGTAATCGACGCAGCCGTCTGGCTTCGACACGAACAAGGTTTTGACCGCCAGAACCGTCAATGCGGCGCCCATAGACCTCGACAGCGATTGCTTTACCCCGAATCTGGGGGCCGCGACCCGCGATAGTTTCCTCGACAACGTAGGTAGGAAACTGCTGGAGGCGGGGCGAAGCCTGAAACTCTTCGCTTGATACAACACGCGCGAGTGCTTCGCGGACAAGATCCGGCGACGGCTGCCCAACATCTTGATCTATCTGCAAATCATTGACTGTGTTCAAGGCAAACTCACCCCCAACTCACGGTGACTCACTTGGCCGATGCGGTCAACCACACTCATCTGGATGTGAGAATAGATAGTGGGAACCGGGATTTATCCAGTGGCGGTGGATCTGATTGAAGAGATACCAGAACTTTCCGAAGTGCTTTCAGGGCGTATCAAAGCGGATGCGTTGCTGAAAGAAGTCATCGAGGACCTACGGAAGGTTTCGACGCAATTGGATGACGTATCCATCACAGCCTCAGAGCGCGCGGAATGGGCCCACATCAAATCTGAACTCGTGAACGAGCTTCGCCGGATGGTGAAGCGCGATCCTCGTAGCATTTCCAATTGAGGGCATGGCCATGACAAAAGAAGACAACAGCAAAGATATTAAGAACAATCCGAACCAGCAATCTGACGAAATCGAAAACCCTTCACGGCGGCACGTTATTCAGGGGTTGGCCGCAGGTGCAGTCGCAACCGGAGCGGTCAGTTACGGTACAGGCGAAGCGCAAGCGCACCAAGGCAATGGACCACTGGGTGAAACCCTTAAGAACCCTTACGGCGGCAGGCCTGCCGGGGGCATCACTTTGCCAGAGTATTTTCGCCCCACGAAATACATGACAGGCTCGAACGCGAACTATTTCCCGCTGTCCGAGGAACTCGGGCCTGACGAGATGCGGATTTCATTCTGTGGTTCAACTCCATTTCCACCCCGTGAAGATCAGGCCGGGACATGTATCATGGTGGAATTGGGCAATGGAAAACGGTTCTTCTTCGATTTCGGATCGGGCTGCGTTCGCAATATCATCGGGATGCAGGTTCCGGGTCAGTTGATCAATGACATCTTCATCACACACCTGCATGTCAATTGCGCAGGCTTTGTTGCCAGCGGATCAATTCTGGAATGCAGCGAAAAGGACTGGGACTTCAGTTTTGACCTTAACGTCAAAGCAATGTTCAGGCTGATCCAGCTAACCCTGCCCGGAATGCTCAAAGAAGGTGGCGGGTCGATCATCAATATGTCGTCCGTCGCATCATCCATGAAGGGCGTACCGAACAGGTTTGCCTATTGCGCATCAAAAGCGGCCGTGATCGGCCTGACCAAGTCCGTCGCTGCCGATTTCGTAACCCAAAAAATCCGGTGTAACGCGATTTGTCCGGGGACGGTCGACAGCCCAAGCCTGCACGACCGTTTGCGCGCGTCGGGTGACTACGACCAAGCAATGACTGACTTTATCGCGCGGCAACCGATGGGCCGGATCGGCAAACCGGAAGAAATAGCCGAACTTGCACTGTATCTCGCAAGTGACGCCAGTAGATATACCTCGGGACAACCATTCGCAGTCGACGGCGGTTGGACCATCTGAACGGAAAGGGACCATGAAATGAAACTGCTGAGGCACGGAACTGTGGGGGCAGAAAAACCCGGCATTCTGGACGAGGACGGCAATATCCGCGACCTATCAGGCATCGTTGACGATATCTCAGGTCCGGTTCTAATCGACGAAAGCCTGAACCGCTTACGGGCTGTAGACGTCGCCAACTTGCCGCTTGTTGCGGCAGACACACGTATCGGGTCCTGCGTCGGACACGTGGGCAAGTTTATCTGCATTGGCTTGAATTATGCCGACCACGCCGCTGAAAGCGGAATGGCATTGCCGGATGAACCCGTAATCTTTTTCAAGGCGACATCGGCTATCATCGGACCCAACGACACCGTGGAAATCCCGCGCAATTCAGTCAAGACCGATTGGGAAGTGGAATTGGGCGTCGTCATCGGGAAAGAGGCAAAATATGTCTCAGAGGCCGAAGCTCTGGATTACGTGGCCGGATATTGTGTGATCAATGATCTATCCGAAAGGGACTTTCAGTTGCATCGTTCAGGTCAGTGGGTCAAGGGGAAGTCCGCAGACACTTTCGGCCCGATCGGCCCTTGGCTGGTCACACGCGACGAAGTACCAGACCCGCAGAACCTGCCGATGTACCTAGAGGTCAACGGGCATCGGTATCAGGACGGGTCGACAAAGACGATGCATTTCGGCGTCGCGACCGTTATTTCGCATCTGTCGCAGTTCATGTCCCTGCAGTCGGGGGATGTCATCTCAACCGGAACACCGCCGGGTGTTGGCATGGGTCAAGACCCTGCGACTTATCTGAAACCCGGTGACAAGATGGAACTAGGGATCGAAGGGCTGGGCATTCAACGGCAGAACGTTGCAGCCGGATAAACCGGCTTTCGAACCCGGAAAACACCTTTGCATCCGAGCCGCAAACCATGTGTTCGGGGCAATCCTTCCAGCAAGTGTTCCCACAGATTAAATCAAAATAGTAAATTCAAGCAAGACGGCGCATCCGACTAAATGTGGTCAGTGGCAGGCCGCTTGACCTGCATACATCCCCAGACCCGCGCCGGCTGCGGTAGACAGAGCCTTGCCTGTTCCACCACCGAACCGGTTCCCAACCACTCCACCAAGTGCGGCACCGCCCAGAACACCCGCAGCGCAGCGCGCGTCATGCTGTAGTTGGGCCTGAGTTGGCGTTGTTGGGGCCCCACATGCCGCCAAGAACAACGATCCGCCAACAATGCTGGTCAACACCACCTTTTTCATCCTGATCGCCTCTGATTTTGTCCAATGGGATACCCGATTAGGTGGTCCGTGAGCGGTTTCCCTGCAAGGCTCCAACCGCAATATTAAGCAACCGTAATCTTATCTTAATGTACTCACTTGGCGCTGAGCTTCTCACTCAATGCGCGCAAGGGTGAGGATTCAGGGTATTCGTCATTTTCGTCCTGCGTGTGCGACCCCTCTCACAGAGTTTGGATCAAGGTCGCACCCCGACTGGATTTCACCGCTTCAGGATCGAAGCCCCAGCGTATTCGGCGACCTCGCCCAGCGATTCCTCGATGCGGATCAGCTGGTTGTACTTGGCCAACCGGTCCGACCGCGCCAGCGAGCCGGTCTTGATCTGGCCGCAATTGGTCGCCACGGCCAGATCGGCAATGGTGGCGTCCTCGGTCTCGCCCGAGCGGTGCGACATCACGTTGGTATAGCGCGCGCGGTGGGCCATATCGACGGCGCGCAGGGTTTCGGTCAGCGATCCGATCTGGTTCACCTTGACCAGCATCGAGTTCGCGCAGCCGCGCTCGATCCCTTCGGCCAGACGCGCGGGATTGGTCACAAACAGGTCGTCGCCCACAAGCTGGACCTTGTCGCCGATAGCGTCGGTCAGGGCCTTCCACCCGTCCCAGTCATCCTCGGACATGCCGTCTTCGATTGAGATGATCGGATAGTCTTTGACCAGCGCCGCCAGATACTCGGCGTTTTCCTCGGAGGTCAGCGAAATATTCTCGCCCGACAGAACGTATTTGCCGTCCCTGTAGTACTCGGTGGCGGCGCAATCCAGGGCAAGGTGGATTTCCTCGCCCGGCTTGTAACCTGCCTTTTCAATGGCTTGCAGGATGAAATCCAGCGCTTCGCGTGTGGATGCGATGTTGGGTGCAAAGCCCCCCTCATCGCCGACGCCAGTGGCCAGACCTGCCGCCGACAGTTCGCGTTTCAGCGTGTGGAACACCTCGGACCCCATGCGCACCGCTTCGCGAATATTCGCGGCCGAGGTCGGCATGATCATGAATTCCTGAATGTCGATCGGGTTGTCCGCGTGCTCACCACCATTGATGATGTTCATCATCGGCACGGGCAGAACGCGCGCCGACGTGCCGCCGACATAGCGATACAGAGGCTGCGTGGTGAAATCGGCTGCGGCCTTGGCCGTGGCCAGCGAGACACCCAGAATGGCGTTCGCGCCCAGACGGCCCTTGTTCTCGGTTCCGTCCAGTTCGATCATCGCCTGGTCGATGGCGACCTGTTCAGTCGCGTCAAAGCCAACCAGTTCTTCCGCGATCTCACCGTTCACCGCAGCAACGGCTTCCAGCACGCCCTTGCCCATATAGCGCGCCTTGTCGCCATCGCGCTTTTCCACCGCCTCATAGGCGCCGGTCGAGGCCCCCGACGGCACCGCCGCCCGGCCCATCGTGCCGTCTTCCAAAATCACGTCCACCTCAACCGTCGGGTTGCCCCGACTGTCAAGAATTTCACGGGCGTGGATGTCGATGATTGTGCTCATTATGTGGCCCTCAGACTTTGGTTGCCATCACGCGGGCGGTGTCCAGCATTCGATTGGAGAAACCCCATTCATTGTCGTACCAGCTCAGAATCCGAACCATTCCACCCTCGGTCAGACGGGTCTGCTGGGTGGCAAAGATCGACGAATGGGGGTCGTGATTGAAGTCTGCGGAAACCAACGGCTCATCTGTCACCGCCAGTACCCCACGCATTTCGCCGTCTGCTGCGGCGCGAATTGCGTCGTTGATCTGATCCACGGTTACGTCTTGTTTCGGCATAAAGCAAAAATCGACAGCCGAAACATTCGGTGTCGGCACCCGGATGGCAGAACCGTCCAATTTCCCTTTGAGCTGGGGAAGAACCTCACCGACAGCACGGGCCGCTCCTGTCGAGGTCGGGATCATCGACATCGCGGCCGCTCGGGCGCGGTAGAGGTCTTTGTGCATCGTATCCAGGGTAGGTTGATCACCTGTGTAAGAATGCACTGTGGTCATGTAACCGGTTTCAATCCCAAAGGCGTCGTCCAGCACCTTGGCAACCGGAGACAGGCAGTTGGTTGTACAACTTGCATTCGACACAACGATCTCGTTGCCTGTCAGACTTTTGTGGTTCACGCCATAAACGATCGTCTTGTCAGCACCCGAAGCCGGGGCGGAAACCAAAACTTTCTTTGACCCATTGCTCACGTGCTGAATGGCGCTTTCGCGTTTTGTAAACAGACCGGTGCATTCAAGTGCGACGTCGACATCCTGCCAAGCCAGCTTTGCGGGGTCGCGCTCTGCACTGACGCGTATTTCGCGCCCACCAACAAGCAAAGTGTTTCCATCAACCTGAATATCTGTATCCAGTCGCCCATGAACGCTGTCGTATTTCAACAAATGCGCGTTCGTCTCAATCGGACCAAGATCATTGATGGCCACCACGGCGACATCGTTCCGCCCTGCCTCAACCAAAGATCTTAGGACACTGCGACCGATGCGACCAAACCCGTTGATTGCTACTTTTACCGTCATTTTACTTCTCCAAAAATTTAGAATGCCGCTTCGGATTGCGCATCAAGGGATTCTGACATCGACACGACGCGCAGGATGTTCGTGGTGCCTGCAGTGTTGAAAGGAATGCCCGCCGTAACCGCGATGCGGTCATCCTGACCGGCCAGCCCCATATCCCGCGCGGCGCAGACTGCCGCTTTTACCGCGCCCTTGAAACGGATGGCGGGATCGACCGGAGCACAGGATAGACCCCAAACCAGGCCCAGCCTTCTGGCGACGGACGGATCGGGGGTCAGCGCCAGAATAGGCACGCGCGGGCGTTCCCGTGCGGCCAACGTGGCCGTCGAGCCGGACATGGTGTAACAACAGATCGTCTTCAGCGCGGTCGTCTCAGCGATTTCCCGAGCCGCAGATGTAATCGCCTCGGACACCGTGCTCTTGCAGGGGGTGCGTGCTGCTTCGATCGCTTCAAGGTAACCGGGATCCTGTTCCGTTTCCTCGGCTATAGCGTTCATCATCTGAACTGCATCGACCGGAAATTGTCCCGCTGCGGATTCTGCCGACAACATGACCGCATCGGCACCGTCATAAATGGCCGAAGCGACATCGGACACTTCAGCGCGGGTGGGCACAGGGCTGCCGGTCATGCTTTCCAGCATCTGAGTTGCGACAATCACAGGCTTCCCGGCCGCGCGGCACCCCCGCACCAGCTGCTTTTGGATTGCCGGAACCTTTTGGATGGGCAGTTCCACACCCAGGTCGCCACGCGCCACCATGATCGCATCCGACGCATCCAGAATTGCAGGAAAACAGTTTACCGCCGCCGGTTTTTCAATCTTGCTCAAAATACGCGCCCGGCCTTTTGCCAGTTTGCGCGCGTCTTCGATGTCTTCGGGCCTTTGCACAAATGACAAGGCAAGCCATTCGACACCAAGCTCGCACACAAACTCAAGATCTGCCCGGTCCTTGTCGGACAACGCAGCCAAAGGAAGCACGACATCAGGGACATTCACGCCTTTGCGGTCGGAAATACGCCCGCCTACCATAACGCGACACTCGGCATGTTGGTCTGAGCAATCAATCACAGACATGCGAATGAGACCGTCATTGACCAGTAGCGTTGCACCCGGGGTCAGAGCCCGGAAGATTTCCGGATGCGGCAACTGAACACGATTTTGATTTCCCGCGGTGCCCTCCAGATCAAACCGAAAGCTCTGCCCATCGACCAACAGCGCACCACCGCCTTCGAACAGGCCGCAGCGCAGCTTGGGGCCCTGAAGGTCTGCCAGAATACAAATGGGCGCGTTCATATCCGCCTCAACCTTGCGGATCGTGGCATGCAACCGGGCGATATCATCGTGCCGTCCGTGGCTCATGTTGAGGCGGAACACATCCGCCCCTTCGGTTTTTAGGGCACGGATGGTTTCATAGCTGCTTGAGGCTGGACCAAGCGTCGCCACAACTTTGATGTTTCTGTTTCGGATCATTCGGACCTTGCCCCTGAACCATTTTCATTTGTTATCGCTAACAATCATCATTCAAGCCAAAAGTCAACATTTTCGCGCATTCAGGCGTTCTTTTTTGGCAATTATGTTCGATAATTTCGAATTATCTTGAAAACCACACAAAAACCGCACATCTATTTTTGAGCGCAAAGGATCAAAACATGCTCGGCAAGAACAGAAAATCTGAGATTCTGCACATCGCTCAAATCGAAGGAACGATCCGGGTCGAAGATCTTGCCCGACGCTTTGGGGTCGCCGAGCAGACCATCCGCCGAGACCTTGCGCAGCTATCTGATACCGGCCAACTGGAACGCGTTCACGGGGGCGCTGTCGTGTCTTCGGGGGCGGGAAATCTCGACTATGTGCAGCGCCGCAGCCGAAATACTGAAGGCAAGGCAAGAATTGGCCGAGAATGCGCCGGCAGCATTCCAAACGGCGCAACCGTTTTCATAAACATCGGAACCACCACCGAAGCTGTTGCCCATGAGTTGCTGGCCCACAAAGACCTGTTGGTTGTCACCAACAGCCTGAACACCGCCAATATCCTTGCGGTGAACCCGGATATCGAAATTGTTGTCGCAGGTGGTTCGTTGCGGCGCACAGACGGTGGTCTACTTGGCAACCTGACAACACAGGTGGTGGATTTGTTCAAATTCGACCATTCAATCATAAGCTGCGCCAGAATTGACGCAGACTTGGATCTGCTGGATTTCGATTTTCAGGAAGTGCGCGCGACGAAGTCCATCATACGACAGTCAAAGTCGACTTTTGTGGTTGCCGATAGCTCAAAAATGCTGCGGTCAGCCCCTGGGCGGATTGGGAATCTTGCCGATACCGATATCCTTTTCACCGATGCACCGTTGCCGGACGGTATGATGCAGAAGGCGCGCGAACTCGGCACATCCATCAACGTCGCGCAACCCTGAGGCGCGGTCGCAAGGCCAAGGTGGCGCCCTGCGACCGCTTGCGGTCGTAGTTAGCTGGCCAATCGTTCAAAAAGCCGCGCGACAGCTTCGGCACCAGGATCGACATGTCCCCGCAGTTGTTCTGCGTTGATATATGATGCGCGACCAGCTCGGGCCCGCAACATCGTTGCCGTTTTGTCAGCCCCAGCTCGCGCGGCAACTGCTGCATCGGGCAATCCGCCTTCCAGCTTGTCCAGAGCCGGTTTCAATGCATCAATCATTGTCCGGTCACCGGGTTGAGCACCGCCAATATCCTGCATCCGCTTCAAACCAACGTGCAACGCCTTCTGCATCGTTTCACCACTTGATGCCGCATCCCCCGCCGCCGCAAAGAAAATGGCGAGCAAAACGCCTGAAGACCCGCCCATAGTCTGACTCAGCTCTTGGCCGATTGCGCGGTACAGTTGCGTGTGATCCGCCAAAGGCAGCTTGTCCATCGCTGCGATCAGGGCACGTGCCGCGCCTGCAAGCGTCGAGCCTGTGTCACCATCGCCGGACTTGGCATCCAGCGCGTTCAGGTCAGCCTCGGCCGCTATCAATATCTCGCAGCATCTTATCAGGAACGAACGCGTCTCGGCATGATCTGAGGCCAGAGGCTTAATTGGCTTCAGGCCATCGGGCAGTTCAAGCACGGGAACGTCGACCAATGCGTTTACACCGGGCCATGCGCTCAGGTGCGTTTTGGCCTGCAATGCCATCAGATCCTCGGTCGGCGCAGGATAGACCGAGATCGAAAATCCGCGCATTTCAAGAGAAGTCATCAACGCCGCAGGTCCAACGATATGGCTAATCTGCTGCCCGATCGACGAATGCTTGAGCTCATGCGCCAGAATAGACATTTCCAGAACGGAAGCCCCGCCAAGGTTATTCAACAAAGCAACATAGCGCTGGTCAGGGTCCATCTTTGCACCCAGCTTTTCAACCATCATGGCAATGGCGGATTTAGCATCCGAGTATTCAACCTGATCAATCCCGGCCTCACCATGGATACCGAGGCCCAGTTCAGCCTTACCGCTTGGAATGCGATCTTCTTTCGGTGCGCCGGGCACCGTACAGGTGTCAAGCGACATACCGATGGACGATGTGCCAGCAATAACGCGCTCGGCTGCGGTTGCCACCGCATCGAGGTCAGCGCCATTCTCGGCCAATGCACCGGCGATTTTATGCACGAACAGCGTCCCCGCAACACCGCGTGCCTGGGGCAGATCAGGCAGCGCGACGTCATCATCCACGATGACCATATTCACATTGAGTCCAAAGGCGCGCGCACGTTCAGCCGCAAGGCCAAAGTTCAGGCGATCGCCGGTGTAGTTCTTGACGATAAGCAAGCAACCTGCCGGTCCGGTCACAGCCAAAATCCCGGCCAGAACCGCGTCGACAGAAGGTGAGGCAAATACGTCACCACACACCGCGGCGGTCAACATACCTTCGCCAACGAACCCGGCGTGCGCGGGCTCGTGACCCGACCCCCCGCCAGACACCAGCGCAACCTTCGACTTGTCCCAGTCCGTGCGCACCACCACCCTGATATGTGGATAACCGTCCAGCCGGGCAAGGCGACCACCCGATGTTGCGATCACGCCGTCAACGGCTTCTGCAACGATGTCTTCTTTTCTATTGATAAAATGGGTCATTTCAGCCTCTTTTACTGAATCCGGACGCCTTCGGCGTCGAAGAAAAACGGGTTGTTCGGAGCGATCTTGACGATATCGCCGCTTTTGAGCGAGGTGTGTGCGTCGGTTACAGTAATCAGATCATGATCCCTGAAAGACAGATGTAATCTGGTCTGATCGCCCAGATGTTCGACCCGCGTAACAAGACTGTCCTGCCCGTCCCCCTGTCCGATCTGTTCTGGGCGCAGGCCGATGGACTTGGCACCGCTTGGGGCGTGACCAAAGATATCGGCAGGCAGAATGTTGATCCGGGGCTGGCCAAGGCGGCTGGCCGCATAGATGCTGACTGGGGCTTCGTAGATTTCCCGCGGCGTGCCAAACTGGATCAGCTTTCCATTATCCAGAACACCCACATGGGTCGCCATGGTCATCGCCTCGACCTGATCGTGTGTCACATACAGTAGCGTCGCGCCACTATCCGCCTGAATGCTCTTCAGCTCAACCCGCAGATCAGCGCGCAGCTTGGCATCCAATGAGCTGAGGGGTTCGTCCATCAGATAGACTTCGGGATTTCGCACCAAGGCACGACCAATCGAAACACGCTGCATTTCCCCGCCAGACAAGGCGGTCGCCTTGTTTTCAAGTTTGTGCGCGATCTGCAATGTCTCAGCGACGCGCTGCACTTTGATCCTAATCTCGTCCTCGGGCGTCTTCAGCAAAGGGGACCGCAGCGGGAAGGCCAGATTTTCATAGACTGTCAGATGCGGGTACAGCGAGTATTGCTGAAACACCATGGCGACGTTGCGCTGAGCCGGGGTCAATCCGGTCAGGGTTTGGCCATTCATCAGGACGTCACCCTCATCCGGCTTGTCCAGCCCGGACACCATGCGCAGCGTCGTTGTCTTGCCGGCCCCGGTTGGCCCAAGAAGGACGACAAAAGCCCCATCCGGGATCGTCATGGATATGTTGTCCAAAGCGACCATGTCGCCAAAGCTTTTTGTCACATTGCGAAGCTCAACCTCAGCCATGGTTCAGAACTCCTTCGTTTCCTGCGGACAACAATGCCCTGCCCTTTTCCGTTTCGAACACCGTGATTGTACGCTCATCAAAGTGCAGGCCCGTTTTTTCGCCCACATGAACGCGATCGCTGGATGGGATGCGCGCCTTGATCTCGCCATTCGGGGTGTTCAGTGTCACGATCTGAGTGGTGCCAAGGTATTCCGTCGCCGTCACTTCGCCGCGATAGCTGGAACTGTCATCCAGATGCACATGTTCAGGTCGCACACCAAGCGCCAGATCGCCACGCGCGCCGCCATGCTGTTCGGGGATGCGAATTTGACTGTCGCCCAGATCGACCGAGTGAGTGCCGCTGCCAACAATGCCATGAAAATTCAGGAAGTTCATGGAAGGTGAACCGATGAAACTGGCCACGAACATCGTAGCGGGCCAGTCATAGATATCTTGCGGCACTCCAAATTGTTCGACAACGCCGTGGTTCATGACGACGATCTTGTCGCCCATCTGCATCGCCTCTAGCTGGTCGTGGGTCACGTAAACCGTGGTTGCCCCCATCCGGTCATGCAAGGCACGCAATTCTTCGGACATATGCTCGCGAAATTCTGCATCCAGCGCACCCAGCGGCTCGTCCATGAAGAACGCTTTGGGGTCCCGCACAATGGCGCGCCCCAAGGCGACGCGCTGACGGTCGCCTCCTGACAACCCGCCAACAGGTTTCTTCAGAATATCGGTGATCCCCAGAATCTGGGCGACCTCGTCCACCTTCTTTTTGACCTGCGCCTTGGGCATCCCTTGGCTCAGCAGGGGATAGCTGATGTTCTTGCCGACATTCATATGCGGGTAGAGCGCGAACATCTGGAACACAAAGGCGATATCGCGCTGGCTGGCAGGCTTCATACCCACCTCTTCACCGTCGATGTAAATCTCGCCGCTGGTGGGCAGCTCAAGCCCGGCCATCATACGCAACGTCGTGGTCTTGCCGCAGCCCGAGGGGCCAAGCAGCATGAAGAACTCGCCATCTTCGATGGTGAAACTCGACGACTTCACGGCGGTAAACGTCCCGAATTCCTTGCGCACGTTTTCGATTCTGATCTGTGCCATGTTCTTACTCCGGGAAGTGGCTGACGATGATGAACATCACCGTGCCAATCAGCGTGACAATGAAGGAATAGGTGAACAGGGCCAGCACAAAGGGCTGCATCAGCATGATCACACCCAACGCGATAAGGATGGAGGCCACCATTTCCCAAGGGCCACGGCGCAGCCGCAGCAGGCCATTGATAAAGCTTGTCATTTGCGTACCGCTCCGAATGTGATGCCGCGCAGCAGATGCTTGCGCAGAAGAATGGTGAAGACCATGACCGGAACTAAGAAGATCGTCGCCCCGGCGGCCACGGCGGGCCAGTCCTTGCCGCCAACACCGATGATGGTCGGGATGAAGGGCGGTGCGGTTTGTGCGGTGCCCGAGGTCAGCAGAACAGCAAAGGCGTATTCGTTCCACGCAAAGATCAGGCAGAAAATCGCGGTTGAGGCGATGCCCGTCGCGGCCTGCGGCAGCACCACTTTGTAGAAGGCCTGAAAGCGGGTGTATCCGTCGATCAATGCGGCCTCTTCATATTCCACCGGGATCTCGTCGATGAACCCTTTCAGCAACCAGACCGACAGGGAGAGGTTCACGGCCGTATACAGCAGGATCATACCCAGATGCGTGTCGTTCAACCCTAGTTGCCGGAACATCAGAAAAATTGGGATCGCCACCGCAATCGGCGGCATCATCCGGGTCGACAGGATGAAGAACAGCAAATCATCCTTGAGTGGCACCCGGAACCGGCTGAACGCATAGGCCGCAGCGGTGCCCAGCACCATACACAGAAAGGTCGAGCCGAACCCAATGATGACCGAGTTCATGAAACGCTCGCCATAGCGCGACGCGCCAGTGATAACCTGCCCCTGTTCGCGAACCATTTCATCATACCATGTCTCTGGCGGGGGCAGCGCAGCCAGGTCTTCTTCATTCAGGCGCGTGCGCTGCGTGAACAGGTTGACGTAGCCTTCCAGCGTCGGCTCGAATAGGATTTTGGGCGGATAAGAGATCGAGTCGGCAGGCGACTTAAACCCGGTGGCGATGATCCACATCAGCGGCAGGATCGTGATGACCGCATACAGTACCACAGCGGTACCAGCGACCCACTTCGTCCGGTTGGACGGCTCTGTAACAGAAAAGCTCATCTTTCTTTTACCTTGTTCAGGGCTTTGACGTAGATCGAAGCCAGCCCAAAGACGGTGACGAACAGGATGACCGCATAGGCCGAGGAATAGCCGGTGCGCCATTTCTCGAACGCTTCGCGTTTCAGGTCGATCGAGGTCAGCGTGGTCGTATTGCCCGGACCACCGCCGGTCAGCTGCACCACAAGGTCGAACATCTTGAAGTTCTCGATGCCGCGGAACAACACGGCCAGCATCAGGAAGGGCAGCGCCATCGGAATGGTGATCGTCCAGAACTGCCGCCACTTGCTGGCGCGGTCACATTCGGCGGCTTCATAGATCGAATCCGGGATTGAACGCAGACCCGCCAGACAGATCAGCATCACAAATGGCGTCCACATCCAGGTATCGGCGATTACAATGGCCCAAGGCGCCAAATGAACATCGCCGATCATAGAAAAACTGGATGGATCACCACCGGTAAAGAACGTCACTACATAATTGAACAGGCCGATTTGCGGCTGATAGAGGAAAGTCCAGAAATTACCTACAACGGCCGGGCTTAACATCATGGGGAACACGATGATCGTGGTCCACATATCATTGCCCTTGAATTTCATGTTCAGCAAATAGGCCAGTGCAAAGCCGATCAGAACCTGCAGAACGATGGTCCAGATCAGGAAATGCGCCGTGGCCTGCATCGTCATCCATGTGTCACTATCGGTCAGGATACGTTCGTAGTTGCGCAGACCGACGAAATCGATTTCACGGTTGGGCCTGTTCACCTTGTAGTTGGTAAAGCTCAGCCGGATGGTCCAGATCAGCGGAAAGATGTTGACGGCCAACAGCAGGAAAATAGACGGCGCGACGAAAATCCAGGCGATGGTTCGATCTGACAGCCCGCGCACTTTCCGAGCCATCGGCTCGGGTGTCGCTTTGGCGATTTTATCCATCGGTGTGTGTATCATTGTTTGATCCTTCATCGGCGACAGCGACGCTGTCTCCGAAGGTGGCGGAGTGCTCCGGATTAGCATTTTGCCAATCCGGAGAGGGAGCGCCGGGCAAACGGGATTGCCCGGCAAGATTTACGCTTAGATTTTGCCTTCGTCTTCGAAAGTCTCGGTCCAATCGTCGACCAGACCATTCAAGGCTTCCTCGGCCGTGCCATTGCCCGCAATCACATAGTCATGCACACGTTGCTGCATGGCCAGAAGCAGTTCGGCATAAGCTGGCTCCGCCCAGAAATCCTTAACGATCGCCATCGAATCGAGGAAGGTCTGCGCATAGGGCTGGCTGGTTGCAAAACCAGGGTCTTCGACGACCGCCTTCAGCGCGGAATAGCCACCCAGTTCCCACCAGCGAGACTGAATTTCAGGCTGTGCGAACCACTTGATGTATTCCAGTGCAGCATCCTGTTTGTCGGAATAAGAGACAACAGAAATCCCCTGCCCGCCCAATTGGGCAAACTGCCCGCTCGGACCTGCGGGGTTCGGGAAGTAACCAGACTTGCCGCCGCCCACATTCGCGTCAGCCTCAACACCCGGCCAGATGAAGGCAAAGTTCATCTGCAATGCGACCTGACCGGACTTATAAGCGTCGATGTTTTCACCCATGTACCAGTTCGAAGATCCCGGCGGTGTGGCGGTATCATAGAGGTCCTTGTAGAACTCCAGACCAGCGACCGCATCTTCAGAATTGACGAAGCCATCCAGTTCATACGGGCTGTCGGGGTTACCATATTCGAACCCATAGTTGTACAGCGCGTTGGTCACACCCATCGTGATGCCTTCGGACCCGCGCTCGGTATAGATCGCGGCGCCGTAGACCGTCGTTCCGTCAATATCGCGGCCTTGGAAGAACTGAGCGATGTCTTTCAACTCGTCCAAAGAGTTCGGGACATCCAGATCCCGGCCGTACTTTTCCTTGAACTCAGCCTGCAGTTCGGGGCGTTCGAACCAATCCTTGCGATAGGTCCAGCCGACAACATCTCCGAACGCTGGCAGCGCCCAATAGTTGGGGGTATTCTTCGGCCATTCCGCGTAACCTGTCACGGTTGCCGGGATGAAGTCATCCATTGTGATGCCTTCGGCATCGAAGAAATCGTTCAGTTTGACATAGTGCCCATTTTCGGCGCCGCCCCCGATCCACTGACTGTCACCAATCATCAGATCACATAGTTTACCGCCCGAGTTCAGTTCGTTCAGCATCCGGTCTGCAAAGTTAGGCCATGGCACGAATTCGAAATTCATGGTGTGGCCGGACTTTTCCTCGAAGTCCTTGCTCAGTTCGATCAGCGCATTGGCCGGATCCCAGGATGCCCAGCACAGGGTCAGGTCCTCGGCGCTGGCGGCGCCGGAAACGGCCATCACCGCGGCAGTTGCAACAGAAAGTTTAAGCTGCGTCTTCATCAGAAAGCTCCTCCCATTTGTTTGGCGCCGACTCCTCTGACGGCGACTCATTGATGGAATAGTCGTAAATGAGGCACGTACCTCAGATCAAGCTTTTTCTGAGGTACGTGCCTCATTTCGCTTGCATGTGCCTTGAAACTGGGCAAATATTTTTGAACACCAAAGGATAGAAACCGACTCGATGCGACCAACAACCAAAGACCTCGCCAAAGCTGCCGGTGTCAGTCTGGCCACTGTGGATCGCGTCCTGAACAATCGCCCGGGCGTGCGCAAGAAAACCGTGAAGGCGGTGAATGAAGCAATCGATAAGATCGGCTTTGTGCGCAACCTGTCCGCTGCCAATCTGGCCAAAAGCAAGAGGTACAGGTTTCGGTTCATGCTTCCGCGCCGCGGGGATTTGTTTATTTCAGAACTGCGCGAACGCATTTCCGAAACCGACCGAGGCCTTGCGGCCGAAGGGATCGAGATTTCGCATCAGGAAATTTCGCAGGCCGATCCGCATCTGATCGCACGCACATTGCTGAAGCTGTCGCCTGATAAGGTCGACGGGATTGCGTTGATGGCGCCTGAATCACCTCAGGTGCGGGATGCCGCCATCCGGCTTCAAGAAAAAGGCGTTCAGGTTGTGCACCTCATATCCGGTCAGCTTGAAATGTCCGATATGGATTTCGTTGGCATCGACAACCGCGCCGCGGGCGCAACCGCGGCCCGCCTAATTGGCCGTTTCATTTGCGGGCGGCAAGGAAAAGTCATGGTCGTTTCAGAAACCATGAACGCACGTGACAGTCTGGAACGGCGTCACGGGTTCGATCAGGTTCTCAAGCAGGACTATCCAAATCTAATTGCGCTGCCCTCACTTGAGACGCATGGTGATCAGTCACGGGCGCAAGAAATCGTCCTGAACACGTTGCGAAACAATCAAGACGTTATCGCTGCGTATATCATGAGTTCCGAAGCGCGCTCACCCCTGAATGCCCTGCATTGCAAAACTGATCACGGTGAGCTGGTCGTAATTGCACATGAGCTGACGGAACGTACACGCAGCGCGCTATTGAACAAAGAAGTGGATGCAATCATCGCGCAAAATCCCGGTCATCTGGTACGCAGCTCGGTCCGGTTGCTGCGCGCAAGGTGCGACAACCGTGAGATCATGCAGTCGCAAGAGCAAATACGCATTGAAATTCTCATCCAAGAAAATTTGATACCCGACGGATTTGCAGCAAGCTATAGCGCCCAATAGACGGCCAGCAGGATCGGATGTTTGATTCTGCCGAATTATATTCGAACGATTATCCGCATAATCTTGTTCAAAAGCTCTCGCTCTCCAAAACTGCGGTTTTGCGCGAGGTTTTGGTTTAGTTCAGCACACTGCTTGGATGTGCCACGCTTTCGACTCTAGACCAATAGCAGGACAATCACTGAACCCCATAGGGCGAGAAGGACGTTACCAACTGCATAACCCAACCCATAGCCAAGGGTTGGTACTTGGCTCTGCGCGGCCTCTTGTACAGCTGCCAAAGCGGGTGCGGATGTCCCTGCCCCACAACATGTTCCGGCCAGGACCCCTTCGTTGATTTTGAATATCTTACGACCCACAAAAATCGCTGATCCATGCGCCAGAAAAACGATTGCCAGCGCACCAAAAATCAGGGACGGGCCGCTTGCCAGTACACCAGCCACAAAACTTGTCCCCGAGGTAATGCCCACACATGCCACAAAGACGCACAGGCCAACTGAATCGAATATCCAAAGCGTGGCTTCGGGAACAAATCCAAATGTGCGGCGAACCGAGCGCAACCAACCTGCGACCAGCCCCCCCAACAATACCCCTACCGAAGTGCCCAGACCAAGCTCGACCGCGCCATAATGCAGGGCTGGAATCCCAATCAAACCACCCAACAGGATAAAAAACGCAACAAACACCATGTCCGTTTTGCTTGTTTCTCGGTCCAGATAACCCAACTTGCTTGCTGCGTCCTGAATATGGCTGCGCGTACCGGAAACTGTCAGGACATCTCCCATGTGCAATGGGACACCCCGAAAAACCGGTAGCCGTTCACCGCTGCGCATGATCCCACGAAGAAAGATAGTTCGGGCTTCGGGGCGGACGGAAAGTTCACCTAGGGTTTTGTTGACCAACTCTTTGTTAGTTACAACAATGTCGCTGGTTTCAACGGGAAGATCCAAAAGTTCAGGGTCTTCGACCTCTTCCCCCAGAAGGCTACCATGGTCAATAAGATAGGACCGCATCCCGGCGATCGCTGCGATATCTCCGTTTTGCAGGACCATGTCCCGTGACGTCGGCAGGATTTTGTTGCCTCGGCGAACGCGATCAAAGAAAGCCCGCACGTGGATCGGAACCCGAGCTTCCAATTCGGCCACGGTATGTCCTGCAAAGTCAGGATTTATGCGATAGGCCCGCGCTTCAAAGTCACGATGCTCGGAATGCCACGGGGCATCGTCATCTTGCAGTTCAGATTCATATTCAGCACATGCGTCCCGCAAAGATCGCCCATAAAACCGCGGTGCAATTTGCGTGTGGAACACAATCGTGGCGATGACACCAACAAAATATGCAACCGCAAAACCTGTCGCGATTTCGGCTTCAAATATCTGCTGGCTTGCTGCGTCAGCACCTGTTTTCGCAAATGCATCAATGGCCACACCCAAAGTTGCACTTTCAGTCGCCCCACCTGCCAAAAGCCCCGCCGCGACACCAACCGAAAGACCCATAAGTGGCGCTAGAAGGACCGCAACCAGCAACGCAATTGCGCATAATAAAACGGTAATCCCGATCTGAGGCAGGGCACCCAGGTTCAAGGAACGAAAGAACTGAGGCCCGGTGCGATAGCCAATCGAAAACAGAAACAACAGGAAAAATGTCTGCTTCAAGTCATCGGACACGACCACTCCGGTCTGCCCGACCAAGACACCAGCAAGCAGGCATCCCGCCACTGAGCCAACAGTAAAAGAGCCGAAGGAAACTTTCCCAATCGCGTAACCAAGGGTCAGGCTGCAAAACAGCGCCAATTCAGGGTGAGTTCTGAATATCGAAATGATTGCTTCCATGAAAACGGCTGTCCCTCGGCCCTATCCTGTAATGCGAGTTCAACCGTGAATCGGCAGACCTTTTGAAGCGCGATACGATTGCACGTATCCCGTCGCAACGGCACGCACCGCACGCCCGATTTTCCGATATGCATCATCATCAAGATTTGCGAAGGACACACGTGCAGACCAGTTAGGCGCGTCGAATCCCGATCCATTCAAAAGGACAATCCCATGGTCCTGCGCAAGTTTGAACGAAATGTCGAGCGGGTGGACGTTCTCTTTTATCCAATCCACGACTTCTTCACCTACATATTTCCGGAGCCAGAACTCAAAATCAATTATTCCATAGTATCTGTCGTACAAGGGGTTATCCGGTACTTCGATCCCCATACCTTCGACCAATTCAGTGAAGCGATGTTCAAGAATGCTCATGCAAAGGGCTTGATATGCCTTGTCTTCGTCCATCATCTCGACCAGAGAAAACAACGTCATCATCACTTGCTGAGGAAGTGAAAGGCCAGCCGTGTGATTCAGGGCAACATCCCGGCTGTCCGCAACAATTCTGTCTATGAATTTGAGTGTGGAGGGATCGGGTGTCAGGGTTCTGTAGCGCGCTTCGACAACCGCTTTAGTCTCGGCCGGGGCCTCGGCGATCATTTTGTCAAATATGTTGTCTTCGGCCACGAGGATTGTACCCAACCTCCAGCCCGTGCAGCCGAAATACTTGGAGTATGAGTAAACCCCGATTGTGTTTTCAGGCAGATGCGCCATCACGGATTCAAAGTTTGGCACAAAAGTCCCGTACACGTCATCCGTCAGAATGATCAGATCTGGCCGACGGGTTTTTACAAAACTGACCAATCGCTTCAATACGTCAGGGCTTATTGCGACTGACGAAGGATTTCCGGGATTCACCAGAAATAGGGCTTTGACCTTAGGATCTGCCAGCGACTCCAGATCTTCATCCGTCAATTGAAAGTGATCTTCTTCCTCGGATGAGACATGCACGACATTCAGTGAATAGTCTTCAAGTTCTGGCATTTCGAGGTAGGGCGTAAAAATAGGTGTCCCCAACGCGATCGTATCGCCCGCGTTCAAAAGCCGTTGATTTTTCAACGCTTTGAAGATGTAGCACATTGCGGCTGTTCCTCCTTCGACCGCATAGATGTCAAACTTGGCATCAGGGCGATGGCCCGCGCACATTGCCCACATCAAATATTCATGAACAATCTGTTCATTGTGAACGAGACAGCGGTCCGGCATAGGATAATGATCGCCAATGATGCTGTCGGTCAGTTCCAGCACAAAGTCATCCGCATTAAAATCGAACTTCTGAATTGCAAAATCCACGACACTTGCCAAGGTAGCCGCGGCAGGACTAGTACTTTCCGCATTGGCACAATAAGCCATCAAACGATGATAAGACCCCGGCCCTTGTGGCATTCCGGCCAACCCGACTTGTGGTTCATTCCGGTCACGCTGCGCCTCGGTAATCGCGAATTGCCCCAAAAAGAAAAAGACTTCTCTCGCTTTGGTTGCAATCCAGTTTGGGTTTCCCCGACCAGCGTTCAGATACGGTAGGGTCGAGGCGCGTGACTCTTTCTGAGCCAGCTTGATGAGCTCGTCTTTGATCTCAAAAGGGCTAAGATCTTCGAACTTGTGTAAATCAAGAGTTTCGGACATCGGTTCTTATCCATGTTTATCAATATCAGAAATTACAATTTGATAGTAGAAACGGGTCACGGCATCCGTAAACAAAAACTCAAGATTATTAGCCAATTATGTTCCAAGCGATCAGCCCCGCTTGTTTGTTCTGTTGGCGCATGGCTGGTACTCGGCCCATCAGGACAACGGTTTCCGGCCTGTGGGTTTTCTTTGGAGCTGCAGGATAAATGTGTCCCGCGAACAGGCCATCTTTGCGAGAATTGCTGTCATCGCGCCGTGTTCTTTCCATCCAACCACGCGCGAATGATTGCGCGGTGGCGATCGCGCCCGAAGCTTGGGAAGTGACCCCCATGCACAGTTTGTACAGGTAGATCATAGAGACGTACCATCGAGCGGTAATAATCGTCCGCATTGCTATGATAAGTGTCTTCGATCAACTCGCCATCATAGACAATATCGCCCGAAAACAAGATGCCTGTCGCGGCCTCCCACAAGGCAATTCCGCCCGGCGAATGACCTGGTGTATGGATCACCTCGAAATGCCTGTCCCCAAGATCGACGATATCGCCATCGTCCAGCAGGCGCGTCGCCTGCGCGCCGCTGACCGCATATGTATCGGATCGGTAGGGCAAGGGCGGTAGGCAGTCGAAAATCTCGTCCGTCACATAGGGGTCGGCCAACGTCGCCACGCGGGTTGGGTTCGCCAGAATATCGGCCTCGGCCCTGTGAACCGCGCGGTCCTCAAACTCGTGATGACAGCCGATATGGTCGAAATGGGTGTGGCTTGCGACCGCCGTCAACGCACGTTCGGTCACCAGAGGCACCCATGTTCGCAGCGACACAACACCCATACCGCTGTCGACCAGCATATCGCGGTCACGCCCACGCACATGCCACATGTTGCAGCGATAGAACGGCGTGATGAAAGGCTCATCGATCAGGGTGACGTCTTCGCCTTTGCGGGTGGTGCGGTACCAATCCTGCGGTTGCGCGCGTTGCATCAGGGGGTCTCCGGTTCGAACAGACGAAAATTCTCGACATCTGCGGATAACGATAGCACATCCCCCTGCGCCCACGCGCGGTCGGGCGCCAGATAGGCCGTAAGGTTCAGGTCCGGGGCACAGGCCGGTGACAGATGCGCCCGGCAATAGGTTCCGAAAAACGCCGCTGTAGTCACGGTGGCCTGCCCCATCGGGAACGAGCCCTGATCGTCCGCGCGGATATCCTCGGGGCGGAGGCAGATTGCGGCCGCCGCAGACGCTGGAGCATTCTGTGCGGGAAGAAGCCCAAAGGGTGTTTCTACACCAGCCCCAGATTTCACACCTTCTATATGGTTGTTTTCACCCATGAAATCCGCCGTGAACAGTGTTGCGGGGTGACGATAAACCCGGTCGGGCGTGCCATGATCTTCGATCCGGCCCTTACTCATGACCACGATCCGGTCGGCAATGGCCATGGCCTCTTCCTGATCATGAGTGACATGCACAAAGGTTGTTCCGATCTGTTGCTGAATGGATTTCAGTTCATCCTGCATGGATCGCCGCAGCTTGAGGTCCAGCGCGCCCAGCGGTTCGTCCAGCAGTAGAACGTCCGGGTTTACGGCCAATGCCCGCGCAAGCGCAACGCGCTGACGCTGACCGCCGGACAGGGCATGGGGACGTTTGAGCGCCGCATCCTTCAGACCGACCAGATCCAACATCTGTTCGGCGCGGGCGTGGCGGGCTTTCCGGCCCATACCGCTCATACGCAGGCCAAAGCCCACATTGTCCCGCAGGGACATGTGCGGAAACAGGGCATAGTCCTGGAACACCGTGGTCGTGGGGCGTTTAACTGGCGCGACACGGGTCAAATCCTGACCGCCAATCAGCACGCGGCCTTCGGTGGGTTCCAGAAACCCGCCAAGGATAGACAAAAGGGTGGTCTTGCCGCAGCCGGATGGCCCCAGCAGGGTTACGTATTCACCGGCCTCGATCTGTAGGTCGATCCCGGACAGCGCCTGAAACTGACCGAACCAGTGATTGAGACCTGAAAACGTGACAGACGCGGTCATTGGCGGCCTTTCCGAAAGATGGTGAGTTCCAGCAGCAGCACAACCGCCACCGAGATCAGGAAGACGAAGCTGCCGATTGCATTCAGTTGCGGCGACAGGCCAGACCTGAGCAGCGACCAGATCTCAACCGGCAGGGTGACGTCAAAGCGGGTCAGCAGGAAGGAGATGATAAACTCGTCCCAACTGAGCGTGACCGACAGGAAAAAGGCCGCCGCAATCGACGGCAGCAACATCGGAACCGTCACCAGCATGATCACCTTGGGCTCGGACGCGCCCAGATCACGGGCCGCTCGTTCGGCATTTTGCTGTTGCGCCCCCATCGAGGCGTAGATGATGGCAAAAGCCAGCGGCAGGTTGATAACCACGTGCCCGATGGCGGCGGTCCATAGCGAAACGCCAAAGCCCGACCGCGTCAGAACGATCAGCAGACCCAGCCCGACGATCAGGTAGCTGACAGTCAGGGGGGCAATCAGCAGCCCTCGGATCAGGGTCGATCCCGGCAGAACGTGCCGCGCCAAACTGTATGCGGCCAGAAATCCAAGCGTTACGGCAACCGCAGACGACCCGAAGGCAACAAGGATCGAGTTGCGCAGCGCTGCCATCAAATCCTCGTCCCCAAGAATGGTCTGGTACCATTGCAGGGACGGTCCGTTAAACGGCGGCACCGGCAGCGTTCCTTCCTGAAACGAGAACAGGACCAGCACACCCACCGGCAGGTAGATAAAGACAAAAGCGGCAATCAGGTAAGCCCACGGCAGAAAACGCATCATAGCCGGTCAAGCCTTAACCAGCGGGCAGATAGCAGGTAGGCCAGCGCGACGATGCTCATCAAGACGATGGCCAGCGCCGAGGCCAGCGGGAAATCCGCACGTCGTCCCAATTGCACCATGATGACCTGTGGCACGGTTAGTTCGGTATTGCCGCCCAGAATCTGCGGCGTGACGTAATCGCCGATACACAGGACAAAGGTCAGGAATGCTCCGGTGACAATACCGGGCAGCGTGAGCGGCAAGATCACGTGCCGGAAGGTTTGAAAGGCGTTGGCGCCAAGGTCCATTGCCGCCCGGCGATAGTTCGGGGATAGCTGGATCAGGTTGGCATAAATCGTCAGGGTCAGAAGCATCACAAAGAAATGCACAAAGCCCGTCACCGTCGCAAAGCGCGTATTGGCCAGCGTGATCGGCTCGGCGATGGCGCCGATCCACATCAGGGTCTCGTTCACTACGCCTTCGCGCGCCAGAACCAGCAGCCACGCATAGGACCGCACCACATAGGAGGTCCAGAATGGCAGGATTGCCAGCAGCAGGGCCAGGCGCTGCCAGCGCGGCGACACACGAAAGGCAATGATCCAGGCCAGCGGATAAGCCAGCACGACCGAGATCACAGTCACCGCCAGCGTGATTTCAAGCGAAACCAGAACCGCGCGCCACAGATACTTCTTTTCAAGCAGCTCGGCATAGTTGGCCAGCGACAGGTCCCAGACAAGCGTGCGCCCTTCAAGCGAAGCAAGGCTCATCGCGCCCATCACGACGAAAGGCACGATGAAAAAAGCGATGGTCCACAGCAGGGCCGGAGTCACAAAGCCCCAGCCCCGGATCTGGTCCTTGGACATGCTCACTGCTGCAGAGTTTCCAGCCACAGATCCTGCATCTCGATATCCAGATCCGCATCCGGTGCAGGATATAGCTGTGTCAGCGCCAAATAGTCAGGCTGCTGATCCCAGCGCAGGATGTCTTTCTGCGCATCGGTCAGAACGTCTCCGGCCTTGGCATTTGCGGGCATTCCCCAAAAGCACGAAGACGTCGCCAAACGAGCCTGCCCTTCCGGGCTGGTGATATATTTGATGAACTCAACCGCCAGATCTGGGTTACTGGCCCCTTCAACCACGCCGATGGATTGTGCCCAGCGAACCGCGCCTTCCTTGGGGATGGTCCATGTCAGTTCCGGCTGTTCCGAGGCCAGCACGGCCGTCAGCCACTCACCCCCACCGACAACGATATCCACCTCGCCTGTCGCCAGCGCCGTTTGCGCCGCAACCACCCCCGCGACCGAGGCCGCTCGGCTTCGCATGGTTGACAGCACACCATCGATCTTTGCCAAATCTCCCGGGCCAATCGCATCCGTTGCAATGCCTTCGGCAATAGCAGCCAGCCCCATCACGGGCAGGTAGTAGTCATAGATCGAAATCCGCCCGTCATACTTCTCGGACCAGACACTGGTCAGGCTTTCCATATCCGCGGGATCGACCTTGGCCGAGTTGTATGAGATCGCGTTGTAGCCAAATTTCTCGGTCACGGCATAGGTCACGCCGTCGACTGAGTTGTTTTCGGCCATGACCACTTCGGGGAAGTAATCCGCAGTCGAGATCGCGCCCTCGGGCAGCGGGGCCAGAACACCGGCTTCGACTGCGCGGAACACGTCGATCCCGTCCACCACAAGCACATCCCAGTCGCCGGGTCTGGATTGCTCCAGCAATGCCAGCGCCGCGCCGGTTCCTTCGTATTCGCGAAGGTTGACCTTGACGTTATGTTCCGCCTCAAACGGCGCGATCAGTTCGGGATCAGTATGGTCGCACCACACCAACGCATTCAATTCGCCCTCGGCCCAGGCAGTGCCAGCCATCAAGGCCAGCGTCGACGCGCCAAGGATTTTACGTCCGGTTTGCATTCGTTCATCTCCTGTTGATTACGGATTGCCCGGTTTTTGTGTGGGTCTGTCCGAAAAAACTTGAACAGCCTCATCTTTTAAGTCAACTCTAAATTTGGATTTGTGTTACACGAGGTCGTTTTTCCACATGGCAGGATTACGAGAGCGGCAAAAAGCAGCGCGCGAGCGTCGCATTCTGGAAGCCGCATCCGCGAAATTCCGGTCACACGGCTATCGGTCGGTGAAAATCGAAGATCTGGCAGAAATGGCCGAAGTGTCGGTCGGCACGGTCTACAACTATTATGAGACCAAGGGCGACATTCTGATTGCCACCGTCGCCATGGAGGTCGAAGAAGTCATCGCCGCAGGCGCGCCGATTCTGGCCAACCCACCACAGCGCGTAGACGACGCGCTTCTGGCGTTGATTTATCAATATTACGATCACTCGCTCGAGTACCTATCCAAGGAAATGTGGCGCGCGGCGATTGCCCATTCCATCGAACACCCCAACACACCAAGTGGTCGGCGTTACGCGGAACAGGATCGTCGGCTTGCAGCACAGGTGACCGAATTGATCAGGGTTCTGCAGGGCCGGAAGCTGGTGCGCCAAAACCTAATCGCCACAGACCTGGGCACACTAATATTTGGCGCATTAAATCAGGCGTTCATTGAATTCGTCAAACAAGATGACATCACACTCGTTCAGCTCAGAACTCAAATCGCGGCACAGATCGCACCTGTCGCGTCTCTCATGTCAGGAGATGCCCCAGTGACAAATCAATAGGGTTTTTTCGCAAATTTCTTTGAAGGCAACGCAGGTTGAGCAGGAGAATCAATTTTCCTGCATCCTGTGTGAACTGCTGTAACGGGCGGAGTCTGTGCGTGAATTGACCATTGCTGATCTAGCGAAAGATTTGCATCCCAGCATTAGTCAGATCCGGCGACCACAGGGTCAGCGACGGCACAAAGTTCAGTCGGTGACTTCAGCCAGATGTTCAGTCTTTGGCAGCAAAATCAGACAAAACCAGTGTTTTCTCAAACGGCGTTTTCGCTTGCCTCGTTTAATACCGCCTGCGCTGTAACATCATCAATGACCAAAGTGCTGATATGGCCCCCATTTAGTGCAGCACGTACCGGTTCAGCCTTATCGATACCGGAGGCAACACCAATGCGGATCGGAACTAATTTGGCGTCCTTCAGCGGCAGGCTGACAAGTCTGGAGTTAAGCGCGGTGCTGCACAGCTCACCTTCGCAATCGACCAAGTGCCCAAGCAGTTCCGCCCTGACCCCGCTATCGTAGAGCTGCGACCGGTCCTCTTCGGACAGGGGGTGCGCTTTGTAATAAGTCGCATCCTCTTCGGTTACAGCTCCCAGTCCCAAGAGAGAGACATTTGCGTTCCGCGCTTGGGTGAGCACATCGCTCACTGCACGCACTGACAGCAGAACATCTCGTTCGTCCTGCGTATCAGCATGTAAGGGCGCGTGGATCAGGGTTGCCGAACCTCCCAAACCGTCGGCGATACGGGTCGCGATGTGGTTCACATCGGTATAATGCTGGCCTTGCACCCCTCCGGTCATTGGCACCACGACATTCGACGCTGCTCCGCCCGGCTTCAAATGGTCCGCGACGGCGCTGAGCGTTTTGCCGCCAGATATTGCCAAAACGTCGGTGGGTCCAAGAATATGCTGCAGATGCTGCGCCGCCGATTTTCCGACCTGATCCAGCGTGATTTCAGCGTTTTCGGTTACGGTGTTGACCACAAGGCAAGCGGACAGCGGCCAGCGCTCCTTCATCTGGCGTTCCAGCTCGAAAAGACGTTGGAACGGGCTGTGGATGCGAAATTCGACCATGCCCATCTCGCGGCCCTGCTTGATCAGCCGGTTCACCTTGGCCGTCGACAATTTCAAGCTGTTGGCAATGTCAGCCTGAAGCAGCCCCTCTTGAAAATGCAGGGTCAGGACACGGGCGATCAGGCGCAGCGTGTCGGGATCGGGTCCGGATGCGTTCAATTTTCACTGTCCCTTCTGCTCACCAAATGGTTCGATGCCGCCGCCAGCAACAACGCGGTGCCAACGACCAGAGTTTGGAAATAGGCGGGCACCAGTGTCAACATGCCCACAGTCAAAGACATGATGATCAGCGCCCCGATAAAGGATTTCAGAACCCGCCCTTCGCCGCCGCTGAAGGCTGTACCACCCAACAGAACCACAAGTATAGCGGTTAGTTCCATCCCGTCGCCCGACAGTGGGTCGCCCAGCGACATAAAGCTGGACCGCGCAATGCCCGCCAGCGCCGCACAAACCCCGACCAGCACATAAAGCAGGATCACCGTCCGCGCCGTATTGATACCTGACAATTTCGCAGCCGTCGGATTGCCCCCGGTTGCAGCGGCGTATTTGCCCAGTTTCATCCGATCCTGCGCGATGATCATTGCAATCGTAACCAGTATGGCCACCCAAAAGGCCCACGGCAGACCAAACAGCACACCATCTCGTCCATAATCGTTGAGCCAACTGGGCATTTTCAGGTCGCCGCCGGATTTGATCGCCGAAACACCATCCTCAACCAGCAACAATGCGATGCCTTTATAAAGGCTTAGGGTGATCAGCGTGGCGATGACTGGCGTGATCTTTAATTGGATCACAAGAAACCCGTTAATAGCCCCCAGCAGAACGCCCAATACAACGGTCGCAACAAAAGCCGGCAGGAAAGGTACCCCGTTGATTACGAGCATAGCATAGACAACCGCGCTCAGGCTCATGGCGCTGCCCACGGACAAGTCGATATAGCCCGAGATCATCAACAACGTGAACGCCCCGGCCAGCGTCAGGATCGGTGCCGAAATACGCAGGATGTTGATGATATTGCGCTCACTCAGGAAGTTGCCACGCTCGAACAGGGGAAACTTGTCCAGATTGGCGGTGCTTAGAACAACCACAACAAGGATCAGGACCAGATAGATGTAATAGTCCTTGAGGAACCGTTTTACACGATCGCCAGAACTGGGGTTTTGGGTCAGATCGGTCATTATGCATGTCTCCGGGCCAGAGCCCAAGTCTGAGCCATGATTGCGATGAACACCGCGATGGCCTTGAGGGTGAATTGCCAGTCAGGCGAAAGAACCAACCCGGTAGCCGCAGACGTCACGGTCGCCAATATGATTGCTCCAAAGAACATCCCGATCACTGACCCGAACCCGCCTGCAATTGCGACGCCACCCAACAGCGAGATGACCAGCGCGTCAAACTCCATCAGCATGCCACGGTTTGAGAACCCGGATTTGAATTCCGAGGCCAGCAAAATGCCAACAGCTCCGGCCATGGCCGCGCTGAACAGATACAGCTTGATGACATGCCGCGCGTTATCGACCCCCGAAAGCCGCGATGCGACAGGGTTGGCTCCGATCAGATAGGTCAACCGGCCAAACACCGTCTTGCGTTCTACAAAAACGGCCACAAGGATCAGGACCGTCATAAGCACAACCGGCAGTTTGATCGAAGTGCCGAACATGGTCATGTTCCCCAGCACACCGAAATCTGACGGCAGGTTTGTGTTACGTTGCGAGCCTTGCGTGACCACCTGCGCGATCCCCCGCGCCAGCATCATCGTGCCCAGCGTGACGATGATTGACGGCACCCGCAGCGCGACAACAAATACCGCATTGATTGCCCCGATCAGCATTGCGCCGATCAGGGCGCAGACCATCGCCAGCCAAGTCGGCATTCCCCAGCCCGAGGACAAAGCGTTCGCACCTTCGGTCGACTGCGCAAACCACACGGCCAAAACACCCGACAGTGCGACGATGCCTCCGACTGACAGGTCAAAGTTCCCCGAAACCAACAAGAACGTCACACCGACCCCGAGTGAGATCACCGCCCAGTTGTTTGTCACCAGGTTCACAACGTTCTGAAACTGAAAGAAATTCGGCACCAGAATGGAGGCTAATAGGAACAACGCCACCGCAGCTCCGGCGACAAGCGACGTGATGAACATCTCATCACTTAACCTGTTGTCCCGTGCGGCCAGCCTGCGGCCCGCAATTGCTTGGTCGGTCATGGCTTCTTTCCGCCTCCGCCGGTTACGACATTCAGAATCTGAGGAATATCGACCTCTGCTTCGTTTTGGATTTCAGCTTCAACCCGCCCGTCATACATCAGGAACACCCGGTCGCAGATGCCCAACACCTCTTCCAGTTCGGATGAAAAGATACAGATCGCGCGACCATTATTGGCCAGATCGCGGATCAGATCATAAATCTCGGACTTTGCCCCGACGTCGACGCCGCGTGTTGGTTCGTCCAGCAGCAGCATATCTGCATCCGCGAACAGGCACTTGGACAAAACGACCTTCTGTTGGTTCCCACCCGAAAGCTTTTCGGCGTACTTCTCAATCGAATTGGTCGCGATCCCCAGTTTACCGACATATTCCCGGGCAACTTCCTTTTCGCGTTCATCCTTAAACACACCGAAACTGGCAAGCTTGCGGATGTTCATGATCGGAATGTTGCGCCGGATCGTCAGTTCCGTGAACAGACCTTGCGTGCGCCGCTCTTCGGGGACCAGAGCAATCCCTGCCGCGATGGCCTCTTTCGGCGAGGAGGGACGTTTTCGGCCTAGAAAATCAATCTGCCCGTCCGCTTTGTCGGCCCCGTATATGGCGCGCGCCACTTCGGTCTTGCCCGCGCCAACGAGGCCATAAAAACCAACGATTTCGCCTTCATTCACATGAAATGAAACGTCCTTCAGAAGGTGATTGCTAAGCCCTTTGACCGTCAGCACCGGTTTGTCGGCAATTTCACCACGCGGTTCGTAGTCATGGGTGATCGCGCGCCCCACCATCATCTCTATCAACTCGGGCCGGCCGTTCACGTCCGCCAGAGGTTTGGTGGCGATGTGCTTGCCGTCACGCATGATGGTGACGTTGTCGCCCAGCTCAAAAATCTCATCCAGCTTGTGCGAGATATAGATGACCGTCACGTCCGAGTCCCGAAGCCTGCGGATTACTCCGAACAGGCGCTCGACCTCGCGTTCTGACAAGGCGGCGGTGGGTTCATCCATGATGATAATACTGGCCCCTGATGAGGCCGCGCGGGCAATCTCGACAATCTGTTTCTGCGCCACACTCAGCGATGAAACGCGCGCACTGGGGTCGATCATCGGTTCAATTGCCGCGAGTGTTTTAGTCACCCGCTCCTCTAGATCGGACTTGACCAGGAAACCAAGCCGACTGGCCTCCATCCCGAGGGTCAGGTTTTCCAAGACAGTCAGTTGATCAACAACGTGCAGTTCCTGAAACAGCGTGCCAATACCGCTTTCGCGTGCATCCTGCGTGCTGCTGGGCGCATGATCACGACCCAGAATGGCCATTGATCCGCTTGTCGGGGCAAGCGCGCCTGTCAGCATCTTGACGATAGTTGACTTCCCCGCCCCATTCTCGCCGACCAGGCAATGCACCGTATTCCGGTCAATATCGAACGACACGGTGTCCACGGCGCGTACACCGGGGTAGTCCTTGGTCAGATCCCTGACGGACAGAGCTTTTTCCTGTGCATTGTCGGCAAAGGCAGTCTGCACGATCATTCCCTTTATTTTCGCAAGACAACAGTGGCAGCGAACTGGTCGCTTCCATGGGCCAAGCTTATCTGATTTTGAATAGGTTGCTACCAACGCCGGCCTCAGTAGGGAGGACGCGGTTACGACGTTGGCAGCAATTAAAGAACCAACCGGGCTGATCAGGTCAAAAGTCGGGTATTAGGCCTGATCGCAACGATAGGTTCGTCAGGGTCGGTTAGCCGCCGAACTGGTCCTTAAGCCACTGTTCTGCCTCATCTTTCGGCATCGACCAGTAAGATACAGTGTAGGCCTTATAGAAGAACTCTTCCGCTGTGTCTGAGGTTGGTGCGACCTTGCCATCCAGAACATCCATGATCAGGTCGATGCGGCCTTGTGCGGTTTCAACCGGCGGCAGGCCCATCGAGACTTTCAGACTGGAATTCGGATCATAGACCTGCTCGAATTCGACCGAGTCAAAATCGACGCTTGCCACGATTTCAGTCAGCGGTTTGCCGTTGTCGAACTTGCCACGACCCAGTTGCGCCAGGCCGGCCATAGTACCGACGGTCAGGTTAGAGGCTTCGGAATAGATCAAGTTCACCTCGGGCCGTTGGGTCAGCAGGTCGACAATGATCTGCTTGGCCGCTTCCTGACCCTTGCTGGAATCCAGCGCGCCCAGGTTTTCAGCGTCAGGATCAACCGAAAGCACACCTTCAGCAAAAGGCGCTGTCCGACCCGAGTTTACCTCGGTGTGGTTCGGCCAACCCAGTTGCACCATGACGATCGACTTGTCAGGATGTGCCTCTTTCCACGCTTTGGCCATCTGTGCGCCCATTTCGAACGACACTGCGGCTTCATCGCTGCGTGCGGTCGGGATGCCCGTGTCGGTGATCGGGCTGAAGAACGAGGTCATGACAATATCGTCGGCCAACGCGTCTTCGACGCCGGGCGTCGCGGCCTCAGCATCCCAGATGTGCAGAGTGGCTGCATCAAAACCGCCGGCGGCGATCTGGTCGACATTTTGAGTCATGACAGCAGAATCTGCCTGGCCGTCAAAGACCACAACCTCTGCACCATATTTTTCTTTTGCATAGCGCTCGGCCTCGGCCGCCTGAGATTGGTGAAATACGTTCGACAAGTCGGACACAAAGAATGCGATCCGCTTCCCATCATCAGCAAAAGCCCCGGCCCCACCAACAAAAGTCAGTGTCGTGGCCAGCAGACCCGCCTTGAGTACATTCCTCCGCTGCATTTTCATCTCTTCCCTTTTTGTTTCCTCCAGAGCGCGGCTGATCTGAAACAATAGGCATCAGAGCCGCAATTCCAGCCCGAACCTCTCCTCAGGAATCGATGCTGAAATATATTACAGTATATGTTATTATTATCATTTTGCTTGCCTAGTCAACTGTTTTTGGCGCCCGATAAGCTTAAGAAATTTGTGGATCCGCTATTGCAATATTCTCATAAATAATTGAAAATAAACACATAAAGTTCATTCTCTTTAGAAGGGCGTTACAGCACAGACGTATCCTGGTCAGCACAATGGTGACCGAAAAGAAAAATGCTCTGAATCACTGTTAGATTTTGGTGAAAAGAATCCCGCCGAGCTTACAGCTTCGCCAGCTTCTGAACGGAAATTCGCGCTTTTCCCTTCACGATTTCTTTGAACCGGACCATGTGCGGCATGCGCCCGTGACTGGTAATCGCCTCACCCCCGGACCAAATCTCGTGGATCAGAAATTCGGTCTTTTTGTCGGGTGATAAGAACACATCATAGCCCCGGTTACCTGCCTCTTGACGACTGGCATTTGCGAGATCTTCGATTGCGGTGCGCACCACTTCTGACTGGCCTTCTTCCGGCTCGATGCGCGCGATGATCACAATCTCCGACATGTCTCAGGCCCTGTTGCGGATCATGTCGGCCGCTTTCTCAGCGATCATAACAACAGGAGATGCAGTGTTGCCCGAAACGATTTTCGGCATGATTGACGCATCAACAACCCGAATCCCCCCAAGGCCATGCACTCTGAGATCCGTACCCACTACCGCCGATGCATCAGACCCCATCTTACATGTCCCGACTGGGTGGAAGATCGTGGTGGCAATGTCACCAACACCTTTCACAAGATCCTCTTCGGTTTCCATGGCTGGACCCGGCAGAACTTCCTCGGGCTGATAAGGCTTGAGGGCATTCGCCGTCATGATCATCCGCGCCTGGCGCACTGATTTCGCGGCAACACGCTTGTCATTGTCCGTGGACAGATAATTCAAACGGATATCGGGCTGGTCCGAGGTATCCGCTCCCTGAATATGGCAGGTTCCAATACTCTCAGGGCGCAGATTGCAGACCGAAACGGTAATGGCCGGAAACGGATGCAACGGATCGCCCAGTTTGTCAGTGGACAAGGGTTGAACGTGATACTCCAGATCCGGCGTCGCCAGATCTGGGTTGGATTTGGTGAACATCCCGAATTGACTGGGTGCCATGGACATCGGCCCCGATTGCGTTAACCCGTATTGCAGAGCGATCTTCGCCTTGCCGACCAACGAGTTAGCCATCGTATTCAGCGTTTTCGCGTTCTGTACTTTGAACACGGTGCGGATTTGCAGATGATCCTGAAGGTTCTCACCCACGCCTGTGCTTTCGTGATGCACAGCAATGCCATGTTCGGCCAACACATCACCTCGGCCAACACCCGAGAGTTCCAGAATTTTGGGAGAGTTGATCGCCCCGGCGGCCAGCAAAACCTCGGCCCCTGCGAAGGCATCATAGCGAACGCCTTTTTTCTGAAAGCAAACGCCTGTCACTCGCTTACCGTCGAACAACAACGTCTGTGTTTCTGCATGAGTCATTACGCGCAGGTTCGGGCGTTTCATCGCCGGGCGCAGAAAACCTTTCGCTGTATTCCAGCGCACGCCTTTGCGTTGGTTGACCTCGAAGAACCCGGTGCCTTCGTTACTGCCATCGTTGAAATCCGCGCGTGGTTGAATGCCAAATTCCTTGGCCCCTTCCTGCACAGCCTTCAGGATATCCCATTCCAAACGCTGCTTTGAAACCTTCCACTCACCTCCTGAGCGGTGCATCTCACTGTCGCCCGCATGGTGATCCTCGGACTTCAGAAAATAGGGCAGCACGTCGTCCCATCCCCAACCGGCATTGCCCAGTTGACGCCAATGATCGTAGTCCGCCGCCTGCCCCCGCATATAAATCATGCCATTGACCGAGGTGCAGCCGCCCAGAACCTTGCCGCGCGGATAGACCAGGGAACGCCCGTTTAGCCCCGGCTCAGCAGCGGTTTTCATCATCCAGTCAGTGCGCGGATTGCCAATACAATAGAGGTAGCCAACGGGGACATGGACCCAGTGGTAATTGTCCGATCCGCCCGCCTCTAGCAGTAAAACCCGCGTCTTGGGGTCTTCAGTCAGGCGGTTTGCCAGAACACAGCCCGCCGTGCCTGCACCGACGATAATATAGTCGTATTCGCCATCAAGTTTCCGGGCGTGTGTCATGAAATTCTGGTCTTTCTGGTTAGAATGCGACGACAAGTTTGCCGATCATGCGACCGGTTTCGATGAGCGCGTGAGCCTCTTTCAGCGTTTCCGCTGACAAGCCGTTCAGTGTTTTTTGTTCGGTCGTTCGGATGATCCCGTCATCGACCATACTGGCAACACGAGCCAAAATCTGCCCCTGCCGAGCCATATCTGCCGTTCCAAACAGCGAACGGGTGAACATCAGTTCCCACATCAGAGCAGCGGACTTGCCCTGCAATGCCGAGATATCCAGCTTTTCCGACGTTTCGACAATGGTTCCAATGCGGCCCTGCGGCGCGATCAGTTCACACATGGCATCCCAATGCTGTGCGGTGTCGGCGTATTGCGTGATGTAGTCCACGGTTTCATGCCCTGCGGCCTGCACCTCGGCGATCAGATCGCGATGGTTAACCACCTGATGCGCACCCATGTCCTTGCACCAATCGACCGTTTCAGGGCGAGATGCAGTGGCGATCAGATTCAATCCAGTCAGCCTACGTGCAAGTTGCAGGGTAATCGAACCCACCCCTCCGGCCCCGCCGATAACCAGCAGGCTGGCCGGCGTTTCATTTGTGGGAACTTGCAATCGGTCAAACAGTATTTCCCACGCGGTCAGCGACACCAAGGGCAAAGAGGCCGCCGCGGCGGGGCCCATCGACTTCGGAGCAAGTGATGTGATGCGATGATCGACCGCCTGCAACTCAGCATAAGACCCTGGGCGATCGGCATCGCCAGCATACCACACCCGGTCACCTTTGGTGAATCCTGTAACGTCGGGGCCCATATCAAGCACAATACCTACGGCGTCATATCCCAGAATGAACGGCTCGGCATGGTCCTGCTCGGCTGCTGTTCGGATGCGGCGCTTGGCATCTGCGGGATTGACCGAGATTGCCTCGACCTCGACCAGCAGATCGTTGGGTCGAAGAACCGGCTCTGGCAGGTCGACATCCATCAAGCTGTCAGGCGCGTCAATTGGAAGTGATTTCAGAAATCCCACGGCTTTCATGCTGATTACCTTTCGGTTGAAGTTTGAGCGCTGTCCCAAAACCCGCGCATGGCTTCGATAAGCGCAAGGTACTGCGCGTAGCGGTTATCGTAATGGGCTTTCATGTCCGCATTCGACTGGAACTCGGCCTTGCGGCGGGTCATCTGACCGATGGCCTCTTCGTAGGAGCCGTACGCGCCCGTTGCCACCGACACACCAATCGCCGCACCCAAAGCACCAGTTTCCTGCGCTTCGGCCACATAGATCGGTACACCAAGGCAATCGGCGAACATCTGCGGCCAGACAGGGCTGCGCGAGCCACCGCCAGACAGAACCGCCTGATCAAAGCTGACGCCTGCGGTTTTCAGAACCTCGATATGGCGGCGGTGCTCGAACAAAACACCCTCGAACAAGGCGCGCAACATGTGGCTTTCACCGTGCCAGCCCGCAACACCATAAAACCCGCCCCGGAACGACGCCCCCTGCCCCGAACCATAAAGGAACGGATGGAAGAACGGGTCATCCGCCGCAGGGGTGACCTCGGCCACCTTGTCATTGCAGAACCCAAAAGGATCGTCGTGATGCGCGCCGCGTTCGACGAATTCACGCACATACCATTCAAGATTGGCGGCCGACGTCGCGCTGGCCTCGATGTTCACGAACCGGTTGGGGCCAAAGCCCGACACCATGAACAGATCATCGTTGACGGCAGGTTTGTCCGAAAACACCTGATTGATGCTCCAGGTTCCTGCTATGATCGACGCCTCGCCCGCACGCACGACGCCCGAGCCCATTGCGCTGGAGACCACATCGAAATAGCCCCCAATCACCGGTGTGCCTTCGGCCAGGCCGGTTGCTGCGGCGGCCTCGGCGCTGACGGTTCCGGCGATATCCGCCGGGTCGATCAAGCGCGGGAGCATCTCGCGCGCGTCTTCCAAACCGTAAAGCGCCAACAGTGTGTCGTCATAGGTGCAGTCCGGCATCCGGGTCAGACCACTGCCCGACATGTCCGATATCTCGCTGACCTGCTCATCTGTCAGCTTGTAGGTAATGAAATCCTTGCACAGAAGCACAGTGCCGGTCTGTACATAAATCTCGAGCTGGTGGCGTTTGATCCAAGCCAGCAGAACCGGGGTTTGCGACGGCCACGGTTTTTGCAAACACAGCGCGTGCAGAGCATCCCCTGCGGCTTCGGACAATTCCTCGGCCAGACCGGCAGCGCGCGTGTCAAGCGACTGGATGCCGACAAGCGGTTCACCCGCCTTGTCCAGCAGGTACAGCCCGTTGCCATGCCCGGCACAACCGACGCCAATAATCTGATCCGACGTGACCCCGGCCTTGTCGATGCAACCAGAGATCACCTGCCGTGCATTGGCCCAAAGCTCATTCAGGTCACGCTCCACATGTCCCGGTTGCGGGGTCGAAGACTGACCGTCCAGCGCCTGCATCGCCACGGGCTGCCCGTTTAGGTCGAAGAGCACGGCCTTGATGACCGTATTCCCCGCATCCAGGCCCAATATGTATTGGTTGTTAGCCACGGTTATAGATATCCCACGCTTCTTCGCCGCTGGCCTTATCATGGATCATCGCCATCAATGCTGCCACAACCGCCTTGGGATTGTCGTGCTGATAGATGTTGCGGCCATAAACCATCCCTTGCGCACCCTGCGCGATCAGTGCCGCCGATTTCATCAACACGTTCTTCAGTTCTTCCTTACCACCGCCGCGCACCAGAACGGGCACGCGCGCAGCCTCAATCACGCGGTGGAAGTCCTCGGGGTTTTCGGTTGGGTCTGCCTTGATGATATCAGCCCCCATTTCCGAGGCCAGTCGCACCAACGTCACGATCTTCTCGGCGTCACCATCCACCTGATAACCACCGCGCACTTCATTGGGCAGCATGACCAGAGGTTCGATCATCAACGGCATACCGTATTTGTGACAGGCCGCGCGCACCTTGCTGATGTTCTCGACGCACTGACGAAACAGTTCAGGCTCGTCCGGCAGCATGAACAGGTTGACGACAACGGCGGCGGCGTCCATTTCCAGTGCGCCGATAATCGGCTCGTCTGCGTTTTGCAGCATCGACCACATCACCCGGTGGCGCTGATCGTTATAGGGGTTGCCCATGTCGATCCGCATCACCAGCGCGGGCTTGTCCTTTTCGGGGCGCGATTGCAGCAGGTCGGCTTGCCCATAGGCACACTGAATGGCATCCGGCTTGGCCCCAATCAGCGTGTCCATGACACCCGCCATATCCTCAAGCCCGACCATAAAGCTGGGCTCATTGCAGACCCCGTGGTCGATCGCCACGTCCAGACATCCGCCATTGGTAAACATCCGGTTCATTCGGGCTTTGGTACTTACACGCATTCTGTTCTCCGTTCCTTGTTTCGTGCGGTCAGAGTTTCGGCGGACACGCCGTAATACTCGGACAATTCATGTATAAGCGTTTGGGTCTGATCAGTGATTTCCTGCGGGCTGATACCGCGTTCGGCGGCCACAAGAGTTCCCAACTGGCCCAGCAGCGCATCCGAAATCTGCCCTGTGATCGCCAAAGCGGTCCGGCGCAGGACGATATCAGACAGGGTTTCGACAAATTCCGTGCGCAGCAGCCAAATAATCTCGGCCTCGGTATAAGGGCAGCCAGCCAACAGTGGCGTATCCTTAACCGATTGGCAGAACTGTCCCACATCGTCGGCGTGCGTGCCGTAATGTTCCATCAGGTGCAGCGCGCGGTCGGGCGAAATGTGAAAGTCCTCGACCAGCCTGTTTTGCAGCGTTTTCGCATCATCGGGAAACTGTGCTCCGCCCCCGATAGGCAATCCAAGGGTCGACGTCTTACGCGGTTTTTCAAGCGCGGCCAGAACCTTATCCGTGGTCTGTTCACCAAATGCGCGGAAGGTCGTCCATTTACCACCAACCATGCAGAACTGCGGCACCGATCCGTCCAGCCGCGTCGTGTAATGACCACGCGAAATCCGACCGGTGAAATCCTGATCACTGTGCGGCAGCGGGCGGATCCCGCTATAGCTGAACACAACCTGTTCGGCAGCGATCTGAATCTCAGGAAATACCAACCGCAGTGAACCGAGAATATAGTCGAACTCTTCCGGCTCACATCGCACGCGCGTTGCTTTGTCGACGCGAATATCGGTTGAACCCGCCAGCACCTTTCCCTGATAGGGAAACACGATACAGACCCGCCCGTCGGTATTTTCGAAATAGACCATATGACCGCCAAGCGCCTGCAACAGTGCCGGGTTGTCGATGATCAGGTGCGAACCCTTGGTGCCCGAGACCATCTGCTGACTGGCTTCGCCGCCCAGGCTGCGGACTGTATCATCCAGCCAGGCACCAGTGGCATTCACGATCACCTTGGGCTGAACTGGCAATTGCTGACCGCTGCGCCGGTCTGTCACAGCATAATCTTCACCGTCCCGCGTCATTTCGGCATAGTTCAAAGCTATGCAATCAGGCGCGGCGATCTGCACATCGCGGATCATTTCGACACACAGACGTTCTGGATGCGTGATCTGCGCGTCATAATACACGGCTGATCGAGTGGCCTTGGGCGTTAGCTCAGGCCAGTCGCTGCGCGTTCGCCCTGCGCTGTTGAAATGATGCTTTGGCAGGATACGCCGCTTGCGCGTCACCCAATCATACAGCGACAACCCCAGCTTGATCGGCATCGCACCACGACTAGAGGGTTTGCCCTGCCAACCGACAAAACTGGCCACCGCGTTTAACATACCCGAAAACACCGAAGTGATCGGAATGACCGTCGGCAAAGGCCGCACCATATGAGGAGCGTTCAACAGCAGTGCATCGCGTTCGCGCAGCGACTCCTGCACCAGATCGAATTCGCCATTCTCTAGGTAACGCAATCCACCATGGATCATCCGCGACGGCGCGGCGCTGCACCCCGAGGCAAAGTCGTTGCGCTCAACCAGCAAGACCCGCAGCCCCTGCAAGGCCAAATCCCGATAAACTCCAATCCCGTTTATGCCCCCGCCGATAACCACGGCGTCAAAAACAGCGTTCTCGTGCAGCTTTGTCAGGCATTGTTGTCTTTGTTCTGACATGGTGGTCCTGTTCGTTGCGGGGGCCTTGGGGTCTTAGCTGTCGAGATCGCTCAGGTGCGCGATAGCTTGCGCACTGATGTCAGCGGTTTCAGCTTCGGTCAGGCGCAATTGGCCCGCCTTGGCATTCTCGGCCGCCTGTGCCGCGTCACGCGCGCCGCAAAGCGAGAATGTGATACCGGGTTGTTGCACGGTCCAAGCGATTACCGTCTGCGCCAGCGTCGCGCCATGTGCCTCGGCAATAGGCGCGATGGTCCCCATCAGATTGGCAACCTTCTGGCGATTAGCCATCGAGAAACGCGGATTGTCCTTGCGCTGATCGTCGCCTTCGAACACCCGATCAGGACCGATCTTGCCACTGAGCAACCCTAGCGCCAGCGATGAATAGCTAAGGACCGACACACCATTCTCGCGGCACATAGGCAGCAGCGTGCCTTCGATGTCGCGCTTGACCATCGAGTATTCTTCCTGAATGGCGTCCAACTGACCGGAGGCGACATAAGCCTTGACCTCATCGACCGAAGTATTGCTGGCCCCGATAGAGCGGATTTTGCCCTGCTGTTTCAGGGTCTCTAACGCCTTCATCGTTTCAGCGATGGGGGTGGTAGGGTCCTGCCAATGGGTGATGTAGTGGTCGATGTAATCGGTACCCAGTCGGGTCAGGCTTTTCTCGACCTCATAGATAATCGCGTCCTTGCCCAGATAGCGATGCACCGGCTTGCCGTCATAGTCGAAGAAATGGTTGCCCTTCTGCGTATGCCAAACCAACCCGCATTTGGTGGCCAGCACCACCTTGTCGCGGCGCCCTTTCAATGCCTTGCCAACAATATCTTCGGCTACGCCCTGCCCATAGGCAGGGGCCGTGTCGATCAACGTAATCCCCGCATCGACCGAGGCCTGGATTGCGGCGATGGATTTCGCCTCATCCGTTCCGCCCCACATCCACCCGCCGATGGCCCAGGTTCCAAGACCGACCACAGAGGCCTCGATACCAGAGTTTCCGATTTCCCGCGTCAACATTTCATGCGACATTTCGTGCTCCTTCCATTTCCCGTAAGACTGCAGTCGCTGTGCTCTCGTCCAAGATCAGCGAATTGAGAAACTTTCCGTTCAGTACCGCCTTGATCGGCAGCACTTTCTGCGCTCCTGCGGTCACCCCGATCACCCGCTTGCAATGCGCAAGATCGTTTGGCGACACCGAGACCAGCCGCGAGTTCAGCGCATAGTTCGAGACCGAGCCGTCGATATGGATCAGGTGGGCCAGAAACTCTCCGATCACGCCCATGCCCATCAGCATCTTACGATCTGCTTCGGGCACTGGGTGAAGGTCGTAGTAGCTGGAGCCTTCCGGCTCGATTGACCCAACCCCTACAAGCGCTACATTGGCGTGGCGGGCCAGATCCAGCACCTCGCGGATCGAAGAGACCTGTTCCAACATGTCCCGCTGATCGCGGCTCTCCGCAAATAGCGGCGCATGCAACAACATTGTCTTGCCGCCCAACCGCTCTGCCATCTGCGTCGCCAAGTGATTCACATCTGTATAGTATTTGCCCTGAATGCCGCCGGTCAGGGGCACTACAGTAACATCGACTGCGCGTTCGACCTCCAACGCTTCGACCGTGGCGCTGACGGCTTTTCCGCCAGTGATCGCAATAACATCACCTTCGCTAAGGTTTTCGATCAAATGGTTGGCAGCGGCCCGCCCGACTTGTTGCAGAGTTGTTTCTTCGCTACCCGCAACCGAAGGGGTGACGATGGCCTCAGACAGGCCCGACGACTTTGTCAAATCCCGTTCGATATCCATCAGTGTCTCGAACGGGCTTTCAATGTCGATCTTGACCATGCCCATCTTGCGGCCCTGTGTGATCAGACGGTTGACCTTCGAGTTCGACAGGTTCAGCGCCCGCGCGATATCGGCCTGTTTCTGGCCTTCCAGATAGTGCAGGACCAGAACGGTGTGGATCTGCCGGATCAGCTCAAAGTCTTTCTTCTTGTCGACCATCACCCTCGCCTTTTGTTCAGGTAATGGTCGATGGTCACTGCCGCCAACAGGATCGAGCCGCGGATGATGTCCTGCCAGTAGACCGACACATCCAGCAGCGCCAAGGAACTGGAGACCAACGACAAAAGGATCACGCCCAGGATTGCGCCAAGGATTGACCCCGACCCGCCATTCAGGCTGGCCCCGCCAATGACGGCGGCGGCAATGATGGTCAGCTCCAGCCCCAGCCCGAAGGTCGGTTGGGCCGAGCCGAACCGCGCCATGTAGATAATGCCTGCAATGCCACACAGAGTTGAACAGAGCGTGGTGGTCAGGAAGATCACCTTTTTGGTGCGGATACCCGAATAGGCGGCGGCCTTTTCGTTGCTGCCAGTGTAGAACACTTTGCGGAACATAGTCGTGCGCCGCAGCATGAAGTCAAAGGCGATCACGAAGACCAGAAAAATGACGATCACGATCGGGATCTGCCCGATGGTGCCCTGCCCGATGAACTTGAACTCGGGAGGTAGGGTATAAAGGCCCAGCGGACGCCCTCCAGTGAACAGCAGGCATGCGCCCCGCGCGATCACCATGATCGCCAGCGATACGATGAAATGGTGAAGCCCTACGCGCGTCACGAAGAACCCCATGAACGCGCCAATACCCGTACAGAGTGCAATTGCCATGGCCGAGGCCACCCATGGGTTTACTCCACTCAGAAACAGCCAGCCCGCGATCACCATGGCCAGTGCCGTGACCGAGCCCACCGAAAGGTCAATGCCTCCAGATATCAGCAGGATCGTCATCCCGATCACCAGCAAGCCATCCACCGCAAAGGCCATCGACATTGCCCGCATATTAGCCCAGGTCAGAAAATACGGTGAGGCAAAGGACATGATCAGGAACAACGCCAGAATGATCACGATCAATCCGGTTTCGCGCATCCGAAACAGCCGTTTCAGAAACGGCATATTGTCGGCCGCATCCGCTTGGGCCAGATTTACGGTGTTGTCCATTTTCGCTTCTCCACTCATGCGACTGATGCCTGCGCGTCCGTGACCGAGGCCAGATGCATGATGTTTTCTTCTGTCATTTCATCGCCTGTGACTTGGCCGCTGATACGCCCTTCACGCACCACCAGCACCCGGTCACAGACACCAATCAGTTCGGGCAACTCGGACGAAATCACAACGATCCCGACACCATCGTTTGCCAAGTCTCTCAGGATCTTGTGAATTTCCGATTTCGCGCCCACGTCGACACCTCGGGTCGGCTCATCCAGAAAGATCAGCCGCGGATTGACCGAGAGCATTTTAGCAATTGCCACCTTTTGCTGGTTCCCCCCCGACAGGGACGAAACAGGATCACTCAACGACCTGCATTTCAGGTTCAGCTTACGCCCCAAAGCCTCGGCCTGAGCCTCTTCGGTGCCGGTCCGGATCAATCCGAGCGGCCCTGCCACTTGTTCGACCTTCAAGGCTGACACATTCGACGCAATCGACATATCAAGGAAAACGCCGTCGCCTTTTCGGTCTTCAGACAGGTACACCATTCCCTTGGCGATGCTGTCTTGATAGTTGCGTAGCGCTAACTTTTCACCATTGAGCCAGACATCCCCCGTGACATCCCCCTCAAGCTGGCAAATGCCTTTGACGATCTCGCTTCGTCCGGCACCAATCAATCCCGCGATGCCCAGAATTTCGCCTTTCTTCAGCTCAAAGCTGACGTCCTGAAACCGCGTCGCTTCGGATAGACCCTTAACTTTAAGGACGGTTTCCTCCGAAATCGCGCCTTCGGCGGCTTTATCGAGATACAGGTTGTCGATCACCCGGCCGACCATCGCGTTGACGACATCGCTGGGCTGAATATCTGCTACGTCATTCGTGACAATGTGCTGCCCATCGCGGAACACCGACACACGGTCGCAATTGTCGAAAATTTCGACCATCCGGTGCGAGATGTAGATGATCGAAATTCCCTGATCTGCCAGATTGCGCATGATCCCAAACAGGGTCTGAGCCTCGGTTTCCGTGAGTGCGGCTGTAGGCTCATCCAAAATCAGAATGCGGCAATCCAGCGTTAGGGCCTTGGCAATCTCGACCAGTTGCTGATTCGAGATAGATAGGTTTTTTACCAGAACCGAAGGGTCGATATCGCTGAGTTGGCGAAATACATCCACCGCCTCGCGTTCCAGTTTCTTGTAGTCCATCAGCCACGACCGGCTGACATTCGTGGTGGCCATAAAGATATTCTCGGCCACCGACACATCCGGGCACAGGGCGATTTCCTGATGGACGAAACCAATGCCCAGTTGCTGTGCCATTGTGGGCGACGAGATTTTGACCGCTTTACCGTCCAGCACAATATCCCCGCTGTCCGGTTGCAAAATCCCGTCGATCACATTCATTAGTGTCGACTTGCCCGCGCCATTCTCGCCTGCAATCGCGTGAATCTCACCCTTCTTAAGTTCGAAATTTACCCCTCGCAGCGCCTTGACCGGACCAAAGGACTTGCTGAGGTTTTCGATTTTGAGGATCACATCCCGCATCACGATGTTCATTTCTTGGCTAACTAAGTCTTAGAGTTGAGGACCGCCCACCTTAGAAGACGTCTTTAGGCAGCAAACGGTCCTCGGGGAGAAGCATGTTTCCCGATCAGGCCGGGTCACGGCCTTCCATGTAGACGTTCAGATCAAAGCTGTCGGCATTGTCCTTGGTGATGACCGCAAAGCCATTGTCCATGAACGGGATCTGAACCGGGTTGAATCCACTGGTCTGCCAGTCGTTGAACGGATCAAAGATGTCCGCCCGGTTGGCCAGATGCACCGCCATGAAGCCCATGAAGCCTTGCACACCCTGATTGGGGTTCAGCGACATGTGGATGTTGCCCGCGCGAATATGCTCCAGCGTTGTGGGCGTGACGTCCGCATGCATGATCAGGATGTCCGATTCAGCTTCCAGCTTGGCGGCCACGGCACCTTCAGCAGACCCCGCTTCTGGGATCCAGATTGCCGCGACATTCGGGTTGGCCTGGATGATCGAAGCCGTCGCACGATAAGCCGCGTTGCTGTCCTGATTGGTCGCCTGACGGCCCACCAGTTTCATATTCGGATAGTTGGCCTCCATATACGCGATTAGCGATGTCACGCGCAGGTCATGGTTCGACTGGCCGGGGTTCTCCAGAACCGCATATTCGGCGCTGTCGCCTACCTGCTTGACGATTTCTTCCGCTGCGAATTTTGCCTCGGCATGGTTGTCCGAAGTGATATAGCCGGTCCGCTTGGAATTCGGGCTATCGGCGGCAAAGGTCACGATCTCGGTTCCGTTGCCGATGGCGCGGTCAATCGGCTCGATGAACGGGTCAGACTGCATCGGGTGCAGCAGAATTCCCGCAGGCGATTTCACCAGATCCTGCTCGAACGAGGCGATCTGCTTAGTGATGTCGTAATCCGGGGTTCCCGAGAAAACGGTCTCGCATCCGAAGGCTTCGGCGGCCTGCTTGAAGCCCTGATAGACCGGTACCCAATAGGGGTGACCCGAAACCATGACGTTCATGATATAGGTCTCGCCCGGATCACACATGATGCCCTCGGCCTGTGCCGGAACCGCCGCTACACCAGCAACTGCAATTGCGGCAGATGCAACAAACCCATTGATTTTCTTGTACTTCATAGAACTCCTCCCAAGAGCGTGTCCCTGCACCTGCCTCGTAGTTTTCCTCCATTACGTAGCAAATGCAAGAAATTTCATTAATTGCGTGTTATTGCAGTAAAGTTGTTTTAGAGGTCAGCCAAAACACCCG
>NZ_CM165558.1:860000-3754391 GCF_056780525.1 Ruegeria sp. S263 | reverse complement strand
GCAACCACTTGGGTCCAACAGAGTCTCGAACAAGCCGCCGCAAGGTGGCTTTTGTCGTTCTGGACCAGCCCAATCATTGCTGCCAGCGCACCCTCCAGTTCGATCTGCACGCCATCCCGTTCATGTTGGACCGAGACACGTTCGATCAGGCTCCGAATGATCTCCAAAGCCCCTTTGCGGATCGACGGATCCGATAGAGCCTGCGCCAGATCTGCGACCTTGGAGCGATAGAGTTCGGACAGATTTGGGTGCAGTCGCACCGGTGAGGGCGCAGGCTCAGACAGCTTCGCCTCAAGATCGGCAATCTGCGCTTCGAGTTCTTCGAGCCTCGCTTGAAGTCCGGGGGTGCGAATGCCCTCAGAGATTGCATCATAAAACCCATTCAGTTTGCGCGCAGCTTTGTCCCGCTCGGATTGCAGACGCGTCCGGGCTACCTCCGCTGTGCCTGCTTCTGCGTTGGCGGCTTCGCTGAAGGACTTGATAAAAGTGGCCACTGCGTCGGGCTGCATCAGACGCTGACGAAGCAAATCCAGAACGGGGTCTTCCAGGACATTGCGACGAATGGATTGCTTATGGGAACAAGTACCGAGTTTGCGAGCGGCAGAGCAGGCGAGGTAGTCGCGCCCGACTGTGGCGAGTGGCCCTCCGCAGGTGCCGCAGAATGCAAGACCTGTCAAAAGGTGCTTCTTGTGACGCTTCTCCCAAAACTTGGTTTCCTTGATGGCTTTGACGCGGGGCTCGGCCTCGATCTCACCTTGTCGCTGCTTGACGGCCTCCCAAAGTTCATCCCCGACGATCCGCAGCTCAGGGACCTCCGCGATGATCCATTTGGACGGATCGTTGAGACGGGAAACACGTCTTCCGGTCTCCGGGTCCTTGATGTAGCGCAGCCGGTTCCAAACCAGGCGGCCGATATAAAGCTCATTGTTGAGAAGGCCCGTCCCACGCACTCGGTGCCCTCGAATGGCGGTGTCACGCCATAACTTGCCACGGGGACCGGGGACACCCTCGGTGTTCAGGCGGCGCGCAATGGCTTTCGGGGAGTGCCCTTCGGTGAAGTTATGTAATACCTGCCGGATAATCTCAGCTTCCGCTGCGTTGATCATTCGTTCTCCCGTGACGGGTTGGCCGTCGGGCCCAAGACGCCGGACGACGTCGTAACCATAGCTGTTGCCGCCGCCGGAACGGCCAAGCTCGACCCGCCCGCGGAGACCACGCCGGGTTTTGTCGGCCAGGTCTTTGAGGAACAGATGGTTCATGGTGCCCTTGAGACCTACGTGCAATTCGCTGATCTCGCCCTCAGCCAGTGTCACGATGCCAACCCCTGCAAAGCTTAGCTGTTTGAAGATCGCGGCGATATCTGCTTGGTCTCGGCTCAACCGGTCCAGCGCTTCCGCCAAAATCAGATCAACCTGTCCCTCCTGTGTTGCATGGAACAGCGCTTGCAGACCGGGACGCAACATGGAGGCGCCGGAGACCGCACGATCAGAATAGGCGTCAACAACAGTCCAACCTTCCCGCTCAGCACGTTCCCGGCATAGTCGCATTTGGTCATCGATGGATGCGTCTCTCTGCATTTGGCTGGAGAAACGGGCATAGATTGCAACTCGGGTCATCGTCTGGCCTTTCTCTTTAGGTCGATCAAAGCCGCGTAGTCGCGGCCCGCTTCAATTGTTTGGGCGTGGATGTAGTGGCGCTCAGCCGTTCCGAAGCTCGCATGAGCCAATATTGGTCGGATCAGCTTCGCGTGTTCCGGAGAGGAGCGCGCCAATGTTGTCGCGGCGGCATCCCGGAAGAAATGCGGTGGAATACGGCGACCCTTCAGTGTCTGCTCTGCGATCCGGGGGCTCAGCGCGTCTTTCTTCAAAGGAGTGCCAGACCGGCCAACCCACAGGACATTGTGATGCTGTTGGCCACGCTCCATAAAAAAGGGACGGGCTTCGTTGATATAACGGCGCAAGAGCGGCTCAACGCTCTGGGGAACATCAGCTTCCCAGGGAAGCCCTGATTTGGTGAGATCCCCGGGGAGCGCGACGGTCATCATGTCTGCTGCGACATACAGGGATGTTCCAATCCGAAGGCCCGCGAAGGCGCGTCGCCGCATCGGCATCAGGGCCAACATCGCTATCATGGTGCCATCCCGCAGGCACATCATACTGCTTAGCGGTGTTGACGCAGCTTCTGCATGACCCGTCGCCAAAGACAGCCCTGCACGGAATAGAACCTCGCTGGACAGCACACGCCCAAGTTTACGATCCCGATCACCTCGACCCGCGGCGCGCTTCAATCGCGCTTTTAACTTCCGCTGAGCGGACCAGTCCTGCGTCGGGTCAGCCACGGAGAGGATACGCAACACGCCATCAATGAACATCAACCGGGTCATCGGCCGGGTGTGTGAGAGGTCCCGAAGCCAAGCGGAAAGGCGCGGTAAGGTCCCGCGTCGAGCCGGAGGCAGTGTGATCGCCTCCGCATCGCTGTTAATCAGCCATTGCAGCCATCGGGCATAGCGCAATTCTAACGTCTTCAACGAGGTCGCGCGTAGATGTGAGAGCGCGCCGCAATCGTCAAGCGGTCCACCTTCCGTCTGAAGGTTGAGCCACATATCCCGGTTTTGCACGGGCCAATCAGACAGAGGTAGAACAAGGCTCATCAGCGACGCCCTTTCTTGGCGTCTATCAGGTCAGCAAAGGCGCGTGTTGCCGAACGTGCCTCAAGACCGGAATACATGTTGATGGTGTGGCTGACCTCCGAATGCCCGAGCAATCGGCGCGCAACCTCGTAGCCGCCGGGATTGGCGTCGAGCCAGTTCATCACCGCGAGATGCCGAAACAGGTGGGCGTTCATCTCCAACCCGGTTTCTTTCCGGATCCGTTTGGAGATGCGCCCAGACAGAACGCCGGGATCAACAGAATGTTGACCATCCCTGCGGGGAAACGGCCAAGGCGCTCCAGCGGGGCAGAGTTCCGGACAGCGAGATTTGAGATGAACGTCGATCATGCGCAATACATCACGCGGGATCTCGAACTCGACAGGCCGCTCGTTTTTTGTCTCGCCGTCTTCAAGAACCAGGTAGATGCGCCCATCACCTGGGCGGTGCAGGTGGCGTTCCAGGTGGATGTCAGCCAGGTTCTTCACGCGAACTGGGCAGACCAGCAGGATGGCGATGGCGAGCGCATCTTCGCGCGCCAGAGCCCAGCCATACGGCTTGGACGTGCCGCGTGGTCGCGCGAAAATCCGTTCAGGCAGGAGCAGCAGGCGCTGCTGATGCCGGTCCTCCTGCAACACACGCAGCCTGCTTCGGTTTTTTTGGGTCATGCCATTCTGGGGTTTGACGGCCAGCCGCGCGGCAAGCCCCGACAGCGCATCCCGGGTGACATCGGGTGCATTGTGCATCCGGGCCAGGTTGCGAAGCAGCGCGGCGATCTCGCTGATCATTTTTGTGGTCTGGTTGTTGGTGCGCGATAACATCTGGCGCAAACCGCGTTCAGCCATCACCGGATCAATCAGGACGTCCAATTCGCCAATTTGGCAAATTGGGATGCCAGAATGAACCAGTTCGGAGGCAAACCAAACCAACTGTCTTTTGTATTGGGACAGGGTCGCGGACCGGAGTGCTCTGTTCTGACCGTCATCTGCCAAGGGGTCTGGATTGGACAGACGATGCATCAGCTTTGCAAGAGCAGTTTGGAATGGCGTTGGAAACGCGGTCACCGGAAAAGTAATGACCTTCCGACGCGATTCCAGAGGCAGGATGGCCTTGGGCCATTGTGAAATACGTCGAGCCGCCAGGTTCCAGCCGTTGACAGGGGCACGATGTGCAACATCAGGAGATTTGCTGATCTCGTTATGCTCAATCGCTACTCGATAGGCCTGAGCATGCTCTTTACACACATTGACAGGTTTGACGCCTTGCCGGTTCAGATAATGCACGAAGCGGCAGAGTGCGGGTTGCAATGTCTTGTCGCCGGACGCCAGAACAGCTGCCCAGAGCGCGTGCCAATCTGGAGACAGATCATTGATCCGGTTGAAGCGCCGTTCAACAAGCCCGAAATGCGCGAGCTCAGCCCGTGCATCACTGACTGCATTTTGCCAGCTCTTTGGTGTAAGACCGAGTGCTGCCGGTGTGACTTTGGACAGACGGGGCTGCAACCATCGGCTATCGCAAGGCGCATCCTCAGGAGGCAATCCAAGAGCTTTGGATGTACGGCGCAGGCCGGAGATCATATCGCGGCGACGTCCGTCTGTCAGAGAGCTATCGGAGCGCAGCTGTTCGATGAGCTCGGCGAACATCGGTGTGTCGGCTTTGACGAAGGCTAATGTCAATGGAACGGGGCTCTGGCTAGTCATCGGGTTTACGTTCCTTTGGACATGTCAGGTCTCGGGTGGGCGGGTGTGGACAGGGGGGCCGATTCGGGAAAAGCGTAGCACAGAAAGTCCGCAACTTACGGGGATGTCCTCTTCCCGATATTCCCGTAACGCACTGACATTAATGGACATTAATGGTCGCGAAGCCCTACCAGCAATGTGTCTGCCGGTAGGCGGCATGAGCTGCCGGGTCAATGCGGATGAGGCGTCCACCGGGGCCCACTCGGATAACCTCAAGCAGGCCATCCGCAATCGCACGGCGCACCGTCTTCTCCGAGCAATTGTCCAGTTCAGCGACGTCTTTCACCGTCAGAAGCTTGTGGGTTTGTTTATTCTTCGCTTTGATGTTTGGCATTCTGAGGCACCTCCTTTTGGTCAGAGGCGTCCCGGCCCAGTTCCCGTACTGCCTGGGCAGCCAGCAGTCGGACCAACTGGTCAATCGCTGTCTCAACCTGCTGGTGCGCGTGGTCGTCAGAAGGGGGTATGGCAGGAACGCGTGTCATGCCATGACCATGACAACGCAGGCTTGCTCATTCTAAGTGTATTGATTGCCGAAAATTGGCTCAGCCCAGAACTCCTCAGCCTCTTTGGACTGTGCATTGCGAAAATTATCCCGGTCCCTTCGGATCGTTTCTCCGCTCAATTCCTGAACCGGATCGGTAATCATCTTCACGACAGCTTGGACGAACTCAATTAACAGACCCTGGCGCTGCCCACCTGGGCGACCATCGGAGTACGTTGTGATGCCGAGATCACGGCCTGTACCGCACCAAGTGTAGAAACAGGACTCCACGATATACTGGCGGCGTTTGTCGCTCGAAAATCGCTTATCACTAGGTGACATATCCGCAGCAGTGCCGGGCGTCTCCAGAATGCGTTGAATGTCATCGACGACATCCTGAGTAATTGTCTTTGCGGTCTCAAGCTTGTCGAGGAGCTGGGGAAGAAAGTTTGCGTCCTCAGGCGTCGACGCGAAATAAGTCGACAGCGAGCTCAACGCGTTCCGGAGTTCTTGGGGAGCAATGGATCGCCTTTTGGCATTCCGCAAAAGTTGCTTGAGGTGCGTTTGACCTCGTTCAATCGCTTGCGAGCGTCGGGCCTCGGTCAGATTGATTGCAATGTCGTCATCGTTGTTTAGGCAGTGACCAAGCATTGCGGACAAGTCGCGCACAAGCGTTGTTGGCAGATCAAACTGGTCGCACAAGCCCCCGATCATGTCTTCTGTAAGTGCGCCTTGTTCTCCATAACTGCCGAGCTTCCACGACATAGAGGACTTGATCCCATCCATGTGCGGGTAGACGGAATAGTCACCTTCGGTATCTGCAACGTCTCGTTTGCCCTTCAGACCGCTGTCCGCGTTAGCGCTCATGTTATTCTCCGTTTGGGACACTTCGTAGTCGGGTCACACGTCCAATAGCCGACGCACATCACGGCAACACTGATTGCTGAGAAATCGTGCCAGTTGAGACGAGGCAACCGCTCCAAAAGTTGCACACAAATAACAGAACGGAAAGAGAACTATTTAGTCCCGGGTCTGTGTCGAGCCGCTGACCCGAACCGCCTGCGCTATTGGTGGGCTGCGGCGCTTCGGGTCAGCTAAGGTTTGTACAACTTGCGGCCGCGCGAAACACAAAGATCCCCAAAAAAAGCAGATCAATACACTTAGTCAGCAAGAGCGCAAAATCGGACGTTCCGGGCCGGGATGGGTCTCCCCGTCTCCGTTGCGTCCGGTTTATTCTTGCCGCTTTCCCTGGCAAACGATCAAAAAAAGCGGTGACCACGGTGTGTTCACGACCGGCCACCAATTGTGAACTATGGTTCGGGGACTACCCCATCCCGCACCGACGCGGCTCCTTCTGGCCCGGTGCAGAAACGCGACTACGGAACCCACCGGTCGACGTATGTCTTCAGACACTCGTCGGACCGGGGACCGCCGAGACCGTACGCGGTCAAAGCGGGGCAGGTGAGAAGCCTGCGGGGAAGCGGCTGGCCTCCGACAAAAGGCATCGCGCGGATACGAACCTGAAAGCGAAGGGCCTTCTCCCGCAAGACCGGGGGGAAGGAGCGGGGGCCGGATATTGTCTGGCAAGCAAGGGCGAAGATGTGTTTTTGGTAAAAACGGCCGTGGCAATCGCCTCAGCACTTCCTCTTGTATACCATTACATCTCCATGGCAGCTTTAGGTTGCAACCAGCCGCCAATGCACGGTCGCACTGACTAAAAACCAAATAGCAACTGCGACACTAGCGTGCTGACGCTGTCCGCCTTTCCTGCAGATTGATGCGAATTTGGCGCTGTATTAAGTGTGTTACTTCTGGCTGAGCAGAGTTGAGTACGAATCGGCCTCATTGCATTTCCCCTTGTGCTCATTGATCCGTGTCAAGATTTGCGCGGGCAAGAAGTGGTACAGTCAACGGTAATTCAGGGGGGCTCATGGAAGAGTTGATTGAAATCGGAAGATCATTCGTCCAGGCCATGCGTGAGCGCAGGGGCCTTGGAAGTGTTGATGAGATGTATGCCGAAAACGCGCAGTCGATAGAGGCTGTTGTGCCTCCGGTTCGACAATTCCGCGTAACAAAGGGTCGAGAAGCCATCAAAGGAAAAAGAGAGGATTGGTTGGCGTCGCATGAAATCCAAGAACTAGAAGTGGATGGCCCCTACGTCCACCCACCCAACCGCTTTGGAGTGCGCTTCAGAGCTGAAGTGATTCAGAAGGCTACGGGTGAGCGTATGACCCTGCGCGAGATCGCGGTGTATTCGGTGGCGGAGGGCAAGATTGTGCTGGAAGAGTTTTTCATGCTGCCGAAGTAAGAAGAACTAATAACAACATCGGCTATTGGCTGGTTCAATCAATGCGCACGGCTTTCGGGCGAAGTGAAATTCCAGGCGGAGGTCGGGAATGCAACACAGAACAGTGGCATATTATGTAGGAGTTGATGCTGACGACGCGTCGATTTTGGAATGCGCTGAAACTGCCCATATCCAGAACGACCACCTGAATTGCGTATTGATCGCGGCCTTACCTAACCTGCCTTACCTGAAGTATGGATCAAACAGGTTCGTTGAGGCGGGTCTGCCCTCAAACTGGTTGGACATTCTTCACGCGAAAAATGCCGCCCTGAAGTCTCGCGCCACTGAAGTTGAAACGCTTCTTGCTGGGCAGGGCGTATCTGCAAATGTAACTGGCTTCATGGGACTTGGAGCAGAGTTACAGCAACTTGTAGCAGAACAAGCCAAATGCTCTGATATCGCTTTTCTAGACGCTGATTTGCGAAAAGACCCCGATTTATTTCACAAGATCACGTGCGGAGTATTGTTTCATTCGCCGGTTGCTCTGATGATCAATGGAGATCCGTTTGCCCAACGCGACTGCGTTTTTTTGGCATGGAATGACTGCTTGCCTGCGTCCAGGGCGACGCATTTAGCTTTACCCATTCTTCTGGCGGCCAAGGAAGTTGTAATTGGATGTTTTGATTTGCCGTCGCCTGAGGATGTAGAAGGTAGTGAGCACGGAACTGACCTAGCTGAATGGCTCGGCCATCACGGTTGCAACGTGACCGTGTCGCAGTTCCAGTGCGGGGGAAATTCAGTTGCACATTGCATTCAAGAACGATCAAGAGAAGCGGGGGCCGATCTCATTGTTATGGGCGCTTATGGGCATTCCCATTTGCGAGAGTCAGTTTTTGGGGGCACGACGCAAGCAATGTTGGAGCAGACAAGTTTACCAGTGCTTTTCGGACACTGATGAAGTGAGCCGATAACTGTGACTTTCCGGGAGTCATGGCTATCAAAGTTCATCGGTAAATACTTGAGAGACTTTTTTAAGAGTTTGCTTGAGGTTGATGCGTGTTTGCCCGCCTGTTTTCGCCAAGGAACTCTATCACAATTGACGTGAGTTCATCCCAGTCAGTAAACTCCCTTGCCCCTTCTCGTGGATCGATTTTTCGACCGAGCAAGACGACGTGCTGAAGAATCTCCCTCTCAAAATACCCGTAGTTTTCGGGCCTCACCGCGCCTGCGATCAAAGCCGTCGCATTTGGTTCAAGTCCTGTTCGAAGAAGCATTTCGTCAAGATAGTCGCGTGCTTCTTCTCGACCTGACGCGAAAGCAGCTTTTAGACCGACGGAAAGCACGAGAGACTTTCGCTTCATTAAGGCATCTCTATTTGAAGCGACAAATGCTTCGAATGACTTGGGGTGCTTACGCTCGTGGACAGGGGCCAGGAGAATAACCTTGACCACATCGTCAAGTGAAACGTGGCTGGGCATTTCATCGGTATTGATCAGCTTTGCGTCGAAACCGGCATTCTTCGCGAGATCGGTGATGAAGCGCGCAATCTTTGCTGTCTGGCCTTCAACTGTAGCGAAGGCGATGAGTACGGTCATTCCGATCCTCCCATAAATCGGTCTGAATAGATTGCTGATTATGAATAAGAGGCGGGCTTTGCCCTTGATCTCCATCAAAGGCGTTACTTGGGAGAGTTGTGAAATTCCTTTTCTGTCCACGCAGATCATGTCTTTTGAGTAAGTTCGCGACGACATACATCTCCACGCAAATCAGCCTTTTTCGGCTGATAATTTTGAAGTTAGCCAAGGCTCAATAGTTTGCCTGGTTACCGTAAGGAAAAGGCCAAGACAGCGATGAAGACTATGAAACTGATGCACCAAACTGCGAACTTCACCTGTTTGCGTGTGGGCAGGTTTCTGAGCAGTCTAATCATAGTCAAACCTTTCAGACAAAATCCGGTGGGGCGCGGTGCCCCGTGCGATCAGATGATCTTCGACGGCGTCCATCATGGCAGGGGGGCCGCAGAGAACAAAAAGCCAGCTTTCAAATTGTTCAGAAGACAAATTGCGATCCAACAGGGGACCGTCGATCAAGCCTGTCTCTCCGGACCAATCCCTTGGCGGTTCGGATAGAACAAATACTGTTTCTTCTTTGGACAATTCCTGGCGAAAAACAATCTGCTCCTCCACCCGGTTGCCATAGATAAGCTTGAGATAGCGCTGTGTTCTACTCAGTCGAACTTGACGCATAATGCTCAACATGGGCGCGATCCCGACACCACCTGCGATTAAAACAATTCCTGTCTCAGGGCGGTGGCTGATCGACAAATTCCCATGTGGGGCATCCAGATAGACCCGGGTTTGCGGGGCGATCTGTCCGAGACTGCATGTAAAATCCCCAAGTTCCTTTATCAGGAATGAAACTTCGGAGCCTTCGGCTGGTGCCGAACTAATCGAGAATGGGTTCTCGTGCAGCGAGAAAGCACTGTGGCCGACGTTTAGCCAGGCAAACTGCCCTGCTTCGAAGGTTAGTCCGTTGTGACCATCTGGCTTGATGCGAAACTCCCATTGCCTCGGTGTTAGTCGAGACACAGAAGTGACGCGCCACGGCCTTTTCCTCTGACGTAAAGGCCGAACGAGATAGACATACAGCACAGTTCCAACTGCAATACTGGTCAGGGTAAGCCAGAGATACGCCAATAGCGGATGCCCACCGTAGCGCCCAGCATAGACCGTGTGGTGCAACAGCAGGCAAGCAATCACCAAGGCTCCCAGCCAGTGAAAGAGGCGCCATGTCTCGTACTTGCAATCAAGGGATTTACGGGCAATTGCCGAGGCGACCAGAATGAACAGTAAAAAATATGCGCCGATGCCCGATACCAGCGCTGAAAAGTCGGTCGAAATCGTAATTTGATTTGTTTCATCCCACGGTCGGCGTCCGCCAGAAGGCGTACCCTGATACAGAAGCGGGTGTATCAGCGCAAAGCCGAGTGCTGTACGCGCCATCAACTGATGCACCCGCATGGTCACATCCATACCCAAGCCGGAAGAGATGAACCTGAACCGCCCAGACAGCAGGAACTCGACTAAGATTATTGAAAACGCAAGCATTCCAAGCCCGGACGCGAGCTCTTGATGAAAGGATCGTGGTGGCCATCCCAGAGACCAAGAAAAACCCAAGGGAGCCAAGATCAGCAAAACGTAAATCAGCGCCAGATAAAGCCATTTCATACGGTTTCGCTCCACTGTGCTAAAGCTAGGCAGTTCGGGCTCATTCAAAATAAACGCTAGGCTGACCTGGGGTTCCGATCAAGACTACAGAGATTGGTGTTAAATCCACCACGACATGGCAAGCTTGGTGGGCGATGTTACCCGATTCTGTTCGTTCAACCGGTGCGTGCGATCTGGCGAAGGATGAGGTTGCATGCTTGCGCAAGATCAAGGTCCTTGACGGCTTTTTCTGTCATAATGTTGCGCGCGCGAAATCAGACCAAAGGAGGAGGCTCAAAAAATGCTAGAAGACAAAAAATCCCCGCAACTTTTCACTGGAACGCATCCGCTCTCCGACAACTTTCGGCGTGAAATGGAAACCCTGACGTCGCGTTTTTTCGGGGGAGGATCACCTTTCCTACCAATGGAAACGGCTGCGCAACGCACGGGTTTTCCGTCTCTTGACATGACAGGTGCGATTTCACCTGCAATCGATGTCCAAGAAACGGATTCTGCGATTGTCCTGACGGCTGAATTGCCAGGGCTCGAAGAGGATGATGTGGAAATTGAAATCAAGGATCGCAGGCTAATCCTGCGCGGTCAGAAGAAGATTGCGCATGATGAAACGGGCGATCTACGTGTCAGCGAAAGAAGCTATGGCAGTTTTTCTAGAGCCATGTCGCTGCCAGACACTGTGGAAATCGACAAGATTTCAGCTGAATTCGACAAAGGCGTTCTGCACATCGAAATGCCGAAGTCTGAGCCTCAGAATCCAAGCCGTAAGATCAAGGTATCGTCGAAATAGACGGTCTGTTGGCTCGATACCATGCAAAAAGTGCCAATGCAGAGGGTCGATCATGGATCGGCCTTCTTAGAGTTGCGGCCTGATAAGTGTCTTTGGTTGAATCCGGGCAGGTATCGCAAGTGTTTGTATAAATGCGTTTTTTGTACATTCGCACCAGGCCATGGGTTTGGTGTTGCAGCGTGGTAGAATGCCCTCACGCGTTTGGATAGGGGGTCATAATGCGAAAACCAGAAGCGAGTAGCATTACATCCTCAGGAAATGCTGGTGAAGGTGAGGTGCGAGCCTTTCTGGAGAGCCTGACCGGACCCTCGCGCGGAAACGTGAACTGGCTTGTAGATAAAACCCTAACGGTTTCAGTTGACAATGGCAGGGTGCTAAACCTTCGACCTAAAGACAACCTGCCTCCCCATGATAACGATATTGCGACCCTACAGTGGGCTGACGACGGTTACACAATAACCGCATCGGTAGGGCGCAATGTATGGGTAAACGGACAAAAAACCTCATCGGCGTCTCTTAACCATGGCGACATGATCGAGTTTGGCGAAATGGGTCCTATGTCTCGATACAGGTTGTGCGATCACTCATTTCCCGCGCACCATACAGTCGAGGATATCCTCAGTGATGCATATGCTTACACCCGAACGAGCCGTCGACCTTTCGCTAAAAAGATGTCTGGTGCCCTGCGCGATAGTGGGCGGCGGCTTGCCTCTCAAACGACGATATTGTTCAGGATCACAGTTCTTTCGACGCTTCTTGTGATCGCGGGGTTTGGGTACCTGCTTTACCAAAACGACCGGCGCTTGGCGGATAGTATTGAACAGGAGTCCCGCAAGATTGAAGCGGTCGCAGTTATGCTCGCTCAGACGCGAGAAGACGCGCTTACGCCTGATGACTTGGCTTCGTTGCGTGACGCTTTTGAGAACCAGGTTTTGTCGACCGAGCAGCGTCTTGGAACCTTGGAGCAACGGGCGGGGGCACCCACACGGGTGATAGCTGCCTCCACTCGATCTGTAGCTTTCCTTCAGGGGGCTTATGGATTGCGCCACGTGGAAAGCGGGAAGATATTGCGGCACGTTTTGGGACCGAACGGAGAAAACCAGAGGACCCCGTTTGGCCAGCCTTGGATAGAACCGGACGGGACCGGCGAACCTGCAGAATTTCAGTTCACCGGAACAGGGTTTTTGATTGCTGGGGTGCCATTGATGGCCACCAACCGCCATGTCGCTTTGCCCTGGACCTCGGGGAACCGAGAGAAAGCGCTGAGCGACGCTGGTCTTGAGCCAGAGATGTTGAGGCTGCTGGCCTATTTGCCTGATCAGACGAAACCAATAGAGGCGCGTTTGGTCCGGTTCAGTGAAGCGGCAGACTTGGCGATTTTGGCAGTTGAGCCAAGCCGCGTTCAGGACCTCGGCCTTCCTTTGGCGGATGCCACGTCGCGCGTCGGTGAAGAGCTTTATCTGTTGGGATATCCAACGGGTTTGAAAGCTTTAATCGCGCAGGCTGGTCCGAGCTTTCTAGAGGAACTGGAGGCAGAAGGAACGATGAACTTTTGGTCGATAGCGTCCCGGCTTTCCGCTCAAAGCAAGATTCACCCGCTAGCAAGCCGGGGGATCGTTGCGCGGACGAGTGGGAGCGCCATCGTTTATGACGCTGAGACTACGACCGGTGGGAGCGGAGGGCCAGCATTAAATCGGCGGGGCGAAGTAGTTGCCATCAATGCTGCGATCCTGCCCGAGTTTGGTGGTTCAAACATCGGCGTCCCGGTCTCACATCTCAGAGTTCTGCTGGGAGAGGTGGAAAGCCAGTAATCATTCGCTCGTTCGGAAGCGCGAGTTTTGAACGACGAACACTGTAGCCAGTGGAACGATCACTGAGATCACGGCCACAGAGATCAGCAAGTATCCAAGTTGACTATAGTCCGCGGTGGACGTGACCTCACCGGTCTCAGGGTTGGTGACAGCGCGCGTGATTACGTACGTCTGGTTGAGGTACTTGGTGCTGAGGCTGCTGGCCGACAATGCCATGTTTGTGAACGATGCCATCACGGCAAAAAAGGTCGCTTTCAATTGAACTGGGGCATTGCGTGCGATCCAAGCCAACATCGGGACCATGGCAATCTGCCCAAGCGGCAATTCAACCGCTGTATCAAGAATGGCAATGAACCTTGCGTCGACAACTCCGCCGGTATGCGCCGCCGTCCATTCATGTACACCGTAGTAGAGGGCAAGGTTGGGCAGTGCGAGAACGCCCGCGGCGATCGTCAGCAATGCTACCACATGCGCAATGGAGCGATTGGCCATAAACGGCCGGAGAACGATTAACCCCAGCAACGCCAGCAGCGAAGTTAACAGAGCCAGAATTGCTAGGAATTGTTCATCGAACCCCAGTTCATCGATTTCAAACCAAGTCAGGCCTGGTCCCGGCAGAGGAACGGCACGGAAAACAAAAATGATTGTCGCTGTCCCGATTAAGGCTTTGGCTTGGGCCGGTTCCAGCTCTTTGAGCAGGCGCGACATGAGGTACAAGATTACCGCCAGGGAAACCGCAAAGACTGTTTCCTGCGCAAATTCGAAATCAGCGGTTCCCAGCACGATGCTAAGCACAACGAATGCCAGGCCGCCCAGCAATATGGACCATTTGACTTCGGTGACTTCATCCGGTGTGTAGGGCGGGTGGCCCGATCTTATACGCTGACGCTGGATCAAGCTGTGAAGGACGACGCCGCTTACGGACAATACAGGGATAGCCAGAGCTATCAGGTAAACTTGGCCATAAAGTGCAAGACGATCGGGCTTTTGCAAGTCCTCTTTTCCAGAGAAAATCCAGATGTTTACAGCCGCAACCGCGGCAAACCCTGAAATAATGGAAACTCTGCCCAAGGTTTGCATCGTCGTGTGCTGAGCACGGGTTTCTTCAGGCGAAAATGGTAGGCCGTTTGGGTCAACCTTTGGCACCGCCTCAACCGTCATGGCGTCGGCAACAACGTCCTGAATGGCATAGCCCGAAGGCGCCAATAGCAACGCGACGACATACCAGTCTTCCAGTGGCATAATGGACGCCATTTGCACGGGAGCGGTCACAAGCCCATACATTGTGAGCAAAGAGAATGTGATCAGGGATGCGCCGAACAGAATCAGCAGGGACTTCCAGCGCCAGAACAGGTCCACGACATGACCAAGCGGCATTTTGAGGATCCAAGGGATACCGGCCCAAAACGCGAGTCCTGCAACGAAAGAGGCGGATAAATCGAGGTAATCTTTCAGGAAAAAAGCGCCGACGACCGAGGTCAGGCCGGACACGCCGGCCGCAAAATAGACCATCAATGGCGGCAGATAGGACCATTGCAGCTGCTGAACTAGATCCACAAACGTTCTATGCCACCAGGCCGAGAGTTTTGATCCTATGGAAGTTTGGTCAGTCGTCATATGCCGTGGTAGCTCGTGGAAGCCTTTGGGTCGTTGTATTTAGTTAGAGAAATCCAGATCCGAAAAGCAATGCGCTGGTGATCACCCCAAGGATCGGTACCATAAGAGGAACGCGGAAGTGCTTGGCAGCCTCGTCCGTCTGCATCTTCAGCAGGATCAGCGAAATGTTGACAAGTACAAAGACACCCAGAACGATCTGGGATGTGCGCTCTGCCAGAGTACCAATCGGTAAAGTTTGAGTCAGCAGTACGATGATCGCCACGACCAGCAAAGTAGCAACTACTGGTGTCTGCGTTGCTTTAGGGACTATCGCCAGAACCTTCGGCAAATGGTCACGGTCAGCTAGTCCGTAGATCACCCGCGAGGCCATGATCATCTGGATCAGTACTCCGTTGACTGTCGCCACAATCGCAACTGCGGAAAAGCCCTGTTTAATCACCTCGGGGGCGTTTGAAAACACAAGCGCGAGGGGTGCTGCGGACGTCGAAAGAACATCGATCGGAACAACAAGTAGAACGGTCATTGAGGTTCCAAGATACAACACGGTCGCCAGAACGAGCGTTAGCATAATCGCTTTTGGGATGGTGCGCACAGGGTCTTTAACCTCTTCAGCGACATTGGCCATGTCCTCAAAGCCAACAAATGCAAAGAAGGCGAGAAGTGATGCTGCGAAAATGCCTCTCCACGCGTCGAGTTCCAGCGGCGGAAGCATCGAACTGATCCCATATCCCTGCGGATCTTGGATCGACATGCCCCAGCCAATCACAAAAAGAAGACCTGCGATCTCAATGATCGTGATGACAGCCGCGACAAAGACCGACTCAGTGATCCCCCAAAGCGCGATTAGACCCATGATCAAAACAACACTGATAGTCAAAATAGGGATCGCAAAACCGGTCAAAGCGTGAAGGTATGATGCTGCGCCAATTGCAACGGCAGAAGCGGAGATAACGCCCGAGGCTGCCACCGCGAGCCCAACGAAAACCGCCATCCAGTTTTTCCGAAATCCGGCCTCAACATAGGCTGCTTCACCTGCGCTGACAGGAAATCGAGTTGCGAGTTCTGCATACGAAAGCGCGGTGAGTGATACGACGAGCGCAGCTACACCGAACGACAACGCCGCAAACGGTCCGGCAATGTCTGCTGTTGCACCGACTAAAACGTAAATGCCAGCACCGACCGTTACCCCAAGGCCATAAAGCGTGAGCAACGGGGTAGTAAGGGCCCGTCTGAGTTTCTGTTCGTTTGGATCAACAGAGTTCATAAGTGATTTCCGCCAACTGCCCATTCCGAACGTCGTCAGTGGCGTCCTTCTCTTTTTGTCTCGATTGGCGCAGCGACTTAATCCTTTGGTCAAAGCTGCACCGAATGCCTTGTGTCTCAACGTCTGGGCGCATTCGGCGCCAATCAACTAACTGGGGGCTCGCCATCACTTCTGCCGAGCCCCCGTGGGTGGAACCTCCACTCCTTCAAAATTCCGTTCACCTTTGTGTTACTTGGGGACAGGACGGTAAACGTAGAATATGTTGAAACATTCGAATTTCACTATGTAGTTCATGTTGGTGCTTTGATCTATGTCAATCAACTCGCGGCGTCGGGTCTGCGAGGCTGAACGCAAACCAACTGTCGTTTGTCGTCGAACTTAAAGGCAAAGCAAATGTGTTAGGCGGTGTGAGATTTAGGGTGGAAAGCTATTCGTGATGTTTTGGAACCTGTTACCAGCGTTGGGCGGCATCGGCCTGTTCCTTGTCGGAATGCTGTTGATGACGGACGGATTGAAGGCTTTGGCAGGGGCGCGACTGCGGGATATTTTGGGCCGGTTCACGTCGACACCGTTTACCGGGGCCGTAACAGGCGCGGTCACGACAGCTGCAATCCAATCTTCCAGTGCGACCACAGTTGCGGCCGTCGGATTTGTCGCGTCTGGTCTGCTCACGTTTCCCCAAGCGCTTGGGATCATCTTTGGGGCCAATATCGGAACGACCATGACAGGTTGGCTCGTCGCGCTCTTGGGGTTCAAGTTAGAGTTGGGGCAAGTGATGTTGCCCGTTGTTTTTGTTGGGGCTTTGCTGGCGCTTTCGGGAAGGAAAGCGGTTGCCGGCCTTGGGCTGGCGTTGGCCGGATTCAGCTTGATTTTCATTGGGATCGAGCAACTCAAATCCGGGCTTGACGCCCTTCGCGGCGTAGTTACCCCTGCCGATTTTCCATCTGATACGCTGCTGGGCAGGCTGAAGCTTGTATTGATCGGTGTCGTTATCACCATGGTGACGCAGTCTTCGAGTGCTGGTGTTGCAACGGCATTGGCTGCGTTGAGCGCCGGTGCCGTGAACTTCCCCCAAGCAGCGGCTCTGGTCATTGGAATGGACGTGGGGACAACTTTCACCGCTGTTCTGGCCACCTTGGGTGGGGGCACGATGGCGCGCCGCACCGGTTTTGCTCATGTGATCTACAACGTGATGACAGGGGCAATGGCATTTTTCCTGCTAGGGCCGTTTACTGCGGTCTTTGTAAGCGGGACGGGGGCTGGAAACTCTCTGACCGCGCTTGTCGCGTTCCATAGTTTCTTCAACGCCATAGGTGTGGCGCTGATCTTGCCGTTCGCGAAACCTTTCGCCAGATTTGTCGAGGCGCTCGTATCCGACAAAGGGGCTGACTTAACGAGACCTCTGGATCCTCTCGTCCTCGGGATGCCGGAAATAGCGGTGGATGCAGCAAAAGCCGCAGTCGAACAAATTGTAAGGGCCGAAGTGGCGCACCTTCGGTCATGTATCGGGGCATCTCAGCCAAGCGGACCCGACTATGGGCGGGACAGCATTGAGACTGCTGTATCGGAAGCGCGCTCGTACCTAGACAAGATTGAACTGCCCAGCAGGTCCGACGCAGAGATATCCAGCATCAAGGGTATGTACCATGTCCTCGACCATCTTGACCGGCTGCTTTACCGGTGTAGCCAAGATGATCGGATAAGCGAGTTACCAAAAGACCGGCGTTTGAAACGGCTCGCTTCGGTGTTGATTACAGCGACTGACGGCTATTTAGAGATCGACAATCCAGTGCAGTGTGAAAGCACGCTGAACCGTCTTCGCCGTTTTATGCGGCGACAGAGGAAACTTCGCAGAGACTTGCTCATCTCCGACGCTGCAACTGACAGTCTGCCGGACGACGTCGTTTGGGCTCGGTTGGATGCTCTCAGATGGCTGCATCGGGTGTCTTATCACCTCTGGCGAATTCGCTGGCATTTGAACGCATTGGAAGGAGTGCCGTCTGGGCGCAAGGGTGCTGAGGTCAATGACGACGTGGCGTAGTTGGAGGCTGGCCTTGATTAGATTTGGCACGTGCTCAAGCGCTATTCGACCTAAACGCCAATCTTCGTGCTGAAGGGTGCAACATGAGCGAGGTCAAAGAAGTTTCTTAAGGATGCGCATTAATAAGATTTGCATCCGGGGCAGCTAATTGGAGGAGCGTATGCAGATTGTTCGCGGGATTTTACTGGCACTGTTCGTCACGGGGCCCGTACTAGCGCAGGAGGTCAGCGTCGATGAGGGACGAGATTTGTACCGGACGTATTGCTGGCAATGTCACGGTTTCGAAGCGACCGGAGACGGACCAATGGCCGAAATGCTGGCTATTCGAACACCCGACCTAACCAAATTGGCGGGCGAAAACGACGGTGTGTTTCCGATAGTTCGCATAGCTGAACAGATTGATGGTCGTTCACAATTGCTCGCCCATGGCGGCGAAATGCCAATCTTTGGCGCGGTGTTTGAGACAGACCAACAAATCGCAGTGGCTCTAACTAATGGGCAACCTATGATGGTAGGCCTGCCGTTGGCGAATTTGCTCGCCTTCCTTGAGTCGATCCAGTCTGAATAGACACTGACCAATCTGCTAGTCCGTGTCAGCCGTGCGTTTGATTGACATGAGAGTCAGTGGCGGCCCCAACACCTCGAAGACCACAGTACTGGCTAGAGTAAAGGCCATGATCGACGCGGCCCAATGCGGAAATTGTTCTCCAGCTACAAGGGCCATACCTACCGCGACACCAGCCTGTGGCAACAAAGCGGGACCGTACCAGCGGGTCTGACGGCGAGGCAGGCCGCCCAGTTTTGCTCCGCAGTAACCTCCGACAAGGCGGGCCACGGCACGCAAGAATAGGAAAAGAGCACCAGCCCAGCCCATCAAACCGAAGGCTTCAATTTCCAACGTGGCGCCAGCCAGTAGGAAGAACAAAATCATGAACGGCCACTGAATATGTTCGATCTCGTGAAAAGCACGATCATGATGGCGGGCAAGATTCCCGATCACTGCGCCCGCAACCATGCCTGCGACCAAGAATGAAACCTCCAGCCAAAGCGCGAGGCCCGCTGTAAGAAAGACTATTCCCACTGCTTCTGCCTGCATTGGCTCTCCCGGTTTCAAGCGGCCAGTCAGGTAAGTGGATGGCACGCCTAGTGCGGAACCCAACAAAATAGCCCCTCCGAAATCCCAAATCGCCGTGGTCGTGACTGTGGCCCAACCATCCGAATGACCGGCCAGAACTAAGGCGATGCTGAAAACTAACAGACCCCAAGCGTCATCAATTGCGACGACGCCCTTTAATGTCTCGGTGAAGCTGTTGGACACCCCAGATTGATTGATCACGTCTGTCATTGCGGCCGGAGCTGTAGCCGTAGCAATTGCCGCCAGCACCAACGCCAACCCGAAGGGTACGCCAATTGCGGTCAGACCGGCAGACACAATAGCAAGGGTTGCCACCACGATTGAAACCGAAATCGTCAGAATGGCTCGGCCATGTTGGACCAGGTTCTCGCGAGTCAAAGATCCTCCAAGAAGAAACGCGACCATCGTCAAGGCCACAATGGATATCTCGTCGAACCACATTGCAACGTCGAGTGGGATCAACCCCATTCCGGCGTTCCCGGCGATCAGACCGAGGAAAAGCAAGGTTGTAACACGAGGAAGATGCGTGGCCCGACCAAATTGATCGGCCGCCAATCCGGCAAGGAAGAGGACACCAAGGGTAATCAGAAAGCCGGCAACGTGCATAGAAAACCAAGCGTTAAGTTCTTGTCTAGATTACTCTAACTCCAACCCTGCCTGCTAGGAACCGGTGTCGGAGAGAATGCGAGCGCCCTGTCGCGGTCTAAGCCGAGAGTGCTAAAGATAAGGGTAATTGATCTGTATTAAGGCGAAAGCATGCCGCAGGTGGCACAATAGCTTATTCAGGAAATGAGGAGGAATTTTCGATGCCGAGAAAGAAATCTAGCACAAATAGCCCGACCTCACTTGTGGATGTTTTCAAGCAAATGCAGCCGCCCATGTCTGGTAATCCGGCCTTCGGTGCCCAGATCGAACAGTTTTGGGACGCACAAGAAAAATTGCTCGAAGAAACAGAGGCCTTTGCACAGCATTGGTTCGAACGGCGTCATGAGGCGGTCCGAACGGCTCTAAAAGCTGCACGCAATGTGTCTTCCGCGCACCCGTCCGATCCCTCTAAAGCCGTTCAGAGCATGGCTGAGTGGCAGCGCCATTCGGCGGAGCGGTTGGTTGCTGACGCTCAGGAATGGTTCGAAACCGTGTCCCGTTGTGCATCTTATGTCGCTGAAACCGAAGCTGAAGCTGTTGAGAAAACAGTTGATGAGGTTGTAGCCGCTACAAAGAGCGCGGGGAAATCTTCAAAGTCCGAGCCTGTATAGGTTTCCTGCTGCCGAGGAACCAAACTGGAATCATCGGAGCAGTAGATAGGAGGTCAAATGTACAAGAATATCCTGATCCCGGTTGCTCTGGACCAAGAACACGACACACAAGCTTCGTTTGAAGCCGCGCGCCAATTGGCTGATGCGGACGCTGTATTCACCGTGATACACGTCCAAGAACCAATTCCGGCGTATGTAGGGTCTCAGATTCCCAGCGAAGTACTTGCCAATACGCGGCATGAAATCCTGGAAAACCTGCATCAAACTGCTTCTGAAATTCCAGGCGCGAAGGCTCGGCTCATCTCTGGGCACGCAGGTAGGGCTATTGTCGACTTCGCAAATGAGAGCGATGCGGATTGCATCTTCTTGGCTTCGCACAAGCCTGGTTTTGAGGACATATTTTTAGGTTCCACTGCAAACAGAGTCGTGCATCACGCCAGGTGCTCGGTTCATGTAATTCGTTGAGCCAATGTTAGCGGTGTGGCTTCCTTTTTGAGTGGCTCGATTCTTAGTGAGCCAAATCAGATCAAGAGAATTGACCGCTGAGCCAAAGAACCCTTGGACTGCAGCTTGCCTGCGGTTTCGAATTAATTAGAACGCTGGATTTCTTTATTGTGAAGAGCAGTTGCTGGTCGGTCGCTTGGACGCTTTCGACACTTGGGTTGCTTCGGAGCATCAGATTGTGTTTCGAGATGTAGTCTACTTTCCTTTTCTTCGAAGGACGGTTGTTCGATGAAGGCCAAATCCTGCTCCCGCAACCAATATTCCAAACCAGACCGTTCGATCTACAAACAGTCCACCAGATCAATCGCTTAATGCCTTCACCGCGTCGTTAGTCGGGGCTTACGCGGCCCCCTTAACCTCAACCCATTAGGTAGGAGTATGACGGAGTCGGGAAATCCTGACTTTATGATTGTTCGCGGTTCGTTGACTCTAAGTGCACTAGAATTGCTTCTCTATCCCAGGCGGGAATTTTCACTAAGGCTTTGAGAAAGAATCAAAATTGATTGGAAAGCTGAAAATTCTTTTCTTGGCTATCGCAACCCTTTACATTCTTGGGATGATTAGCTCTTCGACGGTTCGCTATAGAAATCGTACCAATCTGGAAGAGAGAATAAGAAACTACGCAATAGAACTGGTTCAAACGGACAGTTTTCTGGTCAAGTTTTTTCCTCCTCCGCACTCACTTGCGGATGTTTACCAGCTTAGAAAGCCGTTCTTTAATGCAACATGGGCTATAGCACCTTTAGAGCAAATTTCTGAGTTCTCAAAGCGGAACCAGAGTAGAGTTAATGGAGATGTTCACGCAATTCTTCTCGATAACTGGACGAAAGATGACACAGCTATTTTGTTCACTTTAAAGGACTGCGGCGGGTTTTTTTGCGAGTTGGATAACTCTGACTTACAAGTCGTTCCCCGATCTGATGTTACGTACATTTTGCGGTCGGGAAACCCAAAAGTGAATAGGACCATTAGAAGTGACGGCTACCAAACCGCGAACATAACGGTGGACCAGTTCAGTGGGGGAGGCTCATGGCGATCCACATAACAGACATATCGCAAAAAAAAGGTTTTTCCACTATAACTATGCTCTGCAATGGAGCGTCGAATACTAGATTGATGCGACCCGATCTGACTGCCGAATAATTGCTTCGTCCGGGAGGGCGACAATAGGCTGAAGAGGTTAAAACCGCTTGTTTTTCGTCTCACGCAACGAACTCAATCACTTCCAAGTGGCCTCCAGTTCTATACGCCAAATCCTGCCAAATCAGCTCAGTAATAGCCACTTCTGCAGCTATTACTATGTGATGGTTCCCCCCGGGAATAGGAGGAAGAGGCGCCCAGCGCAAAAATTCCCTGTAGTGCTACTTGCCCGAACACGCGCCCTCAGGACACGGCGTCCGTCGAATGTGTCACTACTTGCAAGTGCTGAGCCAGTTTGTCGACTTCCGACATCCAGCTTTGCACAAGCTTAGGATCGCTGGGGGCGGCATGAACGCCGGCAGGAATTTCGCGATTCAACACAGACTCAACAGCCAGAGACACGGGGATAGACACCAGTCGCGCCATTGCGGTTCCGCGTTCGTCACCCCAGGCATCCATAACATAGGTCTTGTGCCAGACCTCGGAGCCGTCTTTTTCGGCCTTCAGGCCCACGCACAGAACCACGCGGTCAGGCTCGCCTTCGTCATAGGCGTTTTCGTCCCAGAACAGATCCGACATTTCTTTCAGGCGCGCGTCGCCTTCAGGGCCGGACAGGGTTTCGATTTCGGTGAACACGTCCGACCAGGCATCGGCCCAGCCATTCAGGCGCAAGGTGCCGCGGACGAATTCCTTGATCGGCCAGTGATCCTCGAACTGGTATTCGGCCACGAAGGGCAGCGAGTCGCGGTTGGGGTAGACCTCGAAGCTTTCCGGGGTTGGCAGAGGCGCGATGTAGCTGGTGATTGCGTCCCACGGGCGGGCGACGTCCAGTGGTGCGTAGTCACGGACTGATTTTGACGGCGACCGTAGGGCTTTTAACACCCCCAGAGGCGACCAGCTAAACTTGTAGCGGAACGGGTTGGGGTTCTTCGGGATGCCGCCGCAATAGGAAATGAAACTCAGGTGGTTTTGCGGATCAAACGCATCCGAGGCGCGGTAATCGGCGACCAGCGCGTGCGCCATCAGGTGATCAATGCCGGGGTCCAGACCCACTTCGTTGATCAGGGCGACACCGGCTTCGCGCGCCTTTTCGTCCAACGCGCGCATTTCGGGTGCGATGTAAGAAGACGAGACGAAATTCGCGCCCTTCGCAATCGCCAGCTCGGCCAGAGGAACGTGCCAGTCGCCAGGCAGCATGGATACGATCACGTCGCCTTTTTCCAGCACTGCGCCAAGCGCGTCGATGTCAAAGGCGCGGATGTCGTCGGTCAGGTCTCCGACCTCGGCGCGGGCCTTGTCGATGGTCCGGTTCCAGACGGTGACTTTGTGGCCGCCCTCAATCAGGCGGCGCAGGCCGGGGATGGCCGACAGGCCGGTGCCACACCAGTGAATCGTCATCGCTCAGATCCCTCTCATATGAGTTTTGTAGGTTGTTTCGGCCCTGCCCCAGACGCCTTTGTCCAGATCGGTCAGGGTCAGCAGCGAGGGCAACAGTTGTGCGGCGTAGTCTTCCGAGCTTTCGACGGGCAGCATCGACGGCAGGTTGTCAATGGCCATAACGTCCATCACTGGATCGGTCGCCACGCGCAGGGCGGGTGCTTCCCATGTGGTTGCGCGGTCATAGACCGGCACCGGGTTGTAATCGCTGTCGGGGTCACACGCCACGTCGCCAATGGCGGTCAGGTTGCGCGGTGCGCTCATCGCGTCACGCGGGACAAAGACCGGCGTGCCGGGGCGCGCGAAGATGCAGTTCAGGAACAGGTCATGGTCAAGGATTTCAGGGAATGGCCCACCGCTGGCGGTTTCGGCCATGTCCCATTTGGTGACGGCAACGCCCATCGCCTCGCACATATCCGCAGCACCCGTGCCGACGCGGCCCAACGCGCCTATGACAATAGCACGGGGGCGGGTGCCCGTGGCGTCCAGCTCGGCAAGCAGCTCGGCGTTCAGAGCGTCCTTGTTCGGATACACTCCGACCGGAGGGCATTCCTGCCCCCGTTGTTGCGCGGCCCATGTCTTCAGCGTGACTGCCGCGCCCGCATACCCCGCCCAATAGCCAAAGGCGGCAACCCGGCGGCTGTCTTCGTCGACCAGATATTCCAGATCATACAGCGTGCCGCCCCCGGCCTTGAATCGCTGGAGCAGCGCCCGGCCCGAATGTTGCCCCTTATAGGCATGGCCGAACATGATGTGGCGGTGGGGCAGGGGCGTGCCGTCTTCGGGCAGTTCCTTGAGGCCGAAGATGATCGCATCCAGCGGGGCGTCCGGCCATGAATTCTCAGTCGCGATCTCGCAGCCTGCATCCTTGTAGCCCTGCAATGGGATGGCGCGGACATGGCTTTCCTCGACCGTCACGCGGATACCTGCGGCGATCAGGGCGGCGGCACCCTCGGGGGTTAGTCCGACCCGTTCCTCGTTCGGGCGCTGTTCCGCCCGGACCCAGAGATGTGTCATATCAGTTCCTTTAGTCAAAGCATTCCGGCAGTGCGTACCGCCTGCACGGAAGGCCGCGCCTCCATCGCCTTGCGAAATGCGATGATCTTGGGAAAGGCCGACACATCAACACCGTCGCCCTCCAGCCAACTACACACCACATAAAGGTAGATATCCGCAAGCGAGACCTCATCCCCCAGTACAAACGGCCCACGCAGCCCGTTCGAGCAAATGTATTCGCAAGAGGCCGTCATCGTTTGTGTGACCTTGCCCTGCATATCTTTCCAACTGGATTCCTTGTCGGCCCACCGTTCACCTCGTACCTTGTGGGCGTGGTTCACATGCATGGTCGAGGCAAGGTAATACATCACCTCGCGCATCCGCGCGGCCATAATCGGGTCAGACGGAATCAACCCGGCCTGCGGCGCCACAGTGGCGATGTAATCCAGCAGCGCACCGGTTTCGGTCAGGATGCCCCCGTCAACGACCAGCGCGGGCACGCGGCCCTTGGGATTGATCTGCTTGTAGGCGGGTTTGGTCTGTTCGCCGTTTGGGAAATCCAGCTTGATCGCCTCATACTCTAGCCCGGCCTCTTCCAGAGCTATGGCAACAGCGATCGAGATCGTGCGGGGGGCGTAATAAAGCTGCATCTGAGCCTCCGGTTACAGGTGGGTCTGGGCGAATTGCCGGTCTGGGGCTTCCAGGTGTGGAACTGCGTTGAAGAGCACCGGGGCAAGCTGTGCACCGATCGGGTGCAGACGATGCATTGACGTGTTCATGATGGCAAGAGCCACGCGTGCCATGGAAGGTATATCCAGCCCCATTGCCTGCCGCACCACCATCGAGATCAACCCCCCCGAGGTCACCACAATCGCAGGCCCGCCTTCTGTGCCGATATCACGCAGCGCACCAGATACGCGGCTTTCGAATTCCTCGAAGGTTTCTGGCGCACCTGTGATTTGTCCTTTGGCCCATGCGTCGAACGTGCGCGGCAGATGCTCGACAAACTCCTCGCGGTCGGTCGGAACTGCAATGCCGTGCTGTTCCTCGAACAGTTTGGCAATGGTGAAATACTCTAACTCATTCAATCGGGCGTCCCGCGTTGGTTCCGGCAAGCCCATGCTGGCGGCGGTTTCCACGTGCCGCGTGAGCGTTCCACAAAATACCCGCGGATGATGTGCGCGTGTACTTTGTAAATGAGCACCCAGCCAGCGTGCCTGCTGATGACCCAGATCGCTGAGTTTGTCGTAGTTTGCCTCGTCACGTGCTGCTGTATTCGCCTGGCCGTGACGCACCAGTGTAATATGTGACATGGCCGTCCCTCTTGGGCGGAGTCTTAGGGCAGGTTACTGGTCGGGACCAGAGCCGTTGGGCCAGTGTTTGAAAATAATTCTATTTGTCAGAATGCCTTGCCCAATGCTGAACCGGTCGTGATACATTTCGTGCATGGCGGGTGTTGCGTAACGGAAAAAAGTTTCCTATACGCTACAAATCTGCTGTATGCCCCTGTATGCCGAATGGTCGGGTGACCATTGCTTTTTGCACAGCATTGACTGACAACGGGATTGGAAAGGTCACGGATATGACTGACGCACCGAAGCGTACTCCGCTATATGATCTTCACGTCGAGCTTGGCGGTAAGATGGTCGATTTCGCCGGTTGGGAGATGCCGGTTCAATACCCGCTGGGGATTATGGGCGAGCATAAGCAGTGCCGCGAAAAGGCGGCTGTGTTTGATGTCAGCCACATGGGGCAGGTGATCCTGCGTGGCGAGAGTGTGGGCGAGAAACTGGAAACGCTGTGCCCCCAAGCCTTTGCGACCCTGAAAGAGGGCAAGGCGCGTTATGGGTTTTTCACGAATGCCGAAGGCGGGATCATGGATGACCTGATCGTGTCGAATGCGGGCGATCATTATTTTGTCGTCGTGAACGCCGCGCTGCGTCATCAGGACATTCCACATATGCAGGCCAATCTGGACGGTGTCGAAGTAATCGAGATCTTCGACCGCGCGCTGGTGGCCGTTCAAGGCCCCAAGGCCGAGGATGTGGTGGGCGCGCTCTGCCCCGCCGCCCGCGATCTGAAATTCATGGAAACCACCGTGGCGGATATCATGGGCACCGAGTGTCGTATTTCGCGGCTGGGCTACACTGGCGAGGACGGGTATGAAATCTCGATCCCCGAGGACAAGGCGATCGATATCACCCGCGCCTTTCTTTCACATGACAATTGCGAAGCTGCCGGTTTGGGCGCGCGCGACAGCCTGCGGCTGGAGGCCGGGCTGTGTCTCTATGGCAACGACATCGACCAGATGACCTCACCCATTGAAGCGTCGCTAGGATGGGCCATCCAGAAGCGCCGCAAGGAAGAGGGCGGCTTCCCCGGCGCTGACCGCATTCAAAGGGAATTGGCCGATGGCCCCGCACGCAGGCTGGTGGGCATCAAGCCCGAGGGCCGCGCGCCTGCCCGTCAGGGCGTTGAAATCCAATGTACCGAAGGCAACACAATCGGTCAGATCACATCCGGCGGGTTTGGCCCCACTGTGGGTGGCCCGGTTGCGATGGGCTATGTGTCCGCGGGCCATGCCGCACCCGGCGAGACCGTCAATCTGATAATCCGGGACAAACCGCAACCCGCACAGATCGTGGCGCTGCCCTTCGTTACCCAGAATTACAAGCGTTGAAGTCAGGAGAGAGACAAGATGGCAACCTATTATTCCGAAGAGCACGAGTGGATCGACGTTGACGGCGACACTGCAACGCTGGGCATCACTAAACACGCGGCCGAACAGTTGGGCGATGTGGTCTTTGTGGAACAGCAGGAAGTTGGGGACGAATTCGCAAAAGACGGCGAGATCGGCGTAATCGAATCCGTCAAGGCGGCCTCGGAACTCTACGCTCCGGTGGACGGTGAGATCGTCGAGGTCAACGAAACGCTTGCCGACAATCCCGGTGCGCTGAACGAAGACCCCGAAGGTGAGGCATGGATCTACAAGATCAAGATCACCGACGCATCGCAGCTCGAAGATCTGATGGACGAGGCCGGTTACAAGGACTTCATCGGCTAAACCCTCGGCGGATCTTTGCACGGATCCGCCCTTCATCTGGCTAAAAATATCCCCGCCGGAGGCTCCCGCAGTCGCCGCCGGGCCTGACCTACCCGACAGGAGCGCACCACATGGCTTTCAAACTGACTGACTACGAAGCCTATGACTTTGCCAACCGTCGCCATATCGGACCCAGCCCGACCGAGATGCGCGATATGCTCAAGGTGATCGGCTTCAAGACGCTGGACCAACTGATCGACGCCACCGTCCCGCCCGCGATCCGGCAGAAGGAACCCTTGGACTGGGGTCCGGCGATGACGGAACGGGATGCGCTGTTCCACATGAAAGAGGTGGCGAGCAAAAACAAGGTTCTGACCTCGCTGATTGGCCAAGGGTATTACGGCACCACCACGCCCGCGCCGATCCTGCGCAACATCCTGGAAAACCCGGCCTGGTACACCGCCTATACGCCTTATCAGCCCGAGATCAGCCAGGGCCGTCTTGAGGCGCTGTTGAACTTCCAAACCATGGTCAGCGACTTGACCGGGCTGGACGTGGCGAATGCTTCGTTGCTGGACGAAGCCACCGCCGCAGCCGAAGCTATGGCGATGGCCAAACGCGGTGGCCGGTCCAAGGCCAACAACGCGGCTTTCTTTGTCGACCGCAACTGCCACCCGCAGACCATCGCCGTGATCAAAACACGCGCCGAACCTTTGGGCATCGACGTGCAGGTGGGCGATCCTGACCAACTGGAGGCCGGTGCCGTCTTTGGCGCGATCTTCCAGTACCCTGGCACCCATGGCCATGTGCGCGACTTCACCGCCGAGATTGCGGCGCTGCATGAACACAAAGCCATTGCCATTGTCGCCGCCGACATCCTGTCGCTGGCGCTGCTGAAATCCCCCGGTGAGATGGGCGCGGATATTGCAATCGGCTCGACCCAACGGTTCGGCGTGCCGATGGGCTATGGCGGGCCCCACGCGGCCTATATGGCGACCACCGACAAGCTGAAGCGCGCGATGCCTGGCCGTATCATCGGTGTCAGCATCGACAGCCGTGGCAACAAAGCCTACCGCCTGGCGCTGCAGACCCGCGAGCAGCATATCCGGCGTGAAAAGGCGAACTCGAACGTCTGCACCGCGCAGGCGCTTCTGGCGGTGATTGCCTCGATGTATGCGGTCTATCACGGCCCAGATGGCATCAAGGCGATTGCACAATCGGTACATCGCAAAACCTCGCGTCTGGCCGTCGGGCTGGAGGATGCGGGCTTTGCCGTCGAACCAGAAGTGTTCTTTGACACCATCACGGTCGAGGTTGGCCATCTGCAAAAGACCGTCATGGAGGCCGCCGTGGCCCGTGGCGTCAACCTTCGCAAAGTCGGCGAGACGAAAGTGGGCATCAGCCTGGACGAACAGACCCGCGCCGAAACCATCGAGGCCGTCTGGGGTGCCTTCGGCATCGACCGTCAGGACGACAGTTCTAACGTTGCCTATCGCCTGCCGGACTACGCCTTGCGCGAGACGCCTTATCTAACCCACCCGATCTTCCACAAGAACCGGGCCGAAGCCGAAATGACCCGCTATATGCGCCGTCTGGCCGACCGCGACCTGGCGCTGGACCGGGCGATGATCCCGCTGGGCTCGTGCACCATGAAGCTGAACGCCACGATCGAGATGATTCCGGTCACATGGCCCGAGTTCGGCAATCTGCACCCGTTCTGCCCCGAAGATCAGGCGCAGGGCTATCATGAGATGATTGCCGATCTGAACGACAAGCTGTGCCAAATCACCGGCTATGACGCGATCAGCCAGCAGCCTAACTCGGGCGCGCAGGGTGAATATGCAGGCCTGCTGACCATCCGCAATTATCACTTCGCGCGCGGCGAAGGGCACCGCAATGTCTGCCTGATCCCGACCTCGGCCCATGGCACCAACCCGGCCTCGGCGCAGATGGTGGGCTGGCAGGTGGTGCCGGTGCAATCGGATGAGAATGGCAATATTGATCTGAACGACTTCCGCGCCAAGGCCGAAAAGCATTCAGATCATCTGGCCGGGTGCATGATCACCTACCCCTCGACCCACGGCGTGTTCGAGACCACCGTGCAGGAGGTCTGCCAGATCACCCATGATCACGGCGGTCAGGTCTATATCGACGGGGCCAACATGAACGCCATGGTGGGTCTGTCGCGTCCGGGGGATATCGGCGGCGACGTCAGCCACCTAAACCTGCACAAAACCTTCTGCATCCCGCATGGCGGCGGCGGCCCCGGCATGGGTCCGATCGGCGTTAAGGCGCATCTTGAGGAACACCTGCCCGGCCATCCGAAATACGGCACCGCCGTCGGTCCGGTCTCGGCGGCACCCTTCGGCTCGCCGTCGATCCTGCCGGTCAGCTGGGCCTATGTGCTGCTGATGGGTGGCGCGGGTCTGACGCAGGCGACCAAAGTGGCGATCCTGAACGCCAACTACATCGCGGCGCGTCTTCAGGAGGCCTATCCGATCCTCTACACGTCCGAGTCGGGTCGTGTGGCGCATGAATGCATCCTCGACACCCGGCCCTTGGACGAGGCAGCCCATGTCAGCGTGGATGACATTGCCAAACGTCTGGTCGATTCAGGCTTCCACGCGCCTACGATGAGCTGGCCGGTGGCTGGAACCCTTATGGTCGAACCCACCGAATCCGAACCGATGGCTGAGTTGGACCGCTTCTGCGACGCGATGTTGTCGATCCGGGCCGAGGCGCAGGACATCATCGACGGCAAGATCGACGCGGAGAACAACCCGCTGAAAAACGCCCCCCACACGGTGCGCGATTTGGTCGGCGACTGGGATCGCCCCTATACCCGGGAACAGGCGTGTTTCCCTCCGGGTTCCATGGGTGTCGACAAGTATTGGTCGCCGGTCAACCGCGTCGATAATGCGTATGGGGATCGGAACCTCGTCTGCACATGCCCGCCCATGTCAGAATATGAGGAAGCCGCAGAGTAACAAGAACCCCGCCACGTGCGGGGTTTTTCTTAGGGTTGGAAATTGTCGGGCACGCCGAATGGTGGCGTGTCCACGCTCGTCCCGGTCAGTGCGTTCAGAAACGCCACGAGCTTTGTGATTTCGGCGTCCGACAGTTGCAGCGGAGTGATGTCAATCTTGCTGCGCTGCCGGTCCATTTCCAACCTGTCATCCCAGACCAAGAAATCGGCTTTGTGCAGCCAGGGAACCTTGGGCAAAGCCGCCATGTCGTGGGTCCATTGTGACAGACTGCGTTCCGGGTTCAGGTGATGGCGGATCATGCTTTCGAGATCGGGAAAGGCCCCGTTATGTCCATAAGGCGCGGTCAGAGCCACGTTGCGCAGCATCGGCGTGCGAAAGCGATAAGCATCTTCTAGCCGGTCGCTTTCCCCCATGCGCCCGACATCGCGCACGTAGGGGTCCCATTGCCGGGTCCGGCCCGGACCAAAGGGCGGCAAGGCCAGCGCGTGGAATTTCTGATCTGACATCAACGGACCGGAATGGCAGGTGGAACACTGGGCCTTACCGAAAAACAAGGCCATCCCGTCCTTTTGGGCAGGTGTCAGGGCGTTGGCGTCGCCTGCAAGATATTGATCGAACGAGCTGTCCGTGCTGCGCCACTCAACGGCCGTGAACGCGGCCAGCGCGTTCGCGATCTGGGTGATCGTGATGTCCTCGGTCGTGATGACCTCATCAAAGGCGGCGACCATCGCAGGGCCATAGCGCGGATCGGTGCGCACGCGTTTGGCAAGGATCGGCCAGCCCAGATCAATCCGGTCGGCAACCGCTCCGGTCACCTGATTTTCGCCGACATTTCCGGCCATTTCGAATTGCGAGGTTAGCGGAAATAGCGCTTGCGCAGCCAGTAATGAGTTCAACCCTTCAGGCATCCATTCCTGCGCGGGTGAGTTGAAACCGTTGCCGTAAACGTCCGAGATACTCAGACGGCCATCGTGGAAGACGGTGTGAATGTCCTTAGCCCCAAGGTTCCAGAGACCGGGCGAATTGCGTGGAATGCGCTTGCGGATTTTATTCGCACCGACACCCGGTGTGCGCTCTGGCCCCAGCCCCTGTCCGCCTTCGCCTATGCCCAAAGACAACCCATCGGATGTACCGAAATCCGGGTGGTGGCAATGGGCGCAGGATATGTTCTGGTTGCCTGACAAGATGGGGTCGTAAAACAGTTGATGACCGATGGCGGCCTGTTCCCTATCAAAGAGGATAAAGTCATCATCGGTCAGCGGGCGCGGCAAGTCCTGTGCCGCAGCCACGCCGACGAACAGGAAGAAAACCCCATGCGCCAGCTTGTATTTGCCCTTTGTCTTTTTGCATCTCCGGCGCTGGCCGAACTGGAACAGGCCCGCGACATGATGGAAGCCGGTGAATTTGAAGCCGCGCGCGAAGAACTGCTGCCAGCGGCACGGTCCGGCAATGCCGAGGCCGAGGAGTTGATCGGCGTCATGTACGGTCTTGGGCTGGGGGTCGAACAGGATTACGAACGCGCGTTTGAATGGTATCTGCGCGCCTCGATGAAGGGGCACCCGGGCGCGCAATCGGGTATCGGCTGGTACTATGAACTGGGTCTGGGAATGCCCGCGCCCGATCTGGTTAGGGCCTATATGTGGTACACGCTCAGTACCATTGGCGGCGATCCCGACGCGGCGATCAGCCTTGAGGAAGTGGTCAAGAAAATGTCGCCGGAGCAGATCGAAAGGGCGCATGTTTTGGTAAATGACTACAAAGGGTGGATGTACCCGTTTCGGTAAGGGCCGGACGCCATCGCCCGGCCCTGTTCGCTTAGTTCAGGTCCGCATCGCGTGAGGCGTTGATGTCGGCCTCCGCCTCGGCGACGGCCTCGGTCAGCGCGTTGAACACCTCATCCCCACGGCCCACATTGGTCTGGAACCACTCATAGACAGGGGTTGCGGCCTCTTTGAAGGCAGCCTTCTGTTCGGGCGTCGGGACATAGAGATCTCCACCACCGGCGACGAAATCTTCATAAGCCTGGATCGACTTGCGCTTGGGCGAGGCAAAGGTCGCCTGTTGCAGCGCGTAGAATCCGTCGACCACGACACGGCGCATGTCCTCGGGCATCTCTTGGAACTTGGCGTTGTTCATCCACCACAGCGCGCCCATATAGGCGTGGCCGTCCAGTGTGACGTATTGCAGACCCGCATCGGGGAATTTCATCCCCATGATGTCGGTGATGCCGTTTTTCGACCCTTCAACCACACCGGTCTGAAAGCTGGTGAACAGTTCCGGCCACGGGATCGGTGTGGGCGACGCACCCAACGCCTTAACCAGTTCCTGCGGCAGGTCCGCGACCACCGTGCGGATTTTCAGACCTTCCATATCGGCTGGTTCAGCAATCCGACGCTGCGTGTTGGCAAAGTTGCGCCAGCCTCCAGTGTTGCCGATGGTCATCAGACGGATCGCGCCACCGGAATCCTCAAGAGCCATTTCGCGCATCTTGCGAGTGAAATCGCCGGACAGCACATGCTCGGCCACGCGGTCATCCGCCATCAGGTAAGGCAAGTCCAGAACCTGAACATAGGGGAAGATGCCCGACGCGCCGCCCGAGGTTGAGATGTAGATGTGGATGGTGCCATCTGCCACGCCCTGCAGACATTCAGCCCCGTTCGAGCAAAGCTGGGTGCCAATGAACAACTCGACTTCAATCGCGCCGTTCGATGCGGCCTCGACATAGTTCTTGAAAACGATCAGACCGTCATAGTCTTCGTCGTTTTCGTTCGAGTTCGCGGTGGCGCGCAGGGTGTAGTCTGCGGCGGTGGCGGCAAGTGCGGATGCGGCCAGCACCGAGGTGGCCACCGCTGCGGTTTTGATAAATCTTCTGAGCATTCGTTTCCTCCCTGTGATACTCAGTTTAGTTTGCAAATCCCGTTATCCTCGGGATCGTCATGGATAGTGCGGGGACATAGGTGATCAGGAAGATCACTATGATTTCGACAGCCAGAAACGGCAGAATCGCCTTGGCGATGGTCTCGACCTTTTCGCGCGACACGGCAGCGGCCACGAATAGCACCAGCCCCATGGGTGGCGTGGCAAGGCCGACGGTCAGGTTGACGCTCATGATAATGGCAAAGTGGATCGGGTCCACACCAAGGCTGGTGAAGATGGGCGCAAGGATGGGGCCAAGGATGATGATCGCCGGGCCTGCGTCCAGAAACATGCCGACGACAAACAGCAGCAGGTTGATCAGGAACAGCAGGATCAGTGGGTTTTCCGACAGGCCAAGGATCAGCGCCGCCAGTTGTTCCGGCGCATGGCTGAGGCTGACAACCGTCTTGAACGCCATCGCGGCACCGACCAGCAGCAAGACGACCGCCGAGGTCAGACCCGCGTTGCTCAGGATCTCGGGCACTTCTTTCAGGGTCAGCGTGCGCAGGACGAAGAACCCGATGATGAATGCATAGCCTACAGCGACCGCAGCGGCCTCTGTCGGGGTGAAGATGCCGCCGAGGATGCCGCCCAGAATGATGACGGGTGTCAGCAGCGGAAAGAACGCTTTGAGGCTGGCCTGACGACGCTCGGGCCATGTGTATTTGCGGCTGGCGACAGGGAAGTCGTACTTGTCGGCCATCACCTTGATCATCAGCATCAGACCGACGCCGACCATCACGCCGGGCACGATGCCAGCAAGGAACAGGGCCGCCACGCTTTCACCCATGACGTAGGCGTAAATGATCATGATCCCCGAGGGTGGAATGATTGGCCCGATCACCGAACTGGCCGCTGTGATTGCGGCAGCGAAGCGGCGGGTATAACCCTGTTTCTCCATCGCCGGAATCAGCATCGACCCCAGTGCCGAGGTATCGGCCACCGCCGACCCCGAGAGGCCAGCGAACAGGATTGAACTCAGGACGTTCACATGGGCCAGACCGCCCCGGAAGTGACCCATCAACGCCTGAGAGAACTCGACCAGACGGATCGTGATGCCGCCGCGGTTCATCAACTCGCCGGCCAGCATGAAGAACGGGATCGCCATCAGGGGAAAGCTGTCCATGCCGTTATAGACGTTCCGATACAGCAACGTGATGTCGTTGGTCTGGCCGCTCAGCCACAACAGAATGCCAGGCGCGGCCAGAAGGGCGAAAAAGACCGGCAGGCCGATCATCAGGAAAATCAGGAAGGTGGGCAGGAACCAGATCAGCATCTATTCAGCCCCCACCGGTGCGTCTGCGATTTTGGGCAACAGGTCTCCGCCCCCCAACAAAGTCAGGATGGCCCGCAGGATCAGCTCGATATTCACCGCGATCAGTAGGATCACCCCAACCAGCAACGAAGCCATCATCCAGCTACGTGGGACGCGGTACCACTCGTCGAACCCGAAGGAGGTAGGGATATACAGCGCAGCCGTCGCAAACTTGCCGCCAAAGCCGGTCACTTCGGACCAGCCGATATTGACCGCCACCAACAGAACGGCAAGTGAAACGATCAGCAAAAACAAGGTCAGCAACTGCCCCAGCACACGCGGCAGCATCATGGGCACCATGTCGATTGCAACGAACCCGCCACGCCGGAACGCGGTAGGCGCCATCAGCCCGGTCATCCACAACATACAAAACCGCGCGGCCTCATCCGGCCAGGGCAGGGCGTTGCCCAGAACGTATCGGAAGAACACCTGAATCAGGATTGCGATCACCATTAATGCAATCGCAACAATGCCAACCGCGCGGCCCAAACGCAGCACGGTTTCGTTCACGAATGCAATCGGCGCAAGCGCCGTTGCCAGTCCGCCCATGCGGATCCTCCCTTGTTCAGCCGCAGGTTTGCCCTGCGGTCGTCAGATCGCGCTTAGTTCTGCGCGAATTGGCCGAGTTTCCCGGCGTAAAAGGTCAGCGCGTCTCCATCCGCCATGCTGACCTTGAGAACTTTGCCCACGACGATCACGTGGTCGCCTGCGTCGTGATAGGCGTGCTGTTCGCATTCGAACCGCGCCAGACAATCCGGCAGCAGCGGTGTTCCGTTCCCGCACCGGTCATGGTCAATTTCCCGCAGCGCAAACGCGTCTTTCGAGCATCCAAAACATAGTTCGGCCTGTTCCGACGATAGCACGTGCACACTGAAATGGCGTGCCTTGTGGAAATAGGGGAACCGGCGCGAGTTGCGGTCACCGGCCCACATGATCAGCGGCGGGTCCAACGACAGGGACGAAAAGCTGTTCGCCGTGATACAGACTGGGCCGTCATCGCTGTTGCAGGTGACGATCGTGACACCTGTGGCGAACCGTCCAAAGGCGTCCCGCAACGTGCGGGTGTCGTCCTTGTGCGGGACGAATGTGTGGGTCATGTCCTTTGAGATTGCATTCATCATGGTACCTCATGCCCCAGCGCCGCCTCGTACAGGCGGAACCAGCTTTCGCGATCCAGATTAACTTTCAATGCGTCCGAGATGGTCTTGATCCGGGACAGGTTGTTGGTGCCCATAACCGGAAGGATACCTGCCGGGTGAGCCAGTAGGAACGCAACAGCCACCGCCGCGCGGTCCACACCGAATTCAGCAGCGATTTCATCCGCGACTACCCCGACAGGTGGGTTTCCGGCCATCAACATCCCGCCTCCCAGCGGCGACCACGCCATCACGGGCTGACCATGCTGCTGGTGAAAGGCCAGATCGCCATTGGTAAATGGGCTGATCTCGCCCAGAGAAATTTCGATCTGATTGGTGACCAGCGGTGTATTCATCGCTGACTGCAGCAGGGTCCAGTCCCAAGGTCGGAAATTTGACACACCAACCGCACGGACCTTGCCGCTGGCAACCATTTCGTCCAGGGCGGCGCCGGTTTCATGGTGATTCATGAACGGATCAGGGCGGTGGATCAGCAGCAGGTCGATATGGTCGATGGCCATTTCGGTCAGAGAAGTCTCGACCGATTTCAGAATATGGGCGCGCGAGGTGTCATAGTATTTGACCTTCGCGTCCGAATATCGCCCGATCGGTGCCACGATATCGCACTTGGTGACGATCTCCATCTTCGCGCGCAGCGCAGGATTGGCGCGCAGGGTATTGCCCAATACAGCCTCGGCCCCGTAATCGCCATAGATATCCGCCTGATCGAAACTGGTAATGCCCTGATCTAGGCAGGCTTGAATCTTGGCCTCGACATGAGCAGCCGAGGTATCGCTGTCATCGCCCAGCCGCCACATGCCATAGACAAGGCGGCTCATTTCCAGCGTGTTGGATAGTTTTACACGTTGCATCAGCGACGAACTCCGTTGCCCAGCGGGGTGGCCGGGGTGGTTGCGGGTACGCGCCCATAGGCTTCGGGCAGCGAACAGGTTTTCAGGTTGGGCATGACACGGGCACCAAAGTGCTTTGCCTCATCCATGTGCGGGTAGCCCGAGAAGATGAAAGCGCGGATACCCATCTTCTGATATTCCTCGATCTTGGACATGACCTGATCGGTCGACCCGACCAAAGCTGCGCCGCAGCCCGAGCGCGCGCGGCCGACGCCTGTCCACAGGCCGGGTTCGACATAGCCATATTCATCCGCCAAATCGCGGTTCTTGGCCTGATGCGCTACGCCCAAAGACGTCGCGTCCAGCGCCCGTTCCCGGATCGCACGGCCATATTCGTCGTCCAGTTTCGAGACGATGTAATCCGCATATTCCTGCGCTTCGGCTTCAGTGTCGCGTACGATCATGTGCACGCGCAGGCCGTAATCCAGTGTGCGGTCGTAATTTTCTGCAACCGCGTGGACGGCCTTCATTCGTTCGGCCAGTTGATCCTTGGTTTCGGGCCACATCAGATAGACATCGCAATGCTCGCCACACAGGTCCAACGCGGAAGGAGAGTACCCTCCGAAATACAGAAGCGGTCCGCCGGTTTGGTAAGGCTTGGCCGGATCAGTGGTCAGGCCCGAGAAGTTATAGACCTCACCCGCGTGGTTGATTTCATCCTGTGTCCACGCTTGCTTGAGAATCTCGACTACCTCGCGCGAGCGTTGATAGCGGAACGCGCTGTCGGCTTTCTCACCGGGGAAATCGGATGATATGATGTTCACCGTTAGCCGCCCCTGCAGCATGTGATCCAGCGTCGCAATGGTACGGGCCAGCATGATGGGCTGCATCTCGCCACAGCGCACGGCGGCCAGCAGGTTGATCTTTTCGGTGATTGGCGCGCAGCCTGCCACGAAACTCAGCGTGTCCTGACCGACCTGATAGGAAGACGGGCACAGAATGTTACGAAAGCCCTGCGCCTCGGCCTCGCGCACGATGCCGGAACAATGCTCCCAACTCGACCGCAGGTCGCCGTCCGGCACGCCCAAGAACTGATAGTCATCCGAACACAGCGCCGCAAACCAAGAAACTTCGGCCGCATCAAGATCGGGGGATGTGATGGGGACGATGGTCATTTGATTCGTTCTCCGTGCATCTTTTGACTTTCCTCTTGCGTAGCAATCACATTGATGTAGATCAATAGTGTATCAATTTTTTCCGCGACTCGGTGAACCACCCCGAAATGACTGCCAACAGCCGCAACCCCAACGCGCTGCCGATCTATGTTCAGATCGCCGAGCTTTTGATCCGCGATGTCGCTGCGGGTCGCTTGATTGATGGTGAACGGTTGCCGCCCGAGCGCGAGATGGCGGCGAACCTGAATGTCTCGGTCGGGACGCTGCGAAAATCGCTGGCTGAGCTTGAGAAAAAAGGGATGTTGGAGCGTATTCAGGGCTCGGGCAATTACATCCGCGAGACTGGGACGCAGAACAGTGTTTATGCGATGTTCCGGCTGGAACTGCCCCAAGGCGGTGGCCTGCCGCGCGCCGATATCCTGTCGGTGGATCATCTTGAAAAGCCCGCCGATCTGCCGGAATTCGGCACCTCGGCCAAAGGCTCGCGGGTGCGGCGGATGCGCTATTTGAATGACACAATCATCGCGGTCGAGGAAATCTGGCTGGATGATTCCGCCGGAAAAGTGGATCAGGCGCTGCTGTCGGATTCGCTCTATCGTTATTATCAGCAGCAGCTTGGTTTCTGGATCACACGGGCCGAGGATCGCGTTTCGGTCCGCGCGCTGCCCAAGTGGACACCAGATTCCTTTACCAAACCCGCTGGCGAAACGGCGGGTTATATTGAGCGGTTCAGCTGGTCCGAGGGGCCGGAACCGGTCGAGTTTTCAAAAACGTGGTTCGACCCGGATCGGGCCACTTATGTCCAACGTCTGAAGTAGAAGGAAACGTGCATGACCCGGACCATCCATTACGGGCTGATCGGATGCGGCATGATGGGGCAGGAACACCTGCACAATATCGCGTTGCTAGAGGGCACGCAGGTATCGGCGATTTTCGAACCCGACGCCGAGATGGCCAAAACGGCGCAAGCGATTGCGCCCAGTGCGCAGATGGTGGCGTCGGTCGAAGACCTGCTTGCCGTGGAGGATCTGGATTGCATTGTTATCGCCAGCCCAAATCACTTGCACGTGGATCAGATCGAACAGATCGCGCGGGCGCGGCCTTTGCCCTTGCTGGTGGAAAAACCCCTGTTCACGGACCCGTCGGATAAGGCGCGATTAGAGGCCATCCAGCGCGATTACCCCCATCCGATCTGGGTGGCGATGGAGTATCGTTATATGCCGCCCATCGCTGCCCTGATTGACGAGGCGCAGGTGACCGGCGGGGTCAAAATGCTGACCATCAGGGAACACCGCTTTCCATTTCTGGAAAAGGTCGGCAACTGGAACCGCTTCAACCGCAATACGGGCGGCACGTTTGTCGAAAAATGCTGCCACTTCTTCGACCTCATGCGTCTGATCCTGCAATCGGACCCGGTGCGTGTAACGGCCAGCGGTGGGCAAGCCGTCAATCATCTGGACGAGGCTTACGACGGCGAAACACCCGACATTCTGGACCACGGCTACGTCATGGTCGACTTCGCCTCGGGCGCGCGGGCGATGTTGGAACTGTGTATGTTCGCTGAAGGCGCGCGGTATCAGGAAGAAATCTCAGCGGTTGGTCCGGATGCCAAGATCGAAGCGTTGGTCCCCGGACCGGGCCGTTTCTGGCCCGACCATCTAGGCGATGCGCCGGTGCCGCAACTGATTGTCAGCCCGCGCGCGCCCAAGGGGCCGGTCGCCAAGGACATCCCCGTCGATCCGCGCCTTCTGGCGGCGGGTGATCATAACGGATCCACCTTTTACCAGCATCAAGGCTTTCTGACCGTCCTGCGCGGTGAAAAGCCCGCCCCCGAGGTAACCTTGCAGGACGGGATGTGGGCCGTACGCATTGGTCTGGCCGCGCAGCAGGCGTTGGAGACTGGCGAGTCTGTGCGGTTCTAGGGTTACTGGGCGGCCTCTTTCTGGTGCGCTGACGCCAGCAGGCTTGCCAGTTCCGGGCGGCATGATCCGCAATTGGTTCCGGCCTGCAACGCGTCGCCAATGGCTTCGACGGTCATCAGAGTTTTGGTTTCGATGGCGGTGAGGATGGTGTTCACGCCCAGGTCGAAACAGGAACACAGTACCGGGCCGGGGTCGGGCCGGTCCGCAGGTGCACGACCAGACAACAGGTCGGGGACCTGCGGCAGCGTCGCCAGATAGTCGCGCATCACGGCCACCAGTTCGGGCGCGATGAACAAGGCCGCCACCAGACGCCCGTTTTCGTGAAACGCAAGCCTCGCCAAACTGCGTGCCGGGTCCTCAAGCAGTGTGACGTCGGCATCAGGCAGCCCAAACAGGTTGCGCGCGGCAGTTTGCCAATCGCTGACGCTCTCGGACCCTGCCAATTCCGCGCGGTAGCCGGATTTGGTGGGTGTTTGCGCCCAATATTCGCACGCAGGCGTCATTTCACGATCCGACACCGCAAACCCATACCATTTGGCGTTGAACCGGGTGATGTTCACCACGGACGCTTTGCTTTCGGGTTGCCCCGATACTGGGTCCGTCGCCGCCGCAACCACAGTGTCGATCCGGGCCGAAGGAGCGGTTTCCCCTGTCCAGTGGATGGGCGCAAACACCTGCCCTTTGGTGACATCACGAGTGATCCGCGCCCGCAGGATGGATGTACCATGCGGGCTGGAAACCTGCACCAAATCGGCGGGGTCTATTCCCTTGTCGCGCGCATCGTCGGGGTGGATGTCCAGAAACGGTTCGGGCAGGTGCGCGGACAGGCGCGCGGACAGGCCAGTGCGGGTCATCGTGTGCCACTGATCGCGTAGTCGCCCGGTATTCAGCCAGAACGGATAGCGTGGTTCGGTCTTGGCCGCAGGCGCGCGCCATGTGACCGGCAGCAGCCGGGCTTTGCCGTCAGGATGATAGAACTGCCCATCCGCAAAAAACCGCCCGCCCTGCCGGTTGGCGGTAATGGGCCAGCGCGTCGGCTCCAGAGCGTCATAGCCCGCCGCGTCCAGATCGCTAAGGCCCGAGATGTCGAAATCGCGCCCGAACTTGGCAGCCACACCAGACAGCGTGGCGTATTCGCGGAAAATCTCTCCGGGCGTTTGGTAATCAAAAGCCGAGGCCCAACCCATCCGCCGCCCGACCTCGGCCAAAATGTCCCAATCCGCGCGGGCCTGTCCGGGTGCAGGCAAGACCGAGCGTTGTCGGCTGATCGTGCGATCGGAATTGGTGACGGTGCCGTCTTTCTCGGCCCATGCGGCGGCGGGCAGCAGCACATCGGCCAGTCGCGCCGTATCGGTACGCGCCGTGATGTCCGAGACCACCGTGAACGGACAGGCGGCGATGGCGTCGCGCACTGCGTTGGCCTCGGGCATCGACACCACGGGGTTTGTATGGATCACCCACAGCGCCTTGAAGCGGCCGTCGCCCACGGCGCGGAACAGATCCACGGCCTTGAGGCCCGGAGCCTCGGGCATGGTCGGGGCCGACCAGAAATCGCGCACAGCGGCGCGGTGATCGGCGTTTTCGATATCCAGATGACAGGCGAGCATATTGGCCAGCCCGCCGACTTCGCGCCCGCCCATGGCGTTGGGCTGACCGGTGACTGACAGCGGACCACAGCCGGGCTTGCCGATGCGCCCCGTGGCCAGATGGCAGTTCAGGATCGCGTTGACCTTGTCACTGCCCGCGCTGGATTGGTTCACGCCCTGACTGAAGATTGTCACGACCTTTTCAGTGCCCATCCACATCTGACAGAATTGCGCGATGTCGTCGGGGTCCAGTCCTGTGACAGAGACGTTATCGGCCAGCGCGCTGTCCAGCGCCGCGTGAATGCCGGTGGTGTGGGTCAGGAAATCGGTATCCACCAGCCCGGCGGCGTCGATCTGCGTCAGCAGGTGATTGAACAGAGCCACATCGCTGCCCGCAGCAAGTGGCAGGTGCAGATCGGCACTGTCACAGGACGCCGTGCGGCGCGGGTCGATCACGACGATCTTGGTCCCGCGCGTTTGCCGCGCCGCCATCAGGCGCTGATACAGAACCGGGTGGCACCACGCCAGATTGGACCCGGCCAGCACGACCAGATCGGCTTCGTCCAGATCCTCATAGGTGCCGGGCACGGTGTCGGTGCCAAAGGCGCGTTTGTGGCCCGCAACGGTCGAGGCCATGCACAGCCGCGAATTCGTGTCGATATTGGCCGAGCCGATGAAGCCTTTCATCAGCTTGTTGGCGACATAGTAATCTTCGGTCAGCAACTGGCCCGAGACATAGAAAGCCACCGAATCCGGCCCGTGTTCAGCGATGGTGTCGCGGAAGCGGTCGGCGACCAGTTGCAGGGCATCGTCCCAGCCGGTCTGCTCGCCCGAGACTACGGGCGACAGCAGCCGTTGCGACAGGCCCACCGTTTCGGCCAAGGCCGAACCCTTGGAACACAGCCGCCCCTGATTGGCCGGGTGATCCGGGTCGCCGGTGACGGTCAGGCCCCCCGCGCCATCCGGTTGCAGCAGAACACCGCAACCCACCCCGCAATAGGGGCAGGTTGAGCGCGTAGCGCAGGCACTCAGGTCTTTCACGCGGCGCTCCTTTGCCCCAATGTGGTGCTGTCCAGCAGGATGCGTTCGCCGTCCAACTGCACTGAATAAGTGGTGATCTGGCCTTCATCCGCGCCCTGCGCCTGCCCTGAGTTCAGGTCGAACACCCAATTGTGCAGCGGGCAAGTGACGGATTGCCCATGTACGATGCCCTCGGACAGGGGGCCGCCCTTGTGCGGGCAGGTGTCCGAAGCGGCAAAGACTTCGTCCTCAGCCGTGCGGAACAGGGCGACGCAGCCAACGGGCGTTTTCACCACGCGTGCGCCGCGCAGGGGGATGTCGTCGATATGTCCGATGTCGATCCAGCTCATTCTGCGGCCTCCAATGTCAGATCGGCGATAGGCGCAAAGCGTTGGGCTTCTTTGGCGTGTTCTGCCCACGGGTCTTTGCGATAGATGGATTGGCTGAGTTCAAACCGCTCGACCAATGCGCGGCGGTTGTCGAGGTCATCCACCACGGTTTCCTTGATCCAGTCGAGGCCGACCTTCGCCATCCATTTATACAGGCGGTCCAGATACTTGCCGCCCTCGCGATAGGCCTGGGTGACGGCCATGACGACCTCGATCGCCTCATCCTCAGCGGGCACCTGAACCAGCAGCTCGGTTTCCTTGACGTCCATGCCAGCGGCACCGCCAATGCTGATCTGATAGCCACTGTCGACACAGACCACGCCGATATCCTTGCACGTCGCCTCGGCACAGTTACGCGGGCAACCCGAAACCGCCAGCTTCAGCTTGTGCGGCGTCCAAGAGCCCCAGAGGATCTTCTCTAGCTTCACGCCCAGCCCAGTGCTGTCCTGTGTCCCGAACCGGCAGTGATCGGTGCCGACACAGGTTTTCACCGTGCGCAGACCCTTGGAGTACGCGTGGCCCGAGACCAGCCCGGCCTTGTTCAGATCGGACCAGATATAGGGCAGGTCCGTGCCTTTCACGCCCAGCAGGTCGATACGCTGCCCGCCGGTGACTTTGACCGTGGGAACATCGTACTTCTCGGCCGCATCTGCGATGGCACGCAGTTCTGCCGGGTTGGTGATGCCACCCCACATACGGGGCACGACGCTGAATGTGCCGTCCTTTTGAATGTTGGCGTGTTTGCGTTCGTTGACGAAACGGCTTTGCGGGTCGTCCTGATATTCCACTGGCCAGTCGGCCAGCAGGTAGTAGTTCACCGCCGGGCGGCAGACATGGCAACCGTTCAGCGTCTTCCAGCCCAGCTCCTGCCAGACGGCTTCCTGATTTTTCAACTCTTGCGATTTGATCAGGCGGCGGATGTCTTCGTGGGTCAGGTCGCAGCAACCGCAGATCGGTTGGGCGGTGGGCATCTGGAAGTCATCGCCCAGTGTGACCTGAAGCAATTGTTCGACCAGTCCGGTGCACGTCCCGCAAGAGGCGCTGGCCTTGGTGGTCGCGCGGATCGCGCCCAGATCGGTTGCGCCATCTGCAATGGCTGTGGTGATGTCGGATTTGCAAACGCCGTTGCAGCCACAGATTTCCGCCTCAGGCGGCAATGCTGCAACGGCTGAGAGAGGGTCCGCAGAGCCGCCCCCCTGATAGGCCGGGCCAAAGATCAGCGTCTCACGCATCTCGGATACGTCCTCGCCATTGCGGATCAGGCCGAAGAACCAGTTGCTGTCACCGGTGTCGCCATACATGACCGCGCCGACCAGCTTGTCACCTTCCAGCACCAGCCGTTTGTAAACGCCGCGCGCCGGGTCGCGGAACACGATGTCTTCGCGGGTCTCGCCCTCGGCAAAATCTCCGGCGCTGAACAAATCACAGCCGGTGACCTTCAGCTTGGTCGAGAGCGAACGTTGTTTGAACGCTGCGTCCTCGCCCAGCAGGGTCTGCGCCAGCACCTTGGCCTGATCGTAGAGCGGCGCGACAAGGCCAAAGACCTCGCCCTGATGCTCGACGCATTCGCCTACGGCATAGACATCGGCGTCCGAGGTGATCATTTGGTCATCGACATGAATACCCCGACCCACGGCAAGGCCCGTTTCCTGCGCCAGCGCGGTGTTGGGGCGGATGCCCACAGCCATCACCAACAGGTCGCAGGGCAATTCCGTGCCGTCCTCCAACAGCAGCGCCCGGGCCTTGCCATCCTTGCCCGCGATCTCGGTCGATTTGGCATTCAGCAGAACGGTGATGCCTTTTTCTTCCAGCGATTTCTTCAGCAGATACCCTGCGGCAGGGTCCAGTTGACGCTCCATCAGGTGACCCATGATATGCACCACGGTCACGTCAGCGCCGCGCGCGGCCATGCCTGCGGCGGCCTCAAGCCCCAGCAAGCCGCCGCCAATCACGACGACCTTGTTGCCCGTGCCCATGCCCATCATCTGTTCGGTGTCTTCCAGATCGCGATAGGCGATCACGCCGTCCAGGTCGTGCCCCGGCATCGGGATCATGAAGGGGTTCGACCCGGTGCCGAAGATCAGTTTGTCATAGGGAACGTGACCGTTTTCGCCTTCGACCACTTTCAGGTCGCGGTCGATTTTGACGACCTTCTCGCCAAACCGGCAGGTGATGCCGCGCTCTGCGTACCAAGTGTCGTCATGGGTGACGATCTCTTCATAGGTCTGATCGCCTGCGAGAACTGGGCTCAGCATGATGCGGTTGTAGTTCCCGCGTGGCTCGGCGTTGAACAGGGTGATGTCGAACGCATCGGGGGCAGCGTCGGTCAGGTGCTCCAGCACCTGGCCCGAGGCCATGCCGGCTCCGATGACTACAAGTTTCTGTTTCATAGCGTTCACTCCGCAGCGATGGCCTTGGGGGCAGGGGATTTTGGCTTGGGTTTGGCCCCGTGTTCGTATTCCTCAAGGAAATCCAAAACCTCTTGCCGGTATTCGTAGTAATCAGGGTGGGCCAGCAGCGCCTTGCGGGTGCGCGGGCGGGGCAGGTCGACATTGGTGATTTTACCGATGGTGGCCTGTGGGCCGTTGGTCATCATCACCACGCGATCGGCCAGCAGGATCGCCTCGTCCACATCATGGGTAACGCAGATCGTGGTGACTTTGGTGCGCGACCAGACCTCCATCAGAACCTCTTGCAATTCCCACCGGGTGAGGCTGTCGAGCATCCCGAAAGGCTCATCCAGCAGCAGCAGTTTCGGCGACAGGGCAAAGGCGCGGGCGATGCCAACACGCTGACGCATCCCGTTCGACATATCGGCCGCGGATTTGTCCATCGCGTCGGCCAGACCGACCCGTTCAAGGTAATATTCCACCACATCCTGCCGCTCGGCCTGGCTGGCGCGCGGATACACGCGGTCGACACCAACCGAGACGTTTTCCTTGGCGGTCAGCCATGGGAACAGCGAAGGCGACTGGAACACCACGGCGCGTTCTGGGTCCGCGCCTTCGACGTGGCGGCCATCCAGCTTGATCGCACCTTTCGAGATTTCGTTCAGACCGGCGGCCATTGTCAGCACCGTGGACTTGCCACAGCCCGAGTGGCCGATCAGCGAGATGAACTCGCCTCGGTTAAGTTTCAGGTTGAAATCCTCGACCACGGTCAGCGGGCCTTTGGGCGTGGGGTAGACCTTGTGCAGCTGGCTGAAATCCAGATAGCGCTCGTCGATCAGACCCGACTGTGCCTCCTTCACCGCAGCCGGAACACCATGGATCGGGGTCACGTCCGGCAGGGTCTTGGTACCTTCGACCTTGGCCTCGATCCCCACATCCATCAGATATTTCGTGACCTCGCCGCGCAGCGCCTTGAACGTCTCGTCATGGTTCATGGCGGACCGGTCGCGCGGGCGGGGGATCGAGACCTTGAACTCGGTCCCCAGCGTGCCATCGGGGTTCAGCGGAATGATACGGTCGGCCAGCAGGATCGCCTCGTCCACGTCATTGGTGATCAGGACACAGGTCTTGCGGTCGGACTCCCATATCTTTTCGATTTCTTCCGCCAGATTGCCTCGGGTTAGGGCATCCAGCGCCGACAGGGGTTCGTCCAGCAGCAGCACCTCGGGGTCCATCGCCAGCGCGCGGGCCACGTTCACCCGCTGACGCATCCCACCCGACAATTCGGCGGGGCGACGGGTGGCGGCGTGGCTAAGGCCGACCATGCGGATGTAATGGGCTACCTTTTCCTCTTTTTCAGGTTTGGGCATCTTGGTAAAAACCGCATCCACGGCCAGCCGCACATTGCCCGTCACGGTCAGCCACGGCATCAGCGAGTAGTTCTGGAAGATCACCCCCCGTTCCGGCGCGGGGCCGGTGATAGCCTTGTCGCGGAAGGTGACGCTGCCTTTGGTGGGGAATTCGATCCCCGCCATCAGGTTGATCAGTGTGGTTTTGCCGGTGCCAGAAAAGCCCAGCAGCACCACGAACTCACCTTCCTGAACCGAGAGGTTGATGTCTTTCAGCACATCCGTCGCAGCGGTGCCGGTACCGAAAGATTTGCTGACATTCTTGAAGTCGATCACAGCCATATCGGTCACCGGTTGTTCGAGAAGGTAAACAGCGACTGCAACGCATACATCACGCGATCCAGCAGGAAGCCGATGATGCCGATGGTAAAGACGGCAACCATGATCTTGGCCAGTGAGCTAGAGGAGCCGTTCTGGAACTCATCCCAGACAAACTTGCCCAGACCGGGGTTCTGCGCCAGCATCTCGGCCGCGATCAGGACCATCCAGCCAACGCCCAAGCTCAGACGCAGGCCGGTGAAGATCAGTGGAAGGGCCGAGGGCAGCACCAGCTTGGTGATCTTGGTATAGGTGTTCATTTTCAGAACTTTTGAGACGTTGACCAAGTCCTTGTCGATTGACGCCACACCCAGCGAGGTGTTGATCAGCGTGGGCCACAGCGAACACAGCGTGACAGTGATGGCCGAGATCAGGAAGGACTTCGCGAACCAGCCGTCATTGGTGACGTAAACGGCCGAGACGATCATGGTCACGATGGGCAGCCAGGCCAGCGGCGAGACCGGTTTGAAGATTTGGATCAGCGGGTTCAGCGCCGCATTTGCGGTGGGCGACAGACCCGCAGCGATACCCAGCGGAACGGCCACGATAGTTGCGATCAGAAAGCCGAAGAACACGGTTTTGATCGAGGTCCAGATCTGTGTGTAATAGCTGGGCGCGCCGGTATAGGCGACCTCTTTGACCTTTTCAGGCTGGCCTGCGTCTATGAACTTCTGGTTACGCTTTTCGACCATCGCCTCGAACTTGGCCTTTTTGGCGGCCTTGGCCTGCGCGTCCTGATGCAGGCTGACGGCTTCGGACCAGACCTGCGCCGGGCCGGGGACGGCCCCCAGCGAGGTCTGCACCTTGGGGGCCAGCGTGCCCCACATCAGCAGGAAGGCGAAGATGGCCAGCAGCGGTACGACCAGCAGGCGCCAAATCTCGCCCATCTGGGCGCGCGGGTTGTCGCCTGCGCCAGCCTTGAGGATCGGGGTGATCCAGGCCAGGCCCAGAACCTGAAACCATTTATCGGCGGCGTTGATCCGGGTGAACAGGCGGGCGCGGCGGGCCTCGCGTTCAGCATCAGCGGATAGCGTATCGTGGTCGATGGCTGTCATCTTGCGGTCTCCTGGCCCGGTCGATCAGCGCCAGGCGGGGGTGGAATTCTGTTTGGAAGGGGAAGCCCCGGCCAAACGGGCCGGGGCGAGGGGGCGTTAACCCTGAACTTCGGTGCCGATGACGACCTGCTCACCCTTCAGGCCGATCGGCAGGCTTTGCAGATAGGCGTTGGGCTGGCGGGCGTCATAGGGAATGCCGTCGATGATATCCTCGGCAGGCGTGGGGGCTTTGTAGCCATCGCCGTCCCAGGGGAAATCGGCTTCGTTGGCCAAGCCTTCGTCGACCAGAATTTTCGCAGCGTCCAGATAGATGTCGGGGCGATAGACGGACTTGGCGACCTCGTCATACCACGCATCGGTCTGCGGCTCGGCGATCTGGCCCCAGCGGCGCATCTGGGTCAGGTACCAGATGGCGTCCGAATAAAACGGGTAGGTCGCGTTATAGCGGAAGAACACGTTGAAATCGGGCACTTCACGTTTGTCACCCTTCTCGTATTCAAACGTGCCTGTCATCGAGTTCGCGATCACGTCATAATCCGCGCCCACATATTCCGGCTGGCTCAACATCTCGACCGCAGCGGGGCGGTTGGCGTTATCGTTTTCATCCAGCCACATCGCGGCGCGGATCAGAGCTTTGGTGACGGCGCGGGTGGTGTTGGGGTACTGCTCGGCGAACTCGGCATTAATGCCGAAAACCTTTTCGGGGTTGTTCTTCCACAGCTCGTAATCGGTGATGACCGGTACGCCGATGCCCTTGAACACGGCCTGCTGGTTCCACGGCTCACCAACGCAATAGCCGTAGATGGTGCCTGCCTCCAAAGTGGCGGGCATCTGCGGCGGAGGCGTCACCGACAGGAATACATCCGCGCCAATCTGACCGGTCACGTTTTCAGGGCTGTAGTAACCGGGGTGCAGACCACCTGCCGCCAACCAGTAGCGCAGTTCGTAGTTGTGGGTCGATACCGGGAAAACCATGCCCATGTTAAAGGGCTTGCCTTCGGATTTGTGTTTCTCGACCACCGGGGCCAGAGCCTCGGCCGAAATCGGGTGCTGCGGGCGGCCATCGTCCATTTTCGGGATATTGGGCTTCATCTCTTCCCAGACCTCGTTCGAAACGGTGATGCCGTTGCCGTTCAAGTCCATCGAGAAGGGGGTGATGATATGCGCCTCGGTGCCATAACCGATCGTTGCGGCCAGCGGTTGACCGGCCAGCATATGCGCGCCGTCCAGTTGCCCGTCAATCACACCGTCCAGCAGCACTTTCCAGTTGGCCTGCGCTTCCAGCGTGACGAACAGGCCCTCATCCAGAAAGTACCCGTTCTCATAAGCCACAGCCAGCGGGGCCATGTCGGTCAGTTTGATAAAGCCAAAGGTCAGTTCGTCCTTTTCCAGCTCCAGCGTTTCAGCCAGCGCCGGGCTAAGCAGGGCGGTGGTGGCGACAAGGCCTGCAAGCAATTTCTTCATGTGGGTCTGTCCCTTTCTTGGTCCCGGCCATCCGGGAGGGGTGAAAAACAAAAAGCCGCTGCACGCTCTGACCGGGAGGAGTGGCCAGAGTGTGAGCGGCTTTGCTCAGTCGTTCCCAAACTTTGGGAGGAATTCTTGCGGCACACGCCTTTGCGTACCGATGGGTTCACAGTGGTAAATGCGCCGGTGCCGTTCAAGTGATTTTGCTGCGACGCGGCGTTAAATGCTGCGATTGCGCACTATGGGGCGCGGTTCTGCCTAATTCTTGGGCGTCAGATATCCTGAGGGTCAAAAATGCGCCCGTCCAGAAACGCATCCCGTTTCAGCGATAGCTGTCCGTTATGGGATGCAACGGGTGTGGTGCCGCGAATCGCGCCTTCCAGCTTTTCCGACGCACCGGGCAGATCGGCGCCCAGCCCGACCATCTGATCGCGGTAGATATCGCTGCGGAACACGCTGCCTGCCTGCGCCAGCGCCAGATGGGGATCCAGACCGTATCTCTGAGCCAGACGATGCGCGATCCACTTGGCCTGACTGCGCCACGGGAAATTCGCGGCCCCGTCGTGAAACTCGACAAACCCCGGCACCTCGCGCTGCTCGGCATGCCCGGTGATCGTGAACCGACCCGACAGCGCCCGGTCGATCAGTTCCGAGGGCAGGTTCAGATAGGTATCGCGCGCAAGGATTTCGGCGGCGGCGGTGTGACTGCCCGGCTGATCCAACCAACGCCCGGCGCGCCAGACGGCCCGCATCAGCTTGCCCAGCAGGTGCGGCTCGGTATCCGCCCAGTCGGTGCGCACGGCCAGCACCTTTTCCGGCGCAAAGGCCCAGATCGCCTGACCGGGCAGCAGTAACGCCCCTGCCTGCGATTCCACCGCGACCGAGCCCCAGGGTTCCCCCACGCAGAACGCATCTACATCGCCTTCGGCTAAGGCCTGCGCCATCAGCGGCGGCGGGATGGTGCGCACCTCGACCCCGATTTTGGACAGTTCGGTGGCTTCAAGCCAGCAATGCAGCAGTTCCACATGCAGCGAAAAAGGGAAGGGCACGCCAAAAACCAGTGGCCCGTCCGCGACCGAGGCCAGCGTTGCGGCCGCCTTGAACGGATCGCGGAAATCGAACCCGTATCCCGTGTCGCGCAGGCGGGTCTCCAATGCGCGGCTGACGCCGATGACATCTCCATTTACCGATAGGACCGACACAGCGGACAAAGGCTGCGTCACCCCGCCCAGCCCCAATGCCATGGCAACAGGGACCGGCGACAGCAGGTGCGCGGCATCCACCCGCCCAAAGGACAGCATGTCACGCACGGATGACCACGAAGGCGCTGCGATCAGGTCCAGCTCGACCCCTTCGGCGCGAGCCAAGCCCATTTCATGCGCCACGATCAGGGGGGCGGCATCCACCAGCGGAACATAAGCAACGGGCAGGGTCACAGCATTCATGACAATAGCCCCGAGGCTGTGACCAGCGCCTCGGCCACATCGGCGACGCGGCGGCCCTGATCCATCGCGGCTTTGCGCAGCAGGGCATAAGCCTCTTCTTCTTCAACCCCGCGCGCCTTCATCAGCAAGCCCTTGGCGCGGTCGATTACTTTGCGTTCTTCCAGCGCACGCTTGGTCTCGGCCAGTTCACGGCGCATCTGGCGTACGATCTGGAACCGCGCGATGGCGGCGTCCAGCACGGGCTTCAAGCGGTCCGGCTGCATCCCGTCGACCACATAGGCTGACAACCCAGCCTCGATCGCGGTCGAGGCCAGATCACCGGCAGCGCCCGACACGAACATGGCCACGGGTCGTTCCAGCGGGCCGGATGCCAGCGTCAGCTCCTCAAGCATGTCACGGGTCGGGTTGTCGATGTCGATCAGCACCACATCGGGCACCAGCGAGGCTATCTTGCGCGCAAGGCTGGAGACATTGCCGATCACATGCACATCATAAGCCCCGGACGACTTGAGCGCGTCGACGATGGCAATCGCACGCTCGCGGTCTTCTTCAACAACGACAATGGTCAGGGTATCGGGCATGGGACCTTTTCACTGTGCTTCAGAATGATCACAAGTGTTCCGGGCCCTTTCCGTTGCGGTCCGAGGGGAGCTGCCTAAAAATTAGTCAAAAGCTCACCGAGTCGCGTTAACGGACTGCAAATCTTTCGCCTATCGGAAACTCATGACTGCGGATCGGGCGAAATTGAATGTCGTTTTCCGACTTTGAAGCGTCTTTTCCGCTTGCTGCAGCGCGGCGGGCTTTCTAGGTGTGGCGGCGGGACACCCCTCCCCAACGAGGGGCGTGTATCTGGAAGGGTAATACACATGAGCATTGAACAACCGGTCACGCGGCCGGCCAATCCGCGTTTTTCCTCGGGCCCCTGCGCCAAACCTCCGACATTTGATCTGACTAAACTGGCCGATGCCGCGCTGGGCCGGTCGCACCGTGCCGCCGTTGGCAAGGATAAGCTGAAGGCGGCCATCGAAGGCACGCGCGAGGTGCTGGGCATTCCGGCGGATTACAAGATCGGCATCGTACCCGCATCTGACACAGGCGCGGTCGAGATGGCGCTGTGGTCGCTTTTGGGCGAACGCAAGGTGGAGATGCTGGCGTGGGAAAGCTTTGGCGCGGGCTGGGTGACTGACGTGGTCAAGCAACTGAAGATCGACGCTGAGGTGAAAACCGCCGAATATGGACAGATTGTCGATCTGGCTTCGGTCGATTTCGCCAATGACGTGGTGTTTACGTGGAATGGCACGACCTCGGGCGTGCGAGTGCCCAATGGCGACTGGATCGCGGATGACCGTCAGGGTTTGACGATCTGTGATGCGACTTCGGCTGCCTTTGCGATGGACCTGCCCTGGGACAAGCTGGATGTGACTACATTTAGCTGGCAAAAAGTGCTGGGTGGTGAAGCAGCGCACGGGATGCTGATCCTCAGCCCGCGCGCGGTGGAGCGGCTGGAAAGCTACACCCCCGCATGGCCGCTGCCCAAGATTTTTCGCCTGACCAAAGGCGGCAAGCTGATCGACGGTATCTTTACCGGGGCCACGATCAACACGCCCTCGATGCTGGCGGTCGAGGATTACCTGTTTGCGCTGGACTGGGCGCGCTCGGTTGGTGGGTTGCAGGGGCTGATCGCACGTGCCGATGCCAATGCCGGTGCGGTGCACGCCTTCTGCGACCAGAACGATTGGATCGCCAATCTGGCCGAAGACGTGGCGACGCAGTCGAACACCTCGGTCTGCCTGAAATTCACAGATGGGTGTATTCAGGACGGTGCAGCTTTTGCGAAAGCCGTAGCCAAGCGGCTTGAGGCCGAGAATATCGCCTTGGACATCGGTGCCTATCGCGACGCGCCTGCGGGCCTGCGGATTTGGTGCGGCGGTACTGTCGAGACCTCGGATATCGAAGCGATGCTGCCGTGGCTGGCCTGGGCCTTTGAAGCCGAGATCGCGGCACAGTCTGAGGCTGCCTGAACCGCAAGTGCCGGGCTGAAGCCCGGCCTACACCCCCTCTCAACGTAGGGCGGGCTTCAGCCCGCCACCCGTAAAACTCTTTAAAGGACCAGAGAATATGGCCCCCAAAGTACTCGTATCTGACAAGCTCAGCGAAACAGCCGTGCAGATCTTCCGCGATCGCGGTATCGACGTGGATTTCATGCCCGATCTGGGCAAGGACAAGGACAAGCTGGCCGAGGTGATCGGCCAATATGACGGCCTTGCCATCCGTTCGGCCACCAAGGTCACGCCGACCCTGCTGGAAAAAGCCGACAATCTGAAAGTCATCGGTCGTGCCGGGATCGGCACCGACAATGTCGACAAGGAAGCGGCGTCTAAGAAGGGCGTGATCGTGATGAACACGCCCTTTGGCAACATGATCACCACCGCCGAACACGCAATTGCGATGATGTTCGCCGTGGCGCGGCAAATCCCCGAGGCCAGCACCTCGACCCATGCGGGCAAGTGGGAAAAGTCGAAATTCATGGGGATCGAGTTGACCAACAAGACGCTTGGCGTCATCGGTGCAGGCAACATTGGCGGGATCGTCTGTGAACGCGCGCTGGGTCTTAAGATGAAAGTGGTCGCCTATGACCCTTATCTGGGCGAAGAGCAAGCCGCAAAGATGGGTGTCGAAAAGGTCGAGCTGGATGAGTTGCTGGCGCGGGCCGATTTCATCACCCTGCACGTGCCTTTGACGGATCAGACCCGCAACATCCTCAGCCGTGAGAACCTGGCCAAGACCAAGAAGGGCGTGCGCATCGTGAACTGTGCGCGTGGCGGTCTGGTCGACGAGGACGCGCTGGCTGACCTGCTGCAATCGGGCCACGTTGCGGGCGCGGCCTTTGATGTGTTCAGCGAAGAACCAGCCAAGGAAAACGCGCTGTTCAATCTGCCCAACGTGGTCTGCACACCGCATTTGGGTGCTGCAACGACCGAGGCGCAGGAGAACGTCGCGCTGCAGGTTGCCGAACAGATCTCGAACTATCTGCTGACCGGTGCCGTGGAAAACGCGCTGAACATGCCCAGCGTGACGGCTGAAGAAGCCAAGATCATGGGGCCGTGGATCAAACTGGCCGGGCATCTGGGGAGCTTCATTGGCCAGATGACGGATGAGCCGATCAAGGCGATCAACATCCTGTATGACGGTGTCGCGGCTGAGATGAACCTGGCGGCTCTGAACTGTTCGGTCGTGGCCGGGATCATGAAGAAATTCAATCCCGAGGTGAACATGGTTTCAGCGCCGGTTGTAGCCAAAGAACGGGGGATCAAGATCTCGACCACCAATCAGGACAAATCGGGCGCCTTCGAAGGGTACATCAAAGTGACCGTCGTGACAGAAAAGCGCGAGCGGTCTATCGGTGGTACCGTTTTCAGCGACGGTAAGCCGCGTTTTATCCAGATCAAAGGCATCAATATCGACGCCGAGGTGGGTTCGCACATGCTCTACACCACCAACGAGGACGTGCCCGGCATCATCGGTGCACTGGGTCGGACCATGGGCGACCACGACGTCAACATTGCAAACTTTACTCTGGGCCGGTCCGAGGCCGGGGGCGAGGCCATTGCCTTGCTGTACGTGGATGAGCCTGTTCCGGCCGAGGCGCGAGCGCAATTGGCGGAAACCGGTCTGTTCACACAGATCAAGCCGCTGAAATTCGACGTTGCGTAAGCATCTTTAAACGGACAACAAATTTAATGCCCGCGCTCAGGTAGTGCGGGCATTGTCTTTTTTCGCTGACCATCATAGGCCGCACACGCGGCGCGCTAAGAAAGGGCATTGCAGTGACGACACCAATCTACGCCGTCGGGGATATCCATGGGCAGCTTGATATGCTGCAGGATGCGCTGTCGCGGATCGAGAAAGATGGCGGTCCCGATGCGCGTGTCGTGTTTCTGGGGGATTACGTGGACCGGGGGCCGAACAGTCGCGGCGTGCTTGACCTATTGATCGAAGGTCGGCGCGCAGGGCGGAACTGGGTGATGGTCAAAGGAAACCACGACAGGATGATGGCGCGGTTCGTCCAAGACGCCGAGATCGCCGACACGCACCTTCCGATCACGCTCAACTGGTTGCACCCGCGTCTGGGTGGGCGCGAGACCCTGGCCTCTTACGGGGTTATGATCGACGATACAGACCGTATCTATCAGGCTTATGAACGCGCGCGTGATGCAGTGCCGCAAGCGCATCTTGATTTCATCAATGCCTTGCCGACTTACCACACGGAAGATGATCTGTTGTTTGTGCATGCCGGTATTCGCCCCGGGGTGCCCTTGGATCAGCAGTCGGAGAATGATCTGGTTTGGATTCGGCACGAATTCCTTAGGGACATGAATGCGCATCCATGGCTGATCGTGCATGGGCATACGCCGGTGGATCAGGTTGAACATTGCGGCAATCGGGTCAATCTGGATACGGGTGCTGGCTACGGTCATCCACTGTCGTCAGCCGTGTTCCAAGGGCGGCAGTGCTGGCTTTTGACGGATCGCGGGCGGATGCCGCTTATGCCTGTGTGAACAAGTCCTGATACCTTTCCCGCAGTATGTTTTTCTGAACTTTTCCCATCGTATTGCGGGGCAGTTCGTCCAGCACGATAAGCTTGCGCGGATGTTTGAAACGGGCCAGTTCTTTTTGCACATTTGCCTGAATCAACGCGATATCCGGTGTTTGGCCCGGTTCCACCACCAGAATACCCAGAACGGTTTCGCCAAAATCCGGGTGCGGTACGCCGATCACGGCGCTTTCCAGCACGCCGGGTTGATCATCCAGCACCAGCTCTACCTCTTTTGGGTAAACGTTATATCCGCCCGAGATTATCAGGTCTTTGCCGCGCCCGACGATATGAACATACCCGTCCGCGTCCACGTGCCCGAGATCACCCGTGATAAAGAACCCATCGTCGCGCAATTCGGCGGCTGTCTTTTCCGGCATGCCCCAATAGCCCTGAAAAACATTGGGGCCGCGCACCTCGATCATTCCAATTTCACCCTGAGGCATCGCGTCGCCGGTGTCCGGATCGGTGACCTTGAGCTCGACATCCGGTAAGGGAAAGCCAACTGTTCCGGCACGGCGTTCCCCGTCATAGGGGTTGGACGTGTTCATGTTGGTTTCGGTCATGCCATAACGTTCAAGAATGCGGTGACCAGTGCGTGCCTCAAACCGCTCGTGCGTTTCTGCAAGCAGGGGGGCCGATCCTGAAATGAACAGCCGCATGTGCTGCGCCAAATCGCCGGTAAATCGGTCATCGGCCAGCAGGCGTGTGTAAAAGGTCGGGACGCCCATCATGGAGGTGGCCTGCGGCATCAGGCGCAGCACGTCGTCCAGATCGAATTTCGGCAGAAATATCATCGACCCACCTGATGCCAGCGCCACGTTCGTCGCCACAAACAGCCCATGTGTGTGAAAGATCGGCAGCGCGTGCAAAAGCACATCGTCGCGGGTGAACCGCCATTCCTGCACCAAAGTGTCTGCGTTGGACAGCAGGTTGGCTTGTGACAGCATCGCCCCCTTGGATCGTCCGGTCGTGCCCGAAGTATAAAGGAAAGCCGCCAAGTCATCCTCGGTCCGTCGAACCGGCTCAAAGGCGGGCAACATGCCAAGCGCACGCCGCATAAGGCTGCCTGTGCCGTCAGAACTCAGAGTTTCAAGCCGCGCATTTTGTGCTTGGGCGATTGGCGCAAGGTCTGCCTCGTTTCGGGGATCGCACAGGACCAGCGACGCGCTGCTGTTTTCGATAAAATAGGTCAGCTCGCCAACCGTGTACCCCGTGTTGAGCGGCAGAAAGACCAATCCGGTTTGCGCACAGGCCGCATAGACGGCCAAGGCTTCGGGCGACTTTTCCACCTGAACGGCAACCCGGTCTCCGGGCTCCAGGCCATATCCGGTCAGTGCGTTCGCGATCCGTGCCGCCATGTCCAGAAACGCGGCATGGGTCAGAGTCTCGCCATCCGGCAATTGCAGGAACGGGGTGTCTTTGCCCGCGTGAATGCCAAACAAGCGATCATAGAGCGGGTTGCCCATGCCATCAGTCCCTTATGCCGGAATATCCGGTTCTGAATCTGGCTTGGATTGCAGGGGCGGTAAAGTCAAAATTGCGAAAACCCTGATCCTCTCAGAACTGAGTGGTCATGCGGTACCCGGCGGCAAAATACATCTTGGCAAAGGTAACCGGTCGCCCCTCAAGCCACGTGATGCGTTCACCTGTAAAAACCGGCTCACCTTCTGCGACATCCAGAAAATCAGCCAGTGCTGCATCGGCGCGACTGGCCAGAAAGGTCAGTTCCACATTGGTGAAAGGCACGGTCTGGATCAGCCATTCATTCGGGCCGATCTCCGAAAAATTCGCCTGCTTCACTTGCGGTACGCTGTCGGTAACGATCCAGCGGTCCTCGTACTGAAATGGGGTGTTGCCCGAATAGTGCATGCAGCGCACATGCATGACGTCCCGACCCGGCGATAAGGCGAGCCGAGCGGCCAGCCAGTCGGGGGCTGTTTTTTGATCGCAGGATACAAGCGCATAGCGATAGGTTCCGCCCAACGCCTCAACCTCGTCCCGCACCATGGGGATGGTGAAACGCGCCTGTCGTTGCGGTGCGCTCAAGACCCGCGTTCCGGCCTTGCGGCGACGTTCCAGATATCCTTCCTCGGCCAGTTCCCTCAGCGCCCGGTTGACGGTGGTACGGGTGCACGAAAACTCGGTGGCAAGTTCCGATTCATTCGGCAGCAGCGAGTCCGGCTGCCAATCACCGGACCGAATACGTGCCAGAACGGTTTTCTTGATGTCTTTGTAGCTGGTGTTTTCGGTGGATTGGGTCATGTGGCCTCGGGTTTGGTACCTTGTCTTAGAGTTCACTCAGCAGTTCAGCAATCGCTTCCCGGTACGCAGGGATGATCTGATCGCGATGAATGTGCCTCCCTTGCCGCACCATATGGCGCCCTGCCGACCACAGATCTGTCACCAGCCCATCGGGGGCAGCAAAACACAGGCCGTCCAGCACTTGATCGTCGCGCAAGGCACACAGCGTCGGGTGCGATTGGTCGATGGCAACCAGGTCCGCTAACTTGCCTACGGCAATTTCCCCTCCCTCACGTGCCAGCGCCTGTGCTCCACCGCAGGCCGCACCGGTATAAAGGGCGCGGCCAACCGACCCTTCTGGCGAAACCATAATGGTGCGCGCCCGGTCACGGAGGCGTTGCGAATACTCCACCATCCGAAGCTCTTCGGACAGTGAGATTCGGATGTTCGAGTTCTGATCCGATCCCGAACCGCCCACCATTGTTGATGTATTTCGCGCCGTTGAAGATACCGTCCCCAAGGTTGGCTTCGGTGATTGGGCACAGCCCTGCCACGGCCTCGGATCGTGCCAGCCGCTGTGTTTCCTCGTCGGTCATGTGCGTGGCATGGATCAGGCACCAGCGGCTATCCACGTCAAAGTTGTTGAGCAGCCCGTTTACTGGACGGTCACCAAGGGCGGCTTCGACGGCGGAGACTTCCTGCACCTGCTCGGCGATGTGCATGTGAACAGGACCGGTTGGCCGCTCGTCGAGTACGGCCCGAATGTCCTGCACTGTGGTTGCACGCAGTGAGTGGGGTGCGACCCCGATTACAGAATCCGCATGGGGTAGGGCCTTTTGGCAGTCTTCAACCAGTTTCAGAAACTGATTGGTCGAGTTGCCAAATCGCAATTGCCCGCCGGTCAAAGGCTCCTGCCGCGCGCCGCCATAGATGTAGAGCACCGGCAGATGTGTCAATCCGATGCCGGTCTGACTTGCGGCGGCAAAGATGCGCTGACTGAGTTCGGAAGGCGAGTCGTAAGGCTGCCCACCGGGTTGGTTGTGGACATAGTGAAACTCACCCACCGACGCGTATCCGGCCTCCTGCATCTCCATGTAGACCAATGCTGCAATGGCTTGAATCTGTTCCGGGGTTAGCCTGTCCAGAAAGCGGTACATCAGGGTGCGCCACGTCCAAAAGCTTTCGCGTCCGGCTGCGCGCACTTCGGTCATGCCTGCCATGGCCCTTTGGAAGGCGTGGCTGTGCAGGTTTGCTAAGGCTGGCAACAGAACATCGACGCGCACGTCATCCGGTTTGGCCGCGCCCCCGGTTTGTAGCTGCGTTATCCGGCCATTCTCGACCTTGACCCAAAGGTCGTGGACCCAATCAGAGCCTAATAAGGCAGTTTTGGCATGGACCGACATAGGCATTCCAATTTGTGTAGACTTTAAATATTTATACATATACGAAATAGCAAATTGCAACGGGAACCCCAAGGAATCGTCATGGCGGCACAATCGGTCCTTTTCTGTTCTCAGGTGGCCTCGATGATGCCGGGGTCTGAGCCATACGGTTTGGGCCGGGACATGGCGGTTGCGGTCGAAGGTGAGAGAATTGCGTGGGTCGGCCCCAAGTTAGCCTTGCCCCAGCAATATAAGGCGTGGCCAAGCACGGATTTTGGGGACAGATTGATGACACCGGCCCTGATTGACGCCCACACGCATATTGTATTCGGGGGCAATCGGGCAGCAGAGTTCGAGATGCGGCTAAACGGTGCCTCATACGAACAGATTGCGCGCGCGGGGGGCGGAATCCTTTCGACGGTCACGGCGACACGACAGGCCAGCGAAGCAGAGCTATTGACCGATGCCCTGACCCGCGTGGACGCTTTGATGGCGGAAGGTGTCGCCTGCATCGAAATCAAGTCCGGTTACGGGTTGGATACTGAAACCGAACTGAAAATGCTGCGCGTGGCGCGTCAGATCGGGCAGGCTCGCCGGGTTCGGGTCAGAACAAGCTTTTTGGGCGCACATGCTGTGCCACCTGACTATGCGGGCCGGCCAGACGACTATCTGTATGACGTTTGCCTTCCAACCCTGCGCGCGGCTCAGGCCGAGGGGTTGGTGGATGCGGTAGACGGCTTTTGTGAAGGAATAGCCTTTTCGCCAGACCAGATCACCGTTGTTTTTGACGAAGCCAAGCACCTTGGGTTGCCCGTTAAACTGCATGCCGAACAGCTTTCAAATCTTGGCGGCGCAAAGCTGGCGGCCAGATACGGGGCTTTGTCCGCTGATCATATCGAGTATCTGGACGGAGATGGCGTATCCGCAATGGCGAAAGCAGGCACCGTAGCGGTGCTTTTGCCGGGGGCGTTCTACACCTTGCGGGAAACGCAGGCTCCTCCGGTGCAGATGCTAAGAGACAGTCATGTGCCTATCGCGCTGGCGACGGATTGCAATCCGGGGTCGTCACCGTTGGCGTCCATTTTGCTGACGATGAACATGGCCTGCACCCTGTTCCGCCTGACCCCCGAAGAAGCATGGGCCGGGGTCACCCGGAATGCGGCCCGAGCGCTTGGGCTTCGGGATACCGGCACGATCGCTGTTGGTCAGCGCGCTGATCTAACAGTGTGGGATGTTCAGCATCCGGCAGAGTTGCCGTACCGGATTGGTTTCAACCCCCTGCATACGCGCATATTGGGAGGTCAGGCATGACGCGTTACGCTTTGGTGCCGGGACAGGTTTCGCTGTCTGATCTTGCGGAGATCTATTGGACGAAGGCTTCGGCTTTTCTGGAAGACGGGTGCAGGCCAGCAGTCGATGCGGCAGCGGCACGTGTTCGTGAGGCCGCCGCAGGAGAAGCCGCCGTTTATGGCGTCAATACCGGCTTTGGCAAGCTGGCCAGCCATAAGATCAAGGCGGATGACACCGCCAAGCTGCAGCGTAACCTGATCCTCAGCCATTGCTGTGGCGTCGGGTCTGCTGTGCCCCGCCGCATTACCCGGCTTATGATGACGCTTAAACTGATCTCGTTCGGGCGCGGAGCGTCGGGTGTGCGTTGGGACTTGATCGAGCTGTTGCAAAATATGCTAGAGCGCGGGGTTACTCCGGTTGTGCCTGCGCAGGGGTCTGTAGGCGCTTCTGGCGATCTTGCACCGCTGGCGCATATGACAGCCGTGTTTATCGGAGAGGGTGAGGCCGATGTAGACGGCAGCCTATTGCCCGGGCGCGAAGCGCTGAATTCGGTCGGGTTAGAGCCTGTTGAGCTTGGACCGAAAGAAGGGTTGGCCTTTATTAACGGCACCCAATTCTCAACCGCATACGCGCTGGCCGGATTGTTCGAAGCCTGGCGTGCAGCCCAGAACGCTCTGACCATTTCAGCGCTTTCGACGGACGCGATAATGGGATCTACCGCCCCTCTGCGGCCCGAGATTCACGCCCTGCGCGGTCATCGTGGGCAAACCGAAGCCGCAGGTGCCATGCGATCCATTCTCGCCGGGTCCGAAATCCGTGAGAGCCATCGTGACGGGGACACCCGCGTGCAGGACCCGTATTGCATCCGGTGCCAGCCACAGGTCACGGGCGCGGCGATGGATGTCATGCGTCAGGCGGCGACCACGCTGGGGATTGAGGCCAACGCCGCCACGGATAATCCGTTGGTGCTTGAGGACGCAATTCTGTCAGGTGGGAATTTCCATGCCGAACCCGTGGGATTTGCGGCGGATATGATCGCACTGGCCCTGTCAGAAATCGGCGCGATTGCGCAGCGCCGTATTGCTTTGATGGTTGACCCTGCGCTCAGCTTTGACCTGCCGCCCTTCCTGACGCCCGAGCCGGGATTGAACTCGGGCCTTATGATCGCCGAAGTCACCACAGCCGCGTTGATGAGCGAAAACAAGCATCTGGCGAACCCTTGCGTGACAGACAGCACTCCAACATCTGCCAACCAAGAAGACCACGTCTCGATGGCTGCACACGGGGCGCGGCGTCTGATGCGGATGGTGGACAACCTAAGCTATATTCTGGGGGTCGAATTGCTGTGCGCTGCTCAGGGTGTGGAATTTCGCGCTCTGCTGAGGACCAGCGTGCCGTTGCAGCAGGTCATCAAGCGTCTGCGCGCGGACATCGACCCGCTAAAGGATGATCGCTATCTTGCCCCGGACCTTGAAGCTGCGAAAAAGCTGGTTGCAGGTGGGGATATCCTGCGCGCGGTAGGCACCCCAATGCCGGGGCTGAACTGATGCAAGTGGTCAACGTCCTAAAGGGCGACGGGCCGATCGTGCTGGGGCAACCTCATGGCGGGACATTTGTACCCGCCGATATCGCGGCGCGCCTGAATGATACCGGCCGTGGGCTTAGCGATACCGACTGGCACATAAACAGGCTCTATGATGGCCTTTTTGACGGGGTTTCCGTCGTTCAATCCAACATCCATCGCTACGTCGTTGATGCCAATCGCGCACCGGATGGGGCGTCGCTGTATCCCGGGCAAAACACGACGACGCTTGTCCCGTTGACAGATTTTGACGGGCACCCGATCTGGGCCGAGGGTCAGACTCCTTCGGCGGACGAAACGGAAAGCCGGCGGCTGGCGTTTCACGCACCCTATCACGATGCTTTGCGGCAAGAGTTGGAACGGGTCCGCGATCGCCACGGTGTTGCAATCCTGTTCGATTGCCACTCGATCCGGTCGGTGATCCCTTATCTGTTTGAAGGCGAATTGCCGGTGTTCAATACAGGCACAAATGTCGGCCAGAGCTGTCATCCCGCTGTTGAGCAGGCTGTGCATCACGTCGCGATTGAGGCGGACGGGTTTTCATCCGTTCTGAACGGTCGCTTCCGGGGGGGATGGACGACGCGCCATTACGGCCGCCCGTCCGAGGGTATCCACGCGATCCAGATGGAAATCGCACAGCGGGCCTATATGGACGAAACACCCCCGTGGACGTGGCGGGATGACCGCGCCGCAGCCCTGCGACCTCATCTGCGCAATATGCTGTCCCGTTTAAACGAACTGGCGCTTTCAGGCGAACTCACCAACACAGGAGCCCACATATGAGCGATCCGCGCAAAAACACCCGCGATGTCTACCCGCCGACCGGCCCCGAGTTGAATGCCAAAAGCTGGGTGACCGAGGCTCCGCTGCGGATGTTGATGAACAACCTGCACCCGGACGTGGCCGAAAACCCGCATGAGTTGGTGGTTTATGGCGGTATCGGACGCGCGGCGCGCACGTGGAAGGATTTCGACAGGATCGTGGCTGGCCTAAAGGATCTGGAGGAGGACGAGACCCTGATCGTCCAGTCTGGTAAACCTGTGGCCATCATCCGCACGCACAAGGATGCGCCGCGCGTCTTGATCGCCAATTCCAACATCGTGCCGCATTGGGCGACATGGGACCATTTCAACGAGCTCGATAAGAAGGGCTTGATGATGTACGGCCAGATGACTGCGGGGTCGTGGATCTATATCGGCACGCAAGGCATCGTTCAGGGCACCTATGAAACCTTTGCCGAAGCTGGACGCCAGCACTATGGCGGCGATCTGACGGGCCGATGGATTCTGACCGGCGGTCTGGGCGGCATGGGCGGCGCGCAGCCTTTGGCGGCTGTTTTCGCCGGGGCCTGTTGTTTGGCGGTCGAGTGCAATCCCGACAGCATCGATTTCCGCCTGCGGACAAAATATCTGGACGAAAAGGCCGACACTCTGGACGAGGCATTGGCGATGATCGACCGCTGGACTAAAGCGGGAGAGGCGAAATCGGTTGGTTTGCTGGGCAATGCTGCCGAGGTTTTCCCCGAGATTTACCGCCGTATGGCCGACGGTGGGATGCGCCCTGACATCGTTACTGACCAGACCAGCGCGCATGACCCGATCAACGGTTACCTGCCCGTGGGATGGTCGATGGCCGAATGGCGCGACAAACGCGAAACAGACCCTAAAGCGGTTGAAAAGGCCGCGTGCGCCTCGATGAAACAACACGTTGCGGCGATGGTGGATTTCTGGAACGCAGGCGTGCCGACGCTGGACTATGGCAATAACATCCGACAGGTGGCGCAGGATCAAGGGCTGGGGAACGCCTTTGCCTTTCCCGGTTTCGTTCCTGCTTATATCCGACCGCTGTTCTGCAAAGGGATCGGTCCGTTCCGCTGGTGCGCGCTGTCCGGTGACCCCGAGGATATCTACAAGACCGACGCCAAGATGAAGGAACTGTTCCCCGAGAATGAGCACCTCCATCGTTGGCTGGACATGGCCCGAGATCGGATCGCATTTCAAGGGTTGCCTGCCCGTATCTGTTGGATCGGACTGGGGGACCGGCACCGCGCGGGTTTGGCTTTCAACGAGATGGTGGCCAATGGTGAGTTGAAAGCACCTGTCGTGATCGGACGCGACCACCTGGACAGCGGCTCGGTCGCCAGTCCCAACCGCGAAACCGAAGCGATGCTGGATGGATCCGACGCGGTAAGTGACTGGCCTTTGCTGAATGCGTTGATCAACACGGCCAGTGGCGCGACATGGGTATCGCTGCACCATGGCGGCGGTGTTGGCATGGGCTTCAGTCAGCACGCTGGCGTGGTGATCTGCGCCGACGGAACCGAGGATGCAGCACGGCGGTTGGAGCGTGTGTTGTGGAACGACCCGGCCTCGGGTGTGTGGCGACATGCGGATGCGGGCTATGACATCGCAAAGGATTGCGCACGCGACCATGGTTTGCGGTTGCCGGGAATTCTGGGCTAGGCCGCATCAATCTGTCTCTGGCGAAAATGCTGCACCTGCGATATGCGCAGGGCAGCTTGCAGGAGACCGAAGATGTACGTTGCCACACTGATCACCAACCCCGACGCGCCGACGCTGAACCAGACACTGGTGGACTCGTTGCGCAATGCGTGGGGCGGGGGCGACATCGTTTGGCTCAGCCCGGACGAGGCGGCCGAGTTTTCGGTTACTCGGACGCCGGACAATCAATGGGACGTCTGGGCGGATTTGCAGAAGATGGGTGTTGATCTCGTCCTGCAGCCCACCGAAGGACGGCGAAAAAAGATGCTGCTGGCCGATATGGACAGCACCATGATCCAGCAGGAGTGTATCGACGAATTGGCGGACGAAGCGGGCGTCGGCGACCGTGTCAAGGATATCACCGCCCGCGCGATGAACGGTGATCTGGATTTCGAAGGCGCGCTGACTGAACGCGTCGGTCTTTTGAAAGGTCTGGACGAGGCCGTGATCGCCAAAGTGCTGGCCGAACGGATTACCCTGATGCCCGGCGGTCAGGAACTGGTCGCGACCATGCGTGCAACCGGCGGATACGCAGCGCTTGTTTCAGGCGGGTTTACGGCCTTCACAGCAAAAGTCGGAGAGGTTTTGGGCTTCGATGAAAACCGGGCCAACTCCCTGCTGGCCGAGAACGGCAAACTGACAGGCGACGTTCAGCATCCAATTCTGGGACGGCAGGCCAAGGTAGACGCCCTGGAGCAGATCACGGCGCGGCTGGGTTTGTCTGAGGAGGACGTGATTGCCGTGGGCGACGGTGCAAATGATCTTGGGATGCTGGGCCGCGCTGGAACGGGTGTCGCGCTGCATGCCAAGCCCTCAGTCGCCGAGAAATGCGATGTTCGGGTCAACCACGGTGATTTGACTGCTCTGCTATACGTGCAAGGATACGCTCGGTCCGATTTTGTCTGTGCGTGATATCTGGGCTTTTCTAAATTTAACAAAAATGTTAATAATCGGTTATGAACACACTTCTGACCGCTTTTTCCGCATTGTCCGATGCCACCCGGTTTTCGATCGTCGAACAGTTAATGCAAGACGGAGAACTGCCTGCCGGTGACCTGATCGAAGGGCGCGGCATGTCCGGTGCTGCGATCTCGCGGCATTTGAAGGTGCTGCGTGAGGCGGGTCTGGTTCAGCAGCGTGTGCATGGGACGCAGCGCATGTATTCCATCCGGGCCGAAGGGCTGCGGGCCGTTGCTAAATGGACCATCTCGAAACGGCAATTCTGGGAAAGCAGCCTTGATCGTCTGGGCGACGCTATCGAAAAGGAGCAGTCATGGCCGACCTGAAACTGGAGCGAGAGTTCCCGATAGACCCCAAGGACCTGTTTGCCTGGATCAGCAATGCAGAAAAGCTGTTGCTGTGGTGGGGGCCGGAAGGCGTGCATGTGCCCGAACACAATCTGGATTTTTCACGCCTTGGCCCGTGGTATTCGGTGATGCAGAACGCAGAGGGCCAGCGGTTCAAGGTATCGGGGCAGGTCACACACGTTGATCCGCCCAAATCCGTTGGGTTTACGTGGGGCTGGCATGACGATCAGGATCGGCGCGGCGCGGAAAGTCACGTGACGCTGTTCGTTGAAGCCGCTGGCCAAGGCGCACGGTTGATCATTGATCACCGCGAACTGGGTGACGACGATATCGCAGCCAACCATGAAAAAGGCTGGACCTCGACGCTCAACAAGCTTGCTGCGCAGTTGAATTAGATTTCAGTAGGGAGGAAAGAATGCCGCAATTTCTTTTTGTTTATCACGGTGGTCATACTCCGACCGACCCGGCCGAGATCGAAGCGACCATGGCCGCCTGGGGCGCTTGGTTCCAGAATATGGGCGCGGCGCTTGAAATCCCCGGAAACCCGGTTGGTCAGTCCTATACGGTCAGCTCCAGTGGTGTGGTTGACAATGGCGGCGCAAACCCGGCCTCGGGCTTTACTGTCATCAAGGCCGATAGCATGGATGCCGCAACCGAGATGGCCAAGGGCTGCCCGATGGTGGTGAACGGTTCAGGCTCGGTCGAGGTGGCCGAGGTACACGAGATCGAGATGTAACGCCTAGCCGGGGAAACCCGGTGCTGGGCGTATTAGCCCGCATTCCAGACCACGACGGCTGTATTGTATGGCGTTCATGAACTTACGGGTGGCCGGGTGATCGGCCTCCAGCACACCAAGGCTGACCAGAATGGCGGCAATGGCACATTCGCTTGCCCGCGTGGTGCCGTCGGTGATCTTCAGCGCGATCCCCATGCGTTTCTCCGGGAGTATTGCAACAAAAACGGCCTCAGCCCCGGTTTTGATAGCTGCACGACCACCCATGGCGCGCATTAATTCGGTGCAGGCGCGGCTTTCCCCGGCAACCAGTTCAGGATGTTTGATCATCGCAGCCGTCAGTTGCGCCGCCGCATCGCTGGCGCGATCGGACCGGTCGGCGGCGCTGGCAAACCATGCCATCGACCGCGCCAACCCAGCCAGCGAGGTTGCAAAGTTGGGGGCCGAGCAACCGTCGATCCCATAGGCCGGGCTGGTCTCGCCGGTTGTTTCTTCGATGGCTGACAGGCAGGCTTGTTGCACGGGGTGGTCGATCTCAAGGTATTCTGGCCCGGCCCCCATATGCTGGGCCACGGTCAGGAAACCGCAATGCTTGCCAGAGCAGTTGTTGTGAATTTGGCAGGGTGTGTCATCCGCCAGTATCAAGCCGTCGCGCGCCGCCATGTCTTGCGGTTCTTGCGGGCCGCAGCGCAGATCGTGTTCCGTCAGGCCCAGATGATCCAGCCAGGCCGACACCCGATCCGTGTGGATGTGCGCGCCGCTGTGGGACGCGCAGGCCAGTGCCAGATGTTCCGAATTCAGCCCGTATTTCGCCGCCGCCCCGGATGTAATCAGCGGCAGCCCCTGGATCATCTTGGCCGAGGATCTCGGATAGATCACCGCGTCGGGATCGCCCCAGCTTTGCACGATCTGGCCGCTGTCATTGCAGATCACCGCGTGGCCCAAGTGCAGGCTCTCCAGCAAGGGGCCGCGCCACAGTTCTGTCATTGGTACCGGCTGCGTCATCTGGACCCTCCGTAACATGCGCAAAATTCTGCCAATCGCCCTTTCGCCTGTGGCGAAACCTGCGTTAGTGTGTGTATGTCGGCAATCACCGGATTACGCAACTCACAGACGAACCAGGCAGGGTTCGCAGGCATGTTCGGTGGGTATGAGGTATTAGGTCGAGCTAGGAGGCTGGACAATGGGATCAAAGCTTGTCCGCGTGATCGCGGGTCTTTGCGTGGCAGGGATGGCTACAACAGCAACCGCTCAGCGGGCGACCAGCACAAATCGCGTTGCAGCCAAAACTGACTGGAGCGTTTTCGTCGAGGATGATCCCACGGAATGCTGGAGCGTATCCGCCCCGAAAGAAACGGTAAACACACGCGGTGGGCGTGTTGTGTCGGTCCGCCGCAGCGACATCCTGTTGTTCGTCTTTTACCGCCCCAACGCCGAAGTGAAGGGTCAAGTCACGTTCACCGGCGGCTATCCCTTTGCAGCCGGTTCAACTGTTAACCTGGACGTTGACGGCACCAAGTTCGAGCTGATCACCGAAGGCGAATGGGCATGGCCCGCAACTGAAGGCGAAGACCTCAAAGTGGTTGCAGCTATGAAGCGCGGTACCGAAGCTGTCCTGACGGCCCGGTCCGAGCGTGGCACGCAGACCAAGGACACGTTCTCGTTGCTGGGGTTCACGGCTGCGATCGAAGACGCAGAAAAGCGCTGCACCAACCAATAGGTTTGTTCGCCAGATCGCCCCGTCATTTAGCTGGGTTCTCTTTTGCCGGGTGTTGACCGTCAATTTGATCCGTATCAAAGCGAGGGGCCTCATTTTCTGAACTCATCGGTTCAGTAATGATGAAGGAACCTGCAGATGCTGAACAAATCCCTTTCTGCGTTGTTGATGGCAGCCACCGTGTTTCTTGGTGCGTGTGAAAAAGAAGCAGATACCTACCCAGTAACCGGGGACCAATGCGGCCCAGATGATCCGGTGAAAACATTGGACGCCTCGGACTGTGATATCCTGCCTGCCGGGGTCTGAGCGTCTTTCGGCGGCACAACTCAGTCCGAACAAACCTTAGGGCATCGGCCGCATAAGCCCAGCTGATGCGGCCAACACGCGTTTGGGGTCGCTGCCGATTGCGTGCTATTATAGCAATAGCCGCACCAGTGATTTCAGGGGGTTGGTCATGCGTTTTGCTTTTTTCGTCTTGTTGCTTTCGTCCTCCGCAGCGGCGGATCCTGCTTTGGAGTGTGGGGACGCAAGTTCCCAGGTCGAAATCGGAACATGTGTCGGCGACATGGAACAGCGCGTCGAACTGGCACTGGAGACAAGTTATGCGATTGCGATGCAGTCCGCGAAAGAACTCGACGACGTGACGCAACGCGTTGTCGTCCAGCCTGCCTTGGAAGCGTCGCAAGATGCGTGGATAAGATACAGGGACGCGCAGTGCGAAGCAGTGGGTGCATCGTATGGGGGCGGGTCGGGGACAGGCATCGGCATCACCTCTTGCCGTGTTGAGCTTGGCCGGGTGCGCGTGGACGAACTGCTGCGTCTTGCAAATTGATCTGTACGATTCCTTTTGATCTTTGCGCTGGGTCCTATATAGAGGCGCATCCCAAGCCAGAATCTGCCGAGATAGCCCATGTCGCCCAAAGCGCCGATCACTCAAGACGTCATGACGATCCCCCGCAAATTGCCCGAGGGGAAAGTGAACCTTGTCGGGCTGACCCGTGACCAGTTGCGCGCGGCGCTGATCGACCATGGCACGCCGGAAAAGCAGGCCAAGATGCGCACCGGTCAGATCTGGCAGTGGATTTACCAGTGGGGCAAGCGCGATTTCGCCGAGATGACAAACCTTGCCAAAGCGTATCGCGCCCAACTGGCCGAGCATTTCGTCATCGAAATTCCCGAAGTCGTGACGCGTCAGGTGTCGGAAGATGGCACGCGCAAATATCTGTGCCGCATCGCAGGCGGGCACGAGGTCGAGGTAGTCTATATCCCCGAAGAGGATCGCGGCACGCTGTGCATCTCGTCTCAGGTCGGATGCACGCTGACCTGTTCCTTCTGCCACACTGGCACGCAGAAACTGGTGCGCAACCTGACCGCTGCGGAAATCGTCGGTCAGGTTATGATGGCGCGCGACGATCTGGACGAATGGCCCACCCCCGGCGCGCCCAAGGATGAAACACGCCTGCTGTCGAACATCGTTCTGATGGGCATGGGTGAACCGCTCTACAATTTCGAAAATGTCCGCGACGCGATGAAGATCGCCATGGACCCCGAAGGCATTTCTCTGTCACGTCGCCGGATCACATTGTCGACCTCGGGCGTTGTGCCTGAGATTGCGCGCACTGCCGAAGAAATCGGATGCCTGCTGGCGATCTCGTTCCACGCCACCACGGACGAGACGCGCGACGTACTGGTGCCCATCAACAAACGCTGGAACATTGAGGAATTGCTGGGCGCTTTGGCCAGCTATCCCAATGCGTCGAATTCTGAACGGATCACGTTCGAATACGTGATGCTGGATGGCGTGAATGACAGTGATGATGACGCGCATCGTCTGATCGACCATATCAAGCGCCACAAAATCCCGGCCAAGATCAATCTGATCCCCTTTAACGAATGGCCCGGTGCGCCCTACAAACGCAGCTCGAACAACCGCATCCGGGCCTTTGCGAACATCATCTATCAGGCGGGATACGCGTCGCCGATACGGAAAACGCGCGGTGAAGACATCATGGCGGCCTGCGGCCAGTTGAAATCGGCCACCGAACGCGCCAGAAAATCCCGCAAGCAGATCGCAGCAGAAGCGGGCCTGGACGGGAACTAAGCCCTAATTTTACGCCATCCTCTGCCAGATTTTCTGCGTCAAACGCTGTCTATTGCATGCGTAGTTTGATATATTTGTCTGATCTAGACTCGGCATTTGCCTTCACTCAAGCACACAAAGCGGTGAAGGTAGGCACCCGGACATGGCGCGATTGTTCAAGAGCGCTATTGTTACTCTTGCACGGCACGCGGCTTTCAACTGAACGAATTGACCATTTGGGCGATCAGTATGTTTTCTCGTTTGATAGCACTAAGACTTTGTTTAATTTGCGCACTTTCATTTGCAATTGTTGATGCAGGTCAGGCGCTGGCTCAGTCCGGGGGGGAGGATGCGCATCTGGCGATTGAAAACCCGGCAGAGTTGTCAAAGGAAGAAGCGCTGCAAATCTACGCATCATTGCAAAGGCGAATGGCGCAAGGATATGCAGCAGCGCAGTTTGAACAGTTGAGAAATTACCAGAACTGGCCTCTGTTCAATGACGCGCCCTATATATCAGCAACGCATGGGCAGCGGTTCGTGAACAGCTATGCAAACCGTATGGCGCACAATTATGGGACTTTGCAGGAAGGTGAAAAACTGCCGATCGGCTCGGTGCTGGCCAAGGACAGCATGACCGTGACGGACGAAGGAAACACCCATCCCGGTGCGTTGTTCGTCATGGAAAAACTGGCCGAAGGCACCAGTCCGGAAATGGCTGACTGGCGCTATATCATGGTCATGCCGGACGGGTCCCTGTTTGGCGACACCATGGGGGATCGCGCGGACAACGTCGCCTATTGCCACGATTGTCACGAGGCCGTCGCGGATCGTGACTATACCTTTTTCGTGCCCGAGGAATACGTGGTCGGTAACTGACCAGTCACCTGGGGCCGAACCGCGCCGCGCCGATTACTTCGATCAGGGTTTGCCGCACGGGGTCGGGCTGGGCTTGGACCGCGCTCAGAACCTCGCGCAGTTCAGCACGCAACCCGTGCATCTGGTCAATCAACGAGATCATCATGGCCAGCGCGTCAGCCTCCATGTCGTATTGCTCGTGCAATTCACAGGCCAGTTCCAGCCGCGCCACATCCAGCGTGTGATATACCAATCCCCGGTTTGTCTGCTCCGGGATGACGATTTCGGCGGCGAGATATTCGGACAGCCGGGTCGACGTCAGCCGGGCAACGGTTGTGATCAGTTCCTCTTCGGTCAGGGTGCGTGTCATGACGGCATTCCTTTGCGCGGGTCATAGCTGTGGGCTTCGCGCCATGTTTCGAAGAAAGTTTTCAGGTCTGCATCTATCTCGTCTGGCAGGGCAACAGTCAGTTCGATCAATTGGTCGCCCCGTTCCGAAGTCCCGCGTTTCTTGACCCCCTTGCCACGCAACCGCAGCGTCTTGCCGCTGCTGGTTCCTGCAGGGACGCTGACATTGACGCCACCATCAATCGTCGGGGCGGGGACTTTGCCGCCCAATATGGCCTCATCAATCGAGATGGGCAGAGTGATGTGGATATCATCCCCTTGACGGTCAAAGACCGGATGCGGCGCGACCGAAACCGTGACCAGAGCATCACCCGGCGGCCCTTCTCCAAAGCCGGGATCGCCTTTGCCCCGCAGACGGATTGTCTGGCCATCGGTGATGCCCGCCGGAATTTTGACCTCGATCCGGTCGCCATCGGGCAGCGTCAGCTTCTGACTTGCCCCGAACACAGCATCCAGAAAACTGATTTGCAGGCTGTAGCCGCGATTGTGGCCGGGCGCGTGAAAGTCCTGAGTGCGCTGGCCAAAGCCGCCGCGCCCTCGCATGAACTCGGCAAAGATGTCGGACATATCGTCCGGGTCCGCAGCCCGCCCGCGATAGGGGTTTCCAGCGGCCTCGGCATAGTCGCGGTAATATTGCTGCTGGGCGCGTTCCTGACCCGAGGCGTCAATCTCGCCATTGTCGTATCGCGCGCGTGTGTCGGGATCTTTCAGCAGGTCATAGGCCGCTGCGGCAGCTTTGAACTTGGCCTCTGCCTCGGCGTCGCCGGGTTTCAGGTCTGGGTGACATTCCTTGGCGATACGCCGATAGGCTTTCTTGATTTCGGCAGCGGTGGCGTCTTTCGCAACACCAAGGACGGAGTAAGGATCGTCGCTCATCTCACCTCTCATCGGTGGGGGTCTGATCTTGATAGTTCCGTTTTATCATGCGATTTCAACAGGCCAAAAGGAAGGGGCTTTTGAAACGCCTCGCTAAATTGCTTAATCCTGCTAATATCTTCATGTTTCTAATTGATTGCTGACGGAGACCTCAATGACGCGCAGACTCAAGTCCATTCTGGCCCTGCTGGTCGGTAACGCCATCGGGTTGTTGCTTGCCGCGATTTTGCTGCCCGAATTCGCGATCCGGCCGATTTCGTTCATCGTTGTGGTGATCGTCTTTACGCTGGTTCAGTGGATCGCGGAGCCGCTGATCCTGAAGCTGGGTGAAAAGCGCGCCCCCGCGATCAAGGGCGGTATCGCACTGATCGTGACATTCGTGGGGCTGTTGCTGACCGACCTGATTACCAACGGTCTGACCGTGGGTGGAATTTCGAACCTGCTGGCGGCGACCTTGCTGGTCTGGCTGGGGGCGTTGATCGCCAGCATCGTGCTGCCGATCTATGTGTTCACTGAGCTGCGCGAGCAGAAGAAAAAGTAATCACAGCGCAGTCAGGCTGGTATTGATCGCCTGCCAAAGTTCTTCGACGGGTTCGCAACCAACTGAAAGGCGGATGAAGGCCGGGTCCACATCGTCGCCCCACCGCGCGCGGCGTTCGGCTGAACTGTGGACACCGCCGAAGGATGTGGCGGGGCGCAGCATCGGGCAGGCGTTGATAAAGGTTTCGGCCTTGTCTTCGCTGTCCAGCGTGATCGACAGCAGGAATCCGAACCGCGCCACTTGCGCCTTGGCCAGCGCGTGCGCAGGATCAGAGGGCAGGCCGGGATAACGAATGGACTTTACCGCCGGGTGATCCGCCAACCGTTCTGCCAGCACCTGCGCCGAGGCACACATCCGGTCGAACCGCACATCCAGCGTTTCCAACCCGCGATGCAGCAGCCATGCCTCATGCGGGCCGGGGATTGCGCCTGAAACTTTGCGCCACTCCTCAACCCGCTCCATGATCTGCGCGTTGTGGCTGGCGACATGGCCCATCAGCAGGTCGGAATGCCCACCCATCGCTTTGGTATCCGACGCGACAACCACATCCACGCCCAGATCTAGCGGCCGCTGACCCAGAGGGGTCATGGTGGTGTTGTCGGCAATCGTGATCCCTCCGACCGCGCGCACGGCTTGGGCAATCGCGGGCAGGTCCATCATATCCAGACCAGGGTTTGAGGGGCTTTCGACAAAAACTACATCGAACCCGTCAAACCCGCCCTCGGTGAAACTGGTAGTGGACCGTTCAGTAACGGACACGTCCAGACCCGACAGGAACCGATCCGCCAGAACGCGGGTGACGTAATAGCCGTCGGACGGGATCAGGATGCGCGACCCGGCCTTGATGGTGGCAAAGAACGCCGCCGAGATCGCGGCCATGCCTGATGGGAACACAAGGCACGGCGCGTCCTCCAGATGGGCCAGAACATGTTCCAGATGCACCCAAGTTGGGTTATCGACCCGCCCATAGGTGGGCAGACTATCCGGCGCGCCGGGCAGGTGGTACATGCTGCTTTGCGTGAGGGGCAGCGCCACAGGGTCGCCTGCATTCAGGGCATTGCCGCGCAGGTGCAGCATCTCTCCGGGTTTTGGGGCCATCATTCAGCGCCCCGGAATGTCGTCACGGGGCGGGGCGGGTTCCCAGTTCTCGATGATCTCGACCGCCTCTTGCGCGGTGTCGACAAAGCGGAACAGGTCAAGATCTTCGTCCGATATGGTGCCTGCATCCGCCAGCGCCTCCCAGTTGATGACCTTTTCCCAGAATTCACGGCCAAACAGCAGGAAGGGCACGCGATCCATCCGGCCGGTTTGAATCAGGGTCAGGGATTCAAACAGCTCATCCATTGTGCCGAACCCGCCAGGAAAGATCGTGATGGCGCGGGCGCGCATCAGGAAGTGCATTTTACGGATGGCGAAATAGTGGAAGTTGAAGCTGAGTTCGGGTGTCACGTATTCATTCGGCGCCTGTTCGTGCGGCAGTACGATGTTCAGACCGATTGAACAGCCGCCCGCATCCAGCGCGCCGCGATTGCCAGCCTCCATCACACCGGGGCCGCCGCCGGTGACGATCACATTCTCGCGGCAACCGGTCTGGTTCGATTTCTCGGTCATCAGCCGGGCAAACTCGCGTGCCTCGTCATAATATTGCGACAGACCGGCCAGCGTTTCTGTACGCGCGGTGTGTTTCTGCGATGGTTCGGGAATGCGCGCACCGCCGAACATGACGATGGTTGAGGTGATCTGGCGTTCGGACATGATCATCTCGGGCTTGAGCAGTTCCAGTTGCAGGCGAACCGGGCGCAGTTCATCGCGGCACAGGAATTCATCATCGGCAAAGGCAAGGCGATAGGCGGGCGAGCGGGTCTGCGGCGTATCCGGCACCTCGCTCGCGGTCGAGCGGTCGGTCTGCGCGTCGCGGAACGGGCTGTGGCGGTCTTCTCTCATAGGTGAAGTTTCCCTGCTTGCGTGTTTCCAAAACAGCTATAGGGTTCGCGGTCAGAGTGCCAGTCACGGAAGAACAAGAATGAATTGGAAGAGCGAAATTTCAGCAGCCGCCGACCGGATTGCCGGATACGCACAGGTCACGCCGGTGATGGAAAGCCGTGCCCTGGGGTTGGACTATCCGGTTGAGATGAAGCTGGAGCATATGCAGCACACCGGCAGCTTCAAGGCGCGGGGGGCGTTTAACACGCTGCTCAGCATGGATGTCCCCGAGGCCGGTGTTGTGGCCGCGTCGGGTGGTAATCATGGCGCTGCGGCGGCTTATGCGGCTCAGACATTGGGGTATCCGGCCAAGATTTTCGTGCCCGAACTGGCCGGACCGTCCAAGATCGCGTTGATCCGGCAAACGGGCGCGGATTTGAGCGTGGTGTCGGGCGAATACGCCAACGCGTTGACGGCGGCTCAGGCGCATGAGGACGCGACCGGCGCGATGCAGATACATGCTTATGACGCGCCTACGACGGTGGCTGGTCAGGGCACCTGTTTCGCCGAATGGGACGCGCAGGGGTTGCAGGCGGACACTGTTCTGGTCGCGGTCGGAGGCGGCGGTCTGATCGCCGGTGCGCTGGCATGGCTACAAGGGGCGCGCAAGGTTGTGGCGGTCGAGCCCGAGGCATCCTGCGCGCTGAATGCCGCGTTAAGGGCCGGGGAACCTGTGGATGTCACCGTTTCGGGGATAGCGGCCAATGCGCTGGGCGCGCGGCGGATCGGGTCGATCTGCTTCGGACTGGCGGAGGGCAAGACATCGGTTCTGGTGTCGGACGAGACTATCGCCGAAGCGCAGAGGGTGTTGTGGCGCGCCCATCGGATTCTTGTCGAACCTGCGGGCGCAACAGCTTTGGCCGCGCTGCTGTCGGGCGCTTACAAACCCGATCCGCAAGAGCGGGTGGCGGTGCTTATCTGCGGTGGCAACATCTCTCCTGACCCGCTAGGCGGCTGAAACCGACCCGACCGGACGCAAACTGTGCCTGCTGCGTCGCATTGCGGCCAGTCCTTTGCTTGCGTATAGGCAAGACCAACGTGAACAGATTCTGCAGGGAGCCCTCCATGTCCAACGCTCAACTCGAAGCCGCCATCGAAGCCGCCTGGGACGCGCGCGACTCAATTACCCCCGCCACCACGGGCGAGCAGCGTGAGGCGATCGAGGATACGCTGAACGCACTGGACAGCGGCGCATTGCGCGTGGCGGAAAAGCTGGAGAGCGGTGATTGGCATGTGAACCAATGGGCAAAGAAAGCGGTTTTGCTGGGCTTCCGCATCAAGGATATGGAAATCCAGACCGGGGGCCCGCAGGACGGCGGCTGGTGGGACAAGGTGGACAGCAAGTTCACCGGTTGGGGCGAGGACCAGTGGAAGGATGCTGGGTTCCGCGCCGTTCCGAACTGCGTGGTCCGCAAGTCGGCCTATATCGCGCCGGGCGTGGTGCTAATGCCGTCTTTCGTGAACCTGGGCGCATATGTGGACGAGGGCACCATGGTTGATACCTGGGCCACAGTGGGTTCCTGCGCGCAGATCGGCAAGAACGTCCATCTGTCGGGCGGTGTGGGTATCGGCGGCGTGCTGGAACCGATGCAGGCCGGCCCAACCATCATCGAAGACAACTGCTTTATCGGTGCACGGTCGGAAGTGGTCGAGGGCTGCATCGTTCGCGAAGGCTCGGTTCTGGGCATGGGCGTGTTCATCGGCAAGTCGACCAAGATCGTCGACCGCGAAACCGGTGAGGTCATGTATGGCGAAGTGCCGCCCTATTCGGTAGTTGTCGCCGGTTCGATGCCGTCCAAGAACAATGTCAGCCTGTACTGCGCGGTGATCGTGAAGCGGGTGGATGAAAAGACCCGCTCGAAAACAGGGATCAACGAATTGCTGCGCGATTAAAACTCGCTCCAGCCGGAAAAGGGCCGCAGCATCGCGCTGCGGCCTTTTTGTTAGCCTTTCACCGGATAGCGGTCGGGTTCTTCGAACACGTCGATCACCCGAGACCCGGCTTTGATTTTGCCGCCATGTTCGACGCCTGTGGGGATCGTATAGCTGTCGCCGGGGCGGTAGGTTCGCGTTTCATCCCCGATGGTCAGTTCAACCTCACCTTCGATTACCGTTCCCCATTGGGCCTTGTGCGAATGCGGGGGCAGTTCAAAATCCTTCAGGAAAGTGAAAAACGCCACCAGTCCGGCATCGGACCGGATCACGGCGGTTTGCACGACGTCCTCGGGGAAGGGCACGTCGAGGCTGGGAAAATCGGTGATGAAATCTGGATATGTCATGAAGCACCTTTTTGACTAACGGCGGGGCCACTATGACGACGCGCATGCGTCAACGCAATCGCTTGACCGGGAAGGTGCACGGGGCTATGGCCCCCGCATGGAAAAGCAAAAGAAACCGTCCCGTCAGCAAGTTTACACCCTGCTTGTGCAGATCGGTCGCAAGGATGGCGACGGCCTGCCCGAAGGCGCGACCGGGGCGGCGTTGATGTGTTTCGCCAGTGGTGTGGATGAGGCCGAGGCGGTGCGCGAGACCGTCGCGATCCTGAAGCAGGCGGACACGGCGCCTCTGGATGTGACCGGCTATGGCACTCTGGCCGAGCGTGAGGCGCAAGGCCACGACATTGATCCTGATGAGCGGGCCCTGATGCAGCGCGCGCTGGACGAGAACGCGGTTATCGTCGCGCAGATGACACCGTTTTTCGGAGATGAGGAACCGGCTTAGGCCGCCTTAGTTCCGCACCCCGAACCACTTGCGATAAATCTCGTCATAGGTGCCGTCCTCACGCAGAGACAGCAGCGCCTGATTGACGTCCTCGACCAAAGGCGAGCCCGTCGGGAAAGCGATCCCGTAATTTTCGCGCAGGAAAACACCACCGGTGACCGATGCGATCCGCCGCCCTTCATGTGAGGCAAAGTAGGCCAGGATCGGGGCATCGAACACGACCGCATCGAGCTCTTCATTCTTGAAGGCGTCAAGCAATGGGTCCAACCCGTCGTAGCCGACAAACTCGATCTCGCGCCTGTTCAGGAAATTGGCTGCGGTTGAATTGGAAATCGTGCCAACCTGCTTTCCGTAAAGATCATTGACCGAATTCACATTGCCGCTGATGGCGTCGACGGTCATCACAGAGGTAATCCGCGCGGTGAAAACGGATACGATAAACAGCGAAGATACGACCAGAACAACACCCAACAGCCGACCAAACGGGGTGCGCGGCATCCGTTCCTCGAACCCGCCATTGACCACAAGGTTCAGCGCCCACCAGAAGGACGGGAACCATGCTTCGTCCAACTTGCGGTCGAAATAGGGTTGCGAGCGGCGTTCGAATATCCACATCAGCATGCCGCCACCCAGAAGGATCGCAAAGGCAAGCCCGATGGCGATAAACAACTCGACCGATAGCAATGCCTGCAGCAGTGACGGTCGCCGCACAGCGTCAGACGGGACCATGATCTGCAAACCCGCCTCGAAAATGGGTTGGCTGAAATCCATCTGGGTTTCGCGTGAGGCGGTGATCGAAATATTTGCGATGGCCAGATCAGCAGACCCGTCCTGAACCGACCCCAGCATTTCGCCAAAAGCCTCGACTCGGTTAATCTCGTAGTCCCAGTTCAGGGACTCGGACAGCGCCGCAAGCAGATCCATCGAAAAACCGGTCTGTGCCCCATCCTCTACATAGGAAAATGGGGTACGGGTCACGGTTGCGACCGACAGCGTCTGGGCCTGGCTTTGCTGTGCGAGAACGGCGAAAGTCAGGCAGATCAAAGCGAAAAGGACTCGTTTCATCGTCAATTTACCTGTTTCGCCGCCCTGTAACTCAGTTTTGAACAAGGCGGCAAGATGGTCTTGGGGTAAACGGGCATGTTTTATTGAGATATCAAACTGAGGCCTATGCAAAAAAGCCGCGGGAAATGGGGGTGTAGGGGTTGGCAATTCACCCAATTCGTTGAATCTGTGCGCGATCCTGCGAAGCCACAATCAGAAAGGGCGAGAAATGACAGATCCGGTAGAACTCACGGCAGACCTGATCCGTTGCCCTTCGGTCACACCTGAAGAAGGCGGTGCCATTGTCTTGCTTGAGCGCACCCTGTCCGACGCCGGGTTCGAGTGCACGCGCGTAGACCGGGGCGGCGTCAGCAATCTGTTTGCCCGTTGGGGCGCGAAAGGACATGCGCGCAGCTTTGGGTTTAACGGTCACACCGACGTTGTACCTGTTGGGGATGAGGCCGCATGGACTATGCCGCCCTTCGGGGCCGAGATCAAAGATGGTGTCATGTATGGCCGCGGAACGACGGACATGAAGTCCGGTGTTGCGGCCTTTGCCGCGGCTGCCGTTGATTTCGTGCGGGACACACCTCCGGACGGGGCGGTGATCCTGACGATTACGGGCGACGAAGAAGGTGACGCCGTGGACGGGACGACCGCGTTGCTGGACTATATGGACCGCGCGGACGAGAAGATGTCGGTTTGTCTGGTGGGTGAACCGACCTGTCCCAATACGATGGGCGAGATGATGAAGATCGGCCGCCGTGGGTCCATGAATATCTGGTTCACCGTGACTGGCGTGCAGGGGCACGCGGCCTATCCGCACCGGGCCAAGAATCCGATGCCCGCAATGGCGCGGTTGATGGATCGTCTGTCCAGTCACAAACTGGATCAGGGGACGGATCACTTCGACGCCTCGACGCTGGCCGTGGTCACGATTGACACGGGTAATCCGGCAACCAACGTGATCCCCGCGCAATGTACCGGCGCGGTGAATATCCGGTTCAACGACCTGCATTCCGGGGCCAGCCTCAGCGATTGGCTGCGGGCCGAGGCCGCTGCGGTGGCGGAGGCGTTCGGGGTTGAGATCGACCTGCGGATCAAGATTTCAGGCGAAAGCTTCCTGACACCCCCCGGCCCTTTGTCTGATCTGGTTGCCAAGTCGGTTGAGGCGGAAACGGGCGTGAAACCTGAGTTGTCGACCACTGGTGGCACCTCGGACGCGCGATTTGTGAAGAACCACTGCCCGGTGGTGGAATTCGGTCTGGTCGGGCGCACGATGCATCAGGTGGACGAATGCGTTGAGGTAGCGCAGATCGAACAGCTCAAGGCGATCTATACGCGCATCCTGCGGGACTATTTCGCCTGACATGCAGCGTAGTTTGGTCATCATGGTGAAAGAGCCGCGCCCGGGGCGGGTAAAAACCCGGCTGGGCCGCGATATCGGCATGGTCGGGGCAGCGTGGTGGTTTCGCCATCAGACCCGTTCGCTGATCCGACGCCTGCGCGACCCGCGTTGGCAGATCGTGCTGGCAGTCGCGCCCGACCGCGAGGGGCTGATCAGCCCCATCTGGCCTGCTGATCTGCCACGCGCCGCGCAGGGGCGCGGAGATCTGGGCGATCGGATGGGCTGGATGCTGCGCGGGATGCCGCCGGGGCCGGTCTGCCTGATCGGCGCAGATATTCCGGGCATTACGCGTACTCATATTGCAGGGGCCTTCAAGGCGCTGGGGTCGGCGCAGATGGCATTTGGCCCTGCGCACGACGGTGGCTATTGGCTGGTGGGCGCGCAGCGATACGGCGCGCTGCCCAGCGGCCTGTTCCGCAATGTGCGCTGGTCCACCGAATATGCACTGGCGGACACGCTGTCCTCTGTCCCCGGTCAGCGCGTGGCGCTGCTGAACCCGTTGCGAGACGTTGACACGGTGGCCGATCTGAAACCCTGATCCGTTTTTGGTCATGACGCCGTCGCACGCCCGTGTTACGCCAAATACATGAGTCGTATCCCCACCAAGCAGGAGGTCCTTGACTGGATCTCGGCGAACCCCACCCTGACCTCGAAACGCGATATCGCCAAAGCCTTTGGGATCAAGGGCGCGGCGCGGATCGACTTAAAACGCATCCTGCGCGAGCTTGAGGCCGAGGGCCATTTGGAAAAACGCAAACGCAGCTATGGCGACCCGGATCGTCTGCCGCCTGTCAGCGTGTTGCAGGTGAAGGCTCCGAACGCAGATGGCGATCTATTCGCTCGTCCGCTGGAATGGCATGGCGAGGGGGTCGAGCCCATCGTCTTGCTGATAACCCGCGCCAGCGACCCTGCCTTGGGCGAGGGCGACCGGATTTTGGCCCGCCTGACCGTGGTGCATGAGGAAGACCACAACTACGAGGCCCGCCTGATCCGTCGCATCGGCACCAATCCACGCAAGATCGTCGGCATTTTCCGCAAAGGGGCCGAGGGCGGGCGGATCGTGCCCATCGACAAAGCAGGCTCGACCGAATGGCTGGTTGCAGATGGTGCAGTTCTGGGAGCCAAGGATGGCGAACTGGTCGAGGCGGAACAGGCCGGACCAAAGAACCGCATGGGCCTGCCCCGTGCGCGCATTGTCGAACGGCTGGGCGACCCAACCGCGCCCAAGGCGGTGTCGCTGATCGCAATCCACCAGCACGGCATCCCGGGCGACTTCCCCGACAAGGTGATCGCCGAGGCGGACAAGGCCAAACCGGTTGGCCTGAAGGGCCGCGAAGACCTGCGGGATATGCCGCTGCTAACCATCGACCCTTCGGATGCGCGGGACCATGATGACGCTTGCTATGCCCATGCCGATGACGACCCGAAAAACCCCGGCGGCCATGTGATCTGGGTCGCCATCGCTGATGTGGCTGCCTATGTGCAGCCCGGTACCGCGCTGGACCGCGAGGCGCGCAAGCGCGGCAATTCCAGCTATTTCCCAGATCGCGTGGTGCCGATGCTGCCGGACCGGCTGTCGGGCGACCTGTGCTCGCTGCACGAAGGCGTCCCGCGCGCCTGTATCGCGGTGCGGATGCAGATTGACGCCGAGGGAAACAAGATCGGCCATCGCTTTGTGCGGGGGCTGATGCGATCCGCCGCGTCGCTGCATTATGCCGAGGTGCAAGAGGCCATTGATGGTACCCCAAACGACCGCACCGGGCCTTTGCTGGATACGGTCTTGAAGCCGCTCTATGCCGCTTATGCCGCGCTGAAAACCGCGCGGGCGGAACGGCAACCGCTGGAGCTGGATCTGCCGGAACGACAGATCGTTCTCAGCGACACGGGCGAAGTGACCAGCGTGGCCTTCCGCGACCGGCTGGATGCCCATAAGCTGATCGAGGAATTCATGATCCTCGCCAATGTTGCCGCGGCTGAAACGTTGATCGCCAAACGCCGCCCGCTGCTGTTCCGGGTCCACGAAGAACCTGCGCCCGAAAAGCTGGAAAGCCTGCGGGAAACGGCGCAGGCGGCGGGGTTGAACCTCGCCAAAGGGCAGGTGTTGCAAACCCGGCATCTGAACGCGCTGCTGAATGCCGCCGCCGGGACCGAGGATGCCGAACTGATTAACCTGTCGACGCTGCGGTCTATGGCGCAGGCGTATTACAACCCTGAAAATTTCGGCCATTTCGGGCTGGCGCTGCGCAACTATGCGCATTTCACCTCGCCCATTCGCCGTTACGCCGATCTGATCGTGCATCGGGCGCTGATCTCGGCGCATGACTGGGGCAAGGACGGGCTGACCGAGGATGAAATCGCGCGGCTGGACGAAACCGCCACCCATATCTCGGACACCGAACGCCGCTCAATGATGGCCGAGCGTGATACGACCGACCGCTATCTGGCTGCCTATCTCAGCGAGCGGGTGGGCAATGAGTTCTCGGGCCGCATCAGCGGTATTGCCCGGTTCGGCGCTTTTGTGAAGATGGACGAAACCGGGGCTGACGGTCTGGTGCCGGTGCGCTCGTTGGGGCGTGAATTTTTCCATTTTGACCGCGAGGCCGGGACGCTGATGGGATCAGACACCGGGCTGATCATCGCCATTGGCCAACGAGTCACTGTACGGCTGACACAGGCGACGCCGGTGACTGGCGGGTTGGAACTGGAACTGCTCTCAATCGACGATCAGGCCCTGCCGCGTGGTCGGGGCCTTGCGAAACGTGGTACTCGCCGTAAGGCAGCCAGCAACAAGCGCAAAAAAGACAAGATCAAGCGCAAGGTCGAACGCAAACGCCGTCAGAGGTGAAAACGCGTTTCAGAAATATGTCGTATCGTTTTTAGTTGCCTCTTGGCTTTGTCCTGAATGCGAAAAGCGATCCAAATTTATCTGGTTTTCTCTGTTACGTGATAAGTCAGCGCCCTGGCAATCAGCCAGCCATGGCGGTTTGCGTCGATCTGCCCGGGGTGATTGAACAGGACCGCGCGATTGCCGTCCAGCCGGTCTTCGCCGGGAAAGACCGAGTTATAGTCGCCGATCAGCCGTGTCTGGCAATGCACAAAAAAAGCGAATTTGGCAGACTTGTGCCCTCCCAGCCTGAGTGTTGACCCTTTGGGCGCAAGATAGGCTGGTTGACCCCAACGCAGAGCCTCTTGCATGGGGTGCGTGTCGGGCAGCGTCTGGGCGGTTTCAAAGATCAGATCCCGCAGCGCCAGCGCACCTTTGCGGGTGCTCTGGGGGAAGGCGTCGAACACGGCTTCGACGGCAGGGTCTTTGAAGGGCATCATACGGGAATCGCCTGTTCTATGCGGTCGGAGTAGCTGCTGAGCAGCGTATCTTGTTTGATCCGCCGGGTCAGCGGCGTTTCTACCGGTGTTGCGCGCATCGCTGCCAGAATTGGGCCCACGCTCATATCTGCTGCCGTGGGGGTGTCCCCCATCAGGAAGGGAGATTGCCAAAGCAACGCGGAAATCGACTCGAGATCGCGTTCCAGACGTCCACGGCGTTCGGACTCTGAGAATCTCGATACACCAACCCCGTCCAGACGCCTGAGCACCGACCGGCGAATTGCATTGGTCACAGGCTTGCGGATCAACGCTGGGATTTCGGTAAAGAACGTGTCGCGCAGAATCGGCCATGCCTCATCGTTGCCCCAACGATCCAGTACAATGTGGTGATAGATATGCTCTTCGGCCATGCGGATCAGGGCGCGGGACTGCGCTTTTTGCGCTTCAGTCAGCCCCTTGTCGAATTCGGTGCCCTGCGATTCCAGCCAATCCCGGATCAGGTCGCTGTCGGGCAAAAGACGGTCCGGTGTGCGCAGGACGGGCAGCTTTTGGTGGGGCATTTTGCTGGGGTTCAGCAGGTCGGATCGCTGCCAGCGTTGGCCTGAGTATTGCAGCATCAGGGCCGTCTTGACGCAGAATGGGCTGGCGCTGAAAGATCCAAAAGCGGCTGGAAAGGTCAGTAAGGTCAACATTGGTAACTCCCTTGGTTGGACGCCACTTGGTTACGTTGAGCTGATGACAAAAACTGTCATTAGGACTACGGTAACTTGCGCTATGTCCCGCACCGCCCGTCTGTTCCAGTTGATGCAAGCCTTACGCTCTGGCCCAACGCCGAAAACATCGGTGCAATTGGCGCAGGATTTGGGTGTTTCAGCCCGTACCGTTCATCGTGACATAGGCGCGCTGCGTGGTTTGGGCGCAGTGATTGACGGAGAGGCGGGGTTCGGGTTTACCCTGATCGAAGACGCGACTTTACCGCCATTGGGCTTTACCGATGATGAATTGGAAGCCTTGGTTCTTGGCCTGCGCGAGGTGCAGTCGATCGGTGATCCGGGGTTGGCCGAAGCCGCCGGTGACGCGCTTCGAAAACTGCAGGGCCGTTTGCCGTCGCGCCAATCTCATCGGTTAAGTCACGCGGTACTCGCCGCCGCCCGGTTTGCACGCCCGGCCAAGCCGACAATCGAAGTGGCCGATCTGCGGCGGGCCACATGGGCCGAGCGCACCATTGATTTTGCCTATACGGACGGCAAAGGCGAGGAAACGCGCCGAAGGGTGGACCCGCTTAGTATTGTCTATATGGATCGCGCCAGCGTTCTGCTGTCGTGGTGCCATCTGAGACAGGATTTCAGGGTCTTTCGTTTGGATCGCATGCGCGAAATGTTCGTAACAGACGATAGCTTTAGGCCAAATCGCGTTCCTATGTTGCGGCAAGCGCTGGCCCAGATACGGGCCGAGCGGGAAGCAAAAGATCGCGAACAGAACACATGACCGCTTTGTCGAAGCGCGGTTTTGCGCTATTCTGTGGATGAGCAGTAATCAGGAAAAATCGGAATGCGTAAATGCATAGGCGGCGTCATGACCGCTGCATTATGGGCATCCATAGTGCAGGCGGAATCGCAGGAAAAGTCAGATGGGTTGCAGATCTTGCAGTTGGCTTCGGCTGATGTAACGGTCTCGATCCGACCGGTCGTTCGACCACCAGCCAAGGAGTATCGGGTGTCTACCGAAGGAAACGCGCGGTTTCAGGCGTGGCTGGGTGCCTTTCGTGAGCGCGCCCTTGAACAGGGCATTTCCGCTGCGACTTTGGACCGGTCTCTGGAAGGTCTGACATATGACAAGGACGTCATCAAACGGGACCGCAATCAGGCGGAATTCTCAAAGCCCATTTGGGAATACCTGGACGCGGCGGTCTCGGATCGGCGCGTTTCGGATGGCCGCGTCGGATTGCAGCGCCATAGCGATACGCTGACCCGGATTGAGGCGCAGTATGGCGTTGAAAAAGAGGTTGTGACCGCGATCTGGGGGCTTGAGACATCCTTTGGATCCTTCAGGGGAAGTGACCACACCATCCGATCTTTGGCCACGCTTGCGTTTGATGCGCGTCGCGCGCGGTTCTTTGAAACCCAGTTGATTGCCGCGTTGCAGATCATTGAGGCCGGGGATGTCAGCCCGCACAACATGGTCGGAAGCTGGGCCGGGGCGATGGGGCATACGCAGTTCATGCCGACCTCGTATCTGGATCACGCCGTGGATTTTGACAGGGATGGCCGACGCGACATCTGGTCGGATGACCCGACGGATGCGCTGGCCTCTGCCGCGTCTTATCTGGCGCGCCATGGTTGGACGAAGGGGCAGCCGTGGGGCGTTGAGGTGCGCCTGCCCCGTGATTTCGATTTTTCTACTGCCAAGCGCGATTACACTCTGTTGCCATCTGAATGGGCGGCGCGGGGTGTAACTGCAATGAATGGCGAAGCCGTGGCGGATCATGGGCAGGCCGCGATCCTGCTACCTGCGGGCGGGCAGGGCGTTGCGCTTATGATTTTTGATAATTTCAGCGTGATCGAGGCGTATAACGGTGCAGATGCTTACGTGATTGGTATCGGTCACCTTTCAGACCGCCTGTCCGGTCGTGCCCCGTTTCAGGCCGGTTGGCCACGCGGCGACCGCGTGCTGAGTTTCACCGAAAAAAAGGAACTGCAGGCGCGGCTGACCCAAGCAGGTTTCGATACGCAGGGCATCGACGGACGGACCGGCCCCAATACGATCAACGCCGTTCGCGCTTATCAACTGGCACAAGGGCTTTTGCCCGATGGGTATCCCAGCCTGACACTTCTGGAACGTATGCGTTAAAAAAGGGCGGCTCCAAAGAGCCGCCCGTTTCAGTTTCCAAACAAGGTCAAATGCCACTTATGATGCGGCTTTCATCAAACCCTGTTCGATGATGTCGGTTTGTGCCTCATCCAGCGATTTGTGGATACGCACGAACATCTCGTCGATCTCTGACGGAGTCAGGATCAGCGGCGGCGAAATGATCATACGGTCGCCAACGTGGCGCATGATCAGATTGTTGGCAAAACAACGATCGCGGCAGATATAGCCTACTGTGCCGGGGGCCGAGGCGAACTTGGCGCGGCTGGCCTTGTCCGGGGTCAGGGCAATCGAGGCCATCATGCCAACGATCTTTGCCTCACCCACCAGCGGATGATCGGTCAACGCCTCCCACTTTTCCTTGAGGTATGGCGCGGCGACGTCGCGGACGTGCTCGACGATCTTTTCCTCTTCAAGGATACGCAGGTTCTCCAGCGCAACGGCAGCCGCAACCGGATGGCCGGAATAGGTGTAGCCGTGATTGAACTCGGTTCCGCCGATGACTTCGGCAATCTCATCGTTGACGATTGAGCCACCGATGGGCGCGTAGCCCGAACTGAGGCCCTTGGCGATGGTCATGATATGCGGGCGGATACCCACGGTTTGTGACCCGAACCAGTTGCCGGTGCGGCCGAACCCGCAGATCACCTCATCCGCGATCAGCAAGATGTCGTACTTGTCGCAGATACGCTGGATTTCGGGCCAGTAGGTGTCAGGTGCCACGATTACACCGCCCGCGCCCTGCACGGGTTCGGCGATGAAGGCCGCGACACGGTTTTCACCCAGTTCAAGAATTGCCTCTTCCAACTCGCGCGCACGGGCCAGGCCAAAGTCTTCGGGCGACATGTCGCCGCCTTCGGCCCACCAGTTCGGCTGGTTGATGTGGTGGATGTTCGGGATCGGAATGCCGCCCTGCGCGTGCATTCCGGCCATGCCCCCAAGCGAGGCCGAACCGACGGACGAACCATGATAGGCGTTGTGGCGGCTGATGATGATGTTCTTGTCGGGTTGGCCTTTTTCGGCCCAATAGGTGCGCACCAGACGGATATTGGTGTCGTTGGCCTCGGACCCGCCAGCGGCGAAGAAGACATGGTTCAGGTCGCCGGGCGCAAGTTCGGCCAGCTTATTGGCCAGCGCAATGGCGGGAACATGTGTGGTTTTGAAGAAGGTGTTGTAATAGGGCAGCTCTCGCATCTGGCGGGCGGCGACCTCGGCCAGTTCGTCGCGGCCATAGCCGATATTTACGCACCACAGGCCCGCCATGGCATCCAGAATTTCTTCGCCTTCACTGTCAGTCAGATAGACGCCCCTGGCACGGGTGATGACGCGCGCGCCTTCTTTCCCCAGCGCGCCATTGGCTGAAAACGGATGCATGTGATGGGCTGCGTCAAGCGCCTGCAATTCGGCGGTTGGCATGTGATTGGTGATGGTCGACATCAGGGAATCTCCTGCAAGAGCGGTTGGTGATCACAATATGATCAAATTTTTCCCTGTCAATCGAATCGCGTTGATCTAGACGTTCGCAAGTGAGTCCGCCATGAGCTCCATCCCCTGTTCGATGTCCTGAGCGGTTGCTTTTGCAACAAGATCGGCGTTTTGATCACGAAGCGCCCGGATAATATCCTTGTGGCGGTCAGGAAGGCTCTGGGTTCCGAATTGGCCACAGACCACACGCAGGGACGGCCCGAACCGGAGCCACAGGCGTTCCGCCAGATCATTGAGAATCGGCGCGTCGGCATGAGCATAGAGCGTTTCGTGAAACAGATGATTCAAACGCAGGTAGCCGCTGACATCCCCATCGGCGATTGTTTGATCCAACTGTTGATCAATGCGTTCCAAATGATCGACGTCCGCAGGTGTTAGATTGGCCGTTGCCTGCCGTGAAAGCTCTGATTCTATTGATATTCTTGCATAAATCATCTGCTTGACGTCACGCGTTGACAGCATGGGCACGCTGACCCGTCGATTTCCTTGGAACACCAGTGCTCCGTCGGAAATCAACCGCCGGATAGCCTCACGCACGGGGGTCATTCCGGCGTTTAGCGAATCAGTCAGTCCCTGAATGGTGACGGGCTGCCCGGGAACCAGATCGCCATACATGATCTGCGATCTGAGTGAATGATAAACCTGTTCGTGTGCAGGCCGCTTTGGCCCACTGCCGGACGACCCGACCGCCTTATTTTTGATCAAATCCAATTGGTTTGCCCTGTTTCCAATGATGCTGACTTGCCAGGTGCCTGACCTCGTGAAACCATACGCGGGATCGGGGGAAAACGCAAAACTTGATCAAATCCAAAAAAACGGGAAAATACCCGGACACTTGCAGGGAGAATAAAATGTCAATCAAAACGCTGACCATGACAGCGGCCATCGCACTGGGGACTTCGGCAGCCTTCGCCGAAGAAGTGCGCGTCTACAACTGGTCCGACTATATCGACGAAGAGCTTCTGACGAAATTCGAGGAAGAAACCGGTCTGACACTCATCTACGACGTGTTTGACAGCAACGAAGTGCTGGAGACCAAAATGCTGGCTGGTGGGTCGGGCTATGACGTGGTTGTCCCGTCCGGCACGTTCCTTCAGCGTCAGATTCAGGCCGGAGCGTTTCAGGAACTGGACGCGTCACAACTGTCCAACTCGGGCAATCTTTGGGACGTCATTCAGGAACGCACCGCCGGATACGACCCGAACAACGCCTATTCGATCAACTACATGTGGGGCACCACCGGTATCGGTGTGAATGTCGCCAAGGTCAAAGAGGCGCTGGGCGACGATGTTGCCCTGAACAGCATGGATCTGGTGCTGAAGCCAGAAAACATGGAAAAGCTGGCTGCGTGCGGTGTGCATTTCCTGGACGCACCAGCGGAAATGATCCCGATGACTTTGCAGTATCTGGGTGAAGACCCGGACAGCCATGATCCGGACGTCATCAAAAAGGTCGAAGAAGTTCTGACCAGTGTCCGCCCGCATATCCAAAAGTTCCACAGCTCGGAATACATCAATGCGTTGGCGAATGGCGATATCTGCGTGGCCGTGGGTTGGTCTGGTGACATTCTGCAGGCGCGTGACCGTGCGGCCGAGGCCGATAACGGGGTCGAGATCGAATACCACCCGTTTGCCGAAGGCTCGCTGATGTGGTTCGACCAGATGGCGATTCCGGCGGATGCTCCGAACCCTGAGGGCGCACACAAGTTCCTGAACTTTATTCTGGATGCCAACAACATGGCTGCCGCGTCGAACTATGTGTACTACGCCAACGGCAACCAGGCGTCGCAAGAGTTCCTTGAGGAAGACGTGATCGGTGATCCGGCGATCTATCCGGATGATGCGACGATGCAGAACCTCTACATCACCACGCCTTATCCGGCGAAAACGCAGCGGGTCGTGACCCGTCTGTGGACCAAGATCAAATCGGGCACCTGATCCGATTTACCAAGGCAGGGCGGCATGTCCGCCTTGCCCTTTTTCCAGATTGCCGAACGGGGGCCGTAGTGAACTCTGAAGTATTTGCGCCGTGGGAGGACCCGCAGGCGAAACCCTTGATCCAGTTCCAGAATGTCACCAAACGATTTGGCGACTTTACGGCGATCGACAACCTGTCTCTGGATATTTTCGAGAAAGAATTCTTCGCTCTGCTGGGGCCATCAGGCTGCGGCAAGACCACGATGATGCGGATGCTGGCGGGGTTCGAAACGCCCACCGAAGGCCACATCATGCTGGGTGGTCAGGATATCGACCCGATCCCGCCGAACAAACGGGCGGTGAACATGATGTTCCAGTCCTATGCGCTGTTTCCACACCTCAGCATCTGGGAAAACATCGCTTTCGGCCTGCGCCGGGACAACATGCCCAAGCACGATCTTGAAGATCGGGTCGAGGAAATGCTGCGCCTGACCCGGCTAACGCAATTTGCGCGCCGCAAACCGCACCAGATCTCGGGCGGGCAGCGGCAGCGGGTGGCGCTGGCCCGGTCTCTGGCCAAGGCGCCCAAGCTGCTGCTGTTGGACGAACCGCTGGGTGCGTTGGATAAGAAACTGCGGCAGGACACGCAGTTTGAACTGATGGATATTCAGGAAAAGACCGGCACCACCTTTGTCATCGTGACCCACGACCAGGAAGAGGCCATGACCGTGGCCAGCCGCGTGGCCGTTATGGATCAGGGCAAACTGATGCAGGTCGCTACCCCGGATCGGATTTATGAGAACCCGAACTCGGTCTATGTCGCCGACTTTATCGGAGACGTGAATATCATCGAGGGCCGTGCCTCCGCCAATGGCGAGGATACCTATCAGATCGACTGGGCCGAAGGGCAGGCCCCGCTGACAGCGACCTCGGCCAACGGGCTTTCGCAGGGGCAGGCTTGCCATCTGGCGATCCGACCCGAAAAGGTAACGATTTCCGCCGACCGTCCGGCAGATGCGATCAACGCTGTGCAGGGCAAGGTGCATGACATCGCCTATCTGGGCAACCTGTCCACCTATCACGTTGAGCTGCCCAACGGCACGATCATCAAGGCGCAGACGGCCAATACCCGCCGCATCTCACGCCGTTCATTCACTTGGGAAGACCCGGTCTGGCTGTCTTGGACAGCAACGGCTGCGGTTCTGCTGGCCGACTGATGCGCCGCGCGTTCCTGATCGCCATTCCTTATGTCTGGCTGCTAGCGCTGTTTCTGGTGCCGTTCTTCATCGTCCTGAAAATCTCGCTGTCGGATATCGCGTTGGCGATTCCGCCTTATACACCGACTCTGGACTTTTCGCAGGGCTGGGCGGGGATAAAGGATTTCTTCAGCCAGTTGGACTTTGAGAACTTCATCTGGCTGACCGAGGACGACCTGTATTGGAAGGCGTACCTGTCCAGCGTCAAGATCGCTGTGATTTCCACGTTTTTCACGCTGCTGGTGGGCTATCCCATCGCCTATGGCATGGCCCGCGCGCCGGTCGAATGGCGACCGACGCTGATGATGCTGGTGATCCTGCCCTTCTGGACCTCATTCCTGATCCGCGTTTACGCGTGGATGGGCATCCTGTCGAATGAAGGTTACTTGAACCAGCTTCTGCTTTGGACGGGCATCATTTCGACCCCGCTGACCATTTTGAACACGCAGACTGCGGTCTATATCGGGATCGTCTACACCTATCTGCCGTTTATGATCCTGCCGATCTATTCGGCGCTGGAGCGGATGGATGAATCTCTGATCGAGGCCGCTGAAGATTTGGGCTGTTCGCGCGTGCAGGCATTCTGGCTGGTGACGATCCCACTGTCGCGCCCCGGTATCATCGCGGGCTGTTTCCTGGTCATGATCCCGGTGATCGGTGAGTTCGTGATCCCCTCGCTTCTGGGCGGTTCGGGTACGCTGATGATCGGTAAGGTGCTGTGGGAGGAGTTCTTCTCGAACCGCGACTGGCCCGTTGCCAGCGCCGTGGCCGTTGTGCTGTTGCTGATCCTCGTGATCCCGATCGTGCTGTTCCAGCGCAACCAGCAGAAACAGACGGAGGCCGAGCAATGAACAGGCTAAGCTGGTTCAACGCGGTCTCGCTGACGCTGGGATTTGCGTTCCTCTACATCCCGATGATCATCCTGATCATCTTTTCCTTCAACGAAAGCAAACTGGTCACCGTCTGGGCCGGATTCTCGACCAAATGGTATGGTGAGCTGGTCCAGAACGAGGCATTTCTGGATGCCGCCTGGGTCACGATCCGGGTGGCCGTCTTTTCGTCAACGCTGGCGACTGTTTTGGGTACCGCCGCGGCCTATGTGTTGGTGCGCGGCGGGCGGTTCTTTGGGCGCACGCTGTTTTCCGGCATGATTTACGCCCCGCTGGTCATGCCCGAGGTGATCACGGGCCTATCGCTGTTGCTGTTGTTCATCGGCATCGGACTGGATCGCGGTATCCTGACCATCGTGCTGGCGCATACGACATTTTCGATGTGTTTCGTCTCGGTCGTTGTCTCGTCGCGTTTGGTGACGTTCGATCAGTCGCTTGAAGAGGCCGCTCTGGACCTTGGTTGTTCGCCCGCGCAAGCGTTTCGCCTGGTGACGTTGCCGATCATTGCGCCTGCCGTGATCTCGGGCTGGTTGCTGGCCTTTACCCTGTCGCTGGACGATCTGGTGATTGCGTCCTTCACCTCGGGGCCGTCGGCGACAACCTTGCCGATCAAGATATTCTCGGCCGTGCGTCTGGGGGTCAGCCCCGAGATCAACGCGCTGTCGACGTTGATGATTGCTGTTGTGACCGTGGGCGTCATCACCGCGTCTTTGGTCACAAAACGCGCCATGATGCGGCAGAAACAGGATGAGATGGCGGCGGCCCGTACCGAATGAAACGGCTGTTCCCGGATTACACCTATGGCTCCGGCCCGCGTGAGGGCTGTTGGTGGGACGAGACAATCGCCGCCCCGGATTGGCCGGACCTGCAGGGCGATCTGAGTGTTGACATAGCCATCGTCGGGGCAGGGTTCACGGGTCTGTCTGCGGCCCTGCATCTGGCTAACGCCGGGGTTTCTGTTGCCGTGCTCGAGGCTGAAACACCCGGTTGGGGCGCGTCAGGCCGGAATGGTGGGTTTTGCTGTCTCGGTGGCTCGAAACTCAGCCACAAAGCGATGGCGCGGATTTACGGAGCCCCGGCTGCTGAACGCTATGACGCGGCAGAAGCAGAGGCGGTTCACCTTGTTGCCGAGTTGTTGGACGCCCACGGGATCAACGCGGAAACCCATTCAAAAGGGGAAACCCAACTGGCCCACACCGCGCGTGCAATGGAAAAACTTCGCCGAAACGCAGACGCATCCGGAGTGCTGCACGAGGCTCAGGACCTTCCCGGGCTTGGCATCGGGGGGGCGTTTTATGGCGGATACACCAATCCGGTCGGTTTCGGCCTGAACCCCAGAAAATACCTGTTCGGACTTGCGAAAGCGGCAGCTAAGTCCGGTGCGAAGCTGTTTCAGAAAACTGGTGTGCACGCCCTACAGAAATCCGCGCGCGGTTTTGACCTTCGTACAGCGGCAGGCCGGGTGCGCGCTGAAAATGTTCTGATCTGCACCAACGGATATTCAAGCGAAGATATCCCAAACTGGATGGCAGGCCGCTACATGCCCACCCAGTCAACGGTTCTTGTGACGCGCCCAATGTCCGAGGGTGAGTTGCAAGCTCAGGGCTGGACCACGGATCAGATGTCATACGATACGCGCAACCTGTTGCATTACTTCCGTCTTATGCCGGACCGGAGGTTCCTGTTCGGTATGCGCGGTGGTTTGCGGTCATCGGCCAGGGCCGAAGCTGCAATTCGTCAAAAGGTTCAATCGGACTTTCGGAAGATGTTCCCCGAATGGGCGCATGTCGACGTCACGCATATGTGGTCCGGCATGGTGTGTTTGTCCCGCGATCTGATTCCGTTTGCCGGGGCGGTGCCGGGGCAATCAGGGTTATTTGCCGGGTTTGCGTATCACGGAAATGGTGTCGCGATGGGCACCTATTGCGGGCGTGCCCTGTCCCGACTGGTCTTGGGGCAGGATGCGGGGCTGCCAGAGGTGATTGGCCAAATTCCCGGCCGTTTCCCTCTTGGGTTCTGGCGGCGTGCTTTGCTTCCACCGGCATATGCAATGATGTCGCTTGCCGATCTTTGATATTACCCAAGGGTTGCGATTTCCAAATCCAATGCGGCTGAGTAATCGGTCGCACCATTTTCTACGCGCCACAGACAATATGCCGCCATCCGCCACGCAAACCACTTTTGTAGTTCGCGGTATCTGTGCGTTATCTCAGGTTGGTCATAGGCAGACAGGAACTGCGCCTCTTCGGCTGCGCGCAACGGGGCACCGCGATAAAGCTGTTGCATCCCGGGCGACAGGAACAGTGCGATATCCTCGCAGGGATCGCCACGGGCCGGACACTGCCAATCAATGAGCGTCAGCCCCGTTGCATTCACCAGTATGTTTCCGGCAACCGGGTCACCGTGAACCAAACAGGTGTGGTTTGTTGCAGGCACCGGGCTGACAGGGCGCAATCGCGCAAGTTGTGCCTTTTGATCCGAACGGCACATGTCCAGAATTTGTTGCGTCTGATGCGCAAGATCGGCGCTGCCGTTGCGCCCTGAGGGCACGTCTATCGAGATGTTCAGCATGTGCAGTTTGCGCAGCAAAGCGGCAACGCAGGTTGTTTCTGACTGCCATGGTGACCCGGGCGCGTGATCATAAAACACCCAAAGGCCGTTGTCGTGTTTGCCCGTTGCCCGCAGGCGTGGCGCAAAGCCCATCGGTTCCAGCGCATTCAGGCATCGGGCTTCCAGTTCGGCGTCGTTGCGAAACAGCGGGTTGCGCAGCTTGGACCGATAGAGTTTCAGCACTTTGTCCCCGTCACCGCCCAGAACCTTCCAGACCTGATTGGTGCGGCCCCCATACAATGTCTGAAACCGGGCACTGGCGTCGACAATGCCCGTGCTGCGGAGGTGGTCAACAAGATCACGTGGTGGGGCGGTTTGGTCGGGCAGAAGGTTCACCAGTTCTGTAAGCGAGTTGAATCAGGCAAAGCTTTGGCCTGCCTTGGCCGTCAGATCAAGTTCCAGATCGTACGGCACTTACCATGCTGACGGGTATAACTTGCCCGCTTTCCAGCGTTAGCAACAGCGCGTCATCCACGGCCTGTGCTTCGACGACGCGGTTATACGCTGATGCTGTCTGGTCGGACAGCAGATCCTCTCCATCATAGCTTTCCAACGTGGCGGAATAGGTCCCTGCAGGAACTGAATTGTCAGCGCTGTCTGTCCCGGTCCACACGAACTCGGAATTGCTGGGGGATGCCGGGACGCGGTCGACGACCGTTCCATTGGCGTCCCGAACCACGATAGATGCTGAGCTTGCGGCGACGTCGGGTTGCGCGAACAGTTTGACCGGCGCACCGTCAAATTGAAAGGCCGAGGCCGATCGCACATCCATTCCAACCCAGCCCGCAAGTTGTTCCAACCCGACATTGCCCATCGACACGGACAGGCCGGACAGCAACGCGTTGGTTTGTGCCTGCTGCTCGACCATTGAAAATTGTGCCAGTTGCGACGCGTATTCTGATGAATCCAAAGGCTCCAGTGGGTCCTGGTTTTTCGCCTGAGCGGTCAGCATCAAAAGGAATGTCTCAAAATCTGATTTTAACCCCGTTGTCTGAGGCTGAGAGGCCGGTGTCTGAGCGCCGGTTTGTATGGTGGAGGTGGTCGGATTGATCATGTCAAAGCCTTATGTCGATGCGCCCAGACGCACCAACGCGCGATGGGACCTGTGTATTTGAAGGGGAGGGGGCCTCCCGCTCTGGTTCAAATGGCGATTGGGCCAAGTCGTCCTGACCATTCTGTTGGGCATCAGATGAATATCCCAAGTCGAAAGACAGATCGCTGAAACCAAGGGCCCTGAACTCTGCCTCAAGAACGGAAATATGGCGGCGCATGATGTCCAGTGTTTCCGGGCGCTCGGCCGCGATTGTCAGGTGGACGCCATCGTCGCGGCCATTCAGTACGATAGAAACGCGCCCCAGCTCTTCGGGGTTCAATGCTATTTCTATCGCCCCGGCCTGAGGTCGCGTATGTATGACGGCGGCCATCTGCCCGGCAATGGCGCGCGCCACTTCAGCGCGAACGTTTGCCCCAAGTGCATGCACGGCTGAGGTGGGTTCCTGGGTAGTCTGCAAAGGGGAATTGTCCCTTAGCTGTTGAGGTGCCTCCATGTCCGGAACCTCAGCCTCAGCTTGGGTGTCCTGCTTTGTCATCAATTGCATTTGGACGAATTGCTGCGCCTTGTCCGGCGCGGAAGGGGCCTTTATCTGCGGTGTACCATCTGCGGTCTCGCGGCTGGGAACAGCATCCGTTTTCGACAGTTCAGCGGGTGCGGACCCGGCTTGGCCCGGGGTGGGCGGGATACCAAACCTTGCGCTGTGCAAGAGTCTACCCTCAGCAGACGTTGGAGCGTTACGCGCTAGGCTTTCCGTTCGGACAGGCGGAACCTCTGTCACAGGATCATCTGCAGAAACTTTAGGGCTGTCTTTGGAAAGGCCACCTGACGGAATTTCCACCCCGTTTTTCTGGTCCGAAACAGAATCGTTTGAATGGTCGTCGGCTGCCCAAACGGCAAGGCTTTTGCCCTGAACCTCGCCCTTTGGTTCGGACAATGAAACCTGTCGCGACGCGACATCTGGAATGGCCACGATGTTAGGTGTTGCGTCCATCGGCTCGCCGTTTTCGACCGTTTCCGACGGGTCCCCCCCGGTTTCCGGAACCGGATCTTCAGTAGGATGGGCGTCTTCAGCCTGTTGTATGATCTGTTCTTCCAGAACGGCTTCAAACGATCTTTCCGCCTTTTGCTCAGGCATATCAGTGGACGATCCGCCGGATTTGGCATTGGCGTTGGACGGGGCGATCGCTGTCAAAAGAGGGTTGGGCATTTTGCTCCGACTCCGGTTGTGTGAACCGAAATCTGACCGCAGGAAGTTACGTTTATTTTAACCGCTTTCATCTTTGTTCGACAAAGTTCGATGCAAATTTCGGAGAAAGTGATGAAAGTAGCTGTCCCCGTTTCCCAACCAATGCCCCCGTCCTCGGTCGAAAGACTAAAAACCGCAGCGGTTGAGCTTGAGGCAACTTTTCTGACCGAGATGCTGAAATCCGCGGGGCTGGGCGAGGGTCGCCAGTCTTTTGGCGGTGGGGCCGGTGAGGACCAGTTTTCGACTTTATTGGTTCAGCAGCAGGCGCATCAGTTGGCCAAGGCCGGTGGGGTCGGCCTGCAAGACGTTTTGTTCCAGTCCCTGATGGAGAAGGCCCATGCCGAGTAAATCCGAGTCTGACGTGATCACCTCACTTGAAGAGGTTCTGGATCTTGAGCGGACCGCGCTTGTGCAGGGCGATCTGGATCGGTTGGGTCAAATGATGTCCGAAAAGGAAAAGTTGATTGGCGCGCTCAACCAGTTTCGGGTTCGGGAAAGCGATGAACTTGTTCGGCTTCAGAGGAAGGTCGAAAGGAATCAGGCGCTTCTTAACAGTGCGGCCGACGGGATTCGGGCCGTTGCCGATCGTATGGCCGAACTTCGCCGCGTTCGAAACGAGCTCAGCACCTACAGCGCCGAAGGGCAACGCAAGGGTTTTGCGGTTCGCAGCAACGCCACGTTGGAGAAACGCGCCTAGCGTCGGGTTTGATTCAAATCCGAATTTTCCGGATTGCGGGTCTTAGCACTCCGTTAGGGGATCGGCGGCAATGGTGGCGACGCACCTGAAACGGCAGGTGGCGCGAACAGCCGGACGGCCGATCGCAGTGATCAGAAAGACGTTAAAGCCCGCAGGTGGTGCGGGGTTGGCACGGGCACAAAGGGCCCATACGAAAAAAGGAAGACGTTATGTCCATTCTGACCAACAACGGCGCTATGGTTGCGCTGCAAACCCTGAAATCGGTCAACAAGAACCTGGCCACGACCCAGAATGCGATTTCGACCGGTAAAGATGTGGCGACGGCCAAGGACAATTCGGCAGTCTGGGCCATCTCGAAAGTCATGGAATCCGATGTGAAGGGTTTTAACGCGATCAAGGACAGTCTGGCGCTGGGTGAATTGACCGTTGCGGTGGCGCGGAATGCCTCGGAAACTGTGACCGACCTTCTGAACCAGATGAAGGGCAAGATCGTCGCGGCGCAGGAAGACAACGTGGATCGCGGCAAAATCAATGCGGACGTGACCGCCCTGCGCGATCAGATCACTGCCGTTGTTGGGGCAGCCCAGTTCAACGGGCTCAACCTTGTCAACGGATCGGCGGCCTCGGCCTCGATCTTGTCCTCGCTGGACCGCGATTCGACTGGTGCCGTGACCGCCTCGTCGATCACCGTAGCTGGACAGGATCTGTCGGTTGGTGGTTACACAGCCAATGACATCTTCTCGGGCAGTTCGGCGGGGGCGTCTGCAAACGGTGATACCGTAGCTATCGCGCTGGATAATGGTGGCGGCAACGAGCAGATTGAAATTGCAGAAAACGCCACGGCTTTTGCTGCCGGGGACAGTGTCAGCCTGACCGTTGGCGATCAGACTGTGTCTTACACCGTGACTGCAGACGATGCGGCGGCAACAACCACGGCTGATATCGTTGCCGTTGCCCTGAAAGGCAAGATTGATGATCTGGGCATCACCGGTTTGACCGTGGACTTTGACAGCGGCACGCCGGGCACCCTTGATTTCACTAACGCTGGTGGCAATGACCTGACTGTCAGTGGCCAGTTTGCCAATGCCGGTTCCGGCGGTCTGGGTGCGCTGGCTGGCATCGATGTATCCACCGCAGCGGGCGCAACCGCTGCTCTGGGCACCATCGAAGGTCTGATCGACACCGCTATTGACGCCTCGGCGGCCTTTGGCTCGTCGCAGGGCCGGATTGAAACCCAGAAAGAGTTCATCTCGAATCTGGCAGATTCATTTAAGTCCGGTATCGGCTCGCTGGTGGACGCCGACATGGAAGAGACCTCGGCCCGTCTACAGGCCTTGCAGGTTCAACAGCAGTTGGCCACGCAGTCTCTGTCGATCGCGAACCAGGCTCCGCAGTCGGTCCTGTCGTTGTTCCGTTAATCTTAAAACCCTGGTCGGGGCGTTAGAAAGGCGCCCCGACTCTGATTGCCAAAAGACGGACTATTGGAAGGATTTCAAGTGACACCGCAAACCATGGCACACCGCGCCTATGCCCAAACCGCGGCTCCGACACGTACGCCACGGGATACCGAATACGAGGCCATTTCGAAAATCACACATCGCCTCAAAGCCGCTGCCGCCCGACAGAAATCCGACTTTGGCGGATTTGTTCAGGCATTGCATGAAAATCGTCGTTTGTGGTCAGTTCTGGCTAGCGGCGTTGCGGATTCAGAAAATGCTCTTCCAAACGCACTGCGCGCGCGGATTTTCTATCTGGCCGAGTTCACCGAGCAGCACAGCAGTCAGGTGTTGGGAAAGAAGGCAAGTGTCGATCCGTTGCTTGAAATCAACATGGCCGTCCTGCGCGGTTTGCGACAGATGAGGGCAACTTAATGGGCGGGCTGGTTTTGAAACTCGCCCCAAAAGAGCGGGTGTTGATCAACGGAGTCGTCTTGGAAAACGGGGATCGGCGCAGTCGGTTTTCGATTATGACGCCGCAAGCGAATGTCTTGCGCCTGCGCGATGCTATTCACCCGGACGAGGTCAATACGCCTGTGCGCCGCGTGTGCTATGCCGCGCAGCTAGTTTTGTCAGGAGACATGGAGCCTGAAGACGCAAGGCAGCAATTGCTGCGCCGCGTTGAAAAGCTAAGCCAGGTGTTCACGGATGCTGACAGTCGCAAGGTCCTCGCGGAAGCCACTGATGCGCTGCTAGCTGAGCAATACTACAAGTGTCTCAAGGCTCTTCGCGCGCTGCTGCCGAGGGAAGAGCGGTTGATGGCTTACCGGCAATGACGTTTCAACCTGTTGTACCGGTCGGGGGCATCGTGGGGTGGCGCTTTCTTCAACGTAGCTACGACACTCAGCTAGAAAGCTTTTCTTCGTCGGCGGTTAACGAACGAGAAACCCGGTACTTTCTGGAAAACATCGGCAAGGTTCAGACAGCCGAAGATTTGGTCTCGGATCGCCGTTTACTGCAGGTTGCGCTAGGGGCATTCGGATTGGAAGGTGATCTGAATAACCGTTATTTCATTCAAAAAGTGCTGTCCGACGGCACTTTTGCCGATGACGCGCTGCCCAATCGGTTGTCGGACAAAAGGTATCGCGAGTTTTCCGAGGCTTTCGGCCTGGGTCCGGGTGAAATTCGCCGAACCGGTCTTCAGAGTTTTATGGAAGATATCGCGCAGGACAACTTGGTCTCACGGTTTGAGGCTGCCGTGGGTGAGCGTGATGAGACAATGCGCATATCACTGTATGCGCAACATGCTCTGGCGGAATTGGCAGTTCAGGAAAGTGGGGCTGACACCAAATGGTTCGACTTGATGGGCCTGCCGCCATTGCGCAACATGATGGAAACAGCGCTTGGCCTTCCTTCAAGCTTTGCTCAGTTGGATATCGACAAACAGCTTGTTGAGTTCAAGGACAGGTTAAAAGGTCTCACTGGTTCAGATGATCTGGCGCAGTTTTCGGATAAGGCGGCGATCAATCGGCTGACGGACCAATTTCTGGCGCGAAGCCAGGTCGCACAGCTCCAAAGCACGATATCACCCGCACAAACTGCGTTAATTCTTCTTGGGGGCTGAATTCATCAACGCGCTCGTCTTAAGGGCCGGGCCGTTCAGTTGTTTCCGCTTTGGCCAGACACCACCATGCTGCAGGACTGCGACTGGCTCAGGAATTCAGCACAGCATCCGCCGAAGTTCTGAGCGCGAAGGACGACACAGGCCGTGAAACATTGTGAAGCTTAACGTCCCCCAATGGCACGGCGTCGGCGCAGGCGGGTGCTATGTCAGCCGACACGACGATCCGGTGATCCACCGTCTTGCCGTATTCACCTAACCGCGCCGCGATGTTTGCGGCCTGCCCAATAACGGTAAAGTCCAGCCGTTCGCGTGAGCCGACATTGCCGTATGTCACACGTCCGTAAGCAACGCCAATAGAACAGTCACAATGCAGGTCAGAGCCCGCCTGACGCAGATCGCCCAGCTTCTCGACGATTTCAACGGCCGTACGCTGCGCGTTGCTGCGGGCGGTCATCGCATCGTCACCTTCCGGAAAAACGGCCAAAACCGCGTCGCCGATGAATTTCAGAACCTCGCCGCCATTGTCGTGCACAATATCCGACACAGTGTCGAAAAAGTCATTCAGCAGGACAATATAGTCCGTTCGCCCAAGCCGCTCTTCCAGGATGGTCGAGTTGCGAAGATCACAAAACATGATGGCCGCGTCGATTTCGTCACCATCGCCACGCCGGATTTCGCCCCCCAGAACGCGTGCGCCCGATCGCTTGCCAACATAGGTCTCTAGCAGAACCTGCGCGTTTTCACGCTGCATGAAGACTTCGTAGAACCGTGCAATGACCGATGAGCATTCAAACACCAACCCCAGATTTTCCGTGGTGAAGCCATCGGGATGATCGCAGGTCAACGTCAGTACATTGGTGCGGCCGTCCGAAAAGGGAAGCGGCATTGCGACATAGTCGGTTGCCCCCTTGGCGCGCAAATCCTCCATGATTGGAAAGCTATTGTGAGGGTTGTCGTCATTCAGCCTTTGGCGCACACCACCCAGCCCGTTCGACACATGCCGAAGCGGGCTGTTGATATAGGCCGGGTGATCGTGAATTTCGTATGTCGGTACGTTGGTCGAGATTTCGGCCTCACCCTTTTCCCAGATATAGTGTTTACCTGCGATCAGGGGGTGTAGCGACCAGACCAGAATGCTGAGGCGCTGAATCGCTATCCCGTGTTCCAGCATCTTCTCGGCCAGCGCCTTGGTGAAGTCTTCAGAGGTCGTAAGCTCGGACGCGCCGCGCATCAGCCAGTCAATCAAAGGACCGCTGATACTGCCATCATCGGGTTCCCGAAGCCGATTTTCGCCTAGGTCGATCCGGTCATAGGCTGACGACAGGAAACCGATATGACCCTGAATCGCTTTGCTTTCCGGCAAAGCTTCTTCATAGGCCCAGACACTGTTTTGCAGGCGTTGACCGTTCAAAACGACGTCGTGATAGGTCGCGGTTCCTTTGAATGGGCAAAAGGTCTGCAACTCGGTCTCTTCGCCAAGATCTGCACATACGTCCTCGCGGGGGATGTAGATTGTTGGGGACAGCCGGGTTTCATACATGACCTTGGCATTATCGCTTTTGGCCAAAAGCACATCGCCGCGGTAGATCGCGACCGATCCGTTCAACGATTCGACCGAAATTCGATACCCTGTGGATTGCGGTGTGGCGTGGACGTTCATGATCAACCTCCGAGGCGCGGGTTCCCTAATGATGGGCATTTTTCCCGAATTTCCAAGGGGCAGAGATGACGGTTTCCCGGATAACCAGTGTGCGGAACCGTTTGGTCAGACCATCTGAATTACATCTTTGTCGATCGACAACATATAGCCTTTCTTAGCGATATTCTTGACCAGCAACTCACTGACCATCTGGTTTCCTAAGGCATCACGCAGCCGCTTGATCCGCGTCGCACCAGCGGCTTCTTCGCAATCCGAGGCGTCTTTGCCGGAAATGACGGCCTCAATCTGGGCGCCGGACAGCATTTCGTCGTCCAGTCTGGACTCGGCCAGAACCGCCAGCGTTTCCATCGCGGCAGGTGTCAGTTTGAAGTCCATATTGTTCAGATAAACCGTGTTTTCTTCGCGGCTGATCAGCAACGAGGTCACCTGAATGCCCGTCCTTTCGATCTGCGCCATCCGTCGGTTCAGCAGCACGAGCATCACCAGAAACACCAGCGCCGTGACGAGCATGGTGCTGGCGAAGACCAAAAGAACAAAAATGACCATCCTGTAGCTGGACAGAGTATCCGCAAAGGCTGTTCCCGATTGTGCGAGAATTTCCAGCAGGCGGATCTCGGCCGGCGAGGTCAGGTCGCTTTCGACAAACAGCCGCTCAACGCGCGCGTTAAAGGCGTTGGCGTCGGGCAAGGTCCAGAACAGAAAAATGGCGGCGGTTATCAGAATCAGAACGATCGCCGCAATGCCGACGCCGACCAGCCGTGTCCCGGATCGCCGCGCTTCAGTAACGGAGATAGAATTTTCCGGCATTGGCCTTCCTTTTGTCCAACCCATCCGGCCCAAACACCGACATCACGTTCAGCAAGGTCCATCCTGAGCCGCGCAGGCGTTGCGAGATCTCTTTTTTTGCCTTGCCCTTGTCGCAGGCGGATACCTGCATGACGCCGTAGTGCAGGCGCAAAGGATTGTCCTGTTTGGCCTTGTAATCGGCATAGCATCCCGCCGCGGATGCGGCAGTACCGACCGATATCAGGGCGCAGACAGCCAGAGAAGAGAAGATCTGTTTCATAGGCTGCATCCTGCGCATGGCTCGGCGCGATATTCAATAACTCAAGGGGTTTCGCGGCGCTGATATTTGATAACACCCGCCCGTTATTGCGTGTCTTTCAGGGCTGCGACCAGTGTTGAGGTAAGGAAAACGGCCACCGCGCCGGATCGCCCTAGCACTTGGAAAAGGACAAATACCATGCACCGGAAATTCATTGCTCTGATCGTGGCCACGGCAATTGCCATCACCGGCGTTTCTGTGTCTCAGGCGCGGGCCGCAGATGCCAGGGATATACTCGGAGGGTTGGCCGCCATCGCGCTGATCGGCGCTGGTGTCCACTACTACAACAAAGAGAAAGACAAAGAGCGCGCCAGCCGAAACCGGGCACCTGTCTACAAGGCCAAGCCCGACCCCTCTTATTATCCTGTGCGTCCGCTACCGGGCCGTGTTGCCAAATACGACTTGCCACAAAAATGCCTGCGCACATTCGATAGATATTCGGCAAAGCGTCCGCTGCTGGGGCCTGGGTGTCTGAAGAAGCATTACAAGCATGTCAAAAGCCTGCCGCCAGAGTGCAAGGTCGGTTTCTGGAACGGCAAAAAAGTCAAGCGCGCTTATGAGCCTACCTGCCTACGCCAAAAAGGATACCGCGTGGTTTACCAGTAATCGCGTTCGAGCAGGAGCGGCGTCACAGAAGCGCCGCGGGGAAGGGGGCAGCGCAGTCTGCCCCCTCCTTTTTGCTTGCGATCGGTCTTGAAACACGGTCTTTCCAAGGCATGACGAAACCTGATTATGAATTGGAAAAAGCCGCCATTGCGCAGGGCTATAAACGGATCGCGGGTGTGGATGAGGTTGGCCGTGGTCCGTTGGCAGGCCCGGTGGTTGCTGCGGCGGTGATCCTGAACGCCGATGACATCCCCGAGGGGCTGAACGATTCAAAGAAGCTGACTGCCAAGCGCCGTGCCGGTCTGGATGCCGAAATACGCGCGCGGGCTGAGTTCGCAATAGCCGAAGCAAGTGTTGCTGAGATCGACGAACACAACATCTTGCGTGCCTCGCATCTTGCGATGGAACGGGCTGTGGCCGCGCTGGACCCGCCGCCAGACTATCTTTTGATTGATGGAAACCTGATTCCGCACGGGCTGACGATCCCTTCTCAGGCCGTGGTTAAAGGCGATGCGCACTCGGTGTCGATTGCAGCCGCATCTATCATTGCAAAAAACTGGCGCGATCAGGTGATGGTGGATTTGGCGCAACAGCATCCCGGCTATGGATGGGAGACAAACGCCGGTTACCCGTCAAAACAACACAGGGAGGCGCTGCAAAATCTTGGTGTGACCCCACACCATAGACGTTCGTTTAAACCTGTACACAATATCTTGTATCAAGAGTAAATCGTAAGTCGCTGATTCAAAAAAGAAATTGACGGCGAATCGTCTTTGACTCATCCTTGTATCAACCAAATGAGCGCAAAAGCGCCGTGGATACTTGAGGCAGTATAATGACGACAACCACCAAAAAGGGCGCAAAAGCGCTCCCTTTAAACACGATTCTATCCGGTGACTGCATCGACGTGATGAACAGTCTGCCCGAGGCATCGGTTGACCTGATCTTTGCGGACCCACCCTATAATTTGCAGTTGAAAGGTCAGTTACACCGGCCTGATAACAGTCAGGTGGATGCGGTTGATGACCACTGGGATCAGTTTTCCAGCTTTGCGGTCTATGACCAATTCACACGCGATTGGCTGAAGGCAGCGCATCGGCTGCTAAAGCCTAACGGCGCAATCTGGGTGATCGGCTCGTATCACAACATCTTCCGTGTGGGCTCGGCCCTGCAGGACGCGGGATACTGGATTTTGAACGACGTGGTGTGGCGCAAGTCGAACCCGATGCCGAATTTCCGTGGCAAGCGGTTCACCAACGCGCATGAGACGATGATCTGGGCGTCCAAGCGCGAGGGCGCGAAATACACGTTCAATTATGAGGCGCTGAAGGCCCTGAACGAAGGTGTGCAGATGCGCAGCGACTGGGTGCTGCCGATCTGCACAGGGCATGAACGTCTGAAAGATGAAAACGGCGACAAGGCACATCCGACGCAAAAGCCGGAATCGCTGTTGCATCGGGTACTGATTGGCTCGACCAATCCCGGTGATGTGGTGCTGGATCCGTTCTTCGGCACGGGGACAACGGGTGCCGTCGCCAAGATGTTGGGGCGTGAGTTTATCGGCATCGAACGCGAGGAAAGCTATCGCAAGGTGGCCGAGAAACGCATCGCCAAGGTCCGTAAATTTGACCGCGAGGCGTTGGAGGTCAGCACCAGCAAACGCGCCGAGCCGCGCGTACCGTTCGGCCAGTTGGTCGAGCGCGGGATGCTACGCCCGGGTGAGGAATTGTACTCTATGAACCAGCGCCACAAGGCCAAGGTCCGCGCCGATGGCACGTTGGTGGGCGACAACGTCAAAGGCTCGATCCATCAGGTTGGGGCGCATCTGGAAAACGCGCCGTCCTGCAACGGCTGGACCTATTGGTGCTTCAAGCGCGACGGAAAGACCGTACCGATCGACGTGCTGCGTCAGCAGATCCGATCAGAGATGCATAACTGATTTCACGAACACCGCCGGTGCCTGTGGCCTGACACAAGGCACTAAGCCTTGCCCCGCCGATCTCGGCGGGGTCTTTTGTTTTTCGCATTCCCCTTTCGATGTGAGACTTCTAGGATGTGCAATGCACCGAAGGAGCTTCAGTCATGTCGGACACCGCAGCAAACGAAACTCGGTTCAGTCGATTTTTTGTGACGCGCCCGGATCAGTACGATCTGGATAACAAATATACCGAAGCCGCGTTAGAACGGCACAAGCGCGAAGGGCTGGAGCTGGCGGTCAGGGCGCGTTGGATCGCCATGGGTCTGACGGGAATATTGTTGATCTTCCTGAACCCGCATTGGGAAGTGATGTGGTATCATTTCATTCTGCTATTGATTTGCGCAAACGGCTGGTTGATCCGCAGGGCTGGTCAGGTTGGGCAATCGCGCACCGAACTTCTGCTGATCTTCGTGGACCTAGTGATCATGACCTTGGGCATGATCGTGCCCAACCCGTTCAGCGATGACGTGCGGCCATTGGCCATGCAGTACCGGTTCGACAACTTTCAGTATTTCTTCATTATTTTGGCCGCAGGTACGCTGGCCTATTCATGGCGCACGGTTGTTGCAATCGGTTCGTGGACTGCGTTGATGTGGACAGCGGGCTGGCTGATTGCGTGGTGGGTCTCGACCCCGATACCGGGCATTAGTGAACGTGTCGCGCAGGCTTTGTCAGGTTACCCGGATGTGGCTGAACTGCTTGACCCCAACAGCTTTATGCCGTCGCAGCGGGTTCAGCAGGTGATCGTGTTTATGATGGTTGCTGTAACGCTTGGCATCTCGATGCGGCGTCTCAATCAACTGCTGTTGACCAATGCCGGGCTGGAGCGTGAGCGTGCAAACCTGTCCCGGTATTTCTCGCCAAATGTCGTCGATCAGTTAAGCCAGAATGATGAACCCCTCAAACAGGTGCGTAAGGAAAATATTGCGGTTCTGTTCATTGATATTGTCGGATTTACCAAATACGCCGCCGGGCGCGACCCTTATGAGGTGATCGAGGTTCTACGCGGTTTTCACGCCCGCATGGAGACCGAGGTCTTTCGGCATCATGGGACATTGGACAAGTATCTGGGCGACGGGTTGATGGCCACGTTTGGAACTCCGGTCCCAACCCCGCTGGATGCCACGAACGCTGTGGCCTGCGCCCGCGACATGGTGCGTGTAGTCGACCGTTGGAACGTCGAACGAAAACGTCAGGGTGAGCCCGAAATTCAAGTGGGCATTGGTGTCCACTATGGTTCGGTCGTACTGGGTGACATCGGGGCAAACAGGCTGGAGTTCGCCGTCATTGGCGATGCGGTCAACGTTGCGGCCAAGCTGGAAGCATTGACCCGCGATTTCGGCGCGCGTGCCGTTCTGAGTGATGCAATAAACGTGCAATTGCAACAAGAAGGCCAAAACCTACCGGAAGTGATGGAAGGTTTTGCCAAGTACGAAAACCAGACAGTACGCGGTGTCGAGGAGCGGATGGACGTCTGGGTGCTATAGGGGCGGTCTCCCGCCGATTTCATGTGCATCAAAGGTGCGAACAAATTCGTTGGGCCGGGCAGCGCGCTGATGCGCGCTGCGGTCAGGCCCTTGGCAAAGGATTTCGCGACGCGTTGTAGGGCGCCCAATCGGTGATTTCTGGATAATATTGCCGTCGCCAGGCCCGAACACGCGGGTTCATGACCCGGCGCCAAAGTGGTGGGACCATCGCGGCGACCGTCATCACCGGATAGCCAAATGGAAGTTGCGGCGCGGTGTCTTCCGAGTGATGTTGCAACAGCGGAAACCGGCGGTTGGGTTTGTAATGGTGATCCGAGTGCCTTTGCAGGTTGATCAGCAGCCAGTTGGACGCCTTTTGCGATGCGTTCCAAGAATGGCGCGGTAGAACGTGTTCGTATTTTCCATCACCCAGGTGTTTGCGCGTCAAGCCATAGTGTTCGACATAGTTGACCAGCTCAAGCTGCCAGATAGCGACGCCTGCCTGAAGCAGGAATAGGGCCAAGCCCGACCAGCCACCAATCAGAAATGCCAGCAACAGCATCCCACCCTGTAATGCCCAATACCGCCAGAAGGGGTTGGCGAGGTCGGTCCAGGGGCGGTTCTTGCGCGCCAGCTTGTCCTTTTCGGCGCGAAACGCCGACATCAGGCATTGCCACAAAACGCGGGGGTAGAACCGGTGAAACCCCTCGTTATAGCGCGCGGTTACGGGGTCCCGCGGGGTGCCGACATAACGGTGATGGACCAGCAGGTGTTCGGACCGGAAATGAGAATACAGGACCATCGCCAAAAGGATGTCGCTCAGCCAGCGTTCCAATCGGCCCTTTTGGTGCATCAATTCGTGGCTGTAGTTGATGCCGATCGTGCCTGAAAGAACACCCATTCCAAAAAACAGGCCGATTTTCGACAGTGATGACAGGTGATCCGTATGCGATGCGTACCAGATCAGGCCATGGAGAGTCAGAAACTGCGCCGGAACCCACGCTTTGGTCAACAGGATATACCATCGCAAGGTTGCGTCAGAGGTGTCGGGATCTGCGTTCCCCAGCTCAAGCCCCGTCAGCCGGTCCAATAGTGTAAAGGCCCACCAGGTCGACAGCGGCACCAGCAAGACCCACCATCCGCCCGCAAATGCGGTGATCCAGATCAGCGGGATCAGCAGGAAAGATACCCAGAACGGGAGGGCAGATTGCCAGCGACTGAGGGTTTCTGCTGCGATCATCGAGTGGCTCCGAACGATTGCGCCAAGATTAGTCCTAGTCTGGTATTCCGCACAATGGGTTACCGTGCGCGCCAAAGGTCATGCGCTTTGCGCATGACGGTCGGCAGATCGCTGGGTTGAAACCTATGTTTTTCCACGACAATCAGGTCTTCGGGACGCAAACCTCGGGGAAGCTGGGTGGTCCAAATTTGCAGGATCAGGTGGAAATGGGTGAACGTGTGGCGCACCTCACCCGAAAGCCGCTGCCATTCTGCTGGAAACGGAGGGGAATTCTCGGGCGCGTCGGACCAGTCCGAGCCCGGCCAGCCCAACATGCCACCTAACAGGCCTTTGTCCGGACGCCGTTCCATCAGCATGTCGCCATTTTCGGCCTGAGCAATATAGATATGCCCGAATCGCGTTGGTTTCGGTTTCTTGGGGATCTTCCGAGGCAGGTCAGCCTGAGTTCCGGCGCTGCGCGCCTGGCAGGGGTCGCGCAAAGGGCAGATGCCGCAAGCCGGGGACTTTGGCGTGCAGATTGTTGCCCCCAGATCCATCACCGCCTGCGCATAGTCGCCGGGTCTGCTGTCGGGCGTCAACACGGTGGCATGTTCCTTCAATACCGGTTTTGAACCCGGCAGGGGATCGTGAATATCGTAAAGGCGGGACATGACGCGTTCGACATTCCCGTCGAGCACAGTTTCGGGCCGGTCAAACGCAATCGCCGAGATTGCGGCAGCCGTATATGGGCCGATACCGGGCAGTTTCAGCAGGGCGTCATAGGTGTCGGGGAACGTTCCACCGTAATCATCTGCCACCACGCGCGCGCATTTCAACAGATTGCGGGCGCGGGCGTAATAGCCCAGCCCGGCCCACTCTGCCATGACTTGATCGTCGGGCGCTGATGCCAGAGCCTGAACGGATGGCCAGCGGGTCGCGAAGCGCAGGAAATAGTCCCGCACGGCAGCAACCGTGGTTTGCTGCAACATCACTTCGGACAGCCAGACGCGATAGGGATCGGGCTGCACCCCCGCAGCCCTGTCCGCAGGCCCGACCCGCCACGGCATTTCCCGCGCATGGCGGTCATACCAGGCCAGCAATTCCTTGCTTACGTTCAAATCGGCAGAGTCACGCAAGTTTTATGTATCTCCGTGTCGGGTTTCGCTGGCGCCCAGTGTCCTGCCCTTTACAATAGCGGCGCAGGAGTTGGAAACCAGATGCAGCGCAGACGTTCTTCGACCCGCGGGTTCAAACGCACCGCGACATTGCTGAACGACCAGATCAGGCACGCCGGTGAAAGCCGGGGGTTCGCCGTAACACGCCTTTTGACTCATTGGGCCGAAATTGTGGGTCAGGACATGGCCGCGATCGCGCGACCTGTGAAGGTTGGCTATGGAAAAGGCGGGATGGGGGCCACGCTGACTGTGCTGACCACCGGGCCGCAGGCTCCGATGCTGGAAATGCAAAAGGAACAATTGCGCGGTAAAGTGAACGCTGTCTACGGCTATAACGCGATCAGTCGGGTACGTATCACGCAGACAGCTCCGACCGGATTTGCCGAGGGGCAGGCCAGTTTCGACCACAAGCCGAAAGCGCCAAAACCCAAGATCGAACCAGAGATTGCGGCCGAGGCGGACCGCGCCGCGCGGGATGTTCACGACGGTGATCTGCGCGCAGCCCTTGAACGTCTGGGCCGTAACGTATTAACCAAACAAAAACGTTGAGAAAGGGCCATGACATGAGCCGTATTGCAACCGGAATCTGCGCGGCTGTCGCCATAGCCGCTGGCGGCTATTGGCTGTCGCTGTCCAATTCAAACTCTGCCTATCCGCTGATCAGCAGCGCCGAAGCGCAAGAGGCTGATCTGGACACATCGACCATCGTGGAAATGACACTGGGCGCCGAGGATGCCCCGGTAGAGATCATAGAATACGCATCCTATACCTGCCCGCATTGTGCAAATTTTCATGCTGGGCCGTACAAGCAACTGAAGAAAGACTTTATCGACACCGGTAAGGTCAAGTTCATCTATCGCGAAGTGTATTTTGACCGCTACGGCCTTTGGGCTTCAATGGTGGCGCGCTGCGGCGGGCCCGAGAAGTTCTTTGCTATTTCCGATCTGATTTATGATGGCCAGCCCGAATGGACCCGCGCTGGCGGCCCGGCTGAAATCGTGGATGAGCTGCGCAAGATCGGTCGTCTGGCCGGTATAGACAATGACCAGTTGGAAGCCTGCCTTCAGGACGGAACACGCGCGCAGACGCTGGTGGCCTGGTATCAGGAAAATGCCGAACGCGATGGCATCCAGGCAACCCCGTCGTTCCTTGTGAATGGCAAGAAGGTCGACAACCAGTCTTACGATGACTTCAAAAAGCTGATCGAAGACGAGCTGGGAAGCTAAGTCTTGGGATGGCCGGTCTTTGGACCGGCCACAGATCAAGGTGAAGGGGCGGCTTGCAGAAGCAATTGTTTGACTTTGTCGCCCTCGTTCACGTTCAGGCGCACCGGCAGGGTTATGACTTTGCTGCGAAACGCGACAGGCAGGCGCACGGCATCCTTCTCTGTCGTAACCATCTGCGCCCCAAGCGCGCGCGCCTCAGTCTCGAGCCGCGTCATTAGTGCTGGCGTCAAGGGCTGGTGATCATCCAACGCTTCGGCACGCAAAAGGGTGGCACCCTGCTGGCGAAGGGTTGCAAAGAATTTCTCGGGATGGCCAATACCAGCAAAGGCCAGCACAGGCGTATCGGCCCAGTCCATTCCTGTTTGCAAAGGGGCAACCGCGCCGGTCGCATGGGGTACGGTCAGGGCGTTTCCCCAAGTATCCGCGAACTGGTTCTGCGCGTTTTGCTGTCCCAACGAAAGCACAAGATCGGCGCGTTTCAGGCCAATGTCGACGGGTTCCCGAAGGGGGCCAGCAGGAAGACACTGGCCGTTTCCAAAACCCCGCTCCGCGTCCACAACGATGATCGAGAAATCTTTGGTAACAGACGGGTTTTGAAACCCGTCATCAAGGACGATGACCGTGGCGCCTTCGGCTGCGGCAGCGCGCGCACCTGCCGCGCGGTCCTTGGCGACCCAAACATCTGCAAATGCTGCAAGGAGCAGCGGTTCGTCACCAACTTCGGCGGCGGAATGTTTGGCGGGATCAACCCGAACAGGGCCTTCCAGCGACCCCCCATGTCCACGAGTAACCACATGCGTTGTGTGCCATGCGTCGCGCAATTGTTCGATGATCCAGATCACGGTTGGGGTTTTGCCCGTTCCACCCGCGTTCAGGTTACCGACGCAAATGACGGGCACACCGGGGTTCAGACCCGGCCCCGAGGCTACCCGGCGCGCGGTGGCGGCTGCGTAAATACGCCCCAGCGGTGACAGAACCCGCGCTTGCAGGGTCAATCTGTCGGGAGTGGTGTTCCAGAAGTCAGGTGCTCGCATCAACTCAACTCCGCTGATCCAGACAATCCTGCACGATGTCGATCAGGTGATCTGCCTGGGGTGCGCCCTCGGTCACGATCTGCCATCCGGCCAAGGCCATGTCCGCTGCGCAATCCGGGGCCAGAAGAGAGACAACGGCATCACCAAGCTCAGTCGCGGATTTTACGGTTCGTGCCGCATTTGCCCGGTCCAATTGATCGTACAGTTGCTGATGGCGATGCACAAATGGGCCGTGAATGACCGCAGAGCCAAGCGCGGTCGCGATCAGCGGTTCCTGTCCGCCCGCGCCGCGTTCCAGAGAACTGGCCATGAAGGTCACAGGTGAGACACGTTGCCAAAGCCCCAGATCTTCAGGCTCTGCCGACAGGATGACCTGAGTGTTGTCTTCGATGGTTCCGCCATCGTCCCAGTTAATACAGCGCAGGTCCATGGATTCCAGGCGTCTGTGCAACGGACCGGCTTCGGAAATGTCGGCGACGTGAAGGACAAGCGCCAGTCGGGGCAGCATCCGCATGGCCTGACGATGCGCGCTGAGGACCGAGATGAACTCTTTGTCCTGAACCCATGCCGCCAGCCAGACCGGTCGGCCCGAAAAGGCATGCGTCATCTCGATCAACTCGTCTTCCGGCCAGGGGCGTGGGTTGGGGCTGACATGCAGGGGCGGAGAGACCTCGGCCTTGGACGAGGAGACACCCAACCGGCGAATATGGCGCACGACGTCCGGCGTGGTCGCAAGGATCGTGTGGAAACAGTCAAACGTATATCGGGTAATGTCCGGCAGCCAGCGCCCACCGCGTGCGACTTTGATGTCGACTTTAGCCTCGATCAGGATCAGGGGAATATCCCGCTCGGATGCGCGGGTGATCAGGTTGGGCATAAGCCCGCCGCCGATCCAAAGCCCGATATCCGGGCGCCAATGGTCCAGAAAAGCGCGGGCCGCACCGGTTTGTTCCGCAGGCAGATTAACCAACGGATGCGGGCAGGCATCCCATCTGGAAAGATCCGCCTCGGGCGGTGCAGACATGATGATCGAAAGTGTAGGGCGGGATTGCCGCAACCGCTGGCAAAAGTCGACGGCCGCGCGTTGCCGGTCCTGTGCTCCGACGTGGATCCAGATCACCTCACCATCAGGTCTGGGAATATAGGGATCGTCTGTCGCGTTGGGCACGCCCCAGGACAGGATGCGATACGCTGCAAGGCTGAGTGAGCGCGGCTTGCTCATGGGATAATCCCCGAGCCCCGCGGGTCAAGCTGTTCGAAAAGCAGATCGTGAACGGCAGTGCCAGCCGCAATAACTCCGGTCAGTCGGGGATGGGGGTTGTTGAACCGCAACGGCTGTCCAGCACGGTCCGAGCATACCCCACCCGCCTCACGAATGATCAGGTCCCCGGCGGCGATATCCCATTCCCAACTGGGGCGAAGCGTCAGCATTCCGTCGAACCGGCCCTGAGCCACAAGCGCCAGACGATAGGCCAGCGAAGGTCGATAATTGCGAAGGAACTCGGGCGGGTGACCGTGCAGCCAATGGCGTGCGTCCAGATTGGGTTTTGCAGCCAGTATTTCGGCGGACTTCAAATCAGTGACGCCAGATACCCGGATCGGCGCGCTGTTCAGCGTCGCGCCTTGTCCCTTGGCGGCCGCATACAGCAAATCGCGACGCGGCAGGTAGATCACCGCCGCCGTCACCTCGCCATCTTCCGCAATGGCCAGAGAATGCGCCCATGTGCGTGACCCTTCGGCAAAACTGCGTGTGCCATCAATCGGGTCGATGATGAACACGCGGGATTTGCTCAACCGGTCCTGCGAATCCTCGGTCTCTTCGCTGAGCCAACCGTAACCGGGCCGGGCGGCAGGAAGATCCCGTTCAAGCATCGCGTTGACGGCCAGATCAGCCTCGGTGACCGGTCCTGCGCCATCCGGTTTGTCCCAGCGCCGCGCAGAACTGCCCGTGTAGCGCGTGGCGATCTTTCCGGCCTCCAGTGCGGCATCAATCAGCAGAGGCAGGTCAGTTGCCGGCAAGTGTCATTCCTTCGATCAGCAAGGACGGAACCACACGGGACAGGTATGTCCGCGCGTCGTTTGCCGGAATGATCCGTTCGAGCATATCGCGTAAGTTGCCTGCGATGGTGCATTCGTTGACCGGATAGGCAATCTCGCCGTTTTCGACCCAGAAACCGGATGCACCGCGCGAATAGTCGCCCGTGTTCGGGTTGATCGTCGATCCGATCATTGAAGTTACAAGCAACCCTGTGCCCATGTCGCGCAGCAATTCCGCTCGGCTTTGATCCCCTTGTGTCAGGCTCAGGTTCCAGTTGCTGGGCGATGGTGGGCCGGACACGCCCCGCGCGGCGTTCCCGGTTGATGCCATATCAAGCTTGCGCGCACTGGACAGGTCAAGGGTCCAGCCGGTCAGGGTGCCGCCTTCAACGATGGCCCTGCGTCGGGTGGGCAGACCTTCGGCATCGAAGGGGCGCGAACCCGAAATACGCGGGCGGTGCGGGTCTTCGATCAGCGACAGGTGGTCAGGCAGAACCTGTTCACCCAGACGATCGGACAGCCAGGATGCGCCACGCGCGATGGCCGCGCCGTTGCTGGCCCCCAGAAGATGACCAATCAGCGATGACGAAATGCGCTCATCAAACAGAACCGGATACGTCCCTGTTGCGGGTTGGCGGGCGCCGACCTGTTGCACGGCGCGTTCTCCGGCACTTTGGCCGATATCAGCCGGGCTGCGCAGGTCTGACTGGAACGTGCGGCTGTCGCCGTCGTAATCACGCTCCATCCCGGTGCCTTCACCCGAGATCGCAACGCAGGATGTGGATCGGCTGCTGCGCACATAGCCGCCGGAAAACCCGTTCGTGGCGGCCAGATGGACGCGATGCGTCCCGTATGAGGCGGCCGCGTCAGAAACTTGAGTAACGCCCTGAACGGAAAGCGCCGCTGCCTCGGCCGCCAGCGCGTCCTGCATCAGATCTTCGGCAGAAGGTTCAGCTGTAGGGTCAAAGAGTTCCAGTGCCTCAATGTCCCAATCCGTTGCAAGCTGGTCAGATTGGGCAAGGCCTGTATAGGGGTCTTCGGGTGCTTCACGCGCCATGGCAACAGCGCGTTCGGCCATAGCCTTCAGGGTTTCCGGGCGGCTGTCCGAGCTGGAAACAATAGCTTGGCGTTTCCCGAGAAAAACGCGCAGCCCCAAATCGGTACCTTCCGACCGTTCCGCATGTTCCAGCGCCCCGCCACGGACCTCGACCGAGACCGATGATCCGTCAAGCACGATGGTATCTGCTGCTTCGGCTCCGGCTTTTATGGCCGTTTCCAACAGGACTTGGCTGATGTCTTCAGGTGTTCGGGTCATGAGGTCTCCGGTCTGTATATATTGGACCTAGCGTTGCACCGCGCCGCTCGCAAGACCTGAAGCCGGGCAAGGGCGAATCCGGAATTCAAACTATGGTGCAAATTGGACCCTGGTGAGGTTTTCGACGCAGCTCCAAGGGTCGCTGATCACGGCACATTGCCTGAAACTATGGAAATCAGCTTGCCGGATCGGGCCTGTGCCTTCGTCCGTCAATCTGATCTGACAGCCTGGCAGCAGCGTCGAGAGAAGGCCGGTTGGCCTTCTCTCGCAAATGGTTACTTGAGGCGTTGACCGTTGGCCACGATATGCCCGTCTTCGGTAAACTCGATTTTCGAGTTCAGCGTATCGGGTTCTTCGCCGGGAACAGCCATCAAACCCATCATCATCCTCGCGCCCAGTGCGTCGCTGTCCGAAATCAGGCCCATGCCGATCAGTTTGTCGATCAGTGTATTCGCGCCAGTCAGCGTCAGGTTTGCAGCCCCTGTCGGGTTAGGCAATCCGCCTAGTTCCTCGGTGTTGCTGTTGTCGAAGGTAAAGTCACCGGTACCCGTCAACTTTGCCCCGACAAGCGAGATCAGCAATTCGTTGATCTTGAGAGAGTGCAGTTCGCCCGGCGCGTCTTCGGCGAATTCCAGCGATTCTACGGCTTCGGGATCGAAGAAGTTGGTCAGGACCTTGGCTGTGCCCGAAGTATCAATCGAAATTGTGGCCGGATCGCGCGGAAGTGCGCCCGCCGGATCAAACATGCTCCACAGGACGTCGGACATGGTGAAATCGGTCATGTTGATGGCAAATCCAAAGGGCTGGATTTCTTCGGACTGCTGAATGGGAAACTCGAACTTCAGCCCGGCATTGGCCATTGCTATTTCGATCGGGAAAGGAAGATCGGCGGTTGTCACAGCCAGTTTTGCGCTGTTTTGCTCTACGTCATAGGCCAGCCGCTGTGCGTCAAAGCTGGCGGCAAAGCGGCCGCCCTCGGACTCGCTGCCCATCGAGAACGCCTCGCCATCGCTGGTGCCCGCCATCGCGGTCGTGCCAGAGCCGTATGTGAACAGGCCCGAAAACTCGAACCCGGCTTCGTAAAAGGCTTGCGGGTCCGACATGTCAAAATCGGACGGGATCACGCTGGTGCCTTCAAAATCAAGCTGGCTGAGGTTGCCGTCGATCTTTGCGGTTTCGTCGCTTTCGGGATCTTCGAATACCAGACCATAGGTCAGTCCAGCGGCCTTGAACGTCTGATCAACACTGCGGTTTTCGCCAACCTTCATCCGCGAACTGCCGGTCAGGTCGTTCATTTCCATATTGGCGCCAAGGATATCGCCGGGCATTTCTTCACCGTTGACCTCTACACCATCCAGCTTGATGCCAAGCGAGGCTGCGGAATAGTCATAGGTCATATCTTCGGGCGCCCCGGATACAACCATTTCAAGACCGTTATGGGTGTAGAGAATATTGGCCGAGAAAGTCTCGCCCTCACCCTCGCCTGAAACGGTCATGGGGAAGCTTTCGGGGAAACCGATGCTGACAGTCCCGTCCCCGTTTTCGGTAAGGGTCATCTGCGGAACCAGCATCTGGAATGTGGCGTCTTCCTCTGGCAGAGCCATTGCGATGCTCATGTCGCTGACGCTCGTCACGTTTCCGTCTACGGATTGTTCGCCGGACACGGTATATCCCATCTGGGTAAGATAGGACTGCCAGTCGTTCCAGACATCCTGCGCGGTCAAATCGGCCAGCGCGCCCTGAGTCACAATGGCATAGGCAAATACTGCGCCGCAGCTACGGCGAAGAAAAACGGACATTACAGAACCCTTCTTGATAAATCTTGCGCGCATCGTCGTGTCTGTGGCGGCGGGCGTCAAGGGGCAAGGGGTGGACCCTTTCCCCCTTCGCACGGTAGAGGTTCACACAATTTAAAAACAACGGAGGTACAGGGTTCATATGCAAGGAAAAACCGTACTGATCACAGGGGCAAGCCGCGGCATCGGGGCCGAGGCTGGGCGTGTTTTTGCCGCAGCCGGGGCAAACGTCGCTCTGGTCGCGCGCAGCCGCGATCAAATTGCAACCCTGGCCGACGCGCTGGGCGAAAACGCACTGGCACTGCAATGCGACGTGAGCGATTTTGCTCAGGTGGAACAAGCCGTTGCCGATTGCGTGGACAGGTTTGGTGGATTGGACGTTTTAATCGGGAATGCAGGTGTTATTGACCCGATCTTTCACATGTCCAGCGCCGATGTCGCGGCGTGGAGCAGTGCGATCGACATCAACCTGAAGGGGGTCTTTTACGGAATGCGCGCGGCACTGCCCGTGATGCGTGCGGCCGGTGGCGGCACTGTGCTGACCGTATCCTCAGGCGCGGCATCAAACCCTATCGAGGCGTGGAGCCATTATTGCGCCTCGAAAGCGGGGGCGAAGATGCTGACTGAGTGCTTGCATCTTGAAGAAGCTATTCACGGCATCCGCGCGATGGGGTTGTCGCCCGGAACCGTCGCCACCGATATGCAGCGCGTCATCAAGGCCAGCGGCATCAACGCGGTAAGCCAACTTGATTGGAGCGATCATATCCCGGCTGATTGGCCTGCCCGTGCGTTGCTTTGGATGTGTTCCGAGGATGCGGATGAGTTTCTGGGCACTGAAATTTCGCTTAGGCGCGAAGACATTCGGCAAAGGGTGGGGCTGACGTGATCCAACTGACCAAGACTGACGGGTTGTGGACCGTCACTCTGAACAACCCGGGCAAGGCCAATGCATTGACCGGGGCGATGCTAGCCGAACTGTGTGAAATCGCAGAAAATGCGACTGAGGCTCGCGCCCTGATCCTGACCGGTGCAGGAAAGGTTTTCAGCGCCGGTGCCGATCTGGACGAAGCCCGCGCGGGCCTTGCGACCTCGGACCTGTGGGAGCGTTTGTCAGGTGCCATCGCCGCCTTGCCATGCCTGACGGTCGCTGCGCTGAACGGCACTTTGGCCGGTGGTGCCAATGGTATGGTTCTGGCTTGCGATCTGCGCATTGCGGTGCCATCGGCCCAGTTCTTTTACCCGGTGATGAAGCTTGGTTTTCTGCCACAACCTTCGGACCCAAAGCGTATGGCAGCATTGATCGGCCCGGCACGCACCAAGATGATTTTGATGGCGGGACAAAAGATAACTGCGGATGAGGCGTATTCCTTTGGTCTGGTGGATAGCGTTGTAGAACCTGACCTGCTGATGCAAACGGCGCATGAACTGGTTTCCGACAGTGTGCAGGCCGATCCCAGAATCGCGCAGGGTATCGCAAGGCTGTGCGAATGAGGTTATCCGCCCTTCGGTTGCGCGTGTCTGATCCGGAACGATTGTCGGCATTTTATCGGGACATTCTTGGCATGACTGTCCAAGGCCAAGGGGTGTGCCAACGTGTCGGCTACGGCGGCCCTGACGCCGACGTGGTCATGATGCCAGGTGGCGGCAAATACAGCCACGATCAGGGGCAACGATATTGGAAGATCGGAATAACCCTGCCGGATGTGGATCTGGCGGCGACCCTCCTGCGTGAAAAGGGGGTGGAGGTTTCGGAGCCGAAGCAATTTCGGGATATCGGTTACATGTGCCATCTCAAAGACCCCGAGGGCTTCGTGATCGAACTCTTGCAGTGGGATTTTGAAGGTAATCGGCCTGAAAATGCGGCCACTTCGTCACACCCCTTTACAGAAGCGCGTCTTGGTCAGATCACGCTGCGCACGGGCGATATCGCTGCCGAGGATGCATTTTGCCGCGTGCAGGGGATGCGCTTGTTGTCTATGCAGGATGTTGCCCAATACGGGTTTGACCTGCATTTCTATGCGTTCACGGATGAAACGCCCCCAAATGCGGATTTATGGGCTGTCGAAAACCGGGAATGGCTGTGGAAAAGGCCGTATACCACGCTGGAGTTTCAGCATGTTGCCGGTGGAACGTTCGCGCCTTCCCCGGACTATCGCGGGCTTGAGGTCAGCGGGCTTTCGTCCCCGGTACGGGACGCGTTTGGGGATCAAGTTTGGCCCGAATAACTATCGCGCACGCCTGCGCCCCGGCACTTTCGAGCGAAAACTGGGCGGGCGCTTGCGAACCCAAGTCAGGAATTTTTCCAACCTTGGATGAGCGCGCAAAGCCTCTACTGTATTGAATTCCCGCGCCAACTGGCCCTCGGTCAGGGTTGCGTGGATTTCTTTGTGGCAGATCACGTGCAGTAAAACGGTGGGCCCGCCCTTGCCCCCTTTGAGTTTTGGGATCAGATGGTGCAGGCTGCCGTGCCCATCTGGTATCGGACGGTCGCAAAGTGGGCAGATTGGATCAATTTCTGACATAACTTGGCAAGAGTTGCGTCGGATTCGGCAGAAGGCAATAGGACAGGAATGGCACAGGCAGTGGTGATCGGGGCAGGGCCCGCTGGCTTGATGGCTGCGCAAGAGCTTGCAGCGGCTGGTCATGACGTATTAGTGGCCGAGGCCAAGCCATCGGTCGCGCGCAAGTTCCTGATGGCCGGGAAGTCTGGCTTGAACCTCACCAAGGATGAGCCATTCGAGGACCTGATGCAATTCTATGGTCCTGCTGCCCGGTGGCTGCGTCCTATCGTGGCCGAATTTGACGCAACCCATGTTCAGGACTGGGCCCGTGATCTGGGGCAGGAAGTGTTTACCGGGTCCACTGGGCGCGTATTTCCAACTGCGATGAAAGCCTCCCCCTTGCTGCGCGCATGGCTGGGTCGGCTCGGGTCGGCTGGCGTTGAGATCAAAACGCGCTGGAGGTGGATCGGATGGGAGGACGGAGCTCTGGTATTCGAAACCCCCGACGGCAAACAAAGCGTAAACTCGGATGCAACGATTTTGGCACTGGGCGGTGCAAGTTGGGCGCGGTTGGGCTCTGACGGGCAGTGGGCCCCAATTCTGGCGGCCAAAGGGATTCCACTTGCCCCGTTTGAACCGTCGAATTCGGCGCTTTCGGTGGATTGGAGCCATCACATGCGCCCTCATTTCGGTGCGGCCCTGAAGTCGATTCAATGGGTGGCCGGGGACGCCACCAGTCGGGGAGAGGCCACGATTTCCGCCAATGGGCTAGAGGGCGGAGGATTGTATTCATTGACCCCAGCCCTGCGCCAAGGTGCTTCGTTGTTTGTCGATCTGACGCCAGACCTGAACACGTCGGTCCTGACAGAACGCCTAACTGCCAAAAAACCCAAGACAACCGTGTCGCAGTGGCTGAAGAAATCGCTGCGACTGTCCCCTCAAAAAGTTGCTCTGTTCCACGAAATGACAAAGAGTGAGGTTCTTGAATCAGAGAAATTGATTTATGCTATCAAGCGTTTACCTATTCATCACGCCGGTCTACGCCCCATGGATGAGGCGATCTCGACAGCCGGAGGCGTTGCCAAAGCCGCCGTGGATGACAGGCTTATGCTTACGTCTTTGCCGGGGGTGTTTTGTGCTGGTGAAATGCTGGATTGGGAGGCCCCGACCGGGGGATATTTGTTAACGGCATGTCTGGCAACCGGGCGTTGGGCGGGTCGCAGCGCTTGCGTGTGGCTGGAAACCGGGCGCTAACGCGGCCGTGCAAGCATTGCCAGACGGATCATCGCCCGTTCAACAAGCGCCATTGCCGGGGCCGTCTGGCCTGCGGATCGCAATGTCAGGTCCGTATCTGTCAGAACGGTCAGGGCAGTCTGAAGTTTCGCTGCACCCCAGCCTTGCGCTTGCCTTACAATCCGATCCCGGCGCTTTCCATAGATTGGCGGGCGCATCTTGCTGATCCCCTGTGCCGCACCACCGGGGTCTGAGGCACATGCATATAACGTGCGGAAATGCCGAGTGGCCCCGATACACAACGCGACCGCATCGGTGCCCTGCGATTGCAACCTTCGGATCAGCGGACCAATCTCTCCGGCGCGACCCTCGGCAACGACGTTGAGAACATCATCCAATGCTGCCTCGGTCGAGCGCGGGGCGCAAGCTTCGATATCTTCGATCGTCAGTTCAGTTGCGTCGCCGGACTTGTAAAGCGACAGCTTTTCAATGGCCTGAGAGAAATCGCCGGGGCTGATGCCGGCAGCCAACTCGGTCAGGGCCGACATGGAATCGCGAGGGATGTTCTTCAAACCGGCTTGTGTCAGAACCCGCTCAATCTCGTTGCGCGAAGGCGGATCATCGTAAATTCCGGTCGCAAACGCTGCAGGATGTGCCTCGAATGCCTTGCGCATTTTTGAACTGGCCTTGAGCTGCCCAGCCGTAACGACAATCTGCGCATCGCCGGGGCGCCAATCCTCCAGCGCCGCAAGGATCGCAGGCGCTGCGGCATCGGTTGCGTCTTCGACCAGAACGGCGCGGGGGCCGGGAAAGAAGCCAACTGCCTTTACCGCATCCAAAAGCGCAGCGGGGTCCGCGCGCAAGTCGGCCCCTGGCAGACGGGTCAGGCGCATCTCTTCTTCGGCATTGGGCCCCAACAGCGCCGCAAGAACCTGCTGGCGCTTCAGCGCCACGCGCATGGCGTCGGCCCCGTAGATCAGCAGACCGGTCTTGTCTGCGTCCGGTTTAGCGAAATAGCCCTCGGCCTCGCGCGGGCTGAGTTTCATTGAGTCAGGCCCGGTGCCGCGTAAAGGCGGCTGACGATCTGATCAGAGAGAATGACCATCAACCTGTCAGTGGCGTCGCGCTCATCCGCAAGGGTCGACACTGTCGAACCCGCTGCCGAATACCCGACAAAGTCCGAAACCGTTCCAGAAGTCATAATCTGACCTGTTTCATTCGACTTAAGGGCGAATCTGGCACGGCCCTCGATCGTATACCGGTCGGTTTCGTTGGTTGTTCGGATGGCCGCCCGCCGCGTCTGGGTGACCAAGTTTACATCCAGTTGATAATCCTTGACTGACCCGGAACTGCGACCCAGCCGTTGTTCCAGATTTTGAACCAGCAAATAGCTTTCAACATCATTTGGTGCGGAAACCTGAACTTTGCCGTTCAGGGCATCGCCTGATCCGCCGGGGGCGTAAACAGGCTCAAAACCGCAGGTGGCAAGCGCCAGCGGCAGCATTAACAGGGTTCTGCGGTTAAACAACGACATTCACGATCCGGCCTGGGACAACAATCACCTTTTTCGGCGCATTGCCATCCAGCGCCTTTTGCACAGCTTCGGTGCTGAGCGCGATTTTTTCAACCTCTGCCTTGTCCATATCCTTGGGAACGCTGATTTCCGCGCGGCGTTTGCCGTTGATCTGGATCGGCAGGGTGACGGTATCGTCAACCAGCATCGCCTCATCCGCGACGGGCCAGGGGGCGGTGGCAACCAGCCCCTCGCCGCCCAGTAACTGCCACAGTTCCTCTGACAGGTGTGGTGTCATGGGGGACATAAGTTGCGCCAGCGTCTTAGCGGCTTGACGTTTGGCGTCAGAGCCTGCCTTGGATTTGGCCAGCGTGTTGGTAAAGGCATAAAGCTTGGCGATGGACGCGTTGAAGCCAAAGGATTCGACCCCGCCGGATACATCGTGGATGGCCTTGTGCATTTCGCGCAGCAGGGTTTCGTCTTCGGCATTGGCCGGAGCGTCCGATTCCGCGATTTCCGACGCGATGCGATGCACGCGGCTGAGGTGCTTGAACGCGGCCTCGGCCCCCGATGCGGTCCATTCAACGTCACGCTCTGGCGGCGAATCGGACAGAACGAACCAGCGGGCGGTATCTGCGCCAAAGGCCGAGATGATGCTGACCGGATCCACCACGTTCTTCTTGGATTTCGACATTTTGGCTGAGGGGATGATCTCAACCTCGGTGCCGTCGGCCAGTTTGCCGTCGGTCACGTCCTCCGGCAGGTGATAAACCGGGCGGCCATTGGCGTCGCGGGTCTGGTAGATCTCATGCGTGACCATGCCTTGCGTGAACAGCGCATCGAACGGTTCAATCGCCTTTTTTGGCAGGTGGCCGGTGATCTGCATCGCCCGCGCAAAAAAGCGGGAATAAAGCAGGTGCAGAATCGCGTGCTCGATCCCGCCGATATACTGGTCGACATTCATCCAGTATTCGGCTTCGGCCAGATCGGTGGGTGTTTCGGCGCGCGGAGCGGTGAACCGGGCGAAATACCACGACGAATCGACGAACGTGTCCATCGTGTCGGTTTCACGCTTGGCCGGTGCTCCACAGGACGGGCAAACGCAGTCGCGCCAGGTCGGGTGACGGTCCAGCGGGTTGCCGGGTTTGTCAAAGGTCACATCGTCGGGCAGGCGGACCGGCAGGTTCTCTTTCTTCTCGGGCACCACGCCGCAGGTATCACAATGGACAACGGGAATCGGGCAGCCCCAATAGCGTTGGCGGCTTAGCCCCCAATCGCGCAGACGGTACTTGGTGACACCTTGGCCCCATCCGGCCTTTTCAGCGAAATCGACGGTGGTGTTGATGGCCTCGTCGCCTGTTGCCTCGGTCAGGCCAGCGAAGTGGTTCACCCAGCGGACTTTTTCGGTTTTCGGCGGAACGAATGCGAGCTTGTCGACCGGAGAGTCGTCATCCAGCGCAAAGAACGTATCGACCACGGGCAGGCCGTATTTGCGGCAGAAATCCAGATCGCGCTGATCATGGGCCGGGCAGGCGAAAATCGCGCCGGTGCCGTAATCCATCAGGATGAAGTTCGCGATCCAGACCGGCAGTTCCCAATTCGGGTCCAGCGGGTGTTTTACTTTGATGCCGGTGTCATAGCCCAGCTTCTCGGCGGTCTCGATCGCTTCTTCGGTGGTGCCACCCTTGCGGCATTCCGCAACAAATTCAGCAACTTCTGGGTTTTCCGCCTCAAGCTGTTTGGCGATCGGATGGTCGGGTGAAATACCGACGAAAGACGCCCCCATCAGCGTATCAGGGCGGGTCGTGTAGACGGTGATCGGTTCGCCGCCATCAGTGCGTTCAAAGCCGAACTGCAAGCCGCGCGACTTGCCGATCCAGTTTTCCTGCATCAGGCGGACTTTGGCAGGCCAGTTGTCCAGCGTATCCAGCGCGTCCAGCAATTCCTCGGAATAGTCGGAAATCTTGAAGAACCACTGCGTCAGTTCCCGGCGCTCGACCAGCGCACCCGAGCGCCAGCCGCGGCCGTTTTCAACCTGTTCATTGGCCAGAACGGTCATATCGACGGGATCCCAGTTCACCACGGCGTTCTTGCGGTAAACCAGACCAGCCTCGAGCATATCCAAAAACAGCGCCTGTTGCTGGCCGTAATATTCCGGATCACAGGTTGCAAACTCGCGCGACCAGTCGATCGACAGACCCAGCGGTTTCATCTGACCGCGCATGTCGGCGATATTGCCATAGGTCCAGTCTTTGGGGTGGCCGCCAATGGCCATCGCCGCGTTTTCCGCAGGCATCCCAAACGCGTCCCAGCCCATCGGGTGCAGCACATTGTGGCCGGTTGCCAGTTTGTGCCGCGCGATCACGTCGCCCATCGTGTAATTGCGCACATGGCCCATATGGATTCGGCCAGACGGGTAGGGGAACATCTCAAGCACGTAATATTTCGGCTTATCCGCCTTGTGGTTGGCGGTGAAGATCCCGGCCTTGTCCCAGGCCTCTTGCCATTTAGCTTCGATTTCGTTGGCCGAGTAGCGCGACATCGTGCGGTCCTTCATGAATGAAAACGCCGGGAATGAACCCGGCGTGGTAATATTGTGATTTTCGGTGGGTTGCTAGAGCTTGTTGTCCGCAATACGCAACTGACGGGCGCGGGACAGGATGGCATCCTCGACCGCGCGTGTAGTTGCGGCGCTGACCGGTGCGCCGCCGCTGGATTGCAATGCCACCGACAAAGAGCGCGCCGCCAGAGCAGGGTCGCTGATATGAACCGTCGCCCGATACGAGCGCCCGCCACCCGGGGGTGTCCCGTAACCCGTTACAATTATGCCAGTAAATGGGTCGACCTCTTGTACGGGCAGGAAATTCAATACATCCAGCGACGCCGCCCACAGATAGCGGTTCACATTTGTAACCTGCTCTGCGTTTCTGGTGTCGAATACATCCCAGATGGTCGAACGGTTGGGATCGTTCAGTTCGCGTTCGCTTGATCGTCCGCTGTCTGTATTAAGCAGATCAGGGTTCGGCGCGGCCCCTCGATTCTGTCCGCAGGCCGACACTGCGGCAGCCACTATGATCAAACCGATAATCGTCTGCAGGCGCATCGTCGACTGGTCCTGTTTCACTTGGTCTCGTTCGTTCAGTGATACTCCTAGACAAGGTCCAGTGCGGCAACAACCCTCTTATTGTAACAAATAAGCGGTATTGCTGATGCTTTAAGGCTCAAAACAAACTGTGGCATCCTTGCACCAATCTGTTGCCAATGCAGGCTGTACAATTATGCCGTGCTTGCGCGAAGGGGGCAAAAAGAGCGAAACGGTTCCCGTGCTGAGACATGTGCTGAGGCATGTGTCGAGTAGAAAAACTTTGAAACCGAGGGAAACAAGATGAAAAAAGTTCTCTTCGCATCGACCGCTCTGATCGCAACCGCAAGTGTTGCAGCGGCCGACGTACGCTTTAGCGGTTACGGCCGCTTTGGTATTGGATACCAAGAAGACCGCACCGGTTCGGTTGCGAACTTCACCACCACCACAAGCGGTGCAATCACCGGCGCTGGTACCGCCACTGTCGACACCGACAACACCATCCTGATCTCGCGCTTCCGTCTGAACATCGACGGCGTCGTTGAAACCGATGGCGGCGTTGAGTTCTCGGCTCGTGTTCGTCTGCAGGCTGACGAAAACGCCGGCAACGGTGAAGCAAACGCAGCCGGCCTGAACGGCGCACGCTTCTCGGTCATCTACGGTGGTCTGCGTGTTGACGCGGGCAACGTTGCAGGTGCCTTCGACAACTTGGCAAACTACTACGGTAACGAGCCGGGCCTGGAAAACTTCATCGGCCAGTACTCGGGCGTTAACTACAGCTTCCTGGGTTACTCGTCGACCGGTTCGGGTTCGAACGCTGTGTTCTTCCAGTACGCAGTTGGCGACTTCGCATTCGGCGCATCGTATGACCAGGCAACCGTTGCATTCGGCGGTGTTCCTGAAGATGCAGACCGCTGGGACATCAGCGCGACCTACACCTTCAACAACATCACCGCAGCTCTGGCCTACGGTCAGACCGATGGTGGCTCGTTCGGCATCGACCCCGACCTGCTGGTCTTCACCCTGGGTGGTGAATGGGGCGACTTCTCGGGCACCCTGTTTGTCGGTGACGAAAGCGACACCGCTCCGAACGCAGCTGGTGAAGCAACCGACGACACCTTCTACGGTCTGTCGGCAGCTTACAACGTTGGTTCGGCTCTGACCCTGACCGCCGCTTACGGTGACGGTTCGGCTGACGGTGACACCCGTCAGTATGGTATCGGCGCAATCTACGACCTGGGTGGCGGTGCATCGCTGCGCGGTGGTATCGGCGACAGCAAAGTCGGCAGCGCAGACAGCACCATCCGTGCTGACTTCGGTGCTCAGTTCAACTTCTAAGTTGATCTGAACCGCAAGGTTTAAGGGCAGGTCTTCGGACCTGCCCTTTTCTTTTGGGCTGACATGGTGTTTTGCTGCCTCAAACCAATTGAGGATCCCCATGTCGCTGCATGATATTGCCACTCGTATCCAAAAAGCTGAAACCGCTGCCGGGCGGCCAAACGGGTCTGTTAAGCTGATTGCCGTGTCCAAGGTACAGCCGAACGAACGCGTTCGCGGTGTTCTGGATGAGGGGCACCGCTGTTTTGGGGAAAACAGGGTGCAAGAGGCCATGGAGAAATGGCCCGATTTCATGCGGGACTATTCTGATATTGATCTGCATCTGATCGGACCGCTCCAGACGAACAAGGCGCGTCAGGCCATGGAGTTGTTCAGCGCGATACACTCTGTCGATCGCCCCAAGCTCGCCAGAACGCTGGCGCGTCTGGCGCAAGAGATCGGAGCCTGTCCCGACTTGTTCATACAAGTGAATACCGGGGAAGAGGATCAGAAGGCCGGTGTCATTCCTGCCGAGGCAGATGCATTCATCGCCGAATGCCGTGATCTGGACCTTCCATTGGCCGGGTTGATGTGTATCCCTCCGGTCGAGGAAGAGCCCGCGCTGCATTTTGCGCTGCTTGCCAAAATCGCAGACCGGAACGGGCTAACGGGGCTGTCCATGGGCATGAGCGGTGATTTTGAAAAGGCCATCGCATTGGGCGCAACCCATGTGCGTGTCGGATCGGCGATCTTTGGCGAGCGTGTCAAACCGCAGGAATAATCAGCCGCGTATCGGGTGTTATCCTTCCGGCGATCCAATGAAGGTGTTCCCTTCGAAACGCAACGCAACCTTCGGTGGGATAGCCCGGTCTCCTCCACTGATGCAGAAAAATTGCCGAACCTTTTCCCGGAACAGCGTTCGGCCAGTTCCAGTCGGTAAGCAGAACCAGATCGTATAAGGGATCCGGCCGGCGCAGCTTTTCATGGCTGAACGGGTAGGGCACGCTGACCAGTTGGTTATATCGGTTATCGCGGCTGTCATCCGACCACAGATCCCACGGCCCAATCGGGATGGCCCATGGGGTCGGCGCCGCGATCCGGTCAGGGCGGTAAAGCATACCGACGATACGGTGAACACCGGTCGGGGTTGCGCCGTCGCCCTCACGCTTGGTGTTGCTGAGCCCACCCTTGCCGATCGAACAGGGAAACGTGCGCCCGGCAAACCGGACGCCGCGCGGTGTAAGCACGAGGTCAGAGGGCATCAAAGCAGATGGCCCGATTTTTCCGCCTTGGTCGCCAGATACCCGCGATTATGGGCTGTTTCTCCGACCTTCAGCGGAACGCGTTCCGTGACGGCGATTCCCGTTTTTTCCATCATCGCGATCTTGGCCGGATTGTTGGTCAGCAATCGGACAGCACTGAACCCCAGAGATTTAAGGATATCCGAACCCAAACGAAAATCCCGTTCGTCATCCTCGAATCCCAGCCGATGGTTGGCCTCGACCGTGTCGAAGCCCTGATCCTGAAGGAAATAGGCCCGCATCTTATTGGCCAGCCCGATACCGCGCCCTTCCTGGTTCAGATACAACAGCACCCCGGCCCCTTCCGTTCCCATCTGGGCAAGCGCACCCCGAAGCTGCGGGCCGCAATCGCATTTCAGGCTGCCCATGAGATCGCCCGTAAAGCAGGCCGAGTGCAAACGGGCCAATACGGGTTTACTACGGTCGGGACGTCCGATTTCGATGGCGTAATGTTCCTCGCCGCCATCTTCCGGACGAAAGACGTGAAGCCGCCCGGCCTCGGACACCTCCATGGGCAGGCGCGCGGCTACCACTTCGTTCAGAATGCTGCGGTCTGCCAGATGCGGTGCTGCCCGGGTGTGATCAATGCAGGTGAGGCCATGTGCGCTGGCAAAGGCGCGCCCGTCATCAATGGGGACAACAACGGCTGCGGGAAGCAAGCGGGCGGATTTGGTCAGGGCAATGGCGATACGATGCAGGCTGGAGCTGCCCTGACGTTGCGTCATCAGGGGGCCTTTCATCGGTGCGTTCAGATCATCGGACGGGTCGGCGACCGCTTGAACCCAACCGATATCCGCATCGGCTGGAATAATCACCCGTGCCAAATCCCCATCATAGGCTCGCGCCCTGAGCGTTTCTGCCCGGCGCACGGTAATGGCGACGACCGGTTCACCGCCCAGCCCGCGCAAATCCGCAAGCCGTTGGGCGCTCAGTGTTTCTGACGCGATTGCAAGAACGCTGAAGCCGCTGTCATCTGTCAGGATGACAGGCACGCCCATACGCAGGTCCGCACGCGCGCGTGCCAGCAGTTCCGAGATATCCGGGATGAGACTCATTTATGTTACCCTGTAACGATTAGCCCTTCCTGTAGCCTGATCGGACGGAAATGTGAAACATTTCCTCATCATCAGACACGAGGGCGTGAGACGATTGCAGCAAACCTTGTTGATTGCATCTTTGACGCGCAAGTGGTGGAAAAGGCTTAGGAGGACCAGATATGGCACAGCTTAAGAAAATCCTGCTGGTGGACGACGACGAAGATCTTCGCGAAGCTCTGAGTGAGCAGCTTGTGATGACCGAAGACTTTGACGTGTTCGAAGCGTCCGACGGGCAGTCCGCCATGGAGCGCGCCCGCGAAGCGATCTATGATCTGGTTATTCTGGATGTCGGCCTTCCAGATACCGATGGTCGCGAACTGTGCCGCCTGATGCGCAAGCAGGGTGTCAAAAGTCCGATCCTGATGCTGACGGGGCACGATAGCGACGCCGACACCATTCTGGGCCTTGATGCCGGTGCCAATGATTACGTACCCAAGCCTTTCAAATTCCCGGTCCTTCTGGCCCGTATCCGTGCCCAACTGCGCCAGCACGAACAGTCCGAGGACGCGGTCTTTGTTCTTGGGCCGTATACCTTCAAGCCTGCGATGAAGATGCTCATCACCGAAGATGACCGGAAAATCAGGCTGACCGAGAAAGAGACAAATATCCTCAAGTTCCTCTACCGCTCGGCCGACGGTGTGGTTGCGCGTGATGTGCTGCTGCACGAGGTTTGGGGATACAATGCCGGTGTCACCACGCATACGCTGGAAACCCACATCTACCGCCTGCGCCAGAAGATCGAGCCCGATCCGTCGAACGCGCGCCTTTTGGTCACAGAGTCGGGCGGATATCGTCTTGTGTCGTAACTTTGATGGAATGATGCAGATCAAAGTGATACTCTGGAGATATATTTAGGTTACTCCCAACCCGTGCATGTCCGGGTAATGACATGTACCTCCCTGTTGGACTGCCGGGCCTTTGGCCCGGCTTTTTTTGTGGGAAGTTGGGGATGGGTGTCTGCTTTGAGCCCAAAGCGGTTTCTTCCTCCTGCCGGCAGAAATGATCATACGAGTCATATCCAGTATTCGCTTTTATGAACCCCAAAGCTGCAGGCCACAAAACCCAAATCGCGGTCTATTAGTGGTCATCGCAGCGGTGAAACGTCAGCCCTTGTCGCCGGGTTCAGATCGCCATTCGGGTCAGTCAGAACGCTTGCGGGAAAAGACACCGAGACGGGCATGTCACTCGTGTCCACGCAGAGCATGTGATTGTTGTCTCCGTCACCCAAGTTGGCCAGCGCAGCTGGCTTTATGTCGCGCCGGGTACCGTCGGCTGCGGCGACGGTGATCGTGTAAAGGTCGCGCTCTGCCTCGCCGGGTTCGGTGCCGTCTTCCAATGTCACGCCGCCCTCCCACGTGACACGGACTGCCTGTACGATTCCCTTTGTCGGACAAAGACTGCCTCTGACACGGCGAGGCCCCAGCGTACCGACTTGTGTCCAATCTTCCACGACTTCAGCCAGGGTTATTGATGGGCCGTCTTCGAGGGGTATCACCGGCACACTAGCTCCCCGATAATCCACGGTCCCATCGATGGAATGCAAATGGCCGATGATGTCAACTCTGACAGGCGGGTCGCTGTCTGCGGGTCCCAATTGTCCTATCAAAAGAACCGTGCGCAACTCACCAGGGTCTGTGGCTGGCAGGACTGACGCGCAGTGCATTGTCCCAATTGCTCCTGATTGGGTCGTGACCCGAAAATCCCCCGCCTGCATCGTCGAAATGTCTATTTCAGTCGAGAAGATCACAGGCATTCCGGTATTACCCTCAGAACCTCTGCAAATCACATTCGAGACGCGAGGCAGTGCATCGAGCCCGTGAAAGGCTGAAAGGAGTTCAGCGGATTGACCGTTCGCCTCTCTTGGCAGGCCAGCATCTACGGTTGTATCAGAGAGGTCGCGATTGGATATGTTATCGGTCCAAACACCTGGTCCGTAAAGTAAGAACCACGTGAAAGCTAAGGTATTAAGCGCAACCACGGCACCCAAACCGCCTAAGATAAACCGCTTCGAGATGCCTTTGGGCATTCAATGTACCTCCGCGCTATGTTGCTTGCGATTTAAATTCTTAACCGAGACTTCCTATCGCCCAAAGCAACATTAGAGAGCTGCGGAAAAACCAAACGACTTGAACAAATGGATACCGATCGTGCTGAAAGCCCAAGTATTGCGCCATCTATGAGCGACTGTATTGTCCGCAGAACAGACTTGCAGTCTCTTTCCCCATGGCACCCCATCCCAACCCACGCTAACCTCCGCGCAACCCACGACAGAGGATTCCCCAATGCCCTTTACCCTTGCCACCTGGAACATCAACTCGGTCCGTCTGCGCGAGCCTATCGTGCTGAAATTGCTGCACGACGAAGCCCCCGATGTGCTGTGTCTGCAAGAGTGTAAATCGCCGGTCGAGAAGATCCCGACCGAAGGCTTTGCGGAACTGGGCTATACCCACATGGTTGCGCGTGGGCAGAAGGGATATAATGGCGTTGCGATCCTGTCGCGTATCCCGATGGAGGAAGTGGGTGACAAGGATTTCGCTGGTCTTGGCCATGCCCGCCACATCGCGGCACGGCTGGAAAACGGCGTGACCATCCAGAACTTCTATGTCCCCGCAGGTGGCGATGTGCCGGATCGTGAGGTGAATGAGAAGTTTGGGCAGAAGCTGGATTACCTCACCGACATGCGCGACTGGTTCCATGCTGAAAAGCCCGAAAAGTCCATTCTGGTGGGTGATCTGAACATCGCCCCGCGCGAGGATGATGTTTGGTCGCACAAGCAACTGCTCAAGGTCGTTTCGCACACGCCGATCGAGGTTGAAGCGCTGGCCGAGACGCAGGATGCAGGCGGATGGGTCGATGTCACCCGCCAGGATATCCCTGAGGGGCAGCTTTACAGCTGGTGGTCGTACCGTGCGCGCGATTGGGATGCGGCCGATAAGGGACGGCGGCTGGATCACGTCTGGGCCACGCCTGATATCTCGAACGCGGGGCATTCCAGCCGCGTGTTGCGCGATGCGCGCGGATGGGAAAAGCCCAGCGATCACGCTCCGGTCTTTGCTACTTTCGACCTTTAATTCTGCAATTCAACCCTTGGTTTCTGCCCTATGCGGTTGCATATAGGGCGCAAGTTCGAACGAAAGAGTGAGTGTCATGGACCTTCTGAACAGCGCAGCCAGCCCCGATACAGCGGATCTGATCAAGGACGGGTCCGAGGCCACGTTTATGGCCGACGTCGTCGAGGCTTCGCAGGAAACTCCGATCATCGTGGATTTCTGGGCGCCATGGTGCGGGCCGTGCAAAACTCTGGGACCTCTGCTGGAAGACGCTGTGACCGCCGCCAAGGGCGCAGTGAAGATGGTCAAGATCAACGTGGACGAGGCGCAGATGATCGCCTCGCAAATGCGTATTCAGTCTATTCCGACCGTCTATGCGTTTTTCAAGGGTCAGCCGGTTGACGGGTTTCAAGGCGCGTTGCCGGGGTCCGAGATCAAGGCATTTGTCGACCGTGTCATCGAAGCAGCAGGGGGCGAAAGCCCGGGCGGGCAATTGGATGACGCCGTTCAAGCGGCCGAAGAAATGCTGTCGGAAGGCGCCGCTGCGGACGCCGCGCAGACCTTTGCTGCCATTCTGGGCGAGGATCCGAACCATGCGGCGGCTTATGGCGGTTTGGTGCGCGCCCATATCGCAGCCGGTGATCTGGAACAGGCCGAGGCCATTTTGAACGGTGCCCCTGCCGAAATTTCCACCTCTGCCGAAGTGGAGGCGGCGCATGCGCAACTGGAATTGGCCAAACAAGCCGCAGATGCGGGCCCTGTGGCCGAACTGACTGCGGCGGTTCAGGCTGACGCGAACAACTATCAGGCCCGGTTCGACCTAGCGCAGGCGTTGCATGCCAATGGTGATGTGGAAGAGGCCGTAAGCCAGTTGCTTGAATTGTTCCGTCGGGATCGCGAATGGAACGACGGCGCAGCCAAGGCGCAGTTGTTCACGATCTTCGACGCGCTCAAGCCAAACGACCCGATTGTTCTGAATGGGCGGCGCAAACTTAGCTCGATGATATTTGCCTAATCTCTGATCAGAGCTACACTGGGGTACATGATGCATCCCGCTGATCTGCCGGAAACGATTTCCGTCTTTCCTTTGCCCGGGGCGCTGCTGTTGCCCCGCTCGCGCCTGCCGCTGCACATTTTCGAGCCGCGCTATCTACAGATGTTGGACGACGCCCTGAAAACGCCCGAGCGTTTGATCGGGATGGTGCAGCCGAACCCCTGCCAAAGCGACGACGACAAGCTGCACCAGATCGGCTGCGCGGGGCGGGTGACGCAGTTTTCGGAAACCGAAGATGGCCGTTACCTGATTACGCTGACCGGGATTTCGCGCTTTCGCGTCAAGTCCGAGTTGGACGCCTTTACCCCTTATCGTCGCTGCCAGGTGTCCTGGGATGGGTTTGACCGCGACTTGGGCCGGGCCGAACAAGATGACGGGTTCAACCGCACAAACTTTCTGACGCTGCTAGAGCGGTTTTTTTCGTCCCGGCAGCTATCGACCGACTGGGATTCGTTGAAGGACGCGGATGATGAACTGCTGGTCAACTCGCTGTCCATGCTGCTGGATTTTGACCCCGAGGAAAAACAGGCCTTGCTAGAAGCGCCCTGCCTGCGTACCCGTCGCGAAACTTTGGTAACACTGATCGAATTCGCCATGCGCGGCGGATCGAGCGAGGAAAAGCTGCAATGACCACACCTGAACATGCCTTTGACCGCCGTATGCTTGAGGCGTTGATTTGCCCGCAGACGCAGACAACCCTGCACTATGATGCGGAAAAGCAGGAACTGGTTTCAAAGGCTGCGGGGCTGGCTTTTCCGATCCGCAACGGCATTCCGGTGATGCTGGTCGACGAGGCGCGGCAACTGGATTAAATCGGACGCCCCTGAAGCAGTTTCGGCAGGTCCCCGGTCAGCCCGGCGGCCTCGCGCACGAAGCCCCGGCGCAGGCCCGGAAGTGACCCGACGATCCCCATCCCGATGTCGCGCCCAACGCGTAACAGAGGGTTGTCATTTGAAAACAGTTTGTTGAACACGTCTGTCGCCATCGCCAGCGACGCCGTGTCAAAGCGCCGCCACTCCTGATAGCGCTCCAGCACCAGAACCGATCCGATATCCTCGCCGCGCCGTCCGGCCAGGGTCAGCACCTCGGCCAGCGCACCCACGTCCCGCAACCCGGCATTAAGCCCCTGACCGGCGATAGGGTGCATACCGTGTGCGGCATCTCCGACTAGGGCCATTCGTTCGCCAATGAATGCGTTCGCTATCGTCAGGTTCAAAGGATAAGTGAACCGATCCCCGGCCAGCTTGATATCACCAAGGAAATCACCAAAGCGAGGGCGCAGGACCTGCAGATAATCCGCTTCGGGCAGGGCATTGATGCGTTTTGCAGCGTCGGTCCGTTCGCTCCAGACAATCGAGCTGCGGTTGCCGGTTAATGGCAGGATCGCAAGCGGACCCGGCGGCATGAAAAACTGATGCGCGATACCGTGATGGGGCAGGTCATGTTCGATGGCGCAGACCAGAGCAGTCTGTCCGTAATCCCATCCGCTGCGCTTGATGCCTGCACGCGCAGCCGTACCGCTGCGGCGACCATCGCACCCCACAAGCAGGCAGCCCGTCAGGGTCGAGCCGTCATTCAGAGTTAGGGTGACGCCCGTTGCGTCGTGATCCTGCGCAATGACTGTTCGGCCACTGATCTGCGTGATGTTGCTGTCCGCGTCCATCGCATCCAAAAGGGCTCGGCGCAGATGGCGATCCTCGACCATGTATCCCATCGGGCCTTCTTCGATCTCGGCGTGATCGAAATGCATGAAGAAGGGTGATGGCCCAGTCCCTGCGTGCCCGTCCGTGACCTTGATCTCAAGCATCGGCTGGGCGTGGTCGGCGACCCGTTCCCACACACCAATTGTTTGCAGCAAGCGTTGAGAGGCCAACGCAAGCGCATAGGCTCGCCCGTCGAACGCGGCGTTTTTCCGAACTTTCTCGGCCAGGGCGTCGATGATGGTGACGGTGTGTCCTGTCTGAGCTAATGCCAGCGCCAAGGCGGGACCGTTCAGACCGCCACCAACGATCAGGATATCGGGCTTGTGTTCCATGCCGTGCAATATGCGCGCCCTTTCGGGATTGTCCATATGCGGTCCTCTCGCTACCGTCGCCCAAAGCGAATTTTTCCAAGGGGGTAGGAATGCAGGATTGGTTGAACATGACCGCGTGTGATCTGGGCCGAGGCATTGGAATGGGCCAGATCGACCCTGTCGAATTGACCGAAACCTACTTGTCCGCCATTACCGCGCACCCCCACCGGGACTGCATTTATGCCCGCGTTACCGAAACACGCGCCCGCGCCGAGGCCGAAGCTGCGCGCGTGCGGGTCAAACTGGGCTTGCGCCGGTCCCTGCTGGACGGGGTGCCGATCAGTTGGAAAGACTTGTTTGATACCGCTGATACAGAGACCGAGGCCGGATCAGCCCTTTTGAAAGGGCGCGTCCCTGACCGGGATGCGGTTGTTGTCAGAAATGCAACGGCGATGGGGGCGGTTTGTCTGGGAAAGACCCATATGAGCGAACTGGCCTTTTCCGGGCTGGGTCTGAACCCGATCACCGGAACGCCGCCCTGTATCGACGATGTCGACGCGGTGCCGGGCGGGTCTTCCTCGGGTGCTGCAGCATCGGTCGCGTGGGGGCTGGCCGCGGGCGGTATTGGGTCGGACACAGGAGGGTCGGTCCGTATTCCTTCGGCTTGGAACAATCTTGTCGGGTTGAAGACCACGGCAGGGCGCGTAACGCTTGAGGGGACTGTGCCCTTGTGTTTGCGGTTTGATACGATTGGCCCATTGGCGCGTTCTGTCGAGGACGCCGCCCATCTGTTGGCGCTGCTGGAAGGCGGCACGCCCGCTGACCTGCGGGGTGCAACGCTGCAGGGCCGCCGTTTCGCCGATTTGCAGAACGTGGCCAAGGATGATCTGCGGGATGGCCCGGGCGCGGCTTACGAGTCCGCACTGGACCGTTTGCGAGAGGCCGGAGCCGAGATTGTCCCGCTAGAGGTGCCCGAACTGAACGACGCCATGAGCCTGTCCGGTGTCCTCTATACGACCGAAGCCTACGGTCTGTGGCGCGACGTGATCGAGGCCAACCCCGATGCAATGTACCCAGAGATTCTGGAGCGGTTCCGCGCGGGCAAGAACGTGTCAGGGCCGGATTACATTGCGGCCTGGTCCCGGTTGAAAGCCTGCCGGACCGCATGGGATGCGGCGACGGCCGGTTTTGACGCAGTGCTGGCCCCAACCGCGCCGATACTTCCCCCAAATCTTGAGCGGTTGATGACGGATCATGACTACTATGTCACCGAGAACCTGCTGGCATTGCGCAACACCCGGATCGGCAATCTGATGGGATTGGCCGCGCTGACCGTTCCGACGGGAACGGCGGGGTGCGGGTTGATGATGATGGGGTATCCGGGATCGGAAGAAGCGCTTTTGCGGGTGGGTGCGGCGGTCGAAACCGCTCTGGCGTGAATGCCACAATCCCCTGATTCGGCGTCGCTTTGTCTGGACGAAGCGGAATCCGACCTGTAATCTGCCAAAAAACGGGGCGAAAACGATCCCGGCATTGAGGCAGTAGTTATGAATTTTCCCGAGCGGTTCTCGAACCTACCGGAATATGCTTTCCCGCGTCTGCGCACCCTGTTGGATCATCACCAGCCGGGCGATGATGTCATTCACATGACCATCGGCGCGCCCATGCACGATTTTCCCGCATGGGTGACAGATGTAATCATGGAAAACGCGGCCGGATTTCAGGGATACCCCCCAAATGAGGGCTCTCCTGCGCTGCGTGGCGCAATCACCGATTGGATCAATCGCCGGTATGGTGTGACGATGGACCCAGACGCCAATGTCATGGCCCTGAACGGTACGCGCGAGGGGCTGTACAACGCGGCAATGGCATTGTGCCCCGAGGAAAAGAACGGTCATAAACCGGTCATCCTATGCCCCAACCCCTTTTATCAGGTCTATATGGTCGCCTCGATCTCAATCGGGGCCGAGCCGGTATTTGTGCCTGCCACCGCTGCCACCGGCCATCTGCCGGACTACGCAGGTCTGCCCGAGGATGTTCTCAACCGCACGGTTGCGGCCTATATCTGTTCCCCGGCCAATCCGCAGGGCGCGGTGGCGTCGCGCGACTACTGGGCCGAACTGATCCGGCTGGCCGAAAAATACGATTTCCGCATCTTCGCGGATGAATGCTATTCCGAAATCTACCGCGATGAGGTGCCGACCGGCGTTTTGACCGTCGCGCAGCAACTGGGCGCAGATCCTGAGCGGATCACATTGTTCAATTCGCTATCCAAGCGGTCAAACGTCGCCGGCTTGCGTTCCGGCCTGATCGCAGGTGGCCCCGAGACGATCAAACGGGTCAAACAACTGCGCAACTACGCGGGCGCACCCTTGCCGCTGCCTTTGCAGGCGGCTGCGGCAAAGCTGTGGGCGGATGAGGCGCATGTGGCCGAGAACCGCGCGCTCTATCAGGCAAAATACGCCATTGCGGATCAGGTATTCGCTGGCATTCAGGGGTATATGGCACCGCAGGCCGGGTTTTTCCTTTGGTTGCCGGTCGATAATGGCGAAGAAACCGCATTGAAGCTGTGGCAGGAAACCGGGGTCCGGGTACTGCCGGGCGCATATCTTTCTCAAGGCGATCCGGGGCAAAACCCGGGCGAACAATTTATCCGGGCTGCTTTGGTGGCCCCAAAAACAGAGTTGCAGCAAGGGCTGATCAAGCTCCGCGATTGCATCTATTCGTGAGGTACGAGGGCAAAATGGCATCATATAACGCGCGCAATCGCGATCCTTTGCTGGACAGTACGACGCAAGCCGCCATTGAGCGGCGCAGCAAAGAGCTGATCGGCATTGCCTTGATTCTGCTGGGCCTGGCTGCAGCCGCGATGATCTGGTCTTACACGCCGGACGATCCCAACTGGATGGTGTCGACCGATGCGCCGGTGCAGAATTGGATGGGCCGGATCGGTGCGTCGATTGCCGCGCCCCTGTTCATGATTGTCGGCTGGGGCAGTTGGAGCATCGCGCTGGTTCTGATCGGATGGGGCGTGCGATTTGCAGGTCATTTTGGTGAAGAACGTGCGATTGCCCGGCTGATCTTTGCCCCGATCTGGATCGCGATTGTTTCCGTTTACGCGGCAACGCTTGTCCCGGGCGAGGCGTGGCGTATCACACACAGCTTTGGGCTGGGTGGTCTTTTTGGCGACACGGTTATGGGCGCTTTGCTGACGCTGTTGCCGATCTCGTCGCATTTCATGGTCAAGGTGATGTCTTTGGCCATGGCGATCGGAATGTTGTCGCTTGGTGTGTTTGTTCTGGGGTTCACCAAGGATGATGTGCGCAAAGGGTTCCGTGCATTCCTGTTGGGTCTGGTCATGTCATACGATGGGTTGATGAACCTGCTGGGCCGGGGCGCCGCAGCGACAGCGCAGGCCGCCCGTGATCGCCGCGCGCAATGGGACGACCGCAAATCGGCAAGGGCAGAAGCCGCCGAAGCTGTTTTTGAAGATGAACTGGCCTATGCCGACCCCGTATTCGACGAACCCCCACTCGAGTCGCCGGAGTCTGTGAAAACAGGCCTTCTTGCGCGGATGCCTTCCTTGATCCGCCGCCCAGAGCCGATGCCCGAGCCTGAACTGCTGGATCGTGAGCCTGTTGCTGGGTTTGATGAGATGCCGGGTGAAGACCGCATTCGGTCAAAAATTTCCGCCGCCGTGCGCAACCGCAAAGTCGCAACCGGCGAGATGACGCCTGAGCCGAATCCGAACCTGCCGTTGACCAAGGGGCGCGGCCGGGGCCCCGATCCGCTTATCCTGAATGCGGGTGGGGCGGGTGAGTTGCCGCCTGAACCGCCGATGACGTCGGCGGGTCTGCCGGTGGAACCGATGATGTCGGCACCTCTGACAGACGATTGGCAAGAGTCTGTCGTGCAAGAGGATACGCTCGGCGCGGATTACGAAGAGGGGGCCGTGTTTGAAGATGTGGCAGAACCGGCTCCGCAACAGCGCCCGGCTGTAAAAATCCCGGTTGCCGAACCCCGCAAGCCAGTGGTTGCACAGCCTGTGCGCCGCGCACCGCAACCGTCGCGCCGTGCGCAGGCCGAGGCACAGCCAGCGCTGTCCTTTGAGGAAAGGCATTCGGATTTCGAACTGCCGCCTTTGGGGCTGCTGTCGAACCCCTCCAGCATTCAGCGCCACCACCTGAGCGATGAGGCGCTGGAGGAAAACGCGCGGATGCTGGAAAACGTGCTGGACGACTACGGCGTGAAGGGTGAGATCGTCAGCGTCCGCCCCGGCCCCGTTGTCACCATGTACGAGCTTGAGCCCGCACCGGGCCTGAAAGCAAGCCGGGTGATCGGTCTGGCCGATGACATTGCTCGGTCCATGTCGGCGCTGTCGGCGCGGGTTTCGACATTGCCGGGCCGCTCGGTAATCGGGATCGAACTGCCCAACGACAATCGCGAAATGGTAGTGCTGCGTGAAATCCTTGCAAGCCGCGATTTTGGCGATGGCAACCACGCGCTGCCTCTGGCCTTGGGTAAGGATATCGGCGGTGAATCCGTTGTGGCGAACCTTGCGAAAATGCCTCACCTGCTGATCGCGGGGACTACGGGTTCCGGTAAGTCGGTGGCAATCAACACGATGATCCTGTCGCTGCTGTACAAGCTGACGCCGGATGAATGCCGCCTGATCATGATCGACCCCAAGATGCTGGAACTTTCGGTTTACGACGGCATCCCGCATCTGCTGTCCCCTGTTGTGACCGACCCGAAAAAGGCTGTGGTTGCCCTGAAATGGGTCGTGGGTGAGATGGAGGATCGTTATCGCAAAATGTCCAAAATGGGCGTGCGCAACATCGCAGGCTACAACGGCCGTGTGAAAGACGCGCTGGCCAAGGGTGAAATGTTCAGCCGCACGGTCCAGACGGGATTCGATGATGAGACGGGCGAACCGGTGTTTGAGACCGAAGAATTCGCGCCCGAAGCGATGCCCTATATCGTGGTCATCGTCGACGAGATGGCCGACCTGATGATGGTTGCAGGTAAAGAGATCGAAGCCTGCATTCAGCGTCTGGCTCAGATGGCGCGGGCTTCGGGTATTCACCTGATCATGGCCACGCAACGACCTTCGGTCGATGTGATTACCGGTACGATCAAGGCGAACTTCCCCACCCGGATTTCGTTTCAGGTGACGTCCAAGGTCGACAGCCGCACCATTCTGGGCGAGATGGGTGCCGAACAACTGCTGGGGCAGGGGGACATGCTCTATATGGCGGGTGGTGCCAAGATCACGCGCTGCCATGGTCCGTTTGTCTCGGATGAAGAGGTCGAGGAAATCGTCAGCCACCTGAAACAGTTCGGCCCGCCAGATTACATGAGCGGCGTCGTGGATGGCCCGGCCGAGGAAAAAGCCGACAATATTGACGCCGTGCTGGGCCTGAACACTGGTGGCAACACGAACGGTGAGGACGCTTTGTACGATCAGGCCGTGGCGATCGTGATCAAGGATCGAAAATGTTCGACCTCGTATATTCAGCGAAAACTCGCCATCGGATACAACAAAGCCGCGCGACTGGTCGAGCAGATGGAGGATGAAGGCGTTGTTTCCTCGGCAAACCATGTCGGAAAACGCGAAATCCTTGTGCCCGAGCAATAAGTGGCTTTGCGGAATACCGCCGTATCAAAATCAAGTGACGCGCTGAAATTATGGGTTTCAGCGCGTCTGCTGTTTTAGGCACCCCTGAAATCGGATTTGGATATTTAATAACAGCGGCGAAACGCATATCTGGTAGATCATGAAACAGATTGCTTTTGCCCTGGCCCTGACGCTGGCTGCGCCGGCTGCGTGGGCCGCTGAAAAACTGCCTTTGTCGCAGATCTCCAACTATCTCAACGGTCTGAAAACCGTTGAGACCACGTTTACGCAGGTCAATGATGACGGTTCATTGAGCACTGGTAAACTGTGGATGGAACGGCCGGGCAAGATGCGGTTTGAATATGATCCACCAAACAGCGCGGTTGTTCTGGCGCGTGCAGGAACGGTTCAGATATTCGACCCGAAATCCAACCAACCACCCGAGCAATACCCGCTGAAGCGCACACCGTTGTCGCTGGTACTGGCGCGCAACGTCAATCTGGGGCAGGCCAATATGGTCGTCGGGCATGAGTTTGACGGAACAGCCACGGTCGTTACCGCTCAGGACCCGAAAAATCCCGATTCGGGCCGGATTGAGTTGATGTTCACTGGCGATCCGATAGAGCTGCGCAAATGGGTCATCCACGACAATGCCGGTAGCCAGACTACTGTTTTGCTGGGCCAATTGGATACGGATATCAGGTTGGATCAAAGCCTGTTTTCCAACCGCGCGCGAAGCGGGTCAGGCAATCGCTGACCCGCTGAGTTCTCTTAGTACCGACAGCCTGCCAACTGTGCCTGATACAGCTTGGCGCGCGCATCCACGTCATTTGCGACGTTCAACAGCCAAGTCTTGCTGTAGTGGCTACCACGTGCATATCCCGTATGACCTTCGTGATAGGCGAGATACTGGTTGCGCGTGTCGCTGGGATGAATCCCGTTCCGCTCATAGCTTTTGTTCATGTACCAGCCGATGAAATCCGAAGCGTCCCGGATACGGTCGCGCTTGGCACGGCGTTTGCCGGTCTCTTTCTGGTATTCATCCCAGGTTCCGTCCAGTGCCTGACTGAACCCATAGGCGCTGCTTTGACGGCCCATCGGGATGACGCCCAACACGTATTGATGCGGTGTCCTTGCGTCATGGCGATAGCGGCTTTCCTGATAGATAGTCGCCATCTGGACGTGAACCGGGACGCCCCATTTGCGCTCGGTGCTTTTGAATGCCTTGATATAATCCGGCCGTTCGCGCGCAATGCTGCACGCGTCATTTAGCTTGCTGGGCGGTTGCTTTGACCCGCCCCCACAGGATGCCAAAAGCAGCACCCCGAAGAGTACGATAAGAATTCTGCTCATGTGCCTCGTGCCTTTTTTCTTTATTCTAGCGCAGATTGCGCTCCGAGGAAATCACAATCGCTATAGAACGATAGCTAGAATAATAGGCAAAGCGGCAACAGACAGAACAGTTGAGACCATGACCAGCCCGGCGACGGCGTCTGAATCTGCGTCAAACCGCTCGGCCAGCAGGTATGAAGTCACCGCAACCGGCGTGCACATTTGCACAAGCAGCACCCCAAATGCGACGGCATCAAGGTCAAACGCCACCGCGATCCCCCACCCTAAAACAAAGCAAACCGCGAGTTTGAGCAATGAAAGCCAGATGGCCTGACCCAACTTGCGGGTGGTCAGGCGCGCGATGGCGACGCCCACGGTGATCAACATCATGGGAATCGCCATTTGCCCCAGCAAGTCCAGTGTATTGGTCAGAAAGACCGGGGTCTCCCATCCGCGCCACAGGAACAGCGCGCCGAGCAATGTGGCCCATACCATCGGTTCGCGGGCAACTTTGCCAAACGCGCCTTTGCCCGCGACCAGATAGATGCCGTAAGTGAACGAAAGCAACGCGGTAGCGGCCAGAAACACGACCGCAAACCCCAAACCCGCCTGACCAAAGGCAAACAGGCACAAGGGCAATCCAAGATTTCCGGTGTTCCCAAAGATCAACGGCGCCAGATACGTCCGTCGATCCAATCCGCCAAGCCGCACGAATACCTCAAAGGCAACTGCAAGCACGACGTGACCCGCAATGGCCGCCACAGTGAAACGCGTCAGTTCACCGGCCGGGATCTCGGTCTGCATCAGCGCAACAAAGATAAGGCTGGGCACCGCAAGGGTAACCGCAAGGCGGGTTACAAACTGCAGCCTGTATTCAAACCCCAGTTTGACCCAGACAAAGCCGATACCCGCCAAAAGAAAGACAGGGGCCACGATTTCAAAGACTGTTAGTAAGAGGTTCACAGACTGTTTCCCTAAATTTCAGATCAATGATTGGCATTCTCGCGCGGAAAGAGGTAGTAAGACCCTTGGGGGCTGTGAAAATGCTTAAGACAAACGCCAAGTACCGTTTGGGCCAGGTGGTCCGCCACAAAAAACATCCCTTTCGGGGGGTGATTTTCGACGTGGATCCAGAGTTTTCCAATACCGAAGAATGGTATCAGGCCATTCCGGAAGACAGCCGCCCGATCAAGGATCAGCCGTTCTATCATTTGTTGGCAGAGAATGATCAGTCCTTCTATGTTGCTTATGTTTCTGAACAAAACCTGATTGCCGATCAGTCGGGCGAACCTGTGGAACATCCTGATATCCCCGACATGTTCGGCCCGTTCGAAAACGGGGCATATCCGCTGCACTTTCATTTGAACTGATCGGGTGCGCGCTCTGCGCTCGGATCAATATCCCAGCGCACAACCGTCTTTCCTGGGATCGCTTCCGCCTTCCAAAACGCCATCTTCACGGATCCTGATTGCCTGGGCGCCGCCAAGTGGTGTTTCTGGAGTTTGGACATTGTGACCCATGCTGGCCAATTGTTGAGCAACCTTGGGCGGAATTCCGCGCTCTAGCTTAAGAACGCCTGCATCTGCAAAGGCACGCGGGGTGTCAATACTTTGCTGCAGTCCCAGCCCGTGATCTGTCAGGTTGGACAAAAGCCGGGCGTGCCCGGTTGGTTGAAAAGCGCCGCCCATAACGCCGAATGGCATGGTGACGCGCCCATTTTCGCAGAGCATACCCGGGATGATCGTGTGCATCGGGCGTTTGCCGGGGCCCATTTCATTGGGGTGCCCGGGTTCAAGCGTGAATCCGGCCCCTCGGTTTTGCAGCAGTATCCCGTATTTCTCGGACGCGATGCCCGAGCCAAAGCTGTGGAAGATCGAATAGATCAGGGAAACGGCCATCAGGTCGCGGTCAACGACCGTAATGTAAACGGTGTCTTTGTGGATTGCCTCGGTCAGGAGGGGCGCCGCAGGCATCGCGCGTTTGGGGTCGATCAGGGCTGCCAGCCTGTCGGCCAAGACCTGATCGCAGAATAACTCGGCCCGCGCAGTGTGATCAGGGTCTGCAATGAACCGGTTCCGCGCATCATATGCCAGTTTCGAGGCTTCGGCCTCGATATGTATGCGCTCGGTCCCGAAGGGATCCATGCTGGCCAGATCGAAGCTTTTCAGAATGTTCAAAAGCAGGATCGCGGTCGCGCCCTGACCGTTTGGTGGGTGTTCGACAAGGTCAACACCCTGATAATTGCCAACTACGGGCTGGGCTTCGGTGCATTTGGTTGCCTGAAAATCAGCAAGCGAATGTCCCCCGCCCATTTGCGTCAGTGCATCGACCATGTCTTGCGCGATATCGCCAGAATAGAAGGCGTCGCGCCCCCGCTTGCCGATCTGGCGCAGAACTTCGGCTTGACCAGGCGCGCGGAAGACCTGCCCGACCTTCGGCACTTTACCGTCGATCAGGTAATGACCGCGCGCGGGACCCTGCAGTGTTGCCTCGCCTGTTTGCCAGTCGAACGCGACCCTTGGTGCCACCGGCACACCGATGTCGGCGTAGTGAATCGCAGGCTGAAGGATCGCGTCGAGGCCCAGTTTACCTTCGGTTTCGGCCAGATGGCATATAGCGTCCACCGCACCGGGTATGGTGACTGACTCCGTTGTATTCAGCGGCACAGTCGTCAGACCGGCATTGCGCAGTTTCTGGGGGTCCGCCGCCGAAGGTGCTCGCCCCGAACCATTCAGCGCGCGGATTTCATTTTCTCCGGCCCGGTTGAAAAGCACAAAGCAATCGCCGCCCAGCCCAGTCATCTGCGGTTCGCAAATACCCAGAAGGGCGGCCCCGGCGATCGCCGCATCCATTGCGTTGCCGCCTTTTTGCAGAATGTCCACTGCGACTTGAGCTGCCAAAGGGTGCGATGTGGCACACATGCCTTCTGTCGCCAGAACTTCGGATCTGCCCGGAGTGTGAAAATCCCGCATAGCTTTGTTTCCCTGATTGAACGCGCCGAAGGTATCGCGCAGGCAGATATTGTCCAGTCAAATCAATGGGAAGTTCCTCGGCGCCGTTCACTGGGTGGGGGCTGTGACACTGGACGCCGAGGGAAGCTATCTGAGCTACGAGAATCACTATGCCCTTTGTTTGCGGCGTGACCATGGTTTGATTGTGGCGATTTTGGGTCAGCCGGAGTCTGGAAAATCGAACCGAAGCGACAGCCTGTTGCAGCCCCCTTTGCGCTCATATCGGATGTCGCTGGTCAATTCATGGATCAGGAACCAGCCAAACCCACCCTCGGGCAATTCATCAATCGTTTCGCCCAATGCTGCAGGAATGCCTTCGGGAATACAAAACCCTGGCAGAGGCATGCCGGTGTCGGAAATCAGGATGTCGAGCCAGTTCTGGTGAAAGCGGCAATGTACCTGCACCCGGGCCGGGGTTATCCCGGCATACGCATGTTCGACCACGTTGTTGATAGCCTCTGCCAGCGCGATTTTCACGTCACCGGCCTTGTGACCGGGCAGGCCCTTTTCTTCTAGGCACAAGCTCAACCTGGCGATGCCAAGGCTGGCTTCTGCTTCTGTCGCGACAAAACTCAAATCCAGGCAGTTACAGTTACTCATTGGTGTCGTGCCAATTCCGTTGAGCGGCTGGTTAGTCTGTGGGGGCGGACAGCGCGTCGTCCAGCGACGCAAACAGCTTGAAAACCGTATCCATGCGCGTCAGCCGAAATACCTTTTCGACAAAGGGATGCAGTCCGGCCAAATCCAGCCTGCGACCATTGCCGAGCTGCTTCATCGCAGCGACGATGGCGCCAAGACCGCTGGAATCAATGAACTCTACATGGGTCAGATTCAGAATGACCCGCGCATTGTCACCTTGAGCTTCGTTCCTCATGTCTTCCTTGAACTGGATGGCCATGGCTGCATCTATCCGGTCTGAATGAACCGTGATGATCTGTGTGCCGCCCGTTGTTTCGCTGGTCAGGCTCATGCGCGATGATCCTTTAAACTGAAATTCAATCGTAGAAATACGCTAGACGGCAATTCTTACCATTCGGTATCCATCAATCCGGAAAACAGGAGGAGCACTCCGATGAATCATGTTGTTATTGCAGGCGCGGCCCGGACACCCATGGGCGGATTTCAAGGCGTGTTTGACGGTGTGCCAGCGGCCGATTTGGGGGGCACTGCCATTCGCGCTGCGTTGCAAGGGGCCGGAACCCAGACGGTAGACGAGGTTCTGATGGGTTGCGTTCTGCCCGCTGGTCAGGGGCAGGCACCGGCGCGGCAGGCCGGGTTTGCGGCGGGTCTGGGCGAAGACGTCCCCGCCACTACGCTGAACAAGATGTGCGGCTCTGGCATGAAGGCTGCGATGATGGCATTCGACCAGATCGCGCTGGGACATGCGGACACGATGGTCGCGGGTGGGATGGAGAGCATGACCAACGCCCCTTATCTGTTGCCGAAAATGCGCGGCGGGGCCCGGATCGGGCACGGGCAGGTGGTTGACCACATGTTCCTTGATGGATTGGAGGATGCCTACGACAAGGGTCGGCTGATGGGCACCTTTGCCGAGGATTGTGCGGAAGCCTACCAGTTCACCCGCGAAGCGCAGGATGAATATGCGCTGCAGTCCCTGTCCAATGCTCTGGCTGCACAGGAAAGCGGGGCGTTTTCGGACGAGATCACCCCGGTCGTTGTCCCGACCCGCAAGGGTGAGGTGCAGCACGCCGCGGACGAACAGCCGCAATCTGCCCGACCCGAGAAGATACCCACACTGAAACCTGCATTCCGCAAAGATGGGACCGTGACGGCAGCCAACTCATCCTCGATCTCGGATGGCGCGGCTGCGCTTGTGCTGGCGTCCGAGGATGCGGCCAAAGATCAGGGGCTGACCGTACGTGCGCGAATTCTGGGCCATGCCAGCCATGCTCAGGCGCCGGGGTTGTTCACAACCGCACCTGTCCCCGCCGCCCAGAAATTGCTGTCTAGGATCGGATGGTCCAAGGATGACGTCGATCTGTGGGAGGTGAACGAAGCCTTTGCTGTTGTGCCGATGGCATTCATGCATGAAATGGGCTTGCCGCGTGACAAAGTGAACGTAAATGGCGGGGCCTGTGCATTGGGGCACCCGATCGGCGCTTCGGGCGCGCGCATTATAGTGACGCTTTTGAATGCGTTGGAAAAGCGCAACCTGAAACGGGGTGTCGCGGCGATCTGCATCGGTGGCGGAGAAGGCACCGCGATCGCGATCGAACGTGTTTGACCCATGGGCGGTTTCGGCATAGGTGGCGTAGCAAGACGACCTATGCCGGACAATCCAAGATGACCGTTGATTACGACCTGCTGGCGAAAACCATCTCAGCCCTGACCGAAGGGGAAACTGACGCGGTCGCGCTTATGGCAACCGTCGCGTGCGAGGTGCATCATTCCGACGACCGGTTCGACTGGACCGGGTTTTACCGCGTGACAGAACCGGATGTTTTGAAGATCGGCCCGTATCAGGGCGGTCACGGATGTCTGGTTATCCCGTTCGAGCGGGGAGTCTGTGGCGCCGCCGCGCGCACGGGCGAGGTGCAGCTTGTGCCCGACGTGGACGCTTTTCCCGGCCATATCGCCTGTGCATCGACCACGCGGTCAGAACTGGTCTTGCCGGTGCGAAACGCGTCAGGCGACATCATTGCCGTGTTTGACATCGACAGCGATCAACCGGACGCATTCACGCAGCAGGACGCGGATGCGCTTGGTGCAATTCTAAGTTCCGTTTTCGCGAGTTAACTCCGGCAAGTGCGGCACTGGCCGGAGCATTATTTGTTACGCGCTGAGGATCTTGGCTTTTTGGGCTGCGAATTCTTCGTCTGTCAGAACGCCCTTTTCCTTTAAGGCGGCAAGACGCTCCAACTCGTCCGCGGTGGATACCGTCGCGACGGATCGGATATAATCCTTCTGTGCTTCTTCGATTTTATTCATCGCCTCGACATTGTGTTCATGCATCTTTTCGCCTCGTGCGATCAGATAGGACAGAACCCCAAGCCAGGGAACAAGGATAACAAACGCGATCCATGCGGCCTTGCCGAAACCGCTCAGGTCTTTTGAGCGGAACACATCGGCCACCACCGAAATCATTACCCAGAACCAGGCTACCATCAAGAATAGCCAGAAGATCGACCACACTATGTCGAAAAACCCGATGCCATTTTCCATGTCTCTTCCAACCCTTTGCCAATATAAGATTATTTCAGGAATTCAGTAACTACGTCAGTGTAGCAGACAGTTTCCTCTTTGGCTGCGGATAATTTTTGATTGAAAGTTCGCGTGTGTCAGGGTGGGAAGTGGGTGGCCAGAAAGTACAGAACAGCACCCTGCAGACCGAGCACCAGATAGAGGTAAATTGAAAACCGTCGCTTGCGGGTTTTGTGTTGGAAAATCCAGCGTCCCAAAACCGCGCCCGGTGCCCCGCCGATCACGGCGAGCCATAGCAGTTTGGCCTCGGGCACGCGGGTTTTGCGACGTTTGGCGCGCAGTTTGTCCCATCCAAATGCCAGCAGGGTCAGCAGGTTAATGACCCAAAGATACGCAACTGCAATCCACATATCCGACGAATAAACAATCCCCGTCAGACACCCAAGTGAAAAAATGCTTGGAAATTTCACCGACTCAGGTCATCGTGAAAAAGTCACTAAAATTTTCACGAACAACCGGAGCACCACGTGAACAGCCAAGCCCCAAACAGGTCAACTCTTGGCGCGGATATCCGGGCATTGCGCAAAGCGCGGGGTCTGACCCTGACCGAGATCGCGGCGCGTCTGGAGCGTTCGGTTGGATGGCTCAGCCAGGTCGAAAGGGACAAGTCCGAGCCGTCGATCTCGGACCTGCGCCAGATCGCCGAGTGTCTTGGTGTGCCGATGTCGATGTTGTTCGCACATTCAGCCGCACCGGCGGACGAACAGGGGTATATTGTGCGCGCTGGTTCACGCCGTCCTATGGGATCGGGTGAGGAAGGTTTGATCGAGGAATTGCTGTCACCTGATCTGACCGATGATTTCGAAATGGTGCATTCCACGTTCGAACCCCGATCACAAATGCAGACCCCCGCTGATCGTCCCACGCAAGAGGTCGGCTATATGGTGTCCGGCCGTTTGGACCTGACGATCGGAGGACGGCAGTTCTCGGTCGGGCCGGGGGACAGTTTCCGCATCAAACATGAGCCCTATCAATGGGCCAACCCTTATGATGAGCCCGCCGTGACCGTCTGGGTCATCGCGCCACCGGTGTATTGAATGAGCTTCGAAGCCTGGACCATATTCGCGCTGTTTTGGGTGGTGTTCGTGACTACTCCGGGGCCAAACGCGGTGAATTGTATCTCGAACGGGATGAGCCTGCCGTTTCCCAAGGCAATGCTGGGGGTGTTGGCGATCCTGACGCAGGCCAGCGCGTTTCTGATCCTTTCGGCGCTGGGCATAACGGCGCTGATTGCGGCCTCTCCCACAGGGTTTTTCATCGCCAAGCTGATCGGCGCGGGGTTCCTGATCTGGATGGGCATCCGCGGTTGGATCAATGCCAGCAAGCCCGCGCCTGTGTCCGAGCGGCCAGCGCGCCATGTCTATCTGCATGCGTTGGCGGTGGCGACGATCAACCCCAAAAGCGTGGCCGGGTATCTGGCAGCGTTTTCTCAGTTCGTGCAGCCGGACGTGCCAGTCTGGCTGCAGATGGGGGTGATCATGCCGACCGCACTGATCATCACAACACTCACCTATACCGGGTTCACCCTGTTGGGTGCGCTGATGGGCAAAGCGGCCTTGGGGGCTGTGTTCAACATCTGGGTCCGCCGCGTAATGGCGACCTGTTTCATCATTTACGGCGTGCTGCTGGGCACCAGCTCAACGCCAGCACCAAGGGGGTAAAGACATGCACACCGGTTCCTGCCTTTGCGGCAAGGTTGCGTTCAAAATTGTCGGAGATCTCACGCCGCCAAATGCCTGCCACTGCGGTCAATGCCGCAGGCAGTCGGGGCATCTTTGGGCCTCAACCGTCACGCATCAGGACAACCTCAGCTTTACCGCCAGCGATACACTGGGTTGGTATCGCGCCTCGGATATCGCCAAGCGCGGTTTTTGCAGCGCCTGTGGCTCGTTCCTGTTCTGGCAGCACAATGACGAGGACACGATTGCGGTTTCAATGGGGTCTCTGGACGAGCCCACTGGCTTGAAACTCGCTCGGCACATCTTTGTCGCTGACAAGGGCGATTATTACGACATCCAAGACGATCTGCCCCAGCGGGCACACTGACAGAGGATCAAGACCATGAGTGATTTTCCAACCAAGGCCCGTGTGGTCGTTATCGGCGGTGGCGTTGTCGGCTGTTCGGCCCTGTATCATCTGGCCAAGAAGGGCTGGACCGACTGCGTTCTGCTGGAAAAGAATGAGCTGACGGCGGGCTCGACTTGGCACGCGGCGGGGAACGTGCCGACCTTTTCGACCTCGTGGGCGATCATGAACATGCAGCGCTATTCGACCGAACTGTATTCGCGGCTGGCCGATGAGGTCGACTATCCAATGAACTACCACGTCTCGGGCTCAATCCGTCTGGCGCATAGCAAAGAACGGATGCAGGAGTTCGAGCGTGCCATGTCCATGGGTCGCTATCAGGGCATCCCGATGGAGATGTGGACCGCGGAAGAGGCCAAAGAGCGCTATCCTTTCCTTGAAACCCATGACCTTGAGGGTGTGCTGTACGACCCCACCGACGGCGACATCGACCCGGCGCAGCTGACGCAGGCGCTGGCTAAAGGCGCGCGGGATTTGGGACAAAAGATCATCCGCTTCTGTCCGGCGACTGGCGTGACTCAGCGCGACGACGGCATGTGGACCGTTCACACCGACAAGGGCGATATTGCCTGTGATTACGTGGTCAATGCCGCCGGATACTATGCGCAGCGCGTGGGCGAATGGTTCAAACCCTTTGGTGGGCGCACCGTGCCTGCCATGGTCATGAGCCATCAGTACCTGCTGACCGACGAGATTCCGGAAATCGAGGCGTGGTCGAAGGAAAACGGCGGCAAGCTGCCGCTGCTGCGCGACGTGGATATCTCGTACTATCTGCGGCAGGAAAAGAACGGCTTCAACCTTGGCCCGTATGAGCCCAACTGCAAGGGTCATTGGATGAGCGAAGACGATCCGATGCCCGAGGATTTCAGCTTCCAACTGTGGAACGACGATCTGGACCGGATCGAGGACATCGTCACCGACGCGATGGAGCGGGTGCCGTTGATGGCAACCTCGGGCGTGGGTCGGGTGATCAACGGACCGATCCCCTATGCGCCCGACGGGCTGCCGCTGATCGGGCCGATGCCCGGTGTTCGAAATGCGTTCGAGGCGCACACATTCACCTTCGGTATCGCGCAGGGTGGTGGCGCTGGCAAGGTGCTGGCCGAATGGATCGTCGATGGCGCGACCGAATGGGATATGTGGGCCGTCGATCCGCGTCGTTACACCGACTACACCGATCAGGACTACTGCAACCAGAAGGGTATGGAGGTCTACGGCAACGAATACGCCATGCATTTCCCGCATCACGAATGGCCTGCGGCGCGCGACAAGAAGCTGTCTCCGGTTCATGACAAGATCAAGGAACTGGGCGGGGTTATGGGTGCCTATAACGGCTGGGAACGCGCCAATTGGTTCGCCAAGCCGGGCGACGACACCTCGCTGGACGCGACGCATACATGGGGCCGATCCGGCCCGTGGGAGCAGCGGATCAAAGAAGAATGCGAGGCCGTCCGCGACCATTGCGGCGTGCTGGACTTGCCGGGTTTCTCGCGCTTCATGGTCAAAGGCGAAGGCGCGGCCGAGGCGCTGCGCGGGCTGGTAACGGGTGGTCTGCCTAAGGTGGGCCGGATTAATCTGGTCTATATCGCCGACGACCGGGGGCGTATCCTGACCGAGATGTCCTGCTTGCGCTTGGGTGAAGATGAGTTCGTCATGATCACAGCCGCCACCGCGCAATGGCATGACCGGGACATTCTGGTGAATGCGATGCCCTCTGGTATCAGTGTCGAGGATGTCACCACGACGCGCGACACGCTGATCGTCACCGGGCCGAAGTCCCGGAACATTCTGTCGGGGGTGACCGATGCCGAACTGTCGCTGGGCTGGTTGACCCATCAGGCTGCCACGGTGGCCGGAAAACCTGCCTATCTGATCCGCGTATCCTTCGCGGGCGAACTGGGGTGGGAGATTCACGCCCTGAACGACGACATGCCCGCGATCTATGATGCGATCCTTGAGGCTGGAGCCACGCCGTTTGGCATGTATGCGCTGAACTCGCTGCGGATCGAAAAAGGCTACCGCGCATGGAAGGGCGATCTGTCGACCGATTACTCGCTGCTGGAAGGCGGGTTGGGGCGCTTCGTCAAACTGGACAAGCCGCAGGATTTCCCCGGCAAGGCCGCGATCCTGAACGAAAAGCAGCAGGGGGTGAAGAAGTCATTTGTGACTCTGACGGTCGAGGCCGGTGACTGCGACGCGCCCTACATGTCCTGCATCTGGCAAGGCGATCAGATCGTGGGTGAGACAACGTCCGGCGCATGGGGTTACCGCGTGGGCAAGTCTATCGCACTGGGCATGATCAAGTCGGAACTGGCAAATCCGGGCACGGCGCTGGAGGTTGAAATCTACGGTCGAAAATACCCCGCCGTGGTACAAGAGGACCAACCGCTTTGGGATCCAGCCAACGAACGGCTTCGGGCCTGATGGCTGTGCCAAACGTCATGCAAGGCGTCTATCTGACCCACCATGGTGGACCAGAGGCGCTCGAATGGCGCGCGGATATCCCGGTGCCACAACCCGGACCCGGTCAAGTGCTGGTTCGGGTTGCTGCCGCCGGGGTGAACAACACCGATATCAACACGCGCGTCGGTTGGTATTCCTCGGATGTGACCGGTGCGACAGATGCGGTGGATCAGGAGGTCGACGCGGGCGGCTGGGGAGGCGCGCTGCACTTCCCACGCATTCAGGGCGGCGATCTGTGCGGCATAGTTGAACAGGCCGCGCCGGGCACGGGTTTCACCAAAGGCCAGCGCGTAACCTGCCCGATCAACCTACCGCGCCCACGCCCCGGCAACCCGACTGGCTTCATCGCTTTGGGGTCCGAGATTGACGGGGCCTTCGCGCAATATTGTCTGGTCGAGGCGTTTGATCTGTACGATGTGTCGGCATCACCCCTGTCAGATGTTGAAATCGCTGCCGTCCCCTGTGCTTTTGGCACGGCGGAAAACCTGCTGACCCGCGCAGGTGTGACTGCCGGGCACAAGGTTCTGATCACCGGAGCCTCGGGCGGGGTTGGTCTGGCCGCCGTACAACTGGCCCGGCTGCGCGGGGCGACCGTGTGGGGCGTCACCAGTCCTGCCAAGGCCGAGGTGGTGAGGGATCAAGGCGCGATTGATACGTTCGACCGAGGCGCGCCTTTGCCGAAAGACATGTTCGATGTGGTGATTGACGTGGTCGGCGGTCCCGCATGGCCCGATCTGATCCTGTCACTGAAGCCCGGCGGGCAGTATGCCGTCTCGGGAGCTATCGCCGGACCTATCGTTCAGGCCGACCTGCGCGATATCTATTTGCGCGACATCGCCATTCACGGCTGCACCCATCAGGCGTTCGAGGTTTTCGGCCGATTGGTCGAACTGATGAACGCCGGCCGGGTAAAACCATTGATCTCGAAAACCTATCCGCTAAGAGACATTGCCAAAGCGCAAGCAGACTTTCAGTCCAAGGCGTTTGCGGGAAAACTGGTTCTCATTCCCTGAGGAAAGGTATGGAAATGGCGGATATCACTCTGTTGGACGGCTCGATTGGGCAGGAGTTGGTCAAACGTGGCGGCGAAAAGCCTACACCTTTGTGGTCGACGCGGGTGATGATGGATCAGCCCGAATTGGTGGGGCAGGTCCATGCAGATTACTTTCGACGCGGCGCGACCGTGGCGACTACGAACACCTACGCTATCCACCGCTCGCGTCTGGTACGCGAAGGGATCGAGGATCAACTGCCCGCCCTGATCGACACGGCGTTGACGCAGGCGGAAGGCGCGCGACCTGCGTCGCGTGGGCGGATCGCCGGGGCGCTGGGGCCTCTGCTGGCCTCGTACCGGCCCGACCTGAAACCCGATGTTGAAGAGGCGGCGCTGAAATATGCCGAGCTGGTCGGTCTGATGAACGATCGGGTGGACCTGTTCCTGCACGAAACCGTGTCCTCGCTGCAAGAGGCCGAAGGCGCGCTGCGCGGTACGGAAAACGCGACCAAACCTGTTTGGCTGGCGCTGTCGGTGATGGACACTGACGGCACCCGCCTGCGCTCGGGCGAACATCTGGCGCAGGTCGCGCCGCTGGTGGATCGCTGTAAGCCGCAAGCAGTGCTGATCAACTGCACCCGCCCGGAATCAGTGATGCCCGCGCTGACGATCCTTGAAACGATGGGCCGCCCCTATGGGGCCTACGCCAATGGTTTCACCGGCATCACGCAAGAATTTCTGGAGGACGCCCCCACCGTTGATGCGCTGGAAGAACGTCATGACCTGACCCCCGAAGCCTATGCCGATTTCGCAATGTCTTGGGTCGAGCACGGGGCCACCATTGTCGGCGGCTGCTGCGAGGTCGGCCCCGATCATATCGAGGCATTGGCCCACGCGCTGCACGCCGCCCGACACAGGATCGTGTAGGGCGATGGCGACACAGCAGCATTTCGATATCCTCGTCGCCCCCGGCTATGTGCTGCTGGAACTGGCGTCGCTGGTCGAGGTGCTGCGTCTGGCCAACCGCGTCTGCCCACATCCGCCTTTTACCTATGCGTATAAGTCCCTGAAGGGCGGCCCGATCCATTCCAGCAGCGACGCGATGATCCAGACCGAGGCCGTCAGTGCCCAACCCAAGGCGGATTACTTGTTTGTCATTGGCAATACCGATCCCGATCACCCTGACCTGTCGTTGGGTCGCGTGGTGTCCGACTATACCTATCGCGGCGCGCAGGTGTTTCTGCTGGCCGAAGCCGCCAGTCGTTACATCGACGAACATGGCACCGAGGATATGGCGACCCATTGGGAGAATGCTTCGTTCCTGCGCGAACGCGGTGCCCGGTTCGAGGCCAAGCTGTCCATCGCCACCCAGCAAGGCGCTGTAGTGACGTGTGCGGGGATGGAGGCGACGACGGATGTGGCGCTGTCGGTGATAGGCCGTCACATCTCAGGGCCCGCCAAGATGACCGTGGCCGATATCATGTTGCACGAGAACATCCGCGATTTTTCCTCGATGCAGCCGTTTTCCGGCGCGCGCCTGACCGCCACCGGGGATGCCAAGCTGGACCTGTGCATCAAGCTGATGCAGGCCAATATCGAAGACCCCTTGCCGATCCATCAGATCGTCGAAGAACTGCACCTGTCCAACCGTTCGCTTGAGCGTAAGTTCAAGACTTTCTTCGGCACCACCCCAAACGGATTCTACCGCGAGATGCGGTTGGCCAAGGCCAATAACCTTCTTCTCAACACTACTATGAGCGTGCGCGAAATCGGCCTGGCTTGTGGATTTCCGAACGGATTTTCGTCTGTCTACAAAAGCTTTTTCGGCGTCACGCCGTTTGTTCTGCGCCGCGAAAAGCGCGTAGCACATCGGTGAAAATTACCGATATTGTGACGCTTTTAGCGCATTTATTGTCGATCTTCCATGCCAATTTGGCCCAAACCTGACAGTGCGGAGATTTCAGGATGGTTGATCTTCCCAACAAGGCCCGTGTGGTCATCATCGGCGGCGGCGTCATCGGATGCTCGGTCGCGTATCACCTGACCAAAAAGGGCTGGAACGATGTTGTCCTGCTGGAGCGCAAGCAACTGACCAGCGGCACAACATGGCACGCGGCAGGCCTGATCGGGCAGTTGCGCGCAACGTCGAACATGACCAAATTGGCGCGCTATTCGGCCGAGCTGTATCTGGGGCTCGAAGAAGAAACCGGCGTAGCCACGGGGATGCGTCAAGTCGGGTCGGTCTCGGTCGCGCTGACCGACGAACGTCTGGAAGAGCTTTACAGGAACGCCGCAATGGCGCGCGCCTTTGGCGTCCCGGTCGAAGAGCTGTCTCCGACCGAGGTGAAAGAGCGCTACGGGCATATCAATCTTGATGGTGTGACCGGGGGGGTCTGGTTGCCGACCGATGGCCAGGCCGATCCCGCCAATATTGCGCTGGCACTGGCCAAGGGTGCGCGTCAACGTGGGGCGATTGTTCAGGAACGGGTAAGAGTTTCCGGCATTTCTCGGCAGGGGAGGCGGGTCAATTCTGTGGAATGGGTCAGCGATGATGGCATGACGCAAGGCCATATCGAATGCGATATGGTCGTGAACTGCGCGGGTATGTGGGGGCATCAGGTCGGCCGCATGGCAGGCGTAAACGTGCCGCTGCACGCCTGCGAGCACTTCTACATCGTCACCGAAGGCATCGACGGTCTGACCCAACTGCCGGTACTGCGCGTGCCGGATGAATGCGCCTATTACAAGGAAGACGCGGGTAAAATCCTGCTGGGGGCCTTTGAACCTAACGCAAAGCCCTGGGCGAGGAATGGAATCCCCGATAGTTTCGAATTTGACCAACTGCCCGAGGATTTCGACCACTTTGAACCGATCCTAGAGGCGGCGGTAAACCGGATGCCGATGCTGGCCGAGGCGGGAATTCATACGTTCTTCAACGGACCGGAATCTTTCACGCCCGACGACGCTTATCATCTGGGTCTCGCGCCCGAGATGGACAATGTTTGGGTCGCTGCCGGGTTCAACTCGATCGGTATCCAATCCGCCGGTGGTGCGGGTATGGCACTGGCCGAGTGGATGGACAGCGGAGAAAAACCCTTTGACCTGGGCGATGTAGATATTGGCCGGATGCAGCCGTTTCAGGGCAACAAACAGTATCTGTTTGAACGCTCCAAGGAAACGCTGGGCCTGCTCTATGCCGACCACTATCCCTATCGCCAGAAGGCGACCGCACGCGGGGTACGGCGTACGCCCTTCCACCATCACCTGCTGGAACAGGGTGCTGTCATGGGTGAACTCGCCGGGTGGGAACGGGCCAACTGGTTCGCCAACGCAGGTCAGGAACGCGAATACCACTACAGCTGGAAACGTCAGAACTGGTTCGAAAACGCGGCTGCCGAACACCGCGCGGTGCGCGAGACTGTGGGCATGTATGACATGTCTTCCTTCGGCAAAATCCGCGTTGAAGGGCCGGAGGCCGAGGCGTTCATGAACTATGTCGGCGGCGGCGATTACGCGGTACCCAATGGCAAGATCGTCTACACTCAATTCCTGAATCGCACAGGTGGGATCGAGGCGGACGTGACCGTCACCCGCCTGTCCGAGACCACGTATCTGGTCGTCACACCTGCCGCCACACGCTTGGCCGATCAGACATGGATGCAGCGCCACGCGGGTGCGTTCAACGTGGTCATCACGGATGTCACCGCAGGCGAAGGTGTTCTGGCCGTCATGGGTCCCAATGCGCGCACGCTGTTGCAAAAGGTCTCGCCTGCTGATTTCTCGAACGCGGCAAATCCGTTTGGCACCGCGCAACAGATCGAGATCGGCATGGGCCTCGCCCGCGCGCATCGCGTCACCTATGTGGGTGAACTGGGGTGGGAGATTTATGTTTCCTCAGACATGGCAGGCCATGTTTTCGACACCCTGTTTGAGGCCGGGCAGGATATGGACCTGAAACTCTGTGGGATGCACATGATGGACTCGTGCCGGATCGAAAAAGGCTTCCGCCATTTCGGCCACGACATCACCTGTGAAGATCACGTGGTCGATGCCGGGCTGGGCTTTGCTGTGAAAACCGACAAGGGCTGCGACTTCATCGGGCGCGAGGCAGTGATCGCACGAAAGGAAACCGGACCACAAAGCCGATTGGTTCAGTTCAAACTCACTGACCCCGAACCGCTGCTGTTCCACAACGAACCCATCCTGCGGGACGGTGAATATGTGGGTTATCTGAGTTCGGGCAACTATGGACACACGCTGGGTGGTGCCATCGGTCTGGGCTATGTGCCCTGCGCGGGTGAAAAGGCTGCCGATGTTTTGGCCTCAAGCTATGAGATCGACGTCTGCGGGGTGAAAGTCACAGCAGAAGCATCGCTGAAACCGATGTATGATCCAAAATCGGAACGCGTAAAAGTCTGACGCGCGGGAATAGGGGGCTCTGCCCCCGCCGCGGCAAGCCGCGACTCCCCCGGGATATTTTTGGCCAGATGAAGCAGGAGATCCACTCTTCATCTGGCCAAAAATATCCCGGAGCGCGAGGCAGAGCCTCGCAAGGTGAGCCGTCGCAATTGGCGAGACATATCAGATTCCATGATGGTGTCCGTCACAGATTTTGCGGATTTCTTTTTTCTGAGTTTGTCTTACAGAGCTTCAAGATCAATCGGAGACTCACCATGGCAGACACCCCAGTCCCGTCGAACAATGGCGACACGCCTAAAGGGTTGGCGCTGGCGGTCACGGCCTATGTTTTGTGGGGGTTTCTTCCACTTTACATGAAGGCGTTGGTGCATATCGGCCCGGTTGAGATCGTGGCGCATCGGGTCATTTGGTCGGTACCTGTGGCAGGTGCGTTGTTGATCGCGCTTGGGCGAACCGCTGATCTGAAAGCGGCGTTGCAAAACCCCAAAATGTTGGGCATGGCCTGTTTGACTGCGGCGCTGATATCTGTGAACTGGGCGATTTACATCTGGGCCATTGCCAGCGGAAATGCGCTGGATGCCGCGCTTGGGTATTATATCAACCCGCTGTTCAGCATAACTTTGGGCGCGGTTCTACTGCGGGAGCCACTTAACAAAACGCAATTGATTGCCGTTGGTCTTGCTGCGGCCGGCGTACTGGTCTTAGTTCTTCAGGCTGGCAGTTTGCCTTGGGCGGCACTGGGCCTGATGGTCAGTTGGGGGTTCTACGCATTCTTCAAGCGATCTTTGCCTATCGGCCCAAATCAGGGGTTCCTGCTTGAGGTTCTGATCCTATTGATTCCGGCATTGGTTTACGTAACGTGGCTTGGTGCCAAAGGGACTGGGCATTTTGGGGCAACGGGTTCGGATACCCTGTTGTTGGCCGCTGCGGGGGTGGTGACGGCCGTTCCTCTGCTGGTTTATGCAAACGGGGCAAAGCTGGTGCGCCTGTCGACGATGGGCATATTGCAGTACATCGCACCGACCATGATCTTCATCACCGCGATCACTGTTTTCGGCGAGCAGATCGACAGGGGGCGCATGATTGCGTTTCCGCTGATTTGGGCTGCGTTGGTTGTGTACTCGATTCCAATGATCCGGCAGATGCGCGCTCAGGCCTGACGCAGGAGTGTCGCGGCTTCGGATGCCCAGATGGCATAAGTTTTTGGGCTGGGATGATAGCCGTCTGGCGCGGCCAATGCGGGATCGTCAGGCAAGTTGAGCGTTAGATGGCGAGCCTGAGAAAACTCGGCGGTGACTTCTTGCAAAGCCTGATCCAACCGGGCGGCCTGCTGACCCAGAACCCAGGCCAATGGCTGCGGCAGCGCTGGAAACCGGGCCATTTGGGGGACGCCTGTCGCGACAATGCGACGAACGCCAAACTGCCGGACAAGAAGGTTCATCAATAGCGTCTGTCGGTCGGCGAACTTCTTACGTGTGACGCCATGCGTGACATCATTCACTCCCAGCGCTGTGACTGCCATGTCAAATTGGCCGACCAAAACCTGCAGGCGGTTAAGTGTATCCTGCGTGGTGTGGCCGGTCATGGCTTCAAGCTGCCATTCGACGGTGTAGTGCCGGGACAATTCCCGAACCAGATGCCCTGAAAGCGCCTGTGCCTGCGTGCCGGCGCCTACACCGGCGGCCGAGCTGTCCCCGGCGATCAAAAGGCGCAGTCGGGGCCCCCGACCATTTCGGCCGCTGCGGGGGCCTATGGGTTCGGGCAAAAGTTGCGCGCTCCGTCGGACAGACAGGCCCTGTGCGGCCAGAACTGGCAGCAGCGGCACCCGCAACAACTGGTCTGGGGCTACTGGCATCATCAGCTCAGTGCGTTTTTGTATTCCAGAAAACGCGGATCGGTCATGACGCGGGCCATCATCGCTTCGCGCAGGGCACCAATCGTTTTGTAGGGGCGCATGACGACTTCGAACTCCTGTATCATACCATCGTCATCCAACGTGATCAGATCTACGCCGACCGCATCCAGATCGCCAACCTTGCACTGAAATTCCAACGCCCAATCCTTGCCGGCGCCCATGACCCGCCGATAGTGAAAATCAGTGAACACCTGCCCCACGTGGCCCAGTACCGCCGCGACCGGGGCGCGCCCTGTCCATGTGCTGAAATAGGTTGGGGGTGAAAACCGCACATCCTCGGCCAGCAGTTCTAGAATCTGGGATTCGTCACCTTTGGCAACAACCTCTTGCATGCGCTCGATTGTGGGGTGCATGAATTTTCCTCCGCTTTAGGGGCAGAGTTGCGGAACTATGCGGCGCAAGCAAGGACGACGTTGCGGGAGGCAGCGGGCTGCGGTAGGCAGGCGCGCATGAGCGAACCCTACGATCCACCCCAAACACCTCTGGACGTGTTGCACGAAGATGCGCAACTGATCGTGGTGAATAAACCATCGGGCCTGTTGTCGGTTCCGGGGCGCGGAGAGCATCTTGCCGATTGCCTGCTGACACGGGTGCAGGCAGCCTTTCCGCAAGCCTTGTTGGTGCATCGGCTCGATCGGGATACGTCGGGGGTGATGGTGTTCGCGCAGACCCCGCACGCCCAACGGCATTTGAGCATGCAGTTCGAGAAGCGCCAGACGCGCAAAACCTATGTCGCGCGTGTGTTTGGTCGGGTTGAACCCAAAACCGGCACCATTGATCTGCCGCTGATTGTGGATTGGCCCAATCGCCCGCGTCAGAAGGTGTGTCATGAGACTGGTAAACCTGCTGTCACGGATTGGCGGGTCGTTAAACACGAAGGCGACACGACCCGTGTGCGCCTGTTTCCGAAAACCGGGCGGTCCCATCAGTTGCGGGTCCACATGCAGGCTTTGGGTCACCCGATTTTGGGCGACCCGTTTTATGCGGACGGTGCAGCGCGCGACTATCCGCGCCTTATGCTGCATTCCGAAGAACTGCGCCTGAAAAACCCCGAGGGCGGCGTTTCAATGAAATTCCGCGCGGCGCCCGATTTCTGACGTCATATTACGTTGGTCCAGTGCAGCTTGAGATTGCCCAGAGAAAACCGCCTTGCTCGGCGTCTGGCGGTGCAGCGTTGACGGTTTGCTGCGACTTTGCGCTCTATTTCAAAGGCGCGCAGGTTGTGCTTATCGGACCATTGACCCAGTTTGAGGGTCATCAGAACATGATTGTCTCGGCTTGGCATGGAGGGCATCCTTTTTTGTGTTGGTCCAGCCTTGCCGATCACTGCTGACACCACCTTGTCAGGGGGCTGTGTTAGAGTGTCAGCAGTTCAGCCGGAGATTTTCATGCGCCGTTCGACCCGTTTGTTTGAGATCATCCAAATTCTGCGCGCCTCAAACGCGCCCGTCACCGCCGAGATGCTTGCCGAAAAGCTCGAGGTTTCCGTTCGGACGGTTTATCGCGATATTGCCGCGTTGCAGGCGCAGCGCACCCCAATCGAAGGTGAGGCGGGCATCGGGTATCTGATGCGCCGTGGTTATGATCTGCCGCCACTGAACTTTGACGCGGAAGAGGTCGAAGCATTGTGGGTTGGTCTGTCCATGCTGGCGCGCACCGGCGACAGCACGCTGCAACAGGCCGCCGATCGGGTGTGTCGCAAAATCGACGCTCTGCGCGCGCCTGCGGATTGGCTGCAAGTGGCCCCGTGGGGCGCGCCCGCAGACGACCCCGAAAAGGGATGCGTTCAGGTTGTGAACTACCGTGAGGCGATCCGGTCCGAGCGCAAGATCCGTATTACCTATGTCAATTCTGCTGGTGACCGGACGGAACGGACCGTGCGCCCAGTTGCGCTGATCTATCATATCGAGTGCACGATGCTTGCTGCATGGTGCGAGTTAAGAAACGGGTTTCGACATTTTCGGACCGACCGCATCTGGTCCTGTGATCTGATCGATGATCACTTTTGCGGTCAGGGCGCGCCGCTTCGCGCGATATGGCAAGAGCAAAATCGCTGGGACGCTGTCACACAACAATGACTGGCGGGTAACTGCCGATATCACCGGATTGTTGCTTGAGCCTGCTCGGCGTCGGCGCGATATACTGCGCTGAACAAGATGGTCCCGGCAAACGGGTACCAGAGCAGAAGGTGATTTCATGACCATTTCCAAGTTTGTTGTTTCCGCCGGGCTGTGCTCGGCAATGTTTTTGGGCGCGTGCACGGACCCCGGTACGCTGAATTTGCCAGCCGACCCAAACCAGAACACAAAACAGGGTGCGATTCTGGGTGGATTGGTTGGTGCGGGTGTCGGAGCGATCGCGAATGGCTCTGATCCGCTTCTTGGTGCGTTGGCTGGTGGTGCGATTGGTGCGGCCGGCGGCGGCCTGATCGGTAACCAACTGGACCAGCAGGCCGCAGAACTGCGCCAGCAATTGGCCAATCAGGGGATTACCGTAACCAATGCCGGAGACCGGCTGATTGTCACCGTGCCGAACGACATCACCTTTGACACCGACAGTTCGACCGTGCGCCCGGCGCTGCGGTCCGATCTGGTGCGGGTGGGGCAAAACCTGGTCAATTACCCCAACTCAACCGTGCAGGTCATTGGCCATACGGACAGTGACGGCGAGGCGTCGTACAATCAGTCCCTGTCAGAACGTCGGGCGCGTTCTGTCGCCGATATTTTGCAGGCCAATGGCGTCAACAGTGCAAGGATCAGCACGATTGGACTGGGTGAGAACCGTCCGGCAGCCTCGAACCTGACGCCAGAAGGCAAGGCCCTTAACCGACGGGTCGATATCGAGATCATTCCAAACGGGCGTACCTGAACCTGACGGGGCATCATTAGGTGCTCTGGCTTTTTTGCACATTGACTGCGCGTCATGGGGGCTATGGCGCGCAGAGGTGTCGCGCTAGTTAGTGAAGTACACCATCACGGAGCCCTACCATGACTGAACCGATCCTGCTTGGCCTGTCCGGGTCGCTGCGCCAGAGCGCAACCAACCGTAAGTTGCTGCGCGAAGCCGCGCGGCTGTTTGACCCCGGGACATATGTCGAGGCAGACCTGAACCTGCCGCTTTATGACGGTGATCTGGAGGACGGCGAAGGTATACCCGAGCCGGTTCAATTGCTAGCGGACCAGATCGCACAGGCGCATGCCGTGATCATCTCGACCCCTGAATACAACAAGGGGCCATCCGGAGTGTTGAAGAATGCGTTGGATTGGGTAAGCCGAACCAAGGGCAAGCCATGGGCCGACAAACCCGTTGCGGTGATGTCCGCCGCCGCGGGTCGCGCAGGCGGAGAGCGGGCCCAAATGGTGCTGCGCGGCTATATGGTGCCGTTCCAGTCACGTATTTTGCAGGGGCCGGAAATTCATCTGGCCAGCAGTTCCAGTGAATTCGATGAGCAAGGGAAGCTGACCAGCGAAAGATACGAAAGCGCTCTGCAAACTTTGATGCAGAAGCTGCGCGCCGAGGCTGGTTTCCAATAACCACAGGTCGCTTGTCGGTGCCGGTTCCGCTGTCTAGTGTTTTGCCATGAAGGTAGAGACACGGACAGATGTTCTGGACCCGGCCCGCGCCGCCGCGCTTCAGATCGCGTTGGGGCAGGGCGGGACCATTAGGGCAGGCACACCCTTGCCTGCCTTTTTCCACCAGCTATATTTCTGGACACCAAAGCCACCCGACGGCCTTGGCCGGGACGGTCACCCAAAGGTTGGAAGTGGCCTGATCCCCGATTTGGGTTTGCCTCGCCGGATGTGGGCAGGCGGTCGGCTGGAGTTTCATGCGTCCCTTTTTGCGGGCAGGGTAGCCGAACGGCGCTCGATTCGGGAAAGTCTTCTGCGCAAAACAGGGCGAACCGGGCCGCTGGCCTTTGTCACGCTGCGCCACGAGATATGGCAGGATGAAACGCATTGCCTGACCGAGTGGCAGGACCTCGTTTACCGCAACGATCCATCTGGCAATGAACCACGCCCTGTGCCGCCGGTCGCACGGACCGACGAGACCGCTCGGCGCGAGGTAACTTTCGACTCGACTTTGTTGTTTCGATACTCGGCGCTGACGTTCAACGGTCACCGTATCCATTATGACCTGGACCATGCGCGTCAGGTCGAAGGGTATGATGGTCTGGTCGTGCATGGGCCGTTGCTGGCCCAGTTGTTGATGTTGTTTGCCGAGGATGTGATGGGTCCGCTTGCACGGTTCTCGTTCCGCGCGACTTCGCCGTTGATGCATACCGAAACTGCGACCCTGTGCCGGGACGGTCAGAGCATGTGGGTGCGTGGCCCCGACGGGCGGCAATGCATGATTGCCGATGCCGCCGCGCGGTCACAGTGACGCTTGGGGCCGGAAATCGTCTGGGATCGTATCGCGGTCGTCCAGTATCAGATCGGCCATGACCGCGGCCACCTTCGGGGCCATTCCAAAGCCGATCTTGAACCCGCCATTGGCGATGAACTGTCCCTTGTGCAAGGGATGCGCGCCCAGCATAGGGGCACGGCTTTTGCTGCGGGGACGAACCCCGGCCCAGCGTTCGATCACCTCGGCCCCGTGCAGAACAGGGACTGCGCGCGTGGCACGCTCCAGCACGTCCTCAAGCGCGGCATCTGTGCTGGTTGGATCGTCATACTCGCGCTCGGAGGTTGAGCCGATGGCCAGCGTGCCATCCGCATGCGGCACGATATGGACCGTATCGGCAAAGAGCTGGGGAACATCTCCGGCGTCGAACCGCAACAATGCGGCCTGTCCTTTGACGCCATTGCCGACAACTTTCCCCAATGCGTCGTTGAGTTCCTGAAGTCCAGCCAACCCGGTGGCGTGAACGACTTGCCCCCTGTCCGGTGCCTCAGCCACGACATCAACACCCATGACGGCCAACGCTGATACCAGCGCGGCACAGGCGCGCCGCGGGTGCATCCGGGCGCTGAGCGTGTCGTGGATTACGTATCCAGTTGGACTGGGTGGGCACCACGATCCCAGTTGTTCGGTTTCAATGACACGCCATTCGGCCTTGCCCTGCCACAGTTCAGCCGCCGTGTCTGCGCGGGCGTGAGCCAGTTCCAAGGTTCTGGCGTCAGGAATGGGCTGAAGCCGCCCCAGCCTTGCGTAACCCGCTGAAACCCCGCCGATTTCCTCAACGCCTTTCCAAAATGGTTGGGCCATGATCAGGCTGTCGAACTGAAAGGCTTTCTTCGCGTTCCAGTTCTCGGGGACATGGGGGGCAAGGGCACCGACCAATCCGCCACTTGATCCCGCGCCCGCGCCAAAAGGTTCAACGACTTGAACTTTTGCACCGCGTCGGGCACAGGTCCAGGCGATGGACAGGCCAAAGATACCCGCGCCGCGTACCGTCACATCGACCATTGCCAAACCCCTTTTCCTTGTTCAGTGTCGCGCCGCTTAGCTACAGGATTCCCCGATGGCAGACCAGCGTGCCGAACTGACTTGGACCGACGATCAAATACCCGTTTCAGACCGGTTCGACGACCCGTATTACTCGTTGCAAAACGGGCTGGCTGAGACGCGTCATGTCTTTCTTGACGGCAACGACCTGCCCGCGCGCTTCGCGCCGGGATTTCGTATTGCTGAACTTGGGTTTGGCACCGGCCTGAACATGCTGACCGCGTGGTCAGAGTGGGAGAAGTCCGGACAAACAACACCTTTGAGCTTTACCAGTTTCGAAGCCTACCCAATGGACCCTGCGGATATGTCCCGCGCATTGGAGGCTTTTCCCGAAATCGCCCCCTGGAGCACGCGTTTTCTGCAGCACTGGCGCGGAGGGTCGTGCGATCTGGGTACGCTGCGGCTTGAGGTTATCGAAGGGGATGCGCGCGAAACGCTGGCCAATTGGACCAAGTCTGCCGAGGCGTGGTTTCTGGATGGGTTCTCTCCGGCCAAGAACCCGGAAATGTGGGGGGCTGAGTTGATGCAGCATGTGGCTGACCACACGTCCCCCGGCGGTACTGCCGCGACCTACACGGCTGCAGGTTTCGTTCGCCGCGGATTGGAGGATGCGGGCTTTTCTGTCACTCGCGTCCCCGGATATGGCCGCAAACGCCATATGACGCGGGCGGTCAGATCATGACGCAGCAAAACAATACACGCGCAGGGATTGCCCTGATGATCGCGGCAACCGTTGTGTTCGCGTTGCAGGACGGCATGTCCCGCCACCTTGCAGGTAACTACAACACCTACATGGTCGTCATGATCCGGTATTGGTTCTTTGCAGCGTTCGTCCTGGCACTGGCCCTTCGCGCCCCGGGTGGCATCGGAGTGACGGCGCGGACTAGCCAACTGGGATGGCAGATATTGCGCGGTGTCCTGCTTGCCGGCGAGATTTGCGTGGCCGTTTATGCCTTTACCGTGCTGGGTCTGATTGAAAGTCAGGCTGTGTTCATCTGCTATCCGCTATTGGTGGCGGCGCTTAGCGGTCCGGTATTAGGGGAAAAGGTGGGCTGGCGGCGATGGACGGCAATTGGCGTCGGCTGCATGGGCGTGCTGATTATCCTCCAACCCGGTATGGGCGTGTTCAACCCGCTGGCAGTGATCCCCCTGATCTCGGCTCTGATGTTCGCGGTCTATGGGTTGCTGACCCGGTATGTCGCCCGACAGGACAGCACTGCAACCAGCTTTTTCTGGACCGGTATCGCCGGAGCGGTCGCCATGACTGCGGTCGGCATGTGGTTCTGGGAACCTATGGAAAGCCGCGATTGGTTCTGGATGGGGTTGCTGTGTCTCAGCGGGGTGCTGGGACATTGGCTGCTGATCAAATGCTATGAAATGGCCGAAGCCAGCGCCGTTCAGCCCTTTGCCTATTTCCACCTGATGTGGAGCGCGATTCTGGGAATCTCGGTTTTTGGCGAAACCCTGCGGCCCGCGGTTGTCATCGGCGCCGGACTGGTCATCGCCGCTGGCCTGTTCACCTTATGGCGCGAACGCCGCCAGAGTTGAGCCAATCAGCTCTTGCGAAAACGGGATCGGCAGGGCCGGTTGACCCAGACGGGCGCGGTAGACCGGCAGGCTTTCGGCGACGCGCATCACGTAGTTGCGGGTCTCGCTGAACGGGATCGTTTCAATCCAGTCGACAACGTCAATCTCACCTGCGCGCGGGTCACCATACCGACCCATCCAAGAGATCGGTCTGCGCGGCCCGGCATTATATCCGGCGGCCATCATCACTACGTTGCCGTTGAAATCCGCCGCCAGCCCAGACAGGTAATTCGCACCTAGCTTGGCATTGTATTTCCAGTCAGACGTCAGCTTGCCCGTCTTATGACCACTGAGGATGCCCATGTTTTTGGCAACCAGCTGCGCGGTCGCAGGCATGACCTGCATCAAACCTCGGGCACCTGCCCCACTGACGACAATGGGGTCGAACTCACTTTCGCGGCGGGCAATGGCCAACGTCATCTCCTTGGCCATCGGCAGGCCCAGATCGGCCACCGGATGCACCGGGTAATAGGCAGCAGGCAGGACAACACCGGTTTTGGCCGCGCGCTTGGCAATCATTACGGCCAGATGAGGCTCTTTCAATTCGATAACCAGATCACCCAGTTGAGTTGCCTCGACCGAGTCCAGGTCCTCCACCAGATGTGTCAGGAACCGTTCCGACAGGTTTGCTTCGCCAGCTTGCAGCAGCAACAACCCCGCCTCCAGCACGCTGGACTCGGCGAATTCGGCCTGTTTCCAATGTGGCGCGCGTCTGGGGTTTGCCAATTCACCATCGAACGGGCGGCCAATCTGTTCAGCCGCCAGCAATCCGTAGAACGAGGTCTGATGGTCCGCTCCCATGGCATAGGCTTCGTAGGCCTTGTCCGCATTGCCCTGTGCCGCGTAAGCCCGCCCAAGCCAATATCCGGCCCGCCCTTTCGAGATAGGCGACTGAACGGCGTCCGAGAAATTCTGGAAATGACGCACGGCTGTTGCCGGGTCGTTCAGTTTGCGCAGGGCAAGGAACCCTGACAGCCATTCAAGATCGGCATACCCATAGCCCATTTCAGGCGTCATGTGATGGTTGGCCGCGATGTCATAGGCGCGATTGATATCGCCGCCGCGCATCTCCAGCCGCGCCAGGCGGCGTCGGCCTTCTGCCCATTTGTCCGGCTCGCCCAAAGCCTCGGGGCCGGTGGACCGCGCCAGCATCAGGTCAATGGCGCTGTCGTCCAGTTCCTTTTTGTCCCGCCAGACAAACCGGTCAAACGCTAGCCCCGGGGCCTCTGCCAACGATTTGGGAACGGCAGCAACTTTACCATCCACACCAGGCAGGCGCTTTTGCAGCGCGATCCGGGCTTCGGCCAGCTTACGATGATCAGACCCGACCAAAGGCAGCATCTGTCCAGCGCTGACAAGGTGGTTATCCCACAGCATCCGATCCAGCCGGGCCTCATGGTGGGGCTTGAGGAGCTTCCCGAAGTTTTCAAGGTAATCCTTCTGCAGGCCTTTACCCATCGGCATGGTCCGCCACGCCGCAACGATATCTGCCTCGGCATCCCCTGGGCGCCCCTTGGCCTTGAGCGCCACCGCATAGTTCAATGCGCCCTCTGCCGCTTGCGGCGGTACATCGGCATAGAACTTCAATACACGGTCAGGATCTGCCCCGGTAAACGCCGGTTCGCTTTTGCGGCGCAGCCATGTCAGGCCCGGCCAATCAGGGCGACGGTCCAAAAAGACCAGTACGTCACCAGAGCTGCCAAAACCTTCGCGAAGCCAATGCCAGACGATTATGTCGCGTGATACCGATCCCCGCGCGCCTGCCTCACGCAAAGCGGCATTCCAGTCGCCTTTGCGCATTTCATCCAGCCCGGCGCGCAGATCGCTTGCTGCGTCGGCATGCGCCTGCCCGAATGATCCCAGAATCATTGCCATCAATAGCGTCAGAACGCGTGTCATGCCTTGCATTTCCTAACCAACCAAGGATAGAGCCATTCAGGATAAACCTTGCGCCGCCGGGATCAACTCACATCACTCAGATTGTGATCGCTGGCGGCACAATAATTGCCAACTGCACTCTGAGGAGCGTGTCATGTTCAAAGGCTCGATGCCAGCCCTGGTCACCCCGTTCACTAACGGCGAGTTGGACCTGGATACGCTCAAACGGTTGGTCGAATGGCAAATTCACGAAGGGTCAACCGGTCTGGTTCCCGTTGGCACCACCGGCGAAAGCCCCACCCTCAGCCATGATGAACACGAAACCGTCGTCGCAGAGGTCGTAAAGGCGTCGGCCGGGCGCGTACCAGTGATCGCGGGTGCGGGATCGAACAATACGGTCGAAGCTATCCGTTTTGTGCGATTCGCTCAGAAGGTTGGCGCTGACGCCGCGCTGGTTGTGACCCCGTATTACAACAAGCCGACGCAAAAAGGACTGATCGCACATTTCCGGGCGCTGCACGATTGCGCAGATATTCCGATCATCATCTACAATATCCCGGGCCGCTCGGTCGTCGACATGACGCCTGAAACGATGGGAGAGTTGGCGGAACTGCCGAGCATTGTGGGCGTTAAGGACGCCACCGGCGATCTGGCGCGTGTCAGCCAGCAGCGCGCCACCTGCGGCGCAGATTTCTGTCAATTGTCAGGCGAAGACGCAACTGCACTTGGCTTCAATGCGCATGGGGGCGTGGGCTGCATTTCGGTAACAGCAAACGTGGCGCCGAAACTCTGCGCCGAGTTCCAGCAAGCGACGCTTCAGGGTGATTACGCCAAGGCGTTGGAATATCAGGACCGGCTGATGCCTTTGCACGAGGCGATCTTTATTGAACCGGGTCTTGTGGGCGCGAAATACGCCCTCAGTAAACTCGGCCTCTGCAGCACCGAAGTCCGTTCGCCTCTGACTGAGCTGGAAGAAGGTACCAAATCTGCGATTGATGCGGCATTGGTCCACGCCGGTCTCCTATAGCCCGGCTGACCCTTGGCGGGGTCCGCCCTTCATCTGGCTGAAAATATCCCGGGGGATGAATTGGTCTGAAAGACCAAGAAGGGGGCTGGCCCCCTTCTTTATCTCTTTCCGTAATACAATCCGACCACGTGCTCGGCCTGCGCGAAAAACAACCAGCGTGACACGGCGACACCCGCCAGATGCGAGACCACCGCGATCAGCGCAAAAAAGTGGTTGAACGGCAAAAACAGCAGAACGACTGGTACGAAGAAAGCCAACAGAAACGAAAGGATCCGCAGCTTCTCGGCATGTTTGCGTCCCACGACATGCACGAACTCGCGCAGCAGATAGTTCGTCCCGGTATGCGGAGGTTCAAACGCCCGAACTGCCCCGCGCGACCCCAGACCCGTTGCCGTGCCTAGGTTGGTTCCAGATTTGGCGAACGCTTTGTCGCCCTGCCACCAATAAAGGGCTTGAATGGTCGCGGCGATAAGTAACAAAGGTACGGCAAGCCGGGTTTGACCTGCAAGCAGAGCCCCGCCAGCCAGACCGAAACTCAGAAACAGAGCCGGTGTCAGCTTCATGTTCCAGCGAGGGATGGTCTTGAGTTGGGTATAGATCATGGACGTCGTGAAAACAGTCGCCAACGAAAACACTGACCCGATGACCCCAAGCACGCTCCACTTTTGTCCCAGAAAGACCGCTCCAATCGCGTAAAAGCCCATGACGGTCAGCGCGATGACAGCGCACCAACCTTCACGACTAAGCCAACTGGACCTCCATTGTGTGAAGGCCTTCCAGGCGCGTTCAGGGTGCCCAAGGTGGAAGGTCGACGCCATAAGTCCGCCAACAGACAGGCCATAGGCGATAATAAAGAAGACGAACGCAACCCAGCCGGTGACGTCCGGCATCCCCAGACCCAGAAAGAAGAGAAGACCGAAACCCAGACCGGACAGGGTGGTGAAGATGATGACGGAAGGCGCTGGATGCATCAGAGCTTCTCCAGAGCTTTGTCGAGCCAGCCGATAAAGCCCTTGGGTTCTTCGGCGACCGGAGCCAGCAGGGGCGCGAGAATATCAATCTGGTCTTCCACCTGATCTTTGGGGCGCGGTGGCAGGTATTCGTTCACGGGTTTTGTGCCCATCTCGGGCATCAGGTCCATTCCTTCGCGTTCGGCCACCAATTTACTGACATCGCTTTCGGGGTCTCCCAGATCACCGAAATGCCGTGCCCCTGCGGGGCAGGTGCGAACGCAGGATGGAACTCGGTCCACTTCGGGCAGGTTTTCATTGTAAATACGGTCAACACACAATGTGCATTTCTTCATTACACCTTCCGCCATATCCATCTCACGCGCGCCGTAAGGGCAGGACCACGCGCAGAGCCCACATCCGATGCAGTCACTTTCATTGACCAGCACGATGCCATCCTCGACCCGCTTGTAACTGGCCCCGGTTGGGCAAACGGTGACGCATGGGGCGTCCTCGCAATGCAGGCAGGACTTTGGAAAGTGGATCAGTTGGGCCGGGCCTTGATTGGGTTGCACTTCGTAGGAATGAACTCGGTTCAGGAACGTGCCTGAGGGATTGCTGCCATAGGCATCCTGATCCGAAAGGGGAGCGCCATAGTTTTCTGTGTTCCAACCTTTGCACGATATTACGCAGGCATGGCACCCGACACAGGTGTCGAGATCGATCACCAGCCCCATTTTGCGCTCGGTGGATTGCGGGAGCTGGGTCATGGTTGCCTTGCCTCTGCGTTTGGGGTGACGGCGGGCTGGGGCTCTGCCCCAGACCCCGGGATATTTTGGGCCAGATGAAGAGCGGATCGGGTCATTTGCCAACCTTCCAAGCGAGGTCTTTGGGCCCGGTCCCCACAGGCGACTTGATCGGGCTAAACTCCGGTTGGCTTTCCGCATCCTCAGGCGGCGCGGCCTTTTCGATTTTGACCTTCAGGTCGAACCACGCGGCCTGACCGGTAATCGGGTCGGAATTGGCCCAGCGCATTCCATCGCCTTTGTGTGGGAGGAGTTCGTGGATCAGGTGGTTCAGCAGGAAGCCTTTGGTGGCTTCGGGGGCGTCTTCTTGCAGGGCCCAGGCACCTTTGCGCTTACCAATGGCGTTCCATGTCCACACGGTATTTTCGTTCAGTGCAGCCATTTCCATGACTGGGATTGTGATTTCCCCATGCGGTGAACTGACTTTGGCCCAGTCACCGTCTTGCAGATCGTGTTCGCGCATCAGCTTTGTGGGCACGTAAAGCGGGTTGCGCCCGTGCAATTGGCGGAGCCATGCGTTTTGGGTGCCCCAGCTGTGATACATCGCCATGGGGCGTTGGGTTAGGGCGTTGACGGTGAAGCCTTCGTTGCCCTGCTGGTCGGTTTCGTACCAGATGGGCAGCGGGTCCATCGTGTCTTTGAGGCGCTGGCGCAGGTGCTCGGGGGGCTGGCGGTCACCATGCCCTTCGGCGGCCAGTTGGAATTTGCGCATCGGTTCGGAATAGAGCTGGAACAAGTAGGGTTGCGGGCTGTCATAGAGGCCCATGTCAACGGCCCAATCCTGATAGGCGGTGTTCCACGGTTTGTAGTAGTCCGCGCCTTCGGGGATGTGGGCCACGTAGAAGCCGCCGTTTTCGATGTACCGGTTTAACTGGTCCGGGTTGACCTCACCACGCCCTTCCTTGTCGCCGTCCTCACCCCGGAACCCGGCAAGCGGGCCGATGCCCGGTTTGCGTTCGTGGTTGACGATATAGTCAGCGTAATCCTTCCATTTTGGTGTGCCGTGTTCGTTTGTGAAGCCCGGCAGGCTCATGCGGTTGGCCAGTTCAATGAGCACCGACTGGAACCCGCGTACGTCGCGGTCGGGTTCGATCACGGGCCAGCGGATCGCGTCGGCGGCGGCGTCGGCCTCGCAGATTGGGCGGTCCAGAAGTGAGATGCAGTCGTGTCGTTCCAGATAAGTTGTGTCGGGCAGGATCAGGTCGGCATAGGCGACCATTTCCGAGGAATAGGCATCCGAGTAGATGATCTTGGGGATGACGTATTTGCCGTCTTCGGTCTTGGCCGAAAGCATCTCCATCACGCCCTTGGTGTTCATGGAGGAGTTCCACGACATGTTCGCCATATACATGAACAGCGTGTCGATCTTGTAAGGATCACCGGCGGCGGCGTTCGAGATCACCATATGCATCAGCCCATGCGCCGACATTGGGTTTTCCCATGTGAACGCCTTGTCGATGCGCTGGGCATTTCCGTTTTCGTCCAGCAGCAGGTCTTCGGGGCCGCGCGGGAAGCCAAGATGGGGGCCTTCCAGCGGGCGACCCGGGCGGCGGTCGCCGTGCGGGGTGGGGTGGGCCTCGACCGGTTTGGGGTAGGGCGGTTTGAAGCGGAAGCCGCCGGGAACCTCGACTGTGCCAAGCAGGATTTGCAGGGCATGCAGCGCGCGACAGGTTTGGAAGCCGTTGGCATGGGCCGAAATCCCGCGCATGGCATGGAAGCTGACCGGGCGGCCCGTCATTTTCGAGTGCTTCTCGCCTCGGAAGTCGGTCCATTCGTGGTCCAGCTCGATCGCTTCGTCAAAGGCGACGCGGGCGATTTCAGCAGCGATGGCGCGGATGCGCTTGGCCGGTATGCCGCAGCGTTCGGCCACGGCCTCGGGCGCGTGGTCGTCGGACAGGTATTTCTCGGCCATCAGGTGAAAAACTGGGCGGTGCGTGACGCCGTCCTTGTCGTATGTGGCCGACAGGTCCGGGCGGACGCCGGGTTTGTCAAAGGCGGTGGGCTCGCCTGTCACGCGGTCGATCACCAGTGGTTTACCGTCGGCGTCGCGCAGGAACAGGCCCTTTTCCGGGCCCTCGGCAGCGTTCACCAGAACCGGCGCATTGGTGTAGCGGCTGATGTAGTCGAGGTCGATCTTTCCTGCCTTCATCAGTACATGGATCAGCGACAGGATAAACAGTCCATCGGTGCCGGGCGTGATCCCGACCCAATCGTCAGCGACGGCGTTATAGCCCGAGCGGATCGGGTTCACACCGATCACCCGCGCGCCGCGTGCCTTGATCTTGCCGATCCCCATCTTGATCGGGTTGCTGTCATGATCCTCGGCCACACCGAATAGCATAAACAGCTTGGTGTGCTCCCAGTCGGGTTGGCCGAATTCCCAGAACGCGCCGCCCATGGTGTAGATCCCACCCGCCGCCATGTTGACCGAGCAGAATCCGCCATGGGCCGCATAGTTTGGCGTGCCGAAATGCTGCGCCCAGAAACTGGTAAAGCTCTGGCTTTGGTCGCGCCCGGTGAAGAAGGCCAGTTTCTGTGGGGCGGTTTCGTGCAGTTCGTTCAGCCAGCCGACAGCGGTGCTGATCGCCTCGTCCCATTCGATTTCGCGGAATTCGCCCGAGCCACGCGGGCCGACCCGGCGCAGCGGTTTACGAAGGCGCGAGGGCGCGTTGACCTGCATGATCCCGGCGCTGCCCTTGGCGCACAGAACGCCCTTGTTCACGGGGTGGTCGCGGTTGCCCTCGATATAGGCAACTTTGCCGTCCTTCATGTGGACATTGATACCGCAGCGGCAGGCGCACATGTAGCAGGTGGTCTTGCGGACCTCGTCTGAGACCTTGGGCGAGGTGTCGATCACTGGCTGGTTCAAAAGCGCCCCCCTTAAAGACTGCGATCCGACCTTTCTCATAAAATGAGGTAAATCGGAATAATGTTTTCATTTTTTCTTGTGAGGACGACTTACGTCCCGGAATCGTTGTGTTGCGCCTGAACGGCGGTGACGGCGATCATGTGCAGTATGTCCTCGGATGAACAGCCGCGTGACAGGTCGTTGGCGGGTTTCGCCAATCCTTGCAGCACGGGGCCGATCGCCTCGACCCCACCGATGCGTTGCGCGATTTTATAACCCAGATTGCCCGCGTTCAGGCTGGGGAAGACAAAGACATTTGCTTCACCTTTGAGTGGTGAGTCCGTGGCCTTGGCGGCGGCGATTTCAGGCACGAAGGCGGCGTCGAACTGTAGCTCTCCGTCGATCAGCAGGCTTGGGTCTTTGGCGCGGGCGATCTGCGTCGCTTCGACCACTTTCGAAACCTTAGGGTGTTCTGCGCTGCCTGAGGTGGAAAAGGATAGCATCGCCACCCGCGCAACCTCGCCGGTCAGGGTCGTGTAGGAGTCAGCCGAGGCGCGGGCGATCTCTGCCATCTCTTGTGCGTCGGGGTCCACAATCAGCCCGCAATCGGCAAAGATTCGGGCGCCTTTGACCTCGTGATGGTCCTGGCAGAACAACATCAGGAAAAAGCTGGATACCATCGCGGCTTCGGGCGCGGTGCCGATGATCTGTAACGCGGCGCGCACGGTGTCAGAGGTTGTCTCGACCGCGCCGCCGACCGTGCCGTCGGCGATGTCCTGTTGCACCAGCATTGCGGCATAGATCAGACGGTTGGTGATCTGCTGGCGCGCGTTTTCCAACGTCATGCCCTTGTGCTTGCGCCGTTCGTATAGCGCTTGCGCAAGGCCGGGCGTCAGGTCCGACGTGGCCGGATCGTGGATGTCGATCCGGTCTGAATCATACCCGTCATGGGTTTCAAGCAGGGCCGAAACTTCGGCCCTGTCTCCGATCAGGATGATCCGCGCGACATTCTCTTTTACGGCTTTCACCGCGCCTTCGACAACGCGGGGATCGTCGCCCTCGGACAGGGCGATGATTTTGTCCGACGCGCTTGCCGTCCCGAGAATGGCGCGCAGAGGCTTCACGGGGGTTACGCCCCGGCCTGTGGGGCCATGTCATCGGCGCTGATGCCCGCAACCGCCACCGGCTTTTTCATCGCGTCGCGGCGGAAGGGTTCGCCCAGTTCCTGATTGATCATGGCTTCGATCAGGGTGGTGATGCCGTTCTTCTGGTCTTCGATAGCCTGATTCAGGGCGGCCGTCAGCTCGTCCATCGTGCGCGCCACGACGCCTTTCAGACCGCAAGCTTGTGCAATTCCGGCGTAAGACACTTTGGTGTCCAACTCGGTGCCAACGAAATTGTCGTCAAACCACAGGGTCGAGTTTCGCTTTTCGGCCCCCCACTGATAGTTGCGGAAGACGATCTGGGTGATGGCGGGCCATTCCTCGCGCCCGATGGCGGTCAGTTCGTTGACCGCGATACCAAAGGCTCCGTCGCCCGAGAACCCGACAACCGGCACGTCCGGGTTGCCGATCTTGGCGCCCACAACCGACGGCAGGCCATAGCCACACGGGCCGAACAGGCCGGGCGCCAGATACTTGCGACCATCCTCGAAGGATGGGTAGGCATTGCCGATGGCGCAGTTGTTGCCGATATCGGACGAGATGATCGCCTCTTTCGGCAGGGCGGACTGAATCGCGCGCCACGCCATGCGGGGGCTCATCCAGTCGGGCTTGGCGGCGCGGGCGCGCTGGTTCCATGTGGTGCCTGGATCGTCATCTTCGTGGTCCATGCTGGAGAGTTGCTGCGCCCATGCGGATTTTTTCTGGGCGATGCGCGACTTGCGTTCAATCCGCCCTGCATCGCCTGCAGTATCGCTTAGCTGCGCTAGAATGCCCTTGGCCACCTTGGCCGCGTCACCGATGATGCCCACCGAAACCGTCTTGGTCAGGCCGATCCGGTCGGCGTTGATGTCGACCTGAATGATCTTGGCGTCCGTCGGCCAGTATTCCATGCCATAGCCGGGCAGGGTCGAGAACGGGTTCAGGCGGGTGCCGAGGCACAAAACCACATCAGCCTCGCTGATCAATTCCATCCCCGCTTTTGAGCCGTTATAGCCCAGCGGCCCGGCAAACAGCGGGTGCGAACCGGGGAAGGCATCGTTGTGCTGATAGCCAACGCAGACCGGCGCATCCAGACGCTCGGCCAGATCTTTAGACGCCTCGATCCCGCCTTCGGACAGAACCACGCCCGCGCCGTTCAGGATCACCGGGTTCTTGGCATTCGACAGCAGATCGGCCGCCTGCGCCACGGCGCTTTCGCCGCCCGAAGGGCGCTCGAACTCAACAACTGCGGGTAGGTCGACGTCGATGACCTGAGTCCACATATCGCGCGGGATGTTCAACTGCGCAGGCGCACTGGCGCGTTTGGCCTGCATGATCACGCGGTTCAGAACCTCGCACACGCGGGACGGGTCGCGGACCTCTTCCTGATAGGCGACCATGTCTTCGAACAGTTTCATCTGCTCGACTTCCTGAAAACCACCCTGACCGATGGTCTTGTTCGCGGCCTGCGGGGTGACCAGCAGCAGCGGGGTGTGGTTCCAATAGGCGGTTTTAACAGCGGTGACAAAGTTGGTGATGCCGGGCCCGTTCTGCGCGATCATCATCGACATCTTGCCGGTGGCGCGGGTATAGCCGTCGGCCATCATTCCGGCGCTGCCTTCATGCGCGCAGTCCCAGAACATGATCCCCGCCTTAGGGAACAGGTCCGAGATTGGCATCATGGCCGAGCCGATAATCCCGAACGCATGTTCGATTCCGTGCATTTGCAGAACCTTAACAAAGGCCTCTTCCGTGGTCATTTTCATCTGAATGATCTCCGCGCATATGTGGAATGGCTGGGTCTTTCGCCCCGCCTTTAGATATGGTTTTGACGGATGGGGAAGAGTGACGTTAGGGCCAGAATGCGCAGCGGAATAGGTCCAGTATTCCGCTAATAGTCGCGGATCGCCTCGGCGATGCGTTTTACGCCCGGTGCGATGCGATCCGGCGCGATTGAGGAATATCCCAGACGGTAGAAATTCCGGGGCCGGTCGGGTTCGGAAAAGAATGGCGCGCCGGGTTCGATGTGGACGCTTTGGCCTTGCAGGGCCTTAGCCAGCCGGGTTGTGTCCACATGATCCGGTGCCGACATCCAGATTGATGAACCGCCCAGAACGCCGCGCCCGGCGACAGTCAGGCCATTCTGTTCGACGGCCTGATCTAGCGCCGTGCGCCGTTGGGCCAGCGCCTTGGACATCCGCCTGATCTGCGCGTCATAGTGGCCAAGCGACAGGAAATAGGCGGCCGTGCGCTGGATATGTCCTGGCGGGTGGCGCAAGACCAGTGATCGCAGGGCGCGGGCCTCGCGGATAAAAGGCTCGGACCCTACCATGTAGCCAAGGCGCAAGCCGGGAAAGAGCGATTTCGAGAAGCTGCCCACATAGATCACCCTCCCGTCCCGGTCCATCGACTTGAGCGCGGGCGAGGGCGCACCCAGAAAGGCCATCTCGAATTCATAGTCATCCTCGACCACCATCGCGTCCAATTCGCGGGCATGGGCCAGCAGAGCGGTGCGCCGGTCCACAGGCATGGTCGCGGTGGTCGGGCTTTGGTGGCTGGGGGTGGTAAAAATCACATCGGTCTGGTCGGGCAATGCCTCGGGTGGCAAGCCGTCGCGGTCCACGGCGACCGGGGCCACTTTGCAATCGGAATGGTTCAGCAGGTCGCGAAGGGCATAGTAGCACGGGTCTTCGATCACCGCCGTCCGGTTGCGGTTCAACAGAATGCGCGAGGCTAGCCAAAGCGCGTTTTGCGCGCCCATTGTAATCAGAATCTCTTCGGGTCGGGCTGCGATGCCGCGGCGGGGCAGGGTGTGGCGGGCGATGAACTCGACCAGCAGGGGGTCGTCCTGATCCACGTAATCCCCGGTCAGGGAATCGAAATCCTTATGTCCCAGCGCCCTGACCGCGCAAAGCCGCCAGTTGGCGTGGTCAAACAGCGACCGGTCGGCCTGACCATAGATGAACGGATAGCGGTAATCGCGCCAATCTGCGGGTTTGGTCAGGGTATCCCCGTCCGAAAAACGCCGGGCCAGCGCCGTGTTCCAATCGACCGTTTCATTTCCGCGCGGAGTGGGCGTGTATTTCGGCGGCACCGGCGCATTTTCCGACACATAATACCCCGACCGCCCTTTGGAGGTGAGGTAGTCATTGGCCAGCAACTCCGTATAGGCCAGCGTTACCGTGATCCGGCTGACCCCCAGATGTGCGGCCAGTTTGCGGGATGACGGCAGTTTCTCACCCACGTGGAAACGGCCCGACAGGATACCCTCGGCAATCATCTGCTGGATCTGTGCCTGCAGCGTGCCCTGACCGTTGAGTTCCAGAAAGAAAGTGTCGACCGAAATGCCCATAGGGCTTTATAGGGTGGACTTATGGGGTGAGCAATCTGGACTTACTGGTTTTTGATCATTTTCATTGACACCAGAAATCGACTCGCCTAAATAACTAGAAATCTAGTTTAATTGAGCACACGAAATGTGGGAAACCGCCGCTGCGGGATTTTCGGCCATGGGGTCCGAGGCCCGGTTGAAGGTTCTGAAAACTCTGGTCCGTGCAGGTGAAGCCGGGCTGACCGTAGGGGAAATACAGGAACGCACGGGTATCGCGCCTTCTACGCTGGCCCATCACCTGCGGTTTCTGGCAGCCGGAGGCGTGGTGCAGCAGGAAAAGATCGGGCGCACCACGATCAACCGCGCCAGCTATGACGAGTTGCGAAACCTGGCGCAGTTCATCCTGTCCGAGTGCTGCGTGGACGAAGAAGGAAAGGCCGCGAACGATGGCTGAACTGACACAGAACCCGAAGATTTCGGGAAAAGCCGCGCTGGACGTGATTAAAACGCCTTGGGCTGTGATCGTTGCGATCTTGATTGCCGTGGCGGTTCTGGACCCCGGAAACTGGGCAGAGGTTGTCACATTCGCAGGCAAGGCCCTTGCCCACACCGGTCAATATATCTTGTTTGCCGTCCTGCTTCTGTCTTACCTGAAGGCGACAGGGGCCGAAGTCATGGTCGCGCGCGCCTTTGAGGGGCGCGAGACACGGATGATTTTCCTCGCCGCTCTGTTTGGTGGGTTGGCACCATTTTGTTCCTGCGAGGTGATCCCGTTTATCGCCGGTCTGCTGGCGCTGGGTGCGCCCTTGTCGGCGGTGATGGCGTTCTGGCTCAGCTCGCCTTTGATCGACCCGCCCACATTGCTGATCACCGCAGGTGCGTTGGGCTGGCCGTTCGCGATCGGTAAAGCCGTAGCCGCCGTTGCCTTGGGATTGTTCGGTGGTTTTGTCGTGCGCGGTCTGATGCGCAGCGGCGCATTCGCGCAACCGCTCCGGGAATACAAACCCGCTGGATGCTGCGGGTGCGGCCCAAAGCAAGACGACAAACCCGTCTGGCGGTTCTGGCAGCAGCCCGAGCGTCGTCAGCGCTTTCGCACCGAGTTTGTTCACAACGGTCTGTTCTTGCTGAAATGGCTGGCCCTTGCCTATGTCCTTGAGGCGCTGCTGGTCAGCTATGTGCCCGCCGATCTGATTGCCCGCGTGGTTGGTGGTGAGGGTGTCGTGCCCATCGTTATCGCAGCCCTGGTTGGAATGCCGGCCTACCTGAACTCATACGTCGCACCGCCGCTGCTGGCCGGTCTGACTGAACAAGGGATGAGCGTCGGTGCCGCCATGTCCTTCATGGTTGCAGGTGCGGTCAGTTCGATCCCGGCCATGGCAGCCGTCTGGTCGCTGGTCAAGCCGAAGGTGTTTGCGACCTATCTGGGGCTGGGCATAACCGGCGCCATTATCGCAGGGATCATCTTTCAGATGGTTTAGTGCGATTTGGGTGCCAAGCTGAACCCCAGACGCGTAAAAGGAAAAACCGCCCGGTGTTTTCTCACCGGACGGTTTCGCGTGATCAGCTTGCGTCGCAGTAGCGTGGCAGCTTGAAGCGGTATCGCGGTTCACCACTTTCGACATACACGCGTTTTTCTATGCAGGCGCTGTCGCCAACGGTCTGGGAAATCGGTGATTCTGTCGACGAGATCGACGTTGCAGACCCGTCCGGCAACCGTACCGAGGCAATGACCCCATTCTTGAGATCTCCGTTGATCGGCGTGGCAGACAGGACCGGAACCGTCATGAATGCTTCGTGTTCGTGGCGCCCGTCATCGTTGAGAAGCAATAGGGCCGCTGCAACGGCAACGACTCCGACACCTCCGAGCACAGCCAGACCCTTGGTTTTCATAAAAGCATAGATCGACACGGCACGGTGTGGACCAAATAGGGCAGACAAGACATTCAGCATGGGGGTACCGTCAAAAAAGCCCCGGCCTGTTCAGGCAGGGGCTGTCTGTAGATTAGGGGCGCAGATCGTCTTCGTCTTCATCCTCGGCCCCGCCTTTGGGCAGGTTGAAGAAGCTATCCGCGTCGATGACCGGTTCGTCGTCTTTTTCTTCGACCGGCTCGTCAGACAGCGAGAATGTCTCGAGGCCCTCGATGGCGGTCGGGATTTTTGGCGCGGCGTCCATTTCCAGCGACTGCTCGGTCGAAACCAGCTTGCGGCGTTCGTCATCGCTCATGACGCCACCTTCGGCGGCTTTCTTGGCGGCCGCCTTCTGCACGATCGCATCCAGTTCGGACTGTTTGCAGAGGCCCAGGGCAACCGGGTCGATGGGTTGCATGTTGGCGATGTTCCAGTGGGTGCGCTCGCGGATCGACTGGATGGTGGGCTTGGTGGTGCCGACCAGCTTGGCGATCTGGCCGTCGCTCAGTTCAGGGTGGAACTTGACCAGCCAAAGGATCGAGTTCGGACGGTCCTGACGCTTGGACAGCGGGGTGTAACGCGGGCCACGGCGCTTTTCCTCGCCTGCCGCAGCAGCGTTGAACTTAAGCTTGAGCTTGTGCAGCGGGTTGTTCTGCGCGGCGTCGATCTCGTCCTGGGTTAGTTGGTTATTGGCGATGGGGTCAAAGCCTTTGACGCCAGCGGCCACGTCGCCGTCGGCGATGCCCTGCACCTCAAGCTCGTGCATACCTACGAAATCCGCGATCTGCTTGAAGCTGATCGTGGTGTTGTCCACCAGCCATACGGCTGTTGCCTTGGCCATAAGCGGTTTTGCCATCAGCCCGTCTCCTTTAAATACATCTGTCCCGTCGCCGGAATTCGGCGGCCCCGTGGTCTTGGGGCAGGTTTCCGTTGTCGGGGAACTTGGCCCGTATATAGTCGCGCAAGGTCAAGAAGGGAAGAGGCGAATGCGCCAAGGGATTCTGGGGCTGTTATTATGCGTTCTGAGTGCGGCGACGGCGCTGGCCGAGGGCGAAAAGGCAGGGGAATTCGACTATTATGTTCTGTCCCTCAGTTGGTCGCCCAACTGGTGCGCGCGTGAAGGGGATGCGCGTAGCTCGGATCAATGCGATGCGCGTCACGATCATGGTTGGATCCTGCACGGGTTGTGGCCTCAGTTTCATCAGGGCTGGCCGTCCTATTGCCGAACCGCCGTGGCGCCACCCACCCGTCGTATGACGCGGGAAATGGCGGATATTCAGGGCACGTCCGGTTTGGCGTGGCACCAGTGGAAGAAACACGGAACCTGCTCGGGCCTGTCCGCGCCGGACTATTTCGCGCTGTCGCGCCAAGCATATCAGCAAGTCGCGCGGCCCGAGGTCTTTCGCAAGCTGGAAGAGGCCGTCAAACTGCCGGCTTCGGTGGTTGAGGAGGCGTTTCTGAAAGCTAATCCGGGACTAACACCGGACATGATCACCATCACCTGCAAACAAGGCTACATTGAAGAAGTCCGTTTGTGCCTGTCGCGCGATCTTAAACCCGTTCCCTGCGGCCAGGACGTGATCCGCGATTGTGCAGCCAAGGACGCCCTGTTCGATCCGATTCGCTAGAGTTTCTTGTTCTGACAGTCGCGCGCGTATTCCAGCGCCTTGGCCGTGCCCTTCAGGTCTATGGCCATGACAGTTTCCCCTGCCGGATTGTAAACGGTCATCGTGCGGTTCTGAGCGATCGCATTCACAAAGTTCCGGTCGGTGAAAAACACGGTCGCACCCGGCACGCGGTCCAATTTGAACCCCGTGGCCGTGGCATCAAAACTTTTGCCATCCAGTTCGAACCGGATGGGATAGCTTTGGCCCTGTTCGATGTCGCCCCACGCCTTGTTGAAAACCGTAAAATACCCGCGATTGTTCAGCGCGTCGTAACCAATCCGAACCACCGACAGATCCTCATACACCGTCTGAATCAAGCACCCGTTGCCAAGCGCAGGGTCCATCATGATGTTCCAACCCTCCGCAAAGCCTTTGTCGACGAGTTCCTGCGACCAGGTGGCGGTTGCTGTTAAGGCGGCGAGGGTGAGGGCGAGAAGGCGGGTCACTAAACAACTCTACAGTTAACGTGGCACAGTTGAGGTTAGTGACTTTTTATTGAATTACAAAGACATAATTTCTTTGTGTGGAATAGGGTAATTTGGAGCAATGAAACTACTGCTCGCCTTTTTTTGCAGTGTTTTTGCATACGCTGCAACGGCGCTTATCTTGTTCGGAAATGTTCTTCAGCCAATTGCATTTGTAACATTTTGGAGCGATCGATTGGGCGCCCCTTTTTGGCCGATTCTCGTGTTCTTCGGCGGTTTTTTGGGTTTATTGGTCAGTGCGTTCTTTAGCAGGTTAAATTTCGAAGCCCATATCACTCTGCCGGTGTTCATTGTCTTGGCCATGAGCCTATCAAGCGTCTTTGTCGGATCTTATGCAAGCGTCCTGCGCGCTAGATCGATCAATGTTTTTGATGCGGATGCGGAGTTCAGAAACTCATTCTTTCAGACGCTTCGAAATGCGCCAAGAGAGTTTCAGTTCTATTTGCATGCGGCTGCGCTTAAGGACTGCGTTCCTTATGCTTGGAGCTACCGAACCATGTCGTTTTACCAACTGCCAAACAACATCGCAGTCAATGTTTTGCCGCACGAATGGGTGGTACAATGTGGAATCACAAGAGACTAGCCGGAGCATTTGTCACCCGGAACTTTTGATAAGATCAAAGTTCTTTCCGCGCACGCAGCGCCGCTGTAATCGTCCCGTCATCCAGATAATCCAGCTCTCCGCCAATCGGCACGCCCTGCGCCAGAGAGGTCAGGCGGACCTGCCCCTCTAGCTGATCGGCGATGTAATGCGCCGTGGTCTGGCCATCAACGGTGGCGTTCAAGGCGAGGATAACCTCGGTAACTCCTTCGGCGACCACCCGGTCCTTGAGGCGCGGAATGCGCAGCTCGTCCGGGCCGACGCCGTCCAGTGCCGACAATGTGCCGCCCAGAACGTGATAGCGGCCTTTAAACACGCCCGCGCGCTCCATCGCCCAAAGGTCGGCGACGTCTTCGACCACGCAAAGCTCACCAGTCGCGCGGGCCTCGCTGTCGCAGATATCGCAGATATCGGTGGTGCCGACGTTGCCACAGTTCAGGCATTCGCGGGCGGTGATGGCGACCTGTTGCATGGCGTCTGACAGGGGCGTCAGCAGCAGGGCACGCTTGCGGATCAGGTGCAGCACTGCGCGGCGGGCCGAGCGCGGACCCAGACCCGGCAGCTTGGCCAACAGGTCGATCAGGTTGTCGATGTCGCTGTTCGAACTCACTGAGCGCGCTCCTGCAAATGGGCCGGGCATGCGCGCCCGGCCTGTGTTTCGTCAGGAGTGTCTATCAGAACGGCAGCTTGATGTCTGCGGGTAGGCCCATGCTTTCGGTGAGCTTTGCCATTTCTTCCTGCGACCGCTCTGCGGCTTTGGTCTGTGCGTCCTTGATGGCAGCAAGGATCAGGTCCTCGACCACTTCCTTGTCGTCGCCATTGAAGATCGACGGGTCGATGTCCAGACCTTTCAGCTCGCCTTTTGCAGTGGCGGTGGCCTTGACCAGCCCGGCACCAGATTCGCCGACAACCATGATGGTGTTCAGTTCTTCCTGCATGTCGGTCATCTTGGTCTGCAAATCCTGTGCGGATTTCATCATCTTGGCCATGTCGCCCAGACCGCCGAGTCCTTTGAGCATCGTGTTTCTCCTGTAAGTCCGTTTGAAGCCTAAATACGGGCGGCACCCGCGCGGCACAAGGGCCGTGGGGCTCCCGCCTGTCGTCAAGGTCTTTGGCAAGACCTTTCCTCCCGTTAGGCCCGGCAGCGCGGGCCTTGCCCACGCTGCCGGGCCCAAGTCCGCTCAGGGCTGTCGGCGTCAGCCGATGGTCCGTGGCGGGCGCGGGAGTATTTCGGGTGTTTTTCGCGAAGGGTTCAGTCCTCTTCGAACGGGTCCCATTCGTCTTCGACTTCGGGCAAGGCTTCGGTTTCGACCTTTGCGGCGCGTTCCGCGGGCGTTTCGATCCTTTTGATCCGAGCCTTGGGGAATTGTTTCAGCACCGCCTGAACCAGCGGATGCTGCTCGGCCTCAGCGCGCAGGGCGAGGTCTGCCGCGTCCCTGACTTCGGCAATTGTCGCCATGTCGCCGTCCGATACGACCGATACCGCCCAACGATTTCCGGTCCAGCGTTGCAACGCTGACCCCAGTCGTTGCGCCAAATCCGTCGGAGCGTTGTCGGCCGGAGTAAATTCGATCCGCCCCGGCTGGTACGAAACCAGACGCACGCCGTTTTCAACCTCGACCAGCAGTTTCACATCCCGGTTTGTGCGGATCAGTTCAACCACATGTTCGAATGTCGGATACCGGGCCAGAGCGGTCTGTGTGTCCCGCGCCAAAGCCGCGCTGGGTGCGCCCGCGCCACCACCCGCTGGCGCCGCGTAGGATTGTGCCGCTGGCGCATGTGCCTGAACGGTGCCCTGAGTAGGCGCTGACATTCCACCGCCGGGCCCGCCGTTCGGGGCAGGGGGCGGGGCGTCCTGAAGACGTCTGATCAGCTCTTCCGGGGTGGGCAGGTCGGCGACATGGGTCAGCCGGATGATAGCCATTTCTGCGGACATCATGGCATTGGGCGCTGCCGAAACTTCTTCGAGTGCTTTCAGCAACATCTGCCACATCCGGGTCAGAATGCGCATGGGAAGGGCCTCGGCCATCTGGACGCCCCGGGCGCGTTCGTCAGGCGAGACTGTCGGATCTTCGGCTGCGTCCGGCGTAATCTTGACCACCGAGACCCAATGCGTGATCTCGGCCAGATCGCGCAGTACGGCCAGCGGGTCGGCACCTTCGGCATATTGACCGCCAAGCTCCGTCAACGCTCCGGCGGTATCGCCGCGCAGGATCATGTCCATCAGGTCCAGCACCCGCCCGCGATCAGCCAACCCCAGCATGGCCCGCACCTGATCCGCGCTGGTTTCCCCGGCACCATGCGAAATGGCTTGATCCAGCAGCGAGGTCGCATCCCGGGCCGAACCTTCCGCCGCACGAGTGATCAGCGCCAAGGCGTCCTCGGCAATCTGAGCGTTCTCGGCAGTTGCGATTTTTTTCAGCAGGCCGATCATGTCCTCGGGTTCGATCCGGCGCAGGTCGAAGCGTTGACACCGCGACAGGACCGTCACCGGAACCTTTCGGATTTCGGTTGTGGCAAAGATGAACTTCACATGCTCAGGCGGTTCTTCAAGGGTTTTGAGCAAAGCGTTGAACGCGCTGTTCGACAGCATGTGAACTTCGTCGATGATGTATATCTTGTAGCGCGCACTGGCGGCACGATAGCGGACGCTTTCGATGATCTCGCGAATGTCGTTCACACCGGTGCGGCTTGCGGCGTCCATCTCCATTACGTCGACATGGCGGCCCTCCACGATGGCCACGCAGTGTTCGCACTGGCCGCAGGGTTCGATTGTCGCTTTGCCTTCACCGTCTGGTCCGATGCAGTTCATGCCCTTGGCAATGATCCGCGCGGTGGTGGTTTTGCCGGTACCGCGAATGCCGGTCATGACAAAGGCCTGCGCTATCCGGTCGGCCTCGAACGCGTTTTTCAGGGTACGTACCATGGCGTCCTGGCCCACGAGGTCGGCAAAAGTTTCAGGACGGTATTTGCGGGCGAGCACCTGATAGGCGGGGCTTGGTGTTTCGGTCATGTCTGCTCTGTCGGATTCGTATCAGCTTTGCAGCGTAGTGACCCCTGCCGCTCACGTCCACCGCAGGGAGCGATGAAATTCGATTTGGATTACTGCGGCACATTGGATACAGGTTCGGGTGGGCGTGTATCGGCTTGCCCAGCCATTTCCTTCTGGCAGAGTGCGCACCTTGGACAGGTTTGAAATTTACTCAATGCCGGTTCGGTCCGGTCTGTTGGGCTTGGCGCAAATGCCAGGTCGGCACGGCGACTTTGCCGGGGATCTTGAGCGGATCATGCAATGGCGGCCGGCAATGGTCATTTCGATGACCACTTCCAATGAGTTGGAGGCCGTAGGAGCGCACCATCTCGGGCGCGACCTGCAGAGCCGCGCAATCACTTGGGTTCATCTTCCGGTGCAGGATTTTGGCGCACCGTCATCGAACGTAAGGTGTGATTGGCCAAACGCCAGCACCGATGCACACCGCGTCCTGTCTGCGGGTGGACGGGTCTTGGTTCATTGCCGGGGCGGATGCGGGCGGTCCGGCATGATTGTGTTGCGCTTGCTGGTCGAAGGCGGTGAAGCCCCGGATAAGGCGCTGCGCCGGTTGCGCGCGGTCCGGCCGTGCGCCGTCGAAACCGACGCGCAGATGGCTTGGGCCACGGCACCGGCATCAACCGGGCTTTGACGTCACGCCATGGCTGGTTGTGGGTCACCAGCCGCGGGACGCAGTCCCAAGGTTGTAACCTCGAGCATTGCGCAGGGCATATCGGACAGCGTTCCGGTTGGCATGGCCGACAGGCTGGTCCCGAACATCATGTCGGCGTAATCGTCCAGCTTTGTCGTCGGTGTATCCGGGGGCGTACCACAATAAACCCTGATCAGATCTGAATGGGCGCGAAACCGTGCTGTGCACCCTTCTGCGCAATGCGAAAGCTCTCCACTGCCTTCGACCTCGAACTCTTTGGTTGTGACAGGCTGCGCTGTCGCCATCGCGTCCGCCATGGCACGTGCCATCCTTGCCAAGGCCGGACAGGGTTTGCCGGTTTTCTGACAAATCGTTGCAGAAAACTCGTGCGTTTTTGTCTTCCAGATCATTGTGCGCCCTCCGCGCGAAGGACGGGGGGCGTGGGTCAGGTCGCTTTGTGCGGCTTTGACCTGCCCGGACACCCCGCCCGAGTTTCGGTTTCAGTCAGATGGCAGGTCTCCTGACTTGCGGGTCATCGCTTTGCCAACCTTCCCAGCCGTTGGGCCAGTGGTGTCTCGGCATTGCTCACCGCTTACAGTTGCGGGGGCAGTCGCGGCATTGGTCCGTTTCGGCATCGCCGGGGCAGGACCGCACCGTGTTCCCTTTTCATCCCTTCCCGGTAAGCCGGGTCGAGAACCATCAAGTCATCGCTATCCGGTGAAATCGGTCCGAGTCAAGCGGGCTTTGTCACCGCTTTAGACGCAGGGTTGTCTTCCCGATAGGGCGGCTGGCTTGTTCATGCCGGATCGCGGAATAGCCTTAAGCATGTGGGGGGAAGTGAGAGGTTGGACATCGACCCAAGCGGGGCTCGTTGTGGCTGCTTCCTTCCGGACCTGACCAGGTTGGCGAGGCGCTCGCCCGCGCCAACCTCTCAGGGGTGGATATATGCATTTCGTTTGCGGATGACAACCCGTCACAGCGTAAGCCGGATTAGTAAAAAACCATCGTCATCGCGCCCAATGACTGACGGGTTATACGTCTGCAATTCAGCTAAATGGTGCTGCGCCTTGGGACTGGTTCTGAGAATCGCAAACGCCCCGGATAGCGGTCTGAGTGTGAATGGCCGCGGCGCATCCGCCAACGGATCCGCGGGAAGGCGGCCCGCGACATAATCCCGAACAATGCATTGGATCGACAAAACTGGTAACGGAATCTGCCTTGCGGTGTCTACGAAGGGGAAATGCCCACCTCCGCTGGCCCGGTAGTTGTTGAGGGCAACAACAAAGGATTGCTGATCGTCGATAGGGTGCTCGGCAAGGCGAATATTCTTGACGCGGTTATGCGATGAATTCGTCAAATTGCCGCCCGCGTCGAACCGCGCGGGCATACCAAGGTCGATCTGGTAGCTAAGGCCGTGCAGGATATCAAAATTGTAACCGGCGCGCGCGGAATTCCGCAGGTCGATTTGTTGACCTGCGTGCATTTGATTGAGCACGCCAGCCGACATCTCAAGCCAGTCTCTAATCTGCGCGCCCGAAACCACGACGGCCTGCATTTCGTTTGGAAAGATGTTCAGGTCGTTGACATGGCGAAGCCGGATTTGACCCGCCGGAACGTCGGTAAAGGATCGTGGCCCTGCGCGCCCTCCGAATTTCGAGGGCGATACGGCTGACAGAACCGGTAGGCCCTCGTGCGTTGTTCCTTTTAGGAAGGGGCGCAACGCGGCGGCTTGCGCTGCCGCGACCAGCGCAAGCCCCCTGTCCGGCGCACAGAAGCTGAAATAAATGTGCAAATTTTGACGCGTTTCGCCGACAGGCTTGGCCGAGTGCAACCGTGTCTCTTTATGTGCTTGTGCGAACAGACGCTTCAGATCAGCGTCCTCTTCCGTCGGGGCCGCGGGCGTCGCTGGTGAAACAGAATGCAGTTCCACATGTTGGTCCCCAATCGACCACCCGCCCGCGTCTTTTTGGTGCAACGTCAGGTCAATGATGCCCAGATGCGAACCGGCCGCGCCCGGCATCACAACCGGTTTTCCGTGAACAAGACCGTGTTGTGGGTCGACATGCTCCAGACTCTGATGAGCAGAGCCGGGCAGGGTCAAGTGGGAATGCCCAGCAATGATCGCATCAATTCCGGGCACCGCTGCCAGGGGGATAGCCGCATTCTCAAGATTGGGCGCGGGTGCAGCGGCGCCAAGCCCTGTATGGGCAAGTGCCACAATCAGATCGCATCCCCCGGATCGCAATTCCCGCGTTTTTCGATGGGCGCACGTCAGGATGTCCTCTACCGAAACGGCACCTTGCAGGCGGTGCGCTTCCCACTTGGCTGTCTGCGGTGGGAGGACAGAGAACACACCGATTTTCAAAACCAGATCTTGCCCCTGCATTTTGATGTTCCGGTCAAGAATCGTATGCGCCTGCCAGCTTGCCGGGCGGTCGGCTCTGGTGGCATTGCTGCAAATGACCGGGCACGTGGCTTGGGCGACTATGCGGTCCAGTACCTCAAGCCCGAACCCAAAGTCATGGTTTCCCAACCCAACGGCGTCATAACCAAGGTCATCAAAGGCTTGCATCAGGATGTGACGGCTGTCGGTCTGCGCCACGGCCCATTCACCAATGGGCGCACCTTGAAGGGCGTCACCATTGTCGAACAGCAAGACAAGGCGCCCTTGAGACTGGGCCTGCGTTCGGGCCGCTTTGATCAGACTTGCGGTTCTGCTCAGGCCGATCGAAGGGTCAGGAGTGTCCGCATAATAGTCGAATCCGGTCAAATTCATGTGCAGATCGGTTGTCGCCAATATCCGGATCTGCGCTGTCATTAAGGAAGAGGGAGGTTTCACTACTCTACTTTTGGCAGTTTTTTATTAATCAATTTCAACAAAAAGCGTATCAGGTGCAAATTTCAAGGTCAGGCTAAGGCTTTTCAGCGGCGCAGGAACTTTTTCATAAGAAGCTGAAAAGCCATTGCAACGTCGTGGCTGCCATGGCAGCCCTGTGCGGAAAATCCGAAGGAACTGCAATGAAAAACGCGGAACATGTGACGTTTGGTGGCTCTGGCCTGGATCGTGCGGCGCATATTCGCGCAGACGCAGATGAGATCGCGCTGGCGCGCGCGAATCCCGAGGCACGGTGCATTTTGCTGTGGCGTGGCAAGCTGTTGGTTCAGGGGGAGGCGCTGGACCGACTGGGTTTCATCCCAATGACGCATCAACTGGTGAACAACGGACCCGGCGGTATCACGGATGAGCCGATATTTTTGGGCTTGTCCGACGACGCGCCCGTGTTTGCCGTCGATATTTCGAACTGGGCCGCCGATGATCTGGATATCTCGCAGGTCGGCGGTTTCTTTGACAGGTCCGAGCAGCAGCATCCCGGTCTGCCCAATGGGTTCGTCTTTGCCGAACTGCGCCGCATTATGACCCGCCTGTCCCCGCGTGACGCAGAATTGGCGGCCTCGGCCAAGGCTGTGATTGGCTGGCACGAAACGCATCGGTTTTGTGCCCGGTGCGGCGCGGCCAGCGAAATGACGCAGGCCGGATGGCAGCGTAGCTGCCCCAGTTGCGGTGGGCACCATTTTCCACGCACAGATCCGGTTGTCATCATGCTGATCACACACGGAGAAACGGTTCTGGTCGGTCGATCACCGGGCTGGCCCGAGGGGATGTATTCGCTGCTTGCCGGGTTTGTCGAACCGGGTGAGACACTGGAAGCCGCCGTCAGGCGCGAGGTCATGGAAGAGGCGGGCGTGCCTGTTGGCCGGGTCTCTTACCTGTCCAGCCAGCCTTGGCCCTTTCCCGCGTCGCTGATGTTTGGCTGCGCGGGTGAGGCGCTGTCCAAAGAGATCAAAATTGATCCGGTTGAGATTGAAGACGCGATGTGGGTCAGCAAGTCAGAGATGATGCAGGCCTTCGCGGGCGAACACCCAAACCTTCTGCCTGCGCGTAAAGGTGCCATTGCACATTTCCTTTTGCAAAACTGGCTTGCGGACACGCTGGACTGACAAAATACTGGGCTGACAAGTAAGAGAGCCGCGAACTGAAATGCAATTCACTGCGCGTGAAGATATCCAAGCCCCGATCAACGCCGTGTTCGAGATGGTCACTGATTTTGAGCGTTTTGAACGAATGGCGATGCGCCGGGGAATCGAAGTGCGGCGCCTGACCGGCCATATGGGCGTGGTCCCCGGAACAACCTGGACAACGGAATTCAGGCTGCGTGGCAAACCGCGGCAGGTCGAGATTGTGATGGCCGAATGCGATCCGCCATCACAGATGCGGTTCGAGGCGACGGGAAAAGGACTGAACGGCACGACGACCGTCGAGTTTATGGCCTTGTCGCAGCGCCGCACACGGCTGGAAGTGGACATGTCACTCGCGGCCAAGTCGCTGCCTGCCCGGCTTTTCCTGCAATCCCTCCGGCTGGGTCAAAACCGGTTCCGGCGTCGGTTTCAGGCGCGCCTAAGCGAATTCGCCAGAGAGATGGAAGAACGACATCAGCATGGCATCTGACCGGATTTGGCAGGCGCCGCTGGAAAAAGCTGCTAGCCGCGCGGCTGGGCAGCCGGGTAGACGCCCAGAATCTCGACGTTGGTGGTAAAGTGCTCCAGTTCTTCCATCGCCAGTTTTACATTCCGGTCTTCCGGGTGCCCGACGATGTCTGCGTAGAATTGCGTGGCGGTGAATGATCCATCCACCATGTAACTTTCCAGCTTGGTCATGTTGATGCCATTGGTCGCGAATCCGCCCATCGCCTTGTACAGCGCCGCAGGAATATTGCGCACCTGAAAGACAAAGCTGGTGATCATGCCGTGTTCGCCACGCCGGGACATATCCGCCTGACGCGACATGACCAGAAACCGGGTGGTGTTGTTGTCGCGATCTTCAATGTGTCGGGCCATGACGTTCAGGCCGTAAATTTCGCCAGCCAGTTCACTGGCCAGCGCCGCCGAATGCAGATCGCCCTGCTCTGAAACTTCGCGGGCGGCGCGGGCATTGTCCGGGCTGACACGGCCTTTGATTCCGTGCTTCTTCAGGAACTCTGCACATTGCGGCAGCAAAACCAGATGAGAGTGCGCCTCGGTAATATCTTCAAGCTTGGCGCCCGGAACGGTCAGTAGATTGATGTGAACCCGGACAAATGCCTCGTCAATGATGTGCAGGCCGCTATGGGGCAGCAGACGGTGTATATCGGCGACGCGGCCATAGGTCGTGTTTTCCACCGGCAGCATCGCCAGATCAGCTTCACCCGATCGGACCGATTCGATCACATCCTCGAATGTGCGGCAGGGCAGGGCCTCCATGTCGGGGCGGGCATTGCGGCAGGCCTCGTGACTATAGGCGCCGGGTTCTCCCTGAAATGCGATACGTTTGGTCATTTGGTCGATTCCGTGCAACAAGTTCTTGAATTGGGCGTTTAGTCGCGGTGTCTATACCTTGCCTCTTGCTAGGGGAAGCCTTAGACACCCCGCAGACAGCTGAAATGGACTCGCGATCAATGTTCGACACGATGACAGTTACCAAGGCCGCCGCAGGCCTGTTTGGCACCTTTCTGGTGCTGCTTCTGGCCAAATGGGGTGCCGAAGCTCTTTACCACGCCGATGGGCATGGCGAGACAGCCGCATATATCATCGAAACCGAAAGCGCGGGTGAAAGCGCTGACGGCGAAGAGGTGGTTTTCGAAGATATGCTGGCCGCCGCTGACCCCGAAAAAGGCGCCAGAGTTTTCCGCAAGTGCACCGCATGTCACAAGCTGGAAGACGGCGCGAACGGCACCGGCCCCTACCTGTACGGTGTAGTTGACCGCCCGGTCGCCTCGGCAAACGGATTCACAGGCTACTCGGCTGCCATGCAGGCCCATGGCGGAAACTGGACACCCGAAGCGCTGGATGCCTTCCTGGAGCGCCCAAGCGCGTATATCTCGGGCACTTCCATGAGCTTTGCCGGCCTGAAAAAGCCGCAAGAGCGCGCCGACCTGATTGCTTATCTGCAGACAATCGGCAACTGATCCGACACTCGGTTTTCCCGATTTTTAAAGCCGCTGCTTCCCGCAGCGGCTTTATTTTTGTTTAAGAAGAACTTCACAAAGCGTTCACGCATTCTAAACTTGCATATGACAGCGCTGGTCTTTTAGCTGGCGCTTACAAGGTTAAAGAAGTCAACGAACCAGAGGATGAGCATATGAAACCCCTGCCGCCTGCACCGCGCGTAACGACTGTTCGGCCTTGGGCAGCCTTTATGGGAATTGCCGCGGCGCTCATGCTTGGGGTTGGTGACAAAGCTGTTGCCGCTGAGGAAAACGTCACCCGCAGCCACGGCTATTCCTACTTTGGAAACCTCGACTATCCCGCTGACTATCCGCACCTGAACTATGTGAACCCCAATGCCCCAAAGGGCGGAGAGTTGTCGCTTGCTGGATCAGGTACATTCGATTCTCTGAACCCGTACTCGCGCAAAGGCCGGGCCGGGGCGCTTACGACGCTGCAATACGACTCGCTGATCGACAGTACTTCGGACAGCGTCGGGCAATATTACGGTTTGCTTGCGGAAAGCATGGAATACGACGAAGGCCGCAATTATGTGATTTTCCACATGCGCCCCGAGGCGACGTTTTGGGACGGAACCCCGGTCACGGCCGAGGATGTAGTCTATAGCCATCGCCTGTTTATCGAACAGGGTCTGCCATCCTATGCGCAGGCGGTTGGGCGGATGGTTACCGGGGCTGAGGCGCTGGATGACCACACTGTCAAGTTCACCTTCAGCCCCGACGTGACAAGACGGGGGTTGATTGAAACCGTCGGATCAACGCCAGTTTTCTCAAAAGCGTGGTTCGAAGCGGATGACAGCCGGCGTCTGGATGAACCCCGGCTTGAGGTGGCGGTGGGCTCGGGGCCGTACAAACTTGACAGCTACGACATCAATCGCCGCATCGTTTACAAGCTTCGGGACGATTATTGGGCGAAAGATCTGCCGATCAATGTGGGCCGCAACAATTATGGCACCATTCGGGTCGAGTATTTCGCCGACCAGACCGCCGCCTTCGAAGGATTCAAGGCGGGTGAATATACGATGCGTATCGAAAGTGACCCAAAACTCTGGGCCTCTAGCTACGACTTTCCAAAACTAAGCGCAGGCTCGGTCGTGCGGGATGAGATCACCGATGGCAGCCCACCGACACCATCGGGCTTTGTCTTCAACCTCGGCAAGCCCCAATTCGCGGATAAAAACGTGCGCAAGGCTTTGGCGCTGGCGTTCAATTTCGAATGGGCCAATGAATCACTGATGTTCGGATTAAATACTCCCCGGAACTCTTTTGTTCAGGGCACGCATCTAGAAGCCACCGGCGCGCCGGAAGGTGCTGAACTGGCGTTTCTGGAGTCGCTGGGTGATGTGGTCTCAGCAGATGTTCTGAGCGAACCGGCCCTGTTGACGCACGAGTCCAACCCGGCGCGGTTGAACGATCGCCGCAACCTGCGCAAGGCGTCGAAACTTCTGGATGAGGCCGGGTGGCCGGTGGGCGATGGAAATCTGCGTCGCAATGCGGCAGGTGAAACCCTGAAGGTGAACATTCCCTATGCGTCCAGTATTCCAACCTCGACCGCGACGATGATCGAAACCTTTGTGCAGAACCTGCAGTCGATCGGCGTTGACGCTTCGGCGGAAAAGGTGGACCCGTCTCAGTTCACCTTGCGCAGGCGCGAGCGGGATTACGATATGGTGTATTCCAATCGGTATGGATCATTCCTGTCGACCGGTGGCGGTTTGAGCCAGATGTATGGTTCGGAAGAGGCAGCGTTCAGCCTGTTCAACCCCGCCGGACTTGCCAGCCCGCTGGTGGATGCCGTGATCGAAGCCTCTTTTGACACCACAAATCAGGCGGAACAGGACGCGGCGCTTATGGCGCTGGATCGTGTGTTGCGGTATGAGTTCTTCATCATCCCCGATGGATATGTGGCGGACTACTGGACGGCCTATTACGACATGTATGAGTACCCCGAAAACCTGCCGCCATTTACGCTTGGCTATCTCGATCTTTGGTGGGTCAACCCCGAGAAAGAGGCTGCATTAAAGGCGAAGGGCGCGCTGCGGTAACATGGGCGCATATATACTAAGACGCCTGTTGCTGGTTATTCCCACGCTTCTGGGCATTATGATCGTCAACTTCACACTGGTTCAGTTTGTACCGGGTGGACCGATCGAACAGATTATCGCGCAGATCGAAGGCCAAGGCGACGTTTTTGCAGGCTTCGCCGGTGCCGGAGATGCCGGTGCCGCCGCCGAACCCGCCGGAGGCTCGTTTGACGACAAATACGTCGGCGCCCGAGGATTGCCGCCGGAATTCATTGCAGAGCTGGAAAAAGAGTTCGGGTTCGACAAGCCGCCGCTGGAACGGTTCCTGTCCATGATGGGCAACTACCTGACACTGGACTTTGGCGAGAGCTATTTCCGGTCGATCAGCGTTATTGATCTGGTCCTCGAAAAAATGCCTGTCTCGATCTCGCTGGGTCTGTGGTCGACGCTGATTGCTTATCTGGTGTCGATCCCGCTGGGCATTCGCAAGGCAATCAAGGATGGCTCGACCTTTGACACCTGGACAAGCGGAACGATCATCGTGGCTTATGCCATTCCCGGTTTCCTGTTCGCAATCCTGTTGCTGGTGCTGTTTGCTGGTGGGTCATATTGGCAGATTTTCCCGTTGCGGGGGCTGACATCGGACAATTGGGACAGCCTTAGCCTGATGGGAAAAATTGCGGATTATTTCTGGCACATCACTTTGCCGATTATCGCGCTGACCATCTCGGCCTTTGCGACCCTGACGCTGCTGACCAAGAATTCGTTCCTGGACGAGATCAAGAAACAGTACGTGATGACGGCCCGCGCCAAGGGCTTGAGCGAAGGCAAGGTGCTTTACGGTCACGTGTTCCGCAACGCCATGCTGATCGTGATCGCCGGGTTCCCTGCTGTGTTCATCGGCGTGTTCTTTGGCGGGTCGATCATTATCGAAACGATCTTCTCGCTGGACGGATTGGGCCGATTGGGGTTCGAGGCCGCCGTTGCGCGCGATTACCCGGTGATCTTTGGCACGCTGTTTATCTTTGGCCTGATGGGTCTGGTTGTCGGCATCATCAGTGATCTGATGTATGTGCTGGTCGACCCGCGCATCGATTTCGAAAAGCGGGAGGGGTAGATGGCGCTTTCTCCGCTGAACCAACGTCGCTGGCGCAATTTTCGGCGTAATGGCCGCGCATTCTGGTCGCTGATCATTTTTTCGATCCTGTTCGGCCTGTCGCTCTTTGCCGAATTCATCGCCAATGACAAACCGATCCTCGTGAAATACCGGGGCGAGTTTTACATGCCCGTTTTCAACTTCTATGCCGAAACCGAATTTGGGGGCGACTTCCAGACCGAAGCGATCTATCGCGATCCCGAAGTGCGCTGCCTGATCGACAGCGGCGGGTTGGAGCAATGTTTTGACGACCCCGAGGGCATTATCGAGCAGATCGACGCCGGTACGTTCCAAGCCGAAGGGTTCGAGCGTGGCTGGGCCATCTGGCCCCTGATCCCCTATTCCTTCAACACCAGCGTTGACCGGCCGGGTGCCGCGCCGCTGCCGCCAAACGGCCAGAACCTTCTGGGCACGGACGACACCAAGCGCGATGTGCTGGCGCGGGTGATTTACGGATTCCGGCTGTCGATCCTGTTCACCCTGATGGTTACCGGCGTTGCCAGCCTGATCGGGATTTTCGCCGGAGCCATTCAGGGGTTCTTTGGCGGATGGCTGGACCTGATCTTCCAGCGGATCATCGAGATATGGTCCGCGACCCCCTCGCTTTACGTGATCATCATCATGTTTGCCATTCTGGGCCGAAGTTTCTGGTTGCTGGTTGCGTTGATGATCCTGTTTAGCTGGACAGGGCTGGTTGGGGTTGTCCGGGCCGAATTCCTGCGGGCCCGGAACCTTGAATATGTGCGCGCGGCGCGGGCGCTGGGCGTGGGCAACATGACCATCATGTTCCGGCACATGCTGCCGAATGCGATGGTCGCGACGCTGACCTTCATGCCGTTTATCGTCACGGGAACCATTGGCGGTCTGGCTTCATTGGATTTCCTTGGCTTTGGCCTGCCATCCTCGGCCCCCTCGCTGGGTGAACTGACCTTGCAGGCGAAACAGAACCTGCAGGCACCGTGGCTGGCCTTCACCGCCTTTTTTACCTTTGCCATCATGCTGTCGTTGCTGGTCTTCATTTTTGAAGGCGTGCGCGATGCGTTTGATCCCAGAAAGACCTTCTCATGAGCCTTTTGGATGTGAACAACCTCAAGGTCTCGTTCAAACAGGACGGGCAGGTCAGCGCGGCGGTGAAAGGGGTTTCGTTCACCGTCGATCGTGGTGAAACGGTAGCTCTGGTAGGTGAGTCCGGGTCGGGAAAATCCGTTACGGCCTTGTCGACAGTGTCGCTGCTGGGCGACAGCGCGATCGTCGAAGGCTCGGTTCGCTATGACGGGAATGAGATGATCGGCGCGTCCGAGGACAGGTTGATGGATGTGCGCGGCAACGACATCAGCTTTATCTTCCAAGAGCCGATGACCTCGCTCAACCCGCTGCACACGATCCAGAAACAGATGGCTGAGTCTCTGGCCCTGCATCAGGGCTTGACCGGTGATGCGGCGCGTGACCGAATTGTCGAGCTGCTGACAAAGGTTGGTATTCGCGACCCGCAGGATCGACTGGACAGCTATCCGCACCAATTGTCGGGCGGGCAGCGCCAGCGCGTGATGATCGCGATGGCGCTGGCCAACAAGCCCGACATTCTGATCGCGGATGAACCGACAACGGCGCTGGACGTCACTATTCAGGCACAGATCCTGGAACTGCTGGCCGAGTTGCAGAAATCCGAAAACATGGGAATGCTGTTCATTACCCATGACCTTGGCATTGTACGCCGGATTGCGGACCGTGTGTGCGTGATGAAGGATGGTGAAATCGTCGAAACCGGCCCGACGGTCGCGATTTTCGACAACCCACAACACCCTTATACGCGCAAGCTGCTGGCGGCCGAGCCGTCCGGTCACCCGCAAGCGGTGGCCGCAGACGCAGAAGAAGTCGCGCGAACAGATCATCTTAAGGTTTGGTTTCCAATCCAGCGCGGGTTCCTGAAGCGGACGGTGGGACACGTCAAGGCGGTCAACGATGCCACGCTTAGCGTACGGGCGGGTGAGACGTTGGGAATTGTGGGCGAAAGTGGTTCGGGCAAGACAACGCTGGCTTTGGCGATCATGCGCCTGATTGCGTCCGAGGGTGGCATCACCTTCCGCGATCAGGATGTCCGGCGTTGGTCCACGCGAGAACTGCGGCGCCTCCGCAAGGACATGCAGATCGTGTTTCAGGACCCGTTCGGTAGCCTGAGCCCGCGTATGACGTGCCAGCAGATCATTGCCGAAGGTTTGGCAATTCACAAAGTCGACCCGCACCGCGCCCCGCGTGAACTGGTGACTGAGGTGATGACCGAAGTGGGGCTGGATCCGGCTGCAATGGACCGGTACCCGCACGAGTTTTCAGGCGGTCAGCGTCAGCGAATAGCCATCGCGCGTGCGATGGTGTTGCGGCCCAAGTTGCTGGTTCTGGATGAACCGACCAGTGCGTTGGACATGACGGTGCAGGTTCAAATCGTCGACTTGCTGCGTGACCTGCAGAAGAAATACGGTTTGGCCTACCTGTTCATTAGCCACGATCTGAAGGTCGTGCGCGCCATGTCCCATAACGTTATCGTTATGCGAAACGGTGATGTGGTTGAAATGGGCACGGCCGAGGATTTGTTTGAGAACGCCCAGACAGACTACACCCGTGAATTGATCGCAGCGGCAGGCTGAAGCCCGCCCTACAACTTGCTCAGGCGCTGGCTTTTTCCTTAGCCACCGGTTTTGGCACCGGGCCGCGCAGTTCTTCATAGTGATCAAAGCTCAGCTTGACCCAGCCGGTGCCGCGTGTCGCGCTGGCCAGACTGCGGTGCAGTTCATCCTCGGCTACTGCCGGTAGCTGCGCGTTGAAAATCTCCCAGCCTGAGGCGTTGGGATTGCCCTCAAAGCCCAGAACCTGACCCTGAAGCGAGCTGATCGTGGGAACAAGGTCGCCCACGAAATCCGAAGGCAGGTGAATCTCGGCGTTTAGGATCGGCTGCAGCACCACGGGCTTGGCCTGTGGCAGCGCTTCTCGCACGGCGTTTTTTCCGGCGGTGCGGAAGGCATAATCCGAGCTGTCTACGTTGTGATGCTTGCCGTCGCTCAGCGTGATTTTCACATCGACAACCGGGAACCCCTCGGGACCCTGTTCAAGCGCGTCCTTGGCCCCATGTTCGACCGAGGGGATATAGTTGCGCGGCACTGCGCCGCCCTTGACCACCTCTTCGAACTGGAACCCCGATCCGCGTGGCATGGGCGCAACTGAGATGACGACATCGGCGAATTGCCCGGCCCCGCCGGACTGTTTGCGATGGCGATGGCGATGTTCAATCGGTGTGCGAATGGTTTCCCGATACGCGGTTTCAACTGGATCGGCGACGATCTCGATCCCGAAGTCTTCGGCCAGTTTCGCGCTGACACGGCGCATATGCTGCGGACCCTGCGATCCCAGAACTGAATGACCGCTAAGTTCGTCCTGTTCCATGTGTAGGCCCGGGTCAATCTCAACCAGCCGGGTCAGGGCATTGGACAAACGCACATCGTCGCGTTCATGCGCGGGTGAGACCACCTGACGGTGAGCCGCCGGATGGGATAAGGCCCACTCGGGCAACGGCGTGGCCTCTTTGCTGTCATAGAGATTGCCGGGGTTCAGGTGATCAGATTTGACCGCCAACCCGATTTGACCCGCGCCCAGCTTGTCGATCTGGGTTTTTGCATCCAGTCCCGTCAGATTGCCAACGGTTTCACCTCCCAGCGGCTCATGGGCTTTTACGCCGTCGCCCAGTCCGCGTAGGACAATGATCTTGCCGATATGTTTTTTCACATCGGCAAACCCGGCGATCGCGCGGGCGTTTTCGGCGGCTTCGTCGCGTCCGGCTGCGATGTCAAACTCGGGCGCTTCATGCCGCAGGGCTTTCATCAGGCGTGTCAGGCCGTTTCCATGGCTGGCGGACCCCAGACAGGCCGGGATAAGCTGATGGTTCTGCAACACCTGCGCGGCAAGGTCGTAAATCTCGGCGCTGGGGGGCTGTTTGTCTTCGATAAGTTGTTCGAGCAGGTTGTCATCAAAGTCGGACAGAGTTTCCAAAAGCTCGGTTCGGGCTTCTTGTTCACGGTCTTCCACAGATTGGGGCAACTCGATCAGGTTGGAAGGTTTCCCCTCCTGGTATTTCCAGGCCCGTTCCGAAATCAGATCGACCGCGCCAACGATGGAGTCTCCATCACGGATGGGCACTTGCCGCAACGCGATGTGATGAACGCAATAGGTCTGTAGTGCCGCGATGATATCCCTAATGCGTCCATTCGGGCTGTCCATCCGGTTGATGAACAGGAAGCAGGGAATTCCGGCCTCTTCCACCAACCTCAGATAAGGGGCGCACAGAACGGCTGCGTCCGGGTCCGGGGGCACAACCACAACTGCCGCGTCGGAAATGGCCATGGCCGGGCCGACGTAGCCCAGGTTATCCCCGCCGCCATCCACGTCAACGGCGCACCATTGCTCGCCCAAATAAGAAAAACCGTGCAAATGCACGGTTCCGGACACGTCGAATGTGGTGGGTCGACCGTCGAGGCGGCTGATGGCCTCGACCAGGGTTGTCTTGCCCGACTGACTGGGGCCGAGGACGGTGAAAACGCGCATGAGTGCTGTCCCTCTTTCAGGTTGCAGTAATACCTGCACGAAAAGGGTCGTCCCACGCGGATGCGTCGGCAAGAACTGTCTGCAAATTCACCTGCCTCAGGGTGCGGATCGCACACCCCAAGTGTGGAGAAAATCGGATACCTGCGTCAAGCCCCCGCGCGAATGTTACGATGGCAGGCCGCAGGATCAGCGCAAATGCAAGACGTCAGATCGCCGAGCTGTGGCCAGCTTTGCTCAGGTCATAGGCGTCGAAACTGCGAGCAATCATCCGGGTCAGGGCGCGGGCCTCGGGTGGAATAAACAGCCCTTCGTCGGTGACGCGCAACAGGTTGTCGAACGCGGCATTGGCCGTTTGGAACATCTGATTCAGTTCAGTGGCCGAGACTTCGTGATCGCGCAGGATCTCCGCCGAATTGATCTGAAAGTCGCACATCAGCGCTTCGATCAAACGCGCTCGCAGAACATCCTGCCCCTTGAACATATGCCCGCGGGACGTCGAGAAACGCCCTTCGCGGATTGCTTTTGTGTGGGCCGACGTCGCGGGTGCGTTCTGGGCATAGCCTTGTGGAAAGCGTGAGATCGAACTGGCCCCGACTCCGATCAACACTTCGGCCTGATCGTCAGTATATCCCTGGAAATTTCGCTTGAGCCGCCCTGCTTTCAAGGCATGGGTCAGACCGTCATCCTGCGTGGCGAAGTGGTCGATTCCGATTTCCGCGTAGTTGTCCCACATGAAAAGGCGGCGAGCCGTGTCGAAAAGATCCAGCCGCTGTTCCGGCGTGGGCAGAGCATCTGACGGGATCAGCTGCTGTCGCTTGGCCATCCATGGCACATGGGCGTATCCATAAAGCGCCACCCGGTCCGGGTTAAGAGACAGAAGCTTCTGCACGCTTTCGGTCATTCGTGTTTTGGTCTGATGCGGCAAGCCATACAGGATGTCTGCATTCAGGCTGGAAATCCCACGGGCGCGGATCATATCGACCGCGTTGCGCGTGGTGTCATAGCTTTGAATCCGGCCAATGGTTTTCTGGATTTCATCGTCGAAGTCCTGAACCCCGATCGAGGCCCGGTTCATACCCGCCTCGGCCAATGCATTCAGCCGATCTGCGTCAATTTCGTTCGGGTCGATCTCGACCGAGAATTCCGCGTCAGCACCCAAGGGAACCACATCCAGAATATGAGCCGCGAGATTTCTCATCAGATCCGGGTTCAGCAAGGTGGGCGTACCGCCGCCCCAATGCAGGCGCGACAGTGTCACCCCTTGGGGCAGGCGTTCGGCCAGCAGATCCAGCTCGGCCTTCAACACGTCCACATAGGCAATGACCGGATTGTCGGTCTGGGTTCCTTGCGTGCGGCAGGCACAGAACCAGCAAAGCCTGCGGCAGAACGGAACATGGATGTACAAAGAGATGGCGCTGCCGGGCTTAATCTTGGAAATCCAGTCGCCATAACGATTTTCCCCCACGTCATTGTTGAAGTGGGGGGCGGTTGGATAGCTTGTGTAACGCGGTACTTTCGCGTCAAATAGTCCAAGCTGTGCCAGTTGTGGTTTAACAATCATGGCGATACCGTTAGAGGACGGCTCGCAAATAAACCTTGATAGAGATCAAGTGGAAACCCGCATGACACCGATGTTCAAGATCGACCATACCAATTGTGCCGACTGCCCCATTCGACATCGGGCGGTGTGCGCGCATTGCGATGCCAATGAGTTGGAAAAGCTTGAAGGCATTAAGTATTACCGCAGTTTCGAGGCTGGCCAGACAATCCTGTGGTCTGGGGATCAGATGAATTTCGTGGGTTCGGTCGTGTCGGGCATCGCGTCTTTGACGCAAACGATGGAAGACGGCCGTACTCAGATGGTCGGTCTATTGCTGCCCAGCGATTTTGTGGGGCGCCCCGGTCGCGAATCGGCGCCCTACGACGTGCAGGCTACGACAGATCTGGTGATGTGCTGCTTTCGCAAGAAGCCCTTCGAAGAGATGATGAACGAAACCCCGCATATCGCCCATCGCCTGCTGCAGATGACGTTGGATGAACTGGATGCGGCACGTGAATGGATGTTGGTGCTAGGGCGTAAGACCGCCCGTGAAAAGATTGCCAGCCTGTTGTCTATCATCGCCCGTCGGGATGCTTCGATCAGCCACGAGGGGAACGCCGGACCGATCGTCTTTGATTTGCCTCTGACCCGCGAGGCGATGGCAGACTACCTTGGTTTGACTTTGGAGACGGTCAGCCGCCAGATTTCGGCGCTGAAACGGGACGGCGTCATTACCCTTGAGGGCAAGCGTCACGTGACCATCCCCGATATGGGACGTTTGATGGAAGAAGCTGGTGACGATTCAGACGGTGGTTTTCTGGTCTGACGTGACCTGACGCAGTAGTCGTGGTTTAGTGGCCTGAGTGCAGTCAATTCAGGAGCAAACCATGGAATTCAGTAGCCTTCTCGCCATGATCTTCATTGGCGCCATTGCCGGTTGGCTTTCCGGCAAGATCATGGAAGGCCGGGGCTTCGGTCTGTTTGGAAACATAATTGTCGGTGTCGTCGGCGCGTTTCTGGCGGGAACGGTCTTTCCGGCGCTTGGCTTTTCGGTCGGGGGCGGCCTATTCTCGTCAATATTCTTTGCCACGATCGGCGCAGTCATTCTGCTGTTCCTGATCGGCCTTGTAAGACGAGGGTAAAAAACCGCCCTTATTAGGGGCGGTTTTACTAACTTACCGGCTTTAATGCGCCAGAAATACGGGAACCGGGGATTGTTCCAGCATGTTCCGAGTGGCGCCGCCCAGAATGGCTTCGCGGAATCTGGAATGCCCGTAGGCGCCCATGACAATCATGTCAGCTTCAGTGTCCGAGGCGTGGCGATTCAGGATGTCTGACACGCGTGTCATCGTTTTGCTGAGAACGTCGATTTCGCACTTTACTCCGTGCCGTGCCAGCATTTGCGACAGCATCCCCCCTGGGTCGGACCGATCCGGCCCGTGGCGGGGTGGGTCGATCACGACGATCCGCACAAGTTCGGCCTGTTGCAGGAAGGGCAGGGCGCGGCGTATGGCGCGCATGGCCTCAACGCTTTCGTTCCAGCCGATCAGAATCGTCCCCGGTCGTTCGAACGGCTTTGCGTTCTCCGGGGTGATAAGCACGGGCGCGTGTCCCTCGAACATCGCGGCTTCGACTATGGGTTCGCATTCTGCGCCCCGATCTTCGCCATAGGGCTGGGGCAGAACAACCAGATCCGAAAACCGCGCGCGATGGGCGACATGACGTCCAATATCGGCGATCTGAGCCACGCCACTTTCGGCAGACCACCGAACACCGGATTTCCCCAGAAACGCGTTGGCATATTCCAGCACTTCTTCTGCTTCGGCGTTGGCGCGGCTTAGTGTTTCCTGCAGGATCAACGCATTTGCGCCGGCATAGTAATACCCTGTCTGACTACGATCCACGCCCAGACACAGCGCCTCGGCATGGGCATCCTGTGCCAAAGCAAGTGCCGCCATCTGCGCAAGGGCCGCATTCGATTGCGTGGAATCTGTCATCACAGTGAGAAGAGATTTGTAAGCCATTTTTGACCTCTTACCTTCGAACCGTTGTAAGCTGCGACTTTCCAGCCCAGTCGTTTCTTTAGGATTGTCATAGTATTCAGCGTCCTGTCTTGACACAGATCAAAGCAGTTAAAGCGGCTGTCCGACAAAAGAACAGCCAGTCAAAAAGGTTCTGCGATATAAGAGAATCGCGCAGAGCATGGCAAAGGGACGCAATATGTCAAATTACATCAAGCTGATCGTGCTTGGTCTGATCGTGGTTTTTGCCGCGATCGGGACAAATTATGCACGCGATTTGGCGTATCAGGTGCATGCAATTCTGGTGATGCTGATCGCCGGCGGATTGTTCATCTGGACGCTTAGAAACACCGATGAGCCAGATATCCTCGTGGACCACTCGGCCGAGTATATGGACGGCGTGATCCGCTATGGCGTTATCGCGACTGCCTTCTGGGGCGTGATCGGGTTCATCGCCGGAACATTCATCGCCTTTCAATTGGCCTTTCCCGCGCTGAACTTTGAATGGGCGCAGGGCTATCTGAACTTTGGTCGGTTGCGTCCACTGCATACATCTGCGGTGATTTTCGCCTTTGGCGGCAACGCGTTGATTGCGACCTCGTTCTACGTGGTACAGCGCACCAGCGCTGCGCGTCTTTGGGGCGGCAATTTGGCGTGGTTCGTGTTCTGGGGTTATCAGCTGTTCATCGTGCTGGCGGCGACCGGCTATGTTCTGGGTGGCACGCAATCCAAGGAATATGCCGAACCCGAATGGTATGTTGACCTGTGGTTGACTATCGTCTGGGTCGCGTATCTGGCCGTTTTCCTGGGCACAGTCATCAAACGGAAAGAGCCGCATATCTATGTGGCCAACTGGTTTTACCTAGCCTTTATCGTCACCGTTGCGATGCTGCACGTGGTCAACAACCTGACCATCCCGGTCAGCATCTGGGGATCTAAATCCGTCATCGTCTGGTCGGGCGTGCAAGACGCTATGATCCAGTGGTGGTACGGCCACAACGCCGTGGGCTTCTTCCTGACTGCGGGTTTCCTGGGCATGATGTATTACTTCATCCCGAAACAGGCGGAACGTCCGGTATTCTCGTACAAGCTGTCGATCATCCACTTCTGGGCCCTGATCTTCCTGTACATCTGGGCCGGGCCGCACCACCTGCACTATACCGCGCTGCCTGACTGGGCTTCGACGCTGGGCATGGTGTTCTCGGTTGTGCTGTGGATGCCTTCGTGGGGCGGTATGATCAACGGTCTGATGACCCTTTCGGGCGCATGGGACAAACTGCGCACTGACCCGATCATTCGCATGATGGTCATCTCGGTCGGTTTCTATGGCATGTCCACCTTCGAAGGTCCGATGATGTCGATTCGTGCCGTGAACAGCCTGTCTCACTATACTGACTGGACCATTGGTCACGTACACTCGGGCGCGTTGGGCTGGAACGGTATGATCACCTTTGGCGCGCTGTACTACTTGGTGCCTGTCCTGTGGAAGCGTGAGCGTTTGTACTCGCTGCAAATGGTTAGTTGGCACTTCTGGCTCGCTACGATCGGCATCGTTCTCTATGCCGCGTCGATGTGGGTCACCGGTATCATGGAGGGCCTGATGTGGCGCGAAGTGGATGCCAACGGCTTCTTGGTGAACTCGTTCGCTGACACCGTGGCTGCTAAGTTCCCCATGTATGTGGTGCGTGCCTTGGGTGGCGTGATGTTCGTCGCTGGTGCCGTGATCATGTGCTACAACCTGTGGATGACTGTGCGGAAAGCGCCGGCCAAAGAGGCCAGCCTGTCCGTCGCGGTCCCGGCTGAATAAGGAGGGCCGGAGCAATGGCAATTCTCGACAAACATAAGATCCTCGAGACCAACGCGACCCTCCTGCTGGTGTTCAGCTTTCTGGTCGTGACCATCGGTGGCATCGTGCAGATCACCCCACTGTTCTATCTTGAGAACACCATCGAGAAGGTGGAGGGGATGCGCCCCTACACCCCCCTTGAAATGGCAGGGCGTGAAATCTACATCCGCGAAGGCTGCTATGTCTGCCACAGCCAGATGATCCGCCCCATGCGGGACGAGGTCGAACGGTACGGGCACTATTCGCTGGCGGCCGAGTCGATGTATGACCACCCGTTCCAGTGGGGGTCGAAACGCACCGGGCCTGATTTGGCCCGTGTGGGTGGACGTTACTCGGACCAGTGGCATGTGGACCACCTGCGTGATCCGCAGTCGGTTGTGCCGGAATCGGTGATGCCAAAATACGGTTTCCTCGAGCATCGCAAGTTGGACGGCAAGTATATCGGTGACATCATGAAGGCGAACGCCCTTGTCGGCACGCCCTACACCGAAGAAATGCTGGCCAATGCCGAGGCTGACTTCCGTGCGCAGGCTGATCCCGACAGCGACTATGACGGGCTGCTGGAGCGTTATGGCGACAAGGTCAGCGTGCGCAACTTCGACGGTCAGCCCGAGTTGACCGAAGCGGACGCGATGGTGGCTTATCTTCAGATGCTGGGCACGCTGGTCGACTTCTCGACCTTCACCCCGGACCCAAGCCGCTAAAGGAGGGTGTGATGGAAGAGTATACACTCCTCAGGCAGTTCGCGGATAGCTGGATGTTGTTGCTGTTGTTCGCATTCTTCGTTGGCATCGTGATCTGGGTTTTCCGCCCCGGTGCCAGCAAGGAATACAAGGATACCGCCAATATCCCCTTCCGGCATGCAGACGCACCAGCGCCCCTGCAGGGCGACGATAAACCCGCCACACCCAAGGAGGCGCGGCCATGAGCAAGACATCTGATAAACTGCCGGGTGATCCGAATACCACGGGTCACAGCTGGGACGGTATCGAAGAGTTTGACAACCCGATGCCCCGCTGGTGGCTGTGGACCTTCTACGTCACGATTATCTGGGGCGTGATCTACACGATCATGTATCCGGCGTGGCCGTTGGTTCAATCAGCGACCGCTGGTGTTCTTGGCTGGTCGTCTCGTGAGCTGGTGCAGGAAGAGATGGTTGCCTTCCAGGAGGCCAACGCACCTTGGAATGCCAAGCTGGTGGAAACGTCGCTTGAGGACATCTCGAAAGACCCTGAGCTGCAGCAATTCGCGGTAAACTCGGGCGGCGCGGTATTCCGTACCTGGTGTGCGCAGTGCCACGGTTCAGGCGCGCAGGGTGCACCCGGCTTCCCGAACCTGCTGGATGATGCGTGGCTGTGGGGCGGAACGCTCGAAGATATCGAGTTCACCATTGCCCACGGTATTCGGAACGAAGAAAGCGACGACGCGCGCTATTCCGAGATGCCGGCCTTTGGAGAGCTTCTTGAGAAAGAAGAGATCACGCAGGTCGTTCAGTACGTCATGTCCCTGACCAACGCGCAGACCGATGACGCCGCAGCGCAAGCGGGCAAGGTTGTTTTCGAAGACAACTGTGCCGCTTGTCATGGCGAAGACGGCACGGGCGATGTGTTCCAGGGTGCGCCGAACCTGACCGATGCGATCTGGCTCTATGGTGGCAGCGAAGAAGCTCTGACCCAGACAGTCACTTACAGTCGCTTCGGCGTGATGCCCGCTTGGGAAAACCGCCTGACTGAGGCGCAAATCCGCGCTGTGACTGCCTATGTCCACCAGTTGGGTGGTGGTCAGTAAGGTTTGAAGAATACCTTCGGACGGTTCGCCGCCCGAAGGTTGAGGCACCGGCTGTTCCATCTGTTCGCGCGTTTCCTGAACAGCCGGTGCTAATTTCACAGATTACTAATCCCGAATGATGAGGTCCAGATGCACCTTTTCGTGCGCTGGACCTTTTCCTTTCCAATGATCATGTGCTGGCCAGTGCTTTGGCCGTGACCCCAGGCGGGGCTTGCCGGTACGTTCATCGCGATCTCTGGTGTGAGTGGCGATCATGAAGCTTTTTGCAAGGATTGAGAGCATTTTGCCTCTCCATTCTTTAAACTGAGAATGCAGAAAAGATTGAACTTCTGACTGAAAAATGCGACTCAATTCCAATTCTCTTGTGTAAGTAAGGCTTACAAATGGATTGGATGAAAATGCCACCTCTGGCCTCGCTTCGGGCATTTTCTGCCTTCGCCGAGGCCGAGAATATTGTGCAGGCAGGTGCGGCGTTGAACGTCAGTCACGCAGCCATCAGTCAGCAATTGCGGGTTTTGGAAAAGCACCTGGGCGTATCGCTGTTGGACCGATCAGGGAAACCCATGACCCTGACCCCCGAGGGGGAAAAGCTGGCGCGCGCAACTCATCTGGGATTTGGCACAATCGGGGCCGCGGTCGCAGCCCTGATGCAAACGGACCAGGACCGCCCCGTCCACGTCTCGCTGACACCCTCGTTCGCAGCGTCTTGGCTGATGCCGCGTCTGCCTGCCTTTCAAGCAGAATTCCCAGATATTCCCTTGGCTTTGGACCCGACCCCGAAACTGGTCAACCCAAGCCCCGGAGGTGTGGATGTTGCGATCCGCTATGGCGGCGGTGATTGGTCTGGCATCGCCTCGGACCTGTTGTTGAGCAGCCCCATCGTGATCGTCGCGGCGCGGACCCTTTTGGGCGGTCGGTCCGATTGGACGCCGCAGGAATTGAGCCAGCTCCCGTGGCTGGAAGAGTTGGGGACGACCGAAGCCACAACATGGCTGGCGCGGCACGGCGTCGAACACGGTCCACGCGCGGGTCGGATCGCCTTGCCTGGAAACCTCTTGCTGGACGCGTTGCGCGCCGGGCAGGGCGTAACCGTCACGGCGCGGCATTTTGTCGAAGCCGACATTGCGTCGGGGCAGCTTGTCGAACTGTTTTGCGAGCCACAAAATAGCGGGTATCATATTGTAACGGGTGATTTTCCACTTCGCCCTGCTACCAAGATCTTTGTCCGTTGGCTTCGGTCGCAGTCCGGGGCGCTGTGACAAAAGGTGTCTGTACGATGCTCTTTTGACCCATGTCAAAGAGACTACCTTTGTGATCTGGAACAAGACGCGAAAAACATAGCTACATCTGGAGCCATCCCGTGAGCGATTCCGACCCCGCCCCCAGCCTTTACGCCGCAAGGGAGCCTATCTTTCCCCGGCGCGTATCCGGGCCATTTCGTAACCTGAAATGGATCATTATGGCTGTCACGCTGGGCATTTATTACGTGACGCCTTGGATCAGATGGGACCGCGGGCCCAGCCTGCCGGATCAGGCGGTGCTGTTGGATTTGGCGAATCGTCGTTTCTATTTCTTTTGGATCGAGATTTGGCCGCATGAGTTCTACTTTGTCGCAGGTCTATTGATCATGGCCGGGTTGGGGTTGTTCCTGTTTACTTCGGCATTGGGTCGCGTCTGGTGTGGTTATGCCTGCCCGCAAACCGTGTGGACGGATCTGTATATTCTGGTTGAACGCTGGATTGAGGGCGACCGAAACGCGCGCTTGCGCCTGCATCGGCAGGAAAAACTGGACTTCCGCAAGGCGCGGTTGCGCGTGACGAAGTGGACCGTCTGGTTGCTGATCGGTCTGGCCACTGGTGGGGCGTGGGTGTTTTATTTTGCCGACGCGCCGACGCTTTTGCGTGATCTGGTGACGGGCAACGCCCACCCCGTGGCCTATACCACGATGTTGATCCTGACCGGCACGACTTTCCTGTTCGGTGGGTTCGCGCGCGAACAGATCTGTATCTATGCCTGCCCCTGGCCACGTATTCAGGCGGCGATGATGGACGAGGATACTCTGGTTGTTGGCTACCGCGAATGGCGGGGTGAGCCGCGCGGCAAAGGCAAGCGTACTGCGGATTCCGAATTGGGGGATTGCATCGACTGTATGGCCTGCGTGAATGTCTGCCCCGTCGGGATCGACATCCGCGACGGGCAACAACTTGAATGCATCACATGCGCGTTGTGCATCGACGCCTGTGATGACATGATGGCCAAGATCGGCAAACCGCGCGGTCTGATCGACTATATGGCGCTGAGCGATGAAACGCGCGAGCGTGCGGGTGAGCCGCCTCGGAACGTCTGGAAGCACATTCTGCGTCCCCGGACGATCATGTATACAGGGATGTGGGCTGCGGTTGGCTTTGCGTTGTTGTTTGCGCTGTTTATCCGGCCCGATATTGATCTGACGGTGGCGCCCGTTCGGAACCCGACCTTCGTGACCCTGTCCGATGGCACGATCCGCAACACCTATGACGTGCGCCTGCGCAACAAACATGGTGAGGAACGGCCGTTCAAGCTGACGCTTGCGGGGGATCCGGCCATGCAGGTACAGATCGAAGGCAATGACGGTGACACTGTCATTGTCGCTGCGGATACGGCACAATTGACGCGCGTCTATATCGTGGCCTCCGGTGGCACCGGCCCGGCGTCAACTGACGTTACTCCGGTGCGCATCTGGGTCGAAGACCTGCAAAGCGGAGAGCGTGCCTACAAGGACACCACCTTTAACGGGCAAGGGAAGTGAACATGGCCGAACGCAAATTCACCGGCAAACATGCACTGGCCGTCTTCGTGGCCGCATTTGGTGTGATCATCGCGGTAAATCTTGTGCTGGCCTACAGCGCGGTGAAAACTTTTCCGGGGCTCGAGGTCAAGAACTCTTACGTCGCCAGCCAAGAATTCAATGATCGCCTGCAGGAACATCAGGCGTTGGGATGGGATATCCGTGCTGAATTGTCCGGGGGGCTGCTGATTCTGCATATTACAGACCAGACCGGCACCCCTGTCGAAGTGGCCGAGTTGCAGGCCGTCGTTGGACGGGCCACGCATGTCAAAGAAGATTTCACACCGGATTTCATTTTTGATGGTACCGCTTACGCCACGCCCGCGTCACTGGGCAAGGGAAACTGGAATATCCGTTTGATCGCAAAGGATCACAGCGGGGCAGAGTTCGCTCAGCGCGTGCCGCTGTACGTAAAGGGATAGGGAATGACGGCGCAGCTTACATCAGGCACGGCCGCCTGCCCGGGGTGCATTGCAAGCCCTGCGGAGCCCGCGCGCCCAATCCCCGAAGATGTGCAGATTGCGCTGTCACTGCCGGGCATCCATTGCTCGGCCTGTATCGCCACCGTCGAGCGCGAGCTTAACGCCCATCCCGGCGTGGAAGACGCGCGGGTCAACCTGACTCTGAAACGAGCAATGATCAAAGCCGCGCCAGAATTGCGCGCTGCTGACCTGATTTCGGTAATGGAACGCGTGGGCTATGAGGCGCATGAGCTTGATCCCGGTGCCCTATCCGCCACACAGTCCGACAAGGCGGGGCGCGACCTGTTGATGCGTCTAGCGGTGGCCGGATTTGCCTCGATGAACGTGATGCTCTTGTCGGTTTCGGTCTGGGCTGGTGCCACAGACGCGACGCGGGACATGTTCCACTGGATTTCGGCCGCGATCGCGCTGCCTGCGATTGGCTTTGCGGCGCAACCCTTCTTTTCGAACGCGTGGTCGGCTTTGCGGGTTCGCCGCCTGAACATGGATGTGCCGATCGTGCTGGCTATCCTTTTGGCGCTGGTTACGTCGCTTTGGGAAACCGCGCTCAGCGGTAAGCACGCCTATTTCGACGCCGCCCTTACGCTGACCTTTTTCCTGCTGGCTGGTCGCTATCTGGACTATCGCACCCGCGCTGCTGCCCGATCCGCGGCAGAAGAGCTGACCGCGCTCGAAGTCCCCCGGGCTATCCGCTTGTTGGATGGGGCCGAGGAAGAGGTTGCTGTTGCCACGCTGAACGTCGGCGATCTGATCCTTGTCCGCCCCGGTGGACGAATGCCGGTGGATGGAGAGATTGTCTCGGGCCAGTCGGAACTCGACCGGTCCTTGCTGACCGGAGAAACCCTGCCGGTGTTCGCCGAGGCGGGCGTGACGGTCAGCGCCGGTGAGGTGAACCTGACCGGCCCCCTGACCATCCGCGCGACGGCGGTGGGTGAAGACACCTCGTTACATCGTATGGCCGATCTGGTGGCCATCGCGGAATCGGGGCGCTCGCGCTATACCTCGCTGGCCGACAAGGCGGCCAAGCTTTATGCGCCCGGTGTGCATATCCTGTCGGCGCTCAGCTTTCTGGGGTGGTATACCTATTCCGGCGACGTGCGAACAGCGCTGAATATCGCCGCCGCCGTGCTGATCATCACCTGCCCTTGCGCGCTGGGTCTGGCCGTGCCAGCGGTGACCACTGCGGCCTCGGGGCGGTTGTTCCGCAAGGGGATGCTGATCAAACACGCCACCGCGCTGGAACGTCTGGCCGAGGTAGATACGGTCGTTTTCGATAAGACCGGTACGCTGACTTCAGGTACGCCCGAGCTGACCAATCTGGGCGCTCATTCCCGCGCTGATCTTGAGATTGCGCTGGCGCTGGCCGAGGCATCCTCGCACCCTTTGTCGGTTGCTTTGACACAGGCCGCGCGCGAGGCCGGGATCAAACCCGCCACGCTGGACGACATCACCGAGGTTCCGGGATTCGGCACCGAAGGCACTTCCCAAGGCCAGCGTGTCCGCCTTGGGCGGGCTGCGTGGACCGGCGCGGAAGAGGGCGACCAGACCGCCGCGTGGCTCTCTGTTGAAGGGCAGGCACCTGAGGCCTTCCTGTTCTCGGACAGCCTGCGAACCGGTGCTGCCGAGGCGGTGCAAGCGTTCCGCGACGCGGGTAAAGAGGTCATCCTGATTTCGGGCGATACGCAGGGCGCGGTTCAGGCGCTGGCTGATAAGCTCGGCATCCAGAACTGGATCGCGCAGGCTCTGCCGCAGGACAAGGCCAAGCATGTCGAGGCGCTGCGCGATCAGGGTCACCACGTGCTGATGGTGGGCGACGGGCTGAACGACACGGCGGCACTCGCGGCGGCGCATGTGTCGATTTCCCCGGCCTCGGCTTTGGATGCGGCGCGGGTGGCCTCGGACATCGTGCTGCTGGGCAATGACCTGTCGCCGATCTCTGACGCCTGTGATACGGCGGTCAAGGCGACGAAACGGATTCGCGAAAACTTTCGCATTGCCACTGTCTATAATATTATCGCGGTGCCGCTGGCAGTGGCCGGCCTGGCCACGCCCCTGATTGCGGCGCTGGCGATGTCGACCTCGTCGATCACTGTATCTTTGAATGCGCTACGGGTAAGATAAAGCGATGGAAGTTCTGGCCTATCTGATACCGATTTCCCTGTTTCTGGGCGGGGTTGGGCTGGTGGCATTTGTCTACACGGTGCGATCAAACCAATATGACGATCCCGAAGGCGACGCCCGTCGTATCCTCAACGATGAATGGGACGACAAGCCCAAGCCCTGACAGCCCTTGAAATCGCCGCAATGCCCGGTTATGTCCGGCCTATCCGCTAGCAGAGAGATCCAAGCCAAATGGCCACCACAAACCCGATCCAGTTTATTCAGCAAGTCCGCGCCGAGGTTGCAAAGGTCGTCTGGCCGACGCGCCGTGAGGTTCTGCTGACCACGGTCATGGTGTTCATCATGGCGGCCCTGACCGCCGTGTTCTTTGCGCTGGTCGATCTTGGTATTCGCGGCGGTCTGCAACTGATCTTGGGCGCGTTCGGGTAAACCGGTTAAGGCGCGCGGAAACGCGGCTTGCCCCTTGCACCGCGCGCGATGTCAGAGTAGTGACGCGGGACTATTCGGAATGGGCGTGCGGCGATTCGGGCTGCGCGCCGCTTTTTATTCCGGGTCACGTGATGGAAATTCAATGACGGCTGCGTCTGATTGACTGGATGCGCCGAAAGTAAACAAGGACGACAGGTTCATGGCGAAACGGTGGTACTCGGTCAGCGTTCTTTCGAATTTCGAAAAGAAGATCGCAGAGCAGATCCGCACGTCGGTGGCTGAACAGGGCCTTGAGGACGACATCGACGAAGTACTGGTGCCCACCGAAGAGGTGATCGAAGTGCGCCGGGGCAAGAAAGTCACGACTGAACGCCGCTTTATGCCCGGTTACGTACTGGTGCATATGGAGATGTCGGATCAGGGCTATCACCTTGTGAACTCGATCAACCGTGTGACCGGCTTTCTGGGCCCGCAAGGCCGCCCGATGCCGATGCGCGACGCTGAGGTGAACCAGATCCTCAACCGCGTTCAGGAAGGCGAAGAAGCGCCGAAACTGATGATAAGCTTCGAGGTCGGCGAAAAGGTCAAAGTCAACGACGGCCCGTTCGAGGATTTCGACGGCATGGTCGAAGGCGTGGACGACGAGAACCAGAAGCTGAAAGTTTCGGTCTCGATCTTTGGCCGCGAGACCCCGGTCGAGCTGGACTTCACGCAGGTGACCAAGCAGGCCTAAATTAGCGCTTTGCAAGTATATTGACACCGCGCCGTCTCAGACGGTGCGGTGTTTTCGTATTCTCTTGCGCCTTGGTGTCGAAACGCCAGCAAAGCAAAGGCGGGCCCCAAACAGGCCCGCTCAGCCTATTAATTTTTGAAGGGAAGGCTGGTATACGCGCCGACTTCGTCGTTTCCTGTGCGTTCGTTGAAATCATTGATCATGTCATTTGTGGCTTCGGCCGCGCCGAGGTCGATGCTTTCAAGATCAAATTCAGAGAACGGGAACTCTGCAGCAGAGTCAGGTGGTTGCTTTGCCATCTGAACGGGCGCAGGGAAAGACTCTTCGTTGGGCACACCTTGGCGTGTTCGAATGCTATCCTTTGTTACATTCCAAGTCATAAAGTCGGCTGCCAAATCCAAGGGGCCATCATAGGTTTCCCGGATTGCTGAATAGACGGCCAACGCAATGTCGTGATCGTTTTGGAAGTGATAGCAAACGGCCAGCCGAGGTTCGGTTTCCGACATGATCTTACCGAACGCTTGCGCGGCGGTGTGTCCCTGAGAGCCGACAAATATGGCTTCCGATGGTTCAAAGCCGTATTTTTCGATCATGAATTCTGGTGGGGTGAAACACTCGTGGATGGCAAGATCCACACCGGCGGCATGTTCTCTCCACCAGCGCGTTGGCAGCGTATCGGATGAAAACGCAAATCTGAGGCCATTCCATTCCAACAGAAAACTAACCGATTGTTCACCATAAATCGCGGGCAGAGTCCTAACTTGAACACCGTTTTCATCAAAGATGACGTTGTTTACAGCTTTCCAATCGAATTCATTTACCTCTAACTGCAACCCACGCGGATCAACTGCCGCGCCCCTGGTTGCTTCTTCCCAGGCCCACATCTTCATCATATGGTCAGCCCAGGCTTTTGTTCCCCATTCGGGCTTGATCCCCTCAGGCCCCCAAAGGCGAACGGGTGTCAGACGGTTGTTTACGGGGCCAGTAAAGTAGAAGGCCGGAAAATCGCCTGCGTGATCAAGGTGCAAGTGGCCCAGAAACACTTTGTCTAGCTGATCCAACGGTATCCCAAGCGCCATGATACGCTCATACGAGCCTTCGCCCATGTCAAAGATGAACTTTTCGCCGTTGCCCAGCTCAACAAGAAAACACGCCGCAGCCTGCTTGAGGCGTGGCTGGGGCATTCCGGTTCCACACGCGATGACGCGCATTTCGTCAGGACCCAGAGTTTCCGTTCCGGGATAATAGACGGTCTGGTTCGGGTAAGGTTCTGTTCTGGACCACTCCGAAGGTTCTTTGTTCTGCGCAACGGCAGTCATCGCAGTGGCTGCAACAAGCCCAGCGCCCAGCACAATTGCAGGTGCAATAAGTCTGGAAAGCGTCATAAAAATTCCTCCCTCAACGATTTCGCCGAAACAGCGCAAAGATTCGCCCCATACAAGGTTCGCAATTTTTGAATGCGTCTGGCAAGGTTGCTTAATCTTTGGCAGATCGGAGCAGTTGCACGAGTTGTGATCGGGGTTAGCTTACTAGGGCGAAAGCTTATCTGTTGGTGGGTTTGCACCCCTTGCCAACCCCCACATTCCGCTGTAAACGCCGCCTCTATCGTCTTCGGGCGAGATTCTCTCGTGGGAGGTTGCTGGGATCGCGATCCCGGATCGGACCACGCAACATAATCTGGGTGAAACGCGTTTCGCCCGAGTTGAAAGGAAAACCAAATGGCCAAGAAGCTTGCTGGTACAATGAAACTGCAGGTTCCTGCAGGTCAGGCAAACCCGTCGCCGCCAGTTGGTCCGGCGCTGGGTCAGCGCGGCATCAACATCATGGAATTCTGCAAGGCGTTCAACGCCAAGACCGCAGACATGGAGCAAGGCGCCCCTTGCCCGACCGTGATTACCTATTATCAGGACAAGTCCTTCACCATGGACATCAAGACGCCGCCCGCGTCTTATTACCTGAAAAAAGCGGCTGGTCTGAAGCCGGTTGGCAAGCGTAACCGCCCCCGTGGCGCGGAAAACCCAGGTCGTGAGACCGTGGCAACCGTGACCACCAAGCAGGTTCGCGAAATCGCCGAAGCCAAAATGAAAGATCTGAACGCCAACGACGTCGAAGGCGCAATGCAGATCATCCTGGGCTCGGCCCGCTCTATGGGCATCGAGGTGAAGTAAGATGGCAAAACTTGGTAAACGTACCCGCGCTGCGCGCGAAGCTGTCGCTGGCAAGGAAAACCTGTCGATCGAAGAAGCCGTTGCTCTGGTAAAAGGCAACGCGACCTCGAAATTCGACGAGACCATCGAAATCGCTCTGAACCTCGGCGTTGACACCCGTCACGCAGACCAGATGGTTCGTGGCGTTGTCGGCCTGCCCAATGGCACCGGCAAAGCGATGCGCGTCGCTGTATTCGCTCGTGGCCCGAAGGCGGACGAAGCGAAAGAAGCAGGCGCGGATATCGTTGGCGCAGAAGACCTGATGGAAACCATTCAGGGCGGCACCATCGAATTCGATCGTTGCATTGCCACCCCGGACATGATGCCGATCGTTGGCCGTCTGGGTAAAGTTCTGGGCCCCCGCAACCTGATGCCGAACCCCAAGGTTGGCACTGTGACCATGGACGTGAAAGCGGCCGTGGAAGCAGCCAAGGGCGGTGAAGTTCAGTTCAAGGCGGAAAAAGGCGGCGTTGTGCACGCTGGCGTTGGCAAAGCGTCGTTCGACGAAGCCAAGCTGGTTGAAAACGTCCGTGCCTTTGTCTCGGCTGTTGCCAAGGCCAAGCCGTCGGGCGCCAAAGGCACCTACATGAAGAAAATCGCGCTGAGCTCGACCATGGGCCCGGGTGTGACTCTGGATGTGGCGGCTGCTGCGGGCGAATAAGCCTTAACGCGAAGCAAAAAAGTATTGAGCCCGGGCAGTGCAAACTGTTCGGGCTTTTTCGTTCCATAGTCTAGTTTGCCGTGCCAAAGGCGATATCCAGCCGCATTTCCAGACGCGTGCGCCGAAATTTCTCGAACGCGCTGCAGGTAAAGTCAGTGCGCCAATAGTCCAGCCAGTCTTTGAGCAATCGGCCACGAATGCAGAAATCGAGGATATCGGTGTCAATCGGCAGGCGGTAGCGGCGCAGGAACATTTGCTTATTTCGCCGCAGAATGCCGCTCTGATCCACCGCGCTGGCTGGACCATCCCGAAAGATATCAGCCTTGAGAAAGTCGACGATATCGTAGACGGCCAGTTTTTCGCATACCTCAGTAAAGTCCAGACCGTGAGTTTTGCCTTGTCCGATAATCAGGTTCTGCCCGTGAAAATCACCGTGTGAAAAGACCCTCAGGTCCTCGATCCCCTTAAGGCGTTCGCCGTCGGTCACCATAGCATCAATCATTTTCCGGCTTTTCTGCGCGATGTCATCCGGGACCATCGCCGCAAGATCGCAAATGCTGTCAATCATCCATTTCGGCCGGAACCCATAGTTGACGGGCGCCAGGCGGCTGTGAAAGTCACTGAGCCAGGACCCCGCCCGACGATAGACCTGCACCACTTGGTTATCGTCCTTGCTGTTATAAATCAGATCAACGGCAGTGGGCCTGTCGATGAACTCTGTGACCAGAAAGGCCCCTCCGGGCGATAGGTAGACAGGCTGCACGACACGGGACGAGTCTGTGCGTTCAAAGTATCGGGACAGGTCAACCAATAACTCGAATTCGTCTTTCAGTCGACCGGTCGCCGGAGACTCGGTGTCGATCTTGAGGGCGAAGGATCCCGCTGTCGAGCGCAGAACCAGAACGGCCCGAGACTCTGCGAAGGCGTGCGACCGGTAGATACAGTCATACTGTGTCACTGGGGCGTGCAGGACCGCATTGGAAAACTCGACAATAAATGCGGTGACCCGGTCATGTTCTTGATCCGAGAGCGGAAGAGAAGTAGCCAACGGGCCATGTCCTTGGTGATGTGCCTTTCACCGGACTGGAACGCAGCGGGATTTGCGTGTCAACGGCAAGAAATAGGTTTTGTTGCCGGTTGGCGGAAAACGCTATGAAATTCGTACAGTTGGATGGGTTCTGGTGGGTTCGAACTGGGGTGCAAAATGGCGTGGCCAAATTCGCAATTTACCCCTTGGAAACCCCATCCAACTGCCCTAATAAGACTTGCGGAGTAAAGCGTGCGATTCGTCGTGCGCTTTATTTCGTTTCGTCCAAGACGGTGGGTGGTGCCATTCGGCCCCTTAATCTCCTGCCTGAGACGGGTAAGACCAAAGAATTCTGAGGGTCGCGATCCTCGGGCGCATTTTGGCCAATCCCGTAACAACGGACCTGAACGCCGGGGTTTCACCCTCGGCAAATATGAGCCGGGATGTCCAACATCCCAAACTTGGAGAGAACTGTGGATAGAGCCCAGAAAGAGAAAGTGGTCGAGGAACTCGGCCAAATCTTCGAAAGCTCTGGCGTCGTAGTGGTAGCCCATTACGCCGGTCTGACAGTTGCCGAGATGCAGGACCTTCGCGCACGTGCTCGTGACGCGGGTGGTGCCGTGCGTGTTGCCAAGAACAGGCTTGCCAAAATCGCCCTCGACGGAAAGCCATGTGAAAGCATTGGTGACCTGCTGACGGGTATGACCGTTCTGACCTATTCCGAGGACCCCGTGGCAGCAGCCAAGGTGGCCGAGGACTTCGCCAAAGAGAACCAAAAGTTCGAAATTCTTGGCGGTGCAATGGGCGAGAACGCTCTGGACCGGGCTGGTGTTACAGCCGTGTCGAAAATGCCGTCGCGTGAAGAGCTTATTGCTACGATCGCTGGTATGCTTGGCGCGCCTGCTTCGAACATCGCCGGTGCAATTGGCGCACCTGCAAGCAACATCGCAAGCATCCTTTCCACCATCGAAGAGAAGGCGGAAGCTGCGTAAGCGGTTGGCACTGAATGATCTGCGTGGGGTGAATACCCTGACGTTGGAACACACACTGTAAAACGGAAAGAGCTAATACAATGGCTGATCTGAAAGCACTGGCAGAAAGCATCGTGGGTCTGACCCTGCTGGAAGCACAAGAACTGAAAACCATCCTCAAAGACGAGTACGGCATCGAGCCCGCAGCTGGCGGCGCCGTAATGGTCGCAGGTGCAGCTGGCGACGCCGGCGGTGCAGCTGCTGAGGAAAAAACCGAATTCGACGTCGTTCTGAAGAACGCCGGCGCTTCGAAAATCAACGTGATCAAAGAAGTTCGCGGCATCACCGGTCTGGGCCTGAAAGAAGCCAAGGAACTGGTCGAAGCTGGCGGCAAGATCAAAGAAGGCGTCGACAAAGCAGAAGCCGAAGAGATCAAAGGCAAGCTGGAAGCAGCTGGCGCCGAGGTCGAACTGGCCTAAGTCAGTCCAATGGCGCATCGCTGATGCGTCGGAAATTTGGCTGGGTCCGGAGAAATCCGGGTCCAGCCGAACCTGTCTTAGAAAGGGCCTCAACTTTGGGGCGTTTTCTAAGACGCGGTTCTTGGATCGGGAGGCTGCCTTCGGGACGGTGGCCATGAATTGATCCGGACGTGTCGTCTCGAATGTGCAAGATGCCGGGGCCCGACGGTGTCTTTGCCCGCTGAGAACATCGAAAGGTGACATCTGACATGGCTCAAACGTTCCTTGGCCAGAAACGTCTTCGTAAATATTACGGCAAAATCCGTGAAGTTTTGGAAATGCCGAACCTCATTGAGGTCCAGAAATCTTCTTATGATCTTTTCCTACGCTCCGGCGATGCAGAGCAGCCCACTGACGGCGAAGGCATCAAAGGCGTGTTCCAGTCGGTTTTCCCGATCAAGGATTTCAACGAAACCTCCGTTCTGGAGTTCGTGAAATACGATCTGGAAAAACCCAAATATGACGTCGAAGAGTGCATGCAGCGCGACATGACCTACAGCGCGCCGCTGAAGGTGACTCTGCGTCTGATCGTGTTTGATGTCGATGAGGACACCGGCGCGAAATCGGTCAAGGACATCAAGGAACAGGACGTGTTCATGGGCGACATGCCCCTGATGACGCCGAACGGTACGTTCATCGTGAACGGTACCGAGCGTGTGATCGTCAGCCAGATGCACCGTTCGCCCGGTGTGTTCTTTGACCACGACAAGGGCAAGACCCACTCGTCCGGTAAACTGTTGTTTGCCTGCCGCATAATCCCGTATCGCGGCAGCTGGCTGGACTTTGAGTTCGACGCCAAGGACATCGTGTTCGCCCGCATCGACCGCCGTCGCAAACTGCCTGTGACCACCCTGCTTTATGCGCTGGGTCTGGACCAGGAAGCCATCATGGACGCGTATTACGAGACCGTGTCCTACAAGCTGGACAAGAAGAATGGATGGGTCACACCGTTCTTCCCCGAGCGCGTGCGTGGTACCCGTCCGACATATGATCTGATCGACGCGAAATCCGGCGAAGTGATTGCCGAAGCGGGCAAGAAAGTCACCCCGCGTGCTGTCAAGAAACTGATCGACGAAGGCACTGTCACCGACCTGTTGGTTCCGTTTGACCACATCGTCGGCAAGTTTGTCGCCAAGGACATCATCAACGAAGAAAACGGGGCGATCTATGTCGAGGCCGGTGATGAGCTGACCCTGGAATATGACAAGGACGGCGATCTGATTGGTGGTTCTGTCAAAGAACTGATGGATGCGGGCATCACCGATGTTCCGGTTCTGGACATCGACAACGTCAACGTTGGCCCCTACATGCGCAACACCATGGCTCAGGACAAGAACCTGAACCGTGAAAGCGCTCTGATGGACATCTACCGCGTCATGCGCCCGGGTGAGCCGCCCACCGTCGAAGCGGCCTCGGCCCTGTTCGACACGTTGTTCTTCGACAGCGAGCGCTATGACCTGTCTGCCGTTGGTCGCGTGAAGATGAACATGCGTTTGGCTCTGGACGCGCCGGACACCCTGCGCACCCTGCGCCGCGAAGACATCGTGGCCTGCATCAAGGCGCTGGTGGAACTGCGCGACGGCAAAGGCGACGTGGACGATATCGACCACCTCGGCAACCGTCGTGTGCGTTCGGTCGGCGAACTGATGGAAAACCAGTACCGCGTTGGCCTGCTGCGCATGGAGCGCGCGATCAAAGAGCGTATGTCGTCGGTCGAGATTGACACCGTCATGCCGCAAGACTTGATCAACGCGAAACCGGCTGCGGCTGCCGTCCGCGAATTCTTCGGCTCGTCGCAGCTGTCGCAGTTCATGGACCAGACCAACCCGCTGTCGGAAGTCACCCACAAACGCCGCCTCTCGGCGCTTGGCCCCGGTGGTCTGACGCGTGAGCGTGCGGGCTTTGAGGTGCGTGACGTACACCCGACCCACTACGGCCGGATGTGCCCGATTGAAACGCCTGAAGGTCCGAACATCGGTCTGATCAACTCGCTGGCCACCTTCGCCCGCGTGAACAAGTATGGCTTCATCGAAACACCGTATCGCGTCGTCAAAGACGCCGAGGTGACCGATGAGGTTCACTACATGTCCGCGACCGAGGAAATGCGTCACACTGTGGCGCAGGCGAACGCGACGCTGGATGCTGATGGCAAGTTCATCAACGATCTGGTCTCGACCCGTCAGGCGGGTGACTACACTCTTGCCCCGCGTGAGAATGTTGACCTAATCGACGTGTCGCCGAAACAGCTGGTCTCGGTCGCTGCATCGCTGATCCCGTTCCTTGAAAATGACGACGCCAACCGCGCTCTGATGGGCTCGAACATGCAACGTCAGGCGGTTCCGCTGCTGCGCGCCGAAGCGCCGCTGGTCGGTACCGGCATCGAAGAAAAGGTTGCGATCGACTCGGGCGCTGCAATTCAGGCGAAACGCGCCGGTATCATCGACCAGGTCGATGCCCAGCGTATCGTTATCCGCGCCACCGAAGATCTGGAACTGGGCGACGCTGGCGTAGACATCTATCGTCTGCGCAAATTCCAGCGTTCGAACCAGAACACCTGCATCAACCAGCGTCCGCTGATCAAGGTGGGTGACACCGTCCAGAAGGGCGAAGTCATTGCCGATGGTCCGTCGACCGATATGGGTGAACTGGCCCTTGGTAAAAACGTGGTCGTCGCGTTCATGCCGTGGAACGGTTACAACTATGAAGACTCGATCCTGATCTCGGAACGTATCGCGCGCGATGACGTCTTTACCTCGGTCCATATCGAGGAATTCGAAGTCGCCGCCCGTGACACCAAGCTGGGCCCGGAAGAGATCACCCGTGACATCCCGAATGTCGGTGAAGAAGCGCTGCGCAACCTCGACGAGGCGGGTATCGTTTACATCGGCGCGGATGTTGAGCCGGGCGATATTCTGGTCGGCAAGATCACTCCGAAGGGCGAAAGCCCGATGACCCCGGAAGAAAAGCTTCTGCGCGCCATCTTTGGTGAGAAAGCATCTGACGTGCGCGACACCTCGCTGCGCGTGAAGCCGGGCGATTACGGTACGGTCGTTGAGGTCCGCGTCTTCAACCGTCACGGCGTCGAGAAAGACGAGCGTGCGCTGCAGATCGAGCGTGAGGAAGTCGAACGTTTGGCCCGTGACCGGGATGACGAGCTGGCGATCCTTGACCGCAACATCTATGCGCGTCTGCAAGGTCTGATCCTGGGTAAAACCGCTGTCAAAGGCCCGAAAGGCGTCAAGGCAGGGTCGGTGATCACCGAGGATCTGCTGGAAACCCTGACCCGTGGTCAGTGGTGGCAGCTGGCGCTGGAAGGCGAGCAGGACGCACAGATCGTCGAGGCCCTGAATGAGCAGTACGAAGTGCAAAAGCGTGCTCTGGACGCCCGTTTCGAGGACAAGGTCGAGAAAGTCCGCCGTGGCGATGACCTGCCCCCGGGTGTGATGAAGATGGTCAAAGTCTTCATCGCCGTGAAGCGCAAGCTGCAGCCGGGCGACAAGATGGCCGGTCGTCACGGGAACAAAGGTGTGATCTCCAAGGTTGTTCCGATGGAAGACATGCCGTTCCTGGCCGATGGTACCCCGGTTGACTTCTGTCTGAACCCGCTGGGCGTGCCTTCGCGTATGAACGTAGGTCAGATTCTGGAAACCCACATGGGTTGGGCCGCACGCGGTCTGGGTCTGAACATCGACGACGCTCTGGGTGAGTACCGCCGGTCCGGCGACCTGACCCCGGTGCGCGAAGCGATGAAGCTGGCCTATGGCGAAGATGTCTACGAAGAAGGCATCACCGGTCTGGACGAGGATGGCCTGATCGAGGCTGCGGGCAACGTGACCCGCGGTGTTCCGATCGCAACCCCGGTCTTCGACGGTGCCAAAGAGGCTGACGTCAACGACGCGCTGGTGCGTGCGGGCTTCTCGGAAAGCGGTCAGTCGGTTCTGTTCGACGGTCGTACCGGTGAGCAATTCGCACGTCCGGTGACCGTGGGCATCAAGTACTTGCTGAAACTGCACCACCTTGTGGACGACAAGATCCACGCGCGTTCGACCGGGCCCTACAGCCTGGTTACTCAGCAGCCGCTGGGTGGTAAGGCGCAGTTCGGTGGTCAGCGCTTTGGTGAGATGGAGGTCTGGGCTCTGGAAGCTTACGGCGCCGCCTACACCCTGCAGGAGATGCTCACCGTGAAATCGGATGACGTCGCCGGCCGGACCAAGGTCTATGAGTCGATCGTCAAGGGCGAGGATAACTTTGAAGCGGGCGTACCGGAATCATTCAACGTTCTGGTTAAAGAAGTCCGTGGCCTCGGCCTGAATATGGAACTCCTGGATGCGGAGGTTGAGGAGTAAGGGCGCTGCCCTTTCTCCCGTCCCCCCTTCCGCAAGATTTGAGGTAACAAATGAACCAGGAAATCACCAACAACCCGTTCAACCCGCTGACGCCCCCGAAGGTCTTTGACGAGATCAAGGTCTCACTGGCGTCGCCCGAGCGGATCCTGTCTTGGTCCTATGGCGAGATCAAGAAACCCGAAACCATCAACTACCGGACGTTCAAGCCCGAGCGTGACGGCCTGTTCTGCGCGCGTATCTTTGGCCCGATCAAAGATTACGAATGTCTGTGCGGCAAATATAAGCGGATGAAGTATCGCGGCGTTGTCTGCGAGAAATGCGGTGTGGAAGTCACCCTGCAGAAAGTCCGCCGCGAGCGTATGGGCCATATCGAACTGGCTGCGCCCGTTGCACATATCTGGTTCCTGAAATCGCTGCCGTCCCGCATCGGTCTGATGCTGGACATGACGCTGCGCGATCTGGAACGCGTTCTGTACTTTGAAAACTACGTCGTCATCGAGCCCGGTCTGACCGACCTGACCTACGGCCAGATGCTGACCGAAGAAGAGTACATGGACGCGCAGGATGCCTATGGAATGGACGCGTTCACCGCGAATATCGGTGCCGAAGCTATCCGTGAGATGCTGGCCCAGATCGATCTGGAAGCCGAAGCCGAGCAGCTGCGCGCTGATCTGGCCGAAGCAACCGGCGAACTGAAGCCCAAGAAGATCATCAAGCGCCTGAAGGTTGTTGAATCCTTCCTCGAGTCGGGCAACCGGCCCGAATGGATGGTGATGACCGTGATCCCGGTCATTCCGCCGGAACTGCGTCCGCTGGTTCCGCTGGATGGTGGCCGTTTCGCGACTTCGGATCTGAACGATCTGTATCGCCGTGTCATCAACCGGAACAACCGTCTGAAGCGCCTGATCGAGCTGCGCGCGCCTGACATCATCGTCCGCAACGAAAAGCGGATGTTGCAGGAATCCGTGGATGCTTTGTTCGACAATGGCCGTCGTGGCCGCGTGATCACCGGCGCCAACAAGCGTCCGCTGAAATCGCTGTCTGACATGCTGAAAGGCAAGCAGGGTCGCTTCCGTCAGAACCTTCTGGGTAAGCGCGTCGACTTCTCGGGCCGTTCGGTCATTGTGACCGGCCCGGAACTCAAGCTGCACCAGTGTGGCCTGCCCAAGAAGATGGCGTTGGAGCTGTTCAAGCCGTTCATCTACTCGCGCCTTGAAGCCAAGGGTCTGTCTTCGACCGTGAAACAGGCGAAGAAACTGGTTGAGAAAGAGCGTCCCGAAGTGTGGGATATCCTCGACGAAGTGATCCGCGAACACCCTGTCATGCTGAACCGTGCGCCTACGCTGCACCGTCTTGGCATTCAGGCGTTCGAACCGGTTCTGATCGAAGGCAAAGCCATCCAGTTGCACCCGCTGGTCTGTTCGGCCTTTAACGCCGACTTCGATGGTGACCAGATGGCGGTTCACGTGCCTCTGAGCCTTGAGGCGCAGTTGGAAGCCCGTGTTCTGATGATGTCAACGAACAACGTTCTGTCGCCTGCAAACGGCGCACCGATCATCGTTCCGTCGCAGGATATGATCCTGGGCCTCTACTATGTGACCCTGGAACGCGAAGGCATGCCGGGTGAAGGCAAGGTCTTTGGTTCGATCGAAGAAGTTCAGCACGCGCTGGACGCCGGTGAAGTGCACCTGCACACCAAGATCACCGCGCGGATCACGCAGATCGACGACGAAGGCAACGAAGTTCAGAAGCGTTACGAGACCACTCCGGGCCGTCTGCGTCTGGGTGCGTTGCTGCCGATGAACAACAAAGCGCCGTTCGAGCTGGTCAACCGCCTGCTGCGGAAGAAAGAAGTGCAGCAGGTGATCGACACCGTCTACCGTTACTGCGGTCAGAAAGAGTCGGTTATCTTCTGTGACCAGATCATGTCGATGGGCTTCAAAGAAGCGTTCAAGGCGGGCATCTCGTTCGGTAAGGACGACATGGTCATTCCGGGCGATAAGTGGGGCATCGTCGATGACACCCGCGATCAGGTGAAAGACTTTGAACAGCAGTACATGGACGGCCTGATCACTCAGGGCGAAAAGTACAACAAAGTTGTCGATGCCTGGTCGAAGTGTAACGACCGGGTGACCGACGCGATGATGAGCACAATCTCATCCTCGGATCGGGCAGAGGATGGGTCTGAACAGGAACCGAACTCGGTCTACATGATGGCACACTCGGGTGCGCGTGGCTCGGTCACTCAGATGAAACAGCTGGGTGGTATGCGCGGCCTGATGGCCAAGCCGAACGGCGACATCATCGAAACGCCGATCATCTCGAACTTTAAAGAAGGTCTGACCGTTCTCGAGTACTTCAACTCGACCCACGGTGCCCGTAAAGGTCTGTCGGATACCGCTCTGAAGACGGCGAACTCGGGTTACCTGACCCGTCGTCTGGTGGACGTGGCGCAAGACTGTATCGTTCGTGAGATCGACTGTGGCACCGAGCGTGCGATCACTGCCGAAGCAGCCGTGAACGATGGTGAGGTTGTCGCCTCGCTGGCCGAACGCGTGCTGGGCCGTGTGGCCGCAGACGATGTTCTGCGTCCGGGCACCGATGAGGTGATCGTGGCAGCCGGGCAGCTGATCGACGAACGTATGGCTGACACCATTGACGAAGCTGGCGTTGCCTCGATGCGCATCCGCTCGCCTCTGACCTGTGAGTCCGAGGAAGGCGTTTGTGCAACCTGCTACGGTCGTGACCTGGCTCGCGGTACCATGGTGAACACGGGTGAAGCTGTTGGCATCATCGCCGCGCAGTCGATCGGTGAACCCGGTACACAGCTGACCATGCGGACCTTCCACATCGGTGGTGTTGCGCAAGGTGGTCAGCAGTCGTTCCAGGAAGCCAACCAGGAAGGCGTTGTCGCGTTCGAAAACCCGCAGATTCTGGTCAATGCCGCAGGCGAAAGCCTGGTCATGGGCCGGAACATGAAGCTGGTGATCAACGACGAACACGGCGAAGAGCGTGCCAGCTTCAAGCTGGGCTATGGCTCCAAGCTGTTCGTCAAGGATGGCGCAACCGTTGCCCGTGGCGACAAGCTGTTCGAGTGGGATCCCTACACCCTGCCGATCATCGCCGAGAAAGCCGGTACTGCGAAATACGTTGACCTTGTTTCGGGCCTTGCTGTCCGCGACGAGACCGACGAAGCAACCGGTATGACCCAGAAGATCGTGATCGACTGGCGCGCCGCCCCTAAAGGCAGCGACCTCAAGCCCGAGATCATTCTGGTCGGTGAAGATGGCGAGCCGGTCCGCAACGACGCGGGCAACCCGGTTCACTATCCGATGTCGGTGGATGCGATCCTGTCAGTTGAAGATGGTCAGCAAATCGAAGCTGGTGACGTTGTCGCGCGTATCCCGCGTGAAGGTGCCAAGACCAAGGACATCACCGGTGGTCTGCCGCGTGTGGCCGAACTGTTCGAAGCCCGCCGTCCGAAAGATCACGCGATCATCGCAGAAGCCGATGGTTACGTACGCTTTGGCCGCGACTACAAGAACAAGCGCCGCATCAGCATCGAACCGGCTGACGAGTCCATGGAGACCATCGAATACATGGTTCCCAAGGGCAAGCACATCCCGGTCGCCGAAGGGGATTTCATCCAGAAGGGTGAATATCTGATGGACGGTAATCCGGCTCCGCACGACATCCTGTCCATCATGGGTGTCGAAGCGCTGGCGGATTACATGATCGACGAGGTGCAGGACGTCTATCGCTTGCAGGGCGTGAAGATCAACGACAAGCACATCGAAGTCATCGTGCGCCAGATGCTGCAGAAGTGGGAGATCCTGGATTCAGGCGATACCACCCTGCTGAAAGGCGAACATGTCGACAAGCAAGAGTTCGACGCAGCCAACGAGAAGACCATCGCGCGCGGTGGTCGTCCGGCACAGGGCGAGCCGATCCTTCTGGGGATCACCAAAGCCTCGCTGCAAACGCGTTCGTTCATCTCGGCGGCGTCGTTCCAGGAAACCACCCGTGTGCTGACCGAAGCGTCGGTTCAGGGCAAGAAAGACAAACTGGTTGGCCTGAAAGAGAACGTCATCGTCGGTCGTCTGATCCCCGCCGGTACCGGTGGTGCGACCCAGGCCGTGCGTCAGGTTGCGCAATCGCGTGACAACGTGGTCATCGAAGCCCGCCGGGAAGAGGCCGAAGCCGCCGCTGCCCTTGCCGCTCCGGTCATTGACGACGACATGGTTGGTGATGAGCTGGACGTGGTGATCGACACTCCGGAAAGCCGCGAATAAGCGAACCTTTAGAACAATGAACAGGCCCTGCGGAAACGTGGGGCCTTTTCTTTTGGTCAAAGCCGTCGCCTTCGCCGGATGATGGGTGCCAAGCGCTGAGGGTTAAGACCAGAAAATCGAGCGCGAATACATTAAACGCACCTTTTGCCGATACGCTATGGATTGGTGGTGATGCGGTTATTGCCAGAAACCTTGAGGGTCTTTCTCGAAAATAGTCTCGGAAAAAATAGTAATCTCAAAAATAATTTTTAATTTCAGTATTTTATACAAAATGACAATTTTGCGTTTCGGGGTCGAGTATTGACTTGCCATGCTTCGTCCGCGCGAATGTGCAGGACGATATTCGAGTTTTGTTTCAATGACCCCAAACATGAAAGGCGCCCTGTTGATGATGGGCAGCATGGCTGCGTTTACCATCAACGATACCTTGGTAAAGGTTGCAGGGGCCGAGGTTCCTTTGTTTCAGATGGTGGCAATGCGGGGTGTTCTGGCGACGGTACTTGTTTTCTTGCTGGTTCGCCATTTTGGGGCCCTGCATCTGAATTTTCCGCGCCATGACAAATGGCTTGTCGCCGCGCGATGCCTGGCCGAACTGTCGGCCACATTCTTCTTTTTGACGGCGCTTCTGCACATGCCGCTGGCGAATGTGACGGCAGTCCTTCAGGCCTTGCCGTTGACTGTAACACTGGGGGCTGCGCTGTTTTTCCGCGAATATATCGGTTGGCGACGGGTCGCTGCGATCGGGATGGGCTTTGTCGGCATGTTGTTGATCGTGCGGCCCGGCCCCGAGGGTTTTAGCGTTTTCTCAATTTATGCGCTGATTGCGGTGGCTTCGGTGACTGCACGGGACTTGATCACACGACGCATGTCCAGCCATGTGCCTTCGCTTGTTGTGACACTCGCAACGACTGTGACGATTACGTTGGCTGCAAGTGTCGCCACGTTTGTAACGGGATGGCAGCCCGTGCCGACCGAGGCGGGCATTTTGGTCGCCTCCGCCGCCGTGTTTGTTCTGATGGGATACCTGTTCAGCGTTATGGTGATGCGCGAAGGGGATGTGGGTTTTATCGCACCTTTCCGCTATTCCAGCCTGATCTGGGCACTGGGGCTGGGTTGGGTGGTGTTCGGTGACTGGCCGGACGCAATTACAATGCTGGGCGCAGTGCTTGTCGTTGGCGCGGGTCTGTTTACGCTTTTCCGTGAACGCGCCGGACAGCGTCCTGTTCAATCGCGAAACGCGCGATAAACTCGCCTTCCTGTTCCGGGGTGAGGGGCAAAAGCTCGGCGCTGTTCTTGCGGGCGTGGGGTGAGTCGTTGAACTGGTTCAGTGTGCGTACCCACATTGGCGCATCAGGATAGCTGATCACCGGCATGAAATTCCCCATCCGGTAATGAGAGGAATTCATGATCGTCAGGTCACACCCGCCGCGCACATACATGCCCAAACCCACACCGAGCAAAGGCTGAAACTTCGGCGCTGCCAAAATCCCATTGGGACCGAACCGTGCAAGAAATCCGTTGTTGTAGTCGATTGCGACAGTTTTATTTTTTTCAATCAGCCCTTTGCCGTCCTGCAGGGCAATTCGCAGCCGTTCGACGAAATCAACGGATACTGCATCGTCGTCGTCATGACGGAATTGCAGACAAGGCGCATCGGGGTTTTCACGTGCGGCGTTCAGAACCTCTTTCATGACGAGGCGCTGTCGCTTGGGCTCTCGGGCGATGATCCTGATTTGCTTCATACCCGTCGTCAAATCGTGAAGCCGGTCAAAGGCGGGCTTGGGCAGGCAATCACCTATCACGACCAGCAGTTGAAAATCCTCGTCGGTCTGTTCTTTGAAACAGGGCAGGGTGGTTGTTTCGAACAGGCGAAACCGCTCTTCCAGACGAGCGGAGTTATAGAGATAGGCGCGGCGCTCTTCGATCGTTTCATGTTCGATCTGAAAGCCGCCATAAGCAGGGTAAGAAAAGCGGCACAAGCCGATAACTTGCATGTTTCATCCATGACGCAGGGCGTTGCCGGGGACTATGCCCACACGACCCGAAACTCGCAACGTCTGATGTGCTGGAAGTGCTGGGCAAACTGCGATAATTCAAGGCGAAGCCGTCAGTCGGGCACCAGATCAGGTGTGCTGTTGACACTTGGGCCGACTCCCCCTATTACGCGCGTCATCTCGGTACCGGGGGCCGCCCCATAACCGATTTCAGTAATGAACTGGTCAAGGCCCGGACAATTTTGCCGTTCGCGCCCTCTGATAACCAACCGCGACGTTCACCTCGGAATGGGAACGCTCGCGGGTTTTGCGCTTGTGGACGCATGAGTGCAGCAAAGTTGAACCGCACGCAATGCGCGTGCATGTCATGTGTGTTGCAAAACGGGGAAGAAACCGGAATGCCAACTATTCAACAGCTGATCCGCAAGCCGCGGCAGCCCAAAGTAAAACGCTCGAAGTCCATGCACCTGGAGCAGTGCCCGCAGAAACGCGGCGTCTGCACACGTGTGTATACCACCACACCGAAAAAGCCGAACTCGGCTATGCGTAAGGTTGCCAAGGTGCGCCTGACCAACGGGTTCGAGGTCATCTCGTACATCCCCGGTGAAAGCCACAACCTGCAGGAACACTCGGTTGTTCTGATCCGTGGCGGCCGTGTGAAAGACCTTCCCGGTGTGCGTTACCACATCCTACGCGGTGTTCTGGATACTCAGGGCGTCAAAGATCGTAAGCAACGTCGTTCGAAATACGGCGCGAAGCGTCCCAAGTAAGAAGGAGAGGCTGATATGTCACGTCGTCACGCCGCCGAAAAACGCGAAGTCCTGCCTGACGCCAAATTTGGCGACAAGGTTCTGACCAAATTCATGAACAACCTGATGATCGACGGCAAGAAGTCGGTCGCAGAGCGCATCGTTTACAACGCGTTTGACCGCGTCGAGAACAAGGTAAAGCGCGCACCGGTCGAAGTGTTCCACGAAGCGCTCGACAACATCAAACCGTCGGTCGAGGTTCGCTCGCGCCGGGTTGGTGGTGCAACCTATCAGGTTCCGGTCGAAGTCCGCCCCGAACGCCGCGAAGCATTGGCCATCCGTTGGCTGATCACCGCTGCGCGCGGCCGCAACGAAAACACCATGGAAGAACGCCTCGCCGGTGAACTGCTGGACGCTGTACAGTCCCGCGGTACCGCCGTGAAGAAGCGCGAAGACACCCACAAGATGGCCGAGGCGAACAAAGCCTTCAGCCACTACCGTTGGTAATCCAGAGGCTTATCAAAAATGGCACGCGAATATCCGCTCGAACTATACCGTAACTTCGGTATCATGGCGCACATCGACGCAGGTAAGACCACCTGCTCGGAGCGTATCCTGTATTACACTGGTAAATCCCACAACATCGGTGAGGTGCACGATGGTGCAGCCACCATGGACTGGATGGAGCAGGAGCAGGAACGCGGCATCACCATCACTTCGGCTGCGACTACCACTTTCTGGGAGCGCACCGAAGACGGTAAAACCGCCGATACCCCCAAGCACCGCCTGAACATCATCGACACCCCCGGCCACGTTGACTTCACCATCGAAGTTGAGCGTTCGCTGGCGGTTCTCGACGGTGCCGTCTGCGTTCTGGACGCAAACGCCGGTGTTGAGCCCCAGACCGAAACCGTGTGGCGTCAGGCTGACCGCTACAAGGTTCCGCGTATGGTTTTCGTCAACAAGATGGACAAGATCGGCGCAGACTTCTTCAACTGCGTTCGCATGATCGAAGACCGCACCGGTGCACGTGCTGTTCCGGTTGGCATTCCGATCGGCGCCGAGTCCGAGCTGGAAGGTCTGATCGACCTGGTCACCATGGAAGAATGGCTGTGGCAAGGTGAAGATCTGGGCGCAAGCTGGATCAAAGCTCCGATCCGCGACAGCCTGAAAGACATGGCTGACGAATGGCGCGGCAAGATGATCGAAGCGGCCGTCGAAATGGACGACGACGCGATGATGGAATACCTGGAAGGCAATGAGCCCGACGTTGAGACCCTGCGCGCCCTGCTGCGTAAAGGGACCCTGGACATCGCGTTTGTTCCGGTTCTGGGTGGTTCGGCGTTCAAGAACAAAGGTGTTCAGCCGCTGCTGAACGCTGTGATCGACTATCTGCCCAGCCCGCTGGACGTTGTTGATTACATGGGCTTCGCCCCCGGTGACGAAACCGAAGAGCGTAACATCGCACGTCGTGCAGACGACGACATGGCGTTCTCGGGTCTGGCGTTCAAAATCATGAACGACCCCTTCGTTGGCTCGCTGACCTTCACCCGGATCTACTCGGGCACCATGAACAAGGGTGACTCGATCCTGAACTCGACCAAAGGTAAGAAAGAGCGCATCGGTCGTATGATGATGATGCACTCGAACAACCGGGAAGAGATCGAAGAAGCGTTTGCAGGCGACATCATCGCGCTGGCGGGTCTGAAAGACACCACCACCGGTGACACCCTGTGTGACGCGAAAGAGCCGGTGGTTCTGGAAACCATGACCTTCCCCGATCCGGTGATCGAAATCGCGGTCGAGCCCAAAACCAAGGGCGACCAAGAGAAGATGTCTCAGGGTCTGGCCCGTCTGGCCGCCGAAGACCCATCCTTCCGTGTGGAAACTGATCTGGAATCGGGTCAGACCATCATGAAGGGTATGGGCGAACTTCACCTGGACATCCTGGTTGACCGTCTGAAGCGCGAGTTCAAGGTTGAAGCGAACATTGGTGCGCCGCAGGTGGCCTATCGTGAGACCATCTCGATGCCGGTCGAGCACACCTACACCCACAAGAAACAGTCGGGTGGTTCGGGTCAGTTCGGTGAAGTTAAGCTGGAAATCCAGCCGACCGAACCGGGCGAAGGTTATTCGTTCGAAAGCCGCATCGTTGGTGGTGCCGTTCCGAAGGAATACATTCCGGGCGTTGAAAAAGGCATCAACTCGGTCATGGACAGCGGCCCGCTGGCTGGCTTCCCCGTGATCGACTTCAAGGTTGCCCTGCTGGACGGTAAGTTCCACGACGTTGACTCGAGCGTTCTGGCGTTCGAAATCGCGGCCCGTATGTGTATGCGTGAAGGCATGCGCAAAGCTGGCGCGAAACTCCTGGAACCGATCATGAAGGTCGAAGTGATCACCCCGGAAGAATACACCGGCGGTATCATCGGCGACCTGACCTCGCGTCGCGGCCAGGTGTCTGGTCAGGAACCGCGCGGCAACGCGATCGCGATCGACGCGTTCGTTCCGCTGGCGAACATGTTCGGCTACATCAACACCCTGCGTTCGATGTCGTCGGGCCGTGCCCAGTTCACCATGCAGTTCGACCACTACGATCCGGTTCCGCAGAACATCTCGGACGAGATTCAGGCGAAATACGCATAAGACGGTGCGCCGGGCTAAGGCCCGGCCTACCAAATACCCGTAGGCCGGGCTTTAGCCCGGCACCCGCAAATTAAGGAGGCCATCATGGCAAAGGAAAAGTTTGAGCGTACAAAACCGCACGTCAACATCGGCACGATTGGCCACGTTGACCATGGTAAAACGACGCTGACCGCAGCAATCACCAAGTATTTCGGTGACTTCAAAGCGTATGACCAGATTGACGGTGCGCCGGAAGAAAAAGCGCGCGGCATCACCATCTCGACCGCCCACGTGGAATACGAGACTGACAACCGTCACTATGCGCACGTTGACTGCCCCGGCCACGCCGACTACGTCAAGAACATGATCACCGGTGCTGCCCAGATGGACGGCGCGATCCTGGTTGTGAACGCAGCTGACGGCCCGATGCCGCAAACGCGCGAGCATATCCTGCTGGGCCGCCAGGTTGGCATCCCGAAAATGGTCGTGTTCATGAACAAAGTTGACCAGGTTGACGACGAAGAGCTGCTGGAACTGGTTGAGATGGAAGTTCGCGAACTGCTGTCCAGCTACGACTACCCCGGCGACGATGTTCCGATCATCGCAGGTTCGGCTCTGGCGGCGATGGAAGGCAACAACCCGGAAATCGGCGAAGAGAAGATCAAAGAGCTGATGGCGGCTGTTGACGACTACATCGACACCCCTGAGCGTGAAGTTGACAAGCCGTTCCTGATGCCGGTCGAAGACGTGTTCTCGATCTCGGGTCGTGGTACCGTTGTGACCGGTCGTGTTGAGCGTGGCGTGATCAATGTTGGCGACGAGATCGAAATCGTCGGCATCCGTGAGACCCAGAAAACCACCTGTACCGGTGTTGAAATGTTCCGCAAGCTGCTGGATCGCGGTGAAGCGGGCGACAACATCGGCGCCCTGCTGCGCGGTATCGACCGTGACGGCGTTGAGCGTGGCCAGGTTCTGTGTAAGCCGGGTTCGGTTACACCGCACACCAAGTTCGAAGCCGAAGCCTATATCCTGACCAAGGAAGAAGGCGGCCGTCACACGCCGTTCTTCGCGAACTACCGTCCGCAGTTCTACTTCCGTACGACTGACGTGACCGGCACCGTGACCCTGGCGGCTGGCACCGAGATGGTTATGCCCGGCGACAACGTCGGCTTCACCGTCGAGCTGATCGCACCGATCGCGATGGAAGACGGCCTGCGCTTCGCCATCCGTGAAGGCGGCCGTACCGTTGGCGCCGGCGTTGTGTCGAAAATCATCGAATAAGGCGCGCTTGTCGCGCCTGGTTGCGACAGGCGATTTTCCAAAGGAAAATCTGCCGAGAGCAACTCGGTTATGAATTAAGAAAGGCCGCTCCCAAAGGAGCGGCCTTTTTCTTTTTTGCCTAAGCTACCTGAGGTGCTAGCTTCATTCTTATTAACAAATTGCAATTAAAAAGAGGTCATAAGATGCTTTTCTCGGCTCGTTCAGTTTGTCTTGTCGCGGCTGTTGCTTGCTTATCTACCTCGGCATCCTCGCAAGAAACCGCGGATAGGATTTATCTCGGGGGACCAATCGTTACGATGAACGACGCGGCTCCGTCAGCCGAAGCTGTCGCAGTCAAAGATGGGCGCATTCTTGCGGTGGGAGCGCTTTCTGATGTGTCGGCCCATCAAGGGAGCGCAACCGAAACCTTCGACTTGGAAGGGCGGGCGATGCTTCCGGGTTTCGTCGACAGCCATGGGCATGTCGTCATGGGGGGCTTGCAGGCTTTGTCAGCGAACCTTCTCGCGCCGCCGGATGGAGAGGTGGTTGATATCGCAAGTCTGCAATCCACGCTTTCAAGTTGGGCCGACGAGAATGCGCAGGCTGTCGAACAGGTTAAAATGATCATTGGCTTCGGCTACGACAATGCCCAGCTAAAGGAGCTTCGCCACCCAACACGGCAAGAGCTGGACCAGGTTTCTGAGGAATTTCCTGTCATAATCGTTCATCAATCCGGGCACTTGGGTGTCGCGAATTCAAAAGCCTTGGAACTGGCTGGCATCACTGCCGCTTCCGAGGCTCCTCCGGGCGGTGTAATTCAACGTGACGAGACTGGTGAGCCGAACGGTGTGCTGGAAGAGTACGCATTCTTTTCGGTCCTTGTACCCATGTTGGGAAATCTGGGTGAAGATGGTCTGGCAGAATTTGCCAAAGCGGGCACACAGCTTTGGGCCAAATTTGGGTATACGACCGGACAAGAAGGTCGCTCATCTGGCGAAATTGTCGAGGTTCTGAGGAAGGTTGCCGCCGAAGACAGGCTTCCCATTGACGTAGTCGCGTTTCCGGATGTTCTTGAGGCGCGGGATTTTATCGGCGCGAACACGTCTAGGAACTATGAAAACCGTGTCCGGGTCGGGGGCTGCAAGCTTACGATTGACGGCTCGCCTCAGGGGTTCACAGCATTGAGGGATCGACCCTATTACGATCCGGTAGGGAACTATGTTCCCGGGTATGCGGGATACGCCGCCATCACGATGGAGCAACTCCAAGACGCGGTGAACTGGTGTTTTGAGAACGGTTTCCAAATTCTCGTTCATTCCAATGGCGAAGGCGCATCTGACATGCTTATTGCGGCCTTAGAAGAAGCGCAGATCAAGTATGGCGACCCCGGTAACCGCCCAGTTCTTATTCACGGGCAGTTTCTAAGGGAGGATCAGGTCGCAAGCTTTAAACGGTTGGGTGTTTTCCCATCCCTGTTCCCGATGCACACATTCTATTGGGGCGACTGGCACCGGGACCACACGGTTGGGCCGGTGAATGCGGACAACATCTCGCCGACCGGGTGGCTGCGCGAGCGTGACATGATGTTTGGCACGCATCATGATGCCCCGGTGGCCTTTCCGGACAGTATGCGGGTCCTGGCCGCAACCGTCACCCGGCGCACTCGGTCCGGCGACATTTTGGGCCCGCATCAAAGGGTTAATGTCATGACCGCCTTGAAAGCCATGACAATCTGGCCCGCCTGGCAGCATTTCGAGGAGAACGAAAAAGGCTCGATCGAAATGGGGAAAGTGGCAGATTTTGTAATCTTGTCAGACGATCCCACGGCAGTTGACCCAGAGACATTGACCGAACTCAAAGTGCTCTTGACGGTAAAGGGCGACGAGGTCGTCTATGAAGCCGTAGAGGAAGTCAAAGAAGGCAACCTGCAATTCTCGCCATTTTCAAATGACCCTGTGATTGCTCATCTTTTCCTGCACGCAGTTTATCAAGGCATGAAGGTTGAAGATCCATGGTTAAGCAACCGCATGTCTGACGATCAATAAGAGGGTTGTCTTTATGGCGTTTGCCTCTTGCCAAACCGCACCAACCCCACTAATACGCGCGAGTTCTCAATAAGAACGTCAAGGCGGGGTGATTCCCGCCTTTTGGGTTCGAAGAGGGTTGGCGATGCGCGTCTGTCCTCCTCTCAACCTCAACGCCTAAAAAAGGCTGTTAATATGCAAAGCCAAAACATCCGTATTCGGCTGAAGGCATTTGACTATCGCGTTCTGGATGCCAGCACGCAAGAGATCGTCAACACTGCCAAGCGGACCGGCGCGAACGTGCGCGGCCCGATCCCGCTGCCGAACAAGATTGAGAAGTTCACGGTTCTCCGTGGCCCTCACGTTGACAAGAAATCCCGCGACCAGTTCGAGATCCGTACGCACAAGCGTCTGCTCGACATCGTTGATCCGACCCCCCAGACCGTTGACGCGCTGATGAAGCTCGACCTCGCTGCTGGTGTGGACGTCGAGATCAAGCTGCAGTCGTAAGATCGGAGGGTATAGATTATGCGCTCTGGTATTATCGCAAAAAAAGTCGGCATGACCCGCCTGTTCATGGAAGACGGCAAGCAGATCCCTGTGACCGTTCTCCACCTGGACAACCTGCAGGTTGTTGCACAGCGTACCGCTGACAAAGACGGCTACACCGCCGTTCAGCTGGGCGCCGGTGCTGCCAAGGCAAAACGCACCTCGAAAGCCATGCGCGGTCACTATGCCGCTGCCAAGGTTGAGCCCAAGCGTAAGCTGGCCGAGTTCCGCGTCTCCGAAGACGGCCTGATCGAAGTGGGCGCCGAGATTTCGGCAGAACACTTCCTGGAAGGTCAGAAAGTTGACGTTTCGGGCACCTCGATCGGTAAAGGCTTTGCCGGTGCGATGAAGCGCCACAACTTCGGTGGTCTGCGCGCCTCGCACGGTGTTTCGATCAGCCACCGTTCGCACGGTTCGACCGGTCAGTGTCAGGATCCGGGCAAGGTTTTCAAAGGCAAGAAGATGGCCGGTCACATGGGTGCTGCCCGTGTAACCACCCAGAACCTGGAAGTCGTCAAAACCGACGCCGACCGGAACCTGGTCTTCATCAAAGGCGCCGTTCCCGGACCGAAATCGGGCTGGGTCACCGTCAAGGACGCCGTCAAGAAGAAAGCACCCGAAGGCCTGCCTTTCCCGGCAGCCGTAAAAGGTGCCGCAACTGAAGCACCTGCGGAAGAAGCTCCCGCGGAAGGTGGTGAAGCATGAAACTTGATGTAATCAAACTGGACGGCGGCAAAGCCGGCAACATCGAGCTGGATGCTGACCTGTTCGGCCTCGAGCCGCGCGCGGACATCCTGCACCGTGTGGTCCGTTGGCAGCGCAACAACGCGCAGGCTGGCACCCACAAGGTGAAGACCCGCTCGGAAACCAGCTACTCGACCAAGAAGATCTATCGCCAGAAGGGCACCGGTGGCGCACGCCATGGTGACCGTAACGCGCCGATCTTCCGCAAGGGTGGTATCTACAAAGGCCCGACCCCGCGTTCGCATGGCCACGACCTGCCGAAGAAGTTCCGCAAGCTTGGCCTGCGCCACGCTCTGTCGGCCAAAGCCAAAGCAGGTGAGCTGGTTGTGATCGAGAACGCCGAAGCCGAAGGCAAGACTGCCGCTCTGGCCAAACAGGTTGCAAACCTGGGCTGGAAACGCGCTCTGGTCATCGACGGCGCGACCGTGAACGAAGGGTTCCTGAAAGCGTCCAAGAACATCGAAGGTCTGGATATCCTGCCGTCGATGGGCGCAAACGTCTATGACATCCTCAAGCGTGACACCCTGGTGCTCACCAAAGCGGCTGTCGAAGCACTGGAGGCTCGTCTGAAATGAGCGCGAAGGCAGAACATTACGACGTGATCCGCAAGCCGATCATTACTGAAAAGTCGACCATGGCGTCCGAAAACGGCGCGGTTGTCTTTGAAGTGGCGATCGACAGCAACAAGCCCCAGATCAAAGAGGCCGTTGAGGCGCTGTTTGGTGTGAAGGTCAAAGCGGTGAACACCACCGTGACCAAGGGCAAGGTCAAGCGGTTCCGCGGCCAGCTGGGTCGTCGGAAAGACGTCAAAAAAGCATATGTGACCCTCGAAGAGGGGAACACCATCGACGTGAGCACCGGTCTCTGATCGGACGCTTAGTGCGACTATTCACGGCCTCGGCGGTTCAACCCGCCGGGGCCGATTTCGTTTCAGACCCTGAAACTGTGCGGGCGCAGGTGCTGGAGCAGATGCGGGCGTTCAGCGCCGGGCCCTATTTCCAGATCACAGATGAGAAGCTAGGGCTTCTGTCGGTCTTCGATGATCTGAAATACGACCGGGCGGATGTGGACATGGTCTCTCCGGCGATGCGCAAGCACGTGGTCGGCAAACTTGGTCCGCTCGGGTTCCACCATACCTCGGGGACGGTTTTGGAGCACGCCGAGGCCGATATGCGCGTGCACATCCCCAAGTTTCATGCTCTCGGCGCGTCGCCCTTCGACATCGCACGCTATACTGAAAAACGCCCTCAAGACTACTGCCTGCTGACACCCACGCAAGTGGCTTGTTAGTACGTGGATCACTATGAGTTGGACGACGCGGTGCAGCGGATCGAGGCGTTGATTTCGAAACACCAGATCAACCTGCTCAAACTGGCGGATTATCTGGAAGGCAAACCCAAACACCGCGCCTTTCGCGAGGTGCTGGGGCATATCAAACTTAAACAGCGGATCGCGGTGGAAGCCGAGCCGCTTTGCCGCAGGCGTTCTTTGGGGTGAGTATTAGATTTGGCAGCTCTAGTGGTGTTGTGCAGGAACTTATTTTAATCTGGAACAGGGCTACAACTTAGTAATACAATTTCTCCCTTCATCTGGTTTCCAGAGAAGACTCGGTTTGGTGAACGGGTATCCAAGCTGATTGTACAGGTTTTGAGCGGGGCACAAAACTTTGAGCGAATGGAGCCATGTAATAGGCTCTAAACACTCGCGTTCAAATCAGTCCCAGACGATTGCGGGTGGCGGTGTTCCGCAAACATCGAGCCGCGCTGCAAGGGCAGCAATTTTGCCTTTAGTAACGGCAATTTCACCTTCCAGATCATCACCTGAGAGGCTGGAAACCGGAACACCAATCAAAAATACTCCTACTGCGTCACCTGTAACGGCCTGTTTTTGCCCAGCAATCAACCCAGGGACTTTTGCAGTTTCTTTTTGATAGAGCTCTCTCGCCTTGTTGCAAGGTACATTCGCGTAAACATCGCCCATCGCGACTGGTACGATCGAGCTAGGTTGTTCAGCGCAGGCTGAGATTACCGCAGAAGAACAAAGTATTATGCCGATATTCCGAATACTGAGAGACGCATTGCGTTCTCTTTTTGGTGAAAACATTGCCAACTCTAACTCAGCACGCATAGGAAAACTCCCACTGAGGGTCCACCACTAAGCGAGCTGCCAGAATCTGGCAATTCCGACCAGTAGACGCGAGATAATCTTTGGCAGCAGACTGAAAGACCAACTGAGTTGCATCCATGCTGCCAGCCAAGCCCAATGTTGCACCCTCGGCTGCGCCGGCAATTGCGGCGTCGCCTACGCTTGGTGTCAGCATAATCAAACCGCTTTCCGGTTTGTCAAAAACCCGCCAGGTTCGCCCATAGGCGTCAAAATTCACTGGCTTGACTTCGCCATAGGTTTCCATGGCGTAACTCAATCCGGTGCATGACGCTGACGCAAGTCCGCATATAAGGGCTAAAGCTACAGAAATAGACTTACAAGACATGATCTCCTCCGCAGAAATGACTCCGGTCTAGAACTGAAGGCTTTATGTCTGCTGATTTCGTTGATACAGATCAAGAAAACTGAATATAATGAACATTGGATGTGAAGCGTAAGCACCCAAGCGGCTGTCGTTGATGGCGTAGATACGACAATGACCTCCCGCAATTGGCGTTGCCGATCAATCATGAAGCACTTGGCCAACTACATTGGCGGCCAGGTCTCCGATAGTTTGGAAATGACATCGCTGTTATTAATACGATATAAGAGACTTGTTTCCACTGACGCGAAAAGTTGCCTGAGCATGTTTTAGGCGACCAGATTAGAAATCTGCCTTATGCTATAGACACCCACCCCCAACCCTGTTAAACGCTCCCAATCTTGCGGCCTCGGATTCGTTCCGGGGCCTCGGATATTTGTAACCGGGGACCTTCGGGGCCCTATACCCTTGGCACCTACGGGGGCCTATCACATAGCGGGGAAATCCCCTGCACTTGCTAAACGGAAGACAGAAAGCATGGCACTCAAGTCGTACAAGCCGACGACGCCGGGCCAGCGCGGGCTGGTGCTGATCGACCGTTCGGAGCTTTGGAAAGGACGTCCGGTCAAGTCTCTCACTGAGGGTTTGACCAAATCGGGCGGCCGGAACAACACCGGACGGATCACTTCACGCCGCCGCGGCGGTGGCGCAAAGCGTCTCTACCGGATCGTTGACTTCAAACGGAACAAAGTTGATGTCGCGGCAACCGTCGAGCGGATCGAATATGACCCGAACCGGACCGCATTCATCGCACTGGTAAAATACGAAGACGGCGAGCAGGCATATATCCTGGCTCCGCAGCGTCTGGCTGTTGGTGACAAGGTCATCTCGTCGGCAAAAGCCGACATCAAGCCGGGCAACGCAATGCCGTTCTCGGGCATGCCCATTGGTACCATCGTCCACAACATCGAGATGAAGCCTGGCAAAGGCGGTCAGATCGCACGTGCGGCCGGTACTTACGCGCAATTCGTTGGCCGCGATGGCGGCTACGCTCAGATCCGTCTGAGCTCGGGTGAACTGCGTCTTGTCCGTCAGGAATGCATGGCCACCGTTGGTGCCGTGTCCAACCCCGACAACAGCAACCAAAACCTCGGTAAAGCCGGTCGTATGCGCCACAAGGGCGTTCGTCCGTCGGTTCGTGGTGTTGCAATGAACCCGATCGATCACCCGCACGGTGGTGGTGAAGGTCGTACCTCGGGTGGCCGTACGCCGGTTACACCGTGGGGTAAGGACACCAAGGGTAAGCGTACCCGCAACAAGAACAAAGCGTCCCAGAAGCTGATCATCCGCTCGCGGCACGCCAAGAAGAAGGGACGTTAATCTATGTCTCGCTCTGTTTGGAAGGGTCCTTTCGTCGATGCTTACGTGCTGAAAAAAGCCGAAGCAGCGCGCGAGTCGGGCCGCAACGAAGTCATCAAAATCTGGTCGCGTCGTTCCACCATTCTGCCCCAGTTCGTGGGTCTGACCTTTGGTGTGTACAACGGCCAGAAGCACATTCCCGTCAACGTCTCGGAAGACATGATCGGTCAGAAGTTCGGTGAATACTCGCCGACCCGTACCTATTATGGCCACGCCGCAGACAAAAAAGCGAAGCGGAAGTAAGTCATGGGCAAGGAAAAGAACCCCCGCCGCGTGGCTGAAAACGAAGCAATGGCGAAAACCCGTATGCTTCGCACCAGCCCGCAGAAACTGAACCTGGTTGCGCAAATGATCCGCGGCAAGAAAGTTGAGAAGGCTCTGACCGACCTGACTTTCAGCAACAAGCGTGTCGCGCAGGACGTCAAGAAGTGCCTGCAGTCCGCAATCGCGAATGCTGAAAACAACCACAACCTGGACGTTGACGAGCTGATCGTCGCCGAAGCATGGGTTGGCAAGAACCTGGTCATGAAGCGCGGTCGTCCGCGTGCCCGTGGTCGTTTCGGCAAGATCATGAAGCCGTTCTCGGAGATCACCATCAAGGTGCGTCAAGTTGAGGAGCAAGCCTAATGGGTCATAAAGTAAATCCGATCGGCATGCGCCTACAGGTCAACCGCACCTGGGATAGCCGCTGGTACGCCGACACCAAGGACTACGGTGATCTTCTGCTGGAAGACCTCAAAATCCGTGAGTTCATTAACAAAGAGTGCAAGCAGGCCGGTGTTGCCCGTGTGATCATCGAACGTCCGCACAAGAAGTGCCGCGTTACGATCCACACCGCACGTCCCGGTGTCATCATCGGCAAGAAAGGTGCGGACATCGAAGTTCTGCGCAAAAAGCTTGCTCGTATGACCGACAGCGAACTGCACCTGAACATCGTCGAAGTGCGCAAGCCCGAGCTAGACGCGCAGCTGGTTGCCGAGTCCATCGCTCAGCAGCTGGAACGTCGTGTTTCGTTCCGTCGCGCCATGAAGCGCTCGGTTCAGAACGCCATGCGCATGGGCGCCCTGGGTATCCGGGTGAACGTCGCTGGTCGTCTGGGCGGCGCCGAAATCGCACGGACCGAGTGGTACCGCGAAGGCCGCGTGCCTCTGCACACCCTGCGTGCCGACATCGATTACGCACATGCCGAAGCGATGACCCCCTACGGGATCATCGGGATCAAGGTCTGGATCTTCAAAGGTGAGATCATGGAGCACGATCCGCAGGCACGTGACCGTAAAGCACAGGAACTCCAGGACGGCCCTGCACCTCGTGGTGCTGGTGGCGGTCGTCGCTAAGGAGGGAAAGATATGCTTCAACCAAAGCGTACTAAATTCCGCAAGATGCACAAAGGCCGGATCAAGGGTCTCGCCAAAGGTGGCTCTGATCTGAACTTTGGCACCTACGGCCTGAAGGCTCTTGAGCCTGAGCGTGTAACCGCACGCCAGATCGAAGCTGCACGTCGTGCCATGACGCGCCACATGAAGCGTCAGGGTCGTGTTTGGATCCGCATCTTCCCCGACACTCCGGTCACGGCCAAGCCGATCGAAGTTCGTATGGGTAAAGGTAAGGGTTCGGTCGACCGCTGGGCCTGCAAAGTCAAGCCTGGCCGCGTGATGTTCGAGATCGATGGCGTCAATGACGACATCGCCCGCGAGGCCCTGCGCCTGGCCGCGATGAAGCTGCCGATCAAGACCCGCGTCGTGGTTCGCGAAGACTGGTAAACAGTCTGGGGAGACCCCAAAGAACATGGCCCCTGCCGAACACTCGGCGGGGGCCTTTTTCGTTTTAGCTGTTTGCGATGAGCGACCAGTGTGTTGTTTCCGAAATTCAATACCGGCATTGCAAAAATCATGCAGCTCAGGGGTGGAAAATCCCCTGATCTGGTGAAAAGAAGTCCCCACACTTATTCCCGATCAAAGCTTGGGCAGTTCAATCCCTCAACTTGGTTTGAGCGCGTATGATATCCTGGCTTTGCCACCCCGTTGAAAGACCGAGAGCACGAATGGGCCTTACTTGCAGGGACGTCATGGTCCCCCCAGAAATTCAGAAGACAATCCATCCCGATGATACCGTCGCAAAGGCGTTCGAGATCATTCGCGACAGCCGGGCCCGGTTCCTGCCTGTGGTTTCCGACGACGGAAGCTTTCAGGGCGTGTTTACCGCTCCAACGCTCATCAAGATGATCTTGCCTCAAGCCGCACGGATTGGCGTCAGCTCTGAAACGGCCCGTGTGCCGATCGCAAATCTCAGCTTCATGGACCTGACCAAAGAGGACTTCGGAGAGCAGATTAAGCGTCTGAACGAAGAACGGGTCGGGGATCACATGTCTGAACCCGCAAATATTCCAGTGACCGCGCCAGACACTCCGGTCATGGAAGGCATTTTCCTGATCCACAAATTCAAGCGCCACGTCTTCCTTGTTGAGCCCGATACCAATCATTTTGTGGGCACAGTCAGCCCCAATTCGCTGATTGAACACGCGCTAAGTTAACCCCTAAATACCGGATCAGACCCTTGACCAACCATTCCGTTTCGCACGGAGAACACGCGTTCTCTGTCCCTCAACTGTTGGGAATTGATCCCCTTTGGATCGCCACCGGTATTCTGATTGCTGTTTATGCTGTCCTGATTACCGAAAAAGTTAATCGCGCAATTTTGGCCATGCTGGGGGCGTCATTGATGGTGCTTTTTGGCATCCTTAATCAAGAACAGGCCGTGGAAGGGGTGGACGCCAACACCCTGGCCCTGTTGATCGGCATGATGGTGATTGTGGGTATCACCAGTAAGTGCGGCTTGTTTCAGTACGTCGCAATCAAGGCGGCCAAGGTGGTCAAGGCCAACCCTACGGGTATCCTGATCATGCTGACCCTGATTACCGCGGTCTTCTCTGCTCTGCTGGACAACGTGACGACCGTTCTGCTGATTGCCCCGATAACCTTGCTGATCACGGACGCGCTGGATACGCCTGTATTTCCGTTTTTCTTCGCCGAAATTCTGGCGTCGAATGTTGGAGGGACGGCGACCCTGATCGGTGACCCGCCCAACATCATCATCGGCTCGGCCGCCGGGCTCAGTTTCAATGAATTCGTGGTGAACCTGGCGCCGATATCAGCCATCTGTCTGGTTGTGCTGACCGGGATCATTTACCTGATGAACCGGCGTACTCTGACCGCCATTCCCAAGTCGGCCAGCGAAAAGATCATGCGGTTCAACGAAGACGAGGCGATCACGGACGTTCGCCTGATGATCAAATCCCTGTCTGTTCTGGCGCTGGTTCTTCTGGGCTTTACGCTTGGCCATGGTTACGGCATCCAACCGGGGACTTCCGCGCTGGCTGGGGCTGGGTTGTTGATGTTGTTGGCCTACGGTCACCAAAGCGGTGAAGAGCAATCCGAGTCCGTGCACCATATTTTTGGTGAGGTCGAATGGATCACGATTTTCTTCTTCGGTGGCTTGTTCGTGATTGTCGCAGGTGTCGAGCATGTGGGGCTGCTGGAGTTCTTCGGCCAGAAGGTGCTGGAACTGACCGAAGGTGACATGATGTGGACCGCGTTCTTCATCTTCTGGGCGTCGGGCATTCTGTCGGCAATTCTGGACAACATCCCTTTTGTTGCCACGATGATCCCGCTGATTGAATCCACCGCTGACACATTCGGCGGCCCGGATGCGATCGAGCCGCTGTGGTGGTCGCTGGCTCTGGGTGCCTGTTTGGGTGGCAACGGGACCCTGTTGGGCGCCAGCGCGAACCTGACCGTTGCGGCCTTTGCCGAGAAAGCCAAACAGCCGATCGGTTTTGTCAAATTCGCGATCATGGCCTTTCCGATCATGATCCTGACCCTGATGATCGCCAACGTCTACATCTGGCTGCGCTACTTTTTTTAAGGCACCCGACCAGCCGCTTTTCTGGGGCGGCTGGTCTCGCGCTTGCGTCCCGGCTGGGCTATAGCCGGGACATGGCACAGATTGAATCACTCTTCGTTACCCGTCTCTATCGCGCAACCTTGTCCGAGTTCGATCCCAAGATCGACGCGGAGGAGTTGGAAAGCTCGTGCATTGTCATCGCCGAGGATGATGAGGCCGGGCAGGAATGGTGCGAGGAAAACGGCTATCCCGGCTATACAAGTTACGCCTCGCTTACCGACCTACCATGGCGGTTCCCGATCTTTGCCGATCTGGTCGCCGCACTGGATCAGCACGTGGCGTCCTTTGCCAAGGATCTAGAGTTTGATCTGGGCGAGGGTGAGCTAAAGCTGGAAGACCTGTGGATCAACATCCTTCCTGAGGGCGGCATGCACTCCAGCCATTTGCACCCGCACAGCGTCATCTCGGGCACAACCTATGTGGCGATGCCCGAAGGGGCGAGCGCGCTGAAACTGGAAGACCCGCGTTCGGGTCGCATGATGGCTGCGCCGACGCGGATCAAAGGTGGTCGGCGGGATTTGCAGCCGTTCATTTACATGAAGCCGCAAGTCGGGGACGTGTTGCTGTGGGAAAGCTGGTTGCGCCACGAGGTGCCGATGAACATGGCCGAGGAAGAGCGGATCAGTGTCAGCTTTAACTACAAGTGGGAGTGACTCCTGCATCGGCGAGGCCGTGAGTGCTGGTTCGCCGTTTTTCTGGGGTGGGTTTCTCGTTCTTTACTTGATCACTTTGCGCCGCTCTGGATGGAAATTCAAAGAGAGCCTTTTGGCAGCCTTGTGGCGGTCGCATCTGCATCTTTTGCCAAGATTTGAAGTTGGTTTATGGGTGATGATATTGACTGTGGCACTCTATGTCTCGTGGGCGGCCTTTAAGGCGTGCGCGGGCTGATCAATTTAGATCGTGATAACTTAACGCAGCTCCGCCAAACTTCCTCTTGCCACGCACCCCCCAAACCCTTATACGGCGGCATCCTGCGATCTCCCGGCGTTGTCGGGCGATTCGTATGTCTATCATTCATCCACCAGGTCCAAGGTGACCCTGTCAGGGGGCCTTCTGGTGTTTTGAGCAAAGGAAAAAGGCGATGAACGCCCAAGAACTGCGTGACAAGACCCCGGACCAGCTCCGCGAGGAACTGGCCAACCTGAAGAAAGAAAGCTTTAACCTGCGCTTTCAACAGGCAACCGGTCAGCTGGAAAACACTGCTGGTATCAAAGCGGCTCGCCGCAATGCTGCCCGTGTCAAAACCATTCTGAACGAAAAGGCCGCTGCAGCGGCATCCGAGGAGTAATCAGATGCCCAAGCGTATCCTGCAAGGCACCGTGACCAGCGACGCCAACGAACAGACCGTAACCGTATCCGTCGAGCGCCGCTTTACGCATCCGGTTCTGAAGAAAACCATCCGTAAGTCCAAGAAATACCGGGCTCACGATGAAAAGAACGCCTTCAAGGTCGGCGACACAGTCCGCATCATCGAATGCGCGCCGAAATCGAAGACGAAACGTTGGGAAGTTCTGGAAGCGTAAGTTTCCGGGATTTTCCCATTTGTCGAAACCCTGGGGGATCTAACTAGACCAGCCCCCACAGGTCGGGAGAAACCACATGATCCAGATGCAGACCAATCTGGATGTCGCTGACAACTCCGGCGCACGCCGAGTTCAGTGCATCAAGGTCCTGGGTGGTTCCAAGCGTAAATACGCCTCCGTCGGCGACATCATTGTCGTCTCGGTGAAGGAAGCCATCCCGCGCGGCCGCGTAAAGAAAGGGGACGTCCGTAAGGCCGTCGTCGTACGCACCGCCAAGGAAGTCCGTCGCGAAGACGGCACCGCGATCCGTTTCGATCGCAACGCCGCCGTCATCCTGAACAACAACAACGAGCCAGTCGGTACACGTATCTTTGGCCCCGTTGTTCGTGAACTGCGCGGCAAGAACTTCATGAAAATCATCTCGCTGGCTCCGGAGGTGCTGTAATCATGGCTGCTAAACTCCGCAAAGGCGACAAGGTCGTCGTGCTGGCCGGCAAGGACAAGGGCAAAGAGGGAACCATTTCCTCGGTTGATCCCAAAGCCGGTAAAGCTGTTGTCGAAGGCATCAACATTGCCATCCGTCACACCCGTCAGTCGCAAACTTCGCAAGGTGGTCGTCTGCCCCAGGCAAACCCGATCCAACTGTCGAATCTGGCGCTGCTGGACAAGAACGGCAAAGCAACCCGCGTTGGCTTCCGCATGGAAGGTGACAAGAAGGTCCGCTTCGCCAAGACCACAGGGGACGTGATCGATGCTTGATTCCGCAACCTACACCCCGCGTCTGAAAGCTCAGTACGTTGAGACCATCCGTGCCGCTCTGAAAGAAGAGTTCGGCTACAAGAACGACATGCAGCTGCCCAAGCTGGACAAAATCGTTCTGAACATCGGTTGTGGTGCTGAGGCGGTCAAGGACTCGAAGAAAGCGAAAGCTGCTGTCGAAGATCTGACTGCAATTGCTGGCCAACAGGCTGTTGCAACCAAGGCGAAGAAGTCGATCGCGGGTTTCCGCGTCCGTGAAGACATGCCGCTGGGCGCGAAAGTGACCCTGCGCGGTGACCGGATGTACGAATTCCTGGATCGTCTGATCACAATCGCGATGCCGCGTATTCGTGACTTCCGCGGTGTTAAGCCGTCTTTCGATGGTCAGGGCAACTTTGCCATGGGCATGAAAGAGCACATCGTGTTCCCGGAAATCGATTTCGACAAGGTCGACGAGGTCTGGGGCCTGGATATCGTAATTGCCACCACAGCGAAAACCGACGCTGAAGCAAAGGCATTGTTGAAAGCGTTCAACATGCCGTTCAACGCGTAAGCGCCGGGAGGATTGAGACATGGCTAAGAAAGCAATGATCGAACGCGAGAAGAAGCGCGAACGCCTGGTGGCCAAATATGCCGCAAAGCGTGCCGAGCTGAAAGAAATCGCGAATGACGAGAGCAAGCCGATGGAAGAGCGTTTCAAGGCGCGTCTGAAACTGGCGAAACTGCCGCGCAACAGCTCGGCTACCCGTCTGCACAACCGTTGTCAGCTGACCGGTCGTCCCCACGCTTACTACCGTAAGCTGAAGGTCAGCCGTATCGCGCTGCGCGAGCTGGGTTCTGCTGGTCAGATCCCCGGCATGGTGAAATCGAGCTGGTAAGGGAGACATAGATATGAATGATCCTATCGGCGATATGCTCACCCGTATCCGCAACGCGCAAATGCGCGGCAAGTCCACCGTTTCCACACCCGCATCCAAACTGCGCGGTTGGGTTCTGGACGTGCTGGCGGACGAAGGTTACATCCGTGGCTACGAAAACACGACCGGTGAAAACGGTCATCCGGCCATCGAAATCAGCCTGAAATACTACGAAGGCACCCCTGTCATTCGCGAACTGAAGCGGGTTTCGAAACCTGGCCGTCGCGTCTACATGGGCGTCAATGACATCCCGCAGGTCCGTCAGGGTCTGGGCGTGTCGATTGTCAGCACTCCGAAAGGTGTGATGTCGGACGCAAACGCTCGCTCCAACAATGTTGGCGGCGAAGTGCTCTGCACCGTCTTCTAAGGAGGTCTGCAATGTCTCGTATTGGTAAAAAACCGGTCGAGCTGCCCAGCGGCGTTACTGCCTCTGTGTCGGGTCAGACCATCGAAGTCAAAGGTCCGAAAGGCACCCGTAGCTTCACCGCCACCGACGACGTGACGCTGTCGGTTGAAGACAACGTGGTCAAAATCGACCCCCGTGGCATGTCCAAGCGTGCCCGCCAGCAGTGGGGCATGAGCCGCACCATGGTTGCCAACCTGGTAACCGGTGTGACCGAAGGCTTCAAAAAAGAGCTGGAGATCCAGGGTGTTGGTTACCGGGCTCAGATGCAGGGCAACACCCTGAAGCTGAACCTGGGCTATAGCCACGATGTTGATTTCACTGCTCCGGAAGGTGTGACCATCACCGCGCCGAAGCAGACCGAAATCGTTGTGGAAGGTATCGACCAGCAGCAGGTGGGCGAAGTCGCGGCCAAAATTCGCGAATGGCGCCGTCCCGAGCCGTACAAAGGCAAGGGCATCCGCTACAAGGGCGAGTTCATCTTCCGCAAGGAAGGCAAGAAGAAGTAAGGACGCAGACAATGGCAAACAGCAAAAGAACCCTGTTTCTGAAGCGCCGCCTGCGCGTTCGGAACAAACTTCGCAAAGTCAACGCGGGCCGCGTACGCCTGTCGGTTCACCGTTCGAACAAGAACATCAGCGTTCAGCTGATCGACGACGTTCGTGGCGTGACTCTGGCCGCAGCCTCGACCCTGGAAAAAGATCTGGGTGTTGTTGGCAAGAACAACGTCGAAGCGGCCACCAAAGTGGGCGCGGCCATCGCCGAGCGTGCCAAGAAGGCAGGCGTCGAAGAGGCTTATTTCGATCGTGGTGGCTTCCTGTTCCACGGCAAGGTGAAGGCAGTTGCCGACGCCGCGCGTGAAGGTGGTTTGAAGATCTGATGGTGCGCCGGGCTGAGGCCCGGCCTGCCTACGACATCGCTGTAGGCCGGGCTTCAGCCCGGCTTCGGCACCTGAAGGCGGGTTATCTCGCCTCGATGATCGGGGGGCGTTCACGCTCACTTCGATTGAAGAAAACGGCGTCACAAACGCCATATGAGAAAAGGGATGCCAAATGGCAGAACGTGAAAACCGTCGGGGCCGTGGCCGCGACCGTGAAGAAGCACCGGAATTTGCAGATCGTCTGGTCGCAATCAACCGCGTGTCGAAAACCGTAAAAGGTGGTAAGCGCTTTGGCTTCGCCGCTCTGGTGGTTGTCGGCGATCAGAAAGGCCGCGTGGGCTTTGGCAAAGGTAAAGCGAAAGAAGTACCTGAGGCCATCCGCAAGGCGACTGAACAAGCCAAGCGTCAGATGATCCGCGTGCAGCTGCGCGAAGGTCGTACTCTGCACCACGACATCGAGGGCCGTCACGGCGCTGGTAAAGTGGTTATGCGCACCGCACCTGAAGGTACTGGTATCATCGCCGGTGGTCCGATGCGTGCTGTGTTCGAAATGCTGGGCGTGAAGGACGTTGTGTCCAAGTCGCTGGGCTCGCAGAACCCGTACAACATGATCCGCGCCACCATCAACGGCCTGCAGAAAGAGCAGAGCCCGCGTTCGGTTGCCGCACGTCGTGGTAAAAAAGTTGCCGACATCCTGCCCAAGCGGGACGAAGCACCGGCTGAAGCCGAAGCGTAAGGAGTAGCGTACCATGGCAAAAACCATTGTCGTCAAGCAGATCGGCTCCCCGATCCGCCGCCCCGCCGAACAGCGCGCAACCCTGATCGGTCTGGGCCTGAACAAGATGCACCGCACCCGTGAGCTGGAGGATACGCCTTCGGTTCGCGGCATGGTCAACAAGATCCCGCATCTGGTTGAGATCATCGAAGAGCGCGGCTAAGCGCAGCCTCTTTTAGAATTGAAAGGCCCCCGCTGTTTGCGGGGGCTTTTTTCATGCTTACGATCATGTTTGCCCGCTTTGAGGTCAAAGCTGACCGGTTTCATTCCAGTACCCGCGCCTAAACGAATGATTGCCATTCGCCTAACGCAATTCAGCGTTATGTGAAAATTTCGTAAGAAAAGACTTCTAAGTCTTCCTCAAAACCCCGCAAAGAATGCCGCCCCAATTTTTTCGGCTCTTCAGATACCAAGTTCACAAAATCACCCGTTGCTAAAAGCCGCGCCTCCAATTTTCGCGTCAGGCCCTCTAACCTGCTGGCTATCGCGACTGATGGGCCAGTTACCGTAAAATCCAAACGCTTTTCAGTGCCAACATTCCCGTAGACAGCCGCCCCAGTGTGCAATCCAACCCCAAATTCAGCACGGTCTGATGGATCAAGTTCTTCATTCCTTTGGAACGCTTCACGTGCCGCGGACAGGGCTGCTTCGCACATGTCTTCGGGTAGTCTTCGTTGACCATCAAAAGGAAAGATCGCAAGCAACCCATCGCCAACGAATTTAAGAACCTCTCCGCCGTGATCGTGTACCGCCCCACCGACACAATCGAAGAATTGGTTAACCGTCGCGACATATTTTTCCGAAGACAAGCGCTGGCTCAAAGCCGTAGAGCCGCGCATATCGCTGAACAATAGAGCACAGTCAATTATGCTGACATCTCCCCGGGCTATTTGACCGTTCAGTACGGATCGCCCGGACAACTTGCCTAGATAGACCTCCATCAACTCAGCTGCCAAGAACTGCTCTGACAGTACACGCGCTGCACCAAGCAAAGGTAAAGATAGCCGCGACAGACCATCTACCTCACGATCTGTGAAGCCAGAACGACGCTTTGTAGCAAAAGACACTGACGCGCCCAAAGCCCACTCCATCTTTCCGTCAAAGACAACGGTACGATTGCCGAATGGTGCACTGCATACGACATAGTCGGTGACACCTGCTTCAGCGAGTTTTCGGAATAGCGGAAATTTGTCACGGGTCGCTTGGTCAGTCAGATTTGCTCGCATGAAAGGAAACTTGATTGTGCCGTTGGTAAGTCCGTCCGCCAAGTCCCAAACTTCCTCATTAAAGTGCTGTTTCGCAATCTCATTGGCCAATTTCGAATTCTCTCCGAAGGGTGCTTTGTCGAAGAGATCAGCCGTTACAGAACTGCGTGGAAGAACGGTCCATTCAATTCGATGGTTCGATGCATCCCACGTTGCATCGAGTAATCCAATTACAGGGTGCATCATCAGACGGCCCAAGGAAACACGCGTGACCGGCACGCCACCATCGATCAGCCTGTTACTTAACTGCTCGACTAGTCCACCAAGATCAGCATCAAAAAAGGCCAGCTTTTGCAGCCAATCTGCAATGCGGTCGAAAACATCCGCCATACCTTACACCTCCACCATCATCTTGTTACAGCCGAAGGCTCGTGTCATTCGGTTTGTCTTCGAACACTCAATTCTCCAGCGATGGGTTTGCAAATTTTCACGCGCATTCGCTCGCAATATTGGCCAAAGCCCGTCAATTTTTCGAGCTACGAAAATGTGCCAGGCGAAACAGTCGATAGAGAAACGTTACTATTCAACTCTAAAGTACTCCCTCCAATGTCCTGTGCAGCGGTGCAACTAACGGCCGCTTCCTTCCGCCAAGTGGACATTCATCGCGTTAAGCGCGGTGTACATACTCCTGTTTCGCCATTCCCCCAACGCATAGCGGATAGACCGAAACATCCGTTGTTAGCGATACCCGCCCTCCTTATCTGAGCCGTGTCCCAAACAGGAACGCAATCAGTATCCCGGGGAATTCGCTTCGGGCTTAGAAAGGAAATGAACTATGGCAAATACTGCAACATACACCCGCGAAGGCTTTGGCCTGAACGCCCGCATCGCAACGCTCGTCGCTCGCATCAAAGAGGCTTATACCCTGCGTGCCGAGTACAACCGCACCTATTCAGAGCTGCAAAGCCTGTCGGACCGTGAGTTAAACGATATCGGTGTGCGTCGGTGCGATATCCGCGATATCGCTCAAAAGCATGTCTACTGCTGATAAACTGATCAGACCGTTGACCTGACCCAGAGGCGCCAATTGGCGTCTCTTTTGGGTTTTAGGGGGCGAGCTTGTTTGTTTTTCCCGAAATCTTGAACATTGGGGGCAACAAAACTTGCATCCTGCAACGCGACGCTGTAACCCGCCCCGGTGGCATTGCGTCCACGAGAATCAAAACCAAGAAACGCCGTGTTTGGCCCATCACGCTTCGGGGGTCACATCCGGCTTAGGAGAAGCGATATGAAACTGCACGAATTGCGCGATAATCCCGGCGCTGCACCGAAACGGACCCGCGTTGGCCGTGGTCCCGGTTCTGGCAAGGGTAAAATGGGTGGCCGTGGTATCAAAGGCCAGAAATCCCGTTCGGGTGTGGCCATCAATGGCTACGAAGGTGGCCAGATGCCGCTGTACCAACGCCTGCCCAAGCGTGGCTTCAACAAGCCGAACCGTAAGGAATTCGCCGTTATCAACCTGGGCCTGATCCAGAAATTCGTCGATGCCGGCAAACTGGACGCTAAAGCTGCGATCACCGAAGATGTACTGGTTGAATCCGGTCTGGTTCGTCGAAAGCTGGACGGTGTCCGCGTTCTGGCCAAAGGTGAAATCAGCGCCAAAGTGAACCTGGAAGTCACCGGTGCTTCGAAGTCTGCTGTTGAAGCAGTTGAGAAAGCGGGCGGCTCACTTAAGGTCACAAAAGCCGCTGCGGTAGAGTAAGCGCTTGTGAGCGGGCCAAGACCCGCTTACATAGACCTCAGAGTTTTCCAAGACGCCGCCCGAGCCGGAAAACGGTTCCGGGCGGTGTTTTCATAAGAGAGACCGATTTATGGTATCAGCAGCAGAACAAATGGCAGCCAACACAAGCTGGTCTGCCCTTGGTAAAGCCACCGATCTGCGCAACCGCATCTTGTTCACGCTTGCATTGCTGATCGTCTATCGTCTGGGCACCTTCATTCCGGTTCCGGGCATCGACGGCCAAGCATTGCGCGAGTTCATGGAGCAAGCGGGGCAGGGCATCGGCGGCATGGTTTCGATGTTCACCGGCGGGGCGCTTGGGCGGATGGGTATCTTTGCCCTTGGCATTATGCCCTACATTTCAGCCTCGATCATCGTGCAGCTGCTGACATCTATGGTTCCCGCACTCGAACAGCTCAAGAAAGAGGGCGAGCAGGGGCGCAAGAAGATCAACCAATATACCCGTTTCGGCACCGTGGCACTGGCCACCGTACAGGCTTATGGTCTGGCCGTTTCACTGGAATCGGGCGATCTGGCAACCGATCCGGGCCTGTTCTTCCGTCTGTCGACCATGATCACGCTGGTCGGTGGTACGATGTTCCTGATGTGGCTGGGTGAACAGATCACCGCACGCGGCATCGGCAACGGTATCTCTCTGATTATCTTCGTGGGCATCATTGCCGAAGTTCCGGCTGCTCTGGCGCAGTTCTTTGCCTCGGGCCGCTCGGGCGCGATCAGCCCTGCAGTGATCATCGGTGTGATCGTGATGGTGATTGCCGTGATTACCTTTGTGGTATTCATGGAGCGCGCCTTGCGTAAGATCCACATTCAATACCCGCGCCGTCAGGCCGGTATGAAGATCTATGAGGGCGGCTCCAGCCACCTTCCGGTCAAGGTAAACCCGGCAGGCGTGATCCCGGCGATCTTTGCCAGCTCGTTGTTGCTTCTGCCGGTGACCATCTCGACCTTTTCGTCAGGTGCAACCAACGGGCCGATCATGTCATGGCTGCTGGCCAACTTTGGCCCCGGACAACCTTTGTACCTGTTGTTCTTCGCTTCGATGATCGTGTTCTTTGCCTATTTCTATACGTTCAACGTTTCGTTCAAACCGGACGATGTGGCGGATAACCTGAAAAAGCAGAATGGCTTTGTTCCGGGTATCCGTCCGGGCAAGAAAACCGCTGAATATTTGGAATATGTGGTCAACCGCGTTCTGGTTCTGGGTTCGGCGTATCTGGCGGCGGTGTGTTTGCTGCCTGAAATTCTGCGGAACCAGTTCGCCATCCCGTTCTATTTCGGCGGCACCTCGGTTCTGATTATCGTCTCTGTGACCATGGACACGATCCAACAGGTCCAGAGCCACCTGCTGGCGCACCAGTACGAAGGGCTTATTGAAAAGTCCCAGTTGCGCGGTAAAGGTAAGAAACGCGGCAGGAAGGGACCCGCTCGTCGATGAACATTATTTTGTTGGGCCCCCCGGGGGCAGGTAAAGGGACGCAGGCGCGCCACTTGGTGGAAACACGCGGCATGGTCCAGCTGAGCACCGGCGACATGCTGCGCGAGGCCAAGGACAGCGGCACCGAGATGGGCAACCGCGTGGCCGAAGTGATGGCCAAGGGTGAGTTGGTCACGGATGAGATCGTGATTGGTCTGATCCGCGAAAAACTGGAGCAGGGTGCCAAAGGTGGTTTCATCTTTGACGGTTTCCCGCGCACGTTGGCCCAGGCTGACGCGCTGGGTGAGTTGCTGGACAGCACGGGTGAGTCTCTGGATGCTGTCATCGCGATGGAGGTCAACGATGACGCTCTGGTCGCGCGGATCACGGCCCGGTCGACCTGTGCTGGTTGCGGTGAGGTCTATAACGACATCACCAAACCGATCCCGGCAGATGGGAAATGCACCAACTGCGGCAAGCAAAATGACTTTAAACGCCGCGCGGACGACAATGAGGAAAGCCTCAAGACCCGTCTGATGGAATACTACAAGAAGACCTCGATGCTGATCGGCTATTACCATGCCAAGGGCAACCTGTCCTGGGTCGATGGTTTGGGCGAAATTGATGAGGTTCAGGGCGCGATCGCAGGTGTCCTAAGGTAACATCTCTAATTAATTGAATGCGTGTGTTTGCCGAGGTATCACCTTTGCCAACGCGCGCATTTTTTTGGGAGATGGATTTGATGAAATTGCTCAGAATGCTCTCGGTCGCATCGGGTTTGACCAGTTTGGCCCTTGGCGCGTTGGCGGATACAACGCCGGTCAACGTCGACAATTTTGTCCGCGCTGCAACAGATATCGAGTTTCGCAAATATCTTGAAAATTCGGGCGCTGTGAATGCTTTGTTTCATGTGCGCGGGCCGACGCCCTTGGATATGCAGCCGACTATCCGCATGAACCGCGATACGCTGTATAGTATGGCGGTGGTGGATATCTCGGACGGGGCGGTGTTGACTGTGCCGGAATCCGGTGATCGGTACGTGTCGGTTCAGGTGGTCAATCAGGATCACTACGTCAATGATGTGTTTCTGGGCGGCGGTACTTATGAGCTGACTGTTGATCAGTTCGATACGCCTTATGTGGCGCTCCTGTTTCGGTATCTTGTCAACTCGGAGGATCCCGAGGATGTTGCCGAAGTGATCGCGTTGCAGGACGGGGTAACGCTTCAGGCCAATTCCGCGCGACCTTTTGACGAAGCGCATTACGATAAAGATGCTTTTGACAAGGTGTTGAGCGCGGTGCTGGAACTGGCGCGGTTTTCTCCCGACAGCACTGGCACATTCGGCGCGAAAGACGAGGTTGACCCTGTGCGGCACCTGCTGGGAACAGGGTTTGGCTGGGGTGGCTTGCCAGAGGCACAGGCCTTTTATCTGAACGTCGATCCGGGTCTGGCGTTGGGGGCGTATAAGCTGGACGTTCCGGCCAAGGTTCCGGTTGGCGCATTCTGGTCCGTCAGTCTGTATAACTCGGCCGGATTCTTTGAAGAGAACGATCTAGGTGTCTATGTGATCAACTCGGTGACGGGCGACCGCAACCCGGATGGATCGTTGACCGTGCACTTCGGTGAATGCGAAGACGGCCGTGTGAACTGCTTGCCGATCATGGAGGGCTGGAACTATGCTGTGCGCCTGTACCAACCAGCGCCAGAAGTGATTGACGGGACCTGGACCTTCCCCGAAATCGAGCCTGCGGAATGAATTCGGGATCAATATGCGATCTGCGCTTGACGCGCGGGTCGCGCAACACTATTGGACGCTATCTCGGAAGAGAATCGAATTGTGTGCGGGCAATCCGTTCACATGATCATATCATAAAATGCTGAGCCCTCTGGCGACACAGCCACGGTTAGGCGTTGTGAAAAAAGGTTCTGGAGCTACGGAACCGCAACGAAAAGGAAAGTGACACGTGGCACGTATTGCCGGCGTAAACATCCCGACTGCAAAGCGGGTACCTATCGCCCTCACATATATCACCGGAATCGGCAACACCTCGGCCAAAGCGATCTGCGACGCTGTGGGCATTGAAGCGACCCGTCGCGTCAATGAACTGTCCGATGCCGAAGTTCTGAAAATTCGCGAATTCATTGACGAAAACTTCACCGTCGAAGGCGATCTGCGCCGCGAAGTTCAGATGAACGTCAAGCGCCTGATGGACCTGGGCTGCTATCGCGGTCTGCGTCACCGCCGCAACCTGCCGGTTCGCGGTCAGCGTACCCACACCAATGCTCGTACTCGCAAAGGCCCCGCAAAGGCCATTGCTGGTAAGAAGAAATAAGGGAGGGTCTGACTGATGGCACGTGACAAGACTCGCGTTAAGCGCAAAGAGCGTAAGAACATCGCATCGGGCGTTGCCCATGTGAACTCGACCTTCAACAACACCAAGATCCTGATCTCGGACGTACAGGGCAACGCCATTTCGTGGTCGTCTGCCGGTACCATGGGCTTCAAAGGCTCGCGGAAATCGACACCTTACGCCGCTCAGATGGCTGCAGAAGATGCAGGCAAGAAGGCGCAGGAACATGGCGTCAAGACGCTGGAAGTCGAAGTTCAGGGCCCCGGTTCGGGTCGTGAATCGGCTCTGCGTGCGCTTGCTGCCGTGGGCTTCAACATCACGTCGATCCGCGACGTGACTCCGATTGCTCACAACGGCTGCCGCCCGCCGAAGCGTCGCCGCGTCTAAGCGATTTTGAATTGAGCTGGGGCCAGTGTTTTTGCACGGCCCCAGCACGTCATTTTGAACCTCGGGCGTCTGCACCTTGTTGGTCATGGGGCGCGGACAGGAATGGAGGGATTACATGATCCACAAGAATTGGGCAGAATTGATCAAGCCGACCCAACTGGAAGGCAAACCGGGCAACGACCCCGCGCGTCAGGCGACTCTGGTCGCTGAACCGCTGGAGCGTGGCTTTGGTTTGACACTGGGCAACGCGCTGCGCCGCGTTCTGATGAGCAGCCTGCAAGGTGCGGCCATCACCAGCGTTCAGATCGACAACGTTCTGCATGAGTTCTCATCGGTCGCAGGTGTCCGCGAAGACGTCACCGACATCATCCTGAACCTCAAGCAGGTTGCCCTGCGCATGGAAGTCGAAGGCCCCAAGCGCCTGTCGATCAATGCTAAAGGCCCAGCCGTTGTCACCGCTGGCGACATCAGCGAAAGCGCCGGCATCGAGGTTCTGAACCGCGATCACGTCATCTGCCACCTGGACGATGGCGCCGACCTGTTCATGGAACTGACCGTCAACACCGGTAAGGGCTATGTCTCGGCTGAGAAGAACAAGCCGGAAGACGCGCCTATCGGTCTGATCCCAATCGACGCGATCTATTCGCCGGTCAAGAAGGTCGCCTACGACGTTCAGCCGACCCGTGAAGGTCAGGTTCTGGACTATGACAAGCTGACCCTGAAGATCGAAACCGACGGTTCGATCACGCCGGAAGATGCGTTGGCCTTTGCCGCTCGTATCCTGCAGGATCAACTGTCGATCTTCGTCAACTTCGACGAGCCGGAATCGGCTGGCCGCCAGGACGAGGACGATGGTCTGGAGTTCAACCCGCTGCTGCTGAAGAAAGTAGACGAGCTGGAACTGTCGGTCCGTTCGGCAAACTGCCTGAAGAACGACAACATCGTCTATATCGGCGACCTGATCCAGAAGACCGAAGCCGAGATGCTGCGCACCCCGAACTTCGGCCGCAAGTCGCTGAACGAGATCAAAGAAGTGCTGTCCGGCATGGGTCTGCACCTCGGCATGGATGTCGAGGACTGGCCGCCCGATAACATCGAAGATCTGGCGAAGAAATTCGAAGACGCGTTTTAAGCGCGTCTTCCCCAATGCCCGGGCTGCCGGGGACAAAATGGGCACTTCCGCCCCAAGGAGAGCCGGTGACACGCATCGCCGGCCAGACAAAGCAAAACGCAAGATAGGAATTGAAAAATGCGTCACGCACGTGGTTACCGCCGCCTGAACCGTACTCATGAGCACCGTAAGGCTCTGTTTGCGAACATGGCTGGCTCGCTCATCGAGCATGAGCAAATCAAAACAACTCTGCCCAAGGCGAAAGAACTGCGCCCGATCATCGAAAAGCTGGTCACTCTGGGCAAGCGCGGCGACCTGCACGCCCGCCGTCAGGCCGCAGCACAGCTGAAAGAAGACAAGGACGTCGCAAAGCTGTTCGAAGTTCTGGGCCCCCGCTATGCCGAGCGTCAGGGCGGTTATGTCCGCATCCTGAAAGCTGGCTTCCGCTATGGCGACATGGCACCGATGGCGATCATCGAATTCGTTGATCGTGACGTCGACGCCAAAGGTGCGGCTGACAAAGCCCGCGTTGCTGCTGAAGAAGCCGCAGACGAAGAATAAGAAAGCCCGTCTTTCTGAACGAAACCCCTGCGCTACAGGCGTGGGGGTTTTTTCGTTTTGGCGGCCAAAAAGCGGTTTTGTTGCCAGAATCATTAACTTGGGCGATCCTTGGTTCAATTGAAGGATCGCAATATGTTTAGATATCTTGTCCTTTTACTCGGGTTTTGCGCACCGGTTTCTATGTTTGCGCAGGAGGCATCTCAGGATGCGCAGACCGACGATACCCTGTTGACCGACGCCGAACTGCAAACGCTGGTCGCGCCGGTTGCGCTGTATCCCGACACGTTACTCATCCAGATTTTCGTGGCGGCCACCCAACCGTTGGAGATCGTTAAGGCCGAGCGGTTCCTGCTGGACAACGCCGATCGCGATCCAACAGAGCTGGAGTCAGAGATCGACGCCATGGGATGGGATCCTTCCGTCAGCGTACTGGCAACGGCCTTCCCCGAAGTTGTAGGGCAGATGGCTACGCATATCGACTGGACCGAGACTATGGGGACGGCAATGCTGGCTCAGTCCGATGATGTGATGGACGCCGTACAGGTCATGCGGGATCAGGCGATTGACAGTGGCGCGCTGGTCTCGGGGCCGGAACAAACCGTCGAGGTGACCGAAGACGAAACGGTAGTGATCACGCCGACGAACACGGAAACGGTTTATGTCCCGCAATATGATCCGCAGACCGTCTACACCGGTCCCTCGACCGGGGACGTGATCGGAACCGCGCTGCTGACATTTGGGGCCGTTGCCCTGATTGACGAAATCTTTGACGACGATGACGATTGGAATGACTACTGGGGCTGCCGGAATTGTGGTGGATGGAACGGTCAACCCATCGTCAGAAACCCCGACATCGACATTGATGTGGATGGTAATATCAATATCGGTAATGAGATTGACCGGGGCGACCGGACGGATATCGGTTGGACTCCGGACCCCGAGCGGAAAGAACAGGCGCGCGACAAGATATCGGATCACAAAAGGCCTGAAGGCGGGCGCGGCGATTTACCTGTCAACCGACCGGACGGGCGGACGGATGAACTGCGAGCCAAGCTAAGCCGGGAATCCGGTGCGGCGGATATCAGTCGTGATCGCGCCGCTGCCGTTGCTGCCGGCGCTGGTGCCGGAGCTGTCGCCGGAAGTGCTTTGGCCAACCGTGGCGGCGACAAGCAACTGCCGAAGGTGAACCGTGGCAACGTGGACGGGGACAGGGCCGCCGCCAAGCAGCAGGCCATTGACCGCACTAAGCAAAGGCCGGACGCTGCCAAGAAACCGGTCAAGCAGAAGCCACAAAGCGTCAAGAAACCTCAGGCCAAGAAACCGGCGACGACTCAGCGGAAGCCATCTGCTGCCAAGGGCGCGGCCATGAAAAAGAAATCCTCTGGTAACAGGGCCAAAAGCGCGTCGAAACGTGGACACGCGGCCAAGGGAGCACGGAGAAGGTAATATGCGCAAAGCGGTTGTTTCTGTATTCTTTCTTCTCGCATCTGCTGGTCTGGCAATGTCCGAGGGCGCGCGATTTGACACGCCTCAGTCGGCGCTGGACGCGTTTGTGGATGCTCTCAGGTCGGATGATCACAATGCCCTTCTGGACATTTTTGGGCCTGAAGCCGAAGATCTGATTGGCTCTGGCGATCCTGCTGAGGACAAGCAAAGGCGGCGTGAGGTGCTGGCCATGTACGCCGAGGGCTATCGCTTTCAGCCTGAAAACGACGGGGTTGTGATCCTCTTGGGCGAGGATAGCTGGCCTTTCCCTATCCCGATCCTGCGCAGCGCAGAGGCTTGGCAATTCGACATCGAAGCGGGCGCTGAAGAAGTCGCCGCGCGTGAGATTGGCCTGAACGAGCTGGAAGTGATCGACCTGCTCGAAGCCTATGTTGATCTGCAGGCGGCGTTCCGGCTGGTCGATCACGACGGCGACGGTGTCATGGAATTTGCACGCAACATCATTGCCGATCCGGGCGCGCGCAACGGGCTATTCTGGCCGGATGAGGACAGTTTTGTCGGTGCAGCCCTTGCAAGGGCCGCGGCATCCGGATGGAGCGACGGCGAAGCGGATTACGACGCCGAGCCGTTTCTTGGCTACTATTACACGATCTTGCAGGGGCAGGGGCCAAGTGCCCCCGGTGGCGCTTATTCTTATATGGTCGGCGACAGATTCGTGGCCGGTCACGCGATGCTCGCGGTTCCGGCGGATTATGGCAAGACGGGCATTCACTCGTTCCTAGTGGGCGAAAACGGGATCGTATACGAGGCTGACTTGGGGCCGGAAACGCTGGACCTAAGCGCAGATATCGAAGCCTATGATCCCGGCCCAGATTGGTCACCGATAGAATGACGCGCCACCAGTGAACGCCGAGGCGTCCTTTTCTAACGTTCAGCCCAGGCACCGAAGCCGCCATTTTCGTGCGTCGGCGCTTGCATTACGGCGCACGGAGCCGCATATCCATCTGAGATTTGCAGGTCGAGGAAACAATGCTCCGCCCGTCCCTTTTCGCACTTTTCATAGCGTGCGCGTCTTTTGCTGCGGCAGAAACCCGTGTTCCCAAGTCACAGGCCGAAATCTCATTGGGATTTGCGCCGGTCGTGAAGCAGGCGTCGCCGGCTGTCGTGAATATCTATGCCAAGATCATCCGTCAGGGGCGTGCGAACACCCTGTTTTCTGACCCGTTCTTTCAGGACTTTTTCGGCCGCGGATTCTCGGAGCCTCGTCAACGGGTCCAGAACTCATTGGGGTCCGGTGTGATCCTGTCAGACGATGGCTACGTGGTGTCGAATTACCATGTCGTCGGAATGGCAACCGAGATTCGTGTCGTGGCAACAGACCGCCGCGAATACTCGGCGCAGGTTGTATTAGGTGACAAGGAAAGTGACATCGCCATTCTGCGGCTGGAGGATGCGACGGACCTGCCATACCTTCAGATGCGCGATTCCGATCAGGTCGAGGTCGGAGAGCTGGCTTTGGCCATCGGAAACCCGTTTGGGGTAGGGCAGACCGTTTCGTCGGGGATTATTTCAGGGCTGGCGCGCACGGGTACTGCGACGGGCAATGCGCGGGGCTACTTCATTCAGACGGATGCTGCGATCAATCCCGGCAACTCGGGTGGCGCATTGATCGACGTGAACGGGAACCTTATCGGGATCAATACGTCTATCCTGACGCGATCCGGCGGGTCGAACGGCATCGGCTTTGCCATCCCTGCTAATCTGGTGGCCGAGTTTCTGCGGCAAGCGCAGTCCGGCAATGACAGCTTTGTAAGCCCATGGGCAGGGATGGCCGGGCAGCATATGAGCGCCGATATCGCCGAGTCTCTGGGGCTTGTCATCCCGCAGGGCGTCGTGATCTCGGACCTGCACGGACTGAGTCCTTTGGCCGAGGCTGGATTGCGTGTTGGTGACGTCGTGACCCATGTTGACGGGGATGAGGTGAACTCACCCGCCGAGATGAAGTTTCGGATGTCTGTCGCGGGTGTTGGCGGAACATCGGTTCTTACCCTGTTGCGCGGCGACAGCAGCGAAGAGATTGAGATCGCGCTGATCAAAGCCCCGGAAACACCATCAGCCGACGAAACTACGCTGGATAATCAAACGGTCATGCCCGGTTTAGAGGTGTCGCGCATCAATCCGGCAGTGATTTCACGGATGGGTTTGCTGTTGTCACAGACCGGGGTCGTCGTGGTTGATGCCGGCCCTTATGGCGGGCGGTCCGGTCTGCGTGCGGGCGATGTGGTCAACAGCGTCAACGGTCAGGACATTCAGCATCCCAACGATCTGGTCGACGCGCTAACTGATCCGGGCCGCAGGCTGCAGTTCGACATCCTGCGCGGTGGACGCACCGTGTCTTTGCGGTTCCGGTTGTGACGCAATGAGCGATCTGTTCGATACCGGGGCCACTCAGCAGCCCACAACAAGCCCCCACCGGCCACTTGCGGATCGCCTGCGGCCGCAAGCACTGTCCGAGGTGATTGGGCAGCAGCAGGTTCTGGGCCCGGACGCGCCGTTGGGCGTCATGCTGGCGTCAGGTAGTTTGTCGAGCCTGATATTCTGGGGGCCGCCGGGTGTTGGAAAAACCACAATCGCGCGGTTGCTTGCGCAGGAAACGGACCTGCATTTTGTTCAGATCAGCGCAATATTTACCGGCGTTCCGGATCTGAAAAAAGTGTTCGAGGCCGCGAAGATACGGCGTCAGAACGGGCAGGGCACGCTTTTGTTCGTGGATGAGATTCATCGGTTCAACAAGGCGCAGCAGGATGGGTTTCTTCCGCATATGGAGGACGGAACGATCCTGTTGGTCGGGGCCACGACCGAAAATCCCTCTTTCGAACTGAACGCCGCCCTTCTGAGCCGATCGCAGGTTCTGGTGCTTGAGCGTCTGAGCCTGTCTGATCTGGAGCATCTGACCCAACGTGCCGAAAAAGAATTGGACCGGGCATTGCCTCTGACGGGTACTGCCCGTGAAGCGCTTCAGGAAATGGCGGATGGCGATGGTCGGGTTTTGTTGAATCTGATCGAACAGGTTGCGGCATGGCAGGTTGATGCGCCGCTGGACCCGGGTGCCTTGTCCACAAGGCTGATGCGTCGGGCCGCAAAATACGACAAGTCCGGTGATGAGCACTACAACCTGATCTCGGCGCTGCACAAATCCGTGCGGGGGTCCGACCCCGACGCGGCTTTGTACTGGTTTGCGCGGATGCTGACGGGGGGCGAGGATCCTAGATATCTGGCGCGCCGTATCACCCGGATGGCGGTTGAAGATATCGGGTTGGCTGACCCGCAGGCTCAGGCGATATGCCTGCAATCATGGGAAACCTATGAACGTCTTGGCAGCCCGGAGGGGGAATTGGCCTTGGCACAGGCGCTGGTCTATCTGGCCTTGGCGCCCAAATCGAACGGCGCTTATGTAGGGTACAAGGCCGCCATGCGGTTGGCCAAACAATCCGGCAGCGAGCCCCCGCCCAAGCACATTCTGAATGCCCCAACATCCCTGATGAAGGATCAGGGCTATGGCGCGGGCTATGCTTATGACCACGATGCCGAAGATGGGTTTTCCGGTCAGAATTATTTTCCGGACGGCATGCAGCGGCCTGATCTCTATCAACCTGTCGAACGCGGTTTCGAGCGCGAGTTGAAAAAGCGACTGGAATATTTCGCCAAGCTTCGCGCGCAACGCAACGGCTAACGCCCGCTTGACTCTTGCGGTTGGGCACGCCACAGACGCGCATGTTTTCTATGGCACTGAATGATACGCATTTCGCGCGGGATCACCGCGCGGCGCAGGGGATATTGGCATGAGCGGCGTACAGATGATCACCGTGGCAGAAGGTGACGGAGACCAGCGGTTGGATCGCTGGCTGCGCCGTCTGTTCCCACATGTCAGTCAGGGCCGTATCGAGAAGATGTGCCGCAAGGGTGAATTGCGTGTGGAAGGTGGCCGGGTCAAAGCCTCGACCCGGCTTGAGGCTGGACAAGTTGTGCGTGTCCCCCCTCTGCCCGACGTTGATCACAAACCGGCCGAAGTCAAACGCCGGGTTTCCGACGCGGACGCCAAGATGATCCAATCCTGCGTGATTTACCGCGACGATCACGTGCTGGCGTTGAACAAACCCCATGGCTTGCCTGTGCAGGGCGGCAGCGGCCAAACCCGCCATGTGGACAGCCTGTCCGAAGCACTGAGGTTTGGCTATGACGAAAATCCGCGTTTGGTTCATCGGTTGGATAAGGACACCTCCGGCGTTCTACTGATGGCACGCACACGCGAAGCCGCCAAGGGCCTGACCGCAGCCTTCCGCCACCGCGACACGCGTAAGATTTATTGGGCGTTGGTGGCCGGGGTGCCGACGCCGTATCTGGGCGAAATCAAGACTGGTCTGGTCAAGGCGTCGGGCCATGGAAAGCAGGGCGAAGGCGAAAAGATGGTCGCCGTTCACCTGAATGAGGTCAACGATACACCGGGTGCGAAACGCGCGCATACGCTCTATGCCACTCTTTACCGGGTGGCAGGGCGCGCCGCGTGGGTGGCCATGGAGCCGATTACCGGTCGAACGCATCAGTTGCGGGCACATATGGCCGCGATCGGTCATCCGATTATCGGTGACGGTAAATATGGCGGTTCGGGTCAGGAAAACCTCGGTGACGGTTGGGGCGCACAACTGGGCGGGATCATCAGCAAAAAGCTGCACCTGCATGCGCGGCAAGCGTCGTTCCAGCACCCGGTGACACGCAAGACGATCACCGTAAAAGCCCCCTTGCCGGACCACATGAAACACAGCTGGGATACCTTAGGCTGGACCGAGGATCTGGCCGCCGACGACCCGTTCGAGGAGCTGCAATGAGCGCACCCTTGCGTTTGGCGCTGTTCGACGTGGACGGCACCCTTGTCGACAGTCAGGGCAGTATCGTCGGCGCGATGACCGCCAGTTTTGACGCGCTGTCCCTGCCGGTGCCTGATCGCAAGGCGATTTTGTCCATCGTTGGCCTGTCGCTGCCCAAAGCCATCGCACAGCTTGCGCCGCTTCAGTCTGATGCGGATCAGGCGCGGTTGGTCGAAGGGTATAAGCAAGCCTATCATGCGCATCGGCTGGAACAGGGCATGGCAGGGTCGCCGCTTTATCCTGGTGCGCGAGAGGCAATCGAAGCGCTGCACGCCATCCCCGAGGTCTTGCTGGGCGTTGCAACCGGGAAATCTCAGCGCGGCTTGGATGCGCTGATCGAAGGGCACGAGTTGCAAGGTTATTTTGTTACGCGGCAAGTAGCCGATCACCACCCTTCGAAACCGCATCCGTCGATGATTGACACGGCCCGGGCCGAAACGGGCGTTGAGGCGGTGAATACGGTCATGATCGGCGATACCCGGTTTGACATGGATATGGCCGCTGCTGCCGGTGTCCCCGCCATCGGTGTGACATGGGGGTATCATACGCGCCCTGCACTTGATGCCGCAACGACCATAATCGAAACCTTCGACCAGTTGCCGGGCGCGCTGGATCAAATCTGGACCTGAAGTGATGAGCGATTGGAAACCGAAACGATTCTGGACCGAAAGCGCGGTTGTTGACGCAGAAGGCGGGTTTACTGTGGAATTGGATGGTCGGCGCGTCAAAACGCCGGCCAAGGTAGGGTTGATCGTGCCCACTCAAGCCCTGGCGCAGGAAATCGCTGCCGAGTGGGACGCGCAGGAAAAAGAAGTAGACCCGACCACGATGCCGTTTACCCGTTCGGCGAACGCAGCCATCGACAAGGTCCAGCATCAGCACGCCGAGGTTGCGGACATGCTGGCCGATTACGGCGATTCGGACCTGTTATGCTATCGCGCCACGCACCCGCAGGAGTTGCAGCAACGGCAGGCCGAACAGTGGGACCCGGCATTGGATTGGGCGGCCGAGGCGCTCACGGCGCGTTTGCTGCCGGTCGCCGGTGTTTTGCATCAGCCCCAGGACGCATCGGTTTTGCACGAATTGCGCCAACGTGTCTATGATTTCAATAACTTCCAGCTTGCCGCTTTCCACGACTTGGTCAGCCTGTCCGGGTCGCTGGTGCTGGGGTTTGCAGCCGCTGCGGACTGGCGCTCTGCCGAGGACATCTGGCAAATCTCAAGGTTGGACGAGTTGTGGCAAATCGAACAATGGGGTCATGACGACGAGGCCCACGCCGCCTCCGAAGTCAAAAGGGCTGCATTTCTACACGCCAAAAGGTTCTTCGACCTCTCGGTTTGAGCTCTTGCGCCTGAAAATCCGCCGCTGTGCCGAACATCTGTAAGATGAACCATCGTTTTCGCTGATCCGACCCTTGACGTTTGTTTATGAATGCGCCCAAACTCAAGCCCACTAAAGGGGAGACACCTTTGGGGAAACCTTTCTGGTACCAAAGGTGCCGGACAGAACCGTCCCAGAGTCGGGGCGGAAAATCAGGAAGAGGTAAAAATGAAAAAATCCGTAATCTTGGGCGTGGCAACCGTTGCCGGCCTTGCTGCAGGCGCAGCGGCAGCGGGGACTGTCGATGATGTCAAAGCGCGCGGTAAGCTGAACTGCGGTGTGACCACCGGTCTGGTTGGCTTTGCCGCACCCGACGCGAATGGCGAATGGCAGGGCTTTGACGTCTCGCTGTGCCGCGCAGTTGCTGCAGCCGTTCTGGGCGACGCAAGCGCCGTTGAATTCGTTCCGACCACCGGTAAGACACGCTTTACCGCGCTGGCTTCAGGCGAGATCGACATGCTGGCCCGTAACACCACCTGGACCTTCAGCCGCGACGTCGACCTGAAGTTCGAATTCGTGGGCGTGAACTACTACGATGGTCAAGGCTTCATGGTTCCCAAGGCACTGGGCGTAAGCTCGGCCAAAGAACTGGACGGCGCGACCGTCTGCATCCAGACCGGCACCACCACCGAGCTGAACCTGGCGGACTTCTTCCGCTCGAACAACATCAGCTACGAGCCGGTTCCGATCGAAACCAACGCTGAAGCGCAGCAGCAGTACCTGGCTGGTGCGTGTGACGTTTACACCACCGACGCATCGGGCCTGGCCGCAACCCGCGCCACGTTCGAAAACCCCGGTGACCACGTCCTGCTGCCCGAAATCATCTCGAAAGAGCCGCTGGGCCCGCTGGTCCGTCACGGCGATCACGAGTGGGGCGACGTTGTCCGTTGGACTCTGAACGCACTGGTCTCGGCTGAAGAGCTGGGCGTGACCTCGGCAAATATCGACGAGATGGCCGCTGGCACCGACAACCCTGAAGTCAATCGCCTGCTGGGTACCGAAGGTACGCTGGGCGAGATGCTGGGTCTGGACGCTGACTGGGCTATGAAGGCGATCAAATCCGGTGGTAACTATGGCGAAGTCTTTGCCAAGAACATCGGTGAGGAAACTCCGATCGGTCTGGCACGTGGCTTGAACGCACAATGGACCGACGGCGGTCTGCTGTACTCGCCGCCGTTCCGCTAAAATCCACAGAAAAGGGCGCGGGTTAACCTGCGCCCTTTTTCCATAACAGAATGCTACGGGCTGCTCAGGAGCGGGGAAAACCTCGCCGGGAAGGAAGCACCCGAAAAGCACGGGGATCCCAAAATATGTCGACTATGACTGACCCGCCGAAAGCAGATTTTCGGTTGTCGATGCTCATAAACGATACCCGCTACAGATCATTGACGTTCCAGGTGATCGCGGCGATCGTTATTGCGCTAAGTATCTGGTATCTGGGCAACAACCTGATCCAGAACCTCAGGGCCGCAGGCCTCAACATCTCGTATTCCTTCCTGGGCGATCCGTCCGGGTACGACATCAACCAGCGTTTGATCGAATATGACAGCCAATCCTCGCACGGACGTGCGGCTGTTGTCGGTATTCTCAACACGCTTTTGGTCGCGTTTCTGGCCTGTATCACCGCAACTGTGTTTGGTGTGATCGCCGGGGTTTTGCGCCTGTCCAATAACTGGCTGGTGTCCAAGCTGATGGCGGTTTACGTCGAGATTTTCCGGAATATTCCGGTTCTGATCTGGATCATCATCATCTTCACGATCATGACGGCGGTTTTGCCGGGTCCGCGGGAATTTCGCGGGGATAACCCGACATCCAGCATGTTGTTTGATCTGTTCGCATTTACCAACCGAGGCGTTTACATTCCGCGCCCCGAGTTTGCGAATGGTCTGTTTGGCGCGACGTTCCTGAATTGGCTGTTGGTCATTGCAGTACTGGTGGGCTCATGGTTTGCAACTCGTGAAATTGAAAAGCGCGCCACGCTGAAGCAGGAACAGACGGGTGAGCGTCCAAAAACCGGTCTTGTGAAACTGGCCGTATGGCTGGTGCCGTTTGCGCTGCTGATGGTTTTGATGGGCCTGACATGGGAAGTTCCCGCGCTCAAGGGCTTTAACTTCAGCGGGGGTATCAAGGTTGGCGGTCCGCTGATCGCGCTGTGGTTTGCTCTGTCCATCTATACGGGTGCCTTCATCGCAGAAAACGTACGTGCTGGTATTCAGGCGATTTCGAAGGGTCAGACCGAAGCTGCGGCTGCGCTGGGCCTGCGTCCTGGACGGATCATGAACCTTGTGATCTTGCCGCAGGCGCTGCGGGTCATCATCCCGCCGTTGATCTCGCAATATCTGAACATCACCAAGAACTCGTCACTGGCGATTGCTGTGGGCTATGCGGATATCACGGCCACGCTGGGCGGCATCACGCTGAACCAGACCGGTCGAGCAATCGAATGCGTCCTGCTGCTGATGCTGTTCTATCTGACGGCCTCGCTGCTGATTTCGATGGCGATGAACATCTACAACGCATCCGTCAAGTTGAAGGAGCGCTGAGTTATGGCTGATCAAACAACAAACCCGATCGCCTTTGTCGCTGATGGCACAATCCCGCCATCGCCTCCGCCAGCAAACCAGACCGGTATCATCAAGTGGCTGCGCGAGAATCTCTTCTCGGGCGTGGCGAATACCATCCTGACGGTTTTGTCGATCCTGTTGATCTATGTGCTGCTCAAGAACACGCTTCCGTGGATTTTGAATGGTGTATGGAACGCGGATTCATTGGCGCAATGCCGTGAGATTCTGGACGGCAAGACCGGAGCCTGTTTCGCGGTTCTGACCGAGCGCTGGCACCAGTTGATCTATGGGTTCAAATACCCTGACGATGCCTATTGGCGCCCGAACCTGGCCTTCTTGCTGATGTTGGTCGCGGTGGCACCCGTGCTGTTCTTCGACCTGCCGCGCAAGTTGCTGCTGTTTACAGCGGTGTACCCGTTCGTTGCGTTCTGGCTGATCTGGGGCGGAACCATCATGGTCCCCATCGTGGCACTGCTGGGCTGTGTCGCAGCCGCCGTGGTGTTTCAGAAATTCGGCAAGAACAGTTTTGCAGCCGGGTTCTTTGGGGGCATCGTTGTGGCGCTGGTTGTGTGGAATATCGGCGGGGCGCTGATTCCCGATGATGCCAACGAGGGCGCGCTGCTTTCGGCTGTTCCCAGCCGTGATCTGGGTGGCTTTATGCTGAACCTGATGCTGGGCGTGACCTGTGTGTCGCTGTCCCTGCCTTTGGGCATTGCATTGGCTCTGGGCCGTCAGTCCGATATGCCGCTGATCAAGTGGGTCTGTGTCATCTTCATCGAATTCATCCGCGGCGTGCCACTGATCACGCTGCTGTTCGTGGCTTCGGTGATGCTGGCCTATTTCTTCCCGCCTGACAGCACGGTCGACCTGTTCCTGCGCGTTGTGATCATGATCACCATGTTCTCGGCCGCCTATATCGCCGAGGTGATCCGCGGCGGTCTGGCAGCGCTTCCGCGCGGACAGTACGAGGCAGCAGACAGTCTTGGCTTGGATTACCCGCAGGCGATGCGGCTGATCATCCTGCCACAGGCTCTGAAGATCTCGATCCCCGGTATCGTGAACGTGGCCGTTGGCCTGTTCAAGGACACCACACTGGTTTCGGTCATCTCGATGTTCGATCTGGTGGGCATGATCCGGGGCCCCATCCTGGCGTCAACCGAATGGAACGGCGTCTATTGGGAGCTTCTGGGCTTTGCCGCGCTTCTGTTCTTCGTCGTCTGTTACGGCATCTCTCAATATTCCCAGTGGCTCGAGCGTCGCCTTGCCACGGATCATCACTAAGGAGTTCAACACATGTCTGAACTTGCAGTAGAACGCGAAATCGACCGCTCGAAGATGCAGGTGAGCGACGAGGTCGCCATCGAAATCAACGGCATGAACAAGTGGTACGGGTCCTTCCACGTGCTGCGCGACATCAATCTGACCGTCAATCAGGGCGAGCGGATCGTGATCGCGGGGCCGTCGGGCTCGGGTAAGTCCACCCTGATCCGCTGCCTGAACGCGCTGGAAGAACACCAGCAGGGCACGATCGTCGTAGACGGGACCGAACTGTCGAATGACCTGAAGAACATCGACAAAATCCGGTCCGAGGTTGGCATGGTGTTCCAGCACTTCAATCTGTTCCCGCATCTGACCATCCTGGAGAACTGCACGCTGGCCCCGATCTGGGTGCGCAAGACGCCCAAGAAAGAGGCCGAAGAGCGCGCGATGCATTTCCTGGAAAAGGTGAAAATCCCCGATCAGGCGCTGAAATATCCCGGCCAGCTTTCGGGTGGTCAGCAGCAGCGTGTGGCGATTGCCCGCTCGCTCTGCATGATGCCTCGGATTATGTTGTTCGATGAACCGACATCGGCGCTGGACCCCGAGATGATCAAAGAGGTGCTCGACACCATGATCGAACTGGCCGAGGAAGGCATGACCATGCTGTGCGTCACGCACGAGATGGGCTTTGCCCGTCAGGTCGCCAACCGTGTGATCTTTATGGATGCTGGCCAGATCGTGGAACAGAATGAACCGGAAGAGTTCTTCAACAACCCTCAAAGTGAACGGACCAAGCTTTTCCTCAGCCAAATCCTGGGGCACTGATCCGGTTGGAATCAGGGAAAGGGCGGGGCTTTGGCCTCGCCTTTTTCTATTCCAACAGCTCGCGCGGTGTGGTGAAATCCAGAACAACCCCGCTCTGCCATTTGATATTGGCCCAGTCTGAGATGTTGAATTGAATCACAGCCGTGGCACAGGTGGGATAATCCTGAAACCGGGGGTGGTTTGGTGCTTTGCCAACGATCCGCTGGGCAAAATCGCCAATGCCCGGATTGTGACCCAGCATCAGGACCGTGGGTTCTGTTGCACCAGCAAGTTGGGTCAACATGTCTTCGGGTGCAGCATGATAAAGACGCCGATGAAAGCAAACCTTGTCTGCCTGCAAACCCATCCGATCCCATGTCTCACGCGTGCGGGCCGAGGTTGAGCTGAGCACTTCGTCGGGAAGCCACCCATTGTCGCGCAGCCATGTGGCGATAGCAGGGGCGGATTTACTTCCGCGCTTGTTCAAAGGACGGGCGTGATCGTCAAGCATCGGGTTGCCCCAACTGGACTTCGCGTGTCGTGTCAGGATCAGGGTCAAGGTCATGCGGGGTGAAACGCCCTCATGTGATGGGCGGATTGCTCGGGGTCCCGGTCGGCCCCGACGCTGATCGGGCAGGACAGGCGCGCGAGACAACCGCCCGTCATGCAGGTCAGGCCTTCTTCGGTTGATAGATGGGCATGGCACGCGGCAACATCATAGAAATCCTGACTATTCAGCGCACCGACCGGACAGGTCGTCGTGCAGGGTGCCGGGCATTCGACGCAGGGCGAAGCGGTTGTGACTTCGGGGATGTTGAACTCTTGCGGGAAATGCAGCGCGCCACGGTACGAAATCATCATGCCAACCGTGTCATGAACCAACGCCCCAACCGGGCTGCTGAAGGTGCGTTGTGACTTCAGCGCCCAGTCTATGAACGGGGCGTAAGGCGGTCCGCCAAAGGGAAAATGGGCTTGCCCGCCCAATTCCTGCGCCATTTGGCCAATGACGCGCGCAGACCAGCGATCCACTGGATCAGGGCCTTGCCACTCGGGCGAGGTTTTCAGCACCGTCCAAAAGGCCGAACCCGCGCCCAATAGAACCAGTGTGCCCCCGTCCAGTCCCTTGGCACCGCTTTTACGAGGATGGGTCGCGCCCATGACAATCAGGCCAGCTTGATGCGCAACACGCCCGACCCAGCCATAACTAATGGCCGGAGCGTAAGTGAGGGGGGTGGACTGCCCGGTCATGGGACCTCCGCATTGGGATTAGTCGGGCCGGATCAGCGACCCCGCGCCGTGCTCGGTAAACAGTTCAAGCAGCACGGCATTGCGCGCGCGCCCATCCAGAATAACCACCGCCCGGACACCGCTGTGCAGCGCGTCCAGCGCGGTTTCAGTCTTGGGGATCATGCCGCCCGCAATCGTGCCATCCATCGTCATCTCGCGGATTTGGCCGGCCTTGAGTTCTGTCACCACCTCGCCGGCTGCGTTCTTGACGCCGGACACATCGGTCAACAGCAAAAGGCGATCCGCCTTCAGGGCCGAGGCAATCGCTCCCGCTGCCGTGTCACCATTGATGTTAAAAGTTTCACCTTCGCGACCCGCGCCCAAGGGGGCAATTACGGGAATCACATCATGTGCGAACAAATCGTGGAGTATTTTAGGGTTCATCTGCGCCGGAGCGCCGACAAATCCCAACGCGGGATCGGCTTGGTCACAGACAATTAGATTGGCGTCCTTGCCCGACAGGCCAACGGCTGTGCCGCCCTGACCGTTGATGGCCTGAACGATGCGTTTGTTGACCAGCCCTGACAGAACCATTTCGACCACTTCTACGGTGGCCTTGTCCGTCACGCGTTTGCCGTCCACAAACTCGGACTGGATATCCAACTGTTTCAGCATTGCGTTGATCATCGGTCCACCGCCATGGACGATCACAGGGTTCACACCGACCTGACGCATCAGCACGACGTCGCGGGCAAAGCTTTCCATGGCCTCATCGCTGCCCATGGCGTGACCGCCAAGTTTGATAACGACGACCGCGCCGTCATAGCGCTGCAGATATGGCAATGCGCTGTTCAGAGTTGCAGCAGTAGCGATCCAGTCCCGGTTCATATCTCTTGTCTTCATGTCTTGTCCTCTTCCCCTCGTGTTAGGCGTTTTGGACGCGTAAGCCAAGATCGCTGTTGTGGGTGCCATAGGTTGACCGGCCTGCAAATCCGACGCCCGGCAAAACGCGGCGTTCACCGCAGCGTTGCCAGCAAGCCCCAAGAGGTGGGTGCGAGAAGTCTGGCGTCCAACCTCACGGCAAAAGGGAAGAGTTCCGGCGTGAATTTCTTCGCGCCGGGTTTAGGTGGTACGTGGGATAAATGGGAAGCGGGCTGCAATACCTGTACCAACTACCGATGAAGCGCTGCGCGATTCTGCGTCGCTATTCCAGCCCGGCAATAATCGCGCGCAGCGTTTCGATCCCGTCGCCCTTTTCGGATGAGGTCAACACGATTTCCGGGAAGGCGGCGGGATGTTTGGACAATGCACTGCGCACTTGATCCAAGACCTTTTCCCGATCCTTGGCTTTGACCTTGTCAGCTTTGGTCAGCACGCATTGAAACGTCACGGCGCTGGTGTCCAGCAACTTCATGATCTCGGCGTCGACGGGTTTTACCCCATGGCGGGAATCAATAAGAACAAAAGCCCGGCGCAGGGTCTGACGGCCGCTTAGGTACTGTTTCAGAAGCCGCTGCCACTTTTCCACCACCTTGAGCGGCGCGTTGGCATAGCCATAGCCGGGCAAATCAACCAGATACAACTCGGGGCCTTGGGTGAAAAAGTTGATCTCTTGTGTCCGGCCCGGCGTGTTCGAGGCGCGGGCCAGACCCTTGGTCCCGGTCAGCGCGTTGATCAGGCTGGACTTGCCGACATTGGAACGGCCAGCAAAGCAGACCTCCAGCCGATCCGGGGCAGGCAGGCCATTCATCGCCACAACGCCTTTGACGAATTCCGAGGACCCGGCAAACAGCTTGCGCCCGCGCTCCAGCGCGAATTCGTCGGGTGTCTCGGCAAGGGGGAAGGGAAGCGTTGTCATAGCACTTGCACCGTGTCGCCGGTTTTTACCTCTCCACCTCGGATCACCTCGGCGTAAACGCCGAAATCCTGGTGGTTCCAACGGTTCAACGCGCCTAAAGTGTCCGCGTCGCGTTCACCGGTATCCGGGTTTGCGGTTGTGGCCAGACAGCGTGTGATCCGCTCACGCACGTGGAACACGGCCTGTCCGATCTGAACCTCGCGACCCAACCATTCGAACTCTTCCCACAGGGGCAGGCCGTTGAACCAGATATTGCCGCGCCAGCGCCTGATCGACAGGTCTTTGCCCAGTTTCTGCTCGACCGCTCTGTGCGAGGCCATGTTGCACAGGCTGACGGATGGGAGGTCACTGTCGGTCATTCCCCGCCCGGGTACGCGAACAATACGTGCAGACGCGGCGCGGTCAGCGGGCATCAATGGTTTTACCCAATCAAGGAACGCATCTTGTTCTGCGTCCGGCTGGAAACTCAGGTCTGGGCGCTGTGGGTGGCTGAGTGCCACCGTATCACCTGACAGTTTCGCCGTGATTGCCATCAATTGAGGGGCCTTGGCACCACGACTGAAATTCGCGCAGGGCGCCCATTCCGAACCGTCCGCTTTGGACGCCTCATGGGCGATTGCCCAAACACGATCCCCGGGCATGGTCTGCCCGGGGCTCAGTGTTACGGTTTCCACAGCTTCATGGCCGTGGCTTTTGATCGGATGCCGCCAGAGGCTGGTTACTTCTGCGCTCATTTGTCATCCGTCTTTGGTGCGCGCTTGAAGCTGGATTTGATATTGCCGAACACGTCGGGCTTATAACCCTGGCTTCTCATGATCAGGTATTGCTGGGTGAAGGTGATCGTGTTGTTCGCGATCCAGTAGACCACCAGCCCGCTGGCAAAGCTGCCCAGCATGAACATGAACACCCATGGCATCCAGGCAAAGATCATTGCTTGCGTCGGATCGGTTGGCGCTGGATTCAACTTTTGCTGCAGCCACATCGAGATACCCAGCAACAGCGGCAGGATACCGATGAAGATCAGCGCCATCAGCGTGTCTGGCTGCGGGCCACCCCAAGGCAGCAGGCCAAACAGGTTCATGATCGAGGTTGGGTCAGGTGCGCTCAGGTCCTGGAAGGGGCCAAACCACGGGGCCTGACGCAATTCGATCGTGACGAAGATTACCTTATACAGCGAGAAGAAGATCGGGATCTGCATCAGGATCGGCAGACAACCCGCGGCAGGGTTCACCTTTTCCTTCTTGTAGAGCTCCATCATGCCTTGCTGCATTTTCTGGCGGTCGTCGCCAGCGGCTTCTTTCAGGGCCTCCATCTGCGGCTGCAGTTCCTTCATCTTCGCCATCGAGACGTAAGATTTGAACGCCAGCGGGAACAGGATTGCCTTGATGATCAGGGTCAGGCCGATAATGGACCAACCCATGTTGCCGATCAGCGCGTTGATGTTGTGCAGCAGCCAGAAGATCGGCTTGGTCAGGAAGTAGAACCAGCCCCAGTCGATGCTGTCGATGAACTTCTGAACGCCGTCAGCCTGATATTCCCGAATGGTTTCCCATTCCTTTGCACCAGCAAAAAGCTGCGTGGTTACCTGTTCGGTTGAGCCGGGAGCCACTGTGAGTGTCGGCAGAACCGTCTCGGTCTGATAGATTTTGCGACGCGCGTCGTATTTCGCGGCGGCCTTGAAGGCCGAGCCTTCCTCGGGGATCAGGGTGGTCATCCAATAGTGATCGGTGAAGCCGACCCAGCCGCCTTCTTTGACCTGAAACACCTCGGCCTGCGCGCGTTCGTTGGGGTCAATGTCAAAATCACGGACATCGCCATAGTCGATCTCGTCCAGAACTCCGTCGGCCATGACCATCACGCCTTCATGCAGGATGAAGAAGTTTTTGAGACCGGGCAGATCACCATCCTCGCCGATACCGTGACGGGCCAGAATACCGTAAGGGGCCATGCCGACTTCGGCTTGGGTGTTGTTTTCAACGGACTGGGTGACCTCGAACATAAAGTTCTCGTCCACCGCAATTGTGCGGCGGAAGGTCAGGCCGTTTCCATTGTCCCACTTCAGCGTGACAGGAGAGTCTACGCCAAGAGTTTCACCTTGTTCCAGGGACCACTCTGTGTTCGGACCGGGCACATCCGTGCCGGCGACACCTGCACCCGGTGCCCAGCCATAAAGGGCGTAATAGGCGGACTCAGATCCGACCGGTGACAGAAGCTCGACAATCGGAGCGCCTTCTTCGATCGAGACCTTGTAGTCCTTCAGATACAGCTCGTCGATGCGCCCACCCGACAGGGACAGGCTGCCCTCCAAACGGGGCGTGTCGATCTGAACCCGCGGGGCCTGTGCGTCGGGCAGTGTTTCTTCGGCCGCAGCGGTTGCTTCGCCTACAGTGCCGGTTCCTGTGGCGCTGGGGGTTTGAACCTCATTGGCCTCGGTCGCGCTGATTTCGGCCTGTTCCGGTGACGTGGCCTGCTCAGGCGGCGGGAAGAGCACGAACCAAACGAGGATCACGAGGAAACTGAGCGCGGTTGCGAGGATGAGATTCTTATTCTGATCGTCCATCTGGGACAGCCACCTTAAGCAGTGAAACACACCCGGTGGGTTCAACAGAGTGCAGCCCCAAAGGTCAAGCGGAATCGCCCCTGCTATAGTCGCGTATAAGGCTTTTGTGGCGTAATTTCGCGTTTATGATCCCGCCTGACGCCCGATCCTGGGTACACCCCCAACCTTGTTCCGGTGCGCAGTCATCCAATCCAGAGTTTTTTCAAACGGCATCGGCTTACCGATACCGAACCCCTGAACGTGATTGCAGCCCAATTGTGCCATCAATGCATGTTCCCCGGGGGTTTCCACACCTTCTGCCAGAGTTTCCACGTTCAACCTTTCCGCCATCGTCAGAATCGCGCTGACCATTTGCTGCTGGCTGGCATCCTTGTCGGCTTTGGCCACGAATGAGCGGTCGATTTTGATCCGGGATACGTCAAAGCGTTTGATAGACGCGATCGACGCATGGCCGGTGCCGAAATCATCCAGATCAATGCAGCAACCCAAGCTGGATAGACCGATTACATTTCGGGTAATCACGTCATCGGGGTGCCGGGAAAACACGGTCTCAAGGATCTCTACCGCGAGCCTGTCAGGGGTAAGGCCATGCTGATCCAGTTCCCATTTCAGCCGATCCATCAGGGCAGGGTCGCGCAATTCTTCGGACGAGAAATTGATGCCGATCCGGGGCACACCGATCCCGGCGTGATCCCATTTCTGCATCGCCGCGAAGGCGTGGTGGCGCATAGCCTGCCCAAATCGCTCCATCAATTCGGCTTGCTCGGCAAAGGGCAAAAACACCTGCGGGCCGATGACGCCCTTTTGGGGATGCTCCCACCGGGCAAGGGCCTCGAATCCAGTTACCTTGCCGGTGTCTGTGGATATCTGAGGTTGAAACCATGGGCGGATTTCACCGCTTTCCAGCGCAGCCTCGAATTCTTTGCGCAGGTTTGCACGGGTGCGCGACCTGCGGCGGGTTTCGCTGGAATAGGCACGGATCGTTGATGGTCCGTTTCGCTGCGCCTCGCTCAAGGCTGCGTTCGTTGCGTCGATCCAGTAGTCGAACCCGTCTTCCTTCACGCTGGACAAAAGGCAGAAGCCGATGGAACAGGAAACATAAATGCTGGCACCGTTTACGCTGATCGGTTCCTCTATGGCGGCCTGAATGCGGCCAGACATTTGAATGCACGCTTCAAGATCCAGATGACTGGACGGGCGCAAGCCGATTGCGACCGAGTTCTGATCCAGTCTTGTCGTGATGTCATGCGTGCGAATCGACGACAGGACACGGTCACAGAACTGTTCTGCCAAATGATTTGCCGCCGCCTGACCATGCAGGTCTAAAATGTCGGCAAACCCGTCCAGTGCGACAATCATGCAGGCAGAGTCCTGCTGCATGTTTCGGCTGGCCTCAAAAAAGCCTTCCATCTCTGCGGCGAACATATCAATGGCCATCAGGCCGCTGGCTGCGTTCAAATCGGTGGAATCGGGTTGGACCTTGCGGACAAGCACCATGATTGCGGCGATCAATACAGGTAGAATGAGGGCCACGAGAACAAGCGTACGCTCTCCGCCTATCCAAAACGCAGCAAGGCAGATCGCCGGCGCGAATGCCAGAACGGATGGTCCGCTGAACACGGTGGCCAGAAAATCGAGAGCTCTGTTAACAGAGAAATGTTTCCACATCAGGTTTCCGGCCTTTCCCTTGGGCATCGCACGCTCAGGGTAACCGTAGAAAACCTATCTGAGTCAGTCGTTAACGCAACTGAGGAATTTTGTCCTCAATTTCGTCCTTTTTGTCAGTGTTCAGGCTCAGACCTTCGAAATCGAACAGCTTTGGGTCCAGCAGGTGCGAGGGCCTTGCATTGGTCAGCGCGCGGAACATCACCTGTCTGCGTCCGGGGCTGTTCTTTTCCCATTGATCCAGAATCTGTTTTACCTGCTGACGTTGCAGCCCGTCCTGACTGCCGCACAGGTCACAGGGGATGATGGGATAGCTCATTGCATTGGCGAATTTCTCGCAATCTGCCTCGGCCACATGGGCCAGAGGGCGGAAGACAAACAGATCGCCTTCCTCATTCACCAGTTTAGGCGGCATCGTCGCCAAACGTCCGCCGTGGAACAGGTTCATAAAGAACGTCTCAAGGATATCGTCGCGGTGATGGCCCAGAACAATGGCCGAGCACCCCTCTTCGCGCGCGATACGATACAGGTTGCCCCGGCGCAGGCGTGAACATAGTGCGCAATACGTCCGGCCCTGCGGAACTTTGTCCATCACGACAGAGTATGTGTCCTGATATTCGATCCGGTGGGGAACACCCATCCGTTCCAGAAATTCAGGAAGAACAGTGGCGGGAAAGCCCGGCTGACCTTGATCCAGATTGCACGCTAGCAGATCAACCGGCAGCAGGCCACGCCACTTCAACTCATACAGCACCGCCAGAAGCGTATAGCTGTCCTTGCCGCCCGACAGGCAGACCAGCCAACGAGGGGGTTTGCCATCCTTGTCGTGGGCTGACGGACTTATCATCCCGTACTGCTCGATCGCCTCGCGGGTCTGGCGCACGATGCGCTTGCGCAGCTTCTTGAACTCGGTGGTCGAGGGCGCACCGGCAAAGAGCGGGTGGATATCGTCAGCTTCGTCAAACATGCGCAGCCCCTACAATAGTTGACGGAACCCGGCAAGTGGCCGGGTCATCCCAAGCGCCCCAGCAGCGCGTTTGTGTCCAGACCTGCGACCGATCCCGCGATCCGACCGCTGTGTTCGGCGATTCTGGTGGCGACAAAACCATCGGCCACGGGACCGGGCGCGTGTCTCAGCAACTGGGACGCGGTCAGCAAAAGCGCTGTGCGTTCGGCGAACCAGCGCGCCTCGGTTTCGGGGGGGATGCCCGGCCAGCGGTCGCGATGTGCCTTTAGCGCGGCGTCGTATTCCAGATCCGCACCCGTTGCGGCGTTCAGTTCCGCTTGCAGAACCTCGGCGGCCAGCGGCTCTTGCGTCAAAGTTCGGAGTATGTCGAGGCAGATCACGTTCCCTGACCCTTCCCAAATCCCGTTCAGGGGGGCTTCGCGGTAGATCATCGGCAGGGGGTTGTCTTCGACGTATCCCATACCGCCCAGAATCTCCATAGCTTCAACAGCGACGACGGGACAGCGTTTGTTGTTCAGGAACTTGGCCAGTGCGACGCCGATGCGGGCAAAGGCGCGATCCTCGGCAGAGGTGCCATCAAACGCTTGGGCGACACGCAATCCCAGCGTCAATGCGCCCTCCCAGTCCAGCACCAGATCGGCAAGGACGGCGCGCATCAACGGTTGGTCGATCAGCCGACGCTGAAAAGCACTACGATGCAAGACCCAGTGGTGGGCTTCGGTCAACGCGGCGCGCATCAATCCGGCCGGGGCGATGGCGGTGTCCAGCCGGGTGTGATGCACCATTTCCAGAATCGTGCGTATTCCGGACCCTTCGTCACCAAGCTGATAAGCGAGCGCGTCGTGGTATTCGATTTCGGAAGAAGCGTTCGCCTTGTTCCCCAGCTTGTCTTTCAGGCGCATCAGATGAATCGCATTGCGCTGGCCTTCTAACCAGCGGGGAACAAGGAAACAGGTCAAGCCGCCCGAAGCCTGCGCCAAGGTCAGGAATCCGTCCGACATTGGGGCCGAGCAGAACCACTTATGCCCGCGCAATCGCCAGTGATCGCCGTCCCTTGTAGCGGTTGTTGTGTTGGCCCGCACATCCGAGCCGCCCTGTTTCTCGGTCATTGCCATGCCCAGCGTGGCGCTGCTTTTGTCGGAAATGGGGTTGATCGTCCCGTCGTAGTCGAAGGCGGACAGTTTTGGGCGCCAGATCGAAGCCAAGTGTGCGTCAGCTTCGATCGCAGGAATTGCGGCATAGGTCATTGTCAGAGGGCAGCAATGTCCGGGCTCGACCTGACTGGCCATATATACCATTGCCGCATGGGTGGTGTGGCCACCGGGCTGTCCGTCCCAGGCCAACGCTGCGTAGCCAGCGGCTTGGCTGATCTGCATCATCTGGTGATACGCGGGATGGAACCTGACTTCGTCGATGCGACGGCCGCCTTGATCGAACAGCATTAGTTCCGGCGGGTGTCGATTGGCCTCGCGCCCCAATTCCCGCGTTTTGGCGCGGCCCAGTATGTCACCATAGGTCAATACCGGGTCGGCGCGCCCACCGAAATTGTGCAGAAGGTTTTGGAGAACAGGATCAGCCACCCAAAGGTCGCTGTCACCGCGCAAAGGAGGTTGGTTCACGACGTCATGCGTGGGCAGAGTGTGACGCGCCTGGGATGTCATTTGGGCCTCCGGCTGAATAGGGCAACTGTTCAGCGCGGATCGGAACGGGTCAAGTGTTACTGCGGGTCGTGGGAAGAGCGTTCACAGTCCGAACAGCCCGGTACGGGATCATAACCATCCCCGCCCCAAGGGTGGCAGCGCCCGATGCGCCGGATGGTCAGCCAAGTTCCCTTGACCGGCCCGTGCTTTTCCAACGCTTCAAGGGCGTAGGCCGAACAGGTTGGTTGATACCGGCAGTTAAAACCGACCCAAGGGCTGAAGACCAAACGATAGATCCGGATGGGCAGGGCGAGGATATGGGAAAGCAGCGTCACGTCTTCGCGCTGTGAATTTTGCGCAGCGCGTATCGCAAATCGCCCAGAAGCGCGTCATAGGGGCGTCCTGCGGTGACCTCGGCGCGACCTATAAGGACATAGTCCCAACCGCTTTCCCCATTGTCCGGCAGGACCGCACGTGCCGCCTCGCGCAGTCTTCGCTTGGCGCGATTGCGTGCCACGGCATTGCCAACTTTCTTGGAGCAGGTAAAGCCGACGCGAATACCGTCCGCTTCGTCATCGGCGCGCTTTCGGGCCTGAACCATCATCGACGGTGTCCCCTGCCTGCGCGCGCGGGCGGCTTTCAGGAAATCGGACCGTTTTTTGAGGATGATGAGCGTTTCAGGCGCGCAAACGGACGCCGCCGGGGGCTTCACCCTCGGTTGGTTGTTACCATCCTCAGGGGCCTCCGGCGGCGTCATGTTCATAACCTGATCGGTGAGCGGTTTATGCGCTCAGCGATTTGCGGCCGCGTGCGCGACGTGCATTCAGGATCTTGCGGCCGGCCTTGGTGGCCATGCGCGCGCGGAAACCGTGGCGGCGTTTGCGAACCAGGTTCGAAGGCTGATAGGTGCGTTTCATCGCTCCGTCTCCAATCTATAGCGGTCGGGTGCGGCGCGGATTCGCCTGGCCCTAGTGTTCGAAGCCCGTCCTCTACTGGGTAGCGGGGGGTAAGTCAAACCCCTAGGTGGGGGTTTTCACGCCTTTTGCAACAATTCTGTAGCCGCGCAACCCGAAAGGTTTCAATTTGGGGGTTTTACTGCCTCAAACCCTCACATTCCCTACGGTTAACATCAACGCAGCGTGAGGTCCCTGTTGTCGAACTGCCAGACGTCGCATGTTGGGGGCAAGATGAAACGTACAAAATCGGACAGCCTCATGAGCGACACAACGCAGGCCCCCCGCGCTGGGCTTACGCGGCATATTCCTTTGCTGGTGATTCTTGCTGTGGCCACGGTGGGGTTTTTCGCACTGGGCGATTACCTGACCTTTGAAACGTTGCGTGACAACCGCGAGGCGTTGCTGGAATGGCGTGACAGCCATTTTTGGGCCATGGCCGGTGCGTTTGTCGCGATCTATATCGTGATCGTTGCATTTTCGTTGCCCGGAGCGGCGGTGGCTTCGATGACAGGAGGGTTCTTGTTCGGCCTGCTTGCAGGCACGGTCTTCAACGTCTTTGCCGCGACCATCGGCGCCTGCGCAATCTTTCTGGCAGCACGCTGGGGGCTTGGGGAAACCCTGACCGCACGTCTGGAATCATCGGAAGGTACTGTTAAAAAGCTGAAGGATGGGCTGCGCGAGAATGAAGTCTCGGTCTTGTTCCTGCTGCGCCTTGTGCCGGTGGTACCGTTTTTCGTGGCCAATCTGGTGCCCGCGCTGGTGGGCGTCAAATTCCGCAACTTCCTGATCACCACTGCGCTGGGCATCATCCCCGGGGGCATCGTCTATACTTGGATTGGTGTCGGTCTGGGCGGCGTGTTTGACCGGGGCGAGACGCCGGATGTGTCGCTGCTGTGGGAGCCTTTCGTGATTGGCCCGATCATCGGCTTGTGTGTACTAGCGGCTTTGCCGATAGTTATCAAAGCGATACGTGGTAAAAAGGACGCCTGACCCCATGCAAGAGCTGAAGACAGATATCCTGGTGATCGGCGCCGGGTCGGGTGGCTTGTCTGTGGCCGCCGGTGCCAGCCAGATGGGTGCGGACGTCATCTTGCTGGAAGGTCACAAGATGGGCGGCGACTGCCTGAACTTTGGCTGCGTGCCGTCCAAAGCGCTGATCGCCAGTGGCAAGGCGGCTTTTGGGCAGGCTCATGCCTCGGCGCTGGGCGTGGCGGATGTGGTGCCGCAGGTGGACTATGCCGCCGCCAAGGACCACGTGCATGACGTGATCGCGCAGATTGAGCCGATGGACAGTCAGGAGCGGTTCGAAGGCTTTGGCGTCAAAGTGATCCGCGAATATGGTCAGTTCATCTCGCCCACGCAGGTACAGGCGGGCGACCACCTGATCACCGCGCGGCGGGTGGTGATCGCCACCGGCTCGTCGCCGTTGGTGCCGCCGATCCCTGGTTTGGATCAGGTGCCGTATTATACTAACGAGACGATCTTTGACCTGCGCGACAAGCCCGAGCATCTGCTGATCATCGGCGGCGGCCCCATCGGGATGGAGATGGCGCAGGCCCATATTCGTCTGGGCTGCAAGGTCACTGTGATCGAAGGGATGCAGGCGCTGGGCAAGGACGACCCCGAGGCGGCGGCGATCGTGCTGGACACATTGCGTGCTGAGGGCGTCGAGATCCACGAACAGGCCATGGTCGCCCAGATTCGCGGCGCGGACGGGAAGGTCGAAGTTGTAACCGAAACCGGCCAGATCTACGCGGGCTCGCACCTGTTGCTGGCCGCAGGGCGCAAGGCCAATACCGACCGGCTGAACCTTGAGGCGGCTGGGATCGAACCCACGCGCACCGGTATCAAGGTGGATGACGCGCTGCGCACAACCAACAAAAAGGTCTACGCCATTGGTGATGTGGCGGGTGGGCTGCAGTTTACCCATGTGGCGGGCTATCACGCGGGCATCATCATCCGCTCGGCCCTCTTTGGCCTGCCCTCCAAGGCGCAAACGGCGCATATCCCCTGGGCCACCTATACCGATCCTGAACTGGCTCAGGTCGGCCTGACCGAGGCTCAGGCCCGCGCGCAGCATGGCGACAAGGTGGAAATCGCGCGCTTTGACTATCACCATAACGACCGCGCCATTTCCGAACGCAAAACTAAAGGTTTCATTAAGGTCATGGTCGTAAAAGGCCGCCCGGTCGGTGCGACAATCGTTGGGCATCAGGCGGGAGAGTTGATCAACTTGTGGTCTCTGGCATTGGCCAATAACCTCAAGATGGGACAGATCGCCGCGATGGTTTCGCCCTATCCGACGATCGGAGAACTTAACAAACGGGTGGCGGGTGCCTATTTCTCGCCAAGGCTGTTTGAGAATCAGACGGTTAAACAAGTGGTCAGGTTCGTCCAGCGCTGGCTGCCCTGACCGGGAAGGGAGAGCAGATTGAATTCTCTGTCAGGCCGATTTCTGATCCTGACCACGGTCTTCGTCATGTTGGCCGAGATTTTGATCTTTGTCCCCTCGATCGCGCGTTTCCGCGAGGATTTCCTGCTAAACCGTCTTGAACGCGCCCAGATCGCATCCCTGGCGCTGTTGGCCGACGACATGCTGGCTGATGATCTTGAGGCTGAGCTGCTGGCCAATGCGGGTGTCTATAACGTGGTGCTGCGCCGCGATGAGGTGCGGCAGTTGATGCTGTCTTCTCCTATCCCTGATCGGATCACCAACACCTACGATCTGCGCGACGCGACCCCATGGATTTTGATCCGTGACGCTGTGGCCCGGCTGTTTACCCCTGAGAACGAGGTGATCCGCGTGATAGGTGAGCCAGTGAAAGACGCGGGCTTGCTGATCGAAGTCACAACAGACAGCGAACCGCTGCGCATGGCGATGACAGATTACGGGCTGCGTATTCTGGGGCTGTCTTTCGTAATTTCGATTATCACGGCGTTTTTTCTGTTTCTGGCTGTGCGCGTGGTTCTGGTGAAGCCAATCAAAAGCGTCGTAGGTTACATGCAGCGCTATGCTGGCGCGCCCGAGGATGCGCGGGGAATCATCTCGCCCAACTCGAAAGTGACCGAACTGCGCGAGGCAGAAGAAGCGCTGGAACAGTTGCAGAAAGAGCTGACCCAAGCCCTGAAGCAACGCGAGCGTCTTGCGCAACTGGGCGGAGCGGTGGCCAAGGTCAGCCACGATCTTCGCAACATCCTCACGTCGGCGCAGCTTTTTACAGACCGGATCGAAGCAAGCGATGACCCGTTGGTGCGGCGTATGGCGCCTAAACTGGTGAATTCGATCACTCGCGCGGTTTCCCTGTGCGAAAGCACATTGGCCTTTGGTCGCGCCGAAGAGCCGGCACCTACGCTGACGATGGTGCCGTTGCATGACGTGGCAGATGACGTTGTCTCCAGCGAATTGCTGTCCGTTACTGGGGGCTGTGTGCAAATCCTTAACGAGGTGCCAGAGGATCTTGTGGCGCGCGCTGATCCCGAACAGATGTTCCGCGTCATCATGAATCTGGTTCGCAACGCGCGTCAGGCGCTGGTCGCGTCGGCGAAACCCGGGAATATCACGATTTCCGGCTATGAGGATGAGGCCAATTGGTACCTTGAGGTGAAGGACACAGGCCCCGGTTTGCCGCCGAAGGCGCGCGAAAACCTGTTTACCCCGTTTCAGGGAGGGGTGCGTAAAGGTGGCTCTGGTCTTGGGCTTGCGATCTCGCAGGAACTGGTGCGTGGGCACGGCGGCGATCTGGTTCTTGCCGAAACCGGCCCTGACGGAACAAGGTTCGAAATAAGGCTTCCACGGGGCGGTGGTACTTTTTGAATTATTTTTGCAGAATCGACTTGCACGTCCCGAATACCGGGTCTACATAGCGCCTCACCAACGCGGACCGATAGCTCAGCTGGATAGAGTACTTGACTACGAATCAAGGGGTCGGGGGTTCGAATCCTCCTCGGTCCGCCACTGGTTTAAACTAGAAAATAAAGACTTAGATGGTGTGGCCCACTTGATGATTTCACGGGCTTTTTACTCAAGGCAACTTTGAGGCAACCGTTCTGGGTAAAAAAGGATGTTTTCACCCCAATCCATACGGTCCACCCTCCTGTAAATCGCCGAATACTGCCCATGCCTCGTGGCATGCGTTTGCGAGTGCTATGTCATCTTCGGGAATGCTGTCCTTGAAATTAGGGTATTCCATTCGGTCGCCCAAGTTCATCAGCACCGTCATCAGGTGGTTGCGTGGAATGAACGCTCGGTAGCGATAGTCGCCGCCCGGTGTTTCGATCACCTCGCCGTCCATACCGTAATTGCGCAGAAGTTCGGCGTCCTGAGCGCGGCGGAACCGCAGACAGACGCGAGACCCCATGTGCGGTCCGCTGGTCTTGCCGTCCTCATCCTTTGCAACGGCAGAGAAAAAGCCCGAACCCTCGGGCGTCGAGAATGCTACCCACATATGCAGGTCCTCCTAATTTTTTGGAAAAGGGCGCCTTCTCTATCAAATACAATATAGGGCCGTCAACTCGAGGGGGCTTACGTGCGCGGGCACATGGCCTGTAGGCACAAAACCAAACCTCTACACCTGGCAGTAGCTAAGTGATGGTTGGAGACTATTCGTCGTCATCCAATTTTGCCTCAATCACCTTCTGTTGAGCCAATCTCTCTGGAAGGCGGTCGCTTATGTCTTTGAGCCGCTGTGTTGGATTGACGCTCATGCCTACAGTTCCGCTGTGGGTGTGCGTGATGCTTACGCCATCAGCGCGTCCGAAGGCTCGGTCCTGAGCTAGGGCTAAGAGGGCGATTTGTTCTTTGCCAGAGAGTTTTCCCGATACATATTCACCGTTCCCATCTATGTGATTGAAAAGCTCGTCCATCGACAAAAGGTCGCTCATGCGTTTCACAGCGACCTCGCCGTTCGACTGGATCAACTTTCTTGTCTCGGGGTCCAGCTTGGGTCGCCCGCCGGGATTGCCAGAATGACCTGGCTTGAAGAGAGGTGTTGGCATAGTTGACTCCTCTGTTCTCAGAAGGTGAAGGTACAACGTGGCAAGTATTTATTTTATATATCGTAATTCGGCATGAGTTGCGAATACTTGTGCCTTACACGGCATAGCTGGGCGGTAGTTATGTTCGAACCGCGGTAACAGCGGACTATTTTCGCCAGCGACTGTTATCGTGCAGAGCGATCACTAAATGAAGAAAGTTCGACTGTCTGCTGCCGAAAGACCGCTTAGCGGCGCTTAGCCGTCATCAGACAAAAACGGTCGAATGACCTCGTTGAGCCCTGAGCGGACATTGATACGTTGAAGCAACTAGCTGTCGCCGATAGAGTTTCATAGAAAGGTTTGCTGCTATGTACACCCTGATTGACACTGTGGTTGTGGGCGGAGGTCAAGCTGGTCTTTCCGTTAGCTGGCACTTAAAGCAGGCTGGTCATGATCACGTTGTTTTGGACCGCGGGCAGATTGGCGATACATGGCGTAAAGGCCACCGCAGAGCGATCTTCAACACGTCACCGGACAAGCAATTTCTGCGGGAGTTTAAGTCCCGCTCCGAATCCGTTGCGGTCATTCGGCTTGACCTGACGCAAGCATTCAAGACAAGCGGCAAAGCAAGGGCCGATCACAGGAAAAATCAGGCGGGGATACCTGCCTTTGCAAGCCCTGCAAGGTAAAGTTCCATTTGATCGTCCCGCTTCAGATAGAACAGTTTATTTTTTGCGAATGACCGCGAGAATTTCGGCTCTTCCACCATTAGGTTACGCACCATCTTGGCCAGATCTTTGTCCCGCCCGAGATTGGCAAGCGCCACGGCTGCATGCGCGGTGGCCCAGTATTGGCAATTTGGCACATCGCGAGCCCGCTCTGCCCAGTCCAGAGCTTTCTCGAACTGGTGATCGAAAAGCAGAGTCAGCGCGCCATAGCTCAGAAAGGCCCAAAGCTGTGGATGGTTAGGGCTCATCTCCACGGCTTTCTCGAAATTGGCAATCGCCTCTTCGTATCGTCCCTCATAGGAAAGTGAGTCTCCCAATCCGCAATATGCTGGAGCCAGCGTCGGGTTCAATTTGATTGCAGTTTCATTCTCAGCCAGCGCGCTGCGGTATTCCCGGCGGGCCAGTTGGACTCTGCCCATCAGCATGTAGAGCAGCGCATTCTGGTTATCCATTGAAACGGCGGTGCGTGCGGCAGCCAGCGCTTCGTCCATAAGGGCAGAATCCGGTTCCGTGTCCCAATACACCATCCCGAGAATCGTGGCATAGGCCCACCAGGCATGTGCCTCGGGAAAACTGGGGTCCAGTTCGCGGCTTTGGAGAAACAACCTCTGAGCTTCACGGTTGCTTACGGCAGTAAACTTGTAAAAATGCGCAAGCCCAAGATGATAGCAGTCCCAGGCATGGGGGTTTCGGCGCGGCGTATCTTCTAACTTGCGCCGGATCGCATTTCCGACCTCGGGCTCCAGTCTGCCAACAATTTTTTCCGTGATCTCGTCCTGAACATCGAAGATGTCTTCCAACTGACGGTCATATTTTTCCGCCCACACGTGGTTGCCAGTCGATGCGTCAATCAGCTGAACCGTGACTCGAATGCGCGCGCCCGCTTTCCTGACCGAGCCTTCGACAACGTAGTCGGCGTCCAAGTCATCGGCGAGCTGCCGAACATTCGGGGATTTTCCCTTGTAGGCAAAGGTCGTGTTGCGCGCGACGACCTCGAGCCAGTGGTGTTTCGACAGAGCCGTAATTATGTCTTCGGACAACCCGTCCGAAAAATATTCCTGTTCAGGGTCGCCTGAAATGTTGTCAAATGGTAATACGGCGATCGCAGTTCCGTCAGGGGACCCGGGCGGTTCAGAATCATAAAGCGGATCTACAAACTCGGCGTCCCCCCACCACCAGACTGGCACCGGTCGATCAATGTTCTTAAGCTCACGGTTTTCTCCGCCTTGGAAAGCGCAAGCCGTTTTGCTGTCCAGGCATTCATAGGCGGAGCCGGAGATGAGAACCTGCCCGGCTTCGGCAAGCGCTTCCAAACGAGCGGCGACGTTAACGCCGTTACCAAATACATCATCCTCCTCGAAAACGACTTCACCTGTGTGTATCCCAATTCTCAACTTCAGTGTATTCTCGCTGGCCAAAGAGTTCTGAATGGCGACAGCTCAGGTCACAGCGTCAGAGACTGATGGAAACTCGACTATCCAACCATCCCCCATGCATTTCACTAAATTGCCGCGATGCGCGACTACAGAAGGGTCAAAAAGCCCAGATCGAAGCTCTCGCAACGCGCTGAGCGTTCCGCTTTGATCCGAGTTCATAAGGCGGGAATACCCAACCAGATCGGCTGCTAGTATGGCGGTCAGCCTGCGTTTCAGAGGTCATCCTCCTCCGAGCAAAGTGCAATTATCAAAGATTATCATGCGCAGGCTTGGAAAGAAACCGAAGGGCGACTTCGTCCGCAAGACGGCCGCCGGATGAGTAAAGTTGCAGCGAAGGCATGAGCAAGGCCATTGGATGTCACAGTCGTGCCGAAGCGCAACAGCAGCGCTACTGGCCCACGCGTAACAAGCTGAATTGGAAGGACTGAGAGCTTCCCCAAGGAGTATGGTGTGTGTGCTTCCGATGCGTGACCAGGGAAAAACGATCGCCTAATACCTCACATAGCCCCTCTGGATCATAGCGAACGATCGGCAAACCGCTGCACTTCTTCGGACCGTCGAGCGCAAACGTTGCGATAATCGCATGGCCACCTGGGAGAAGGCAGCGGTACAACTGGTCCCGGTAGGCGGAACGGTCGTCCGCATCGACAAGGAAATGAAATACGGCGCGATCGTGCCATAGATCATAGCTTCTCTCCGGGCTCCAGGTTGTGACATCGGCTGCGATCCATTCAATCTGCTCGCCTACGGCGCCAAGTTGTCCACGAGATCGATCAAGCGCAGCTTTGGATACATCGAGCACAGAAACGTCGCTCAGTCCTCTTTCGATCAGGCGTTCTGCGAAGTGTGAAGTGCCTCCGCCTATGTCTATCACAGAGGAGGCATTATCGACGCCGACCACGTCGCAGAGCTCCAATGAGATCGAGGGATCATCCTGATGCCAACTCAGCTGGGTATCGTCTTTCTCGCGGTAGACCTCCTCCCAGTGGCTCACTCTCTCGTCTGCCATGGTGTCTCCACTTGATCCCGTCAGGTGGCGATCATGTAACTTTAGGTCAATGACTGCAATGTCCGCAGAGCAGACACAGACATTCTGCGACACTTAGCCTGGTTTCGTTCCTTACTGGGCATCCAAGAAAACTAATCAAAAGAGAGTATCTTACTCCATAGTGTCACCCCGCTGAAACACGGCCGCTTGGTGTTCGCACAAAACTTCCAACCGCTTATCATCTCTCTTTGATTGGATAGCTTGATCTGAATTGACCGCAGAGCACGCGAAAGCTGAGTTTAGCCTTGTGAATTTTGTCGAAAGGTTTGCTTGAAATTCTTAGATTGTTCTCGTGCTGGAGCAAATTGATCGCCAGGTGTTCAGCTTAACTGCGCCAACACATCTTCCGCGGCCCTTAATCCTTCTAGGTGGGCTCCGCTGACCGAGCATTGTTGGTTAGGATGTGTCGCTTCACCGGCGAAGTGCACCCGCTCAGCATGAGACTGGCGTAAGACAGCGCGTTTGTCGTGGCCTCCCGGTCTGGCTCCAGCGTAAGAACCACGCACATAAGGTTCATTTCGCCAAGCGGTCGCGTGGCCTTTGATGAAGGCTTTTCTGACTGTTGTGCCGAAGAAGCCAACCAGTGTTTCGAGCGCATGTTCTATGGCGCTTTCAGATCCCGCATCCTGCAAATCTTTGGAAAAGCTGCCAGAACTTTCAAAGCTAGTTAGACCGGTGTTTGAGATGTCGCAAAGAAAACCACCTCCACGGGCTACCCCTTTGGCGTCGGGTTCTAAGTGGTATGTCAGCCAAGTATCCGGTTGCACTGGCAAAGCTCCGGGGCGGAAAAGGAGGCCAGCGTGATTGTAGTCTCCCATAGTGATGAGCTCGAGCGCTGAGCGTCGGTCGGATTCTAGCGGGGGATCAAAGTGGATGATGTCTTCGGCTAAGACGCCGACGGAAACTGTAACAACTACGGTTCGAGCTTTGATCTTGCCAGTGGCCGTAGTTATCTGCACGCCTTCAGTAAGAGATTTTATTTCTGTGACCGGAGTGGCCAATTTAATTGGCAGCCCCTTTGCGGTGCATGCAATGAGGTGTCCGAAGCCTTCGCGGCAAAACCAATCGTCTCCGCCCTCCCATGCACTGATGTCTCGCAGAGATGTATCCGGCAAATCTCTGGCAATTGACAACGCGAATGTCATCGCTGCCGTAAATGACCAATGCCTTTTGTTATGCCAAATGTCTGCCAAGGACCGGTCTGTTGGAATTCCGGTACTTGCTTCAATTTCTGCATCGATGCGCGCCGCTTCTTTTATCGCGCTATGAATTTCGTCGACCTCGTCCCACAGAACAGCGTCATCCTCCAAGCCATACGTCACCGCGTTGTCCGGGGCCGCATAGAGATCAAGACCAAGTGCTAGACCCGGAGCTTTCAGAGCGTTTGCATGTTCGGTGTGCATCCAATGCGCTCCCACGTCGAACGGGACGCCAAAGATTTCCGTGTCCGTGTGCGCGCGCCCCCCGACGCGGTTGGATGCCTCGATGCAGACTACTGAGAGTCCCGCCGATTTGAGAGCACGAGTAGCTGCAATTCCTGCTGCTCCGGCACCAACGACAACGACGTCAAAGTCATAAACTTTCAATGTTTTCGCTCCAACACTTAAAGTGGCCTGTGAGACAATGTTCGGAGTAGGTTTTTGGCTTTCTCAGCATCGTGAGAATTTACAAGGATCTGAATTGTCTAAGGATTTGTTCAATTGCGCGCGAGAAGTCATTCGTCAGTTCTTGCGCATAGATTGCAAACGAATTCTGGAATTGAAACGCCCTCGTATCTAGCCAGATCGAGCGGATCTTCCGTGTCTAACTTGCTGCATCTTCGGTAGATTTCCAGCATCTCGGCAGAAAGCTTTCCGTTCTTAAAGAAATACATCGCAGCTGCATATCTTGTGGCACCAGAACCAGGCGTTCCGACAGTCGTTGCCAGGAACTGCCTTTGAGCTTCTGCTTCCTCCACTTTGAATATACCTTTCGTCACGATTTCGGCTCAGCGGACATCGCATCATTCAACGCGGCAACTTCATCTTCTCCAGGTGCTGATTCAGAGTTGTAGATTGGGAGAATTTTCCTGAGATGGTCATGATGGGAGCGTACGCCGTACTCGAGATCAGAAAGATAGAAGCCCTCGAACGCCTCTGAAGCCATGGCTTCGTTGGACCATATCGTGAGCTGAATATCTTCTTCCACTGTCTCTCGATCAATCCGAGCGGCAAGGTAGCGTGCCGCTCTTTGTTGGCGGTCTTCGTTCGGGTTTCGGTATGTCGCGCTCCGTAGAATGGATTTATCCGTCGTGATCGGAAACTCTTGATAAAAGAGGGTCGTCTCAGGTGTGACGGCTATTACCGCATTTGGAAAAATGCCGTAGTAAAGCCAAGTTTTGTGCAAGTGTTCTGGCAGGTGAGGCTGTGGACTAGTGAATTTCTTGTAGTTGCGAACAGCCCACCTGCGGCCCTTCGTCGGAGTGAATCTTCCATCGGAGCGTGAGACGCCGTCGACATATGGTTCGTCTGAATAGGTCGAGCCATATAAATCCTGAAGGGCAGGGTGCGCGAGCGGGACATGATACCCTTCGTTGTCGACATCTCTGATCGATTTCCAGTTTACAGGAGTCTCCTCGGTCCAGATTCCGTCCGTCGGGACATGTTCGGCCATTTTGTAGGCAGAGGCTTCCTGTTCAATCGGGGCTAGCAGTTCGGCTACTGATGGCTGGGGTCCAGGTTTGAAGCGAACGAAGACAAAACCCTGCCAGATTTCCATTTCAATCTCTTTCAGGCCAAACTCGTGCTTGTCTAGATCGGGGAATGACTCCGGACGGGCGGCGCCGCGTAGCGTTCCATCAAGATTGTAAACCCAGCCGTGAAATGGGCAGACTAGAGCGTTTGCACATTTTCCTTGCTCTTTCGAGACCAGCCGAGAACCGCGGTGGCGACAAACGTTTAGAAACGCGCGGATGTCCGAGTTGCTGTCCTTCAAGATCAGGGCGCGTTCACCGCACATGTCAAAACACAGAAAATTACCGGGTTCCGGAACATCCGAAACGTGGCACGCGATTTGCCAATGCGTTTTGAAAAGTTCGCTCTTCTCGAGTTCAAGAAGGGCGTTGCTGTGATAGCACCAGCCGGGCAACCCGCGACGGTCCCAATTGGCGGGAATTTCTGTGTTTCTGGCTTCGTCGCGCATCGGAACAACCCGCATAGTTTTGGTTTGGTCAGTTAGGGTCTCAGGTGGGGACAGTGTCCAAGGTTGAAAATTTTGCCCTGCTGAATCCGCCACTCTTCGACTGAGTGTAGGTGTCGCTTAAATTGACTTGCTCGTCAACTTTTTCTGACTGAATGATCATTCAAAAATGTACTGCTAGTTACGCCCGTGAGGTTTCCTTGGTCGATGGTTTTCGATTTACCTGCTCAAATCAGGTGCAAAACCAGTGGTATGTGGCGATATGATCAAAATTCATGCAACCAAGGTTGACAGTACAGATTTCAGCGGACTACCGTCCTGAATGACCAGTCAGATAAAAATATAGCGACTTGGGAGAATGGGGTGCTTGGTGATCGCGCCCGCAACGCAGGCGCGATCATTCGAGAAGACAGACCAGCAAACAAGGCAAGACAAATTCAGCCACCACTCAGGGAGAGGAAGCGAAGTTATGAACTCAATCAGGAAAATCGCCGGAATTACAGTTATAGCGGCAACTACTACTGCGGTTTCGGGATCGGCTTACGCGCAAGAGCGTGTGTTGAAGGTTACGAATTGGGGAGAGTACATCGCTGAAGACACAATCGAGAACTTCGAAAAAGAATACGGTATTAAGGTTATTTATGATCCGTATGACTCTGCCGAAGCAATTGATGCGAAGCTACTAGCGGGAAACAGCGGATATGATGTGGTTAGTCATGCCGGCAGTGATACGGCTCGATTGATAAAAGCGGGTATTGTTGCGCCGCTGGATATGTCGAAGCTGGACAATATCAAGCACATCGACCCCGCAATCATGGAGCAGTTGTCAAGTGAATGGGATCCAGGCAACCAACACTTCATTCCATATATGTGGGGAACGCACGGCGTCACGTACAACGAAGAATTGGTGAAAGAGACGTATCCAGGTGCCCCAATCGGCTCGATGGATATGGTTTTCGATCCTGTTCACATGAAAGAGTTGTCCAAGTGCGGCGTTTCATTCCTGGATTCCCCGGGCGACATCATTCCGATGGCTTTGGCGCATATGGGCTTGGATGCGAACTCCACAAACAAGGAAGACTATGAGAAAGTTGGGGAGATGCTGGCGGAAATCAGGCCATACATCAAAACCTTCGATAACTATGCTTATCAACGGATGCCTCAGAAAGAGTTCTGTGTCTCAACCACATGGGGTCCTGATGGTCTCCTTGCCATGTCTGGCGCAGCTGAAGCCGACACTGGTGTCGTGCTAGACTTCTTCCTGCCCGAAGGTGATCGTACAGCGCAGCTTTGGATAGATGGATGGCTGATCCCTGAAGACGCCGCGAACAAAGAAGACGCGCATCTTTTCCTGAACTATATGATGCGCCCCGAGGTTGCGGCTAATGATAGTAACTTCACCTGGTACGCGACCGCCAACCTGACTGCCAAGCCGATGGTGGATGAGGCTGTCACCTCCAGCCCTGCAGCGTTCCCAACATCGGATCAGGTTGCCAAGATGTACACGACTGCCGTTCTTCCTCCCAAGGTCGAGCGCTTGCAGACGCGTACCTGGACTGACTTTAAGGCCGGAAACTAAATCCACTCATACTGGCAAATGCAGTGGCGAACCTGACCGGTTCGCTACTGAATCCCCGGATCCCGACTGGCAGACTAAGAGGCCCAAATTGACTGTTTCCACGGCTGTCAGCCCACAACCATGGCTTGATCAAAAAGAGCAGCAACCTCTTGTAAAAATCAGAGGCGTCACCAAGAAGTACGGAGCAGTGACTGCTGTCGACAATGTTGATCTGGATATCTACAAAGGAGAGCTATTCTGCCTTTTAGGTGGATCTGGATGTGGAAAGTCGACACTGCTTCGAATGCTTGCTGGGTTTGAGGATTTGAACAGTGGCACAATCACTATCGACGGAGTCGATATGGCCGATGTGCCGGCCTACGAACGTCCGACGAACATGATGTTCCAAAGCTATGCGCTTTTTCCGCATATGACCGTCGAAAAAAACGTGGCTTTCGGGTTGCAGCAGGACCATGTCCCAAAGCTAGACATTGCTGACAGGGTTCACGACATCCTCAAGCTTGTTGAGTTGGAAGACTTCAAAAAAAGAAAACCTAAACAATTGTCCGGTGGGCAACGCCAGCGTGTTGCCTTGGCGCGTGCCTTAGTCAAACGTCCCAAGCTGCTACTCTTGGATGAACCATTGGCTGCTCTGGACAAAAAACTGCGTAAGCAAACGCAGTTTGAGCTTGCCAACATTCAAGACAAGGTCGGCGTCACGTTCATCGTCGTAACTCATGATCAGGAAGAAGCAATGACCCTGTCCTCGCGAATGGCAGTCATGGACGCGGGCCGCTTCAAACAGATTGGAACTCCGACAGAGATCTACGAGTTTCCAGAATCCCGCTTTGTGGCTGACTTTATCGGATCAGCAAATATTTTTGAGGGCAGGGTGACCGAGGATGGGGCCGACCATGTTCGGGTCGAAACCGAGTTCTGCGAAGTTTTTATTGATCACGGTCATTCGGTGAAGGTTGGCGGCAAGATTTGGGTTGCGCTGAGGCCCGAGAAAATTCGACTTGAGAAATCTGATACAATTGCTGAGGGCGCGAACCAGACAGCGGCCGTTATCGACGATGTTGGGTATTTGGGAGAGACATCGATCTATAAGGTAAGGCTTCCCAATGGCGAAATCTTCGACGTCACTCAGCCCAACCAGTCACGTCCGACGCATGCTGCGCAGCGATTAACGTGGGAAGACAAGGTGAATATCAGCTGGGATCCGTCTAGCGCCATGTTGCTCCACTCATGACGGATTTCACCGAGGATATGTCCGAACTGCCGCAGGTTGAACGACAACCCATGGTCCGTTTAGTTATGCGGCGTATCCAGAGCAGATGGCGTCAGATCATCACCGTCATACCGTTCTTCTGGTTGCTTGTTTTCTTTCTTGCACCGTTCTTCATTGTCGCAAAGATAAGCTTAGCTGAGCTGGCGATTGCGAGCCCGCCATTCACAAGTTTAATTGAGTGGACAGGCGACGGGATCATGACAATCCGCCTAGTCTTCGACAACTTTGTCTACATCTGGGAAGACAGCCTGTACTTTGACACTTACGTAAATTCACTCAAGATTTCAGTAACGTGTACGTTCTTGTGCCTCTTGTTTGGCTACCCTATTGCCTATGCAATTGTACGATCGGGGCCGGTCGCGAAGCCGCTCTTGTTGTTTGCGATCATTCTCCCGTTTTGGACGTCTTTCTTGTTGCGGGTCTATTCGTGGATGGGCCTGCTTGCGGATCAAGGCACAATCAACAACCTTCTGATAGCGCTGGGGGTGATCGATGAGCCGATCCGCATGCTTTACACGGAATTCGCCGTCTATATCGGGATCGTCTATACGTATATGCCGTTCATGATCCTGCCGCTGTACGCGAATATGGAGAAGCTGGACAACAGCCTGAACGAGGCGGCCGCCGACCTTGGTTCCAAACCAACGAACACTTTCTTCAAAATCACATTGCCTCTGACGATGCCTGGAATTGTCGCTGGTTCACTGCTGGTCTTTATCCCTGCGACCGGCGAATACGTTATCCCCGATCTGTTAGGTGGCGGCAACGTGCAGATGATTGGGCGGGTTCTCTACAATGAGTTCTCTAGAAACAGCGATTGGCCAGTGGCCGCCGCAGTTGCGATTGTTCTGCTGTTCATACTGGTGCTGCCAATCATGGTTTTCCAGCACTACCAAGGCAAAGCAGCGGAGGAGCAATAGATGTACGCCAAACGCTCCCGTTTCTTAACCATCATGCTGACCTTGGGGCTGGCATTCTTTTACATCCCAATGATCCTGTTGGTTATTTACTCATTCAACTACTCAAAGCTGGTACCGGTTTGGGGTGGATGGTCGTTGCGCTGGTACAAGGAGCTTTTTCAATCTGCCGAAGTCTGGAGTGCTGTTTCACTCAGTCTTCAGATTGCCGTTGTCAACGCTACTTTTGCCACGGCGCTTGGCACCTTGGCAGGTTTGGCTATGGTGCGCTTTGGACGGTTCAAGGGGCGGACCTTGTTCGGTGGCATGTTGGTCGCGCCCTTGGTTATGCCCGAGGTGATAACCGGATTGTCCTTGCTGGTTTTCTTCATCTCGCTGAACCAGCTGATCGGATGGCCTGCTGAGCGCGGTTTTGCGACGATTACGATCGCGCATATTACCTTTTCAATGGCCTATGTGGCGGTAACAATTCAGGCACGCTTAACCGGTGTGGGGCAAACACTGGAAGAAGCGGCCGCCGATCTTGGCGCAAAACCGTTCAAAGTTCTTACGGCTATAACGATCCCGCAGCTGACGCCGGCACTAATTTCGGGATGGTTGCTGGCATTCACGCTGTCTCTCGATGATTTGGTCATAGCAAGTTTTGTTACTGGCCCTGGCGCAAATACCTTGCCAATTTTGATCTTTTCACGCATTCGACTGGGCCTCAGGCCGGACATCAACGCGCTAGCAACCATCATGATTCTTGTGATTGCTATTTGCGTTGCTATCGCAGCAATAATTATGTTCCGACAACAGAGAGCGGATTTGCTGGACAGGCAAATGGCCGAACGAGAGGAGAGTTAAATTGGAGACGCATGAGCTTCAGAAAAAACGACGCACCGAACCTCCTGAAGTTCGTCGCTTGCAGTTGATCATGGCCGCCATAGACTCGATCTCGAAACGCGGGTTTTCTGACACGACGCTTAAACACGTGACAGAAACAGCCAATCTGTCCCATGGCGTCGTGAATTATCACTTCGACAGCAAGGAAGCTTTGTATGACGCCGCGCTTGGTTTCCTTGCACAAGAACACTATGAGAATTGGCTCAAATACTATGAAGCTGCGGAACCTACAGCCGCGCATAGGCTGGCTGCGATTATTCGAGCGGACTTTGACAAGAGTATTTGTACCCACAAGCGGTTGGCCGTCTGGTTTGCCTTCTGGGGGCAAGCGAAGTATCGGCCTAATTACTTGAAGATTCATAATAAATATGACAACGAAAGATATGATCGAATTTTGCACCTATGTGGTGAATTGATTGCCGACGGAGGCTACGACGATCTTGATCCAGAAAAAACAGCTCGGGCCGTAGAGGCGATGTCAGACGGGGCCTGGCTCAGTTTGATGTTGTATCCAAAGGTGGCTGATCGTCGGGAATTCAGGGATGTTTGCATGCTTTCGCTGTCGCGGTTCTTCCCAAAACACTTCCCGGTCTAAGGAAAGCAACGAACGGGGGCTTCAGCACTTTATCTTGTGCATGCACGGGTCATAAAGCGGTTTGAGCGAGGCGGTTGCATCGTGTTTCTCATCTGCGATTTCGATTTGCCAATTCCCCGTCGCGACTATGTCCGCGGTCAACGGTTCGTCAATCTCGGCAAAACCAATGCCGACAGCAGCGCCGAGCGTGTGCCCATATCCGCCAACTTGAATATACCCGACTTCCTTACCGTTTAGATAAATCATTTCGTTGCCGTACATGAGAGGCTCTGGGTCTTTTAGCAGGAACTGCAACATCCGGTTTTTGGGCGTGCCTTTCGCCTTGATCGCGGCGAGTGCTTCCCTACCGATGAAGCCACCGGGCTTGTCCAATTTGATGGCAAAACCAAGCCCGGCCTCAATTGGGTTGTCCGTGTTGTCCACGTCAATTCCGAAATCACGATAAGCCTTCTCTAGCCGTAGGGAGTTGAGAGTTTGCATTCCAGCATTGCGAACACCCAAATCTCGACCTGCTTCCATAATCAGATCGTAGGTCTGCACGGCCTGAGTGGCGGGTACGTGAAGCTCCCAGCCGAGTTCTCCAATAAACGTCACGCGATAAGCCATGACTACGGCATATCCGATGTCGATTTCACGCGCCGTCATGAAGGGAAAACCTTCGTCCGACAAATCGGCTCCGGAAATTTTGCACAGTAGTTCGCGCGACTTTGGGCCGTGAACGTTGATTTGGCAGCGCCCTGCGGTGATGTCCGTTATAACTACGTTCTCGTCGTCCAAGATGTGCCGTCGCATGCGCATCTCGGTATGACCCGCCGAGTTTTCTCCCACGATGACCCAGTATTTCTGATCGGATAGCCGGGTAACCGTAAGGTCAGCCTCAAACCCACCTCGTTCATTTACCCAGGCCGTGTAGACGACACGACCGGGTTCAATATCAACGTCATTGCAGGAAAGGCGAGACAGGAGGGCGCAGGCATCCGATCCTTCGACGCTGAAACACGCCATTGATGTCATGTCCATTACGATGACATCCTCGCGTGCTGCCCGGTGTTCTTCAGCGTGCCATTCAAACCAATTTTGGCGATACCAACTGTATTTCTCGACCTTGGCCTCTTCGGGCGTCGGAGCAAACCAATCAGGTTGTTCCCAACCATTTCCTTCGCCGAAAAAGGCTCCGGCCGCTTTGAGACGGTCATAGAGCATTGAACGCTTAACGTTCCTGGCCGTTTTGTAGTTCTCATTTTGGTAGTGCTGACCAAAGAGCTTTCCCAGCAACTCAGGTGTTCTGTCGCGTCGAAAGGCCGGTGTCGCCATTTCACGGGAAAAGCGATTGACGTTGATGCCGGTAACATCGATGGGCGGCAAGCCGTCCACCATCCAATGGGCCAAAACCATTCCCGTACCTGCGCCATTCAGGATGCCAAGTGAGTTCATCCCACATGCAACCCAGAGATTGCGCAGTTCAGGCGTCGGGCCAACAAGCGGTGCAAGATCAGGCGTAAAGCTCTCAGGACCGCAGAATAGTTTTTTGACGCCGTAGTTCATGGTGTCAGGCACGCGCGAATAGGCTTTCTCCAGGTCGGGCCCAACACGTTCCCAGTCTGGTTCAATCTCTCCGAATTGCCATTCATCCGGGATACTATCGAGCTTCCAAGCCGCAGCGCCGGGCTCAAAAAGCCCTAACATCATCCCGCCGACTTCTTCACGGTAATAAGTGAAGGTGGAAGGGTCTTCGAGAACGGGTAGATCGCGAGGTAGGCCCGGGATACTTTCCGTTATCAGGTAGTAGTGTTCAGCCGCCTGGAGCGGTAGATTTACACCGTGTTTTGCACCAAGTTGGCGAGACCACATGCCACCGCAGATCACAACGTTTTCGGCTGTTATGGTATGACCGTTCGCGGTGCGGACTCCTGTCGCGGTGCCGTTCCTGGCTAAAATCTCTTCAACCCGCACACCTTCGAAGAAACGTGCGCCTCTGTTTTTGGCTCCCTTGGTCAGAGACATTGTCACGTCCACCGGGTTGGCCCGACCATCCTCCGGAATGAGGAATGCTCCAACGACGTCTGATAGGTCCCCTATAGGGAACATATCCTGCGCTTCCTTCACTGAGACTTCGTGGTTGTTTATCCCAAAACGCCGCATGAAGGCGGCGACGCGGCGCATCTCATGCAGGCGTTCTTCATTGGTTGCAATCTGCAGATATCCAACGTCGCGGAAACCTGTGGATATACCGGTTTCCTTCTCTAGGTTCGCATAAAGGTCTCGACCGTGCGTGTAGATAGCGCACTCAGCTTCGGATTTAAGGAGGCCGGCTACGATCAGGCCGGCGGCATGCCAAGTGGTCCCTGATGTCAGTTGTCCCTGTTCCAGAACGACAACATCGGTATGGCCGAGCTTAGTCAAGTGATAGGCCGTGTTCGCGCCGATCGACCCCCCACCAATAATCACGGTTTGGGCATGCGTCGGTAGGGTGTCAGCCATTGCGAGAAAATCCTTTTAGGCGTTCTTCTCCCCGAATATCAGTCAAATTACTTGATGTCTACTGACTGAATGATCATTCAATTATAGCTGAATCTTTGACCTGCGATTTCGCGATAAAGCTTGTCTGAGATGACAGAAAAGGGTTCACTACAGTGACTGACTGACAATCAGATGCGGGGGAATCCTATGTCAGACGAAATCCTATATGACCAACAGGCAATCAGCTTTCTGGAGGAGCTTTGGGGGGAGGGATTTCTTTCACCGGGAGGCCCTGAAGAAGTTGCTCGTGTTGTTGAAGGGGTTGATCTGAAAGATAAGCATGTCCTTGATATAGGATGCGGATCTGGGGCGATCGCAGTGTTGATAGCAAGGGAGTTCAGCGCCGCTAGAGTTACGGGGATTGATGTGGAAGCCCCGGTTTGCGCGACTGCGAAAGAGCGAGTTAGGCAGGCGGATCTGGAGGGAAAGGTCGAAATCATACAGGTCGCTCCAGGTCCAATGCCATTTGAAGATGATACTTTTGACGTAGTGTTTTCGAAGGACTTGATCATCCACATCCCCGACAAGGTAGCGATGGCTGCGGAAGCTTATCGTGTGCTCAAACCAGGCGGTCATTTCGCTGCTTCTGACTGGCTGACCAATCATGATGGTGAGATGTCACCGGAAATGGCGCACTACGTAAAGATGGAAGCTTTGGAGTTTCAGATGGCGTCGCCCTCTAAGTACCGCGCTGCTATGGAGCTGGCTGGCTTTGAAGACGTAGAGTTAGTCAACCGCAACGATTGGTATGCTCAGGTATCAGCTGCTGAGCTGGAGGAATTGACCGGGCCAAACCGAGTCGACTGGGAAGCTCGTCATGGTGCGGAGTTTATTGAACATCAGATCGAGATCTGGGACGCTATGCAGCCAGTGTTGAAAACCGGAGAGCATTGCCCGCATCACATCCGTGGTCGGAAACCTGCCTGATCTGACTGGAACTTTGAATGGGCGCGATGACCGTTATGCGTCGTAGTCCTTGCTGACCTGTGCCATACCAGCTTCCATAATGTCGAACATTTCGTCTATCTGCGACGGAGTTATGATCAGAGGGGGCGAGAACACGGCCATGTTTCCAAATGGTCGCAAGAGGAGTCCCATCTCCTCGCACGCATCGTCCAGTTTCTGTCCAAACTTCACATGCGCTTCATAACTCTCGACGTTTAGTTCAGGGCGACATTCTATGCACCCGAGGAGCCCGTCACCGCGCACATCCCCAACTATGGGAAACTTTTCCTTTATTTGATTTAGGCGGTCCTGGAAATGCGGTGTGACGCGTTGAACGTGTCCTAGAATGTCCTCGCGTTCCATGATTTCAATATTTTTAATGGCAGCCGCGCAGCTCACAGGGTGCCCGGAGTATGTGTAGCCGTTGTAGAAAACATCGTCGCCCGGTGCGTCTGAAATGCGCTTCATTACTGCGTCCGAGATTACGCAGGCACCTAGCGGCAGATAGCCCGAGGTTAAACCTTTTGCGCAAGTGATAATGTCAGGGACGATGCCAAAGACCTCTTCTGAGGCGAACCAATGGCCCAGCCTGCCAAAGCCGGTTACGACTTCATCCGAAATGTACAGAATGTCGTTTGCCCTGCAAATTTCGAGCGTGCGCTTATGATAACCCGGAGGTGGAACGATCACGCCACCGGAACACAGGATCGGTTCAGCGATAAAGGCGGCAACACGGTCGGCACCTACCTCAGCAATTAGGCTCTCAAGGTCAGCAACTTTGGCGTCGCACCAGGCATCAACACTCATGCCTTCTGGCCGGTGGTAGGGATTCACGTCTGGAAGGAAACGCACCAGATCCTGAGCTTTCTCAAAGCTCGTTTCGAAACGTTCTTTCCCAGTGACAGTCGCGGCGAGAAAGGTAGATCCATGGTAGCCCTTCTCCCGGCTGATCACGATCCTCTTCTCCGGTCGGCCAAGCCGTTTGTTCATGAAAAGTGCGGTCCGCAGTGCGGTGTCAACGGCCGTAGACCCACCGGTCGTGAAGTGCACCGTGTTCAGATCGCCTGGTGTGCGTTCGGCGATCATTCGCGCCAAAACGGCCGCGGGTTCGGTCGTAAACGACCACGGCGACGCGTAGGGCATCTTCATAACCTGTTGAGAAATGGTATCGGCCATCTCTTGACGCCCATATCCGATCTGTGTGCACCACATTCCGCCAGGGCCATCAATATATCGCTTCCCGGCAGCATCCCAAAGGTAGATACCATCTGCTGTATTTACCCGCATGTACTCGTCGGACCCAAAGCCGTCGGTTCCGGCCCAAGGATGTAGGTGATGGTCGCGATCCCAAGCGACAAGGTCGCCGTCGGTTGGTGTATTACCTAGGGTGTTCACGTCTGCTTCTCCTTTAGGTACGAGCCGGTGGCGTAGCACGCGCGCGGGGCGGTGCGAAAAAGGCTTTGGTGACGGGTGTGAGGCGCGCCATCCTGGTGCGCCATTTGCCTTCTTGCAGAGTGTAAATCTCGGCCTTCAAGCCGGATGACCGACCAGCATCCGGCATACGGACATGGGCCAACGCAATGTTGCGCTTGGCGGTCGGCGACCATATTCCGGACGTTATGTGTCCAATTTCTTTTTTGCGCCGGTTGTAGATCAATGACCCTTCTGAGGGTTTGAAACCTTCAACATCGAAACGCATGAGGAGGCTTCTTGGAGCCTCTCGCTTGGACAGCAGCTCTCGCCGGCCATTGAAATGACCTTTGTTGAAGTCGACTAGCCGGCCCAGACCAAGTTCGAATGGTGTTTGGCCTCGGTGCAACCTTTCGGTAGCATGAACCGGTTGAAAATCCACACCTGCGGTCAGAAAACCGGCTTCGATGCGGGCCAAGTTTACAGCTTCGTATCCAATGGCGCGCAGTCCCTGATGTTCGCCACCTTTCCAAATTCTGTCCCATAGCGCTTCTGCCTTGCCCCAGTCGCACCAGAGCTCGTAGCCTAAATCCCCGGTAAAACCCGTCCGCGAGATCATGAGACTGTGGTCAATTTGGGCGAGATCGAATGGCTTCAGCTTGCTGACATCTAAACCAGCGGCTTCCAAAACTGCGTAAGAGGTCGGCCCTTGCAGCGAAAGTCCAGCAACACTGTGAGTTTCGTCGACGACTGAAACGTCAAAACCCCATGCAGCGTCGAGTAGCCATGTCAGCATTTGTTCCTGACAACAAAGGCGCCAATCGTTGTCGCCAAGGTGGAAAAGAGTCCCGTCATCGATGACCATGCCCTCTTCATCACACCAGACCGCGTACCCCACGCGACCAACGCTGATTTTTCGGACGTCCCGTGTAACTAGGCGATTGAGCATCGCTGTCGTGTCCGGCCCGGTCAATCGGTACTTGTGCATTGGTGAGATATCAAACAAAGAGGCCTGATTACGCAGCGCGAAGTACTCGAACTCGACACTGTCCAGCACACCCGGGGCAGCATAGCCGGCCCAATCGTACCAATTTTGTGCGCGATTTTGCTCTTCGAGTTTTTTGTGAAATGGCCCGGGTATCAAGCCGAGTTTTGGATCGGTAAAGATGCTCATGGCTGAGCCGCCAGCGCCGCCAGCGCCGCATTGCGACCAGCGAGCCCCATAATATCACCACCGGGGTGCGTTGCTGCACCGCATTGGAACAGCCCTTTTGGCCCCATGGAGTATCTGGACATCCCGTTCGCGGGCCGAAGTGTCAGGAGTTGATCCAAAGACATTTCTGCATGGTGCCAGTGCCCGCCGGGCGCCCCGGTTGCGCTTTCGATTTGATCCGGTGTTATGACCTGCTTACCTGCAATTTGATCACCCAAGCCGGGCAGGGCGCGGCTAAGAGTTTCAACTGTAATTTCCGCAAGCTGTTCCTTTGCCTTCTCAGTCCAGCCGCCTTCAAGGTCAGATGGCGCATATTGCACTATGGTTGACAGCCAGCTTGCTCCGTCGGTTGTCTGCATTTTGAAGGCTTCAATCACAGGTGCTTTGGACATTTGTCCATACTTGGCCGGGTTGAACGCAGCTTCGACGTAGTCCACAGAAGGAGCATAGATCAGACGTTCGTGTGCCAATTCGTCACTCAGGCTGGGCAGGGCGGAGCTATCTTTGAACCGTAGATTGACCTTAGCCGTTGTTCCACGCGCCCGTATATTTCGCACTCGCCGCATCGTTTCGATGTCAAATGCAGAGGGACCTGTCATTCGGCTTGTTAGTTTTGGGGCAAGGTTGCTGAGCACATTAGGTGCGGCAATGGTTCGTCCATCGGTGGTTTCCACTCCGGAGACGGCATCGTTGTCCAACAGAATGCGGGATACTTCAGTGTCCGGCATCAGCACGCAACCCGCCTTTTGTGCAGCATCTACCATCAAATCGGTCAGCGCAGACATTCCGCCTGCTGGTTGAGTGATGGTTCCTCCGTGACCTAGCCGATAGATCAAATTGAACACCGTGCCCGGAGATCTTGGACCGGTGGCTGTCCCCCAGATTGCATCAGCAGCAAGCATTCCAGCCACGGGTCCTTTCGACAGGTCATCTATGACAATGTCTTGGACATTGGATAAGACGATCTGCAGGAAACGCCGCATTTCAGATTTACCCAGCTTTTTCAGGCCTATTCCCAGTTTTGCCAAACGCAAAAACTCGTTGAGTCCACCCCTGGAAAGGATGGCCTTTTGACCCCCAGGAGGTGGAGCCTCGGCGAGTCGGCGCAAAAGGTCTCCATACGTAATTAACTGGCGTGTCAGATCGGACCAGGCATCTGATTCCGGATGTTTCGTCCCGTCGCTCCAATACACGCCGTCGTTCTTGAAGACGATGTGCCGCCCATCCTCAGACAGAGAGACTGTGGAGACGGGTTTGCCGGACAGGACAGGGTGTTGAGTATCTATGCCGATATCACCCAAGGCTCGCGAGCTCAGGTTGTAAAGCGAGTGGGCGAGAGTTGGGCCGCCGTCCACAGAATATGACGCCATGCCGCCGAACCTGTCGGATTTCTCGATGATACAGACATTCTTGCCGCGTCTACCAAGTAATGTTCCGGCAATCAGGCCGTTTACACCGCCGCCAATGACAATCGCATCAAATTGGCTCATGCGGCATACCCCTTCATTCGGCCATGTCGTGTTTCTTTCTTGAGAATAGCGCGGGCAGCGTTTGCACCTGGGGCTCCCATAACCCCACCGCCGGGATGGGCGGACGACCCGCACAAATAAAGCCCCTTGATAGGTAAATTGTACTGCGACCAACCCGGGACGGGCCGATTGAAGAAAAGCTGATCAAAAGTTAGTTCGCCTTGGAAAATGTTGCCCTCTGTCAGACCGACCTCGCGCTCAATTTCCAATGGTGAACGAACTTCCATATGAACAACGCGCTCGCGAATGTCGGGACACGCCACAGACATCTGGTCGAGTACAGTTTCTGCCATCGCGTTACGCTGCTTTTCGTCCCAATTCTCGGCCGATCTAACTCCGTCGACTTCTAGATCATAAGGCGCATATTGGACGAAAACCGTCATCATGTGGGCACCTGTCGGCGCCATAGTCGGATCAATCTGGCTAGGGATGAGCATGTCGATATAAGGCTTTTCCGACCAGCGCCCGACTTTCCAATCATCATAGGCCTTTTCAAGTTCAACGAGGTTCTGCGACACATGCAAGTCGCCCCTGAGAAAGCTGGTGTGCTCGGGTGCTGCAGGGAAATTTGGAAAGCGGTCAAGCGCAATATTGAGCTTTGCCGAAGACCCCCGAATTTTGAAGTTCCGCACCGCCTTGGTGAAGTCATCCGGTAACTCGGCCGCGTCAAAATGGTGCAGAACAGTGCGTTTGATATCCATATTGGAGGCAACGACAGAGGCATAGAAAACCTTTCCGTCCTCGAGAGCTACGCCTTCAACGCGTCCATCTTTGCTGAGGATTTTCTCAACCCCTGAACCTGTGTAAATCGTACCTCCGTGCTCTTTGAATGAAGCAGCAATCGCATTCGAAATCGCGCCCATCCCGCCGCGCGCGAAACCCCAAGCACCGATGCCGCCATCAATGTCTCCCATGTAGTGATGAAGAAGTACGTAGGCCGTCCCGGGCGAGTACACTCCGAGGCCGGTTCCGATAATACCTGAACCTGCCAAATGGGCCTTAATCAGGTCGTTTTCGAAGTGTTCATCCAGGAAGTCACCAATGGACATTGTCCAGAATTTCAGCGTTTCACCAAGCTCTCGATTACCCAGCCCATATGCTTTTTTTACGAGGTATGCCAGTTCGCCAAGATCGCGCGGATGGAGAGAAGCGGGGTCCGGTGCGTCCCGAAGTAGAAACGGACGGATAAAACGGCATTGCCGCATAATGGCTTGCGAATAGCGACGATAGGCGTCGGCATCATTTTCAGAATGACGTGCCATCTCACGCTTCAGAGCGTTGTGGTCGGAATAGTAGGCGAAGTAATCCCCATCGCGCGTGAAGCTCGCGCCGCCTTCATACGGAATAACCTGAAGACCGTATTTTGGTAGCTCGAGGTCCCTAGCAATCTCGCGCCGCAGGAGGGAACAAACGTATGAGCAGTTCGAGTATGTCCAACCCTCGTGTAACGACCGGCTGACTGCCGCGCCACCGATCCAGTCGTTCTTTTCGACCACCAAAACACGCATGCCAGCGCGCGCCAAATAGGCGGCGGCGGTTAATCCATTGTGACCAGCGCCAGCCACAATCACATCGTATCTGTTATCAACCGTCAAATTGTTCCATCCCTTTCTCTTCCGTTTACAGATCGGGTGCGCGTTCGTAAAGTTTATTTGAGCGCTCAAATAAATTTCAAGCTATTGACGCATCTTTTTTGCGCGCTGTAGATGGCTGCATTCGTAGGAGGAGCGACAATTGGTCGAAGCTGAGTGGAAACGTCCTCGCAAAGAGCGGAAGGAGAACGCTGATCGTCGTCGCCGGCAGCTGCTGGACGCGGCTTGCCGCTCTATATTGACCCATGGACTAGCAAAAACGACGCTTGCAACGGTCGCGTCTGAGGCTGGGCTTTCTCAGGGTGTCGCGGCGTTTTACTTCAAGTCAAAACTAGGTCTTCTGACAGAAACTTTGCGCGACCTTTACCAGCGTTACGAAAAGCACTGGACAGCTTCTTTAGAGCTAGCAGGGGACAAGCCGGCCGAAAAGATAAGGGCTTTGATAAAAGCTGACTTCCACCCGGATGCCTGTGGTCCCGATGTCTTGCCCCTTTGGTATGCATTTTGGGGCGAGCTTCGATTTCAACTGCAGTATGACGAAGTTGCCGAGCATTTTGAGACACGTCGAAGAGAGACTTTGAGATTGATCTGGAATGAACTGCTCTCAGCAGACGACGCTATTTCAGCAGATCAAATGGCTGAATGGATGGAGACATTGACGGATGGCTATTGGCAACGATTGCATCTCGCTCCGGAAGGCCTGAGCCGAAAGCAGGCGGAGCAAGCTGCCTGGGGATGCCTTGTTCGATTGGTTCCAGAATTACTTGGAGATACGGCTTAGTCAATTTCGACTGAAAGGCCCCACAATATGACGCGAGGGCGGATATCGCAGCGGCCTCGGCCATCCTGGGGCGCCATTATAAAAGAGGCGCGTTACCTTGCGCGGCTTGCTCTCCCGATCGTCATTTCTCTTGCTGCTGCTGCTTTGATTGGTGTCGTTGACACAGTGATGGTGGCCCCGTTGGGAACGCTTCCTTTGGCGGCGGTCTCAATCACGGCCTCGGTGCTGATTATTTTCTATTCAGCGCTCTACGGCTTTGTGTCCGCAATTGGGGTGCGCATGGCAGAAGCTTTTGGGAAAACGAGTGACCAAGGGCTGGCAGCAGCGACAAGCGCCGGGATTATTGTTGCCCTGGTCGTGGGGTCAGTTGGCGCTGTTGCAATGATCTTCCTTAAGCCTGCTCTTTCTTGGATTGGGCAGCCGCCTGAAGTGGTCAGTCTAATAGGTGGGTACTGGATCGCGATGAGCCTACTTTTGGTGCCCTTTACGGTTTTCTATACTCTGAAGGCTCTTTTTGACGCCATGGACCGTCCGTGGATTGGAGTTGGTCTTGCGTTTCTTGCGGTCGGTTTCAACATCCCTTCAAACTATGTTTTGATCCATGGAGTTGGTGGCTGGCCGGGTCTGGGTCTCCTCGGCGCCGGGATGGCAAGTCTGTTGTCTCAGATAGTGCCGTTGATCATGGCTCTCGTGATTTTGCGAGTGTGGAAAAGAAAGAGAGGTTTCTTGAGGGCCAAGATTTTCGACTGGTCCGAGGTCAAAGCGCAGATCAAAGAAGGCTTCATTATATCCGTTGGTTATTTGGGGGAGGGGGCCGCTTACGCAGTTGCCGGCCTTATGCTTGGTTGGTTCAGCGCCGCCGCGCTCGCCGCGCATCAAATCGTTTCCGCGGTCAGTGACGTCATTTACATGGTGCCGTTAGGCGTTTCGATTGCGATTTCGATACGCGTAGCTCAGGCAATTGGTGCCGATGAAAGAGAAAGGTTAAAGCCGATTGTGTTGGCTTCGTTGTTGGTGGTAGTTGGTTGGATGGCCGTTGTCGTGACTGGTATTTTGTTTGGCCGTGCCCCTTTGGCAAACAGCCTGTCAGATGACCCAGAGGTCGTTTCTCTCGCGATATCGATGTTCCTTGTGATTGCGGCAATGCAAATTGCAGATGGTTTGCAAGGAACGATGCTAGGCGCTTTCCGGGGCATGATGGACAATCACGTTCCTGTTGCTATTACCCTGATTGCCTATTGGGTTTTTGCATTGCCGCTTGGATATGCGCTGGGCTTTTGGCTTGGGTTCGGCCCCAATGGAGTTTGGATTGGGTACGGCTCAGGTCTCTCTTTGGCCGCTATCGCGTTGACCTTTCGCTTCTTCTCCAAAAACCGGTAGTCGGCGCTGTTTGCCAGCTCACTAAAGGCCCAACTTGTCTAAGAGTTTAAGGCGTAGGATTTCTGCTTCGACAAGAGTTTCTTTCGCGAATGAGAAGGGCAGTGGTTTGAGGAGGGTAACCGGAAATTCCAGTTCGTCCGCTTTGGTTCCTGTTGCCCATTTGGCGAGGACACGCCCCATTGCCGTGGCAATGGCTACGCCACGCCCATTGTATCCCAGACCTGTCATAACCCCAGGAGTGATCTCATGCAGGTGTGGATAATGATCTTTTGTCAAAGCGACAAAGCCACCCCATTCGTATTCCCACTGAACTCTGGACAATTGGGGGAAAAGTTCGACAGAAATGCGTTTCAACCGCTCAATTTGTTTGAGAGTGGACTTGTCGTTGTAGGTGCCGCGACCTCCCATCAGAAAGCGACCGTCGGCATCTTGCCTGAAATAGAGAAGTAGGCGTCGTGCGTCTGACAAAGCGTTGCCTTCTGGCAGAATTGACTGGCGGACATTGTCGGACAGGGGCGACGTGGCTACCTGAACTGAGCGAACGGGTAAAACTGATTTAGCCAACCGCGGATGCAGATCTCCAGAATAGGCGTTCGTGCAGATCAGCACTTTTTCTGAGATGACAGCTCCTTTGGGAGTTTCGACGCGAAAGCGGCCGGCTTCGGATTTAATCTGATTGGCAGGCGTTTCGCCGAAGATTTGCACGCCATTGCGGCGACCTGCTTCAGCCAGTCCAAGTGCATAATTCAGCGGGTGCAAAACACCACTGCGGCGATCCAGAACGCCACCAAGGTAGACTTCGGTCCCGGTGAGACGTTTCATTTCGCTTTGATCAAGCGGTCTCATGCCTCCGCCGTGGTTGTCCCAATCCTCGGCTAGCTTGTATAATTCCCTGAGCGTTTTGTGAGTATGAGCGGCGCGCAGCCAGCCAGGGCGCTTTGCATCGCACTCAATGCCGTGCTGGTCCACTAAGTCAAACACAAGGTCTCCAGCGTCACCGGCCATTTGGATCATTCTGGTTCCCCAGAATTCTCCGAACTTTGCTTTGATGCCCGTCGGCCCGTCTTTTAGGCCCACGTTGATTTGTCCGCCATTGCGTCCTGACGCTCCCCATCCTGGATGCTGCGCGTCGACTAGAATAACGTTGACGCCTTGCTCGGCTAAATGAATCGCTGCTGAAAGCCCGGTGAACCCCGCGCCAACCACAGTTACGTCCGATTTCTGTTCGCCAACGAGTTGGGGGTACTCGGTCGGATAAGTTGCAGTTGCTGACCAAAGACTGTTTGCGATGACGGGGTTTTCGTTGCGGATCATCTATGGGCCTCGCGCTTGCCTTGCGGGGGGAATTGCATAAGTTTGGCTGACGATATCTTGCCGGAAAGTTTGTGACGAATGCCAAGACTGTTGAACCAATTTGACTTGAAGCCAACTGTCGAACTCGACGCCTTCGAGCAAGCTTGGAACGCGTTTGTGGAACATTTGGTCACGACAGGTCTAGCCATGAACGGGACGCCTTTGTGTAAACGCAAACCCACAAGTGGCTACGATACCGACAAGCAGCGTGATCATTCGCTTATGGCAGTTATCGAGTTTAGGGATCAATTGCAGGCCGATGCAGCGTGGGTGGCCATTGAGGATCGCATTGAGCCTCTGGGGGCTTTGCATCGCAGGGTTATTTCTATGGTACACGACCCGCTTTTCACGTTTTGGTCGGAACTTTAGTTCGACGGTTGCGAACATGGGGATTGTTTTCACATCATTTTCTCTCCATTGATTGAATGATCATTCAATCAATGACATATATCCTTTAGATGTCAAACCCTCACTCGCTGGATGGGAATGGCTGTTGGGGGACGGCAAGACCGATGAATTGCTTTAGTAGATGGGATGCATTCGGGTGAGACAATCGCCAATCAAAAAAACACACCGTGAGGGCCGACGACGTACCGAATCCAAAGAGGTGAGGCGTCAGCAACTCATCGACGCTACAATCGACTCGATTGCTCAGAACGGAATTGGCGGAACGACCATGTCCACCGTGACCGAGATTGCAGGCTTGTCGCTCGGCATCGTCAACTTCCACTTCAAAAGCAAACAAAAATTGCTGGAAGAAACGCTGCTGTTTCTCGCCAACGAACACCACGAACAGTGGTTGGTAGCCTTCGATAATGCAGGCTTGTCAGCGCCAGAAAAACTGTTGGCGATCGTCGATGCGCATTTTCATCCCCAAATTTGCACTCCAAAGAAGCTGGCCGTTTGGTTTGCTTTTTTTGGAGAGGCAGGGCGGCGCAAAATCTACCGCAATCTTATCAATGACATAGACCAAGAACGGTACAATATCGCGCTGCGCCTGTGTTCCGAAATTTCTGAGGACGGTGGATACGACGAGATCCCGCCAATGCAAGTCGCCAATATTCTGGAGGCTCTTTACGACGGCATCTGGTTGGAGCTTTTGACTTATCCCGAGAATTTTCAACGTTCTGTTGCCCAGGATCACATCGCCGCCTTCCTTTCCAAGGTCTACCCGGATCACTTTCGAATGCCCGCGTTCATCACCGGTGATTGAAACAGAACGGCTCTCAAACCGGAAACTTCAGAAAAAATAAGCCAGCGCATGACGCAGCTAACAAAGGGTAAAAATATGGTTAGGGACTCTCGTTACGACATCCTTTTCGAACCAGTCCAAATCGGGCCAGTTACTGCGCCAAACCGGTTCTATCAGGTGCCGCACTGTACTGGAATGGGTTGGCAATACCCGCGTACACTTGCCGCGATGCGCAGAGTGAAAGCACAAGGCGGATGGGGCGTTATATGCACGGAATACAACTCTATCCATCCTTCTTCTGACGACCTACCTCACCCTTATGCGTCGCTTTGGGATGAAAGTGATGTTCGGGCGCACGCACTCATGACGAACGCGGTGCACGAATACGGCAGCCTTGCAGGGGCTGAGCTTTGGTACGGAGGCGCCAACTCGAATAACTTGTTTTCCCGCTTGCCGAGCATGGATGTCGACAGTCGCCCAAATACGAAAGGGCACCCTTTTCAGACACGCGCAATGGACAAGCAGGACATTCGGGATTTACGCCGCTGGCATAGAAAGGCGGCTTTGAGAGCGCGAGATGCGGGCTTTGACGTTGTCTATGTTTACGCAACGCACGGATACCTGATCTCGAATTTTTTGCACCCGCGAGTGAACACGCGCAGTGATGAATATGGTGGCAGCTTAGAAAACAGGGTGCGACTTACTCGGGAGTTGATTCAGGAAACCAAAGACGCCGTTGGCGACCGGTGCGCTGTGGCAGTTCGGTTCTCGGCAGACGAAGAGATCGGCGAGGATGGCCAGCCAATCTATGGTGAACGTCGAGAGATGTTTGAGATGCTCTCTGACCTGCCGGATTTGTGGGATATCAACATCGCAGATTACTCTGTCGAGATGGGTGTGTCCCGATTTACTAAAGAAGCCGCACTTGAACCATATATGCATTGGGTCAAATCGGTGACGAATAAGCCCGTCGTGACCGTTGGTCGCTTCACGTCACCGGATACCATGGTCTCGCAAGTCAGGCGGGGCATAACCGATTTCATAGGGGCTGCGCGCCCGTCGATTGCTGATCCATACCTTCCCAAAAAGATTGAGGAAGGGCGCTTGTCCGCGATCCGCGAGTGTATCGGATGCAATGTTTGTTACGCCAGTGACTCGATAGGGGTACCTATTCGATGCACTCAGAACCCAACAATGGGGGAGGAGTGGCGCAAAGGATGGCACCCTGAAATCATTCGTGAGAAACCCTCAGATGCACGCGTTCTGATTGTAGGGGCAGGCGCTGCTGGACTGGAAGCAGCACGGGCACTTGGCGTGCGTGGGTATGATGTTCAATTGGCAGAAGCTACTCGTGAGTTGGGTGGCAGGGTCTCTCGCGAAGCGGCTCTGCCTGGAATGAGCGAGTACATTCGCGTCAAAGATTATCGCGAGCAGCAATTGATCGAGATGCCCAACGTTGAAATCTACCGTGAAAGCCCGCTGACAGTTGACGATATCTTGGCTGTTGATGCTGACCACGTTGCGATCGCAACCGGCGCGACCTGGCGGAAGGAGTATTTTGACGAAGAACGTTTTGTCCCGGTCGCAGAAGGAGCCGTCCTAAGTCGCGTTTTCACCCCCGATGACATCATGGATGGAAAGCTTCCCGATGGACCGACGCTCGTTTTCGATGGGGACGGCTACTACATGGCCAGCGTTATCGCTGAGAAAATACGGGCTCAGGGAAATGCCGTAACGCTGGTTACACCATCTGACAGTGTTTCTGACTGGGCCGGAAAAACGTCCGAACGTTGGCGCATCCGAACGCATCTGCTTCGATTGGGGGTTGAGGTCCTGCCGTCAAAGTCGCTCAAGCATTTCGATGGCGAAATCGCAGAGTTGGAGTGCACCTATGGTGGGCCAAGTGTGACCGTTCCGGTTGCCAATATTGTTATGGTTACTGCTCGGAAGCCAAATGATGGCCTCTACAGCGGATTGCTAGGCCGGATGAGTTTTGAGGACTTGAAGTTTAGCCTTCGTCGTATTGGTGATTGTGACGCTCCGGCGATAATTGCGGCAGCGGTTTATTCAGGCCATCGATACGCCCAGGAGTTGGGCGAGGCGGTGGATAAGGACATTCCACTTTTACATGACCGAGTGGATGTCGGGCATTAGCTCATTTGACTGTATTACGCGATCTCGATTGAACGCATAAAAAAAACAAGGAGAAACCATCAATGCCAGAAGGCTTAACTATCCGTCCGCTCGAATTGCGAGACAACGGACAGTGGCGCCGACTGTGGACAGCATACTTGGATTTCTACGAGACCTCTGTCCCAGAAGAAGTCTATGAGGTTTCCTTCAATAGACTGTTGTCAACGGATGCAGGCGAATACAATTGTCTGATCGCTGAGTTGGACGGAAAACCGGTTGGATTAGCGCACTATCTCTACCATAGGTTCATGTGGTCGGTGGAGGATACGTGTTATCTTATGGATCTTTTCACTGATCCAAAGGTCAGGGGAAAAGGCGTTGGTCGAGCTCTGATCAACTCTGTCTTCCAGATCGCCAAGCAGGACGGTGTTCCAACCACCTACTGGACAACTCAAGATTTCAACTACGCAGGTCGAGTTCTGTACGACAAGGTGGCTAAAAAAACGCCATTTATTGTCTATGAAAAAGACGAATAACTTGTGCCGTCTTGCCGAAAAAAACATCTTGTTGCGGGGAGGGGTTTAGTAGCCTTCTTCCATGCAAAATCGATCCTAGAAAAATAATTCAAAACCAGCCGTGGGGCTACTTGATTGGCGGTGATGCTGTATGTTCAGTTCCCATTGTCGCCCCGAGTAGTGAAGATTTTTTGCACGTTGAAGGATCGACGTAAGCAAGGAAATCGTCCTGTATTGGCGGCACCACTGCGACGCCATGCTCGCGTCAGAGGTTCGAACAAATACTGTTCGATAATTGCGGATGTCTTGTCAGTAGTATTTGGTCTAACGCGGAGTTCGATGGCCTGCTTGCAACACGACATTGTCGGTTGCTACGGCTGTTGAAGCCCTGTCTCGCGCGTGCTGTATTGGAAAACGGTCGATGGGTAGAGATGGATGCTTTGTTTTTTGATTTCCAGTAGCCGCAAGCCGGCGAAAACCGAACGAACCGACCCTAATTGGGAAGGAATAGATTTTCACCTGCATCTCAGGCCTGACCAACGGATCCACTGTGATATTAGGAGAGCACATGTCCGCTTTTGACCAAACCGCAACCTCCTTTACCAAAGCTTCGGATTTGCTGGTCGCAGCGCTTAAGGCTGAAGGTGTTGAGTATGTTTTCGCTGTCCCGGGCGAGGAAAACCTTGACGTGCTGGAGTCTTTGAGGACGTCCAGTATTGAACTTGTTCTGACCCGTCATGAACAGGGCGCAGCGTTCATGGCGGCAACATATGGGCGATTGACGGGCAAGGCGGGGGTCTGCATGGCAACACTTGGCCCCGGTGCTACTAACTTTGCCACACCCGCAGCATATGCTCATTTGGGCGGGATGCCGCTGGTTATGATCACGGGGCAAAAGCCTATCAAAAAATCGAAGCAGGGCCAGTTTCAGATCGTTGATGTGGTGGGTCTGTTCGACCCGATTTGCAAGATGTCCAAGCAGATTGTGCACGGCAACACCATCCCCTCGTTAATCCGCGAAGCGTTTCGCGTCGCGCAAGAAGAGCGTCCTGGTGCGGTTCTGCTGGAACTTCCCGAGGACATAGCGGCCGAAGACACCACCGAACCGGTCCTGCAACCTCATCCCCGTTACTATGCCGTGGCTGGTGACACGGTTTTGAATGAGGCGGCCGAGATGATCCGCTCGGCCAAAATGCCTTTGCTGCTATTGGGGGCTGGTGCCAACCGGAAACACGCCCGCAGCGCACTTAGTAAGTTTGTAAATGACACGCAGATTCCTTTCTTTGACACGCAGATGGGCAAAGGTGTGGTGGACGAGCGGTCAGATCTGTTTTTGGGAACAGCAGCGTTATCCGATGGGGATTATCTGCACTGCGCGATCGAACGCGCTGATCTGATTATCAATGTGGGTCACGACGTCGTGGAAAAACCGCCATTCTTCATGAAAGAAGGCGGGACCAAGGTGATCCATGTGAACTACAAGGCCGCGCAAGTTGACCAGGTTTATTTCCCGCAGGTCGAGGTTGTCGGCGATCTTGCGCAATCCATCGAACGACTGGGGAAAAAGCTTGGTGGCCCACTGGATTTTGACCGCAGCTACTTTGAGCGGGTCAAACAGGAAACTGATGTGCACATCTCCGCAGGCGCAGATGATCCGCGGTTCCCGGTAATCCCACAGCGATTTGTGGCTGACACGCGTAAGGTCATGCGCGACTGCGATATCATTGCGTTGGACAACGGCATTTATAAAATTTGGTATGCCCGCAATTATCAGGCTTACCAACCTAATACCGTTTTACTGGATAATGCACTGGCCACAATGGGAGCCGGCCTACCCTCAGCTATGATGGCAGCCAAGCTCTATCCTGACCGTCGTGTGATGGCGATTTGTGGAGACGGTGGATTTATGATGAATAGTCAGGAGGTTGAAACGGCTGTTCGCCAAGGCCTCAGTCTGGTTGTGACCATTCTGAACGACAGCTCGTATGGGATGATCCGGTGGAAGCAATCTCACGCCGGGTTTGAAGATTGGGGGCTGGAGTTTAACAACCCTGATTTTGTGCAATATGCCAAAAGCTATGGCGCGATCGGCCACCGGGTGGAGCGAACCGAGGATCTGGTACCCACCTTTGAGCAAGCGTTCGCAGTAGGTGGCGTACACCTGATCGATCTTCCTGTTGATTACAGTGAAAACCAACGCGTATTGATTGACGAACTGGCCGAAAAGGTCTGTTTGATCTGATCCGTTTTTCGAAGTTTGGTCAGAGCGATTGGGCTGGAGTCGGGCAGAGCGTGAAAACACCAGGTCGACGCGATTTGTGTGTCGTAAGCACCTCCTACTTGAGTTGCGGGAATGAGTTTGAACCTAGAACACTCGTGCAATTGCTGACTTATTGGGCAATCGGAAGGGTGAAGTGAATGCGTTGCTGGCGAGTGGTCGCCACACCACGCATTCAGCCCGCGTATTTGTCCCCATAGTGGTCGTTCATGACTTTTCAGCGAACGTCAGCATCTAGCTCAAAACGGATACGGATGAGCGACCAGCCTGCCGCTGTCTGAAGTTTTGTATTCGGGAAAAATCGAAAAAAGGATCGTGGGCGGTGTTCGGATGGCAACCGTAGCGTTTCTCAGAAAATCGAAATTTTTTTTTGGGGGGGGGAAGGGGTGACGGGCTGTGGCGGTGCCAAGCTCCACTCGCCCCCGAGTTTTTTGTCGGGGTGGGGGGTATTTTCGGGATTATGCCTGGCCTGACAAAACCCACCCCGACGCCTACCTTTCGATCGACTAAGCCTCATTGAATGCTGGTACCAAGTCTATCTCTTTGTGTATCTCGATCGCCATTGGTTTGTGGTTTCGCGGGAATGCGCGGTTTGCCTGCGTCGCTCACGACGGTTCTTGACGCGGACCCAATCTGCGCGCGGCGCATCCACGGGCGCGCGCGATACAGAAAGGCTGCAGAACAAAGAAAACTTCAGGTTTCTTATACGGGGAAATGCGTGTGTGTTTTAGTACGTTCATTTCCACGTAAGAGAATTCAATACTTTTCTGACTTTTCTGCCTTTGTTGTTTTCTAATCGCGCACAGCGCCCCTGAGAAAATTGGCTAACGCTCTTTTTTGGCTCGGCAAATCTCCGATAGTCACCTGTCGGTCAGTGTTGGATGCAGAAACCTCCAAATCGAATGCACCACAGGCACGTAGTTGGTTCCAGAAGGCCTTTCCATATGGAATGTCGTATCGCTCATTGCCGTGACCGCGCGCCCATTCCTCGTAAACCTCGCGAACTTTCTGCCTAGAAACCGTGAATGTGCGCCCCTCCCAGCCCGTTCCGATTGGGTCAACTTCGCCGTTTGCTTCCAAGAACGATGCCAGCACCAATTCTTTGGGTAGTTCGCCGTCTTCGACGCCGCTGGCCCACCACCGCTGCGGCCCAGTTATTGACCTAGCGCGCTGTTCCACGGTCGCTTCCGTGATCACACGGTCTGCCATTGGGTTGAAGCCGGACACGTCGCGGTCGAGCATTTTTTGCAGAAAGTGCGCCGCGCCGTCGCCGCGAATATGGTCGTATAGCGCCTTGAAGTATTCCGTGTCGTCTTTCCGATGGTCCGAGACCTCGCAGACCACCACTCGTCGGTCGTCCACATCGATTTGGATTGCATGCTCCCGGTTGGTTGCGACCACGATGCCCATCGATGAGGCCACGGAGAAGCTGTCTATACCCTTTGGTTCAATTGCGATGGTTCCGCCCGTCACGCGGCGTTTCAGCTTCTGTGCTGCCCGTTTGTCGCCCGCGAACAGCGCCTCATCAGCGAACACGTAGCAGGCGTTTGCGAGGTGCTTGTTGAACTTGCCAGTCAGTTGCTCCGCGTCATCGACCAGCAGCCCATGCTGCCCGAAAATCCGCATCATCAGGTCTTCGAGAATGATGCCTTTCCCTGTTCCCTGCCCAGACCGGAACACCAGCATCGTGCCCATCACACGGGTCGGGTTCTGGATTTTGAGCGCGAACCAGTCCATCACGTACTGATGCAATTCCACGTCGCCTGCGCACAGCACGTCAAAAATGTGGTCGAGGATAATCTTGCAGTCACCGTGCTTCGGTACGACTCCGAACCCCTGCCAAAGGTTCAGCACGTCCTCGGACACAGCGCCGGTAGGGTCGAGGGCGACCGAAAGGAATGTGGGCCGGTCCAAGCTTTCGAGCCATAGGCGGCTCGCAGGTTCGCTCCCGTCGCCGACCTTTATGAATTCGTTTTCCAGCAGCAGCGCGAAATCGGCGCGGGTCATCAGGCTCAACACTTTCCGGGTGTCGCCGTCCGCGTTGAACGCTTCCTCGGCCCAATACCCCACACGGACTTTCCCGCCCTGGCGAATGACGAAATATTGGCCGTCGCCGAACAGTTCCGCCATTTGGTCGTCCACGCTGATCTTGTCTCGCGCCACCATCATACGCTTTATGGATTTTTCCAACGTACCTTTCCGAACGCCCCTCTGTTTTACCTTGAGCCACAGCTCGTGAATCGCCGTGTCGCGGTCCACGGCAGAATCCAGTTCAGCGATGTCAGCGAGTTTCGCCTTTAGTCGCTCCTTCTTCATATCTTCACATCCATCATTCTTGCGCGGCGTTCGGCACGCGTTCCGGACCTCGCAAGATGCCCGAACCGCGCTCTACCGAGCTTGTCCCCCATCACTGCAACCACCGGCGCGCCAAGGTCCGCGAAACGGTCGCGGTAGTCCTTGCTGCGCCTGTTCTGGCAATGACCATGGAAGCAGTAGATTGCTCGTCCAGCGTCAGTCGAGTTGGGCGGGTGGTAATAGGTGCCGGTCTCGTCCTGCCCCGTGTGCTCGTGGACAAAGGGGCAGATAATCGAGACCCACCCGTCCGTTACGGGTCCCCCCAGAACGTGACCCTGAGCGCCCAACCACAACAACAGGGGGTCGTCACTATGAACGACCACAGGTACGCCCTTGCGCCTGTACACGGAGCGCATGACGGTCTTTTCCACCAGCGGCACTTGGAACGCCTTCTCGACCAGAACATCCGGATTGAACCGCCGGGAAAAATCCGCGTAGACCAACTTGGCCGGGGCTTTCTTCCCCGGCGGCAGCGATCCGGGCAGTCGGAATATCCGGGTGCGGTCCACTGCGCCTGGGTCGGTCAGCCCGCCCTCTTTCGCGCTTTCTAAGATTGTCTCCACAAGGCTCGGGTCGCGTTCAATCCGGTTTAGCGCGTAAACCCATTGCGCGGACCCCGGCTTAGTTTCGAGGATGAGCGTGGGCTTGACCGGCGGCTCCTTAATTCGGACGCCGTTCTTCATCTCGCCCACGTCGTCCAGGCCGATCAGCGGCGTCCCGGTCCAGCGTTCCTTGCGCCGCCGGAAATCATGCGCCGTGGCGGGGGTGTTGAATTCGAACAGGTGCAGGGAGAAATGCGTGTCTGCCCCGGTCAGGTCAGTGAAGGGCCACGGGCGGGCGACATATGCGCCGCTCTTGTATTGAACGCCAATGCACACGCTCTCTGTGGGGCCGATATCGCAGACCGACCGTGTGAACAGTTTTTCCAGAAACTCATCCATAGTGCATCTCCGACAAAACGGACGCCAAGCGTTTCTCGGCGGGGGTCGTCATTGCGCGGCGTCGGATTTCACCGGCATGGGTTGCTCGCGGTGATAGCGGACCGCTCCGCCAAACTTTACGAATGGAATTTTTGGATGTTCCCTCAGCCGATCCTTGCGCAAGAAGGACAAGCTTAGCTGAAGCTCCGCCGCCTTCTGATGCTCGGTCAGCATTACTGCGTCGGCAGGCGGGGTGTCGGGATATATGGACATTTCAGCACCTTCGATACGTTTAAGGTGCCACCCAATATTCCCATTTTTTCACGCGTGGCTACAGTCTTGCTTTCCGAGTGGGTCACTTGGAAAATTACGGTCTAAACCGGCTCCACTCTCTAATGGCCTTCTTCGCGGCATCCGGTGCAAGCCCGTCGAGGCGCGCATTCATATATCGTTCGGCAACCGCGATTGTATCTTTGGTCACACCGTTTCGCAGGAAAGCTATGATGAAGGTTTCGCGTCGTGGGTCGTCGAAGGCTAACTTCCACATGTCCGCCATCACACCTGCATTTTCCGCGAACAACGTTTCCAAATCGGGCAGATCGCGGCGCTTCGGCCCGTTTGCCGATTGCGTCTCCAATCGGTGGTCACAGGCGAGGCAGATCAGAAACCATCGGCTCGCGGCAGCGGCGCGTTCAATGGTGCGCCTTTCCACCCCGTGCAATTTCCTCTTGGATGCCTCGTCATAGCGTTCGGCTTCGCGCCCGATCTTAATCCCAAGTTTAACAAGCTCCTCCGGTTTCATGACAACAGACCGGTTTCGATACGTTCGGCAAATTCCGGCAGTTGCGGACGCAGGGCCTTCGCGTAGGCTTCGGTGATGTCGCCCGTGCTATGACCCACCAACATCTTTATCGCCACGCTCGGCACCCCAATCACCTCGGCGGTGGAAATGTAGGTCCGCCGCAGATCATGCGGGCTGATGTCGCCGACGCCGATGCGTTTCAGGGCCTTGCGAGGGTCGCGGGCTGGGCCATTCCCCCGCACTGCCGGGAACACCCATTCGTCAGACGCGCCGCGCTGCGCGTCGAGGATGGCGCGCATTCCGGGTGTTATCGGGCGTTTGAGCTCCACGCCCGCTTTCATCCGCTCGGGGGGAATGGTGATTACATCGGACCCGACTTCCGCCCAGCGCAGATGCAGGATTTCGTCGCGTCGGCACCCCGTCAGGAACAGCATTTGTAACGCACGATACAGAGTGCCAGTGGGCCCGAGGTGAACCGCCAGGCGCTCAGCCTCTGCCCACCACAGCGGGCGCTCAACAGGTTTTAGCGCACCCTCGCGAGGAGGCGTGGCTTTAACCGCCTTGCGCTTGCCTGTCAGCTTGCTCACCGGGTTGGGAGATGGCTCCTGTCCTGCGGGATGGGCGTCGGCCCATGACTGCCACAGCGCCCGCACCGAACGCAGTGCGTTGGACGCCGAGGCCGGGGAAGTTACGCCCAGCATGCGGCGGTATTCGACCCGCACCATCTCGGGCGTGATGTCGCTCATCCTTACATCGGCGAGAAACATCCGTTTCACGGCGTAACCGTAGCTTTCGATAGTGGAGGCCCGGACGTGTGGGTTTTCCTTCCCGTGGAATGTGGGTGCACTGTAGATGGTTAAGTCCACGAGGGTGCGTTCGCGTGCGTTCATCGCAGCTCTGTCGGTTGGGCTGAGATAGGTGCCTGCGGCCAACTCAGCCATAATTGCCTGCGCTTTATCACGGGCCGCTTCGATGGTGCCGGGTTTGGTTGCTGGGGTGAACTCGGCGATACTGATGCGGTACAGCTTGCCCCGCACCTTCCGCTCGACACCCAGCATCCACGCCGAGGTCTGTTTGCGGCACACAAACCCGCGCAAGTCGGTGTCACGTAGCGTCACGCCAGTGGTGTCGGCGAATCCCGTGGTCGCTCTGGTGAGGGTCTGCTTGCCGAACCGGAAGCGGCGCGGCTCCTCGGGCCGGGCATTCGATTGGGGCAGGGGTACAACATTTGCGGACATGAGCGGTGGTCCTTTCATCGACTGGGTCAAGAACCCCGTTCCGGTTGCGGCCGCGGTGGGTTCGTCGTCAGATCACTTGACTGTCGACCTCAGAAATACGCTCAAGGCAACTTTGAGGCAACCACAAGAATGACAAATGAGGGGTAAAAAGGATAAAGGCAAAGTAATGGTATCGAGATCATAATGCTTGTTTTTATTATTAAATGGCAAGGTGTGGGTAATCGAGGAAAAGCTGGCACACTGGACTACGAATCAAGGGGTCGGGGGTTCGAATCCTCCTCGGTCCGCCACTTGGTGATTTCCTCAAACTGCGATGATCTGCACAGAGTTCTTTTAGACTGTGTGATTTACGGCTTTTGCCGCGCGAGCGGGGCTTGTTGGATTTTCACGACTATCCCAGTTTGTACCTGTTGAGTGGTAATTGCATGGCCCAAGACGTTGCAGTTCAGAGTTTTGTCTTCATACCCAACCCCAGATGAGTCCGAGATGTAATGGTCCGAGGGCGATGCCGACCCTGTGGGGGTCAAACATCGTGATCTTGCCTTTGTAACCTACGGCACAAACGCGACGACCAGCGGCCCCCATAGCGTCAGGAAAATGTTCGCAACCGCATAGGTCATGGTGAATGCTGGTGTAGGGGTCGAGTTCCCGGCCTTTTCTAACAGCGTGGCAAAACCGGGGTTGCCCGAGCGTGATCCTGTCACGACAGCGCAGGCCTCGATCGGGTTTTTAATCCGCAGGAAGTAATAATTGATCGGGAACTGAACGATCATGGGCATCAGAGTGACGACAACACCCAACAACAGCAGTATGACGCCATATTGTTGAATCGCTTCCAAAGCGGGTTTTCCAGCGTTCAGACCAACGACCCCGACGAAAACTGCCAAACCAAAGCTCTGCAGAAAATTCGCAGCCCCTTGGTTGATACCGCCAATCTTGGGTTGTCGAACACGCAGATATCCGATGATCAGCCCGGTCACGAGACAGCCGAGGCCCGAGCCAAGCGCGACTTTTGTCCCTGCAATGACAAAACTGATCTCACCGATCAAATAGCCGACCGCCACACCGATCCCCAGCGCGATGAAATTGGTGACCGAAGCCGAAGGGGGAACATATCCAGCCTCTTTAGCCACTCTGTTAAGGTCGTCCTTGTGGCCGACAATGCTGATTTCGTCGCCTGCTTGAATCACGGTGTTTTGCAGAACCGGTACGTCGTGACCAACCCGCGTGATCTTTGAGATATGAACACCGCGGCGTTGATCCACGGTTAGGGCTTCGCGGATTTCGGCCAGAGTCTTGCCCGCCAACTTGCGATTGGTGACAACGACATTGCGGCGTTCTTCGACAACGGTCAGTTCGGGCGGGAATTCGCCAATCTCACCGCTTGCGGTGCCCTCGAACTGGGTCAGGGTTGTGACCAGGCCAGATACGACAATAACGTCGCCTGCCGACACAACAATTTCAGGGGTCGGGTCCACCGGGACCCCATCGTGCAGCAGCTTTTCGACGATCAGATCACCGTTATAGGCGCCTTCGATCGCTTTGACCGATTGGCCGGAAACCGAGGCATCCGCATTTACTCGATAAGCGCGGGCATCGAAGCGGTTCATCGGAAGAAACTCGCCTTCTTCTAGTTTGCGGCCCCCGCCGCTGAGTTTCTGAGCAAGCTTGATTGCCTCTTGCCTCAGGTTGACGCGCATTATGATTGGAATAGCGCTTACCGCCAAAATTGGGCCGATCGAGCCAAAGATGTAAGTCACCGAATACCCGACGGCGATGTTGGTTTTCAGCTTTTCAGCCTCGTCCGCGGCCAACCCTAATAGGTCTATCGCGTTTCCTGCGGTGCCAATGATTGCGGATTGGGTCAGCCCTCCGGCGGCCAACCCGGCGGCCAAGCCTTTGTCCAACCCAGCTAATCGTGCGACGACGATGACAAAGAACAGCCCCCAAAGCGTCATCATAAACGCGGCCAGAAGTTTCGTGAGGGCGGTTCGGTTCAGAGCCGCAAAAAACTGAGGCCCGCCATTGTAGCCAACCATAAAAATAAAGAGCGAAAAGAAAACGTTCTGAACGTCGGGACTTAGGTTGATGCCACCGATCTGGCCCACAAAAACTGCCACCAGAAGGGTTCCGGCGATGCCACCCAGTTCGAATTTGCCAACCCGAAACTTTCCAAGACCGTATCCAAGGCCCAGGCAAAGAAACAGCGCCATGATCGGAAATGCCCGTAGCTGTTCAGTAATCAATTCCATTATGAAATCTCCTGGGTCGTTCAAATGGTCCGTTTTGCTCAAGATACATAGCGTAACTATTATGACGACTGGCAAATTATGACGACCAGCGTCATGTGGATAAAACACCTAGAATGAGCTTGCATCAAGAACAGATGAAAACGGAAGAAACGGAAACGTCTTATTTTGAAAGGTAAATTCGCCTGTCATTCAAATTGGCGTTTTAGTTTTGCCTCCAAATCCGAAATACGACGAGGCTGCATTCCTGCCTACAGGTAGAAATGATCGGAATATTCAGGTGCAAAGCCTGATATTAAGCGATCCGGCCCGCAATTCGACCTAGCACAACGGCACCCAACAAACCATTTCCGGAAAGATACCCGCTGTCCCCTTTGCCAGACACGCCAACAGCCGCGCCGCCGCCTGCGTAGAGGTTGGCGAATCTAGTACCGTCAGCTTTGAGAACACGTGCATAGGAATCGACCCGCAATCCACCTTGGGTGTGAAACAAAGCGCCAGTGACGCGAACGCCTTTGTAAGGCGGTGCTAAAGGCGGCTGGTTAAAGGGCCTGCCAAATTCATCCGTGTGACCGGTAGGAATGTCGTGAATGGTTTGCTCCAAAGCCGCAGACGGCAAACCCAGTGCTTTTGACAGGTCTTCGATGGATTCAGCGGATTGAATTGCCCCTGAATCTTCTGCGCGCTTGAAATCCTCGAACTGGCGCGCAATCGCTGCGATACGGTCGTCGAAAATGGCGAAAGCCTCTGCGCCGGGCTGCGCCAGAACCGCACGGGCGGCTTCCGAATAGCCCTGCGCTTCGTTCCAGAAACGGTGGCCATTGCGGTTCACCTGTACACCGCCTTCGGTGATCACCGCCCACGTAATCAATATCCCATGAGGGTGAGCGACATTTCCGTGACCCTGATAGGCGCTTAAGTTCAGAAGTCCTGCACCAAGCCCTTCCCCCCAAACGATAGCCTCGCCCCGGTTGCCGCTGTGCCCGAACCAGAGCGCCTCTTCGATCTGGGGCATATGCGCGGACACTAAGGCGCGATTGCCACCGAAACCGTTGCAGGCAAGAATAAGCCGATCACATGCAATGGTTTCAACGGTTTCGTCCGGGCCAGTCACGGCAACACCCAAGATCCGGTCTTGATCCCGATACAGCGTTACCGCCCGTCGATTGCATATGATGTCTAAACCTTCACGCTCGCAAGTGCTGCGCAGGGCGTCGATCAGTTCTTGGCCCGACCGTGACGGCAGCCCGTGCATCCGGCGGCGCGAGTGACCGGGATAGTCGAAATCCGCGACAACCGAAAAGGGCAGGGCGTGGCGTTCAGACAGCCAGTCGATGACTTCGGCGGCGTTGCTGGCCAACAGATCGACCAGAGCCTGCTCGTTTTCGCCATGTGCCTTTGTCTGGATATCACGCGCAAAAAGTGCGGCATCATCCGTGATCCCTGCAGCCCGTTGAAGCTTTGTGCCCGCAGCCGGGATCAACCCGGCGGACAACGCGGTTGAACCGCTTGGAACTGGATCGGCCTCAATGACCAGCACATCCTGTCCAGTCTCCGATGCCGACAGGGCGGCGACCAGACCACAAGCCCCCGCGCCGATGATCAGCGTGCCGGTCGTCAGATCGAACCGGTCCGGCGGAACGCTCTCAACCTTGGGTGTCATCATAGCGGGCCCCAGCTTCCAGCATCTCAGCAGTTCCGATGACTTCGTTCAGACCGCCGAAGTCGAACATGTTCTGGGCAAAGGGCTTGTTTGAGCCGTTGACAGCCAGACTTTGATAGTATGCCTGAGCGGTTTTGGCCAAAGCCCGGACAATCCCTCCGGGGAAAATGACGATGGAATATCCCTGTGCCTCAAGATCGTTGGCGCCAAGTATCGGGGTCGCGCCGCCTTCGACCATGTTCGCCAAAAGGGGGACTCGCGGGGCAAATTGATCGGCGATGGATGTAAGTTGTTCGCGGCTTTGAGGGGCCTCGAGGAACAGAACATCTGCACCAGCCTCCAGATAGATTTCCGCGCGGTCGGTGGCGGCCTGATATCCCTCGACGGCGATGGCATCTGTTCGGGCAATGATCAGGGTGTCACTATTGGCGCGCGCGTCGGCCATCGCTGCGATTTTCCCAGCCATTTCCTGCGCGGGGATAAGCGACTTGTCCGACAGATGCCCGCAGCGTTTTGGATAGGTCTGGTCTTCGATTTGAAGCGCAGATGCGCCGGCGCGTTCATACAGGCGCATGGTTCGCTGGGCATTGAGCGCGTTACCAAAGCCGGTGTCAGCGTCGATGATAACAGGTAAAGAGACCCGATCTGCGATCAGGGTCATGGTGTCTGCCATCTCAGACGCGGTGGACAGTCCGATATCGGGGCGGCCCAACCGCGTGTAGGCAACGGCTGCACCGCTTAGATACAGCGCCTCGAAACCAGCTTTTTCAGCCAGAGATGCGGTCAAGCCGTCATACACGCCGGGGGCGACAAGAATTTCTTTCTTTTTCAGGCGGGACTTAAGGCTCATTTGGCTCCCTCCAGCCAGTTCATCATGTGATCGCAACTTCGCTGGTGTGCAACAGTGCCCAACGACAGGAGCGTTGCATCGTGAACCTCTTGCCGAAATGCGGCGCACCCATCTGTCAGCATAACGGTGTCGATATCCCGCAAATGGGCATCTCGAAGAGTTGAGGCCACGCCGCCATTGGTCACGATGCCCCCGACGATCAGGTTTTCGATACCCAAAGCGCGCATCAGATATTCCAGCCGCGTCTGGTAGAAGGCCGAGTAGGCAACCTTTTCGATTACGAAATCGCAAGGTTGCAGGGTATCGACCAGACTGTGACCAAATCCGCCCGGCGCGAAGTCGCCTTTGGTCAGAAACGGGCGCAACTTCTTCAGATGCGGAGCAATCAACGGCTCGCCGTTGCGGTCCGGCACAAGTGTAAATTGCGCTGAAAAATAGCACCCGCCAGCGGCTTGCAGTTTTCGCGCCAAGGGGGCGATGCGTTCGGGAAGTGCCGCGATTTCTTGTGCTGACTGGCCTGCCCGGCCATAGGCACCTTTAGGATGGATAAAGTCGTTCTGAAGGTCGATGGTCAGCAGCGCCGTTTTGCGCGGGTCCCAGGTTTCTGGTTCGCTCATTCAGTCCTCCCCCAGTGGTTCGATGATCGTGTTGCCAAAGGAGTCTACGCGTCCTTGAAAATCCGGTTCGATCAGAACGGTCGTGTCCGGTTGGGTCAAAATGGCTGGCCCTTTGATTGCAGTGCCAACCGGTAAAGACAAGCGATCATAAATGGCCGTGTCATGCCAGGTATTACCAAAATGAACTTTGCGCGTCGACGAGGGCGCAATGCTGCCTTCCGTTGCCGGGGCAAGGGACGAAAGATCGAATTTCGGCCGCTTGCCCGTAACCGCGCTGCGCAGGTTCAGGATGCGTCGCACACCGTTTTTCAGCAGTCTTCCATAAGTGGCGTGATAAGCCGTATCAAAGGCTTGTTCGATATCGGCTTTGCCGGGCGCGGTCACCTTGCCGTCTGTCATCTTCACAGTCAGCGGAACCGGTACGGTATGCGTTTGACCCACATAGGCCATGTCCAGCTCGAATGAAATCTCACGCCTGTCGAACGTCGTCCGTGAGGCATCAAGAAGCGCCATTCCCTGATCCACGTGTTCTTGCATGAACGCGCCCAAAGCAGCTTTGTCTAACTGCGCGACCAATGTGTTGATGGTCTGAACGAAGTCCTGCCGCATATCCGCGATCACGCAGCCCAGTGCCGAGGTGACGCCGGGATAACGTGGAACGATGGCGCGGGCGATCCCCACTTCGGCCAGCATTGCCCCGGCATGCAACGCGCCGCCACCGCCGAACGGCATGAAGGCAAAACGCTTGGGGTCAAAGCCGCGCTCGATGCTTACAAGCCGGATCGCCCCAGCCATACGTGAATTGGCAACACGCAAAATGGCCTCGGCCGCCTCAAGCCTCGTCAAACCCAAAGGTTCGCCGACGTGAATATCAATGGCTTTGCCAGCGGCCTCTACGTCCAGCCTCTCCAGTTTGCCACCAATCGGGTTGTCCGGGTCGATACGACCCAGCACGACATTGGCATCCGTTACCGTCGGGCGATCATTGCCAAGGCCGTAGGCGACCGGGCCGGGATTTGATCCTGCGCTTTCAGGGCCGATGTTCAGTAATCCGCCCTTGTCGACCCACGCTATCGACCCGCCTCCCGCGCCGATGGTCGTTATTTCGATCATCGGGTTGCGCACAACCATCCCGAAATCAATGGAGGTCTGGGCCGACAGCATCGTCTGCCCTTGTGAGATCAACGAAACATCAAAGCTGGTGCCGCCCATGTCCCCGGTGATGACGTTGTCAAAGCCCGCCGATTGCGCGATGTAGCCTGACGCAATCACACCGGCTGCGGGGCCAGACAGCGCCGTGCGCACTGGAAGGCGGGACGCGGTGTTGACCCCCATGACGCCACCATTGGATTGCACAATCATGAACTCACCATCGAATCCGCCGGATCGCAGGGCGTTTTCCAAGCGGGTCAAATAGCCCGAAACCTCGGGTTGCAGATAGGCGTTCAGTGCCGAGGTTGAAAATCGTTCGAATTCACGGATTTCCGGCAGGATTTCTGACGAGGCCGACACATGTGGATTTGGCCAGATTTCGCGTATGGCCGCGACAGCAGCGGCTTCGTTATCTGGGTTGGCATAGGCATTGGCGAACAGGATCGCGACAGCTTCGCACCCTTGTTCAAGCAATTGCTTTGCCGCTTTGCGCACGGCGTCCAAATCAACCGGCGTGCGAATGGTGCCGTCCGCAAGCGTGCGTTCCGGCACCTCCAGACGGTCGCGACGATCCACAACGGGTTCGAAATCACCGCGCAGCCCCCAAGTGCGCGGCCGATCCCTGCGGCGCATCTCCAACACGTCCCGCAAGCCCTCGGTGCAGATAACGCCCGTTCTGGCCCCTTTGCGTTCCAGCAGAGCATTCGTGCCCGCTGTGGTGCCATGTACGACAACAGAGATCTCGGATAGGTCTTCCACCTCGCGCCCGATCCCGTCGAGAAACCCGCCCGACTGATCCGGGCGTGTGGTGGGAACTTTGGCGACGGTTGCGCTGCCGTCCGCTTCGTTCAGAACAAAGACATCCGTGAACGTGCCGCCAACGTCCACACCGATCATACGCCCGCTCATGGTGCCACCTCGCGCCATGCGGGGCCATAGTCCTGATCCGCCTGTTCGGCGCTTACATGTCCGCGTGCCACGTCCCGAGCGATCGCTTCGGGTGAACGGCGACCCGCAGCGCCATAACCCCCGCCGCCGGGTGTCTCTAGGCGCACCGCTTGTCCTTGCTTCAATTCGATCCCTCTCATTTTTGAAACCAGGGGCGGTGCCTTCCACCCATCGTCCTGTTCATAGGTGAAGACATTCATGGCCCCGTCGCCGCCTTGGGCGATCCCCTTTGGGGCGAACTTGCCGCGTTCGCCAAACAGAAAAGCCTGAGCGCCATTTTCTTCAATTACTTCAATCTCATAGATGGCCCCAAGCCCGCCCCTATGGGTGCCCGCACCTGCACTGTCAGGGCGCAAAGCCCATTGACGGAACATGACCGGATAGGCGGCTTCTAGAATTTCCATCGGCGGGATCGTCGCCGTTGAGATCGGAGCGTTGCCGTGGTTCAACCCATCGCTTTCGACCGAGCCGCCGTGTCCCCCACCGAAAAAGCTGAACATCACCCATGGCTGTCCGTTTGAGCGTTTCCCAGCAATGGAAAGCGCATTGATTGTCCCATAGGCATTGGCGACAACCCGATTAGGTGCGGCGTTGGCAAAGGCCGAGAAGACCACGTCGATCATCCGTAGAATAGTTTCCGTGTATCCACCTGTCGGGGCAGGGAACTTGGCCGACAACAGGCTGTCTTCGGGCACGATGACGTCGATGGGGCGCATTACCCCGGCGTTGGCAGGCAGCGCCGGGAAGACGTGTTTGATTGCCACATAGGCGGTCGCAACGGTCGTCGGCAGGGCAATGTTCACAGGCCCGGCGCATTGCGGGGACGAACCCGTGAAATCCAGCACCATTTGATCGCCCTTGATCTCAAGCGCCAGTTTGATGCGAAGCGGCTCATCTGTGATCCCGTCATTATCGAGGAAATCCTCGGTCTCCCACCGGCCGTCCGGCAGTTCCTGCAACTCGGATCGCATCAGAGCTTCGGCCCGATCGCTGAGCGCCGCAAGTGCGGCTGAGACCGTGTCAGCCTCGTACTCGTCCAGCAGCTCGTCCATTCTCCGGACCCCAAGATCCAAAGCGCCCAGTTGCCCGTTCAAATCACCCATCGCCGATTGAGGCAGGCGGGAATTCCGTAGAAGAATGTCGATTATGTCCTGATTTATCTCGCCCTTGCGCGCCAGCTTAACAGGCGGCAGAACGAAGGCTTCCTGAAAAACTTCGGTCGCAGCCGGGTTATAGTTTCCGGGTACAGCGCCGCCCACATCATGCCAATGCCCAACCGACGCGAGATAGCAGAACAACGTGCCATCGCGGAAATAGGGACGCACCAGACGCATGTCGGACAAATGCGTGCCGCCGATATGCGCATCGTTGAAGATATAGATATCACCGTCTTCCAGATCGCCGTCCGAGGCTGCCTTTTCGATCACTGCTTTCACCGCAAAGGACATCACCCCCACAAAGATCGGCAAACCGGATTTGCCCTGAACCAGAGTGTCGCCTGTCGTCGCAGAATAAAGCCCATGACTGGCGTCATGCGCTTCGGCAATGATCGGGTTGAAAGCCGCCCGAAACAGGGTAGCGTCCATTTCGTCGGCGATCTGCTCCATGCGGCCTGCAAGAACAGAAAGGGTGATAGGGTCAATTTCGCTCATGCCTGCGCCCTTGTTTCTGCGATATCGTTCCAGACATCCTGGCGTGTGATCAAATCGTTCTGTATCTCGAACCGGTCAATAAAGCGGATGCCTTCGAATGGTGAACCATCAGTCCATTCACCGGATAACGTACCCCTGCAATAAACGATCGCAGCGTCGCCATCGCCTTGCATCGCGTCGAACCCGTCGTAGGTTTTTGCGATGCGGCGATACCGGGTGGCTGCCCAGTTTCCGAGATCCCCCAGATCACGCCTGGGCGCGGTTCCGGGAAATTGCATCACGAAGTCCGGGCTTAGCCTTTTGCGCGCGCTTTCAACCGCGCCTTCGCCCATATCGGATAGAAACGCACGCACGATATGTTCGGGGTCGTCTTTCGCCCGGGCGGGCTGCCGAACCTTGCCGCCACGATAGTAGTTTTGATCGGATATGTCGTGGATCACGACGGTCACAAGCTCTGGCGCGGCAGGCACTACGAATCGCACTGCATTGGTCAGCGCCACGCCAAGTCGTTGTTTTTCTTGTGTGCTATAGCCCTTGATCACATGCAATTCGACAATCGGCATGCAAAAGCTCCTCCGGTTGTTGTATTATCTTTAATACAGGTTTGAAAATAATTGTAAGACTATTTTTCGAGTTGTAATAATACTAAAGCTTGCTTTTTAGAGTTCCGGTTCTACGATTGGAGGCGCTGTGAAAGGGGAATCATCGGGTGAACAAGATCAACGCGGCCAATCTTCCGGACGGGACCAAGGCGCAACGCGTCTATCTGCATCTGCATGATCAGATCACCGAAGGGCAGCTTGCGTCAGGGGAAACTTTGCCCGGTGAACAGCGGTTGGCTGAAAAATTCGGGGTCTCGCGTGTCACAATTCGGCGGGCGCTGGACGCGCTTTCTCGAAATGGTCTGATAGAACGTCAGGCAGGTAGCGGCACCCGGGTTTCGGGCCAATCCACCCTTGGGGCACCTGCTGCGATGGACTTCAACACGCTGATGCCGCAACTGGTTGAAATGGGGCACAGCACCACCGCGCGGCTTTTGTCCTTTTCATACGGCAAGGCGCCGGAGGTGGTGGCATCGGCCATGGGGCTGCCGAGTGACCAGCAGGTGCAGATCGCTACGCGCGTGCGCCTGACTGATGATGTTCCGTTTTCACATCTGACGACCTACGTACCCGCTTCGATTGCGCAGAACTATTCGGAAAGTGACCTCGCAACGACACCGCTTTTCAAACTGCTGGAGCGCAGCGGCGTGCAGATCGAGGAAGCGCATCAAACCGTTTCGGCGACCTTGGCGGGGCCTGATGTGGCCGACGCATTGGGCATCGCTGTCGGCTCGGCTCTGTTGTCGCTCAAGCGGATCGTTCGGGACGTCGAAGGCAATGGGGTCGAATATCTTTCCGGCCTCTATCGCTCTGACATGTTTCGGCTCGAGATGCCCTTGGCGCGTGTGGGAACCGGCTCGGCCCGGCATTGGGAACCTGCGATCGGACGCAGCGAGGAGGTCGGGAAGTGAACGCACCGCGCACCATGCTCGACAAACTCTGGGCCTCGCATGAGGTTCTGAGGCGCGAGGATGGTGTGTCGCTGCTTTGGGTGGATCGACACTTTGTACATGAAGGGTCGCATCATGCCTTTGCCAAGCTGGCCGAGCGCGGCCTGCCTGTGGCTGAACCAGCCCTCACCTTTGCGGTGGCAGATCATTACGCGCCCACACGAAGCCGGGAACGGATTGCCGATCCAAAGATTGCCCGGATGATCGAAACCCTGCGAAACAATGCGTCGGCTCACAACCTCAGGATTTTCGATCTGAGCGACCCTTCGCAGGGCATCGTTCACGTGATTGGGCCCGAGTTGGGCCTGACTTTGCCCGGACTGCTTATCAATTGCGGGGACAGCCACACATCCACTCACGGAGCATTTGGTGCGCTGGCGTTCGGGATCGGGGCGACCGAGGTTGCGCATGTGCTGGCGACGCAGACGGTCTGGCAGCGCAAACCCAAGGCGATGCGCATTAATGTCGAAGGTCGTTTAGGGTTTGGTGTAACGGCCAAGGACATTGCCCTGAACTGGATCGCGCAACTGGGCAGCGGCGGTGCGCAGGGTCATGCGATTGAATACGCAGGGCAAACGATCCGGGATCTGTCGATGGAGGGGCGAATGACTCTGTGCAACCTCTCAATCGAAGGTGGGGCGCGGTTTGGCATGGTCGCACCTGACGAGGTCACGTTTGCCTATCTCGAAGGGCGCGAGTACGCACCTTCGGGGGCAGACCTGCAAAGCGCGCGACAGGTGTGGCGCGGTCTGGTCACGGACAAAGAGGCTGTTTTTGACCGCGATATCACCCTGGGCGCGGCTGACATTTCGCCAACTGTCACTTGGGGCACCAGCCCAGAGCAGGCCCTGCCAATAACGGCCAATATTCCCGCTCCGGACCCCAGCGATCCAGCCACGTCAAACTTGGCGCGTGAAGCATTGGATTACATGGGATTGGCACCGGGGCAACCCTTGGACGGTATCCCTGTAGATCAGGTTTTTATCGGCTCGTGTACGAATGGGCGCATTGAAGACCTTCGCGAGGCTGCTTTGGTTTTGTCAGGGCGCCGCGCGCGCGTACCGGGGCTTGTTGTGCCCGGATCGGAACGTGTCAAGGCACAGGCCGAAGCCGAAGGGTTGAACAGGATTTTCCAAGATGCCGGGTTGGAGTGGGCCGCGTCGGGTTGTTCAATGTGCGTCGGCATGAATGGCGACGTTGTGGCCGAGGGTAAGCGCTGCGCATCCTCGACCAACCGCAATTTCCGTGGGCGTCAGGGACGCGGTGCGCGAACGCATCTGATGTCCCCGGCGATGGTTGCCGCAGCGGCCGTAACGGGCACAATCACAGATGTCAGGCCGCTTATTCAGGGCAGGGCGGCATAATGGCTGGTTGGAGCACACAAAAGGGGCACGCCTTGGCGCTGGCGATCGACAATATCGACACGGATCAATTGATCCCGGCGCGTTTCATGTCGGCCCCACGCAGCGAGGGATATGGCCAGTATCTGCTGCACGACATGCGGCGGGACGATGACGAACAACTGACGGCAGATTTTCCGCTGAACCGTCACGAAGGGATCAGTATTCTGGTCGCCGGGCATAACTTTGGCAGCGGGTCGTCGCGTGAGGCTGCGGTTTATGCGCTCGTCGATGCGGGCATTCGCGCGGTCATCGCGCCCAGTTTCGGTGACATCTTCGCCAACAATGCGATCAACAACGGCCTGCTGCCTGCGCAGGTCGATGCCCAGAAGGTGATGCAGCTACAGCACGCGTTGAAGGATGCCCCGGCCCAGGTTTCGATTGATTTGCCCGCAAGCCGACTGACCCTCGGGGACATTACGGTGACCTTTGAGCTGGACGAAGGATGGCGTGTGAAACTGATCAACGGCTGGGACGACATCGACCTGACCCGGCAGCATATGCAGGCAATCGGCGCGCATAGGAAAAACCGCAACAAGGCCGCCCCTTGGGCGTGGCCGAACAAACCGAATTAGGACACGTCGCGTGAAGACGGCGCAATACGGGCCAAGCGGCCTGAAATGGGGTGAGACCAAAAAATGCCCCTTCAACAAGTGGAGGAAGACTTATGAAAATGAACTCATTGGCTGCCCTGTTGGCAGGGGCCGTAATCGTCGCCGGAACGGCCAAAGCCGAAGAAACCATCTCGGCCGTTCACGCCTTTCCCGAAACGCTGATTTACACCCAAAGCTTTCTGGACTTTGTCGACAAAGTTAACGAAGCGGGCAAAGGAGTCATCCAGATAGACGTGCGCGGCGGTCCGGAAGCCATTGGCATGTTCCAACAACCCGATGCGGTTCGCGACGGTGTCGTCGACATGGTATATACGCCGGGCTCGTTCTATGGTGGCGCACTGCCCGAGAAAGACGCGATGGTCGCCTCGAACCTGACCGCTATTGAAACCCGCGAAAATGGCGGAACAGAACTGATCGACCAAATTCATCAGGACAAAATGGGCCTGAAGTACCTTGGTTGGTTCGACAGCGGCGTCTGCTACAACCTTTGGACCCGTAACGAGCCCAGCTTTGATGCCGACGGCAATCTGGAAGTCGAAGGGCTGAAGCTGCGCGGCAACAACGTCTACAACGCCTTTTTCACCAACTACCTTGGCGCACAGGTGATCGACCTGCCAACTGGCGAGGTTTACTCGGCGCTGCAACGTGGTGTTGTTGATGCGACGGGCTGGACCCAGATTGGCCTGATTGACCTAAAATGGAACGAGTTCCTGAACTTTCGTATCGAGCCATGCTTCTTCTCGACCGATCTTGGCGTCATCGTGAACCTCGACCGTTGGAACTCGTTGTCTGAAGAAGCGCGCACGATCCTGCAAGACGTCGCGATCCAACACGAAATAGACAGTGTTGAAGCCCTTCGCAGCAAACGCGACGAAGACTTTGCGGCCCTTGATGCAGCGGGAATGACAGTTGTCAGTCTGGAAGGGGAAGCAAAGGCAAACTACCTTGCAGCGGCCCGCGAAAAGACGTGGGAGCGTATGAAAGGTCTGATGGCCGAACAGCCCGGCGGCACTGATAACTATGATCGCCTGATCGAGCTGTTCTACGATCTCGACGCTGCAAACTAAGTCCAAAGACAGGCCCGTTCTGGTTGGACGGGCCTATAACATTTTTGGGGCAAAGCAGGCGGGATGATGAAAAGGATCTATGACGCAGTGCTGTTTGGCATGGCCATAATCGCTGGTCTTTTGCTGGTTTGGCTGATGCTATCCGTCATCACGTCAGTTCTGATGCGAAATGCCGGGCTGCAACCCTTTGCTTGGCTGTTTACGTCTGCAGAATACGGGCTGTTGTACATGACCATGCTGGGCGCGCCTTGGCTGGTACGGGAAAAGGGCCATGTCCACATCGAACTGGTGACAGCGGCGCTGCCGATTGGTTTGCGCCGGATTGTCAGCCGTTCGGTGGCTGCCGCCTGTGTACTGGTCTGCCTCATCCTTGCCTGGCAAGGGGCCGACTTGGTCCTGACGAATATCGAACGCGGGGACTATGACACCCGCGCTTACTATTTCCCCCGATGGATGCTGACGATCGCCTTTCCGCTTTCGTTTGGAATGATGGCGGTTGAATTTTCGCGCTTTGTCTTCGGACCCGAGCTGATGCACAGCGGAGAAGCAGGGATACACGAATAATGGAATGGTACGAAGCGCTTGCCCTGCTGCTTGGGTCAATAGTGTTCCTGATGGCCATTGGAATGCCTGTTGCGCTGGCGTTTCTTGCGGCCAACATTCTGGGCGCCTGGATTTTCATGGGGGGTGAACGGGGGGTTACGCAACTGCTCAACAACGGGCTGGGCGCGTTGACCAAATATGCGCTGATGCCAATCCCGCTGTTTCTGTTGATGGGAGAGATCTTCTTTCACACCGGGTTAGGTGGGCGCATGTTCAGCGCGATAGATAAGCTGTTGGGCCGCCTGCCAGGGCGGCTGAGCTACGTAACGGTTCTGGGCGGCACCGCGTTTTCCACGTTGTCGGGGTCGTCAATGGGCTCAACCGCGCTTTTGGGGTCGCTGATGGTGCCTGAAATGAACCGCCGCGGTTACAAGTCGTATATGAGCATTGGACCAATATTGGGAACGGGTGGCTTGGCGATCATCATACCGCCTTCGGCGCTTGCCGTTCTTCTGGCCACGCTCGCACAGATAGACGTGGCGGCCTTGCTGATCGCGGGCGTTATTCCGGGCCTGATACTCGCCTTCTTTTACATTGGTACGATCTGGCTCCAAACACGGTTGGACCCCAACGCGGCTCCGGCCTACGACGTGGAGCCTATGTCTTTGGCATACCGCCTGAAACTGCTCATGACCGAGGTCGTGCCGATGGTTGGCGTCATGGTCGTGATCATCATCTTGATGATTAAAGGTTTTGTCACCCCGTCCGAGGCCGCAGCATTTGGCGCATTGGGCGTGTTGATCCTGGCCGCCATATTCCGCTGCCTCTCGTGGGAGGCGATCAAAAAGTCGGTCATCGGTGCCCTCAAGGTTACACTGATGGCCTATCTGATTGTCTTTGGCTCGGCCACGTTCAGTCAGCTTTTGGCATTTTCCGGAGCGTCACGAGGATTGGTGAACTGGGCCATCGCATTTGAACTTGCCCCGTTGGCCATGCTGACCGTGATGTTCGCTGTCTTGCTGCTGCTTGGCATGTTCATGGAGCAGATCTCGATCATGTTGCTGACCGTGCCAATCTTCTTTCCACTGGCGCAGACGCTTGGGTTCGATCCGATCTGGTTCGGCCTGATCATGTTGCTTTCGCTTGAAATCAGCTTCACCACCCCGCCATTCGGGTTGTTGCTGTTTGTTATGAAAGGCGTCGCGCCGCCGGGTACCACAATGCGCGAAATCTATACATCAGCTTTCCCGTTTATTTTCTGCTCGATCTTGTTGGTGGTTCTACTGATCGCGTTCCCCGGCTTGGCATTGTTTCTGCCTAGCTTATGAGGCTGCCACGACCAGTAAGCCGCCACAAACGTACGATGTATGGTTCTGCACGGGTCGTCAGGCGCGTTGGGCCGCAAGGCTGCGTTTCTCTGCGCGTCCACCGACGATGATGGCGCTTATCAGGACGATGCCAAAAAATGCTGAAACTCCGACAAAGGGGCCCCCTATGGCTGACGCAATGCCGGTTACAGCCAAGACAATAAGCAACGATAACGACGGTCTTTTGTTCATCTCGATATCCTCTTTGCGTTTGTCACTTCACTTATTGTTAAGTGGTTCGTCCGGTCGCCTGAGGCTTGCGAGGTTGCGCCAAAATTATATGAGTTCCCGTCTAATCACGCCGCGCCCATACGCACCGGTGTTGGCAAAACTGCGTATAAATTTGGCGGCAGGGCGCAAGCCATATCGCCGGGCATCAGCCACATATTCGGCAATCCTGCCGGATGGCGTGGCGATATCGTCCTCTGAGGGGAGTTCGGTAGGATAAGGGGGTGCGGCCCGCAGCTAACGTACCACGCACTCACAGCCGTTGCGGTGCCCCCCCTTAGTCAACCAAAACGGATGAAGCCTGCGATGTTCGCCCGTGGAACTTAGCCATTGCGCATCTCAACCAATGTCAGAGTGTCCGAGAACGGATCATATGCGCAAAAACCGGGATCCAATTCAGTTCCCGAAGGGTCTTGTAACCCGATGCTGATCAGGAATCCTTCGTGGCTGATGTGACGTTCTTCGGTTCTGCGAAACGGAATTCGATACCCTGCGTCGTGCCACATGATTTTGCATCTTGTACCCAGGGCCAGCTCTGGGTCTGTAAAGGCGCGATGCAATTGAAACAAGAAGGCGCAGACGAAAGACAGCACCGCCAATCCTGTCAGTATCTTGAATTTGTGCTTCAAACGAAAAATCCTTTCTGTCTCAAGGCGTTACGCACACGGCCAAAAAACGCGAAAACTGAAAATCTTACAACTGGCCATAACTTACCTCAGGATGCGCTTTGTCCAAAGCCGTTAATTTGGGCTTGTTTCCAAAACCCAGCCAACCACGAATTCAACCGTTAATCTGTTGAACGGACAAAGTAGAAACTGCGCCCGGTGTTTTCAGCCCGCGAAGGTCGAGACGCCATAAATCCGTTTTTGATCATCGGGATGGCAAGGCATTCGCTCATCTCCGCAGCGAACCATACCAAGTTCCGATCGCTGAGCTGCCAAAGGTTGGGCAGCTTAGTGGGTGAATATCAGCGACAATGTCCCCACTAGGATCAGGCTTAGTGCCCAAACCAGATCCAGATTGAACCAGCTTTTCGACAGAAACCTGAGGCCTAGCCAATGATAGACGCCAAAGGCAAGCAGGCCGCCGGAAATAGTCATGGCTAAGGTGTGGGCAAGGGCAACAGCAACCGCAATTCCGGCATTTCCGGTCATCAGGTCAGACGCGGCTGCGTGACCTGCATTAGTGGCAACTGTTCGGCAGATTCCCAGATAGATCGGAACCAGCATCAGGCCCGCTCCATGCGCCATCGCAGCCAGAAATGACCACAGCACAAGCCTTGTCGGAGGCACGCGCGCAAGGAAGCGCGGGTGGCGGCGATTGAAAAGCAGGTAAAGGCCCAGGCCAATCACAAGGCACGACGCGGCAATCTGGATTTCTCGCTGCCACTCGGCCAGAAACAGCAATGCGGTAAAGGGAAACAGTATCGCGGCCATCGCCAGAAGATGCCCGGTTGCCAAGGCGAGCAGCGCCTTGAGCAGACTGTTGCCGCTTTTGTCCATCAGTGCCGCAGACACCGCCAAGGGCCAACCCATACCGGGGTTGACCCCGTGATATATGCCCGAAGCGACAACAGCCCACCAAAGGGCTGCTGCCGTATCTAATCCGTCCACGTGTCAGACAGACGGGTAGCAGAAACTGTCGGTTGAACAATCGCCGCCCTCTAGGCGGATCTGGTGGCTGCGATACCCCTTTGGAAAAGTAACATAGAAGTCTTTGTCCAGCTCCAAACCGCCATTTTCGCCGACATTGGCCATCACCATCTGGCCGCCCTCGTCATCGGGGTAGAACTGGTCGTCCCATGTCGAATACAACGAATTGGTCCAGTAGACCCGCTTGCCGTCACGACTGATTTCGACCATCTGTGGACCATAGGCAAAAGCCTTGCCGTTGGGGTGTTTCGTCCCACGCGCAATCCCGCCCAGCTCGACCTTGCCAGTCAGTTTGGGTTTCATTGGGTCGGATACATCATATTGGTGCATTTCACCCTGACCCCAACATGCGACGTAAAGGTACTTGTCATCCAGGCTCAGGTCGATGTCGGTTACCAATGGCGGCACGGCCTCGAACCCCTGCAACAGGGGTGGAAGGTTTTCGGCCTTTTCTGGCCGGGGGTCGATCGTGATCGTTTTCTTCGCCTCGAACGTGCCATCGTCCTTCTGCCACCACGTGAAAATCGAACCCTGCAGGTTGGTCGTATCCACAACGACCCCGCAGAACCCATAATCTTTTGCCGGATCATGCGCAGGCCGGATTTCCAGCGCCATCTGGTGGTTTTCGCCAAGGTCGATGGTCTGGACGTTGCGGCGTTCGCGCAGGTTCCAGAAGTGAATTTTGTGACCGTATTTGTTGGACAGTAAATCCTCGGCCACGATCCCGTTTTCGAATTGTGGGGGCAGGCCCCATTCCGAGCTCACCATGTAATCGCGCGGAAGGTTCCACCAGAAGTCGTAGTGCTTGGTTTGCTCACCCCGGTCCATTTCGTATCGGCCGAGGATTTCGAAGCTTTCACAATCCATGATGAAAATGCCGGGTGGTCCGTCTGTGCCGTCTTTGCCACCACCCCCAAGCGTCGAGACATAGATACCTTCGGGGCCGCAATGGATTGTATGCGGGCGCGAGTATCCTGTCTTGGCAAACACCTCTTCGGGTTCGATGATCTTGTGGATTTTCGCCTTGAGCGGCTCTTTAACGTCGATCACGTAGATGCGTGAGGATCGAATGCCGGGAATGATCAGGTACCTGCGCTCAAGGAAGGCGTGCCCGGTCAGGGGGGACAGCGCAGACGAGCAAGCGTTCCACCCGAAATGATGAAACTCATCACCTTTGTTGGGCATAATGAGTTTGTGAACAATCTTGCTGTAGGTTTTGGAATTCGGATCAACGTCGATAACTGCTAACCCATCCGGTTTCGAACCGTCAGGACTGAGCATCAATGTAAAGGCCAGCGTTTCCGCCGGAGCCTCCATCGCAAGTTTAGGGGTTGCGTGAAAAGTGGGATCAGGTCTTAGGTTCATATCTGGCTCCTCCTAAAGCGCGGGCGCATGGCCAAAATGGGTTGGCCTATTAGCGCCCAATCCAGAGAATGCCACATAAACGAGATTCGTTAAATCTGTGGCGGCGGCCAATGCCCGACCCCGTTAATTGGCTTGTTGTTTAAGCCTGAAAATCTCGGCACCCGGCAGACCCACTGAACCAAGTGCTGACCCAAGGCGAAACGACTACAAATCAGGGGTGGTCCTTCGGTTTGGACAGTCGCAGGATTAGGTTTGCGGCAATCGGTGCGCCAATGATGACCAGCACAATTCGCGTCAGGTGGTGCGTGATGACAAACCCCAGATCCGCGCCTGATACAATCGCCAGCACCGTCATTTCCGCCTGCCCGCCGGGTGCGAAAGCAAGGAATGCTTCGACCGGACGCCCCAGGCCCAAAGTGGTAACGATGGCTGTGAACCCTGCCGCCAAGACCGCAAGCACTACGACATAGGCGAAACCGGCGGCGACAACGCGCTGAAGCTCTCGCCAAGTGACGCCAACGAATTTCACCCCGATGGTGCAGCCGATAAAGAACTGCGCCGCCAAGATAGCCTCGCGTGGGGGGCGCGAGTGTATGAAATCACCCAACGACAACGCGGCTGTCAAAATCATGGGGCCCAGAATGGACGCGCCGAACAACCCAATCCTCTCACCCCCTTTCCAGCCTACAACCGCGGCCAGAACCATTAGCAGAACCTCGTGAATGGGTAGCTCGCTGGCGGGTTGCCCAATGGGGTTTGTCAGGTCCGCATCGTAGAAAACTGCCAGGAAAATAGGGGCCAACGTCACGATGATCAGAACGCGCGTACCGTGGATCAGGGACAAGGTACGCGGGTTGGCCCCGGCTTCGGTGCCGAAAATGATCATGTCCTGAAGGCCGCCGGGCATGGCGGCATAGAATGCGGTTGTGGTGTCAAACCCCCATAGCTTGCGAAAGAACGGCACACCAATCAGGGCGATCAGGAGGATGAACAACGGGATCAGCATGATCGAGGCCGCCATTTTGGGCAGTTCGGCAAACAGGCTGGGGGTGATCGACGCGCCGACTGCAACACCCAGAATTGTCCGCGCCGCAACCGAAACTTGTCCGAAGCCTTCCATCGGCGCATGGGCCAGAGCAGCCATCAGGCAAGCTGTCATCGGGCCGAACAAAAACGGCAGCGGCAGCCCTAATGCCCAAAAGACCCCTGTGCCCAGAACCGCAAGGCCAGCGGTCACGGACCGCTTCATCAGCAGAGAATGAAAAATGTCTTGATTGGCCAACTCTCGTGTTCCATCGGCATTGACTCGTTTTGTATCCATATGTATACAATTGGACGCAACATGCAAGTATAGGCGTTATGAGCATTCAGGACGATCAGATTAAGCCCGGACCGCAGGGCAGCTCCGCTTATCAATCCCTGCTGGATGAAATTCGTGAAGGGGCTTTGCTGCCGGGGGATCGTCTGCGCGAGATAGAGCTGTCGGAACGGCTGGGCGTCAGCCGCACCCCTGTGCGGGAAGCGATCCGACAGCTAGAGGCGGATGGGCTGGTTACGCATGTTCCGCGTCTGGGCGCGACGGTCCGCAGCCTCGACTATGCCGAAGTGATGGAGCTGTATGAGATGCGCGCAGTGCTTGAAGGGACTGCGGCGCGACTTGCTGCGCGCGCTGCCTCTGACATTGAGTTGGATGAGCTGGACGTTCTCAATGACCGGCTGGCCGAGGCAGGCACAGGGCCGGATGCCGTGCGGATCAACAAGATTTTCCACGCCACGTTGTTGGATGCGGCAAAGAACAGATTTCTGACGAAATCCACATTGTCCTTGCAGAAGGCGTTGTTGATTCTGGGACCCTCACAGCTTTTGGACAGTGAACGGGCCGCGTCAGCCGTGGCGGAACACCGGCGCATAATGGTCGCGTTGAAAGCGCGCGACGGTGCTGCGGCAGAATCTGAAATGCGCGCTCATATCCAGGCGGCGCAACGAATGCGCATCCGCGCGCTGCAGGAGCGCGACCGGGCAAAGGACCAGGATTTATAAGGCCGGGAAAAGCTAAGCGCCACTATTGGTCATAGAGGTCGGGAACCAACCCTTCGGACAGTCTTTTCAGAATGTCGGGTGCGGTGCCTGCTTGCTGAACCGGGCCGTAATAGACATCAAATGAGCCGCCAAGCTTAGCAATCAGCTCTGACACGTATCGCAGAGACGCGACTTTGCGCCCAAACTCGTCGTTGCCCCCACTCAGGACACCAGCCAGACGGCGCGTCCGGTAGTAGTGCCGAGAGTTGCGCATGTTTGCCGATGCGGGAACGATTGGCGCCTCGGCCTCTGCTGAAACACGGGTTACCCCGGTCCTCCAGGGAGGTTCGACCAGACGGTCACCTTTCAAATACGGAACCCGGCCAGAGCCGAACACGAGCAGGGCGCCGTCTTTCTTAAGGTGTTGCAACATTCCGGCACGGGTCTGTCGGGCCGTCAAAACCCTGTCCTTTTGATCCAGATCCACCGGGACGATCAGATCGCGGCCCAAAAACCTTTCAGCTTCGCGCCCGGCGACAACCTTCAGGTCCGCGCGATGGTCCTGCAATGCCCCCGCATGGGCAAGAAAATCGAAGGTCCCGATCGGATGGGTCGAGGCGATGACGACCGGGCCTTGGGTCGGAATATTCTCAAGCCCGTGCGCGCGTATCGTGGTTCCGTGGTTCATCTGCAAAACCGCGCGCACCAACTCTGGCCCGGTGCGTTCACCAAGCTCCGACAATATCTCTTCGGTTTCTTTCAGGGCAAAGAAAGCCTGACCAGTCGTGGTGCGGTTGATCCAGTCAACGCCCTCCATCAGGTACCGCAAGACCCTTAACCTAAAGTCTGCTCCAACTGGAATGCGCAGACGGGCGCGCAGTAAGTCATCCACCGGATTATCATTATTGTCGTTGCCCAAGGCGCGCCCAAATCATTGTAGTGTCGTGATCACGACGCTTACACGTATTCGGTTCAACTGCACAACCTTGCGACAGTCTACAGGCTGTTTAACTCCGGACACCGTGAGATTATGGGGGCTGGTTTGACGGGCGAGGAAGTCGCCCTTTCAGATCGTTTTCGGTGAGGTCCAAACATATCATGCTAATGCTGCGCCTTTGCTATCTTTGGCAAGTTGCAAGGCTTCAAGGCGGCCCAGTTCCTCTAGGGCACGGCCATGATCACCTGTATGGGCCAGCGCTTTCTGATAGGCACGAAGGACTGATCGTGGACGCCAAGGCAACGCGGCCTGAGATACCCACGCACGCAAGACCGAGGCAGGCGGTCAAACTCGCGCATCGGATTTTCGGCGCGGCGTCGCTTTCTGAGTTTCGTCTGGCCAAGATTTCGCGGCATCAGACGTCTTCTTCGATGTCAAAAATGGGATCGAGCACCAGAACAAGGCGGGTCTCACCTGTTCCCGCAATTGGTGGCGAGCGATGCAGTAACCCTGACGGAGGGTTCTGTGGCCAAAGCGTGCCACGCATAACTATGGGGGCACCGGTTGCCACGGTAAACACGCGGTCTGGGTCAAGGCCATCCCTTGAAACACCGTATTGCGTGCCTGTCCCGCGATAGGTGCAGATCAGGCGCGCGTATAAGGCATCTATGTGGAATTTCCTGCAGGCATTGGTGTTGATCGCGTCTAGGCGAAGTCGAAGATAGGGTGCGCGCATCATCTCGGCAAACCGCGTGGCGAGGTCTGAGATGTCATCCTCTAACCAAGTGCGTTCTGCACCTTCGTCCATCCCCGCCATGTTGCACAAGTGACTCAGGGCGTCCGGAACGGCCTGAGGGCGTAGGACTAGCCGCGCTTTGGGCAGATGCGATGGGTCCAGGGTGTTGATCCATGCCTGAAATTCCGGCGCAAGTTGACGGCGCCAGATAGTCGCCGCGCACCCCGGCATTTCGATTTTGGCCAATCCGTCCGGCTTATCCGATACGCCCACTCCGACGGCTGCGCCGTTCAGGTCGGTGCGATGATAGGTCATGCGGCATCCTCCACTCGGCGCCACAGCGGAAACGGGTCAGGCAAGTCAGATGGAAGGGCATCCGGCCCGGGTGCAGCGGCCTGAGATAGCAGGCAGGATTCAAGACGGGATTTGAGGGATGGCCAGTCGATACCTGCACCGATAAACACAATCGCTTGCCGCCGATCGCCCCAAGGCTCGACCCAGTGTTGTTTGATGTAGTCAAGCACTGACGGGTGATCAGGCCATCTGGTATCGGGCACGGACGCCCACCAAGTTCCGATTGGCTTCACGCTGGACAGAGCGCCAGCAAGGGAAAACTCAGCCACCCACTCGGGACGGGTTGCAATCCAGAAATGACCTTTCGCCCGGATCACACCGGGCAAATTGCCATTCAGCAGCACCAGGATTTTCTCGGGCTCAAAGGGTTGTCTGGCGCGAAAAACATAGGACGAAACGCCATACTCTTCGGTTTCCGGCACGTGGTCGGCAAAACCATAAAGCTCCTTGACCCACATGGGGTGCTGATGCGCCTTTTCGAAATCGAAAAGGCCAGTGTCCAGAATGGCATCACTGGAAAGCTCGGATTGGTTCGTTTCGATGATTTTTGCATCCGCATTGAGGCTACGGATGATCTTGCGCGCTGCATCGGTGCGTTCGGGCCCGGCATCAGCAACCTTGTTCAGGATGACAACGTCGGCAAATTCGATCTGGTCGGTCAGTAGATGCACCAGAGTGCGATCGTCCTCGTCGCCAAGGGTCTCGCCACGGTGGTGAAGGAAGTCGTGGCTGGAGTAGTCGTTAAGCAGATTCACCGCGTCAACCACGGTGACCATCGTGTCAAGGCGGGCCACGTCAGACAGGCTTTTGCCGTCTTCATCGCGAAAATCAAAAGTCGCCGCGACGGGCAGGGGTTCTGAGATACCAGTGGATTCAATCAGGAGATAATCAAACCGACCTTCCGCAGCCAGTCGCCGGACCTCGGCCAGAAGATCATCGCGCAGGGTGCAGCAGATACAGCCATTTGACATTTCAACCAGAGTTTCATCGGTCCGGCTGAGTTCCGTTTCGGCCCGGATCAAATCGGCGTCGATGTTCACTTCGGACATGTCATTAACGATGACGGCGACACGCCGGCCTTCACGATTATTGAGAACCCGGTTCAGCAGGGTTGTTTTGCCAGCTCCAAGAAAACCGGACAGGACAGTAACGGGAAGGCGGGTATCAGTCATAGCTTAAAAACACTTCTTCTTTCGTGGTGGGTATGGGGCGACGGGTTCGCAACATGTTGGCGTGGGGTGGGAGGTCGTAATTTAGATAATGAAATGTAATAACCTAACGATATGAAAATGTAAACCACAAGCGCCTCGTGGATGTTCGCGGATTGGGGCTAAGGCCGTAGGTCTTTCGTTCGGTTTTAGGGCGAATTTGAAAACGTCAGCGGATCGCGATCACTCGGAACTTGGGCAAACACTCACTTGCGATGCCGCTGACGTTCAGCCCGGCCGAATTTTGAACTTCGGCCGGGCAGGGGATCAAAGGCAATCGGCCAGTGTTTGCGCCATGTTGCGAATGACTTGGGAGTAAAGCGCCGCTCCGGGCTCAAGATCAGAGCCGAGCGGGTCGATCACTGCGGTATTGGCGTCGGCACCATCCATCACAACCTCGACGATCCCAGGATTGAACTGCGGTTCGGCCAGAACGCATTTCACGCCTTCGTCCTTGATGCGCGCCTGAATTTCAGCAATGCGGGCCGGGCTTGGGTCGGATGCATCACCGATCGAAATGGCGCCAGAGGCGGGAAAATCAAACGCATTTTCAAAATACTGGTAGGCATCGTGGAAGACGACAAAGCTGCCTCCTCGGACCGGCTCGAGCGTTTCGGCGATCTCAGCAGACAGGGCCGCCATTTCTTCGCGCGCCGCCGCAGAATTTGCGAAATACGTACCGGCGTTGTCCGGATCAGCCGCAGATAGTTGAGCGGCGATCACATTCAGCCACGTATTTGCGTTCTCTGGCGACAACCAGGCGTGCGGGTCATGGTCCCCATGCGCGTGACCATCGTGGTCGTCATGCCCCTCGTGGTCATGATCATCATGGGCATGTTCATCGTCATGACCTTTGGCTTCAGCATGGTCGTCATGGCCGTCATGTTTGGCGTGATCGTCATGATCGTGGGCTTCAAACAGGGCGTTCTCACGGAAATTCAGAAGAATAGTTCCATCCGTTTCCAACAGGGTCGTGACGGTTGCGCCGTCAGCAAGGGTCTCGACGGCCCCTTCCATCCACGGTGTCAGGTCTTCACCCATCCAAAAAACCAAGTTGGCGTCTTGCAGCGCAGCAGCTTCTGAGGGGCGCAGATTGTATTCGTGCGGCGAGGCACCCTGTGAGATGATCAGGTCGGGCGTTCCGACACCTTCCATAACCCGTGCCACAAGCGAGTGAACTGGCGCGATGTCGACCGCGACATTGGGTACATCCGCCAAGGCCGTTCCGCCCATGAATGCAGCGGTGATAGATAGTGGGAGAAGCTTTCTGGACATCAGACCCTCTGTGTGATTTTATAACATTGCGAGCGACATACATGATATGGAATAACATGACAAGTGATACGCAACCCGAAATAACCGGAGATACGGCCCCGGTTGGGTTCCAAAAGCATGACCACAAGACTTGCGTTGCGGCCGGGCTGTCCGCAGCGGAAAACCGGTGCAAGGAAGAAGGACTGCGTCTGACGCCAGTCCGTCGCAGGGTTCTGGAAATGCTGTTGCAAGAGCATCGCGCGCTGGGCGCGTACGCGATACTCGACCGATTGCGCGAGGAAGGCTTTGGGTCACAGCCTCCGGTGGCCTATCGTGCGCTCGACTTTCTTGCTCAGAATGGGTTCGTGCATAAGATTGAGCGACTGAACGCCTTTGTTGCCTGTTCTCACCCGGGGGCCTCTCATTCGCCGGCCTTCATGATCTGCCGAAAATGCGACGCCGTGGCCGAGGCGCAATCCACTCCGGCCAAAGGTGTTTTGGGGGCTGCAGCACGCGCGGCGGGTTTCGAAATTGAACGAACGGTTGTAGAAGCCGAAGGGCTTTGCCCCGACTGCACCGAAAAGGCGTAGAAATGACCCTGATCACCGTTGAAAAACTCAGCGTAAGGTACGGTGCGAACACCGTTCTGCAAAATGTGGATATGGCGATTGAGGCAGGTGAGATCGTCACCATCGTTGGCCCGAACGGATCGGGCAAAACCAGTCTGCTTAGGGCCATCATCGGTGCGACAAATCCCTCTGCTGGCCATGTTTCCCGGAAGCCTGGGCTGAAAATCGGCTATGTGCCGCAAAAACTGCATGTTGACCCGACATTGCCGATCTCGGTTGCAAGGTTCATGCGTCTGACGCACCGTGTTTCAAAAGATGACTGCGCTGCGGCGCTGGCGGCGGCAGGTGTGCCGGATCTTTTGAAGCGCCAGATGTCCCAACTGTCCGGGGGCCAGTTTCAGCGCGTATTGCTGGCGCGGGCTTTGATCAATCGTCCCGACATCCTTTTGCTGGACGAAGCCACGCAAGGTCTAGACCAGCGAGGCTCGGCCAGTTTTTACCAGCAGATCGAGGCGGTGAGACAGGAAACCGGTTGCGCCATCCTGATGATCAGCCACGAGCTGCACGTTGTGATGAGTGCTTCGGACAGGGTGATCTGCCTCAATGGTCATGTCTGCTGCGAGGGGTCGCCTGCCGTGGTTGCTTCGGCACCAGAATACCGCGCCCTGTTTGGAACAGGCACCGGTGGCGCGCTTGCCCTGTATCGCCACGAACATGATCACAACCACGACCACTCTCACGAAGCGGCAGAATAATGCTTGATGATTTTATGACGCGGGCAACGCTCGCCGGTATTGGCGTGGCAATTGCAGCCGCCCCCCTTGGGTGTTTTGTGGTCTGGCGGCGTATGGCTTACTTTGGCGATGCCACCGCTCATGCTGCGATCCTGGGTGTTGCGCTGTCGCTGGCTTTCCAGATGTCGGTCTTTCTGGGCGCATTGGTTGTCGCGCTTATCATGGCGTTGGCCGTCACATTGCTGTCCGGTCGCGGTTATGCCATGGATACCCTTCTTGGAGTTATGGCGCATTCGTCGCTTGCCTTTGGCCTTGTCGCGGTGTCGTTTTTGTCGGGCATTCGCATCGACCTGATGGCCTATCTTTTTGGTGACATACTGTCAGTTTCGCGCACCGATCTTGTCGTGATCTGGGGCGGGGCCGCGCTGGTCGTCGCGTTGATCGTATGGCGATGGTCGCAACTGCTGACCGCTACGCTGAACGAAGAATTGGCCTACGCCACCGGGTTCGACCCCAAGCGCGAGCAGTTGATCCTGACTTTGTCACTGGCGGTTACGGTTGCTGTCGCGATCAAAGTTGTAGGCGTGTTGCTCATTGCCGCGATGCTGATCATTCCGGCGGCGGCCGCGCGCAGCCTGGCGCGATCTCCGGAAACGATGGCATTGATTGCCGCGGCAATCGGGGCTTTCTCGGCCGTAGCAGGACTGCGCTCAGCTTATGTGTTTGACACACCGGCGGGTCCCTCAATCGTCTGCGTGGCCGCGGTTTTGTTTGCCGGTTTCAGCCTCACGGGATGGCGGTCGCGAAGCGGGGTGTAGGACAATTATACTTTGGATTGGTCAATGGGGTTTTGCGTCTGCCAAAAATTGATTGGCTGCCACAATATTGTCGTTGACCTGACATGTGATCTCGGGCACTCGTTCGGATGATGGTTCCCGATGGTGCGCCCAAGGGATGAAAAGGGAATACGGTGAGGCCGCCATTTTGCGCCAAGTCCGTGACTGCCCCCGCAACTGTAAGCGGTGAGCGACGCCAACAACCCACTGGCCCAAGTGCCGGGAAGGATGGCCGAGCATCGACCCGCAAGTCAGGAGACCTGCCATCAAATGTTAACCAACTCGGGGCGGGGCGTCCTGAAAGGAGGCTTTGATGGCACGAGCACATCGTGTTTACATTTCCGACACTGTCTGCCCGCGCTTTGAAGCTGGCGGAGGAACCCATGCCGTCAGCGCCTGACCATTTTCTTCTCATCTGCAAAACGTGCCAGGGAGAGGCCCACGCGCAGGGCTTGTCCGACGCGCTGTTCGATCGTTTGCCAAATGGTTTTTCCATCCGCATGGTCGATTGCATGGCTGGATGCGCGCGGCCTGTGACTGTTGGATTTCAGGCAGTCGATAAAGCGCAGTACCTTTTTGGTGACATTCTTGATACGCAGGATATCCAGGCACTGACTGAGTTTGCCCACCAATACCAAAACAGCGCAGATGGCTGGACCAATGCGACCGAGCGTCCGAAAAAACTGTTCACAAAGACACTGTCCCGCATGCCCCAAATTCAAAAAGGGCTGTGTCCATGACCAACCCAGCTATTTTGGTTGCGCGTGATCTGACCCATCAGGTTCTTAGTGGCGATATACTGCTGCAGGGGGTCTCATTCACATTATGCGAAGGCGCAATCCTTGCAATTGCCGGGCCCAACGGGGCAGGCAAGACGACGCTTTTGAATCTGTTATGCGGCGCGCACGAGGTGAATCAGGGTGATGTTCTGGTCAACGGACGCAGCCTGAAACAGATGTCCGCACGGGATCGGGCGCGGACGATCGCCGTGGTCAGTCAGCAGGAGTTCCCGGATGGCAGGTTGCTGTTGCGGGATTATGTGGCGCTGGGCCAGATTCCGATCCGTGCAGACCGCTCTGCCGAGGAACACGCCGCGGATCTGGTCAGAATCCTGAGCCTCACCGGGCTTAGTGCTTTGGCCGAAAAAAAGATGGCCGTTCTGTCCGGGGGGGAACGCCAGCGCGCGCATATCGCCCGTGCTTTGGCCCAGAATCCTACGCTTTTGTTTCTGGACGAACCCACCAACCATCTGGATCCAGACACGAAGGGGCGGATGCTGTCGCTGGTCGCTGAACTGGGAATCACTGTGGTGATGATCCTGCATGATCTGGTGATGATCCCAGAATTTGCCACTCATGTGGCATTGATGAAAGATACACGGCTGACTGGTTTTGGGCTGGTCGCCGATGTGCTGACCCCGGACAGGGTTAGTGACACGTTTGGCGTCGATTACCTGTGCTTTCACCACGAAGGGCGCGTGATCCCGGCGCTGGATATCCGAAAAACCTCGATAACAACTTATGAATAGGAATATTTCTGAATGAAACAGATCTTGTCTGTGGCGTTGACCACCGTTTTGGCAGGTGGTGCCGTCGCGCACGAAGTCACGGTTGATAATTGCGGTGCGCCGCTGGTGTTCGACACCCAGCCCGAGCGTCTGGTTGTGCATGATATGAACATGACCGACATGGCCTTTGCGTTGGGTCTGCAGGACAAGATCGTGGGTCTGACCGGCATCACCGGCTGGTACAAGACCAGCCCCGAGTTTGACACGCTGCGCGGTGACATCCCCGAGCTTGCGCCGAAATACCCAACTGTTGAGAACCTTGTGGCGGTAGAGCCTGACCTGTTCTTCGCGGGTTGGTACTATGGGATGAAGCCGGGGGGCGACGTGACGCCCGACACGCTGGAACCCTTTGGCATCAAGACAATGATCCTAACGGAAAGCTGTGTGCATCTGGACAAGGAGCGTCCCGAGGCCAGCATGGACCTGTTGTTTGATGATGTGCTTCGTCTGGGCGAGGTCATGCATGTTGAAGACAAGGCCGAGGCTCTGGTTTCCGGCTGGAAAGAGGAACTGGCAGCGATCCAGGCGCAGACTGCGGACCTGCCAAAACCCCGTGTTTTCCTGCTGGATGGACCAGCCGACGCGCCCTTTACCGCAGGTAAATTCGCCATCCCTGACGCGATGATCGCTGCAGCTGGTGGTGCGAATGTCACTCATGACATGGACACAAGCTGGGGCCGCACCTCGTGGGAAGCTGTGGCAGCTTCGAACCCCGAATTTCTTGTGCTGCTGGATTATCAGACCGGCAACGGCGCGGAGGACACGTTCAAGTTTCTGCAGGAACACCCCGTGATGTCGCAGACCGACGCGGTAAGGAACGAGCGCTGGATTGGCCTACGTTACGAAGAACTGACCCCCGGACCCGCAAATATCGCGGCGATTTCGAAAATGGCCGACGCGATGCACCCGGGCCTGAACTAATATGGGCCGTTTTGGCCTGACACTCTTGCTTGGGGCGGTTGTTGTGGCCGCCCTTTTGCTGGTTTCGACCATTTACGGCACGACGCAAATTCCAGCCGCGGTTGCGTTGGATGCGGTGATGCTGGGCACCGGCATGGCGGATGGCGAGGTGTCGCCGCTGCACCGCATTGTCTTTGACCTTCGCTTGCCGCGTGCATTGTTTGCGGCCGTGATCGGTGCAGGGCTGGGCGTTGTCGGCGTAGTGCTTCAGACCACAACACGCAACGACTTGGCTGATCCCTTCCTGTTCGGCCTTTCGTCGGGTGCGGCGGCGGGTGCGGTTTTCGTCATTACGGTGACCGGCGACATCCTGGGATTCTGGACGCTGCCGCTGGCTGCATTTTGTGGCGGGCTTGTCGCGTCGGGAATTGTGCTGGCACTGGTTCACGGGTTGCGCACCAGTGCGCCGGAAAAGCTGATCCTGGCGGGGTTGGCAGTTTCGTTTCTGTTTTCGGCGATCACGAACTATCTGATATTTGCGGGCGACAGTCGCGCCGCGCACTCGGTCATCTTCTGGATGCTGGGTGGACTGGGTCTGGCCCGATGGGAGACATTTCCGCTGGTCTGCGCCGGGATGTTTCTGATCTTGATGTATGCCCTGTGGCGCAGTCGCTGGCTGGATGCGCTTTTGACCGGCGACTTGACGGCAGCGACGCTGGGCGTTCCGGTACAGGCATTGAGGTTCCGCATGTTTTTTGTAGCGGCACTAGCGACCGCCGTTTTTGTTTCGGTTGCGGGGGTTATCGGTTTTGTCGGGCTCATGGTGCCCCATATCGCACGTGGGATCGCTGGGCCTCTGCACAACCGTCTTGTGCCCGCTGCCGCCATCGTCGGGGCGGCTTTGCTGACCGGTTCAGATATCCTCAGCCGCCTGTTGCTTGCGCCTCAGGAACTGCCAGTGGGTATTGTTACCACCTCGATCGGGTCGGTTTTTGTTTTTCTTTTGTTGTTTAAAACAGCAAGGGACACGAAGTGACGAAGGCACTTTTGTCTAGGTCGAAAAGTTTGCCTGCAATCTCGCGATGAGCTTCCATTGCCAGGGGGCTGCGCTAGGCGGCCCCCTCGGTCACGGCGACGGGAATATTCAGCCCCCCGATTTGCGCCAGCAGGTCAACGACCTGATCCACGCCCTTGCGATGCCGCAGCGAAGTGAACACGAATGGGCGACCGTTGCGCATCTTCGTCGCGTCTCGGTCCATCACCTCCAGCGACGCGCCAACATGCGGGGCCAGATCGGTCTTGTTGATGATCAGGACGTCCGATTTGGTGATCGCAGGACCGCCTTTGCGCGGAATCTCTTCACCCGCGGCCACGTCGATCACATAGAGCGTAACGTCCGCCAGTTCCGGGCTGAACGTGGCAGACAAGTTGTCGCCACCGCTTTCGATCAGAACGACCTCGACCTCGGGGTGACGCGCCTGCATCTCGGCAACAGCCGCAAGGTTGATCGAGGCATCCTCGCGAATGGCCGTATGCGGGCAGCCGCCGGTTTCGACGCCGATGATCCGGTCCTGCGGCAGGATTTGCATCCGCATCAGCGCCTCGGCATCTTCGCGGGTGTAGATGTCGTTGGTGATCACGCCAACGGATACCCTGTCGCGCAGCGCTTCGGACAGGGCGGCGGTCAGAGTTGTCTTGCCTGCGCCAACAGGACCACCGATGCCCACGCGCAGGGGGCCGTTCATTTTGCTCATGTTCGGAACATCCTTGAATATTGAGTTTCGTGTTTCATCGACGCGACATCTGTCAGAAACGCCGTCGACCCCAGATCATCCAGCCCCAAGGTCACAGCGCCCGTCGCCACATGCTGACACAAAGGCGTTAGATCGCGGATCATCCGCTGCCCTTCGGTTTGACCCAACGGTACCAAACGCGTCGCACACGCGACCAGATTGGACATGAAGGCCTGCAGGTACATCTGGGCCGTCAGGGCGAGCGGCAAGCCCTGTCGCTGTGCAGCGTATCCCACGGCGACCGGGTAGGTCAGGGTGCCCAGCTCCACCGCCCAGACATCTGCGGTTATGCCGCAAAACGCCTCTCCCAGCAGTCGAGTTTCCATCAACCGCTCGGACGAGGCGCAGAATGCGCGCGCAGCCTGATCCACCTCGGACAAGGAGGTGGTGGTCTGTGCCGAATACGCGGCTGAAAGAAATATGCAATCATTCCGGCCAGAGCCGTATTCGATCACATCGGCAACCCACTCCTTTGTGTCGGCGGCGTTGGCAACGCTGCCGCACTCGATCGCCCATTCCAGACCGTGTGAATACGCGAACCCTCCCACCGGATAAGCAGGCGAGAGCCATTGGGTCAGCGTCAGGATATCTGTGTCAGTGGGCGTGGCCATGGGTCCTGCCGTGGCCATAAGCACCACCTTCGGGGGTAAAGGGTTCCTGAACCTCACGCACCGTTGCGCCGATTTTCAGCAACATGTCGCGGATGACGTGGTCGATTTGGATCAGCAGGCGGTCCGCTTCGACCTGACAGGGTGTGTGGCGGTTGCCGATATGCCACGCGATGCGGGTCAGGTCGGGGGCCGTGACTTCCAGCAACGCTTCTGGCGCGGCCTGGATTTCGACCTCGCGCCCGTCGTCAAGGATCAGGGCACCGCCATGATCTAGCGAGGTTGTTTGTGACAGATCAATCAGAATCTGCTCACCGCTTTCACAGGTCAGCACCTTGCGGCGCAGAAAGCGATCTTCATAAGTCAGTGACAGGTGGTCGGCGGGGTCACCATGCGTATGGTCGGAATACTGCCGTGCCGTGCAGAGAAGAGCTGTCATGCGGTTGCCCCCCCTGCCAAAAGCCCGGTCAAAGCCAGATTGAATCCGCGAAGACGCGGTGTGGGATCCGGTCGCGTGTCAACCCGAGCTTGCGCAAGTCTTCGTCGCTGAGGGATTGAAGAAATCTGATCTGCTGAACGCGCGTTTGTGCGTCTGCCATCCGGATAAGAAACGAATAGATCGACGTCCCGAAGGATGCGATCAGTCCGGGTAGCGAAACGCGCGGGGTGGTTTGCGGTGCTGAATGTGCCATGTGGACCTTCAAACTTGTTGGTCCTCCCTTGGTCTTCATGATGTGTCATGTCGGCCTCGTTTTGTAGTAGATGTTTGGTCATGGCTGCGTTGCATATGCTGCAACGCAGCATGTCTCAGAACATGAAATAGCGTTGCGCCATGGGCAGAACCTCGGCGGGTTGGCAGGTCAGCAACTCGCCATCGGCGCGGACCTCATAGGTTTCGGGGTCAACCTCGACCTGCGGCGTGGCGTTGTTCAGCAACAGGTCGCTTTTGCCGATATTGCGGGTGTTTTGCACCGCGACGGTTTGCTTGGCCAACCCCAGTGTATCACCAACTCCCGCAGCCTGCGCCGCGCCCGAGACAAAAGTGATCGCCGAATGTTCGACCGAACGCCCATAGGCCCCGAACATCGGACGGCTATAGACCGGCTGCGGTGTCGGGATCGAGGCATTGGGGTCGCCCATCTGCGCGCAGGCGATGGTGCCGCCCAGCAGAACCATCTCGGGCTTGACCCCGAAAAAGGCCGGGTTCCACAGCACCAGGTCGGCGCGCTTGCCTTCTTCGATGCTGCCGATCTGATGGCTCAGGCCGTGGGCTATCGCCGGGTTGATGGTGTATTTGGCGATATAGCGGCGCACGCGCATATTATCGTTCTCGCCAGTTTCCTCGGGCAGGCGGCCGCGCTGTTTCTTCATTTTGTCGGCGGTCTGCCATGTGCGGATTAGAACCTCACCCACACGGCCCATAGCCTGACTGTCCGAGGCGATGATGCTGAACGCGCCCATGTCGTGCAGGATATCCTCGGCCGCGATCGTCTCGCGCCGGATGCGACTTTCGGCAAAGGCCACATCCTCGGGGATGGATTTGTCGAGGTGGTGGCACACCATCAGCATATCCAGATGCTCTTCGACAGTGTTCACGGTGAAGGGGCGCGTCGGGTTGGTCGAAGACGGCAGAACGTGGTTCTCGCCGCAGATCTTGATGATATCGGGGGCGTGACCACCGCCTGCGCCTTCGGTGTGGAAGGCGTGAATCGTCCGGCCTTTCATGGCCCCCACGGTGTTCTCGACAAAACCGGATTCGTTCAGCGTGTCGGTGTGGATCATGACCTGCACGTCCATCGCGTCGGCCACCGTCAGGCAGCAGTCGATAGCGGCAGGGGTGGTGCCCCAATCCTCGTGTAGTTTCAGGGCGCAGGCGCCCGCGTTGATCTGCTCCTCCAGCGCGGCGGGCAGCGAGGCGTTGCCCTTGCCCGCAAAGGCCAGGTTCATCGGAAACGCGTCGGCGGCCTGCAACATCCGCCCGATATGCCACGGTCCTGGCGTGCAGGTGGTGGCCAGCGTCCCATGCGCAGGGCCAGTGCCGCCGCCCAGCATGGTGGTCAGGCCGGAATGCAGCGCATCCTCGATCTGTTGTGGGCAGATAAAATGGATATGGCTGTCGAAACCCCCGGCGGTCAGGATACGCCCTTCGCCCGCAACAGCCTCGGTGCCGGGGCCGATGATGATATCGACGCCGGGTTGCGTGTCGGGGTTCCCGGCCTTGCCGATCTTGGCGATGCGCCCGTCTTTCAGGCCTACATCCGCCTTGTAGATGCCCGAGTGATCCACGATCAGCGCATTGGTGATGACCGTGTCCACGGCCCCTTCGGCCCGCGTGGCCTGAGACTGCCCCATCCCGTCGCGGATCACCTTGCCACCGCCGAACTTGACCTCTTCGCCGTAAAGCAGCGCGTTGCCGCCGGCGCCCCCGGTAGCAGCGGCACCCGCGCGTTCGGCGGTCAGGTCGCGTTCAACCTCGATCACCAGATCGGTATCAGCCAACCGCAGCCTGTCGCCGGTGGTGGGGCCGAACATGGCGGCATAGTCAGAGCGTTTGATTGTTGCTGGCATCAGAGCGACCCCATGACCTTTTGATTGAACCCATAGATCTTACGCGCGCCCCCGATGGGGATCAGCGAGACCTCGCGCGCCTGACCGGGCTCGAACCGGACGGCGGTGCCGGGGGCGATGTCCAGACGCAGCCCGTGTGCGGCGGCGCGGTCGAAATCCAGCGCTGGGTTGGTTTCGGCGAAATGATAGTGCGAGCCGACCTGAACCGGGCGGTCACCAGTATTGGCGACCATCAGGGTGATGGCTGAGGCACTTGCGTTAAGGGTGATCTCGCCCTTGGCCGGGAACAGCTCGCCTGGGATCATTTGTTCAGCTTTACCATCAACGCGAAGGCGGCCAGCGCGACAACGGCCAGACCAACGCCCAGAGTGGCGTAATCCGAGCCATGCGCATGGATATGTGTTCCGTTATGGGCTGCCGCAGGGCCAGCAAGGATCAGGGCGGGGAAAAGCATACGGGTCATGTTAGTGTTCCTTTCTTAGCGAATAGGGTTGTGGACGGTCACCAGTTTGGTGCCATCAGGGAAGGTGGCTTCGACCTGAACTTCGTGGATCATCTCGGGCACACCTTCCATGCATTGCGCGCGGGTGATCACTTCGGCTCCGGCCTGCATCATATCGGCAACCGAGCGCCCATCGCGCGCGCCTTCGACCACCGCGTCGGTGATCAGCGCGATCGCCTCGGGGTGGTTCAGCTTGACGCCTCGGGCCAATCGCTTGCGGGCGACCTCGGCGGCCATGGCGACCAGCAGTTTGTCTTTTTCACGGGGGGTCAGGTTCATGTCAGATCATCCAGCATCGGGGAAGCGTGTCATTGTTCAGCCGCCGCAGCACCGGCATCAGTGTTCGACGGAGGGTAAAGCTGTCTTCGGCAAGCACCCGGATCACCAGCAGATCGCTTTGGATCAGCGAGGCTCCTGCGGTGGAGGGCAGCATCGCGCGGATAGGGCCGATCTGACCCTCGGCAGTGGGTGAGGCAAAGGCGACCAGCGCCATCGCCCCCGCACCGCCCGCGATATGTGTCTTGGCCAGGTGGGCGTGCAGATCACCGTCGAACTGCATCGCGTCCATAAACAGAGGTGCGCCATCACGAGCGATCTCAATTCGGTCTCGCAGGCGGATATTGGTCAGGGTCTCGCCCATCGCCATGCGACCAAAGATCAGGGGTTCGACCATCAGGGCGGTGGCATCCGGGGCAAGGTCGATCTGCAACCGGCGATCCAGCGCGCTGCCGTCGAACAGAATGGTTTCCTGCGGTAGCCAGTTCAGCCGCGCGCCCGGAGCGACGCTGAGATGGTTCACGATCTGACCTGACGGGCCGGGTTTGGCCTTGTACGCGCGTTCGCAGGCTTGGGTGGTCAGGGTCAGGGTCGTGCCATCGCCCGCGTGGCCGCTAAAGCGGAATGCGTCCCCGCCCGTGATGCCGCCAGCGGTGTTCAGCAGCACCGCGTCCAGCGCGTTCCCGTCGGTTCGGGGAAACAGGCACTTAAATGACCCCGATTGGCGAAAACCGTCCAATACCGACTTTTCGCCCAATTGCTTTGCACTTAGCCGAATCGCGCCCTTCGCGCGCGGCGGCATCGCGTCTTGCTTGGGCAATATGGAGGCATGTTGAGTAATGGCGCACCTGCGGAACCAGAAGTTATGCTGCTTGTTTCAACGTTTGCGCGCCGGAACTCTATTCTTCGACGTCGGTTTTCGTCGGTTTTCCGCAGTACGTGATTAATTTTTGGGCGTGACCTCAGGCGGCTGGTCAAAAAACAGGCAGATACGGCGGATTGTGAAAAATGATGGGCCCTGCATTTGCTAAATTCTCGGCGATGCAGAAACCGTATGGGTGCCCGCCGAGGAGACGACCCGGGGGTGTGTGACGGCTGCGCGAATTGGACCTCGGACACAACCGCCACACGGAACGCAACAACAGTTGCGGGGATCAGGTAGAAGAAGAGTGCGCGTCTGCGCAAGCCCTCTCTCCCGGCCCCGCCCAGGAGAATCATATGACATCTCTCAAATCCACGCTCGCCGGATCACTTGTCTTTGCCGCCATGGCGACCGCTGCACTGTCTGCTGAAGACACGATCAAAGTCGGTGTATTGCACTCGCTGTCGGGCACCATGGCGATTTCGGAAACCACGCTGAAAGACACCATGCTGATGCTGATCGACCAGCAAAACGCCAAGGGTGGCCTGCTGGGCAAACAGCTTGAGGCCGTGGTCGTTGACCCCGCATCCGACTGGCCGCTGTTTGCGGAAAAAGCGCGCGAGCTGCTGACCGTACATGAGGTGGATGTGATCTTTGGCAACTGGACGTCGGTCAGCCGTAAGTCGGTTCTGCCGGTGATCGAAGAGCTGAACGGCCTGCTGTTCTACCCTGTTCAGTATGAGGGCGAGGAATCCTCGAAAAACGTCTTCTATACCGGCGCCGCGCCGAACCAGCAGGCGATCCCTGCGACTGACTATTTCCTGGATGAGCTGGGCGTCGAGAAATTCGCGCTGCTGGGCACCGACTATGTGTACCCGCGTACCACCAACAACATTCTGGAAAGCTACCTGAAGGGTAAAGGCATCGCGGACGAGGATATCTTCGTCAACTACACTCCGTTCGGTCATTCTGACTGGTCCAAGATCGTGGCGGACGTTGTCGCGCTGGGCGCGGATGGCAAGAAAGTCGGTGTGATCTCGACCATCAATGGCGACGCGAATATCGGCTTCTACAAAGAACTGGCCGCTGCGGGCGTTTCGGCGGATGACATTCCTGTCGTGGCCTTCTCGGTCGGTGAAGAAGAACTGTCGGGTCTGGATACCGCGAACCTGGTCGGTCACCTGGCCGCGTGGAACTATTTCCAGTCGGCCGATACCGAAGCCAACGCTGAATTCGTTGAAACATGGAAAGCCACCATGGGTGACGAGCGTGTGACCAATGACCCGATGGAGGCGCACTATATCGGTTTCAACATGTGGGTGAACGCCGCAACTGAGGCTGGCTCGACCGAGGTCGACGACGTACGCGCCGCGATGTACGGGCAGGAGTTCCCGAACCTGACTGGCGGCACGGCGGTTATGCTGCCGAACCACCACTTGGCGAAACCGGTTCTGATCGGTGAGATTCAGGAAGACGGTCAGTTCGACATCATCAGCGAAACCGAGGTTGTGCCGGGTGATGCCTGGACAGACTTCCTGCCAGAATCGGCGGTTCTGATCTCGGATTGGAAAGAGCTGGGCTGCGGTATGTACAACACCGAGACCAAGACCTGCGTTCAGACGCTGTCGAACTACTAAACCAGATGCAAGGCGGGTGTGATCGCCCGCCTTGCCCATAAGACACCTCGGGTTTCTCTACATGTTACGACTATTCCTTGCGGGCCTCGCAATTCTGTGCGCCTGCCTGACTGCCAACGCGCAAGAGGGCGGTCTGCAACCGATCCTGCAAGAGCATCAGGAGATCATCGCCAAAAGCTCACGCAAGACGATCGGACCTGCGATTGACGCGATTGCCAGCAGTGGTTTGCCTCAGGCGCAGGTGATGCTTGAGACTTGGGCCGCCAAGAATGTGTGGATGCGCAAGTCGGATGGTCTGTTCTTTGCCGGTAAAAAGGGTGAGGGACGTTCTTATGAGCTGACCGATTTCGACACCGGCGAAGTTGTTGGCACGTACGAGAAATCTGACCTGAAACAATTGAAGCCCAATAGCGGTATCCGCGCAATGATCGGGACGGCCTTGGTGCAATTCCAACTGACCGACCCGGACCGTGCGAAACGCGCGGCCGCGTTGCAATCTATACAACGTGATCCTGAAGGGGCCTTGCTGGCCCCCCTGCGCGCGTCGATTGAAGATGAACCCGACGAGGCGTTGAAGGCGCAGAAACAGCGGCTGGAGCGGTTGCTGACCATTGGTTATGACGAAGACAATGCAGCGCGCGTTGCCGCGATTGAGGACATGTCCGGCGATCTGGGCGTGGATGTCCGCGCAGCGCTGAATCCTCTGGTCGTGACCAGATTGCAGACGGCTGCGGAATTGCCCTCGGATGAGAATATAGCGACCGTGCTGGAGCCCGGATCAGACGTACTTTCACGAGATGCGGCCTATGACCTGCTGGTTGTCAGCGATCTGGCCGCCCCGCGCATTTCACCGGACGATATCCGCTCTGCACTGGCTGCTCATATCGACGGTGGCCGCGTCGGCGACGTCCCTGTCGCGCAACTGAATACAGACGCCACCCGCGCACAGGCTTATGCGGCGCTGGCAGAAACCGGACTTGTTCCTGCGCTGGTCACTGAGGCCGACATCGACGCCGCGCTGGGCGCACATGTGTTCTTTGAAACCTACGCAGAGCCGTCGCCCGAAGTGACCTCCGCCGCCGCGCAAGCGCTGGAGAAGATCGAGCTGAAGGTCGGCCTGAACCAGACGTTCGATTTGACGCTGGACGCGATCTCGCTGGCGTCGATCTATTTCCTCGCGGCCATCGGTCTGGCCATCACCTTCGGCGTGATGGGCGTGATCAACATGGCCCATGGTGAGTTCATCATGATGGGCGCCTATACCGGCTACGTGGTGCAGCAGTTCATCCCCGACCATACGCTGTCAATCATCGTCGCCATCCCGATGGCCTTTGCCGTCACCTTCGCCATGGGCGTCGCGATGGAGCGGTTGGTGATCCGCTGGCTCTATTCCCGTCCGCTGGAAACGCTGCTGGCAACCTTCGGCATCTCGATCGCGCTACAGCAATTGGCCAAGAACATCTTTGGCACGCAGGCGCGCCCGCTGACCGCGCCCGGCTGGCTGGACGGAGCATTGGTGCTGAACGATGTGGTCTCGATCAGCTATATCCGTATCGCGATCTTTGTGCTGGCGATGATCTTTTTGGGGCTGTTCCTTTACATCATGAAGCGTACCCGGCTTGGGCTTGAGATGCGCGCGGTGACGCAGAATCCGCGTATGGCCGGGTCGATGGGGATCAATCCAGGGCGGGTGAATATGCTGACCTTCGGCTTGGGCTCGGGCATCGCCGGGATTGCGGGCGTTGCGATTGGGTTGTTCGCCAAAGTCACGTCCGATCTGGGCAGCGACTATATCGTGCAGAGCTTCATGACCGTGGTCGTTGGCGGTGTCGGCAACATCTGGGGCGCACTGGCGGGCGCTGGCATGATCGGCTTCCTGCAAAAAGGGATCGAGTGGATGAACCCGTCGAACACCCTCGCCGCGCAGACCTACATGATCATCTTCATCATCATTTTCATTCAGTTCCGGCCAAGGGGCATCATCGCCCTCAAAGGCCGCGCGGCGGGGGATTGAGCCATGGAACGCAGCTTTGTCGCAAAGAATCCCTCGGTGCTGGTCTTTCTGGCCATCCTGTCCCTGTTCACTTTGGGCGTAACCGTCCTGTCCGAAGGGTTCGGGATCGGCGTGATCTCGACCAGTTTCGTCAAGACGCTGGGCAAGACCCTGTGCCTGTGCCTGATCGCCGTCGCAATGGATCTGGTTTGGGGCTTTACCGGTATCCTGTCCCTCGGCCATTTCGCCTTTTTCGGGCTGGGCGGCTACATGATCGGCATGTGGCTAATGTACGAACGCACCCGCCTGATCGTGGTCGAGTCGCTATCGCAGGCCGATATCCCGCCAACCTCAGCCGAGGTCGTGGACGCCATCGGCACGCAAATCTTCGGCGTGGTCGGATCGTCCGAGTTCCCACTGATCTGGGCCTTTTCGGACAGTTTGTTCCTGCAACTGGCGCTGGTCGTGCTGGTGCCCGGCCTGCTGGCGCTGATCTTCGGCTGGTTGGCATTCCGCAGCCGGGTGACGGGCGTGTACCTGTCGATTCTGACCCAAGCGATGACTTTGGCGCTGGCGCTGTACCTGTTCCAGAACGACAGCGGGTTGCGTGGCAACAACGGCCTGTCGGGTCTTCAGAACCTGCCCGGCGTCACGGCCTCGCAGGACGTGGTGTCGATTTGGTTCCTCTGGGCCTCGGCACTGGCCTTGGGGCTAGGATACATGCTGGCCGCTTGGGTCGTGTCGGGCAAGTTTGGCTCGGTCATCCGCGGTATCCGCGATAACGAGGCGCGGGTGCGGTTCCTTGGATACTCGGTCGAGGTCTATAAGCTGGCCGTCTTCACCCTGACCGCCTGCATCGCAGCCATCGCGGGCGCGCTTTATTACCCGCAAGCGGGCATCATCAACCCAGAGGAAATGGCCCCCATCGCCTCGATCTATCTGGCTGTCTGGGTCGCCATCGGTGGGCGCGGCCGCCTTTACGGCGCAGTCATTGGTGCGGCCTTCGTCAGCCTGCTCAGCACATGGTTCACCGGCGGGCAGGCGCCGGATATCCCGCTGGGGTTCTACACGATCAAATGGGTCGACTGGTGGCAGGTGCTGCTGGGCGTGTCCTTTGTGCTGGTCACGCTGTTCGCCCCGCAAGGGATCGGGGGGCTGTTCGACCTCTGGACCAACCGTCGCGCGCCACAGCGCTACGGCGCGGACCTTGGGCCTGATGAAAGCGCACTACGCGAAAAGGAGGCCACGGAATGAGCACTCTGCTAGAGGTCAGCGGCGTTTCTGTCACTTTCGACGGGTTCCGTGCCATCAACAACCTGTCCTTTCAGATCGGCAACGCGGAACTGCGTGCCGTGATCGGTCCGAACGGGGCGGGCAAAACCACCTTCATGGATATCGTCACCGGCAAGACCCGCCCTGACGAGGGCCGCGTGATCTGGGGCGAGAAATCCGTGTCCCTGCTGCGGATGAGCGAGGCGAAAATCGCGCAGGCAGGCATCGGGCGGAAGTTCCAGAAACCCACCGTGTTCGAAGATCAGACGGTGCAGGAAAACCTGCTGATGGCGTTGAAGAACAAACGCGGGTGGTTGGGCGTGCTGTTCTATCGCCCTTCAACGGTTGATCTGGACAAGGTCGAAGAACTGGCCGCCGAGATCGGCTTGAAAGATGAACTGACCCGCAAATCCGGCGAACTCAGCCACGGACAGAAGCAATGGCTTGAGATCGGCATGCTTCTGGCGCAGGAACCGCGCCTGCTGCTGGTCGATGAGCCCGCCGCCGGGATGACGCCGCAGGAACGTGAGCATACTACCGACCTGCTGGTGCAGGCCGCGAAAACCCGTGCCGTGGTGGTGGTGGAACACGATATGGAATTTGTGCGCCGTTTGAACTGCAAGGTCACGGTCCTGCACGAAGGCGCGGTTCTGGCCGAGGGGTCTTTGGACCACGTGACATCAAATCAGGACGTCATCGACGTCTATCTGGGGCGCTAGGCGATGCTGACACTTAACGATCTGACCCTGCATTACGGGCATTCGCAAATTTTGAACGGCATCTCGATGCAGGCTGCACAAGGCGAGGTGACCTGCGTGATGGGCACCAATGGTGTTGGCAAGACCAGCCTGATCAAGGCGATCTCGGGGACGCACCCACGATCCGGCGGGCAAATGGTGCTGAACGGAGAGGAGCTGGGCATCCTGCCTGCGCATCGCATGGCATGGAAAGGTGTGGCGTATGTCCCGCAAGGCCGAGAGATTTTCCCATTGCTGACCGTGCGTGAGAACCTGGAGACCGGATTCGCCTGCCTTCCAAAAACCGAACATCACATTCCCGATGAAATTTTCGAGCTGTTCCCAGTGCTCAGACAGATGCAGAATCGCCGGGGGGGTGATCTGTCCGGTGGGCAACAGCAGCAACTGGCAATCGCACGCGCTTTGATCACCAAACCAAAGCTGCTGCTGCTGGATGAGCCGACCGAAGGCATTCAGCCAAATATCATCCAACAGATTGGAGAAGTCATTCGCCACCTTCGCTCCAAAGGTGAAATGGCAATTGTGTTGGTCGAACAGTATTTTGACTTTGCTTATGACCTTGCTGACCGCTTTGTCGTGCTGAGGCGTGGTGAAATCCTGATGAAGGGCAGCAGGCTGGATCTGTCGCGTGAGCAAGTCCTTCAGGGTGTAACTGTCTAAACTAAATAGATTTTATTTTTCTGTCCCGCCTTGCGTATGTGAGGCGGGATTTTTTGTGATCGCATTAAAGAATCCTTAAGAATCATGGCGCGACTCACCTGACTGAGGCCGAATTTAGGACACAAATCTGCCCCAAACGACAAAAAATTCCCGTTATACGGGAAAACTTTTGCGTTTGTGGGGAGGTTTGGCAGCTTTCCGCTTGGTAACCATTTGTTAACGGGGATGTCTGCCTCGTGTGTGCGGATTTCGCACGTTGGTAAAACAGTCTGGAGTAAAAGTTATGTCGAATTCCATTCGCAAAATTTTCCTGAAGCTGCGCAAAGACGAGCGCGGCGCAACCTTGGTGGAATATGGTGTTGCACTGCTGGTTGCGATTATCGCCGGTGGTACCTTCCTGACCACACTGGCTGACAACACGAACTCGAACTTTAGCGACGCTACTTCGGCGATTCAAACCCGCTAAGTCGCGTGAATCCTGTGCGCTGGCTGCACAACCATATCTTTTCTGGAGAAAAACATGTCTAATTCTATTCGCAAGATTTTCCTGAAGCTGCGCAAAGACGAGCGCGGTGCAACCTTGGTGGAATACGGAGTTGCTCTGCTGGTTGCGATTATCGCAGGTGGCACATTCTTGACCACACTGGCTGACAACACGAACTCGAACTACTCGGACGCCGGGGTAGCGATCACTCAGCGCTAACTCTGGGCGGCCTGAGTTCTTAAAACAGCTAACCCCCGCGCTTTTAGCGGGGGGTAGCGCCCAACTTAATCAGTAGCGTCAGTTTGATTACCGTTTTGTAAAGTTACACAGCAATTCGCCCAAATCTGACTGCCAAAGCCGACTTCGGAAATTGGAGGGCAAAATGCGAGTTAAATCATTTTTGATGACAGTCTTCGGGGTCGCCTTGGCGGGGGGCGCAGTATTCTGGGCCCAAGACCAGCTTGAAAGAAACCAAGCAGCGGCTGTCGACAACACCATCGTTAGTGTCGTCGCCGTGGCGGATAACATCGCCTTCGGTAGCCCGATCGAAAGATACAAGCTTACTACGATTGATTGGCCGGCCGACTCTGTTCCGCCAGGCGTATTTACAAGTTTCGACGATGTTGTTCCCACACCAGGCGGCGAGCCGCGCCGCGCGAAGCGTGCCCTGGCGCAGGGAGAACTTCTGCTGGCATCCAAAGTTTCGGAATTTGGTGAAAAAGTCACCATTGTTCAGACGCTTAGTGAAGGCAATCGTGCTATGGCGATCAACGTCAACGCGCAGACCGGCGTTGGTGGCTTCGTCACCCCCGGCGATTTTGTCGACATCGTACTGACACGTGGCAGCGACGATACTCTGCGCGCCCTGACCATCCTGCAAAACATCCGAGTTGTCGGCGTTGACCAGAAAACCGATGAAGAATTGGACCAGCCAGGAATTGCCCGCACCGTAACGGTCGAAGTGACACCGGATGAAAGCCAACGCCTGGCGCTGGCGCAGAAAGCCGGACAGCTGAGCCTGTCTTTGCGGTCGCTGGATGAACTGGACGACAAGCCGCTGGAAACCGTGCGCCTGAGCGACATCCTGCTTGAAAAGTCACCGGTTGATGACGGCACGCCGCAGCCTGTGGTGAAGGTACGCCGCGGCATTACGGACGTCCAAGAGGTTCCGGTCGTAAACAACACTACAGAAGAAGAGACACCTGTCACTGATACGTCCAGCACCGTGAATTAAGGCGCGTCGAATTTGTCCGGAGGGTTAATGATGTTCTCGTTACGTACTTTCAGGAAAGAAGAAGACGGAACCATCCTGGTCTTTGCGGCCCTATGTCTGGCCATGATCATCGGATTTGCCGCTTTGACCTTTGACCTTGGACGTATGGCGTCGACGCAAACTGACCTTCAGGCCTACGCCGACCACGTAGCCTTGGCCGCCGCCGGAGAGCTGGACGGAAACGCAGATTCAATCACACGTGCTACAAATGCGGCTGGTGCGATGATTGCGGACAAACAGTTCTTTGCCGATGGTGATAAATCCCTGGATTCGGCGGCGGATTTCTCGCTTCGTTTCCTGACAGGTTTGCCGACCCCGGCAGCAGATCCTGACGACGATGATGCCGTAGACAGCTTTGTCACGACCGACCCGGCTTTGGCTGTCATGGTTGAAGTGACAGCGACCCCAAGAACTGTATTCATCCCGTTTGCTCGTGCGCTGGCATCTTTGGTCGGTGCAGCGACTCCCAATGAACAGGTCGGTGCCCAGGCGATTGCAGGGTACACGTCTTACGCCTGTGACGTGACTCCGCTGATGTTCTGCATTCCTCCGGGTTGGTCTGCCAGCAATCCTGCGGTTGTTGGATCAACCATCAAATTACGCACCGGCGGGAATAATGCGCCCTGGGGCCCCGGTAACTTTGGCTTTCTTGATCCGACGGACTATGGGGTTAACCCGCTTGGGCCCTGTGCCGGTCTGAACGGTTCCAATCTTTACATTTGTCTGATCGCGGCCGAGGGCAACAAGGGTCGGTGCATCGCGCAGCGTGGCGTTGATACCGAGCCGGGTCAGCGTCAGGGGATTGGCGGTGCGATCTACAATTCGCGCTTTGATTACTTCACCTCAACTTTGAACAACAAGAAAAACGATCCGGCCTATGCGCCCGGCCCTCAGGTCATTTCTGGTTGGGTTCGGTCTGGCGGCAACGGTAATGGCAACGGAAATGGTGGCGGCAATAGCTGCATCAGTGGCCAACCAACGCTGTCGACTGACACTATGCCGTTCCCGCCGGATGATTGCTTTGCCGATAATTCCTGCAGCTTTGCAAGCGGTGACGGTGGTCGCTTTGGCGATGGAAACTGGACGAATGGTAAAGCGGCTTACCTGGACATGAACTATGGCAACGGTCCCAACAATGATCTGACTCCGCATCCTTCGATCGCGAATGGACTCATTGCAGAGCCAGCGGGAACGACGCGCTACCAGATGTATCTGGACGAAATCGCAAAGTTTAGCGGCGGCAATATTCTGGAAGGTCGCAGCGAAAGAGGTATTCCGCAGTGTAATACGCCTGCGAATACCGATCCTGACCGTCGGACCTTTATTCTTGCTGCCATCGACTGTGCTGCGAATAATGTACAAGGTCGCGCGACGGATGTGCCTGTAAAGGAATACATAAAAGGCTTCCTGATCCAGCCTTTGGCGAACTCGGCCGGTACTGACTTTGACATCTATTTGGAAGTTGTCAGCCAGGTCGGTGGTGACGGTCTGGGCGGCAACGAAGACGACGGAATCTTCCGCGACGTCGTGAGGTTGTACCGGTGAAACGCCTGATCGCTCATATCACGCGGCTCAAGCGCTGTGAGTCAGGCGCGCCGATGGTCGAGTTTGCCATCATCCTTCCGGTCCTGCTGCTGTTCATCGCGGTTATTATCGAAGGCGGCCGGATCACCTGGATCCATCAGGCGACGGCAGGTGGTGTTCGGGATGCGTCCCGCATGATTGCCCGCATTGCTCCGCTTGACTTGTGTAATGCCGGAACCGTCGGGACCTATGACACGCTTGCGACCACTATCGTCACCAACCAGTTGGGTGGCTCGTCGATCATGCCGGGTGGGACGACTGTCGTGGATGTCACCCCGACCTGTATCCCCCGTGTAGGAACCTATCGGGTCAACCCGGCGTCTATCGTCGAAGTTACGGCCGAGGTTGAGATCGACTTTATCTTTGGTGGGGTTTTCGGGTGGTTCGGCGACTCGCTGACATCCATTACCACCGTGATTTCGGATCAAAGCAGGGTGTACGGCGTATGAGACAGCTAGCCCATATCGCAAGGTTGCTTGGCCGACAGGACCGTGGCGCGGCATTGGTCGAATTGGCCATCGTCATTCCAATATTCCTGTTCCTGATTTTTGGCGTCATCGACTACGGTCGCCTGTATTGGTCAACAACGGCTGCGCAGAAAGCGATGCATACCGCCGCGAGACTGGCAACCGTCGGTCCGCCTCAATGTGGCGCGCTGCCTGCGTCGCATGACCTGTCTGGAACTGCGCCGGGTGACACACGATTTGGAACGCTGTGCCGCAGCGGGAATATCTGTGCGGTCCCCAACCTTCCGGCTCCGTGCACGTTGGACACGTCGACGGCCTATGGCGCGCGTATCTGGGACGAGATCGGCCCGTTGCTTCCGCCTGGAACGACGGCAACCAATGTTCAGTTCACTTATTCGCATGACTCTCGGCTTGGATTCCTCGGTGGACCCTATACGCCGGTTGTCACAGCAGATCTCATTAATGTCGACTTCAATTTCGTGATGCCTTTGGCAGGACTGGCTGCCTTGGCAGCCGGAAACCCCGGGGTCACTTCCAATACCCCAAACAGTATTTCCCTTCCCGCCATGAGCACTTCGGTACCTGCCGAAGATCTGGCTGTCGGGGCGGTAGAGTAAGGAGAAAGATAATGAGTGCTAAGCAGATTTCAGTATTGTTAATTTCGCCTGACGAACAAATCTATTCGGCGATCGAAGGATCCCTGGCCAGTCAGGATAACTGCACGTTCACCGGTCAGAAGGACACGGTCGAGGGTGCCAACGGATCGGCCGTCTCGCTGACCGCGCTGCATGATGTTGTGCTTTTCGACGTGGACGAGAATTCGGACGCCATGCTTGAGACCGCGCAATCCATCTGCGATGCCCGGATGCCGAACGCAATCATTATCGCTCTGGCCCCTGAAGACCTGCCGCTTGAAAAGGCGCGTCAGCTCACGAAGCTGGGCGTAGATGATGTTCTGCCCCGTAAGGCGATTAACGAAGAAATCGTTCCTCAGGTAGACGCAATCCGTGCCCGCCGCCAGGCTCAGTTGCCCGCCGTTTGGGGCGGTCAGGCGACTCTTGGCAAGGTCATTGCCGTAGCGAAGTCCCGAGGAGGGGTAGGGTCTTCGCTTGTTGCCGCGAATATGGCCAACGAACTGCAGTGCAAGGAAGGTTTTTTCAAGAAAAAGGCCGCGAACGACGTCGCCGTCGTCGATCTTGACTTCCAGTTCGGGTCCATCGCGGCCCTGATGGACGTCGAAGAAAGTGATGCGATGTGGCGGATGGCTATGGAAGAAAGCATCCCTGACAGTGCGTTTCTGGAACAGGCCATGGTGAAAGCGCCCTGTGGCGTAGACGTTCTGGCCGCGCCGTCGCGCTATGGGCCGCTGTCTGCAATCAAGGAAGAGCAAATCTCGGCCATTCTTGATAGCCTGCGGCGCACCCATGACTACGTCGTCGTGGATTTGCCTCGTGCTCTGGTCGAGTGGATCACACCTGTTCTTGCTCAGGCAGACCGGTTGTACCTGGTCACGGACGTCGCGGTTCCATCGGTTCGGTCCGCCCGTAAACTGATGGACTTCTATCAAGCCGAAAATCCGGCGATTGATATTCAGCTTGTCGCCAGCCTTGAGAAGAAGCCGCTGTTCCCCGCCGCGCACCATCGAGCAGCGTCGAAACTGCTGGAAAAAGACTTTGCCTATTGGGTGCCAAAGGATGATCGCACAGTGCGTGAATCCGTTGATCGCGGCATCCCGCTGCAGGAGGTCTCAAACCGGGCACCTGCGACGCGCGCCATCAAGAAGCTGGCAGATGAAACCCGTATCGCAATGCCGCCTCGTGCCGGTAAGTGATCGGTCGCCATCTGTAGACGTGAATTAACAAGTAATAAGGGTTTGGAATATGTTTCGTGAATTTGACAGAACAGGTCGCACATCTTCTGGCGCAGCCAAGATTGTGGCTTTGGACACGAAGCAGGTTGCCGACAACCTGTCCGATATTGCAGCTTTTGATGCTGAGAAAAAGGCGAACCAGCAAGCAATGGAGCTGGAACGCATTGATCTGAAGGCGCGGATGCATAACTCGTTGCTGGATAAGCTGAATCTGGCCGTCATCGACAAGGTCGAAGAAGAAACGCTTCGCGGCGAGATTGGGAAACACGCAACGGAACTTCTTCGTGCCGAAGGTCGCGCGATGCGCAGCGAAGAGGTCAAGCAACTGGTCGAGGAACTGATGCATGAGGTTCTGGGGCTTGGTCCTCTTGAACCGCTGCTGGCCGATCCAACGATCAACGATATCCTGGTCAACGGGCATGAACAGATTTTCGTGGAACGTGCCGGTATTCTTGAAAAAACGTCGGCCCGGTTCCGTGATGAACGTCACCTGCTTAGAATTATCGACAAAATCGTCAGCCGCGTGGGTCGCCGTATTGACGAACGCCAGCCCTGGGTGGACGCGCGTCTGGAGGATGGCAGCCGGGTCAATGCGATCATCCGCCCCTGTGCGCTGGACGGCCCGGCGCTGTCAATTCGGAAGTTTGCACGCGTTCCGCTGACGATGCAGCGTCTTGTTCAGAACGAAGCCCTGAATGACAGTGCTGCGGCCCTGTTGCGCGGGCTGGTCGAAGCCAAGATGAACGTCTTGATCTCGGGCGGTACCGGTTCGGGCAAAACGACCATGCTGAACGCTTTGTCATCCTATATCGGTGCTCGCGAACGCATCGTAACGATCGAAGACGCCGCGGAACTGCAACTGCAGCAGGAACACGTCCTGCGCATGGAAACTCGCCCGGCAGGTCTGGACGGAACTGGTGCGGTGGCGCAGCGTGATCTGGTTCGCAACGCGCTTCGGATGCGTCCCGACCGTATCGTGGTGGGCGAGGTTCGCGGCTCGGAAGCCTTTGACATGCTGCAAGCGATGAACACAGGTCACGACGGATCGATGACCACAGTTCACGCCAACACGCCCCGAGACGCTTTGGCGCGGGTCGAGCAGATGGTTCAGATGGGTGGGATGGAGCTGCCGCACACGGCGATCCGGTCAACCATCGCGTCGGCCATCAACTTTGTGCTGCAGCTGAACCGTATGTCTGACGGCACCCGTCGTGTAACGTCCATTGCCGAAGTTACCGGTATGGAAGCAGACGTCGTGACCATGCAGGACATCTTTGTCTTCAAGCGTCAAGGCAAGGACGAAAACGGCAAGGTACTGGGTAAGTTCGTTGCAACCGGCATTCGCCCCAAATCCAGCGATGTTTTGGCCGCGGCCGGCGTGGACTTGTCTTCGGTCCAATTCAACTAAGGAGGTCGGCTATGTTTGAGCAAATTCGGGCTTTCTTTGCAGACATCGACATCAACGCCATTTTAGGCCCAGAGTTGGAAGTGGCCGGGTTTGACGCCCAGTTGGTTATGGCACTGGCCATTTTCCTGGGTGCGCTTATTGCCTTTGAAGGAATACGGCAGTTTCTGAAGCGCGGTGAAAACCGCGAAGAGGCGATCAATCGTCGCGTTCAGATGTTGAACCAGGGTTCAACCGGAGAAGACGTTCTGAACCTGCTGAAACCGCAGGAAGCCAGACCGCTGCTGCGGAAGTTTCCTTTTGTCGGCGATTTGCCTGCCGCGCTCAAGGCGTCTGGTTTGAACATGGTTCCCGAAGTATTTCTGTTGGCCTGCGTCGCAGCGTTTCTGATTTGTGCGATCGGCGGGTCGATGGTGGCTAACCCCCTGCAGGTGGTTCCGATTTCTGCTTTGGTTTTTCTGATCGGGCCGCTTGTTGCTTTGGGCGCCACGCTCCGTCAGCGTAAAGCTGCCTTGATCAAGCAACTGCCCGATGCGCTGGACCTGATGTCGCGCGGGTTGAAGGTGGGGCACCCGCTGAACGCGACCTTGCAAAGCGTCGCCGAAGAAATGCCGGATCCCATCGGAACAGAATTTGGCCTTGTCGTTGACCAAGTGGCCTTTGGCGAAGAATTGACGACGGCCATGAAGGCAATGGCCGACCGTATTGACGAAGAAGACGTTCAATACCTGGCCGTTGCGCTGATGATGCAGCACGGCACGGGGGGCGACCTTGCGGGTATTCTTCGCACACTGTCCCGCGTTATCCGTGCGCGCATGTCTTTGCGCCGCAAGATCAAGGCGATTTCGGCCGAAGGACGGATGACTGCTTATATTCTGTCAGCTATTCCGGTTCTGATCGCAGTATTCATGACGATTATTACGCCTTCATATTATGGCGATGTAATGGACGCTCCGGCGTTTTGGCCGGCAATGAGCGTCATTGCGGTGGCAGTCGTTCTCAATGCCTTCGTGATGTTCAAGCTCGTGAATTTCCGGATATAAGGAGCATTTACGATGGAATTTATTAGTTCACTTTTGGATGGTGGCTGGGCAACACAAGCCTTGATCCTTGGCCTTGTTGCTGTTGGTGCCATTATCGCTTTTCTGGGAATTTCGTCGTCGCTAAGCGAACGCTCCACAGCGGCCGAACGTATGATGCCGAGCCGTCAGCGTCAAAACCTGGCCCGTACAACAACCAATGACCTCGAAGGCGAGGCTCCGGTAGGGTTGAGCGCGGCCCTGATCCCAAGCGATGCCAGTGAGCGCTTCGAAGTTGGGCAGGTTCTGGCGAAATCGGGTTTTCGGGGAAAGAACGCGATTGCGGGGTATTATTTCCTGCGGTTGATGTTGGCCACGTCACTGCCTTTGCTGTTCATCCTGTTGCTGAACTGGCAGCCGGCGAACAGTGTCGGTAATTCCATCGGCAAATATATGTCCAGCTTGGACTTGATGGAAATCATCCGTAATGTCGCCATTTTGTGCGCGATTGGTTTCTTTGGCCCCCAGTACTGGATGAACGCGCGCATCAAAGAGCGTAAGCGGCTCATGGAAAATGCCTTTCCCAACATGCTGGATCTTCTTCAGATCGGCGTCGAAGCAGGAATGGGCTTTGATCAGGCCCTTCTGAAGGTCGCTGTGGAAATGCAGCTGGTTTCGCCCGAAATGTCCGAAGAAATCCTGATTGCGCTCAGTGAAATTCAGGCCGGTCGCGACCGTGACACAGCCCTCATGCGCATGGCCCGTCGCACCGGTATCGAAGAGATGAGTTCCTTCGTAAGCGTTGTCCTTCAGTCGACAAGATTCGGTGTGCCGCTTGCGGCAGCACTGAACACATACGCCGAAGAGATGCGCGAGTTGCGCGAATTGCGGGCGCAGGAAATGGCGAACAAACTGCCGGTGAAAATGTCGGGTGTGATGGCCTTCCTGATGCTGCCAGCAATCGCTGGCCTAATCCTGACGCCGATCTTTATCCGCTATGCTGAAACGTTCGGGAACTGATCGTTAACCGGTCAGTTCCGCGACTGATATGGCGATCAGGACTAATCCTGCCGACCCGATTGCGATGCCCATTGGAAACTCACGTGATTGGGCGGTCGACTTGAAACGAGGGGAAGTATCGCGCGCAAGACGGCGGAACAAGGCCATGCCAACCAGACCGACCGCCATCGCGGCCGCAAACAAGAACAGGTAGTTCGGTATCTGGGTCGAAGGAACAGCAAGAAAGACGATGGGTAGCATCTTGGCGTCCCCCCCGCCAAGCCAGTTGATGGCAAACAGACCGAAACAGATCACAAAGCACGCCCCCGCGATCAGCAAGCGCAAAAGAAGCTCGTTCCATGCCAGAAAGGGTGCGGCAGCCACAAACAGGATCAGGCCCACAATGCAGTAGGTATTTGGAATCCGAAGTTGGGTGAAATCCGTCCAGGCCATTGCGACGAACAGCGGTGCGAACAGCCACAATGCCAGCCAATTTTGCCAGTCGGTGTCTGGCATCAAGCCCTTGCCTGATGCTGCTTTCCGTGCAGTGCTTCGCGTTCTTCGACTGAAACCAAACGTCTTGCCAGCATGTGAAAGTTATCCAGACCTGTTTTCGAATAGATATGCTTCAGATGCGTTCTAACAGTTGCTGGCCCAATTCCAAGCTCTGTGCCGATCCCTTGCGGAGAAATGCCGCGCGAAACCAGCGCGCATACGCGCCATTCAGCGCGGGTCAACCCAGCCGGGTTTCCTGTGCTTAGGATTGGAGTGTCCGTTGTGCTTTTCCGAATTGTCGACACTGTTTGGCGCGACAAAGCTTCGGTGACCAAACCCGGTCGACGGCTTTGGTAGGTTTCTGAAAGCTGCGGAGCGATCTGTTCAATGGCTTCCTTGAAACCAGGTTCGGGGGTTTGCCCGAAATGCAGCTCCAGAAAGTCGATCTCGCCCCCTTGGTGATCCAGGCAGACAAACAGAATGTCCTTAATCTTGCGATGAGTTACCCAATCGACAAGGACGGGTGACAAATCGCTGGGATCTTCACCATCCTCACGCAGGCTGAAAACGGATGCCCGTTTCGGCATGTTGCGGAAAGGGCCCAATGCATCGTTGGCAAAGGACAAGAACAGCGGGCGGCTGACGGCGGGATCACGCGTGTCCGCACGGGCGGCAACGCGATGCGCCCCCTTGTTGAGCCAGAGCCGGCTGATCACGCCGCATTCTGCACCGAAGGCTTCAACAATGCCTTTAAGCGCGGCGTCTAATACCAGACCACCTTGGCTCCAGTGAATGAAATTTATGATGGCTCTTGCGTGAAGCGTGTTAGGCAGCCACACTCCGCGATGAGCTTTCCCCCCATTCATGTCACACCGTTCCGTTACTCGTAAAAAACTGCAGGTTAATGATTTATAAAGTCTTTTCACTTTTACCGATTCTACTCGGCCTACCAGAAGTATCACTTGAAAATGAACCGAAAATTAATTTTTAACTAATTCGAGGGTATCGCTTGTAAGTTGTGACTAATTAGTCGCCGTTGCGACGACAATGCGTCGTTTAACCTTTCACTGTGTCTGGGATTGGGCCGGAAAGCAGAGGCAATTCCAGCCGTTTTGTGCTGGTGTCAGAAGAGTCTTTGAGTCGGGTTGATGGCCGTCGACTGCAATATCAGAGCGATGTTACGCGTGTGGGTTTATGCGAGGCATTCGGCCTGCAAGTTTCAACCTGGTACTTCGTGGAGGGGTATTTCAGTAAGTATGGACTCATGGTTTGCAGAAATATCGGGATGGGCCTGAATGCCGAGGGTGAGCATTTTTACTATTTAATTGAATGAAAATAGAGCCTAACGATCACTGGTATCAAAACAGTTACAAAACATTCTCGTTTCTGTGTATTTGTTTACATAAGATTCCTTCGAAATTAATGGGTTGTTGTGAATTTTTCAGAAGCGCCACCATACTTACTGCACGCAGAAATGCGATTTCGTCCGATGGAAGAGGAGCCAGAGGGCGGAAAATGGGAAATGGGAGGAATTAATGACCAATAAATCTGTCACACGCCGCGGCGTGCTGAAGTCCGGTGCCGTTGCGGGAACCGGTCTGGCCCTGCCTACGATCTTTACCGCTTCGTCGGCTGCTGCCTACACCAACGAACCGACAGGGTCCTCTGTCACTTTGGGATTCAACGTCCCACAAACAGGTCCTTACGCCGAAGAAGGTAATGACGAGTTGCTCGCGCAGCAACTGGCGGTTGAGCATCTGAACGGCGAAGGCGACGGAGGCTGTTTGAACACGTTTTCGTCCAAGGCCCTGAAGGGGAACGGTATCCTTGGCAAGAAGGTCGAGTTCGTCACCGGCGATACGCAGACCAAGTCGGACGCCGCACGCGCATCGGCCAAGTCGATGATCGAAAAAGACGGCGCGGTGATGATCAATGGCGGTTCGTCCTCGGGCGTGGCCGTTGCGGTTCAGGGCCTGTGCCAGGAAGCGGGCGTGATCTTTATGGCGGGTCTGACCCATGCCAATGACACCACCGGCAAGGACAAGAAGGCCAACGGCTTCCGCCACTTCTTCAACGCCTATATGTCAGGTGCAGCCCTTGCACCGGTGCTGGCGGCAGAGATGGGCAACGAGCGCCGCGCCTATCACCTGACGGCTGACTACAACTGGGGCTGGACCCAGGAAGAGTCGATCGTCGCTTCGACCGAAGCTCTGGGATGGGAAACGGTCAACACGGTGAAAACACCACTCGCGTCGACAGACTTCTCGTCCTATATCGCTCCGGTTCTGAACTCGGGCGCGGACGTGCTGGTTCTGAACCACTACGGCGGCAACATGGTGAACTCGCTGACCAACGCGATCCAGTTCGGCCTGCTCGACAAGGTTGCCAACGGCAAGGACTTCAAGATCGTCGTGCCGCTTTATTCCGAACTGATGGCCGCCGGTGCGGGCGAGAACATCAAGGGCGTTCTGGGTTCGATGAACTGGAACTGGCAGTTGCAGGATGAAGGCACCAAGGCCTTCGTGAAGTCCTTTGGCGAGAAGTATGGCAAACCGCCATCAAACTCGGCCCAGACTTGCTATGCGCAGACCCTGCTTTATGCGGATGCCTGTGAGCGTGCGGGGACCTTCAATCCCTGCGGTGTTGTCGAAGCTCTGGAAGATTTCGAGTTCGACGGCTTGGGCAACGGCCCGACCTGGTATCGCGGTGCCGACCACCAGTGCTTCAAAGACGTGCTGGTTGTGCGGGGTAATGAAAACCCGACCAACGCGTATGACACGCTGGAAATCGTTGAGATCACGCCACGTGCGCAGGTCGAATACGATCCCGAGCACCCAATGTTCGCCGGTGGCGAACTGGGTCAGTGCAACCCGGGCGCATAACCTGAGGTAATGGTCTGGCTGCCTGACGGCGGCCAGACATTTTCGGCAGGCATGATGGCCTGCTAAGCCACTCAATCTACGCTGACCAATCTCGAGGTGGGGCCAATGGACGCCATCCTATTGCAAATTCTGAACGGTCTGGACAAAGGGTCGGCCTATGCGCTTATCGCGCTGGGGCTGACGCTGATTTTCGGAACGCTAGGGGTTGTGAACTTTGCGCACGGGGCGCTGTTCATGATCGGGGCTTTCTGCGCCGTTACCCTGCAAAAGCTCATGAACCTGAGCTTCGTAACCCTTGACGAAACCCAGACCGATTTTCTGGGTAATCCGCTGAAAGTGGAAACCCCCTATGTTCAGGCGTGGTTCGGGCCCGAGGTCGGAGCGACCATCATCGACTGGTCCGTTCCCCTGGCGATCCTGTTTGCGATCCCGATCATGCTGTTGGTCGGATACGTGATGGAGCGTGGTCTGATCAAACATTTCTACAAGCGCCCTCATGCAGACCAGATCCTGGTGACCTTTGGCCTTGCCATTGTTCTGCAAGAGATCGTCAAGTATTTCTTCGGTGCCAACCCGATCCAGACCCCGCCACCTGACGCGCTGAGCGGTTCGGTTGATCTGGGCACCATGATCGGCTTCGATCCGAACGCGATCATCTACCCGATCTGGCGTCTGGTCTATTTCGGATTTGCCGTAGCCATCATTGGCGCTGTGTTCTCATTCCTGCAATTCACGACCTTTGGTATGGTCGTTCGGGCGGGCATGGCGGATCGCGAAACCGTGGGTTTGCTGGGCATCAATATTGACCGTCGCTTTACCATCATGTTCGGCATCGCCGCCGCGGTGGCAGGATTGGCTGGTGTGATGTACGGGCCGCTTAACCCGCCGAATTATCACATGGGTATGGATTTCCTTGTGCTCAGCTTCGTTGTGGTTGTTGTGGGCGGCATGGGATCGCTGCCCGGAGCGGTGCTGGCCGGGTTCCTGTTGGGCATTCTTGAAAGCTTTGCCTCGACTACTTGGGCCACGACCACGATACCGGGCATCAACCAGATCATCATCTACCTTGTCGCCATTATCGTGCTGCTGACGCGACCGCGCGGTCTGATGGGGCGCAAAGGCGTGATGGAGGAATAATCAATGTTGGGACTGAACAAAAAAGACACCAGCCTGCTGATCATCGTCGGCATCCTGACGCTGCTGGCCCCCTTCATCCTGAACCCATTCCCGTCGGACAGCGCCATGGCGCAGTTCAACGCGGGCTACCCTGACCTGATGCAGCGTTTTGTGATCTTTGGCATTTTTGCCATTGGCTTCAACATCCTGTTTGGCCTGACCGGGTATCTGTCCTTTGGCCACGCGGCCTTTCTGGGCGTGGGATCCTATTCGGCCGTTTGGATGTTCAAACTGCTCAGCTATAATGTCATTCCGGCCATCGCGCTGAGTGTCGTCGTCGCCGGGTTGTTCTCGCTTCTGATTGGCTTTGTCAGCCTGCGGCGTTCGGGTATCTACTTCTCGATCCTGACGTTGGCCTTTGCACAGATGAGCTTTGCTCTGGCCTATTCGGTGCTGTCGAACCCCAAGTTCAACCTGACCAATGGTGAAACCGGCCTTCAGGTCTATGCGGATGATCCGCAAATTCTGCAGGGCGCCAATGCGCCGGACCTGCCGCATTTGTTCGGCCTGCCCATGCGGGCGACCTATACGCTGGATGTGGGCGCCTGGAGCTTTGACTTCAACGCAGGTTACTACCTGTGTGCAATTGTCATGATGGTGGTGTTCTATCTGGCAATCCGCATCTTCCGTTCGCCCTTTGGCATGATGCTGCGGGCGGTAAAGTCAAACCAGCAGCGGATGAACTATACCGGTCTGAACTCCAAGCCATATACATTGGCGGCCTTTGTGATCTCGGGCATGTATGCTGGTCTGGCCGGTGGCCTGATGGCTGCGATGGACCCGCTGGCCGGGGCGGAACGGATGCAGTGGACAGCCTCGGGCGAGGTTGTTCTGATGACCATCCTTGGTGGTACCGGTACGCTGATCGGCCCGGTTCTGGGCGCGGGCTTCATCAAGTATTTCGAGAACATCTTCTCGAAGATCAACGACAACGTCCTGCACAGTTGGTTCGCTTTCCTGCCTGACGGTCTGGAAGACGCCGTTGTGTTCCTAATCCACCCGTTCATCGGAAAAGGCTGGCACCTGACCCTGGGTATCCTGTTCATGCTTGTCGTTATCTATCTGCCGGGTGGCCTTGTAGAAGGTGGGCAGCGCCTGATGAAATGGTTCAAGCGCAAAAAATCAGGCACCGACGATGCACCGTCGGGCAAGACTGAGCCAGCGGAATAAAGGAGGGCGATCATGGCAATTCTGCGAGTAAAAGACGTCAGTAAACGCTTTGGTGGCCTCAAGGCGCTGACGGATGTGAACCTGAACGTCGAGGAAAACTCGGTTCACGCCATCATCGGGCCAAACGGTGCGGGCAAGTCGACGCTGCTGAACTGTCTGGTGGGCAAGCTGATGCCGGATACCGGGTCGGTTCTGTTCGACAACAACTCGGTCCTGGGGCTTGAACCGTACCAGATCAATCAGATGGGCATCAGTCGCGTTTTCCAGACGCCCGAGATCTTTGGCGAATTGACGGTGATGGAGAACATGCTGATCCCGATCTTTGCCATGCGGGATGGTGCGTTTCGGATGCACGCCTATGAAACGATTGCCAATGAGAAGGACATCGTCGAACAGGCCGAAGCCATGCTGGAAGAGATGAACATGGCCGACAAACGCGAGATGCACGCCGCATCCTTGTCACGCGGAGATAAACGGCGGCTTGAGATCGGCATGTGCCTCAGCCAGAACCCGCGTCTGCTGCTGCTGGATGAACCCACGGCGGGCATGGCGCGGGCCGATACGAACAACACGATCGACCTGCTGAAACAGATCAAGGATGAACGCGATATCACCATCGCCATCATCGAACACGATATGCATGTGGTCTTCAGTCTGGCCGAGCGGATCACCGTTCTGGCGCAGGGGACGCCACTGGTCGAGGACACTCCGGAGAATATTCGCGGTAACCCCAAGGTCCGCGAAGCCTATCTGGGCGAGGCTGCGTAAGGAAAAGCTATGAACGAGAAACCTGACTTTTCAAAAAACGCGAATATGGCCACCACCGCGCCTGCCTTCCTGTCGGTGTGGGACATGCATTCCTACTATGGCGAAAGCTACATCGTGCAAGGTGTCAGCTTTAACGTGCATGAGGGCGAGATTTTGGCTCTGCTCGGCCGGAACGGGGCGGGCAAGACCTCGACCCTGCGCTCGATTGCACGGGTGGGTGAGCCTGACGTGCGCCATGGCGAAATCTGGCTGGATCATCAACCGCTGCACAACATGACCAGCTACGAAGCGGCGGCCGCGGGCCTGGGTCTGGTGCCCGAGGACCGGCGGATCATCCCCGGCCTCACGGTCGAGGAAAATCTGCAATTAGCCCAGATCGCGCCTCCGATCGGGTGGTCACTAGAGCGGCTTTACGAGTTGTTTCCCCGTCTGGGTGAGCGCCGCAAGCAAGAGGGCGTGACCCTGTCGGGTGGTGAGCAGCAGATGCTGTCGATCGCGCGGGCCCTGGCCCGCGACATCAAGGTATTGTTGCTGGACGAGCCTTACGAGGGGTTGGCTCCGGTGATCGTGGATGAGATCGAAAAGACGCTGGTCCACGTCAAACAGCAAGGCATGACAACGATCATCGTCGAACAGAACGCTGTGCGAGCGTTGGAACTGGCGGATCGAGCTATCATTCTGGATACGGGCAGCATCGTTTTTGACGGCACCGCCAGCGAGGTGCTTGAGAACTCCCAACTGCGCGAAGAGTATCTGGCCATCTGACACAGGCCGAACGGAAAAATTGTTCAGTTCTGTTATGGCGGGATGGGTTTTTCATTCCGCCATTTTTCTTTTGGCGAAACGGCTGCTTCTTACGAAATTTTCGCTTAAAAGTTTCGAACTAACAGGAGGTTAAAGGGGACTACGGGAAACCCCCTATATCTTGCCCCAGCGTAAGTGGTTAACACGGGCTTATCCAAGGAATAACCGCGGACATTACCACTTTTCCCCTGAGGGGCTGGCGACTTACCCCCTATGCTGGCCCCTCGCTTTCACGAGGTCGGTTGGCCCATCTCGTCCAGCACGTCAACTACAAGCGCGGCCAATTCACTGGCGTGGTCGTAGGCGCGCGAATGTGGAATTTCCGAAATTGGTGTTTTTCGATACCCTTCCGTAAACAACAGGAACGGCACCTTTGCCCGCTGCGCTGTTTCGGCGTCGACTTCACTGTCGCCGACATAAAGGCGCGGACCAGCGGATTTAACAGCATCAAAGCTTGCGTTCAAATGGGCAGGGTCCGGCTTGCGGACCAGCAGCGTATCTCCTCCGAACACGGTGTCAAAATGACGATCCAGCTTAAGTGCGCTTAGAATGTGTCGGGCAGGGGCCTCGGGTTTGTTGGTGCATACGCCAAGGACGCACCCCATTTCTTGCAGTTCTGCCAGGGCTTCGGCAACGCCGGGATAAGGAACGGTCCGGTCGCTGGAGGCCGCATTGTAGTATGCCAGCGTTTTTTGCGTCAGGTCCGCGTGGTGCGCTAAGGGAAGACCGCAGTGCAGGATCACCCGTTCGACCAGTTTCGGAAGGCCGTTACCGACAAACTGTTTGATCGTGTCCTGTGGCAAGGGCGCTGTGTCGGTGTCCTGCAGCATCTTGTTCGCCGCGGCAGCGATGTCGGGGATGCTGTCGACAAGCGTGCCGTCAAGGTCGAACATGATTGTTGCGGTCATCGAAAAATCCCCCATTTGATCGTCGCGAGACACCTATCTCCAACCGGAGCGCCTTGCAATTGAGGAAGGTCGATTAAGCATCCGATTATGCCTCTTGACATACCTGAGTAAATTTATCAGATTATCGGCAAGTCAGTCAGCAAACCCGGAACCGGGCCAGCCAGAAACTTGAATTGCGAACACAATCGGCCATGCGCCAAGATATTCTGGAGTTGCCCTAATGAATATGCAGACCCCAAACCCCGCTCAGTCCTACGCTGTGTCCATGTTGCCTTCGCACAAGGCCGAAGACCTGACCAAGGGAGGCAATCTTGCGCATATCGAACTGGGTGATCAGCTCTATACGTTGCGCATCACCCGCGCCGGTAAGTTGATCCTGACAAAATGAGCAGTAAAACGTCGCGCGGCGGGGCACCCGTCGGTCGCCTGTCGGATCTAAGCCCGCACTAGGCCGGTGCCGTAATGTACCTGCGTTTATGGAGCGATGGCGGTCAGTCACGTGTGGATGCGGCCAGTGATCTTCAGATCGCGCTGGGCGCGGATATGGGACACGCGGCTATGATGACATTGGACAGGTTGTGTTCCCTATGCGCCCATCATGGACGTCGGCCCTTGATCCGGCATGGGCTGGGATGCTCGTGCCTGGGTGCTGATGAAAACTGTTTTGCCCAGATGATCGCATCGGCCTCCGAAGGCGCACGCGAGGATGCCATGATGATGGCATCGCTAATTGTGCGGGCGGATTTTGCCCCGGCTTTGGCTTCGCTATCCGAAGAACTGGGGCTGGCGCTGCGACGTATGACGTCAGCGGTCCCCATGCCGACGACTGGCCACCAACCCCCAGCGACCGTGCTGCACTAAGTGGCGGGCGCGTTAGACCCCGGCACGCTCCTCGCGCCGGGGTTTTTCTGGCTCAACAGCAGCCGCATCCGGCGTGGTGGTGATCATGGTCGCAGGCCGGGGCAGGGGCATAGTCACCCACCTCGGACAGCACATCGCGCAGCGTCCACAGGATCATGTCGACGTCATCCGCCTCGATCGTCAGGGGCGGGCGGATTTTCAGGATGTTGTCCTTGGGCCCTTCGCTGCCGATCAGGATGCGGTGATCGCGCATCCGGTTCTTGACGTATTTGCAGATCTCGGTGCCCTCGGACCCGTTGGGGTTGATCAATTCGACCCCCAGAAACAGGCCCATGCCGCGCACGTCGCCGACACAGGCAAAATCACCCTCAATCGCGCGCAGCCCGTTCATCAGCCGCGCGCCCATCACGCGGGCGTTGTCCTGCAACCCCTCATCATCGACGATGTCCAACACCTCTTTCCCGATCCGGCAGGACAAGGTTGATCCACCGAAGGTCGAGAAGAACTCGATCCCGTTGTCAAAGCTTTGCGCGATTTCCCTGGTCGTGACCAACACACCCAGAGGGTGCCCGTTGCCGATGGGTTTGCCCATGACCACAATATCGGGCAGCGCGCCCTGATGCTCGAAGCCAAAGTAATACTCACCCAGACGGCCCAGCCCGGTCTGCACCTCGTCGGCGATACACACCCCTCCGGCGGCGCGGATTTTTTCATAGACTGCGGGCAGATAACCCTTGGGCGGGATGATCTGACCCCCGACCGAAGGGAACGTCTCGGCGATGAAACCGGCAACGCCGTGCCCTTTGTCCTGCAAAGCGGCAATCGCAGGGTCCACTAAATCCGCGAACTTTGTAGCGCGGCCGGGATCGTCGCGCTTGAATGATCCGCGATAATCGTCGGCCACTTCGACCAGTTCGACCCAATCCGCCTGACCCACGCCGCCGGGCTTGTTGAACTTGTAGGCCGAGATCGCAACCGCCGCATTCGTATTGCCGTGATAACCGTGATCCGGCGTCACGATCCCCTTGGCCCCGGTATGCGCGCGCGCCAGCCGCAGGGCCAGTTCATTGGCCTCGGTGCCGGAATTGACGAAAAAACAGACCTCAAAGTGATCGGGCAGTTTCGACAGCACCTTGTCTGCAAAAGCGGTCTGTGCCGGGTGCAGATAGCGGGTGTTCGAGTTCATCCTCCGCAACTGATCCGCCGCCACCGCCTGAATTCGCGGATGTGCGTGGCCCACATGGGGGACGTTGTTATAGGCGTCCAGGTAAGGGCGCCCCCATTCATCGAACAGGTGGTGTTTCCACCCGCGCACCAGCATCACCGGGTCGTCATACGTCAGGCTGAGATTGCCGCCAAAGTGCTCGTGCCGCCCCTTCAGGATCGCCTGTTTGTCTGTCGGGCGATAGAACACCTTGTCATCGGGCAGGTTCAACAGGGCTGCGGGGTTCGGGCAAACCGCGTGCCACAGCTCCATCTCATCGGGATCACCAACACCTGGCCAATCATTCTGCATTCCGTCCGTGGTCATCGCCAGCTGGAAATGCACATGTGGGGACCAGCCGCCGTTCTGGCTGGCATCCCCCAGACGCGCGAATGCCGCGCCCTGAGCTACGGGATCACCAGGTTTCAGTCGCTCGCACACCTCGGGGTCCAGATGACCATAGAGCGTATAGAACGCATCCCCCTCGGGCGTTTCATGATGCAGGATCACCACACCGCCGTAGTCCAGATGGGCGTCACGGTTCTCGACCGCCTCAACACGTCCGCTTAACGGTGCGTGTAGCAAGGTGCCCACCGGGGCAAACACATCCACGGCCAGATGTACCGTTCGCCGATCTGACGCTTTCCACGGTCCCTTGCGGAATCCCGGCTCGGCATAGATCAGGCGCGGCTCGTTGTAATAACCCAGCCACGGGCCCTCACCATACTCCTCGCCCACGCGCGCGGCCTCGGCCAAAGGCATGTCGAAAGGATTCTGCGGCCAGACACAGTTTTCCACCGACAAAGACCCCATCGGCACATCGGTCAAGTCTTGCCTGAACATTGGGGCAAACTGTCCGCGATGCTCATGCAGATAGGTAAGGACATGCTCGGCGCCGTCGGTGACAGGCAGCCCGCAGGCCACACGCAACCGCGCAGACATCAGGCCACCATTCACCGCCTTGTTCTCCAGGAACCGCCACGCCGGGGCCTGACTGATCGTAACATACGGATCATCAGGGTTTTCAGCCGCCATCAAGGTCGAGTTCACAACCGATACCGCCAGCCGCATCCGTAACAAAGGCCAGATCAGGTCAACCTCTTCCGGACGCAAACGATTGGCCGCGTGATACCCGCGCACCAAAGCGGCCAGCGCATGTTCTGGTCTAGGGTGATCCAGAACGATATACGCCCCGGCAATCGCCAGATCGCACACGCGGGGGGCGGCACACATGTCGCCCAAATCTATCAGCCCGGATACGCTTTGGCGCTGACCCAGATCGCCTTCGACCAGAATGTTGTAATCATTGGCGTCGTTGTGGATCGCCTGTTTCGGCAACGTGGCAAGCGCAGCTGAGGTCGCTGTAAATTCGGCGCAAATCTCTGTCAAAAGCACCCGCTGCGCGGTGTCCGTAATCGCGTCCAACTTTTCCAAAATCCAGCCGGCCTGCGTCAGGTCCCACTTGAAGCTGGCCCGGTTCAACCCGCTATGCGAAAACCCTTCCAATGCGCGATCTGTTGCCCCCAATACGCGCCCCAGCCTGAGTATCAGGTCTTCGGATTTAGGCGCGGCCTTGGCGTAACATTGCCCCGGAAGGCGTTCCAGCAGCCACGCTAGACGCGGCGCACCTTCCTGATCTTCAATTTGTGGCAGTACCACACCTTCAAGATCTTGTATCACCTTCGGAAAGGGCAATCCTGGCGCAACGTGCGCGATGTGATCCAAAGCTTTGACCTGAAGGTCCACGAGTTCCTGCTCACATCCGGCGCGCATGACTTTGAGCACATAGTCCTGACCATTTGTCGCCTGCACCAGAAAGTTAAGGTCGTATTCGCCATCCAAACGGGTCAGTCGCGCATCCAGACCCCAATGCTGGCGCAATGCGCCTGTCCAGAAACCAATCAAGTCGCTCATTCGAATTCCTGTCCCGCGTTCAGCGGGGTCCTCTTCATCTGGCCCTAAATATCCTCGGGGGTGAATTGGGCCACGGCCCAAGAGGGGGCAGACAGCCCCCTTGCTTCATCCCAACGCGCGCAAACGCTTGATCAGGGACGAGGTGTCCCAGCGCCCGCCGCCCAGTTTCTGCACATCCTTGTAGAACTGATCAACCAGAGCCGTCACAGGCAGAGACGCACCTGTTTCATCTGCGGTGCTCAGGCAGATGCCCAAATCCTTGCGCATCCAGTCAACAGCGAAGCCGTGATCGAAATGGTCGTCCAGCATGGTCTCGTACCTATTCGCCATCTGCCAGCTTCCTGCCGCGCCCTGGCTGATCACCTCAACCACCGACCGGCCGTCCAGCCCGGCTTTTTCGGCAAAATGCAACGCTTCACTAAGGCCCTGAACCAAACCAGCGATGGCGATTTGGTTGCACATCTTCGTCATCTGCCCCGCGCCGCTGTCGCCGATCCGGCGGCAGATTTTGGAATAGACCTGCATGATCGGCTCTGCCGTGTCATAGGCCAGCTGGTCGCCGCCGCACATGATTGACAAGACCCCGTTTTCGGCCCCCGCCTGCCCGCCCGAGATCGGGGCATCGACAAAGGCGATCCCACGGGTTTTGCCCGCCTCGTACAACTCGCGCGTCACCTTGGCAGAAACAGTTGTGTGGTCGACAAAAATCGCACCGTCAGACATCCCGTGAAACGCGCCATCTTCGCCGGTGCACACCATGCGCAAGTCGTCGTCATTTCCGACGCAGGACATGACGAACTCAGCACCTTCGGCTGCCTCATGCGGTGTCGCGGCCATTGCACCGCCATGCTGGGCAACCCATGCTTCGGCCTTGGCTTGCGTTCGGTTGTAGACGGTTACGTCGTGACCTGCGGCCTGCAGATGGCCGGCCATTGGGTAGCCCATGACACCCAATCCAAGGAATGCGACTTTTGCCATTTGGTGATCCTCTCTCATGCCCGGTTGGGTCGTTCAGCAGAGACAAACCAAAGCTGCGTGCAAAGGGCAACCCCGTGTTATGCTTTGCCTCCCAAATCTTGCAGGATTGGACAGTCGGGCCGATCATCACCCGCACATGCGTCAATCAGGTGTCCCAACGTATCGCGCATGGCGTTCAGGTCAGCGATCTTGGCCTCGACCTGGGCCAGATGCGCGCGCGCGACCTTCTTGACGTCGGAACTGGCGCGGGTGTCGTCTTCGTATAGGGCCATCAATGTGCGGCAGTCTTCGATCGTAAAGCCCAATGCACGGGCGCGGCCCAGAAAATTCAGCTTGTGTATGTCCTGACTGCGGAACCGGCGGTACCCGTTGTCATCGCGCAGGGGTTTGACCAGTCCGATGTCTTCGTAATAGCGGATCGTCTTTGCGGGTAACCCGGTCTGGGTCGAAACATCACCGATATTCATGGTGCCACCGTTTGCTGAGTTTCTGTGTGCTCTCTTTCAGGCAAAGTGGCCCGGACCCGGCGCAGGCGCAGCGCATTTGTGACTACGAAAACACTGGAAAGCGCCATTGCTCCGGCGGCCAAGGCTGGGGACAGCAATGGCCCGCCAAAGGGAAAAAGCACGCCTGCCGCAACCGGTATCAGCAAGACGTTATATCCAAACGCCCAGCCCAGGTTCTGCCGGATGTTCCGCATGGTGCGGCGGCTGATATCCATCGCGTTCGCCACACCGCGCAGATCACCTGACATGAGCACCACATCCGCCGTTTCAATGGCCACGTCGGTTCCAGTACCAATCGCAATACCAATATCCGCTGCTGCAAGCGCCGGGGCGTCATTGATGCCATCCCCGACAAAAGCCAGCGATCCAAACTGGTCGCGCAGGTCATTGATCGCGGCCAGTTTGCCGTCCGGCAATACCTCGGACGTCACGTGATCAATACCAAGTTTCCGGGCAAGCGACTGCGCCGTGCCGCTATTGTCCCCGGTGACCATCGCCAGAGTCAGCCCCATCGCATGTAGCCTGCCAAGGGCCTCAGCAGTGCCGGGTTTGAGCGGGTCTGAAACTGCAATCATTGCGGCGGCCTTGCTGTCGACAGCCAGGAACAAGGGGGTTGCGCCCTCGGCCGCGCGCTGGTCGGCGTCCTGTTTCAACTCTGACACATCCACGTTGTACTGCCGCATTAGCCTGAGCGACCCGATGATAATCTCTTGCCCGTCAACCAAGGCCCGAGCTCCCAAGCCTGTCAGTGACTGGAAGTCCGACGCATCGGGCGGCACCGCAGGCCCTGCGCGCGTGATCGCAGTTGCAATCGGGTGTTCGGATCGGGATTCAACCGATGCCGCAAGCCGTAGGGCTTGATCGTTGTCGAACCCGTTGGCCGTCACGATAGTTTCAAGTTCAGGGCGTCCCTGTGTCAGTGTCCCGGTCTTGTCCAACGCAACGACCTTGGCTTGCTGAAGCTGTTGCAGAGCATCGCCCTTGCGAAACAGAACACCCAATTCGGCTGCGCGGCCCGTGCCCACCATGATCGACGTCGGTGTTGCCAGCCCCATGGCGCAGGGGCACGCAATGATCAGAACCGAAACACCTGCGACCAAGGCCATCGGCAAGGCGGGCGCAGGCCCAAACAGCAACCAAGCCGCAATCGTTAGTGCTGCAACACCGATAACCGCTGGCACGAACCACGCGGTGATACGGTCGACCAGCCCCTGTATAGGTAATTTTGCACCTTGCGCCTGTTCAACCATCCGAATGACTTGTGCTAGAACAGTATCGGCACCAACGCGCGCTGCCCTTACCCGCAGCGCCCCAGTGCCGTTGATGGTGCCAGCCACGACCTGATCCGCCTTGGATTTTCCAACAGGGATCGGCTCACCCGTAATCATGCTTTCATCCACGAAGGACGTGCCTTCCAGAACTTCGGCGTCCACCGGAACACGCTCACCTGGTCTGATCTGAAGGATATCGCCCACCACAATCTCCGAGATCGGGCGGTCGATCATTGTGCCGTCCCGTTCCACCCTGGCCGATTTGGGTTGCAGGCCGATCAGCTTCTGGATCGCAGCACCAGTGCGCCCCTTTGCGCGTGCCTCCATCGCGCGACCCAGAAGGATCAGGACGACGATGACGGATGCCGCTTCGAAATAGACATTGGCGCTGCCTTCCGGCAAGGCGCCCGGCGCAAAAGTCGCGACAACCGAATACAAATAGGCCGCCCCGGTTCCCATGGCGACCAGCGCGTTCATGTCCGGGGACCTGCGCAGCAAAGAAGGGATGCCTTTCGCGTAAAAGACCCGACCCGGTCCAAGCAGAAGAAGAGTGGTCAGGCCAAACTGAATAAGGTGGCTTGTCTGAGTTCCAATCGTGGCGTGAACCCAATGATGAAAGGCTGGGATCATGTGCCCGCCCATTTCCAGCACAAAAACGGGCAGCGCCAGCATTGCGGCAAACAGTGTGGCGCGAGTCAGCGAATTGGCTTCCTGCGCCTTGCTGTGGTCTGCTTCACCGTCCTCTTGCGCGACACGGGCTGGATAACCCGCTTTGGTACAGAGGTCCGCCAGCGCCTGTGCGGTGGTTGCCCCGTCCACATACGTCACCGTCGCAGTTTCAGTCGCAAGATTGACCTGCGCTTCAACGACGGCTGGATCACCTGACAAAAGCCCTTCGATCTTGCGCACGCATGAGGCGCAGCTCATGCCGGAAACATTCAGCGTCGTATGAGCAATAGCAGTGGGATAGCCCGCCTGATCCAGCGCGTGTGTCAGCGACTCAACTGGCCCGGAAAATGAGACCTGTGCGGTTTCGGTAGCAAAATTGACCGCGGCCGATGTGACGCCCGGAACGTCATCCAGAGCAGCCTCAACGCGACCAACGCAGGACGCACACCCCATTCCGGTGATTTTCAATTGAATTTTCTGCGGTGTAGTCATCCGACTCATCCCGAAGTGCTTTTCACCCTCTAAATGAGGGTTCCAGTCACGGGAAGGTCAAGGGGGTGCGAGTGGATATATGTGTATTTTGAAGAAGAATTAAGCCCCATCTGCCTTATCGCTTCGCGAGATGCTCCAGCAACAAAGAGTTGTAGGTAGCCGGAGGAGGAGAACGCACCGCTTCGGGAGATGCAAAAAAGCCTAGCATCAGAACTCCGGTCGACAGGGTACAGCCAATCAGGCAAATAAAAGCGAAATTCAACGTGGAACGCGGCATGAACTGCTTCCTTGCTTACAGAACATAATCAGGACTTCCGGCAAGCCGTTTCAGGATCGGCTTGCCAGTTGCTGTTTCAGTTTCTCGTTTTTGGCCTGAAGCTGCGCCAGTTGTTGACCAAGCGTGTTCAGGTGGGGGCGCAGTTCCGCCTCGGTAAAACGTGGTGTGATGTGGCGCGGGCAATTCCAATCCAGCCCCTCGACCCGAATAATGACGGCGCGTTCTGCCACAGCATCGGCTTCATCGGGAAACAGGCTGGCTGCGGCGGCTTCGCCTTCGGTGAACGCGACCCGCCCCAGAATCTTCAATCGGCGCTGGTTTGCATAATCCATCAGGATCATGGCCACCCGGTCGTTGCCGTCCAGATTCCCACGAGAAATATACTGCTTGTTGCCGGAAAAGTCGGCGTATCCAATCGTTGTCGGGCCAAACACTTTCAGAAATCCGGCAGGCCCACCGCGATACTGAACATAAGGCCAGCCGGTCTCGGACACCGTGGATTGATAGAACCCATCCCGGGCTTCGATAAACGCTTTTTCTGCGGGGCCAATCTCATGACCTTGCTGGGGGCCGCCCTCAAGGAACTTGGCATAGGTCTTGGCAGAACCCATACGTTCCTGATGGGCGCGAACGGCAGGCGTGAACATCAGTTCGGAAAATGCACGGGGCATGGGCTGTCCTTTCTACAGGCCGAGATCTGACAGGCCGGGGTGATCATCAGGCCGGGGGCCGCTGGGCCAGTGAAACAGCCGGTCTTCTTCCGAAATCGGCACATCATTCAATGACGCATGACGTTTAGCCATCCGGCCATCAGTAGCAAATTCCCAGTTCTCGTTCCCGTATGAGCGGAACCACTGACCGCTGTCATCGTGCCATTCATACGCATAGCGCACGGCAATCCGGTTGTCTGAATGTGCCCAAAGTTCTTTGATCAATCGGTAATCCAGTTCCTTCCGCCACTTTCGCGTCAGAAAGGCGTGGATTTCTGCATGGCCGGTAATGAACTCGGCGCGATTACGCCATTGACTGTCTTCGGTGTAGGCGGGCGTGACGACATCCGGATCGCGGCTGTTCCAGCCGTTTTCAGCCATCCGAATCTTTTGAATGGCGGTTTCCTGCGTGAACGGGGGAAGAGGGGGGCGTGTCATTCTGGTTCCTTTCAGGTCAATGAGGCCGCAAGCAATGCGATGGTCAGAAGAATGGGGACATACTGAGGTGAGAAGGGGCTGGCACGGCGTCTCATCTGGAAGCTCCAAAGGTTTACTGATCGGTACATGTTGTAATTGAAGGTGTACAGATCGGTAATGTTTGTCAAGTGTCACGTCGATATTTTTCTCGGGGCTGTATTGTAAGGTTCTTGTGTTATTTGAGATATTCCCCGCAGATTTGGAAAGAGGTTGTAGTTTTCAGATCAAAATAATATGTACAGATCAGTCAAGGATTGAGCTAATAAATGCGCCCAAACAAACGAGATGAACTGGTCCGCAAGGCCCTGCAGGTCTTTTACCAAGACGGATTCCACGCCACGGGTATGGATAAACTGGTGGTGGAAACTGGCGTGTCCAAGACCTCGATGTACAAGCATTTCCGAACCAAAGAGGAATTGATCCTTGCTGCGCTGCGTTTGCGGGACGAGAACTTTAGAAACTGGTTTCTGCGTCGCATAGAAGAACTTGCCGACACGCCGGCTGATCAGTTGATCGCCAGTTTCGACGCCTTGGGCGAATGGTTCGAAGAGGATGGATTTCGCGGCTGCATGTTCATCAAGGCCGGTGCAGAGTTTCAGGACAAGACGCATCCGATCCATGTTCAGGCGGCCGAACATAAACGCCTGCTGTTGGAGTATTTCACCGATCTTGCACGCAGGGCAGGCGCGTCTGCCCCTGAGGCACTTGCCTGTCAGATTCTATTGCTGAAAGAAGGGGCCATCGTAACGGCGGTTCTGCTCAAATCCTGCGACCCGGCCCGCGAAGCCAAGGCCGCCGCAAAGGTTCTTCTGGAAGCGGCGTTGCTGAATTAGTTTCGGCCTGTTCGAATTCCTGAAATGACGTTGCGTTGTGTGTCTCTGCACGCATTGGATCGTTTGTCGGTGCAGATTACGGTGCGCAAAATTTGTTTTTGGGAGGACGCTCTATGTCTCTGTTTTCTGCTACATCCGCTTGGGCGACAGAAGAACACAAGATGTTCGCTGAAATGGCGAGCCGATTTATGGCAGATGAACTGGTGCCGAATATCGAACGGTGGAACGACAACGGTGTTGTTAACCGGGAATTCTGGCGCAAGGCCGGGGATATGGGGCTGATGGCGGGTGCCATCCCCGAGGAATACGGCGGCGTTGGCGGCGACATTGGGTTTGACGCGATCACGATGTATGCGCAAACCTCACATGGGGACGCAGGTTGGGGGTATGGAATTCAGTCCATCGTGACCCACTATATTACTGCCTACGGAAGCGATGAGCAGAAACAAAAGTGGCTGCCCAAGCTGGCCTCTGGCGAAATGGTTGGCGCATTGGCGATGACCGAACCTGGGGCGGGATCTGACGTTCAGTCCATCCGTACAACCGCAGAAAAGGACGGGAACTGCTATCGCCTGAATGGCTCTAAGATTTTCATCACCAATGGGCAATCTGCCGACCTTATTCTGGTTGCGGCGAAAACCGACAAGTCCGAGGGCTCCAAGGGAGTTTCACTGGTCGCCGTCGAAACAGATGGCGCCGAAGGGTTTCGCAAAGGGCGCAACCTGAAAAAACTGGGTATGAAAGGCAACGATACGGCCGAGCTGTTCTTTGAAGACGTGAAGGTTCCGATGACGAACCTGATCGGGCCCGAAGAAGGGCAGGGTTTCTACCAGATGATGAAACAACTGCCGTGGGAACGTCTGACGATCGCTATCATCGCGCTGGGGTCTATTGATTACGCAATCGCCGAAACGGTGAAATACACGCAGGAACGCAAAGCCTTTGGGCAGCGTGTCATGGATTTCCAGAACACCCGCTTCAAGCTAGCCGAGTGCAAGACCAAGGCCGAAATTCTGCGCAGCTTTGTGAGCGATTGTATTGCCAAGTTGGAGGCAGGAACTTTGGACGCTGCGACGGCGTCCATGGCCAAATATTGGGGGTCCGAGGCGCAAAACGAAGTCATGCATGAATGCCTTCAGCTTTTCGGTGGTTACGGGTTCATGATGGAGTATCCCATTGCCCGCCTTTACACGGACGCGCGGGTTCAGATGATTTACGGTGGCACCAACGAGATTATGAAGGAATTGATCGCCCGTTCGCTGGATACCTAGATCGAAAGAGGCTTTCCCGCCCGTCGTCGATGTTTCTGTCGAAACACCTCCTCCCGTTGGGCATGGCAGGTGCGGGCCTTGCCCGCACCTGCCGCGCGCGTTGCCAACTGGCAGTTAAGTTGAAGGCGGCGCTGGCTTAGTCCGCGTCAGAGCTGTCGGTATCTGAAGCCGCAACCTGATCTTGCAGCCAGAGCCGGAATGACTTGAGCGGCTCAGGCTCTGCTCTGGATTGCGGCCAAACAAGGTAGAAATCGCCCAGACTGAAACCCGGACCGTCCCAGGCAAGGGCCAGTCGTCCAGACTTTAGGTCATCATCAACCAAATAGCTGGGCAGCAATGCAACGCCCAGCCCATGAATGGTTGCCTGGCACATTGTCGAGAACTGGTCAAACAGCATTCCCTGAATGCCCGAAACCTCGTGCCCTTGAACGGCGAACCATTTCTCCCACGCGTCGGGGCGCGTTTCCAATTGCAGAAGGGGCGCTTTCAGCAACCACTCGATGTTGCCGTTCTGGTCGGGTAGCAGCGCGGGCGCGCAGACCGGCAGGACGTCTTCTCGCATGATGGGAAGGTAGTTGACGCCGGTCCAGTCTTTGCGGCCGAAATGGATTGCGGCGTCAAAGCGTTCCCTGTCAAAATCAAAGGGGCGCAGGCGTGTATTCAGGTTCACCGTGACCTCGGGGTGCTTGCGGGCAAAGTCCTGAAGGCGTGGCGCCAACCAGTGCATTCCGAACGCGGGCAGTATCGAAAGGTTCAGGGATCCGCCGGTCGGGTTGGCCTTTAGTTTCAACGAAGCCTGCGCCAACTGATGCAAGGTCGCGCGGGCCACCTGAACATATTCCTGTGCCGCAGGCGTCAAGTGAAGCCGCATATGACTGCGTTGGATGAGGTCGACGCCCAACTGTTCTTCCAAAGTCTTGAGCTGCCGACTGATTGCGCTTTGGGTCAGGGACAGTTCTTCGGCAGCGGCCGAGGCGCTTCCCAAACGATCCACGGCCTCAAGCGCCAGCAGCGAGGGGATCGAGGGCAGAAACCGACGAGGCGCAATCATATGATATTTCCTCATACCTTTTGAATGGAATATCACTGGCCTTTCGTGTGCGCCAGTCCGATACAGAGATCTGGGTTCACTTGTGGCGAAGGTGCCTTGGGGCCGGGCCGGATGGGATGTGTTGGCGGTGCAAGGTGCAACGGCGACTTTCCGTTGCCAAAACCGTGTGAAGCCTGTGACAAAGAGAGTATCCCATCGTGGATGCTGCTGCGAAACAGTTTTTGAATGAGGCCGCTGATGGATCGCGCTCAGATCGTTCACGACAATTTTCTGAACCGGGTCGCACAGGGGGATCTGCCAGACGGCCCATTGCCTTGCCCGGGGTTGAACAAGACAGACGCGGTTTCCCTGTTTCGGTCGCAGGTGCTTAGTCGGGCGTTGGACCGGACCAGCCGTGCGATGCAGAAGGCGGGGCAGGGGTTCTATACCATCGGCTCCTCGGGGCACGAAGGGATGGCTGCGGTGGCTCATGCATTGCGCCCGACCGATATCGCGTTCCTGCATTACCGCGATGCGGCGTTTCAAATTGCGCGGTCCGAGCAAGTGCCGGGTCAGCAGATAGCGTGGGACATGTTGCTAAGCTTTGCCTGCTCGAAAGAAGAGCCGACATCGGGAGGGCGGCATAAGGTCTTGGGGTCCAAGGCGCTGATGATCCCGCCGCAGACGTCTACGATTGCCAGCCACCTGCCCAAGGCGGTTGGCGCGGCCTATTCATTGGGCGCGGCACGGCGTCACGATCCCGAACACCGGGAACTGCCTGAAGATGGAATAGCGATGTGTTCCTTTGGTGATGCGTCGGCCAACCATTCGACAGCTCAGGGCGCGATCAACACGGCGGGTTGGACCAGTGTTCAGTCAACGCCGTTGCCTCTTTTGTTTGTGTGCGAGGATAACGGGATCGGCATTTCGGTGAAGACGCCCACCGGTTGGATTCAGGCGTCCATGCAGCACCGACCGGGGATAAAGTACTTCCAAGCCAACGGTTTGGACATTTTTGAAACTTTTGCCGTGGCTAAAGAAGCTGCTGACTACGTCCGAACCCGGCGCAAGCCAGCGTTTCTGCATCTGCGCACTGTGCGCCTTTATGGTCATGCCGGGGCGGACGTGCCCACGACCTATTTGACAAAGTCCGAAGTTGAAGCGGATGAAGCGAATGATCCTCTACTGCATTCGGTGCGACTGTTGGGTCAGGCAGGCGCGCTGACGCCCGATCAGGCGCTGAAGATTTACAATGACACCTGCGCCCGAACTGAGCGTATCGCAGCCGAGGCCGCTTCGCGCCCGCACCTGGCCGACGCGGCTGAGGTCATGGCAAGCCTGATTCCCCCAACACGTGCCTGCAAGCCCACCAATGGCCCAAGCGCCGAGGCACGCACGCGCGCGTTTGGAAGCGATCTACGCGCGATGGACGATCCCCAACCCATGAGCCGACTGATTAACTGGGCACTGACCGATTTGATGCTGGAGCATGGCGAGATTGTCTGTATGGGCGAAGATGTCGGTCGCAAGGGCGGCGTCTATGGCGTGACGCAAAAGCTGCAACAACGGTTCGGGCCGGATCGGGTTATTGATACGCTGTTGGACGAGCAATCAATTCTGGGGCTGGCAATCGGCATGGGGCATAACGGGTTCATCCCGATCCCCGAAATCCAGTTCCTCGCCTATCTTCACAATGCCGAAGACCAGATCAGGGGCGAGGCGGCAACCCTACCGTTTTTCTCGAACGGCCAGTTCTCGAACCCGATGGTTCTGCGGATTGCGGGTCTGGGGTATCAGAAAGGGTTCGGGGGGCATTTCCACAACGACAACTCTCTGGCCGTATTGCGCGATATTCCCGGGGTGATTATCGCCTGCCCTTCGACAGGATCGGACGCTGCGCAGATGCTGCGTGAATGCGTGCGGCTGGCGCGGGAAGAACAACGTGTTGTGGTGTTTCTGGAACCTATCGCGCTGTATCCCATGCGCGATCTGCACGAAGCTCAGGATGCCGGGTGGATGACGACCTATCCCTCGCCGGATCAACGCATCGCGATTGGAGAGGTCGGGGTGCACGGTGACGGGACCGATCTGGCGATCGTCACCTATGGCAACGGGCACTACCTGTCGCAAAAGGCGCTGCCTGCTTTGCGGGCGGCTGGGCTAAAGCCTCGTGTCATTGATATGCGCTGGCTTGCGCCACTACCGGCAGAAGCGCTGCGCGCGGCGACCAAGGGATGCAAACATATCCTGATCATGGATGAATGCCGCCGGACCGGAAGCCAGTCCGAGGCGTTGATGGCCTTTTTTGCCGAAAACAGCGCCGATACCCCTGTCGCACGGGTCGTGGCTGAGGACTGCTTTATCGCGACCGGCCCCGCCTATGCCGCGCCTTTACCGTCAGAAGAAAGCATCGTTGACGCTGCGCTCAAGCTGACCGGAGGCCGATCATGACCCGCACCGCAGTTGTCATCTGCCCCGGGCGGGGCACTTATAATAAGCCTGAGTTGGGATATTTGCATCGCCACTACGCAGACCGCATGGACATGCTCCACCGGTTTGACGATCTTCGTGCTGAGGCCGGACAAGAGCGGGTAACTGATCTGGACGGCGCGGGGCGCTTTTCGGTCAGCAAATACTCGCGGGGGGATGTCGCCTCGCCTTTGATCTATGCGGCATCCTTATCGGATGCCTTGGATCTGGCTGACGATATCGAGGTGGTCGCTGTCACCGGGAACTCGATGGGGTGGTATATCGCCCTGGCCGTGGCGGGTGCGTTGTCGCCCGAGAACGGGTTCCGCGTCGTGAACACCATGGGGACGTTGATGCAGGATCACCTGATTGGCGGGCAGCTTGTCTATCCCTTTACGGATGAGACATGGAAAAACGATCCGGTCCGCAAGGCGGAGTTGCTGGCCGATGTCGCGCGGATCAATGCGATCGACGGTCATGATCTGGCATTGTCGATCGACTTGGGGGGTATGCTTGTGCTGGCGGGCAATGAGGTGGGGCTGAAGGCCTTTGAAACCTCTCAGCCTGTTGTCCAAAATCAGTTCCCAATGCGACTGGCGAACCACGCCGCATTCCATACACCTCTGCAAGCGCCAGTCGCCGCTGAGGGGCGGTCGCGCCTAGGGGTTGAACTTTTCAGCCAACCGACCCGGCCCCTTATCGACGGGCGGGGCAAGGTTTGGTGGCCGGGCGCTACGGATACGCAGGAACTTTGGGATTATACGTTGGGGCATCAGGTGACGGAGGCCTACGACTTCACCCGTTCCGTACAGACGGCGGCCCGCGAATTCGCACCTGACCTTTTCATAGTCACCGGTCCCGGCGCAACGCTGAGCGGTGCTGTTGCGCAATCACTGGTGCAGGCGAATTGGCGTGGGATGAAGGACAAGGCCGCGTTTCAGGAACGGCAGGACACGCAACCGGTCCTTCTTGCCATGGGGCGCGAGGACCAAAGGGCCCTTGCAACCGGCTGATGCAAGCTGGATGATCCGACCAATTTTCAAGGAGCAGCCCGTGCGCGACCATGACCAGTCCCTTTGGCAACAGACCTGCCGCGAACGGGTCGAAAGCACTGTGCTGACAAATACCCTGACCGTCGATCTTGCGGTGATCGGCGGGGGGTATACCGGCTGCGCGGCGGCGTTGACCGCTGCGCGTGCCGGGGCGTCGGTTTGTTTGCTTGAGGCGCAAGAGATCGGGCATGGCGGGTCAGGCCGCAATGTGGGTCTTGCAAATGCCGGATTGTGGCTGCCACCCGAGGATATCCGGGCACATCTGGGGGCAGCGTCAGGGGATCGCCTGATCAACCTGCTTGCTGTCGCACCTGCCGACGTCTTTGAACTGATCGAGCGGCACGCGATTGATTGCGAACCTGTGCGCAACGGAACCGTGCATTGCGCCCATTCCGGTGCGGGTTTGAAAGATCTGCAAAACCGCTACGCGCAGCAACGCGCAGTGGGTGCGCCGGTTGAGTTGTTATCCACCGATCAGACGCGCCAACGCACAGGCAGCGCGGCTTTCCACGGATCACTGTTTGACCCGCGGGCCGGAACCATTCAGCCGCTGGGCTATGTGCGCGGGCTTGCACGGGCTGCGTCCGAGGCCGGGGCGCAGGTTTTCACGCGCAGCCCGGTTCAATCGTTGACCCGTAGCGGGGATATCTGGGTGCTTGAAACGGAACGAGGCTCAGTGCGAGCCAAAGCCGTGATTCAGGCCACAAACGCCTATCATCAAAGCCTTGCGGCGTCGGCACCGGCTTATGTCCCCGTCTACTATTTCCAGTTTTCCACCGCCCCCTTGTCGGACAACCTGCGGGCCAGCATTTTGCCGGGCGGAGAAGGGTGTTGGGATACTGGGTTGATCATGACCTCATTCCGCGTCGATCAGGATGATCGGTTCATTATCGGTGCGATGGGTGATCTTTCACACGCGGGGAGTGGAGCGCACAGGCGCTGGATTCGGCGCAAATTGTCCGAACTGTTCCCGCAACTGTCCGACCTGCCGTTGACTGAGGGCTGGCATGGGCGGATCGCGATGACCTCGGATCATATCCCGAAGATCACCGAGATTGGCCCAAACGCGCTTTCTGTCCATGGGTATTCCGGGCGAGGCATCGGGCCGGGAACCGTGTTTGGCCGGTTGGTGGCCGAAAGCCTGTTGCGCGAAGATCCCGATCTCTTGCCCGTCCCGATGGTGTCGGAATACTGCGAAAGCTGGACCGGCCTGCGCCGCGCCTATTTTGAAACCGGCGCGGCGTTGACTCATTTTGTCAAAGCGCGGTTCTGAATTCAGACCGACCGGGTAATGCCGCCGTCAACGCGTATGTTTTGGCCCGTGATGTAACCCCCGCCTTCTGACGCAAGCAATGCAACGACCGAGGCGATCTCATCATAGCTGCGCCCATATCGGCCCATAGGAATGCGGGCGCGGAAATCCTCGTTCTCGGGCAGGCTGTCGATAAAGCCGGGCAGGACGTTGTTCATGCGGATATTGTCAGCGGCGTATTTGTCTGAATACAGCTTGGTGAAGGCGGCAAGGCCAGCGCGGAACACGCCCGAGGTTGGAAACACGGGGTCAGGCTCGAACGCAGCAAAAGTCGATATGTTGATGATCGAGCCACCGCCTTGCGCCTGCATGATCGGCGTCACCAGCCGCGTTGGCCGGACGGCGTTCATGAAATACACATCCATTCCCGTGTGCCAGTCTTCATCGGTCAGATCCAGAATGGGCGCGCGCGGCCCGTGCCCCGCGGAATTCACAAGCACATCTATGCGTCCCCAATGGGCCATCGCTGCATCGACCAGTTTTTGCAGGTCGTCTGTCGACTGGTTCGACCCGGTCACGCCGACCCCGCCCAGTTCATGCGCCAATGCCTCGCCTTTGCCCGACGAGGACAGGATGCCCACCTTGAACCCGTCGGCGGCCAAGCGGCGGGCAGAATCTGCCCCCATGCCGCTGCCGCCTGCTGTAATTAGCGCTACTTTCGTCATCTCAAGCCTCCGATGTCTAGTGCTCTAAAGATGCGCTCTGACTGGTGGTTTGACCAATCAGTTCTTCTGTCTTTATGCTGTAGAAAAACTACAGGATAAGCAAATGGCAGCCCTGCCCCCATTGAACGCGCTCCACGCCTTTGAAGTTGCGGCCCGGCATTTGAATTTCCGGCTTGCAGCAGAGGAGCTTGGCGTCACTCAGGGTGCCGTGGCGCAACAGGTCCGTGGGCTTGAGGCGCGATTGGCCGAAAAGCTGTTTGAACGTCTGCCGCGCGGTTTGGCGCTGACCGAGGCGGGTCGCCGTTTTCATGCGCCACTGCGCCGGGCGTTCAGGTTGATTGAAGAGGCCGTGGATGAATTGTCCAGCGATCAGCAAGTTGTTGTTTCAGTGACACCAAGCTTCGCTTCAAAATGGCTGGTGCCGCGTTTGCCAGATCTGACAGACAAGCACCCCGACATCTCGGTGAAAATTGATGCGCGGGAACGGCTGGCGGATTTCAAGGGTGACGGCGTGGACATCGCCGTGCGGCAGGGACGAGCGCCGTTTGGGGCGGGCCTGACATCAACCCCTTTGTTTTCAAATGCGTTCGTTCCGGTCTGCAGCCCCGAATTGGCAGGGGAGATCACGCGACCAGCGGACCTTTTGGACCACGTTCTTCTGAACGATACGCATGGGTTGTGGCCGCTGTTCCTTGAACGCCTTGGGCTGGTTGGCAAGCCTCGAGTTATGAGTTTCAGCCAGACGAGTCTGACCATTGACGCCGCTGCCTCGGGGCAGGGGATTGCACTGGCACATGAACCTCTGGTCGCGACGGAACTTGCATCGGGACGGCTTGAACGGCCCTTGTCGGATGTTCTGATCGAAGACCTCGGGTTCCATGTTGTCAGCCCGGCAAAACCGCGGCAGCCCGAATTGGTTGCGTTGATGAAGAACTGGCTGCTGTCTCAATCGTGAAGCGTGGCCGCTATGTTTTCTATTCGTCCCCGCAACCAGCGATGCGCGGGGTCATTGGCAAACCTCTGATGCCAGACCATGTAGATCGAGACCGGTTCACAGTGAAACGGTAACGGTGCGCAATCCAACGCGGCGAGGGGACCGTGCCTCATCAAGGCCGTGTCGGTTGAAATCAGGTCGCTTCCTTTCACAAAGGATGGGATGGCGTTGAAATGGGGTAAGGTGACCGTGGCGGGCCTGATCTGGTTTTGGTCCACACCCCGCATGACCGCGCGCGAACTGCGCCCGTCCGTGAACCGCACCTCGACATGTTCGGTTTCGCAATATGTTTTCCAATCGTTTGGCGGCTGGCGGCGGGTTCCGTCGTAGTAGATCATCAGCGGGCTGCTGAGGACACGCTTTTGAAAGATGTCTGGCCCATCCGGTGGCAATGGGGACAGCATCAACTGACACCGGTCGCTGCGCAGCAGGTCCGGATCCGGTACGCCCGAGGGAATAAAGCCAAGCCGCAGTCTGATACCTTCGGAACGGACCAAGCGGAGCAGTTTGGGGAAGATCAACTCTCGCGGCATGTCGTTTGTGGCGATTTGAACGTGCAATTCCTCGGATAGCGGATCGAACGGGCGATCGTCGGTCAGCGCCCGCAATCCATCAAGCACGCCTTGCACCGGTTCTTTCAGGGACAGGGCGCGTTCGGTCGGTATCAGGCCTTGACCTGAACGAACAAACAAAGGGTCTCCCAGAACCTGCCTCAGCTTGGCCAGCGTATGGCTGATCGCCGATTGCGTAACGCCCATTCGGTCCGCAGCCTTTGAGACCGAGTTCTCCTCGAGTATCGTCAAAAAGACGCGCAGAACTTTGCCATCAAGGTCAGTGAAATCAATTTTGCTCATGCCGTCTATGATAATTCATGAATGGATTGGTGGTCCATGACGATTTAGATGACGTTGAGCAAACAGGAGGCACGCGATGGGGATCCGCTTTTTCTCGGACAGGAACAGGTCGGTACATATGGGGTCGTACCCTTTGGAACGGCTGGCCCGGCAGACCGCGATGCCAGATATGTCTGGGGCCCGTCAAATGCCGGTTCTCAGTTTCCAGCGCCCTAATCAGCCCGAAAGCATCGTGAATGCGATGGGTGAGTTTCAGGCGATGATGGATGCGACCCGCGACGGGTTCGTGAACCCGGTGCCGTCCGAGATACCCACAGATCCGACAGAGCGTGCCAACCACCTGAAGGCGTTTGGATATTTCAACGATGCATCCATGATGGGCTGCGGTCCGCTTCCCGCCGAGGCATTGCTGTCCGAACCCCGCCGCAACCCCGATATTGACCGTCTGGCCCATGCGTTGAAGACGCGCCAGACCAAGACGCTGGCGTCCGGCATCGACCTGATCATGGCCGATTTGAAGGAAAGCATGGAGGCCGAGCCGCGCCCCATGGACCGTCATCGTCATGCGATTGTCTTTCTGTACGAATACAACCGCGACCCAAATCCGGAAGAACCCGGGTCCGACTGGATCATGAACGCGCAGGACCACCGCGCATGTCTGCTGGCCACCGAGAACGCGGTGGTCATCGCCAATTACATCCGCATTCTGGGGTTTGACGCGCGGGCGCACACGGTCATGTCGTCCGAGGTTGATCTGGGAAAGCTCGCCGTCGCGGCGGGCCTGTGTTCGGTCGAGGACGGAGAGGTCGTTGCCCCATGGCTGGGCAAACGGTTCGGGCTGGCTGCCGTGACGACCGAGATGGAGATCGCGCATGATCTGCCATTGGCGCCGATGGCCCGGCAGCCGTGGTTTCACACCCAAGGCCCCGCTTGGTGGCTGGGTACGGGGTTTGCCAAGAACGCGCTGAATCGCGACGCTTATGCCAAACGGCGCTATGTGGATGGGGCGCATCCGTTTGAAAAACTCAAGCGGGTCGACGCGCCCACCACGTATATTGACGAAGAAAACGTCGCCCGCGTCCCCAAACGCGCTGACATGTTCGCACGGGCACAATTCGGCGACATGGGGAAAAACCTGCAGGACGCGGCGAAAGGCGGTTATTACGTTCGCAAAGCGGCCCCCAGTTTCGCGCAACGCCGCGCGCTGGGCGCGTTTGTGTTGTTGCAGGATGGGGAAAGCGCGGACACTTCGCCACCAACCGATACCGCACGCAATGCCGCGAATATCAAGGCGGCCACGTATTTTCTGGGCGTTGATGCGGTGGGCCTTAGCCGCTGCCCCGAGTGGGCGTGGTACTCCCATGATGCGACGGGCGAGGAGATCAATCCGCCCCACGACCAAGCCATCAGCATGATCATCGACCAAGGCTATGAAACGATGGAGGGCGCCAGCGGCGATGACTGGATCAGCGTCGCGCAGTCGATGCGCGCCTATCTGCGGTTCTCGCTTCTGGGTGGAGTGATCGCGCAGCAGATCCGTAACCTCGGGTACAAGGCCCGCGCGCATACGGTAATGGATGGTGAGGTGCTGCAACCGCCCCTCCTGTTGTTGTCCGGGTTGGGTGAGGTCAGCCGGATCGGAGAGGTGATCCTGAATCCCTACCTTGGGCCGCGCCTGAAGTCCGGTGCGGTGACAACGGATATGCCGATGGCCCATGACAAGCCGATTGATTTCGGCCTGCAAACCTTTTGCGAGTCTTGCAACAAATGCGCCCGCGAATGTCCCTCGGGCGCGATCACCGCCGGGCCAAAGCTGATGTTCAACGGCTATGAAATCTGGAAATCCGACAGCCAGAAATGCGCCACCTACCGCGTGACCACGCCGGGCGGTGCAATGTGCGGGCGGTGCATGAAGACCTGCCCGTGGAACCTAGAGGGAATCTTCAAAGAGCGTCCGTTCCGATGGGCCGCGATGAACATCCCTCAGGCCGCGCCCGCGTTGGCGAAACTGGATGACACTGTCGGCAATGGCGGCCTGAACGACATCAAGAAATGGTGGTGGGACATCGAAGTGCAATCGGACGGCGCTTACCGCCCGACCGAGCATCCGTTGAACCGACGAGACCTGCAAACCGATCTTGATCTGAAATACGAAGACCAGACGCTTGCGGTCTACCCCGCCTACCTTGCGCCGCATCCCTGGCCCTATCCCTTTGCCATGGACCGTGAGGCCGGGATCGCCGCGTATCAGGCAATGGTGACCGCAGATGAATACAAGGCCCGCAAAGCTGCGGGTGATATGTCGGTGATTCACCGCTACGCGATCGCGGGCGATGCTCCGGTGATGCGGGTTGAACTAACGAAGGTCGGTAAGATGACGGCAGATGTGACCAAGTACGAATTCTCTACTCTGGACGGCTCGCCTTTGCCGGAATGGACTGCTGGCGCGCATCTGGACGTTCTGGTCGCGCCGGAATTCCTGCGGCAGTATTCCATGTCCGGCGACCCGTCCGACCGCATGACCTATCAGATCGGTGTGCTGCGCGAGGATGACGGGCGCGGCGGCTCGGCCCTGCTGCACCGGATTTTCAACGAGGGGCGCAAGGTCTTCATCTCGAAACCCATCAACCATTTTGAACTGGACGAAGGCGCGACCAAGAGTTTTCTGATGGGCGGCGGAATCGGAATAACGCCGATGATAGCCTTCGCCCATCGGTTGCACGCCTTGGGCAAACCGTTCGAACTGCATTATTCCGCCAGCACCCGCGCCGGGGCCGGGTATCTGGAAGACTTGGCGGGGATGCCTTGGGCGGATCATGTGCATTATCATTTCTCGGACGAAGGCACGCGCGCCGACCTGGATGTGATCTTGAAAGGCTATCAGGACGGTTGGCATGTCTATACCTGCGGACCGGATCGGTTCATGGACGGGGTGATGCAGGCGGCTGAGCGTCAGGACTTTCCCGATGAGGCGCGGCATCTGGAGTATTTCTCGGTCCCCGAACAACCCGAATACGAGAATCACGAATTCACCTTGCGGCTGGCCAAGTCGGGCCGCGATCTGACTGTGCCCGCAAACAAGGACGCCGCGCAGGTGTTGAATGAGGCGGGTATACACGTGGATGTGAAATGCGCTGACGGCATCTGCGGGGTCTGTAAATGCGGCGTGGTCTCGGGTGAGGTCGAACACCGTGATTTCGTTTTGTCCAACAAGCAGCGCGAGGGGGCGATCATCCTTTGCCAAAGCCGAGCTGCGCAAAAAGATGGTGTGATCGAGATCGACCTCTGATCGGAAGTTCAGAAATGACATTTTGAATCGCAAAATTTGGTCGTTCCAGCCATGGACGCCGGGGCGGTGCTGCACTAACGTCCCCTGCGAACCCCAGTAAATCCTGATCAACAGGTGCGAGGTATTTTCATGGATTATCACAGCCCCGCCAGTTTCGCCGAGGCGTCGGCTCTGGCTGCAAACGCAACGGGCGTTACCCGCTTTCTGGCTGGCGGAACGGATGTTCTAGTGCAGTTGCGCTCGGAATTGGTTACGCCCGACACGCTGATCGACATCAAGAAAATCGACGGTGTCAGCGACATAACCCGCAACGCTGATGGAAGCTGGACGCTGGGCGTTGCCGCCACCGGCGCCGAGATGAGCGAACACCCCGAGCTTGGCCGCGACTGGCCCGGCGTGGTTGAGGCGATGGATTTGATCGGATCCACGCAGGTGCAGGGCCGCGCAACGCTGACCGGCAACTTGTGCAATGGTTCTCCGGCGGCGGATTCGGTGCCTGCGATGGTTGCGGCAGGCGTGACTGTGACGGTCATCGGCCCCGAAGGTGAGCGCGAGGTGGCGGTCGAAGACATCCCCACCGGCCCCGGCAAAACGTCGCTGGCCAAGGGCGAGGTTGTCTCAGCCGTGAATATCCCTGTGCGCGGGGACAACGCGGGCGACGCCTATCTGCGGTTCATTCCGCGCACCGAGATGGATATCGCCGTGGTCGGCGTAGGTGTCAGCCTGCGTCTGGATGGCGATACTGTGGTCGAGGCGCGTGTGTCGCTGGGCGCGGTCGCCCCCACCGTCCTGCTAGTTGAAGATTGCGCCAAAGCCATCATCGGCAGCACGCTGGACGACGCGGCGCTGGATGCGCTGGCGGCAGCGGCCTCTGCAGCCTGCAACCCGATTGACGATAAACGCGGGACGATCGCATTCCGCACCGAGGTCGCTGGCGTTCTGGCCAAACGTGCCGCGAAAATCGCCTATGCCCGCGCGAAGGGAGAAAAAGCATGAGTAAGCTCCACGTATCCACCACCGTGAACGGGGATGAGGTCGATTTTCTGTGCGACCCCCGTGAAACCTTGTTGGACTGTCTGCGCGACAAGCTGAATCTGACCGGCGCGAAAGAGGGCTGCGGAACCGGCGACTGCGGCGCGTGTTCCGTCACCGTCGATGGCCGTTTGGTCTGTTCGTGCCTGATGTTGGGTGCCGAGGCCGAGGGTAAGCAGATCGAAACCGTCGAAGGTATCGCGGATGGTGACGTGCTGCACCCGTTACAGCAGAAGTTCATCGACCATGCCGCCCTGCAATGTGGCATCTGCACACCGGGCATTCTGGTGGCGGCCAAGTCGCTGCTGGAAAAGAACCCCAACCCGACCGAGGAAGAAACCAGGTACTGGCTTGCAGGCAACCTTTGCCGCTGCACCGGTTATGACAAGATCATTCGCGCCGTGATGGAAACGGCAGAAGAATTGCGGGAGGCGTCGTAATGGCTCTGGACGATCGTAAGACAGAATTTACCTTTGTCGGCACTCGCCCGAACCGCCCAGACGGGTTGGACAAGGTCACGGGCCGGGCCAAGTTTGGCGCGGACATGTCAGCCCCGGGGATGCTGCACGGTGCGATCCTGCGCTCGCCCCATGCCCATGCGCGGATTGTGAAGATCGACGCGTCCAAAGCTGAGGCGTTGAAGGACGTCAAAGCCGTCGTCACCCGCGCCGATTTCGCCGAAGTGCCGTTCATGCCCGGCCTGGAAGGTGAGTTCTGGAATGTGCTGGAAAACGTCATGGCGGGGGAAAAGGCGCTGTATGACGGGCACGCAGTTGCGGCTGTTGCGGCGACATCGGCTCTGGCCGCGCGCGACGCGTTGAAACTGATCGAGGTCGAGTACGAGGTTCTGCCCCACGTCACTGACGTGGACAAGGCGATGGCCCCGGATGCGCCGGTCATCCGCGAAGGGGCTGCGGATTATTCCGTGCCCGAGGGGATGCATCCCAACGTCGTGCGTTATCACGAAAGCGGCCATGGCGATGTCGAGGCCGGGTTCGCCGAGGCAGATCTGGTGATCGAAGACAGTTTCGTCACCGAAGCCACCCATCAGGGCTATATCGAACCGCATGCCTGTCTGGGGATGCTGGGCACTGACGGCAAGGGTGAGCTGTGGTGTACCACTCAAGGCCACTGGATCGCGCAAAAAACCTGTGCGGCGCTTTTGGGCATCGAAACCTCGCAATTGCGCGTCACCGCATCCGAGATCGGAGGCGGTTTCGGTGGCAAGACAACGGTATTCATCGAACCTGTCGCGCTGGCACTCAGCCGCAAGGCCAACCGGCCCGTTAAAGTTGTGATGACCCGATCCGAGGTGTTCCGGGCGACCGGTCCGACAGCTTCGGCGTCGATGGATATCAAAATCGGGATGAAGAAGGACGGCACAATCTCTGCCGCGCAGGGTGTATTCCGCTTGCAGGGTGGGGCATTCCCGGGCGCGCCCGGCGACATGACCGCCATGTGCGCCTTTGCGCCTTACAACCTGACCAACGTCAAGCAGATCGGCTATGACGTCATGGCCAACCGTCCGAAACAGGCGGCCTATCGCGCGCCGGGTGCGCCAATGGGCGCGTTTGCCGTTGAGTCGGTGATTGACGAGCTGTGCAAGAAGCTGGGTCTGGACCCGGTCGATGTACGCCTGAAAAACGCGGCCCATGAAGGGACCAAGGCCAGCTATGGCCCGCGCTATCAGCGGATCGGTCTGGTTGAAACGCTGGAAGCGGCCAAGGCGCATCCGCATTATTCGGCCCCACTGAATCCAGGGCAGGGGCGCGGGATTTCCTGCGGGTTCTGGTTCAACCACGGCGGCGAGACAAGCGTGTCGCTGGCCCTGTCCGAGGACGGCTCGGCGCAGTTGATGGTGGGGACGCCGGATATTGGCGGCTCGCGCGCGTCGATGGCGCTGATGGCGGCCGAAGTGCTTGGTATCCCTTATGAAAACATCCGTGTGACAATCGCGGATACGGCGACGCTGGGCTATAACGATGTCAGCCACGGTTCACGCGTGACCTATGCCAGCGGTCTGGCGACCATCAAAGCGGCGCGCCATGCGGTTGAGAAACTGAGCGAACGCGCGGCGGCCAAGTGGGGCATCCCCGTGGACGCGGTAAAATGGGAAAACGGTTGCGCTGTCCCGTCTGGCCCCAATGCCGGAGATTTCGATCCGATGCCACTGGCTGATATCACGGCCAATATGGGCAGCACCGGGGGGCCGATCTCGGGCCATTTCGAGGCGACGCCCGAAGGTGCAGGTGTATCCTTCGGCACGCATATTGTGGATGCCGAAGTTGACCCGGAAACGGGTAAGACCAGCATCACGCGCTATACGGTCATTCAGGACGCGGGCAAGGCTATCCACCCGACCTATGTGGAAGGCCAGTACCAAGGCGGCGCTGCACAAGGGATCGGTTGGGCGCTGAACGAGGAATATATCTATGGCGAGGATGGTCGGCTGCAAAACTCGATCTTCCTTGACTATCGCATCCCCGTCGCCAGTGACCTGCCCATGATCGACACGGTGATTGTCGAAGTCCCCAACCCTGGCCACCCGTTCGGCGTGCGCGGAGTGGGTGAAACAGGAATCGTGCCGCCTCTGGCCGCTATCGCAAATGCGGTATCGCAAGCGGCGGGCGTTCGAATGAAGCAACTGCCGATGTCCCCGCCGCGCATTCTGGCCGCGCTTAGGAACAATGGTTGAGGTTCACCTCTGGTCTGGTCTTCGGTCTTTGACCGGGGGCCAGCAGGTGGTGGAGGTCGATGCCAAAACCACGGGTGAGCTGCTACAGGAACTGGTGCGGCTACATCCTCAGCTTCAAGGGCCGATAGATGCCGGCGTGTCCATCGCGATTGACGGGCGCGTTGTAGCCAGCGGTCTGACCGAGCCGATCCCTGAAGGCAGCGAAATCTATCTGATGCAAAGGCTGAGGGGCGGTTAGCCCTTCGGCGACCACGGCTCGCGCCCAACCATCCGGTCAGCCTCGGCTGTGATGTCGTTCATATGTTTTTCAAGGCTGAGGCGCAGCGCTTCGATCTGGTCTTCGGTCGCTTTGCGCGGAACGGGATCCGTCCATTCGCGGCACAAAAAGACGCCTTCGTTCCGCCACGGGCGCGGCATCAGTAGGCGATCCCAGGTTCCAGCCTCGCTTCCGTGTTTGGCTGAGAATGTGATGCCAAAGACCCGTTTGCCCGACGTGCGCGCCCAGATCAGGGGCACGGTTGAAGATACGCGTTCAGGCCCACGCGGACCATCGGCGGCGATCCCGATCGAGATACCCTGTTTCATCTTTCCAAGAACCTCGCGCGACAAGGCGACGTGGCGCTTGTGGCTGGACATGGCAATCGTGTCCATGCCGAACAGTTTCTGCACCCGGCCTACCATGCTGCCTGCACGTGCCGACGAGGTGATCGAACAGATGCGACCCTTGTCCAATGGAAAGAAATAGGGCGACTGCGCCAGTCGCTGATGCCACAGAACAACGATGACCGGTTCGCCTTGATCGGCCAGTTGGTCAAGTTCTTCGTACCCGATACGTTGCCACTTGGTATTGCGGTTGACCATCCGGATATAGCTTGCGATCCGCCGGGCCGCCCAGTTCAGAACGGCTTCGCTGTCGGCAATTTTCTTGCGGAGGTTCACGTCAGGCGTCCTTCTGTTGGCGAAAATGTGTCTTATAGAACTCAACGCCGCGCGCAACTTGTTTGTGAAATACATAACTGTGGCTGAATCTCAAAAAGCCTCTTGAGTCCGCCGCGCGGCTGGCATATCTGAGGCGCACCTTAGGGGTATAGCTCAGTTGGTAGAGCGACGGTCTCCAAAACCGTAGGTCGCGGGTTCGAACCCTGCTGCCCCTGCCATTGCCATCAAAATCTCAGGCGAGCCTGTGCCGTCGGCACCGTAGCATTCTGACCGGAGTTTCTAAATTTTCAGCAAATCAAGTAGTGTTGGTCGCGTTCTTGATGAGTTTTTGCTGTTTTGGGGGCAATCCATGCGTATTTTCTTTAAACAAAGCCTTGTTGCGTTCTGGTTCGTATGGTGGGCTTTTGCGTTCCTCACCGACTTTGTCGGTGGTCTGGAGCTTCTTGGGTACACGTCTACGCCGTGGTTCGATGGGCACAACTATCCGTTCCTGCAAAAAACACTTGAGCAGTTCGGAGCGACTCCGGCCGTGGATATCGCCTTGTTTGTCGGTATCATCGCTTGGGCTTTGATTGCGGCCTTGCTGTTTTTGATCGCAGTTGCAACGCCTTACCAGAACAAGAAGCTTTGGATCAAACGCGTGGATACGGCCTTTGTGGTGTCAATTGGCCTGTGGCTTGCGTTCTTTCTGTCTGACCAGACAGTCATGAAATTCGATCTGGAAGAAAACCATATGGTTCAGGGTGGTTTTCAGCTTTTGTGCTATCTGACAATTCACTTGCTGCCGGATTGAGGTAAAATTCAGCCGAGTGTCCAAACGCGGTTTCCACGGCTTTCCGAATACAATACTGTCGGCGGGAACTTGATCAGACGGATGGAGTCTCATGTCGCGCTTCGATGGCTATTTCCTGCGGCAACTGCTGATTCTGTTCGGCTTTTTCACCCTGGTTCTGGTGGGTGTATTCTGGATCACCCGGTCGGTCAGCCTATTTGACCGCGTGATCAGCGGCGGGCAGTCGGCAATGGTGTTTCTGGAATTTACCGCCCTGACCCTTCCCACCCTGATACGAACCGTGATGCCGATGGCGGTGTTCGCCGCCGCCGTCTATGCCACCAATCGTCTGAGCCGGGAAAGCGAACTTACGGTCATGTTGGCCACCGGGTCCAGCCCGTGGCGGTTGGCGCGCGCCGTGTTTCTGTTTGGGCTGATAACCGGGCTGATGATGGCTGCGATCAGTGTGTTCCTGCGCCCCGCGTCCGTTGATCAGCTTGAACGACGTCAGGCCGAGGTCGCAGGCGATGTCACCGCCCAGCTATTGAATGAGGGTGAGTTTATGCACCCCGCGGTTGGTGTGACGGTTTATATCGGGCGGATTGACCTGGACGGGACGCTGTACGAGGTGTTCGTCTCTGACCGTCGGGATGAGGATAATCCGGTCAGCTACTCAAGCAAAACCGCCTATCTGGTCAATAGTGGCGAGGGGATACACCTTGTGATGGTGGACGGGGTCGCTTTGCGGTTGACCAAAGATGGGCGAACGCTGTCTTCGACCCTGTTTGAGGACGCGTCTTATGACATCTCTGGGATGACAAACACCAACCGGATAAATAATCGCAGTCTCGAAGCCATTCCCACCCTCGAGCTTTTGCAAAGCCGGGACAAGATTATCGCGGCAGGGGAGTTCAGCGAAGGTGAGTTGATCGACGAACTGCATCAGAGGTTTTCGTGGATTGCCATATGCGTGGCGGTCGCGATGGCCGGATATGCCACTTTGATGTTGGGAAGTTTCTCAAGGTTCGGGCTGTGGCCGCAGATTTTCGGGGCGTTTACGATTCTGGTTCTGCTCGAGGGCGTTCGGGGATTTGTGTCACCTGTCGTGATCGACGATCCGGATCTGTGGATATTGCTTTACCTACCAGCGATTTTGGGCATCTTGATTTCATGCGTGTTTCTGTTGATCGCAGGACGCCCGCTTTTGCGGACCAGACGACGAAATGCGACACCAATGCCGACTGCGGCCTAGCTTGCTCCTCTAAGGTCTGTCACGCACCCCAGAACACTTTCCAGGGCAGGGCTGTTCTTCCGGGCGATCAGGTAAACAGGCAGCAAAAGGTCGCGCGAACCGATCACGCGGCATAGATCGCCAGCGTGTAAATACTCAGCAACGAGATATTCGGGGAAATAGCCGGTTCCGCCCCTCTTGAGGATATAGCGCAGGGCCATCATGCAGTTTCCCAGAAAGACCGATTGAGTCGACGCCTGTCGCGCGATTGACCGAATGTGATCCTGATAGACCTCGCCCAATTCCAGATTAACGAAGACGGGATCGTGCAGGTTGGTTGTTGCCTGAACCAATATCAACCGTTCTGGGACAAGTTCCTTACACTCAACCCGCGCATCTGTTGGTTTTTCATGTGTCAGCGCAGCGTCAAGTACATGGGTCGCCACGGCGTCGACCATGTTCAGATCGTGATCATAATTCAGCGTCAGCAGAATTTGCCCAAGACGCTGTTCAAAGCGCACCGCGAGGTCGACCAGCAAGGGGTCCCAAATGCTGAGTTGCGCACCTAACCGCAAAGCGATCCGGTTCTGTGTTTGTGCAGGCAGATCGCGGGATGCAAAGGACCAAAGCGACAGCATCTGTTCCGCATAGGGTCGGAATTGGCGTCCGAATTCTGTCAGCCTTGTACCCCCGGCACCGCGTGTGAATAGGGGCTTTCCGGTTTCTTCTTCGATCAATCGGATACGGGCGCTGACAGCCGTCTGGGTGATGTTCAGCTTGCGGGCCGCCGCGTGAAAGCCTCCTGACTCGGCAACGCATAGAAAGGTCTCAAGGGCTTTGGTTTGCATATTGAAAGTATTTTTTGATTGATGTGATAAAATCAATTCATTTTTTTGGGCAAGCAGTTTGCGCTATCCTCGCTGAACAAATCAGCCAAAGGACCGCGCGATGCTGGACAAAAGCCACAAACCCACCTGGACCAGTTTCGAGGAGGCGACCAAAGCCGACTGGGATGCCGTCATCGAATATGAAGAGGCCTATAACGCCGCTCTGCCCGACCGAATTCTGGATGCGATCCGCTCGCTGGACGAAGATTGGACGCCTTATCCGGTGAATCGCTACCAGCACAGTCTTCAGGCCGCGACCCGCGCCTATGAGGATGGCGCGGATGAGGAATTGGTCGTAGCGGCCTTGATTCATGACACTGGCGATATTCTGTCCCCCTACAATCATGGTGAGTTATCAGCCGCAATGATGAAGCCTTATGTCAGCGAAAAGACCTATTGGATTTTGAAACATCACTGTGTCTTTCAAGGGTATTACTACAATCATCATTGGGGCGGAGATCGTAATGCCCGCGACAAGTACCGCGACAGCCCGTACTGGGAGGACTGCCGCTATTTCTGCCACGAATACGATCAGAAGGCGTTTGACCCGGACTATCCGACCAAACCGTTGGAGTTCTTTGAGCCTATGTTGCGCCGCGTCCTGAGCAAGGGTGAAGGGCACATGGAACTGAATGAAACGTCCGAGGGTTAACAGGCTGCCATCAGTCGATAGACGATTTGTGCCGCGGTAAAATCCCACGCTGCATTGCCGTCGGGGGCCAGCTCGACCACGTCGAAGCCTACGCATTTGCGGCCCTTCAGGGCGTGTTCGACCAGGCGCAGGGCTTGGTAATATCCAAGCCCGCCCGGAACCGGGGTGCCGGTGGCGGGCATCAGCGACGGGTCCAGACCGTCTACGTCAAAGCTGACATAGACCAGTTCGGGAAAATCCTCGGGCAGGTTGACCGCGTGGATATTGCCGGTGACCAACTCCTCGGCATCCACGTGGAAGACGTGGTTTTTCAGACGGCTTTGGGCTTCTTCGGTGGAAAAGGCGCGGACGCCGAATTGGGCCAGTTTGACGCCTTGCTCGGCCAGCAGGTGCATAACCGACGCGTGAGAGTGTTTCTCGCCCTGATACGCGTTGCGCAAATCGGCGTGGGCGTCGATCTGCACGATCCCTATGGGTTGGTTAAGCGCCCGTGCCACGCCCATTACCGCGCCGTAACTGAGCGAATGCTCCCCGCCCAGCGTCACCGGCACCTTGTCTGCGCGGATGGCGGCCTCGGTGCGTTGGGCCAGCCGTTCCATCACCTTGGGCAGCGGGCCGTCGCAGTCCAGCGGGGGTTCGGTAAAGATCCCCTCGACGCAGGGTTCGGCATGGCCGGTAATGCGCTCCAACTCATTGCTGGCCTCGATGATGGCTTCGGGGCCCTTGGCCGTGCCCGCGCCATAAGACACGGTGCGTTCGAGCGGCACGGGGATCACGCGAAAGCGGGCGGATTCGCTGCGTTCCGCGGCGGTGAGTTCGCTGTCGAGGAAGATGCTCATGAGAGTCTCTCTTTGAAGTCGTCATAGCCGAATTGCCGGATAATTTTCAGGTCGTCCGTATCGCTATTCCACAGGGCGATGGTGGGCAGGGGAACGCCGTTGAACGTGTTGGTCTTGACCATCGAATAATGCGCTTGATCGAGGAAGGCAAAACGCTGGCCGATTTCCAGCGGCTTGTCCCACGTGTAGTCGCCGATCACGTCGCCCGCGAGGCATGAGGGGCCACCCAGACGGTAGGTATGGCCTGTTGCGGCCTCGTCCATCAGGGCGGGGCGATAGGGGGCTTCGATCACGTCGGGCATGTGGCAGGTGGCCGAGATATCGGTGATCGCAAGACTCATGCCATTGGTCGGCAGGTCGAGGATCTCTCCGACCAGAATACCCGCGTCCAAGGCGACTGCCTCGCCGGGCTCGAGGTAGATGTCGATATTGTATTCGGTGCGGATGGCTTTGATGAAACCCACCAGCCCGCCGCGGTCGTAATCGTTGCGGGTAATATGGTGCCCGCCGCCGAAGTTCAGCCATTTGAGTTGGCTGAGGAAGGGTTTGAGCTTATGTTCGATTGCCGCCCACGTGCGTTGCAGCGGTTCGAACCCCTGTTCGCAGAGCGTGTGCATGTGCAGGCCATCAACCCCGTTCAAGGTTTCGGCGGTCAGTTGACTGACCGGTGTGCCAAGGCGCGAGCAGGGCGCGCAGGGGTCGTATTTGGGTATCTCGCCTTCGGAATGTTCTGGGTTGATGCGCAGGCCGACCTGAACTTTGGCGCTTTCGGCCTTGCTCAGAAACCGATCCTTTTGCGCTGGAGAGTTGAAGATGATGTGGTCCGACAGCGACAGGATCTCGTCGATATCCGCGTCCTTGTACCCGGCGCAGAAGGTTGCGACCTCGCCACCATATTCCTCGCGGCCCAGACGCGCTTCGTAGATGCCGCTGGCGCAGGTGCCACCAAGGTGCTGGCGCACCAGCGGGGCCAGAGAGAACATCGAAAACGCCTTGAGCGCGCTGAGAACATGCGCGCCTGACCGGGTGCCGATGTCTGAGAGGATGGTCAGGTTTCGTTCGACGGCTTTTTCGTCGACCACGAAGCAAGGGGTGGGGACGCGGTTAAGATCGAAATTACGGAAGGCACCGGCGTCGCCGGCTTGGGTGGTCATCATGTCGGACATGTCAGGCGTCTCCGATTGTGGAGAGGCCGGGGGGCCAGCCCCCCGGACCCCCCGGGATATTTTTGGCCAGATGAAGTTCCGGATCTAGAACTCGACTGGGCCGTCGAGTTCGTGGACTTGCCACGGGAGGCCGTGATTGTTCAGCATGTCCATGAAGTCATCCGGGTCGAGTTGTTCCATGTTCCACACGCCGGGTTCGCGCCAGTTGCCTTTCAGCACTTGTGCCGCGCCGATCATGGCGGGGACGCCAGTGGTGTAGCTGACGGCCTGGGAGCCGACCTCAGCGTAGCATTCCTCATGGTCGCAGATGTTGTAGATGTAAAAGGTCTTCTCGCCCGAGCCATCCTTGGCCTGACCTGTGGCAATGTCGCCGATGCAGGCTTTGCCCTTGGTTTCCGCGCCCAGATCGCCGGGATCGGGCAGAAGGGTTTTCAGGAACTGGATAGGTATGATTTCCTTGCCGTCATGCATCACCGGGTCGATGCGGGTCATGCCGACATTTTCCAGTACCTTGGCGTGCATGATATAGGCGTCGCCGAAGGTCATCCAGAATCGGGCGCGCTCGATTTCGGGGAAGTGGGTGCTGAGTGACTCCAGTTCCTCGTGATACATCAGGTACATGTTTTTGGGGCCGATGGCGGGGAAGTCGAACTCGACCTTGTGGGTCATGGCGGGGGAGTGTTTCCATTCGCCACCTTCCCAGTGGCGGACCTCGGCCAGCACTTCGCGCAGGTTGATTTCGGGGTTGAAGTTGGTGGCGAATTCCTGATCGTTGCTGCCGCCATTGGCATCCAGAACGTCGATCTGGCGGATTGTCTCCAGCTTGTGTTTCTTCAGCCATTTGGCGAACACGGATGTCACGCCCGGATCAAAGCCCGAGCCGAGGATGGCGGTCAGGCCCGCCGCTTTGAACCGCTCCTGATAGGCCCATTGCCAGTGGTATTCGAACTTGGCCTCATCCTCGGGCTCGTAGTTCGCGGTATCGAGATAGTGGATTCCGGCCTCGAGGCACGCATCCATCAGCACCAGATCCTGATAGGGCAGGGCGAGGTTCACAAGGATTTCAGCACCGGTTTCCTTGATCAGTTTGACCGTATCTTCGACCTTGTAGGCGTCCAGTTCGGCGGTCTTGATATCCACGCCAACGCGATCCTTGACGGCCGCTGCGATGGCATCGCATTTCGATTTCGTGCGGCTGGCCAGCGTGATTTCGGTGAATATATCTGAATTCATCGCCATTTTGTGCACGGCTGCGTGGGATACGCCGCCGGCGCCGACAACCAGTGTTTTGCCCATGGTCTGTCTCCTTCTTATTCGTAATAGGTGTAGCCGTTGATCGAGTCGCGATAGGCGCTCATCAGGGTTTTGCGGTCCTTGGCTTGCAGAGTACCGGTCGAGATCGCCTCGTCCACCATTTTGCGGAAAGCGGCGACGCAGTCTTGCGGGTCGAATTCGACATAGGACAGGACCTGGCTGATCGTGTCGCCCTCTTGTTCATGCAGCAGGTCGAAGCCGCCATCGGCGCGCAGGTCGATGGTGACGACGTTGGTGTCGCCAAAGAGGTTGTGCAGATCGCCAAGCGTTTCCTGATAGGCGCCGACGAAAAAGACGCCCATGAAGTACTCGCCCTCATCCGGCAGCGAATGCACCGGCAGGCTGGGTGAGACACCGTCGGCCAGAATGAACTGGTCGATCTTGCCATCGCTGTCGCAGGTGATGTCTGACAGGACAGCGCGCCGGTCGGGCGTTTTGTTCAGGCCCTGCAACGGCACGATCGGGTGTAGCTGGTCGATGGCCCAGACATCGGGCAGGGATTGGAACAGAGAGAAGTTGCAGTGGTAGATATCGGCGACTTTCTCAAGCTGGTCATCCACATCCGTGTCCAGATCATCGCTTGCGGCCAGCGCCTTGAGGCGGGCCATGAGCGACAGGTAGATTCGTTCAGCGCGCGCCATCTGGCGCAGGTCGACATAGCCGCGTCTGAACAGCGCGCGCAGTTCGTTGCGATAGAATGTGGCGTCGTTCCAGCATTCCTGTAGGCGGGTTTTGCTGAGGTATCCGTGAACGGCTGCAAGGTCAGCGACCATGTGATGATCGTCGGGTTCAACCTCGGGGCCGGTTGGGGCGTCGTAGAGCGTGCTTTCCAACACATTGAACACCAGCATCGAGGATGTAGCCACCACGGCCCGCCCGCTTTCGGTGACAAGCGTTGGGTGGGCGATCTCGGCCTCATCCATGGCATAAGCCACGGTTTCGACCACGTTGGCGCAGTATTCCTCGACCGTGTAGTTGATCGAGTTCTCGGCGGCTTTCTTCTCGCCCGTGTAATCCACGCCCATGCCGCCGCCGAGGTCCAGATGGGTCATCGGCACGCCTTCGCGCGTGAGTTCGGTGTAGTAGCGACACGCTTCGCCCACAGCACGGCGCACGTCGTTGACGTCCTGTACCTGACTGCCCAGATGCGAGTGTTGCAGTTTCAAGCAATGCAACAGCCCCGCGTCGCGCAGTTTGTCCACCGCTGCGACAAGTTGGTCAGTGTTCATGCCAAAGGCCGAGCGGTCGCCTGAGCTTTCTTCCCATTTGCCGCTGATCTGGTTGGTCAGCTTCACCCGCACGCCGATCAGCGGTTCGATGCCCAGCTCGTTATAGACCTTGATCACTGTGTCGGCCTCTTTCGGGCTTTCCAGAACGATCACGGTATTAAAGCCGATCTTGCGGCTGAGGATGGCCAGTTGGATGAACTCGGCATCTTTGACGCCATTGCAGACAATCAACGCCTCAGGCGCAAGGCGATGCGCCAGCGCCACAACCAGTTCGGGTTTTGATCCGGCCTCAAGCCCGTAATTGTACTTCTTACCGAACTCGACGATGCGGTCGACGACCTGCGCTTGCTGGTTCACCTTGATCGGAAAGACGCCGCGATAGGAGCCTTTGTAGCCCACGCGCGCAATGGCGTCGCGGAAGCTTTCGTTCAGATGCGCAATTTCATGTTCCAGATAAGAGGAAACCCGCAGCAGCATCGGGGCCTTGATCCCCCGATCATCCAGATCGGCCAGAATCCCGGGCAGGCTGATCGCGGCAGCGTCGGGCGCGAGCGGATTGCGCAGACCGATTTCACCCTGCTTCGTCACCTCGATCAGGTCTTTGCCCCATTTATCAACCCCGTAGATGGAATGCGGTGCGTCGGGCGTCTGTTTCAATCGAGTCAGTCCTTAACTCAGAGGGGAGCCGGTGTTTCGCCGCCAATACGGTAGCTGTTTGATTCTTCCAAGTGTAATCTAAGGGGTGGATTTGCCCAAATTACGCCGGACGTCCCACGGGGATCAGGTGGTTGTCCCATTGGCAGTCCTGCCGGGCCGACGTTTTGACCGTCGCGCCCAGCGTTCCAACCGCGCCGGTGCCTGTGGTGTACACAAACCCGTCTCCGCCGGTGCCAAGTCCGCAGACGTCATCCAGTTCGAAAGCACCTATCAATTGACCGTCCTCGACACGAAATTGGTGCAAAGCGTTTCCGCGGGGACAGGTGATCGCGACCGATGCACCATCGCCGGAAAAAGCGATGCTGCCGGCATAGCCTTGCAACCTGCTTTGATTCGCATTCGGGGCGGATAATAAGCGGATTTCGTCGCCCGGTCTGTGCAGGCCAAGCAGGGGCGGGTGTTCAATGGTTTGACCCTGCCATTGGGTCGCAAACCCAATCAGCCCGTCAGGCCGGACCGCCAGATGACGGATCGAGTTCTGGCGCAGCCCCGGCGGCAATTCGGCCTGTTCAAGCATGGAGCCGTCGAGGTCCAGATAGGTGAGGTTCGGCTGCATGACCGGCAGGTTCAGCTTGGTGCGGCCGGTGTCGGGGTGCGTTTCAATCCCTCCGTTGGCGATGACCAGTGTTTTCCCGTCCGCCATAAGGCGAATGTCATGGGGGCCGGTTCCCCCTGACGGAAACTCGCCCAACCGAGTATATTGTGCCGTCTCCCAGACACCGATCACGCCTTCTCCGGCTTCGTAGTCATTTTCTGTTGTGAATAGTCGGGTGCCATCCTGTGAAAATGCGCCGTGACCGTAGAAGTGTCTGCCGTCAGGCGCGTTTAACGCCGCGGTTTGCGCACCTGTTGTGCAGTCGATGATCACGGCAAAGGTCCCCGGTCGCCGCGCGAAGGCAACAGCCTGCGGGCGATGGGGGTGCGCGGCGGCGGCGTGGCCTCGGGCGGGCAAGATCAGTGAGAACAGAATACTTCCATCCGCCAACAAACCGACCAAACGGTGTGATCCATCAGGAAACAGGGCGGCGGCCAGATAGTCGGGCGCACCGACGGCCGCCCATCCTTGGGTGGGGGCAAGGCTAGCCGCAGCCAGTCCTGCCAGAAATCGGCGGCGGCTGGTCATACCTTAATCACCATCTAATGCGTTGAACCCGGCGTTGATACCCAATGTCGGGCCAAGGTCAGTAGTGGCAACCGACCGGATGTCGTTGATCGACTGTTGCAGAGCTTCAACCCGCAATCGCCCCTGAGGTGTCGCGATGCCCGCAAGCCTCGGATCATCCAAACGCTGCGCGCGATCGATGGCCTTTTCGAACGCTTCGGCCAGATCGGTGTCAATCTCGGGGTGATCAGACGACAATCGCGCCGCAAGATCCCACAATGCGATCAGGGACAGTTCGACATGGCGCAACGAGCGTTCAGATCGCCGCGCCTCGGCACGCTTGGGCCGGGGGCGGTCGAACGCTCCTAATGGCCGCCCGAGGCGGGTGTTGGCCGTGAATTCCAACCCCGTGACAAGCGCCTTGTACAGCTCTTGCATGGCTTCATTGTCCGAGCGGAATGCGCTTTGGCCTCCGGGTTTGGTGATTTGACTTGCGTATGACACCCAATCCGCATCAATCGCATTGGCGTTGTGATTGATGTCGACTGCGATTGCTTGAACAAGGGCGCATCGGTACGGCTCGTCTTCGGTTTCCATGAAGGCGGGGTCGTACAGCATCATCTCCAGCGCAAAGAAACCGCGCCCGGCGACTGACGTCTCAGCAAATCCTTCGGGCGTTTCGAAGGCGGAATCCCGAACTGCGATCAGACCTGACAGCGCCTTGGTTGTGAACCCTTTAGTATCGGGCCAGAACGCCAGCGCAAAGGCCCGGTTGTCGGTCTCGGAGGGACCGAACCGCAAATGACTTACTGTAATCCAGCGATCAAAAGCAGCATGATAAGCCGCGCGCAATTCGGGGGATGTGGCTGCGCAATCCCCTTGCGCCGCGCTGCTAAGTGCGCCGGTTGCCTTGGACAAACGCGCATAGCCGGGCAGGATGTGCCCTTCGACCACGTCCGTCAGGATCGGCCCCCGGTCCTGAGCTGTTGCGGGCAAAGGGGTCATCAGAGCGCAAGCGAGTAGAACGGCACGCACTACAGGCTCTCCAAAAACCGGATGAGGGCCGCACGGTCCGCCTTGGGCAGCGTGACAACCTTGTCGCGTGCCACCTGAGCTTCGCCGCCATGCCACAGGATAGCTTCCAGCAGCGATTGCGCGCGACCGTCGTGCAGGAACTGGGTATGCCCCGAAACCTGCTCCGTCAGGCCAATTCCCCACAACGGCGGTGTACGCCACTCGCGGCCTGTCGCGCGGGACTCGGGACGGTTGTCGGCAAGACCCTCGCCCATGTCGTGCAGTAACAGGTCGGTATAGGGCCAGATCAATTGGAAACTATGCTCGGGCCGGTCTTCCAGCCGGTGCGTGACGTGTGATGGCGTGTGGCACGCGGCGCACCCGCTGTCGTGAAACACGCGCTTGCCGCGCAAAACTTCGGCATCGTCCACGTCACGACGCTCTGGCACACCCAGATTGCGGCTGTAGAAAACGACCAGATCCATGCCCTGCTGGTGTATTTCAAACGTGCGATCGTCACCGTCTCCGTGCGGGGCGCTTACACACTCTGCCTGCAATTCAGTGCAGTCCCCATACGCTGCCGGGTACAGGGGACTTGAAATTCCGATGTCCCCGGCAAAGGCCGCAGCGGATTGCTGCGCAATCGTCGGCATACCAGCCTTATGCCCAAAGCGGCCCATCATCGGCGCGCCATATTCGATCGACCAGATGATATTCGGTCGGCCCGAAATACCATCGCCATCTGCATCGTCGGGGTCAGCCTTGGCGAGCAGGTCATCGACGGGGATCGCCTCAAGCAGTCCCAACCCGATCATCTGCGGTGCGACACGCGGGCTGAGCATCGCATCGGGGTGCAGAGGGCCATAGCCCAGATCAGCGGCCTTATACGTTGGTTTGCGCAAGACGACAGTTTCATCGCCCGAAAGCTTTATGGGCACGTCCTCGTAAGTGATGTCCAACCTGTATTCCGCCGGGTGACCGAGCAGGGACAGGTCCTGCATCTGTCCGCCGTAGTTCGGCTCGGGCTGTGTGGCGATGTAGTCTTTGATCTCCTGTATCGGATCCCCGCCGGGGATCGACACACGCAGATACATCGAAATGGCGTTGTCATCCGGCCCATTCGGCGTGTGCCCCCGACCGTCCTTGAGGTGGCAGCGTTGACACGAGCGCGCGTTGTATAGCGGCCCCAACCCATCCGAAGCCAGGGTGGAGGACGGCGATGAGACCCAGATTTTTTTGAACAGCCCATTGCCGACTTTGAAGTCAAGTTCCTGGGCGAATTCCAGATTGCCGGACGGTTGGGAAAACGCATCCGCGTCGGTGCGCAGGCGCACGGTTGCTGCACCCGCAGGTAGTTCTTCAAACCGTTGTGGGGCGTCGAAATCCAACGGAGTAGCCGTGACAGCCGCAATCCGGGATTTTTCGTCTTCGGTGGTGGGGATGACGTTTAAGTGCAGGTCCTGTAATTCGGCCGACAGGGATGGGGTCGTCGCACAAACGGCCGCCACCGCAAACGAAAGCTTACTCGCCTTCATCCATTTTCGATGCGTTGAGGTGTGCATAATTGGCCTCGCCGATCCTTTCAAACAGATCAAGCTGCGTTTCAAGAAAATCAATATGCCCTTCTTCATCGGCCAGTAATCCTTCAAACAGAGACATGGTGACGTAGTCCCCGGCGCTCTGACAATATTCGCGCGCTTCCTTGTAGAGGGCCCTGGCGTCGATCTCTGCCGCCAGGTCGCATTCGAGTGTTTCCTTTGGGGTTTGCCCGATGCGTAAAGGGTCCAGTTTCTGAAGGTTTGGATGGCCGCCAAGAAAGATGATCCGCTCGACCAGCTTGTCCGCATGCCCCATCTCTTCGATGCTTTCCTCGCGGCTTTTCTTGGCCATGTGACCAAGACCCCAGTCTTCCTGCAGACGATAGTGAAGCCAGTACTGGCTGACGGCCGTCAACTCATGCCGCAGAGACTTGTTTAGATATTCTATGACCTTTGGGTCGCCCTTCATTCGTATTCTCCTGTGATGCATCGGTGCGCAACGCACGAAGCTGCATTGGGACTTCCAGTTTGTCGCTGGACCGCATCGTGTCTAAGAAAAGCGGCATGCAACCGCCACAATCCGCAGACTTTCCAAGGGCATGGTAGATCTTTCCGGGCGTGATGACCGCGAAGGGATCAGCCGAGCGCATCCAGTCAATCGCTGTTTGGATGTCGTGATCCGTTATATTTGTGCAGTGGCATACGATCATAACGACTCGGTGCTCGATATATTTCTTACTTAATTAGTAAGTTATTTACCTTTGGTCCAGAGTCAACTGGTGGGTCTGCGGGATCAAGGATGCCGGAGGCGTGGCAAAAGACGCGCCTCCGGCAATGCTTGAGTTACTGGAAAACAGCGTTTGGGTTGTCCAGACTGTCCGAGCCTTCAAACTCGATCTGGTCCAGTTCCAGAGCTGTGACGATCCGCTCGATCGTCTTCGTCTGATCGACCAGACCGTTAACGCCGCCCATGATCAGTTGTTCACCGCCTTCGTTGCCACGCTCGAGCATCTGGTCATAAGCAAACCCGGCCTCAGCCGTGGATTTCAAGCGCCCCAGCGCCTGCATTGTGTTCGCCAGCTTGATCTTCATCTCGGCGTCCAGTTTCGGATTGCTTGACGACACCAGATCAGACAGAGATGCACCGCTGACCGGGGTGCCGTCTATGCGGGTGTAGCTGCCCAGATAGACATTCTGGATACCAAGCCCGTCATAGTAATGGCTGTTGTGCGTGTTGTCAGAAAAGCAATCATGCTCTTCCTCGGGATCGTTCAGCATCAGGCCAAGGCGCATCCGCTCACCTGCCTGTTCACCGTAAGACAGCGAACCCATTCCGGTCAGAATGGCAGACACACCGGCGGTTTCGTCCACGGCCAGAGCGGCCCGCGCTTCGCCGCCTTCTTTCCATTGATCGGCCATCCAAGCCAGATCGCTGACCAGCAGGTCGGTGGCCGCACTCAGGTACTGCGCGCGGCGGTCGCAATTGCCGCCTGTGCATGCATTGCCCTGCACGTAGTCCGTGAAAGGACGGTTTCCTGCGCCAGAACCGTGGCCGTTCAGGTCCTGACCCCATAGCAGGAATTCAATGGCGTGATAGCCGGTCGCGACATTGGCCTCGATCCCATCCGCTTCGTGCAGAGTATCACTTAGAAGGGCCGGGGTGATCTCGGTGGCGTCAATTGTTTCGCCTGAAAGGTCGAAGCTGGGATTGGCGATCACGTTTAGCGCAGCGAATTCGTTTTCGTCGCTCGGGCCGCCATAGGACGCATCGACATAGTCGATCAGCCCTTCGTCCAACGGCCACGCGTTAACCTTGCCTTCCCAATCGTCGACAATGGCATTTCCAAAGCGATAAACTTCGGTCTGCTGATACGGCACGCGCGCTGCGATCCATGCAGCCCGGGCAGCGTTCAGTGTTGCATCTGACGGTTGTGCGATCAGCGCGTTCACGGCCTTCTGCAGGGACTTTGCCGCAATCAGGCTGTCTTCGTATTTCGCCTCGGCAATGTCGGCATAAGTGGTCAGGACATCGGATTTCGAATGAGTATCGCCCGCGGCAAACGCGGTCGCTGCGGTAAGGGTCAGGACGCTGGTGGCGGCAAATAACTTTGTCATCGGGGTAGAGTCTTCCATTGCTGAAACGGTATTTGGCGGGCATCACGACGCTTGCTAATTGATAACTGAGTGAAATAGTCAACAATGTCAACCTGACTTTTATTGTCGGATATTTTCCTCCTCGAAGCCCGCGCACTCCCCATATTTGGTGGGGTCTTGGGGGCTCGTGTTGTGGTTGTACGGGGTGTAATACAGATTTATTTTTGAGGCGCAGAGCTCAGGTTGGGTGTTGCCGTGTTAAAGAAGTTTTTTGTTTTAGTTTTGGCCTTGATTACCGCAATCGCCGTGCCATCCACGCAGTCCAAAGCGTATGGGCAGGTCGGGTCAGGCCGCCTGAATATAGCAATTTCGGATGGGCAGATCACTTTGTCATTGTCTGCCCCCGGTTCGGAAATCATGGATCAATTGAGTGTCGAACAAGACAGCCAAACACGTGTGGCGATTGCAGTCTCGCGCCTGTCTGACCCGCTGGAATTGTTTCGCATGGCTGACAGTGCAAGGTGCTTTGCAACCTCGGCTAATGTCACACTGCCGGGAAAACGCTTTGGCGTGATTTCCGACAAGGGCGGAGAAAGAGATCAGGCCAAAAATTCTGAGTTTCACGCCGATTATGAGATCAGGTGTCAGAACATGGACGCGTTAAGGGAAATCGAGTTCCGGTATTTTGATCGTTTCCCAAGCGCCAAGACATTGGCGGTGAAAATCACCGAAGCCGAAGGAATCAGCACACAGCAGGTAACCCGCACAACGCCGGTTTTAAGCGTAGCCCCCGCGCGCTGACTTTCGTTTCAGCGAGAATGGAAAAGATCCCGAAATTCCTGCCGCATGCGCAGGCGTTCGGGGTATTCCTGCAGGAACTGTTGCGGATGTTTGCCTTCCCAAACCTGCGCATAGACCCGCATCTTGTTGCCGCCGTAAATCTTCGCCAAGTCCTCGTTGCTGTAACCGCGCGCCCACAGATCGTCTGTAACGGCGGCCAAAATCTTGGCAAGCTCTCCGTTGCCGGTTGCGCCTTTGTTGAAGGCGTCAATCATGTAACCACCGTCGTCATACATGCTGGCATTGGCCGTCGCGAATTGCACCACAAGTTCGAGTGAGAACATGTCGTCCGTGGCGATCCCCACGTGATCAACGCCCACCAGTTGCACGTAATAGTCGATCATGTCCGCAGCTTGCTGGGGTGAGATATCCTCGGGCCAGATGCCGTCCATCATCCATTCCGTAAATGTGGGCGAGACATAGCCGCCCGACTTGGCGGCACGCAGGGCTTCATCGTCGGGGATCGCGCGATAGCACCCGCGCGCGGTGGCTTCTGGCGCGTTTTTGTACAGCCCGGCAGGAACCGAATGGGTATAGACATACGGGACGCCGGGATAGGTCTCGTCAATGTAATCCATAGCATCATTGGCGGTTTTTGACCCGGTATGGCTAAGGTCCAGTAAGATCCCAAACCGCACCATTTCGTCGATGACGGACTTGCCCCACGGCGTCAGGCCAATGTCACGCCCGTTATACGCCGCCAGTTGCCCCGAACCGGTTCTGAAAATGTCGTTATAGGCAAGGATCATGCTTTTGATCCCCATGTCCTTGAGTAGCGCCATTTTCGTCAGGTCGCCGTCCAGAGCCGTGGCTGTCTGACTGTTCCAGATCACAGCCGTCTTACCTTGGGCATGGGCTGCTTCGATGTCGCGTGTTTCGTTCACGATCAGGTAGTTCTCTGGCTGCTGGGCCATCGCCGCCCGAAAGTGATAGTGCTGTTCAAGCAGCGCTTCAAAAGACATGCCCGCCGCCGCAAGCGTCATTTCGTGCCCGGTTATACCGTTGTCTCGGGCGCGTTCGAAATAGGTGTGAAGCTGGTCGTATTCCGTCCAACCTGTGCCATAGGGGCTGGCCAGCATACCCAGAACAATCGTGTCCTGAACAAATTGCTTGGCCTCATCAGAGGCGTCCCAGGTTTTGCTTTCCTCGCTGGCAAGGATCGGGGTACCCAAAGACAGAGCCAAAATACCGGCGGCGATCAATTTGTTCATCAGGATACTCCTTTGGGATAGGCGGATGTCAGAAGACGATGCGCGTGCGAAGGCTGAACAGGGCGATGCTGTCCTGATCGGGATTAAGCAGCGGGTTGGAAATGAATTGGGCAGACGGCGTGATCTGCAGCCCCGGCGCAATCGAGAACCGATAAAACGCTTCGAGCGTGATCTGATCCCCGTCCACGCCGCGCGCCTCGGCCCAGTTCAGGCCCAGACCGGCAAGGTCCGTGTTGCGCCCATAATACCCGATACCGGTCGAGACGGATCGGTCGTACAGAGCTGCCGTTCCCTTAGAGGCACCTGCGCGAAGGAACGGCATCCACGTGTTGCCAACGAACCACGCTGCGGAAAAGGCGGCACCGTAGTCTTCAGCGCGGCTGCCGTCTTCTGCGGCGTCTGCATGCCAAAGGGTCAGGTGGACATTGTCGAAGTAGATACGATCAAAGGCAGAGGTATAGCCCAGTTCTAACGACTTAAAGAGGTTGCCGTCGCTGAACACGTTGAAATTCGGGTCGGACGGATCCGCGTTGGCGTCGGCGATGCTGGCCACCGCGTATAGGTTGTTGTTGAGTTTAAGCCCCCCGGCGATCCCCAGCCCCTGATTGGGGGTGTTGATCGTGGGGTTTGTGTTGAAGGCGAGGTTTTGAAAGCCGCTATAGGGGCTGACCAGCCCGTAGATATCGACGAAATCTGTCACGTCGATTTGCCCGACCTGCAGGGTCCATGCGCCGTTCTCGGCGCGCTGGGTCCAGAACAGATTGGTCAGCAGAAGCCCGCTATCGTTGAATGCGGTGCCGGTGATCGACAGCGCCCCCCCGTCTAGTCCCAGAAACTGCGGCGCGACATCGGTATAGCTGCGGCGATCTTCGATCTTGAAGGTCAGCGAGCCAAGGTCGCTTGCTTGCCAGTTCCCATAGAACCGCGCGATACTTCCGGCGGCTTCGGCTTCGCCCAGATCAGCATTCGTTGTCTGTCCAAGTGCGAGATAGTCGATGTTGAACCGAAAGCCATTCTCGGCAAGGCGATCTTTCCACGCAAACCAGTTCGGCGCGATATTGCGGGGAAAGTCTGATCGGTATTGCGGATCGGTCAACCCGTCACCGGGCTCAAGCTCTGCGCCGACAGATGATGGCCCGGACAAACCCTGCGCCAGAGCTGCAGTGCCGCAAGACATGAACGCCAGTGACGCGCCGAGCATTTTGATCGTCCCGAACCCCTCGGGCCAGTGAATAGGCAAGCGTTACTCCAGCGTATTCTTGTAGATCACCCCGTCTTTCATGATCAGGCGAATGGTCTCGGGGCTTTCGGGACGCGGATCAGCGCCGAACCACTGATCACCGGTGCCAACGACGGAAAAATCCTTGAGCGGGTTGCCGTCGATCAGCAGGATGTCGGCATAGGCGCCTTCTTCGATCACACCCAATTTGCCCGCAGGGTAGGGGTTCATGAAATCGCCGGACAGGGCAACGATCTCACCACCTGTCGAGGTCAGCGTTGTCATGGACACGAAGGGGCCGAAGAAATCGTTGTTGAGCTTCTTCTCATAGGCAATCTGGATATTACAGGCTTCGACCGAGCCGACGCAGTCGGTCTGAAACCCGCGTTTGACAGGACATTCCTTCATGTTGTCGATATAGCCAGCAAAGGTCTCGGACGCAGACTTGGCCTTGGCGAGGCTGGACGGCACGCTGGCAACGGCGGGAATTTCCAACAGGCCGGGGTCGAATGCGGTCAGGTTGGTCGTGATGTAGGCACCTTTCTCGTTCATCAGTGCGGCGATTTCGCAATCAAAGGAAAACCCGTGTTCGATGCTTTTGACGCCCGCGTTGAGCGCATTCATGATGGCCTCTTTCCGGTAGGAATGTGCCATGACGTAACTGCCGTATTCACTGGCAACCTGCACGGCGGCCTCAATTTCTTCGGGGGATCCGGCCAGCAGTTGCCACGGGTCAAAGGCAGACACCACGCCGCCCGACTGCATATATTTCAACTGCGTCGCGCCCATCCGAAAGTTGTTCCGGCCAAATTTCTGAACGTCTGCAACGCTGTCAACTTCCTGTGCCATGTTCAGGCGGCTGAAATTCGTCGACGCGCCGGGTGGAGAGGTAAAGCTGGCGAAATCCGCATGTCCGCCCCGCGTGCCGAGAAACGCACCTGACGGATAGTAACGCGGACCAAGTATTTGCCCTGAATCAATGGCCCGGCGCAGCCCTCCATTCGCGCCTCCGGCGTCCCGTACAGTTGTGAAGCCCTGCATCAGGTACATCTCGGCCATACGCGTGCCGTGGATGCCGAAATCCTCCCACGTGGCATTGGCTTCCATCGCGGGAATGCTTGGCCCCATCAGCATCAGATGCGCGTGCGTTTCGATAAACCCCGGCGTCAGGGTGCGGCCTTCACCGTCGATCACAGTGGCATTGGGCGCGTCTATCTGTGAGGTCGAGACAGCTTTGATCAGGTTCCCTTCGACCAGAACGTTTGCGTTTTCGACCCGTTGTTCATTCACGCCGTCGAAGACATGTACGTTGGTGAAAAGCGTTTGCTTGGGCGTGGCGTCCTGCGCAAAAGCAGCGCCCGAAAAAACGAGTGCTATGAGCAGGTTAATCTTGGAAAGCCGCATCCATCCCTCCTGATCAAGTTGGTTCTTATTCTATCATATTTTTGAATATGACGGAGATGCCCGCGCGGTGTCAACGATTTGAAAAGGGCGCATTTGCGTATGTCGAACAATGAGCGTCACGGTTCGATCACCCTTGACGGCGACCCGTGTTTGGGCCGCCGTCGGATGGCATAACCCTGTGCCGTTCAGGTCGGCAGGATATTATGATTGACCCTAAACAGGTTGCCGGGGTCGTACTTGCCCTTGATTTTGGACAGCTTGCTGCCGTTCGCGCCGTAGGCTCCAGCCATATGGTCGGCCTCATCCTCGGGCATGAAGTTCACATAGGCGCTGCCGGTCGCGTGCGGCTGCATCCTGTCATACAGAGTACGCGCCCAGTCGATGCATTCGGCGTCCTTGGCGGGATCTTCCCAACGTGTGTGCACATTCATGATGAAATGCGCCGACCGTTGTGGATAGGCCGTTGAATCTGCTCCAACCCGTGCCATCGCACCCCCGACATGGGCAATGAACACCTCGCACGCCGGATCCGGAAGCGTGGCAATGCCGTCCAGCAATCCCGTTATCGCATCCGAAGACAACGTTTCGAAATCGTGGCTTTTCCAATAATTTCGAGCGCCGGGTGTCAGAAGAGCATCGAAAGCAGCCTGCCAATCCACGAAGGAATGCGGCGAGATAACATCGACAATCGGATCACCCAACGCGCGCAACCCGGCGACGGCCTTTTCGCCATCCTCCATTGCACCGGCATAGCAGGCGGCAAAGATCAGGATTTCTCGTCCGTGCCACTCTTCCGGCAGGAAGGGTAATGGCGGGGCCTTTCGCATGACGCTCCAGACGGTCAGCTCGTCCGGTGATGTGTCCGCGATTTTGGCATATTCTGCCAACAGCGCAGGGGCGTTTTCAATGGGATGTACAATCAAGCCTGACAGGACCTCTGGCCCCAAGTCATGCAATTGAAACTCAAAGGACGTCACGACGCCAAAGTTTCCGCCGCCCCCACGGATCGCCCAGAACAGCTCGGGGTGACTGCTGGCGGATGCGGTGACAATTTCGCCCTCTGCCGTAACAACCTCAGCCGATACCAGATTGTCGATTGTCATGCCGAACTTCCGCGTGGTCCAGCCGAAGCCACCGCCAAGCGTAAGTCCGGCTATCCCTGTGGTCGAGTTGATACCGGTCGGAACGACAAGACCGTGGGCCTGTGTCTCGCGGTCCACATCGCCAAGCAGGGCACCCGGAGCGACCCGCGCAGATTTTGCAATCGGGTCAACGTGGACGGATCGCATATGCGACAGGTCCAGCATGACTGTTTCGTCCGCAACCGCGTGACCTGCAATCTGGTGGCCGCCAGATCTGACAGACATCACCAACCCGGCATCGCGCACGAAATTGACCGCCTTCTGAACATCGCTGGCGCCCAAGGCCCGGATCACGAAACCGGGGTATCGCTCGACCATACTGTTCCAGGTCGTTCTGGCTTCGTCGTATTCGGGGCTGCCGCGAAGATAAACGCCCCCCCTGAGCGATACGCTAAGGGCATCGAGCGCGTCTTGATCAACCGTTACCATATCGCCGTGCAGCGACTTCAAATCAAACATTGGGATAACCTTTCATTTGCATAAAAGGTTTCTTGCGCTACTGCCCCAGTAATCGAAGATCCACCTGTTCCCGGTATTGATGTGATTTTTGATCCGTAGGAGAACGGTTGGGCTTCAGGCAAAAATTCCGGGGTCGATCCGGTCGACCGGCGTAATGACGTCGGCTGGGAAATTCAGCCTTTTGGCCGCCTTGCGCAAACTTTCTTCGTCCGGGGCTTCGTACAGGCAGTAGGTTTTTCGCTTATCCGCGCTGAGGAACGAGAAAATCCACTCGATCCCTTCTTCGTCGTTGATTTCTTTAATCTTGATCTTGTCGTCGTTTGTTACATCAAGCTGTTCTGCAAAATTTCTTTCGATAATGTATCTTGGCATCATGCTCCCCCAAGCATTTTTAAGGGGTCAAACGGCAGTTCCTTCAAGCTTTGACCTAAGGGAAACCATACTTAATTTTTGTGCCGTTGCCAACGCTTCCGCTTCCAGTTGAAATGCCCGGCGTATGTCGGCCGCGCGCCCTCGACGCCGCAGCGCCGAGGCAAAAGCCGCCTTGCTATGCGCAATCCAGGGGACCGAGGCCATCCGCGTGTCGATCTCGATTGCCTTTTCGAAAAGGCGCTCGGCCGCCTCCCAATCCGCCAGCAAAGCGGCAAGGCTGCCCAGACGCCGCGCTGCGGCACCGGCACACACCGTGGTTGCGCCTGCTGTAATCGTCAGCTCTTCGTAGGGTTTGAGAATTTCAAAAAGCGCTTCCGCGTGCCGCTTGTGTTCGACGGCGACGCTGATGTCAGAAAGGTAGGACAAGGTCGTCGTATACATCGCGTCGGGCGGCAAAACGAAATTGTTTTCAGCCATTTCGTTAAGAATACGTTCGGCCGGTTCCTTGTACCCAAGCTCGGCTGCGATCAGCCCGAACCCCGGTTTCCAAGCGACATCGCCGGGGCTTTCCGACATCAGCTTCTTGATGACTGGCGCCACTTCGTGCAATCGGTTCTGTTCGCGACGGATCGTGAACATCTGAACGCCATAGACGCCTTCGACATGCTCACCATGCGTCTTTCGGCCAATTTTGACGGCTTCTGTCGCGTGTTTCTCCGCCGCCTCAAAGTCTCCGTCCATTATGGCAACCATTGCGCGCGCATGTTTTTGCACCCAGTAAAGCTGTAGGTGATTGTCCTTTCTGGATATTTCGGTCAACAACTCAAGCGAGTGCTCCATGAGCTGGCGATCTGCCATTTCCGCACCCACAAACAGGCTTAGGGTTCTGTCGCGACCCTGATCAATGCTGCCAAGCTTTTCGGCAACTTTGTGCATTGCTTCTAGGTTCTCGCGCCAGTTACGTGCTTCGCTTTCCTTTCTGGCGACAAAGGGCGCGCCATAATGCATCATCATGACCGAAAACTGGGACTTGTGATCCCCAAGTTTCGCTGAAAGCTCCATGGCAAGCTGTCCATATCGGGAACCCTCGGCTAATTGGCCGACAAAGATATAGGCCCGTGCAAGCTGGCTTATCAGGCGGCAGCGGCGGGTTTCATCTTCTTCCGGCAGGGCGTCCAGAGCGTCTCTGCAAAGCTCTATGGCTTCGGCGTGTCGTTCGCTGGACATCATGCAGGAATCCGCAAAATGGTTGGCGGCATCCGCCGCCAATCCGATATCGCCAATCTGACAGGCGGCGTCTGACGCCTTCTTGAGAACCGCAATCCCTTCCGGCAACTCGCCAAGGCTGTCATAGCTTCTGCCAACAAGAATCTGCCCGACAATCGTTTCCACGCTGATCCCAGCGCCCATATTTTGGGCCGCCATAAGCGCCTCGCGCGCATTGGACATTGCCTCTTGGCTGGCGGACCGGGCAAGGGCCATTTCGGTTGCTGTGCGCCACTTGTCGAAAGCAGCGGCCCAGTCCTCGGCCTCGGATAAATGGCGGGCGACCAGTTCGGGCCGGCGTGCAATTTCGGCGGATCGTAGCGTATTCAGGGCCTGTGCGACATCTGCATGTTGTTGCCGCCGGGTAGAGCCAAGCATGGATTGATAGGCCGTGTCGCGGATCAGGGCATGGCGAAAGACAAAATGCCCACGGTTATGCCCGCTTTCGAAAATCAGGCCAGTACGGGACAACTCATCCAGACTTGTCTGAACGCTTGACTTGTCTTCTCCCATGGCAGCGCCCAGCAAGACCGGGTCGAACTCACGGCCAATGACCGACCCCGTCAGCGCAACCCGCTTTGCGGTTTGAGAAACGGCGTCCAGACGGGCCATCAAAGCACCCTTGAGCGAAGAGGGAATGGCGACGTTGTCCTGACCTCCGGCCTCTAGGATTGCGCGCGTCAGTTCCTCGACAAACAGCGGCACGCCGTCGGTTTTTTCGATGATCAGATTGATCATCTTCTGATCAGGCTCTGCCCCCGAGATATTGCGGATTAAATTCGCGACGTGAGCGGAATCGAAGCGCCGCAATTTCAGTGTTTGAACATGCGCTTCGCCTTCGCTCTTGCCCAACTCCCATTCTGGTCTGTGGGTAATTAGGATAATCAGGCGTAGGTCGGCACAGATCGTTTTGAACCGCTCTAACAGGGCCTGAGTCGAAGGGTCGATCCAATGCGCATCTTCCACGCACAGGATCACGGGTCGTGCGTTCGACCGTATCTTGACCGTCTTGATCAGAGTTTGGATCGTAAGGTCGCGTTGTTCTTGTGGTGACAATTCAAGAATTTGTCGGGCCAGCGCACTGCGCGGGGCAACCAGAGCGGCGAAAACCGGCAGAACCTTTTCCAGATTCAGCCCGGGGCGCGAACTGAGCATGTCGCGCACATGTTCCAAAATTTGATTGTCGTCGAAATCGGGCTCGACACCTGCGTCTTGGGAAATTCGTTCCGTGACCGGATGGAAGGGACTGCTGGTCAGGTATGGAGAACAGTTCAGCCGGATAACGTCTGCCTGATCATCCGTCGTGCAGTCAGCCAGGAACTCTTCTGTCAGACGGGATTTGCCAATGCCCGGTTCGCCCGACAGAAGAACCACCTCGCCCTGTCCGTTACGGGCCCTTTGCCACGATTGTAGAAGGATGCCCTTTTCGTAATCCCGCCCAATAAGGGCGCTGGTGCTTTCGTCCCCGTGGGAGGCCTTGAACCGGCTTTCGGCACTGCGTTCGGCCACCACCTCTAACAAGGTTCGGGGGTCTTTGAACCCTTTCAGATCCACTTCCCCGAGCGTTTCAAACTCAAAGATACGATGCAGGGCAGCTTCGGTTTCTACTTCGGGAACGACAACCGTATTTGGTTTTGCATGTTCCTGAATCCGTGCCGCCAGATTGAGGATCGGGCCGGTCATGGCGCCTTCCTCATAAGTGTTTTCGGTGACGGTGTTCCCGACCACGACATCGCCGCTTGCGATGCCCAGCCGTGCCGACAGTTGGTCCCCATCAGGTGTTCGAAGCTCTCTGACGCGGTTGATCGCATCCAACCCGGCCTTGACCGCGCGAATGGCGTGATCTTCGTAGGCGCGCGGCCAGCCGAAGAATACAAGAAGCCCGTCGCCCAGATATTTCGCCACGTACCCGCCATATCGACTGACGGCCCCTGCGACTGCGTCCTGATAGTTCAGCAATAAGATCCGCATGTCCTCTGGGTCCAGCCGGTTCGTCAATTCGGTCGACCCAACAAGGTCAGCGAACATAACCGTCAGGTGGCGTCGCTCGGCGACCGGGCTTGCGCTGTCCGATGTTTCTGGCACGGGGGTTGATCGGGTGGGCCGGTCGATGGGGTCCGTGTCCACAGCCTTGGGCGCGGGCGCGTCATCGGGTGTCAGATCAGAGATCGCCGCCAACAGAATTTTGCGATGACCGAGGCTGACGCCTAATTCCTTCAGGTCTTCCGCGGTCAAAAGTGGCAAGACCCGCGCGTCAACGTCATTCTGGACAAAAGCGTCAACATACTGGTCCAGACCAAGACCGTTCAGCCAATTTTCGATCCCAACTCCCATCTTTGGATCATGCTGAGTTGTTGAATACTAATCAAGAACGTCGAGTCTGAACCTGTAGGTGGTGATGCTGACTTCGGTACAACAGGCAAATCCTCAAATCGACATGAGCCATTTCTTGAAAATTCTCACTGTGACCCGCTCCTGATCGCCGGGGCGACAGACGAAATACAGCCCACGGTCCAGTGGGACGCTGCTGTCATCCAGGCGGATTAGTCGGCCAAGTTCCAAGTCTCTGGCGGCCAGCAGGTTTCTTGCCAATGCCACGCCCTGTCCGTCAATAGCGGCCTCCAACAAAACGGCGCTATCCACGTATTTGACACTCTGTGACTTGATCCGCTCGGGGCTTAGCCCAACCTGCGCAGCCCAACTTTCCCATCCAACGTTGAAGGCGTCGTGCAAGAGCGGGAGGTCAGCAACCTCCTCGGCGTGCATTGGTCGTCGTTGTTTTTCAACAAGCGATGGCGCGGCGACGACAATCAACTCTTCTTGCTTTATTTGCTCATGATACAGCTCGCCCCAGCCGGGCTTGCCGAAACGCAGGGCTATGTCGACCTCGGACCTGTCGAAGTCCGCATAGGCGTCATTTGTGTCCAGCAGCAGGGCGATACCCGGATGCTCCTGTTGAAACGAACTGAGCAATGGGACAAGCCATTTGAGCGCCAGAGATGTGGACAACGACACTGTAATCGACTGGCGATGACGAATCCGCTTTACCTCTGACACACCCAGTTGCAATGCGGAAAACGCCCCTCGCGTCGATTGATACAAGCGTTCCCCGGCCTTGGTCAGTTCGACTCCATTGGGACGACGATGAAAAAGCACCGCGCCAAGATGCAGTTCCAGTAGCTTGATTTGACGGCTGATCGCCCCGTGGGTGACGTTCAGCACATCCGCTGCCTTTGTCAGGCTGGAATGGGTCGCCGTTTCATCAAACGCTTGAAGGGCCCGCAGGGTGTCTGAGATTTTCAATCATGTGAGAATATCTAACATCAGGATACCAAAAACTCGATAGTACTGCTTCCTTTCCAGCAATTAGGCTGATTTCGATTGAGTAAATCTCATAAGTAGTCTGCCTGAAGAAAGGAAAGATCATGCCCGAACTTAAGGTCGCCCTGATGACGGGAACCGGACAAGGTATCGGCCGGGGATGCGCCATTGAAATGGCGAAAGCCGGCTACAAGGTCTCGCTGATGTCCCCATCTAACCGTTCGGTTGAACTGGCAGAGGAACTTGGCGGTATTGGACGCAGGGGGTCCGTGCTGGATGTCGATGATCTGCAAGCAATGATCGACGACACCATAAGCAAGTACGGGCGGATTGACGCGATCGTCAGTAATATGGGCCACGGTGGGACGGTGCCCGAAGCCATCAAAACCGTCGGATTCGATCCGGATTTTGACGGGCCGCTGCTGGAGCTCAGCGATGCGCTTTGGCACGAAAGTTTGGACATGTACGTGCTGAACGTTGTCAAAATTGCCCGCATCCTCACGCCCATATTGATCGAGCAGGGCGGCGGTGCATTCGTCAATATCTCATCCATGAACGCTGTAGAGCCGCGTGCGCCTTACCCCATGAGCATGCTGCGCGGTGCCTTGCACAGTTTCTCGAAGCTGTATGGTGATCGTTACGCCCGGCACAACATTCGCATGAACAACCTGCTGCCCGGATTCTGCGAGAATGTGAACCTGTCCGATCGGGCCCGTCGGGAAATCCCCGCCCAACGGCCCGCTACCTTTGAGGAAATCGGGCAGGCCTGCGTGTTTCTTGCCAGCGACGCCGCGCGGTATATCAATGGTCAGAGTATACTGTCCGACGGTGGAATGAACCGGGCGGTGCGATAGCAAAAAGGCGGAGAAAGATGATTGTTACAGCACTTGCAGATATCCTTGAGACAGATCGGGACGTCTCTGGTCCGGGGTGGAGCAGCCGAAGGTTGCTGCTTGCCTCTGACGGATTGGGGTTTTCGCTGACGGACACGATCATCAAAAAGGGTGCTGCGCTTGAACTTGAATATAAACATCATTTCGAGGCGTGCTATTGTATCGAAGGTAAAGGGCAGATCAGGGCGTTTGACGATGACACATGGCACACCCTTGAGCCATTCACCCTGTATGCGCTGGATCTACACGACCGGCATGTGGTGCGTGCGACAGACACGGACCTGCGGCTAGTCTGCGTTTTCAATCCGCCGCTAAGTGGACGGGAAGTGCATCGCAAGGATGGAAGCTATGCGCCCTTGGATCACGATGATGGCGGCGAGGTCTGAACAGCCCAACCAAGGATGCGATGTGCGGCGCAGTTTCAACTCATGCAACGCCCGAGCAGCGAATCCCAACACATTTCGCAGGTGAATTTTCATCTGCTGTTATCCGGATTGTCACCCAGTGCACATTCCACGCAAAACCAACGGCGGGAAGTTCACGTACCTAACGGAAAATGAGGGGGATAATGGTAGCGGAGGTCCGTCTTGGACACAAACCCCACACATTAACACTCTGTAAAATATGCGTGCCGTGACCTTCAAGGGGTAAGCCGAAAGGTCAATTGTCGTAGCGGTGCCCTGACTGGCGAATTCGATCAAAAGAAATTCGCCTTCACCGGGGTGCTCTGCGTTGAAGGCTGTCGCTATTGCGGCAAGGGGAACGTCTTACATAGCCTCCAAGGTATGCTGGAGGCCATTTCGAATGTGATCTTCCAACAGCCTCTTCGCCGTGTCGGCGTCTCTGGCCAGCGCGGCATCGAACATGCCCTTGTGCTCCTTGACCGCCTCTTCGCCGCGATAAGTCAGCACAAGCATCTGATACCGCAAGTACTTGTCGTAGATGATGGAGTGCAGAGACAGAAGGTTTTTGGAGTTGCAGGCCGCGATCATCGCTTGGTGAAACTCCCAATCATATCGTTTCCAGGTTTCTTTCTCGGACTCGTCGCCCTTGAGAAGCTGCTGTTCCATCAGGTGCAGTTTGTGGTGTGCGGCAACGAGGTTGCCTTCCCAATCCGTGTCGCCATTCGCAATGGACAATTCCAACGCGTGGCATTCCAACAGGACTCGCAGCTCTGATATCTCGGTCAGGTCTTCTCGTGATACTGGTGTGACCAGGAAACCCCGTTGCTCGGGAGCTTCGACAAATCCGTCGCTGGCGAGCCTGTTCAGCGTTTCACGAAGTGTCGAAAGGCTTGCCGAGTAGCGTTCCTTCAAGGCGTCCAGCTTCAGTTTGGAGCCGGGCTGCAGCTCCCCGAAGATGATGTCCCGCTTGATGCGCTGATAGGTGCTTGCACCTATCGTAGACGGCTGTTTCGCCATGCGTTTCACCCGATATTATCAGTTTCCTCGTTCAATTAGCATTTTTCAGAGACATCAGCAATCCAAACTGATGTATGGTATAAGTAAAAATATCATACATTATTGCGGAATCGCGAAAACCCCAATACGGTCGTGGCCAAGTTGGGCAAAGCAGCCCGATCGCAATCATCGGTTTCGGGATTTTCCAGACCCTCCGGAAGGAAGCAAAGTGTCTAAGAATTTTCGCATTGCCATTGTCGGCATTGGTCTTGTTGGACGCCGCCACGCGGACGCTATCCGAGCGTTGCGCCATGTTGATCTCGTCGCGGTGGTCGACCCCAGCGATGACGGTCGTGCTTACGCCGTTGAGCACGGAGTCGCATGTTACGCGACCCTTGAGGAAATGTTTGCAGACCAGGCGCCGGACGGAGCTGTTCTTGCGACCCCTACCACGCTTCATGTCGAACAAGGCCTCACGTGTGTTCGAAATTGTTGTCCCGTTCTTGTCGAAAAACCGATCGCCGTAGAAGCCACCGCTGCACTTGAGCTTGTTCAAGCAGCGGAGAAGGCCAATGTGCCACTGATGGTCGGACATCATCGTCGACACAATCCTCTGATCCGGTCGGCTAAGGAAGCCATAGCCGATGGGAAGATTGGAGATGTGCGCGCTGTCCATGCGAATTGCTGGTTCTATAAGCCAGACGAGTATTTTGATGCTGCGCCCTGGCGAAAGAAACCAGGTGCAGGGCCCATCTCGGTCAATCTGGTCCACGACGTCGATCTTCTGCGGTATTTGGCCGGAGAAGTCGTGACCGTTCAGGCTCAGTCGGCTGTATCCAAGCGCGGTTATGACAACGAAGATGTTGCCGGTGCTCTGTTGACGTTCGAAAGTGGGGCGATTGGGACCATAAGTGTGTCCGACAGCATCGTTGCTCCATGGAGCTGGGAGATGACGTCTCAGGAATATCCAATCTATCCTTCAACCACTGAGAGTAGCTACATGATAGGTGGCTCTCATGGTTCGTTGTCCGTTCCCGATCTTCGCCTGTGGAGTTACCAGAGTGAGCAAAGGGACTGGTGGACGCCAATCTCATCGACCGCGCTGAAGAAGGGGGCGTCTGACCCTCTGGTCAATCAGCTTAGGCACTTTGTTGAGGTAGCTCGACACGAAGCAGAACCGATTGTGTCTGGATGGGAAGGCTTCAGAACGCTTCAAGTTATTGAAGCTATTCAGAATTCCTGCAGAACAGGTGATACGGTCAGGATCAAAAACTTACAAAAAACACCAGTGGTAGGTATGACGGCAGTCTAAAATATCAGATATTTTGTAAAAAATCTTGCAAAATGTCCAAAATAGGTCAAAACTCTGAATCGCAAAAAAGAAGCATCATGATGTCTCAGGGAGGAGCAAAGTGATTACCAAACTTACACGCCGGGCTGCTGTATCAGCCCTGGTCGCAACCGGTGTTCTGTTTAGCGCAACAAGTGGTGCGCTGGCGGAAGACAAAGTCCAACTTCGCCTCGCAACATCAGGGTCGGAGACCGATCAGCGCTCGGTCGCTATGGCCGAGGTTTTCGCACCCATGGTCGCTGATTTCGCAAGTTATGAGCCCAGCTATAACGGCACAATCTTCGCCCAAGGTACGGAGTTGGACGCCATCAGCCGGGGTAACCTGGAAATGTCGATTACCTCGGCGCAGGAACTGGCACAGTTCTTCCCCGAGTTTTCGATCTTTACCGCAGGCTATGTCCACCAGGACGCCGCGCATCAGGTGGCTGTCTTCAACGATCCCTTGATGGATGCCTTCAAGCAAAAAGCCGAAGAAGAGCTGGGCGTCAAACTGCTGTCGGTCATGTATCTGGGCCGTCGTCAGGTGAACCTGCGCCAACCCAAGGATGAACTGACCGTCAGCACCCCGGCTGATCTGGAGGGTGTGAACCTGCGGATGCCGGGCACAGATGCGTGGCAGTTCCTTGGCAAAGCGTTGGGTGCCGCCCCGACACCAATGGCGTTCTCAGAGGTTTACACAGCTCTGTCAACCGGTGCCGTTGACGGTCAGGACAACCCATTGCCGACCGTGGTTGATGCCAAGTTTTACGAAGTGACCAATCAGATCATCCTGACATCGCACTTGGTCGACTTGAACTACATCGCCATTGGCAAAGAAGTTTGGGACGGGTTGACGCCGGAACAGCAAGCCAAGGTTCAGGAAGCTGCGGACGCAGCCGCTGAGTCGGGCCGTCAGAAGCAGCTTCAGAAAGAAGAGGATCTTGTCAGTTTCCTGAAAGAGCAGGGCATGGAGATCTACGAACCCGATCTGGCAGCGTTCCGCGATCAGGTACAGTCTATGTATCTGGACAGCGAGTTCGCTGGCTCATGGCCCGAAGGCGTTCTGGATCAGATCAACGCTCTAGGCAACTGAGCCCAGTAAGACAATGGAGGGAGAACCACAATGAAAGCCTTTATAAAGGGGTTCTCCCGACTGACCGAAGCGATTGCCGGCGGGATGCTGGCGGCAATCTTCCTGATCTTCCTTCTACAAATACTTCTGCGGTACTTCTTTACCCCCGCCGGATGGACGCTTGAACTCATCGGCATTCTGTGGGTCTGGGTGATCTTCTTCAGTTGCGCTTTCATAGTGCGAGAACGGGATCACGTGAAGTTCGACATCATCTACCTTTCCGTGCCGATGCGCGTGCGGCAGGTCTTTGCGATGCTGGCGGCCGCAGCGATCGTGGTCGGTATGCTCTACAGCTTCCTTCCGACGTGGGACTACATCGATTGGATGAAAATCCGCAAGACATCGACTGTCCGCAATCCGTTTTCCGGCGAGAAGATACCTTTGCGCACAGTATTCTCGATTTACGCGGTATTCATGCTGGTCGTCGCAGCGCGCTACGCGTGGCTATTCTTCGACGTCATGCGCAATGGCCCACCAAAGACAGAGTTGGAGCTGGTCGTTGGGTACAACGTCGTTGACGATCATCCCCGTGTCGACGTCGAAGGGGACGAGGAAGTTAAGAAATGAGTTTTGAACTTCTTTCCTGCCTGCTCGCTCTCTTTCTTTTGGCAGGCATCGGGACACCTATCGGATATTCCATCCTTTTGGCCTCATTGGTGTATCTGGGCACGGCCGGGCTGGACGTAGCACTCGCAGGCGAGAAGATCCTGCAGGGCTTCTACAAAAGCACGATCCTGCTTGCCGTGCCTTTGTTCATCGTCGCCGCCAATATCATGAACGCGGGCTCGATCACGGACCGTCTGCTGAACTTCTGCGTCGCCGCTGTTGGTCGGTTCAAGGGCGGTCTCGGGCACGTCAACGTGGTAGCGTCTCTGATCTTTTCGGGTATGTCCGGCTCGGCCGTCGCGGATGCCGCGGGGATCGGTAAAATCATCATTGAGATGATGACCAAGGATGGCCGCTACAGCCGAGGTTACGCAGCCGCGATCACGGCGGCGTCGGCGACGATTGGCCCGATCATTCCGCCCTCGATCCCGATGGTTTTGTACGCGCTCGTTTCCAAGGCCTCTATCGGGTCGCTGTTCCTGGCCGGTATTCTTCCGGGCCTGATCATGGGCGTCGTCCTCATGGCGATGAACTATTATCTGGCCGGAAAGCGGAACTTTGCATTGGAAGAACCTGTTCCTCTGCGCGAATTGCCGGCTAAAACCGCCAACGCGTTTCCGGCACTGCTGATGCCCGCAATCCTGCTGTACGGTATATATGGCGGCGTCACCACTCCGACCGAAGCCGCCGCAGTTGCTGCATTCTACGCTCTGCTACTGGCAGCGTTGTTCTACCGCGCGCTGACCTTCCGTGGCCTTTATCAAGTGTTCGTCGACAGCGCGCGCTCCTCCGCCGCCGTCGGGGTGGTCATTGGTGGCGCGTTCATTCTGAACTTCATCGTCATTCAGGAACAGATTCCACAGTCGATCTCGGCACTGCTGGAGGGTTCGGATGTTAGCCCGATTGTATTCCTGATCCTCGTAAACCTGCTGATCCTCGCGCTGGGATGCGTGTTAGACGCAACAACGATCATCCTGGTGATCGTGCCCCTGTTCATTCCAACCTGCGAAGCGCTCGGGATTGATCTGGTGCATTTCGGAGTGCTGGTCGTCGTGAACTCAATGATCGGTTTGATCACGCCGCCCTATGGCATTCTACTCTTTGTGATCAATGCCGTGACGGACATTCCGCTGCGCGAAATCATCTCCGAAATCTGGGCCTTCCTCGCGGTTCTCATCTTCGCCTTGGTGATAATGATGCTGATGCCGGATCTGGTCCTGTGGTTGCCGCGTATGTTTGGATATCAGGGATAATGTGCCTGTCGGTTTCGACAACGTCGATCCCCGGTGATCTGGCTGAAAAGCTGAGTGCTATCGCTGACGCGGGATTCGGGGGTGTCGAATTACACGAACCGGATTTGACCGCTTTTGACGGACCGCCATCGCAAGTCCGCAAGATTGCATCGGACCTCGGCCTGAAGATATGCCTGTTACAACCCTTCCATAATCTTGAAGGCCAGCCCGAAGCCGGACGTGAGCGCGCCTTTGATCGGCTGAAACGCAAACTCGACCTGATGACCGAGTTGGGAACGGAATTACTGCTAATCGGGTCTGCCTTCGACGTCGATGCCACTGCAACTGAAGAACAGGTAATCGCAGATCTTGGCGAGGCGGCCCAAATCGCTAAAGAAATGGGGATGCGTCTGGCCTATATGGGCTTGCCATGGTCGGATCTTATTCACTCGGATGAACAGGCGTTAGGCGTCGTTGATGCTGTCGACAGCCCTAATCTGGGGTTGGCTTTGAATTCCTTCTTCTCGCTTGCCGACGGATCCAAACCAGCCCGCCTTCGGGACATTCCCGGAGAGCGGCTGGTCCATGTGCAACTGTCCGATGCACCCCGGCTTGAGATGGATATACGTCGGCTCAAGCGGCACTTTGGGCTTCTGCCGGGGCTTGGGTCGCTGAACCTTGCGGGCTTCGTTCGCGTGTTGTCCCGCGCCGGATACAAAGGGCCTTGGTCGGTTGCACGCGTCAACGAAGCAGCTCCTCAACCCGGTGGCCGAACACTGGCCCGAGACAGCTACAGGTCGCTGGTGAACCTCCTGGATGAGGTATCCCGGACCGAGCCGGGAACCGACTTCGGCATCCGGAACCTGCCGGAACGCGTCTATGCGTCAGGCTTCGAATTCGTCGAATTTACAGCCGACGAAACAAGCGGCGCGCAGCTGGCAGATGTGTTGTCAGCAATGTGTTTTCGAATGGAGCGAAAACACGTATCCAAGTCCGTCGAGCTGTGGCGGCAGGGCGCGATAAACATCGTTGTGAATACCGAAAAGGAAGGCTTCGCACATTCGGCATTTCTGGGCCACGGCCCCTCGGTCTGCGACATGGGGTTGCGCGTCAAGGACGCGGATCAGACGGTTCAGCGCGCGACCGCGCTGGGCGCGCCGAATTTCTCACAGCCGGTGGGGACCGGGGAACTGGACATCCCGGCCATCCGAGGTGTCGGCGGCAATGTCGTCCATTTCATAGATGAGAAATCCGATCTGCATCGAGTTTGGGACATCGAGTTCGAGCCAGTTGCCAAAACCAAAGCGACCCAGCCTGCCGGTCTGCGCCGTATCGACCATCTGGCACAGACCATGCGTCACGATGAGATGCAAAGTTGGCTGCTTTACTACATTTCAACTTTTGAGATGGCAAAGTCTCCTATCGTGAACGTCGCCGACCCGTCCGGTGTCGTGCAAAGCCAGGCTATCGAAAGTCCCGAAGGCGAAGTGCGCCTGAACCTGAACGGGGCCGTTGGGCGTAGAACACTGGCAGCGTCATTCCTTGAAGATGGGTTTGGGGCCGGTGTTCAGCACATCGCCTTCCAGTCGGACGATATTTTTGAAACGTCGAATCAGTTGCGCAAATCAGGCTTTCCCAGCCTGTCCATCCCGGAGAACTACTACGCTGATCTGCAAGCGACATTCGGATTGGATGACGATTTGGTCGCCCAATTGCGCAGGGGGAACATTCTCTACGATCGGGCGGCGGGTGCTGAGTATTTTCAGATATACAGCCGCCCCATCTTTAACGGCTTCTTCTTCGAAATTGTTGAACGCCGTATGGGCTATGCCGGTTATGGCGCGCGCAATGCACCCATTCGCCTTGCTGCGCAAAGCAAAACTCAGCCGGTGAAAGAGGTGCAGACGCAATGACCGCGCAGACGACAGACGATGAGCGCGCCGTTCGCCAATGGTGGCGTACCTCCATCATCGACATGAAACCCGGACAGATCTCTTTTCGTGGCAACGCCATAGAGGACCTGATCGGAAACGTATCTTTCCCGCAGATGATCTGGCTTATGGTGCGGGGCGATCTACCCAGCGACGCGCAAGCGCGCCTGTTCGAAGCCGCTTTGGTCGCAGGCGTGGATCACGGCCCACAGGCTCCCTCAATCGCGGCTGCGCGTATGGCCGCCACCTGCGGGGTAGGTCTCAATAACGCGATGGCGACTGCGGTGAACATGCTGGGCGACGTGCACGGCGGGGCAGGAGAGCAGTGTGCAGAGCTGTACTATGATATCGCAGCTCGCATGGATTGCGGAGCATCGTTGAATGACGCAGTGAAGGACGGTCTGGACAGCTGGCGCGAGACCTATGGCAAGATCGTCTCGGGCTTTGGTCACAGGTTTCACAAACCTGTCGATCCACGCGCACCCCGATTGATGCAACTTGTTCGAGATGCGGCGGCAGAAGGCACAGTTTCTGGCCGGTTTGCCGATATCGGAGAAGAGGTTCAAGCCGAACTCGGTCGTCAACGAGGCGGTCGGCCAATTGCTATGAATATTGACGGCGCGACAGCTGTGATCTTCTGCGAACTTGGCTTTCCTGCGCCCTTGTCGCGAGGGCTGTTCTGCCTGTCCCGCTCGGTCGGAATACTCGCCCACGCTTGGGAACAGATGAACCAGGGTGGCCGCAACAAAGGGCCGATGCCCCCTAATTACTTACCCCTCTACGAAGACAGGAAAGATGACACGTGAGACATCGAAATCCTTCCGGGTCGGCCTTATCGGCTGTGGTCGTATCAGCGATATTTATCTAAAAACACTATCCAAATTCTCAAACGTTGAGGTCGTGGCTTGCGCAAGCCTTGACCCTTCGGAAAGCCGCACCAAGGCAGATCAATACGGTATCGCCAAGGCCTGTGCGCCAGATGGGGTGTTTGACGATCCGACGATTGACTGCGTTCTGAATCTGACAATTCCGGCGGCGCATGCCGAAATCAGCCTGCGTGCGTTGGAGGCGGGCAAGCACGTCTATTCCGAGAAGCCGCTGGTTATGGATCGAACGGATGGTAAGACGATTCTGCACATGGCCTCTGAAAAGGAGCTACTGGTCGGTTGCGCACCCGACACATTTCTGGGCGGTCGTTGGCAAACCGTTCGGCGCTTGATCGATGAGGGTGCCATTGGCAAACCGACAGGGGTTTTTGCCCATGTCGGTACCCACGGGACGGAACGCCACCATCCCAACCCGGATTTCTACTACCAGGCCGGTGGCGGGCCCTTGCTGGACCTTGGGCCATATTACCTGACCGCCATGGTTTGCTGCCTTGGTCCGGTTGACCGGGTCGCCGGAATGGCGCGATGCACTTTCGACAAAAGGATGATCGAAAACGGCCCTCGCAACGGCGAATGGATGGACGTCGAGGTCGACACGCACTCCCTTAGCCTGCTGCAGTTCTCCTCCGGAGCTATAGGGTCGATGACCATGAGCTTCGACGTCTGGGACAGCGAAACGCCGCGGTTCGAGATCTACGGTGAAAAAGGCACCATCAGCATCCCAGACCCAGACCCGGTTCATGGTGCCAATATCTTTCAAGGGGATGTTTGGCTGAAAACGCGGGACACCTCGCGCTGGTCTCATCAGCCCCGTCCAACAGGTCGCGAGGACTGGCAAGTGGTCGAAAACAAACATGGATTCAATGAAGACAGCCGCGGGCTCGGCCTTTTGGATCTGGCCCTGGCGGCGCAAGAAGGACGCCAACCCCGCGCAAGTGGAGCGCTCGCCTACCACGTTTTCGAGGTCATGGACGCGATCGAACGGGCACCAAAATTTGGCGCCTATCAGACGATAGAAAGCCGTTGCGCGGCTCCGGAGCCTTTGCCGGTCGATTTCCTTAACGATGAGAGGAAGGAATTGGTTCATGCCGATTGAGACACTCGACTTTGCTCAGCCATTCTTTCGCGTCCAGCACATAACTGACGAGCGCAGAATTTCTATCGAGGGTCGCGCCATCGTCCTTAACCTTGGGGGGCGAAATCTCTCTGTCGAGGATCAGACCATTGCACCGCTTTCCTCTGTGATCGTGCAAGACAGCACGCTTAGCGGCGTGGAACGTGCAGTCATTGTCCACGATTTCGACGCCCATGCCGATGACAACGAGTTGTTCGCATGGGTGAAAGATACATGGCCATCTGCTTTTGATGTTCGCCAAGAGGAGCGTTTACGCGGTGTCAGCCACTACATGTCCCCAAAGGTCTTTGTGGGTAACGTTGGGCTGACCATGTACCATTCCGGCTCGGTGCCGCTGAATGTCGGATTGCACAAGGATCATCCGTTCTGCCCGGTACCGGGGTTTCGCGAAGTGCATACACAAATCGTAGGCTTTGGGAAAATGCAGCAATGCCGTGAGCGGGATGTTGAATCCCTTTACCTCGAAGAATTCATGGCCCCCGGCACGACGCACAAACCGATGTATGACGCCGAAGGCAACTATCCCTGGCATCAGTACGAGACGATTACCCCCAGCATTTTCATGGCGGTGGAAATGCTGCCGGAAGGCGTACGGGTCCCGGAAATGGAGGCTCAGAATGGCTGAGAGACTTTTACCCGAAGACCTGAACTTTGACGGTCCATTCCCCCGGTTGTCTCGCCGTTTGCGGCTGGGCGTTATCGGCGGCGGACGGATCTCTGTCACGCAGGCAACGGCCGCGCGGATGACCGACCGGTGGGAGGTCGTCGCAGGAGCGCTCAGTTCTGACGCCGCGCGAAGCAAGGCGCGCGGGGCCGAGTGGTTCCTGCCGGCAGACAGGTGCTATGCGTCGTTCGACGAGATGGCACAGGCCGAGGCGGCGCGCCCGGATGGCGTAGATGCCGTCATGATCACCACCCCGAACCACGTTCATTTCGAAGCGGCCAAAGCCTTTCTGGAGGCGGGCATTGACGTGCTGTGCGATAAGCCCCTGACCAACGAAGTCGCGGAGGCCGAAGGGATTGAGGAGATTACCGCGCGCACGGGACACATCTTTGCTGTCGGCTATGCGATGTCATGTTTTCCAGTAATCCGTCAGGCCAAACAAATCGTGGCGGAAGGCGGCATCGGTAAAATCAACCAAATCCACGTCGAGTTCATGCAAGACTGGATGACGCCCGATGATGTGGCTGATGCGCCCCACGTCAACTGGCGGCTGGACCCAAAGATTTCTGGTCCGACCAGCTGTGTCGGCGATATCGGCACCCATGCCGCGCATCTCGCCAGTTTTGTCTCGGGCCTGCCCTTGACCGACCTACGGGCTGAGTTTCATGTCTGCGGCGCGCCAAAGCCTTTGGAAGACACAGCATTCATGTTCACCCGCTATCAAAACGAGGTTCCGGGAACCCTGATGGCGACACGCCTTGCCCCCGGGAATCGGGGAGGGTTGCGGTTGCGCATATTCGGGAACGAAGGAGGTCTCGAGTGGGACCTGGAGAATTCGGAACAGCTGAAGTTCAATCGGTTCGGTGAGCCGGATCGTATCATCAGCCGAGGTCACGGGCATGGCATCGGCCCCGGCGCAGAACGTCTAATCCGGACCGCGCGCGGCTTCCCAGAAGGGATTATCGAAGCCTGGGCCAACCTCTATACGGAATTTGCTATGGCCGTAGCCGCGCGTCGGGATGGCGTTACCGTTCCGGATGATTGGCTTATTTATCCCAGTGTCGAACAAGGTGCAGATGGCGTCCGGTTTATTGGAGCCTCCGTGCGCTCTCACCAGTCCGGAGGTGACTGGGTCACTCTCTAAGGCTCTGCCAACAAGAATGAAAAACACGCCCGGGCAGTTGCCCGGGCGCTTTCATTTCCTGCTCAGTATTAAAAGTTGATATTTTAAAAAATATCAGATATTTTTTACTACGTGTGATGAATTTGAGATTCGCAGACACGTGGAGCTGCCGTTCATGGTGAAACCCGAAGAGGCTGGCGCAAGCCCCTCTCTCTATTCCTTGGCGCATCTGACGCTGATTGGCTGTACGCCGCCCGAGTTGGTCTATATCGCAGCGCGGGCCGGTTACGATGCCGTCAGCCCCCGCTTCATTCCGATGCATGTGCCCGGTGAATTCACTCAATCTCCAATCGACAAGGCACAGGTGCATGCCACCAAAACTGCTCTCTCTACCACTGGCTTGAAAGTCCTCGATGTCGAACTTGCGCGCATCACAGAAGATGTCGATCCGCGCAGTTTCGAGCCGTCGCTGGAGATTGGCGGGGAACTGGGCGCCAAGCGTATGATCATGAGCGCGTGGACCAACACCCGCGATGATCGTGACTTCCTGATCGACGTCTATTCTGAGACCTGCGAACTGGCGGCTCCGTATGGGCTAACAGTGGACCTTGAGTTTCCAAGCTTCTCCCGCTTGCGCACTCTGGATGAGGCGCTTGATATCGTGCGTGCCTCCGATCAGCCCAACGGCGGTATTCTGGTCGATACGCTTTACCTGCACCTCAGCCGCGTGGATTTGGGAGAGTTGCTACACGTCCCCTCGGATCTGTTTCATTTCCTGCATATCTCTGATTGCCTGCCTGGCATCGCGGATACGCGTGAGGGCATGATCCAGTTGGCCCGCGATGCGCGGCTCTATCCCGGCGAAGGCTGGATTGACTTCACCGGCATCATCGAACGGATGCCGCCCGTCGACTATTCCATCGAACTGCCCAACCAAAGCCGCGTTGCCGAGTTGGGATATGAAGAACACGCGCGTCGCTGTCTCAGCCACGCCAAGCGAACATTTGGCGAGGCGCGGTCACAGCGTCGTATGCCCGATGCTACAATTCCAAAACACCAAGAGGATCATCATGGGCAAAGAGCTCACTGAAAACGACCGCAACATGGCGGCAGATATGCTGGCACGCGCCCGCGCCGCCATGGCCGAGATCGAGGATTGGGATCAGGACAGGCTGGACCGCCTGTCTCAGGCCATTGCGTGGTATGCGGGTAATGAGAAAACCTTCACGCGTCTGGCTCAACAAGGCGTAGATGAGAGCGGTATCGGAGATCGCGAAGGCCGCCCAGCGAAGCGCTTCAAGATTCACATGGTGCTGCGAGATGTCTTGCGCACACCCTCGACCGGCATCGTCGAGGTTGATGAGGAAAAAGGTCTGGTGAAATATGCCAAACCTGCTGGCGTCATCGCATCCCTGATCCCAATGACTAACCCAGCGATGACACCACCGGTGACCGGCGTTTCCGCCGCCAACGCCCGGAATGCCGTCATCTTCAGCCCGCACCCGCGAACCGCTCATACGACCTTCGAAATGGTCGAGGTTATGCGTGCAGCTTGTCGTGCTGCCGGTGCCCCCGAGGACTTGTTTCAATCCATTCGCAAACCCTCGATCCCATTGACGCAACATCTGATGGAGATCTGCGACTTGACTTTGGCCACTGGCGGTAAGCCCATGGTTAAAGCGGCCTACAGCTCAGGGCGTCCGGCCTATGGCGTCGGCGCGGGCAATTCGTCCATCGTCATCGATGAAACCGCCGATCTGGACATCGCCGCGCAGAACACTCGCATTTCAAAGACCTCCGACTTTGGGTCGGGCTGCTCGGCCGACGGCAACATCATCATCCAGCGCTCAGTTTACGACGATATGATCAAGGCGCTGCAAGCCGAGGGCGGCTACCTGTGTTCGGATGAAGAGAAGGCCATGCTCGAAGCGGCCATGTGGGATGAAAAGGGAAACCGTACATTTCCGACCATCGCCTGTCCGCCGCAGCAAACGGCCAAGGTCGCCGGTTTTAGCATCCCCGAAGATCGCAAGTTTCTGATGGTTGAAAACCAGGGGCAAATCGGCCCGCAGCACAAGTTCTCCAAGGAAAAACTGACCACGCTGATGGCGCTTTATCACTTCGAAACGTTCGATGATGCGCTGGAAACGGTCAGCCAGATCTACAACACCGGGGGCAAGGGCCATTCCTGCGGCATCTACAGCCACAATGACGATCACATCGACCGGTTGGCGCGTCTGGCTCCGGTCAGCCGTATGATGGTGCGACAGCCTCAGTCCAAGGCCAATGCGGGTGCCTGGACCAATGGCATGCCTATGACCAGTAGCTTGGGCTGTGGCATCTGGGGCGGCAACATCACCAACGAAAACGTCACCATGAAACACATGATGAACTACACTTGGGTCAGTCGTCCGATCCCTGAGGATCGCCCCTCGGAGCCGGACCTGTTCGGTGAGTTCTACGGACAGGAGGTCGCGTGATGGACGGAGCGAAACTGGACGGCAAAACCGTTGCCGAACATATCGTTGACTTTCTCGAACGCCGTGAGGTCAAGCACGTTTTCGGCCTGTGCGGGCACACGAATATTGCGATTCTGGCTGCGCTGGCGGAAAGTCCTATCGATTTCGTCACAGTACGACACGAACAAATCGCCAGCCACGCGGCGGATGCATATGCCCGCGTGACGGGCAAGGCCTCGGTGGTGCTGTCCCATCTCTCCCCGGGGCTGACCAATTGCGCCACCGGGGTCGCCAACGCCGCACTGGACTGTATCCCGATGGTCGTGATCGCGGGTGACATTCCCACGCATTACTACGGTAAACATCCGCATCAGGAAGTGAACCTGCATGCAGACGCAGCCCAATGGGAGATTTACCGACCCTTCGTGAAGCGCGCTTGGCGCGTGGATCGCGCCGACCTGATAGCCGAGATTCTGGAAAAGGCGTTTCATCTCGCTGAAAGCGGCCAGCCCGGACCGGTACTGGTCAATGTCCCCATGGACATCTTTTCAGAGGTGATCCCCTCGGACAGTTTCGACCGTATCCGCGACAACACGCGCGCGCTCAAGAAACCGTCGGTTGACGACGAGACAGCGGGAGAGATTGTCGAAGCGTTGGCTAAAGCCGAAAACCCAGTCGCTTATGTCGGGGGTGGTATTCTTCTGGCACAGGCCAGCGAGGAGTTGCGAGAATTTGTTGAACATATGGGCCTTCCAGTCGCGCATTCCCTGATGGGTAAAGGCGCGTTGCGAGACGACCATCCGCTTGTACTGGGAATGACCGGGTTTTGGGGCACCGAATTGGTCAACCAGTCCTGCTTGAATGCGGACTACATCTTTGCGGTGGGAACCCGGTTCAAAGAGGCCGATTGTTCCAGCTGGTATCCCGGCTATACGTTCAACATTCCCGGCTCGAAGGTCATCCATATCGACATCGAACCGCAGGAAATCGGTCGGAACTATCCCACCGAGATCGGCGTCGTTGCTGACGCCAAGGCCGCTTTGCGCGCCCTCAACCGGGTCGCCCGAGAGATGTATCCGGACGGTTTCAAACGCCCCGCTCTGGAACAGAAGATCGCCGACTTCCGAACGGATTTCAAAGCGCACAACGTGGAAATGGCGGCCTCAGCAGCCTTTCCGATGATGCCCGAGCGTATTCTGGCAGATACCCGCAAGGCACTGCCCGAGGATGCCATCATCACCACTGACGTTGGGTGGAACAAGAACGGTGTCGGGCAACAGTTTGACATTTTGACGCCGGGTTCAATCCTGACCCCGGGTGGGTTCGCGACGATGGGTTTCGGTCCTCCGGGTGCGATCGGCGCGAAACTGGCGGCACCTGATCGTGTGGTGATCAGCCTTGTTGGCGATGGTGGTTTCGGCCAAAACCCGTCGATGCTGGCAACGGCCGTCGAACTCGATCTGGGCATTATCTGGCTGGTCATGAACAACAATGCCTTCGGAACCATAGCAGGTCTGCAAAAGGCGCATTACGGTCTGACCTATGGAACCACGTTCCCCGGATCAGCCGCCGCACCCACAAACGGACCGGGCTATGCCGACATAGCGCGAGCCTACGGCGCGGAAGGGCACAGACTTAGCGCTGCTGACGAGTTGTTGCCTGCATTGGAAGCGGCAATCGCCAGCGGCAAGCCAACCGTGCTGGATGTGCCAATGATCAACAACCCGACACCAACGACCGGTCATTGGAACATCCTGGACATTTATTCGCCGGACAAGGATGTTTCTCACGTCGCGACCTGACGATACTGAGCGCGGTAAGCCGCGCCAGTTTTTTTTCTTTCAATAGACCCAAGTCAGCCAACCCTTCTGAGAGCGTGCAGTGCCTCAAGAAGATCTAACTGGGTTTACAGCCCTAACAGCTCTCGATCTGAGTCGCGTGAGATACGTTCGTGCAGAAGCTTGAGCAACCGATCAGCTTTGTCTCTCTCAATTTCCTCGAGAAGCTTCAAAACAGCAGCGCCATAGATAATCTTTTTGCGCGTTTCATCGCGACGCCGTTGCTCGCTCGCCCGGGCCTGGAGGTCCCTGAGCCTCGCGGGCGCCTGTTCGATTTGTTGATCCAGGTCCGCCATTTCGTCCTCCCTTTTCAGTGGTCGAACAGGAAATGCGGCCTGGATCCCGACTTCGCTCCCCTTGCGTGAAAACATAGGTCCGCCAGGCCGCCGTGTGAGCGACCGTCCGCATGCCCGCTGGGCAATGCGCGCAGTTACGCAAACTTGGGGTTTGCCTGCGCGCCTGCCGCGGACTTTTTTGTGCGGAGATCGGGTTGGGGCCCGATGTCCTTTACATGATACACCCCGCCAGCAGACTCGAAGTCATCCTGCATTCTCGGGCCGACGGTCGCTCCGCCGTCAAATCCGCCGCTTACACCGCGCGCACCACCTTTCGGGATGCGCGGGTTGGACGACGGTTTTCGCCGGGCAGAAAGGGTGGCCTCCTGTCGCATGAATTGATCAACTGGACAGGAAACGCCGAGGAGCTCTGGAACGCAGCCGAACATTCTGAGCGCCGAAGGAATGCAAGAGTCATCCGCGAACTGCGCCCATCCTTGCCACGCGAGCTACCGCTTCTCGAGCAGGTTGGGCTTGTCCGCGGCTTCTGCCTCTGGCTTCGCGATGAATACGGCATTGCTGTTCAAGCCGACATTCACGCGCCGCGTTTCTTGTGCCCTGAGGAAGAGAAACTGCACAGTGCGGGCAAACTCGAACTGACGCGAGAAGACTACGAGCAGAGGCTCTTCAAGCCATCGAAGACCAACCTGAATTTCCACGCCCACATCCTGATGACGACGCGGAAGGTTGATAGGATCACTGGCGATTTTGGTGAGAAAACGCGTGTTCTTGACGACAGAACCTCAGGCCCCGGAGAAATCAAGCGTATCCGCGGAGAATGGGAAAAGCGGACCAACGCGGCCCTGCGCAAGATTGGCTCCCACGCGCGGGTTGATCTTCGTTCGTATGCCGAGATGGCCAAGACAGGCGATGCACCGCAGGCGTCGTGTTCGGCGGGTTTATCGTGAGTTGATCATGTTGCGCGACACTTTGCGGGCGCGGCTTTTGCCTCGTGAGGGGCAACGCCGCTTGCACCCAGAGGCCCCCGAACAGGAAATTCACCAATCCCCCCCCCCCACCAGAAACGACAAAGCCCCGACAAGGCGGGGCAGAGCGTGGGATATTGGGAGTTAGATCATAGGTGGGGATTTTCTTGCCGGGGCAGTTTAGGCCGCCATCGGTGCGTCAGGGTCAACGATCTTGTTGAGGTCCGACATCCGCCAGCGAGACGAACCGCCCAGTTTGATAGGTTCCGGGAAATCACCTCGTTGGATGTCACGGTATATGCTGGCGCGTGACCGGCACAGAGTCGCGCAGACGGTCTTAATATCGACGAGTGAATCTTGGAGTGAGTTTTCGAGGGCGTAGGGCACTGTATGGTCTCCATTGTCAGGTTCGCGGCGAGGTCCGCGCGCCTGATATTGGACAAAGGCCAAAAATCCGAAATTTGGCGGCCAACTTTTTTAGCGGCAAAGTAAAACGCAATGTTGTCAAAACGTGTTGGCAATTGTGATTTGTCTGCTGAATGGCAGGCTTGTCGGATTTTCTGTTAGAATCTATAGCGCAGGAATGAGAATTTCGCAGCGCTCAGGAAGAGCGGCGGCCCTACGGACCTTTCGGGCTTTCACGGCGAATGTCCCAATGTCCGGTTGCGACACCTTCCGTCAGTTGCTTCGAAAACCCGATTGCGCAAGTTCTGGGTCGAGTTCAGTTGTTCCAGATGCAAGCTTGCTCTCGTCACCGAAAATCGAGGGTATAGGGATGACCATCAGAGAAAAGCTGGCTGCGAATGAATGGAAAGGCGAAATCTGCTCTAACATTGAAAGCCGCGAGCCCGAACGCGTGGTTGCCAAGATGCCGGTAACCGAATCCGCGAAGAATCCGTTCGGAACAATGCACGCTGGTGCCTTGATCTGGTTTGCCGACATCGCAGCGACCCTCTGTGCAATCGGCGATTTGGAAAGCATTGGTGAAGACGGGTCCGGTTTTCCACTCGCCGTTGATCTTCACACAGTCTTGTCGGGTAATGAAAGGACGGGCGATCTGATCGCAACATCCACCACGGTCAAACGCGGTGGTAAACTCATTGTCATTCGCACCGAAGTTCGCGGAGAGACGGGTCGTCTGTTGATCGACATGACAACCACCCACTTGCGCGCAGGTTGAAGGCCTCCGAGAGCACCCGCCATTCGTATGACGGGTGCCTTTTTATCTTAAGCCGACGTCAGGAATTCAGTGAGCTGGTCAATGGTCTCTTCGTTCGTGCGTCCATTGGTGACGCAGGCCCGCAAAACCGGATTGCCCTCGAACACCGCCTTGGAAATCCAGAACCGGCCATCTGCGTGAACCGCATCGACATAGCGTTGCATGGCGTCGTGCCCTTCCGGCGGGACCATGCAACTTACCCCCATGAAAGACCGGTTTGCCTCTGTCCAACCCGCCTTCTTCAGGTTGTCCGTGAACCGGCTGGTCAGCCGGATGCAGCGTTCCACATGGTCGCCGTAGCCGTCCCATCCCGCGGCCCCGAGAGCGAGGAACAGGCGCAATCCCACAAAGCGGCGCGACCACTGATTGGAATTCACGTAGAAATCCTTGGCTGCCTCGCTTTCTGGCATGTAGCTGGCCGAGATCCGGAAAACCTGTGCCGGTATGTCAGGGTGTGAGGTCAGGAACATGCCGGCCCCCATTGTGGTGGCGAACCATTTGTGGGCGTCAATCGTGATCGAATCCGCCTGTTCAATGCCATCCAGCACGGACCGCCTTGCCGTGCTGGCAATCATCGCACCACCCCAAGCCGCGTCAACGTGAAACCACATGCCGTGCGCTTGCGCCAAGGCGCTGCAAGCTTTGAGAGGGTCGATCATCCCGGCATTCGTGGTGCCAGCCGTGGCCACGATGAGGACCGGGACAAAGCCGCTTTTCAAATCCTCATCAATGGCAGCCGCAAGACAATCCGCATCCATCTGACCTTGGCCATCAGTTGCGATCAATCGAACGGCGTTGCGTCCGATGCCTGCCGAATGCGCCATCTTCAACCATGCAAGGTGGCTTTCCTTCGAGACGTAAATCGTCGGCTGACCGCCGAACTCATAGATGCCCTTGTCGCTGTACTCCGGGCATTTGGCCTGCAAGGCACACAATACAGCCGTCGAATTGGCTTCGGCACCGCCACTGGTAAAATGCCCTCCGGACCCCTTGGGAAGTCCTGCGCGTCGGGCCATTTCATTGATGACATGCTGTTCGATTTCGACGGCAGCAGGCGCATGAGAATACACACAGATTTGCGGATTGAACATCGACGCGATCCGATCCGCACATTCTGCGGCAAAGGTAGGTGCCGGATTGAACAGGCCAAGATATCCCGGATGAGTCATCTGCACACTGCCAGTATCGAGCGCATCAATCACCCAGTCCATCAGCGGTTCAAGATCTTCCGCCTGCTCAAACCGCTTGGATTTCAACTCCTCTAACCAATCAGGCGTTAACTCCGCCGAGGTCGCATTGCGACTGGCGTAGTCACGGCGAGCCTGGTTGAGGCGCTCGGTCAACGCGTTTTCAGCGTCCATCAGATGGTCAAGGTTTGGAAAGAGTGCATCGCGTCCGTGCATAGAGAAATCCTGTGATTACTTTCGAGGGAAAATACCGACATTGAATACTTCCATCGACCCGAAACATGCGGTTTCTGCTTGGCACTATTGCAAAGCTCACGATCCCGATCCGGATCAACGGCGGCTTTTCGCGCATCACTTCAATATGAGCGGAGCGCAGCATTGGTCAAAAGGGCTCAGAGGCGTTGTTCGACGCATCCTGGTTAAATGGCTGTATTGGGTTTCCTACTACCTTGTGCAATTCAGAATTCTCGGTGATGTTCTCGGCTGTGAAACTTGCCTCTAAGTAAGGGAGAAGGGGCTAAACCTGCAGCCTGTTTGCCCTCTTCACCAAGCCATCGAGTGCCTGTTGGGGTTCAATACCTTTCCTCAGAAAATACCAGTCCACGTAGCCATCCAGATACTTCTTCGCAGGCCCCTTGAACGGGCGCAGGAAGTCTTTCATGCGCGAATGCAGTGCATTTACATTCTGGATGTGAAAGCTCTGCCCTATCTTGCGGGTGCCCGGTTTAGGTGAGGGCACCTCTGAGACCGAGTTGTCGACGCCCAACAAAGAAGTATAAGCTGAAAACGACCCTCAATCAGCAGGGCGGGTCATACCGGCGGTTCGTGGAGAAGACTGAGAATCTCGTAAAGAAAGATCCAACTACCAAAAATCCTGAATTAGAATTGAATTGCCGGGGGGCAGTCCCATTGCAGTCCCGGCGATTAGATCGCAGGGAGGGTTTTGGTCGACGATCGCAGTTCACTGATATTATTGGGGATTTTGGTAGCGGAGGAGCCTATCCAATTTCTCGTGTGTAAGACCTGAAGCATACGTAACAGCGTTTTGTTACTGGGTTTTTCTGATCCACGGTTGCCGGAGCCCCAAGGAAACTTGGGTGCTGCATCACCTCCAATTGTGGGGGTGAATGTGGGGCCGGTGATGATGGAGTATGCACATGAGTAAATTGACAGACCCGAAGATCAAAGCAGCCAAACCGGGCGCAAAGAAGATCAAGATGGCCGATGGGAACGGCCTGACACTTATCGTCCATCCAAAGGGAAGCAAGACGTGGGTTCTGCGCTATCGCGCGCACGGCAAGGCTAAGGAAATGACGCTGGGCACGTACCCTGCGACAACCTTGAAGGACGCACGTGAGCGCGCTCTGGAGCAGAGAAGTATCCTTCAAGACGGCAAGGACCCGGTCCGCGAGGAAGCCCGCGAAAAGGTGCGTGAGCAGTTGGTGGTTAATGATCTATTCGAGACCATTGCAAAGACCTTCATCAGCAGGCGGACCAAATGGAGTGACGGCCATCGCGACCGGTTCGTTCACAGGATGGAAAAGGACGTCTACCCGGTGATGGGTGCGATGCGGGCCAAGGATGTCCAGCCCCTCGATATTATGCAGGTCGTCAACACCATTACGGACCGCAAAAGCGCGGAGGATGATCGCGCCCGTATCGACACGGCCAAGCGCGTTGTCGGCATGATCGGTCAGGTCTTGGCCTTTGCCGCTGTCAATGAATTGACGCCCCATCTGATCGACACCAAGAAGATGGTCAGCGTCATGGAGGACACGCCCGCGCCGAAACACCGCGATGCAATCCTCGATCCGCTCCAGATGGGCGAGTTCCTGCGTGACCTCTACGCTTGGCCGCACGACAGTATGGCCGTGCCTCTGTTGAAGATGCTGTCTATGACGGCGCAACGGCCCATTGAAGTGCGGCACATGCGCTGGTCCGATCTCGATATGGACAAGCGTGTCTGGTTCAACCCGGTCAGCAAGATCGGTGCTGTGCTAGCGGTTCCGATTACCGATCAGATGGCAACGTTGCTGCAAGAGCTGCGGATCTTCAATGGCAATCGCGACTACGCGTTTGCCTCCGAGGGCAACAAGCCGATGTCCAACGTCATGCCGTCCAAGATGATCGCAAAGCTTGGCTACAAGGGCATTATGAGCGCCCATGGGTTTCGGGCCAGCCTCCGGACAATGGGTGTTGAGGACCTGAAATTCAGCAGCGAATGGGTGGAAGCACAACTGAGCCATCGGTCAAAGGAAGCACACGGCAGGAGTTATGACAGGACCAAGCTGTTGGACGAGCGCCGCCAGATGATGGCGACGTGGTGCGACTGGCTGGATCGTCTACGTATGCAAGACGAAAATGTTGTTGCTCTGAAATCTGGCACGGTCTAGCGTATTGATCGAGCCCATGCCGCTTTGCGGCCCGCGTCCCGATAGGGAGCCTCCGGAGGAGGGGTCTTCTGTAAGGAAGATCGAATAATAGTTTCACTGTGCGAACAGTGGCGCGGTGCCTAGCCCATCTCGCAGGATCGAAAGGTCCGGAAAGCTGATGGAGCCACATAAACCGACCTCAGATGCATGGTTCTAGGTCTCGCGAGAGCGAGGCCTTTTTCGTTTTACCTCCTCTCGAAATTAAAGAGGGGTTCAGTCCGTGAAGACCAAATCCAAGACAACTATGGATGCGGCATTGCGCAATGGCACCAAGCGCCCTGTGATGCCCATCGCACCAGATCAATTTCCACATACGGGCATGGTGTCGCTGCGCGAACTATCTAGCCACAACGATCAGAAGGGCTTCTTTCCTATGTCGCCGGACAAGTGGATGAAGCTTGTGGATGAGGGTACCGCGCCACCGCCGGTAAAGCTGGGCCGCCAATACCACTGGCACGCATTGCATGTTCGCGCCGTCGCTGCGGGCCTGGATTGGCGCGACGTGGATTTGGGTCTGCCGCCCATGAAATTGGACGCCAAAACCATTGCAGCTGCGGTGGCAATGGCCGCAACCGGATCAGAACCATGACCCGGAAAGAGGGCCAGCAAGGCATTGGAAACGCAATTGTCTTATCGCACGGCGTCTTGTCGCAAAACTACGAGAAGCGTTGTGTTTTTTGGAACAGGTCTTCCTCAGGGCCGACTTCACAGAGCCAATAAAATGGGGGGCTGCGGAGTGAGTAGGCCTTCCAATCATGCCGGGTTCCTATCCGCCATTTTCCACGCCGCCCAAGAGGGTGAAACAGGGTGTATTGCAACGGTACATACCAAGGCTGACGGAACAATCAGCTTCCCGGCTTATGCGTGGCCACAGTACACAGCGCAGGATTTCCACACTCACTACGGCGTTGGCCTCCACCAACCGCGCGATCCTAAAGAGTTCAAAAAAACAGGCCGTAGTAAATTCAAACGGACGAAGGACACATGGAAAGGTATGGCGGCTCTGGTCCTGGACGATATTGGCGAGCAGAAGCAAGGTATTAAGATCGGCGTACCCGATATGGAGCCAAGTTTCATTGTCGAGACCAAGCCTGGTTCTCAGCAGTGGGGCTATATCCTTGATGCACCTTTGCGCGATTACCGCAAAGCCCAATTGATATTGGCAGCCACCCGGCTCGTGAAATTCAACGACGCCTTCGGTCAGAACCCGGCCCGCCTTGTCAGGCTCCCCGGCTCGTGCCCGTCTGGAAAGAAGCACAAGGCCATGCTGGTCAAATGGACCGGCAAGCACTTCACCCCCGATGAAATAATCATAGGCCTCAAGCTCGACCTGAAGGCGGCGAAGGAGATGACCAAAAACACAGGTCATACGCCACTGACACAAGACGATGCGGCCCCGTTCAATATGGGCGACGATCCCGTCCTCGAATGGCTGGACCATCAGGGGCTCATTCTGGGGGATCGCGGCGAAGATGGCTGGATCGACATGATCTGCCCGTGGCATCACGAACATACGAACGGGATTGTCGTGGGCACTGGCTACCGGCCACCCATGAGCACTGACCCCTACCGCTCGTTCCATTGCTTCCACCGCTGCTCAGGCGTCGAGTACATGCGGAACACGAATGTGTACCTGCAGTGGGTCAGAGAGAACGGCGGGCCGGATGTAGAGTGTCTGGATGACGCGGCACTACGCGAGCGTAAAGAGGCCAACAAGGCCGCACGCAAAGGCGTCCCCGGAGGCGCGACCGATCCGGTCCTTATGCGGCACGTAAAGGCAGCGCGCGGGGCCACCAGCAAAGACGCTCGGGCCGGGCATCTGAATTCGGTCATCTGGCTGCTGTGCGATGATGGTTGGGGCGATGCAGAGATCATCCGCCTCCTGATCAATGCCGGGTTGGAAGGTCCGGACATCCTCAAAACTACAAACTGGGCTCTCGGCCAAATCGAAACGATCCGGGTCAAGCAAGATCGGGCCAAGGCAAAGCAGGATGAACGGGCAGAAAAGAAGCCACTGACCGACGATGAGCGATGGGCACGGTTCCAGCGTTCCTTCATATCTCTCACCAACTCCGAGCAAGAACAGGCACGAGACTGGATCAAAGGAGAGTTGGAGTGAACCAACAATTGCACGCGCTCGATGGCGGTCGAGAAGATAATCGCGGTCTCCGGTTCGAGGACATCAAGGAGTACCGGGAGGTCGCTATTCGCATACTGGATGAGTTCTACAAACGCGGAGGCATCCCTATCTTGCGCCACTGGCAGGGGGAGTTCTGGCGCTACCGTAGCGGCCTATGGACCGCAGTTGAAGAGGTGCAGAAAGGCAAGGACGAAATCTTCCATGAGGTCCACCGGCTCCTCAGCAACTCGACAAGAGTGAACCGCAACCGAGATGGGTCTGTTTCCCACGTACCCGTCAAACCAAACACACCACTGGTCAATGAAATCTACTGCGCCCTATCGGGGCTAGTCCGCTACCACGGCACCGACATGGCGTGGATATTCCGAGACGGACCAGAGGACGTCTACGCCTGCCTCAACGGCCTCGTGAACATCGAAACCAACGAGATCATCGAAAATACGCCACGCTTCTTCAACACCAGACAACTGAACGCAAACTTCAATCCGGACTGGATGGATGATGACGATGTTTGGGAAGAAGCGTGGAACAACAGCAAATCAGCCGCATTCTTTGCGCAAGTGTTCGAGGAAGACCCTGACCAAACCGACCTCCTGCAGGAAATTGTCGGGTACATTCTGTTCGGCGACAACGAGCAAGAAAAGATATTCCAGATCATTGGCCTTAAGCGCAGTGGCAAAGGCTCCATTAACAACATGCTCTAGTTCCTGCTCGGCTCAGCTGCGTGTGCGCCTTCCACCAAGTCGCTGGAAGGTGACTTTGCTCTGGAAGGCCTGAACAACATGCTCATGGCCACTCTCACCGACGCGCGGATCGACCGACACACGAATTTTGGCGCACTGGCAGAAACCCTTCTGGCAATCTCCGGGGGAGACCCACGCGACATCAACAGGAAAGGGCGCACATTTCTCCGTGGCGTGTACCTGATGGTCCGGTTCTTCATCCTGTCAAATTCGCTCGCGGGATTCCGGGATAATGACGGCGTCCTTGCGGATCGCATGATTTACCTGAAGACCAGCGGCTCGTTCTTTGGGCGCGAAGACCCATCCGTGAAAAAGAACCTGAAATTGGAGGCTGACATATGGCTCGCTTGGGCCGCGCGTGGATATCTGCAACTGCAGGCCCGAGGTCACTTTAAACTGACCCAAACGCACCACGCCCTACGAAGCAAATCACGCGCCAAGATGGCACCGATCAAGACGTTTCTGGACGACTTTATTGCGATGGATCCAAACGGATATATCCCCGTGGATGATCTCTACTATGTCTTCCGGAACTGGATCGACGCCATAGGCATTTCGAAGTGGGAAAAGAGCCGAATGATCTCCTCCGTTCACGACATGTCGGAGGGGGCCACACGCAAGTCGAGGCCGGTTCATGAACGTGAAATGAAGGACGGAAGCACCAAAAAACGGCGCGAACGAGCCGTCGCAGGTATCTCTTGGAAGGAGGGGAAAGCCCCCACGCAAGACCAATTGGCCGAATATCGGGAGTTCGCTGACGAGGAGGATAGAGACGATGACTAGCCTTTGGGTTGATAATCAGCCTGGTGATGCAGTCGTAGGCGGTATTTCGTCCGTCTTGTCCGGGTTGTCTCAAAATCTAATGCGTGAAAGGGGTAAATACACGCGCATGTATAAGGGTAAACGTTCAAGGCGGACATCCCGGACCAAGGGGTTTTGACCGTAAAACCGAGTGAGATTGCCGCGATGCAGGATGCTGATCAGGTGTACTGCGCACGCCGGGCCTGCCGAGGCGGAAGAGGGACCGAAGTTCACGTAAGACGACAACTGTTGTCCCTGAGTATGGCCCAGTTGTCTCGAAGCGAGGACGGCGATCCCGAGGCCTATGAGGCTTTGGCCGAAAAGATATTGAATTGGAAATGAAGAGTTTCCAGCCAGTGAACCATGCAATCTGCTTACACAGAGATATTGCCGATAACAGATTGCCCACTTATTGACTGCAGTGTTTCTATGCCGACTTCTGCACCTCTATTCTTCAACGTCCGAACGTCTGGTTTGACGTCCCACTGACTGCTTATGCTGGAACCAGACGTTGGTTTGAACAGGACCTACGTCTGCCTTGCGGGACAAAACGGTCATTCGCAAAACCGTGCCTTCTGTCGCCATAGGCCCATTCACGACCTTATGAACTCTGTCAAACGCTGTGGTGCAGTTTCACAAGAGCAGCCGTTCATGCATCGTGCAGCATCCATTGCCAGAGAACAGCGGACGCGTGGGCAAATTGGTCCGTTTCGGCGGCAGCATGTCCACGCCCCAATCCAGCGTGGTGTCAGAAACCGGAAATGATCCATTTTTTCGGATCAAGGCTGCGTGCAAAGATGCAATCTGCGCAAAAAACAACGCTGTTTTCAAAGGCGCTCCACGAGCACACCTTGTCCGCCTGGCGGACACTGAGCCGGACAGAAGTTCTCTCCGGTACCGTCTCTTTCTAGTTTGGTTGCGCAGCTGTGGAAGGAAATGAAATGCCAATTCAATCTTTGGGCTATCTTGGTGTGCGATCCGACCGGACGGATGACTGGAAGCAATTCGCAAGTAAAGTACTTGCCATGCAACTCGCTGATCACGGCGGGCGCCAACTTTCTTTCCGGATGGATGATTTGGTGCAGCGCCTGGTGATATCCGATGAACCCGGCGAAACGCTTGCCTTCATCGGCTGGGAACTTTCGCAGAAATCAGACCTGCAAGATTACGCCGCCCGGCTGGACAATGCGGGACATAAGGTTGGGCAGGGAAGCCGTGAATTGGCAGACCGCAGGTTTGTCGAAGACCTGATCGTATTTCACGATCCTGCGGGAAACCGGATCGAACTGGTGTGGAACCCACAAAAAGCCGAAGACCCCTTTACGCCGGGGCGGCCGATCGACGGCTTTAAAACCGGCCCGCTTGGAATGGGGCATGCGGTGTTGCACGTGCCCGATGCGACGGCTCTATTACCGTTCTATCGCGATGTGCTGGGATTTGCCGTCAGTGACTATGGTCTGAAACCAGTGCCGCTCTACTTTTTCCACGTCAACGGGCGGCATCACAGCTTTGCCATAGTTGGCTCGGGCAATTCGGGGTTTCACCACTTCATGGTCGAATATCACAACCTTGATGACGTTGGTCAGGGTTATGACCTAGCCTGCCAGGAAGAGGATGGCATTGCCTATACGCTGGGGCGCCATACCAATGACTACATGACCAGCTTCTACGCCAACAGCCCCTCGGGTTTCTTTGTCGAAAACGGATGGGGTGGGCGCGTGATCGACCCCGCGACCTGGGAGCCACATGAAACAAAGTGCGGCCCCAGTTTCTGGGGTCACGACCGTCTTTACTTGTCCGAGTCAGGGCGGGAACCTTTTGTCGACATGCGGCTCAAGGCCGCTGAGGACGGGTTGCGCGCGCCGCCCGTAGTCGATTGCCCATGGCTATATGAAACCCGTGGGCGTGGCTGAGAGAGGGGAACCTGATGGCACAGATTACCAAACATTTTGATGTCGCCATTGTCGGCTATGGGCCAACTGGTGCGACGCTGGCCAATCTGCTCGCCGAATGCGGTGTGAGTGTGGCTGTCATCGAGCGCGAGGCGGCGATTTATCATCTCCCCCGGGCTGTGCACTTTGACGGTGAAACCATGCGGGTTTTTCAGGCCGCAGGCGTAGCCGAGCAGCTGAATGAAAAAGTGCGGGTCAATCCGGGTATGCGCTTTGTCGATCAACAAAGAAATCTGCTGATGGACTGGCCCCGTCCGCAAGGGATTGGACCGCAGGGGTGGCATTCAAGTTATCGCCTTCACCAACCTGACCTTGAGAAGCTGTTGCGTGACAAACTGACCAGCCGCGACACTGCGATGATTCTGACAGAAACTGAGGTTGTTAGCGTCGAGGATCAGGGCGAAGAGGTTACTTTGTACTGTCGCAAAGCTGGCGACGAGCACAGCACAATGGTTAAGGCCAATTTCGTTGTCGGCTGTGACGGTGCTCGATCTTTGCTGCGTGAAGCCATCGGTTCTGGCATGGACGATCTGGGGTTTGACGAACGTTGGTTGGTCGTGGACCTATTGCTTAAGAGGGACCGCCCCGATCTGGGTGATCACACGGTTCAGTTCAGCAACCCTGATCGTCCAATGACCTATTGCCGAAGCCCGGAAAACCGGCGGCGGTGGGAAATCACGGTTCTAGATGACGAAACCGACGACGAGGTTTTGCAAACCGCGCGCATATGGGATTTTCTTGCGCCCTGGATTGGCCCCGAGGATGCGGATCTGGAACGGAGCGCGGTCTACACGTTTCGATCTGCAATCGCGCAGAACTGGCGCAAAGGTCGATTGATGATCGCCGGAGATGCCGCACATCTGACACCGCCTTTTATGGGTCAAGGCATGTGCGCGGGGATCCGTGACGCCGCCAATCTGGCGTGGAAACTGGCGCTTTGCGTCAATGGCGAAACCGGAATTGACTTGCTGGACAGCTATCAAGCCGAGCGCGCGCCCCACGTGCGCACGTTCATCGAAACGGCGGTGCGCTTAGGTGGTTTGATCAATACGATGGATCGCGACACCGCGCTGGCACGAACAGAAGCTGATTGCGACGGAAAGGCTCGCATGGAGTTCACCTCGCCCCCACTTGGTCGCAGTGATTTGGCCAGCCTCGTGGTTGGCAACACGCCGCACACCGGGCACCTGTTCAGCCAGCCGACACTCAGTGACGGTCAGCGGCTTGATGATGCCATCGGGTATGCACCAGTGCTTGTGGTGCGTCACAAACTGCCCCGTGATGTCGTGCCAGCCATGCGCGTTCTTGATGGAGAAGCGCATCCTGCCTTTGCAGATGCGTTGGACGAAATTGGGGCAAATGCCGTTCTGCTGCGCCCTGACCGATACATCGCCGCTAGCGCCATGACTCAGACAGACATCAAAGCAATTGCAGCTATGAGCCTGCCAACCCCTTACAAAACCATCATAGAAAGAGAGCCCGTAAAATGAAACTTGCTTCCCTGAAAACTGGCGGGCGCGACGGCACGCTGGTCGTTGTGTCCCGTGATCTTTCCCGTTTGACTTTGGCCACATCCGTGGCACCCACACTGCGCGAAGCGATCGAAGACTGGCAGACCGCCGAGCCTGCCCTGCGCAACCTTGAAAAACAACTCGAGGACGGCGTCGTCGATTCCATGTCGTATGATCCGGCGGCACTGGCCTCACCGTTGCCGCGAGCGTTCCAGTGGGCGGACGGTAGCGCCTATCTCAGCCATATGCGGCTTGTACGCAAGGCGCGCGGCGTTGACATGCCTGCAAATTCGGAATCCGACCCGTTGCTCTATCAAGGTGGTGGCGACGGGTTTCTTGGACCGGTCGACCCAATCCCCTGCGTCGATACCGATTGGGGTCTGGATTTCGAGGGCGAAATTGCCGTGGTCACAGATGACGTGCCGATGGGATGCACGGCCAAGCAGGCCAGATCGCATATCAAACTGATCATGCTGTGCAACGATGTAAGCCTGCGCCATGTCATGCGCCCAGAACTGGTTAAAGGATTTGGCTTCTTCCAGTCGAAACCCGCAAGTTCCTTCTCGCCCGTGTGCGTAACCCCCGACGAGCTGGGAGAGGCCTGGACTGGTGGGCGCATCAACCTGTCACTAGTCACGACTTACAACGGTGACGAATTCGGATGCGTCGACGCGGGCGCGGATCTGAACTTTGAGTTTCCCGAGCTGATCGCCCACGCCGCGCGTACCCGCGACCTATCGGCCGGCACGATCATCGGGTCGGGCACTGTCAGCAATGAAAACCACCAAGAGGTGGGTTCATCCTGTCTGGCTGAAAAGCGTATGATTGAAACCATTCGCGATGGCGAGCCGACAACCCGGTTCATGCAACCCGGCGACACAATCCGGTTCGAGATGCTGGACCACTACGGCACCAGCGTGTTCGGCGCTATTGACCAGTCGGTTGTGGCCGGGTGAAACTGCATCATGGGCGGACAGAACGCCCCCCTGATCGTGATGGATAAATGGCGGCAAACTCTGAAACTGTCCGCGCGCTTGCGCGTGGATTGAATATCCTGCGATATCTCAACCGGGCCGGCGCAACCCGTCCGGGTGAAATCGCGTCAGAGCTGGGTTTGCCTCGCCCAACGGTTTATCGCTTGCTGCACACGCTGGAAGAAGAGGGCTATGTCCTCTGTTCCGCCAGCGATGCCCGGGTGCGTGTGTCGCCTTTGGCCGCGGCATTGGGAGACAATGTGTCGGTGCGCTCGCGCCTTTGTCAGGTGGCGGCACCAGTTATGGCGGAATTCACCGAAACCCACGCCTGGCCAGCCGATCTTTCCACCTATGAAGACGCCCATATGGTGATCCAGGAATTGACCCATGGCCGCAGCCCGTTGTCGGTGGACCCAGGGATGGTCGGCTTTTCCCTGCCCATTCTGCGCTCGTCAGCGGGGCGGGCCTATCTTTCGGTCTGTGGTTCGCGCGAGCTGGAGATGATTATCGAGTTATTGCGCGCCGAAAACCTTCCCGAAGACATGCCGTTCCTCAGAAAAAGATGGCTGGAGGAAAACCTGACGATCTATGCCGACCAGGGATACGCCACCCGTGGCCCACACACATTCAGGCCCAAAACATCCAGCCTGGCCGTGCCTATCCTAACTGATGATCGCGCGGTCGGCTGCTTGTCGATTATCTGGGTCACCAAGGCCATGAACATGGATCAGGCGATCAAGCGTTATGCCGACGCTTTGCAGTTTGCTGCGGCGAACATCGCCACCGAATATGAAACCCTTGAAATTTCGGGTCGGCCTTAACGGCGTCTGTGGGCATATGGCGCGCTTCAAAACGCTAAGTGTCCGCCACGCGGACAGCTGGACGCAAGAGCATATTTTTTTTGTGCTCTGAAGCGCTAGAATTTCGCCAAGAAATGGGAGGAAACACACATCATGAAACATACTTTGATCACAGGTCTTGCCGCCGGCGCGATGTCGATTGCATCCATGGCAGCGCAGGCCGCTGACACCACACTGACGATTTCGTCTTGGGCCCCGCCAACGCATGGCGTCAACGCCATGATCTGGCCTGAGCTAACCAAAATGATCGAAGAGGCCACCGACGGGCGGGTCAGTGCCGAAGTCAAATATGGTCTGGGCAGCCCTCCGGCGCAATTCGACCTGGTGCTTGACGGTGCGGCCGATATCACCTGGATCTTCCACGGCTATTCGCCTGGCCGCTTCGTGTCGACGAAAATGATCGAACTTCCGGGCTACGAGGGTAACGCCGAGGCCGCGTCGGTCGCAAGCTGGCGGGCGTATGACACATTCTTTGCCGATTTGAATGAGCACAAGGGCGTCAAGGTTCTGGCGATGATGACCCATGGCCCGGGCGTACTGCATTCGAACGTGCAGATCACCGCGCTTGAAGACATTTCTGGAATGAAGTTGCGACTAGGTGGCGGCGTGTCTGGCGATGTCGGGGCTGCACTGGGGGCAACGGGCATCCGTGTGCCCGCTCCAAAAGTCTATGAAACATTGGAATCGAATGCCGCAGACGGTGTGATGATGCCGATGGAGGCGAAGAAGAGCTTCAAACTGTTCGAAGTTGCCAAAAACTCTTACGAAGTTCCGGGCGGGTTTTATCGTGGATCTTTCGCCATCATCATGAACCAGGACACATTCGACAGGCTGTCTGATGCCGATCGCGCTGCACTGGATAAGGTATTTGGCGAAAACTTGTCACGCGCTGCGGGCAAAGCCTGGGACCAGATCGATGCGGCTGGCATCGAATCGCTGCACGCGAATTCCGACAATGCACTGACACAGGCCTCGGCTGACGATGCGGCCAAGTGGCAGGCACTTACAGGACCGCTGATTGAAAAGGTCCTCTCCGAGGTCAGTGCAAAGGGCGTCGATGCAGTTGCCGCGCATGCCTTTATCGTCGAGCAGATGTCCGCCGAGTGACCTGACCGCACGTTCAGCGTTTCAAAACACCAACAACAAGGCCCTTCATTGGGCCTTGTTTCATACAGTGGACCCACCATCATGACTGAACAAGATGACCAAACCTCAAATCCAGCGCAAAACTGGGACATGTCGCTGCGACAAACAAGTCCCTGGCGCTATATCGCCGTTGCCCCGACATGGTTTGCGGCCGGTATCTTGTTCCTGTTGATGTCGATGACATTTGCAGATGTCGTTTTGCGCAGCCTGTTTGGCAACCCGATTGAATCGGCAACCGAATTAACGCGACTGTTCATGGCCATCATCGTGTTTTCGTCTCTGCCTATCGTCAGTTGGAAAGGCGCGAACATCGTGGTTGATCTTATGGACCCGCTATTTTCCCGTCGCCTTGCGGCCCTGCGCGACTTTGTAATTGATCTTGCGTGCGGAATCTTTCTGTTGTGGCCCGCAAAGCGGGTCTGGGAACTTGCCGAACGTGCGCGCGAATACGGCGATGTCAGCGAATACCTCAACCTACCACAACACTATGTCGGTTGGTTCATCTCCGTTTTCACCGTTGTCACTGCAATCACCTTCATTGCCCGTGCCGTCGCGCGAGTAATTTCCCCAACAAAGGCAAACTTCTGATGCTGTTTTCCATCCTTGGCCTGGCTGCGGTCCTTTTCCTTGTGTTCCTGCGGATGCCGATTGCGATAGCAATGGGGTTTGTGGGGTTTGTCGGCTATGCTGAACTGCGCGGGTTTCGTGCCTCGATTTCTATGGTCGGTCGGTTGATCATAGACACCGCACAGGACTACGGGCTGTCGGTTGTCCCACTGTTCATCCTGATGGGGCTTTTCGTGAATAAGGGCGGACTGTCGCGCGAATTGTATCAGGTATCTTACGCCTTTATGGGTCACTTTCGAGGTGGGCTGGCAATGGCGACAATCGTTGCTTGTGCCGGATTTTCGGCCATCTGCGGCTCGTCCCTGGCGACTGCTGCCACGATGTCAAAAGTCGCGATGCCTCAAATGCGCAAATACAATTATGCTGACAGCCTGTCGACGGCATCCATCGCCGCCGGGGGCACGTTGGGGATTCTTATACCGCCCTCTGTCATTCTTGTTATCTATGGTTTGCTGACCGAAACCAGCATCGGAAAATTGTTCATCGCCGGTATCATCCCGGGATTGCTCGGGGTCGTTCTTTACCTTGCGGCAGTGCGCTACACGATCCTGCGCAACCCAGAGGCCGGCCCCGCCGGGGATCGCGCGAGCTGGGTTGATCGTGCCAAGGCTTTGAAAGGCGTGTGGGCGGTACTTCTGTTGTTCTTCATTGTAATCGGCGGGTTGTACGGAGTTTTGGACTTCTGGCCACTGAATTTGACATTTTCCCCGACCGAGGCGGCAGGTATGGGCGCGGCAGGAGCCTTTCTGATCGCTTTTTCGCGGCGCAGACTCAGCTTTGCTGCAACGATGCAGGTCTTGATCGAAACCGCCCAGACGACCGCCGCTCTGTTTACTGTTCTGATCGGCGCCTGGGTGTTTTCAAACTTTGTGAACCTTGCCGGCCTGCCGGAAGCGCTGCGCGCCACGGTTTCCTCTGCGGGTCTGGGGCCAATGACGGTAATGCTGATGATCCTTGGCGTTTATGTCATCCTCGGATGTGTTTTCGAAAGCCTTTCGATGCTATTGCTGACTGTGCCGATCTTTTTTCCACTGGTCACGAGCCTAGGCTTTGATCCGGTCTGGTTCGGCATCATTGTTGTCGTCGTCACCGAAATCAGCCTGATTACACCACCGGTCGGATTGAATGTCTTTGTCCTCAAAGGCGTTGTTGGGAACGTGTCGACAGCAACGATCTTCAAAGGCGTCACGCCATTCTGGGTCGTCGACATCATCCGCTTGGCCGTGTTGGTACTTGTACCAACACTGGTGCTGTTCCTGCCAAACTCTATGCACTAGCGAGTGGTGCCTCCCAAAAGGACGCTAACCAACTCTCTGATATGGCGTGTTAAAACGTACGGCTCGCGGCGTTCGGCGCTCAACGAACCTAGTTAGAGATTGGTTAGCCTTCCAACATCTGTTTTGCGAAATTCAATTGAGGTTACAGCACGGGCTATTCCTCAGCTCCGACAAAGGTCCTGCATTTCTCGCCTTCACTGCAATGCATTCGGCAGCGATCTCTGCTGAAAGAGAGAAGTACGAGAACCTTGGTGCGTTCCGCGCGACTGACATTTTCAGTGCCGGATTGCCGGAATTGCAGCCAAAGATTGCATAGTCGCCCAGTCAAACACCGGTGGCGGGACAATTTCTGAGGGCGTAACGAACGGCAGCTTTTCTTTCTGCAGTGTGGCTGATGGTCTCGGTAAGCGGGAGTTGCAGCACCTGCGAGCGTCGGCGTTGACTATGTCTACTCCGGGCTCACTGCAGTCATTCGCTGCGCAGTGCATCAATGACCGAGTTGCGGACAAAGGGTGAATCCGCTGCGTTTGCACCAAGGTCTGCAATCTCGAGTAACCGGCCGCACATGTGCGGCTGGTCTTTCGACTTTACCGATCTCAGAGGAGATTTTCAGGTTGGTTCCGCTTCACCGGGGGTGGGACGTTCAGCCGGTTCCACCAAATCCTTTCGGTACTGGCAGGTCAGGCAAGGTCGCCGCTCGTCTTTGCAGGGCCCGCCCAATGACCACCCGGCTGATTTCGGTCGTCCCGTCCACGATCCGCAGCATTTGTGCGAGGCGGGACAAACGATCCAGACCATAGGGCTGCAACAGCCCCATACCGCCCAACACTTGCGTGCAGGTGTTCGCAGCCTTCACTGCGGCATCTGGCACAAACCGTTTGGCATGAGCGGCCATCAGAGGGCCTTCGGGTGTGCCAAGGGATTCTGCCGCCCTTCGATAGAGCAGCTTGGAGGCTTCAAGATCGGTTGCAACCTCGCCGAGCATCCACTGGATCCCGTCCAGATCGAGGTTCTTGCCACCGAACATCTTGCGGTTCTTGGAATAGGACAGCGCCGTGTCCAATGCGGCTTGCATCAATCCACAGCATCCTGACGCAATCGAAACGCGGGCGATATCGATCGCCATGAGCGAGCCTTGCAAGCCCTGACCGATCGGCAAGATGATGTTGTCGTCACTCACCACGACTGTGTCCATGTACATCTCGGCCAGCGGCAGGAAGTTATAGGACGGGGTGTCGTAGAGCGGACCAAAGCTGAGGCCCGGCGCATCGGCTGGAATGGCGATCATCGCCATATCCTGGTGGCCGGGCTCATTGCTGGTCTTGACCACGGTGAAATAGATATCAGCCTCGGTCGCCAGGCTGACCCATGCCTTCGCACCGCTGATCGTCCATGTGCCGTCGTCATTGATCACGGCCCGCGAATACATGTTTGTGGCATCCGATCCGGATTGCGGTTCGGTCAGTGCAAAGTTCGCCAGTTTGCGGCCAGAGGTCAGGTCTCGCGCCCATTTTTCCTTGAAGGCATCTGTGCCATAGCCGCAGCCCGCGAACGTACAGATGTTATGCATCGACAGGGCAAAGGCATAAGCGCCATCTCCGAGCCCCAGCTGTTCGTAGACCTGAATGCCCTCTGAAAGTGGCAAGCCCTGGCCGCCAAACTCCTCGGGGGCGTAGAGCCCCGTCAGGCCAACGGCCCCGGCCTTGTCTGACGCATCACGGGGCCATGTCTTCGTGGCGTTCCAGGCGTCCACATTGGGCAGGATGACCTGCTCGGCGTGGTCGCGTGCGGCCTGGAGTATGGTGGCGAGTTTGTCTGACATTGATGGATCCTTTCAATGGCGATTGTTCTCAGATGACGCCACAACCCGGCAATCGTGGATGGCCGGACTGATGAGCTATGAAGGCGAAACTTCAGCAGAAAATGCTTCTCTGCGGCAAGACTTAGCGAGCCAGCCCGTTAAGCTCTATCTCGTGTGCTGACAGATAATTGTCCAAAAGTGACAAATGGCCGCTTATGTATGTGATTTGCGATATGCGCTGGGTGTACTGCCGGTCCAGCGTTGAAAGGCCCTGTGGAAATTGGCAGCCGAGGAAAAGCCGACATCATGTGCGATGGCCTCAACGCTTTTGCGTCCCGCTTGTAGATCGCGGATCGCGATGTCGCGCCGCAGGGCATCCTTGATCGCCTGAAACGACGTCCCATCCGACTGCAACCTGCGGATCAGGGTGCGCGGGGTCATGTGCATTGCGGATGCTGTCTGGGTCAGGGTCGCCGCGTCCCATCCCGTTTGGCCCAGATAAGTGCGCACCCGCAGCGATTGGGTGTGTTCACGCGAAGAGGTGAAGATCCAGTCCCGGGGCGCGTTTTGCAAAAACCGGTCAAGATCAGCTGTACTTCGAGTTTGCACTGGACCCAGTGCATTCGGGTCAAACGCGATGGCGGTGGCGGGTTGGCCAAACCGTAGCGGTGCGGGAAAGATGATCGCGTAATCCTGATCAAAGTCCGGGCGGTCAAATGCGAAATCGACGCCCCTGACCGGAACCTCGTGCCCTGCCAGCCAAGACATGAGCCCGTGGGCAAGTTTGAGGATCAGCATATGTCCAAACCGCTGAAGCGGCACTTCGCCTTGTGGTTTCAGGGTAAGCACCAACGCGTTGTCGGCGTCCTCCAGATCAAACTGATAATCATCCAGCAACAAGTTCCAGAACGTTGAAAACCGGTAGAGCGCCGATGCAAGAGACGTGGCTTCCCTGACAGTGGTCAGAAGATGTTGTAGGGCCCTCGGCCGGACGGGTCTGCTCCAAAGCCCCATCATCTCATCACCGGTCTCAACTGCGGCAAGTTGATAGAGGCAAACGATCTGATCCAGCGTGACGCGACCATTCGGCGAGCGCGTATCCGCGTTCAGACCGGACCGGCTAAGCAGCGACGCCATCTGCGCCTCTGGGCACAGGGCACGCAGCGCCGCCAGCCAGTCATCGACAAACTGGCTGGAAACCGTGGAAAGGATCGTTGGCGTGACATTGGTCATAACGCCTCAGGAGGTATCACCAATTCCGGTCGACATGAAACGCAGGCTTGCAGATGGCGGCCTTCGCAGATGACAGAATGTCAATGTCTCAACCAGATAACGCTCTGCTTGAACTCATTTCAGTGGGGTCAGGCGACTTCGAACAGTGCTGCGGCGCCCATGCCTCCGCCGACACACATGGAGGTCACCACGTATTTCACGCCACGACGCCTCCCCTCAATCAGAGCATGCCCGACTTGTCTCGCACCTGTCATGCCGTAGGGGTGGCCAATCGATATTGCACCGCCGTTCACGTTGTAGATTTCGGGATCGATCCCAAGATGGTCACGGCAATACAGAACCTGGCAGGCAAAGGCTTCGTTAAGCTCCCAAAGGCCGATGTCTTCGATGCGAAGACCTGCATTCTTCAGCAGCTTTGGAATTGCAAAGATCGGGCCGACCCCCATCTCTTCCGGTGCGTTTCCTGCAACAGCCATGCCGCGATAGATACCTAGCGGTGTGAGGCCCTGCTGCTCAGCCACTTTGCCTTCCATGAGCACACAAGCCGAGGCCCCGTCAGAGAGTTGGCTTGCGTTTCCGGCAGTAATCACGCCTCCTTCGACAACTGGGTTCAATGCCCCGAGAGTTTCGGCCGTCGTGCCCGGCCGGTTGCCTTCGTCTTTTGACAAGGTCACTTCTTCCAGGGTTTCCTCTCCGGTTTCGCGATTCTTGCCCCGCTTTATCGCAGTGATCGGAACGATCTCGTCATCAAAGGCGCCAGCGGCCTGAGCCCGGGCCGTCCGACCTTGGGAAAGTGCAGCGTATTCATCCTGGGCGTCACGACTGATCCCATATACCTGCGCCACATTTTCCGCCGTCATCAGCATCGGCATATAGGCATGTTCAGATTGGGCGATAACGTTTGGATCTTTCTCATCGCCCGCCCATTTCAGATAGGCATTCTGCAGGATGGAAATATTTTCCTGCCCGCCTGCCACCGAGACATTCTGACCATCCACAATGACCTGCTTTGCGGCCGTCGCAATGGCCATCAATCCCGATGAACATTGCCTGTCGATCGTCTGTCCTGCCACCGTATTGGGAAGGCCCGCCGCCAGCGCCGACAAACGCGCGACATTCATGCCTGCGGTTCCCGCCGTAAGGACCGATCCGATGACGACATCTTCGATCGAACCGGGGTCCACGCCTGCACGTTCAACAGCGTGTTGAATGGCGTGCCCCATCATGGTAGGGGATTTGATGTTGTTCAGCGAACCTTTGAAGGCAACCCCAATAGGGGTTCGTGCGGTTGAGACGATAACGGCTTCTCTCATGATTTTTCCTTTTTGGCATCAAAATGCGCGGCAAGTGTTACGCCCGAGGTTGCGAGTTCTTCCAGCAAAGGCGCAGGCGTGAACCACATCTCACCATAGGCACCAAGCGACTGCCGATAGTGGTTCATGCGTTCCAGAATCTGGCTTAATCCAAACTCGTCGGCATAGTGCATTGGGCCGCCGCGCCAGTTCGGAAAGCCATAGCCGTTGGTCCAGATCAGGTCGCAATCACCCGGGCGCGTCGCAATGCCCTCTTCAAGGATCAAGAAGCCCTCGTTGATCAGGGGGAACAGACAACGCTCAAGGATTTCCTGATCGTCGATTTCCCTGCGCTTCACGCCATGCAAGTCTGCCAAATGGGCACTGATTTGAACAATCTCAGGGTCTTCGACCCGCGTCCGCCCCTCGTAGACATAGCTTCCTCGCCCGGTTTTCTGACCCAGTCGGCCTAGTTTAAACAACCTGTCCTGCACAGCCTGGTATGTCGGGTCATGCGCGATTTCACTACGCCGCTCCTGACGCACGCGGGCGCCCACATCGACTCCCGCCAGATCTGCCATCGCATGAATGCCCATGGCCATGCCGAAGCCTTCAAGGACGTCATCCACCTGTTTCGGCGTCGCCCCCTCTAGAAGCAGACGGGATCCTTCGCGGAAGTATGGCTCCAGCATCCGGTTTCCAACAAAGCCGTAGCACACGCCAACCGTGACAGGGAGCTTCCGGATCTTCTTTGCGACCGTGATTGCCGTTGCAATGACATCGGGAGCGGTCTTGGCGCCGCGCCCCACCTCCAGCAAGCGCATGACATTGGCCGGGCTGAAGAAATGGAGACCAATCACATCCTCCGGGCGGGATGTGACTGCGGCGATTTCATCAACATCCAATGTCGATGTGTTTGAGGCCAGTATCGCGCCAGGTTTTGCGTGTCGGTCCAGGGCTTCAAAAATCTGGCGTTTGACATCCATGCTTTCAAACGCCGCTTCAATGATCAGGTCGGCCTCTGCAAGGTCGCCGTAGCTGAGTGTCCCGGTGGCGTTGGCGGAGATTGCCTCTGCCCGATCCGCACTGAGCCGCCCTTTTTGAGCCGCACGCTGGAAATGCTCCCGGACCTTTTCCAGCCCCTGTTCGAGCGCACCTTGCGTGGTTTCCAGAAACGTGACCGGATACCCCGCCTGCAGAAAGGCGATGGCAATGCCGCGCCCCATTGTTCCGGCACCGATCATAGCCACCGATGAAATGCTACGTGGTTGGTCAGCACGGGTAACGCCGGGAACCTTGGTGCATTCACGCTCTGCAAAGAACAGATGCCGCCCCGCCCGCGATTGAGGTGTGTCGAGCAGTTCAGCGAAACCTGCCTTCTCTTGTGCCAACCCCTCGGCCAGCGGCATTTCGCACGCGGCCTCGATGGACACCAAACATCGTTCAGGGGCGACAAGGTTTTTGGACGTGTGCGCTATCTGGTCTCGGAAACCCGCGAGATAACCCTTCGGATCAGGATGTGTGACGGTCATATCCGCGCAACTGCGTTTCGGATCGCCCTCATGGCTGACACGGGTGGCGAAACCCAAAACATGCGCGCGAAAATCCTGGTCGTTCTCAAATAGTGCGTCGACCAGCCCACAAGACAGGGCATAATCGCCTTTCACGGGGTCACCGGAAAGGATCATTTGCGTTGCCACTTCCAGACCGGCAATCCGGGGTAGTCGTTGGGTGCCTCCGGCACCAGGCAGCAGCCCCAGTTTGATCTCAGGTAGGCCCATCACGGCATCCGGCGTGGCGACACGGTAATCACAGGCAAGCGCGATCTCCAGCGCACCACCCATAGCGGGACCTGCTATCGCGGCGATAATGGGTTTCTTGCTGGTTTCAATCGTTACACACAGGTCTGGCAGGTCCGGCTTGTCCCAAACTGCCCCGGTGCGGAACTCAACGATATCAGCGCCGCCGCAATAGAGCGGCAGAGCCGAGCATAGAACGATAGCTTTGACCTGTTCATCGGCGTCCAGCTCGTGGATGGCCGAGGAAAGCGCCAGTCGCATCTTGAGACCAAGAGCGTTCACTGGCGGGGCATTCAGCTCAATGAAAGCGACACTCTCGGTGTGTTTAGTGGAAATCATGTTTGGAAACCTCAATTGGACTGTTTGGCAAGATCTTGTTCGATCTCTGCCCAATCGTCGAAGTGGATTACGTTGCAGGGTGAATTCACGTTCTCGAGCCAGACAAAGACGGAGATAAATGGCTGGTCATAGACCCGGGTGGCGTGGGGATCGCCCGCCGCGTTCCAGATAAGTGATCCAGCCGGATAATCCTGCCAGTCACGGGTGCCAAACCGCCAACCAGATTTCTCGGACAGGTTCAGGTACAGCTCTGGCGCGTCGTGGTTGTGGTCGCGATACAGCGTCCTTGGACCCAGCATGAAAATGCCAAGGTTGAAATCGGGATGGTGATGTCCACATGCGTCTGGCCCAATCAGCAGAGTATGTAGGTTACACTTTGTGTATCCCTCGCCCAATTCGGCACCAGGGGGATAGAATTGGGCGTTGTCTTCGCGCCAGATCAGATCATCCTTGGCCGCTTTCAGACAACCTGCGATTTCCTGCAATTCGGGGGCGACAATCCCGGCGATGGCGTTCTTCAGAACCTCATCGTGCCGGGTTCCTTGGGGAGGTAAATCAATGAGCCTCTCACCCTTCAGGTCCATGGCTGCCAGCTTGTCCAACGTCAGGTCAACGCCGCGCGTGGCAGCTCTGTGAGCCTGCAGATAGGTGACAATGGACCCGATAAGCGCCTGAATACGGCGTTGCTTGTCTGTCATGATTTAAAGTCCGAGCGCGTTGAAATATCTTTCCGCACGAGTTTCTTGTCGAGCTTGCCGACGCTGGTTTTAGGTAGGCGGTCGACAAAGACTATCTCGTCTGGAACTGCCCATTTTGAGATCTCGCCTGCACCGACACGCGACTGGATTTCTTCAATGACTTCTCAAGCGCACAAGATCCGGATCGGCATCTTTTGCGGCTTGAGCAACCAAGACCGGCCTTTCACCCCATTTCGCGTGCGGCAACCCGATTGCCGCGACGTCCTCAACGCCGCTGCAAGACGATGCTATGTTTTCCAGTGCCAGTGAGGATATCCATTCGCCGCCGGTCTTGATCACATCCTTGAGGCGGTCAGTAATCTGCAGCGATCCATTCTCGCGGATATACCCAACATCCCCGGTATGCAGATACCCACCGTCCCAAAGCTCATCCGAGGCTTGCGCATTATCCAGATAGCCTTGTGTCAACCAGGGCGCCCGAGCAACAACTTCGCCGGTTGTTTCACCGTCATGTGGGACGTCCTGCATATCCGGTGTTACAACACGAAGGTCGACAAGAGGGCCGGGAAAGCCGGTTTGCGCCTGCATCTCGGGGTCATTGCTGGACAAATCGGCCACCGTCAGAAACGGACAGGTTTCGGACATCCCATAGGCCGCATGCAAGGATATGCCTGCCGCCGCGGCGCGGTCCTGCAGGCCTCGCGGCAAGGCGGCCCCGCCAATGATCACTTTCCATCTGTGCAGGTCAGTTTGCGGGCAGATGGGATGGTCGAGCGCCATTGACAGAACCGTTGGCACGCAATGGGAAAAGGTGACGCCTTCGGCTGCAATCAATCGCAAGATAGTGTCAGGGTCATATCGACCGGGATAGACCTGACGCAGCCCCAGCATCGTTGCGGCATATGGAAATCCCCAGCCGTGGACATGAAACAATGGTGTAAGCGGCATGTAAACGTCGCCGCGATGAAATCCGGCATTCCCGGGCCACGCGCCGAAACCAGCGATCAGACCCAAGGTGTGAAGGACCAACTGCCGATGTGAATAGCTCACTCCTTTGGGATTGCCGGTGGTCCCGGTTGTATAAAACAAGGTTGCCGTTTGGTTTTCATCGAAGTCCGGGAAGTCAAAGCTGCCTGGGGCTTTGCCTATCCACTCTTCATATCCTTCTCCGTCTCCAATCGGCACGATGGTGATGTCCCGATCAAAGCCCGATTTGATACCCTCAATGAGCGGCATGAAATCGCGGTGCACGATGATCAGATCCGGTTGCCCATGGTTGATCGTATAAAGAACCTGAGCAGGAGACAGACGCACGTTGATCGTGAAAAGGGACGCGCCCATCATCGGGATCGCGAAAAAACACTCAAGATAACGGTGCGTATCCCAATCCATGACACCGACGCGCATACCCTCATGTATCCCGCTCGCCTTTAAAGAATTGGCAAGTTGGCGCACGCGTTTGCCCAAGTCCGCATAGCTCAACCGCATTTCGGTGCCGCTGACGATCTCTTGGCTGGCTGACGCAAGCTGGGATCCGGCCAGCAAGTGTTTAATCAGCAACGGATAGCCATATGCATTTGGCGAAGGTGAAAGTGGCGGCATGAAGGTGGAATCCTTGAGCTTCTTTAGCCCCTAATCTGGCATCTCTTCCCCAGTTGAAGAACTGAAAGAAATTTCCGTTCATCAAGATATTCTAACCGATCACATCGCACCGCGAATTGCGTGCTACCCCCTGACAGGTTATGAAAAAGAGTATCAATACCCTGCTATATTCGCGCCCGTCGTCGGATAACTCTGCTTGAGGGTAAGCAGAATTGATTTCATCGAGGAGATGCAGCAATGACCACTCACATGCCCACGCTGGTTTCACTGCGCGCTTTTGAGGCGGTGGCGCGTCACAAGAGTTTCCGAAAGGCCGCTGACGAGATTTGTGTGACGCATGCGGCAGTCAGCCACCAGGTCAAAGCATTAGAAACAACAATCGGTGTTAAACTACTGGAACGCACAAGCCGTTCGGTCGAGCTAACACCGGCTGGCGAGCAATATTACCCGCCAATACGCGAACACATTCAGGGAATCATCAAAGCCACTCGGCGCATCCAGACACCTGAGGAACCGGACGTGTTGCTCGTTCAGTCCTACGCAAGTTTCAATACAATGTGGTTACAGCCCAGATTGGCTGAATTTCTTCAGGATAATCCGGACACACGCGTGCGCATCGTCTCGACCTTTGAAGACGGTGATTATGATATGCACCGGTTCGATGTGGGCGTGTTCAACGCGCCACCGTTTGATAAGAGATTTGACTACAGCCCCTTGTTCGAAACCGATATCTACCCGGTATGTGCTCCGGAGGCCTTGAAAACCGCAAGCGGTGGAATGCCGCTGGAAGAGCTCAGAAATTTCCTTCTGCTTAGTGTCCCAAGCACATGGAATGAGCCGGATGACTGGGACTGTTGGTTGGATGCGGCGGGCTTAGATCGCGAAACGATGAAATTTGGCTCTGTTTTCGACAATTACCCGCTTGTCCGTGAGGCTGTTCTAAATAATCACGGTATCAGCGTCGCAAGGGCACCGTTTTGCGAGCGTGATCTTGAGCGGGGGCGTCTGGTTAGACCCTTCGACATTTCAGTACCCGAGCCAGGCCGCTGGTATCTGGCGACGCAAAAAGAGCGTGCACCCAACCCCAAGCTCGATACATTTATCGACTGGCTGTTCGAACAGATCGAAGCCGACCCAACCATGCGGCTATTTCGGGCCTGATCTGTTGAATTCCAGCTCTGCCGTCAGCGCGCTTCAGGACTGACGGGCACCGGCCTCGGATGCGACGCGAGGGACAAGAGCGCGAACCAGTTCAGTCATATCCAGTGAGCCGACTGTCTTCTCCCCATCCTTGACAACATAGGCGTGTGACGTATCCCCGCCGGACCGCGCGATCATGCTTTCGAGCGTGTCGTTCACGTCCACTTCGCCATGGGCATCTTTTGGCACTTTGCCACCGACAAGCGGGGTCATAATCGAGCGCACCCGCAGAACCCGTGCGCGGTTGATGTCGCTCACGAAATCTTCGATATAGGGATCGTTGGGGTTCAGCAGGATATGCTGCGGCTCACCCTGCTGCACGACAAAGCCGTCCTTTAGGATCACAAGGTGATCGGCCAGCTTCAACGCCTCATCTAGATCGTGAGTGATGAAGATGATGGTCTTGTGCAGCTCTTTTTGCAGCTCGAGCAGCAGGTCCTGCATGTCGGTTCGGATCAGTGGGTCAAGAGCCGAGAAAGCCTCGTCCATCAGCATGATCGGTGTGTTCGCGGTCAGCGCCCGGGCAATGCCCACACGCTGTTGCATCCCACCGGACAATTGCGCTGGATAATGGTTCTCGAACCCGCTAAGACCCACGCGTTCCAGCCATTTTGCGGCTTCACGGTCGCAAGTCGTCTCGTCCTCGCCGCGCACCGAGAGCGGCATGCCTGCGTTCTTCAGCACGGTTTTGTGCGGCAAAAGCGCGAACTTCTGGAACACCATCGACATCTTTTCCTGTCGAGCATGGCGCAACCCGTCCTCGGACAGTTGCATCACGTCCTCACCCTGCACGATGATCTCGCCCGCAGTGGGTTCGATCAAGCGGTTCAAGTGGCGGATCAGAGTAGATTTCCCAGAGCCGGACAGGCCCATGACCACTGTGATTTCCCCCGCCTGCATATCGATGTTGATGTTGTTGAGCCCCAACACGTGCCCGTGCTGCGCCAGCAATTCTTCCTTGCCCATGCCATCCTGGACATGGTGCAACACGTCCTTGTCGCGGGCGCCAAAGATTTTATAGAGCCCGGACAGGCGGACCATTGGCTGTGTCATTGAACCGGCTCCTTAATGTTTGACTTGGGTCTTATCGACCCGTGTGAGAGCTGCCTTTGACACGCGGTCAAGGATCACGGCCAGCAGAACAATGCCGATACCCGCAACGATGCCCACACCCAGTTCAAGGTTTCGGATACCGCGCAACACGTTCACGCCAAGGCCAGGGGCCGAAACAAGAGAGGCGATCACGACCATGGCAAGGCTCATCATGATGGTCTGGTTGATCCCGGCCATGATGTTCGGCAACGCCAGCGGCAATTGTACTCGCATCAGTTTCTGGCGGTCATTCATGCCAAAGGCATTGGCCGCTTCGATCACATCCCTGTCGACAAGCCGGATGCCCAGATCGGTCAGGCGGATCACCGGGACAATCGCGTAAAGGATGATCGCAATCCCGTACAGTTTGGATTCCGTGACCGAGAACAAGAAAATCAGAGGGATCAGGTACACGAATGTCGGCAGGGTCTGCAGCAGGTCGAGCAACGGAACGACGCCTTTTTGCAGTCGGTCGGATTTCGACATGGCAATTCCAATGGGCACACCGAACAGCACCGAAATCGTCGTACACACAAAGACGATCGACAGGGTTTGCATCGCCACATCGTAGTGGTCTACGAGGGCCAGCATCATAATCGAGGCGGCCACGAAGATCGTCACAGGGCGCGAACGTGACGCGTACCAGGAAATCGCCACCAGAAGCGGGACCATGATGAACCATGGCGTCGCTTCAAACAGCCAAAGTGCGCCATCCAATATCCAGCTCAATGGCTGTGTGATCGGGTCCAGAACGGTTTTCAGGACCGGTTTGGCTGCCAGAAACCCTTCTTCGATCCCGTTGGTTACATCGCGCGACTGCCATATGCGGTTGCAGCTTTCGTGCAGATTATCAAATGAGGGAATTGGAATGAACGGCCCAGAGGCCTCTTCTCCTCCTGCTTGCGCCGCAAGGTCCGCCAGCGAAAGAGGCGCTTTGTCATCTGACGTGCCACACCATTCGCTCAAACCCAATGCGCTGAACAACTTGTCATAGAAGGCCATTTATCCCACTTTCCGATCTACTTCAGTGCGTTAGGGGCATCGCTGAGGATGCCCCTGTCCATGCAGTTTACTGCAGCAATGCGGAAAGTTTGTCGCGCGCAGCATCGTTAAGCCACGCTCCCCAGACATCCTTGTAGGTCGTCAGAAAGTGCACCGCACCTTCATCGTAGGAGGCATTGTTGTCCTCGACCCATGCCAGCGTTTCGCCCATCTGTGCGTTGGTGAAGGACAGATTTGTCATCAGGTCAGACACTGCTGCGTTTTCGGCCATGAATTCTTTCGACAGAACTGTAACGACTTCACTGCGGGGGAAGGCGCTCATTTCTGGCGTCGCGCATTCCGCTGTGATGTTGCAGGCGTGCTTTTCAGGGTCATGGGGGCCCATATCGACCAGGGTCATCGGGTATTTGCCCAGTACCGATGTCGGTGCCCAATAAAAGCCGAACCACGGCTCTTTGTTTTCGTAGGCGGCAGCGATCGAAGCCGCAAGGGTTTCGCCTGATCCATGCACGAAGTTTTCAATGCCTGCATCAATCAGCCCGCCTGCCTTCATCAGGTTGGTGCTGACATTCAGACAGGTCCATCCCTCGGGGCAATTGTGAAAGCGATTTCCGACGAGTTCGGGGTTGGCTGCGATGCCTTCAATTGTTGCCAGTTCCGGATGCTCCTCCACAAGGTAGTTCGGAACAAAGAACCCTTCGACACCGCCATCTGACAGAACTTCGGTCACAGGAATGATTGCACCTGAGTCAACCAGCCCTTGGTAAGCCGGCGCGCCGTTTGTCCAGATTTCAGTCAGAATATCGGGCTCTCCTGTCTCGGAAACGGATGCCAGCGCAGGGTTGCTCGAGAGCGGAACCGTGGTCACTTCGCAACCATAGCCTTGCTCCATCAGAAACTTCGAGACCGCGGTCACAATTTGCGCTGACCCCCAATCGGCCTGCATCAGTGATACTTCACCGCATTCGTTTGCCTGGGCCGCCGAAGCGGTGATTGCCGCAGCAAATACGCACCCGAGACCCGCTGAAATCTTGAACATTTCTTTCCTCCTTGTCATCGGCGAAACAGGGGCAGAGAAACGCTCCAAGCCAAAATTCGCCTTGTTTGTAGCGATGATTTGTACAGACAGGCCTAATAGCAAAAAACTGAAAAGAATTTTATATCATGTACAATTGTTTACAGGTGGAGAGTTGAAGCCAGGCTCGAATTTAGTGACCTTCGTTCCAACGAAAGCTTCTTAGATGTAAATCCATAGGTGGCTTATGCGTGTGTATAATTGCCTCTTCTCAAGAGTCGGCAGGAGGAGTGATCAAACCCGGGGACGTCCGTTCTGTGCTCATCACGCCCATTCGAACTAGCTGCAGCATCGGTAGATTTGGGCTCATAGCCGTATATGCTGCTATTGGAAGGAATGCCCGGTTTGAGCAGTCTTCTGCACTTTGCAAAGTCCGCTTTTCTGTGCATTGCTGTCATTGGGACATCGCGCAGCATCGGTCAAAATGGGCTCGAAGCGGGCATTCGAGCATTCTTCAAAGATGGCGGCTTTGTCGCGTTAAGCAGCCATTGATAAACTTAGCGGTCGTCGGCTCCAGTAATTTTGGTCGCCATTGTTACGAGCCATTTTCTTTAAAGTTTGCTATGGCTGAAGACAGCAATCGGCTTGCTTCATAGAGTTCTCGCCGTGCGGACATTAATTTAGGGGGAAGCGCACCAATCTGCTCCGAATGCCGAATGGCGACTGCCAGTCTCGCTTCAGCATCTCGAGCGGCTTTCAGCGAGGCCGTAACTGCCGCAAAGTCAGACATGGATTTGTCCGTTCCATTCGTTCGCCTGGTATTCAAGCTTGCGAGACATAACACTAATCTGACGCCATATCCAACTTCGGTTAGTCATGCTTGTCAGTCTCACGTAAGCGGCCCCATTTCGGCACTAGAGATTTGTTCACAGCCTGTGGCCCGCTGTGGGTTCGTTGCAGCTTCTCAACCTGAGCACGAAGCACAGAAAGTTCCTCTATGCTTTTCAACTGCACGTGTCGTCCCAGAGCTTCCTGCAACCATTTGGAATCCTGCAAGCTGATTTCACCTTGAGAAACTGCCATGGCGATGCGTTCTGAACTAACGACGATGTCTTCGATGGTTTCAAAGCTGATGTCTTCAGTCAGTTGCACATAGTCGGATCGTCCTGGCGGTCGAACCCTGTCGATGAGCCATTGCGCGATGGTGGGATTACCATCTTCCAGTTCGTCAGAAATAACTTCGGTGGCGCGTCCAAGCATTTGTTCAAGACGTTCGCCTGCCAATTTAGATGCCCGCGCCTGAATGCCCTTCGACCCTCGTGGTCGACCGGGCGACTTTGGCGGTTTGTGCCCTGGCAGGAACTTCCCGTCTGGACCGCGTTTGGGCTTTGGCTCGTCGTGAGTCATTGAACCGTAATTACCGTCATTTTTACGTCAATAATGCTGACATAATAACTTAACTTTACGTTCTTGTCATCTGCCCTGGGATTTGACCCGTGGGTTACGGAGTTCAGGAGCGAGGCGGGCCGCTGCTTCGAGTGAGAAACCAAATCGGCTGTTGCATTCCCGCAAAGAAATCGTGACGTGAGGATTCCTCCAAGGCCATCTGGTATCAGATGCTCAACGCTCAATTCCTTAGTTACAAGACATGCAATACACCTTGGATGCTCCCACTCAAGTCTCAATTCTCGTTTCTCAAATTTGGACGTGCGCTGTTCGATTTGCATCGTAACTCTCGCTTCCTCAACGAGATAACGAATTCGGAAGCAAGTCAGATCACCAACAGCGGCTATGAGGAACCTTGAATACCATTCATACGCGGAATATATGGGGCTCTGGCCCCGGTCGCCTATGAAAGCCCCTTTGTTTTAAGGCATTTCATGCGAGATTTTGGTAGCGGAGGAGGGACTTGAACCCCCGACACGCGGATTATGATTCCGCTGCTCTAACCAACTGAGCTACTCCGCCACGAGTGAAAGGCGATTTAAGGGAGGGGCCCGAGGGGGTCAAGAGGGAAATGACCCCCAAACCGGGATTCTTTTTGGCGGTGCTTCATCCTGTCTTGTCGGCGGCCTCGCCTTCGGCGTTTGCGGCCACCACAATGCGGCGGATAAAAGCAACGCAGGTTTCTGGGGCCGTAATTGGTATCATGTGACCCAGCCCCTCAAGTCGTTCGTCTGTCAGGCCAAACTGCGTCATGGGGGCGGCATGCGCCTCTGGCGACAGGATGGCGTCTTCTTGGCCGTACAGGATGCCGCCGGGGACTTTCAGATCCGGGTAACGCGCAACCTGCGTGTCCATGCTGTCGTCAATGCCCGCAACATCCTGTGACGCAGTAACGAAAGCCGTCGGGCGCAGACCCAAGGCACCACCCGCGCGATCCAGAAAATCTTCGGGCGCGGGCTCGGGGCCGAACACGATGCCCAGAGTATGAGGGGCGGTTTTTGCGGCCATTGGCACCGCGATCGTATTACCGATGAAGCTGCGCAGCCAATCCGTTCGGATCGCCAACGGTTTGAAGACGTCAGGCGGCCCCGGCATGACTTGCGTCAACGGAGCCAGCAGCGCCAGCGCCTTTGTCTTGCTAGGATTGTCTAGTGCCATGGCCAGTGAGACCGCTCCGCCCAGTGAATGTCCGACCAAGACGGCATTTTCCACGCCCTTGGCATCCAGCAACTCTTGTATCATCCGGCCCTGTTGGTGCAGTTGACCAAGATCGCCCGTGTCGCGTGTCGAATATCCGCAGCCGGGGCGGTCGACCGCAATGACATGGTAATCATCGGCCATCATGTCGACCATCGCATAGGTGAAATGCTGCAACTGCCCGGCAAGACCATGGATCATCACGATGGTCTGTTTTGCAGGATCGCCCGCCTCGACATAGTGAATACTGCCGCCTTGCACCGGTGCGATCTGACCCAGTTGCGGAACTCGCTTCAAACCATCCTGTGTCAGCTTTCGGGTCCAGAGATTCATGGCTCCGAAAAATGCCGCGATCAAAAGAACGATAATGAATAGGGTGGTCATCTCAATGCTCTCCACTTTGGGTCGGGACGACCGAGTATTGCTCGATCCCGGACCGCGCCATGCGCTTTTCATATTCTGATACGGTGCCGGGCCAGAGGGTTGTGTTGCGGCCCTTGGCATCCTGATACCAGGATGTGCACCCTCCGGCTTGCCAGACACTGTCTACGTGCCGGTCCTGCATTTCCTGCAGGAAAGAAGCCTGCTTTTCAGCATCCGGCGTGATGGTCTGGGTGCCATTGCTATTCATTTTGTCCAAGACACGCCCGATATGGCGCACTTGCGCCTCGATCATCAAAACGACCGAGTTATGACCCAGCCCGGTATGGGGCCCCAGCAGGATAAAGAAATTCGGAAATCCGGCGATAGCTGTGCCCAGATTGGCTTTCATCCCGTCAGACCACGCGTCCCGCAAGCTCAGGCCATTTGTTCCATTGATATTCAGAAATTCGACCGTTTCCGTGACATTGAACCCGGTGCCCCAGATCAGGATATCGGCCTTGGTACGCGTGCCGTCAGAGGCGATGATCTGATCGCCTTCGATTGCGGCCACACCCTGCGGCACGACCGTTACGTTGTCGCGTGCAAGGGCAGAGTACCAGTCGTTAGAACTGAGGATACGTTTACAGCCGATCTGATAGTCGGGCGTCAGCATGTCGCGCTGGGCTGGGTCCGAGATCGCTTTTTCCAGCGAATTGCGCCACATCTTCATAGCAAAGTTGACGGCCCCCTTTTCGCCGCGAAAGACTCGGTGGCGGTATTCGAAAACCAGATAGATCAGTTTGCGGCGAAGCCTAGGCAGTATGGGCAGGCGTTGATACAGGCGGCGCACCCACGGCGCGATCGGTCCATCGGGGCGGGGCAGTACATAAGGCGCGGTGCGTTGAAAGATCGTGACTTGGGCTGCCATCTTCGCGATCTCAGGGACGAACTGGACAGCCGAAGCGCCTGTTCCTACGACCGCGATACGTTTGCCTGTAAGGGAAACATTGTGGTTCCACTGGGCCGAATGAAAGCTGGGGCCGGGAAAGCTGTCTGCGCCGGGAATGTTTGGAATACTGGGAATATGCAGGGCGCCTATGGCGGAAACAAGAAACCGGGCCGACCAGAGCTGACCCTCGTGGGTTTCGACCTGCCAGCGCGCTCCGTCCCACCGCGCCGCCTTCAGGCGATGGTGAAAATGGCACAGGTCGTACAGCCCTTCGTCCTGTGCGACTTTTTGTAGATACGCCTGTATCTCGGCCCCGCCCGCATAGGCGCGGCTCCAGTCAGGGTTCAGATGCGTGGCCATGGAATACAGGTGCGAAGGCACATCGCAGGCCACGCCGGGATAGGTGTTCTCGCGCCAGGTCCCGCCGATATCGTCTGCCTTTTCAAGGATTGCGATTTTGGTGATCCCTCGCTTTCGCGCCTCGACCGCCATGATCAGACCCGAGAACCCCGCGCCAACGATCAGCATATCCGTTTCATGTTCCATGCGTCCGCCCCTCCCAAAGCGACCGTGGTGGTGCGATCAGGATATAAACTGCGCAGGCTCGTGGATAGGGTCCCGTAGGGTCAGGTGCTAATCCACGTGCTTTCTTTCACCATCGGTGCAGGAAGGGCAACTGACGCAGTTCTTACTCCCGGTCGAGCAGGCTTAGTGCCACGCTAATCCAAAAAGTCCAACCGATGCACACGCCCATAAGCAGCCAGTCGCGCGTTCAAGGCGTCTGCCTCGGCTGCGCCGGATTCCAGTGCAAAGACAAAGGCGTGGGTCAAATAGAAACAGGCCGCGTCGATGTCCTGCGCGGCCTCACACTCGTCAGCGGCCATGGTGTAATAGCGGATCAAGGCGTCAAGATCATTGTGATCATGCGCCTCAAGCAACAGACGATCCAAGTCGGTCTTGTCCATTGGGTCTCCGTCGGGATCGGTCGGCGCAGGCCAACCGGTTCGTGGCTCTATTCCGCGCGACCGTTTTCGATCTGTGTTGCGACCCAGTGATGGAAGTTATGCGTCGGCCCGTCCATCGCGGGCGAGAAGCGGCCGCCGTCGAACAGAACACCGTGGCGGCCTTTCTGCATGCCTTCGACAACAAAGACGTCTTCTTCGAATACGGTCTTCCAGAGTTGCGCGTTTGAGGCGCGCAGGCCGTCATGTTGGGGTGTGTCTTCTATGCTTTTGGCATAGTACAGTTCGATATGCTCGACCGTGTTTTCCTGATCGACGGGTTCCAGCACGATTGCAAAGGCATGGTCGCGCTGCACGCCCAGCAGGACATTCGGATAGAGCGCCACATACTCCGCGCCCTCATCCCATTGGTCGCTGAGGCCTTCAAAGTCCTCGAAGGTTGCGCCGTCCTGATCGGTCAGTTGCCGATAGACCAGCGTGCCCTGACCGGAATAGTGCCCGCGTTCTTCGATATTGTAGTGATCCTCAAGCCGGGAATAGCTGTTCAGGCCGGGGTGGACCCACGGCAGGTGATAGCTTTCGCAATAGTTCTCGACCGCCAGTTTCCAGTTGGTCTTGACCTCCAGCTTGAACGAGGATGTCTCGCCGCCGTGATACACGGGCTGGTCAAATTCCTTCCAACGCTCCAGCAGAGCGGCATGGGCGTCCTCGAAGGCAGGGGCATTGCCGTCCACGTTCACAAAGATCACATCGCGCCAGACATAAGATCGCACGCGGACCAGGCCCAGCTTCTTGCGGTCAACATCTTCGTGGGTGTTGTGGCCGGGGCCGCCCACATGTGGGGTCGCGCGCAATTCCCCTTTCAGGCTGTAACACCAGCTATGGTAGGGGCAGCGGATCGCGCCGCCGATTTTGCGGGGGGTATCGACCAGAATCATGCCACGGTGGCGGCAGGTGTTCTGGAAAACGCCAACCTCTCCGTCGCGGTCGCGCACGATCAGCAGGGGCATTCCCAGAAAGTCGACCGGCTTGGCGTCGCCTTCTTCGGGCACATCCTTGCCGAACCCGATCCCGGCCCAGTTCGCATACAGGACCGATTTCCGTTCTTCGGCGAAAACGGTCGGGTCGACATAATGTTCGTTAGGCAGGCCGTTGGCGACATTTACATCGGCCAGAACGGAGGATAGCGGGCTATGCTTGTTCATCGGGCTCTCCTGAAGGTGTGCTGGATGCGCTTTATCTGTATTGGCGGAAGGGAAGGGCACCACACAACATCAGAAAACCTCATCAAAGAGTGATTTCACCTAAACCGAACCGTTCTGAACCTCTTGAATGATCCAGTTCTTCAGGGCGCGCGCGCTGTCAGACAGATCTTCATCGGGGCGACCGACAAGGTAGAACTGGTTTGGCGCGGTCAGTTGATGCGGGCCGATGGTGACCAATTTGCCGGATTGCAGCATCGGCTGGATAAGCCGCTGCCACCCCAGCGCCAACCCAGCCCCCTTGCGGGCTAGCTGCAAGGCAACCGAATAGCTGTTTACGCGGGATTCAATTGGAATTGTGCCGCTATACCCCAATTGCTGAAACCATTCTGGCCAGGTTGTCCAGCTACGGTCTTCGGACTCAAGGTGAATCAACCGCTCGGCTGCAAGTTGATCCAATCTGGCGCCGATCAGTCTGTCGGCGACCTCGGGGCTGGCGACCGGCACCAAATGATCGCGGAACAAAGGCGTATTTGTAAGGCTGGGATCACAGTCACGGCCATAGCGGATAAAGAAGTCAACATCCGGCCTGTCGCGAAAGGCGCGGTCTTGAGACAATTGATCAACGTTGACCTCGGGCATGTCGCGCCAGAACCGGATGACAGCCGGGGACAGCCACAGGGCGGCAACGGCCGTGGTCGATCCCACCGTGACCTTTTCGACCGAAGCGCGATTCCGGATTGCGCCCAGAGTTTTCGAGATACAAGTGAAAGAGGACGACAGTGCCTCGTACAAGGCTTTCCCATCTTCGGTCAGATCAACGCCCCGGTGTTTTCGTTGGAAAAGGGCTGTGCCCAGATCGCCCTCAAGCGCCTTGATCTGGTGGCTGACCGCGCCGGGGGTGACCGAAAGTTCCTCGGCCGCGTTCTTAAAGCTCAGGTGCCGCGCTGCGGCCTCGAACGCGGATAAGGTGGTTAACGGCGGGAGGTTATAGTGGCGTCTGGACATGATGGGCGGCAATCATCGGCGGGTTTTGGATTACTTTCATTCACCTCAGTATTGGCAATTCGACGGGTGAAAGCCAGTCAGCATTTAAGAGTTTAGCGGATCGCTTTCTTGTCAATGTCGCTTCTTGCAAACAGATATCGCAATCAGTGACGTACGTGGCCTGCGAATCCTCCAGTCTGGGGTCAAGATCGGAGGATTGCCCCATGAACATTCGCACCGCCAACCGCGCAGGAGGCCGTTCCGCCCGCCGCGCCCTGCGCACCGCGCCCAATTTCGACATGCTGCCCGGTCTGACCCGTGGCATCCCCTTGTGTGAGGTGATGGACGGCGCGCAGGTTGAACGCATCGACAACGCCTCAATGGATATTCTCGAGAATGTGGGTGTCCAGTTTCGCGATCCCATCGCGTTGGAGGATTGGAAGAGGGTTGGCGCCAAGGTCGAGGGTGAGATGGTCTATCTGGATCGCGGGTTGATGCGCGATCTGATCGCCACCATCCCCAACGATTTCACCTATCACGCGCGCGATCCGAAAAAGAATGTGCGGCTGGGCGGGCCGCATTCGATCTTTGTGCCGATGACCGGCGCGCCCTTCCTGCGCGACCTTGAGGATGTGCGCCGCAACCCGACGCTGGACGATCTGGCGATGTTCCACAAGCTGTCCCACATGCTGCCCGCGCTGCATTCCAGCGCCCATCACATCGTGGAACCCTATGATCACCCGATCAGCCAGCGCCATCTGCGGATCACCTATTCGTCGATGAAACATTCAGACAAGACCTTCATGGGCATGACCACCAGCCCCAAAAACGCCGAGGACGTGATGGAGATGTGCGCCATTCTGTTCGGCGAGGATTACCTAGAGGATCACCCGGTCACCACCGGCAATTGTAACGGCAACTCGCCCTTGGTATGGGACGAAACCATGCTGGGGGCCTTGCGCGCTTTTTGCCGCCGCAAGCAACCGGTGCTGTGTTCGCCCTTCGTACTAGGTGGGGCGAATACACCGGCATCCGTTCCAGCTACCGTGGCGCAGTTGAACGCCGAAGCGCTAAGCGCACTGGCCTATACGCAGATCATCCGCAAGGGTGCGCCCGCGATCTACGGGCATTACTTGTCGACCGTCTCGATGAAGTCCGGTGCGCCGATGGCAGGCACGCCCGAGATCAGCCTGATGAACTTCATGATCGGCCAAATGGCGCGGTACTACGGCGTGCCGTGGCGTACCTCGAACACTTTGGGCGGTGCCAAGACCTTTGACGCGCAGGCCGGATATGAATCCGCCACCACGTTGCAGGCGGTGGTCCATGCAGGTGCCAACTATATATGGCACAGCGCGGGCTGGAATGAGGCCGGGATGCACTGTTCCGTCGCCAAGTTCATCGTCGATGCGGAACAATGCGCGATGGCCTATCGCATGGCCGAAGGGCTGAAATGGGATGATTTCGATCAAGCCTTGGCCGCTGTTCCCGATGTCGGTCCCGGCGGACACTACCTGGGCCATCCGCATACGCAGGACAATTTCCAAAGCGCCTTTTTCATGCCTGAGATGTTCGACAACAACTCGATCGAGCAATGGCAGGCCGAAGGCAGCATCGAGATCACAGAACGCGCCCTGACCCGGGCCAAAACCCTGCTGGCCGAATACCAGGAACCAAAGCTGGACGAGGCCAAGAACGAAGCGCTGCTGGATTATATCGCCCGACGGGAACGGGAAATCCCGGCGGCGGATGAGTTGAACCAAAGCTATTGAAAAGCGGTGGGTCCGTTCATTCGTCGCGGGCCCGCCATTCCTTCCATCGTAATACTGCATTCGCACCAAGCTCGCGAAAGGGCTGCGGGGGCAAGCGTTTGGGTGGGTGTTCTGCTTCGAAGTGCCGGGTGATGTCCGAGTTGTACCCGCAGGCGCGCTCGGCCGCTGCGATGCCTGTCAGCGTTCCGCGTGCGGTGCCCAGCCCGTTCTGGACGCAGCCGGAAAAGACATCCGGTTCGATCTGCCGCGCGACGGACACTCCGTTAAGGCTCAGGCACAGATGGCCCGCCCATTGGTACTGCATTGGCAGGCCTGCCAACTGTGGAAAACGCTGATCAAACTTGCGCTGCATGACCCGCGAGGCGCGTTCAAGATCGCGAGGCGTGGCGGCCATTCCGGGACGCAGCGCGGCGCAGGTCCGGGTAATGATACGATTGCCGCCCTGACCGGTATCTATCCGACGCATGGTCGTGCCCATCGGGTCAGACGGGGTCACACCCCAGCGCGGCTGACCGCCGATAAGGGCCATTAGATCCACGTCCAGCTCGGGTGTCATTGCAGCAAAGAGGAACAGTTGCATCAGTCGGTCGGTCTCGATCCCGAAGCTTTCCAGATGACCGTTTACGGTAAGGATAACCGCACCCGTGCTGACCGCGCCACGCGCCGTTCCTACCTGCCACGCGCCGCCTTGTTTCTGAAACCCAGTGACGGCTGAGTTCTCGAACACCGCGACCCCATCCCCGACCAGCCCAGCCGCCAAACCGCGCACATAGCCCGCCGGTTGCAGCATCACCGTCCCCGGTGTGAAAAGACCCGAGCGATAGTGGCGCGAGCCGGTCAACTCATACATTTGCTGTGGGTCCAGCATTTCACTGGTCTCGCCCAGACTGGCCAGATGCCGTGCGTAGCTTTTGTTATGCACGTGCCCTGCTGCGCTGGCGGCGCCGTTCACTTTGCCCGCCGCATCGAAATAGTTCGGGTCGATCCGGTATTGCTCGACGGCTTCACGCGCGAACGCAATAGCGCGGCGGTTCAATGCGATCATGGCCCTGTCATCGCCCGCGCCCGCATAATCGTCGGACGCCAGATCATGCGGCAGGTCGATCATAAAGCCTGAGTTCCGCCCCGCCGCGCCTTCGGCCACGCGCCCGGCCTCCAGCACTACGATCTTGGCACTGGGCTGCAGTTGCGTCAGACGCCGGGCTGCGGACAAGCCAGCAAATCCTGCGCCTATGATCGTGAAGTCAGCATTGATTTCGGCCTTCAGCTCGCGGGCCGAGGGCTGCGCCCCCAAAAGAACGCTCCACGCCGCAGGCCCACGGTGGAGGGGCAGGGTGCGGGCGGTGTAGCTGCTCAATCCACCGCCTCATCCGCGTCATCGGCCAGATCAATCCAGATGGTTTTCAGCTGGGTGTATTGATCATGGGCGTGAACCGAGTTGTCGCGCCCGCCAAAGCCTGATTGCTTGTAGCCGCCGAAGGGCGTGGTGATGTCGCCCTCGCCAAAGCTGTTCACCGTGACCGTACCGGCCCGGATCGCCCGAGCGCCGCGAATGGCGCGTTTGACACTGGCCGTAAAGATCGAAGCACATAGGCCATACTCAGTGTCATTGGCAATCTTGATGGCCTCGTCAAAGCCCGAGACTTCGATCACCGACAGCACGGGGCCGAAGATTTCCTCGCGCGCCAAAACTGCGTCATTGCCGGGCACCTCAACGACCGTGGCCTCGACAAACCCGTCCTTTGCGGTGCCGCCGATCACGACATTATCGGCCTGTTCCAGATAGCCGCAGACCTTGGTGAAGTGCCCCTCGCTGACCAGCGCACCCATACGCGTTTCCGGGTTCAGAGGGTCGCCGATATTCCATTGTTTCGCGTGATGGGCGATGCGTTCCAGCAGCTCAGTCTTCACGTCCTTATGCACGATCAACCGGGACGAGGCCGAGCAATTCTCTCCCATATTCCAGAACGCGCCGTTGACGATATGCGCGGCCACGCGGTCCAGATTTTCGGCATCTTCCATCACGATGGCGGGGTTCTTGCCGCCCATCTCAAGCACTACCTCTTTGGCGTTGCTTTCCGCCGAATAGGTCAGGAACCGCTTGCCGGTGACGGTTGAGCCGGTGAAGGACACCATGTCGATATCCATATGTCGCCCGATGGGCTCGCCCACCTCGGCCCCGCCACCCGGAACAATGTTCAGCACGCCGCGCGGCAGACCGGCCTCCATCGCCAGTTCGGCCAGACGCAGGGCGGTCAGCGTGGTTTCGGCCGCCGGTTTCACGACCACGGTACAGCCTGCCGCCAAGGCTGGTCCGATCTTCCACGCCAGCATCAGCAGAGGGAAGTTCCACGGCAGCACTAGACCCACTACGCCAATCGGTTCACGAACCACCATAGCGATGTGATCGTCGCTGGCGGGTGAGACCTGATCATAAATCTTGTCGATCGCCTCGGCGTGCCATTTCAGGCAGTGGATCGCCTCAGGGATGTCGACGGTTTCGCAGTCATAGATGGTCTTGCCGCTGTCGATGCTCTCCATCACCGCCAGCTCGCGGGCGTTGCTCTTCATCAGTTTGCACAGGCGGATCAGCACATCCTTACGGTCCGAAGGATGCAATCGCGACCATCGGCCATCGTCAAACGCCTCGCGCGCTTTTTCGACGGCAAAATCTACGTCTGCGCCGCCGCAGGAAGCGATATCGGTCAGTTTCGCGTTGGTTGCAGGGTTCACCGTCTCAAACGTCTGGCCCGAGATCGCGGGGCGATAGCCGCCGTCAATGAAGGCCCCGGTGGGCAGGTCCAGCCTTGCGGCGATGGATGTGTATTCGTCCTGTGTCAGCAGTTCCATTGCCTTACCCCTCAGCCACAATGTCAGCGATTGTTTTCTTCAATACGCGTGTCACCTGTTGCAGCGCGCGCTTGTCATCCTTGTTCAACCCTTTCAGCGGGGGGCGCATCTCGCCCGCATTAATCCCGTTCATGGTTACGCCGTGCTTGATCGTCTGGATGAATTTGCCGCCCTGCTCCAAGACCCGCATCAGGGGCATCATCGCCGACATGATCCGGCGGCCCTTGGCAAAATCCCCCTCGGTCACGCAAGCCTGATACAGCGCCACATGCTCGGCAGGTAGAAAGTTTGATCCACCGCAAACCCAGAACGGAGCGCCCCAGGCAAAGAACTCCAACGCCTGATCGTCCATGCCACAGCCCAGTTGGATATGCGGGTAATCCCGCGCCAGCAGATGCACCCGGTTGATATCGCCCGAGCTTTCCTTGATGCCGCAGAAGTTTCGGCTGCGACCAACCCGGTCAAGAAACTCTTCTCCCATCATCGTGCCGGTGCGGTGCGGATAGTTATACAGCATCACGGGCAGGTCAGCGGCCTTGTCGACGGCCAGCGCGTTCAATGCGTTCTCGCGGTCGGTGGGCACCGCGTAGGGCGGGCTGGCCAGCAGGATTGCATCCGCGCCGATCTCGCGCGCGCCCGAGGCCAGAGCGATCGAATCCGCCGTCAGCATCGCGCCTGTGCCGATCACCAGGGGAAGACGGCCCTTCAACTGCTGATGCGTGAACCGCGCCAGCTCCAGCCGTTCTTCGACCGTCTGGGCATAGTTCTCACCCGTCGACCCGCCCGAGATCAACCCATGCACACCGTGGTCGATCAGGTACTCGATTACCTGCGCCAGAGCATCCCAATTCACGGACCCATCGGCGTGATAGGGCGTGATCACCGGGGTATAGATCCCCTCAAACTTGAAAATCGGGTTCATTGCATCCTCATGCAGGTTTCGACAGGGGCGCGCCCATGGGCACATCCAACGCGTCGGGCATCACGAACAGTTCGATCTGATCGCGTGACAGGTTCCAGTGGTCCTCGGCCAACTGTGCAGCCGCCGCCTCATCGCCCGCCTCGATGGCGGCGATGATGGCGTCGTGCTGGCGACTGGCTTCAGACAGGTTTTCGGTCATCTTGGTGGTTTGAGGGCGATAGAACGTCATCCCGATCCGGGCGTGATCTATCAGCAGGCGGTTGAACGAGGGCAACAGATAGACATTGCCCGACATCTCTCCGGTCACGTCGTGGAAACGGTTATTGGCCAGGGCGCGGTCTTCGGCGGACCCAGCGCGCAAGGCCGCCTTGAACGCCTGCTGCGCATCTTTCAGCGCGTCGATCTGTGCCCTTGTCGCGTTCTGCGCCGCTAGTCGCAGAATGGCCCCGTAAACCATCGGTGCGGCCAGAAAGAAGTCGCGCAGGGTGGTATATGACATCTCGGACACCCGCGCAGATCGGTTTGTGCGCAGATCCAGATATCCTTCACCTGCAAGTTGTCGGAACACCTCGCGCAGAGGCGTGCGGGACAGGCCGAACGCATCGGACAGATGCGCCTCGTCCAGATCAGTGCCGGGCTGCAAGCGCAGGGTTAGAATTCCGACCTTCAGATGTTCGGTCAGCTCCGCTTTGCGAGATTTGGCGTCGTCTTTCATCCGGTTTCCCCCAGTCAAACACGATTCGTGTTGGGTCTTCCCTTCTGTATTCGAAAAAAATACAAATTGTATACACAAAAGAATCGTGCAGCATGAAACACGCCCAACTAGACGGATCACCCCATGCGCCAAACCCGGCACATCACTTTCATCCTGATCGAAGAGTTTTCGCACCTTGCCTTTTCATGCGCGGTCGAGCCGCTGCGGATCGCAAATCTCGTCAGTGAGGAACAGCTTTATGACTGGACGCTGGTTTCAGAGGATGGTGAACGCGCGGTCTGTTCCAATGAACTGGTGACATTAGTGCATGGCGGGCTGGACGATCTGCCGAAGACCGACCAGCTTTTTGTGTTGTCCGGCATCCATATGCGCAACCACGTCACCCGCCCTTTGCTGGCGACCCTACGCCGCGAACGGGCGCGGGGAACGGCGATCGGTGCCTTATGTTCGGGCGCATGGCTGCTGGCCGAGGCCGGTTTTCTGGATGGAATGCAGGCGGCAATTCATTGGGAATACCACGACGCCTTTATGGAGGCCTTTCCCGAAGTAAACCTTGTCCGTAGCGTTTTTTTGGCAGATGAAAAGCACATTACCGCGTCCGGCGGTACGGCCACAGCCGACCTGATGTTGCACCTGATTGAGCGCGACCACGGCGAGGAACTGGCCATCGCGGTGGCTGACCAGATGGTTTACAACGCCGTGCGCAATGCCACCGCAAAACAACGCGTTTCGTTGCAATCCAGAAACGGGATGCGTAATGCGCATTTGGCGAAAGCCATCCACATCATGCGAGACTGCATAGAGGCCCCCATGTCTCCGTCTCAGATTGCCGAAGACCTTGGCATTTCGACCCGGCAACTTGAGCGACTGTTTGGAAAATACCTGAATACGTCCCCCAAGAAATATTTTATGGAGTTACGTCTGGAGCGGGCGCAGAAATTGCTGTTGCAAACCGAAGCGTCGGTCACCGAGGTGGCGATGGCTTGCGGGTTCGAAAGCCCGGGCCATTTCTCAAGGGTGTATCGGTCGAGTTTCGGCGTCACCCCGCATGCGCAAAAAAGCAAGATCGATTAAGTCGCTATGATGGGGGAGCTGCTCTGCCCTTGGGCGAGTCGGGCTGGGCAGGCGCTCACCCCCCTTAGTCCCGCTCGTACCCCCTCGTTAAAGTCTTACTGGTAAACAAATCCGCGGGATTGAACTGGTATAGGCGGTGAAATAGGCATAACTGGTACCAGATCATGTCCGTTTTGAGGGCATTTTGCGCGGGAACGCCTGATTTTGTTGCACGGTTCAGCCGGTGCTTGGGGCGAGCCGCGTCACGGCGAAAACAAACTCAGAGCGGATATGTTTGCGTTAAACGCCCATTTGTGTCATTTTTGTAATTGCCAGAAATCGAGGGATTACAGCGAAATAAGGCAGAAAAAAACATTAGAATGAACTTTGAGTTTCCCATGTCCTCATCAAGGGTTTTTACCGGAGGGCTAAAATGAATTTTGAAACACAAGACGCTGCAGTGAGTTCAGCATCGTGCGGTGTTCCTACAAAAATGCGCGAACATCAGATCTGTCAGGCATCCTCGGCGGCAGAAGCAGCGTTTGAACAGATTGCACGCGCTGCCTCTTTCGGTGCGGGTTTGACAGGTGAGTTCCAGAAACGCGTGTTCTCCATTTTCCGGTGGTATTTTCTTTCAGCCTTTTGCACGCGCATGCTTTCAGAGTCAGTGCATCGGTTGGAGCATCAGACGTTGCAGGTATCTATGGATATCTACAGCGCCGTCAGCATGGTGCTGACGGAAAGCGAAATCGAGGAATCGATGGCGCTTGTTCGCACGGAACGCACCTCTTTGACATTGGGTCGGGCGAACGACATCGGTGCCAGAGGTCATACGGTTGGCTGGGTCGCTGCAGGTTTGCATGAAAAAGGTCGCGAATTTCCCGGTGAGATCGAGAATGCCCTGGCGGGTGCGCTGGCTGCGTCCAAGCGATTGAACTGACGCCACCGGCGGCAAGTGGCCCCGCTTACGCAGGCTGGAACCCTCACTAACAATCGGGCGGTTTGCGCTACAGAAGCGCCGGGCAGGGTTGAGTAATCAACATCCTACTCCCGGGCTTCTAACAGACCCCAGGTTTCGCCTCCAAAGCCGCCATTGAACAAAAAGCGGAACCTGGCTGACAGCATGTCGGCCTCGACCGCGGATGTCAGGCCGTCGCCCTTGAAGGCACCCAAGGAAAAGATGAAGTATAGTTCTCCGGTGTCAGTAACTTGGCCGACACCTTCAGCCCGTTGTTGGTTTTGGTCGTCGGAAATAATCGTCCAGTGCAGGCGTGCATAGTTCTTCAGGTCTTCCTCGGCCTGAATCGAGAGGATTCCGTTGTAGCAGCACTGTTCTTCAACATAGGTGTTTGTCGCGTTATCGAAATAACCGTCGAAATACCCCTCCACAAAATACGTGCCGACGATCCGCTCAACGTCTTCGATGGGTTGCATTGTCATCGGGGCAGCCGTCTCCAAGCCTGAGTCTGGATTGCAGTCGCGGCTTTCAAGTGAACCGTCAGGCATGATCGTGTCGCACAGGATCGCGTTTTGCAGCGCTTTCTGGGCGACTTCAAAGTTCTTTTTCAGGGTTTCCTCTTTCTGAGCGTGCTCGGGGTCGTGGACTTCCTCGATAAAGCTGGCATTGGTCAGATCCGCGCCACTGAGATCGGTGCCCAGAAACGAAGTCCCGATCAGGTAAGAGTCATCCAGCAGCGCCCCTTGCAGATCAGCCCAGTTGAAATCGGCGCCATCCAGAAATGCCGCCTTGAAGTCTGCTTTGCGCAAAAATGTTTCTGACAAGTCTGCGTTTCGGATATCGGCGGCCCAGAAATTAGCGCCTTCCATGGACGAACCCCTGAAATTCGCGCGGCGCAAGTCTGCGGCCTCCAGATTGGCCCCTCTCAGAAAGGAACACCTCAGGATTGCACCGGTCAGCCCTGCACCACGCAATTGGGTATTCACCAGATAGGCGCCTGTCATTTCTGCGCCGATCAGGTTCGCGGAACTAAGGTTGGCCCCCCGTAGATCCGAGTTGACCAAAATGGCCGAGGACAGGTTGGCATTGCGCAGATCGGCTTCGCGCATGTCCACGTCGGTCAGTTCGACGGCTTGCAGATCCGCGTTGGCTAGGGACACCCCGATCAGCTTGGTATCCTCCAAGGAAAGAAACGCGCGATTATCAACTGTCGTCGTCGATTGCGGCGTACAGTCATTGTTTTGATAGAACGGGACGACTGTTGCCGGCTGCCTGTGAACAATGAGGTTGGCATCTTTCAGAAACTGAACAACCAGACCCTGCCGTTCGCGGTTGATTTCCCGCATGATGGTCTGCGTCTTGGTTCTTGCGATCGCCAATACCGCCGGTCGGACCCAGACTTTTCCCAAGGACTGTTCCAACTGAAGCTCGCCGATCGCATCGAAATACGCCTGCAGCGCGTTGGTCTGCAATCGGCTTTCATCCCTTTCGCGTTGCCGAAGTGTTTCTTGCTGCTGAATTTCGTTCTGACGTTTGACCGAAATATCGTTCAGCCAGAACCCACCCACCGCCAGAACAAAAGGCACGATCAAAAGGTTTAGGACATCCCACAGCGTGCGCCCCTGAAACCCCGACCAATTCGCACTGAGCGGAGCACCGCAAGACGAACAGGTTCCGGACGCTATATCCGTAAGCTGACCGCAATTCGGACATTTGGTCGTTTGGGGTGGCCGTTTCGTACCCATCCGTCGCTCTCGTCCTTCGGAAACAATAGTTTACTGAGACACGTGCTTTGGTGAGTTATGCCACATTTTCGGAAACTCTGAAAATTTCGCCGAAAACGCGCTGGGACTAACACCAGCCTGTGACAGTGAAATAAGTATTTGATGCACTGCTAGGTCGGAAGATATCTGTCCAGCAGGGCATCGACCAACCCCTCTTGAAGCCGGTCACCGGTCGGCTGGTCCACGCGCAAAATGTCTTCGAGAATGATGAATTGTTCCATTCCGGTTGTCATGGAAAGCCGGTTTGCAAGATCTTCGAACTTTGAAGGGCCCAGAGCAGACCGAACAGGGGTAAGAGCCTCAGCAAAGGCGGCAACGCGTCTGGCCCCCCGCATCTTTACGGTTCCGTCCTGAAGCGATGCTTTGAAGGATTCTGACAAAAATTGGCGAAAATACGCCTCATGCGTGCGCGAGAATTCAAGGTAATACCGCGCCACCGCATGAACACGCCGCCGAACGTCCGATATCCCCTCAAGCAAGTCTGAAGTCGGCCTGACCTCCATGTCCAATGTGGCATCCAGAGCCAGCACCCCGGGATCGGAGAAATACCTGTAAACCGTGGCGCGGCTGATCTGCGCGTGTTCGGCCACTTTCGCCAGGGTTACTTCGGTGCCCTCGGACATGAGCGCACGCGCCGCCGACAAAAGTGCCTCGCGCGTTCGGTTTTTCTGATTTGTCCGTGTTGCCAAGTTCAGGTCCTTTTATGATACACTTGTCTCATAAGTAGATATGTGTATCATAATGACATGAAGATTGAAGTAAAGGGAGTCGCCCGATGACTGAATCTCGTCCACGCATTTATCACCTGCTTGGTAATCTTTTGACCTTTCACGCCTTTCCGGCAGAGACCGGGGATCGCTATACGATTGTCGAGATCAAGACCGCCCCGGGTGCTGGCGCGCCGCCTAATCATCATGCGGGTGAAGACGAAAGTTTCTTCGTGCTGGACGGGGAGTTTGAGTTTCTTGTGGACGGTGAGACCATCAAGGTCTCAGGCGGTGATTTTGTAAAAGTGCCAGATGGCGCGGTTCACGCATTTACTTGTACTAGCGCCCAACCCGGTCGGCTGCTTTGCGTCAATTCTCCGGGCGCCATGCATGACACGTTTTTTACCCAGGCTGGCGAAGCCATGCCCGACGGAACAACCGAGATTCCGGTTATGGACGCGCCCCCTGACATACCGGCGATCATGGCTGTCGCAACAAGCGCCGGTATGACGATCCTGGCACCTGCTGACGCCTGATCCCTTTCAACTGCGCCTGACAAGGCAACAGAGATTTGCCTTGTCTTACCCGTTAGATGCAAAGCCTTTTGGCGCTTAGACACATGTTTCTGGCAGGGATTCATACGTAGACCCGCAGGGCGCTTGCCATATGCGCGGCAGTCCTGCTGTATCGTATGGTTGCCACGTCAACCGAGGGGGTTGCGGCGGGATCAGGGGGTGCGGCGCATAGCCAAAACACCAAGCACTCGCGGAGGCTGTGATGCCCCCCCGACTGTAACCACATTCAGACTTGGAAACCCATTTGGCCGCAATGCGAATGTCATTGGCGCTTTGCAACATGCTGCGTGAACTGCCTCCTTCCACATCATTTGGGTGATTGGAATGGAGATAGACGTATGGCGAATATCGAAAGACTGATTGAGGAGCCCACCTTGGATATGCTGAATGCAAAGATTGCGCAGATGTCCCAATATGGCTGGAAACCGATTGGTTGTCCGAAAAGGTCCAGAACGGGGTTTGTGCAGACTGTACAGCGGATATGTTGTATCTGTTGAATATGATACGGTCTCGCTAACCGAACAATTAGACCCGAATGACAAACCGGTACACCAATGTGGGTCGTAACTGGCGACGATGTGCCAGCGGTGGACGGAGGCCCGGAACGACTAAGTAAGGAACCGAACGCCGATGAGGTATTCCGACATGGTCAAAAACCGATCTTGGCAATGCGCCACGGAATTGGCGATGGCCGGAGAACATGAGCCTGCGGGAAAAATCCTGCACGCCTACGGGTTGATGAAATCAGAAAGCGATGACCTTGAGACTGTCCTGCGCCTAATGCGCGAGGCGCGCGACGACGTGAAAGAACAGGGCAACAGTCAAAAGCCAAAGCACCTGGTTCTGCATTTCGAAGCACATTTTACGGAATAACCCAAACGGGGCTGACCAATTGCGACCAAAGCTGGATGCAGGAGGCGGCAAAACCTATCGATAAACAGCGTTTCACACACGGGTGCCCAATACCGGCGAATTCAGTTTGCTAATCCAGTGTTCGACCGAATTTTCAAACAAAAAAATTTGGGGGCTTGATGGTGCTGCTGGAGAGAATTGAACTCTCGACCTCTCCCTTACCAAGGGACAGGTGGGAATAGACAGCGCCCGCCACAGCCCCAGGAACCCCTTCAATTACAAGCGTATGCAGCCTATTCTGCTGACTGAGGTCGCCACAAGCCCTCACTATAGTGCGCCATATGTGCGCCACACGCCAAACGATGATGAGACGGAAACAATGACAGACAGACAGCCCACGCCCGTGGTGCGCCTGAAGCCCAAACCCGCCGAACCGATCAAGCTCACAGCTCAGCGCGTGGCCAGGCTCAAACCGCGCGCTAAGCCCTATGATGTGCGGGATGCGCAGGCACCGGGCTTAATTGTCCGCGTGCAGCCCGGCGGGTCGGCGTCCTACTATGTGAAGGGGCGTGTTGGCTCTGGCCGGAGGGCTATTGCCCGCAACGTGCGGATAGGGTCGGTTGATGCGGTCACGCTGGCCACGGCGCGCGATGAGGCGCTGCGGCTGCTGGCTGAGATGCGGCAGGGCATAGACCCAACGGACAAACCCGACGCGCTCAGCCTGTCTCAGCTGATTGAAGCATACACTGAACGCTTGGCGCAGCGTGGCGTCGTAAAGCGCAACGATGTGGTTTCCTGCCTGCAGCGTAACCTAAAGCGATACCTCAACCGCCCAGCGGAGGATCTGACGCGGGCGCAGATCGTGGGCGTGATGGATGCGATTGAGGCAGGCGGGCAGCAAAGTGACTATTTGCGCAAGTGCTTGTCCGGTCTGCTGACCTGGGGCGCAAACGCTGGGTATCTGCGCGCAAACGTGCTTGCCGGGTATCGCAGGGACCGGGAAACGCGCAACCAGAAACTCAACACGCGCCCCAAGGTGACGCTGACCACGCCAGAGGAAATTCGTGGTTTCTGGATCGCGACAGGCCAACTGACAAACCCTGTGCATCGCGATCTGCTGCGGTTCATGTTGTTGACCGGACAGAGGCGCAGCGAAACAGCCTGGATGACGCACGCGGACATATCCAGTGACGTTTGGAATATCCCGGCTGCCTTGCACAAGATGGGTGAGGCTGTGCGTGTGCCTCTGGGTACATCATCGCTGTCCCTTGTGGATGCGCAGGAGCGGCTGGCCGGATGTGATCTTGTGTTTCCGGGTCGGCATGGCAAGCGCATCAGCGGGTTTACCCAGCTGCTGAAACCTCTGCGCGTGGCGCTGGGCATATCGGGGTTTGGGTTTCACGCGCTGCGCAGAACATACCGCACAGGTTTGGAAGATTTGGGTGTACCGGAACGGGTTTGTGAGTTGATGATTGGTCACGCCCGCCCTGATTTGCTGGGGCGTTATTCGGCGGCGAACCTGTGGGCGCAGCGGGTTGAGGCCCAGGCGCTATGGGAAACGCACATTGTGAAGGTGGTGTCATGAAGCCGGTACTAACCCCAACCCCGCCCGAACACATCGACGCAGAGGCTGCAACAGCCGTGATTGCGAAACTATGGCACGATTTAGACGTCGCACGCGTGAACGAAACCGAACCGGAAACCCGGATGGGCGCACTTACAGCGGTCTTGGCAGCGGTGGAGGCGTTAGCACCGGAAATACGTCAAACCGCCCTGTTGGGTTCACTAGTGCGTATGCGAGAGGGTTTGCTAAACGACGCCATAGCCGCACGAACGCGGGAAGGTGGACAACCGGCGATTGCGGCTGATGTGCGGTTTGTCCGCTGCCACGCCATAGCCTGCGTACAGTTTCTGGCCAGCGCGGGCGGCATGGCGAAACAGCCTGCACGGCAGGCGGTTAGCAGTATCCTGCGCAGTACGCCTTACATTGCTGCAACGCGCCAGATTACGCGGTGGGAAAACGATTGGTTGCCAAATCAGTACATAGAAAAAGCACACGGCGATATTGCAGAGGCGGCACCAGCGAAGGACGTGGAGATCATAAGGGACGCACTGTCCAGTGGCTACCAAAAGACCGAGCTAAAACCGGATGCTGTTGAATTGGTGCGTCGGGTGTTACTGGCGGCAGTGGCGAAAGCAATTGAGGAAGTGTGACCACTTAAAGTGCTAACGGCTAACTAAAATTAGCGGCAAATCAAAGGCCCACCGATAACGCTCTCATCCGGGTTGAAGCCTTCAATGATAACAGTCGTGGTTACGGACAGGTTCATATTTTTGTTCCCAGGTGCGAAGTTGCCTATCGCCAGGAAAATCTCATTGGTTAGCGAACCAGAACCAACGGTTTCCGTTCCGGTAAAGCTAGATATTTTTTTGCCTGTGCTTTCAACGGTTAATACTGTTCGGTCCAATTCAATTACTATCGGTTCACCTAAATACGAAGTTGTGAACGTAAGCTGTCCTCCTGAAGAGTTTTCTTCAAACAGAACCGGTATAGTACCGACCCAAACCTGATACGGCGCGAACACGCAGTTCTCTGCGGAAGTAGCTGTTGCGAACATGGACAAAGCTATCCCTGCATAAACCCAATGACGCATCTTATTTTCTCCTGAGTTTTTCCACTACTAGCGATAAACGTGACGCGGCCTTTCTCAAACAATCGTTTTGCCTCCATCCAAACCGGTAGCTGACGTGTGTATTTTTTTCCGCATGTCGCAACTCAGTGAAGAGGCAACCAAACATGCGCGAAGATTTCGCTCAAATTATTCAACCCGCGTTGGCCGTATCCGGCGGGCAAATCGAAGCGGACGTACTCTACGACAGTGGCCAGGTGGCGCGCATCCTGAGCGTCAGCACTCGCACGCTGGAGAGGTGGCGCAGTGAGGGCCGGGGGCCAGCTGTGACACGGCTTTATCCCGGTATGCCGCCAAGGTATCGGGGCGCGGATATTCTGGCGTTTCTGGACAGCCGCCGGACTGAGGGCGCGGCATGACTGACGCTGCCGATCAGATTGCGCAGCTGCAGGCTGAAAACGCAGAGCTGCGCGCCAAGTTGCGTTTCCCGAGTTGGCCGCTCTGTCTGCATCCAGATGCGATGTATTCCGACGATGAGACAGCCACGGCGCTGGGCGTGTCCAAGCGCTCGGTTGCCTTGTGGGCGCGTCAGCCGAATGGACCGAAACCCACGCGCCTACACCCGAACATGCGCCGCAAGTATCGCGGCATGGATCTGCTGACCGCCCTGACCAGGGCGCAGGAGGGCTGAGCGATGTTGCGAGATGGGAAATCGGGTGAGGCGATGAACCCTCACCCGCACGCCAAACTCTGCATCACAGTGCAGACGAAACCACGTCGAAACGCGGTGGGCGTACTATGACGGTATCAACACGCAGTGACAACGGGGGCGCTGACCTGAAATCAGGTCAGGTGCGCATCAATAATCACAAGCAAGCGCGCCAGTGGGCATATGCCGTGCTGGGAGCAAACCCGGCGCTGACTCCTAGCGCGCGGATGGTGTTGCTGTATCTGGTGGGCCGGTGGTGGCGAGGCCATGGCAAGCACGGAATTGCCGCATCGGTGCGATACATCCAGCGTAACTTGGGGTGCAGCAAATCATCCGTGGAACGCGCGCTGAACGAACTGCAGCGCGGGCGGGCAATTGAAAACATCGCGCCAGATGGGGAAATGTCCCGGTGGTTACTCAATCCGGGATATTCGGAGGTGCTGGATGACACCCCGCCTGACGCGCAAGAAGCACCAGATAGCGGGGCTGATGATGCGTTGGATGGGGACAGGGGGTGTCCGCAAAATGCAGACACCCCTGACTGCAAAAAGCAGACACCTACCCCCGACCTGTGTCCGCAAAATGCAGACAAGATAATAATACCCACGCCCAGCGCACAAAACGACGCGGCCAACGGCGCCGCAACTGACGCCACGCGCGCGGACGAAATCAACCTCTCCGGCGCTGCTTGGGATCCTGTCCCCTGGTGGTCAGAGTGACGCGCTCTCCGGTCATTCCAGCGCTGCGCCCGTCATGTGGCACCCGCTGCGCTTCCATCCTTGGCGTCTGTCCCTGTGGCGGCGTTTGCGCTGATGCTGGGGAAACGCAGGACGTGTGGATTGCCCTGCGCGACATGTCAGCTGTCCGGTCGGCGGCTGATGATGCGCAACGCCATCCGCACCAGCTGTGCTGTCTCAGCACTGACGCAACAGAACCCACGGGCGCAACATCGCCCCTGTATCCCCCAAGCTCACCACAGGCCGATACGACGCTGCCACGGGCAGAACGGCTGCGTGTTTGGGCGGGGAGAAAAAAACGCAGCGCAACGTCAAACGGAGGAACAGACAACATGCTGAGCATCACAATTTCAGGACGCGTATCGAAGGGCGCGAAACTCACCAAGGCGGGCAATTCCGACGTGTGCAATTTCCGTATATTGGCTGGCCGGGGCGATGACGCACAGATTGTCGGGTGCAGCCTCTGGGGCAAACGCGCTCAGGTGCTGGCGGAACATCTGGTACAGGGCGTTCCGGTCACGGTATCGGGGGCTCTGTCTCTGGAAACCCAAGAGGGCAATTCATACCTGAGCGTGCGCAGCGTGCAGGACATCGCAATTCTGGATACTGCCGAAAATGTGCGGGCCAATCGGGAACGTTATCGTATCAAGCGCAAAGCCGAGAAACAGCAACAAACCACGCAAAGTGCGGTTGGCAGAGGAAGCGGCGTCGTGGATGGGAGGCCGTGGGGTTTGGGGAGCTCAGGCCGACAGGAATAGAACGTTGCCGCTGCAGTTTATCTCATCCCCGCAACGGCTAATCACGTGCCGCTGTTGCGGCACTGTAGTTTTGGCCCGACGGTCATCGCGCCGGTATTGTTTTGACGCCTGCCGCAGTGCTGAGTGCCGTTGGCGCAAGACGCAGGCGAAACACGATGCGGCATTTGAGGAACACTGTCGTTTGTTACGTGTCCAACGTGAAGGACAACCACTGCCCACCGGTACACGAATTTGCGCGGAATGTGGGGAGGCGTTGTTTCCGTTGGCCAAACGCACTGCTCGCTATTGCAGTGGGAGTTGCAGAAGCAGGGCGTGGCGACAGCAGTAAACGTGCAAATCAGTGGTGGCGCTAAAAAAGATGTAAACTGGACTCATGTTTGGTTCTTAAGTTCGTATAGCGTCAAATTTCGTAGTGAGCTCAAGTAGTTTCTGTCTGAGTGGAGGAAACCAGGTTAATTTACCGCTTGGGCTATCCTGCAACCCCACGCCAATCTCATCCCCGATATCGGCGTGGGGTAACTTGCGCAACAAAATACCACATAAACATATGTAAACGTTTGGAAATAGCATAACCATAACGCCGAAACCGTGACGGTATATAGTCGAAGAACAAAGCTATAGCAAAGAAAGTCGAAATTGGCAGAAAATCCTAGGAAACTGCCATAGAACGCAGCAATTCTCATAGAGCCCTTGAATTCTATCAATTAAGTTCGAATAGCTACGGATTTTCTCGTGCAGACCTATGTTGGTTCGAGAAGTGGCGCGCCAGAGTAGGCAACTGTCGGACCATCCATTGAACGGTCCACCGGCCCAGAAAAAATACTATTGCTGCTCCGAAAAAGATAAGAAAAAGCGCGATCCCATCAACATCAAAGTCAGACTGGTTCCAGCCGTATGAAAATTATACTTCTTGAGGAAAACAAAAATGGATTTTGATAAACAAAAGATTGAAGACCTGTTGTGTCGAATTGATGCAATGGTCAATTCTTTGCCCGACACAAAAGATGATAAGATGCATCCGCGCGTAGTATTGTGGGTCGCATTAGGCCAATTGCGAAACGAATTGGGCGTTCCAAGGAAGCAAAGCTGAACAATGGTGCCTAACTGAAAACGCAGTTGTGTTCAAAGGTCGTTCTAGCACAAGCCGTTTGCCGCAAAAATTCTATACCAAAACGGCTAAAAATCTAAAACTGTTGCTTGTGGAAAACTAGGCTTTCTATGCCTTAGTGCAGCCGACTCTTTGTGGCTTGGAGTAGCATGCATTCAAATCGTTTAAGAGTAGGCCGACTTGTTTGACCAAATTTTCCAACATTGTTTCGTAAGTCGGGAAATATTTCAAAAATCTCATTGCGGGTTTCTTCTGCCATTCCATCGACAACATAATCCCCTGGATGAAAACTCTCTGAGAGCGCATCTTCGGCTACAATGATCTCGTGTTGGTCGAATAGTATGTGATAGTATTTCACTTCAGTAATACTGCATTTGTAAATCGTATCACCGTTCACCAAGTGTTTTGCCGCCGCCAAAAAACAATGATCGCCGAAAAGTAATTCTTCCTGCCACCCGCTAATTACCATTCGATGTTGCGGGGAAACAAACAGGTCTCTCGACGGCACGTTATTGCCCAATGCTCCTTGAGAGATGCATATTGGAAGTAGTTTCGGATTCAAGGCTAGATCAATAGCGTCGAGTTTTCGCGAACCTATCCACCGAATTGGTTGGAGTCCGTGGTCCGCTGTGAGAACCAAATCTCCAGGATTTAATTCCTCAATTGGCCGTTTGTTAACGTCTGTTTGGATGAGCGTACCAGCGACAAAGCACGGTACAATATAATCTCCCCTGTCAAGGTCGCCTTCATTGATAGTTCCTGGCGGAATGTCTACCACTCCTTCCGGAGTATAAACTTTCCATTGCCCAGTGTTAGGACCCGTGCTCGGAACGGTTTCAACCACTATCCAAGTGCTACTACCGACAGTGAATGTACCATTAAATGTTCCGATTGGACTCCCGTTTTCAAACAATTGCTCACCAAACTCAAAGGTATTGTTTGAGCCATCGTCGGAAAGAACTCCGTCTGTTGGATCAGTTGAACCCTGTTTGTAGTTCGCGCTAAAACCCGCCTCTTCGTATATAAAGGAAGACGTGAAATCTAAGGAAGCCATATCCACTATTTTCCCAAAGTCGAAGGACCATTAACCTAGTTTTCCCCGATTTTATCATTAGATCAAGTTTTCTAATGGCTAAACCTCCGGTGTACTGGTTGCGCCGTTTTACTTTTTCGCAATCTCCAAGATCGCTGAAATGTCCTGGCGTCCAGCACGGTCCGCAACTCGTTCAATTGGGCGGCGATTGGGCTTGACGTAGTGTTCACTCGCCCATTGCGATTATCATCCGCCAACGACTTTAAGCCGTATATCGTATCGTCTGTTTTTTTCGACCGGACAATGCCCGTACTTTGGTTCGCAGCCTCTGAACTGCGGTACGGGCAATCTGATCCAATATTAAACACTTGCCGTAATATGTATGATCCCGAACACCCAGCCGGGATCGTCTCATGAGTGACTGCACCTCGCCTTCGTGCGGGGTGCAGCCTCTTTTTGAAATCCAGCTTTCGACAAGTCAGCGCCAGAAAGGATGCAAACACCCACACGCAATCTGATCCACGGCTCATGTTGCTTCGTATTGTTTTACGTCTCTTCCCCGAGACACCCGGTTTTTTGGACCAACTTCACCCTGCCTTTGGGCGGGGTGCTTTTTCTCAAGCCAGCTCTACCGAGCCAGAAAAAATGGCCCGAGTTGTACGTAACTTTCAAATCTTGGCGTTCTTACTTCAAACTTTGTCCGAAGTCCTTGTCCGTGCCCCAAGACAGCGCCTTATTGAGATAAGCATCCATGTCACCGCCTCCAAACTCGTCCCACAAACTGTCGAGCAATTCGCTGCACATGTTTGCCATGTTCAGTCTGTACCAAATTGTATTTCTTTTCTGCGGAACCTGCGTTTCGTATTCGATCAACTTCACCAGTTCTGCGTGATCAGTAAAGTTTTGACACTCTGCGCCTGCGGATATGAACCCCGTTACTCTATCAAGTCTTCGATCCTCTGCCTCGCTATACCATTGGTAAAGCGGGAACACCGCAATAGCTGCGGCGGCTATTACAATCAGTCGTTCAGCAACTTCTATAATTGCGCGAAAATTCGTTAACATTTTGTGCCCCTCTCAAGAATACATGGAAGGTATGACATGGTTTTCTTTACCGAGGAAAAAGTCTCGTCTCAGCGCGGGGTAGGCGACGCGGGTTTTATGCATGACCGACCGGCCCGCGTAGTTCTGGCTCTGTCGGTAAGGCATGATCAGGTGGTTTGACACCGTGCTCGGTAAGCCACTCGAAAATTACCCTCCAGTCGTCCTGTACGGATGGCCGGCTGCAATACTCGCGCCATACACCAACCACAGTTCAAGATTACGAGCTGCACTGCCTGTCGAGCTGAGTAGTGGATGATTAGAGTTTCAGCTGTGCTCCAAACGGTACTGATGGGGTGTTGCAACCACGCAAAATAACTTCAACGTGCGCCACATGTGAGCCACGGGTGGACATCTCATTTGGATTGCAGAGCGGTAACTAATTGAAAAGATGGTGCTGCTGGAGAGAATTGAACTCTCGACCTCTCCCTTACCAAGGGAGTGCTCTACCTCTGAGCTACAGCAGCGCTGTGGGCGGGTGATTAGACTCAAACGAAACGGTGCGCAAGGGTGTCTGGACGGTTTTTTTCGCCTCCTGTAGAGAAAGACTATGGCAGATAGAAATACACCTAAAAAACACGGTAAACCCGGTGACGCACGCGAGGAACGGCTGAAGGCCGCGCTTAAGGCGAATATGGCGCGGCGCAAGGCGCAGGCCAAGGCGCGTGCGACATCTGGGGACAAGGCCGGCAAGGACGAGGGATAAGAGCAGATGGATTCGATTCTGGTGACGGGCAACGGGCCGCTGAACGGTCAGATACCGATTGCGGGGGCCAAGAATGCGTGCCTGACCCTGATGCCCGCCACGTTGCTAAGCGATGAACCGCTGACGCTTACCAATGCGCCGCGGCTGAGTGACATCAAGACCATGACCGCCCTGTTGCAATCGCTGGGCGCCGAGGTGTCGGCGCTGCAGGACGGGCAAGTGCTGGCAATGTCCAGCCATGACCTGACGAGCCATACGGCCGATTATGAGATCGTGCGCAAGATGCGGGCTTCGAATCTGGTGCTAGGCCCGCTGCTGGCGCGGTTTGGTGAGGCTGTGGTCTCGCTTCCCGGCGGTTGCGCGATCGGTGCGCGACCAATGGACTTGCACGTCGAAGGGCTTGAGGCGCTGGGCGCCGAGATCGAGTTGAAAGACGGTTATCTACATGCCAAGGCTTCAGGTGGGCTGAAGGGCGCTGTGCATGAGATGCGTTTTGCATCCGTCGGTGCGACCGAAAACATTGTGATGGCAGCGACATTGGCCAAGGGCACCACGGTTCTGAAAAACGCAGCGCGCGAACCCGAGATTGTCGATCTGGTGGAATGCCTGCGCAAGATGGGCGCGCAGATCGCCGGTGAGGGCACGTCGACCATCGAAATTCAGGGCGTCGACCGTTTGCACGGCGCGACCCATCAGGTTGTGACCGACCGGATTGAACTGGGCACCTATATGCTGGCTCCGGCCATGTGCGGAGGTGAGGTCGAATTGCTGGGTGGCCGTATGTCTCTGGTCGAAAGCTTCGCGGCGAAACTGGATGCCGCAGGTGTGAATGTCACCGAAACCGATAAGGGTTTGAAAGTCGCACGCAAGAACGGTCGCGTCAGCGCAGTTGATGTGGTCACCGAACCATTCCCGGGTTTTCCGACGGACCTGCAGGCGCAGATGATGGCATTGATGTGTACGGCCGAGGGGACATCTGTTCTAGAAGAGCGTATCTTTGAAAACCGGTTCATGCACGCACCCGAACTGGTGCGTATGGGGGCCGACATCGAAGTGCATGGCGGCACGGCCACCGTGACAGGGGTCGAGCGGTTAAAAGGCGCGCCCGTCATGGCGACGGATCTGCGTGCGTCGGTATCGCTGATTTTGGCGGGATTGGCGGCAGAAGGTGAAACGACGGTCAGCCGGGTCTATCATCTGGATCGCGGATATGAACATGTGGTGCGCAAGCTCGAAGGCGTGGGTGCCAAGATTGAACGGATCAAGAACCAATGACTGATGCAAGTTTCCACGACGGTCGCGAGGCCCCTCTGAACCTGGGCGCGCAGGACCCTGACGACCTACAGGTGATCTCGACGCTCACTCAGGACGCGGTGTTTCCGATCACCGAGATGACGTGGCGCCCGTCGCAACGTCGTTTTGGCCTGCTGCTCAATCGTTTTCGGTGGGAAGACAAGGAGGCTGCTACCCTTCGCGATCGGCCATTCGAGCGGGTGCAGTCGGTGTTGGTCTTTGACTCGGTCCTTTCGGTTGCCAGCCAGGGTATCGACCGCAGCGACAAGGACATGGTCATGTCACTGTTGTCGGTCGATTTCGAGGCCGCAGAGGATGGTGCAGGTCAGGTCTTGCTAACCTTGGCCGGAGATGGCGCAATTCGCCTGACGGTCGAGGCGCTGGACGCCACCCTGAAGGATGTCACCCGACCGTATCAGGCTCCATCCGGGCAGGCCCCGCACCATCCGGAATAAGCGCGGCATAGCGCAGGCGTTCTCTGGGCCATCCACGGGTCTGGAGCTGCGTCGCGCGACCGTGTTTGACGTGTTTCAGATTAGCCGGGTTCTGACCCGGTCGATCACCTATCTTTGCGCTGGTGACCACCATAAAGACGCCGCTCTGCTGGCGGCGTGGACGGGTAACAAGGATCCTCAGACCATAAGGCGATGGATACAGTCGGGGGCGACCCTCTGGCTGGCCGAGGTAGATGGCGTCGTCGCTGGTGTCGGTGGGGTGCGCCACGGGGCGGAACTCTCGCTACTTTACGTCGATCCTGCTTATGTGCGGCGCGGGATCGGGTTGGCGCTGCTGATCCGATTGGAGCATGAACTGGCCGGGCAGGGATGCACGACGGCGCATCTGAATGCCACGACAACTGCCCGCGCGTTCTATCGTCGCTATGGGTGGTTAGATGTAGGCGCGCCGACAAACTGGCTTGGTATGCCGCATTATCCGATGCGCAAATCGCTGCACCCTGCTGCTGAAGGGTTGAGGCCAGCCCATCCGGGCGATATGTCCCGGTGAAACGCCCCGGAGTGCACATATGCCCGTCTTTCTAGATACGACCTCGCGCGAATTCGAACCGGCGTTCAAGGCGCTGTTGTCCGCCAAGCGCGAGGATAGCCCCGACGTTGACGCCGTTGTGGCACAGATTATTGAAGATGTGCGCACCCGTGGTGACGCGGCAGTCATAGAACTGACCGCAAAATTTGACCGGCTTGATTTAACGCCCGATACATTGGCTTTTTCAGCGGCTGAAATTTCCGAAGCCGTGGCACAGGTCACGCCCGATGATCGCGCCGCCTTGGAATTAGCTGCAAACCGAATTCGGGCATATCATGAACGGCAGATGCCGTCTGGTGATCAATGGGTTGACGAAACCGGTGCGACATTGGGCTGGCGCTGGTCTGCTGTATCGGCGGCTGGCTTGTATGTGCCGGGTGGTTTGGCCTCGTACCCGTCCTCTGTGTTGATGAATGCCATTCCGGCAAAGGTGGCAGGAGTTGAGCGGCTGGCGATTGCCGTGCCGACGCCGGACGGTCAAGTGAACCCGCTGGTTTTGCTGGCGGCGCAACTTTCGGGTGTGGATGAGATTTACCGCATTGGCGGAGCACAGGCGATCGCGGCGTTGGCCTATGGCACGGGCACGATTGCTCCGGTCGACAAGATTACCGGACCGGGCAACGCCTTTGTCGCCGCCGCAAAGCGTCGTGTCTTCGGCAAGGTCGGCATCGACATGATCGCTGGGCCCTCTGAGATTTTGGTGATTGCCGACAAGGATAACGACCCGGATTGGATTGCACTGGACTTGCTGAGTCAGGCCGAGCACGACGAAAGCGCGCAGTCGATCCTGATCACGAACGATGCTTCGTTTGGGCAGGACGTAGCAAAGGCCGTGGCGAAACGGCTTGAAACGCTGCAGCGGAGCGCGATCGCCGGTGCCAGTTGGCGTGATTTCGGGGCGATCATAACAGTGCGCGATCTGGATGAGGCGGCGGAGTTGTCCAACCGAATCGCACCCGAGCATCTAGAGCTGTGCGTGTCTGATCCAGTCGCGCTTAGTGAAAAAACGGTCCATGCAGGTGCTATCTTTCTTGGGCAATACACCCCCGAAGCGATCGGAGATTATGTCGGCGGCCCCAACCACGTGCTGCCCACGGCGCGGTCAGCGCGCTTTTCGTCGGGCCTTAGCGTTATGGAATTCCTCAAGCGGACCACCCTTAGCCAGATGACGCCCGAGGCATTGCGCGAAATTGGCCCCGCGGCCGAGCAACTGGCCCAGTCAGAAAGCCTTGAGGCACATGGTCTGTCCGTCACGGCACGGCTCAAACGGCTGAACGAGTGAAAGCTTGGCGGCCCAAAGTTGGAACCCGACACGCATCTGACCCACTGGCATCCCGGTATGTTCGCCGACCCATTGCTACAAAAGAGCAAATTGACCCAGCGGAGCCGTCGATTTGATCCATTCCCGCGTTGTCCAATTATTTCTGTTGCGATAAGCCTGATCCGACCTGAACGGACTGCACACACATGACCCGCATTTCGCATATCGAACTGGATGACCGCAATCTGCCTCCGCCGACCCCTGAGATCGAGCAGGAGCGCAAGGTCGCGATCTATGATCTGTTGGAAGACAACTCGTTTGTCCTGCCCAAACGCGGGGACAGGGTTGTGCCAGACGGTCCCTACCATGTGCAGTTGTCGATCCGCGACAAACGGCTGGTGTTCGACATCGCGACCGAGGTCGAGGAGAAAGCGGCCGAATTCCATCTTTCGCTGGGGCCGTTCAAGCAGGTGGTGAAGGATTACTTCCAGATTTGCGAAAGTTATTTTGATGCGGTGAAGTCTCTGCCGCCCAGCCAAATCGAAACCATCGACATGGCCCGGCGCGGCATCCATAACGAGGGCAGCCGGGTCCTGCAGGAGCGGCTGGAAGGTAAAGCCGAAGTCGATACCGACACCGCCCGCCGCTTGTTCACGCTGATCTGCGTGCTGCATTTCGGGGGGTGACGGGTGACGCCTCTGCCGCAGTCCATCCTGTTCTGTTGCGACCATAATTCGGTTCGGTCACCCATGGCCGAAGGTATCATGAAAAAATTCTATGGCACCGGCACATATGTCCAGTCCGCCGGTGTTCACAATGACTTGGAAATCGACGGGTTCTGCATTGCAGTGTGCCAGGAAATCGGTGTTGAACTGTCCCGCCATCGTTCACGCTCGTTTGATGAGATGCAGGAATGGGGCGACGACCTCAGCTCGTTTGACCTGATCGTCGCGCTGTCGCCCGCCAGCCAGCGCCGGGCGCTGGACTTAACCCGGATTTTTCATCTGGATGTCGATTATTGGCCAATAATGGACCCTACTGGACTGGGCGAGAACCGCGAAGAAAAGCTACATCACTACCGACAGACCCGCGATCAGATCATCAAGCATCTGAAAGACCGCTGGGGCGAGCCTACGGAGTGATCATGAACGAGACCGTCAAAACCTACTTCAACGCCTTCAACGCAGGTGATGTGGAGGGCATGTTGGCGTGCCTGTCCGACGATGTGGCCCACCATGTGAACGAAGGCCAAATTCGGGTTGGCAAAGAACAGTTCGCAGCCTTTTGCGCCCATATGAATCGCTGCTACCGCGAGAACCTGACCGACATCGTGGTGTTCGACGCCGAAGGCGGCACCCGCGCGGCGGCCGAATTCACCGTGAACGGCACCTATCTGGAAACTGATGAAGGCTTGCCCGAAGCGCATGGGCAGACCTATCGCCTTCCTGCGGGCTCGTTCTTTGATCTAAAGAGCGGAAAAATTACCCGCGTTACGACCTTCTACAACCTCGCTGATTGGACCAAACAGGTCTCGAATGGCTGAGGTTACAGCCGTCCGCCCCCTGACCGGAGCGGCGTTGGAGGCCGCTCTGGACGATGTCGCGCGCTTGCGGATCGAAGTGTTTCGGGCGTGGCCTTACCTTTATGACGGCGATCTGGATTACGAACGGAAATACCTGCAATCCTACCGTGATAGCGACAAGTCCATCGTTGTAGGTGCCTTTGATAGTAATCGGCTGATCGGCGCATCCACCGGTGCCCCTCTGACTGATCATTCCGACGATTTCGCAGCGGCTTTTGAGGGCGCAGGTCTGGACCTGTCGCAAATCTTCTACTGTGCGGAATCCGTTTTGCTGTCGGACTATCGGGGGCAGGGTGTTGGCCACAAGTTCTTCGATCTACGCGAGGCGCATGCCCGTGAACTGGGATTCAAGAAATGTGCCTTCTGCGCGGTGCAACGCCCGGTGGATCATCCGATGCGGCCCGATAATTACCGCCCGCTGGACGCGTTCTGGCGCGCGCGCGGGTATGAGCCTCTGCCCGGTGTAGTTGCGCAGTTTTCGTGGAAGGATATAAGCGAAGAGGCCGAGACAAAGAAACCGTTGCAATTCTGGATCAGGGATCTGAACGCGTAGCTTCGCTGTCAGGTATCAACGGGTCTGTCTGCGGCTGAGAAGACCATATTTCACCGCCCACCCTCGAAAAGACCGGCGTCTGGGCTTTTCCTGTTGAACTTCGGACTTAGTTTGCGCCCCGCCTTTTCGATTGAACTCGAATACGTCGATGACGCGTTCGGCGCAGCCACAGGCCTCGCCCATGCCAACTTTGGCGAAGTAGAACTTTTCGAAGCTTTCAGGGTTTTGCATGGGGGTCCTCTTGTCCCTATTGAACCAAGTCGCGGCCTTTTTGCCAATTCACTTTCCTGTCGGGTCGCGTCGGGGTGTATACAGATCGCGCGCTCCTGACTTAGTGTTGCACCAATCCAGAACCGAAGGATCCCTCAGATGAAAGTCGCAACCGCCGCCTATGACCTCGACTGGCTCGACAGTTGGGCACAGTATGAGGACAAGTTGGATCGCTGGGTCAGCGATGCGGTTAGGCAAGGGGCCGAACTGCTGGTCTTTCCCGAATACGGCGCGATGGAATTGTCGACGCTGGACGGGGCAGAGGTAGCCGGCAATTTGGAGCGGTCGATCCACGCAGTTTCCGACCGGATGGAAGACGTGCACACCCTGCATCAGCGACTGGCCCGTGAGTACAAGGTTTATATTCTGGGGGCATCGGCCCCGGTTGTGGGCGGGCCGGGGCGCCCAGTGAATCGGGCTGAGCTTTATGCGCCGGATGGCGGACAGGATCATCAGGACAAACAGATCATGACCCGGTTCGAGCGCGAGCAGTGGGACATCGCCCCCGGCGGCCCGCTAAAACTGTTCGACACTGCGCTGGGCAAGATCGGCGTGCTGATCTGTTACGACAGCGAGTTCCCTTTGCTGGGCCGCGCGCTGAGCGAGGCAGACTTGATCCTTGTACCGTCCTGCACCGAGGCATTGTCCGGCTATTGGCGCGTGCGGATTGGCGCGATGTCCAGAGCATTGGAAAATCAATGCGTTACAGTGATGGCCTCCCTGGTGCGAAGCAATGACTGGTCCGAGGCTGTGGATATGAACACCGGCACCGGCGGTATTTTCGGGCCGCCTGACAAGGGATTCCCCGCAACTGGCGTGCTGGCGGAAGGCGCGCTTAATCAGCCCGGCTGGACCTTCGCGGAAATCGACCTTGGCGCTATCGCGACGGTTCGTGCGGACGGACGCGTGCTGAACCGCAGCCATTGGGACGAGCAGACCACCCGAGTCGAATCCGTCACATTATCCCGACTTTAGCGATTCCGGCCTTGAAATAAGCCCAAAATAGGCTCATTTAGGCGCACATCCTCGTAGATTCTGCGAGTGCAACGTAAATGTGGAGACAACATGGCCAAGGAAGATACGCTCGAATTTCCCGGTGTCGTGAAGGAACTCCTGCCTAATGCGACGTTTCGGGTCGAGCTGGAAAACGGCCATGAGATCATCGCACATACGGCAGGCAAGATGCGCAAGAACCGCATCCGTGTTCTGGCCGGCGACAAGGTTCAGGTCGAGATGACCCCCTATGATCTGACCAAGGGTCGGATCAACTACCGCTTCAAGTAACGCCCAACCCAATGGCGTTTATCTTAGGATCGGGCAGCCCAAGGCGGCTGGACCTGCTGGCCCGGCTTGGCGTGCAGCCCGATGCCATTCGCGCCCCCGATATCGACGAAGCGCCCCTGAAGGGCGAATTGCCCGTCTCATATTGCAACCGCATCACGCGGGCAAAAGTGCAGGCGGTTCAGGCCGATAGCGATGATATCACCCTTTGCGCCGATACCACGGTCGCACTGGGTCGCCGGATATTGGGCAAGCCCGAGGACGCTGGGCAGGCGGCCGAGTTTCTTCACGCTTTGTCAGGCAGGCGCCATCGTGTCATCACCTCGGTCGCGGTTCGGCGTGGCGAGCGTGTGCTGCAGCGCGATGTGGTGTCTCAGGTCAAGGTCAAACGCCTTTCTGACGTTGAGATCAACGCCTATCTGGCGACTGGCGATTGGCAGGGCAAGGCAGGTGCCTACGCAATCCAAGGCCCCGCTGGCGCATTCATCCCGTGGATTTCCGGTTCCTTCACCGGTATCGTCGGCTTGCCCCTGTCTGAAACCGCTGCTCTGCTGCAAGGCATCGGATACCCGCTATATCGTGAGGCATCATGAAAGGCCGCACCATCGTACTGGACCACATCGACGACCGCGAAGCTGCGGCATTGATGGTTGACGGAAAACTTGACGATTTCCTGATTGCTGGGGATGCGCCCGCGCCCGGAACAATCTATCGCGCCCGCGCAGACCGTCCGGTCAAGGGGCAGGGTGGCATGTTCCTGACAACGCCGGATGGGCCTGCTTTTCTGCGTCAGGTCAAAGGTTTGTCGCCCGGTGCCCTGATGCTGGTTCAGGTAAGCGGCTATGCCGAGCCGGGCAAGGCGTTGCCGGTCACTGATCGGGTGCTGTTCAAAAGCCGTTATGCGATCGTGACGCCCGACGCGCCGGGTCTGAACATCTCGCGTTCCATCCGGGACGAGGATGAGCGTGACCGTCTCCTGGAAATTGCGCATGAGTGTATGGATGGCAGTTCCTACGGATTGATTCTGCGGTCGTGCTGCGCCGGGGAAGACGCGGGTGAGATCGCCGAGGACATCAACGCGATGTTGGCTCATGCGGATCAGGTTATCAATGATCCGGGGACCGAGCCTGAACTTCTGTTGGAAGGCGATGGGCCGCATGTTCTTGCATGGCGCGACTGGACTGATCCAGCCGAGGTTGTAACGCAGGCCGGTGGCTTCGATACGCACGGGGTGCTTGACGCTTTGGATGTTGCCTGCGGGGTATCTGAGCCATTGCCGGGGGGCGGTCATCTCTATATCCAGCCCACCCGCGCCTTGATCGCTGTAGATGTGAATACTGGTGCCGACACGTCGCTGGCGGCGGGAACTAAAGCCAACTTCTCTTGCGCCAAGGCGTTGGCCCGCGCATTGCGCGTGCGCGGCCTGGGCGGGCAAATCACCGTGGATCTGGCCCCTATGCCAAAGAAAGATCGCCGTGGCTTTGAATCCGCCTTGCGCGCTGCTTTGAAGGCTGACCCGATCGAGACAACAATGGCCGGCTGGACACCTCTTGGGCATTTTGAGCTACAGCGCAAACGAGCCCGATTCCCGCTTTCGGAGGTTCTGAAATGAGCTGTCCCATCTGCGGAGATGACACCGTTACGAAGTTTCGCCCCTTCTGTTCAAAACGCTGCGCCGACATCGACTTGGCCAAGTGGCTAAATGGGTCATATTCCGTTCCGTCCCAGCGCGAAGAGGATGTCGAAACGGACTTATCGCCGGAAGAAGAAGGGCCGCACCGCCCACATTGAAAAAATGTGAAAAAGGCTCTGGACACTGCCAGTGGCAAGTCATAGAACGCCTCCACCCAACGGCAGTCGCCGTTCCCGTGCCCGGGTAGCTCAGGGGTAGAGCAGTGGATTGAAAATCCTCGTGTCGGTGGTTCGATTCCGCCCCCGGGCACCATTTAAAGCATTGAAATAATTTAAGAATTTTGATTATTGCTGCTGCTTGCTTTTACCGGAATTGGTCTGCGTACCATATCTGTACCATTTGACCCCAGCTTAAGATGTTTTTCAAAAAGCTTAATCGCTTCTTCATGTGTGCAAAATGTACGTTCGTGCAATGTGAATTGCTCGTTGAAACAGGCTTATATGTAGACTGTTTAATGGCCTTCAAGCTGAACAGAAGCGCTGCTGCGAATGGGGCTGTCGCTTAGTCAGCAAAGGATAGATCACCAACATGTTGCAAAAGCGCAACGCCACTATCCTTGGTTCTCAGCATCTATTCTTGTCACTATTTTTGGCTATCCTTGGAGAAAGCGCATCTATTCTTTAATTAATAAAATCAATATGATATGTGAATTTTCAGCGTTGAAAATCTCTCGGTTTTTGGAAATCATAACGTAACTTCGAAACGTTATGGGCAGCACACCAATGGTAACTGAAAAACTACAACACTCGTATGTGAGGGTTCACATCTGGGCTCAAAGAAGCTCTCAGGCTTCAAGGTCGACCGTGCGGAAGGGCTTTGCTGGACTGGTAATCAAGTCGTTTGAGCTAAACGGGCTTTCGCAATTTAAGTCTGCTGGTTTGTCCGGACTTCAAGCTGGAGCGGTCGTTTAATGACAAACTATTTGACAGAGAGCCTTGGCTGTATCACTCGCATGTCAGAGGCAGATAGGAATGTGCTTCCTCCAAGCCATCTGCGTCACGTCCTGCGGTTTGCGAGGGATGTGACGGAGAATGCTGAATCCTACTTTTTCGAAGGTTCCGCTCTGTCCATGGCCTCAGATCTCAGGATTAAAGACCCCGAGGGCCTCCGTGGAGTACTGCTTTCGGTTTTCGACGCACCAAAGACGGTTTTTCTAGAAGCTGGCGGCCGTGAAAGGAACCTTCTACTAAATCCTCTGCGCGAACACATTCCTCAAGATGTGCTTCCCGGAGAAGCAATCGCGAACCGGGTTGGGATTCAGGTCAAGGTTCTCGCGCCCGGTCTGGCAAAGTACTCGGTATGCTGGAATTTACCGGTCTCGCATGAGGAGTCTCGGCGGGCTCGTGCATTTGCCAAGGAAACAATGGATGCCTCATACGCGGTGAGTAGAACTAAGCTGGAGGAAAGGGCATTGTTTGAGTTCTGGCGCTTGGGTCTCAATTGCTACGACGGTGTGATCGATGTCAGGAACAAACCTTCGTTCATTACGCCCGAGGAACTCTGGCAACGATACAATAGCGGTCATCAAGAACTTCGCAAAAATTTCAAGGACTTGTTTGGGCCAACAGACCGAGAGTTTCTTAGGGTTCCTCACAAAAGGAAACTAGGCTTTGCAACTTGGGTCTACAACACTGCCTTGATGGAAGAAATCTCACTTAGCGAGACAGGAAGAAGTTACCTAAACGAACTAATGAAGAGCAATCCGTTCGCAGCAGAGGAACTATACCATAACGACCCTGAGGATCTAAGTGGAGAGATTTCGAACATCGCAGCCATGTTGGCCATTTTGTTGGCCAACGATGGAGATGCCGTCGTTCGGCAAGAGAAGCCTGTCTTTGCTGGCCTTGTAAGGCAAGGAACTAGACGAAGTGCAATTTCACAAAAAGACAGGGAACCCCGGGTAGTCAATGTAGTTAAGCTAAATGTTTCTGACGAAACCGTTGAAAAGCTATACTCTGGGGAGCCGACTGAAAAAGTTTCTACTGGGCTTCGAAGGGGACCTGGCAGGCATCTTGTACGTGGTCATCTGTTCATGGCGAGAAACGGCAAAATGGTTTTTAGACGACCTCACTGGAGAGGCAAATCAGATCCCGACAAGCCTACTGTTTTCCACGTGCATAGTTCTTAGGTGGCTGCGCGTGCGGTTGGATGCTTAGTGCTAGGAGTCGCAACGCAGATCCCCCTGTTTTTTGTACGCCACTTATTGCCGCCCGATGATCTTGAAAGCGGGCGGCAAAATTGGATTTCTACATAGTCTGGTGAGGAAAGAGTTGTCCCATAAATTGCAATCGCCGATGTTCCTCAATTTCAACTAGAGTCGAATGAGTTCAACCAACAATTTGCAAGAAGCCAATCTATTCGTTATCGCCGATTACTGCCAAGTTGGTCACGTCCCCTGACCAGGAGACACGAAGTTCCTTTTTGGCTCGAGTGGCTGCCACGTGCAAAAGCGAGCGGTACTGATCAACGATGTCATTCAAGTCCGCAGCATCAACGGCAGACTCTAAAGCAACGTTCGGTGGAAAAGCAGACTCCGACATGAACGGAATTGCCACGGCAAAAAACTCCAGGCCCTTGGCGCGGTGCATTGTAGTGATTCTCACCCCGGGTTTGTCGCGGCTGTCAGCTTCTCCAGCCTTCAATTCAACTGTTTGAACATCAATCCCGTGAAGAGCATCCTCTACACGCGCAATGTCCTTTCTCCGGTTGCAAAGGATTCCAATCTCTTCAGGAGCAGTGCCAGAAGAAATCACCTTACCTACCCAATCGGCCAGACCTTTCAGTTCTTCAATTTCTGATGGATGGGACGCAAGCTCAGGGTTTGGCCCTTTCAACAGACTTACGTATCCGTTCAGTGTATCCGTTCCTTCATCTAGGTCATCGACACTGACCCCTTCCAGGATTGATACGGCCCAGGCTCGTATTTCCTGCGTTGTACGGTAATTCAGTCGCAGTCGGCGTGAGCGGCCGCGAATGTTTATACCGCAAGCAGACATGCTCGCACGACGTGCATAAATTCGTTGATGCGCATCTCCAACGATAAAGATCGTGTTTTTATCGCCGGTCGATTTTTCCGGGACAATGGCTCTAATCAGTTTGAAAGCCTGCTCACCCATGTCCTGTGCTTCATCCACAACTACGGCGACGTAAGGGAGATTTGGTGCTTCAGATAACAACAACTCGGTCGCCTCGCGGTAAGCATCATCAGGTTCGGCCAGGCCTGCGCTGACCATGCGGGCTCTGTAATCCGAGAAAACGTCCCACAAAGCGGCTCTTTTTCGTCGATCAAGCGACGTGCCGCGCCCCGCTCTTGAAATCTTCAGATAAGCCCTTTTGTCCGTCAGACCTTTTGCTTGAACAATCTGACCCCATTCAGCTTTTACAAAATCTTCGGTCAGGTTTTCTGGTAAATCATGCGCTTCAAAAACTTCCTCCCAAATTTCTTCAAGTTGATTACGCGCTTCGCCGAAATACGCAACTTGCCGGCCAAAGTCTTTTCGTCTCAGGAACTGCGACACCCAACGATCCAGATTAATAACTTCAATCCTTGCCGGCTTTGAATCTAAGTGTTCAGGGCAAAGTGTGCGCAAATTGTTTAGAATGTCCTGCACTAAGCTTGTCGTGAACGTTGTGAATAATATCTTCTCTCCTACCCGCCTGGGATCAGCCGCGATTTGATCCGCGAGATGTTTCGCACGATGCATTGCGACAACCGTTTTACCGGTGCCAGCACCTCCGCGTACCATGGCTGGGCCGTTATAATCGCGATATGCTAGCTTTCGCTGCTCGGGATGCAGAAAGACACGCCAGCCTTCCAGCCCTTCTTCGAAAACGCGCCTCAGCTCCGCTTCACTTTCAGGAATGAAAATGGTCTGCCGGCTTTCATCGGTCTCAATGAGCTTGTCAAACGAAACGTCCGCGTCATCCTGTTCAGCGTCTTCCTCACCACACTCGGCAACGCCCGTCATCGCGTAGACTTCTTCTTCGGAGTATCCTGCTGCTAATGCGTAAAGGACCTGATAGCTGAGGGGATCAAATTTGTCTTCGTCCGTCTCAAGTTCTTCCAACGAGGCAATTTGCCGAATGGCGGGTAGTTCTTCGTCCGGTATGCCCAGAGCGCGAAGTTTCTTATCCGCAAAACCATCAAACAATCCAAGTTTAGCAGCAGTGGTCTGCTTTTCCGTTTCAGCGTCAATTTCCTGAATGATACGGACACGATTGGTCCCAGGGTCAAGTTTCACCCGTCGCCCTGTCGCCCATCGGTATGCCTTGTCATGCTCGCCGACATGCACAAACATGATGTCACGGCCCAGCTCGAAAGCTATAGCCCGGTAGCCTTGATCCACGCGCAGAGACTTAATGGAACTGTCTTTTGAACCTTCGACCGTCTCAAGGTTCAACCCGTTGCTTTCGGGGGACGACATGTAACGGGTCATCATATCCATGAATCTAAGCGAAACTTTGTCTGGAAGCTTCCTGAGGCTCTTCATGCATCCGATATCGTACGAGACCCGTTTCGCAATTGGCTGATTCATTTGCTTGTCTCCTCAATTGCCTTCAGGATTTCGGCGATGGTTTCGCTTACGTGACTTTCTTCTGGAATAAAGGTCAGAAGTGTCCACCCTGTATTGTCGTGAGCTTCTTCAGACACGCAAAAGTTATACTTGGACCAGCCGAACTCCGTTGCACCGACGACCCGGCCGGACACCATGAGATCGTCGCCGATCCTATCCGGCCCTGGTACACCGGCCGCGATAAGCGCATCTATCAAAGGGTGGAACACTTCATCGCAAAGAGATCGTGTTTCTAGCCAAGCGGTATCTTCTTTTTCATTTGCGGCACTGGATGAACTGGTTTCCGGTGGTAGCAGTGTATCCAACTCGTTTACCTGCACATGGAAGCCGGGCAGGGATTGAAGCAGGTTCACAGCACGCCATAGCCCGCGCCAAATATCTTCAAGAACCGGTTTGGTTGTTGTTACATCTGACACTTCTGGAAGAGTGGCGTGGAGAACAATGCGCACGTCACGATTGCTTTCTGCCCACTGAATAGGGCTCACTTGGTCACAAGCGACAAATACGTCGAGTGGCTTTTGACCAAAATGGGCTGCGCGCCACGCCTCTTTCAAGAACTCCAAGTTCTCACTCCGTAGGTCGCCAACACTTGGAAGATCTTCAAACGCGCGGTTTTCTGCCTGTATAAATGTGCGAGACAGCACCGACCAAGCTCGCTCAAGGTCAGTATCCACGCCATCCAAAACGCGAATCAGCGCGTTCAGATTTGGAAGTGACTGCAAGCGCTTTATCGGCTCGGATAAATCAGCAAAATGTTCATTTGCCAGAACTCTTCCAAGTGTTCCGCGCTGCTTGGACGTGTACGCCGCTTCCGAAAAGGGGTTTCGAGGCAAATCGGCGGTCTCATCAAGGTCATTCCAGCTGAGTGTCCAAACGCGCACCTTTCCGGATCGGATCATTTCGATACGGTCCAGCAGGTCCTTGTCGATGGTGTTGGCGTGGTAATCGTACCCATCCATTTCCACGACAACCGGCAATTGGTCGGCGGCGTTGACTGGCGAAACCAGGAAATCCACTCGTTTTTTGGGTAATCCATTGAAACGGGTATCGATTTGAACCTGTGGTTCTATCGTCCAGAGTTTTGGGGTGTCTGCGCTCCCTGCACGCAGGACATATCCGCGCCGCCCGCCTGATAATACCTGGGGTTTCAGCGCGTCCTCACCATAAGTTTTGGATAGGGCTCCAAGAAATCTGGCTTCCAATTTGCTTTCAACCAATGCACCAAGAATAGATGCATCAATGTTACTCGAGGTCTGGGTCAAGCTGTCCCATTTCCCGAGTGTGCTTTCCATTAAAGCGCGTGCACGATCCCGGCTTGGCTCTCCGGGGCCAAATTGCGACCTGTAGGGTTTTACGCATCGATAACATCCGTCTCGAGGCGGGTCGGCCGTGTTGCACCTACATTGGGAGAGTGCCGCAATCGCCTTAGAGACAATCGACTTCATTGTATCTGGATGTTCGCCTACTTGGCGCAGGTAACCGGATCCGCCGGGCACCGAGTCGTACAGGTAGAGGCTTCGAACCGAAACATGATCATTGAGCCTGGCTTCGTAGATCGTGGAGCGAATATGATCAACCTTGCCCGCAAAATGACGTTGCATGCCAAGATTTATCGCTGCAACAAAGCTTTTCAGATCATTGTCGTCAGCATCTCCCACCACTGGGATAATAACACGCATCGCCTCAGTTTCGAATTCCCGCATCAGGAAGACTTCCGTTTCCCAATGATCGCGGGTGATTTTGTCTCGCAAGGTTTTACAGCTTGGCGGGTGAACGCCAACATCATCTTCATTGCGCAGAGGCTTTTGCACAGTGCCGCAGTGTTTGCAGATCCTGAAAGGATGAGACGCGCGTTTGGCGCCCGCGATGATCGGACCCACTGGAGCCGATGACTTTGCGCCATAGTTGAAATCGCGGAAGGTGCAATCTGGAATGAATTCAAATCCGAATGGAGCGGAAGAATCCTGATCCGTAAACCAGGAGGACAAAACGTCAGATTCTGCATGAAAAGGTTTCAATTCTCTATCAAATTGACGCTGGTCTCGCTGGTCCAAATCACGAATAGCAGCCTTTTCCTCGCTACTGGCAGAAATAACGGATTTCAGTTTGACCACTTCATGTTCGGATCCGCTGTCGATCCACATGTTGTCCCCGCATTTTGGACAATTACTCGTCGCGTCCCCCTCGTGCCGTGGGGCAATATGAGAGCAGGACTGGCAAAACGTCCACGACGAAAGATCCTCCTTGCCAATTTCAAGTCGCTCCACCTGAACCTGTCGGCCATTTGCAAAAAAGTACTGGCCTGGCGCGAGCTCGGATAACGCGGAGCTGGCAGGTCTCGAATACTCGATTTGTAGCGGCTCCTCCGGTTCACCCTTTGCATTGTCGCGACGGAATAGAATCGACGTCAGTTTTACTCCCTCTTCGGGAAAGGCATAGTTTGGCAGAACGCCTTTATCTGTGAGGTATTTAATTACCGAAACATCATCGATACCCTTGCGGATCATGCTGTTGATTTCTTTTCGGTTGCGCTCGATGTCGCCCCTGCGTTTGTCGTATTCCTCTTCGGTAAACTCAGCCTGGCGCTGGCGTAGACGTTGCAGCTCTTTCGTTGCTTCTTCTCGCTTGTCCACCAGGCGTGCTCTGTCATTTTCTGCTTCATCAAAGACGGCTGTGATGCGCCAAGGGAGCGAGTGGTGGTCAGATTGGGTTAAGTAGTCTCGAATCCGTGCGGTCAAATCGGATCGCGCATTTATGGCCTCCGGAAGACCTTCCAAAAACTGGTCAGCGAGCATAGCACCATTGGATTTGACCATATCGAGCCATTCCCTTGGGAAACCTGTCGAAGCAACGTCATTCCTCCGTTTCAGGACATCTCTGACCTTTCCGTAATCGCTACTTTCGGAAGTGGTGATGACGAAAGCATCAAGGGTGAACGCTGTTACCTGGCGTAGTAACACTTCTTCTGCTGAGAGGAACACACCCGGAGGGTTGACCTGACCCGCCAGCATCGGCGTTGGATCTTCCCAGAACTGAATATCGTGTGGCCTGGCATTGGCCAGAACCAGATTCAGAGCATTGCCGTCCCGACGTCCGCTTCGTCCGATTCTTTGAACATAGTTCGCCTCTTCAGGTGGAACCGAGCTCAAAAGCAATGTCGACAGATCGCCAATGTCGATACCCATTTCCAGTGTTGGCGTTGCGCTGATCAGGTTCGGCGCCCATCGGGTTTCCTCGGTTATGAAACCTGTTTCGATATGGTTTCTTTGATCCGCATCGAGGATGCCGGTGTGCTCCCGGGCGACAACTCTATGATTCCGATTTGAGGACAATAACCTGCGCATCGCAGGGCGAACTGGGAGTCGTGCATCCTGTAGATGTCCCTGGCATCCGATTTTTGTACAGCACGAACCGACGGCAATGTCTTCGTTTACCGCTAGTGTTACCTCTCGCCGCCCACAAACATCGCAGGTCAAACCATGCGTGTCCAAGGAGACTACAACTTTTCTTGGCTCAAGCAGCCAAACGTGCCGGTGCCCATCTGGGCCATCAACGCGCTTGACGAGACTGTCGGCCTGCAACCTGTTGAGCGCCAGTTTGAAAACCGTGTCTGGATCAGTTCCAATTCTAAGGTCTGCATCTGCAAAGCTTCTGAAAACCCAATCACGATACCAGTTTGCGATATGTTTACGCGTCAATTTTTCAACACCGGTCAGAGCATTGCTCAGCGTAATCGGGATGGGGCCTAGTCTTCTGGGTGTATCTGGAATGGGTAAAGTGCCGCTTTGTCCAAGTCCCAGTTGACGACCCGCTGCAAACCAATTCATTCCATACGATCCAGTCGATGCCCGGGCCGCAAGCTCGACATATGGGTGGGCGACGGAACCTTGGCGCCTCATACGTTGCATGAATCCAAGTAAAAACTGGGCTACTCGGTCATTGTCGAGCTCAGGCGCACCAGCAAACTCATTCCTGAGTTGTCGCGACAAACGCTCTGCGCTGTCGCGAACCGCTTCACCTGACACATCAGCGGCAGCAATCCCATTGATCTCCAGCGTATGATTGAAATGCGCGCGAAAGCTGAGATCAATGAAATATTCCCACCCCAGGCGCATACAAATGTGGTCTATAAAAACCGGGTCACTGATAGAAATATCGTGTTGAATCAAATCCGCATAACGAGACCGCCACGCCTGTTCCTTCGGAATGAACATCGCGGTGAAACTGTCCGCGCCCAGGGTTGCAAGCCAGTCTTTTGGAACGTCCTGAAACACCTCCTCAAGATTGAGTTTGCCGGCATCAGTCTTTTGCAAAACCTGATAGAGCGACTTCTGATATACCGAGAGTGTGTTGCGGGTCTCAGCAACGGCAGCGCGATGCGCGGCGTCTTGAACAGAGTCCGAAAACATCAGGAACCTGGGTTTTGCGCTCGGACTTTCCTCATTCTGCTCGGACGAGTACATGGTACTTGTAATGCCCGGTGTCAGGCGGGCTGCACGCATTCCAAACAACAAAACGCCTTGAGCTTGCCCACACGACGGGCATGTCGCATCCAACTTTCCATTGCTATCTGTGGGATCGTACATCCAGACAGGCGATGCTGGCCCGACGTCGAGTTCGTCATGGTTCGAAGGACTGAATTCTAAGCTTTCCGAATCCAACAGGCCTTGGACGATACGCCCGCCACCAGCGGTCGCGCTCACCTTGCGGTCTATATTGTCGTGGTAAAATAGTCGAAGTTTGCCGCCGTTGTTATGGGAAAAGAACTCTTCGTAGAGTTGGTCGAGTGGTGCCCAGCAAGATACCGAACTGACATTCTGGCGTCCCAGATGCGCTGTTGCCCCGCATCGATTGCAATTAACCAAGGGCAAAGTTTTCCTGAGCGCTGAAGTATCCAGATCCATACCATGCAGCAGGTTGATATGAGATTTCTGCAAACCTGCCTCAAGCCTTGGAAGGTTTGACACCATCCGTGCCATTTCGCGTATCCAGAGCTGAAGCCTGACATTGAATAGCGGGCGATTTCCTGCTGATCGGGCCCATGCGACCAGTGCGACAGTCAGCTCCGCTAGGGCTTGATGGTCTTCTGGCCTCCACTTGCGGATTGCCTTCACCAGGGACAGGCCAGCGGCGACGTCCTCGAGCGAAGCAGGCCCACTATGTTCTGCGATAGTTTTCAGCGTTCTCTGAACCAGTTGCTGCTCCATTAACAGGCGCCCGAGAAGCAACCGCCAATCAAAAGAGGTGGGATCACCTGCATGCAGCGCTTCAAGATCTGGATCGGTCGTTTTCGGAAACAGGCATCTTGCAAGATGCTTGGCTGCTTCCGCCTGGTTCATGCCTTCTGCCGCACTGAGAGCTGCGCGTATGTCGTTCGGAGACGGACGGTCGGAATATTCTGGATCGTCGAAGACTTCTGCCGCGGTTTTGCGGGTTTCGGTGATGACGGCCTGATCATCGAACTCTTCGCCAAAAATCGTCCTGGCGTAGCCGCGCAAATCGGCTTTTGCGTCTTCGCCGGAACCGAGTGTTGCAGAAGACCCAACACAGACCAGATGCTGCTCCGGCGTGTTCAGACGATATTTCAGACGTCGGATCAAAAGTGCCAGATCCGCGCCTTGAGCACCGTCGAAGGTGTGTATCTCATCTACGACCAGAAACTTAAGTGTCTCAGGGTTATTTTCGCCCCAGAGGCTTTTGTCCCGTCCACGCAACAACAAATAGTCGAGCATTTTGTAGTTTGTGAGCAGAATATCGGGTGGGTTTTGACGCATGGTTTCGCGATGTGTGATCACGCTTTCTGGCGTCACCTCCATCGTAGCGTTCTTGGGTTCTGCGTCAGCGTATATCCCCGCTCGAACGCCCTCTAATCCCGGTAAGTCGTTGATCGCCGACGCGATTCGCCGCGCCTGGTCGCTCGCCAAGGCATTCATTGGGTAGATCAGGATCGCCTTGATCCCAGGTTCGTCCTTGTTCTGCCGGCAATGCTCCAAAATCGGCCAGAGGTAGCTTTCTGTCTTGCCAGATCCTGTGCCCGTTGCCACGAGGGTCGAGCGCATCTTGTCACCGCTCAGCCGTGCAAAGGCGTCCATCTGGTGCTGATAGGGCGGGAACCTCAGGGGTACTTCTGGAAAGGGCTGATCCCATGACCCATCCGCGGCCCCGTCGATTTGCCGAAAAGGCATGTCGACCGAAATCCACGGGCCCTTGATAAAATTGCCGGGCGTCTCAAGAAACCGCTTCACAATCCCCTCAAACGACTTGCTTGAGGTGTTGAGCGTAGAATGCACCAGCTCGCGCAGGCTTTGTTGCACATGGCGGTTGAGTAGGATCGGGTTCATGTCAGCTGCCCCCTTCCGCCTTCAGCGCCTCGAAATGAGCCCAAGCACGTTTATAGTCTTCGATCCGGTCGCATTGGGTGAAAGGGCCAACGAAGTGGTGGGTAACTTCGCGAGGACCGCCGGGCATCATGTCGTCGATGGTTGTGCAGGTAAGTTCCGAGGGATTGTCTGCCAAGATCTTCTCCCACTCGGAGCGACCGGGGCTCTTTCCGCGGTCATCGAGCCAGCCGACGCCAGGCAGTCCTACCGAACTACTCCAAACAATCTGACCGTTCAGATCATACCAAGTGCCAGCTTCATTTTGACGGAGAATTGGGTAGTATGTTTTGAAGATTTCAATTAGCTGGTCGCGAGACATGCCTAGCTTCATTGCAATCAATACATCGAGTTCAACTAGTGCGAGTCTCCTCGCATAATCAGCAGTCAAGCGCTTAGAGTTGGACCATGATGCCGAAAGATCAACTTCTGGCAACGTTGAATGTGCCTGCGACCAGCCAGACCACTCAAGCTTCGTCGCAACGCTATTCCAAAGGGGAGCGAATTCCGCCAAGTGACAAAACAATAAGAGCGCCCTTGCAATAGCATTGCAATCAGGTTGCTGAATGGGAAGAGATTCTAGGACGCTGATATCTAAATGTCCTGGGGCCGCTGATCTCAAAAAAAAGTCGAACGGTAGAGATAAAAGCTGGGATGCAACAGACAACGTCTGACATTGGTCCCCCGCAGAAATTACTCGCACTGTGTGAAGATGGGGAAGACCCGACGGCACCATGCCCACCAAAAGGCTTCTCTCTCCATTTACGTCGATAAAGTCTCTAGCTGCAATTGAATACAGAGCGCCTCCCTTTTCAATTAGATCTTCCGCATTTTGTTCCGCGGCGAGTATTGAATTATGCTGAATCAGTTCATAGCCAAATCGCACGGATCTCATGCTGTCCACTGATTTTAGATCCAGAGGCTTGTAATCTCTGTGTGAGCGCAATTGCCTTCCCGGGCATTGCGAAAAGGCTGACCCAACCTTTACCATAGGCGCAGTCAAAACGCCTGAGCCAATGTTGTCGGTAAACGTTTCCTTTTTGGAGATTTTACCCTCCTTTATAGCATCTGTTTCGACAATGGGCCGTTCTAAGATATATTCTGGGACATAACTTGATGCCCTCATTTTTTCCAATGAAGACAAAAGGCTACTGATCTTCGTTGAGTATATTTGTGGCAACTTACAGGAGACGGTAGTTGTATCTTCAAATGATGAATCTGCTAACTTTCTCAAGAATGTTTTGTCCAAAAAAATTACTCGGTTTAAATGACCTCTTACAATCCATTTGCCGTGATCATCTTTCATTGGCGGGATTGGCCCTAAACCATCATGCGAAAAAGATTCTTCTACTTGTGAAGCATGCAAAAGCCCGCTCATATGAATGAAGCTGATATCTTTTTGTGGCGGACCATACACGTTCAGCGAAAACTCTTTCCGGTTCCCCACATCCGCAAAGTTCTTACTTCTTAGCTCGTTTCGGAAAGCAAAGTGTCGACGAATTCTGGTATACCAATTAGCCCTAAACTCATGATTTTTGGGGTCGGTTAGATGGCGATCCTGATGCACCAATGCGGCTACACCTGAGACAGCGGCCACACGCCACGCGATCTCCAAGAAGCAAGCGTACAAATTATTTGCGCCAGTACCAAGATATGGAAACATAAGATGGGAAGAAGTAAATGAAAGGCGCCCATTTTCAGAGGTATATGAATTGCAAAAAGTCTTCAGTTTTAGTGGGGTATCTAGCATTTCAGGAAGTGCGGCGCGGACGTCTTTGGCCTTAACTCCTTTAGCGCCTACGGCAGGGTCAAAATCGGAAACAACTAGCGCTTCGTCAAAGGCCGGTTTTGCCCAAGGCGGGTTCCCGACTATCAAATCAAATCCACCGCGAGCGCGCATAACGTCAGCAAAGATCAGATCAAAATGCACAAAGCGTTCCCTCTCAGCCACCTGGGTCGCAACACCTAACCAGTCGAATGTTTCAATCAGCGCCTCAACATTGGTTTCGCGGAACAACAAGTCTTGGGTTTTGTGCGGCGCCTTAAACAAATCACACGCAGGTGCATCGGGTTCAAGCTGGTCGAAGAAATCCAGTTCCGGATTCGAGAACTCTGACATACTTGGTGCCTCAAGGGATCCGTCAGCAGAAAACCCGCCTTCAAGGATCATTGCCATGCCGCTCAGAAACTCGAGCCGGGATGGCAGTTTGTCCGCCTGATCCAACGGCCATAGCCACAGGGCGCACCATGCGTCCATTGCTGTCTTGAGCCGCTTGTAAGGCAGAGTGTTGGTGGCGTGATCGTCGCCGACCAAATGCGCGGTCAGTTTTGCTTTGGCATGGAAATCCATCCGCTTGTTTCCAGCCATTTCATGATCGGGCCAGATGGTAATTTCGTCGTTGGAGGAAATTCGGGTCTTCTCCAGGTCATCGGCGACTTGTTCGAACAATGCTTCAGCAACTTTGCTGAGTTTCTGGACCAATTGGATTTCGTGCTTTTCAAGTTTTTTGAAGAACCCTCCTTGGCGCCAATCTTTGATCCGCTTTTGCCCATCTTCGGCAAAAGGTTTGATGGTCTTGTCGCCATCAAATTTGGCCATATCCTTGGCCGGCAGTAGCCACTGCCAGATCTGGCCTTCTGGCAACTTGTTGCGCCAGCCGATCTCCTGTGGCTTGGCATTTAGCCATAGATCTGCGGCGCTAGATGCTGTCGTGAGCTTTGGACTATAAGATGCTCTTCGCGCTCCCAGCAACGAGTTCCCGGCATGCAACTGGTCTCCAAACCACGGCGAAAACGCGCTGTTGTGCAGACCGTTGAGCCAGAGCGAGATCGCGCCAAGTTCAACCGCAATAGGGTTCAAGTCGACGCCAAAGCAATTTCGGTCGGCGATGAAACTGCGGACCTTTTGCTTTTCGACGACGATTTGGTCTTGCGGAATGGTCTTGCCCAACTCCTGTTGTTTGCGGTCTAGATAGAGGTCCGCCAGCTGGTTTGTGGTCTCGACTAGGAAGGCCGCCGATCCCATCGCGGGCTCGAGGATCTTGAGCTCAAGCAGTTCATCTGCGGTGAGGTCTTTGCAGCGCTCCATTAGAGCGTGTTTGACCAGCAATCGGGCCAGCGGTTCAGGAGTGTAGTAGGACGCTGACTTTTCTCGATCCCGACCCGCAAGGCGATAGATGAATGTCCCCTTCGGATAGATGAGTGCTTCGCTGCCTTTGAACACCACTTCTTCAGAGGTGAACTCACCGTTCAGAAGACGACGGCGCTCCACAAACCAACTGGGTGCAAGCGGATCGACATAATCTACGCGGCTTACTGGATCGTCTGGATCGTCTGGATCGGCATCAGACTTTTTGCCTTTGCTGGGAAGCAATTCAATCAGATCATTTTTGGCGACAACCCCAGTGAATGAAATCAGGGTTTCATAGACAGCGCCCAACTGTCCGATGCCGAGCTTGGCGTAGGAAATGCGCCCCGTGCTTTTATTGGTTGATCGCAGTGACAGACGCCGAATGACCTTCTGAATCGCCTCATTGCGCAGATTGAGGCTGTTCAGAAGCGGAGTGCTCTGTGGATCAAGCAAAGACACCTTTACAGCCGGCAGCCGGAGCCCCGTCCCCTTGTCAGCGTCTTCCAAATCAAGGCCCGTGTAGAGTAAGTCTAATGTCGTTTGCAGGCTCTCCCAGAGGAACGTCCCGGTTCGATCCGCGGTGGTTCTAAGCGGAACGGACTCCAGATCGCGCAGGCCTTCCAGAGAGTATCCAGAGTTGTAAATCGGGTTTTTCAAATCAAGCAGGCTGAGCCGCGGATTGGCTTCGGCATAGAACATGAACAGCAAGCGGTACATGTATCGCAAACATTCACGAGACAGGTCTGGACCTTCGATCCAGACACCGCGTTTGGACTTGATGGGATAATTCGACGGAAACTTGCCTTCGGTGACTTCGAGAACTTCTTGCCCCAGCAGCTCAATAGCATCTCGCACTGTTTTCTTGAGCGATGATGTCACCGAATTGGCGTTTCGCTGAGCTTCTTCTTCGAGTCTGTCGGAAATCGGCACGCCTTGCTCAGGCACCCGAGCCTCTCTTGCAATCAGGCAAGCCGTCAAAACCAGCGTGTCACGTTCGGATCGCGCAAATATCTCCTGCAAATTGAAGCGAAGTACTGACCGCGCGGGCCATTTGCGTTTATCGACAAGGACAAGTTGGGAAAGACCAACAATCAGTACGTTTCTAGGTCCATCCGGCAATTCAAACACGCCTTTGGCCAGAAACTCGCCGATTGTCTGGTCCAATAGAGCCGCGTCCCGGTCCTCTTCTGCAAACTGATCTTTGGAAAACTTCGCATCCAATGGGTCAGACGATTCGTCTTCGTTACTTGGAACCGGTGCTTCGATTATCCAAAGCGCATCTTTTCCATCTGCATTTGAGACTCTGCCGAGAAGCGGTATTAGTGTTTGGCCATCCAAACCCGCGGGCGCAACTTCCCGTTTCCACTCATAGCCGAGCGCTTCCAAAACCTTGAAGCGAGCCTCCTGAGTGAGCCCAAACCTTTTCGACGCTTCATTTGAAGCACGAATTTGTCGGTAAGCACCCAACGTTGTGCCGGTAACACCCTGCAAACGTTCAACGGGGTGCTTTTTTTTATCCAACTCAGACCAACGGGCAGTGATATCGGCCAACTCTTCTTTCAGAACGTCTGACAGGGTTCCGGACGGAAAAAACTCTGCTTCGTTTTCAATTCCAATGAGTTCCATAAGCTTACCCTACGAACACTGCTTTGAGGTCAACATGCGGATTGGGGTCATCAATAACCTTGCGCGTTCTTTCGAACCACTCGATCCAGTCCTCAAAAAGGCGATCTATTCTCTTCTCTTTATTCTGCCGCAGGGTCTGTGCGCGCTTTTGTTTCGTAGTTAACGCGCCTTCATTGAACGTGATTTCCCCTAAATCAAAACCCAACTGGGCTTTGTGGCGTTTTTCCAAGTCTGACAAGCGTGCCAAAACAGAATTCATTTCTACTTCAATCTCTTGTGCCTTTTGGTTTCGAAGTTGACGTAGATGAGTTTGGAAGCAATCAACAGCCGAGCGCAGTGCGTTTTGGGCGTCCTCTTGGCCCGAAATTGGCTGACTTGGCGTGTTCCCCTTAAGTTGGGTGCGGCTGAGAAATTCCGCTATCTCTTCAATCCATAACTCGCCATCCGCGCTCCGAACAACAACGGCCCACCGGTCGACGACAGGCGCGCCCAGCGAATTGGGTACGGCTCCGTGCATGACGAAAGCTATTTCACCATCAGCAAGTCGGCCCTTTAGCGAGGCAATCGGCGCCGAGTGTTGAGGAAAGAACGTATTTGAGCGGTCGGCAAACCATTCCAGAATTGGGTGGCCGTCCCAAAGATACTGGACGTCTGGCCAGGACCGCTCTCTCATTTTAGCTTCATCAATGGCCCTAGTAATTGTATCCGCCTGATCTGTCAGTTCGACCTTGCCAGAGCGGTCCACTGCCTCTTCCGGCATATATCGCCCATCAACCGCCCCAGCACTTGCATAGCCGAAGCCGTCACGCGCTTTCATATCCTGTGGTATCTGGAACTTTATTATGCGTTGAGCCTCAGAGATGCTTGGAGGTGTGTCAAAAACCTGCTCTTCAGGTCGACCGAGCCGTTCCAACATGCTGCCCGTATAAGAGAAGGTGTCTTCAAACAATCTCGGAGGCTTCGCCTCTGTAGTTGAGGCGGCACTCGTTTGTTCTTCCACGTTGTCGGCATAGTCCCCAAAGATCGCGTCAAATGCGTCATCAAGAGCCTTTGCTTGCGAAGCACGCTCATCCATATCTCGAGCAAAGGCGTCTTCGCCGACCCCTGACGCGACAGCCTCTGCGACGATAACCTCCTCACCTTCGGCATCCCCTTGGCCAAGGAAAACAGCAGGGTCACCTACACCCTCCTGGGCTTTCTCATCTCTTTCAACGAGCTTGTCCAAAACCCACATCTGGCGAACTTTTGGGTGGCTGCTTTCGCCGACAAAATATGTGATCTGCGGTGCACGGTCTTGCCCGTAACGGTCGATCCGACCGTTGCGTTGCTGAAACCGCAGTAGAGACCAAGGCAGATCAAAATGGATAAGCCGGTGACATTGGAAGTGGAGGTTAAGGCCTTCGGAGGCCATATCGGATGCAATCAAAACCCGGATAGATGAGTTTTCTTGCCCAAAATCCTCAATGACCTTCTGGGTTTTGATGTCGGCTTCAACGCTACCGCCGTCAATTCGAGCAATCTGATCTTCTTTGAGCCCTAGATCCTCTGGCATCCGTTCGGCAAGCCAGGACACAGTGGCGATGCGCTCTGAGAAAACAACAAGGCGGTCGCGCTTCTTGCTTCCAGTCCATTTTGCCGCCTTCAAAGCGTCCAGCAAATCCTGATACTTGCTGAATTCGCCGATACCAATTTTCTCAACCTGATCGGCAAGCGCTTGCAGGCGTTCTTGATCCTCTTCGGTGCCGCGAGACGTTCCTTTCTCGATACCCCGAATGCGATTGTTCAGTGTCTCCAGACAGGCGGCAGGGCTAGAAAAAATGGCCTTAGCCAAGGTTGTTCGAAAGAGATCAATTGCGCGACCGCGTTTGTTTTCTTCGTCAAGATCCAGATGAAGATCTGCAATCGATTGATATGCAGCCTCTTCTTCAGGGCTGAGAGGGAAATCTCTTCTGATCAGTTTTCTCTGCGGGACGATTTCTCCCAGATCTTCTATGACCTCGGGTGATGATCGAAAGCGCCTGACGACCAAATCTTCGATGTCTTCGCGCTTGAGCTTAGTAGGATCGGGCACGCGAGTTGGATCAAGCATTTCGATCAAGCTTGCAAAGCTTTCGTGTGATCCATCATGCGGTGTTGCTGTTAGCAGGAGCAGTGAGTCTGTTCGTCGCGAAAGCAGTTTCGCAAGCTCAGCCCGTTGAGAGTTGGTGCCAGCTGTGTTTTTGCGGCGGGCCGCATTATGGGCTTCGTCGATAATAATCAGGTCCCAATAGGATGCATCGATTGCGGCCCGGATTTGCGCATCTCGCTTCAAAGTATCGATGGATACAATAGAGCGATCAAATTGATCGAAAACGTTGTAATGCGCCGGTATTTTGTTCCGCATTCGGCGAATTGCTGCGCTATCCAACCTTGAAAGCGGGATGGAAAATCGTGTCCAGAATTCCTTCTGAAACTGCGTTAGCATCGCGCGTGTAGTTACAACAAGAATCCTGTTGGCCCGCCCTCGGAGTGCTAGCTCCGAGGTGATAAGTCCAGCTTCAAGTGTTTTCCCAAGGCCAACATCGTCAGCAATAAGCAACCGGACGCGGTCCTGAGAAAGAGCCCTTTCAACAGGTAAATGCTGGAAGCTGAGGTCATCGATGGCGGCTTGTCCAAAGGTCAAAGGTTGCCTTGCCGTTGTTGCGGTTTGTCTAAAGGCCGCTTCGAGGAAGAGTTTTGTGTCCATGAGCCCCGGTGAGCTATCATGTTCGAGCCTGACCTCGGCCGGATCTAGAACTTGAGATCCTGTTTCAACCCGCCAGATAAAGCGAGCTTCTTTGTCCCTGACAAGTCCGGACAACCCACGACAGTGGACTTCGCTATCGCCGCCTTTCAGTTGCGTAAGACCCAATACTTTCCAGATGGCTGAGCGTACTTTGACGACCGAACCGGGTTGTGGGATGGGGTTCATTTGGGGCTCCGAAAATAGTCTTGCTTTTTGGCTTGGCTTAAACGTTCACCAGCGAGCTTCGGTGTGTTTGGTGCGTTGAGTTGGGCGTAGCGGCTTACTCTGTGACAATCGACATGGTTCCAGGCTGTACGTGCGGCGCAAGTCTACCCTGCAAAAATCTAAGGAGTCTTCTTCGGAACACTTGTTGGAGTCCTCCAGGTATCTTCAGTTTCGCCAAGCAATCCTAGCGGTAGTTAAGTGGCGGCATTGTTGCGTTAAAGTAGTTTGATCGACTATGATCAACCCGTTCGTAGATGATCATGCAAAGCCAGCGTTCATGTATGCATAAAGTCCGCTCACGGATAATCTTTTGCTGACATAGTTTTGTGATTTCATGCCAATAGCAGTGCTCATTTTGAGGTCTCTATCGTGATTTTTACGGCCGCCGGCTCGACACCGAGATCAACTGCAATGCGTTCGCGATGCAGTTCGATGATCTCGCCAAATGTCAGTTCGCCTGTGCCTGATGTTGGAGCCTGTCTCACTTGCATGCGCGCTGCGGAAGCATCGTCACGCCGCCTTATTGCCTGCGCGTCTTTGAACGAGACCTCTTGTACTTTTTGCCAATCACCAATCTCGAGCTGATCAAGTACTCCATCGGTGTCCGTATAATTGACAGGGTTTCTATAGCCGGGCCACTTCAGTCCCGCACTTGTCATTGCGTACTGATCAAACTGAATAAGCCAACGCCCGTCCTCATCCTTCAAGACATCTTTTATCGTCGCTACCATGAACGATTCACCGTGATGCTCTGGATCCCCGGGTCGCCTCTTGTCGAAGGCGTTGTGAGTAAGGACAACATGCGTCGCGCCCCGCGCCTTTACAGGGTCCACTTTCCACCACCCAGTCCCGCCCAAGTCAGCGACGTCTTCCGGCTTCTTACTTGTAAAAATGACCATGGTCGTAGGCATAGGAGTTCAACCTTCCAATCTCAAGGTGATATTACCTAAGGAAAATTTGGGCGCAACAAATTATATAGTTTTTATATAAAAAGTATATTTTGAATAGAAGTTTTGACTGTGCATGGCCTCGGCGATGCACGCCAAAAAGCTTGAGCCACATCGCCTCTGTCAACGGTCAGCGACAAACTCGGCTGAAAACGTTTATCCCAGATTAACCTTGTTCTGGCACCATGTCCGGATATCTAAACAATGAGACAAAATTATGGAAAAAATCCGTAAGCTCGAGCTCTGAAGAAGGTAGTCAATCGGGTCTTGTGCTCGTTGCCAAGCGGCGCTAAGTTGCTGATCTAAAATTGGAAATATCGATGACTTTTGTTGTGAAACAACCTGAACTGTTCAGTCGCCCCAGCGTGCGGCTGATATCGCTTGGATAGTCCCTGGTCGTAGTTCGACCGTTCCAAGCTGCTTCAGATTGAATCCGACAAAAGGGGTGCTCGATGCCACGAGGATCTAAGACTTCTTCCAGTTTTTTCAAACAATTCAACACCTGGTTCGATGCTGCGCTGCATGAACTTTGCTCTACCGGTTTTCAAGAAAATACTTGGGGAGCAGGTGAAGGAAAAGCGGGCAAGGCGACGAAGTGGTTCGCTTGCTCATCAAAACTCGATATCCACTCTGCGGCAGCTTTGATCCGGCTGTTTGCAAGCTTCCCCAAGAACCAAAAGACCGTCATTGAAAGCTTGTATGCTCCCTATGGTTTCACCGTCGTTGAAACCGGTGATCCAGCATGGATCGAGCCTGTCGAGGACGCCTTCGAACGCGGCCTCATGCCGGCCGCAAAGAACTCTCAGAAGCACCTTCCAAAGATCAGCCTTATTACTCGGAATTCCAAGACCTATTCATCGCGTCGGGCTAAAGGGAAAGATGAGTTTGAGAAAAACTTGTCTGATCGCATGGCGGAGCCACGGCCGTTCTTGTGCATTGTCGAGTGTTTGGAGGAAATTCCTGAAACAATCCGACAGGCGGCAACACAAGTTGTGCGGCTAGCGGAAATCTCTCCGCAAATCGTTCTAAAACTTCATAAGGTACTGCACCGTCCATGTTGCAACCCGGACATGCAACCGATCCTTGACCAACTGCCTCAAGCACAGGAGTTGCAGTGTTTGACGCTGGAACAGCTGACCACCGCAGTGCGACAGACGAACACCAAGAAGATGGTGGAAGCGCTTGTTCGATTTGCCGATGACAACTCGGTTGCGGCCGATAAGTCAGCGCTTGACGCAGTAAAGGGCTTGGGTTCGACCAAAGCGGTTCTGAAGCAACTGTCTGTCGACATTAAAACATGGAGAGGCGGTCAATTGGATTGGTCGGAAATTCCCAGGGGTGTTCTCATGTTTGGCGCCCCGGGCACAGGTAAGACTTTTGCCGCTTCGAAGCTTGCCAGTCAGATCGGTGCGCATTTCATTGCGACGAGCTACGCCGACTGGCAGCAACATGGCCACCTGGGCGATTTTCTGGCGGCAATGAACAAGTCCTTCGATGAAGCGTGCAGAAGGTCGCCAACGGTACTGTTCATCGATGAAATCGATTCTTTTGAGGATCGTGCAACCGCAAGCGGTGAGAATGCAAACTATACCAGATCGGCGCTTAATGCCCTGCTTGAAGCAATGGATAAAGCCAATCAACGTCAAGGTGTCTTGGTTGTTGGGGCGTGTAACCATCCAGAAAAACTGGATGCAGCGTTGGTGCGCTCGGGGCGTTTTGATCTGAAAATTGAAATGTCACTGCCCGGCAAAGACGCACTTGCCGACATTCTTTTAGATCATTGCGGCGATGAAATTACGCTGCGCAGGATTAAGGACGTGGCTGCACATCTTATTGGCTGCACAGGCGCGGATGCGGCGGCGATTGTGAGACAAGCCCGCAGTTTGGCGAGATACAAAGGAGCCACGTTAGAAGATGCTCATCTGTGGGCTGCCGCGGAGAAGATTGTACCTGAGAGTTCGCAATCGGATTTGCTGCGGGCAGCCTACCACGAAGCGGGTCACATTATTGTAGGGAGCATTCTTGGGCTCGGCTTGCCTGATCGTGCCGAGATCCGATCTAGAGGTGGGATTGTCTCCTTTGAGAACAAAAGCCCATTTCCTTTGCTCGCTGAGCTTGAAGCGAAGCTGGCAATGCTTCTTGCAGGCCGCGAAGCGGAAATGGCTTTTCTTGGATCGGTTTCTACTGGCTCTGGCGGCAGTGCGGAAAGTGACCTTGCGCAAGCGACGATTCTTGCGACGCGCCTGGAAGAGATGTTTGGACTTGGCGCAAATCCTTTGCTGTGGCGGCCAGTCGAAGTGACGAACCTTAGTGACATCCTTCAGGATGAACAAGTTCGGCATAACGTATTGCAACGTTTGGAAACGGCGAGTTCTCGGGCGAAAGACGTCATCGAAAAAAACCGAGCGGTCATCGAAAGTTTGAGCGCTCTTCTGGTTGAGAAACGCGAGATCTACAAAGCAGAGATCGAAGAGGTATTGGACAAACATGAATGTTCGAAGCCTTACAAGGGGCGCCATGGTGTCTTGAGCAGCCCCGCGCACGAGTATAAATAGCCGCCGTATAAAGCGTTCGGCGGATCGATGAGGATAGACTTTGATATGTTTGACGCATCGCGACCAAATCTTGATCTAGTGCCGATGCGACTGTCGCTGCGCGAGGATAGGCGCGCCTGCAACGTTACTCCGAGTCAAGAAGATTGATGACAAAAAGTATCTCATCCGCTGATCGTCTTATTGATGTACCCGACGCTGAATGGGCGACTGTTATGTGGGAAGCCTCTTGCCCCTATAATTTTGAAACCTTTCAGCTAACCGGCGAGCTGCGTATCGCTGATCTGCTGCGCCTTGGGAAAGCCGCCCTGAGGGAAGGGGCTGCGAAATCCGCCGGCCTTTTTGAGGGGCCTTTTGGTGAGCCTCAGTTCGATTGGACACTGGAGCAGGACCAGGATGGGAAGTGGTATGTTTGGGCCGACTTGCCAGGTGGCATTGGTGGTCCCTGGTGGTCCGAAGATGTGACGTATCGCGGGGAGCATTTGGCAGCTGCAAAAGATGAAGATGGCGAATTCAGCGTTATTGAAACGTCCCTGTCACCTATCAAGATATCTTGAGCAAAGCCGCTTCTAATAGAGAACCAAGAGTGCCTATGGAAAAAGCTCGTAGCCCGCAAACAATCACCTCCCTGGATCCCAACTTATTGGTTTCGGAGTCGGGAGGGTTTGTTTCGCACATATTGCCTTTCAATTCACCTTTGTGTGATTAATCTTTATTTGAAGATTGGGAGTGGACGCTCCTTAATCAGGTTCTCAGTGGAGATCGCTTGGAAGAGCTAGAGGCAGGTGCGGAGCCTCGATCACACGAATTGAATCTGCTGATAAAGCGCCGTGTTGAAAGTGCACTCGACAATCCAGACGATGACATTACACCGGGACTTTGGTTTGCCTTCCCAAAGCAGAGCCAACGTGTCGCTGTTGTTGTTTGTTGGGGAAGCGGGTGGGACACGCGTCGCGAGTTATACGGTTGTTTTTCAACGAAAGAAGCGGCTTTGGAGGCAATTTCTCTTAGATTTGCGTTTCCCCGAGATTTTGACTTAGACACTTGGGCAAACACACACCAGGCTTGAGAGAATAATGGTTCGAATTTTAGACCAAAAGCTTACTTCAAAACCGCACGGAGAAATCAAGAATCTTCTCCAGACGGTAAACTCAGACGGATCCTGGACGGCCTCTCGGCGCGAAGCGCTGGAGAGCATTCGTGAATTGGTCCAGCAGCACAAGGGTTTGATTTTTACAAGTGACTTCCGAACATACAGCCTTCAAACGAAAGGCGCATGGGCAATATTTAGGGTTCCCGGTAAACAGCAAGGCAAGCTCAAGTCACTGCGGGGCGAAAACGTTCTGATCATTTGTTTAGATTATGCGGACAAGTGGCCAGGGTATTCTGGACGCAAATTCGCGGCGTTAAAACTGGATGATCAAGGACGTTTGGTAGCACCTGAAGACTAAGAAAGGTCTCAGTTCTTGTGCCACGATCTGTGCGATGCTGATGCAATGAAGCTGTAGGTCGGAGATCGAAACGTCGCTCAGCCTTACCTGTGCTCAGAACACAACTATAGTGATCAGGCTTCGGGCGAGCCTGGGACAAAGCAATTCTGTATGCGGAGAGATCGAGGTCAGGACGCTCCTTCTGTAGAACTTCGAAAACCTGTTTCGTGAAACGCCCTGGCACAATAGGGTGACCGAGCATTAGTTCTGACATTCGGGACAACTTCTCGTCTCGGATTCGTGTGAAGGAACTGTTGAGTACTCTCAAACTGAGGGGATCTGTCTCCGGTATCGCAAGATGCCAGTGAACATTTGTGCACTCCGTGGAAGCACGCGGTTTCATATGCCTGATCAGGCAAAGGCGTCTTACGCTGGAATTGGGTACTCGATACTCTTGGCAATATGCTTTGATCACTTGCGCGAGCTGAGTGTGATCTAAACGGACCTGGGGTGCCAGAACCACATGCCGTACGGAGAAAGCTTTTCCCGAGAGCTTCGAAATCTCACCCATGATTTGGATGTCGTCAGGATGACCGCAGAGCCAATCAACCCGCTCGTTTTCGCCCTTGGCGGCAAGGTATTTGGCAATCTTGTTGGTATGACCGGTAGGGACGCGAGATGTTTTGATGATCACGTTTTGCCTCCTGTCACATGGATTTGGATGCCATGCAGGGAAGCAGATATTTTAGCCAGAGCGGCAGCAATGGCGGGGCTTTCAGAAGGATCGTGAGGAGTGCGCGTTAGGGTATGCGTGAGGTATCGAAATTCTCTGCGCATGTCCTGCAAAAGATCAAGAAAACAGATGGCGCGTTTTAGATCTTGCGAGATCGTTTTTTGAGTGCAACGCCGAGATGGTGGCCGCGTTTCCACTTCGTTTGAGAACCCGAGTGAACGTGCAAGCAGGACGCGAGCTTGGGAAGTAGGCGAGATACCATTTTCCTTTGCCCGTTCATCCAGCAGGCTTTTCAAATCCGAATTCAACCTAACTCCAATGAGTTCAGTTTGTCGGGTCTTTGAACTCCGGGCAGCTTTTCTCATCGCTTTAACTCCATTTGGCTAGCGGCACAACTTGGGTGTTGGACGTTCGCTTGGCCAAAAGTTTGGTAACGACCTTGCAAGAAACAACTTATCACCAACCGCGGGACGGGCCGTTGTTGCTTGCGTCCGCACATGCATTTGCCATCGAGCAAATGAGGTTACGCAATATGACAAAGACAGGATCTGCAAAGCTGTACCCAAATGGGATCCCCAATCACAATGAATGCTCTGCTTGGGTTGGCGTGCTGGATATTTGCGGCAAAAGATATCTTGTAACAGCGTTTGTTGAGATTTTTTCTCCATCCGACGCAGCACTTTTTTTAGAGATTCATGAAAGGCGCTCTGGTGTTCGAACCAGCCAAAAAGCAAAGCTTGAGGTCTTTCACAAAAGAACCGAGGAGAGCGAGCCACACCTTTTTGGAGTGGCAATAATCCACCAGAAACGTTTTGCGGTCGGATGTTGGATGTGCCGCGATACGAACGGGAAAAGGTACTTTCTTTTGACTTTTTCTATGATCGAGGAGCAGAAGCAGGTGCAGCCTGTCATTCGACGCCGACCGCGTATCAAGCCCGTTAGGCTGAAATAGTACGGTGTCGAAGGAGAGGCTGCACCTGCATGGCTATATCAAAGTGCGTACAGGTCATTTGGGGGTCCTTATGCATGTGGCAGGATGTGAAGCAGTTCGCCGAAAACAAGCAGAACATGAATGATCACTGCTGCGACGTGAAGTTGATGGTAGGCGGTTCGAATATACTCAAGCATGAGCATCTCCATTTGATTGTTTTCACGCAGTTCTTTTGACATGTCTAAAACTACATGTCAACGAAAAACCACCATAACATATTGTAAATATTACATTTTTTTAAGATGCATGCTTGAGGCCAGATATGAATTTGGAAGGCAAAAAGATAGAAAAGTGAAAAAGATAGAAATGAGAAACTGTAGAAAAGAGAAAATATAGAAAAGATAACCGGTGTTCGTCGATGAGCTCCGTTCAGAGCAGGTAACTAAACCCGCCAATTTAGAAACTTGGGAAGAACCGTTGAAGACTCGCTTGGGCTACCCCCGGTTTACCCCCTTTTTTCCTTGGTACAGAAAAAGGGGGGGTAACCCCTTGGACTAGCCGACTTTCCATCTCGTCGAGCAACTTGTCAGTAAATCTGATCGAAGATGGGCAAAAGCATGAATATTTGGATTAAGATTAGGAGCTAGGGGCCTGGACGATCCCTAAGGCGTTTGGAAGAAGGACGGCGTGCATGTTGAATGACAATATTCTTGTTTTCAAAAACGATTTGGAGCGGTGGGCTGCACTTTGCGCAATGGACGGCATCCGCTACGTTGGAAAGCCGGTCGATCCTGAGGCTGCTGAACAGCTCTTGGACGGGGTGTGGGAGTTCGTAACCGAAACTTGCGATGAAGCGGGGTTTGAGCATCCGGATCGAGACAAGGCCATTGGAATCCTTAGAGACCTAGTCATTGAATTCTCAGAAGAATTTGATGAATGACTCCTCAGGCGACCTATCAGCTTACTGTGTGGAACAAACAATAAAGAGAAAAGTTCGCAGTTTGCGAAAGGTAGTTGCCTCGTAGACGCGAAACTTGGAACAGCTGAGATTACTTCGTTCCCGCCTTTACATGCTGCGTCCTAAAGCGCGGCGCTCAAATGCAACAGGGTCGAAGCCGGCATGTTCAAACTTTTCTTTTGTAACCCAGGAAATCATGCTGTGGGCATGCACGTATGTTAAACCTCTGTCACGCCAATGTGCGCGACGAGCCGTCCAAAGTGGATACAAACCAAGCCTGACCTGCTGAATACAAAAGACTAGTTGGTCTTTCGTGAAGTCTTCTTCACGGAACGGGATAGGTCCTTCTTTTCTCGCTTTTCTAAACGCGACAGACCAAGCTTCGTGGTTCGCGCGCATTGCATTTAGCATCCGCTGTTGTTCTTCAGTGAGCCTTTGCGCAGCATCACGCTCCGCCTTTTCTTTGGCTTCTTTTTCCATTCTTAATGCTCTGAGGCGCAACGTGTTTTGCTCACGAGCTCTGCGGTCTCGAAGCAAAGCGTCTTTTACTTCTTTTTTGGAGAGCTTCTTTGACTTCCTTTTGGTCGCTGTTTGAACCGTGGTCGGGGCGTTTCCTGCTTCTGTATTAGATAGAGGAACTGCAACGGTGGGCTTTTCAACTAGCGTCAGTGCTCCCGCAGTAAATTTCTTATATCGCTTACATGCATCGAGCGCGTTTCGGGCATGTCTTTGGATCACGCTAGACTGGCTATTTTTGAGCCTTTGCTCCCAGTAGGTGATCGTCCCTTCAACGCTTAGGTATGCCTTTGGGTTCTCGAGACACTCCGGAGCAATTTTTGTCCCGCTTGGGTAGATGTGAAGGGGTTTTTTTGCCAATATGCTGCCCGCCTTTCGATGTCATCGAAAGCATGAAAAAGCTTCATTTCGCTTCGCGCAAGATCAATTTGTCAATTACGCAACGTCGCCCAAGTCCGTTAGCAAAACGATTGCTTCGGTATGATTTTTGACCGGCAAATAGTTAGTCTTCGAATTACAGAAACTGAAAGGGTTTTGTCCTGAGAGTGATCGTCTCTTTGGGTTAAGGGTTGCCTTACCAATCTCTTTTTTCAAAAGAAAACAACGCACGGGTAAGGCAGGATAGTCGTACCAATTAAAGGTATCTCCGGGGCAAAGCACACCGGAGATTGGATTTAGAGCTTGAAGTCCTTGCCATTGGTTTTGAGGAAAGAAATTAGCGACAGCTCGAGAGCTCGAACGACTGTTAGCTCTTTAAACTCACGGAGTTCGTCCCATGCAGCGTATAGCTCCGGGTTTACATCTGAAGTAAAGGTTTTTGTCCGAAGTGCTGCTCTTCGTCGGCTTGGGCTCATCTGGGCCAATTTCAACTGTGACGGCGATACTGGTGCCTTGCGCTCGAAACTCATGTCGTCTGGTGTGTGTTCCTGAATGCTGCCAATATTCGGTACTTTAGTGTGCGTGCTCATCCGGCTCTCCTTATACATGTTCGTAGCCAGGTGTTGTGGCGCGCAGTAGAACCTCGCGAGCCAGTGCCCTCGCATTTTCGCAAGCTGATTTTGGTGAAGATCCTTGGAACGAACGAGGTAGATCGACGTAGTCTCCACCCAGACTCATCATCGCTTGAAACATGGGTCGAGCCGCCAATTGCGTTTTGAAAATTGGCGCACCGGCTTCTTCGAGAATGGCTTTAATAGCGCCTGTGATCCGGAACTCTACTGCCCCGGGTTCAGTCTGGTTGAGCAGTACACCAGCCGGAATTTTCCGACCCAGAACCTGGCTTTTTTGACCTACTTGCTTGAGAACCTGTACGGCTCCTAGCGCATCCATCCTGCTTGCCCGGCATGGTACAACCACAAAGTCAGAAACCAAGACTGCGTCAATCAGGCTGGCATCATTTGAACCTTCGACATCCACCAGTACAAAATCCGCCTCTACTGCGGACTTGAAGACGGCATCCGTAAGGTTCTCTGGGTCAACTGGGCGCACATCGATATTGCGGTTCAGCGGTTTCAGGTTCGCCCAACTGGAAATCCAACGTTTTGGATCAGTGTCCAGAATGATTGAGGACAGGTCTAGCCTTGAGAGTTCTTGGGAAATCAACGCACATGTGGTTGATTTTCCACATCCGCCTTTTGCAGAAAGAAACGAAATAACAGGCACTTAAAAACTCCTTTTTCTAGCCTGGTTCCATATTGGCAGATCGACCTTTCGGAAAATTTAAGGATGCTTTGGAAAACCAAGTAGTGGGATGCCAAGCTTCAGAAAGGATTTGTTTGCCTTGGATTTGAAAAGACGGACATAGCAAGACTTGGCTCGGCAAAGCTTACCATTCCAATCCTACCCTTGGGCTAGCTTGGGTGATGCGTGAGGTTAACAAAACCTGAACGCCCGCCTCGAAACCGGACCTACGAAACCACCGCTAAATCCAACATTGAGACACTGCATCCGTCAGCAATTTCGCTGGCCAATGGAAGAGAGCCACAAAGGTTGGGTCCGAGCAGTGCGACTGACTTTTTGAAAGTCCTTTTGCGGAAACTTAACGCGCCTGGCCAAGTGCTTCAGGAGAAAGAAATATGGCAATTGATGCCAAGCGGACAACGAAGGCCGCCGCCAAAACTAATGTATTCAAAGTAACTGTCCTAGAGGCCAGCACCAATAAACCTCAAACGAAGGTGTTTCATCCAGGCGGGGTGGAGCGCAGCAGTCGAGCAAAACACTTCAAACCTCATGAAGCCGAAATCTCAGGGTTTGATGGTCTGGCAGCTTTGCTCACAGAGCTGGCTCACGAGCCGTCCAAAGTGGTCGTGATGGGCTCAGTCACCAAGGCATGCCGCAATCAACAGAAAATACGGAGATTGGCCAATCCACGTGACGGGGTGCCTGCGACGCTGGAAGACAGAGGCTCCTACCTTTTACATTTCGATGTGGATGATCTCGTACGTCCCGGCCATTTGGGATGGGAAGATCCGGCGACCTTAGCGCGATGGGCCTGGAGCGAACTCTGTCGCAAGATGCCTGTGCTGCAAGGTGTATCCGTGGTTTGGCAAGCGTCTTCCAGCGCGGCAATCCCCGGAAAAGACGACTTCGCCAAGTTTCACTTTTGGTGCCTGGCAAACCGTCCTCTGTTTGCCCACGAGCGTCTATTTTTGTTCGAACATGTTGGAAGCGACAAGTCTCTCGCGGGCATTGCTCAACCCAATTATACGGCCTTCCCGATCTTTCAGGGCGTATCTGATCCACTCGCAGGACGCCCCAGATCAGGAGTGTTTAGAGGGTACAAAGGTTCCGTTGATGCCTCGCTCATTGCTTTCCCAATCGAAGCCAAGAAAAGGCATGCCAATCCAAGGCAGTCCAATAGAAGAAACGACAAGGGTTCTCTTCCAAAGCCTTTAGAAGGATGCACGTCTACATCCAGTTTTGGGCGACAGCAGTTGTCCAAGGCCTGCGAACGAATCGTGCTGAAGGGGGCATCCAATCCTCGGATCTTCGACGAAGTTCAACTCGTTGGCGGCTACGTAGCAGGTGGACACATTTCCTTCGACGAAGCTCGAGTAAGCCTTGTCGAAGCTGCGCGATCTGTTGGATACAAACGTGCGGACGAAGTAGTTGAGAACGGTCTCGAAACTGGCCTGGAGCGACCGCTCAGCCAAAGCGACATTAAAGTCGCGACAGTACCTTTCTATCCAGCTCCGACCCTCCATCGTGAAGAGGCCATCGCAAAGCATGCCCAGGTTTTGGAAGACTGGGGAAGACAAGCCTTGGCTTACCATGCCAAATCTTGGCAATTCACAGATGGCCCTCGACCTGTAACAGCGCCGCGTGTTCTTCTGTCCGGGGCGCAAGGCGTTGGGAAGACAGCGTTCCTCGTTGGCAGAGAGGGAGCGCCGGGCTTTCTTCACAAAACACATGGCCTGGTTTCACTGATGCTCTTGCCGGATCATGCAAAAGTTCAAGAAGCGCTCGACGACTATATCGTCAATGCGCCGGCTGGTGCTCCCCTCGCGATAGGCCTACGTGGGCGGGGTCAGCCCGACCCAATGGAAAATGGAGTAAAAATGTGCCGGGTGTTTGAGACAGCCCAGCACGTGTCGGCTCGAGGTTGGTCGGTTCGTTCATCGCTATGCAAACGATGTCCACATCAAGACACTTGCGGGTATCTTCGCCAAGAGGCCGAGATCAAACGGGCTTTGAGGAACAAGACTGGTCTAATCGTTTTTGCGCCGCACGAACTTGGCTACTTGCCGCTGCCGGGTGAAGCGAAACCTGACCTTGTCCTCTTTGATGAACGTCCGAGAGATTTCGCCGTTGAATGTGTAGATGTCACATTGGAAGAACTCGGTGACTTCATTCTTCCTGAGGCCCGGTCATTTTCGGAGGAACACGGCGCTACGAAAGGAGTTGCTCCCGTTGTCGATGAGCATCCCGTTACCCGTGTTCAACGAGCCCTTTTAAGTTCGCTTGGGCAGTCTTGCAGTGTGTCTCTGAATGCACTCAGAGCCTCTGGCATAACGTCCATACTCCTCGAACAAGCTATCGCGGCACTCGAAGCCTTTAACTCGAAATCGGTGTCAGTGATTCTTCGAAAGGCTCTGGGCTATGGCACTCAAACATGGAACACGCGGGACATTGCGCGCTTGCGCAATAGGCTGCAAAGACTGCCCACCGAAGAAGCTCAGTCGCTTCAGTTTTTGCTCGAGTGCCTTCGCTCCGAAATCGATAATGGTCTTGAAGAAGCCGTGGGCGTTTTCAAACAAGGCCCTGATTGGCGCGACCCAAAACGCGAGCCGAGTTTGACAGCTGTTAGGGTCAAGTCGCTTAAGCATGGAAACGACGTCCCCTTTCTGTATCTTGATGGAACGGCAGATCAAGATTTGTCTCGTGTAGCTTTTGGGTCGGATCTTGAATGCCATCACCATCCGGTGGAGCGAAACGCCAAAATTACTCAGGTAGTAGGATGCAATTTTTCTAAGCGTCGACTGTGTCAGGAAAGCCAAGCTCGTCAAGGATTAAGCACAAAGATCCTAGAAGAAAACCAAAGACTCAAAGCCTGGGTTGAACAAGTCATTGCGCGCCAGCCTAACGCCGCGGTGTTTGCAAACAAAAGTGTTCTCCAGTCACTCGACTTTATCAACACCGAACGAGCAGGGCACTTTGGTGCTCTAAGGGGGCAGAACAGATGGGAGGGTTGCCCTTCAGCACTTGTAATTGGCCGTGAGCAACCGGCTTGTCAGGACATAGAGCGCATCGCGCGAGCCTATGCTGCCGCTACAGGTGATGCCTTCCAAAGTGGGGAGTACACTAAAGTATCTAGAGGTATCCGGCTGAAAGGAGGGGTTTCGCCCTTAGAGGTCGTTGCACATCCCGATGCTTGGGGGGATAGGATTCTCAGGCAAATCCGGGAAATGGAGATATTACAGGCGATGGATCGCATCCGGTTGATCCACAATGAATGTCCCAAAAACGTGTATCTGCTTTCACCCGTGGTTGTGGATGCCACTGTTGACCGCATTGAACAATGGCGGAGTTTCAAAAAGGGCGGCACACGGATCCAACGTGCCGTTCAATCCCATGATGTGATATTTCTTTCACCGACTGACTGTGCCAGGTTCATGCCGGATATCTGGGCTTCCAAACAGCTCGCTGCGCAAGACCTCCCCACCGCGAAAGAAATGTCAAAAGACCCATATAGATTTATCTATGGTGGGGGCTTTGACGGTAAGTGCGCGATCCAAGTCACGTTTCGATTAAAAAACAATGCTGGGCGTACATCGCGGGAAAAGTCAGCCCTGATTTTCGGCGACGACAGAAGGGCACGAACAAAATTGGAAGCGGTCACAGGACCCCTGGCATCATTTCAAAAGCTTAGTGGCGCTTAACTCCGACTCAGGGAAGAACGGGAGCAACCTCATTTGTGCTTTTTCATGAAGGCTCTGAGATTGCTCTCTCGCCATGGTTTCCCTGTTGGTGAGGGAGTTTTTTCCATGTTCAATTGTTCGGCTATTGCGTTCACGCTCAGACCGGTTTCCTGAAGCTCTAAACTTCGACGCAATGCAAACGCTTCTCGTTCGTGCTTGGAGTTCATCCAGTCCGAGTGCCGCTTGCGCCAATCGCCAAAATGCTGGCCGGGGTCGAAAGTCCATTCAGCGGACAGCAGCGGATCAGGCGGGATGCGAATAAATGGCATGTCAGCGTTTTCAAACCATTCGTCCATATACCCATTCCGACGCCAGTTCTGCACAACTGAAAAATCGACGACTAGAATGGTTGCACTACTGGTTCGACACATGCGCTCAATGAAGTCCAGAGCTGATTGGATGTGTACGCTGCCCCTGTCAGGTTCGATTTCGAGAAAAATCTCTTCATGTATGAGATTGTAGTCATGGTCTTTCGCGTATCGTCTGATCAGTTCCATCTGATAGCGAATAGTTTTGCTGACAGTGGCCGCAGCTTCCAAATCTTTCGGTAGTTCTACAAAATGCGCCCAAGTAACAGGTAGTGTCCAATAGAAACCTACAGCGTTTTCCACGCGTTACACTCGCTTAGTTCGAATTCCGCAAAATCCCGAGGGATCCAAATTCAGGTCTGACGGTTGGTTAAGTTGGCGTCAATCGAAAGAATCCACGGAGAACCTTCAATGATCAATAAGACCAAAAACCCGATTTCTAAAAAACTGCCAGCAATCATCCAATTGGTAAAAACGGCCGGTGCAATGATCCGAGCCGAGTTTCATCGACCAGAGGGGCCGCGCGGAACCCTTCACAAGGCCATCGTCGACACCGAAGTAGAAGCCTTTTTGAAAACAAATCTGATGCGCCTTCAGCCAGCAAGCTGGCTTGGAGAAGAGACTGAAAGCTCGTTGATCGACGGGTCTCTGACATGGGTGATTGATCCTCATGACGGGACGGCGGACTTTATGAAGGGCTTGCGCGGGTCCGCTGTGTCCGTGGCGCTGCTTGAAAACAATACGCCCATACTGGGCGTGGTGTATGCACCCACAGCTCCGGACGATGCGGGCGATCTGATCACGTGGGCAAAAGGAGGCAACCTGAAACGCAATGGAAAGGTTATCAATCCGACCGGTTCCCAAGATAAGCCAATTGTTGGACTAAATGCAGACGCAGCAGATTTTGCCCTGGCCAACCACGTTAGCCTCAAAGGGCTCCGTGTGCGCACACTGCCTAGCCCCGCCTACAGATTGGCGCTCGCCGCTGTAGGGGAGCTCGACGCTGCCATGAGTTTGGTAGGTGGGTTGTCTTCTTGGGATATTGCTGGTGGACACGCCCTGATAATTGGTGCTGGCAAGGTCATCGCACAGAGGAACGGAAGTCCTATCGACTACAGTCAAACCTCCTTCGATGGTGTTGTCGCAGGCGCGGAAGCTTTGGTACGCGGATTGTCCGGTGCCCAAATGACCGCGCACCCGAAATCCGCCCGCTGCCCTGCCGTTCCCTGCAAACGCACAAATCTGCCCGTTAGCCTCTCGCGTGCACATGGTGTCTTGTTGGGACAATTGGCAGGCGATGCGTTGGGGTCATTCGTGGAATTTCAGGAGGCAGAAACGATTGCCCGCAGGCATCCGGGTGGTGTCGACAGTCTTCAGGATGGCGGCACTTGGAGCCTGATTGCTGGCCAACCCACAGATGACAGTGAAATGGCTTTGGCACTGGCCCGGAGCCTGTGCGCAATGGATCGTTTCGACAGAGATCACGTGGCGAATGCTTATGTCGAATGGCGGACGTCCCGACCCTTCGACATTGGAATGACAACCAGCAGTGCAATATCTGCGCTGGCACAAGGTGACCCCGTCGCCTCAGATAGCCAAGCAAACGGGGCATTGATGCGTGTGAGCCCTATAGGGGTCTTTGCAAGCGGAACGCCTGCGCTGGCCGCAGAGATCGCACGCCAAGACGCTTCTCTCACCCATCCGAATGAGGTGACCGTTGCTGCCAATGCTGCCTTTGCTGCGGCGGTATCTACGGGTGTGGCTGGAGGGAGCAAGGAAGACATGTGGTCGTCCGCTTATGCCAATGCGGGTCAGGATGAAGGCGCGGCTATTGTACGCGGCCGGCTTCTGGCAGCACGAACGAAACGTCCCACCGAGTTCCAGCATCAAATGGGTTGGGTACTCACGGCGTTTCAGAACGCATTCTATTGCTTGATGGCCGAGCAATCGCTTCGGGATGCGGTGGTTGGAACTGTCGCTTGTGGCGGAGACACCGATACAAATGCTGCAATTTGCGGTGCTCTTGTCGGAGCGTTGCAGGGACGCGATGCCGTACCGTTGCAATGGCGAAATGCCGTTTTGACCTGTCGACCAGTTATAGCGGATGACATCCATCACCCACGAGCCAAAACCTATTGGCCGGACGATGCACTAGACCTTGCTGAGGCGCTGTTAGTTGCAGGCGCGGCGGCCAACCAAGATGCAATTTGATTGCAAATCGAAATTGAGCAAAAGTTGGAGGATTGATCGATGAACGACTTCAAAAACTTGAACAAGCAGCGCCAGACTCTGCTGAAAATCAAAATTGATGGATATATCGAAGCGGCCATTTTGGCCGCAAAAACAAATAACATTGGTTTGAGCGAAGCAGTGTTTCTCACCACACAGGGTTTGATCAGGGAGATGGCGGCGCAGTCTATTGAGAAAGACAAGGCGCGCCTCCTAATGGATGCTGCATTTAAGAGTGCCTTTCCCGAACACCACGCGCGCGTCGCAACCCACTGACGGCTTTTTGCAGTCTAAAGAAATCACTGTTTTCCGCTGTAATGCGTAGCCGTCTCGAAAGTTAGGAGGAACTTCGGTCGGTCGTTGGTGTGATTGAGTGCTACTTCCTTCAGGAACGAACGTGGTCGCGGTATCGCTCCGAAAAGCCAGGCGTAGACAAATGAGGGTTATGGTGTTCGTTTACCTGTAGGGCCCACTCTGGAATGCAAATAATACGATGCTATCCAAATCAGATTACATGATGTTTCTCAGGCACCCCGCCTGGCTATGGATCAAAAAACACGCCAGGCATCTGTTGCCGCCAATTGACCCCTCATTGCAAGCACGCTTTGACGAGGGGCACGCGTTTGAGCCTTATGCAGAGGAGCTATTTGGTGATCTCGTTCGCCTCGGTTTTTCAGATTTTTCAGAATACCAGGCTCTGCCCGCGCGTACTCTGGATGCTTGGAGAGATGGTGCGAACGCCGTGGCGCAGGGACGCTTTGAAGATGGAACCATAACTTGCATCTCCGACATCGTGAGCCGCAGTGACGATGGGTACGTTCTGACAGAGATCAAGAGCGGGACTTCTGCAAAGCCCGAACATGCGTTTGATCTCGCATTCCAGCGTGTGGTGCTTGAGGCGGCCGGGTTCCCCATTGCGCGCTGCGAAGTGGCACATGTGAACCGTGATTACGTCAGAAACGGCGAAATCAATCCGCAAGAGCTTGTTGGCATCACTGACATCACGGATGCTGTGACTGAGCAGCTCGAAAAAACACGCACGCGTATCGATCAGGCATTGAGCGTCGTTGCCAGCGGTACGATGCCTGATCCGTCCCCCGAACGTGCGCGCCTTAAATCCTATAGTGAATGGCTGGAGATCCGCGAGAAGCTAGACCCTCCAATCGCGCCGGACAGCATCCACCGCCTTCCGTTCATGAACGCGGAAAAAGCCTCCGAACTCATCGCAGACGGGATCACAAAGATTGACGAGATCAGTGATCCATCTGTGTTGGGCAAGTCGACGCAACGCTACTTGAGAGCAGTGGCGAACGGTGCACGCACTATCGATCATCAGGAGTTAAGCAGGTTTCTGAGCGAGATTGTCTATCCGGTTCACTATTTTGACTACGAGACTTCTCAGAGTTTGCTGCCACCCTGGGACGGAACGCGTCCCTATCAGCAAGTGGCTTTCCAGTATTCCTTGCATATCCAGCATGAGCCTGGCGGAGAAATCGAGCACAGGGAATATCTCCACCGCGCCTCCAGTAATCCGATGCCAGCCTTGCTTAAAAGACTTCGTGAGGACATGGGTGACGTTGGCTCCGTTGTGGTTTGGTATGCGCCGTTCGAAAAATCGCGCAATACGGAAATGGCGGAAACTTATCCAGAGCACGCTGAGTTTCTGGAAGGCCTAAATGCTCGTGTTGTAGATTTGATGAAGCCGTTTGCGGATGAAGTGATCAACGATCCCGCGCTCAAGGGAAGCGCCTCTATCAAGGCCGTTCTGCCTGCGTTTTTGCCAGAACTTTCATACGATGATCTGGATATCAAAGAGGGGGCAAGCGCGTCTCGTCTTTGGAAGGGAGTGACACTGACCCAACCGGACGATCCAGCGCGCGAGAAGGTCTATTCTGATCTTGTGGCCTATTGCACGCGCGACACCTGGGCAATGGTCGCAATTCATCGGGAATTGCTGGCGATGTGAGGTTTAGTGACAATCGTTTATTTCCTCTCTGTAAGATGGTACGCATCCTCCACCAAGCGGCCAAACTCTCCATTTTCTCAATGCTTTGGCGCAGTCCGCTTCTCCGTCTGGTAGTTTTTTCACCTCATGGCTTGCTTCGTATTCTGCAATAGCCTGTTTTTCCGTTTGGGTCAGTTTAGCCATTGTTCTCCACCTGTTAGAACTTAGAAAGGGATGTCGTCATCCAGGTTACGCATTGGTGAGTCAGCGGGCTTAGGCCAGCCGCTCACTAGGTCCGATTGATGAATACCTCCGCTCAGCACTTTCATCTCGCCTCGAAATTTTCGGAGAACTATCTCGACGGTGTGCACGGTCTGACCTTCAAGATTTTCCCAGGTACGCGTCTCAATCGCTCCCTCGACATACACTTTCGTACCTTTGGTTAGCCGCCGTTTGGCTAGGTCCACCAGGTATTCGTCTCGTAGAACGATTTGATGCCACTGCGTCAGCTCTCGCCACGTGTTGGTTTTCTTGTCTTTCCAGCTTGAATTCGTGGCGAGCGAAAACCGACAAATGGATTCGCCATTTTCGAAGATCTTGACCTCAGGCTTTGCACCCAGATTTCCGATAAGAATTGCTTTGTTACTTGATGACATTTTTTCCTCCCGGAACATACCTGTCTCCTGACCACGCAGAGCGCCGCCCTTGAAGTATTTCATTGAATTCGTTGTAGGTTTTGGGCTTAGCGCAAGTTTCGCTTGCGCTTGGCCACCCTGCTACGACGCTTGTGCGCGCGCAGCGTGCGCTCAGAACAATGGTAGCAAGTGACTACGTCCCCGGATGGTGACACGATCACTCGCAGCTTGCATGCTTCATCAAGGACAGCTTGGTCTGCCATTTCCGCAACCAATTCTCTCGCCACTTTTCTGCTCAGCCTGTAGCTATAACAGCCGTCACGTGTGTCAGATTCGTCCCCGAAGTTGAGCAGCAACAAAAGCGCTTTGCTTGTTATACAGCGTTGAGCAGCACGTTGTTTTGCGTGTTTTGTGAGGGCAATTGGATTTGAGCGTGAGTGGTTCATCCTTCATCCCCTTCCTCAAACAGCAAATTCTCGAATGTTGCCGCTGCTTTTGGGTCCCTGTCTTTAAAACGCTCAATGAATTTCTTCATGTCGGCCTTGGGCGGCAAGTTGTCCTTCAGCCACTTTAACCTTTCATCGGTGCGGTTCTCGTTCCACAAATCTTTGTGCATCAAATCGAGCCTAATCTTACCGTCTGCTATTGCAGTCGCGAGCTCTTTGTCTCCGCTGGTCAATTCAAGGAGAGCGGTTTCGTCGACAACAAAGTCTTTGCTTCCAGGACATTCACCCAGAGGAGTAACCCGAGTTCTAGACGAACCACCTGCCAAATAGTCAATGCAATTCGCGAACGGGTTACCAACTCCAATGCAGTCTAAGTAGTCGCCGGTTTCACTGTCCGTTCCAAATATCAGTCCGCTTTCTGCAAACGCCAGTTCAACCGCGACATGTTGTACAGAACTTGGATCAATCGGGTAGCGTTGGCTCACCTTCTCGAGTTCGCTGGCCTCTTGCCTTGCAAGCGTGTCAGAAAACTTTGCGATTGCCGCGAACATTATGGGTGCCAACTCGATTACTTCCGTCTGGCTTACGCCGTAACGGTTCTTCAATATTTGATAAGCATTGTGGGAAGCCACAGACAGCCTGGCGCTCACTTAAATCTTACCAGCACTTTGCTCTTCCAGCCGAGGGTCGAGTTTTTCGGGTTCGATATTTAGTTTGGACGCAATTGTCCTGATGTCTTCCTCTCCAGGTTGGTTCTGCCCAGACAACCACCTCCTGACAGTTCGGATATTTTTCCCAGTCCAGTCTTCAATTAGAGACTGCGTGAGTTTTCTGCTCTTTAGTGTTTCTTTCAGCAGCTTGTGATCGAGTGCCATACATTGTCCTTTACTTACCTATTGGACATATATTGAAGGGCATATCTTGGTGTATCAAGATGGCACTATTTTGCCCTATTTTGTCGTCTAAGCTATGCCATTTGCATTAATTCGGGAAAAATAGGACGCAGAATAGGGCAAATTTAGATCGCGCGATGCTGCCAGCTTTGTTAAGCAGAGAACCAATGAAAAGCTTGCATCCGGTGATTCTGTGCCGTGACCGCTGTGCGTTAAGGTTTGCTGGCAGATAGTTTCAATCGTTCATCTTCCGAGCCATTTGCTTTGCTTCATATTGCTTCCACAGACCCATGTGTCCATTTTGCCGTGCATTTGCCAGCCACAGCTTCTTTCGGGCATCAGGCATTTCCATTGATCGATACTTTCCGCCTGAGAATTTTGGCCAATCTATCGCTAGGCCGAGTTTGACCATTTCTGCGGATAGATCACGGCCATCCTCGAGGTAGCACTTTGCAACAGTCCGTCCGTGGGTATCTTGCTCGGTCACTTCCGCCCTAATTTTTTGACCCTTGCAGAGCGAAACGAGCGCCCATTTTGCCTTCTTGCCATAGGGGTGGTTCATCTCGGGAGCATCGACACCAAACAGACGGACCTGTGTTTTCTTAATGACCAATGTATCGCCATCTACAACGTACGCTGAACCCGCCAGTATCGTGACGTCGGGTTTCGGTAGCGTATGGTCTGGATCAAAACTCTGTGGCGGCGTTGTGCGCTGCCGTTGGTTCGTGGTCAATCTAGGTTTCTCATTCACACCTGACTGACTCGACGAAGTAGTTGTATCGCCTGGCCTGTTACTGCGAATTGCCAAATACACTGCAACAGCCAAAACCAAACCCAAAACTATCAAGATTTCCATGAGCTAGGTCTCCAAGAGTTAGGTCAATCAAATTTTTGCTCTGGATCAGGATCGAACCAAGCACACGTTCGGGTTGATACGCTAGGGACACATCATATTCACGCAGGGAGATGTGACGGATTTACCCCGCTGAGCGAATTCACGCGTGTGACAACGAGGCATATGATCCATGCTCATTGCCACTCCCAGAATGGCTATCGGAATTTCAATTGGTTGATGTTTTTCTCGTCTTCTAGAGCTGGCGGCGCAGTTTGGCAGAAAATCGCAGAAGAGTGGCAGCTTCGCAAAAGCAATCAATTCGTATCGTCCAGATGTGCAACCCAGGGTGAAAAGTCTTAATAAATGATTAAGTGACGAACTATCGCGTGATGAGTGTGGAGCCTGTTGTAGTATGACGGAGAACAAGGATCGCTTGACGGCTGAGGAAGCTAAGGGACTTAGGACCGCAAAAGAACTAGAAGGTCATCTTGCGTGGTTGGACACGTTTACCCCCGCAGCCTTGGGTGTCCTAGCCATCGCATCTGGTATCTACACCTATCTCGGCGTGTCCTCATTGCTCGAAGACAACGGTGCGGTTTCTTTCTTCGCAGCCGTTGCGTACTCAATCGCTGTCTCTGTGGGCATCTTCGTGTTTTGGAGCTACATGCTCCGTCTGCTGCCTTCAATGCGTACGGCTAGTGGCTTCATTGGTTTGACGATCTCCACGATTGTTGGCTCTGTCGCAATTATCGCCATGTCTAGCTGGCTGAACGCAGCCGCACTCGCAGGCTCGGCGGCAGTCGAACAACACTTGGAGAATACTGTTCGTGACTACCAAGCTGCTCTCGAGCAAGCCCACGACATAGCCCTCAGCGGTCAAGCGTTGGGTCGCGAAGTGGAACGCGCCCGCCAGAGTTTTGAAGAACTGGCGGAACTCGAGCAGTCCGGAGACCTCTCAGGCACCGCCGGTCGGGGTGCCGTGTTTCGTGTTCTGACACAAAAAGCTGAGGAGTTGCGGAACCTTGAAGAGCAGATCGCGGCGCAGCAAGAACCTATCGAGGAAGCCTTCCAACAAGGCAACGAAATCCTCGCAAAGATGCGCGAGCTTACTGTAGCCCCCGGTCCAGTGGATCGCCGTTCGGTTCAGTTTTCCGAGGAAAGCGTGAAGCTGGCGGGTGTTATCTCGCGCCTCAACCAGTACAGCGTAGCACCACTTGTTGCTCGTGCTGCTGAGGACCTGCCATCCTCGGTCGTACTTCCAGAGCTTGATGGGCGCAGTTCCGACGTGCGAGACGCGCAATCGTCCACAATCAACTCCGTTTTGAATGCGCTGGACCAGCGCAGCAAGACACTCAAGAACGCCGCTGACGAGGTATTGGACATGGAGCCGCCCATCGAGACGGCATATAACCCGATTTCCAGCGCCGATGCAGTAATCAAGTACGCGCACAACTTCGTACCTTCTTGGGCTGGAGCTATAGCCATCGACTTGTTGCCCGCCGTGTTGGTGTTTGTGCTGGCTATCACTCAAGCCGCAATCCGCAGTGGTAAGGACGGCATGAGCATTGAGGATACTCTGACGCTTTCTGACCTTAGAGCGGCAATGAACGCCATGAAGGACGTAGAGGCGACTATGGGCGTGGCAGACGCAGCTATCCTCAACCGCGCCACTCCACAAAAAGATGAAACGTGATGAGCCTGTTAAGTCGTCTCGATCCTCGTTCAGGGCTGCGCTACGTTCTCATCCTACAGCTTGCTATTGCAGGCGTTCTGATAGCGTCGGACGTTCTTGGTGTAATACCAAGCCCGTTCAAGAAGCGTGTTCAACTCCCGACTGGTCCGATAACCCCCGGCGATCAACGTCGAGAGTATCGCACTGACCGCAGTGATCCATCGCTTGTGCCTCAAGACGGGCCACTAGACGTCCCCGTACCTGAAGCATTTCCAAGCCGATTGGACTTCACGGTTCAGGAAGTCGAAGGACTGGGGAGGGTACTTCTACTCAGCGGTCAGATAGAGGTGGATAACTCGTCTCGCTTCGCTTCGTACTTGTCGGACATGCAGGAGAAGCCTGACCTGGTAGCTCTTCACAGCCCGGGAGGAGTGGTTTCAGAGGCATTGTCCATCGGTAAGAAAGTTAGAGAGGCTGAGCTGGCTTCTGCCGTTCTCGCTGGCGCGATGTGCGTGTCCTCATGCCCTTACATCCTAGCAGGCGGAGAAGATCGCATTGTCTCGCTGCGCGGCCTTGTGGGTATGCACCAACACTACTACGAGCAGCCCCGCCTGATTCCAGTCGTTTTCGCCGTCGAGGGTATCCAAAAAGGGCAAGGAGAAACTATGCAGCATCTCATCGACATGGGTGTGGAACCGGCGCTCATGTTGTATTCGCTGAATACTCCTCCGGAGGAGATCTATGCGCTTGTCGAGGATGAACTCGTAGATACCCGCATAGCAACCCAAATAATCGATTAACACCAGACACCGAGGACTTTGCCTTGTTCAAGAAGCTAACCATTGCCGCGGCGCTGTTCGCTACGACTGCCACTGCGGGTGGTCTCCAAGTACGTGACGCAGACACAATTGTTGTCGATGGCACTCCCGTGCGCTTGAACGGCGTGGATGCGCCCGAACTTGGCACTCGTTCTGGTCAAGACGCAAAACGCTGGATGGTAAATTTCCTTCGAGGCAAGGACGTAGAGTGCAAACTAAATGGTGAGCGCACGCATGATCGCTGGGTCGGTGTTTGTTTTGCGGACGGGGAAGACATTGGGGCGGCCGTGATAGCGGCTGGGCATGCTCTGGATTGCGCGAGGTACTCGAATGGGCGCTACAGGCAATTGGAGACCTCGGCGGCGAGGTCGCGTCTAAAGCGGGCCGGTTATTGCCGGTAATGTGCAAGCGCGCCGTGGGGAGCGCTCATTTGGCCGAAGCACGTAACGCCACTGTCACAGACAAACAAGACCATTGTTAACCGACAACGAAGTGCGCGACCTAGTGCAACTTACATTGGATATCCGGAGCAGGACATGAGGACGATTGGGTTTAGAGATGTTTGAATACAAGCCCGGGGATGATGTGGGGCACCTAGATGACTGGCCCTTCGATAACCCTCTTAGTGACTATCAAATCAAGGAAGGCCACCCACGTGCTTCAGGTCGTGTGGATGCTGGAGGTCCTGGACATGCGACCCGTGCCGGTATTTGGCGATGCACAAAGGGTTCTTTTGAGTGCACGGAACAGGGGGATGAATTGATGACTATCTTATCCGGGAGCTGTCGTTTGATTGATATGCAGAGCGGTCAGGTCAGTGTGCTTGAACCGGGAGACAGTCTTTTCGTTCGGGATGGAAGCCGTGTTACCTGGCACATTATCGAGGATGTGACAAAGGTATTCTTCGGACATAAAACGGATGGGTATTGAGGCGCACATCGAATGTGATCGAGTTTCGCCAGCAGACCAATGATTACCCCAATTTTGGCGTTTTCCCTTTTTGCTGGCGGCGCTTCTCACGTTGAAATTTGCAGAAAGCAACGGATCTCTAGGACCAACTCAAACAAAAAGCCTTCAAACGGGCCTTTGTGAAACGCGCCGTTATGCATCTCGACTGACCTGGTCAGGTTTGGTCTTCAATCAAGGCTCCTCTCGCGATGGCCAAAGGGAGTTACACTTGGTTCTTAAACTGGATCTGGGCGACACGTTGCAACCCATACGACAGCACTGAAAGAGTTTCTTAGGTCAAGTGGTCTCTATTTTCGGGATTTCTGCATCTTCTTTAGAGACGTCCCTTTCCATGGAATTTGCTTCTGCTCCTCGTAGGTTTGCAAGACGGCATTGACCCAGAGTTCCATCGAGTCTTTCTTCAGTTCCATGTAAGCTGAATGCGCACCATATGACTTCTCGGTTACATTTGCCGGGCTTTGCCTCATTCGATCAAAAACACGCTGGTCGTTTTGGCTGAAAGCGAGGATCGCGGGATCTTTGATGGAATGTGTCAGAACTGCTGAGGCGCCACCGGGATATCCTGCGTCGCTGAGAAAGTCCGAAAGGGTTCGCCTGATATCATGTGGCGACCACCAGTCGATCCCTTCTTCCGTCAGCAAATCCGGCCAGGGCTCCCTTTTCGCGCTCACCCGTCTATCGGTCTCGGGCTTGTTTCGGTCTCTGCCGGCCAGGCGGGACAGGATTTGATACGCCCCTGACCCAGTGACGTTTTTGGTCAGGTCTTGCGCGGAAGGCAGAAACACTGCGGAGCCATCGTAATGTTTGGACATCCTCAAGAACCTGTTCAGGTGGTCAAGGGCTTGTTTCGGTACAGGCAGGATGACGCGTTGCTTTCCTTTAACCCTTTCCACGTCCCAGGACGCCAGTTGCCATTTCTCCGGCGCAAAGGTGTCCGTCAGGAGGTCGCTTTTCAGCGGCGAGAACGCCGCTCCGGTTCTTTGACAGGTCAGGACGGCCCACCACAAGGCGGCAAGTGTCCAAGGGTGTACCCCATTTTTCCTACATTGGCGTTTGGGCAATGGATGGTTCAGAAACTGCTCGGCGATCCATAGGGTTCTCACCGCTTTGTCCAGCGCCGGCATCCGAGTTTTGGGTTTCACAATCACTGGCGATGACAAGTTGGGCCACCAACGGTTTACTTCTCCAAGACAGCTTGCGCCGTTGTGCTCCCTGGCACACCAAGTGAGAGCTTCTCTTGTATAAGTCACGACTTTAAGCGAGGTGGAAACACCGTGAGCTCTTCGGGTGTCATCCCTGACTTTCTCAAGATCGCCCTGGGTGAGGCGGGTGACTTCCTGGTCCAAGATGTTTCCCCAGGTGGGGCGTGACATCATGGATCTGATATCTTTGACGGTTGAGGACTTGATCTGTTTTTTGCCATTTAGAGATTGCTTGTCTTCCAGAGTTGCTTCAAAGCACTGCCGCAAGGTCCATCCTGATGGAATTTCCACCAGTTTTACCACCGCTGCCTCGTGATCGTGCCCTTGATCTCGATGTGTCATGTACTCATCAAATTTGTCTGGCTGAGACATGAGTACAGACCTCACGTTGGCCGCTCTCTCCCGGGCGGCTTTCACGCTTGTGATCGGCCGTTCTGTGGGGCGCGGGTAAAGTTGCCCGATGGTTTTGGTGCTTTGCTTGTATTTTGTAAGCCAGACGGCGCGATGGCCTCGCACGCGCAACAACAAGCCCAGCTTACCGTAGTCTTTGAATGTGTATGTGCCGTTATATCCGGCTTCAGCCATCTTCTCGGCTCTATTTACAATGCGTCTGTCAATTTCGCACGCTTCTGTCGGCATGATTTGTCCTTCAAATAATGATGTGAAGGGCATTTCATGCTCCAGGGCCTATGTCGTTAAAGACTGGTTAACAGCTGTCGATTTCTGGCATGAAGGCACGACCGGCCAAGCTGCTTGTAACCAATCACTCAGCTTTAAGGTTGTTTACATAACACCCGTTCTCTGACGTTCTGGATTTGTTATGGAATAGAATTTCTAGCAGAGGTTGATATCTAGGCTCGCTTTGATACCTCTGACGGCGGGTATTTTTCAACTGGCAGGTCATTTCGGAACAAGTTGCTGACATCACATGGTCGACATCACCCTGAATTCTGATTTTACGGCGCCAATGCGAATTCGTTCCCAATTTGTTCTAATTGTCAAGGTTTAGGTTCAAGTTCAGCCGGTGGGGTGTGACAGTTTTTGACACCCTGAAATGTCAAATAAGTCGAGCGCTTGGCAACAGGCAACGTCACTTCGATTCGATGAGGCCAATTGATGGTTAATTCAATATTCGGTTCCTTGGAGCCAAGCCAGTTCAGGCTCTTCAGTACCGAGAACGCGATGTTTTATGCCGACCTGCTCGAACATCTGGCGACCGAGGTATTTCGCTATGCGGCGGAAACTATGCGGAAGAAGCAGGTTCAACGCGCAATCGAAGACTTCATCCTGGCTCGGGAATGGCAAGCCAGCCTGACTGGAGAAGAAGGTCTCCGTGACGGCCCTGTGCACTACGCGGTCTATAGCCATCTAGTGAAATCCAAATGGCTGGAAGAAAGCAGAGACGGTCTGAGAACCGTTGTCGATCTCAACAGTGAAGCGCGACTGCTGCTCCAAGCGTTGCTGGACATCAAATCCGGAAAGGTGCGCTCCTTTGGTGGGGAAGTGCTTCAAGTGAAAACCCTGGTCGACGCCGTGCGTCGCGACCCTGAAAGCGCATCAGAAAATCTGACTTGGGCCGGGGCCCATGCAGAACGTTTTATGACAAACCTGCGGGCCATCGTGGGTGCTTTACGCAAAGTCGAGCAAAGCATGAAAGGGCAATCCAGTGTGGCCGGCATGATGGACACATTTTTCCACAATTACATCACCGACAATTATATCGCCGACTACAGAAAGCTGCGCGGTGAAAACAGCCCCTACCAATTCCGCCACGATCTCGTCGAGGATGTACGCGCCATGATGGAGGATGCCGTTCTAGTCAATGTGCTGGCCACAGCTTTTGTCCGTGAAGGCCGGGCCCCTTCTCTGGAAGAGGCTGAGCACAACATCATCAGCTCACTCAGCACGATTTCAGATGTCTTCAGCAGTATCGACAGCCACATCGATATGATCGAGGCGACAAACTCGCGGATCGAGCGGCGCGTGCTTAACATCAACCGCTTCCTGAGCCGCATGGGAGATGACCAAACCGGCCAGTATATTGATGCTGCCAAACGCCTGGGGCGATCCAAACTCGCCAGCGATAGTAAATTTCCAGTCAAATACGACGTTTTGGATGTCCATGCACATTTTGATCGCGGCTCCCTCCACAAATCGCGGCCGCCGCGCAAGGTGCCGCCACCCGTTGTCGCCAGAAAGCGCCTTAAAGACCCCGCACTGGTAGCCTATGAGGCAGCCAAACGACATTACATTGATCGCATACGGGTCAATCCCGAGCGCGTTCGAAGCTTTTTGGATACCAAAATGGGTCAGAAGATCTCCATCAGGGCTTCCGACATCGAAATCGTTTCGCTGGATGAGTTCTTCATTTTCGAGCGCTTGATGATCATCAAGACGATCTTCCCTGATGACCTGAATGATGTGGAAATAACGAGGCTTCCGACGTCTCTTGAGAACGAATGGATCAGCTGTTCCGACTTCGAAATAAAAAAACGCGCCGAAACACTGGAGATTTCAAAATGATGATGTTGGACGACTTCGAGCGCGCCTTGGATCGCGAAATCAAATATCGCCAGAACGAAGGCGACGGTGTCTCACGAGATGATGACGACATGATTGTTGATCAGTTCCAGAAAGCTGCCCGTCAACTCATCGAAAAGCAGGTCCTGCACGCTGACGACCGCATGAAAAGTGTCTACCGGCTCATCTGCCGGCATGAGCCCTATTTCGACCGGCTGATGCACGGTTTGGGTTATGTTCTGCTGATCGATTCAATCTACGAATACATCATCGTGATGCCCGGCAATATAGATGGCGCCACGCGCCGCGGGAAACTAAAAAAGGATGAGAGCCTTCTTCTTTTGACCCTGCGCATCATGTGGGAGGAAAGCTCACGAGATGGCGAAATGGACGACCTAGGTCGTATTTTGATCGATACAGACGCCCTTCTTGATCGTCTGACCGCCCTTGGGGGTGGCGATACACCGAGCAAAAGCCGTTTGAAAGAGATGCTGGATCTCTGGCGGGCTAAAGGGTTTGTCCGAGTTGGCGAGGAAGATCGCGAAGAAGAGATTATTCCCGTCACGATCATGCCGGCAATCAAGCACCTGGTGACACCAGATCTCGTGAAGGAGATCGAAGCTTTCTTGGATGCCGAAGATCCAGAGAGCGACGTGTTCGCCAATATCGAGAATAACCGTGTTGAAGCTGAAGAGGCTGCCCGACAGCAAGCTCTGGATGCCTCAAGAAAAGAAGACGCTGAAGAAACCAATTTCTTTGACAGTCTGCATGCTGACGTGACTGAAAAAGAAGACCTCAAAGACCCCGTGACGAGCAACTCCAAGGTTGCCGAGGAGCTGCCCGATGTTTGAACTGAAACGCATCAGTGCAATGAACTGGAACCTCCTGGAGCTGGAGGATATCGAAATTGATGGGATCACTGCCATCATCGGGATGATGGGATCCGGAAAATCGACGCTTCTGGACGCCATTCAAACCGTCAAAACGGGCAACCAGGTTTCAAAGTTGAGTCTGAACCGTGCCGCAAGTTCGATCAAATCTACCCGGTCAGTAAAAGAATATTGCCTTGGAGTGACGGAAGACACCATCCGCCTCGGCCTGACGCGGGACGCGTGTCACAGCATACTGGTCCTTAGCTACCGGGACGACACCCTAAATGCCGAATGCGCCGTTGGTCTCACGATCTATGCCGACAAGGATGAGCCCCGGGAACACACGACCTGCCGTTTCATCGCGGAAGGCACTATGTTCTCTTTTGAGGAATTCGCAGATCGGGAGCCTGACGGAACCCTGGTCGTCGGCAGCCCGGAAATCATTTTGGAACGCGTACGGGAGAAATCTGGCCGCGGATATTCGGTTCACAACAACTCCGCCCGCGGGTTTATCGAAAACTACCTCAGAGCGATGCGCCCGAAAGGGGCGACGCCGAACGCAGATGACTACATCCGCCGCTTTCGTAATGCCATCGCCTTCCAGGAAATCAAGGACCCGACCGAGTTCGTTCGAACCTTCGTGCTGGATGAAGATCCCATCCAGACCGACCGACTGCGTGCCAATCTTCAAACTTGGGATGAAATCTCTGCGTCCATTGAAACACTGAAAAAGAAGATCGGAGAGGCGCGCTCCCTTCGTGCAGCCTATGCCAGCCACGCCGAATGGCTTTTTACGGCTCAGGAAAACGCCTTCCAGACCGCCTGGTCTAAGGCTCAGATCGCTGCCATCCACAGCGCAGAAGCCAGTGACAAAACTCGCCAAGCTGAGGTTGATTTGGCGGAATTGACCCAGGAGCGGACCCGGGTAGATCAGCAGATCGAACGTGAAGAACGCCTGCGAGAGACCAAGAAAGAACAGCAGATGGCTTCCGGCTATTCTCAGTCGCAAGCCCTCATGCAGGAGAAGATTGGCAGCCAGGAGCTGGTTATCAAAACCTCTGCCGGCAAGCTCAACGACATTCTTAAACTGGGATCCTCTCTGCGCCATACGGATGACCTGAAACGCTTCCTTCCGATATCGACGGGCAACATGAAGATTGCCGCTGAACGCCTGGAGGAGATCCGCCGGGAATTTACCGGTAGCGGAAAATTCCCTGAAGATACTGCCGAAATTTCACGGTTGATTGCGACCGTCAAAGATACTGAAGGCGTCGTTGTCTCGCTGAACACGCAGTATGAAGACATGGTCTATCAGCAGCGGCAGGCTGAGGAGAAGCGGACAGAAAAGCTTCGCCAGCTTCGGTCTCGCGAACGGGGTGGCAAAGGCCTGGACGGACAGGTGCAGGACTTCATCGAATACCTGGTGAGTGAAGGTATTGTCGCCGAGGCCCTGCCGATGATGGTTGATGTCGTCCCCGGCATGGAAGATTGGGTTCGTGCTCTCGAGACCCGCCTGGGCGCCTTTAAGGAGGCGATCTATGTCGATCCGAAAAATTTTGATGAAGCCTACAGAGTGCTTCGAGACCGAAAGCAGGCAACAGGTCAGGGCTATGAGCGCGAGCATCGCAACTGGAAAGTGCGACTGATCAACACGCAAAAACTCGCTCGTGGAAAGGGTCTGCGTAATGCAGCACCAAATGCCATCGTGTCGGTCCTGGAGACAGACAACGATCTGATCAGAAAGTTCCTGGACTCACAGTTCGGCGGCACGGTCATGGTCGACACCCTTGACGAGCTGAAGCAGCACTCTGACGCAATCATGAAAGATGGCTCACAAAGCCAGGGGTTCTCCGTTCGTGTGAACCGGATGGGATCTCCTATTCTCGGACGGGTCGCTCAGGAGAGCCTTGTCCACGAGCTTCAGACCCAAGTTCAGGATTTCACATCAGAGATTGATCGCCGTAAAGCCGACATGAAGAGACTTCAGAACGGCGTGGCACTCTTTCAGGCTGTTGGGCAACTCGATACCCAGGAAGCCAGCGCACGTGTGGCTGAAATCGAAGAAGGTCTGAATACCCTCAAAGACCTCGAGCGTCGGCGGGATGAAGAAGTGTCTGATGACGTCCGTGAGCTGATCGCAGATATCAAGGCACATGGCGAGAACATCAACAAGCTGAAGGTCTATCGGGAGGGAGAGCTGGAAGATCGCAAGAACAAGCTGATCAGACAGCAAACCAAAGCCAGTGAGAAGGCAAGAGAAGAGGACGACACGCGCGCTCGCCATCAGGCGGAATGCGATGAAATTGCCGAGATCGACAAGGGCTCAGAGAATACGCGGTGGAGACATGCCCTTTACCACATGGATCACCATGCGAAGGGCCGCTCAATTTCTTCGTTGAAGGCGCGACTCGACAGGATCTCGGAACAAGACGAAGCTTGGCATATCGACAATGTAGAAAGGCTTCGCAAGGAGAAGCGTGAGGAGCTTGATGCCAACAGTGAAGCCGCTGGGCGCCGGGCTCGCCGGATGCGGGGCATTGCCTCCTACCTGGCGGATTTTGATGAAGATATCGAGCTCGCCAAGAAATCAGAACCAGACATTCTGAACTGGTTGGTGACCCATGTTCTCTACATGGAGGACAACGAGCTTTTGAAATATCAGAAGCAGATCAGCGAATTCCGGGAGGTGACCCGCCTTGAGGTGCGTGAGGTCTTCATGACCAAGCTCAATGATAACCTCAAAGGCGCACTCTCAGAGATGCGCAAACTTAACAAGCGGATCCGGCGCCACAAGTTTGAAGGTATGACCTATGTCTTCGACTGGAAGATCGACCCCACCATGAAACCTCTCTACCAGATGGCCCAACGCGTCTCGGAAGAGGCTGACAAAGCGGAAACCCTACTGATGGAAGGCGGAGACGAAATCCTGAACCAGGCCGTCGACATTATTCGGGAGATTTTCAAATCCGAAGAAGGTGCCGCCAAGTTCGAGGACTATCGCCAGTATTTCGAGTTCGAACTCGTCATGACCCGGGATGAGGTCACTGACGTTGATATCGACAACCAGGGTGTGGATGGCCTGAAAACAGACATTGCCGTGACCGGAAATCTGACAGACCGGATCGGCAAGGGTTCAGGCGGACAGAAGCAGACCCCCTACTACGTGGCTATCGCCGCCTCCATGGCCGCAGCCTACTACCCAAATGCGCGTCCGGGCGAGAGCATGGGGATGGGTCTCGTATGCTTCGACGAGGCATTCAATAAACTTGATATCCGCAGCACACAGGAACTTATTCGCCTCTATCGTGACCTAAATCTGCAAATCCTGATTGCAGCACCCGAAGAAAAGCGGACCAGCTTCATGGAAGTGGCCGACACCATCGTCACCATTTCCAAGGCCCCGGGCGTTCCGGAACTCTTCATTGACGTGGAGAAGATTGGAAACCGGGCCAAGAAGGAACTTCGACAAGCCAATCCCGAGCATCTTGGGATCGATGGTTTCCGCCAGCAGGTGCAGTCCGGACATATCGGTCGCCTTCCCACTCTCAACGCGGCGACAGAGGCAGCTGAATGAGCGCCAGGAAGCGACACCGGGTTGCAGGGGAACTGTTTGCCAAACTGCTCGACCGTCATGAGGCGGCTGAGCGGGATGGCCGACTAGGTCCCAAGATCGGAGAGTTTGTTTTCCAGGCCTTCCGGGACCCCGACAAGCAGAGACAGTTTCAAGAGGCTATCCAGCATGCTCAGCGTATAGGGGCTGTCCATGTCGAGATGGACAAGGGTGACCTATCGCACCTGATGAAGCGCGTCGTATTGGCTGACGCGGATGTTCTTTACAATATGACAGGCCGGACACCTAAAGCAGGCAAGCTGGCAGGTGCCAGGAGCACTCTGGAGAGATTTCTGAAAACATTGCCCGAAAAACACCGAGGAAATGCGTCAGAGGCCATGGAGCGACTATTGGAGCAATGGGAATTGAACAAGCGCCCTCACCGTATGAGTGAAGATGACCTTCAGCCCGTGAAAGAATACCTCAAGGCCTACGGGGCGGCGCTCTCGAAAGATGTGACCGACGGTCGAGACTTACGAACGTATTCCCGAGTGGAATGCGGAGACTCGAAACTGATTGAGCGCCATTTGACGAGAATCCTTGCAGAGCTCCGCGCAATCGATCTCTACGGCGTTGATGTCAAAGACGAAATGATCCACTCAGATCTGGGTTTAGAAAAGTTCGCACACCTCGTTCAGTTTACTGCGGATATTCCCTTTGCGCAGTCGCACTTCGACAGAAAGCTGCATTTGGGCATTCACCCTTCAATGATCGACACGCTTGAGGTCAGCCCACTACGCGCGCTCGTGACCATTGAAAACTACGCAAGCTTCAATCGTTATGTCGCAGAAGCCCTCACCCCTAATACAGCAGTACTCTATACGGGCGGCTGGCCGGGATTCGGAGAGAAGCAGCTGATCGCGAAGCTTTCAGAACATGTCACCCAAGGCGTGTTTCATTGGGGGGATATCGACATGGCTGGCGCTGCAATTGCAGATGCTGTTGCATGCTGTTCAAAAGCTCCTGTTTCTCTGCATCAAATGTCACCTGATCTGGCGCGCAAACATGGAAAACCCCGCTCCGCCAAGGCAATCTCAGTTTCCGAGAACTCCCCGGCGCGGGAGCTGATCGCGTGGCTTGCTAGCGAGGATGCCTTCACCTTGGAACAAGAAGAGCTGGATCCAGTGCCGGTTTGCCACATAGCGACGGTTTCAATTCCTTCAATGGAAGTCAACGAACCCAATATAGGTTTTAGTAAGGCGAGTAGCCTTGGTGTGAACGAGAGGTAGTGGGCCAGCAATGGATGCACGCGAATTTAAAGTGACAGATGTGTTGAGCCGAAATGAACGGTTTGTTGTTCCGCTCTATCAAAGGCAATATCAATGGCACGACCATAAGAACTACGATGGTAGAACCAGCGCATTTTGGTTGGACGTAGTGGCCAAGGCCACTGAGGTCTTGGAGGGACATGCGAGGTTTGACCATTACATGGGCGCGTTGCTGTTGGCACCTGACGCCACGGCAAGATCTTTTGGAGCCACGCCGACCGTGCAGGTTGTGGACGGTCAACAACGTTTGACCACCTTTCTGATTTTGCTCTCTGCAATGCGCGAGGTCGCTCGCAATAAAGGATATGTCGCGCTCATCGATCAAATTGAAGAGTACCTTTTCAATCAGACCGGTAGAGCGGATACGGATCCCCTTGCGCGTTTCAAGCTGACACCAACTCCAGTAGATCGTTTGGTCTTTTTGGACATTCTAGAAATGCCCTACCAGGATGTGAGAAACGAACATCACGGGTACTACTGGCGAGGAAGCGTGCCACAAAATACTCCCGTCCGCGCACTTCGGGCTTATGAGTATTTTATCGCGCAAATTGAAGAGTTCGCCGCGAGCGGAGCGGGAGATGATTTCGAAGTAGACATAGATGAAGAGAACGAGAGTGAAGCTGCCTTTGAAGGCGACGAAGCGGGTCCAGAGGAAGAAAAAGAAGAACTCGATGCGCTCCTGGAGGCGCTCGTGTTCCACCTCAAGCTCATTGTGATCACGCTGGGTCCAGAGGACGATGCACAAGTAATCTTCGAAACCTTGAACTCTAAAGGTCAGCCACTCCTGGCCATGGACCTAGTTAGGAACAACATTTTTCACCGGGCTGAGGCTCAAAACCGTGGCAAAGATAATGCCCGCGAACTTGCCGAAGCGTTATATAATCAGGTTTGGAGGCCATTTGACGATGGATGGTGGCGAGAGAACGCTCCAAATGCGCGCCCGGCTCGCCCACGCATTGACCACTTCCTCGCAGGGGTTCTGACAGCTGAGACCGGAAACAGGATAACTGTCCGTGAGCTTTACGCCGAGTACAGAGCCTGGGCCGCGCCCAATAGACGACCCCGGTATGAGAGAGTTGAAGAAGAACTGGCCGTCCTACAGAAGCACGTACCAACCTATGAAACTTTGGAAGATCGGTGTGAAGGAGCTGAAGACGTTGCATGGCTCGGCGAGCGGCTACGTCTTTGGCAAAACACGACAGCATACCCAATCGCGTTTCAGATCGCCGCTTCTGATCTAGATTCAGACGAACGTTGGCAGGTTGCAAAATGGTTGGACAGTTTTTTGGTTCGTCGGATCCTATGCGACTTGACGGCCAAGAACCTCAATCAGCTGTTCGCAAGGTTAGCTGACGCGTTCCATCGGGAAGGAGTCTCAGTCGAGGTCATGCGAGAATTTTTTGCAGGGATGACCATGGATACAACGAGGTTCCCAGGTGACGCGGAACTAGTAAGCAGTATTCTTGAAAAACGCGCTTACGGTCGTGTGCCGTCTCGTATTCTCACTGATATTCTTTGGTCACTAGAGCTGGCAAGCCGCACATCAATGACTGAAGAAACAATGCGACCGCAATCGTTGTGGGTCGAACACATCATGCCGCAAACTTGGGAACCGAACTGGCCGCTGGACGGCCATTTCGTCGCTGAGTTGGACAGTGATGTGCCGGGGTATTTTGAGCGTGAAGAGGCTATCCAAACACTTGGGAACTTGACGATCACAACGGACAGACTGAACCAATCGCTCGGTAACCTTGGATTTGAAGAAAAAGCCCTGAAACTTGTAGAGCACTCCAATTTAACGCTTAATCGAAAAGTGGCGGAGAAAGCGTCTTGGGACGAAGAAGAAATTCGCTCGAGAGGTGAGTATCTCGCGAATCTGGCGACTGAAATCTGGCCGGCAGCGAACTAGTACTCCAGTCGCTTAACCGCGCTGCGCGCTTCCACTAATGCTCCTGTTTCACTCATGAGGAGGGCAAATGTCTTTTGAAAAGGCGCGGGATATCTTGCGATTGGCGGACATGGCAATGTCCCGACACATGGGTGTTAGCCTGAGGGAGATTGAAGAAGAATTTGGTGTCGCAAAGCGAACGGCACAGCGAATGACGCAGGCGCTACATGAGATTTTTGGCGATAGCGTATCGGTCAATGACGCCGATCCCGACAGAATACGACGATGGAAGATAACTTCATCAGCTTTAGCCGGGTTGCACTTGAATGGGGCCGAGGAACTAGAGGCGATTGAAGTCGCTTTGTCGCGGTTAGACGAACCGGGGGACGTAAGGCAAAGGCAGGCTTTGCAAGCGCTGCGAGATCGGTTGTTGGCGGCGTTGCCATCTGCAAAGGCGAGAATAGCGGAGACAGACGCCGAGGCGGCGCTCGAGGCCTTTGGCATGGCTGCCAGGCCGGGGCCTGTTGCATATGCAGATCGTGAGGTTGTCGAAGCGATAGCAAAGGCGATCCGGGGCTTCAACGTGATGCGTATCGTATATGGTGGAGAAGTGCGGTTGGTGGAGCCATACGGCGTTCTTTTGGGAGCGCGCCGATATCTCGTGGCGCGACAACCGGCTAAAGGTAACAATCTACGTCATTTTAGGCTGGACCGTATCGAAGATGCTGAAGTGACGAAGGATTGGTTCGAACGAGCACCTGATTTCGACCTTTCGAGTTATGCAGAGGCGGCGTTTGGCTCCTATCACAATCCTGATCAGGTTACTGAAGTGGTTTGGATCTTCAGCAAGGCAGCGGCGGACCGAGCAGCAAACTGGCAGTTTCATCCCAAACAAGTCGTAAAACGGCTCGGCGATGGTCGGCTCGAAGTGCGGTTTCGAGCAGGAGGGTGGCTCGAAATGGCGTGGCATCTATATCAATGGGGGGATGAGGTCGAGGTGGTCTCACCAAAGGCGTTGCGGGATCTGGTCCATGTCGCGCGGCGTTCTGATTTCGAGGCGCTACCGTAAGTTTGTTCCTAATTTGTTCGGCGCGTCAAGTTCTTGGTTTAAGTTCAGTCGCGAGGGCATGACAGCTTTTGACGCCCCTAGGTGTCAAATAAGTTGGGTGTTTGGGGAGAGGCCACGTCAATTCGATTCGATGAGGGTAAGAGATGGTTGGTTTTACATTTGTTCATACGTCCGATCTGCACTTGGGAAGCGGTTTCGGGACGATGCCCGAAGAATTACGAGGGCGGCTGATTGAGGCACGTCACGAGGTGTTGTCGCGTTTGGTGCAAGCGGCGCGGAACCATGAAGCGCGGCATATTCTGGTCGCTGGGGATACATTTGACACAACCGGGCCGAGCGATGGGGTGCGTCGTCAGGCGGCGACAGAGATGTCGGCGGATGGCGATGTGCATTGGTGGATCATTCCTGGCAACCATGACTCGTTAGCCGCCGAAGAACTTTGGCGGCTCTTTGGGGAGGAGGCGGGGCCAAATGTTCATGTCCTACGTGAGGCCGAACCCGTAGAAGTCGAGGCGGGCGTTTGGGTGCTGCCTTCACCATGGCCGCGGCAGTTTCCTGGCCAAGACCTGACTGCTTGGATGCCTGAGGCCGAGACCCCCGAAAATGCGCTGCGCATTGGATTGGCGCATGGCGGAATCACTGATTTTGGCGACGATTACGACGCATCCACTTTAATCCCGCCGAACCGAGCCGAGAGTGCACAGCTGGATTACCTGGCGTTGGGGGATTGGCACGGCGTTGTTGACGTGAACCCGCGCACCCAGTTTTCCGGCACACCGGAACGAGACTCGTACCGACATGAAGGGCGCGGGTCATGCCATGTCGTGACGATTGCAGGCTCAGGGGCTGTACCTTCGATTAAACGGGTGGAAACAGGACGGTTCTATTGGAGCGCCAAACAATTGAGCCTGATGCCCAACATGGACGTCGTGGGAGCTTTTGAAGCATTGCTTGATCCCGAAACGGCACAGCGGCGCGACCAACTATTGCGGATCGAAGCACAAGGCTACTTGCACATGGAAGAGCGTGCAGCGCTGGAGGATGCGGCGGCCAAAGTCGCTCCAGATTTCGGGCGATTTGTGTTGCTCGATGACGAACTCGCGACGGAGTACCAGGCCGGTGACTTGGACCTTATTGCAACCGGTGGGGCGCTCCGAGTTGCGGCCGAGGAATTGCAAGTCGAAGCAGAAGGTCAGGGAGTGTCAGAGCACGATGCGCGCGTGGCGCAGGCGGCACTGAACCGGCTGTGGTCACTGGTTCGGCAGGGCTGAGTTATGATGATTACATCCATATCCTTACGAAATGTGCGCCGCTTTGTTGAACCTGTGACCATCGACAACATTGGACCGGGGCTAAACGTGTTGTCGGCTCCAAACGAGAGCGGAAAATCGACGTTCTTCGATGCGTTACAGGCCGGATTTTTTGAAAGTCACCGGTCGCAAAACCAACGGATCAAGGGGCTGACCCCGAGGGTGGGGGGGGATCCGGAGGTGACAATCTGTTTCGATCTGGATGGCGCCTCTTGGACGCTGTTCAAGCGGTGGAGTTCCTCTGGCAAGCGCAAGCAAGCGAGCCTTACGAAAGACGGGGTCTTGGTTGCGCAGGGTGAGCAGGCTGAGGATACCCTGGCCAGCATGGTCGCTGCGCCAAAAGAAGGTGGTCCGGCAGCCTTGCTTTGGGTCCGCCAGGGCGTGGTTGAAGTGTCGAGCGACAGTGCAGAAAACACCGCCCGTCAGGATATCATGAAGCTGGTCACCGGCGAAGTGGAGTCCATGACGGTCGGGCGGCGAATGGACAGGGCTGCCAAGGCTTGCGAGGAGGTTCTGAAGGCGAATGTAACCGCAACTGGTAAGCCTAAAACCGGCGGGCCGTTGCAAATGGCGTCCGAGACTGTCGCCGGCCTTACCAGCCATCGCAATGTTGTGCTGGAGCGGGTAACTGCGTTGGAGGAGGCACTAAAACGCCGTCGTGCTGTGAGAGCGGAGCTGGCGGAGCTTCGGGACGAAGAAGAGACAACAGCACGATTGGGCCGGTTGAAAGAGGCCGAAAAGCGCCTCTCTGAGGCGGAAAAACAGGACGCGGATGTGCAGCTTGCACAAGGCCGAGTCGATACCCTCGAGGCCAAGGAGACCCGAGCGCGAGAGAAGGTCGAAAAGTTGCGGTTGGACGTTGTAGGACTGGCCAAAGCCCAAAGTTCTGTCAAAAGAACCGCCGAGCGAACAGAGAAAGCGCAGAGGGCATTTGACACGGCGCGGGGCCGTCGGGAAAAGGCCAAGACGGCCCAGAGCGAGGCTCAGGCAGCGCACAACACGGCGACAGAACAGCTGAAGTTGGTCATGCAGTCCGAGGCTTCAGCCGGGGCTGTCGCTCGGCGCGAGGAACTGACGCGCCAGATTGCCGATGCCGAGACGCTGCGCGGTGAGATCGAAACCTTGAAAGCCGAAATTGGTCAGGAGATTTCGACCACGGGGCTGCAACAGCTGGAAGGGCTTGCAACTGCGCTTTCAGTGGCAGAACGGGCGCGAGAAGCTGCGGCGCCGATTTTGCGCGTCACATACGACGGGGCAGATGCAGGTAAAGTTCTGTGGCGTGGAGAAGCCGTTGAGGGGGATCGCGATCATCCCATCACTGAAGTCACTAACCTTCAGATTTCGGGCGTCGGGCGTATGTCGATAACGCCCAGTGACAGCACTGAAGGCGGTGGGGTCGGTGCTGCGCAGAAGGTACTGGATCAAGCTTTGGCCAGCTCCGGATATCCCACCGTCGAAGCGGCGCGCGCATCGGCACAAATCAGGACGGCAAGGGAAGAGCAACTGCGCACGAAGGAGGCCGAGTTCAAAGCGATTGCGCCGAAAGGTGTCGAAAGGTTGCGTGCAGCTCTGGCGGAACTGCCGGATGCCATAGAAACAGATGTTGACTTGCCGGTCCTCGCGGATGCGGAGAAAGCGGAAGCTGAGACCAAAGAGGCGCTGCACGGCGCCGCTGTAGAATTGAGCGCCGCGGAAGAAGCATTCGATACCCTCCGAGATACGCTAGAGTCTGAACAGAGGGAGGCGGCATCGGCCGAAGCGCTCATGCAGGCGGCACAAACGGCGCTGGGTGGTGTGAAGGACCCGGAGGCTGAGATTGCCAGTCAAGATGAGACGCTACAAAAGCTCGTCGGAGAGCTGACCGAGGCGCGGGATGGTTTGGCCACTTTGCGGGAGGCTGTCATCGACCTGGACGCTGCAAAGGTTGCCGTTGATCGCGCCAGAAGCGTTATCGAAAACAGCCGCATCCTTGGCGAGAAATTGGAGCGTGAGCTCGCCGGACTGACTGAACGAATCCGGCTGTCCAGTTCGGATGCGCCGGAGGAGGAACTCGCTTTCGTCGAGGGCCAGTTGGAAACTGCCGAGGCGCGGTTAGCCGAAATTGAGTTCGAAGTGGAAGTGAACCGGCGCCTCAAGGCGGCGTTAGATGCGGCGCGTAAAGCGGCGTTGGAGGCTCATGTCAGACCGGTGACAGATGAATTGCAACCGCTGTTAAGGATGCTGTGGCCGGACGCAGAACCCGAGATTGATGCGGAAAGCGGCACAATAATCCGGATCACCCGACGCAGCGTGGAAGAGGACTTTGAGGTGCTTTCGGGCGGTACGCGAGAGCAAATCTCTCTAATGGTGCGACTGGCATTCGCCAATATCCTTGCCAAGCAGGGTCGGCCAGCGCCACTCATCCTCGATGATGCAATAGTTTATACGGATGACGACCGCATTGAGCAGATGTTCAACGCATTGACCTTGCGGTCGAGCAATTTGCAGATCATCGTGTTTTCTTGTCGGCAACGGGCGTTCCGCGGATTGGGCGGTGATCTATTGTCGATCAACCAGGCGGACGATGCGGCTTGAAGCGGGACGGAGCGGACATACGGCTGTCGGCCTCGGACCTGATGCGGTTCATGGGCTGCGCGCATGCAAGCGCCCTGGATTTGGCGTATTTGCAGGGCGGGGGGGCGGAGCCAGTTCAAGACAGTGCCGATGCCGCATTGTTGCAAGCTCATGGCGATGCTCATGAGGCCGCGCATCTGGACCGGTTGCGGTCTCAAGGCCGGGCGATCATTGAAGTCGCAACCGAAGGCGTGCCGTTTAGTCAAGCCGTGGAAGCGACACTTGCAGCCCTGGCCGAAGGGTCTGAGGTTGTGTTTCAAGGTGCCTTGGAAGGCGGGATGTGGGGTGGGTATTCAGACTTTTTGGAACGAGTTGACCTGCCATCCGAGTTGGGATCATTCTCCTATGAAGTGACGGATACCAAGTTGAAGCGCAAACCCGCGCCAGGGCATGTTCTTCAACTGGTTCTTTATTCCGATTTGATAGCAACGGTGCAGGGTCGTGCGCCTGACCGAGCGCATGTGGAACTTGGCACAGGGGAACGGTTCAGTTTTCGGTTGAGTGAGTATTCAGCCTATGCGCGGGCGGCGCGGCGAAGGCTGGAGAGGTTTGTCGCCGAACCGAGTGCGACACGGCCTGTGCCGTGCAGCAGTTGTGGTTTATGTCGGTGGCGCGAGCATTGTGCCGAGGTTTGGGAGACTGAAGACAGTCTGTTCCGAGTGGCAGGGATTTCAAAACAGCAGGTCAAAAGGCTGGAAAGTGCTGGGATCAATACCATGCGGGGCTTGGCCGAAAGCGATGGACATGTGCCGAACATCGCTGCCGAGACGCTGGGTGCGTTGCGTGCGCAAGCGCGATTGCAAGAGGCGCGCAAATCGGGTGAGCCGCGAGCGGAACTGCGTCCACGGGTTGAAGGCAAAGGATTTGACCTGTTGCCGGAGGCTCAGGAGGGCGATCTATACTATGATATCGAAGGTGACCCGTTCTATCGCGAGGGACAGGCTGACGGTCTAGAGTATCTGCACGGCATCTGGGACGGGCGGGTTTTCACGGCCTTCTGGGCCCATGATCATGCGCAGGAAAGGCAGGCCCTGATAGACCTGTTTGCCTATTTCACTGACCGGCTTGCAGCATATCCGCTGGCGCGGATTTACCACTACGCCCCATATGAGATTACCGCGCTAAGGAAGCTTTGCACGCGCTACGGCGTGGGTGAGGCGCTGTTAGATCAATGGCTCCGTGAGGGGCGCTTCGTGGACTTATACGCTGTGGTACGCGGCGGGATTGTAGCGTCGGAGAAAAGCTATTCGATCAAGGACATGGAGGCTTTTTACGCCGTGGAACGGAGCGGTGAGGTAACCACGGCCGGCGGGTCAGTGGTAGCCTATGAAGAATGGCGGGAGAGCAATGATCAGAAAATTCTGGACGAGATTGAGGATTACAACCGCATCGATTGCATCTCGACACAGGAGCTTCGGGATTGGCTTTTGGTGCAACGGCCGGGTGATGCGATATGGAACTCTCTATCTGCGCCCAAATTAGAACAAGAGACAGACCCTTCCGACCCGGAAGAGGAAAGCCTTAAAGCGCAGCTAGCGGCAAGCGACCTGCCGGAGGATCGCCAAAAGGTTCTCTTTGATTTGGGCCGGTTTCATCCACGGGAGAAAAAACCTGCTGCCTGGGCGGTGTTTGATTCCGTCAAAAAAACTTTTGACGAACTGGCGGATGATCTGGAGTGTCTTGCTGGTTTACGGGCTCAAGCGCCAGGTCACATTGTCAAACAGTCTACTGAACGGCTCTACAAATACCCCTATCAGGCCACGAAACTGCGCAAGGGAAACAGTGTTTCTGCTGCGCGTGGAGATGGTACGGTAGTTGGCCTTACAATCACTGCGATTGACAAAAAACGGCGTGAAGTCACGGTTAAGGTGTCTTTGAGGCAAGGGTTTGACCTGCCTGAACAGTTGGACTTGCTGCCAGCCTTCGCACTTCAGACCAAGGCGATTGAAGAGGCAATTGCCGCTGTGATCGATGATCAATGCAGCGATAGGATCAATCACTCAGCAACAGATCTTTTAACCCGTTCAACGCCACGTTTTCGTGGGGTTTCACCGCTGGTTGCATCAGGTGATCCAGTGCAGCGGCTTTGTGCTGCCGTTGATGCCATGGATAATACGGTACTGCCGGTGCAAGGGCCACCTGGCACAGGCAAAACCTATGTAACGGCACGCGCGATTTTGCACCTGGTGCGAAAGGGCAAGCGGATCGGTGTAGCGTCCAACAGCCACGAGGCAATCAAGAACGTCTTAATGGGGTGTGTCGAGGCGTTGGAAGATAGCAACCTAGACGGCGATGGTGTTGAGATTGTTTATAAGGGGAAGGCTGGGAGTGACCCTTTTCCTGAAGGCTATGAGGCTATTCAGTTGTCTTCAAAGCCCGACGACAGTCGCCATAGAGGTGCCAATATCGTTGGCGGGACAGCTTGGTTGTTCTCACGCACGGACTTGGAAAAGAGTTTCGACTACCTCTTTGTGGACGAGGCGGGACAGGTCAGCTTAGCCAATGCGCTTGCCATGACGCGAGCAGCGGACAATCTGGTTCTAGTGGGAGACCCCAGACAATTGCCGCAAGTCATCCAAGGGTCGCATCCTTCCCCGGCACACCTGTCTTGCCTCGATTGGATTATCGGGGACCAGGCTGTCGTTTCAGAGGACTGTGGGGTCTATCTCGATACAACGCGACGTATGCACCCAGATCTCTGCAAATACATCTCGGAGCAGATTTACGAAGGTACGCTGCAAGCACACGAGGAAACGACGCGGCAAAAGGTCGACGTAGACGGGCTACCGCATGCTGGAGCGTTTCTGGTGCCCATCGCACATGAAGGGCGCGCGCAGGAAGCCGAAGAGGAGGTCGCTGCCATCTCCGCTATGGTCGAGCGGCTTCTGGAAGGCAGTTGGACTGACAAGGTTGGGAATACGCGCGAAATCCAGCGTCACGATATCATCGTAGTTGCACCCTACAACGCACAAGTCAATGCACTCTCAGAGGCATTGCCCGGTGTCCGGGTGGGCACAGTGGACAAGTTTCAAGGCCAAGAAGCGCCAATTGCGCTTGTATCGATGACCGCCTCTTCCGCCGAGGAAACACAGCGCGGACTAGACTTTCTTCTCTCGAGGGAACGTCTGAATGTTGCCGTGAGCCGGGCAAAGGGCCTGAGCCTTGTCTTTGCCTCCCCAAGACTGGTTGAGACGCCATGTACAACATTGGAACAAATGAGGTTGGTCAACACGTTGGCGGGGCTGCGTGTATGGTCTACATGAAGCCGAATAAAGGAACTAAAGGTAACAAATCTTAAGGTCACGCCCTGTCGGAGCTTTTGTCCTGCGAGACAAGTGCTCAGTCGCACACAGACTGTCCCAGTTAGATATCAGCGAACCAATTTGTTTAATCCACGCGACGGTACGCATTCCCTACATGGTCAAATTTTCATTATAATTCAGCATTGTATGATTACATCAGGATGCCTAAATTCACCCACTGAGGGAGACGGAAAGGACGATATAAATGGGGTGGCAATCAGAGCGGGATGCTGGCTTCGAAGTACTAGACAAGTTGCAGCTCATTTCAGACGCAGCCAAAGAAAGAATATCGGATCCAGGAGTTCTCATCCCGGCAGAAGACTTTAACCATCCACTGGCGGCTAGGGACGCAAAACGTGAATGGACGCGTAAGTCTGAAGAATACAGGCAACTTTCGAAAGAGCCGCTGGTGGTTGCGCTGCTCGCGGAAACTGAGGAAGGGGAAAGAAGAGTTTATTATTTCGCCCGAAGGGCACAAGTGGATGGTATCGCACGTTACTTTACTCATTCCATGTCTCCAATCGGGCATCTCGCGACCTATGAGCCAGGAGACGAGTATGATCTCCCGAATGGCCAAACACTCACCGTCGTTTCAAAGTTTGTTGTTACGCCTCAGTATCTCTCAGAAGTGTGGGATTCACGACCGGCACACATTTTTTGGGATGAGGAAACGCCGAAATCACTGTCATCACTGCTTGATCACCTAAACTTTGAGCAGGTGCAATCAGATGGCTGGGAGGCTCTAGAAGGTGAGCTGGAAACCCAGCCAAGGTCAACTCGCGGTGCTTTGAGAGGAACAGGTCTCCGAGACCAGGCTGTATTGGACAAAGTCCAAGATGAAATCTTCAGGCTTCCCCTTTCAAGTCAGTTGATGATTTCCGGTCCTCCGGGTTCAGGAAAGACCACGACGCTAATTCGTCGGATGGCTCAAAAGAACGAAATTTCATTTCTAACGCCAGAAGAGCAGGCCGTTGTTCAAAGAGCCGCCAGCCCAGATAAACACCATGCAGAGTCATGGATCATGTTTACCCCAACAGAACTTTTGGAGGGATATCTGTCGGAGGCATTTAACAGAGAGGGTGTTCCAGCACCCAAAGATCGCGTTTGGACTTGGTCTCAGTTTAGTGTGGATTTCGGGCGTGAGGAGGCACGTCTCCTTCGCAAATCGAATAACCGGTCAGGATTTGTTCTTGACGAGCAAGCTCGCCATTTGGCGCCCAAGGTACATGCTGCACCCACTGAATGGATGGCCAAGTTTGAAGAGTGGCTAGCTGAAGAACACTTGAAGGAACTGAAGAACGCGGCGACCAGACTTCAGACGTCACGGCAGACAGAAGTGATTTTACTATCAAGACGCATTTCAGACATCACGAACGATGAAAGCGCCGTCAGTATGTTCTCTGTTCTTGAAGAACTGTCCTCCCTTAGTGGCGAGCTGGAGCAGATTCGAGGCACCCTTCGTACAAAGTGGAGAGACTTGCTTGACCGGAGAATTGATCGATTTGGCCGGTTGGACAGTGACAATATCAGGAAGTTAGACGCGCTGGTTAAGGATATCGAAAAAGCTTCTAGCTCCGCTGCAAATGAGGAAGAGGTCGATGAGGAAGACGATCTGGAGTTAGAGGAAAGTCCGACGTCGCGAACAAGAAAAGACCGTGTTTTCGCGGTGATCAGGCAGGCACTGAATGCACAAGCTCGCAGTTTGCACAGCAAACGTAAACCGCCGCGTAGATACGAAGCCCTAATGGGCTTTCTTGGTGAAGAGGTGTTGGGCAAAGAACAGTTCGGTGAACTTGGAGGCGACTTAGAAATTCTGAGCGGTGCATCTCGCATAAGCCGTGCGTGTACGGTTTACTTTAGCTCTATGGGTTCTCGTTACAGGTCTTTTCGCAGGCAGGAACCTGAATGGTACAGCGAAGAAGAAGTGGCCCGAGAAAAAATTGATCGAGATGAGTTTGACGCCCTAATACTCACTAAGTTGAGAGCTGTGCGCGCATTGCTGCCTCGGGCAGATACCGACGTAAGGTTTTGGTCCGCACTTCGGCCCTTTGCAGATAAACTACGAAATCAAGTATATGTGGATGAAGCGACCGACTTTTCGGAGATTCAACTCGCAGCAATGTACCACCTCGCGCACCCTCAAGTGCGTTCTTTTTTCATGAGTGGTGACTTTGATCAGCGCCTAACTGAGCGGGGTATAAAAGACTTCTCAAGCTCTGCACCGTGCTGTTCCAGGTGTTTCAACCCGTGAGGTGGAGATTGGATATCGGCAGTCAAGAAAGCTTAAAGGTTTTGTTGATTTGATGCGACGTAGATGGTTGGGCGCGGAACCGAATTCAGCAGCGCCGACCTTTGGTCTTCATGATGGCTTCGAACCAGCCATGTTTGAAGCAAAGGGAGACTTAGACGCACAAGCGAGTTGGATCGCTGATCGCATTCAAGAAATTGACCGAATGAATGAACGGCTTCCATCTGTAGCGGTCTTAGTGCCGCGCGCTGATGATGTAAAACCTTTGGCAGAGCGACTTGAAGGGCTTCTGGATAGCATTCCTGTCTCGGCTCATGAAGAAGCTGGAAATTTAGGCCGTGATGAAGAAGTGAGAGTGTTTCCAGTGCATCATGTCAAAGGCCTCGAGTTTGAGGCCGCGTTCTTTGTCGGAGTTGATCAACTTCGCCACGATGTCCCTGAACTTTTCCAACGGTATCTTTACGTCGGCTCCACGCGAGCAGCAACGTTCCTGGGGTTTGCGGCTAACAACAAAATGCCATCTGAGATTATGGACCTGCGAGACAGCTTCGTTTCGACTTGGAAGGGCTAGACCAATTTCTTTTTCGCTGACCGGCGTTGACCTGGAGGCTGTTGTCTATGCGCGTGGACCGATGGCGAAATCGGTTGAACATGTGGACGTATCAGGAAATTGTTAAGGCACGACGTTGGATGGTGAACTACCTTCGCGGCAAAGCAGTCGAGTGCGAGCTAACAGGTGAGCGGAACTACGACCGCTATGTCTGAGAACGGCGGAGAGAAAGTCGACCACAGTAGCGGCGGGATGAACCTGCTGTGGGCGGCGCAAAAGTCGTCCGTCTTTGCCCTTTCTTTTGACGGAGGGAGGGTGGGAGGATCTTGACCGCGGACTTGTATTGTAAAGTTCGTTTAGCCCAGCCATCGAGGTCGACAGAGGATTGCACGGAGGATCTAGTCGAGATTCAATTAAAAATCGACAATCTTGGAGCATCCGCTGATATTCCCGCGCTAGAGGGCATCCTAGCCAAGGCAACAGAAGATGCGAGCGCCGCTGAAAGCACGCTGCCGCCATCGTGCAGGCCCTGCGCCGTTCAAACAGCTCCTGGGTGGCGAGGCACTAAATTGCTTTTCGCAACTCATGTTTGTCCATCTCTTTCCATGCTTGCCAGCGCGCAGGCATTCTTCTTCGTGCCGCGAGCAGAAGGACAGGTAGGAGGTTAAAGGAAAGTTTTCTAGCTCACCATATACACCTTCAGAAAGGGTCAGAGCACGATAGCGGTTGAAGTGAAGCTGCTCGTCGAGTTCGATTGCAACGCCTTCAAATTCAATATCCCAAGTCGCCCGCGGGTTGACTGGAAATTCCGCATTTACGCCACCCAGTCTCCGATAAGAGTCCATAGCAACCTCGAAGTAAGCCGAACCATAAATGTCTTCTTCGGTTAGGTGTCGCAGTTTGCGCCTGTCAACAGAGCCTTGGCTTGAAAGCGCTTCTTTCAACGCATTTTCTCTTTTGGGTATAAACGACCCTAGTCAAATTTTCCCTTGCAAAGCAAGGCAACCAACATTCCAAATGGGCACATGACTTTATTCTTTTGTAATGGCTCGGCTATAAAGAAGCCCGAAGAAATTATTCCATTCCTTGGTGGTGGTGAAAGACACTGGCGAAAGGGGCGCTCGGCGTACGAATTGGCTCACAGCTGGATGGATGTCAACGGTATACCGAACCAAGTTCGAAACGTACTTGAGACGCAAAAAGACTTCAGAAATCCAAAGCTTGTCGATGGGCACTTTGAGCGCGAGACCAAGATACCTGGCCGCGGCAAAGCCAGTCAAACAGACTTGTTAGCCCTCTGTAAAGCCGAGGGGGGTAGCTTTATTTTGGGGGTTGAGGGAAAAGTCGATGAAACTCTCGGCGACGTGGTTTCGGATTGGAACAACGGCACTCCGAACCGTCAGGTTCGATTGGAGGGTCTTGTCGACCTTCTTGGCGGTGATTTCACCGCTATTGGGAATCTGCGCTACCAACTCCTGCACAGGTCTGCTTCGGCGCTGCTCGAAGCCAGAAATTTCGGCGTCTCGAAGGCCATCATGCTTGTCCATTCGTTCGATCCGCGCCACGCATGGTTTGAAGACTTTGAAGCGTTCTCAGAATGGTTAGGTGTCCCGTGTGCGAAACCTGGTATTTTGTCCGATCCAGTACACCTACCCGATGTCGATCTTTTCTTGGGTTGGTGCGCTGACAGACCGGCTCTTAGCGAGTAAGATTAGCTGGTGCTCGGCCTTGGGCCAAAAGCGGTTTGCGCCGCCTCAGCGACCATGCTGACGAGAGCAACGCCAAATCTGCGCCGCACGAGGAGCGCATGCCATAGTTGGAGAAGGCACTTCACGAAAACTTGAACATCAGCCTGCGCATACCCATCTTCTCAATATTGTTAGAAAAAATTGGAGCCGCACATGCCTTTGCCTGTTTTCGCCGTAGCAATACCAGTCCTTCATTCCTCAGGCGCTTGGATCGCTTCTACTGGAGCGGCGGGGTACTTGGCAGGTACTATTTCCAGCACTTGGATCGGAGCGTTTGTATTCGGCAATAGCACACTACTGGGCAGTCTTGGGCTTATATCAGCAGCGGGTATTCTGGGGTCGACGGGTACTTTGACCGCGTTATCGTCCAGTGCAGCGCTCGGGGTCGGATCGGCATTAACTGCCGTTGGCCTTGGCGGGGTCGCAGGTACTTTGGGCATTGCGCCAGCAGTAACATTTCTTGGCCTGACGCCAGTGGGATGGGCGATTGCCGGTGCCACAGCGACTATCACCGCCACGCTTGGCTACTATTTTACACGGAAGACAATGCGGAGGCTCAACGAAGAGCGAGAGAAAGGCGGGCTTGAGCCAATCACCCTCGCACAAATTGTGGAAGAGGTAAGGCTACTCGAAGTGCAATCCTTGAAAACAATCCTCGCGCATTTGGAAAAGGAGTTAAGCAACGTCTCCCTATCAAACGACGGCATGGAAGTTTCGGTTGACGGCCAGATTTTTTCGATCCGCCGCCTGAAGTATGTCGTTAACCAGGACGGATCGGAGGAGGTTGTATTTGTGACCCGTTTAGGTCGCAAGAAGCGTGTTCTGCTGGTGAAAGCCGCGCCCGGAACCGATGATGGGCTGCCAGCGTAGGTCTGTCCTGCCCTTTTTTCGATGTGTGTTTAGTACTGTGCATTCCGTTTCGCGCATTGCGGCATAGCAGCGTCTTGGGAGAGTCGAGGCTGGCCTTTGCCCTCAGTCCACACGAGTCGATCCGCCGGGTCGAAGACTTGTAGTCTCAAGCATGATGCATACGCTTCGTCCATTTTTTTGAGCGCTTGAGCTTTCTCAGTCTCCGTCGCATCGTTACCTGGTACACTAACAAACTCGTGATTGAAGGAAGCGGCATGAAGCAAGACGATCTGTTTCAACCCTTGGAAATACGTCGAGCCCGAATTTCCAATCTGGGGAATAAACTGAAGACCCTGCGAGATATGCAGCAAGCCATAGCGCGCGAAATAGAAGACTACGAGGCATTCATACCATTAGTCGAAAAACAGAAGCTTCAAGATCTTGAAGCAAAAGTTCCGAAACTATCGCATCAGATAGCAACCGTCGACGAAGAAAGGAAAAAACTCGAACGCAAAATCGAAAATATTTCCGCGACACAAGTCAGCCCTGTGGTTTTCTGGGGGTATTTTCGTCACGGGCAAAGAGAACTACGAAGTGAAACGAAGAGACTGAAAAAAGAGCTCTGCGCAGTCGAAGTGCGATTAAAGTTCAATCGGGACTCACTGATCAGGACTAGGAACGAAATAGATACTACCAAGACACAGATTTCGTGGCACGAAGCCTTTGATCTCTTGGTCGCCAGCCAACGGTTTTCAAGCGCCGAGGCAGAAATCAGACGCGCCAAGGAAGATCGGGAAGCTCTTCAAGAAGAACTTGTGAAGCTTGAAGAGAAGATCCATCCCCACAAACAAGAGTATGATCGTTTGATGTCTGATCTTGCCTCGGCGAAATCTGATGTTGTAGCTGCGCAGGATTTGGACGAAGAACTCAGTAAGGCCCCCAATAGCTACGAACGTGCAATGATCCACGAGGAATGTCAGAGTAGGTTCGGCGCAGGCAGTCCAAGGAAGATCATCAGTGACCGCAACTGGAAGATCCGCCGTCTTGAGAATAATATTCCAAAACTTGAACGGCGGATCCGGGGAGAACTCCAGAAATCTGAACGCGTAATAAGTCACCTGCTGATTGATGGAAATAACGTCTGTTATGAAGGCCAAGCCTTTATAGGTCTGCGGGCGATCTCGACGCTAATTTCGGCGTTGAGTGATCGCATCAGAGTTACGGTCGTCTTCGACGCATCAATTCGTTCGATGCTTAGGACCGACACCCAAGGGATCAAAGGGAAGTTGGGGTCTTCTGTGACTGCTCACGTCGCTCCGACGCGGACAGCCGCAGATGAATATATCCTAAAGATGGCAGGGCAAGACAAACAGACATTCATTCTGAGCAATGATCGATATGCCGAGTATCACGACTACCACGCAGTTAAGTCGTGTCGAATCCTAAGGTTTCTGATCGCTGACGGAAAAATAATGGCTAACGATTTGGATATAGCACTGAGCATTCACAACTGAAATTTGATTCCGCACGAAGAGCGGCGGGCGCAGAAAGTGTCTCAAGGCGCAGTGTTCGGGCGAAGAATCATGAAGTGCACCCGAATTCAATGGGTCCTTACCCTAGCTTCTGAAGCGTGAGTAAGTGGTGAAGTCGTCAGAAAATTCGAACTCATCTTTCTGTACCACTTCTGTACTATCGCAAAATATGTCGACAAAGTTCGGTCCTTTGAGCGACCGTTTCCCTCGAAATTGATCGGACGCCATATCCGAAGCAAAGTTTGGGTTTATCTGATTTGAGACGCTGTGCTCGGACACTTTGACTCCAGGCGCTTTGGTTGGATTCCCAAAAGCGGAATCATACTTTTGAGCTAAGTTATTGAAATTTTTAGCAATTGAATCTGGGGGTGCTATTGGGGGTATTAACACGAATCCAACATCATTGTGTGCATTCAGATCTCGAACCTGGATCGTAAGGGTGGCTTGATAAGTGTTGCGTCTAAAGCCGGCTGAAAACAGAAGTAGTAAAACAAAGTGGTTGGCTCATCCATTTCGAGTGGATCATGACACTACGCTTCACTCTGGTTTTCGCTCTCATTGAGATAATGCCTTCATTAACCTGCAACAGGATTGTGCCACTCCATTGACCATGTATCGTGTCACAAAGGAGAAACCAGATGGCATTCGCTTGCTGCGCCTTCGCCACTTCTGGGAAACGCCCCCTGTGATTTGGTGCAGTTTCGGAAACTGGTTGTTTGCAAACACTAGCGAGGATCAATTTGGTTTGTCGGACTGATATCCTGTACCACTTCTGTACCACTTCTGTACCACTTACAAAAAAGTTGACACGGTCGCAGTTTCTCGAATTTTCTTCACCAAGTAGGCACTCTAGGAAAGGAGGGTTCCATTAAAAGATTATTAAATTCAAATTGTTACTTGTAATGCAGCCAATAAATCATGGGGCATGGGCACGAACAGTGAATTCAAGGTAATTGGATTGAAAATCCTCGTGTCGGTGGTTCGATTCCGCCCCCGGGCACCACTAAAGCTAAATGAAAACAAAAACTTACCGCTCATTCAGTGACTTGATCCAAATGCGATTTTGTGTTTGGGTGACAATTTGGGTGACAGTTGACGAATTTCGGCGAAATGTTGTTGTTCAGCCGCGGCGGTGATTTGTGAGTTGGCGAATCTAATGCGATTGTTGGATAGGCTAACGCCTGCTGTTTTCGAAACTCGGTGTGCCAAATTTCCTTCCTTCAGCTACGTAAAAGTTCACGCGGCGACTTGGCTGGACTTATGGGACTCTCAGCCGCGGCATGACTGCCTATGATTGCCTCGCCTTATGCCAGCATCAGCAGATGACGTATCTGAGCGGCACAGTCGCTTGCGAGCCGCAGATGTGTCGCTAAAGTCTTGGCAATGAACGTCGAACAACTGAGCCGATATATTACCGAGCGCATGCGCATGTCGCATGTGTATCAGCCCGTAATGCTACGTGAGCTTTTGAAGTCCGAAGGCGAAGCGAGCGTCGAACAAATTGCGAAAGCGCTGTTGTCACACGACCGGTCGCAAGTCGAGTACTATGAGGTCCGGACCAAGGACATGGTCGGAAAGGTATTAACAAAAAACGGCGTTGTTGACCCTGTGAAAATCGGCAACCGGATCGTCGGATACCGCTTAAAAGATCTAGGTGAAATCAGTGCAGATGACCGAACACGGTTGATCGCCGAATGTGAAGGTAAGATCGCCGATTATGTCGAGCGGCGCGGCGACAATATCTGGCAGCACAGGTTCAACGCCAAGGGCTATGTTCCGGGCTCGATCCGCTACGAGGTCCTGAAACGCGCCAAATACCGTTGTGAGCTATGCGGAGCGTCTGCCGAAGAGGTCGCTTTGCATGTCGATCACATCGTTCCCCGCAACAAAGGCGGTCAAGATGACCTGAGCAACTTTCAGGCGCTTTGCATCACATGCAACACGAACAAACGGGATCAAGACGACGCTGATTTTCGGGGCGTGGTGAATACTTATGGGCATCGTCAAAGGGGGTGCATCTTCTGCGAAGTGCCAACGGATCGAGTGATCGCCGAAAACGAACTGTGTTACGCAATCCGGGACCGATTTCCGGTTACGTCGTTGCACACACTGGTCATTCCAAAGCGGCACACCTCAGATTACTTTGACCTGTTCCAGCCAGAGTTGAATGCAATACGGCGAATGCTAGGAGAACTGCGTTCTGAGATTCAAGACGAAGACCAGACAGTGTCGGGGTTCAATGTTGGCGTGAACGCCGGTGAATTTGCCGGGCAAACGGTCTTTCATTGCCACGTACATCTGATCCCGCGGCGACACGGGGACGTGCCGAGCCCCCGCGGTGGCGTGCGTGGCGCCATTCCTCAAAAGCAATCCTATTGAGAAAAACTCGTTATCGTGACCAAGTCATACTTTGCCGCAAGTGTTGCAGATTTTTCGTCCCAACAGACTGATGACATCATCGGTCGGCTGTCGATGCAGGTAGGTCTGCAATTTGACGGCAACCAGCGGCAACAGATCCGCGCTTGGCGTACCCAGATCGAACTGTTGAAATCAGCTCTGGCGAACGTGGAGAGTGAAGGTTGGGGTATTCTTCTTGAGTTGCCCCTTTTGCGCCTGGGTCGGCGCATAGACACAGTCATCTTGGTCGGCGATGTAATCGCTTGTATCGAATTCAAAATCGGGTCGACGACATTCTCTGGTTCAGACCTAGACCAAACGATCGACTATGCGCTCTGCCTCCGGGACTTCCATGCCGCCAGTCACGGAAAGCGTATTGTGCCAGTGCTCTGCAGCGACCAAGCGCCAGTGACTGTTCCGCAGGGTGAGATTGAATTCATTGATGACGTAAGTCAGTGTATTCGAACGAACGGCGAAGGGTTGCTTACCGTTCTACGAGCAATCAAGGAACTGGCGACGGGAAATCAGATCGAGTGGCAAGCATATGACGCCGCCGCGTACAGCCCTACACCCGATATCGTAACCGCTGCGCGCAGTCTCTACTCGGGGCATTCCGTCAAGGAAATCGGTCGCGCAGATGCAACGGCGGAGGCATTGGAGCGGACTGCCGATCGTTTGAAGGAAATCACTAACGAAGCGCGACGAGAGCAAAAGAAAGTGGTGTGTTTCGTTACAGGTGAACCGGGCTCGGGCAAAACGCTTCTGGGATTGGACTTGGTATTCTCGGGAACCTCCGGGCGTGTCGCCGAAGAGCCAGCGGCGCTACTTAGCGGAAACCGGCCTCTTGTGTACGTTCTTCAAGCAGCGATCGCAGAGGATGCGCGTGAGCGCGAGGGAATAAAGGCGGCGGAGGCACAGCGCCGGTCGCAGCAGGCACTTCAAACACTTTTAGGGTATCTCAAAGATCATGCCGACGCGGATGCTCACCCACCGGAAAACGTCATAGTCTTCGATGAGGCACAGCGAGCGTGGGATGCTGACACAGGATTAAAGCTGCTTGGCCGAGCCAAATCAGAACCTGAACTGTTTCTAGAAATCATGGGGCGCCTGCCTTGGGCATGCCTTGTTTGCCTTGTTGGTTCGGGACAAGAAATCAATCGTGGTGAAGGCGGGTTAGCTCTGTGGGGTGAGGCACTAGCGAACTCTGACGACTGGACGGCCCACATTTCTGACAAGGCGCTCGAAGCGCGTGAGGGGTTGCTCGGTTTTTTTGATATCGCGTCCGGAGCCGAAGTATCACTCGTGAACGATCCGGATCTTCACCTGAGTTCGAACCTTAGAGCGTATCGGAACAATCTGCATGGTGCTTGGGTCGCCGCTCTTTTGGACGGCAATATAAGCTTGGCGCAAAAAGTATCTAATCAGATGGAGCATCCTCCTGCTTTGGTTACGCGCGACCTTTCGGAAATGAAAGCGTGGCTGCGGGCGCGTCGAAGAGGAGAGCAGCGTGTAGGTTTGCTCGCCAGCAGTGGTGCGACCCGCCTCGTCGCCGAAGGCATACCGCCGTCGCCCCGTTCTGATGACCTCAGCACCGTTGTTCACTGGTTTCTAAAGCCGGCAGGTGATTTCAGATCTTCGAATGCGCTTGAAACGCCACTCTCGGAGTTCGTCTGCCAGGGTTTAGAAATCGACTACGCGGGCCTGTGCTGGGGCAATGACTTAATTTGGAACGGCCAGGAGTGGATTCCGAGGAAGATGCGCGCGCCCAATTGGCAACTACTCAAGCGAGAGGACGCGCGGCAGTATCGCGTCAATACGTACCGTGTTCTCCTGACGCGAGGGCGAGCCGGTACGGTGATCTTTGTTCCGAAGGGCGACGAAACTGACTCTACGCGGACGTCGAAAGAGTTGGATGGGATCTATGACGTACTGCTGGCATCAGGTTGTCAGCATTTGTCCTGAGCATACGCTGCCCTCCGAACTATTGTTTTATGCCGTTGCAGCCATCGGTCCTGCGTGCAGCATGGTGCAAGAAGGGCGGTCTGCGGACATTTTCTGCGGAACCCACGAAGGTCGGGAATACGGTTTGCACCCTCAGATTAGTCGGCTGTCTCGGCTCTGAACTTGGATGGTGTACGGCCATTGGCCCGCCGGAACGCACGAGCGAAGTTGCCCGCGTTGGAGTAGCCAAGAGCCTCGGAGATATCTGCAATAGGCCGCTCGGTTTCCCTGAGTGCGCGACGTGCGTACTCCTGCTGAACGAGGTCAAGCTCGGTTGTGAAGTCTGTACCAACCGCAGCGAGGCGACGCTTGAGTTTTTGTGGGCTCATCGAGACCAGCTGAGCGCAATCGGTTGCCGAAAGCGCTCCCCGTCCAATATGGGTACGAAGCACCTGTCTGAACGACCAGATGAACTCACTTGTGCCCTCCTCAACTTGTTGCGACGTCGCCGGGTTTGAGGTCGACGGATCGAACGGCATCCAAAGCCACGACGAGGGAAACCGGATTGAGTAGCCGGTCCAGTCACCTTTGAACGGACGTGACAAATCGAACTCGGGCGGCAGAGCACTGGGGTTGCTAACCTTCAGGCTGATCATCGAAGGGTCGAGCTGATTTCCAAGTGCCCGGCGCAAAATGGCCCAGCTGATGGCGACCATGAACGCATCGACCTGTGACGGCTGTTTCACAGGTGCGTAGCTCCTCTCTTCGCCGAACTCAGCCGTTTGCCCGTCGATGTGGAGATACACAGTGCCGGTACTCGTCTGTTCGCTGGCCTTCGCGCAGAACATCGAAAGGTACTCACCGATGGTTTTCGCGTGTTCTTCGGCGTCAGCGAGCATATCCCAACCGTTCAGAGGGAGATTTGCGCCCGACCGTGCACAGAAATGAGGGTCATTGGCGACCTGTGCGGCGATCTCCAGAAACTGATGGACCACCAGGACGTGCATCGAGAGGTCCGGATCGTGGGTCGCCTCCTCAGACAGCCCCACGCTTTCGAATGCGAGATCGGGTTCGATTCCCCTGGATCGCAGTTCGTCTGCAAATGGTCGAAGTAGGCTCAGTTTGACGAGCGGCAGGGCTGGTTTCATGTCTCTCGGCTTCACAACTAGTGATTCAACCATACCGGCAAAAGATGGCGCCGGAAGCTCCGACGAGCGCAGAGCAATCATTTCGGGTCAAAAAAGTATCTCTGACGACCCTCCGGGATGAGCGAGCCTGCGATTTCCGGGGTAGGATCATTGGGAGATGCAAGTCCTTCCCTTGCACCAAGCCTCTGGAGGAATTGATGAAACGACTACTGACGACAGTTTCCTTGTCTCTTTTTGCGACAACGGCGATGGCAACCGACATGGCCAGTGTCTACGCGCCCGGCGAGACCGCTGCCATGGCACTTGACGCAAGCCGCCCCGAACAGACACTCATCACCAACGTCAACATTTTCGACGGCGTGAACGATGGGCTGACGGAAGGCGCGAGCGTCCTGATCGAAGGCAGCCTGATATCGCAGGTTGCAACCGAGGCTATTGATGCGCCGGACGCCGTTGTCATTGATGGCGGCGGGCGGACTCTCATGCCGGGCCTGATCGATGGCCATGCCCATGTGATGATAAACAACGACTACGGTGTCATTGAACGGGACAGCGACATCACCGATCTGTCCTACAATGCCGTTCTCGTCATGGAACGCTTTCTCATGGACGGTTTCACGGCGGTTCGCGACATGGGTGGTCCGGCCTTCGGGCTTGCGCGGGCTGTGGACAGCGGATTGATCGTCGGCCCCCGTCTCTATCCGTCTGGCGCTTTCCTTTCCCAGACATCCGGGCATGGCGACTTTCGCGACCGGGCCGATCCGGGGTTCAGCTACAGCGATGCAGCCGACCTATCGAACTTCGAACGCATGGGGATCGGAACCGTTGCTGACGGCGTTCCGGAGACACTCAAGGCGACCCGCCTGAACCTTCGTAATGGTGCGACCCAGATCAAGATCATGGCTGGCGGTGGTGGGTCCTCGCGCTTCGACCCAATCGATACGACCCAGTATTCGACGGAAGAAACCTGCGCGATTGTCCAAGCCACCAAGGATTGGGGAACCTATGTCGCCGCGCATGTCTTCACCGACCGGGCCGTGAACCGGCTGCTCGATTGTGGCGTGAAGACCTTCGAGCACGCTTTCTTCCTGTCGGAAGAGACCATGCAGCGTATCGCGGCAGAGGGCGGCTATGTTGTCCCGCAAATGTGGGGCATCTCTCCGGATCTCTCGAAGAACCCGCTCATGCCACCCGCCAAGATTCCGCTCGTGCAGGAGCTCGGCAAGCAATACGCCGATTTCGGTCGGAACCTGCTCAAGAATGGTGTGAAGGTCGTGTTTGCCTCTGACTACGTGGGGGTTAACGCCGATGCCGAACGCGCCCGTCGCTACGAGATCTGGTGGCGCACACAGACATTCGACTCCAACTACGAGGTTCTCAAGCAGATGACTTCTGTTGCGGGCGAGATCTTGGCGATGTCAGGCGAACGCAACCCGTACAAGGATGGCATTCAGGGCGTGATCCAGGCGGGCGCTTATGCCGACCTTCTGCTGGTGGACGGCAATCCGCTGGAGGATATCAGCGTGATTGGCGGACAGGAGCAGTGGTTCGATGCGCCTGAGGAATGGGAACCCATCGAAACCATCGACCTCATCATGCTCAATGGCGCGATCTACAAGAACACGCTGAACTGAGTGACGGGCGGGACGGTTTTCTACCTCGGTCGTCCCGCCTGTTCGCGACTTTAGGATATCTCAAAGATGGCAGTGGCTATACGTTCGATGCTTGCAGTGGCCTTCCTGTTGGCCGTTCCGGCCGGCGGGCATGCGCAACAGGCCGTGGCCTGGTCGGAGTTGCCGGATGCGTCGGCCCAGGTGTTCGAGGACCCGTACAAGGCCCTCTCGGCCGACCAGTTGTCCACTCTCGTGGAGATTGCGCGTATGCGCGAGCAGGTTGCCGCGGGCGATGCCTCTGTGTCGTCCCGGCTTGTCGAGCGCGAAGCCGAGTTCGCCGTGAGCGGTGGTGATGCGGACTGGTTGATATCCCAGAGATGGGTGGTTGCAGGCCGCCGGGAACATGCCGCCAATGCCGGCAACGAAGCTTTCAATGGGTCGCTTGTGACAGTGACTGGTTTCGCCATTCCCGCCCCACCTGACACAGATAGCACACCCGTCGCCTATCTCGTCGAGCAGAGAGGAATGTGCAGCCACATGCCCCCTCCGATGCCGAACCAGATGATTCGCGTTCGGCTGACTTCGGACTGGATACCCGAATACATGCACCAGCCCGTCCGCCTGACGGGCCGGCTCCACATCGATCCTACGGAAGAAATCTTCCGGGTGGTTGATGGCGACGTTCCGATGAATGCCACATGGCGGCTCGATGCGAAGGCGGTCGAGACCTTCACCCCGATGCCCGCTGCAGGAGACGCAAGTGCAGAATGGGTAGAACAGCTGCGTGCAAAACTGAAAACGAACAAGCCCGGACCCGGTGAGTAGGAGTTCCCATGTTGTACCCGAAACACCTTGGCGCGGCGCTGCTCGCCCTGTCGCTCACACCGGTTGCAGCCTCGGCGCAAGGCGTCGGCCCGAACATTGACGAACTCGCCAAAGAGTTGGCCAACCCGGGCGCAGCGAATGCCACGATGAACTTCAAGCTTGAATACCGAACGTTTTCCGGCACCCTGCCGGATGCCGACGAGCAGGACAGCCTGACATTGACATTCCAGCCGGTGTTTCCGTTCAAACTGCCGAACGGCAACAACCTGATCTTCCGCCCGGCCTTTCCCTATGTCTGGGATAACCCCGGATTCAACGCGGATTCATCCGCGTTCGAAAACGTCGATTCCTTCGGAGATATTCCCTACGATCTTCTTTACTCGTGGCAATCCGGCGCCTGGACACTGGGTGCAGGGGTTGTCGGCTCAATCCCGACCTACACCGACCTGTCATCCGAGAACTGGACCCTCGGTCCAAGTTTTCTGGCGGTGAAGACCTTTGACTGGGGCGTGGCCGGTCTGTTCCCGTTTCACAACGAGAAGATTGGCGGCAACGGCCCGGAGATGTCGATCACCTCGCTGCAATACTTCCTGTTCTACGGACTTGGAGATGGCTGGCAGATCGGCACCGGGCCGACGAACACCTATGACTGGAACGCAGACGCCGACGATGCCTGGACCGTCCCGATCGGGCTGACCCTTGCCAAGACCACGGCCATCGGCAAGCAACTTGTGAAGCTCAATTTCGCGGCCGAGAAGAATGTGATTGCTCCCGACAGCTTTGCGTCAGACTGGAAATACACCCTCCAGATCAGCCCCGTGGTCAAGAATCCTTTCCAACCCAACCCTCCGGCCCCACCGATTGACGCGGTCACCCGTGCGGCGCTTCTTGCGCCAATCCGATAGGAGAGCGAATGTTCATACGTTCTAAGGCGGCGCTGGCCGCCCTGACAGTGGCGGTGCTTCCCGGTCTGGCTCAGGCCCAACAGGGCCTATCCGGTCCGTCCTCGGTCGAAGCGGAACTGACGCCTGGCGACGGGTTGACTGATCCGCAGCCCCGAACGCAATTCCCGCGCAATGTCATGCCCGGCTACTTCGACTGGAAAGATCGGTTGGCTGAGAATGGCCTACGGTTCAATCTCGACTACTTTGCCCTCGGGCAATGGAGCGATAGTGATTTCGGTGAAGGGGAGGCCGGCGGTGGCGTACTCCGCTTCTACGGAAACTGGCAAGCCACCGAGAACGGGTCTGTGACATTCAAGGTCGAGAACCGGCACGCCTATGGTGAGGTTGCGCCTCAGTTCTTCGGTTTCGATAGCGGTGCGCTCTCGATTACCGGCACGGGTTTCAACGACAGTGAAACCATGTTGACCAACTTTTTCTGGACCCAGCGGGACCCGAATGGGCGGTGGACCATTCAGGTCGGTCAGTTGGACCTGACGGACTTCGTTGACATCTACGGCCTTGTCAGCCCGTGGACCTCGTTTCAGAACCTCGCCTTCAACACCAACCCCACGATCAACGTGCCAAACCCCGGCCTTGGCATCGCAGGCGGTGCGAAGCTTGGCGAGAATTTCTACGTTGTGGGCGCGGTTGCCGATGCGAATGCCGACCCGACAGAACCGGACCTCGATGTTTTCGACACCGGCGAAACCTTCAAGAGCATCGAGATCGGCTACACCAGTGGGGGCGACCGGATCTATTTCGACAACATCCACCTGACCTTCTGGCAGGCCGACGAAGCCGAGGATGGCAGTCGGGCCGAGGACAAGGGCGTCGCCTTCTCCGCCGCCTGGTTCATCGACAACACCTGGATGCCATTCATCCGCGCGGGCCAGTCAGAGGGCACGGCAGCGCTCTACGAGAGGTCCCTCTCCACTGGTCTCGGCTGGTTTCGCCGCAACACCGATCTTGCCGCGATCGGCTTCAACTGGGCCGAAGCGAAGGGGTTTGACGAGACGCAGTTCACCACGGAAGCCTTCTATCGCTTCAACATCTCTCCGGACTTCCAGATCACACCCTCGATCCAGTATATCCGCGACCCGCTCCTCAATCCCGGCCGGGACGAACTGACCATACTCGGCCTGCGCGCCCGGATCGTCTTCTGAGGCAGGACCAGAACACATGAAACTCCTCTTCTCCACTGTGCTGGCATGTTTTGCGCTGGCGGCCATTTCGCCTGCAGTCGCGCAGGACTTCTCACATAGTATTTCGGACGGCCCTCTGCCGTGGAACGACAAGCCTTTCGACACAGGCGAAGACCGGTTCATGTTTGCCATCCATTCGGACCTGACCGGCGGCGAGCGACCCCATGTGTTCGAGATCGCCATGGCGCAATTGAACCTGTTGCGTCCGGAATTCGTGATCAGCGTTGGCGACTTTGAGCCTCCCCCACTGAACTGGTCCACCGTTATGTTTAGGAAACGGAGGACCACGAATGGCAAACAAGAGACCAAAGCCCGAAGAGATTGTCTCGAAGTTACGGCAGGTTGAAGTTCTGATGGGGCAAGGCATGTCCCGTCTTGATGCGATCAGGCAGATCGGCGTTGTTGAACAAACCTATTACCGCTGGAGAAAGAAGTACGGTGGAATGGGTGTAGATCAGTTGAAAGAACTCAAGCGGCTTCAGAAAGAGAACGAGCGACTGAGACGCGCGGTTTCAGATCTGACGCTGGACAAACTGATCCTGACGGAAGCCGCAAAGGGAAACTACTGAGCCCCGCTCGTCGTCGTGCCTGCATCGATCATGTTCGTAGCCATCTGAACGTTTCCGAGAGACGCGCCTGCCGCGTGCTTGGACAACACCGGTCCACGCAACGGCGTGTCCCAGAAGGTCGCGCAGACGAAGACCGATTGGTGGCCGACATGATCGAGCTGACCCGTCAATACGGTCGATATGGCTATCGCAGGATCGCTGCACTGCTGAGAGAGGCTGGCTGGTCTGTCAGTGATGGGCGGATTGAACGGCTTTGGCGACGGGAGGGGCTGAAAGTGCCAGTGAAACAACCGAAGAAAGGACGGCTCTGGCTGAACGATGGGTCGTGTGTTCGGCTACGGCCAGAGTTTCGCAACCATGTTTGGTCGTATGACTTCGTCCATTGCCGAACCGATGATGGAAAAGCCTTCCGAACGCTGAACATCCTTGATGAATACAGTAGGGAATGCTTGGCAATCAGGGTCGAGCGGAAACTGAACTCGACCGATGTAATCGACGTTCTGACGGATCTGTTCATACTTCGCGGCGTGCCGAGTTTCATACGTTCTGACAATGGGCCGGAATTTGTCGCCCAGGCTGTCCGAGACTGGATTGCTGCCGTCGGCGCCAAGACGGCTTACATCGAACCCGGCAGCCCATGGGAGAACGGATATTGTGAAAGCTTCAATGGCCGGTTCAGGGATGAGCTACTCAACGGAGAGATCTTCTACAGCTTGCGCGAAGCACAAATCCTGATCGAACAATGGAGAAAACACTACAACACAAAACGACCCCACAGTGCTCTGGGTTACCGCCCGCCAGCGCCCGAAACCATCATCCCGATGGATCACAGGCCGATGATGCACTAACAATCAACTTGGACCAGTCAGTTGAGGCTGCTCATTTGACTGGGACACCAATGCTTTAGTTCCGTTTCCCGGCAAGCGCGGCAAGCGCTTCCAAGATTTCCGGCTCGGAGAAGATGACGGTTCTCGGTCCTAGCCGGATGCCCGCCGGGAGGAGACCTTTCTTGCGCAGCCTATTCTGGGTCCCTCGCGAAATTCCGTATCGCTTAACAATATCGCGTTCACGAACGAAGGGTGGTTGTACTAGCGGCTTAGCTTCCGATGTCATCTTCAAGACCTCATGTGCGTACTGGGCGACATGAGCGATGATTAATCGACTAAATCGGACGAGTCCCGGTGCCATAAAAGGCACTACCCTTAAAGCTCGCGTCTGCGAACACCCCTTTTCTCATCGCGTTCTTCCGCATCAAACTCAAGTTCCAGTTTCTGGATCAACTCATCGACCGTTATTCCACGATGGAGGGCCGTCTGCTCCAACCAGTTTTCTAGAAGAGATTGTCGGAAGCGCTTAATCGGGTAAATCGACTCGCCATCGCTAATTTGTTCGCTTGCCCCAACAGCGACGAGCGATTGACCGAGCGCCTCCAAACAAGCCTGCATCTTTTGAAGACTTGGCATAGGGCGATTTTCCGCTTTGGCGCTGAACCACTTCTTAATGGTTCGCGACGGAACTCCGGACCTTTCAGCCAGCTCTTCATACGAGATTTGCTGTTTGTTCATCAGAAGAGCCAGCCACTGGACAATGTCATCGGCGCCGGCGAGCCCCTTTTCATGTTTTACCCTTAATGGCGTGAGCTTCGTCTGTGGTGGCCAACTGCGCAGGGGCGGCGTTATCGAACGTTTTCTTGTGCTTGGTTTGTCCGTCATGCAGATGATTTGGTTGTCGGTTTAAAGCCTAGTCAACTATTTTCTGCCACTTATTGATTGTTGGTTCATTAGTTGAATCGATAGTCTTATCATACTTACGAAGCACGGACCGGATCATTGGTCGCTTGGTACTAGGTGTCAGTGTAACAGAATGACGAGCGGCTGCGTCATATGCAAAGCGGTCAAAGAAAGGAAGTGCTGCAAATGCCCGCTTCGAGCCCAAAGCTGCCACTACTGCTATCGCCAACGATCGCCATTTATTGGACTTGGGTGCCGTGTCAGTACACTTCCAATTTTGGCTGTGCTTTCAACTTTTCCGGCGATTGGGGCGCCAAGTCGATCTAAAGCCGTCCGGTTAGTCTTCATTGTTGATTGTCAGGTCATTTGTCGTCTTGGAGATTCCGAAACCGGCGCACCAGGTAATCCACGAACGCTCGGGTTTTCGGCGCTAGATTGCGCCTGTCGGCAAACATTGCGACGATAACAGTGCTGGGTGGTGCGTATTCCGGCATAACATGGACGAGTTCGCCGGATTTAAACTTGCAGTCTGCGATGTAACAGGGGAGCCGCGCGATCCCTATACCAGCCAGAACGGCTCTGAAGACGACATCCGTGCTGTTTCCCTCAAACCTGCCCGTTGCTTCAAATTCATCGCCTACCGTGGGTTCGATGCTTTTCCAAGTGTTCCTTTGGCTTCCTCCTGCTACCCTTAGGCAATTGTGGTCGGCCAACTCGGCAAAATTCGACGGTTTTCCAGACCGCTCAATGTATCCAGGTGAAGCACAAAGCACCCTGCGGCTCCGCATGATGCGCCTAACGACCACATCTGGGTTCTTGCGTTGTTCAGCAAAGCAGATTGCTACATCGAACCCTTCACTCCGAAGGTCTATCTCACGGTCGGTTAAATCCAACGACACTTGAACCTCGAGATTCTCTTCCATGAATTCAGGCAGAGCAGGGATCAGCTGGGACTTACCAAAGGCAACCGTGGACGCGACTCTTAATAATCCGCGCGGGATGCCGTCAAAGTTATGTATCATCGCTTCGGCTTCTTTGAATTTATCAGCCATCGCTTTGCATTTTTCGTAGAATGCTTGGCCTTCTTGCGTCGGGGAGACACCTGTTCTGGTGCGATTCAGAAGGCGGTAGTGCACCTGATCTTCGAGCAAACCGATCTGCTTGCTTACAGCCGATGGGGTTTGTCTCATTGATCGTGCAGCCGCAGATATGCTTCCCTGCTCGACAACCGTCGCAAAGATTAACATTTGCGCAGAAATATCCATGCCGTGACCCTTGCTGTTCCAATCTGGCATGGGGCCTTTGCCAAATTGCCAAATTGAGAGCGCTACCAAACTCGCCTATCTCTGCATTGCAGCATAAATACTGCATTGCAGCAATGGACGAGGTAATATCATGGCAATTACTCGATCAAACAGCGGGCTGGATGTCGTTTTCGAAGCTGGCCGCACGTTCTTTCATCAAAAATTGGACACGATGCGAAAGGCACAGTCCAAGCGCAGGATTTATCGCGCAACGTATTATGAGCTCTCAGTTCTGTCTGACCGCGACCTGACAGATCTGGGCATCCCGCGCAGTAACATCAAAAAACTTGCTTTGGAGGCCGCCTATGGCTGTTGACACCCAGACGGTTGGTACAAATCGCGGTCACACTATCGCCCAATCAATCAGCTTTTTGGCGTGGATCGGGTCCACAGCAAATGCTGCCTTAAAGGCACTGCAAATGGCTCGAATGCTCTCCACACTTTCGAACATGAGCGACTATCAGCTCTCTCAGATCGGAATTTCGCGATCCGATATCCCAAAATATGCCGCAAAGTTAATGGCTGACTAATTGATCCGAGGCTCTCTACGTCAGAGGGCAACACGAAATTTGCTGGTTCTCGCTCCTCCCAGAGTAAGCCAGCATGCGCGGGGGCGAAAAAGCCAACAGGGAGCGCCAACGCACGGGCCAGCACTTTCAACTCCTCCCGAAAGTGCTGGCTCGATAATTTTAGACGAATTTGCAGGACCAGAGCTAGAACGACTTGCAGGCGGAAAACAAGGATCCGCACTACCTACCACAGGACAACAGGCTTTGCTTCGGCTTCAGCGAACCTCTGTCCTATCGGGATCAAATCTCGGAATAGCCCAGCCTTGAAAGAGCACCGGCGACAGCCGGTTCCGTCGGATCTAGTCTACCTTCATGCGCCCATTTTTTGATGCAGATTTCAGTGCCCTCAGGTCTTTCAAACTCGTCGCCTTTAGCCAAAATCACCACAGCGGCTTCACACGCAGAAAGTCCCAAGGCCTCACACACGCCCATTGCGTAAAGCTGGTCATCTCTTTCCTGAACTGCTGAAGATACTTTCATGGCCGAAAGCGCAATATCTACACTAACTTCATAAACCATCGTATTTTAACGCCTTTCCTAACTCAAAACCCTGTGACACAATGAATTTAATGCACTTACTTTTGGCGATTATTAAGTGATTGTTAGGTCTTCTTAAGCCTCTTAGTTGGCCGGGTTTTGTCAGAAGGATTTGTGTCGAGGCGGACTGAGCATGCAAGTTCGTTGCGTAATTATTAGGCGGCTTTGTCCCACGGAGCGATCATTAGACCCGATCTGACGAATGGCTGTCATTCGGACAAAACAGCCAATGTGAGACTAGCTTACACGCCGCTTTTGACCACCCAAGTCTTGTTGAGCACGGGATGCAACTCAGAACTGGATTGCAGTTCTTCGCGCGTGAGCCCGTAGTTGAGATAACGTTCCAAATAGAGCGCGGTCATTTCCGGATCACTCGGATTGGCAAACCATTGACGTGATCTGAGGTTCTAGGGCTTCATACGTGACATGCGTGTCTCTTAAGTCTTGGTCGTGTTTCGGTTAAATCGTTCGACCATTTAACATACCAAACAGCGCGAAAAGCGGATCTTCATATTTGAGCAGCGCTCAGTAGCGGAAACCTGTCTGGCTTCACGTTTTTGAAACGCGCTTCCCAAAATTCACCGCCAACAGACTATGACAGTCCACCACGCACCCGGGCCAAAGCGTCTTTCGAAGCAGCAGCCATCAAACGGGCATCCGACGCGATTGTGACGAACTGGAACCCCATTTCGATGCGCTTCAACGCATATTCCGGTGTTCCGTTATGGCAGCCAGCGAACTTCCCATACTCTTTTGCCTTGGCGGCTATCAGTTCAATGGCCTCGGCCACGGGGGGCTCGACCTCATCGAATGCAGGGCGACAACCTAAAGCCAGGGAAAGATCGGAAGGTCCGATGTACACGGCGTCGAGCCCTGGAACCGACAGTATGTCTTCAAGGTTGTCGAGACCTTGCAGAGTCTCGATCATCGCAAAGACGACGATCGTGTCATTGGCATGCAGTGGGTAATCTGAACCTCCGTACAAGAGGCCTCGGGTCGGCCCAAGACTCCTTGTTCCGTTGGGCGGGTAGTGTGTCCACGCCACAAGATTCTCGGCATCTTCGCGGTAATTGATCATTGGGCAAATAACGCCGTAAGCCCCGGCATCGAGCACCTTCATCAAAATACCGGGCTCGAGCCACGGCACGCGCGTAACTGGGACGGTATCGGTTGTCGAAATTGCAGTAAACATCTCGACCGCCTTCTGGTAGTCGATTACGCCATGTTGGATATCAACAGTAAGCGTGTCCCATCCCTGATGCGCCATGGTTTCGGCCGAGAAACCGCTTGGAATCGCCAGCCATCCATTAACTACAGGCCGTCCGGCGGCCCAATGCTCTCTAATTTTGTTTGGTCGCATCAGTTTACCTTTTCAGAATGTCCACCCATATGGGCTGATCGGATTGGAGCTATTCTTCAAGAATGCCCTGACCACAGAACTCTCCGCCCTGATAAACTGCGGAAACTTCGTCTTTCGCAGGTGGGGTGCATTCGGCATCGATACGGGCGCGAAACGTCTCGGAGTTGTCTTTTGGCTTCCAGCCCAGAAAGCTTGTTTCACGATTGTCCCACCAGGATGCGTCGTTGTTCGAAGCACCGTAAACAATCGGACATCCCAAGCGTGGAATAGTGAAAACACTCTCTATAAGAGATATCAGGTCATCGTAACTCAACCAGGTTGCAAGCATGCGATGGTTCTTTGGTTCCGGAAAGGATGAACCGATGCGGACCAACGCTGTCTCGATCCCAAACTTCTCAAAATAGAGCCTTGCGAGAGCTTCTCCGAAGACTTTTGACACGCCATAAAGACCATCGGGCCTTACCTGTGCATTTGCATCAAGCCGCGATGTCTGTTCGTGAAAGCCAATCGCGTGATTTGAACTGGCAAAAAAAATCCTCGGCGTAACCGACGATTTTCGGGCGGCTTCATAGAGGTTGAAAACACCGTCGATATTAGATTGTTTTATAGTTTCCCATGGGGCTTCAATCGATTGCCCCCCCATGTGAACAATCCCTTCGCACCCTTCGACCATGGCCTCAACCGCATCTTTGTCGCCCAGATCACAATATACGATTTCTTCATTTGCGCCCGCGGGGCCCACATCCTCGCGCGCGCCAAGGCGAATTGTGGTAGCTAGGCCGTGCAAGCGAGACCTGCAAACCGACCCAAGGTTACCGTCCGCGCCCGTTATCAAAAGTTTGTTTAGCATTTTGTATATCTCACTTTTTGTTCGCGGCGATCAAGTTGCTACAGATTGGAAGCCGTAGAGTTCTTCGGCGTTTTCTACGAGAGCGAGGTGACGCGCGCGGTCGTCTGGAAACCAGCTCAGAACCGTGTCGAGCAACGCGGCGTCATTAGGGTAGTCCGCAGTTTTTGTCGCCGAATTGTGAGGAAAATTCGTTCCCCATACGATGCGCTCGGGGGCATAGGCTGCCATAATCCTCGAAACTTTAGCTACATCCGAATAATGCGGTTCGCCTTCAATGGAGGACTCATAACAACCAGCAAACTTGAACCAGCATCTGCCACCGTCGACCAGGCGTTTGAGCATTCGGATTTCATCGCCATCAGGCGCGAGACTCCTTAAGAATTTGCCATGGTGGTCCAACACCCATCTGGACCGTAGTTTTGAGAGCCTCTCAACATGGTCCGATATATTCGAGCCATCGAACTGAATCGCAATCATCCAGCCCGCGGCGGAAGCACGGGCATCAACCTCTTCGAGCTGGTTGAGACCAACCGCGCCCCCTGGCAGATCCACGATACGCGTCCCAACGGCCCCTCCATCCTTGAGCATTTCAAGCTCTGCATCAGAGGTTTCAGCGTCTATGGCGGCCACACCGCGTGCTACCTTGCCGGTTTCGTTGAGCGCTGCCAGCAAATTCGCATTGTTGGTCTGATGCGCGTTTCCTTGCGTGATGACAAACCGGTCGATGCCAAGCCGGCTCTTGACTTGTCGGTACTCTGATAACCCGGGCTGGCCCTCTGGCAGAGCAGGACCTCCTGGAAGTGCTGGAAACCCGGAAAGATAGACGTGAAGATGTGTATCAATGGCGCCTGCAGGCAGCTTGATTTCAGGGGCACGGCCAGAGAAGCTGCGTTCGATCATTCGGGGTCTCCCATGGCGAACTCTGCCAATGCGTCACGATTTATCTCAATACCCAGACCCGGTTTGTTCGGAATTGCGATCACACCGTTTTCATGTTCGATCGGGTGGGTGATTATCGCCTGCCTGAATGGGTTGTGCGTCCGATCAAACTCAAAAATCGGTTTGATTGGATTGCGTCGTGGCGGGTCTGGTAGTAGGGCCGAAACAAACTGAAGGCTCGCAGCGATTTGCACCGCTGTTCCCCAAACATGCGGAACTACACGTACGCCGTGAAGAGCCGCCATATCAACGACCCGGCGCATCTCCGAAAACCCGCCAGTGCCACACAAGTCTGGTTGGGCGATATCGATACATCCTGTTTCCAGGGGCTCGCGGAACGCGAACCTGCCATGCCAAGTCTCGCCACCAGCAACCGGAATAGGTTGACCGGCGCGTACGCGACGGTACGCGTCAAGTTGTTCGGGAATGACTGGTTCCTCGAACCAATCGATATCGAACTCTGCCGCACGGTTGCCCAGAGTGATCGCTTCTTGAATCGAGTATCCGTGATTTGCGTCGATCATCAGACGAGTATGCGTTCCTATCGCTTCGCGCACCGCCTTGATGACTGCAAGATCTTCCTCCACCCCAAAGCCAACCTTGATTTTAACTGCGTGGAACCCTGCAGCGACCTGGGCTGCGCATTCCTCGGCATTGTCCGAAATACGATCGACCCCGTCGCGCCGGAATGACCCAGTCGCATATGCCTTTACAGTTTCCCGAACACGTCCTCCGAGAAGCACCGAAACCGGAACGCCAAAGTGGTGACCCTTGATATCCCACAAAGCGACATCAATTCCTGAAAGCGCGGTCATTGTGAGACCGCGCTGCCCTTGGTCTCGTAGGAGATTATACAGGCCTTGCCAGAGAACTTCCGTGTCCAGCGGATTGCGGCCAATCAAGTAGGGCGCATAGGCCTTTACGATCGCAGCATTTGGCTGAGCTGGCCCCAGGCATTCTCCCCAACCCGTTGTTCCGTCGTCACAGATAATCTCGACCAAAACATGTTGGCGCCGCGTGAAACGAGTTGCTGCGCTCTCGAAGGCGGTCTCAAGCTTGTAGTCAAGAAGATGTGTATGGACCTCGGAGATCTTCATTTACACACCTCCAACTGGGCCGCGTCCCGAGCCAAAGTTTCGATACCCGCCCAATCACCCACAGCGATAAGATCATTGGGCGCCACCCAACTGCCTCCAACACAAACTACGTTCTTCTGCACCAGGTATGAACCGGCATTCGCCGCGCTGACCCCACCCGTAGGACAGAAGGAAATTTGCGGCAAAGGCCCGCCAATAGCCTTGAGTGCCGATACCCCGCCCGAGGCCTCGGCTGGAAAGAACTTGAGCATATCATAGCCGCGCGCCAAAAGACGCATCGCCTCAGACGCAGTCGCGGCCCCTGGCAGGAGCGGCAATCCTTCGGTTTCACAAGCCGCAAGAAGTTCATCGGTTGCACCCGGAGAGACACCGAAGGTAGCGCCCGCCTCTTTGGTAGACTGAACATCTTCGGGGGTTATCAGTGTGCCAGCCCCCACATGCCCATCCGGGACGCCGCTCATAATTCGAATGGCCTCGAGAGAGGCAGGGGTGCGCAACGTGACCTCCAGAGAGCGCAAACCGCCTGCGATAAGCGCCTTGGCCAATGGTCGGGCTGCTGCGACATCATTAACCACCAAAACCGGAACAATTGGCGCGAGTGCACAGATTTCTCGGGCCCGTAAACTCGCTGCCTTTGGAGAAACAATCATCTGGACAAATTATCCTTTTGGTAGGTGCATCGTTTAACCGATCCGACTGTGAAGCGGACCGAGTTGCACAGCGCGTTTTCTAAGCCAGACGAGGCAGTTAAAATTTTGGCGGCGGTCGCCGAGTTTTCGAGCAAGCCGGAATCCATACCGTTAAATGCTCCCAAAGCTGTCATACGCGGCGGGTTGATTTGTTTGTCGATCCGTTTCTGCCCCAGTTCTTTGCTGTTCTTTAAACCCAAAGCGATGATCCTCTTAGTGAGTGAGCCCTAAAGAGAAATGAGTTCCTTCCAGTATTGTACAATAAATGACAGCGATTCAGACATCAGTCAGAGAGCCGTGCGCGCCAGACCTCAAATCGTTCAAGAACGTCTGGGTCGGTTGCAGGATAGAGTCCGATTACGGGGGTGTTTTTTCGCACCTCTTCCAGAACGAAGCGTTCGAACAGCTCCATTGGGCCTGCCTCGATCGCAATGTCATCGGCGAGGTGACGTGGGATAATCATGACACCATCGCTGTCACCCAGAACGATGTCGCCGGGGTAGACCGCCACACCGCCACACCCGATTGGCAAGCCGATATCAACCGCATGATGTTTCGTAAGGTTGGTTGGGGCAGACGGTTTTGCAGCAAAGACTGGCATCTCAAGTGCTGCGGCACCGACGGCGTCGCGAATTCCGCCATCCGTGACAACGCCCGCTGCTCCGCGCATTTCCAGTCGCGTTAAAAGGATCGAACCTGCAGAGGCGGCCGTGGCGTCCTGCCGACAATCCATTACCAATACTGCGCGTTCAGGACATGCTTCCACGGCCACGCGCTGCGGGTGATCTGGCTCACGAAACGCCTCGATCGGGTCGGTGTCTGGCCGTGCAGGAATGTAGCGCAGTGTAAAAGCCGGGCCCACAAGGGTGGGCTTACCCTTGCCCAATGGGGCAACGCCTTGAACATAGGCGTTTTGATAACCGCGTTTGTAAAGCAGCGTGGCCACAGTCGCTGTGCTGACCTTTGACAAGCGATCAAGCGTATCCAGATGCAGTTTGATCGTTTCGGCAGGCTGAGGGTTCGGCAAGGGCTGGATCCTTCTGCTAAGGCTGTAGACAACTGTCGCGCAGGCTTTGGTTGATGGGAACAAGTGCACCTTTGCCTTGCACGACATGCCCTGCCAGTTTGCAGGCCAGCGCTATGCTGTCAGGCAAAGGTGTATCCGTTGCCAGCCCCGCCAGAATGCCAGCGTTGAAACTGTCGCCTGCAGCAGTCGTATCCACAACCGAGGCCAGAGGCGGAACATGGACTGAGCCCTCTGCGCCGCCGGTACGATAAAGGACCGTTTCTGCGCCATTCTTGACAACGATCGTTTCCGCACCCGCCTTTGCATAGCGCTGCAAAGTGGCCGCGGGGTCCTTGTCGCTGAACCAACGTGCCTCGTCCTCGAACGATGGTAAAGCGATATCGCTGACGGCGGCCGCCTGCATGATGTTCTCGGTCATCTCAGAGGGGCTGTCCCAAAGATGCGGGCGCAGATTGGGGTCGAAGGCAATCCGTTTTCCGGCGCGCCGCGCTGACCGAGCAACGTCGAGCAAGGCGGCGCGCCCTTCAGGGTTTAAGATTGCCAGAGTGATGCCCGAGAAATAGATGAGATCTGATTGCATCATGGCATGGGCAAGTGCTTGCTTGTCTTGGGCCAATAGGCGTGCGGCCGACTGGCCGCGCCAATAGGTAAAACTGCGTTCCCCGTTGTTTAACGTGATAAGATACAACCCCACTGAACTGTTTGGCACGATCCGCACCTGCTGGGTGTTGACTCCGCTTTCGCGCATCGCACCCAGCATCCGGGACGAGATGGCATCATCTCCGACGGCGGTAAAATAGGACAAGGGCGTTTCGGGTGTGAGTTGGGCCAGATACCAAGCTGTATTGAACGTGTCTCCAGCGAACCCCATTTGATATGTGCTTGGCGCGTCAGTTGGTGCCATTTCGGCCATGCATTCGCCAATCGCTAGAATTCGCATATTCCGGTTTCCATTACTTCGAAGTTTGACAAACGGTAGCGTTCGACAATTAGGCAACCTGTGTTGCAGTGGTCACGAGAACAGCATCCCACCATTGATATCGACATTGGTCCCGGTCAGATAAGCCGAGTCCTCGCTTGCCAGAAACGCCACGAGGTTCGCAACATCCTGAGATTGGCCTTGCCGCTTGAGCGGCGCAGCAGCTTCTAGCCCGCGACGGCCTGCATCGGGAGTGTGGATGTTATGAAAATCCGTGTCGATCATGCCTGGGCAGATTGCATTGACACGGATATCGGGACCCAGTTCTTTTGCAAGACTACGGGTGAGCGTCATGACCCCGCCTTTTGACGTTGCATAAGCCGACGCACCCGGGCCACCACCGTCGCGACCCGCCTGACTGGCGATGTTTACAATGGCCCCGGATCTCATATGCAGCAGTGCCGCTTTGACCATAAGAAATGTGCTGGTCAGGTTAAGATCCATGACAGCTTGCCAGTGTTCAAGCGACATCTCGTTGATTTTCTTGCGCGCGATCAAACCTCCGGCATTGTTCACCAGAATGTCTAGGCTGCCGTAGGTATCGGCTGTCTTGGCGATCAACGCATCGACCTCTTCAGGTTTGTTCAGGTCGCCTTGCATTGCAAACGCCTGTCCACCGATCTTTTTGATCTCGGCTACGGTTTCCTCGGCGCCGGCACTACTGGCGAAGTAGTTCACAGCGACATTCACTCCTTCGGAGGCGAGCTTGACAGCGCAGGCGCGCCCGATATCGCGGCCACCACCTGTGACAATTGCGGTCTTTCCCTTAAGTCTCATGGTTGTTCTTTCCCGTTCAATTGGTGCTGCTATGAGTGACTGATGGATCTGACGCTAAAGCTTGGCAAAATAGTCGAAGATTTCCGGTACGTTGCCGTCGCCCATGCCCGCGTCCGCGGCCGCCTGAAGGTTGTTCGCGGTTCCTTCAGCAATTTCGGCACGAGTGCCCAAGTCCTCGGCCAGCTTCAGGAAGTAACCAAGATCCTTGTTGGCGTTGTTAATCGAAAACCCCAAATCGCTGACACCATCCACCGCGTAGTTCTTACAAAACTGCATAAAGGGGGAATTGGACGGTCCAGCTGACATGATGTCAAAAAGCTGCTGTTTGTTTACCCCTGAGCGTTCAGCCATGGCAAAGGCTTGGCTCATGGTGCAAGCCGTAGTCATACCCATAAAATTGTTTATGAGCTTGGTCACATGGCCCGCACCCAGTTCGCCGAGGTGAAAGACATTTTCCCCCAGTACATCCAGGACAGGTTTCACCTTCTGAAAGGTGGCTACATCGCCCGCTGCCATGATGTTCAGCAAACCATCCTTGGCGTGTGCGGGTGTGCGTCCCAGCGGTGCGTCAATCATACCAGCACCTTTTGTGGACAAGTCTGCGCCGATTTTGCGAGTGGACGCTGGGATAGAGGTGCCAAAGTCAATGACCACGGCACTGTCCTTGATGCCTGCTAGGATGCCATCATCGCCGTAGATCAGGCTTTCGACGACATCCGATGTTGTTACACAAAGCATCACGATATCGCTGTTTTCGGCAAGCTCTCGTGGCGTTGTAACCTCTACAGCACCGCGGTTGACTGTGGCTGCGACGGCTTCCTTGTTCCGACCCATAACAACCAGATCAAAACTGTTGTTTTGCAGGCACTCTGCCATGTTACCGCCCATAAGACCGAGGCCGATGAAACCGATGACGGGTTTTGTCATATCTGACTCCTTAAACTCTTTCCAATTGGGCTTCGCAGAGCGCCGTGACCCCTGCCTGCGCAACTTCGAGATCCTGAGCTGGCGAGCCCGAGCTGACACCGATCCCGCCAACCACCTGTCCGTCGACCGTCACGGGAAGGCCACCTGCAACGGTCACCATTCGTCCGCCGAGCGTTGAGGATATTCCGTGTGCGGCCATGCCAGGCTGATTTGCTTCACCAAGAGCATCGGTTCCTTTTTGGATACCGGTTGCAGTGAAACTCTTGTCGATGGCCAAAATTATGCTGGTAATCTTGCCACCATCCATCCGCTCAAACGCGATGAGGTTGCCGCTTTCGTCTGTGACGGCAATACACATCGGCACGCCGATTTCCTGCGCCTTGGCTCGCGCTCCTGCGATCAACTTGCCCGCGTCATCGATGTCCAGGCGTCTTATTGTCAGCATCGCCTCATTCTCCTTTGATTTAGGGACCAATGATCAAGTTCGGCAGTGTCAGCGATATTGCCGGTACAAAAGTGATCAGCATGAGCGCGGCAAAGATGGCGAGGTAGAAAGGCCAAATCGTTTTGACCGCTTTCTCCATCGGTAGTTTTCCAACAGCACACCCCACAAAGAGACAGGTCCCGACCGGTGGTGTGCAAAGACCAAGACCGAGGTTCACCAAAAGGATCATGCCGAACTGTAGCGGGTCGATGCCCAACATGTTCATCACCGGCAGGAAAATCGGTGTGCAGATCAGGATCAACGCGGCCATGTCCATGATCATCCCCAAGAGCAACAGCACAGCGTTGATCATCAACAAGATCAGGATCGGGTTTTCTGTGATACCCAACAGGAATTCGACTGTTTTTGTCGGCACCCGGTTGAACGTCAGCATATAGGCAAAGGCACCGGCGCAGGCGATCAGGATCATCACCATAGACGTTGTGCGCACCGAAGAGATAACGGCGGTTTTGAAGTTTTCCCAGGACAGGCTGCGATAGACAATAAGCGTCACTACAAAGGCATACATTGCCCCGAACGCGCCGGATTCAGTGACCGTAAAGACGCCTGACAAGACCCCTCCAACAATGATCACAGCCGTCAGCAAGCCAGGGATCGATCCAACAAAGGCGATGGCCAGTGCGGTCCAACCCGGAAACTGTTCGGCCTGATAGCCGCGCTTGACCGCCACGACATAGGCGGCAATCGCAAGGCAGCAACACATAAGGACACCGGGCACAACTCCGGCCAGGAACAGTTTTGAGATTGAAACTGCACCGCCTGTTGCAAGGGCAAAGATGATCATGTTGTGGCTGGGTGGGATGATGATCCCGGCAATTGATGATGTCACTGTGACGTTCACCGCATAGTCGGCATCATAACCTTTGTCTTTCATCACCGGGATCAGGATTGACCCAAGCGCCGAGATATCTGCAATTGCCGATCCGGAAATGCCACCAAACAACATGGACGAGAAGACATTGACGATACCAAGCCCACCGCGCACAGCGCCTACGGCGGCCTGCGCAAACCGAACCAACCGGATCGCGATTCCACCGTGAAACATCAGCTCGCCCGCAAAGATAAAAAACGGGATCGCCATTAGGGAAAAGACGTTGATCCCGGACACGATACGCTGGAACCCAACAAACATCGGCAATCCTTCAAACCAAAAGGAAGCCAATGCAGCGATACCAAGGGCGTATGCCACTGGAGCGCCGATGATGACACACAGGGCAAAAACCCCCAACAGAATCATGAGTCCCATGACTATCCCTGATCTATGTTGTCCTGGCGTTCGTCTCGGCCCAGAAACAGGCGGATCAGATGGCCAGTGGAAAAAAGGAACACCAACGCGCCGCTGATTGTCAGTGGCAAGGAGCGCAAGCCCTCTGACCATTGGATGAGCGGGATCAGGGTGTTCCATTTGAATATTGTCAGCTCGATCCCGTACCAAAACATCATGCCACCGAAACCTGCCATCAGGACATCAGTGAGCACGACGAAAACCGTTCGCACAGAGGGTGGGACTAAATTGCGGAACACGACAACAGAGAGGTGCGTGTGATTGTGCACACCCGCAGCCGCTCCGAGAAACGCGATGACCATAACCAAAAGCAGTGAAACCTGCTCGACCCAAGTGGGCGTGTTGTTCAGAACGTAGCGCCCGAACACCAGCCAGGCAAAGATCGCAGTCATAACCACAATGGCGACGCCAGACAGCAACATGCAAACTCGTGCGAGCAGATCAAGAATCCTGTCCATGTTGCGCATGGCGGCAGGGGCGGTATCGGGCTCTTGCATTGGTTTTCCTCTGAGACAAAACGCCCGGCATCCAATTGGCGGAGCCGGGCGCTCAAAGTTGAACTGTTAAGAGAACTTATTCAGTGGCTTGCGCCATTTCTACCAACGCTTTCATGTCAGGATTTGCAGCCAAGTAGTCTGCATAAACCGAATCCATTGCGGACTGGAATGGGCCTTTGTCGGGGATTTCATTGACGGTGATGCCGGCCGCTTCAACATCTTTTCGCGCTTGTTCAGAGCCAATTGCCCAAAGCTCACGCTGGACCAATGCGGCTTCTTCTGCTGCACCGCGCACAGCGGCTTGCAATTCAGGAGACAGCGCATTGAATTTGGCCGTGTTCACGCAGATGCACTCGGGGATGATCAGGTGCTCGGACAAAGAATAATTTGTAGTCACTTCATAGTGACCGACATTCTTGAACGACGGGAAGTTGTTCTCCGCACCATCAACAACGCCGGTCTTTAGCGCTTGCTGAACTTCGGAGAAGGCCATTGGAGACGGGTTACCGCCCATGGCTGAAATCATCGATGTATAAAGATCGTTGTTCATCACACGGATTTTCAGACCTTCGACATCTGCGGGCGTGTTGATCGGCTTTTGGCTGTAGAAAGAACGCGCACCGGCATCAAACCATGCCAGTGGCAGAACGCCTGCTTCACCCATCGCAGCTGAAACAACCTCACCGGCGTCGCCTTCCAGCACGCGGAACATGTGCGGCACATCCTTGAAGATGAAAGGAAGCGATACAAGGTTAGCTTCTTTGACCATTGGGCCAATGGGACCGAGGTTGAAGTTACCAACCTCGATTGCGCCGATACGAACTTGTTCTAGGGCATCCGGTTGGGAACCAAGAACACCACCGTGGAACACATCGACGGTAACTTCGCCGTCTGTAGCAGCGTCAACCAGTTCGGCAAACTTGTCCATTGCAGCCGTGTTGGGATGACCGTCGTTGTGGATATTCCAGGCCCGCCAGTTTTCGGCTGAAGCTGACGTTGCAATGAATGCCACAGCGGTCGCAGTTGCAAAGAACGATTTCGTGAAAGTCATGGGTTCTCCTCCCCGATTAATTTTGGACAGGATTTGGCTTTCATGGAATTTCAGAGACCGTAAGCCACGTAGCTTTCGATTTCCCCAAGAACCAGAATCGCTGCTGTCCCTAAAAGGACACTAGTATCCAAGTTATGTCAACAGTAGGCTTTTAGTATGTCAGATTGCTTGACAGTCGAAAGCGCAGGGCATTTGATAGGTGAAAGGCCTACATTGGTTCACTCAAGCAAAACAAAATAGAATATTCTATTTGATTCAATGCCATAACAGTGAATCTGTAATTTGAAACGTGAATCAGATAGAGGGTGCAAGCAACATACCGTGGAAGAAATTGTCAGACGAACCACAACCGATGCGGTCTATGAAGCGCTACACGACGAGATCGTTTCGCTTGAAATTCTTCCCGGCACAAAGCTATCCGAAACAGAGGTAGCTAGCCAATTCGGCGTATCACGCCAACCTGTTCGCAACGCATTCACAAGGCTCGGCAACGAAGATCTGCTCTTAATACGACCACAAAAAGCGACCGTAGTTCGAGGATTTTCTATGGAGCGTATAGCTCTCGCGCGATTGGTTAGAATGGCGGTGGAGCTAGAGATTGTCCATCGAGCAATGGAAGTTTGGGACGCAACACGTGAAGCACAACTTGCAGAAAATCTCGCCTTACAAGAGCAGGCGATCAGTGACGGTGATCTATCGGCGTTTCACTCACTGGACTATGATTTTCACAAACTGATCTACGTGCTCAGTGGCAATCCGATGGCATTTAATGTAATGCTAGAATCCAAGCAAAAGGTTGACCGGCTTTGTATGCTCAGTCTTGAAAAGGGCAGTGCCGCAGACGCCATCCTCGCTGATCACCGAGAGATTGCAGAAGCTATGGCAGCAGGAGACCATGACCAAGCGCAAGCTGCTGTCAGAAAACACCTGTCTCGCCTCGACGAAACCATCGACTTCATTCACAAGACGCACCCGGGCTACTTTGAGTAACCGTGACCATGCGATCTGATGGTCTCAGGCCGTTCCTCGTTCCGGACGATTATTATCAATATTTAATTTCATGCCGTCCAAAAGCTCTTCCAAATCGGGACGTGCTGTAGGGCCGTTAGAGATAATCCCTTGTCCGCCAAATAGGTCTGTAACCGCCAACTAGCCCAAAAGCTCTCTGCACCCGGGGCTCGGCGCACCCCATGACAGGGGACGACGCTCTGGAGGTACCTAAGCGACTAACCTGTGGGGGGTACTCCTCTAAAAGCAAGGTTGATCGCGTGAACACCCTGAACACCAGATCGGAAAAGAGTCGAAAGTGGCTTCTATCAGTAGCGATCAAACGCCCAATTCCTCCATTCTAGTATTCAGGGCATTCAAACGATAATTAAAGATTTGATAACGCTTATTTTTACCATGAACACCGCCTAGTGGCGTCGGTGTTCAGAGTATTCAAATCAACCCCCAACCGTCCCATTTCCAGACATTTCCCTTCCCCGTGTGTGTTTTACTAAAACCGATCTTCCTCAGGACTCCGCTTAGCCGCATCTGCTTACGTTTGTCCAAGGCGGCTGGCGGGATATCCAGAGAATCTCGGGCTAACTCCCACAACGTCCACTCCCCTCGGCTGTAGGGATCGTTCTTCCACCAGTTGCGCACTCTGTCCTCCCACGGATCGATCTCACGAGCCGCGGCCTGCATCGGCTGGTAGTGCTGCTGCTCGAAGTCATGGTCCGGCCACCATTTCTCACCCGCCTCGAAGGCAACGACGGCTTCGGCGAACAGTTGATCCCGCTCCACCCGAAGCTGATCAACGTCGATCCGCCCCCGGACCTCAATCGGCCAGTAGCGCCGCCCGCCGTCTTGGTCATTCAGGAAGTTAGAGTTGTTAGTGGTGCCGAATAACACGCATGTACGGCCCACCTTGCGGTAGGTCCGAGCAAATGGGAACCGGACCTTATCGACACTGCCCGAAACAAACGCCTTTAACTCTTCCTTGTCGGTCTGCCGGGTCGGGGCCAGCTCGGCCAGCTCGACACCCCAGTGACCGACCAGATGCCGCAGCGCCTCTTCCTTCTTGTGTATCGACGGCGGAGTGTCGCTGAACCAGTCACCTGCCAGAATACGGCATACCGTGCTCTTGCCTTGGTTTTCTTCGCCGTGGAAAACCGGCATGTGATCGACTTTGGAACCAGGCTGCTTCATCCGAGCCACCAGCATCAATGGAATCCGACGGGAAACGTCCCGATAATAGGGTGTGTCGTCGGTGTGAACTGTCCGAACTAGCCAACTATCCAACCGTGGCTTGCCGTCCCAGATGAGTCCGTCCAGATAATCCTGAACTGGATGGTAGGCAAACCTGTGGGCGACCGCCTCAATGGCGTCGATAACGTTCAGCTTGGTCGCCCTTGGTAGCCCGTTGTGTTCGATCCCGGAACGGGCGGTAGTAAATATGTGGTCTTCCACAGTACCGCCTTGCCATTCCAGTTCGAACGTCAGCTTGTTGAACCGAAGCTCTGGAAGGATCGCGTCGAGGTTTTGTCCGAGCACGCGGATCGTATTGCTCTGATTATTTATCAGCTTTCCGTTGACGTCTAGAAGCGGCGAACCCCAGTCTTCCTTTGAATCAGGCTCAGGGACGTCAGCGGCTGACAGGTAGTCTTCGGCCACCACTGCCCACCCAGCGGCTTTGCCCGCTTCGGACTCGGAATAGGCCCAGTGGACCAGCCGGGGCAGATCGGCAAACCTTTCCTTCCATCGCGGAGTGTCTTTCTCGGACGACGCTAGGTAAGCAAGGCTCAGCTGCTGCGCGGTCCGGGCCTCCGTTTGATAGCCGCTGGTGGCCATGCGAATGGCATAGTCGAGCGTCGGCCCATGCAGGCTCTCGCCGCTCCTTATGGCAGCAAGTTCATCGCCTCCGGCCCAGTCTTCACCCTTGACTTGTTTCGATTTCCCGGTTGGCAGTAAAGCATCGGGCGGCGGCGGTAGGTCGGCAAGATCGGGCATTTCGCCGATGGGGTGGAATGTACCTTTATCAGTAACGGCTCCGGCTGCCCGGACGTATCCATTGTGGCCACGCCAGTCGAGCCCGGTCGCCGGGTCGTTCTGACTGTTGCGCAGCCCGGACCCGTCTGATTGGAAGTAGAGATGCAAACCATTGCTGTGGGTCTTGACCCTGCCGGGTGTCAGTTCTTCGGGCTCAACGCCAAGGCGTTTCAACTCGCCGATGCCGTCCTTGCCATCTTTCACGTCCACATCGAGGATGTAGAGCCCAGCCCCATCACCGGTAAGTACACCCGGCACGGCGTCGGGGAAGTCTGCCCACATCTGGTGAAGCTCCGCCGGGTCGGTCGTTGCCTTGTTCGGGAAGCCAGATAGATGCGGTGTTCCGGGACCGCGAGTCTCGCCGTTCTGTAGGGTCTGCGAATTGGCCCGCAGTGGATGGATCTTGTATCCCTTCTTTGCCAACTCCAGCGCTAGAGTCGGCTGGTTCAAGTCTTGTTGTAGATCTATGTTAGTTTTGTTAACATTTGGCATGGTGGCATGTTCCATTTGTTGCCCAGACCCGTTGCACAAGGTCGGACTGTTTCAGTGTCCCCCTGTCGTTTGATCGCGGCAGGGGCCTTCTCTTCGGGAGTGTTCAGTTCGATTCCGAAACGCGGAATCAAACTGCAGTTATAAGCCTCTGCGAACAGAAGTTTTTCATATTGCGGGTGCCTTTGGTGGTATCGTTACGCCAGCATCGCTCCAAACACGTGAGTTGTTTGATTGCTGGGCGAAATAGAGACCAGTGGAGGTGGGACAATAATCCTGAAAAACTTAATGAAACTATGGGGACTTGAAGTGTCCCGCTCTTTTATAGGTCATTGGTATTTCATGCTTATTGTATCCCGCCCCCGGGCACCACGTTCTCATGAGAACCCATTGATTGCCCTCAGTTCCGCTAGAACCTCGCGAGTGGCCATTGAGTAATTTTTGCGTGTACGAACGCCGATCGTCGCAATGCTCTAATGCAGATGTGGTCAGCAAAGTGAAAGCCCGCCCCTATTTGGGGCGGGCTTTCTTCGCTTCTAGAGTAAGTAATATGCGCGCTTCGATAAAATGAAGTCGCTTCCAGTAAAAATTCTTGTTCGGGTATCCGGGCCAGCCTGAGTTCATGTAGGTGGATGTATAGGCTGGCCCGGCACTCGTTGCCTCCGTGAGTATTTGGGCAAGGAGTTCAGAATTTATTCGAGGCCAAGCATGGCCTTGACCGTTGCCTCAACTTCGTCGGTTACAGGCTTGTTAGCAGCGTTCTCTAATGCTTCACGTTCTAGCTCAGGTTGTGCTTCAACTTGCTCAGTCAAATCATCGACCTCTTCTACCGCGTCCTCGTATTCATTGGCCGCCTGAAGCTCATCGTTAAGGTCCTGAGCCTCCTCAATTGACTCGTCCAATTCACCTTGTGCGGTTTCCAATTGTCCCAGCAACTCGTCGCTTGGATCGTCGGTTTCGTCCACTTGCTTCTGGAGGTCATCAACGATGTTCTTGTTTTCCTGTACCTCGGAAAGAGCGGTTTCCAGATCATCTTCGATCTTTTCGATGGAGCGATCCGGAACCTCGAGGTCGTCCAGGAAATCTTGGGCTTCCTGCAGGTCTTCGCGCAGTTCCTCGCCTGCAAGAACCGTATCACGGTACGCAGCTATCCGCCCCACGCGCGAGTTTGGTGAGGCGTTCAGCAACGCGGTTTCGCTTGCATTCGCGGCGTTTAGCGCGCCCAGCTCCGATGGGTGGGCTGCCAACAGGGCAGCGGCCTTATTCCCGGTCGTGCGGGCGGTTGGGCGAATAGAATGGGTTACTTCTACATTTTTGGCAGGTTTCGACTGTGTCGTAGTGGTTTTGCGGCCAGCTTTCGTTGTTTTGTTGCCTTCAAAGAAGCTCTTTAGGGAAAAGCCTTTGCCTGTTCCTGACTTCGAGCCGGAGCCATTCGTCTTGGCGAAACCTCGGCCGGAAAGGCCAAACCCCTTGCCCTTATTCGCCCCGGCTGCACCTTGGCCCTTGCGACCATTCTCGGAGCTGCCGCCTTTACTGCCGCTTTTCCCTTTGTCGCCCCCATTACCGCCGCCGTTACCATTACCGCCGCCGTTACCGTTGCCGCCACCATTGCCCTTGCCCTCTTTAGCGATGGCGGCATCTGGAACGGAAATCACACCCACGATTGCAACAGACCCCATAAGAGCAATTGCGATTGATGTGGCTTTCAGAAGGCGGGCGGTTTTGGTTCTCATTTTGAGCTCTCGTGCAAATCTCTTTTCAAAAACGTAGTCAATCGTAACAGAATCACCTGATGCTCTCATTTGAACTGATGTAGGCTGAACACAGGCGAAACCGATTGTTAATCAGCGGTTCACTTTGTTTTTTTTAGGCTTTACGCTCTCGAGCGCGATTTTGAGTGACGTCGATGATGAAGCATATTGCGATAGTGGTCTGTGCTTCTCTTCTCCTTTTAGGAGAGGGGGATGCTGCGCCACGCGAGCTTAAGCATTCTGAACTGCGTAAAGTCACTAGATCAGGTGGTGCAATTCGTCTGAAAAACGTAATCAAAGGTGTCGAGAAAATATTCGGCGGAACCCCGGTTGATGCTCGGGCATTTCAAGCCGACGGGGTCTATTACCGTATTTTGGTCAAAAAGCCGAATGGTAGCATTATCAGTGTGATAGTGGACGCAAAGACCGGGGTAGTGGTGCCGAACAAGTCCCGCGTGGGCCAACAAATAAAAGAAGCGGCGCGATCCAATCTTGGTAACTCGGCAACCGCGAAAGCCCAGGCCAACCTGAATGGATTTTCAGGAAATCGCGGTGTTGGCAACCGTGGTGGAAACGGAAATAGCGGCGGGAACGGCAACGGCAATAGCGGCGGGAATAGTGGCAACAGCGTTGGTGGCGGAAACGGAAACAGTGGCGGTGGCAAGAGCGGTGGCAACGGTGGTGGAAACAGCGGTGGCAACGGTGGTGGTAACGGCGGCGGCGGCAATGGTGGCGGAAACGGAAACAGTGGTGGCGGAAGAAGATAATTGATGAACAATTGCGACTATACCTGTAACTTTTTCGCATGAGAGTATTACTGGCAGAAGATGAGCCGCACCTGTGCGCTCAGATAAAGAAGCTCCTGAATGCTGAAGGGCGCGTGGTTGATATAGCCCGCACCGGAATGGAAGCCCTTCACTTGGGGTCAACTGAACCTTACGACGTCATCATCCTGGACGTTGGCCTTCCAGAGCGGGACGGTATTTCGGTTCTGCGCGAATGGCGCGACGAAGGCGTTAAGACCCCCGTTTTGATCCTGACCGCCCGAGACGGCTGGAGTGATCGCGTTGATGGTTTGGACGCCGGCGCGGATGACTATATGGTCAAACCGTTCCACATGCCGGAATTGGCCGCGCGAATACGTGCAATTCTGCGTCGCCAAAGTGGGCAACTTAATCCCCTGATCGAAATGGGTGATGTGGTTCTGGATCCAAAGAACGGTCGCGTGACCGTCAAAGGGGTCCCTGTTGAATTGACCGCTCAGGAAATTGCGGTCCTTGGCTATCTTTGTCACAACCGTGGTCGCCTGATTTCCAGAATGGAGCTCTCGGAACATATCTATGAATATGACGGGGATCGGGATTCAAACACGATTGCCGTTTTCATTACGCGCTTGCGCAAAAAGCTGGGGTCCGACCTGATCAAAACGGTCCGGGGCCGAGGTTACATGATCGACAGCGAATGATGTTTTCACTTCGTGAGCGGGCATTGTTGGGGGGGGTTCTATCCGGTGCCGTGTCCGTCGGAGTGAGCACTCTGGCCGTGTTTTCCTATATCAACGCAAGAGTGTCGGACCAGTTTGATACCGCTCTTCGCGACCGCCATACTCAACTTGTGGTTGGTCTGAGCGTGACGACTGAAAATCCCGATGCCCTGCGCGGTTTGATGTTTGATCCGGCCTATGGTGCGCCCTATTCAGGGCGCTACTGGCAAGTGACAGGAAGCGACGGTGAAATCTATACCTCGTCTTCTTTGTTTGACGAAACATTGGCCGAACCCGAGGCCGCGTCAAAGGAACCAGCCCTGTGGAATACGGCAGGCCCGGACGGTGAGGCTGTTCGGAGTATTTATCAGGAAATCTCATACGAAGACGGAACAGTCTGGGGGGTCAGCGTCGCTGAAAGCCGCGCGCAACTTTTTGAAGAAAGGCGCGCAGCACAGCGCAGCCTGTTGCCGGCCTTTGCGCTGCTTGGGCTGATTGGCGTTGCGGGTTCACTGCTGCTGGTGTCGGTCATTATGGGTCCTTTGCAAAAGCTAAGGAACGACGTGGCCCATCGTTGGGACACCGATGAAGGATTGAAGCCGGAAGACTATCCTGAGGAAGTGTCGCCGCTTGTTGAGGAACTCAAACAGTTGTCGCGCCGAAATCGTGATATTGTCGCGGGTTCCAGAAGACAGTCTGCGGATCTTGCACATGCTTTGAAAACACCCACGGCCATTTTGCGCAACGAATTGATTAACATTTCCGAAAGTGGGTCCGAAACGGAAATTGCCGAAGAAGCCTTGGATAGAATTGACGCGCAGCTCAGCCGCTCACTGGCAAGAATGCGGGCCATGAACACGGCGGAACTGAGTCATTTGCAGACGGACCTGTCGAACTCGATCGACCGGCTTGCGCGGTTGTTTTCGTCTATGGCGGAAAGAGAAGGCAAAACATTCGAGGTTACCCGCCCTTCGGGGCTGTGGGTGCGTATGGACCCGCAGGATATTGAAGAGGTTTTGGGCAATCTCATGGATAACGCCCTGAAGTGGTGCCAGTCCACGGTTCGTGTGTCGGCGAAATCAAAATCTAAGACCATCGAAATCTGCATAGAAGACGACGGACCGGGAATAACCGAAGAAGATCGGCGCGAAGCTTTGCGATCCGGGGGGCGGTTGGATACTTCGGTGACAGGCAGCGGCTTGGGACTAGCGATCGCGGTCGATTTGCTCAATGCTTATGGCGCGAAGCTGGACTTGGGAAGATCCAAGAAGCTTGGAGGGTTGGAGTGCCGCGTGATCGTTTATTCCGGAAGCGGAAAGGCCGTGTCCTGAATGAATTTCCATTTCGATAAATAGCCTGGAATTACAGTAACAAAATAAAATCTATTGCACTTGGCTGGCAACGAATTTGTTCGGGAAAGCCAGTGGGTTTTGCTCTGATTGGCTGACATCTATTTATCGTCAATAATGATTAGTCCGGCTAAAATGTGCTGGAAACAGAAATGTCTTGATGCTGCATTTCGAATGACGAGAGAAATTGAATTTCTCAGCTATTTTTCACGATTACAGAGCCAGTTTTGCAATTCAGTGTGTTCATTTAAGGTAAATATTCCGTTCATATTTAATTAATGTGCGGTTAATTTCGAGTAGCCTAAATGCCAATTGGACGACTTCTTGACGGCAAATTCATCCCGCATCTTGTCAGAAATATCTTGATGTAGTGGAGAGCGAAATGTTGTCAGGACGTGTCTGGGGGTCTTCGAAATCGCAACGTTTTTTGTTGCCTAAGGAACAAGCAAAATCTTTTACGACCCGAGAAGATGGTGGGTTAACTATTTTTGCGGTGTTCCTGTTTCTCGCCATCTTTGCTTTGACGGGCATTGCAGTGGACGTCATGAACTATGAGCGCGACCGCGCCAATCTTCAGTGGACACTTGATAATGCCGTGCTTTCGGCCGCCAGCCTTGAGCAAAAGCTGGACCCGGCGGAAGTTGTGCAAGCCCATTTGGACGTGCGCGGGTTGGGAGAGTACCAAAACAGCATCAATGTTCAGGATGACTATCTGGATCGTACTGTTACCGCCAGTTTGTCGAAAAGGTTCTCTACGAATTTCATGCAATTCAGCGGTGTGGATTCGCTGCCGATGAACGTATCATCTGCGGCAAATGAAGCTGCTCCGCATACCGAAATTTCCCTGGTTATCGACATTTCGGGCAGTATGGGAAGCAACAACCGCATGGAGCTGATGCAGGCAGCGGCCAAGGCTTTCATCACAAAAAGCCTGAGCAGGAACGAGGACCCAAGCACTGGTCAAAAATCTGATAAACAAACTTCGATCAATGTGGTTCCGTTCGCAGGTCAAACCAACCCGGGCGCCACAATGTTTGAATACTTGGGTGGCGAGCGTTTTGGGACGACCACGGAAGAAAATTTCTTCCCGGAATGGAAGCAGGATATCTCAAACGTCGTTTTCTGGTTTGATACGGACGGCAATGACAATCCTGATTTTTCTGTCAAAATCGACAGCTTTCCTGACAATGAAACCGATCTGTTCAACAAGGACGATGTGGACACATATTATCACTATGTTCGTGACTTTATCGTCAAAAACTCGAACCAGCTGCCAGAATCGGCCGAGCTGGTCGGGGCGTCGATCAAGGGTGGTCGGCAACAGACGACATATTTCAGCATTACAGGTCAAGAAGAAACCAGTTCGACCAAGTTCAATCAAGTCGACATTGAACTTCAATATTCGGATTTCCACAACTACGTGGGAACCATTCCGAATAACGAGTCGTCCTGTCTTGAGATGGAATACTCGGACTTCATGACCTCGCAGCTCCCGTCGGCTTCCAATGTTCAGGTGCCTTATTTCGTGAACTGGGACTATGATGAAACCACTCAGAACTGGGGTTGGTGCCCTGATGATGCGATGAGCATCAAGTACGCCCAGAACGATGAGCTTCTGCTGAACAACTTCATCGACAATCTGCGCCTGTTTGACGGTACCGGAACCAACTACAGCCTGAAATACGCGCTGGCATTGCTGGACCCGTCGTCACGTGACGCCTTCGCGCATCTCAGCGCAGCTGGTGAAATTCCGGCAGAGTTCGCGAACCGCCCGCTGAACTGGGATCATGAGGACACCTCGAAATACATCGTGATCATGACGGACGGCCGCACAAGCCCGCAGGTTCGCCCCACGGACCAGATGGAAGAGGAAAACGGTCTGACGGAACTGATATCCCGTCCGTCGGAAGACACGACCATTACGTCCTCGCAGACGACGAACCTGCAACTGTTCAAGCAGCAGTGCGAATTGGCCAAAGCGAACAACGTGATTATCTATGCCGTTGCTTTCGAAACGTCCGATCAGGCAGCCGCCGAAATCAAAGCGTGCGCCTCATCGCCGTCCCATTACTACGAAGTAACGGGTGATGAGATCATCGACTCGTTCGTATCCATCGCAGGTTCGATCCAGAAACTGAGACTCATCCAGTGAGGTCAGAGTAAAGGTCGGTTACTGGAGAATTGCTTCGATCTTGCCCAGTGTGGTGACGTTGACAGCTACTCCGGTTTCCAGCGCAGCAATGCGTTTGGCGCACCTCCCGTCACCGGGCAGGTGCGCCCCGTCTTGTGAACGAATATCCGAGACAAGCTCGGCGATACTTGATGCAAATACGCCGTCGGACGTGGCCGACGGGTCGACGGCAATAAAGAATTGCCCGGTTTTGGGTGGCCCTCCGGCCGTTCCGGAAAAGGGTGACGCGTTCAGGCCCAAGGTCGCTCCTGTCAAAGCGGCCGCCATAATTTCGGTAAGCAACGCGACGCCCACACCCTTGTAGCCCCCCGAAGGCGCCATGGAGCCCTTGAGGCCGACATTCGGGTCGGTCGTGGGGTTGCCGTCAGCGTCCAGCGCCCAGCCAACGGGAATGGGCTTTCCTTCACGGGCATGTTTCATGACTTCGCTTTTGGCGATGGTGCTGGCGCTCTGGTCGATCAAAAGGGCAGGTTGGCCGTCCGTGCCGGGAGCGGCGATCGAGAAAGGATTGGTTCCAACCACGGGCTTGGAGCCGCCCGATGGCGCGATGGATGCCGGTGCATTGGTAAAGCCCAATCCGACCAAACCGGCTTGAGCCAGGCGATAGGTATGATACCCAAGGACACCGCAGTTATAGCTGTTGCGGATGGCAAGCGCCGCGATGCCCTGTTCGCGCGCGGCAGGGATCAGCGCATCAAACCCGGCTTCAATCGCCGGATGCGCAAATCCTGTGGCAGCGTCCACCGCCACCACGCCGGGTCGGGGCCGCGACAGAACCGGTTCGGCCTTTCCATCGACCTTGCCGCACTGAACATGCTCGCAATAGATCGGGATGTAGGCGAGGCCGTGGCTGGCGACGCCGTCTGCCTCGGTTGCGGCTGTGGCAATGGCCAGAGGGCGCGCATTGGCCTCGCTGGTACCGGCTGCAACAAGTGCGCGAAAGGCGAGGTGTTCGATTTCGGTCAGGGTCAGGATACGGGTTTCAACCATTTCAACCTCTTCAATCGTTGTCGGACAGGCCCGCTCCGGCACCGCGTAGGCGGGATTCCTCGGTCGCAGGGGCATAGGTGCGATGGGCAAAGCCCGTCAGAGCGGACCAAGCCGCAGGATCAGGTGTTGCGCGTGAGTGCTGCCGTTGGGTCGGGGGCGCAACCTGTTCTAACCGCACAGTAACGGATTGGGCTTGATCCGGCATCGGCCCGGTCAGGTGCAGGGCAATCCCATCAGTTTGTGCCTCCGTGCCGTCGATCGTGATCGCGACGCTTTTGTTCAATATGCGTGCCACGTTGGATACGAACGGCAGCAATAGGGTCGGCGTCGTAACATTGGTCAACGTGACCGGTGCGGCCTCTAGTACCAACGCGCTGTCTGAAAGCGCGCTCCCTGCAGCAAGCGGACACAGTACGTCCGTTCCGGCCCAGCCTTCGCCAGAAATACAGGGCACGTGCATTTCGGGCGAGCGCGATAGATCTTGCTGCAGCAAAGATGCAAGCGCCGCCACGCCGTCCAACCCTTGTGCGCAAAGCCAGCGGGTCGCCTTTCCCGCCTCTTCCGCATGCCCCCAAGTGTAACCAGCGCCACGGGCGGCACGTTTGGAGGTCGCCTCAATCTCGTTTAGCGAAAAACTCATGCTGCAGGCTCCGGGTAGACCCAAGTATCCGCCGTGTCATTCGTCAGGTCTTCGGGATAGGGCGCGCCCGCAAACATGCAGATTCGAACCCAGCGATCGGAACGCGGGTCGAAATGCGTCGCGCCAAAGAACGAAAGCTTGGCACGCAACATGTCTATAGGCATGACATCGGCGCTGATCGTATTGTCGCGGACTTCTCCGTAGGGGGCGATACGTCCGATCTGCGCGCGCCGGATGGTGTGTCGATGTTCCGGGTGCTGCAACAGGAAATCGCGGATTGGGGTGTCGCCGTCCCAGTCAGCAAGCTCCTTATACGCCGTTGCAGCGTCCCGCGCGGGGGCCAAGGGTTGCTCGTATTCGGCGATGGGTTCCTCAAACCGTTCACCCAATCTGGGTTCCAGCTTTTCCTCGGACACATACCAGGCGCGGGCGCAATTCGGCTCGGCCGCCCAATCCAGTTCAAGCGCCCAGTCAAAGTTGCTCAGGATCAGTTCGCGGACCTCGGACACCGGCATCGCACCGTCGATGATTTGCGCATTCAGGTTGCTGTCGGCCATGCAACTTGCCAACCCGTCCACCAGATCGCCATAGGGCTCCAGCATCAGCGACGCGAGAAGTTCCTGACCTTCCTCGCTGAGCGCGTCCTCAGCCCATGTGATTAGCCGGTCCCACGGGGCGTCCTGCGTCAGGACATCCCCGTCCAGATGTTTCGAGATTGCCTGAATGTCTGAGGTCAACGCCGCCAGTTTCCTGATTTGGACAGGATGCTCGGATCGCCACCACGACATCGACAATGTGCTGCGGTCAAAAATGTTCTGGAACTGCGCAATTTCCGCGTCAGAGGCGCTGGGCAAGGACCGCACGCGCGAGATCGCCTCTTCGCGCACCATGATCCAGTTATTGAACAGGATTGGATGGTTCACGATAAACGGTGCCATACCCAACCCGGTCGAATTGCCAATGCCCAGCCAGCGGGCGATGTCGGGGTCCAGATCGGCTGTATTCTCACCGCCTTTGGCACGGGCCATGTGCTGAACCAAATCGCGGACATATGTGCGAGTCAGATAGACCGATAGCATTTCGGTCTGGAACGGGGCGTTAAATTCCGGGCGGCCAGCGGTTTTTTCCCGGTCCGCCGCGCCGAATTTGCCAGAGCCGTACACGGCCGTCGTGCGCATCAGGTAGCCGACGTCGTAAATTTGATCGAGGTCCGGTTGCTGGCCACCGGCCAGCCTGTCGACGACATGTGCCCATAGGCGCACAGAACGGTTTGCGCGCGACAGGGACAGCTCGTGCTCACTGACGCGGCCAGCCTCCTGCAAGGGGACATTCTGGGAAAGGCGTTCAATATCCTGCGCGGTCGGAACGCCGTCGAACAAAGTGAAAGTGGCATCCCAAGCTTCGGCAATCACCCGGTCAGAGCGTTTTTCGGGGGGCAGGTCATGTGCGAAGGCGACCAGCGAATAGGCATGGTCCGGGCCTTGTGCGGTATAGACGGCGTGGCCGACCCCGTTTGCGCCGATCTTAAAAACGGGCCGGGTAAAGGTCCATTCCTCACGCGCCATGCGTCGCGTCAACTGCCGCATAAAGCTAAGGCGGCATTGGTGCAGGGACCCCAGCCGCGACAGGCGCATGACCTGAGCGGGGTCTCTGCGGGCGATATGGCGACCGGTTTCGTTCATTTCCCCAATGGTCCGAAATTCTCGTCGAAGAAGCGGTACCAATTTCCGCCCATGATACCCGAAACCTCAACTTCGTTCATACCAACCGCGCGCAGCCCAGCCTCGATATTTCCGAAATCGCGGCTGTCCTGAAACCAGCCGGGCATCGGCGGAAAACCGGGGGCCGAGGCCGAGCCTTCGCCATAGTCGATCTCTTTGGTCCAGCGTCCGACGCGCATCCATTCGACCACGCTGTCGGGCTGGTCCTGACACAGATCGGTGCCAATCCCCAGATGCTGAACGCCGTATCTGTCGGCAGTGCGGGCGATCATGTCGCAAAAACTCTCTACTGTGCAGGCAGACTTGTCTTTCAGGTGATGAGGGTAGACCGAAAAGCCCAGCATCCCACCGTTTTCCGTCACGGCCCGGATCACCGCATCGCGCTTGTTGCGCAGCGCTGGGGCCCAGTCATGGGGGTTGGCATGCGTAATGGCGATGGGGCGCTCCGATATCTCGGCGGCCTCGATGGTCGAACGGTCTGCGGAATGGCTCATGTCGACCACAAGGCCCACGCGGTTCATCTCTTTGATCACCTGCTTACCCATGCGTGTGATGCCGCTGTCTGTGGCCTCATAGCAGCCGGTGGCCAGCAGGGATTGATTGTTATAGGTCAACTGCATGAACCGCGCGCCCAGATCGTGCAGGATTTCGACCAGACCGATATCGTCTTCGATGGGCGAGGGGTTCTGAAAGCCGAAGAACACCGCCGTCCGCCCGGTTTCGCGCGCCCGGTCAATATCGCTGACCCAACGGCCCTTCATGATCAGGTCGGGGAATTGCTCGAACCAGCGGTTCCACTTTTCAAAGTTCAGAACCGTTTCGCGGAAGTTTTCATGATAGGCGATGGTGACGTGGATCGCGTCCACATCGCCTTCGCGGAGTTGCCGGAAGATCTTTTCCGACCAGTTGGCGTATTGCAGACCGTCGATGCGCATTAGACCGGCGTCCCGGCGCTGATGTATGCGGTTTTGACTGTGGTGTAGAATTCCGCTGCCGCCTTGCCCTGTTCGCGCGGCCCGTATGAGCTGTCTCCGCGACCGCCGAAGGGCACGTGATAATCGGTTCCGGCGGTGGGCAGGTTCACGGTGACAACCCCGGTGCGCGCGTTGCGGCGGAAATGGGTGGCGCGGGCAAGGCTTTGGGTGACGATGCCCGAGGTCAGGCCGAAATTGGTGTCATTAACGACGCTCAGTGCCTCATCATAGCTGTCCACTTTGATAACGCTGGTCAGGGGGGCGAACATCTCTTCGCGGTTGATGCGCATGTCGTTGCTGGTGTTCAGAAACACACCCGGCGACATGTAGAACCCGTTATGAGGCATCTCCAGCCGTGCGGAGCCGCAGGCGAGTTCCGCACCCTCGGACTTGCCCAGCTCGACATAGGCGAGGTTCTCTTGCAACTGCTGCTCGCTGACGACCGGCCCCATTTGGGTGCCGCTCTCCAGCGCGTGCCCAACCTTCATCGCCTGCGCCCCCGCGACCAGTTTGTCGACAAAAGCATCATGGACCCGTGCGTGAACCACCAGACGCGACGAGGCCGTGCATTTCTGCCCGGTGCCGCCGAATGCGCCACCTAGCGCCAGTGTCACAGCCAAATCCAGATCGCCGTCGTCCATCACGGCCAGCGCGTTCTTGGATCCCATCTCCATCTGCACCTTGGTCAGGTTCTGAATGGCAGCGGCGGCGATCCCTTTGCCCACAGGCACCGATCCGGTGAAAGAGATCGCGTTTACCTTGGGGCTTTCCACCAATCGTTGACCGATGCTGCGCCCTGACCCCATCACAAGGCTGAACAGACCCTTGGGGATGTCCTGCCGTTCGATGATTTCGGTCAGCGCCACGGCTGAGGCCGGGGTGATGTTCGCAGGCTTCCAAACCACTGCGTTGCCGTAGCACAGCGCCGGTGCGATCTTCCACGAAGCAGTCGCGGTGGGGAAGTTCCACGGGCTGATAATGGCGACAACGCCCACGGGTTCACGCCGCACGTCAATCTCAACGCTGGGGCGGACAGAGTCGGCGTTCTCACCGATTTGGCGCAGGCATTCAGCGGCGTAATAGGTAAAGAACTGACCGGCGCGATAAACCTCGCCCTTGCCTTCGACCAGTGGCTTACCCTCTTCGCGTGACAACAGTGTACCTAGTTCCTCGGCGCGGGCCATGAGTTCGGTGCCAATGGCGTTTAGAACCGCTTGCTTGCGCTCGGGAAGGTAGGCAGCCCACTCAACCTGCGCGGCACACGCCTGGTCCAGCGTGGCGTCCAACTGATCTGCACTGGCCTGCGCGAAAGTGCCAACCAGATCGCTCAAGTCCGATGGGTTGCGGTTCTCGATTTCGGATTCACCTGCCAGCCATTCGCCGGCAATCAGGTTCAATGTGGTCACAATGCGCCCCGGAGTCGTATTTTGGTCGCGCTTAGAGTGCGGGGGCCTTGTGATATCAGTCAAACTCAAATAAATTGAATATAATTCAGAAATATTGAAGTATGGCCATCAAAATTGAGACATTGCGGTGCTTTTGCACCGTGGCGCAAACCGGCAACCTGATGGAGGCCGCCGATCGGCTGGGCAGAACCCAGTCGGCCGTTTCAATGACGCTGAAACAGTTTGAAGATCACCTTGGCAGGAAACTCTTTGAAGGTGAGCGCAAGAACCGCCTGTCCCCGCTGGGTAAGCAGGTGTTTGAATTGAGCCTGAAGCAACTGCGTCAGTTCGATCAGGCGGTTCTGGATATCGAAGCCGCTGTGAACGCTGAACACGGATTGTTGCGGATCGTATCCGTGCCATCGGTGGCGGCAATCGTATTCCCCAAAGTTTTGCAGCACATGACGCAGAATTTTCCGGGCGTGAAGGTCGAACTGCGGGATACGGATACCGCGCAAGTGCTGGACGCGTTGACCGAAGGAAAGGCTGATATAGGCATTGCTTCGGGGCACCATGCGTTGAACGGTGTGACGGCTCTGCCGCTGTTTGAAGACAGGTTTGGCCTTGTCTGTGCCGTGGACCACCCCTTGATGACACAAACTAGCCCGCTGGTGATTGACGATATTCTATCGGTTCCGTTCATTCGGAATGCGCTGTGTGACTTGATCCAGTCGCCGCGTTTTCATGAGGCGATCGGACAGGCCGACATCACCATTCACAACACACATTCCTTGATCACTATGGTCCGGACAGGGAATTGGGTGACGGTTCTGCCGCAGACCGTCGCCGATTACATTCCTGAAGCAACGGCGTTCCGTCCGATCAAAGACCTGCCGGAACAACGGCAGGTCTATTTGTATGTAAACGAACGGTCCCGCTTTCCTGATCTGACCAATGCGACAATCGAATTTATTCTGTCGCACGGCACCTAGTCCGAGCCTGACTTTACATCTCCGGCAAAACGCGCTGCGTTTTCTTTTGCAAAGGCCGATGCGTCCGCCGCCGCGTCCCAGAACTGAGGATTTGCCTTGGGTATTGTCAGCGCCTTTTGAACAGCGGGGCGTGCGTCCATGCGTTCGAACCAGGCATTCAGATACGGCAAGCCATCGACCTCGACCCGGGCCCAGACATAGGCGCGCGCCCACGGGTAAAGCATCATATCAGCGATTGTGTACTCATCCGCGGCGATCCAGTCGCGCCCTTCCAGCCGGGTGTTCATGACTTCAAGCAACCTGCGGCCTTCGTCGACATAGCGGCGGATCGAAAACGGCTCTTCGTGGCCGTTCGGGGCCGCGATATGCTGGAAATACATGGCCTGACCCATCATCGGACCAATATGGCCCACCTGAAAGAGGACCCATTGCATAACCTCGGACCGTTTGACCGGATCGGTTGGCAGGAACTTTCCGTACTTTTCGGCTAAATGCCACAAGATTGCGCCGCTTTCAAAAATCGCACGCCCCTCTGACCGATCAAAGATCGTAGGGATCTTGCCGTTGGGATTCAGCGCCAGATAGTCCGGGGCCTTTTGTTCCTGTTTTGAGAAGTTGATATGCGTCAGGTCGTAGGGAACGCCCGCTTCTTCCAAGAAGATGACGGGCTTGTATCCGTTCATCGTTCCAGCGGTGTAAAGATGAATATCAGGCTGCGACATCGTCTACCTCTGCGAATAACTGGGCCAAATGGGCTTCAAACCATAACTAATCTGTCTCGATCTTCGGAATTTTCAACGTGTTTACCGCCCACTTGGTCGGGCTGGCACTCAGTTTCCAGTGTCGAATTCATTCGGTTGTGAGCTATTTGAATATTGAGTTTGCGCGTGCTTTTTTCGATGGCCTGTATCGGCGCAGCGAAGCTTTGCCCGAGGCTTACACAGAATCTGAAGCTGTCAAATTGCAATAAACCGAAACAAATATATGATAATTTCGCATACGCTGTTTTGGTTTACGTAACGCTTGATGGGCGGCGCGCATGCGTGCTTGAATTTTCCTACCATTCCGGCACCTCAAGCCGTTGGTCAAAAAAACCGGAAAGCTACTGCTTTTTGATACTGTTTGCAAAGTGCGACACCGACCCAGATCGGACAAAAAACAGCACCGTGAACGCCCAACATGGAGAAACCTGATGAAAAAACTAGCCACGCTATTGGGAAGCGCGACAGTTGTCGCAGCCGGTCCTGCCATTGCTGCGGACATCGTGATCGGTGTGCCGAACTGGGCATCGGTGAATGCCACCGCGCATATCCTAGAAGTCGTTATCGAGGAAAACCTAGGCCTTGATGTGGAACTGCAGAACGGAACCAACCCAATTGTATTTGAGGCTATGGACAGCGGGTCGATGCACGTGCACCCCGAGGTCTGGATGCCAAACCAGCAAAACCTGCATGACACATACGTCAAGGATAACGGCACAGTCGTTATGAACGAAAACCCTGTGCAAGCCGAACAGGGTATGTGTGTTCCGACCTATATCGCCGAACAGCACGACATAAAATCTATTGATGATCTGAGCGACCCCGACAAGATAGCGATTTTTGACACGGACGGTAACGGCACGCCAGAAGTTTGGATCGGCGCGCCGGGCTGGGCCTCGACCGTGGTTGAGAAAATTCGGGCCAAGTCTTACGGTTATGACCAGGTTTTCGACCTGACCGAGTATGAAGAGACAATTGCCTATGCCAACCTGGCCAACGCGACCAAGGCAGGTGATCCGTGGATCGGGTTCTGCTATAGCCCCCACTACATCTTTGTGACACAGGACCTGACAGTTCTAGAAGAGCCCGCGCATGATCCGGCCACTTGGACCATCGTTCAGCCGACCGATGATCCGGATTGGCTGGCCAAGTCTGAGGCATCTTCGGCATGGAATGGCGCGACACTCCATCTGCATTACGCCAAGGAGCTGGAGGAAAACTATCCCGAAGTGGCCGCCCTGTTCCGCAACTACCAGATGGAGGGCGACGACCTAAGCGCGATGGGTAAGGCGCTGGCTGTCGACAATGTCGAAGCGGCGGATTTCGCCCGGCAGTGGGTGGCGGATAACGAGGACACAGTCATCGGTTGGCTCACCAACTAACATTCAAAATCGGGGGGCCGTCGCGACAATTCGCGGCGGCCCTTTTCTTATATGCCGGGGCAAAGCCCTGCACATGAGGGGCAAATGGACGAACCTGTCGTAAAACTGGAAAATGTCTGGAAGATCTTTGGCGCACGGGCAGAAGAGGCCATGGCCGCCGTGCGCAGCGAAGGCATTGGAAAACCTCAAGTTCTGGAGCGTTTCAACTGCGTCGTCGGCGTGCAGGGCGCAACCTTCGAAGTGCCGCGCGGCGAGATTTTCTGTATCATGGGCCTGTCGGGGTCTGGCAAGTCGACGCTGGTACGTCACGTCAATCGCCTGATTGAGCCGACCGCAGGTAAGATCGAAATTTTGGGACGGGATGTCTCAAAGATCTCCGAGTCTGAATTGCGCCGCATCCGGGCGCAGCAGATCGGGATGGTCTTTCAGCACATGGCGCTGATGCCGCACCGTTCGGTGCGCGACAACGTGGCGTATCCTCTGGAAATCCGCAAAGTGCCGAAATCCAAGCGATGGGCGGTGTCTGACCATGCACTCAGCCTCGTGAACCTGACCGGTTACGAAGATCGCCTGCCCAAAGAGCTTTCTGGCGGGATGCAGCAGCGCGTCGGTATCGCCCGCGCATTGGCCTCGGACCCGGAAATCCTGTTGATGGACGAGCCGTTCTCGGCGCTTGACCCATTGATCCGGTTGCAGTTGCAGGATCAGTTCAAGGCGCTGGTGGCGCAGCTCAAGAAGACGACCTTGTTCATCACGCACGACTTGGACGAGGCGATCCGGATCGGACATCGCATTGCGATCATGAAAGACGGTGTGATCGTTCAGATCGGCACTCCCGAAGATATCGTCATGAATCCCGCCGATGATTACGTGCGTGAATTTGTGCAGGGCATCTCGAAACTCAAACTCGTCAAAGCGCACTCGATCATGGAGCCGATGGGCAGCTATTCCGGGTCACTCGACGGCGCGCCGCGCGCGGATGAGGGCGCGGATCTGGACCAGTTGATCGACCTAGCGGTGAATACCGAGATGCCAGTGGTCATAACGGATGCAGGTAATGACGTGGGGATCGTGACCAAGCCGCGCCTGCTGCGTGGTATTCAAGGGGGCAAAAATGACTGACGCAACCACCGAGCTGAAAGTTACAGCCGCCTCTGATATCGAAGTCGACCGCGAGGCGCTGGACCGTTCGATCAAGGAATTCGTCGGACCGAATGGCGACTATTACGTCAATGCGTTTCACAAGATCCATGATGCAACAAGCCCTGTACCCAATACCTTCAACTTGTGGGCCGCCGTGCTGGGGCCATTCTGGTCAGCCTCGCGCGCGATCTGGGGGATGTTCTGGACCTTCCTGATCCTTGAGATCATCGCGTGGGTTCAGATTGGCCGGGGTGCCTGGGGCAATCCTGGCGCTGATTTTGCGGAACGGGCCGCGCGCCAACAGGAACGGGCGGCCGAGTTGATGGCACGTGCAGCGGATGCCACTGAAAAGGCCGATATCGACCGCTTTACCAAGCTGGCCGAGAACATCCAAAAAGCAGCGGACACCAGCCTAGAAAGGGCGGCTGCCGCGCAATCCGAAGCGGCAGGGATTCTGATCACGGGTCTGTTGATGTTGCTGGTTTTCAAACTGGTGCAGGGGTTCTACGCAGATCGCGTCTACGAAAAGCAATATTCGAAATGGCGGATTGATCCGGGCAGCACGGAAAGCGGACAGTCCAGAAGGAACACCGTGCTGGGCGCGGTTCTCATCGCCGCGATCGGCCCGTTGATCGTGTACAAATTCACGGTCAACGCATCGCTGCCCTTGCTGGATGCATTCCCGGAACAAGAGGTTTCCGCGATCTTTCTTGGCGAAGGCAACGGAACACTGTTTTCTGCCCTCGCCAGTTGGATGGAAGCCAAGATTGATGCTGCTGCAGCGGCGGGTGGAGACGTTTTTGACGGGATCGTGGCTGGCGTCCGCTCGGTTTTGGATGCGTTGACGATTGCGTTGATCGGGTCGCCTTGGCCCGTTGTCATGCTGGTCATTTGTGTCACCGCATGGCGTGCAGCAGGCCCTCGGGTTGCGATCTTCACCGCCGCGTCGCTGGCCTATATCGCGCTTCTTGGGTACTGGGACGTCGCGATGGAGACAGTGGCCTTGGTCGGCGCTGCCGTGATCCTGTGCGTGATCTTCGGCATCCCGCTGGGCATCTGGTTCGGGAAGTCCCAGCGCGCCTATCGTGCGGCAGAACCGGTGCTGGATTTGATGCAGACGCTGCCCGCCTTCGTCTACCTGATCCCGATCATCGCCTTCTTTGGCACCGGCAACCCGCCGGGCATTCTGGCCACGATCATTTTCGGAATGCCACCTGTGATCCGCCTGACGGCCTTGGGGATGCGCGGCGTGCCGGAAAGCATCAAAGAGGCTGCGGTCGCCTTTGGCGCTTCGAAATGGCAGTTGCTGAAGGATGTCGAAATTCCATTGGCGCTGCCTTCGATCATGACTGGGGTGAACCAGACCATTCTGATGTGCCTGTCGATGGTGGTGATCATCTCGCTGATCGGCGGCGGCGGTCTGGGCAAGGAAATCCTTGAGGCGCTGCAATACGCGGCCAAGGGTCCGGGTCTGCTGGGCGGCTTCGCCATCCTGTTCTGCGCCATGGTCATCGACCGGATCGTGCAGGGGGCTTTCCGGCGAGAAGACGAGAAAATCTGAACATATGCGCCCCCGCCAGCCCGGGGGCGTTTTTCTTGAAGGGGATGCAGATGACCGACCGCTATGAACAGTCGATGATGGATAACCTGTATTGGTGGGGCGTGCCGACCCTGTTCCGCTGTCCCAATACCGGCCCCGAGGGGCAGGATATCGCCTTGGTCGGCGTGCCCCATTCCACCGGCAACGGCACGACCGAGCGGGATCAGCACCTTGGCCCCCGCGCGCTGCGCCATGTCTCGGCCGTGCAGCGACGGGTGCATTCGGTGTTCGAAATCGACCCTTGGGCCCGCGCCAAGATTGCCGATGTAGGCGACGTGCCCTTTCCGCGCGCTAATGACAACGAGGACTGTATCGAACGCATCACGGGTTTTTACAAGGACATCGACGCAGCGGGGGCGCGGCCTGTGTCGGTGGGCGGAGATCACTCGATCACCGGCGGTATCGTGCAGGCGCTGGGGCGTGGTCAACTGGCTAAAGGTGAGCCGATCAGCTTCCTGCATCTGGATGCGCATACGGATGTGTTCACCAAGGTCGATCACTTTCTGGGGGCCAAGAAATCCGCCGCCCATTGGGGCGCCTATCTGGCCGATCAGGGGCAAGTTGATCCAACGCGGTCCATGCAGATCGGCCTGCGGGGTCATCCGCGCAGTCTGGACTGGCTGCAACCGTCCTATGACTATGGCTACAACATCGTCACCATGCACGAGTTCCGACAGTGCGGGCTTGCGGATGTAGTGGCGCAGACGCGTGAAGTTTTAGGCGATCGCCCAGTCTATATCACCTTTGATCTGGATTGCCTTGACCCCTCTGTCGCGCCTGCGGTGTCTAATCTGGAGCCCAGCGAGAAGGGGTTTGATATTGACGAAGCCGTGGGTATTTTGCGGGCCGCGCGCGGGCTGAATATTGTGGGCGGAGACGTGGTTTGCATGATGCCCACCAAGGACAGCCCGAACAATATCACCGCCCTGACCGCAGCGGCGGTGATGTTCGAGATGATCTCGATGATCGCCGAAAACGTCAGTTAGCGGCGGGCGTCCACGGCTTGCGCCAGAACGCAGAGCAGTTCGAACATCAATGATATTCCCAGCCACGCGGTGCCGCCCGAAGCGTCGAAGGGTGGAGAAACTTCAACCAAATCGGCCCCTACGAGGTTGATCCCAGACATTTCCCGAATAACCTGCTGGGCCTGAAAGCTGTTTGGGCCGCCGATCTCGGGCGTTCCGGTGCCGGGGGCAAAGGTGGGGTCGACGAAGTCGATGTCATAGGTGCAATAGGTCGGCGCATCACCCACAATACCGCGCACTTCGGCCATGACATCGCCGATGCCGCGGTCGAACAGTTCTTCGATTCGGATGATACGGATGCCCTGGGCCTCGCCCCACTCGATATCCTCGGTGTTATAGGCGGTGCCGCGAATGCCCACCTGAACAAAGCGTTTGGGATCGACTAAGCCCTCTTCGACGGCCCGGCGGAACGGGGTGCCATGGGTGAACTTATGCCCGCCAAAATAGCTGTCAAAAAGGTCAGTATGGCTGTCGAACTGGATCAACCCCAGCGGGCCGGATTTGGCCAGCGCGCGCAGAACGGGCAGGGTGGTTAGGTGATCCCCTCCGGCGGTCAGGGGGGTGATGCCGCGAGCGGTTAGGTCGGTGTAGAACGATGCCACGCGGTCCAGCGTATCTTCGATATCTACCGGGTTCGGGGCCACGTCGCCCAGATCGGCGCAGTTCATCATCGCAAAGGGCGCAACCCCGGTCACGGGGTTCATCGCGCGGATCATGGTCGAGTAATCCCGCAACTGGCGCGGCCCGTGGCGCGCACCGGGGCGGTTTGTGGTGCCGCCGTCCCATGGAATGCCGACCAGCCCGATATCAACCTCGGCGATCCGCGCGTGATCCAGCGTCATGCCGGGCAGGCGCATGAAGGTGGGTACGCCCGCAAAGCGCGCCAGTTCCATGGCTGAGACGGGCTGAAAGAAGGGGTCGGTCATCGGGGCCTCATTCGTCGCAAGTCCCGCCGACCCTAGCCGCCGAGGATGGGTTGGGGAAGGTTAATCAAGGATATGAAACCGGGCGCGGATTTCCGCATCTTGTTCAGGCGTCAAATATTGGGGATTGTGTGTGTCGAGGATTTCTTGCGCGCGGGCGCGGGCGGTGGTCCATGCGTCGCTTGCGCCTTCATCCGCCCAGGTGCGCGGCTCGGTCCGGTCGGCGAGTTCGGGGTAGTAATAATCGCGCTCCATCGCGTCATAGGTATGCGCGCTGCCCAGAAAATGCCCGTCGCCCAGAACCGACTGGCAGATCGCTTCGAACCCGAGGTTTTCCTCGGTCACTTCGATCCCGCGCAGAGCGCGATAGGTGTGGGCATGCATTTCATTGTCCAGCACGAAGCCCTCGAAACTGGCCCCCAGCAGCGATGCGGTCATGCCCGAGCTTTCATAGATCAGGTTCCCGCCCGCCAGCGCCGCCGCCAAAGAGGTGATGCCTTTCTCCGCCCCGTATTGCGCATCAATCGCCTTGGCATCGGTCATTGAGGCCGCCACACCTGACGGCAGCCCCAACCAATTGGAAATCTGCGCCGAGGCCGCGTTCAGAATCGCCGTCTCGCCACTGCCGCCCGCAAAAGACCCGGTGCGCAGGTCCACGATGAAGGGCCAGTTGGAAAACACCATCGGAAAGCCCGGTTTGATCGTGTTGACCATGACAAGGCTGGCCAGTGTTTCGGCCAGCGATTGCGCCAGAAACCCGGCCAGCGTGGCCGGGGCCGTCGCACCGGCTTGTGCCGCAGTGATGCAGGACATGGGGATGTTATGGGTGACGCATTCATAGACCACGTCCACCGCATCCTCGCCATAGCGCAGGGGCGAGATGACCGGGCTGATATGCGCCTTCAGGAACGGGCGCGCGGCGAACGCGCCGGGGCCTCCGGCGACGATATCCAGCATCTTGACGATGGGCGCGACATGTTCAGCCAGCGTAAAGGACGTGGCAATTGGTTTGGTGGTGTTGCGGATCAGCGCATAAACGGTGTTGACGTCCAGATCGAAATTGTCGGGCACGTCGGTCGCCACGCAGCACCGGGTGAACCAGCTGACATTGGGCAGCGTGTCCTGTAGCCGGGTGAAATCATGCAGATCGGTCAGGGTTGAGGGGCGATATAGCCCCGTGTCGATATCCAGCGTCTGAACCGCCGCGCCGCCGGTGCCGAAATACACCCGGTCTCCGCCCACCTCGATCGAACGCGAGGGATCGCGGCCGTGAAAGGTGAATTGTTTGCGGGCGGATTGAATGGCCTGTTCGACCATGGCGCGCGGGAACAGCAATCGGTCGTCAGGTCCGGGTCTCGCCCCTGCTGCGCGCAGGTCGCGGGCCAGCCGATCGGGTACCTCTCCCATCCCGAGGGTTTCCAGCAGGCGCAGGGCGGAATCGTAAATCTGCGTGATCTCAAGGTCGGTCAGCGGCTTAAAGGCGCCACCGATCTGACCGGGCGGGCAGGGATCAATCACAGGGGCCGCCGCGCGCTTCGCGTGCCGGGCGCGTCTACCGCTTCGTTTGCTGCCCGTGCTCATCCGGTTCCTTTCTTGCCCTGTTACCTGAACCCTAAGCGCGGGTTCACGCGCTTGGCAAAGGCCAAGTGCAATTTGCAGAATCCGCAATCGCGGTTTCGATTTTTCAATACAAGCACTGGGCGGCTTGTCGCGGGCGCGCATTGTTCCGCAAGACTTGTGGGCAGCAAAGCAGGAGCCACGTCCATGAAATCACGCACCAAAGTCGTTGTCATCGGAGGCGGGATTGCAGGCTGTTCGACCCTTTATCATCTGACGCAGGAGGGGTGGAGCGATGTGGTTCTGGTCGAGCGGAACGAGCTGACCTCGGGCACCACATGGCATTCGGCGGCGCAGGTGACGAACTTTGGAATGAACCAGACGATGGTCGGGCTGAAATCGCACTCGATCCGGCTGTATAAGGAACTGGCCGAAGACCCGGATTATCCGATCAATTATCACCATGGCGACGGCGGCATCCGGCTGGCCAATACCGAAGCGCAGATGCAGGGCTATCGCCATTTCGCATCAATGGCGCGTGGGATGGACGTGCAGTTCGAGGTGATTGATGCCAAGGAATGTGCGCGCCGCCATCCTCTGATCTCGACCGAGAATCTGATTGGCGGGCTGTGGGATCCGATGGACGGCGATATCGACCCCGCCCAGCTGTGTCAGGCGTTGGCGCGCCGGGCCCGCAAGGCAGGGGCCGAGGTGTATCGCAACACGCCGGTTATCGGGCTGAAACAGCACGCCGATGACACATGGACGGTGAAGACCGAAAAGGGCGATATCGACTGCGATATCGTCGTCAACGCGGGTGGCTATCGCGTGAACGAGGTGGGCGCGATGATGGGGGTGCATCATCCCGTCGCCTCGATGGAGCATCAGTATTTCCTGACCGAAGAGATTCCGGCCATTCGCGATGCCAGCCACAGGATGCCTCTGCTGCGATGCCCGATCAGCGATTACTACTGTCGGCAGGAAAAGAACGGGTTGTTGCTGGGGTTCTACGAACAGGATTGCAAGACATGGGGTATGGACGGGATCGACCCCAACTTCGTCAATGCGCTGTGCCCCGACGATTTGGACCGCGTGACGGATGTGCTGGAGGGCGCTTTTGCCCGGATGCCCGCGCTGATGGAGGTGGGCGTGCATACGGTGGTCAACGGCCCGATCACCTATACGATCGACGGTGCGCCTTTGGTCGGGCCGATCCCGGGCAAGCGCAATGCGTTCTGTATCATCGGCCTGCGCGCCGGTCTGGGCGAGGGCGGCGGCCACGGCTGGCTATTGGCGCAACAGATCGTGCATGGCGAGGCGTGTTACGACACGTGGTGCCTTGATCCCCGCCGGTTTACGGGTCACGCGAATGTCGAACTGACGGCGCTAAAAGCCATCGAGGATTACCAAAACGAGTTCCGCTTTCACTTTCCGCATGAACACCGCCCCGCCGGGCGACCCGCCAAGACGACCCCTCTGACCCCGGTTCTGGCGGCTGAAGGGGCCGAGTTCACCGTGGTCAACGGGTGGGAGAGGGTGGATTACATCAAGCCATCGCCCGATTTCGCGCCCAGCCACAGTTTCGATTTTGACGAAACCTTCGATCTGGTGGCCGCCGAGGTTGCCAATGTCCAGACCAATGTGGGGCTGGCCGAGGTGAACGGTTTCAGTCGGATCGAGATCACGGGTGCAGATCATCACGCGTTTCTGGATCGGATGTTCTGCGGCGCGGTTACCCGCCGCGACGGGCGTGTAGGGCTGGGTTATCTTTTGAACCATCACGGTATGATCAAAGCCGAGGCGACGGTGGCCAATCTGCCCGCCAGTGACCGGGGCCTTGAACGTATCTGGTACGGATCGGCAGCGGCCAGCGAATTTCACGACATGGACTGGCTGACCAGCCATTTGCGGGCTGACGAAGACGTCCACCTGCGCAGCCTGACCAACGATCAGACCATCCTGATCCTTGCTGGCCCCAAGGCGCGCGATGTCCTGTCCGCCTGCGCCCGCGGCGACTGGTCGGCCCAGGCGTTCCCATGGCTCAGCGTTCGCGAGTGTTTTGTCGGGATCGCCCCCGCCACCGTTATTGGTGTTAGTTTCTCGGGCGAACTGGCCTATGAAATTCATGTGCCCAACGCATCGCTCTATGCTGCGTACTTGGCTTTACGTCAGGCCGGTGAACCCATGGGCATGAAGTTGTTTGGCGCACGCGCTGTCGACTCGATGCGTATGGAGAAAAGCTTCCTGCATTGGAAATCCGACTTAATTACAGAGTTTGATCCTTTTGAAACCGGCTTGGATCGGTTCGTGAAGCTGGACAAAGGCAACTTTACTGGGCGCAAGGCATTGGAGGCGCGGCAAACGGACGGACCTCGCAAAAAGCTGGTTGTCTTGCAGGTGCACACATCGCAAGGCCCCGCGCATCCCGGAGGGTCGCTCATGCAGGGGGATAGGGTGGTTGGTACGGTCACGTCTGGCGAATGGGGGCATCGAGTCGGCCTTAACCTAGCGCATGGATTTGTTGAGCCGGAACTGGCCGAAATCGGCAGCGAAATGGTGTTGGACCGTTGTGGCGAGCATGTGGCGGTCACCGTCGTCCCGGCCTCGCCCTACGATCCAAATCTTGAACGGGCTCGGTCTTAGGTTAGGGCCGAATAAACAACATCACCATTGCCGAACGGACATTTCTCTGCTTGGCTTGTTTCGAGGTAATCGAAACAATGGACGGTTGCTGTGTCTAAATCTCTAAGCCTCCGCTGGCTGGAAGTGTTTCAACTGATCGCCAAGTCAGGGTCGATCCAACAGGTCGCGTCGGAAACGGGCTTGTCCATCAGTACTGTCTCAAACCACCTGCGCAGTCTTGAACGTGCGCTTGGCATCGAACTGGTAGACCATGGTCGCCGCCCAATGGGGCTGACCCCGGCCGGAGAGGTTTTCGCGCGTTATGTCCGAGATGGCCTGACGGTATTGAAACGGGGTGAGGCTGAAATCCGAACCGGAAACTGGCGCCACGCGACCGATCTGAGGCTGGCCCTGATCGACGATTTCGACAACCAGATCGCGCCTGATCTGTTCCGGTTTCTGGCTCAGGCGTTGCCGCGCTGTAACTTTCGACACTACACCCGCCCCAGCCATGAGATCATCGCCAAACTTCAAGAGCATAAGCTGGACGCTGGGGTCGCCACGCGGCCATCAGAACGCACAGAGGGGTTGATCGAATACCCGCTGATGCGCGACCCTTTTATCGTCATTTTACCTAGTAGCATTGAAGTTCAGCCCGAAGAACTGTTTGAGCCGGATGCAAACCTTCCGCTGTTGAGATATTCGCGGGATTATATGATCGGTAAACAGATCGAAATTCAGTTGACCCGTAGCAAGTACAATTTGCCGAACCGGTTCGAACTGGAATGCAATCAGTCGATCATTGGGCTGGTTGCCGAGGGCGCGGGATGGGCGATTACCACTGCCGCGTGTTTCCACCGCGCTCAGCGATTTCATGACAGCGTCAAAGCAATGCCTTTTCCGGGCCGGAACTTTGTGCGGACCGTGTCTTTGTTTACCACCGAGGTCTATCCCGAAACGACATCGGCTTTGATCCAGAAGGCGATGGAAAAGCTGATACGCCAGCACTTTACCGAACCTATGTGCAAAAAACATATCTGGCTCAAAAATGAATTCAGGACGATGGAGGCCGAGGCAGCTTAAGTTTTGCCCGGCGGCCCAAGCGATTGACCTTCGATGATACTGGTGTCGAGCTGTTCGCCCTGATCCGTGACCTGTTTTTCGACCATCTCGACCAGTTGCAGGGCGGCCTTGCGCCCCATCTCGCGATGTGGAACGTGTACAGTTGTCAGGGCCGGGCTAACAATTCGGGCTAATTCGATGTCGTCAAATCCAGTGATTGAAACATCCTTGGGAACGCGCAGCCCGATTTCTTGAGCCCGCCGCAGCGCGCCAACGGCTAAGACGTCGTTACCGCAAAGGATGGCTGTCGGGCGCGAAGCTTGGCCTATCAACTGGGAAAACGCCTGGGCCCCGCATTCAATTTCGTAAGGCGTTTCGATGATTGTCAGATCCGAAACGTCTAATCCGTTCTGCCGCGTGGCGTCTTTTACGCCTTCGATCCGCAGGCGCGCGCGATCGTTGCCTGCGCTGACGCCGGAAATCACGCCAAGACGCGTGTGGCCCATGGCAATGACACGGTTCGCCAATGCGCACATCGCCGCGCGGTTGTCGAACCCGATCGAGGGGACCGGCGCATCTGGCGCAAAAGACCACGCGACCAGGGTAGGGATATTTCGACGGTCCAGAAACTCATAAATCTTTGGGTCGCGGTCATGGCCAATCAGCAAAAGCCCATCCGCGCCCCGCGCCGCGAGCGTTCTGATTTGTTCTTCCTCGATGTCTGGCTTGTAGGCCGAGCTTGAAACCAAAAGGGTATATCCGTGCTGGTGCAACTCTTCCTGAAAGGCTTGCAGCCCGCGCGCGAATATTGCGTTCTCCATTGTCGGGATGATCGCACCAATGGTGAATGTACGTTTGGCGGCCATCACCTGTGCAGCAAAATTCGGTGTATAGCCCAAGGCATCAACAGCCGATTGAACGCGTTCCCGCGTCGCCTTGACGACGCGGTCGGGGCTGTTGAGGCAGCGCGAGACAGTCGCCGTCGAAACGCCCGCCATCTTGGCCACATCGTCCAGCGTTGGTGCCGCCCCCAATTTCGACATTATCAAACCCGCAATTCACTTTTGCCAATAAGTCTAATCTCAACGGGCCCCCAAGGAAAGCAGATATGTAAGCGCTTGCATTTTTGATGTAAGCGCTTACAAATGACTTTGGGCCGAATCCGAAGGGAGTCCGGAAAAGTGTTTCTGACCGCATCCATCATCGTGTTTGTCATTTACTTCGCGAACGTGGCTTTGGGTGCTTTTGCAGGCAGTGCCTTTCTTGGGGACGTGGGTGAGATGTTGGTCCTGTTCGCGGCGTCGATCCTGTTCGTTGTCGCAATTCTGAAAAAGGAGGCTGACCGCGACGCAGAAGGCGACGGCTGACTTTTTTGCTTGGGAGGGCAATCAATGAACAACGACAAAACTGAACTGGCATCGGCCGAGCGCCGCAATTTCCTGAAGCTCAGCGCCACGGGGGCGTTCACGGCGGCGCTGGTTGCCGGGGCGGGGGGCGTGCTGTGGTCATCCGAGGCCGCAGCGCAAACCGCCAAAGAAGAGAGCGAGCGCGAAAAGGCAGCGGATCACGTGATGACCATCGCCACAGCCTATGTGCTGGGTGCATCACGCAGTTATCCGATCATGCAGTTGGACCTTAAGGAAAACATCCAGAACGCCACTAATGGCAAGGTCTATGTAAAGCTGGCCCCCGGTGGACAGTTGGGTGCAGGCGGATCTTTGGTGCAAAAGGTTCAGGGCGGCACCATTCAGGCCGCGCAACACTCGCTGTCGAATTTCGCGCCGTTTGCGTCGACCGTTGACCTGATCAACATGCCATATCTGTGCGGCTCGAACCAGAAATTCACCAATCTTGTGAATTCGGACACGTGGAAAAACGAAGTCCATCCCAAGGTCGAAGCTGCCGGGTTCAAGGCGTTGTTCTACGTCGTGATCGACCCCCGCGTTGTTGCCGTGCGGCAGGGCGGTAATGCTATTATCACTCCGGGTGACATGAGCGGCATTAAGTTTCGCGTGCCGGGTTCCAAGATGTTGCAGCAGTATTATCGCATGGTCGGCGCAAACCCGACGCCCGTCGCTTGGGGTGAGACCCCCTCGGCCATCAAGCAGGGCGTCGCGGATGCGCTTGATCCATCTGTGGGCGCGCTGTTCGTCTTTGGTTTCAAGGACATCCTCAGCCACGTGACCTTTACGCAGGCCGTGCCGGACAGTCAGGTCTATTCCTGCAATCTGGAGTGGTTCAATTCGATGCCGGCGGACGTACAGGAAGGCATCATGTGGGCGTCCGAAATGACGAGCCACCAGAACCTTGCCAAAGTGCCCTCGGCCCGCGCCTATGCAATGGCTGAACTGAATAAGGCGGGTGTCGAGTTCCACTCGCTCAGTTCTGACCAACTGGCCGAGTGGGAAAGCGTCGGTGGATATCAGAACGCCGATTGGGATCCGTTCAAGACGGAACTGGCCGGGTCGATGGATGCGTTCGAGAAATTGGTCGAGGCCGCAGGGACCCAAGGCAAGTATTTCGTCCACGACGCCTGATCGACCGTCACAACCTCATGCAGTCAGGCCGGTAAACGCCCGGACCAGAAGGCGCGCGTCTGACTGCCTGCACGCCGAGGGAACAGATGACCTTACTTCAAAACATAGACCGCAACGCCGAACGCTGGCTGCTGCTGGTGTTCTACGTGATGCTGGTCATCACCATGGCCATCGAGGTCCTGCGGCGCGAAATTTTCGCGTATTCGTCGATCTGGGGTGAAGAGATCGTTCGCTATTCCTTTATCTACCTCGCGTGGATTGGCGCTGCGGCGGCGGTCAAGGAACGCGCCCATATCCGCATCGACGTGATCATGCATTATCTCGGGCCGCGTCCCAAGGCGCTGCTGTATATCTTTGGCGATCTGGTGATGTTCGGCGTGGCCGTCATCGCGCTTTATTGGTCGTACGAGGCTGTGCATGTTTCGGCCAAGTTCGGCTCGGTCACGGATGGGCTGCGCGTGTCAAAGGTCTGGTTCCTGATGGCCGTGCCCACCGGTTTTGCGCTGATGATCTGGCGGCTGATCCAGTCGCTGATGCGCGATCTGAAATGCCTGAGGGACGGCAAGCCCGTCTTCGAAGGCGATAAGCTGTTTGACTGAAGGGACACGCGATGCTTTGGGGTTCCCTTAATCAAACCGTTGAACTGGGATGGGATTTTTACCTGCCGGTGATCCTGTTCGTTGGCCTGATTGCACTGGCCGTACCCGTCTGGGCGGCCATCGGTACGGCGGCCATCGTGATGCTAATTATGTCGGGCGATCTGCCGCTCAGCCTTGTGGGTGAAAGTCTGTTCACCGGCATCGACGCCTTTGCCCTGACTGCCGTGCCGCTGTTCATCCTGACGGGCGACGTGCTGGTCCGAACGGGGCTGTCGCGCAAATTCCTGGATGTGGCCGAGGCGCTGACGTGTTTTGCCAAGGGCGGGTTTGGCTCGGCTACCGTTCTGGTCTGCGGCATGTTCGCCGCCATCTCGGGTTCGGACGCGGCGGGTGCTGCTGCGGTGGGCCGAATGACGATCAACCGACTGGTCGAAAGCGGCTATCCCCGCCCCTATGCCTGTGCGTTGGTCGCAGCAGGGGCCTGTACCGGCATCCTGATCCCGCCATCGATCGCCTATATCATCATCGGTCTGGTGCTGGGGATTTCCGCATCGACCCTGTTTCTGGCGGCGTTGATCCCCGGACTGGCCATTTTGGTCTCGATCCTTGTGACCAATATCATCATGAACCGCATCTACGCCTATGAGGGCGGCGGCATGATGACCATGGGCGAGTGGCTGGCCAATCTGGGCAAGGCGCTGAAATCCGGCTGGTACGCGTTCATCGTGCCGGGGATAATCTTCTACGGCATCTTCTCGGGCCGCCTGACCCCGACCGAGGCGGGCGCGACCGCCGTGGTTGTCACCATCATCATGGGCTTCATCCTGCGCACCCTGACGCTGGCCGACTTTCCGTCAATGTTGGTCAGTTCGGCCAAGGTAAACGGGGTGATCCTGCCGATCATCGCCTTTTCCGCGCCCCTGGCCGAGGCTTTGGCGATCATGGGTGTGCCGCAGGGCTTTGTGACCGCCGTGACCTCGTTGACTGACGATCCATATCTGCTGATCCTGCTGATGATCGGCATCCTGATCGCGGCCGGATGTGTGATGGAAACGACGCCGAATATCGTGATCCTTGCACCGATCCTGAAACCGCTGGCGGATAACATCGGCATGAATGAGATCCAGTTCTGCATCATGATGATCACTGCGCTGGGCGTCGGGTTCATTACGCCCCCGTTAGGGCTGAACCTGTTCGTGGTCTCGGGGATTACCGGCGAGTTGATCCTCAAGATTGCAGCCCGTGCCGTTCCTTTTGTTTTGACAATGCTGATCGTGGTTATTCTGATCGCCTATGTTCCGGCTGTGTCGACCACGCTGCTTCCTGAAATCTACCAATAGGGTTTTCCAACCATGCCGCGCGAGTATTTGAAAAAAGCGACGCTAACCCCGCAGTCTCATGCAACCGAGGTGCATGACACGGTGAAGACAATCCTTGCCGATATCGAAACGGGTGGCGACGCCAAGGCCATGGAATACGCGGCGAAGTTCGACAAGTTCGAGGGCAACGTGCTGATGACTCAGGCCGAGATTGACGCGGCCATCGCGCGGGTGCCCGAAAAGCTGAAGGCCGATATCCGGTTTGCCCATGACAACGTGCGTCGCTTTGCCGAAACGCAAAAAGCAACAGTTTCCGACGTTGAGATGGAGATCGTGCCCGGTTTTGTCGCAGGGCAAAAGGCGATCCCGGTGGATGCGGCGGGTTGTTATGTGCCCGGCGGGCGGTATAGCCACATCGCCAGCGCGATCATGACGGTGACGACGGCCAAAGTGGCGGGTTGTCGCCATATCACCGCGTGTTCTCCTCCAAAACCCGGAGAAGGTGTTGCCCCGGCCATTGTCTATGCCGCACATATCTGCGGGGCCGATAGCATTCTGGCTATGGGTGGGGTGCAGGGCGTGGCTGCGATGACCTATGGCCTGTTCGGACTGCCGCGCGCGAATATCCTTGTGGGCCCCGGCAATCAGTTCGTGGCCGAGGCCAAGCGTATCCTCTATGGCAAGGTCGGCATCGACATGATCGCAGGACCGACCGACAGCCTGATCCTTGCGGATAAATCCGCCGACGCGCATGTGGTGGCAACCGATTTGGTCAGTCAGGCCGAACATGGGTATAACTCACCCGTCTGGCTGGTGACGGATGATCGGGCTTTGGCGCAAAAAGTGATGGAGCTGGTTCCCGCCCTGATCGCAGACCTGCCCGAATTGAACCGCGAAAACGCCTCTGCCGCGTGGCGGGATTATGCCGAAGTGATTGTCTGCTCGGATCGCGAGGAAATGGCCGCCTGTTCCGACGCCTACGCGCCCGAACATCTGACCGTTCAGGCCGAGGATCTGGATTGGTGGCTGGATCGGCTGACCTGCTATGGCTCCTTGTTTTTGGGTGAAGAAACCACGGTTTCCTATGGCGATAAGGCAACGGGTACGAACCATGTTCTGCCGACGTCGGGCGCGGCTAGCTATACTGGGGGGTTGAGCGTCCACAAATACATGAAGATCGTCACGTGGCAGCGCGCAACACGGGAAGGGTCCAAGCCTATTGCCGTCGCAACCGCCCGCATTTCTCGGCTGGAAGGGATGGAAGGCCATGCACGTGCCGCAGACGTGCGATTGGCCAAGTATTTCCCCGACGAACAATTTGACCTGACCGCAGATGGATGACCCGCGCGCGCTTTTTGACCTGAGAGGCAGAGTTGCCTGCGTGACCGGTGCAAGCTCGGGCCTAGGGCGACAGGTGGCCAAGGTTCTGGCGGCTGCGGGGGCGCAGGTTGTGGGCGTTGCGCGCCGATCCGAGGCGTTGGCCGGGCTGATCGAAGAGATCGGCGAAAATGCCGATGCGGTCGTCGCTGACATTTCAGACAGATCGCGTGTAGATGCACTGACGCGGGAAGTCTCGGCCAAGTTTGGTGCGCCGGATATCCTCGTCCACGCGGCTGGGTTGAACACCCGTGAGACAGCCGATGACGTGACCCCCGAGGGGTGGGATCAGACATTGGCTGTGAATCTCAGCGCACCATTTTTTATAAGCCAGTCGATGGTTCCTGAGATGAAAAAAAAGGGGTGGGGCCGTATCGTGAATTTCGCCTCGCTACAGACGACGCGCGCCTTTCCGGGTGGTGTTGCCTATGGTGCCACGAAGGCGGGGATCGGCCAATTGACCCGTGCAATGGCCGAGGCATGGTCGCCCTCCGGCATCACGGCCAATGCAATAGGGCCGGGGTTCTTCCCAACCGAACTGACGCGCGCCGTTTTTGATGATCCTGAGCGCGCGGAACGTAATGCGGCCCAGACCTGTATTCGCCGCAATGGCGAAATGGCGGACATCAACGGCCCGATCTTGTTTTTGTGCTCGCGCGCGTCGGACTATGTCACCGGGCAGGTGCTGATGGTTGATGGGGGGTTCACCGCAAAATGAAGGCTTTGGTCTATGAAGGTGTCGAACACGTGGCCTATCGGGATGTCCCGGATGCCAAGCCCAATCCGGGCGAGCACCTCATCCGGATCCAAGCGGTCGGGATCTGCGGGTCGGACATGCACGCCTATCTGGGCCATGATGCGCGTCGACCGGCACCGTTGATCCTTGGACATGAGGCGGCTGGCGTTATTGTAGGCGGCCCTCGTGACGGCGCGCGGGTTACCATTAACCCGCTGGTTTCCTGTGGACGTTGTAGTGCTTGTTCTGCTGGGCGCGAAAACCTGTGCCCGGACCGTCAGATCATCTCAATGCCGCCCCGTGAAGGTGCTTTTGCACAGTTTGTTGCCATGCCAGAACGAAATTTGATCGAGGTGCCGCAGCATGTCAGCCTTTCACAGGCTGCTTTGGCGGAACCGCTGGCCGTGGGGTGGCATGCGGCGCGCCTTGGGCTTGAGGCGTTGCATTCATCCATGGAGCGTCGCGCGCTGGTGTTGGGCGGCGGCGCCATCGGGGTTGCCGCTGCGCTGGCCCTGTCCGCAATGGGGGTCGAAAACCTTCAGATTGTTGAGCCAAACACATTGCGACGCGCATATCTGCAAAATGCGATCCCTTTTGAGCTAGTCGCTGAAACCACCGATACGTTTCCGTTGATCATTGATGCGGTCGGGTTTGCCGCGACCCGCGCGACGGCCTCCGCTCTGGCACAGCCGGGCGGGGTGATCGCTCATGCGGGTTTGGGTGAGGATAGCGGCGGGCTGGATGTGCGCCGTATGACCTTGCAGGAAATCACGTTTTTCGGCACCTATACATATACGGCTGAGGATTTCCGAGAAACCGCACAGGCCATTTTTGATGGCCGTCTGGGTGCGCTTGACTGGGTCGAGGTACGCGCGTTGTCTGACGGCGCGCGCGCATTCCAGGATCTGCGGAGGGGTGCGGTTTCCGCGCCCAAGATCATCCTCGCGCCATGGGAGTAGGAGGCTTTTATGTACAAGAAAATTCTCGTGCCGATGGCGCTGGATCATGGGTTGTCACAGCACACATTGCAGGTTGCACGTGCCTTGTCCGCCGAAGATACCGAGATCATAGCCCTGCATGTCTATGAAATGCCGCAAGGGTCGGTCAGCGCATATCTGGACAAGGACGTGGTCGCCGAAGGGTTTCGCGCTGCGCGCAACCTTCTGCGCGAAAAAGTGTCGGATATTGAAGGGATCAAGTGCGATATCATCAAGGGCCACACCGCACGGACCATTATCGACTATGCCAGTGACAACGACTTTGAATGCATCGTCATAGGGTCGCACAAGCCTGGCCTCAGCGACTATTTTCTGGGGTCGACCGCCTCGCGCGTCGTCCGTCATGCGGCCTGTGCCGTGCATGTGCACCGCAGGCCGTAACTCGTCAATCGCGCTTTTGCGCCCCAATCAGGACTGACAAACAGGACATGAACATAGACAAAAAGATCACGGATGATCTGATGGCCAACGATATTTCGTTCGTCACCACTGTCCCGTGCAAGCAACTGGCGGGCGTCATCGCCGAGATTGATGAGCGTGATGGCATCTACCACATCCCCTCCAACAAAGAGGATGAGGGCATGGGCCTGTGTGCAGGTGCATGGATGGGTGGAAAGCGCCCGGCCATCATCATGCAGAACACGGCAATTGGTGTAACGATCAACACGCTTGCGACGTTGATTCAGTACTACCGGATGCCGCTGCCCATGCTGATCTCGTATCGCGGAGAACTGCGTGAACCCATCGCTTGTCAGGTTGAAATGGCGGTGCACACCAAGGCCCTGCTTGCCCAGTTGAACATCCCCACCTACCACTTTCACCATCAAGCGGATGTCGAGGAATTGGACGCAATCCTGAAATACACGTTCATGTGCAACAAACCGGTCGCCATTCTGACCGATGCCAACTTTTGGGGAGGCTACGGCGACCAATGATCCGTTCAGAAATCCTTAAAGAAATCGCTCCGATCTTGCGGGATCAACTGGTGGTCTGCAACATTGGTATCCCCAGTCAGGAGCTTCACGCAATCGACGATCAGCCGACCAATTTCTATATGTTGGGCACGATGGGTCTGGCCTCTTCCATCGGTTTGGGTTTGGCGCTTGCCCAACCTAAGCCGGTTATCGTCATCGACGGCGATGGGTCTGTTTTGACCAATCTTGGCACTTTGCCCACTATCGCCAATAACGTTGCTGACAATTACATCCTGTTGATTGTCGACAACGGGTCATATGGGTCGACGGGCGATCAACCCACCTATGCCGGGCAAAAAACCTCGCTTGCCAAAATGGCCGAGGCGGCGGGCTGCGATCGGGTGATCGAATGTCAGGCCGAGGATACAGGCCGCGTGCTGCAGGAGGCGCTGGACGCCAAGAAAATGACGATCATCGTCAGTAAGTGCGAAAGCGGTAACGCGAAAATGCCACCGATTACGATGGACCCCGTCGTGATCCGAGACCGGTTCATGAAAGCCGTGCAATCCTAATGCTGTCAAATTAGTCGAGCCGTCGCTTGCGTTCCGCAGGCGACGGTTTTTTTGGCCAGTTTCGTCAGTTGCAACGCAACTGCGACGCCAAGAGCCGTTGGCAAGTTGGACTGGTTGTGTAAACCAAGTCCCAAAAAATGCGCGACGTTCGGCCCTGCCTCAGGTTTGAAGCCTAATTTGATTCAAACTGGGAGTAGCGGCTGATGAATTCGTGCAGGCAAAACGTGACGCGACAGGAAGAGGCAACCTGAAGATGAGCGGACTTGCACCTGCCTAAGGGTAGGTATCCGTCATGCACCGGGTTGATGAGAGGTAAGACATGGTAACGGCGCCAACGATTTCGGGTGTTGATCCCCGTGATGTGATGAACACGTTTGCGCAATATGGGTTCCGTAAGACATCCATGGAAGACATCGCGAAGGCGGTCAGGCTGTCCCGTCAGTCGATTTACAAGAAATTCGGCTCGAAGGAGTCCTGCTATACGTGGGCGCTGAGAACTTATACCGAAACCCTGTACCGGAAGGTATTTGAGCTTTTGGAGAAAGGTGACGGCGCTCCGCTTCAAGTTTTGGAAGAAGTCCTGCTTCATGTCGTGAGCGACTCGTTGGAAATATCCAAAACGGACCATGGTGCAAAGCTGCTGGAAGATGCGTTGGAGATTGCGGCGGCGCAGCCGGAAAACTGGCCAGGGGCCTATGTTGCAAAACTGGGTGAATTTCTGTTGCGGCAAGGTCTGGCGTCCACTTCGGAACGCGCGCAAGACCTTTCTTATCTGGTCATAACCGCCGCGCGCGGCGCGTTGGTCATTTCCCAGTCGAAGGAAGACTTTGTATTGGAGATCCGCCGCTTGCTGCTGGTGATATTTGTCGAGGAATAACCCGGCTGGCCGTTGATTTATTGAACTTTTCCGGTGTTACCAAAGCCTGATCTTTTTTCCGACGCCTCCGACTGGCCATTTCCAAGCCGAAGGAAAATTTGAAACGCCGCACTAAGGTGACCACGCAGTCTTGGTCCTTCGGTGGCAAAGTCTCATTTCCGCCCAGATTTCGTCAGATCAACCACAAATTCCGGCTTCAGAAAGGTCTGGTCAGTTGGCTCAGGGGCTTTGCCGTGAAACGGATTGTCGAACATCTAAACCGGGAAAAGCGCAGACTTTATTCCATTGCCTTCCTCGCGTTCTCGGCGGGTTGTGTTCTGTACTCGCATGTCGATGCTACACGGTTGGGATTGCCGCTGCCGGTTCTGGCGGGGTTTATCTACATGGGGTTGATCGTGTGCGCGTCTGCGATCACGTCTTATTTCCTGCCTAAGCTGACCCGCGTAACGGACGCGGTGGCCGTGACCCGCCTTGGGTTCGCATTGTGGATCGCCAGCACCCAAAACTATGAACTTGCGGCCTCTCCCATGATAGGCGCGACAATCGTTGTCGGCGGGGCAGCGATCCTGCTGCAGGTTCGTTCGTGGGTTCAGGTGGCGCATCAGAATGTGCTTGAAACGATGTCACCTGCTTTCGCTTTTGACGCCTCGCCGCAGCGTATCAAAGTACCTGTGACCTGATACCCCCAACAGTGGGAATTGCGGCGATCCCAGACGCATTTCCCGTTTGTGTGCAAAGCAACCGGCTAGAACCGATAGGTTGCCCCAAATAGCGGGCCGGATTGATCAAACTTGAAGTCGCCGCCGTTTATTTCGTGATCGAACGAGATATAGCGGTACCCCCCTCTCAGCAACCACCGGTCGTTGATTGCATAGTCTGCGGTCAGCAGAACTTGCCAGGTTTCGCTGTCGCTTGCGAAACCGCCATAGTCAAAAAAACCGGTTCCGGACCACCGTTCATTGAACCTCATGCGCGCTCGGACGCCGATGACAGGGTCGGTCCAGCTTTCGTCGACATTTACCATTCGTCCCGGCGCGGCTCCCGGTAAAACGGTAAAATCTGTTTGGGTTCGGAACCACCGGAACCCTCCGGCCAAATCGACGGTCGAGGTGTCTGTGGTCAACACCCTGTACCCCAGATAGCCGCTCAGGAACTGCGTGGTCAGTGATGTTTCGACGCCGGAACTGGCCGGACCGGGCGTGTCGTTGCTGAACGAAAGGTCGGTATAGTTATAGTCGGCCAAAATCGACCAACGCCCGTTGGTTGCCGCAAATGTACCCATGAACGCCAGATCGAGGTTTTCCAGCGCGTCTGAAAAGGCCAGAGTTCCCTCTACTGTTCCATTGGGCGTTTCCTGGGATACTTCTGTTTCGGGCGTAAACAGGTAAATCGTGGCCTGATAAGACCAATCAGACTGTTGCGCGTAAACTGACGTGGGCAGCGTCGCGGCGAATGCCAGTTTCAGTGCGGTATCTCTAAGTCTTTTCGTAATAGCCATTGATCCCTCCCAAGATCGTTAAGCGTGAAATTGTGTGTCAGGCGACCGCTTCGCTTTTGGTCTCCCCTCGTGAAACGCGATTGATGTCGGTTTCCGGAAAGAACTCGGACCAGACATGCCAGAACACGCCCGCGCGCAGCGTTTCGACACGTTTCAACCGGCCCTGATCCGACATCCCCCAAAAGTCACAGCGCGTCACAGGCTGGCCGCTGTCATTGTACCATACGCCAAGGCTTTCGTATTTGGGGTCCAGGCTGACGACTACATCGCGCCCGCCGACATTGGCGTTGACGATCCAATTGTTGTCGACCACGAAGTCATCCGTCCAACAAGCGGCGTCATTGTCAATAGTGATCCCCCAAACATAGGTTTTGTTGGGCAAGCGATTGTCGGTCCGATCCATGTTGTCCATGACAGGGGCGTCCTCTTGATGCTGACGCCCGATGCCCCAGCCGAACGTGATCTCAGTGATCATGTCCAGCAGACGCAAAGCCAGATTTGGCGAGGGTGGGTTCAGAAAGACTTCGCCCTCGGGAAAGGCTTTCTGAAAGCCGCGAAACGTCATCCGGTAGGTCGGCCAAGGCGTCATTTGCGCTTCGGGCCGCAGGGGGCAGGCAAGGCCATCGGCCTCTGGGTCCCGGTCGGCTTCGCGGAACCCATAGATGTGTTGGATTGGCTCACCGGTTTCATTGTCGCGCAGGATCAGGTTGTTGCCGTGCTGTGCCAGAACTTCCAGATCAAGACGCTTGCCCTCGATCCGGGGGGCATAGCCCTGTCCAAGATTTGCCATCGCGCAATAGGTCATCACGATGTCCTCTCCGCCCAACCCGTTCACATCGCCGGCCAGATGAGGCCTCATGATCTGTGCATCGGGATGCGCGCGGGCGTGTCCCTTGTTTTCAATTACGATAACGGGCGCTGACGGGCCGACGTATTTCCGGGCTTCTGAAATCGGGAAAAAGGCGGCATCGTTCAGTTGGTTTCTAAGTCCCAAGTGGACCCAGACATAGGGAAATCCATAAAGGAAGATCACAAGCAAAGCTGAAATGATCCATAGCCAGAATAGCCCGCTGCCAAAAATGAAATGCACCAGCGTAGCGACCACGAAGCTTCCCAGCCCAACGGCGATCAGTGTGTATTCATGCCGGATAAAGCGCACCATGTTTTCGCGCTTTACCTTCAGCAGCATCTGCGAAACGTCCCCAAGATCGCGAAAGTACAGAAATCCGATGCCAAGCGAGATGACCAAGCCAAAAGTGAAAATTAGATTTGCAGCCATTTGTGTTCCTTGATGTCTATAATGCTTGGGCCTTTGGCAGGGTTGCGGCAAAGGGGGTTCTGATTACTGCATGGACGAGCCTTGTTTTGCGAGAAATGCCTCGACCGCCCGCTGGGTTTCCGGTCGGATGTTTTCGATCCCTTCATAGGGAACACCAATCGCGGGTTGAGTGTCCGGGAATTTCTCTTTGCGGGCCATGTGCCGGCCCAGTATCCGAACGAACTCGGCCCCGCCCCACGCGCCCACTTCGGTTGAAACGGGGTATTCTTCTCGTGTGTCCCGGTAGAGGTTGAAGAAGTCCGCCAGGATCGCATTTTCCAGCGAGCCGGGGAAAACCAGCTTGAGCTGATCCTTGATAATCGCCTCAGGCGAGTGGATCGAATAGGCGATCACACTGTCGCGGCGCGCTTTCTGTTCGTCCTGAAACAGGATCGCCGCGCTTTGATCGACGCCGTCCACAAGCCGGTCACGCGGGATATGTTGTGTGGCACCGCCAAATCGTGCAAGCGTCGTATAAAGGTCCGAGACATGCACAATGCTGTTGAGCATTCCATCGGCTTCAATCATGCCGGACCAGCGCATGAAGGCGTCGACGCGAATTCCGCCCTCGCTGGTGTCCCCTTTGCCGCCACGAAATACCATCGCAGAAAAGCCGGATTGCGGGGAATATTTGGTGAAATGTCCGTTGTCCCCCATCACGACGACAATGGTGTTTTCCAACAGCCCCAGCGCGTCGATTTCGTCAAACAAATCCCCCAGCCACTGGTCCAGCAACTGCATCTTGTCGACGAACAACCCGGCATTGGCGCTTTCGGGGCCAGTTCGCCCTGTTCTTGTGCTGTCTATCGGGATCATGGGCCAGTATTGCAGGAAAAATGGCGCTTCGCCTTCTGACAACCGCCGCAATTCGCTGAGCGTTTTGTCCTGAAATGCCTGGTTCATCTCATCGTATTTTTCAGCGCCCCAGCGCTCGCCTGGCTCCATTCGGATTTCGCGGATCGGGCCTCCGGCTTCACCTTCGATCACGGTAACCATCGCCGCGGGATCGGGGCGGAACCAGTTATCCAGCGTATAGATGGGATCGTAGTCGCCTATTCCGACCGAGACCTGTTCCCGAATGCCATCATCATTGAAGATATCCAATTGTCCCTGTTGGTGCACCGCGTGCTGGGCGTAATCAAACCCCTGATTCATGGCCCAGCTTTCCGCAATGTCGCCCATGTGCCATTTGCCGACATGCGAGGTTGCGTATCCTTCGCCCTTCAGCACCTCTGCCAACGTGACTTCGTCGCTGGGTAAACCGAAACCCGAAATATCGACCGAGGTGTTTCCCATCCCCATGCGAACCGGTAGCCGCCCGGTCATCTGTGCCACGCGGGTTGGCGTGCACGAGGGTTCTGTGTACATGCGAACCATCCGCATCGCCTGATCCGAAAAGTCGTTCATGTTGGGGGTTGAATATCCTCTGACAGCATTCAGTTCAGGAATGCCCATGTCGCCAAAGCCGACATCGTCAATCAGAACATTGATGATATTCGGAGGCTTGCCCCCGTTTTCCGCCCGAAAAGTGGCAAGCGCCGCGTCCACGGCAGCATCATCCTGAGCCCATTGCTGGGCGTATTGAGCCTGTAGGACGTAGAACTCTGCATCGTGCTGGATCGGCGCATCTTGTGCGAAGGTCTGCGAACAAATAAGGCTCGCCGACAACGCGACCAAGCAATGCAGTTTCATAGAAATCCTCCCAATTGTGCGTGCTAAAGTCCTGTTTTGTCGCTAAAGCGCTGATCACATAGAAACATTACTATGTAATTCTGACAAGCCTTGCGCCCTGCGAGGCACCAAGATTGCCGTTTCTATGGCCTTGGAACGTAATGAATCGACGACCTGATTAAGCCCACAGAAGATTCTCAAACTTTTGGCTCAAATTGGTCGCTTGGCGGGAATTTTCACCCGTTAAAGTCTCTAATCAGTAAACAGTGTGCCGATGTGCTTTGTCACTGTTCTGAGTATTGATCAAAAAACCTCTCAAGTCGCAAAAAATGCGTCGATAATTTTCCAAGCGAGGCTGTGAATGATAATTGTATGACACGTTGAGTAACGAGTTAAATGTTGAATGACCAAATTTGTGGGAGCCGTTTCCGCCAGTTAGGGAGATGGCTCCCTAAATTTTTGAACAAGCAGATTTTTGGATGAAAATTCCGGTAAAGGCTGTTGCTGTGTTCCCATCTTCACAGGCTTTGCACTGATAATACCCTTTTAAGGGTGATCTCGACCCATTATGTGCGGCGCCATTTTATACGCCAATACGGGACATGGTTTGGTCTTGTGTGCCCTTGTTCACAGAACATGTTCCGGGTCTGAGTTAACCTTAGGTAAGCTTAGGAGGCAGTCATGTCCCACCCGACCAAAAACGAACCCTTTGTTGACCCCTCGAATTCAAACGGAATCGTGTATCCCATCCTTCGACTTCTGCGTCTGTGTTCCAAGATGCAGCGTCAGGTGAACCAATATCACTGAACCAATAAGACGCTGAGTGTGCGGAAGGTCCGGCCCACTTGTGCGGCTTACCGCTGGTATTGGCTGGTGCCCAAGCGAGCCACCAGTAGAAACACAAAACAAGCGCCGAAAAAATGAACAGCGCAGGTTTGTCGGCGCTACGGCCAAGGTCTACAAAAATCTTGGCCGCCAAAGCCATGAGAACCGGGGAATGAGGAAGGAGATACTGCGTGCTGCTTCCAAAGCCGCCGTCCCAAGACCGGAACCAGACGTTAAGGGACTAAAGCAAGGCTACGACCCAGATAAGGGTCCACACTTGTCTGTTCTTCTTTCGCTAGCTCACGAAGGGTACGATCGCCGTCACCGTTCCGGGTATTTCAACAATGGGCGATCCTGCGGATTAATATCCCCGGATTTGGTGGCAAAGTCCCCGGTAATAGCTGAATTATAACAGCGTTAATATTGGGTTAAATTAGAGGGGAATAGGTTGTCCAAAGTAGTTAGTAACGAGTTGAACATGGTTAAATATATCTCAAAGGAGCTGTTCCCAGCAGCGCGGAAGTCCAAGACAGCGGATTCGGGCCTGCGCGGGAATGGCTCCTCAAGGTTCATTAGGGATGCGATGGAGTTGATAGCTCCTATTTCCGTATGCGCGTTGCTGTTGGCCTATTTCCTGCACAACGCATCCGCCGAAAGCTACGCCGCGCTTCTGATGTAAGCGAGGCAGGCTCACCCCAACATAGGGTGAGAGGCTCCGAATGGACCGAGCCGTTCAAAAGACATCTTAACATCATGCGCGCGCCCTTGTTTTTGCCGTTCAGCGCAGTTCCCAGCCCTTCAACACTATCATCTACCGCTTAGCGATAGGCGACCTTCTGGGTTCGCGACCTATTTATAGTCAATTGGCATCAGGACGTTGCGCTTGGCGCGGGGGTGGTGTTGTGTCGTGTGGAATGCTGAAAAGGACGCGCGCCATGACCAAAGAGTTTCGCCAGCATGTTTTTGTTCCGCCTGCAGGTGCAGCGGATATTTTGCTGGTCCGACACGGTGAATCCGAGCCGGCGATACCGGGCAAACCCTTCCCGCTGAAAGACGGGCATGGCGATCCGGCCTTGCATCCGAATGGCGAAAGTCAGGCCGAGGCCGTTGCAGCGCGGCTGAAGTCGGTTCCCTTTTCTGCCGTCTACGTCACTACATTGCGACGCACCCGCCAAACAGCGGCACCGCTGCTGGAGCATCTGGCCTTGGAGCCGATCGAAGAACGCGATCTGCGCGAAGTTTTTCTGGGCGACTGGGATGGCGGAGAGTACCGCATTCGCGCGGCCGAGCGGCATCCGGCTTTTCAACGCGCTGAGGCCAGCCATGAATGGGGTGAGATTCCGGGGGCGGAAACCACAGCTCAGTTCACCGGGCGTGTTCGCGCCGGGTTGTTGCGGATCGCAGCGGCGCATCCCGATCAGCGCGTGGCCGCGTTTGTCCATGGCGGGGTGATCGCCGCCGCCATGTCGATTGCCACAGGCGTGCCTGCCATGACTTTTCTGGGCGCGGCCAATGGCTCTTTCACCCGGTTGGTGATCCATGGCGATAAGATGGTGGTGCGCGGGTACAATGACACGGCGCATCTGGAATAGCGCCCGCAGGAAAGGCTGCGCCGTGCTTTAGCTCATTGTCAGAACAACTTTCCCCATCGCTTTTCTATCATCCATCAGCTTGAGGGCCTCGGCAGCCTGTTCCAGGGGAAAGCTGGCTGAGATCTGGGGTTTGATCTTGCCCTCCGTGTACAGTGTGAACAGGTCCTTCATATTCGCGGCATGTGCCGCAGGATCGCGCATCACTGACGCACCCCAGAACACACCAACAATCTGGCAGCTTTTCAGCAGCGCAAGATTGGCCGGTATCTTTGGAATGCCCGCAGGGAAGCCAACAACCAGAAACCGCCCGTCCCAGGCCATGGCGCGGATGACCGGCTCGGCATATCCGCCGCCGACTGCGTCATAGGCCACGTTAACCCCATTCGGCCCGGCCAGCGCCTTGACCTGCGCCGACAGTTCTTTTTGTGCGTCGCGGCTGTCCATTTCACGTGCATAGATGAGCGTTTCATCTGCGCCAATCCGGCGGCAGAAATCGGCCTTTTCCTCGGACGAGACGGCCGCAATCACGCGCGCACCCATGGCCTTGCCCAGCTCGATCGCCGCAGCCCCTACGCCACCGGCAGCGCCAAGGATCAACAGGGTATCCCCATTAGCCAGATAGCCGCGGTCCTTCAGCGCGTGATAGGACGTGCCGTAGGTGAAAACAAAGCAGGCTGCATCTTCATAGGGCATGGCATCGGGGATTTTCACCGCGCGCCACGCGTCAATCGCGACATGGGTGGCAAATCCGCCATATGAGGTCAGCGCGAGTATCCGATCGCCCACCGCCAGATCGCTTACGCCTTCACCCAAGGCAACAACTTCGCCCGCGATTTCGCCGCCGGGGGCAAACGGGCGGGGTGGCTTAATCTGATAAAGATCCCGAATCATCAAAGTGTCAGGGAAATTCAGCCCTGCCGCGTGGACACGTATCACAACCTGTCCCTTGCCTGGCGTCGGGTCTGGCAGTTCAGTCAGTTCCAGTGTTTCGGGGCCGCCCGTGGCGGTGCTTAGCATGGCTTTCATGGGGTCCTCCTCGCGACACCTGAGCGCTCTTGGCAAGCATCATCGGGCGTAGAGAGGGGTTGTCAACACGAAATTGAAATGCAATTCTGCACAGCGGAACGGCGTCGCAGAGCTTGGGTTCTGTGAGGCGTGGGAGGACGCGATGCACAATATTACCGAGCCGAATCTTTTCCGGGCCGCTTTGCGTGCGTGGCTAGAGGAAAACTGCCCGGCCGAGATGCGCGATCGTAGTTCAAGCGAAGCAACAATCTGTTGGGGCGGCAAGCGCTGGGAGTTTGAATCGCAGGCGCAGAAAGACTGGCTAGAGCGGTGTGCGGCACAGGGGCTGACAGTTCCCACATGGCCGCGCGCCTATGGCGGGGCCGGTCTGGATCGGGCGCGGGAAAAGGTGTTCCACGAAGAAATGCGCCGTATCAGGGCGCGTTCCCCGCTTGAAAGCTTTGGTATCTGGATGCTGGGGCCTGCGCTGCTGCAATTTGGAACCGAAGAGCAGAAATTGCACTATCTGCCGCCAATCGCGCGCGGCGAAATACGCTGGTGTCAGGGTTATTCAGAACCCGGCGCGGGGTCTGATCTGGTGTCCTTGCAGACCAAGTGCGAGGACAAGGGGGATCACTGGCTGGTCAATGGCCAGAAAGTCTGGACGTCATATGCCGACAAGGCGGATTGGATTTTCGTGTTGGTGCGCACCGACCGCGACGCGCCCAAGCACAAGGGGATTTCCTTCATTTTGGTCGATATGGAAACGCCCGGCATTTCGACCAGCCCCATTCGCCTGATCTCGGGTGAGTCGCCTTTTTGCGAGACCTTCTTTGATGATGTCAAAGTGCCCAAGGAACAGGTGGTGCATGAGGTCAACAAAGGGTGGGACGTGGCGAAATACCTGCTGACCCATGAACGCGAGATGATCTCGGGCGGGGCCGGTGGGTTGATGGGGTCGGGCCGGTCTCTTGGTGCGGTGCTGACCGACGAAAGTGACGGCGCCCTCAGCGCCAGTCTGCGCGCCGAGGCTATGCAGACCGAGATTGATGCGTTGACCATTGGGCTGACGCTGGAACGCTACAAGGATCAGGCCGAAGCAGGTCACGGCGCAGGTGATGCCTCGGCGATGTTGAAATACATGGGCACCGAGCTGAACAAGCGCGTGTTTGAGGTGTTGATGGACTCGGGGGGGTCGGACGCACTGGAGTGGGATGGGTCTATGGGCACGCGCCCGTCCGATTGGCTGCGCACCAAGGCGAATTCCATCGAAGGTGGCACGTCCGAGGTGATGCTGGGCATTGTAGCCAAGCGAGTCTTGGGATTGCCGTCGTGACTTTGGGCGCAAGCGGTTGCTGATCATGGGCAGAAAGGGTCACGCATGACCAAATTGGTGAAAACCGAAGAAGAGTTGATGCTGGCTGATGCTGCGCGCGGTTTTTTGGATCAGGCCGCCCCGGTTGGTAAGCTGCGCGCCATGCGGGATGCGGGCGAAGCGCATGATCCCGCGCTTTGGGCTGAGATGGCGCAGATGGGTTGGGCCGGTATTCTGGTTCCCGAGGCGCAAGGCGGGTCGGATATGGGCCATGCCGCCGCCGGGGTTCTGGCCGGTGAAATGGGCAAAACACTTGCTGTGACGCCATTTATCTCGACAGCGGTAATGGCGGCAACTGCGTTGCGGCAGGTGGCGGATGATAGGGCTTATGCCGCGCTGCAGGCGATCGCGGCGGGTGAACGAACCTATGCGCTGGCCATCGACGAAGGCCGTAAACACGCACCGGATAAGACGACCTTGGCCGCCACCAAGGACGGCAACGGTTTCCGTCTGAACGGCGACAAGAGCTTTGTGGTGGACGGCGGCTTTGCCGACCGATTGCTTGTTCTGGCCCAAGCGGACGAAGGTTTGACCCTGTTTGATATCCCCGCCGACCGTGACGGCGTGGAACGGTCAGTTTCGGATATGATCGACGCGCGCTCGTCGGCGCGGATTAGGTTTGTGGATGTCGAGGCCACGGGCGAGGATGTTCTGGGCACGGTTGGCGATGCCATGGAAATCTTGCGGCCGACGCTGGAGGCTGGTCAGGCCGCCTTGGCGGCCGAGGCCGCAGGTTTGGCCGTCGGGGCCTTTGGCATGACGGTTGAATATCTGAAAGAGCGTAAGCAATTCGGCGTTCCAATCGGCGCGTTTCAGGCCCTGCAACACCGCGCGGCGCATCTTTGGTGCGAGACCGAAGTGACCAGTTCCGCCATTCTGCACGCCGGGCGGATGCTGGATGAAAATCCCAAGGACGCCACCCTTGCCGTGTCGCTGGCCAAGGCCCGAGCGACCAAGACCGCAAAGCTGGCGGTGATGGAGGGGGTCCAGATGCATGGCGGCATCGGCATGACCGATGCGTTTGACATGGGGTTCTACATGAAACGGGCGCGGGTCTCGGCGGAATGGCTTGGGGATTATAGTTATCACGCCGAAATCGTGGCCGGATTGCGGGGGTTCTAATCGCACCGGGGCCCGTTCGCCCCTTTGGTTAAATGTGAAATTTTCGAAACAGACAGCATAATCCGTCGAAAGGACAAACGAAATGCGCGACGCAGTGATCGTCTCAACAGCACGTACCCCGATTGGCAAAGCCTATCGCGGCGCTTTCAATGCTACCACCCCGCAAGCTCTGATGAGCCATGCCATTGAACACGCGGTGCAACGCTCTGGCGTTGATCCGGCCGAGATCGAGGACTGCGTCGTGGGTGCCGCCCTGCAACAGGGCTATCAGGCGGGCAACATTGGCCGCCAAGCCGCTATCAGGGCCGGTTTGCCGGTAACAGTGGGCGGTATGACGCTAGACCGTCAGTGCGCCTCGGGGATGATGGCGATTGCCACGGCAGCCAAGCAAGTGGTGCACGATGGCATGGATGTAGTGATCGGCGGCGGCGTTGAGAGTATTTCGACGGTGCAGACGCCTGAGATGCGCGTGGGGCGCGACCCGTGGATCGTTGAACACAAGCCTGAGCTTTACATGACCATGCTTGAAACCGCCGAAACCGTTGGCGAACGCTATGGTCTGAGCCGTGAATATCAGGATGAATACGCCGCGCAGTCTCAGGCTCGCACCCATGCCGCGCAGCAGGCAGGCAGGTTTGACGCCGAGATCGTTCCGATGACTACGGTGATGAAAATGCAGAACCGCGAAACCGGCGAGATATCAGAACATGAGGTGACGCTGGACAAGGATGAGGGCAATCGCCCCTCGACCACGGTCGAGTCTCTGGCCGGTCTGCAGCCGGTGTTCAAGGATGGCATCCACATCAAGGAAGGCAAGTGCATCACGGCGGGCAATGCCTCGCAGTTGTCGGATGGGGCATCGGCCTCGGTGATCATGGAGGCCAAGGTTGCAGAACAAAAAGGACTGGAACCTCTGGGCCGCTACGTCGGTGTGATGGCTGCTGGGTGTGAGCCGGATGAGATGGGCATCGGTCCCGTCTTTGCCGTACCCAAGCTGCTAAAGGCGCATGGCTTGACCATGGACGACATCGACCTGTGGGAATTCAACGAGGCCTTCGCAGTGCAGGTTCTGTATTCCCGCGACCGTCTGGGCATTCCCAACGAGATTATGAACGTCGATGGTGGCGCGATTTCTGTCGGCCACCCGTATGGCATGTCCGGCGCGCGGATGGTGGGTCATGCCCTGATCGAAGGCAAGCGGCGCGGCGCCAAATATGTGGTCTGCACCATGTGCATCGGTGGTGGCATGGGCGGCGCTGGCCTGTTCGAGGTTCTATAAATGACCGCTTGGAACCGCGACGATTCACATCTGCCGAAGGTTCTGCGGGGTCTGCGCATTCCGATGATCGGCTCACCGCTGTTCATCATCTCGAACCCTGACCTGGTGATTGAGCAATGTAAGGCAGGCATCATCGGCTCTTTCCCTGCGCTCAACGCGCGAGAGGCCGAAGGCGAGCCGCCCCTGCTGGACGCCTGGTTGACCCGCATCAAAGAAGAGTTGGACAGGCATAATCAGGAAAACCCCGACAACCCGGCCGCGCCTTATGCGGTGAACCAGATTGTGCACCGGTCAAACGGACGGTTGCAGCGGGACATCGACATCTGCGTTAAGCACGAGGTCCCGGTCTGGATCACCTCTTTGGGCGCACGGGTCGAAGTGAACGAGGCCGCGCATTCCTATGGTGGCGTCGTGTTTCACGACATCATCAACAACAAGTTCGCAAAAAAAGCGATCGAGAAAGGGGCCGATGGTCTGGTGGCCGTAGCCGCCGGAGCAGGGGGGCACGCCGGATCGCTGTCGCCTTTCGCCCTGATCCGTGAAATTCGCGAATGGTTCGATGGGCCGCTGGCGCTGTCTGGGGCGATTGCCTCGGGCAACTCGCTGCTGGGGGCTTTGGCGATGGGGGCTGATTTCGGCTATGTTGGGTCACCCTTTATTGCCACGGATGAGGCCAATGCCGATCCCGGCTACAAACAAATGATCGTGGACAGCGCCGGGGATGACATCGTCTATTCTTCGCTGTTCACCGGCGTCTGGGGCAATTACCTGCGTGGGTCGATTGTGAATGCAGGAATGGACCCTGAAAACCTGCCCACGGCGGACCCGACCTCGATGAATTTTTCGACTGACCGCGAAAAGCCCAAAGCGTGGAAAACGATCTGGGGTTCTGGCCAAGGCATTGGTGAGGTCAAAAGCATCGAGCCTGCCCGGGCGCTGGTTGACCGAATTGCAGATGAGTATCTGGCTGCTGGCGCCAGTCTTGCGCGGCAGTTTCCGGGCTGAATATGGCAGAGCTTCTTCTTGTCCGCCACGCACAGGCCTCGTTCGGGGCGGACAATTACGACAAACTCTCGGATCTGGGGCACCGGCAGTCTGCTCAATTGGGCGACTGGTTGCGGGGCACGGGTTGGGTTCCGGACCGTCTGATCACTGGTACATTGACGCGCCAAGCCGAAACGCTGGCCTCGATGGGGTTTAGTGCGGCGCCCGAGCGGCATGCGGGTTTGAACGAGTATGATTTCAAGGACCTGCTAAACGCTCGTTGCGGCGGCGACGTTCCCCAGAGGGTACAGAGGGATCGCAAAACCCATTTCCGTGCGCTAAGGGAAACCATCCTGCACTGGCAGGAAGGTGGCTTGCCCGACGCGTCGGAAAGCTGGGCCGAGTTTTCGGCGCGCGTCGCCGCTGCCTTGCGTTTTGTCACACAAACCGAGGCCCGGCGGGTTCTTGTGGTTTCGTCCGGTGGACCCATTGGCCAGATCACGTCGTCTGTCTTGAATGCGCCCAATCCGCAAATGATGGAATTGAACCTGCAACTTCGCAACACCTCTCAGTCTCGGTTCCTGTTCTCATCGCGGGGTATCGGGTTGACCGAATTTAACGCAATCCCTCACCTGCACCCTGTAGCGCAGGCCGAGATGATCACTCATAGCTGAGGAATTACGATGTCCCAATCGACCCAGACCCTAGATGCAAAGGCCGTGGCTGACTATCTGTCTGACAGGATTGAAGGCTTCGAGGGACCGGTCGAGTTCACGAAGTTTGAGGTCGGTCAATCCAATCCAACCTTCTTGCTAAGCACGCCTTCGCATAAATATGTACTGCGTCGCAAGCCGCCGGGCCAGTTGTTGAAATCGGCTCATGCGGTTGACCGAGAATACCGGGTGCAAAAGGCGTTGGCCGAGACGGACGTGCCCGTGTCAAAGATGCATCTTCTTTGCGAAGATGAAAGCGTCATCGGCTCGATGTTCTATGTAATGGACTTCATGGACGGGCGGCACTTCAACTTTCCCGAATTGCCCGATGTACCCCGGCACGAGCGGGGCGGTATTCAGAAGGCGATGAACAAAACACTGGCAGACTTGCACAGCGTCGATATCGGCAAGGTGGGCCTGTCGGATTACGGGCCGCCGGGGAATTATTTTGAACGTCAGATCGGCCGCTGGTCAAAGCAGTACCGCGCTTCGGAAACCGAGACCATCGCGGCGATGGACCGGCTGATGGCGCATCTGGTGGATGAGGCCCCCGAGGATGACGGACAACGGACGCTGGTGCATGGCGATTACCGCATCGACAATATGCTTTTCTGCAAGAGCAGCCCGGATGTGCTGGCTGTTTTGGATTGGGAATTATCCACCATTGGCCATCCCTATGCAGATTTGGCCGCCGTGATCATGCAATGGCAGATGCCGCCGGGTGGTATGGGCCGCGGACTGGCAGGCGTGGACCGTGCCGCCGAAGGTTTGATGACCGACGAAGAATTTGTCGCCGCCTATTGCACCTACCGGGGGTTGGATGGAATTGACCATTTCGGCTACTACCTGGCTTTTTGCTTCTTTCGTATGGCCGCAATTATTCAGGGCGTTTATAAACGAGCTTTGGACGGCAATGCATCCAACCCCGAGCGTGCGCGACAGTCCGGGCAGTTCGTTCCGATCTTTGCCGAACATGGGCTGCGTGCGTTGGATAGTGGTTGGAATTAAGGGGTAAACGATGGTCGAAGGCACCAGTGAGGAACTGAAAGACCGTAACTTCATCACCGCTTTGGCGCGGGGGCTGGATGTTCTACGGTGCTTTCGCGAAGGGGATACCGCACTTAGCAACACCGATCTGTCCAAACGAACCGGACTGCCGAAGGCAACCGTTTCGCGCCTGACCCACACATTGTGCAAGCTGGATTATCTTGAGGTCGACAATCGCACTGGCACCTATCGACTAAGCGCGGGCGTTATGCTTTTGGGGTTTGGCGTATTGGCAAGTCTGGACATTGCCGAACGCGCACGGCGCGAAATGCTGAAGTTGCGCAATGGTCCCAACTCGTATGTTGTTGTGGCTTTGGGCGAACGGCATGGAATGAATGCAGTTTATCTGGCGACCGAAACCTCGCGTGAACAGGTTTCCTTGGTGGCCCGTGTTGGGACGGGTCTGCCTTTGTTCCGCTCGGCCATGGGGCGGGCGATATTGACCGCGATGGACGAAGATGAACGCGCCCAGGCATTTGAGACCGCGCGGACGCAGGACAGCGATACCGAAGAGTTTCGGCAAAGCAGCTTCAACACAGCACAGGAAGAGATGGACCGGCTGGGTTTTTGTACCGGCTATGGAGATTGGCGACCGGACGTAAACGGAATCTCGGTTGCCTTCAGATCGGTTATCGACAACCGGGTGTTTGGTCTGAACGTAGGAGGTCCGTCTTTTCACCTAACCCCCAAAGAGCTGGAAACAGTCTATGGCCCGATGCTGGTTGAGGCCGGGAAAAATCTTAGTCTGGCCTAGGGACCGAAGTTGCCCGGGGTCTGTACTTCGATTGGACCGGCTCTGCGGCAAGTCTTGGAAATTTCTTTAGTCCGGTTTGTTCGTTTTTTTTAGCTATTGAACAAAAATTTTGCACCGGTGATCAGAACGCTGCTCAAGATTTGGGTGGCGCCTTTGGGTCTCTTAACTAATTGATTGTAGGCTATAAAAATCAAAGGAACTGTTGACTCTTTTCGGGGGTGTGTCACTGTGAGCCTGTGTTTTCCGGCACTGCGGAGGAGGCGTGTGTCGGACAATAACAGGGAGGAACAATGATATGAAAAATACAACAATGCGCGGCTTGAGTGCTGCGCTGGCAGTGGCGATTAGTGCAACTGCCGTATATGCCGAGAATATCAAGATTGCCTTTATCGACCCATTGTCTGGCCCTTTTGCGGCGACGGGCAATCAGGGTCTTGCGACGTTTAAGTTTGCCGCCGATGAACTGGTCAACAAAGAAGGCGGTGTTCTGGACGGTCAGAACTTTGAAATCGTCGCATTCGACAACAAGATCAGCCCCAAGGAATCGCTCATTCAGTTGCAGGTGGCAATCGATCAGGGCATCCGTTTCATTGCGCAGGGCAACAGTTCGGGCGTGGCCAACGCCCTGACCGACGCTATCGACAAGCACAACCGCCGCAATCCCGACAATCAGGTTATCTTTCTGAATTACGCGGCCGTTGATCCGGCCCTGACCAACGATAAATGTAATTTCTGGCATTTCCGCTTTGATGCGAATGCAGACATCAAGATGGACGCGCTGACCGATGTGATTGCAGCAGATGATGGCGTCGAAAAAGTGTATATCATCGGGCAGGATTACTCTTTTGGTAAAGCTGTGGCCGCCGCTGCGGTGAAATTCCTTGGCGAAAAGCGCCCCGATGTCGAGATCGTCGGAAACGAGTTGCATCCGATCGGCAAGGTCAAAGATTTCACCCCCTATGCCCGTAAGATCATGGCGTCAGAGGCAGATCTTGTGATCACCGGCAACTGGGGCGCAGACATGCTGAACCTCGGAAAGTCGGTGCTTGAGAACGGTTTTGAGGGGCCGATCTACACCTATTACGGCGCGGCTGACGGCATTACCGCTGCGTTCGGGGAATCCGGTGTCGGATCTCTGCGGGTGGTGGGCGAAGGCCAGATCAACCCGCCGGTCTCGGACCGTGCTGCCGCGTTTGTGACGGGCTTCAAGGAAGCCTATCCCGACACCGACCCGGCACAGCCGCGGATTGCCAACGTGGTTGAGATGCTGGCCAAAGCCATCAACGAGGCGGGCACAGCGACAGATATGGCTCAGGTTGCCTATGCTCTGGAAGGTATGGAGCATGACAGCATCTGGGGCACCAAGCTGAAAATGCGCGAGATCGACCATCAGATCATTCAGGACGTGCATATTCAGGCCCACACTGACGACGTGCAGTTCGACTATGACAACTCGGGCTTCGGGTTGAAGGCTGAGGACACGGTCACAATGGCGGCTGCCGATGCGGCAACCACCTGCAAGATGAAGCGCCCCTAACGCCTATGAGCGCTTGCAGCCTGCCGCGTGCGATGCGGCAGGCTGGTCTTGTCTGATGTTGTCAAATTCTTCGTGAAAGGGGACAGGCATGGAATTGATTGCCGTCAACCTGATCGACGGGCTGGTGACAGGGTTGCTTCTGTTCATGCTGTCCGCGGGTCTTACACTCATCTTTTCCATGATGGGTGTTCTGAACTTTGCCCATGCCAGTTTCTATATGCTGGGGGCGTATTTTGCTTTTCAAATCAGTGTCTTTCTGGGGTTCTGGATGGGGCTACTGATCGCGCCGGTCATTGTCGGTGTTCTGGGCGCGCTGGTCGAGCGTTATGGTTTGCGCCGAGTCCACCAATACGGTCATGTGCCCGAGCTAATCTTCACCTTCGGTCTGGCTTTGCTGATAGAAGAGCTGGTGCAGTTCATCTGGGGCAAAAGCGCGATGCCCTATGAAATTCCCGAGATTTTGCAATTCACCGCCTTTTCGATCGCGGGCAATGCTATCCCGGCCTACAAGATTTTCATGATCTTCACCTCGGTCGCGATCTTCCTCGTGCTGCTCTACATACTGACCAGAACGCGGGTAGGACTGATCATTCAGGCGGCCCTGAGTTACCCCAAGACAGTTGAGGCGCTGGGACACAACGTGCCGCTGGTCTTCATGGGGGTGTTCGGCGTCGGCACGGCTTTGGCCGGTGTCGCCGGTGTGATCGCGGGGCCGGTCCTATCGACCTTTCCGGGCATGGCTTTCGTGCTGGGCTCGATCGTGTTTGTCACCATCGTTATCGGCGGATTGGGCAGCCTTGGTGGTGCGCTTGTCGCGTCGCTGATCATCGGCTGGCTGACCACGTTCTCCAAGGCATATAACGTGCGTATGGAAGACATCCTGAACGGCATCGGATTTACCACGCCCGACCCGATCTGGGACAGCGCATGGCGCGATCTCTGGACGCTGACCTCGCCGCAGATCGCGGACATTCTGCCTTATATCCTGATGGTCCTGATCCTTGTGTTTCGGCCCTATGGTCTATTCGGAAAGCGGCAGGCATGACACAGACATCTCAAATCTCTGCCAGCAGACAGGCACCGGGCCTTTCGCTGGGCGTCGTCATGCCGTGGCTTCTGTCGGCTGCCGCGCTGGTGCTGTTGCCGATGGTGTTCACAGCCAATTCTGCCATTACCGTCATGAACCAGATGGCTATCACCATCATCTTTGCGCTGGCTTACAACATGTTGCTGGGGCAGGGCGGTATGCTGAGTTTCGGCCATGCGGTTTATATGGGTGTAGGCGGGTTTGCCTGTATGCACATCATGAACATGTCCGACTTTTTCGCCGCGCTGCCGCTGCCGGTTTTGCCGATCTTTGGCGGGCTTGTCGGGATGGGGCTGGCAATTGTCGTAGGCAGTTTCTCAACCCGCAGTTCGGGCACGGTTTTTGCCATGATCTCGCTTGGCGTGGGTGAGTTGATTGCCGCTTGCTCCATCATCATCGTCGTGTTTTTTGGCGGCGAAGAAGGGATCAGCGGTGACCGGACCTATGGCCTGCCTTTCTTTGGCATCGAGTTCCTGCGCCAGATCGAGGTTTACTATCTGACGGCCTTTTGGCTTATGTTGTCGGCGCTGCTGATGTTTCTATTCTCGCGCACGCCCATTGGCCGGATTGCCAATGCGGTGCGTGACAACCCCGAACGGGCCGAGTTTCTGGGCTATTCCCAGCGTTGGGTGCGGTTTCACAGCTTTGTCGCCTCGGGGTTCTTTGCCGGGGTTGCAGGGGCGCTGTTTGCGATCAACTACGAAATCCTGACGGAAGAGAACCTGAACCTTGCCACCTCGGGTGAGATCCTTCTTGTGACGTTTCTGGGCGGTGTTGGTTTCTTTTTCGGTCCGATCATCGGGGCCATCGTGTTTACGCTGCTGCGCACGGTGCTGGGGCTGGAAACCGAGCTTTGGGCCCTGTATGTCGGCCTGCTGTTTCTGGTCACCGTGATGTATTTCCCCGGCGGTTTGGCCGGGCTGTTGATGATGCATGCGCCGGCGGTCAAAATGAAACGGCTGAGGTCGCTGGCCGTGCCCTACGCCAAGGTGCTGGTCCCCGGCGTGTTTGCAATCATCGGCGCGGCCTGTCTGATCGAGATGGTGTTCCACCTGCGCCATGCCCCGCCGGGGGATCATCAGATGACCTTGTTCTGGATCAGCTTTGACAGCCACACGTTTCTGCCCTGGGCGGTTTCAACCGTGTTGCTGATCGGCGGCGGTTGGCTGGCCAAACGGTTCGCGCCTGACATGGCCAATAGCTATCACGCGGCAACCAGCCTGGATGGAGGTGGCGCATGACGTCTGCTCTTGAAATCACCAATCTGAGGAAAAGCTTTGGTCAGACCGAGATCATCCGGGGCGTTGACCTAAGCGTGCGCAAGGGCGAACGCCATGCGGTGATCGGGCCGAACGGGGCTGGAAAATCCACCTTGTACAACCTGATCACCGGGCGCTTTGCCCAGACCGCGGGCACTGTGCAATTGCATGGGCAGGATCTGCGGGGCAAGGCTCCGTTCCAGATCAACCGCCTTGGGCTCAGCCGGTCGTTCCAGATCACCAACATCTTTCCCAATATGTCGGTGTTCGAGAATATCCGCTGCGCATTGCTTTGGACGCGCGGGTACAAGTATTCTTTCTGGACGCTTGTGTCGCGCAAACAGGATCTGACCGACGCGGCCGATGAAATCCTTGCACAGATCAACCTGACCACCCGCCGGGATTTGCCAGCAGGGGTTCTGTCTTATGCCGAGCAGCGCGCGCTTGAGATTGGGATCACCATCGCGGGCGGGGCGGATGTCATCATGCTGGACGAACCCACCGCAGGCATGAGCCATTCGGAAACCGACTATATCGTCGAACTGATCCGTCAGGTGACCGAAAACAAGACGCTGATGATGGTGGAACATGACATGGGTGTGGTCTTTGGTCTGGCCGACCGTATCTCGGTTCTGGTTTACGGTGAGATCATCGCCACCGGCACCCCTGAAGAGGTGCGCGGCAATCCCCGAGTTCAAGAAGCCTATCTGGGCACCGCGATGGAGGATCACTGATGCTCGAAGTCAGGGATATGCACGCCTACTATGGCAAAAGCCACATCCTTCAGGGTGTGAATCTGAACATCGCCGAGGGTGAGATCGTGGCCCTGCTGGGGCGCAACGGGGTCGGGCGGTCCACGACCTGCAAGGCGGTGATGGGCGATGTCGAACCACATGGTTCTGTCCGGTTCAAAGGGCAGGAGATCGCCGGTAAAAAAGCCTACGAGATCGCCAATCTGGGCATCGGTTATGTGCCTGAAAACCGGGATATCTTTCCCGGTCTTACCACGCGGCAAAACCTGATCCTTGGGCTGAAACCTGGCCAGAAAGACGGCGAAGGCCGCTGGTCGATGCAGAATATGTTCGACATGTTCGAAAACCTCGATAACCGCGCCGACGTTGAGGCCAGCGTTTTGTCCGGCGGAGAGCAGCAGATGCTAACCATGTGCCGGACCCTGATGGGCGATCCCGATCTGGTGATGATCGACGAACCGACCGAGGGGCTGTCGCCGCAGATGGTCAAACGCGTGGCCGAACTGTTGCAGGAAATCGCCGGGCGCGGCATCTCGACCCTGTTGGTGGAACAGAAGCTGGACATCGCTTTGGACATTGCCAACCGGGTCTATGTTATGGGTCATGGCCACGTGGTGTTCGAAGGGACGCCGCAAGAGTTGAAGCAGCGCGACGATATCCGCAAGGAATGGCTGGAGGTCTGAGCGCGCCACGTCGAAAGGCAGCAAAAGGGGGCGTTTGTAGCCCTCTTTTTGTGCGTTGGTTACGGGGCGGAGGTCCTATGCCGGTTGGATGATCGGGATGATGATCCCGTTGAAGGGGGGAAGATGACCGAATTTTTGCAAAGTCGCGATTTGGGTGACGGCGTGATGGCGTTGACGTTGGCGCGGGGGCCGGTGAACGCTCTGGACCCTGATTTTCCGTACGGCTTTGTCGACGCGCTAAACAATTTTTCAGCGCGCGACGATGTGCGCGGGGTGGTTCTGGAAAGCGCCTGCAAGGTTTTTCCGCCGGTCTGGACCTAAAGGACGCCATGGATTTGGATCGCGAGGCGCAAAACGGTCTGGTGGATGCGTTAAATCATGCATTCCTCACCCAGTTCTGTTTTCCGAAACCGCTTGTTGCGGCCGTGAACGGGGCGGCCATCGCCGGTGGGTTTTTCTTTGTACTTGCAGCAGATTGGCGTGTGGCTGGTCCGAAGGCCAGTTTCGGTCTGGCCGAAATCCGCGTGGGCGTTGACCTGCCCATTGGCCCGCTTGAGATCGCGCGCGCAACGCTTGAACCCAACACGCTGCGGCGGTTCCTTCTGACCGGCCAGCCGATCCACGCAGAAGATGCTGCGGCGCAAGGTGTGGTGGATGAGTTGATCGAGGTTGAAACCCTGTTGGATGCCGCGCAAAGCAAAGCGCAAGAGCTGGCCAGCTTGCCCGCCTTGACTTATGGCCGGGTCAAGCGGCAGCTTCGCGCCCCGGCAATTGAAGTGATCGAGGCTGAAATGAAACGGTTGGCGGGTGACACGGACCGGTCTTGGTTCAACGAAGAAACCCGCGACGCTATGCAAAGGATGCTGGCATGAGCGAAGGGTTCGACTTGGCGCGGCTGGAGCGTATCCGGCCCTGGATGCAAAGCTATGTTGAGGCGCGCAAATACCCCGGGGCCTCGGTCCTGGTCAAGCGTAACGGGACCGAGGTGTTCTATGCCGATAGCGGTCTGCGCAACATCGAAGAGGACCTGCCCTTCACCCGCGATACCATTGCGCGCATCTATTCCATGACCAAACCGGTGACGTCTGTGGCGCTGATGACACTGGTGGAACGGGGCCTGATCCATTTGGGCGCGCCAGTGTCCGAGTTCATTCCGGGTTTTGCCCGGATGCAGGCGCTGATCCCGGGTGCCACTCGCTTGGATCAGACGGAACCGGCTGCTACGCCGACCTTGCAGCAACTGCTGACGCATACCAGTGGTCTCAGCTATTCCTTCAACCCCGGTCTGGTGGCCGAGGCGATGGCGGATCAAAGGCTGGATTTCACTCCCAAACGCGGCACTTTGGCCGAGGTGGCTGACAAGGTCGCGGCACTACCACTGGCGTTTCAGCCCGGCGCTCGCTGGATGTACTCGGTCGGCATCGACATTGCAGGTCGGGTGGTCGAAGTTGTTTCGGGCAAGACACTGGACCAGTTCTTTGATGAAGAGATTTTCCAGCCACTTGGCATGACGGAAACCGCATTCAATGTGCCTGTGGATGCGGGTGACCGGTTTGCCAATCTCTATACGCCGCTCGATGATCCGATGGCGCTGAATGCGGCTAAAGACGGAGGGGATACTTTGCGTTTGGCCGATGATCGCAAGACCTCGCCCTATCACACCACCAAGCAACGCTCGGGTGGCGGCGGGCTGGTTGGCACCATCGACGACTATATGAATTTTACCGAGATGCTGCGGCGTGGCGGTGATGCAGGCGATCATCGTATTCTGTCGCCCAAGACGCTGGTCTTCATGATGTCGAACCATCTGAAGGGCGATATTGCCGACATGGGCATCCCCAGTTTTGCTGAACAGCCAATGGCCGGCACCGGTTTTGGCATCGGCGGGTCTGTGACGCTGAACCCCGGTCGGGTGGGCGTGCCCGGCAGTGTCGGGGATTTTGCCTGGGGTGGCATGGCCTCGACCGCGTTCTGGGTCGACCCGGTGCATCAGATGAGCGTTGTGTTCTTCACTCAACTTTCGCCCAGTTCATCCTATCCATCGCGTGCGCAATTGCGCGCCCTGATCCACGGAGCTTTGATCGCATGACTGGGCAAAACACTGGCCGTCCGATCCTTTGGCAACCAACGCTGGAACAGGCGCAGGCTACCCCCATGGCCGGGTTCATTCGCTGGCTTGGGGCCGAACGGGGTTTGGAATTTGCCGATTACCCCGCGCTCTGGAATTGGAGTGTCACGGATCTTGAAGGGTTCTGGTCTGCCGTTTGGGAATTCTTCGATCTTCGTGCCAGTGTGGAACCCACGATTTTCTTGGCCGAACGGAAGATGCCCGGCGCGGTCTGGTGCCCCGGCACGATGCTGAATTACAGCGATCAGGTATTGCGGTGGGCAGAGGGCCAGCCCGACGCGACTGCGCTGATCATTGAATCCGAGACCTTTGGGGTGGCGTCACTGACATGGACCGAGCTTCATGATCGCGTGGCGAATCTGGCCGCGAACCTGCGACAGATGGGGGTGGGGCAGGGCGATCGCGTGGTCGCCCTCCTTCCCAACACCGAAACGGCGCTTATTGCCTGCCTTGCAGCGGCCAGTCTGGGCGCGATCTGGTCGCTTTGCGCGCCCGACATGGGGCGTGTTGCCATTCTGGACAGGTTCCGACAGATCGAACCCAAGGTGTTGATCGTGCAGGACGGCTATACCCATGCGGGGAAAGAAATTGACCGTCGGTCCCTGCTGCAAGAAATCCGCTCTGGGTTGCCTTCGGTGCAGCACACACTTTGGGTGCCCGTTGCGGGCGAGGTTCCCGATGATGCGCACGCTTTCCGCCCGCTGACACAGGGCGATGCGACGTACCAAAGCACGCCCGTCCCCTTCGATCATCCGCTGTGGATTGTCTATTCCTCGGGCACGACGGGGAATCCCAAACCCATCGTGCATGGTCATGGCGGCGTGCTGCTTGAAAGCGCAAAGCGCAGCCTGCACCAGAACCTGACGCAAACCGACAGCTATGCGTGGATGACGTCATCTGGCTGGATCATGTGGAACACACAGCTATCGGCGCTGGGCCAAGGGGCGACAGCCGCGTTGTTCGATGCTGCGCCCAATCATCCGGACATGATGGCCTTTTGGCGTTTTGCCGCCCGGAACCGGCTGACGTTTCTGGGGGCGGGGGCCGCGTTTTATGAGGCTTGCCTCAAGGCAGGCATACGTCCTGCCGATCTGGACCTGTCCGCGCTCAAGGGTCTGGGATCGACCGGATCACCGCTGAGTGCGGATGGCTATGACTGGATTTACGGCAACGTGAAGTCCGATCTGTGGCTGGCCCCGATCTCGGGCGGGACCGATATCGCCAGCGCTTTTGTCGGCGGCAACCCGATGCTGCCCGTGCGCGCAGGTGAAATGCAGTGCCGAATGCTGGGCAATGCCGTGCGCGCCTTCGACGAGGCCGGAAATGAGGTGTTCGACACTGTTGGTGAACTGGTATGCACTGAACCGCTACCTTCAATGCCCCTGTATTTCTGGGGGGATGAGGATGGATCGCGCCTGCATGACAGTTATTTCGACACTTATCCCGGCATCTGGCGGCATGGCGACTGGATCGAAATCACGCCCGAGGGCGCCTCGGTAATCTATGGCCGTTCGGACGCCACCATTAACCGCAAGGGGCTGCGGCTGGGCTCGTCCGAGATTTATCAGGCCGTTGAGGGGTTGGCGGAAGTGATGGATTCACTGGTGGTTGATCTTGAGTTTCTGGGCCGCGACAGTTTCATGCCGCTTTTCGTGGTGCTGGCCGAAGGTCTGACGTTGGACGAGTCTATGAAGGACAAGATCAATGGTGCAATCCGCAGCGCCGTTTCCGCGCGCTTTGTCCCCAACGAAATCATTCAAATCACCGAGGTGCCGCGTACCTTGTCGGGCAAGAAGTTGGAAGTTCCGGTGAAAAAGCTGCTTTTGGGTGGTGATCCTGCCCATGTGGTCAATCGGGATTCCATGTCGAACCCCGGCAGTTTCGACTTCTTTGTCGACTACACCAAATTGCGCGAGGAGGATCTGGTGCGGGGGTGATTTTGCGCACATAGGTTTTGCCCTGCGGCCAGCCCCTGCGACTTAGCGCCAAAAGGACCTTTACCATTCTGAAATGAAGAACGGGAATATTACGCAACTAAGGAGGCGTGATGAAAGTCGATAAAGCTTGGATTCCCCGCATGGCCGCGCGTGACGACTGGCTGGCGCAAACCACCGAAAATATCATCGACCCCGAGCGCGAGATCGTCGATCCGCATCATCATCTGTGGGTGCGGCATGGGCACGTCTATGAGATGGCCGAGCTGCAAACCGATACCTCAAGCGGGCATAACGTGGTTGAAACTGTCTATATGGAATGCCGTTCTTACTATGATCCAGCATCGTCAAACCCGCTTGCCCCGGTAGGCGAAACCCGGCAGGTCGCGGCATTGGCCCGCGCCCATAACGGCCCGGCGCGTCTGGCTGGGATTGTCGGTTTTGCCGATCTGCGGAACCCGGATTTGGACGCCGTTCTGGATGCTCATGTCGCTGCGGGGCAGGGGTTGTTCAAGGGGATCCGCCACGCCGGAGCCCGAGATGCCGAGCCTGAACAATTGTTCCTGCCGGGTCGGGGGCCGAAAGACCTATATTCGGACCCGGATTTTCGCAGGGGCGTGGCGCTCTTGGGTGCGCGGGGGCTGACTTATGACACGTGGCAGTATCATCACCAACTGCCCGCTTTTACGGATCTGGCCCGAGCAGTGCCGGGTACCACGCTGGTTCTGGATCACCTGTCTACGCCTCTGGGCGTGGGGCGGTTTTCGGGACAACGCGACAGCATCTTTGCCCAATGGAAAGATGACATCGCAGCCCTTGCGGAATGTCCCAATGTGGTTGCCAAGCTGGGCGGCATGGCCATGCCCGATAATGGGTGGGGCTGGCATGATCGCAGCCAGCCACCGGGTTCGGATGAATTCGTCGATGTCATGGCCCCCTGGTATCACCACATGATCGCCTGTTTCGGGGCCCGGCGCTGCATGTTCGAAAGCAACTTTCCGGTCGACCGTATCTCGATCAGCTATCCGGTGTTGTGGAACGGCCTCAAGAAGATCGCCGCCGATTACAGCGAGAAAGAAAAGGCCGCGCTGTTCAGCAGCACGGCCCGCAGGGTTTATGACCTGTGACCAGCGTCCTCTATGTCGATCGCGGAGGCTAAACGGGGTGCTTTACTTCGGCGTTCCGGTCATGGCTGCGCCGTAAAACCGGTTGAGTTTGCGCATGCCCCCCAACCACCTGTCGAAGTTATCGGTCTTGTTGCGCATATAACCCAGCACCTCGGGGTGCGGCAGGATCAGGAAAGTTTCGTCTCGGATGGCCTGCAGGCAGGCTTCGGCCACGGGTTCGGCTTCTAACATACCGTCTTGCGAGGCCACTCCGTCCTCGTGTCCGCGCGTCATTTCGGACCGAACCGCCTGCGGGCAGAGTAGCGACACCCCGATGCCCTGATCGCGATAGGTGAAAGCCAGCCATTCGGCAGCTCCGACCGCGGCGTGTTTGGTAACCCCATAAGCCATCGAGCCAACCTGATTGAGCAGTCCAGCAGCCGAAGCGGTGTTCAGCAGATAACCACCCCCGCGTTCTATCATCCGTGGCACCACATGGCGCGCCGCCCAGATATGGGACATCACGTTGACCTCCCACATACCTTGCCAGATGTCGTTGTCGGTTTCAGGCCCACCGATACTGAGGATACCCGCGTTAGAGCAGAAGATACCGATCGGCCCAACCTCGGTTTCGGTTCGGTCGATCAGCGCGGAAATGTCATCCTCTTTCGAGACATCTGCTTTGATTGCGATGCCGCCGATCTGGTTTGCGGTTTCTTCCGCGCCGGGCAGGTTCAGGTCGGCGCAAATAACCGATTTGGCACCCGCCGCAGCAAAGGCCGCAGCCAAAGCTTTACCGATGCCGCTGGCGGCGCCGGTTACGACAACGATTTGTCCTTCGATTTCCATGGCTTTCCCCTTAGGTCCACATCACGGCGCCGCCATCCACGGTCAGCGCCTGACCCGTGATATAGCGGCTGGCGTCAGAGGCCATGAACGCGGCGATGCCGGTGAAATCCTCTGGCTCTCCCAGTCGGCGCAGGGGCACCTGGCGCAGGTAGGATTCGGCTATTTTTGGATTGTCCCACAGGGCGCGGGCGAACTCGGTCTTAACCACACCGGGGCATAGCGCATTGACCCGCACCCCCGCCGGACCCATTTCCATCGCCAGGTTTCGCACCAGCGCGATCAGCGCCAGTTTCGAGATGTTGTATGTGCCCAGCGTGTCAGATGGCTTGAACGCGCCGACGGACGAGGTGAACAGCATCGAACCGCCGCCCAGCCCCTCCATATCCGGGAAGACAGCATTTGCCAGCCACAGGTTCGACTGGACGTTGGCCTGCATGGTCTTTTCAAAGGCTTCATCCGTGATGTCGCGCATTGAGCCGTAGAACGGGTTCACGCCAGCGTTTCCGATCAGGACCGAGATCGGCCCCACCGTTTCGCGGGCTGCTTTGGCCAGTGCCTCAACCTCTTGCCTGTTGCCGATGTTGCAGGTCATTGGTGTTGCGGCCTTGCGACCCACGGCGTCGTTGATTTCGGCGGTGGCGGCCTCAAGCGCTTCGATCTTTCGCGCCGAGATCACCACATTGGCCCCTTGCTGTGCCAACCCTTTTGCCATTTCCAGCCCCATCCCGCGGGACGCGCCGGTCAGCAGGGCATTACGCCCGGTCAGATCAAACATGTTGTTCATCGTTTTTCCTTACGGCCCGTCGAACTGCCTTCCGCCTTTTGTTCCGGCTGATGTACCTGCCTGACGTTCGTTAGAAGCCAAATAATCCTTGACCTCTGCCCGCGCGACGACGGCGTGGTGGACTTCATCCGGGCCATCAGCAAAACGCAGGGTGCGCTGGCCGGTATACATCTCGGACAGGGGCGACCATTGCGAAATACCGGTCGCGCCGTGGATTTGCATGGCCTGATCAATGATTTGACAGACTTTTTCCGGCACCATCGCCTTGATCATCGACACCCAGATGCGCGCCTCTTTGTTGCCCATCGTGTCCATCGCCTTGGCGGCCTTGAGGACCATCAGGCGCATCGCCTCGATTTCGATCCGCATGCGTGACAGGGTTTCCATGTTCTTGCCCAGATCCAGAAGTTTTCTGCCAAACGCCTCGCGGCTGATACCGCGCGCGATCATCAGGTCCAGTGCCCTTTCCGCTTGACCGATTGAGCGCATGCAATGGTGAATTCGCCCCGGCCCAAGCCGCAATTGCGAGATTTCGAACCCGCGCCCTTCGCCCCACAAGATGTTGCTTTCGGGGACGCGCACATTGGTGAACCGGATCTGCATATGCCCATGCGGAGCGTCATCCTGACCGAAAACATGCATAGGGCCTACGATCTCGACACCCGGCGTGTCCATCGGCACTAGGATCTGGCTTTGCTGACGGAATGTCTCTGCGTCGGGCGAGGTTTTCACCATCACGATCATGATCTTGCAGCGCGGATCGCCCGCGCCCGAGATGTAATATTTCTCGCCATTGATGACCCATTCGCCGTTTTCCAGCACGGCGCGGGTGCTGATATTGCGCGCGTCAGATGAGGCCCTGTCCGGTTCCGTCATAGCAAAAGCCGACCGGATTTCACCGGCCAGCAGAGGTTTCAGCCATTTTTCCTTTTGTTCTTCGGTTCCGATCCGCTCCAGCACTTCCATGTTGCCGGTATCGGGGGCCGAGCAGTTCAGCGTTTCCGAGGCCAAGGGGTTTTTGCCCAGTTCAGCGGCGATATAGGCATAGTCGAGGTTCGACAGACCCTCGCCGGTTTCGGCATTGGGAAGGAAAAAATTCCACAGCCCCGCATCGCGTGCCTTTTGCTTGGCGGTTTCCAACAGTTCAAGCTGACCGGGGGCATAGGACCAGCGGTCGGCCCGGCCATGGCCTAGCCGGTGATATTCTTCGGTAATAGGATCGACGTTTTCAGCGATGTGCTTGATCACCTTTTCCAAAAGCGGCTTGGCCCCTTCGGACATTTCCAGATTATTCATATCTGCAACGGTTTGGACCATGTCAGGTCTCCTGTTTTGACGAGCGCGGCTCGTTTAGCGGTTGACCCAATTGGGCTTGCGTTTCTCGGCAAAGGCTTGCACGCCTTCTTTGAAATCCTCGGTCTGGGCCAGATCTTTCAGTACCTCGCGCGAATGCTCCATGCTTTCGCCAAAGCCCTCGATCTGGGCCATTCGGTTCAACACACGTTTGGTGGCCTTTACAGACGACGGTGACACGCTGCAGATGTCATCCGCCAGTGCCATCGCGCGGGTCATCAGATCGTCATGCGGGACAACTTCGTTCACGCAACCCAGTTTCAAGGCTTCGTCCGCGTCAACGGTGCGGCCGGTAATCATCATCTCTTGCGCCGCGAGGCGGCCGATATAGCGGCTCAGACGCTGCACGCCGGACGCGGCGGCGAAAAAGCCGACTTTCACTTCGGGCAAGGCGAATTTTGCGCGGTCCGAAGCCAGAATGATGTCGCAGCTCAGTGCGGTTTCAAACCCGCCGCCCATGGCAAAGCCGTTAACGGCTGCGATGACCGGCTTTTCCAGATCATAGCGCATGGCCAGCCCGGCAAACCCGGTCTCGGGGATCGGTTGCGGGCCATGTTTGGCGGTGAATTTCAGGTCGTTGCCTGCCGTGAACGCCTTATCCCCTGCGCCGGTCAGAACGGCGACCCATTGATCCTCGGCGGCGGCAAACTTGTCCCAGCAATCGGCCATTTCGTGATGCATCGGGGCATGGACGGCATTGTAAACCTCGGGGCGGTTCATGGTGACCAGCAGGACATTGCCCCGTTGTTCGGTGGTGATGAATTCGTATGACATGATGTCTCCTTCAGACGCGTGCGGTTTTCAGACCACCGGTGTCAATTTCAGTAAATTTCCCACCTTCGGCAGCCAGCTTTCGCAGCATCTCCGCAGGCGCAAAGTCAGGGTCTTCAGCCCCCAGTTTTTCCATGACCTCCAGCACTTTGGCCGCGCCGATCATGTCGCCGTAATACATCGGGCCGCCCTTGTCCGCAGGCCAGCCATAGCCGTTGATCCAGACCACATCGACATCCGACGGGCGCTGTGCCTTGTTTTCCTCAAGGATCTTCAACGCCTCATTGATCATCGGGCAGATGCAGACGTCGATTATGTCGTCCTGCGACATTTGCGAAGGCTCTGCCCCGGTAATGTCAGTGATGATTTTCGCGGTTTCTTCCGACGGAACAGGCGTGCGGTTTTCGTCGTAGTCATAGTACCCGGCCTTGGTTTTCTGGCCCCGGCGGTCCAGTTCGCACAGAGCGTCACGGATCGGATTGTCGGTTGTGGCCCCCTTTGACCAGCCGATGTCCAGCCCGGCTAGGTCCGCCATTTGAAACGGTCCCATCTTGAAGCCAAAAGCGTTCAGTGCCGCATCGACATCCCATGGCATCACGCCGCGATAGACCAGCTTCATCGCCTGATCCTGTCGTTTGAACAGCATCCGGTTGCCGACAAACCCCGGGCAAACCCCGACGACAACAGCAATCTTGTTGATCTCAAGCGCTACATCCAGACAGGTGGCCAGAACATCCTGTGCTGTGTGTTCCGCCCGGACGATTTCCAGCAGCTTCATCACATTGGCAGGCGAGAAAAAGTGCAATCCGATAACGTCTTGGGGGCGGCTGGTCACTGAGGCAATCTCGTCAATGTCCAGCGCCGAGGTGTTGGTGGCCAAAATCGCGCCCGGTTTCATGATCCGGTCCAGATCGGTGAAGATTTTGCGCTTCAGCCCCATGTCCTCGAACACGGCTTCGATCACCAAATCGCAGTCTGCCAGATCCTCCAACGAGAGGCAGCCGTCGTATCGCGCCATGCGAATGTCGACCTCGGACTGAGGGAACCGGCCCCGGTCGGCGCTGCGCTGATAGTTGCTGCGCACCACGGAAAGGCCGCGGTCCAGCGCCTCTTGTTGGGTGTCGACGATCTTTACATCATAGCCTACGGTGGCAAAATTCATGGAGATGCCCCCGCCCATTGTGCCTGCACCTATGATGCCGACGGTCTTTACCGGGCGTCTGGGGGTTGCGGTGTCGATATCCGGTACGTTCCAGGCAGCCTTACCAGCCGAGGCGTGATACGCAACGAGGGTGTCTTGGGTATTCATGCATCTGTTCCATTTAATGACTTTATACACTGAGCGCGCAACGCGCGCCGGTCGAGCTTGTCTGTGGCACCCCGCGGCAGGGGGTCTGAGTGCAACCACAAGTGTTCCGGAATTTTGAATGTGGCGATGTGTTTCGCCAGATAATCCTGAATTTCCTGCGCGGTTGCGTGATAACCGGCGCGCAACTGAACACCGGCCCCGACGACTTCGCCCAATCTTTTGTGCGGTATGGAAAACGCACAGGCTTCGGCCACCGCAGGATGTTTGTGCAGCGCGCCTTCGACATCCAGGCAGGCGATGTTTTCGCCCCCGCGGATGATGATATTCTTTTTGCGATCCACGATAGTGACAAAGCCGTCTGCGTCGATAAACCCCAGATCGCCAGAGCGCAGCCAGCCTTCGTTCAGAACCTCGGCGGTGGCCTCGGGCTTGTTCAGATAACAGCGCATGATCGTGGGGCTTTTGATAGTGATCTCTCCGACCTCGCCCGCCGGCACGTCCCGCCCTTCATCGTCTAGGAAGCGCAGTTCCTGCACCGGCGGATACAACCGACCCGCCGATCCGGGGCGGGCGACATAGTCTTCCCCAGCTGTGCCCATGCCGAGTGCGTTAGTCTCGGTCATGCCCCATCCGGTTGCGATTTGAGCAGCCGGAAAAACCTGAGCCAGCTCCCCCACCTGCGGCGGAGGCCGCTTTGCGCCACCCGAGTTAATGAAGTCCAGCGTTTCAAGGGGCTGACCCATTCGCACAGCGGCCTCCATCAGGTCGTGGGTTTGGGTCGGAACACCCAGAAACCGGGTGATCTGTTCTTCCTGTATTAACTGAACGGCGCGGTCAGTGTCCCATTTCTCCATCACCACAAGCTTGGCGCCGGACGGGATCGAAAACAGAAAGACAGGATGAGTTGCAGTGACGTGGAATAGCGGCGTCACCACTAATGTGGCCGGGCGCAGCGGTGCAGGGTCATCTGCGGCAGGGGGGGTAACCAGCGGGGCCGCAGTCATGACCATCGACCAGGAAAACACCGCGCTCATCGCGCCGCGATGGGTCAGAACAACCCCCTTGGGGTGGCCGGTTGTCCCCGAAGAATACATGATCCCCATGTCGTCATCGGTGTCGATGTCGACCTGCGGCCAGCTATCATCTGAACTGGCGTCCAGCAGCGAGGCATAGTTGATCGGTGTCAGGTCACCGCCATCGCGCACCCCGATCACCTGAATATCCCTTTCGGCTTGCAATGGTAGCAGACGTTCGACCCTTATCCGATCGCCGAAAACGATCTTTGCGCCGCTGTCTTGCAGGGCATAGACCAACTCTTCCGTGGTCCACCAGCCATTCAAAAAGACAGTCACCGCACCGATTGACGCGATCGCTGTGAACAGAAACAGAAACTCGGGGCAATTGCGCATTGCGATGGCGACTGGCTGCCCCTTGCGCACCCCAAGTTCGGTTGTAAGTGCGTGCGCTATTCTGTTTGTTTCCGAGCAGAACTCATCATAAGTCCAGCGTTCTTCGCCAAACACCAGATAATCCGCCGCACCGTCGCCTTGATCGGCCCGGCTGAGTTGCATCAGGGCGCGGATGTGACCGGGGATGTTCTTGAATACGCGGGTCTCGACCCCGCGAATCCGGGCTTGGGACAGCTCGTAAATCGGTTCATTTGCGATCAGGTAGTGCACGGCCTGTTCAGGCGTCATAGCCGAGGTTCCGTCACTGCCGTGCGCATAGTCTTTCAGCCACGCATCAACCGCGCCTGTCAAAATCAAAGCGATATCCTCCCATGCGCGTGGCATCCCATTGGGCAGAACCACGACTCCTCCCTCAAGGATGTTAGAGCGGTTTCTTAGCTGTGCCAAGACCGCTGTACGGAACAATGTTCCGCAAAAGTGATATTTCCCGGTTTTGCGATTGTGACGCTGACTTTTTGCGCTGGGCAGTTAGTCGACCCCTTTTCACACAGCGGCGATCTGCCTGTCGAAGGGCATGACATGCATCATGCAGGTCGCAATGGGTCGATGGTAAAGGGAGCAAGTTTTGTTGACATCAAGGTAGGCTTGATGGGATGATGATCATCATGCAGATGCGGCTGAATGGCAACATTTCCAAGCAATTGCGATACGAAGAACAAGAGGCCAGACGATGAAAAATGAGTGCTATTGCGTGACGGAACACCAGGCGCCACTGCAGAAAATCGTGCAGGATCTGCCCGAGTTGGAAGGGGACGAGGTGCTGTTGAAGGTGCGTGCCTCGGGCGTGTGTCACTCTGATCTGCACTTCTGGGAAGGTGGCTATGATCTGGGCGACAACCAAGAGATGAATTTGTCCGATCGGGGCGTAAAGCTTCCCTTGACGATGGGTCATGAGATTGTCGGTGAGCTGGTCGCGTTGGGTCCCGAAGCGCAGGGTTTGGCGCTGGGCGAAAGCTATCTGGTCTATCCCTGGCTGGGGTGTGGCACCTGCGAAACCTGCGCAAAGGATCAAGAGAATTTGTGCCCCAATGCACCGCGGGCCCTTGGGATATTCACCCCCGGCGGCTATGCGCAATACGTGGTGGTGCCGCGCGCCAAATATTGTCTGACGCTTGGCGACCTGGACCCGGCAGAGGCCGCGCCTTTGGCCTGTTCCGGGGTGACCACCTATAGCGCGCTTAAGAAATTCGGGGACGATATCCGCGACACGCCGGTGGTGATCCTGGGTGCGGGTGGACTTGGGCATATGGCGCTTCGGGTGATCCGTGCTCTTGGTGGCAAGGGGGCCGTTTTCGTCGATCTTGACGAGGCAAAGCGCCACGCCGTGCTTGAGGCCGGGGCGCTTGCGGCCATTGATGGCAATGCGCCCGATGCGGACGAGCAGATCAAAGCCGCCACAGGGGGAGGGGCCCTGTTGGTCATGGACTTGGTGGGCGCCGAGGCCACGATTAATCTGGGGTTGGCCGCCGCGCGTAAGGGCGTTCGGATCGTTGTGGTGGGATTGTTTGGCGGTCAGTTGAAAATCCCCACCGTCTATTTCCCAATACGCGCCATGGCGGTGATCGGTTCATATGTGGGCAATCTGAACGAACTGTCCGAACTGCTTGAGTTGGCCAAATCAGGCAAGTTGAGCTTGGCACCTGTGACGCGCCGCCCATTACAGGACGCCAACGACGCGCTGATGGATCTGAAAGACGGGAAGGTTATCGGTCGGGTCGTCCTGACCCCATGAAAGCGGTCTGAACGCGACCCGCAGTTTGAAAGCAAAGCAGGCCTTGGAGCCGGATTTCATTGATAGGTATTGGGAGGTGCCGGGCAGGTGGACGCGGATTACATCATTGTTGGGGCAGGTTCAGCGGGCTGTGTGTTGGCCAACCGGCTGACTGCTGACCCAAAAAACAAGGTCATATTGCTGGAGGCCGGGGGCAAGGATAACAGCCCCTTCATTCATGCGCCTGCGGGCTTTGTGAAAATGCTTCGAAATGAGAAGTATAACTGGTGCTATTCAACCGAACCTGATCCCGGCTTAAACGGGCGGCGGCTTTTCTGGCCGCGCGGCAAGACGCTTGGGGGGTCATCGTCGATAAACGGGTTGCTATACGTGCGCGGGCAGCCGTCCGATTATGACCGTTGGCGGCAATTGGGCAACGAAGGCTGGGGCTGGGAAGATGTCCTGCCGCTGTTCAAAGCCACCGAAGGGCGCGAGGAAGGTGCTGAGGATCAATACGACTCTGACCTGCGGGGTAGCGACGGCGAAATGACGGTCAGCACCCCTCGTTCGCGCCATCCGCTGAGTGAGAAATGGGTCGAATCTGCAGTTGCAGCGGGTTACCCGTATAACCCTGATCACAATGCAGAGCGGCAGGAAGGGGTCGGCTTTTTTCAGACAACCATCGCCTATGGCAAACGTCATTCGACGGCGAATGCGTTTCTGAAACCGATCAGGTCGCGCCCCAATTTGCGTGTGATCACGCATGCCCATGTGCAGCACGTGGACCTGGATGGCAAACGCTGTACAGGCATCACCTACAAGGATCGCTCGGGTAGATTGGTGTCGCTTAGGGCCGGGCGCGAGGTGATCTTGTCGGCCGGGTCGATCGGGTCGCCTCAGATACTTATGCTGTCGGGGATTGGAAATCCCGATCACTTGTCTGAAAACGGCGTGCAGCTCCGTCACGAGCTTCCGGGTGTGGGGCAGGCGATGCAGGATCATCTTCAGGCCAAGATGGTGCATCGGATGTCGGTGCCCACATATAACCGCGAAGGTAAGTCGCTGATGCGTCAGGCGGCCATCGCCGCCCAATACTATTTCGTGGGCCGGAACGGGCCTTTGTCGATGCCAGCGGCGGATGCTACCGCTTTTCTGAAAACGCACCCTGATCTGCAAACGCCAGACATTCAGTTTCACGTGCAGCCCTTTTCTTATGATGCGGAAGGGAACCTGCATGACTTTTTCGGCTTCACTTCAACCGTCTGCCAGTTGCGTCCCGAAAGTCGTGGGCAGATTCTGTTAAATGGTCCTGACCCTGCCACTTATCCCAAAATTCACCCCAACTATCTGTCTACGGAAACCGATTGCCGTACGTTGGTCGAAGGAATTCGCATCGCCCGCACGATTGCGGCGCAGTCACCCTTGGCGAGCCATATCGCGTCTGAGTTTTTGCCGGGCAGCGCGATAGAAAGCGACGATTACGACGCGATGCTGGACTGGGCGCGCGGTCACGCTGTGACGATCTTCCATCCGTCAGGGACCTGTAAAATGGGACCGGGGCCGGATGCAGTTGTGGATGCCAAGTTGAAGCTTCACGGGATTGCAGGATTGCGGGTTGTCGATTGTTCGATCATGCCCGAGCTGACCTCGGGCAATACCAATGCCCCGACGATTATGATCGCAGAGAAAGCCAGCAGAATGATATTGGCCGGATAGCAGGCAAAAGACGTCAAAGTATGAACGAGCAAAAATTCAGAATCTCAAAGCATTATGAGCCGATAAAAGCCACCGACCTGCGCGGCTACGGGGTGCCGGAACCTTGGAATTTCGGGGTAGGTTTTCGGGCGACGTTCGGGGATTTGGATGCGCAGAACCATGTCTCGAACGTGAAATACCTGCGTTGGATCGAGGCGTTCCGCATGGCCTATCTGCGCGCCTACGGTTGGCCGGAATATGCGACGCCGGGGGCCAATCTGATGGTGATCCGACGGTTTCAGATCGACTATCTCAAGCCAGTTCATCTGGATGACGATGTGATCGTGACGGGGCGCACTGTGCAGGTCGGCCGCTCTAGCTGCACGATGGAGTATGCGATCTGGGGGAATGGCCAGATTGCAACCGCTTCGGCGGTGTTGGTTTTTCTGGATCAGCACGGGACAAAGTCGGACCTTCCAGGAACGTTGCGCCCGCTCATGATCGAATGGGACGGGGCGCAACCCCGCTAGGGCAGTGGTCAACGGGGCATGGGAATGCCCCTGTGACCGCATTGCGCGGCTGAGGGCGGGTAGCTTTTGTCATTCCCGACTGTCTGCCGATGCAAGAGTCGACCTAAACGACTACTTCCGCTTTACCACGTTTCCACGCTTGGTCGTATCTGCGTCTCAAACATCCACGCGTCTTTGGGCTGTTTCCAAAGCTGGATATAGGTCTTTGCCACGGACGCGGGATCCATCAGAACCCGGTCTTCCGGGTTGCCTCCGCGGGCGGCGATCATTTCGCGCACCCATTGGGTATCAACGCCGGAATCAATGACCAGATGCGCCACATGGATGCCTTTGGGCATCAATTCACGGGCGGCGCATTCAGCGACGGCGCGGATGCCAAACTTGGCGCTGGCAAAGGCGGCAAAGCCTGGATTGCCGCGCAACCCGGCGGTGGCACCAGTGAAAAAGATATTGCCGGTTCCGCGTGGCAGCATCGCTTTGGCGGCTTCGCGCCCGGTTAGAAAACCGGCGTAGCAGGCCATTTCCCAAACTTTGCGGAAAACCCGTTCCGTGGTTTCTGTGAATGGGAAATTCACATTCGCGCCGACGTTGAAGATGCAAACTTCGATCGGGCCAACCTCTTCGGCGGACTTGATGAAGTCGATGACCTGATCTTCGTCCCTGGCATCCAGACTTTTGCCGATTATTCGGCCTCCGGCGGCTGTGACCTCATCCACCAACGGTTGCAGTTTATCCCCGTTGCGCCGACCGGCGATCACAGTAAAGCCTTCGGCGGCGAAGGCCTTGCAGATGGCCGCGCCGATGAAATCACCGGCTCCAACCACGACAACAGTTTCTGCTCTTTGTTCCATAAGGAGTGTCCTTCTTTAGGGTAGGTCGGCTGACCCAAATGCATGTGTCAGTTATCCAGACCGGCCAGATGCTGTTCCAGATCGCGGATACGATCCTTTCCGAAATAGATTTCCCCGTCATAGTGAAAGGTCGGTGCACCAAAATCACCAGCGGAAACAGCCATTTCCGTGTTCGAGATCAGTTGGGTTTTGACTTCGGGGTCTTGTATCAGTGCGAACAGGGGTTCGGCTTCTAGCCCGCCATCTGTCAGCCAGCGCGACAGCACCTCAGGGTCGCCAAGGTTCTGTTCGAACTGCCACATGCCGCGAAAGACGCGTTCCATGTACAGCTCAAAAACACCCAACCGTTGCGCCGCAATGCAGCCGCGCATCAGTTGCAGGGTGTTGATCGGGAAATAGGGGTTGAATGAGAACTCATCGACGATTCCGTTGCGTTCGGTAAAGCGCAACAGGTCGCGCCGTTCGTACCGCAGCTTGTTCTCGATCCCGGCGTTGGTTTCACCCGGTGCCCGGTTGCCAGTGGCGCGGAAGATACCGCCCAATAGCACCGGCACATAGGTGAACGTCGCGCCATAGGTCTGCGCGAGACCGGGTATTAAGAGATGCGCTAGGTAAGAGTTCGGGCTGCCAAAATCGAAGTGAAAGGCGACGTGCTTCTGCATCAATCTTTCCTTTTGAAAGTGGTCTACGGATAGGTCGGGCGCTTTCAGATCGCGGTCAGCCCGCCATCAATGGCCAAAGTGGTCCCGGTGATCATGCTGCCTGCGTCCGAGCAATAAAGCAGCGCCGCCCCCTTAAGATCTTCGCTGCCGCCAATCCGCCCCAGCGGGTTCTGCGCCGCGACGTTTTCGCGCCCCAGCGCATCCAGCGTTCCCGCGGTCATCTTGCTTTCGAACATGCCCGGGGCCAGCGCATTCACCGTTATTCCATGCTCACCCCATTCGTGGGCCAATGCGCGGGTCAGGTTCACAACAGCCGCCTTCGAAGTGTTGTAAGCCACAATTCCCTTGTTGCCCTTTAGCCCAGCAATCGACGCCAGGTTCAGTATCCGGCCGTTGCCATTCGGGATCATCGAGTCTCTTGCGATTAGCTGGCTAAGGCGAAACACAGAGCGGACGTTAAGGTCCATCAGCTTGTCCCAGGCTTCCATCGCATGATCGACTGCGGGGCTTCCCCAAGTGGCCCCGGCATTGTTGACAAGGATATCGACCCGACCAAGCTTTGCTATGGACTGATCTGACAATGCCACAAGGTCATCGTCCTTACGATTATCCGCCACGATGTAGTCCACACTGATCCCGCGCGCTTCGAGATGCGCCTTGGCATCCTGCAAATCCGTTTCCTTGCGGGACGAGATCACCAATCGCGCGCCGTTGTCACCCAGCACTTCGGCGATCTGCAGACCCAGCCCGCGTGACCCCCCGGTTATCAGGGCGGTCTTGCCACTCAGGTCGAAAAGCTCATTTGCCTTGGTCATCTTTCTTTCCTTCTTCGCCAGATTGTATCAGCGGGCAGTTTCATCGGCCCCTTGCGTAGAGGTGTTTAGAATTCCGATCTTCGTCAGCTCGCAGTCGAACCCCTAATGGCCGGAATTCGTTTTTACCTTACGAAAACCCCTGCCAGCCCCGTATCCTTTGCATCAAGCGCGCCATTACGGTTCCGGTGCTGCCCCGGCAGCCGGGCGCGTTCGTTTCAACGGCCTTTAAAGACGGCCTCGCGCCGTTCCACGAATGACGCTATGCCTTCGCGCATATCCTCGGTCGCAAGCATACGGTCGCGAAGCTCTGGAATGCAGGCAATCGCAGCCTGTTCCCCGTGTTCAATAAATTTGCGTCCAGCCACTTTCATGGCCTGAATGCCAAGCGGAGCGTTTCGGCAGATCGTTTCCGCAATCTCCATTGCGCGCGTGGTTTCATGCCCCTTGGCTACAACCTCTTGGACCAGCCCGATGCGATGGGCTTCTTCCGCGCTGAACTCGTCGCATAGCATCAGGTGGTACATGGCGTTTCCCCAACCGGCGCGGCTGATGTATCGGAAGTGCGCGCCACCGAAAGGAGCAATGCCGCGCTTTGATTCCAATTGGCAAAACCGGGTGTCATCGGCGGCAACGGCGATGTCTCCGGCCAGCATCATTTCGATTCCGATTGTGAAGCATATCCCTTTTACGGCCGTGACAATCGGCTTGCTACACTGTCTTTGCAGGCCAAACGCATCAACGTTTCCCTCGGGAATATCTGGGGGTGTGCTGTTGGGGCCGAAGAACTTTGGCATATCCAGCCCCGCTGTAAAATCTTCGCCTTCTGCGCAGATCACCCCTGCCCATAGGTCGGGTGTTTGCTCTAGCAGGGTCAGGGTGTCTGACAATTGTTCCATCATCTGCGGATGAAAGGCGTTTTTCTTTGCCGGGTTGTCGATCGTGATCTTTAGCACACGGCCTTGGACCTCGTGCCTGACTTTGCCCTGAATATCCTGCATTTCGTCATCCTCCCCTGCCGTTCAAACAAGGCTGTCAATCGGCCTTGTCTCAGCTTTTTCAGAATGACGGTCATCATTCAGATGTCAAGTCCACTGTCCGGTAAGCCTTATGTGGACTGGTGATTTAAGATTATCAATGTCATGCAGAACCCAAGTGGAGCCCAGTGGTTAACGGGCTTGTGCCAAAGGCGGTGAACCGCACAAGATGCAGAAAGGGGGCTTCGATCAAGAATGACGCGGCTCAGTTGCGTTTACGCCGCAATAGCGATTCCTGGGCTGTACTTGCGACCAGTTTGCCGTCTTCGGAAAAGATCATGCCGCGGGCCAGTCCACGGCCGCTGCCCGTCCAGGGGCCATCCATCGCGTAAAAGTGCCAATCCTGTAAACGGGCAGGTGCGTGAAGCCAGATCGCGTGATCCAGACTGGCGCCTTGCGCTGTGTTCTGCGACCAGCTCAACCCGTGGGCGCGCAAACCTACGCTCATCAAACCCATATCGGACGCATAGGTCAGATAAAGCTGCTGCAGGTTGGCATCGCCATTTTTGGCTGCGGGTATACGAAACCAAAACCCGCGCTGATCGCTGACAGGTACGGGATTTGCCTCATTCCTGGGATCGACGTCGCGAATCTCGAACTGTGTCTGGTGGATGCGCCTGTTGTCTGCTTCGGCTGAGCCATTTGCGGAACGGGCGGTCGCGGTGCTTTGGTCCGGGGCGCAATCCTGTGGCCCCGGAGCGTCCGGTTTTTCGTGCTGATAGTCCCAGCCTTCATCGGGCACATGGAAAGACCCTGTGAAATTCAGGATTTGCTGATCGCCCTGCGTGGCGATCACCCGTCGCGTGCTGAACGATCCACCATCCCGTGCATTTTCAACCCGGAAGATCAATGGTTGGTTCGGATCACCCGCGCGCAGGAAATACGAGTGGATAGAATGGCAGCGACGCTCTGCCGACACGGAATGGCGTGCAGCGGCTAGGCATTGGGCAATGACCTGCCCTCCAAATAGGCGCGTCGGCACGACATCGCCGGAAAAGGCGGCCGCGCGAAACAGGTCAGGCCCAACTTGTTCTGGCTGTAATATATCCGCCAGAGAAGGCATTTGCGTCATTTTGGTCCCCGGTGGGATAAGAGGCAAAAGCGCGGATCAGAAATAGGATAGCCCTAGCCACTCCGCGACTAGCGCGGGCGAGTCTTTACCTTCGATTTCGACCGTGACGTTCATTCGGGTTTGGATGGATCCATCGTCCCTGTCCGTCAGCCCAGCAAGGTGAAAACGTCCACGAATACGTGCGCCTGCGGGCACCGGCGAAACAAATCGGATCTTATCGAAACCGTAATTCACACCCATCGTGCGACCAGCGATCTTTGGGACGCCGTTCTGCACCAGTGGCACCAATAGTGACAGCGACAGAAATCCATGCGCAATCGTGCCGCCAAAAGGTGTTTCTGCGGCCCGGTCCGGGTCTATGTGAATGAATTGGTGATCGTCGGTGGCATCTGCAAACTTGTCGATCCGCGCCTGATCCACCGTAAGCCAGTCTGACACGCCAAGCTCTTTGCCGACCCGGCCGCGATAGGCGTCTAGGCTGACTTCCAAAGATGTCTCTTTCATTGTTGTGCCACCACCAGAAAGTCCTTGCGGGTTCCGTTGTAAAGGGCGTCAACAGTGTCTGCGCGGCGTTTGAGAACTTGGCGCTGGTTGACGTAGCCTTTGTCGTTGATTTCGTTTTCCGACAGCGACGGTGGCTCGGCCAGGATGCCAATTGCGCGCACTTGCCGGCTGGAGCCGCTATTGTTCTGGTTCCACCGATCCAAGGCCTGTTGCACCTGTTCAAGGTCTTCAGGAGCAGGTTCAATAAGTGCACCGTCCACCCGTGTTGCACGTGCGCGGGCCGCATCGTTCAGCCAGACCATCGCGACGATATGCGCGCGGCCTTCGCCGACAACAACCGTGTCGCGCACCAGCCCACCACATTCTAAATTCAATCCCGTTCGGATCGCGCCAACCTGAACAAATGTACCGCTGTCGAGCTTGAAATCTTCGCTGACCCGTCCGGCATAACGCAGGTCATTTGCGATTTTGTCGATGTCTTCAAAGCGGATCGCGTCACCGGTGATGAAGAACCCCTCATCGTCGAAAAGTCGTTTGTTCAGTTCGGGCTGATCTACATAGCCGGGAAAGACATTCGGTCCCTTGATCCGCAGCTCGTAACGGTCGTCGCTGAGTGAGATCAGTTTGATTTCAACTTCTGGCACAGGCATTCCGATACGCCCAACCCCGTCATATGGCCAATGGACCGTCGTGACAGAAGGCGCTGCTTCGGTCATGGCAAATCCACCCGATAGCGGAATTCGGCAGCCCCGATACGTCATGGCCAGTTTTTGCAGCCGTTCATAGGTTTCGCCGGGGAATCCTGCTCCGCCGTAATGTACGAAAGTCAGGTTCGAAAAGAACGCTTCGGCCAGCTCGGTATCCTGTTCCATTGCGTCCAACAACATGCCGTATGCCAAGGGCACGTTCGAGAAATTGGTTGGTTTCACCTCGCGGATAGCGGTCAAGCTGCGTTCAAAATCCGGCCCGGAGACTGGACGGCCCGAGTCGATATAAAGCGCTGATGCGTGAAACAGCATTTCGTGCAGGATGTGATTACCCCCGAACGTATGGTGCCACGGCAGCCAGCATAGCCGTCGACGTTGGGCGTGAGGAATGCGGATTCCAATCCTTTGCGACATGGCGATATTTGCGCACATCATGCGCTGTGTGTTGATCACACCCTTGGGGTTGCCTGTCGAGCCAGAGGTGAAAAGGATCTTGCCAACGGTTTCTTCGGTCACGGCTGCGTGGGCAGCGGCAACAGCTTCGGTAACCTTGGTGCCCAGCAACTCGGCGACGTCAGTATCACCGGGTCTGGGATGTTCGGACACCAGCTCGCATCCGTTCAGATCCAGCTTGTCCAATGCAGCGGACAGCGTTTGGGCGTCATCAACAAAAAAGAGTTTCGCTTTGGACTGCGCAAATGTGCTTTGCAGACGGGGAAAAGCCTCTGAGAATTTTGCATAGCTTGGCGAGATCGACGCAGCGGTAATGCCGGCCATCATTGCCCCGAACAGAATCTGAGCGTGGATAATGCTGTTGCGCGACAAGACGGCTATGCAATCTCCTTGCTTTAAACCACGGTTGAGCAAAGCTTGCGCGATGGCCTCGCAATTCGCCTTTAGCTGCCGAAAAGTTGGCCCATCCCACCCCTGTGGCCCGCGTTCAGCAAGCGAAAGGCGGTCGGGGTGTGCGCTGGCGGCTGCAAACAGGTAGTCGATGACACTGGTTGGATAGTCCGGCAGCTTGTAATCTTGGCGAAGGTAAATGGCGTCGTTACTACGCCGCAGGACAGGTTTTGCCGGAAAATAGGTCAAGGGGCCAAAGACCGGATCGTCATGGGTTTCGATCCCGAGGGACGGGTCAAGTGTGGTGTTAGTCGTTGTGTCGGTGATCACGGCATGTCCTGATTTTAGAATCCTCGGGGTCAGGCCGCGTGGCATTTGGCAATCTGAAATCGCCGCCGGGCCGCTTAGTCTGTAACGGATTGTGTATGATAGACATCATGCAAGTCAATGGGTGCCGGAAAGTCGCGTGAAAACTGGACCACACTGGGGATTTCTGTATTATGACTCCAATGCAGATTGACCCTGTTAGTGGTCGTCGACGCACTAACTGGGGCAATGGATTCCGAAGGCCAGCATCAATGGGGTACTCTCAAGCGCAAAAGGAACGTCATCGCGAGGAGATCCTTTCGAACGCAGGTGAACAACTGCGCAGCGGTGGGTTTTCAGCGATTAATGTCGTGTCTTTGATGAATTCCGTAGGATTGACGCATGGCGGGTTCTACGGCCATTTTGAAAACAAGGAAGACCTGCTGGATCAGGCGCTTGAACGCGCGTTGCGAGAAGGTCGTTTGACCCAAAAGCTTAATGCAAGCCCGAAAAAGCCATCCTTTGCGCGCTATGTTGGTAGCTATGTCAGCCCCAAACATCGCGACCTAAAAAGCAGTGGCTGCGCGATCCCCGCGCTTGTGTCGGATGTCTCACGCAGGCCCAAGGCGTCGCGGGACATCATGCAAACTCATATTGATGGCTTCATAAACACCGTCGCCGATTATCTTGACGGGGATCGCAGCAAGGCAAATTTGGCGGTGGCGGCTATGGTCGGTTCGATTGCGTTGTCCCGGGTCATGACAGACGATGCCAAAGCTTCTGAGATGCTCAAAGCAACCAAGGCCTATTTGCTGACGCTTGAGGACGACGAAGAACAGGGCTGATCCCAGCTTCCATGCAGTCCGCGCCGTCAACAGCTCTGTAGATTGTTCAATAGGGTTGGTGGTCCTGAGCCTCCCCCACTGAACTGGTCCACCGTTATGTTTAGGAAACGGAGGACCACGAATGGCAAACAAGAGACCAAAGCCCGAAGAGATTGTCTCGAAGTTACGGCAGGTTGAAGTTCTGATGGGGCAAGGCATGTCCCGTCTTGATGCGATCAGGCAGATCGGCGTTGTTGAACAAACCTATTACCGCTGGAGAAAGAAGTACGGTGGAATGGGTGTAGATCAGTTGAAAGAACTCAAGCGGCTTCAGAAAGAGAACGAGCGACTGAGACGCGCGGTTTCAGATCTGACGCTGGACAAACTGATCCTGACGGAAGCCGCAAAGGGAAACTACTGAGCCCCGCTCGTCGTCGTGCCTGCATCGATCATGTTCGTAGCCATCTGAACGTTTCCGAGAGACGCGCCTGCCGCGTGCTTGGACAACACCGGTCCACGCAACGGCGTGTCCCAGAAGGTCGCGCAGACGAAGACCGATTGGTGGCCGACATGATCGAGCTGACCCGTCAATACGGTCGATATGGCTATCGCAGGATCGCTGCACTGCTGAGAGAGGCTGGCTGGTCTGTCAGTGATGGGCGGATTGAACGGCTTTGGCGACGGGAGGGGCTGAAAGTGCCAGTGAAACAACCGAAGAAAGGACGGCTCTGGCTGAACGATGGGTCGTGTGTTCGGCTACGGCCAGAGTTTCGCAACCATGTTTGGTCGTATGACTTCGTCCATTGCCGAACCGATGATGGAAAAGCCTTCCGAACGCTGAACATCCTTGATGAATACAGTAGGGAATGCTTGGCAATCAGGGTCGAGCGGAAACTGAACTCGACCGATGTAATCGACGTTCTGACGGATCTGTTCATACTTCGCGGCGTGCCGAGTTTCATACGTTCTGACAATGGGCCGGAATTTGTCGCCCAGGCTGTCCGAGACTGGATTGCTGCCGTCGGCGCCAAGACGGCTTACATCGAACCCGGCAGCCCATGGGAGAACGGATATTGTGAAAGCTTCAATGGCCGGTTCAGGGATGAGCTACTCAACGGAGAGATCTTCTACAGCTTGCGCGAAGCACAAATCCTGATCGAACAATGGAGAAAACACTACAACACAAAACGACCCCACAGTGCTCTGGGTTGCCGCCCGCCAGCGCCCGAAACCATCATCCCGATGGATCACAGGCCGATGATGCACTAACAATCAACTTGGACCAGTCAGTTGAGGCTGCTCAGAACCAAAGCTTAGTCTGATCCGCGCTAGCGGGGCAAGTTTTCAAGCTCGTTCCAATTGGTGAAGCGATCATTCAATCAGCCCCATGCCAACGTCTGATCTGGGAAATAGAAGTTAAAGTGAGAGGCTGCCGCCCCCGGCACCTTACTACGCGAGGCCCTCTCAACTCCACCGAGCCTTTATTTGGCAAGGGTTGTGCATGTTTTCGGCGTCCTGATGAAACCGCCCATGACAGCTTGGGCACACAGCAAATGTGGTGAACAGTTTCAGTCCCGTTGAGATGTCAGAGCAATATTCCTCACCGCAAATCTCAAGGACCTCTCCGCGTGACATGAGCTCATTTGTGGTGATACCACAGTGCTGGCACTGCGCCTCTTCTAAGGCAGATTTGACTTCTTCGACTGAGGCGATTTGTTGACAGTTGCATTCAGTATCGGTCACTCTCTTGCTCCGCGTGATCGTTTACAACTTAACCCTGTGCAATGGGCCTGCTCCGGCCTCGACCAGTAACTGCTTTGGGATATGCAGGCTAGCGCAACTATTGCGTGTAGACAAGTCAACGGAAGCTTCAGTCTGTGATGGTGGACATGAGGGCCGTTCAACTCGGCAAAACCGTTTCCTGCCGCAAACTATCCACTCGCTGATCTGGCGTGGGCTTGTCGCTATGGGAGGCCAATTGGGCTTAAACTTCTGTTGACAAAATCTGCTTAGATATTAATTTTAGCAACTAAAAAAAATGGATGAGGTCAAAAAATGTATCTCGGATTGGACTTGGGAACATCCGGTCTCAGAGGGATCCTTGTCGACGACACAGGGTCCGTCGCAGGCAGTGCCGAGTCCAATATCACAACGTCTTCGCCAAAGCCGGGATGGTCTGAACAGTCGCCTCTGGATTGGGTGGAGGCGTGTAAGGACGTTGCCGGTCAGCTTCGATCTGCGCACGGAACTGCGTTCTCCGCGCTACGCGGCATTGGTCTGAGCGGGCACATGCACGGTGCGACCCTTTTGGATGCCGAAGACAACGTACTGCGGCCTTGCATTCTGTGGAACGACACGCGGGCCTCGAAAGAGGCGCAGAGGCTTGATCAACTGCCGGGAATGCGTTCAAGTTCTGGCAACATCGTTTTTCCGGGGTTTACAGCTCCCAAGTTGGAATGGGTCCGCGCAAATGAGCCTGACCTGTTTGCCAAGATTGCCAAGGTACTGCTGCCGAAAGACTATTTGCGACTCTGGCTGACTGGGGATTACGTCAGCGACATGTCTGACAGCGCGGGAACGTCATGGTTGGACGTCGGGGCGAGGCGATGGTCAGAAACCGCCTTGGAACAAGGTCATATGAGCATCGAACAAATGCCGCGATTGGTTGAAGGCAGTGAACCGGGCGGTGAGTTGCGACCCGAACTACAGCGAGAGTGGGGAGTGTCTGAGCCGGTCGTAGTTGCGGGCGGAGCAGGGGACAACGCCGCTGCTGCCTGCGGGATAGGCAGTATCAGCGACGGGGCCGGCTTCTTGTCGCTTGGAACCTCGGGTGTGCTGCTGGTGTCCAGGGATAAGTACGCGCCAGCGCCGGAAACGGCGGTACATTGTTTTTGTCATTCCGTTCCGGATAGGTGGATTCAGATGGGTGTCATCCTGTCTGCGACGAACAGCTTGAACTGGCTCTCCCGTAACCTGAGCCAGTCCGTTGGGGACCTGGTCGCCTCGCTGCCGGACGATCTGGATGGCCCATCAGAGATCACGTTTTTGCCCTATCTTTCGGGTGAGCGGACACCGCATAATGACAGTGCGATCCGAGGGGCATTCCTGGGTGTCGATATTTCCTCAGGCACTGCGGACTTGACGCGGGCCGTCATGGAAGGCGTCGCCTTTGCAATGCGGGATTGTCTGGAGGCCCTCAAGAAAACCGGAACCAAACCAACGACCCTTATGGCTGTTGGCGGCGGTGCGCGCTCCCATTATTGGTTGAAGAAACTGGCCACCGTACTCAATACGCCTCTTACCTTGCCGCAGGGCAGTGAATTTGGAGCCGCCATCGGTGCCGCTCGTCTGGCAATATGCGCCGTCAATGACGCAGATCCGGACACGGTGATGATGGCACCCAAAATCAACAGGGTCATCGAACCTCGTGAAGATTTGGTCGATGCGTTCGAAAGTGAATACCAGCGGTACCGGCAATACTATTCAGCCTTGGCACCTTTCGTAAAAAGATGAGCGTAAGGCGGGACATACCTCCTCGGATCGAAACGGCCGTTCTGAGTGATGGCGACATGCGGGTGTCGCTGCTCAGCTACGGGGCGACAACACAGGGATGGTGGTACAAGGGTTTGCCAATGATCCTTGGGTACGAAAGTCCGCAGGACTACGTTACCGACAAAAGCTATATGGGTGCAATCGTCGGCCGTGTCGCCAATCGGATCGGAAACGCGCGTTTTGACATGGAAAATGTCCGTTATGAACTGGACGCAAACGAGGGTCGGAATTCCTTGCACGGTGGATGGGCTGGCCTCTCGCATCAGAATTGGGCCCTTGAGAAAATAGCGGCAAACGAGGCCGTGTTGCGCCACACATCCCCAGAGGGTGCCAGCGGCTTTCCGGGAGAAGTCAGATTTGAGGTGCGCGTAAAACTGGACGAAACGCGCCTGATCTATTCGATTTCAGCGCAGCCTGACCGACCGACCCCCATAAGTATAGCGCAGCACAACTACTATAGCCTGGGTAGCGCGAGGGGCATTTCCGGGCATAGTCTGCGGTTGGCCTCACACCGCTATCTTGAAGTGGACAATCAAGGGATTCCCTCGGGCATATTGAACGACGCGAGGAAAGGCGGGATGGATTTCTCCGAACCCAAGGCGATCAGCGCTACTTTGACGGATTTGGACAACTACTTCGTTTTCGACCCCGCACGAGAGAACGGGCTTCCGGTCGCTGACCTTACCGCGCCTAACGGTTTGCAACTATCTGTTTGGTCTGATCAGGCGGGGGCGCAGGTTTACTCGGGGGCTCACCTTTCGGAACCTTTCCGCAAAAACGCTGGCGTGTGCATCGAGCCGTCGGGTTATCCCAACGCGGTTAACATCCCTGAATTTCCGTCGATCATATACTCTCCTGAAGCGCCATACGCGCAGACATTGATAATTGAGATTTCCGAGGGTGAGACATGAGGTTCGTTGCACCGATTGTTGCTTTCGGCGTGGTGGTCGTGTCCATTATGCCCGCAGCGGCTCAGGACCTCGGGCCAAAACCAGAGTTTGTTGAGCCTGATCTGGACGAGGTCGAACTTGGGCGGCTGCTTTTCTACGATCCGATCTTGTCGGGGAACAAGAACATAAGCTGCGCAACGTGTCATCACCCCAAACTCGGCACGTCCGATGGGCTTTCGCTGGGGATCGGTGAGGGTGGCGCGGGTTTGGGGGAGAAGCGGAAACTCGATGCGGAAAACCCGCCAGAGCAACGAATCCCGCGCAATTCGCCGGGTCTTTGGAATCTTGGCGCGACCGAGTTCACAACCTTCTTTCACGATGGCCGCCTTGAAGCCGATCCGACACGCGAGAACGGTATCAGGACGCCACTGGGCACGCATATGCGGTCAGGTTTCAATTCCGCTCTGGCCGCTCAGGCAATGTTTCCGGTGCTGTCCCCTGATGAGATGGCAGGCCATTACTCCGAGAATGACGTCAGCCAGGCCGTGCGCCTTGGGTTGCTAACGCAGGAAGGCGGGGCGTGGGACCTGATTGCTGCTCGCATCGCGGCCATCCCGGAATACGAACAGCGATTTTCCTTGATCGCACCGGGGGATGCGATCACCTTTTCTGCTATTGCGAATGTAATTGCCGATTTCATTGCCTTTGAATGGCGCGCCGACAACAGCCCGTTTGACCTTGCGATGCGGGGGGAAGCCGACCTGCCGGAAGAGGCAGCGCGCGGAATGCAACTGTTTTATGGAAAGGCAGGGTGCAGCACCTGTCATTCGGGCTGGTTTCAAACGGACCACAAGTTTCACTCTATCGCGATGCCGCAGATAGGGCCCGGCAAAGCAGCAAGGTTTGAAAGCCATGTCCGGGATGATGGGCGCCTGCGCGTGACTGGCGACGCAGAGGATTCATTTGCGTTTCGCACGCCTTCGTTGCGCAATGTAACGCTGACGGCCCCCTACGGGCATAGCGGTGCCTATGCGCGGCTTGAAGACGTCGTGCGTCATCATCTCGACCCGGAAGGCTCATTGCACACGTATACCTTGGAACTGGCGGTGTTGCCTGACTTTCCGGGTGCAAAGGATCATCAGGCGTTTTCCGACCCCGAGATTATGGATGCGATTGCCAAAAGCAGCGACCTGCCGAAGATAAGTCTGACGGATCAAGAGATCAGCGCCCTTCTGAGCTTTTTGGGTAGTCTGGAAGACCCCACTGAACGTCTTGGTGTTCCGGAAAAGGTTCCAAGTGGGTTGCATGTCGACCAATGATCATCGTTCAATTCGAATGATCTGATTGGGGTGGTATTCCTGCCAATCCCCCGCTTCGCCATCGGGCCAAATGACCCGAACTTCGATCGTCTTCGCATCCGTCAGCCCAAAATGATGTAGCCCTACGATGCCGCTGGCGTGCCCTCCGCCGATGGTGATTTCCCGGGTCTGCATACCCGCCGCAGTCGTCATCTCGATAAAGCCGCCGACGGCGAAACGGTTTGGCTGATCCTGCGCTATGTCCATCATCACCCAATTCCCAGTGCGAGGGTGGTTTTGATAGACCTCAAGTTCCGAGCCCCTATTGACCACCACCAGATCAAGCCAGCCGTCATTGTTGAAGTCAGCCAATGCCGCACCGCGCGACTTGGCCATAGAAGCAATGCCAGCCTTGGCCGAAGCTTCGTGGAATTGACCATTCTGCTGTTGCAACAGCAGGTTGTTGGGGTCATTCAGCGCCGCGTCCGGCATCTGCTCGACATTTCCTTTGGTGACGAAGATATCGTCCAGACCGTCGTTGTTGACGTCGCCAAACTGCGCATGCCATCCGGTCGATGGGCGACCGTCGCCTCCAGTATGTGGTCTGTGCGCGGTTGTGCCTTTGTCGTAGGTGGCGTCACGCCAGGTCGGGCCGCCAGTTTTGGGGTCGAAGATCTGCAATTTCTGATCGCCCATCGAAGTTAGATAAACTTCGGGAAAGCCGTCGCCTGTCAGATCCCGCGAAGCGATGCCCATTCCCCAGATCGAATATGGCAACCATCCGTCTTTTTGCGAATAGGTGCGTGGGGTGGCCTCCATAGCCCATAACTGCTCTTGCCCACCGCGCACATAGTAATGGCGATCGTTACTGACCCGCAAATCCGCTTGTCCGGAGCGGGACCAGTCCGAAAACAGGACCGACAGCGCGCAGTAACCCGGCTCGAGATATTCCGGCGGCTGATAGCTGCGGCCGTTGGGGCGGTATAGGACCGTGGGTCCGCAGGCCTCAAACGGGCCATCGGGATTCCGGAGATCAACATAGGTGCCAAAGGCCAGTGTTGGAAGGGTCTGATCAACTTCCCAGGTGGCAGAGAACCCGGTTGTCCAATGGTCCACTGATTGGAAACTAAGGGTGTCGAAAGGGCGGAAATTGCAATCAGATTCGCCCTTCAAAAGCAGATCAGGGCCAACGCGTAAAACGGCCAGATCCAGAACGCCATCATTGTCGACGTCCAATGGGTAAGCCCCGGTTACGCTGGTCAGTGACAATTGCTTGGGCGTATCAGCACGAAATGAAACGCTGTCGAGCGATGTGTTCCTAAACAGTTGGGCAGGATTGGTCCCACCCGCGGCGAAAAGCTCGGGCAGCCCGTCCCCGTCGCAATCGAAAACGGCGACCCCACCGCCCACAAAGTGCTCCCATCCGCCATCATAGGTATGGGCGCCTATGTCAATCTTCTGGAATTGCGGAGCTTGGGCTTCTGCCGTGGACGCAGATGCAAAAGCGAACAGGATACAAAGCTCAGGACGCATGTGTCGCCAGTTCCTTCACCTTCAAGATCGAGACCTGCTCAATCCCGTAAGCCGCAGCACCCTTGGCCCACATCAGGTCGCCCCAGTGATGGACTTTGATTTCCGGCAAGGGGGTATCGACATTCACTACGCCACTTCGAATTCGGGTCATCACCTCGTCGGAATACAGGTGTTCCAAGTCCATCTGAGCGCCTGACAATATAATGCGTTCCGGGTCAAACAGGTTAATCAGGTTGGATATCCCCAGACCAAACATCTGTCCCGCGCGGGCCAGAACGGACTTGGCCCTTTGGTCTCCGGAACGCGCGTTTTTGTGGATTTCCGTTACGGTTTCCGTTCCAGTGCTTTGATCGGCAACGGTTGCTTCCCGGATGAGCGCATAGTCACCGACATAGGCCTCAAGGCAGCCCCGCTGGCCGCATTGGCAAAGCGCGCCGTCCAGTTGAACTTTTGTATGGCCAAACTCTGCTCCGCAGCCACGTTCCCCGCGATACAGCTTGCCGTCCAGCACAATACCAAGCCCAACGCCGTGTTCGATCGTGACGACAAGAAAGTTCTTTAACCCCTTACCTAATCCAAAAAGTTGTTCCGCCTTTGCCACCAGATTGGCGTCGTTTTCAATGAAGGCGGGGCAGGGCAATTCAGTTTCCAGAAATTGACTGAAATCGACGTTTCTTTCGGTCAGGGAAGAGGACCAGTGGACAAAGTTCCTTTCTGCATCCACCAGACCGGCAATCCCAATTGACACGCCGGACAGGGTGTCGATGGTTTCGTTAATCTGAGCGCAAGCCTGATCCATGGCTTTGCGAATGGTCGCCACAAAAGCGGTTGGGGTCATTCGGGCGTCGTCCAGCGGATGTTTGCATGACGTAACCTCATTGCCTTCGAAATCCACAAGAATGACCGAGATCATGTGGCGCGCCACCTTAAGGCCCGCAACAAGGTATGAGCCGCCATTCAACTGAAGCAGGACTCTGGGCCGCCCCCTTTTGGCAGACTTGGATTGTTGTTCGGTTTCGATCTCTTTGATCAGCCCCGCAGAAATGAGGTCGGCCGTGGCGGCGGTAACCGTCGCCGGGCTGGTCTGCAATGCGCTGGCGATATCTATCCGTGAAATCGAGCCTCTGGTCCGGATATGTTCCAGCACCCGCAGGCGGGTAATGTTCCGCTGGTCTGCGGCATTTTGAGAAGCTTTGCTTTTCAGCATCTTGGCCTCGCGAATCTGGTCTTGTCCCCAATCTATTTGGATTTCACCGCTTCTAATAGACTAAATATTTTACCGACTGAAATAAATATGGTATTCAAATTCGTGAGAGCCGCGAATCGAAATGCGATGGCTCCGCAAATGGGAGGAAATCATGAAACGAATTCTCAGCTTTTCGGCTGTGGCCACTTTGTTGGCTTCGACCGCATTCGCAGAGCCAGTGGTCGGCGTAAGCTGGTCGAACTTTCAGGAAGAGCGTTGGAAAACGGATGAAGCAGCCATCAAGTCTGCGCTTGAAGCAGGAGGCGCCGAGTATATTTCGGCAGACGCGCAATCGTCTTCCGCAAAGCAGCTTTCGGACATTGAAAGCCTGATCGCCCAAGGTGTAGACGCGCTTATCATTTTGGCGCAGGACGCGCAGGCAATCGGGCCGGCTGTTCAGGCTGCGGCAGACGAAGGCATTCCGGTCATCGCTTACGATCGCCTGATCGAAGACGACCGTGCGTTTTATCTGACCTTTGACAATGTAGAAGTCGGCAGAATGCAGGCCCGCGCTGTTTTTGAGGCAATGCCCAAGGGCAACTACGTGATGATCAAAGGCTCTCCTACGGATCCGAACGCTGACTTCCTGCGGGGCGGACAGCAAGAGATTATCGGCGCGGCAGTCGACAGCGGTGACATCGTAATCGTTGGAGAAGCCTACACCGACGGCTGGCTGCCCGCGAATGCGCAGCGGAACATGGAACAAATCCTGACTGCAAATGAGAACAACGTGGATGCAGTGGTTGCGTCGAATGACGGCACCGCAGGCGGCGTTGTCGCTGCTTTGACAGCGCAGGGTATGGAAGGCATTCCGGTCTCTGGTCAGGATGGTGATCACGCGGCGCTGAACCGTGTCGCGCTGGGTACTCAGACTGTTTCCGTATGGAAAGACGCCCGTGAGCTCGGCAAGGCCGCTGGCGAAATCGCCGTGGCTTTGACGGGCGGTACAAGCCCCGCTGACGTCGAAGGTGCGATTAGTTGGACATCACCGGGTGGCACCGAGATGAGTTCGGTCTTCCTTGCGCCTGTTCCGATTACCAAGGACAATCTTTCCGTTGTTGTGGATGCCGGATGGATCCCGTTGGAAGATTTGTGCCAGGGCGTTGAAAACGGACCGGCCCCTTGTAACTAAGCTTCAAAGTCCCTGGCCCTTTCGGGGCCAGGGACCATTGCTGAATATGAAAGATCGGAAATGACCGAAACTTCGTCTCAGCCGGTACCTGAAAAAGCGAAACCCAGCCTGTTCCAGCAGTTGGAACTGGACATGCGGCTTTTGGGAATGATCGGCGCGTTTGTCATCCTGTGCATCGGGTTCAACATCTTTACGGATGGCCGGTTCCTAACGCCTCGGAACCTGTTCAACCTGTCCATCCAGACGGTTTCGGTTGCCATTATGGCGTGCGGGATGGTGTTCATAATCGTCACGCGGCACATAGATTTGTCGGTCGGAGCATTGCTGGCGACAACGTCGGCAGTGATGGCAATGACGCAAACCGAGCTGTTGCCGCAGGTACTTGGGATGGGTTTGAACAATCCTGCAACCTGGGCGATCACCATTGTCGTCGGGCTGTTAGTGGGCACGCTGATTGGTGCGTTTCATGGCTGGATGGTCGGTTATCTGACGATACCAGCATTCATTGTCACGCTTGGTGGATTCCTGGTTTGGAGAAACGTGGCGTGGTATCTGACCAGCGGCCAAACGATTGGTCCGCTGGACAGTACATTCCTGATGTTCGGCGGAACCAACGGAACGCTTGGAACCACAACAAGCTGGCTGTTTGGTTTGTTCGCTACGGCGGTCGCCATTTGGGCTTTGTGGAGCGGTCGACGTGCAAAAGCGGCACATGGCTTCCCCGTCAAACCTGTTTGGGCCGAGGCCACTCTGGCCGGGATCATCGCACTCGCCATACTTGGGTACGTCTACATCGTAAACAGCTACGCCATTCCGACACGTCGGCTGCAACGTATGTTCGAAGCACGCGGCGAAACTATGCCGGAGGGGCTGGTCGTCGGGTACGGCATACCAATTTCTGTCCTCATCCTGATCATCGTCGCGGTAACCCTGACGATCGTAGCGCGGAAAACCCGTTTTGGACGCTATATCTTTGCCACCGGTGGAAACCCGGATGCGGCAGAGCTTTCCGGCATCAATACGCGACTGCTGACCGTTAAGATTTTTGCGCTGATGGGCTTTTTGTGCGCCGTTTCTGCTGTGGTCGCCTCGGCGCGCCTTGCAAACCACTCGAACGATATCGGAACGCTGGACGAACTACGGGTTATCGCGGCCGCTGTTATTGGTGGGACCGCGTTGTCTGGTGGCATCGGCACCATTTATGGTGCGATCCTTGGCGCATTGATCATGCAGGCGCTGCAATCGGGCATGGCAATGGTTGGCGTTGACGCGCCGTTCCAGAACATTGTCGTCGGCAGCGTTCTGGTGTTGGCCGTCTATATCGACATCGTCTACCGCAAGCGATTGGGGACCAAGTGATGCAAGCTCAGGATACGCATGAAACCTCTGTGAAGTCTGGACGCGGCTCTGGCGAAGCGCCATTGGTCGAGATGCGCGATATTTCGATCTCCTTCGGTGGAATCAAAGCCGTCGACCATGTGTCGGTCGATCTTTATCCGGGTGAAGTCGTGGGGCTGCTGGGGCATAACGGGGCCGGTAAGTCCACGCTGATCAAGGTCCTGTCGGGCGCTTATCAAATGGATCACGGCGAGATTTTGATTGATGGCAAGCCGGTCGAGATCGCTAACCCTCGCGATGCGCGCGCAAATAACATCGAGACCATCTATCAGACGCTCGCCTTGGCCGACAATCTGGACGCGACATCGAACCTGTTCCTAGGGCGCGAGATGACGACGCCTTTTGGTTTGGTCAACGACGCAGCCATGGAGGCCGAATGCCGCAAGATCATGGCGCAACTCAACCCGAACTTTCAGAAGTTCAATGACCCTGTCTCTGCGTTGTCGGGTGGTCAAAGACAATCTGTGGCGATCGCGCGAGCCGTCTATTTCAACGCACGCATTCTGATTATGGACGAGCCAACAGCAGCGCTTGGGCCGCATGAAACTCAGATGGTGGCTGATCTGATCCACCAGCTAAAGGCGCAAGGCATAGGCATATTCCTGATCGACCACGACGTGCATGCCGTTATGGAACTGTGTGACCGCGCCTCGGTCATGAAGAACGGCAAATTGGTTGGGACGGTCGATATTGCGGACGTCACGGATGACGACCTTTTGTCAATGATCATTCTGGGCAAGCAGCCAGCACAAAAAGCAGAATAGGGGGCAGACATGCCAAGTGGATTTTTTGATGGGATTGAGCAGATCCAGTTTGAAGGCGCAGACAGCAAGAACCCATTGGCGTTCCGGCACTACAACCCGGACGAAATTATCATGGGCAAGCGGATGGAAGACCATCTGCGGTTTGCTGTGGCGTGGTGGCACTCATTCGCATGGGAGGGGGGCGACCCCTTTGGCGGGCCTACATTCGAACGCCCGTGGTATCCACAAGATGACATGGGTCGCGCGCGCCTAAAGGCGGACATTGCTTTTGAACTGTTTGATCTTCTGGGCCAGCCATTCTTTTGCTGGCACGATGCTGATATTCGGCCAGAGCAGGGCAATTTTGCCGATAATCTGAGAACCCTTGAGGAAATCACCGATTACATTGGCGAAAAAATGCAGGCGTCTGGCACCAAGCTGCTTTGGGGTACGGCCAATATGTTCAGCCACCGCCGTTGGATGGCTGGTGCCAGCACAAACCCTGATCCTGAAGTGTTTGCATTTGCCGCAGCAACAGTGAAATCGTGCATGGATGCGACCCACAAGCTGGGCGGTGAAAACTATGTTCTTTGGGGTGGCCGGGAAGGCTATGAAACCCTTTTGAACACGGATTTGAAGGCCGAGTTGGACCATATGGGCCGGTTTTTGAACATGGTCGTTGAGTACAAGCACAAAATTGGGTTCAAGGGCACTATTCTCGTGGAGCCCAAACCGCAGGAGCCGTCCAAACACCAGTACGACTACGACGCGGCGACGTGTATCGGATTTCTCAGGAAGTACGGTTTGGAGGGCGAGGTCAAATTGAACCTCGAGCAGGGGCATGCGATCCTGGCCGGGCACAGTTTCGAGCATGAAATTGCGGTCGCTGCTGCCGAAGGGATGCTTGGTTCGATCGACATGAATCGAAACGATTACCAGTCCGGGTGGGACACGGACCAGTTCCCGAATAACACGCCAGAGGTTGCCTTGGCTTATTACTACATTCTGAAGGCCGGTGGTTTTACGACCGGGGGCACAAACTTTGACGCAAAGGTACGGCGCCAATCCATTGACGCAGAAGATCTTGTCGCAGCCCATGTTGGTGGAATGGACATCTGTGCCCGAGGCTTGAAAGCTGCGGCCGCCATGATTGATGACGGCGGTTTGGAGGACGCGTTATCAGAACGGTATTCAGGTTGGAGTACACCAGAAGCGGCGTCCATGTTGGACAGCAGTCTGGAAGAAATTTCCGCTCGTGTTCTGCGGGATAATACCAACCCTGAACCGCGATCCGGGCGTCAGGAAATTCTGGAAAATTATGTGAACAGGTTTGTGTAGCCAAGAAAAACTGCAACCGGGTACTGTCAAAAGAACATGGATCAGAACGGCCTAAGTCGTTCGTTGCTTTCGTTCATGAATAAGCGGTTCCCATCAGAACATTCCGGCCGGGAAGGACCAATTTCCGGCCTCGTGCGCTTAGTTTAATGATGCGAGTGGCTTGCGTAACTTGCTGCTCAACTCTTAACGCCCGATAAGTCCCAAGAGACTTTCCCGCTAGCCAGAGTAACTGTGGCCGTTTCAGGTGCATTTCGAGATTGAGCACGAGGTCGACTGATACAGGCTCCAAATTTCACGACTGTGCATTCAGGTTCATCAGATTTTCATGCTGCCGATTTGCCGAGCCAAAAGCTTCAATTCGTTAGCGTAAGCTAGACGAACCACACCGACCCGGTCACGGGTTTTGATCGACCCGCGTTTGGCTGAATGATGGCGCATATCTGCCTCTGCAATGCGACGCATCTTGAGCTGGCATTGCATGAGGTCATTGCGCACTTCGTTCAAAATCTGCTGCCGATCAGCCTCGGTCATGGCGTCAACTCCTTTTGGAGGGCAAATCATAGATGGGGTGTATGACTTGCCCCTCAGGTAGGGGTAGACACCTGAATTGACTTGTGAATTTAAGTCATTTTATTGGAGTTCTGGCGATTAGCTGACTGAAAAAGTTAAACCCGCGCCACCAACTTGCTAGCGGGGGCACAGTTGGCGACACGGGTCGCCACAGGTGCCGGTGGGTTGGGGCGGAGCTGTCGGTCAAGCCTAATGCAGCGCGAAATCGATGCGTGCCCAAGGCGGACCTTAGTCAGGCTGTTGGAAATGCCGGGGCAGCGAAGGATCACAGACCTACTTACTTAACCCTGCGTCGAAAACGGTCACCATTTCGTTTCTAAGGCGATCCACGTCTTCGTCCACTGAAACGGAGTGATCGCAGGTGAATGACGGCAGTACCTCGACCCGGATCGTCCCGCTTTTGGGCAAGTGTTTGTCGCGCGGCATAAGCGCGTCGGATGCATGAATTACAATGGGCCGTATCGTGCGACCGGTGGCGCGCGCGACTATGACAGCTCCGGCTTTGAACGTGCCGAGGCTTTCGGAACTGGTGCGCGTGCCCTCTGGGAACAACACGACAGAGCGGCGTTCAGGCATAGCTCGGACGGCCTCGGTAAGCGTCTCAAGCGCCACCGCGCCACTTTTCCGGTCAATCTCTACCAGCCCTGCGCCCTTGAATCCACGGCTTAGCAGAACCGCATCGCACAGCTCCTTTTTGGCGGCGAAGGTGATCCACTTGGCGTCGGGCATGACGTCCATCAAGGCGAACCCATCCAGATGGCTGCGGTGGTTGATCACGATGATGCTGTTGGTGTCGGCGGCCAGTGCGGCCCTATCCGCTTGTGTCATCTCTGTTCGGATACTCAGCAGCCACAGAAGCCGCGAACAGGCACGTTTGACCAGCGGCCAGTACCAGCCGCGAAAACCTTGTCGTTTGCCGCAAAGCAGGGGCACAAAGGCGATGTACAGAAAATAGAATGGACCCAGCAGAAACAACGCGGCGCGTTTTATGACCCGCAGGCGAGCCGGGTCAATGGCCGCTAGTGCAGACCTTTCCTTTTGAGGCTGGAGTGACATAGGTTCCCGTCCGGTGTGATGACTGCCGGGAGAGGTTCAAGAGGTTTCTACGTCTGGCATTTGCTGCCTGCCCTCTGGGCGCACGGCCCGACAAGCACCCTGCACCCCGCCTCTATGCGGCAATGGTCAGGGTACATCAACAGAAAGTCTGACTTTGACGATTGAAATGGCAGGCTAAAGCCTGAAACCAGCCATTGCAATCGGTTGTTTCCTCACCCGGCACTTGTCGCAGAAACGGCATTGGTCCATTTTCAACAAATCAACGTCTTGGGGCGCAGGAGATGGAAAAACCGCAGACTAAGTTCACATCTGCTGGTAACGTCGCGGTAGCCTACCAGGTCGTAGGTGATGGTCCTGTGGATTTAGTTTACGCATCCGGGTGGCTTCACAACATAGATGTTGTTTGGGAACACCCTGGGTACAACCGTTTCCTTTCAAAGTTGGCTGGGCGTAGCAGACTTATCTTGTTCGATAAGCGCGGAACTGGGATATCCGATCCTGAGGTGGGTGCCCCAACGCTGGAAGAGCGCACCGATGACATACGTGCTGTTCTGGACGCGACGGGCTCGGAAAAAGCATCAATATTTGGTGTTAGCGAAGGCGGCAACATGACGACAATGTTCGCTGCCAGCTATCCAGAAAGGGTCAGCAATGTCGTTCTCGTCGGTTCCTATGCATGCCGCGCTTGGAAACCTGACTGGCCCTTCGGGGTGCGGCGGGGCGATTTCGAAAAGTTTCTCGAGAATATGCAACAGAACTGGGGCGATACTGCCGAGTTTCTGTCCGAGCGTGCCCCAAGCGTCTGGGAAGATCCCGCTGAACAAGCTTTCATGAGTTGGCTATTGGTCCAGTCTGGCAGCCCTGGAACTGCGGTCAACATCACCCGATTAAATTATGAACTCGATATTCGACCAATCCTATCCGCTGTGCATGTCCCTGCGCTGGTGCTCCATTCGCGCGGCGACCGTACAGTCTCGCTCGACGAGGCAGAGTACATTGCCGACACCCTTCCTTATGGAAGCCTGAAGATACTTGAGCGCGAAGACCACCTGCCATGGGTCGGCGACGTAGATGAAGTTGCAGACGAGATCGCTACGTTCGTAGGCGCCCCGGAAAGCGCTGAGTTTGGCGACCGTATCCTGGCAACGATCGTGATGACCGACATTGTAGGATCGACCAAAGCTGCGGAGGAAATGGGGGATGCCCGCTGGAGAGAGTTGATTGATGCCCATGACACCACAGCGGCTCGAATTATCGCCCGTCATGGAGGCAACCTCGTGAAGACAATGGGCGACGGTGTTTTGGCCACATTCTCTGGGCCGAGCCGAGCCGTCTGTTGAGCGCGCGAGCTTCAGTCCGAAATGTCAAAACTGGGGCTTACTCTGCGCGCTGGTGTTCACACCGGAGAATGCGAGCTTCGCGGTCAGGATGTTTCAGGCATCGCGGTCAACATGGCCGCTCGAATCCTAGATGTAACGCCCGGAGGTTCGTGCCGCGTGTCATCCATTGTTCGAGAACTGACGGCTGGTTCGGGTCTGGAGTTTGAGCAAGTTGGGACCCACCGTTTCAAGGGAATTCAGGGTGAATGGGTGTTGTACGCCATCGCGTGATCTCTCTGGGGTTGAAAATCAGTCGCTCATAAGGTCGCGTGTGATTGGTAGCGAGTGCATTGGGTCCTCTTTCCCCCAAACCCTCTTCGTCGTCTAATATAATGGATCAGGAGCAAGGATGCTCGGGACTCCCAGCCCTCTAGTTTTTATACATTTTTTATACTTAATCGGGCCCTGGTTACCATAAGGTTGGTGGTCGTGCTGGACGGAGTTAATGAGCTTTGGAACCTCGAATTCGGATCTGATGCGCAGATTGACAGCCGTCGCTTCCTTATCGTGACTCTGGTGGATGGCCGCGCGAGAGAGAACCTGGTGCTGGTTGGCGGCAAATTGCTATCTGGCTTGTGGGTCACGAGGGAATTGGACCGACTGATTGGTCAGCAGGACGCGCCCAAAACCATCATCTCGGACAATGGCACCGAATTCACCAGCCTCGCCGTGTTCGCATGGGCGCGTATCTTACTCGCTGGCGAATACAGGAGGCGACGGATGGGGCGGAAAACACTCAAAGAGGGTTTGGCCCTCGACCGCTCTTGACCCTTATGAACGCGGTCTGGCAACGCTGTTTCGTGTCACGATGGTGTGGTCCAGATACATCAATTCTGCAGGTGCTGTATTATCTTCGAGTAGGTCCAGAAGGATCTCCATCGCACGTTGCCCGATGAGATTCCGCGCCTGATGCACCGTCGTCAGTTCAGGCTGAAAAATCCGTGAAAACGGCACGTCGTCGAAACCCATGACGGAAATTTCGCCGGGGACCGAGTATCCATGTTTCTGTAGGCCCCGGATGACGCCCATCGCGGATTCGTCATTTGCGCAGAACGCAGCGGTGGTATCTGGATGCTGCGCGAACAGGTGATCCGCTGCCCGCTCTCCATCGCCGTAAGTGAAGCCGCCGGGAATGGTGCAGATTTGATCCGTTAGGCCGGTTTCCGTCATCGCCTGAATATATCCGGCCCGCCGGTCTTTGGTCAGCGCATTGCCTTCAGGTCCGGTGACATGCGCGATCCTCTGATGCCCCTGGGCAAGCAGATATTGCGTGGCATCAAACGCGGCCTTCTGGTTGTCGGTCCCGACATGCGCGTAGCCTGCGCCCTCTGGACGTTCCGAGATTGACACGATCGGAGTGCCCTCGGGCAGCATTCCGTCAGGGGGGGCAGTTCCGTTCAGAATCAAGGCCCCGTCCGCGCGCCCGTTGCGCAGGTTTTCGAGGATATTTTCATAGCGCGCGTCGTCCCCATTGGTGTTGCCGATCAGGATCGTCAGACTGGCGCGGGTCGCGACTTCTTCAATGCCCGACAGGATCTTGGAAAAGAATGGGTTGGCAATATCCGGAAGGATAACCAAAACCGTACCCGACCGGTTGCGCCGCAGCATCTGTGCTGCTGTATTGACGCTGTATCCTGTCTCGGAGACTGCCGCAAAAACCGCATCCCGAGTTTTTTTGGACACGATATCAGGAGATTGCAATGCCCGGCTGACCGTTGCGGTTGAGACACCGGCAACTCTGGCAACATCCCGAACTGTGGGCCTTTTGGTCGAACTTCTTGTCATGTTGAAAGCTTATAGCAGCGTGAAACAAAAAATGTAATGGTTTACATTCATCATGAAAACGATTACATAGATTCGCGGCAAAGATGCTTTTTTGGCCTTGGGAGGGGAAATGAAGCTGGGAGTTAATCTTCTATGCGTTGGCGGGCTGATCGGCGAAGCGCAACTGGATTTCTGTCAGCTTGCTGCTGAGGCCGGGTATGACGGTGTCGAAATTCCCGTCTTGGAAGGGCAGCCAGACCACTACGCCTGGCTGGGCGCTCAACTCGATGCACTCGGGCTTGAGAGGACCTGCACCGCGATTGTTCCTGACCCCAAAGCAGATCCAACCAGCCCAGATCCTCTGGTTCGGGCCAGAAGTGTCGCACATCTGAATTGGATACTGGATTGTGCGACAGCACTTGGCGCGCAAACGATCGGCGGGCCTTTTTATGCGCCCATCGGACACTTTACCGGCAGCGGCCCGACGGCTGACGAATGGCAGCGCGGCGCAGAAGCCCATCGCGACATGGCAGGCACAGCGGCCAAGCGCGGCATGCTGCTGGCTTTGGAGCCTTTGAACCGGTTCGAAACCCATTTCCTGAATACTGCCGAACAGGCCGCGCAGTATTGTGAGCTGGTCGGCCACCCGGCTTTTGGGATCATGTACGACACCTTCCATGCGCATATTGAGGAAAAGGATCAGGCACAGGCGATTGCCTCCCTGTCCGGTCATATCAACGTTCTGCATGCCTCGGAAAACGACCGGGGCACGCCCGGCACGGGACAGATCGACTTTGGTGCGGTGTTCTCTGCTGTCAAGAAGACCGGATTTGACGGATGGGTGGTGATGGAGGCCTTTGGCGCAGGCGTCCCTGAACTTGCTGCAGCCACCCGGATCTGGCGGCCGATGTTCGAGGATCATCCGCAGTTGTTTCGCGACAGTGCCATGTTCATTCGCAATGGGTGGGCGCAGGCATGAGCGGCGATATCATCTTTGAGATGAAGGGGATCACCAAGGTGTTTCCCGGCATCAAGGCACTGGACGGGGTCAGTTTTTCCGCCCGTGCGGGCGAGGTTCACGCTCTGGTCGGCGAAAATGGCGCGGGTAAGTCCACTTTGATGAAGGTGCTGTTGGGCGTCTATCAGGCTGAAGAGGGCGATATTTTCCTGCGCGGTCAGAAGGTCCGGTTCCAGCACCCGCTTGAATCGCTCGCGCAAGGCGTCAGCGTGATTTATCAGGAATTCTCGCTGCTGCCCGACCGAACGGTTGCCCAGAATATCTTTCTGGGACGTGAACCCACAGGCAGTTGGGGCCTGCTGGATACCGAGAAGATGCGGCGCGAAACGCAGGACGTGCTGGCGCTGTTTGGCGACCGTCATCGTTTCGGCCCGGAAACTTTGGTTAGCGATCTGGATGTCGCGCAACAGCAAATGGTCGAGATTGCCAAGGCTTTGTCGCTGAATGCGCAAGTGATCGTCATGGACGAGCCGACTGCGGCCCTCAACGATACCGAGTGTGATCTGCTATTCCAACTGGTTGATGATCTGCGCGGTCAGGGCCGCTCGATTGTCTACATTACCCACCGTATGCGCGAAATCCGTCGTCTGGCGGACCGTGTCACAGTGATCAAGGATGGCAAAGTCGCTGCTGCCTTTGACCATGTGCCCGAAACCGGCCGGATCGTCGAAGCCATGGTCGGGCGCGATATTGGGCACTTCTATCCCGAACCTGCGACACCGGAAGAAATCGGCGATGCGGTTCTGACAGTGCGTGGTGGCGGTAATGACCGGTTGTTCGACATTGATCTTGAGCTGCGCGCAGGCCAGATCACCGGGTTTGCAGGCGTTCAGGGGGCAGGTCGCACAGCGTTGGCGCTGGCTTTGTTCGGGGCAGAGCCTTTTGAAACCGGCACCGTGACAGTCGATGGGAAATCTGTCCCTCTTACCAGCCCGCGCAGCGCCGCCAAGGCCGGGATTGCGATGCTGCCCGGCGACCGCAAGGCCGAGGGGTTGATGCTGATGCAATCGGTCCGTGACAACGGCATGATTTCGGCCCGGGCCTTTTCCGGCACCTTGGGCGCGCCGGATAGAACGCCGATCACAACGCTCGATCAGATGGACGCGCTTTTTGATGCGTTCGATCTGCGCGCTGCGAATTACGAGGTCGAGATTCAGTCTCTGTCCGGTGGCAATCAACAAAAGGCCATCGTTGCGCGCTGGCTGTCCTTGGCCCCTAAGGTTTTGATCTTTGTCGAACCAACCCGAGGCATCGACGTCAACACCAAGGCGGGGATTTACGCTCAGATGCGCAAACTGGCGCAACATGGGGCGGCGGTCATGGCGATCTCATCCGACCTGCCCGAGGTGTTGGGCATCTCGGACCGGGTGCTGGTTATGAGCGACGGCAAGATCGTGGCCGAGTTCGGACATGGCGCCAGCGAAACCGAAGTCATGCACGCCGCGACAGAGGCGCATCTGGAATTGGAAGCCTCATGAATATCCCAAGACCTAAAAATCTTGCCGCGCTGGCCCCATTCCTGCTGCTTTTGGCGGCTATCGCGGTCTATGTCTCTGTCGCGATTGCAACCGGGCAGACCCAATATCTGACTGCTGAGAATCTTCTGGGCCTGCTGGGGCGCTCCATCGCGTTGGGGATCACAGCGATTGGGCAGACCTTTGCCATCCTGATCGCCTCGATCGACCTTAGCGTGGCTAACCTGATCTCGGTTTCGGCGGTGCTTGCGTCCTCTATCATGTCGGGTGATCCATCCATGATGCTGCCTGCAATTGCGGCGGTGTTGGCCGTGGGCGTTGTGGTCGGCCTGATCAACGGTCTTGTGATCACCCAGTTTGAGGTCAATCCGCTGATCGCCACGTTGGGCATGGCGCTGATCCTGCAAGGGCTGCTGAGCGCGACCTTCAACAACTTTGCCGGAGAGGTTCCGGAAGAGTTTCAGGTCTTTGCCTATGGGCAGGTTGGCGGCATCTCGATCAGTCTGATTTTCCTGATCGCGCTGACCGTGGCCGCGTGGGTTTTTCTGCGCTTTACCCGCGCAGGCTCCAATATCTATTCGGTCGGCGGCAACCCAGACGCATCCAAGCTTGCGGGGATGCGGACGACGCGCGTCGTTATCATGGCGCATGTGATCTGTTCGGTCTGCGCCACTATCGCGGGGCTGTATCTGGCAAGCCGCTTACGCTCGGGCGCGCCGTGGATCGGTCGGGACGGGGTTTATGATCTGGAATCCATCGCTGTGGTGGTGATTGGCGGAACGGCTCTGTCCGGCGGTCGCGGCGGGGTTTGGGGCACGCTGATGGGCGTGATGATCTTTTCTCTGATCGACTCGATCTTCAACATTGCGGGCGTTGATGCCTTTGCCAAACAAATCCTGCGCGGGGTCATCATCGTGGCCGCGGTCGCCGTCTACGCCGTGCGCAGCCGGAGGATCGAGGCATGATGGCCCGACTGAAACAGATCAACCCGGTCTTTATGGTTCTGGCTCTGCTATTCGTGGCGATCGCGATCCTTTCGCCGTACTTCCTGCAACCGGCCGGGTACATGAATTTCCTGAAACGGGCCGCGCCAATTGCGATTTTGGCGGTGGGGCAGCTTTACGTCATCAACTCGGGCGGGTTCGACCTGTCGGCGGGGGCATTGGTGACGCTGACGGTGATCGGAAGCTCGATCCTGCTGGACGGGGATGCCAGCGCGACGTGGTGGGTTATCCTGGCCATGCTGGGGGTTGGTGTGATCGTCGGCACGGTGAACGCGCTGGTGGTGTCGTGGCTCAAGGTGCCGTCGATCATTGCTACGCTGGGGATGATGATCACCCTCAGCGGGATTGCCCTGACATGGTCGGGCGGAGCGCCGCGCGGATACCTGCCCGAAAATTTCCGGTTCTTCGGCCGTTATCTGATTAAGGACTTGCCGCTGATCAAAATCCTGCCCGTTGCGGTGATCGTGATGGTCGTGGTCTGCGTCGCGATGTGGTGGCTGATGCACCGCACCAACTATGGCAAGCGGTTGATCGCCATGGGCGACAACCCAAAGGCCGCATTGTTAGCCGGAGTCCCACTCACGGAAACCCGAATTGTCGCCTTTGTCATGTCTTCGGTCTCGGCTGTACTCGCAGGAATATTGCTGGGCGGGTTCGCGGGCGTGTCCACCGATGTGGGGGTCGGGCTGGAATTGCAGGCCATCACCGCTGCCGTCATTGGCGGGGCGCAGTTACTTGGCGGGCGCGGCACCGTGGGGGCCACCATCGCAGGCGCGCTGGTGTTGCAGGCGATGTTCACGCTGCTCAACATTTTGGGCTTTCCCAAACCCATCCGTGACGTGGTGCAAGGGCTGATTTTGATCTCGGCGGTTGTGATCGCCGGATACCGACGACGCCGATCCGGGGGATAGGCGCCCCAAACAATTCAGAGGAGGAAACAAGAATGATCAACAAATTCACGGCAACAGCCCTGACAACGCTGGCGTTGGCTTTGCCCGCCCAAGCGCAGAACTTCGACGACCCGGTCGAATTCGCAAAACAAAAAGACATGCTGGGCGCGGCAGCCAATGGCGATGCGACAACCCCTTGGCTGCAGTACTATGGCGACGTGATGGCGGATACTTCGGGCTTCAAGAAAGATGGCCCGCACACGATCTGTTTCTCGAACGCAGGCGTGAACAACCCTTGGCGCGTGGTTGGTTGGAACACCATGCAGGCCGAGGTCGAACAACATGACAACATCGCCGAGTTCGTTGTAACCGATGCCGAAGGCTCGGACGATAAACAGATCGCCGATATCGAGGACCTGCTGGCCGGTGGCACCTGTGACGCGCTGATCGTGTCCCCCAACACAACGGCTGCCTTGACCCCTGCTGTTGAAAAAGCCTGCGAGCAACTGCCAGTGATCGTGTTTGACCGTGGCGTGAATACCGATTGCCCGGTCACGTTCATCAAGCCAGTCGGCGGCTATGGCTTTGGCATCCAGTCCGGTGAATTCATCGCCGCCAATGCGCCCGAAGGCTCGGACGTATTGATGCTACGCATCCTGCCCGGCGTGGACGTTCTGGAAACCCGCTACTCTGCCGCCAAGCGCATTCTGGAAGAAGCCGGTCTGAACATCGTCGGTGCCGAGTTCACTGATGGCGACCGCGCCAAGACTAAGGCGATTGTCGAGGACTATATCCAGCGCGGCAACCAGTTGGGCGCGGTCTGGATGGACGCGGGCGCAACCTCGGTCGCGGCGATCGAAGCGTTCGAGGATATGGGTCTGGACGTGCCGATCGTCACTGGCGAGGACCAGCAGGACTTTTTGCAGAAATGGCAGGAGATTGGCATGAACACCATCGCGCCGACCTACCCGACCTATCAGTGGCGCACGCCCATTCTGGCAGCTTTGAAAATTTTGGATGGTGAGGCGATCCCCGGACCGGAATGGAACCTGCCGCAACCGGCGATCACCAATGACAACCTGGGTGATTTCGTAAACGCATCCATGCCTCCGCTGCACTATGCGGCCTGTGGCTGCGAAGGCATGCCGGGCTATCCGGAACGCTGGGGCGGCAAGTAATCGCCTTAACTCGTCAGGCCCCGGTCGGGGCCTGACACACAGGATTTTCATGGGAGGCTGATATGCCGGGTACGATCAAAGGACCGGGGTTATTTCTGGCGCAGTTTGCGGATAATGTTGCTCCGTTCAATTCGCTGGGATCGATTGCGGAATGGGCAGCGGGTCTGGGGTACAAAGCCGTTCAGATCCCGACATTTGACGGGCGGCTGTTCGATCTGGACAAGGCCGCAGACAGCCAGACCTATTGCGACGACCTGCTGGGCACCTGCCGCGATGCGGGCGTTGAGGTCAGTGAACTGTCGACCCACCTTCAAGGCCAATTGGTCGCCGTTCATCCCGCTTACGATCAGTCCTTTGACGCCTTCGCGCCCGAGACCGTGCATGGAAACCCTCGGGCGCGGCAGGACTGGGCTGTGGACCAGGTCAAGAAAGCCGCCGTCGCTGCACGGCGCATGGGGCTGGATACGACCGTCAGCTTTACCGGATCGCTGGCCTTCCCCTATCTTTATCCGTGGCCGCAACGCCCGCAGGGTCTGATTGAGGAAGCTCTTGCCGAGCTTGCCCGCCGCTGGCGTCCGATCTTCGATGCCTATACCGATCAGGGCGTTGCCATTGGCTTTGAAATCCACCCCGGGGAGGACGTGTTTGATGGTGCCACCTTCGAGATGTTCCTCGACGCCGTAGACGGGCACGAGGCCTGCCAGATCAACTATGATCCCTCGCATTTCCTGCTGCAGCAGATGGATTATCTGGAATTCATCGACCTCTATCACGAGCGCATCTGCGCCTTTCACGTCAAGGATGCCGAGTTCAACCCGACTGGGCGGCAAGGTGTCTATTCTGGCTATCAGGGCTGGACCAATCGGGCCGGCCGCTTCCGCTCACTTGGCGACGGACAGGTGGATTTCAGCGCGATTTTTTCGAAACTGACGCAGTACGGCTATGACAGTTGGGCGGTGCTGGAATGGGAATGCTGCCTGAAATCCCCCGAACAGGGGGCCGCCGAGGGCGCGCCTTTCATCGCGCGCCACATCATCGAAACCACGGACAAGGCCTTTGACGATTTCGCAGGGGGCGAGGTCGATCAGGCCATGATCCGATCCATGTTGGGGTTGGGCCAATGAAAACGTTGAAACTGGGTATGGTCGGGGGCGGGCAGGGTGCCTTTATTGGTGGCGTCCACCGCATCGCCGCCCGACTGGATGGACAATGGGACCTGGTGGCGGGGGCACTGTCATCCGACCCGCAGCGTGCGGAAACCTCGGCACAGGAGTTGGGCATCGAACGGTCTTATTCTGATTTCCGCCAGATGGCGCAGGCCGAAGCTGCCCGTGACGACGGCATCGACGCGGTGGCCATCGTATCGCCCAACCACATGCACGCGGACCCGACCATCGCGTTTCTTGAGGCCGGGATTCACGTCATTTGCGACAAACCATTGGCGGCCACGGCTGAGGATGCCGCACGGATCAAAACTGCAGCCGAAGCGTCGTCTGCGCATTTCATCCTGACCCACAATTACACCGGTTATCCGATGATCCGTCAGGCGCGTGAGATGGTGCGGACGGGCGATCTGGGCAAACTGCGGCTGGTGCAGGTGGAGTACGCGCAGGACTGGCTGACGGAACCCGCCGCGTCTGACAACAAACAGGCCGACTGGCGCACCGATCCCGCGCGATCCGGGGCAGGGGCCATCGGGGATATCGGCACCCATGCCTTCAATTTGGCCCATTTCGTAACGGGTGAGGTCCCCTCGCATCTGGCAGCAGACCTGTCCAGCATGGTTCCAGACCGGCAGGTGGATGACAACGCCCATATTCTGCTGCGCTATGCCAGCGGCGCGCGGGGAATGCTATGGGTCAGTCAAGTTGCCGTCGGCAACGAAAACGGCTTGCGCCTGAGGGTCTACGGTGATCGCGGTGGGCTGGAATGGTCGCAGGAACATCCAAACCATATGCACTTCACCCGCTTTGGACAGCCCACTCAAACCCTGACACGCGGCGGTGCCGGAGCCTCTGATGCCGCCAACGCAGTCACGCGCGTGCCGGGCGGCCACCCTGAAGGCTATCTGGAAGGTTTTGCAACGCTTTATGCCGAGGCCGCCGCTTTGATAAGAGGAGACCAAAGCGTCGACTTGCTGCCCGACCTGCAAAGCGGGTTACTGGGCATGGCGTTTATTTCCGGCGCGCTGGAGTCTTCAAAGAAAGATTCTTGCTGGTACCGTTTTCCTTCGAATGTTCTGGATTCCTGAAAATTTGCGCCAGCTTGCCGATAAGGGCAGAAATTCCCGTAATCGTCTTGTAGCTAGCTCAAGGCATTGTACGTGGCGTTCGATCTAGGGAAGAATTGCGAATAGGATCAGTATGAAGCGGCCTTGGACGCTCAGAAACCAACGATGGTTCTGATGTGAAATTCGATCCTGAGTGTCGAAATCATCATAGCGTAAGCTGAGCGTCTGGCCCCGCGTCAAGCATTCCCGGAAAGTTCAGCGGTGCGTGTTGGGCCTCGACCGTCAGTTCACGGTGCCCTGACAGGTCGGGCTTGAAACCGACCCCGCTGCCTGAGGTAATATGATGGCGCCACTGGCCTCCTAGCGAAGTCATCGGGAGCAGTATCGAGACCACTCAGCCCCGGCAAAAGTCCGAGTTCGTTGTGTTCGGCAAGGACGAAGACGGCATTCCTGACGGTGCAAGCGTCGATACCGAAGGCGATGTTTGGATCGCGGTACCCGGCGACGCGCAGGTTGAGCGCCGCTTGCCAGATGGGTGTCTGGATCTGGCCGTGAAAACACTGGCCACGTATCCGACTGTGTGGGCCATTGGCGGGGAAAATCGGGATCAACTTTACATCACCACGCAGTCAAAACATCTGGACGCCATGGGGCTGGCCGACAACCCCGACGAAGGCGCTCTTTTTGTGGCGCAGGCAGACTATCAAGGCCTGCCCGAAACACCGTTTGAACCGAAGTGACCAAAGACCTAAAGCTACACAAAGACAGAGCAAAATTGATCGAAGCTGTTGTCCCTAAGTTTTACGCCACCATTCTTTGAACGGCTGCATTCCGGGTTCTCAAAATATGCGACCATGCACTAAGGCCTGAGGACGAGATTAGCCAAGCGGAGCCAAGGCCGGTATCAAGCCATCTACAAGATACAGCTCGACAGTGGTTTATGTTGTGCTTTGAGATACGGAGGCCCTTCCGGCGCCGCATAGCGGAACAATCTGCCTTGGTACCTCTATTCGCTGAGTATGGTGTCCACGGGATGCGGCGGTTAACATGATTGACAGATCGGTATAATTGGCCGCCTTGAAATTTGGCGTGGACATCATTCTCTCGCTGCCCAGCCTATAGGATCTGTCAGTGTATTCCCGATCGCCAAAGTAGCGGTTTACTGGCCCGGAGACGACCGCTGACGACTGGTTTCAGGGTGGCTGAAGGCGGTCTCAGGTTCTGGCGGGTGGGGGGGCACTGTCGTTCAGGTCTAGTGTCGCAAAGGACTGTTAAGAGCTCAAATTGCTAACTGCTGGGCTCTACATGAATAACTACATACCGGCGATATCGGTGATTTCCAGAAAGTTGGTTAGGGTCGCGTTGAATTCAAATTTTTACCTTAAATTGCTGCCAAAAGACGTGGACGTGCCGCATGGGCATACTATTGTGGTTTGCCTGTGCGAAGAGACACATTCGATATCTTTTCCCAACACCTACCGACAGGTGTCTGAACGCTCAGCTTCTCTTTGAAGGCTTGCGGAACGGTCTTGCTTCTCCGCCCTTGCCGTTTCTGTGTTTTGAACGAGATGCGTTGGAACCTTTGTTTTTAGCCTTGTGAAGCGCTTTTCGTGCTCTCAGAGATTTAGATGAGTCAGAGGCGTTCTCGTCATGTTTTTGCCCCTTCTTTCCCTTCGCGGTGGGCTGTGATTTTTCCGTTCCGTTCTCGCTTGTCCGCTGCGAGCGCAAAGCATTTGCCTGCTTTGGTTTGTCTTCTCTAGCTTGCCTATCCGATGTGCTTGCCGCGGGCTTTCTTCTGTCCTTTGGGCGTTCGGACGCAATCTGGGCATTTTGCTCTGAGCGTTTGGAGGTGCGCGCAGCATTTGACGGTTTGCCTGAACCAGGCCTTTTGTTCTTGGCAGCGTCGTTTGATGAATGTGGTGCCGCAGGTGGCCCCTTAGGCGAGGCATCGAAATCTGGTGTGCCCGCCAGCTCAGTCAGCGTCGCACCTTGCTCTATGGTGAGTTCGGCACCCAATTCTTTTTTCATTGCAGGCACTGCATCATTGGCAATCTCGACAAAAGTCTCTTGGTATTGAACGCGGATTGCGCCGATGGCGTCTTTGGAGAGACCCGCATTGCGGCACAGCATTGGCAACAACCAACGCGGCTCTGCACGCTGTTTGCGCCCCAAGGAAAGTGAGAACCAAGTGCTTGGCCCAAACGCCGCGCGCGTTTCAGATTTGCTTTTTTTAGTCTCTGACACCGTTCCCAGAATCTCCGGCGCTGAGTGGCGCTCTCGGTAGAGGCGCAAATAGGCTGCCGCGACCTGCTCTGGTGTCCTTCCCTTAAGCAGCCGTTCTGCAAAAGCCGTTTCCTCGACGCTTGGCAGCTCATCTAAGGCAGGATTGGAAATGATGCGCGCCTCTTCCCGAGCGAGCACCTCATCCGCTGAGGGAGGGACGCCCCATTCGGCCTCCAACTTGGCCGTTTTCAGCAATCGTTGCGCCTTCGAGCGGTGCCGTCCTGGTACGATCAAGATGGACATTCCTTTGCGCCCGGCGCGGCCCGTGCGCCCCGAGCGATGCAGTAAAGTTTCCGCATTCGACGGGAGATCTGCATGGATCACCAACTCCAACCCTGGAAGATCAATGCCACGGGCGGCCACGTCTGTCGCAACGCAGACCTGCGCGCGCCTGTCACGCAAGGCTTGCAGTGCATTGGTGCGCTCTGTCTGGCTGAGTTCCCCTGAGAGTGAGACGACAGAAAAACCCCGATTGGAGAATTTTGCGGTCAGACGCGCAACCATGGATCGGGTATTTGCAAACACGATCGCGGTTTGTGCGTCGTGATAGCACAGCAAATTGATGATTGCTTTTTCGATATCTGACGGGGCTACGTTCAAGGCGCTATAGGTAATGTCCGAATGCTGTGCTTCTGCGTTTCCAACCTTGATCCGCTGCGCGTCTTCCTTCTGGTAAGTCTGGGCAAGCTTGGCGATTCCTCGCGGAACAGTGGCCGAGAACATCAAGGTGCGGCGGTTTTCAGGCGTTTGGTCAAGGATGTATTGAAGGTCTTCGGCGAACCCCATGTCCAACATCTCGTCGGCTTCGTCGAGAACGACAGTCCGCAAATCGCTCAGATCGATGACGCCAAGTGAGATATGATCACGCAGCCGTCCGGGTGTGCCGATCACGACATGCGCGCCGCGCTCAATCGTCCGGCGCTCGGTGCGGGCATCCGTGCCACCGACGGCTGACGCAGTGACTATTCCGGCCTCGGCAAACAGCCAGTCGAACTCTCGCCGGACTTGCAAGGCCAGTTCGCGCGTGGGTGCGATGACCATGGCCAGCGGCACGGCTGGTCGGTCCAACCGACCGTGCTTGTCGAGAAGCTCTTTCGCCATCGCCAGCCCGAAGCCTACGGTTTTGCCAGACCCGGTTTGCGCAGAGACAAGCAGATCTTTTCCCGCCAGCGCTTCATCTGACACAGCCTTTTGTACAGGCGTCAAGCCGCTGTAGCCTTTTTGGGAAAGTGCTATGGATAAGGTTTTCGGAAGGTCAGAGAAATCTTGCATGGGTCACCAAATGCCGGGAAAGACCTGGCGATAGTGGTATTTGGTGCGGATGTATAGTCCGTAAACTGCGTTTGAAAGAGAATGTGTCAATCACAGGAAATGGACTTTTTCACCCGCTCAACCGATGGCCGCCGTGAGAGTTTTGATTAAACCAAATTCGAAATCGTACGTTTGCCGTTAGCACGCATTTGAACAAAGGCTTCATGGGTAGTGTTTTCCTTCAAGGTGGGGCATTAGCCGTGCACGTGCCTTGCGCGCCTTTAAACCTGACTGGGTGCCCGTTTGCTGAATCGGACAACCCAAAAGATTAGCCTGACGGAACCTGGCCAGACGTATTTTGAAAACGCCCGCAGGATGATAGAAGAAACCCGCCCGATCGAAGGCCGACTTCATGCCATCGGGGACAGACCTTACGGCGAATTGCGCATGAGCGTTCCAGTCGTCTTCGCCCATGGATGCCTGAACCACTGGTTTCCCGAATTTCTTGAGCGCTATCCCGATGTCACTTTGAACATCGACGTCTCCGAGCGACGCGCCGACATGATTTCCGAAGGCATTGATCTATTGGTGCGGATCGGAGCATTGCGACCGTCGGACTTCATCACCCGCGAGTTGTTCAAGGCCAGACGTCTTACTGTCGCCGCACCGTCTTACTTGGAGCGCAAGGGGCTGCCGATCCATCCCAGTGATCTGACCAACCACGATTTGATAGATTTCACAGCACATGGAACTTCGCAGAGCTGGACATATCCCGGGCAAAATTCTGAAACGATTAATGTTCCAATCGCTCCCAAGGTTCGCTGCAATGACGCGCAAACCGAGAAAGCATTTGCGCTGGCGGGTCGCGGCATTACGCGCCTACCAGAACTTGCTTGCCAAAAGGAGAATTCGAGAGGCTTTTTAGTTCCGATCCCGGAAGAGTACAGCTCGCCACCCGCCGGAGTGAATGTCATCTATGCAAGCCGCTCAAATTTGCCGGCTAAGACCCGTGCAATGATTGATTTCTTGGCAGAATAGAGTAGCAAGTGTTCCCGTGACGGCGCATAAATTTCGCTGCGCGAACGAATTCCTTGGCTTTGGTACTTTTTTTGACAGCGGACTTTCAACGGAAATTGTTGAATGGCAACTATGTCCGCAGGGCAGTCATTCATGCCTGGCGTAGCGAATGGCGGCTTCCAGGAAAAAGAAAACAAAGCGGAACTCCGCCGGCAACCCGCTAGGCGCCGCCGAGGGTTATGTCTACGAGGGTGGTCTTCGGTTGACGACATAGCGGTCTCGTAATCGGGCCTCCAGCGGTCGACCTAGCGGTCAGAAGTGCCCCCGAAACCGAACCAATTTCTCGGGCTTCGCCAAAAAGCTGTGTCTAATCCTCGCACGGCAAGGATTCCTACCACCCCAGCCAGTTCATCAGGACATGGAACGAGACTAGGCACTTGGGATTAAACCCTCCGAGAAATGCCCCCGTTTATGCCCCCGTTCAGATCACACGCGTCTTGCTAGTTTGTCTTGCTGTCTGCACGTCAGCGGTGACCTCCCCCAAACAGAGTGAGAGGCCGATAGCAGTCATGGCTGAGTAACGTCGGATATAGGGTTAAGTAATTGAAAACGAATGATAAGTGAGAATGCTCAAAGTAGCAGCGGCCAAGACTAAACACCACTCACGGGTTACGCTTGAGTCGACACGCACCGATGTTTCTATTGGGTGATGAAGGCTTTGTACCGCTTAAGTTCGCGGCGTCTGCATCGAACCGAGGCTTGGTCGAACCCTGGTGGATAAACCAGTTCAGTCTCCTGTACCCAATTTAGCCAGGATAGAGGCCCGCATTTCTGCAAAAACCAGATTCCCTTTCAATTCTTCGATTTTTTTCCGCCGCCATTCCACCCCTTTGTCATGAAGAGCTTTGATCTCTGGATCCGCGAGCAGCGCATCCATTTCCGCCAGCATGCGGTCACGGTGGCGCAAGATACTGGAGTCCTTGGCGCCTGATCTATTCATTTTTGCCCAGTAGTCCATGTCCATTGTCTGCCTATAGTGGTTGACTCGTCCTCGGTCACGCTTAACGAGGAACGCGTCGACAGACCCAACAGCGTAATGGTTTATCTGGGCCACCTCATAGGAAAAGCTGCTGACTGGGCGCGTCAGGTTGTCGTCCTCCCCTAATATCCGCCCGTCGGGTGACATCCAGACGAAATCGGCACCCTCCACGACAATAGGGCCGTGGGTGCCGAACCGCTCGATATCATTGGTTGGCCGGAACAGCGTTTTTGCAAATCTGTTTTCCATGCCGCCGTCGCCGATGGAACGTTCACTATCAAAGAATGTGTTGGTAACCAGCTGATCGGCATATTCGATTACATCGCCGCACCCAAAAAGCTTCCAGGTCACAGGAATGGCATCAGCACCCGGAAGACTGTCAATCAATTCATCTACAGTGCCGTTGCCGATGTGAATATTCAGAAACTCGTCTATGTCAGAAACCAGAACCCAGTCCGCCTGTTCTGCATCCAGATGCTCGCGTGCATATTTCAATGCGCTTTTCTGCGGTCCCCGGCGCAAAACGCGGTTTTCCTCATGCGACAGGTATCCTCTCGCTTGTAGCGCCTCCAGAAGCTGGACTGTGTGGTCGCTGCAATCGTTAGTATACACGAGAAAATTATTAAAGCCGATGGCGCGATGATACGCTATCCACTCCAGAATAAATGAAGCCTCGTTTTTCATTGCGGTTACAATCAGCTTTTGTCGGTCCGCATTGTGGTGTCTGCTTAGGGGAACCAGCGGTGGCCGCCCCCCCCTACCGCCGAAAACGGCTGACATCGCGTCTTGCAAGGGCGAATACTCCTCAAGCGCCCCGCTACTGATGCTGCGATCCTCTTTCCAACCAGTATTCAAGTTTCGAAAATGCCAAAGTTCAAAATCTGGGTCGACCGGGTCCCGGCGGCTCTGAATGAAATGGGTAAGCCACTGTCGCCCCGCCTGCGACCCTGCAGGAGCGACAGCATATTTCCTGTTGGACTTCGGCTTGCCGCTTTTGGTGACGAACCCATGATGTCGGTGCCGTGGCAAAAATTCGCCTCTGGTGTCGTTGACATACACCCAACGAGCGTCGGCTCGGACATAACCGCTTTCACTTTCAGCAGTTGCGTCAAAGATCGAACGGCCTGATTTCGAATGGAAAAGCTCATCGACATCAGTGTTTATGACAGCTCGCGCAGCGCCCAGAAAACGGCGACGAAAAAGCTCTGCCAGCGAACGCTGCAGAAACAAGGCATTGTCATATTTTTCTTCCGTGGGGCCAAACCGGTACCGGGCCCGAACCACTGTTGCCTGCTCTATGCCCTCGACTGCGGAGATGGCGCGAACCAATTCGTCACGGCTGTACTTAGTCGACACGTTGTCCGCGAAAACAACCGCGTTTGCCCCATGAACTTTATGATTGTAATACAGCCAATCCTGAATCCACGATAGCTCGTTGTTCTTGGAAAGAGCGAACAGCGCATTGGTGTCGCGATACGCCTCAACAAAAGACGTGCCAACAGGAATATTGCCACCAAACCTGTCATGGCTGAGTGTCAGCACGGCAGGCTTTGCGCCTGCTGTTGGCAACGAAACGACGGAACATCTTGAGAGCTTCTCAACAGCTAGCGGCTTAACCGGTATCCCATCTAAGCGGAAATCCGTGTCTTCAAGGAGACGTTTCAGATTAAAAAGCCGTGGCCCAAGCAGGACGACCTGAGTTCCGGTTTGATCAAGAAAACAATCGTAGAAAAGTGTCTTTTGGTCGTATCTTTTATAATAGCTTTCCGGGTCAGCAATATCTTCGTGGATATCCCGGCGAATTAGTTGGTCGTCATCATAGGGTAAAGCAAACCCCGAAAGTTCAATGTCTTGCACTGTCAGGGTCATGAATGATTAAGCTTCTTTAAGGGGTCAGCCTTTACGCGGTTCGGCAGCATATCGACGTATTTGTCTAAGACGCTGGCGTCCAAGCTATTGCGCTTGCGGAGTGCCTCAAGGCATTTGAGTGTGACATCGAAACTTTCCACTACAGCGTCCGCTAGTATGGCAGCGCAGCAAAGCTGCTCATTTGAAACGGCCTCGACGTCCCGTAGATTCATCAGGAAGACACAATCGCCATCTAAAAGCTGGCTGCCAAAGCGTCTTTTCCTGAGATAGCCGATATGAGAATTGTGAATGGGGTTGGACTTCAGCGACATGAACTTGTGAATTGAGAACCCCATGCTACGAAGCACCCTTATTTGTTCGTCAAAAAGGTGTTCACCCTCATAGAGCTCATAAAACCGGACTTCCGAAATGATCATGACCGCATCACGAAGCTTCTCGCGGCCATTCTCGAAAATGTCGACCTCGGCGCCTTGAACGTCGATTTTCAACAGGTCCAAATTAGTAATTTCTTCGATATCGTCCAGCCGCGACGTCCGCATTTTAACAGAATCTAGCCGCTTCGCCGCACGCTTGGAGCGGCCCAGAAACGCACGGGTCTTTTCATTTAATGATAAAACGGAAGACAAGCCGGACCCGGAATATATATTCAGCTCAGCCTCTTTTCCGTTCCCCAACGCTAAAGGGAAGTAAGTTTCATTGTCCCCTTTGATCTTAAGCAGCTCCTGATAGGCGCTTTCTTGCGGCTCGAAACCGACCACATCGCATAACCCTTGGGTCATCAATGGTTTATAGGCTGGGTCTTCCAAAGGGTTTGCGCCAACATCAACGACAACGGGGTTTCGCTCAATAGGCAGAACCTCGTGCAAGAATGACCATCGTTCCGCCTGTGCTTGTATCATTTGGTTACTGTCTTTTTCAAATACGCGAGTTCCCAGTACTTCGACAAAATGGCTAGATCAAGCCGCGCCTTCTTGCAAGGAATCTCAAAGGCTGCGATGGTGAATGTGCCTGTGCCTCATTGCGGAACTGCACAACGTCGCGCTTAAAGTGTTGGTGTCTGCGAATAGAGGGTTGGCTTCGACACGACTAACAGTTGGTTCTGAAAGCGGGCGCGACTGCCGTGCAAAAAATCAAAAGCAGAATACTATGAAGCAGACTTCAAGCGTCAAAGTTAAAATTACTGTTTTTCCGTATAATAGGAGGCATAAATCGACCGTAAGTGAAATTGATATGCCCTATAGTAAGGCTGACGAGATGACTTTCGAAATGTTAAATTCTGGAATTACGGGGGCCGATGCATTTTCGCGCTGCCTGCGAGAGTTTCATTTCTCGATTTCCGGAAAAGCCTTAAGCTTCATGCAGGAAGAGTTCCCAAATCTGGCCCTTACCAATTTCCTAAAGTCTCATCTTGAGGGCAATGATGATCTTGAGGGAACAGTGTCCCTGTACTTCCCGAATCCTGTTTCAATGTGATGCCGGCACACTCGTCGAGAGTACCGTAAAGTGCAGTATAGTTGTCCTTCGGGTGTTGATAGACGAAATCGAACCAACCTAGCTTTCTTCAAAAACAGTGAACTAATACGGAACAAAGCTCGCGCCCCTCCGCAATAACGGTGGTGAATTTCTGCAGACTTCGCATACACTCGAAAAGTGACATGGCCCGGCCTCTTCGTCGGAAAGAGTGGGCGGCGTTCTTAAATGGGTTGTTGAGTGATCTGCCTGTGCATTGTTTTTCCGGGCAGCAATTTCGGGGAGTGCTGCTTTGAAAGATAAAAGCATTGTTATTAAAGGGGATTACTGCGAGAGATACCTAAAACACGCCATCCATCCACCCCTCGTGAACGATGTCTATTTCAGGAAGCGATTTCCAGCCTTCCTTCAATGAGTATACAAAATGGACCACTCAGGTGGGGCTGATCACCAAACCTCCTACATGCTGCCCAGCGGACCAATGTCCGCTCTCTGAACTGGTGCGCTGGTAGCTGACTTCAATCAAGAGGTCAGAGTTTCCACTCGAACCCAACAGCTTTTTCAAACTCCTCCCAAAGCCGTGTCATGACAGCTTTGTCATGGGCGTGAGCGTTCAGCGTGCCCTTGCCGACCGGGCCGACCGCTTCCATTCGGCCCGTCGGGCCGTAGAGCGCCCGTTGCTCGGTCAGGGCCTCTTCTGTCGCGCACATGACCTCTGGGTATGAGCCCTGTTCCGCAGTCTGTACCATCGGTGTCTTGGTCATCAGCCACCAGATGAACCGCATCGTGCGGCTGCCGCTGGTGGTTATCAGCGATGTGGCTGATGAGCCGGGATGACAGACGAAGACCTCGACTTCTCTGCGCCCTGCAGCGGCCAGCCGGTCCTGCAGCTCATAAGCAAACATCATCTGCGCCAGCTTGCTCTGCGAATAGGCGGTGTTCGCTCCGTAGTCCTCATCCCAGTTCATGTCGCCAAACTTGATGGTCTTGAGACCCATGTTGTAGCCGAGGCTGGCGACGACCACGATCCGGCCTTTGCTTTCTTCGATGCGATCAAAAAGCAGACCATTGAGCAGAAAGTGCCCGTAGTGATTGGTACCAAGCTGGCTTTCGAACCCGTCGACGGTCAGCTTGCGCGTCGGCACCTGCGCGATGGCCGCGTTGTTGATGAGCGCGTCGATCCGAGGCATCGTCTTCAGAACCTCTTCGGCAGCCTCGCGCACGCTGTCCAGGATTGACAGGTCCATGCGTATGTAGCTCACGTCGGCTTTCGCGCCGAATTCCTGTTTCAAGCCCGTGATGGCCGCCTCGGATTTCTCGGCTGAGCGGTTCAGCATCACCACCTTGGCGTTCTTCTTCAGAAGAATGCGCGCGGCTTGAAAGCCTGCGCCAGCGTTGGCGCCAGTGATGATGTAGGTCTTGCCTGACTGGTCGCCGAGGCGCTCGGGTGTCCAGCCTTTGGGTCCGAATGTCGTATCTGCCATTTTCTGTCTCCTGCCGGCCCAAGCTGGCGGTTTAAGGTGTTGTTGCTTGAATGCACAGATAGAACCTGACTGGGCACGGAAACAGGCGATATACTCTCGATTACTTGCCCAATCGTCTCAGCCCCATTGCAAAGATGAAAGTCCTCTGCCAGCTAGAGTGCATGAACAAAGACCAGATCAAAGACCTTATCGAGCGACGTCTGCCAAAGGCAGGCCTCGTCGATACCGCGTTGAAAGGCGTCCAGCTTTTCCGGGTGACCGAGGCCATGCCCTGCGTGCCTGCTGTCTACGAACCCACGGTGGTGGCTATTCTCAGTGGCAGCAAGGAAGCTGTTCTGGAGGGTGAGCACCACGTCTATGGCAGCGACAAATACCTGCTGTGCCCCATGACTTTACCGGTGGAGGCGGGCACGCCATTGGCGTCCAAGGACGATCCTCTGCTCGGCGTGGTGATTACGCTGGAGCCACGGATGATGCGCGAGCTCACCATGGAGATCGAGGCCGCCGCTGGTGGCAACAAACAATTGCGGGATGGCGCGCCATCGGCTTTGGCATTGGCGTCCTGGGATAGTGGTTTCACGCAGGCATTGCTGCGGCTTCTCGATCTGCTCGACAATCCGGTTGAGCTGGAGGTGCTCGGGCAGGGGCGAATGCGCGAGTTGTGTTACGCGGTGCTCATGGGCGAGGCCGGGGCCTCCGCTAGACGAGCCTTTGGCGTCGGCAACGAAATCGCGCGCACCATCGACTACGTCTCAAACCACTTGAATGAAAAGGTCACCATCGACGATATGGCCGACCACGTCGGCATGAGCCGGGCGGTCTTCCATCGGCGTTTCAAAGAAGCCACGACAATGTCTCCAATACAGTTCGTGAAATCTATGCGGCTGAACAACGCCGCCATGAAGATTGCCGAAGGAAAGACCGTGTCGGAGGCGGCATGGGACGTAGGTTATCAAAGCTCGTCTCAGTTCAGCCGGGAGTTCAAACGGATGTACGGCCAGTCGCCTCGGCAATGGAGCCATGCGGCGCAGGGGCCCGAACGAATGACCTAAGGTGCAACAGTGAGCTTACGTTTGAGACGAATGTCCGTTTGAGGTGGTGCTACGGTCATTAGGTGCGTTGTACCGAATGATGGATTTGTCCGCACCCCGGTCATTTAGCCAGTCCGCAACCAACAAAGTCTGCTTTGAAGAAAAAAACAAAGTGAGCACCCGCGGCAATCCGCTAAGGGCCGCCGAGGGTTTAGCCCCAAGTGCCTAGTGTCGTTCCATGTTCCGATGATCTGGCTGGGGTGGTAGGAATCCTTGCCCTCCGATGATTGCTAAGGGCTTTTCAGCGAAGCCCGAGAAACTAGGGCGGTTTCGGGGGCGGAGCGGATGTTCATGTCTTACGTAGCGAAGGACTTGTTAGGGATATTCGCCCTGGGACATTCACGCTAACGCAGGTGCCGTTCGCAAACCTGCCATCCGCGCGTAAAACCTGAACGTCCGCTTCCCAGCCAAAACTGAGCAACCTCCTGCATCTAAATAAAGAAGCAACTGCAGGAGTTTGATCCATGAAGTACCTGTCTGCCCTCGGCGTTCTCGTCGGGGGTTTTCTTTTGCACCCACCGCCCAGGGCCGTCCTGACGACGATGCTCTGGGTGGTCTCTCGGTCGCACCCCGCTGTCTCGGCCGCTGGTTCTGCTGGCAGTTCTCTGGACGTGGAGGTACCACGATGACTGAACTGGAACTGAACCCCGGTGACGTCGTGGTCGTCCGCGCCTTCGATGACGTCTCGGAGCATCACTTCCGGGTGGAAGAGTTGTTCGAAGACTGTGTGACCGGCTTTGCTGTCACCGGCCCTCTGGCTGGTACCTACGGCGAACCGGCCCTCGAGATGATCCTTCGGGTTGTCTCTAGCGCCTAACGGCAATCCCCAAAAACCAAAACAGAAAAGGAGGAGACCTATGTCTGCTCACATTCGCTATGCCTATCTAAAGGGCCATACGTGGCTGTTCAGACGTAACTATCCCGTTGACGTGGCTCTCGCGCTGGGCGCTCAGGCGCTGAAGCAGAGCCTTAAGACCAGTGACCGCAACACCGCCCGCGTCCGCGCCGCTCAAGTCAATGCCCGGTTCGAAACGCTGGTTGAACAAGTTCGGTCGCAAGCCGAAGAAGCCCTGTCTGCCCCTGAGAGCGCCGCTGACGTTCCTCAATGGGCTGACCAACCGGAGTCGTCTCTCGTCCATCTCCGGGCCACTCTGGAGGACTCTGGGTGTAATCTGGAGCGGTCCAGCTTCGGCAGACCATCAGCGCCGGTGAAGGTGCTAGTTCGTGAGTTAAGCCGAGCCTATCTGAACAAGCGAAGTAACGAGCTAAGACCCAGCGGGTTCAAATCGGTCCGATACTCTGTCGGGTTGTTCTCTAGTCGCTTTGCTGACCAATCTGTTTGCAGCCTGACCAGAGTAGACGGACGAGAGTTTCTGTCCGCAATTGCCCAACTGTCCCCGATGATCGGAAAGTCAGAGCGGAGCCGTGGACTGACCCTGGACCAACTGGTGACATACTCGTCTCGGGGATCGGTGACCATAACAGCCAGAACCCAGCGGCGTATCTGGTCTCAGGTCAACCACTTCCTCGACTGGGTGGTCTACGAGGGGCATCTGGAACAGAACCCCTTCCGAACCGTTCTCTTCGATCGCAAGGTGCGCCCTCAACCTTATGCCGTACCGACTGACGATGAAGTAGTGCGATTGCTGGGAGCCAAGGACCGGGACCTGCATCCGGTTCTGCTGACCTGTCTATTGACAGGGATGCGAGCGGGGGAAGCGGTCGGGTTACTCCGGGAAGACCTCGTGGCCAAGGGCAACCTCGGGTGCTTCGTTCATGTTCAGCCCAACGAACTGAGACTGCTGAAGACCGACGCGGCGGAAAGACTGGTTCCGGTTCACCCAGTGCTGGATGAGACCTTCCGGCAGTTACCTTCATCTGGTCCTCTGTTCCCTGACCTTACCGTGGCGCATGTCACCAAGGGGTTCGCGCGGCTACGACGGCGGCTAGACTTGGAGCGACCGGGACTGGTGTTTCATTCGACTCGCAAGTGGTTCATCACCCAGTGCGAACGAACTGGTGTCCCTGAGCACTTCACTGCTTCTCTGGTTGGTCACCAATCGGCACGGTCGGAGAACGGGATCACCTACGGCATCTACTCGGCGGGCATTAGTGACGAGCAACGGCGGTCGATCGTCGATCAGATACGGCTTCCGGTATGACCTTCCCTGACATCGACGCGTTTGAGGAGCGAGCTGCTATCGCTGAATACGATGTTGGTTGCACCCGTAAAGCGGCGGAAGACTTGGCTGCTCGGGCTCAGGGGTTTCGTGATGCTGAAGCCTACTGGCAGTGGTTGGCGGACTAAGTCGTCAACCGTAGACCACCCTGACAACTAACCCTCGGCGGCCCATAGCGGGTTGCCCGGGGGTGCTGACTTTGCTTTCTTTTTTCTAAATGCCGCCACTCGCTGCGCTAGGCATGAATGACTGCAATGCGGACAAAGATGGCATCCACACGGCTCACTGAAAAATGTCCCGACATGGTTGTTGGCCAGTTTCCTGCCTAAAGGAAAAACAACAGTACTGCCTTATCAGAACCGAACGCTTAAGTTTGCACCGAGGCCATGCTCTTGGCCGTTGGAGCGAACTGAGTAGCCATATCCTGCCGCTAGTCTCGCCAGATCAGAAATCTGATACCCTAGCCCTAGACCAAGCACGAAGCCATTTGCCCCTCGGTTTTGTCCGACTTGTGTGAACGTGCCAAATATCGGGCTCGTTACAGTGATTTCGTGCTCACTGTCTTTGTTGGCAAAGAAGTCATATTCATACCGGGCAAAGGCGATTGGGGTTAGCAAACCACTCTCTGTCAAGAAGTCGCGTTGATAATCAACTCCAATGGAAGCGACCAGGGACTCCGCGTTCGCTTTTTCAATTGAGTAGTTGAAATCACCACCGCCAGTCTCGGAGCCTGAACCTTGTTGAATACGCCCGTAGTTCAATCCAAAAACCGTAGAGACCCTTGCACCGCTGTCCAGGTTAAGCAGCTTCCGTGCCTGGATACCGGCGTGAATTCCTTCTTGGTCCAAATCAGACTTTGCCTCGCCTCCCGTAAAGCCATCAACAGAAGGGTTATTCCGGTTGGCGTCCGTTTCGCCGAACATGTAACCGATCAGCCCAGAGAACTCCCATGTTCCGGTTGTTGTACGCCCATAGACACCCACGTGATAGCTGTCGGTCGAAAAGTCCTGATCGACTTGATCGTGCTCATCCATGGAGGACGTCCCGAAGCCCGCATAGACGCCGACAACTCCTCTATCGGTACTTGCGACATCCGCTCCGACCAAAATGGTGCCCAGCGAATAGTCGAATGTGCCAAGGCCGTTACTTCCATCAACGTCCCCGCTCACATAGGCCGTGTCGATCCACCAGCGCCGATCAGAGCAGTCGATTGCGCCAGTCGGGCTCTGGGCCGTGTCGATGCCGCCTGATGCAACGGGTTGATCCTTGTTGCTGAAGCCGACCGCTTGATATTTGCGGCAGTCAGCGTGGCTCAGAACTGTGTTGGTTATCAGGTCTAATTGCTCAAGCCCGATGGTCAAGTTGGAGGAATAAGGTTCGGCGTGCACACGGTTAAACCCAGCCAGACCTGAATTGGTAAGTGTGTTTACGGCATTACCCAACGTTGACCCATTGGTCAGATTGGTTCCGGGTGACATGTTTGTGGTGTTGGCCACCGCGCCAGCCAGATTGCTGGCATTTGACGAATTGGTAACTGCTGGGTTCTGAGGTAAGCTTGAGACCGGTTGCGCCGTGAATGCTATATCAATCTGACCATCTGTGGTCGGCGTGTTGGCTATCGTCAAATTAGACAACGCAGGAAGAGATCCTCCTGCAACAAGCGTCGGTGAGTCTCCATCAAACCTGGAAGCCCGAAAAACAGTGTAATTGTTGCCAGCAGCATAATCTTGTGCAGTCAGACCAGGTTGGGCAGCCTCTACTTGAATTGTGGCGCGGTTAATTCCTGTAGCTGGCCCGCTGGATGACACCAAGTCAGCTTTCTGCCCGGCCATCGGATCGACTTCAGTTAAGAGCCGTGACCCAGTTTCAAAGGCGATTCCGCCACTGTTGTTGAGTGTACCAATTGAAAAGCCTGGCGAAAGCACCCCGCCGTTCTTAACTGTGAAGTTGAATGCGTTCACGGTTCCCGTTCCGGCCAGCGTGCCAAAGTTCTCAAAATTTACGGTGTTCAAACTGCTTGCCGCATCAAGCCGAACGGTTGTACCTGCGGCTATCGCCAGATCGCTGGTCGAAGAAATCGAACTATTCGTCAGCGTGAAGTCAGAAGCCTCTGCAATCCGGGTTTGGATAAAATACGCCCCGAAAACCACCTCGGTCGCTCCCATAACAGTCAGGTTGTCATAGGTTAACGGTCGGTCAGACTGGAAGTAGACTTCAGTGGGGTCGATATTCGCCCCGTTGAATGGAGCGAATGTCATTGACCTGCCGGAACCGATCGACGTTCCAATGAGGTTCACTCGGAGCTTCCCGTTGATGTTTGTCGCCAAGGCTTCTCGGGAAACAAAGTCTCCGCTGCCCGCCGCGACATCAACATTCAGAAGAGTTAAAACTGAAGCATTGCTTGGAACGGTATTTTGGCCGGGAACGTACAACTCAATTTCACCTGAGGACGTGATTGAGGAGTTTCCAATTGTTAGTCCTGTAATGGGCCCGTTTGGGATCGGAAGGCACGTGCGTTCCGTCGTTGAGATTGTTTGATTAACGCGAGTGCTTTCAGATCCAGAAGAGTACTCTATCCGAGGAGAACCCAATTCTACGCAGGCTTGCGAGCTTTGAGCTTGCGCGTCGTCCGTCACCAACACAAAAGCCAAGGCTCCCAGTGTTGAATTAATGAAAACTGAACGCTGAGCATGTTGTGCCGTCGGTGCCGAGCTCTTTGTTTCCATCACCTTTCTCCTCTTATTCCATCGGTGAGAGTACACCCAAATGTGATACACTGTGAGTCTTTTGGCGTGCTCGAAAAAAGTTGAACGATTGACTGCTTTGGGCTCGAAGCGGCCGTTCGCTGCAGTCTACTTCGACGCCCCCAACCGCCAGCACCAGCGACCAGTCTTCAGCACCCGGAACAGTTGTCGGCGGTTCTGTCAGCGCCGGTGGGCGGTTCTCTAGCGGTCAAAATGCCCCAGTAACCGCCCTAGTTTCTTCTGCTTCGTCAAAAAGCCGAGTCTAGTCATTGTACGGCAAGGATTTCTACCACCCCAGCCAGTTCATTCATACATGGAGCGAAAGCAGGCGCTTGGAGCTAAACCCTCCGAGCAATGCCCCCGTTTATAAGTTAGGAGCTAACGAATTTTTCGTGTAGCGTCCGTGGTTCCGTGATCTTGAGAAGAGACAATTCAAACGCAGAAATATGGCATGGCGGCTACACTGCCGAAAAACCAATGGTCTTCTTTTAGGATCAAGCTTGTTTATCAAATTGCGCTAGGAATACGTTTTACCGAGCACCTAAAGCTCGATTTCATCTCCTGGTATTTTCATTTTTTGGTATAGTGCATGACTAAATTGAACGTTCTGACAATTGGCGCTGGCTTGCTGATTTGTTGTGGATTTATCTTTTCTAGAATCGCTGTACCGGTCTTGTTGGACGATGGCTTCATTGTTGACACACTGTTTTATGGAAATCTTGGCTGGCGTGGGTTCAACGGGCTGCACCCGGTTCTTGACTATCCTCATCATTATGGTGGAGGTTTCACTTCTTTCATTGTTTTGGCATTTAATTCTTTTGGACCGACTTTAAAAGCGATTGATTACACATACGTATTGCTGTTCCTTTTTGCATTTATTTTTGGATCAACTGTACTGCTTGGACGCGTCTCAATAGATAACGCCATTATTCTTCTCACTTGCTCAGCCGCTATTATTCTCGGTGTTAATTGCATCGAAGATGGCTTTATAGACATAATCAGCCACAGCTTTGCGTATAACCATATCGCAATCTGCTTGATGATGTTTCTAACTGTTTTTGTAGCAACAACCTCAAAATTAACGAAAATTCTTGAATTTTTGGTCAGCCTTTTCTGCGGCGGCGTTTTATTTTTTCTTATGATTATGAAAACACCTTTCTTACTGTTTTCGCTGTTCTATTTTCCAGCTTTATGGGTAAACAGAGGTAAGAAAGTTTCTTTTTATACTCTTCTGGGGTTTGTGTCGGCCATTTATCTCTTTGATCCCGCTTTGACGCGAACAATCGTGTCGACTGAATTGCTATTTTCCAATGACATTAGAAGTGCGGCAGGAGGAATACAGGGCCGCGTCCTGCACGGGATTTACATTGTTCTTGCGGCGTCCCCAATACTTCTTGTTTGCGCGTCAAAGTGTTTAACGCTCTATCGCAACGACCCCACTGGAACGTCAAATTTCATATTTGCACTATCCACATGCACCCTCGGATATTTGGCCGCCTGCCTCTTTATGAATGGTTATGCCTACTTGAAACTGCTGCCGATATTGGTTGTGGTGTTGCTGCTTTTGTCGGAGCGTATTCGCGCGAGCAGCGCAGACACTTCCGCTTCGTCGGACCTAGTGGCCTTGGTTCTCGCAGCGCTGATCATTGCGCAAGGCGCGGTCGCTTCGATAAATTACGTCCGGATTTCTTCTGAACTGAAGGATTATTCCCTGATCGAGAAAGGTCCTGTCTCTATGTATGTGATGCCATATTTTTCGCCGGGAGAAAAAGCCGGGGATACGCGGGAGGAAAGACTTTCAAATGCATCAGAAGCTTTGGCCGCTCGGAGAAAGAACGGTGAACCAGAGCGCGGGGCTGATTCCTATGTTATTTTTGCGGACGGCATTCAATTGCTTCAGTCTGTGCCGGAAGTTCAATCTAAACGTATCGTGTCAACCGGTGGAGGATATGACTTCACACTCGCATTGGAAGCGCCACCTGTAGTCAGCTATCCTGTTTGGCCTTGGGACCGTGAAGGATCCGCTAATTTTCTGGATTTGGATGATGTAGACATCGTTTTGGAATCCTTGGACCCTTACAGAGCCAATGTGTTTTCGAGCGATGCGATGGCCAAACTTGAAGACGAGTTTGAACTATGCCGGACGTCCAAGTTCTTCAAAATGCATATCTCCAAAAACACCGGTGAAAACTTTTGTTAACCATTTTTTAGTGGATATTACCCAAACTCCAGGGTTTCGCCTTCGCAAACCACAAAAAAGGGTAACCATGCTCACGGTTTTACCGAGCGGCCATGCTCATCTCCAACCGAATGTGTGACTGCCATCGGCACTTCTGGCCTGATGCAGGTAGACCGCTCCAGATTTAACAACAAGCGCCTGCTGTCGTTCCATGTTCTGAAGGACTGGCTGGGGTGGTAGGAATCCTTGCCGTCCGATGATTGTTATAGGCTTTTCCAACCGGTGGCCGAAACTGGGGCGGTTCCGGGGGCATTTTGCGGAGCGAAGCGATGGCGGAATGAGGGCGAAGGACGAGTGAGTACGGGGCATTTGACCGCTAGATCGACCGCTACGGGACCGCTAGAGAACCGCCCACTGGCGCTGAGACGACCGCTGACGATCGTTTCCGGGTGCTGACGGAGGTCGCTGGTGCTTGCGGGTTGGGGGGTGAGCGGATGTTCATGTCTAGTGCAGCGAAGGACTGGTGGGAGCCCAATCTGTCTTATGCTGGGGAACAGCCGAATGTCCGCTTTTCTCCCAGGTGACCATCACGGCACGCGCCATTGCAATAACCTTAAGTCAGCGTGGAATAAACCTCGGCAACTCGCTGAAAGGTCCAAAAGCAGGCGATAGCCGCACATCCACCGGCCAAGCCCACTCGTAGGGACATCCACAAACTGGAGTTCACGCGCCGACACATTACCAAGGCAGGCCAGAGTACAAGAACAATTGCAACTTGGCCAAGCTCGACGCCAAGATTGAATGCAAGCAGGCTTTGCCAGATGTTTGGGGATGTAACCTGCAAAATCTTGTGCAACACAAAGCTAAACCCAAGCCCGTGCAAGAGACCAATCATCGTTGTCAGAAGCACCATCGTGATCTCAGAACGCGCGTTGTCCTTGAAACTCATAAACGCCGCTGCGGCTGCAAAAATGATAGAAAGCGCGATTCCGGTTTCAACGGCAGGAACAAACCAAGCGCCCGATGGCACAAACCCAAAAAACCCCAGCGACAGCGTTACGCTATGCCCAACGGTAAAGCCAGTCGCACGCAACAATAGTGCCCTGAGTGTCTGCGCTCCAATGACCAAACACACAACAAACAAAACATGATCCAACCCTTCGAGGATATGTCGTATACCAGGGCAGCACCCAGTGACTTCATACTGTTTGTGGAGATAACGCGGCGGTTTGCTAAGCTTGGCGTGAGCGACTGCAATGCTCGCAAAACAGAATTATTGCGTCGGAGCATCTAGGATAAAGTCTTGTGCTATACTTTGGAACCATAGGGTAAGCATTACGTGAACAAGGGGAAACCGAAATGCTTTTTGCAGAGGCACTAGAGAAAGCTTCTTCGTATGCTGCTGCATGGAGTTCCAACGATCCAATGCAGGTGGCCGCTCACTATGCAGAAAACGGGGTCGCAAGGCTAAACTCAGGCAATGCGATCCAAGGCCGAGCGGCGATTGCCTCGGATTACGCTAAACCATTCTTTCGTGATTTTCCTAAATCTTCCGTATTGCTGCATGATTTTCGTATATCCGGGAACCACGCCCTTTTTACGGGTATGCTCGTCGGCCCTGGAAGGCCTGAAGAAGCTCCGATCCGTCTATTGGGATGGGAGGAGTGGACCTTCAACGATAATGGGCTGATCCAGTTGTCGTTGGTTTGGTTCGATCGCGAGGACCACGCGAGACAGGGCGGTAGCGCTTTCTCATAGTGGATGAACAACTTTAAGCCTGCATAGTATCGTCTAGATTGGTCTCGTTAGGGTCATTCAAAGCAGTAAGATTAAACTGCTCCTGCAAAGCTCCGTATGGCTCTGTGGCTATGCTAACTGATGGTTGTTAAACCAGCTAACCCGCTCCTCCCTTCCTTCTTATTATTAACAAGGAACAAGGATACTGAGGTCTCTCTAACCTCCGGTTTCTATTCATTACTTATACCTATTCCCTAGCGCCCTAGTACCCCAGTTATGGAGAACCGTGGCATGGGCCTTCAACGACCTCTGAGGGCCCACCCTCAACACCCGAAACAGCTGGGGCATAAACGGGGGCATTTCTTGGAGGGTTTAGCCCCAAGAACCTATCGTCATTCCATGTTCTGATGAACTGGCTGGGGTGGTAGCAGCCATGACTGTTTCCAAAGCTTTCCAGCTGCTTCCAAATTACTATTGTAATTATTCTCATTTAGGTTGATTTTTCTTCCAACGGGTTCCAACGAGAGGCGGTGAGTTCTACGTTTTTCTGTGGGGCAGATTGTGGGGCAGATTTAGTGACGCGGAAATCGGATAGTAAGAGTTTGACGGCGCGAAGTGTCGCTGCGCTACCGCCGGGGCGTTACCCAGACGGGCAAGGGACAGGGCTCATCCTTCGGGTTCTGGACAGCGGTCGCCGAAACTGGATGCAACGCCTCACGATACACGGGCGGCGTCGCGATATCGGGCTGGGCGGATATCCTGCAGTTTTGCTGGCAGAAGCCCGTGAAACTGCACTGGCAAACAAGAGGGTTGCCGCTGCCGGCGGCGATCCTATTTCGGAAAAACGGAAAGCAAAGGCCGAGGCCGCGAAGCGACTGACATTTGCCGAGGCTGCACTGCGTACCCGCGATGAACTGGCGCCTTCATGGAAGGGAAAGAAGGAGCCGCAGGCGTTCCTGTCGTCGTTAAAAACCTACGCCTTCCCGTATTTCGGAAGCACCGACGTTGCCGATGTAACCTCTGCCGACATAAGACGTGCTGTTCTAGCTTGCCGTGAAAAGGTGCCGAACCTGAGCGTGAAGGTGCAACACCGCATTCTCAGCGTGTTCAAGTGGTCGGTTGCCGAGGGGTTGCGAGACACCAACCCGGCGACCGGTGATGCGCTTGCACTGCCGAAACTGGAACTCAAGCAAAAGAACAACCGTGCGCTTCCCTACGCTGACGTAGCCGATGCCATCGAGACCGTTAAGGCATCCAAAGCCTGGGCGTCCACCAAGCTGGCAATCGAGTTCACGATTCTGACTGCCGCGCGTAGCGGCGAGGTGCGCGGTGCCCGTTGGGAAGAAGTTGACCTTGGGAATGCTGTGTGGATCATTCCGGCAGAGCGAATGAAGATGAACCGCGAACATCGGGTGCCGCTATCGCGCCGTGCTGTCGAAGTTTTGCGGCAAGCGGAAGTTCTGCGCGATGGAACCGGGCTGGTGTTTCCATCCGCCCGAGGCAAGCAGCTTTCCGACATGACCCTTTCCAAGCTGGTGAGGGAGCTCGGTATCAACAGCACGGTTCACGGTTTCCGCTCATCTTTCAGGACGTGGGCGCAGGAACGCACCAACGTTCCCGGCGAAGTTGCCGAGGCAGCCCTTGCCCACGTGAAAGCAGACAAGGTTGAAGCCGCGTATGCCCGCTCAGATCTGTTCCAGAAGCGGCGCAAACTGATGGAGCAGTGGTGCAATTATCTCTTTGCCTTGCGCGGCGAGGTTGTCAGGATAGGAGCGCAGTCATGAGCGATGATCATCAGCCGGAGGGCTTGCTAGATATTTTCCTTTCGGACGAGGAGATTGCAGAGAAATACCGTGACAAACCGGATCCCCTACGCGGCATCGGCCTTGGCTTGGGCGCATCTGACAGGGCGCGAGAGTTGGTGTTGAAGGGTCTCGAATATGAGCAGCTTGAGATAATATCCAAAGTGCTCGAAAACCAGAAGAGGCAGCCGGGTCGGCCGAGCATAAACGACAAGCGTTTTACAAAACACAGCAAACGAGCGTTTTGTCTCTACGCAATGGCCGAACGCATCAAAAAGGAGCGCGGGATTGCCCCGGACGAGGGATTGGAAATCACGTTGCGCAAGCTCATTGAGGAGACGGAAAAGACATTTCCGACCCACGGCATATTTAAGAAGCCCAAGGATTTCGACAAAATGCGCAAGAGCATCAAACAAGGGTGCAAGGCGTTAGGCATAGAAGATCAGTGGCGGGGTCCACCACTTTCCGACCTAATGAAATAGGGTCTGACCGGATAACCAGAAGATGACGGTAGCGGCGACGCGGATTGCCGACAGGAACAGCTCACCACCTAGGTCATAGCGGTTTGCGATACGACGCCAGTCCTTAAGGCTAGCGAACAAGTTCTCGATCGGATGCCGCTTTGCGGTGGAGGTTGGTACTGAATGTCCGAAATGCGCAGATATGCGGACATCTGGGTAAAACCGTCAGATGACCGAATGGAGCCCATTGCAGCCGTTGTCATGGGAACTGGATTCTGTGATTGCATTTAGCAGCTGAACAATCAAAAGGCTCGCACAATGGCCACCGGCAACACAATATTTTTTTGGGATTGGCAATTTGAGCCGTGTTTAGAGTTGTCCCCTACGATCCCACTTCAACGCGCGTCTCGAAAAGGAAGTCATGAAGCTTCTGTTCAACGCTGGACCTAGACGACGCGTCTGTCTCAGAAAGGCACACTGTGACGCAAAGTCCGCGTGGCCCACCCGCCTCCACTTGCACGTGAGCGTCGGGCAACTTCAGTTGTTCACGAAGCAGATTTGATACTACCAGCTTTGCAGCATCGCACCGCAGACTTGGCTTGAAGATTTTGCCGACTGACGTCAGCGGTATCTCATCAACAATCTTAATGATCTTCGGCCAAGCTGGTCTTTCATCGATAGTGTTCTGAGCATGTGCCACTAGTTCTTCAACGGTAACCTCATCGGATGTGTGGACCTGAATGAAACATATCGGCAGTTCTCCGGCATAGGGATCGGGCATGCCGACCGCTGCTGCCAACGCGACAGCAGGGTGGGTACTCATCGCATTCTCAATCATGACCGGATCGATATTGTGGCCGCTTCGGATAATCAGATCTTTGGAGCGTCCGGCAACATAAAGGCACCCATTCGCATCTTTGTACCCCAAGTCGCCCGAATTCAGGACACCGTCTATGAACACCTCGCTGTTAAATTCTGGAACGCTGTAACCGGGCGACACGTGAGGACCTTTGATGGCTACAACACCGATTTCGCCAATCTCACACACCGCTCCAAGACCACCATCGCTTTCCAGCTTGAGAACGTCGACATTTGTGTAAGGTAACGCCCAGCCAACTGAACCTGCAGTACCTGTACCGCAGAGTGGATCGATACTGATCAATCCGGAAGCTTCCGTCATGCCCAGAATTTCAAAAAGAGTGCAGCCGGTCACTTCCTTGAACTTCTGCCCGACCGCAGGCGGTAGCAATGAAGCGCCAGTCGCGCCCGCCCGCACGTGCGAAATGTCATGATCGCCGATTGGCGTTTGCAAAATCGCCCCAATAGCAGTTGGTACGCCGCCAACAATTGTAACCTTATATTCTGCAACAAGACGCCAAAAGCTTGCGACAACTGCTGGGTTTCGCAGACCGGCAGGAGTCATTACGAGCAGTTCAACGCCTGCCATAAAGCAACTGAGGCCGCCGACAATCGTTCCGGCGACGTGAAAAAGAGGAAAAGTAGCGGTAAATACATCATCAGAGCGAAAGCCGCACATGACAGCTCCCCCGAATGCTGCGACCAGCTGGCTGCGGTGGGTGTGCGCAACGAGCTTTGGCACACCGGTTGTGCCCCCGGTGTGAAAATAGGCCGCCAGATCTGAACCCCTGCGCGCCTCCCCAAAAGTCAGATGATCATCAGGTTGGGCCATCAAAGCACTGGCAAGATCAATAACTCCTTCTTCGGGCGGTGTACCCGGCGGAGAAACGCGCACAAGTACGAGGCCCGGAACCTGCTCCCGCATTGCTAGAGCTTTCTCCCAAATGTCCAGCTGTGGATGAGGGCCAAGAGCAACAAGGATCTTTGCCTCGGAGGCTTTGAGAAGTTCTGCTATGCTCTCAGGCTGCAAAAGAAAATTGATCGGGACAGCGTACCCAGCTGTTTCTGCTCCCCACAAAGTGACGTGGGTTTCAATCAAAGCGGGCAGCATAAACGCAACGCCCGGTGCTTCACCTCCAATCGCTGCAAACAGATTTGCAGCGCGCATTATCTGTCCCAGCAACTGTTTATAGGTCACACGACGCGGCTCTTCGTCTTCAGTTCCGGTCATCAGCATTGTCAGCGCAGTCGCATCAGGATCGCGGTCAGCGCTGTTGATAAAGACATCCAAGATGCTTTGTTCAGGTAAACGCTCTTCAAGCGTCATTTCTTCTTCGAACTCAGAAATATCACTTTGAGTCCTGATCGGCTGTGTGCCCAGATTGACCATGGGATCTCCTTCAACTTCAGGAAAGTGTCACTTGAGCTTTGGTCGAGCAGCCGAACTTTGCAACACCAACATACAAGATAAAGCACAAAAACAAGCCAATCTACGAAAGGCCGCTTTGTCCGCAAGGCGGACATTCAGCGGAATTAACCGAACGTCTGCTTCGAGCCCATACTTGCCGTTACCCCGGTAAGCCGAATCCGACGCGATGGGCAGAAAGCAGCCGTCCGCCGCGTGCTGCACCGATGTCAGCTTCTGTGATTTCGGCTTGTTGTCTTTTGGGTGCTACGGATATTCCCAGTGGCGATTTCGACACGTGTGAACGCGATTTGGGCACTCGAACGCATAGGCTCTTCAAGTGCATTAGGCCGCGAACAACCCAAAGCGGGCTGTCAAAAAACTTGATGCCCAGGCCTTATGTCAACGCTGCAAGAGCCCGCTCGACAGTCCAGAAGGCGCCCACCAAAGCGATGACAAAACTCGCCGGTACCACGATGAGCGATCTGTACCACGGTTCCTTGCGCCAAAGTCCAACAGCCAGAAAGGCTGCCGCTATGACAACCAACTGGCCAATCTCAACGCCTACATTGAAGCCAATTAGCCGGGTCAACCAATGGTCGCCTGATGGGCTAATCTCCTCTAGAACTGACGCAAAACCGAACCCATGGAGCAGACCAAAGAAGAAAATTAGAGTGAAGCGGGCACCGCCTGGTTTGTTGCGCAATATGTTTTCAACAGCGGCATATACAATGGACAAGGCAATTAAAGGTTCAAAGAACCCTGTTGGCAAATCAACAAAGCCTAGCCAGCCGAGGGTCAGTGTCACCGAGTGCGCGACGGTAAAAGCCGTGACCTGCCAGATCAGGTCGCGGACCGTTTGCGCAAATAGGAACAGGCAGAGTACGAACAAGATGTGATCCAGCCCGTAAGGGACGATGTGAATGATCCCCTGCCATGTGAAATACAAGAAGTCGGCCACTGCTGAGCTCAGTGTTGTTTCTTGGGACCCAATAAGGTTCAGTGTCTGGCTGGTTCGTCCAGCCTGCAGCAGCGTGACACTTGGGACCGACACTTCAAGCCGCATATCCCCAAGTAAAGGCGACATTTTGATACTTACTGCGCTGGCACCTTGCGGAGCGTCACCATAACCGACGAAAACCAAGCGGTATTCAGTGCTGTCCGGTGGTCTGTCGAGAACAGCACGGATATCGCGCGGAGATGGAAAGGACAATGCCCGCAATTCGGCCGTATTCCCGTCGAACCGTATGAGCGTCTCTTCGGAGACTTCTGCACGTATTTCTGACAGCGTGGTTTCGATTGTGCCGAGATCCAGCCCGCGCACCTGCTCAACAAGAAATCGGTCGGATCCGTTCAAGCCTAAGTGCCGCTCGAAAGCCTCGATCAAGTCGGCGCTTACGGCAATCTGATAGCTTTCGCCTTCAATGGACAACCGTGCATCGCCCAACTCGAACTTATGTGCGAGAGCGGACTGCGCAAAGAGCACAAGCAAAAACGCAAGGGCTAGTCGGGTGAGCAATAACCCGACCAGCCTTATCAAGCGATGGGAAGTCATGTCTCGCTTTTCTTATCGACTACCCCCAAACCTGCTCGAAGATGCGCGTGAAGTTACCTCCCATCACTTTTTTGACGTCCTCGTCAGAGTACCCGCGCAACCACATTTCATCGATAATGGCCGCATAGATTTTCGCGGCTTCCCCTATGCCAGTTGTGGCCAATTTGTTTACCGCTGCACTGAGCCCGCCGTCGTCGAATTGTTCTGGATTTGACTTCCCAAACTCATAAATCTTAGACCAGTCAAAACCGTCGTCGGAGCTGAGTCCAACGTTGTCGATGCTTGTCAAATCCCGCATGTAGTCAATTCGGTCGACAACGTCCTGAGGACGAGTGAGCTCTGTCTGCGGGCTGATCATTATGAAAGGCAACATACAAAGGCTAACCACACCTCCGGTATCTGCAACCGCTTGAATCCGCTCATCGGAACTTGTCCGCAGGCGGATTTCTCCCTCAGGATAGCCAGAGTAGAGAGCGTGCACGGAAGAGTGCGTTTCGATTACAGGTAAGTCGGGACGCATTTGTTTTGCATATTCGATGGTACTAAGTGCGGTGGGTTCGCTGGCATGTGACGTGTCGACGAGCACTCCATGCCTTTGCATCGCGTCGACGACTGTCTTGCCATAGGCCGAGATTGGCCCTGGGTTCAGGACAAAATTCCCATCACCCGCACGCTGACGCTCGTTGTAGGCCAAGCCCATTGTGCCAAGTCCCATCGACTTTGCCACGGGCATGTAGATGTCCGGCTGGTTGTTGAGAATCTCCGCTGATTGCGAGTTCCAGAAGAAGCCATATTTTCCTTCTTCATGGGCCCGCCGGATATCACCTGCCTTACGCACCACCATAAACCGATCGTCCGCATCGATTTTGCGGAGGTTGTAGCTGGTTTCACGAGCGAATGTGTCGAAGTCGTTGATGCCTTGCGCGGTTGTAACACCCGTCGCCGTGATACCCGCGTCGAGGGCTCTGGTGTAATACTCATCCCACATCTCGGGTCGTGTGGCGGTTTGCTCAAAGTTCGCGTTCAGCGAGTCTATGGCAACAATATCCTTTAGGAATTGAGCCGCCTTGTCGCTGGACTCCCAAACCGGGCTGTATTCGCTGGCCCATGTCATTTTTCCGCAGGTAGCTGACAGGGCAGCTGCTGCGCCAGCAGTTTTCAAAAATGCGCGTCTGTTTTGCATGGTGAAGTTCTCCCAGTTTCGATTGTTTCGATTTTCTAAAGACTTACCTTGTGGCGAGGTGTATTCCCACCGCACGACACTCAATCGAGTTTGTTCCTATCGATCACGCCGTCTTTCATGATCAGAGGCCAACATTACTCCGCCGGTGTCGTAAACTCCGGCACCCGTTTCAGCGCCTCAACCATGTCGGCGCTCGTCATCAATTCAATGAAGGTGTAGTTCTTCAGAACGCCCTGGCTGAGGCGGGCCGCGTACATTGCCTGCACCATACTAGGATCGTCCGGCACCCGCACGGTGACGTAGTTCCGGCCGTCGGCCATGCCCCAGAAATAGCTGATCATCTCACCGCCCATTGCCTCGAGCGCGGCCCCCATGCCCTCGCCCCGGTCGGTGGGGTTTTCGATCATGATCTGCCAAGCTTCGGGAGACGGCTCTCCGATCCCCAGATAGTATCGGCTGCGAGTTTCTTCGGCGCTCACGGCGGTCGCGACTACCAGCACACTTGCAAATGCGGACAATAGAAGTCGTTTCATAGGCTCATCCTTTTCGTTCAACAGCCGACAAAGGGAGGCACCTCCGCCGGTCCAAGAGTCATTCCAGCGTGTTCTTGTAGATCACGCCGTCTTTCATGATCAGATCGAAGTTGTTCTCGTAGTCGGTCATGATCATCGCGTCTTCGACCGGGTTGCCATCGACCAGTAGAATGTCGGCATACGCACCTTCTGCAATCACACCGAGCTGGCCTTCGGGATAGGGGTTGAGTTTGCCTGACAGGGCCAACAACTCACCGGCTTTAGACGTTGCTTGCATAAGAACTTCGTAGGACGACCATTGTTCGAGACGGTACTTGAACTCATCGTTCTGTTTTGTGAGAGCGACAGGATCCCCAATAATGTCGGTTGAAAAGGCGACTTTTTCGATCCCGAATTCTTTCAGCAACCGCATCTGGTTTCTCGCCCCGCCCTGAACCTCGAGGAACTTGGGCGCAGCCAACGGACCAAGCGCTTTGGTGACTGTTTCGGCATCCAGCCCCAGCAGCGAGAAGAATGGCACAACCCAAACATCCGCGTCCTTGATCGCCTGCGCCGACACCTCGGTCATCAATTGTGCATGATCGATGCTCTGCACACCTGCCTCGATGGACCGCAGAATGCCCTCGTCATTGTAGACGTGCACAAGAACGTAAGTATCCCAATCTGCCGCAGCCTTGACTGCAGCTTCCAGTTCTTCCGGTAAGAATTGAACGGTGTGTAATGGGTCTACGCTGGAAGACACACCTCCGCCGGCCATGATCTTGATTTGCGATGCGCCCAGACGCAGCGCTTCCCGCGTCGCCCGCAGAACTTCTGGAACACCGTCAGCAAGAAACTCTACGTGCTGGTTGAAGAATGAGGGCGATGCACCTTCGAAGTTTGGGTGCGGTTCCGTGTAGTGCCGATGCTCGCCATGCCCGGAGGTTTGTGAGATCACAGGGCCGGACGGATAAATTCGCGGGCCGACAGCCTTGCCCCGGTCGATGGCTTTCTGAAGCCCAATCGCCGGTCCACCCGCATCGCGCACGGACGTGAAGCCGCGCAACAGCATCTTTTCCGCCTCGATCGTGGAAACGGCGCCCCAGTACATCCAATCAAAATTGTCCCTGAGGTCCGCAACCGGCTCCGTGATCGCCATGTGCACATGCGCATCAATCAAACCCGGCATTAGGGTGCGACCCCCACCGTCGATGACCTCGGCACTTGCAACCGAAAGAGGTTCGGGTGAGACTTTTGCGATCAGGTTATCGACAACCAGAACATTGGCGTTTTCTATTCGGGCCTCATTTATTCCGTCAAAGACATGCACGTTGGTGAACAGGGTTTGAACAGGTCCATCCTGCGCAAATGACGCGGACGCCGAGAAGGCAACCACACTTGCGGCCGCCAATAACCGTTTTGATGCATTCATGTTCCTCTCTCCCTTAGACAAATTAGTTTGTGCGCGGGGTGCCGAGGTTCCTTCACCCCACGCGACACTCAGTCGAGTGTGTTCTTGTAGATCACGCCGTCTTTCATGATCAGATCGATGTTATTTGTGTAGTCGACCAGTAGTCCGGCATCTTCCACCGGATTGCCTTCAACCAGAAGTAAGTCTGCATAAGCACCGGCTTCGATCACGCCCAGCGGTCCGTCCGTGTAAGGATTTCGAGGACCTGACATTGCCACCAGTTTCGCGGTGTTTGACGTGGCCTGGACCAGGATCTCATGCGACGTGAACCATTGCTTTCTGAGTTCAAATTCTTCGTTCTGCCGGGCCAAGGCCTCTGGCGAGCCGAAGACGTCCGTTCCGAAGGTGATCGTCACGCCGCTTTCTTTTGCCAGACGCATTGACCTGTCGAGCCCTTCGACGACCGGGCGTGATTTTTCAACGGTTTCGGGCGGGAGCGACGCCACGCTCTCGGGAGTTGGCGTAAAGGCCACGGCCTGAGGGTTGTAGATCACATCCGCGTCCCGCATCGCGATCATGGTGTCCAGTTCCGAGATCAACGTCCCATGGTCGATACTGCGAACTCCGGCCTCCACAGCGCGCAGAACGGAGCGGTCCGTATAGGCATGCGCCAAGACGTAGGTGTTCCAGTCCTCGGCCGCATCGACGGCGGCTCTGATTTCATCGAAGGTGAATTGCGCCGTGTCCAGAGGATCAAAGGCGGAGGCGACCCCGCCACCTACGCTGATCTTGATCTGCGTCGCCCCCCGGCGCAACGTTTCTCGGGTGTATGCGAGAACTTCGCTCCGGCCGTCTGCCATGAAACCAAACTCACTTTCAAAGGCATTGCGGCTGCTTCTGTCACGCGTATGGCTTTCGTTGAACGACCGGAAATCCGTGTGGCCGGATGTCTGACTGATGAAGTGACCGCTGGGATAGATCCGCGGGCCCGGAAGAATACCCTCGTCAACTGCTCTGGCGATGCCGTAGGCTGGGCCCCCTGTATCTCGCAGCGTGGTGAAACCGCGCAGGAGCATTTTCTCCGCCTCGCGGCCCACGACAGCACTGAGATATCCCCAGTGCCAGCCGTTCACCGCCTGATTGGGGGCCGCTGGCATCATGATATGGTTGTGGCCATCGATCAGTCCGGGCATCAGCGTGCGCCCACCACCGTCGATGATCTGAGCATTGGCGACAGCCAGCGGTTCGGTCGAGACCTCCGCGATCAGGTTGTCGACGACCAATACGTTAGCATTTTCGATCCGCTCTTCATTGACGCCGTCAAAGACGTGGACGTTGGTGAAAAGGATCGGAAAGCCCTTTTCTTGTGCGGCGCTTGGTGACGCTGTCAGTCCCGCAATGACAAGCGCCGAGGTGACCGCCAATGATCTGAGCAGTGTGGATGGGTGAAATTGCAAACTCATCAATGCATGTCCCTGATTTGTAAATTCTGAACTTGGATGTAGGTTAGCAAGAAGTAGAGAATTTGCGTGTTGTCTTCTCTGGACAATTTCAAATTCCTCAGTCCAGTAGGGATAACTCATTGAACCAATCCAAGACCGCATTAATGACGCTTCCCACAATGCAGTCGAAGTTCTTGGCCGAGGTTTCTGACCGAGCCTGCAAGTTGGGTGCGGACCGCAATCAGATATTGAAGGGGTGTTTACTGCGACCCGAAGTGCTCGATGAACCCAGCCAACCCATTCCTAGCGCCTGCGTTTATCTGGCATCGACACAAGCCGCTGTTTTGTCTGGCAACCCTTACCTTTGCGCAGAAATCGCATGCGAGTATGAATGGAGCGCCGGCTTCGTACCTCCAGTCACAATGAGCGAAAAACCGAGTTTGGGTGATCTGCTGGTCGCTTGGTTGCATTTTGTGGAAACTGTTCAGTTCTCTATGCACTACCAACTGAGTGTTGAAGCAGACCGCGCTTGTTTAGTCGGCAGGCGCTTTCTCAAGGCGTCGCAACCACCCGGACAAGCTGACGCATGGGACGTGGTTTCTTGGTCTGAAATGTTGAAGGCGAGATTAGGAACATTGTGGGATCAAAACGAAATTGAGATTTATGTCTTTGATCCTGGCGCAATTCCATCCGAATTGGTACCGCCGTCCAATGTGAAAAAAAGTGACGCTTGGGGTCTTAGCATGACACTCCCGTCCGCTTGGCTCATGCAACAATCCCCACTTCAGAGAAACACCGCACCGAAAAATGCGATCACGCGGCAACAGCCGCTGGACTTGGTCGCCTTGTTTCGTGTGTTCGATTATTCAGAATGGCCCGGTTTGGATGGGTTGGCTGCCTTTGTGGGAGCGCATCCAAAAGCACTGCAGAGAGAGCTTGGCGGTCATGGAACGAACGGTGCGGAACTCATTGACCGCGCGAAGATGCATCTCGCTGATCTATGGCTTGGAGAAGATACGCGCTACATCACACAAATCGGACGTGACCTAGGGTACAAGAATCCCAGCGCATTCACCCGCGCTTGCCATCGTTGGTTTGAAGCCTCTCCAGACAGATTGAGACGGCGATACACTTAAGACTAAAGCGACTGGTATCTAACGTTTCCAAGAGACCATTTGGGCTCGGAACCCCAATTCCTGCAACTTGCGCCAACGTCAGCTTGGGGCCGAAATCGGAACTCGCCACACTTCGGCTGAACGGCGGTTTTGTCCCGCGTTGCGGTCATAAGAGCGATTTTTCCGAACGTCTGCTGCTGGTGAGATGCTGCCGTTGAGGTCTGAGCGTTTTATCTGTCCAGAACCTAGGCATTTGCCGCCGAAAAACTCCTACCAATTAATTGGCCCCTCCGATGCGACAGGGAACCCTGACAGCTTCGCAGTACCGATAACCATCAGTGAGGTATTGCACATGCCAGACCGAATCCTTCGCCGTCCTGCCGTAGAGGACCGCACCGGCAAAAGCCGCAGCGGAATCTACGAAGCCATCAATCCAAAAAGCCGCTGGTACGACCCGACATTTCCAAAACCCGTGAAGATTGGGCTGCGTTCTGTTGGTTGGTTCGAGAGTGAAGTCAACGAATGGATCAAAGGGCGAATAGCGGCCTAAGGCGCAAGATTGGAGAATAAGCATGACAACCAATTCAAAGAAACTCGCTAGCCCCTTCAACCTCGATGATTTTCTTGTCCCAGTAGAGGAGTTTGAGGCCGCGCAGACCGATGGTTACTTCGAGGTCAGCATCGGTAAGCCAAAGAGGTTCGAGTACTTCCGCGCCCACCCGGTATGGCAGTTCATTGGACGAATTTTTGAGATCGACGGGGACAACGGCCTCGACAAGGAACGCTATCTTCTGGCGCAACACTTAATGCCAGAAGAAACCGAAATCACCGATGACGAGGCGCGTCTCGTCCTTTTGCGACTCCTCGTGACCATCTCTGGCAAGGTGTACCTCTTGCCGACATTCCCTACGTCTGACAACGAGTGGCACAAGTCGGCTATTCGTGCCGTTAAGTCGGGAGAAGAGGCGTGGACCCGTATGTCCTCAATGCGTGCGGAGGGCCGATATCTCGTCAAGGAAGCAGAGGACCAGCAGGCACTTGGTGAGGTCAAATGGCCCGATCAAGTCGATCAAGGCCGCGAGGGTATGATGGAACTGCTCCAGCGCGGGTTCGGGACGGATGGCATCATCACCAACGCTGACCATCCCGCTGTCCGCCGCCACAAGGGCTTGGCCCGGTGATCGACGGGTTCAACCGCTTCCGGGAGATCTGGCTGCTGGACTTTGAATTCCGCTCGCCTTCCGGACACTGCCCCCGCGTTGTTTGCATGGTGGCTCGAGAGCTGCGCACCAACCGCATCTTGCGCATGTGGGAGTTCGAGTTGAGGGGACTGGCGACGGCCCCTTTTTCCGTCGGCGACGACGCTCTGATCGTCTGCTACTTCGCTCCAGCGGAAATGGGGTGCTTCGTTGACCTAGGCTGGCCGCCACCGCGTCACATCCTTGATCTCTACGTCGAATACAAGGCGCTGATGAACGGCCGTAAGCCGTCGCCGAATGGATATGGCTTGCCATCAGCTCTTATGTCCCTCGGCATCCCAACAATCGGCGCGGAATACAAGGATGCCATGCGGGGCATTATAATCGAGCGTGAAACCCATGTCTGGGACGAGGCTGAGCGCCGAGCCATCCTCGCGTATTGTCAATCGGACGTGGACGCCTTGCGTCCGCTTTTTTTTCGGCTGGCCCCGTTCATCACCCGAGGGGGCGATATCACCCTCGCACAGGCGCTGTTCAGGGGTCGTTACATGGTCGCAGTCGCCAGGATGGAGTGGGAGGGCGTGCCTATCGATACGACGCTCGTCGAGCGCCTGAAAGATTGCTGGAAGGACATCCGGCTAGACCTCATCCGGCAGATGGACCGCTTTGGCTTCTACCGAGCGGACGGCACTTTCAGCTTCGCCAACTTCGACGCGTTTATCGAGCAACACGGTCTGAGTTGGCCACGCACCGAGACGGGCCGGGCGAAGATGGACGATGACACACTCAAGGGAATGTTGGCGGCATATCCCCAACTCGCCGAGTTTCGGGAGCTTCGGTCCACGCTCGACAAGCTGACGCTGAACAAATTGGCCGTCGGCCCCGACGGGCGAAATCGGACGATGATCTCGCCCTTCGGTACCGTGACCAGCCGGAATGCGCCGTCCACCACCAAGTTTGTTTTTGGGCCTGCGAAGTGGATAAGGCACCTCATCGTGCCGCCCGAAAGACAGGCCATCGCCTATCTCGACTGGAGATCGCAGGAGATCGCAATCGCCGCCGGTCTAAGTGGTGACCCACAGATGCGGGCGGCCTATGCGACCGACCCGTACTTGTCGTTCGCTATCAGCATTGGCCTCGCCCCGCAGGGCGCGACCCGGCAGACCCACGGGACCGTCCGCGACGCGATGAAGCCGGTCATACTCGGCGTGAACTATGGCCTCGGGGCGCAGTCTCTGGCCCACCAAACGGGTAAGTCGGTCAAAGAAGCCATGCGTCTGCTCGACGCCCACCGCGATACGTATCCGGTGTTCTGGGCGTGGCTGGAGGGCATCATCGAAATGGGTTCCTGCGGACAGGTTATTGAGACTCGGCTTGGATGGCCAGTGCAGCCGCGTTGCGAGAAGTTCCGCAACCACCGGATGCTGCAAAACTTTCCGATGCAGGCGAATGGCGCGGACTGCTTGCGCGTGGCAGCCTGTGAGGTGACAGAGGCCGGACATCGCATCTGCGCACCGGTTCACGACGCGCTTGTCCTGATTGGTGATGCGGAGACCATCCACGAGGAGGCGCGACAGGTTGCGGCTATCATGACCCGCGCCGCGACCACCATCGCCCGGATTGAGGTGCCAGTAGATTGCGCCATCACTATGCCCGGAGAGCGGTACAACGAGCCGCGCGGCAGGGCGATGTTCGACACTGTCCTGGACCAGATTGATGGCAAAGTTTGACCTGTCCAACTTCGCGGTTTCGCCGGAGGAACTGGAAAAAACAACACCGCCGTTATCCGGCGAGGTGCCGCGCCGGATAACGGCGACCCGGTCCAGTACTAAAAAAGGTCCTCCTAATACTGACCCAACCAGGGGCAATGATTTCACGATCCTTTCGATGAAGGACGTACGCCGATATCTTCCGCCGGCCAGTCGACTCTACTGCGCAATCCATCAGCGGATGCGGATGCGGGGTGAGACATGGATTAAGGCTGACGCCAAATTGTTCGAAGCGGCGGGTATCGAGAAGCGTACCGCGAGACGACGCGCCGTGAATGCTCTAGAGACTGTCGGGGCTATAATCGTCAAGAGATCGCCGGGCCGATGCTTCCTTCTAACTTTGGGTTAGGTAACATCCGAGGGTTGATCAAAGGCTTGGCACAAGACCGCTGGAAACGGGTGCCGACCCTGATTAACTAAAGAGGTCATTCAAGCTCGAAGGTGGAAACTTTTCCGACGAGCAGACGTTTGTGCAAGGCGCAGCGATTGACTGCTTTGCGGACAAAGTTGCCATAGGCTAAATGGTTGTTGAGGACCGGTCTCAGCCCTAATCGGACATTCGAAACTGAGCTTTGCAAATCCCGACAAGCGGACATAGCATTAGTTCGCTGCATTTGCTCGAATCTCGGCAATTTCGCCAGTGCTTGGATCAGAATCGAGCTTTCAGCGAAGCCTTCGAATTTTGCCGGTCATCCTTAACCCATCGCGAATGTTCAATCCCATCATCGCGAGGTTGGCTGCGCCAGCGATCAACTCAATCACCTGAACTGTGAAAAAGGTGCTGTCGAACTCGCCAGCAGCGGCTTTGCCAGCCAGAAACCAAGCGGCCGGTACGAGGATCAGCAAGCCGTTCAATGCAATGACAGGCATTCGGGTTTTCTTGGCCTTCGTCAGCGCATCCTTGCGTTTCCGGCCCATTGCCATGCCCGATCCGCCAGCAATCGCCATTGCCGGGATGAGGATGAACATGCCTTTCAGGATCAATGCCTTGACGGTTGCGACCGCTTCATGGCTCGCAAAGAGTTCGCTGGTGGCCGTTGATGTCCAGAAGAGGAGGATCATCACAAAGCCGATGCCCCCTGCGATGGCGTGAATCTTAGTTTTCATAGCGGTTCACTCAAATTGGCTCTTGGAAAGGATTTCGTCAGGCCGTGCAGCAATTCGGCACCGCAACCTTCTCAAACAGATGGGGGGCGGTCACAGCGCTTGAGGGATAATGGCTGAGCTGCTGCTGAAACTCGGGGTTTGAAAACGCCGCGTGGAAATCCGCAACAGACTCCCAGACCGCGTAGTTCAGGTACATGCTGCCGTCGCCAACGGCTTTGTGCAGTTGGGTGCTGATGTAACCCGGTTGCTTCTTCATCCATTGGGCATCGCACTTCCAAGCTTCTACCAAGGCGACTTGGTCAATTGGGTCGACTGTGAAGAGATTGACGAGAACGACGGGTCCAGCGTCGATGTTCAATTGCCGTTCAATGGGAAACTCTGGGTCGAGAGGTTTGAAACTGACCATTTCGGTACTCCTTGAAAGTAGTTTTGATTTGGTGTCATGTTGTCATATTTAGGAAGCATCAAGCACAATGACAACGTGTTGTCAAATAAAATGAGGAGTCGTTATGCCGGATGAACGAAGGACCGAAGAAGGAAAAGCCGTGACAGCCTTGATACTGGATGTGTTTCGGTTGAACGGTCGATTGCAGCTTGCCGGTGATCGCCTCGTATCAGAACTCGGTTTAACAAGTGCTCGATGGCAGATTCTTGGTGCCATCGCCTATTCTGATCGACCGGAATCCGTTGCCTGGCATGCACGGACGATGGGCGTTCACCGGCAGGGCGTACAACGGATCATCAATGAATTGAGCAAAGAAGGCATGGTGGAGTTTCAGCCGAACCCTCACCATAAGCGGGCGCACTTAGTCGTACTGACCCCAAAGGGGCAGGAGTTGTTCGAAGCCGCGATTGCGAGGCAAATCCCATGGGTGAATGAACTTTCGGAAGGCCTGTCGCCAGATGATATTGCGACAGCGCAAAATGTTGTCGACCGTCTCAAAACACGTCTCGAAGAAGCCTCAACGCGGCAAGATCAGAACCCGACCCAAAGCTGACGCTCATAGAGAGTGCGGCACCGGTCAAAGTGGGCTCGGAGCCGTCATTCTCTGCAGCGACTACGAACGTCCGCTTTCGGTGGTAGGCCCGAATTATGTGCCCCGAAACTGACCCTATGCCGCGCGACCAGGTTTGTGCTAACATAGGTCAGCAATGCTAACCTAACATAGGGGGTAACCATGGCTGGTAAAAAGAAGCCAGGTCCCGCAAAATCGCCAATTGGTCGACGAGTGCGCGCGATGCTCGATGCACGGTGCATTGAGGAGGCAGAAGGCATAATCGACGCTGTTATCTCTGCTGCCAAATGTGGAGACATCTCCGCGGCCCAGACACTGCTGAACCGGATCTATCCCCCTAGAAGGGGATGCCTGATCACATTCGAGCAGTTTCCAGTAAACGATGCCAAAGACATCAGGCTGGCCTACGATCACTACGAGCGATTGGCTGCGGACGGAAAGATCAGTACCGATGAGCTCGGACAACTTACCGCTCTCGTTGAGCGGAAGGCGAAGGCGTTTGAACTGATCGAACAGGAACGCCGCATTCAGGAGCTGGAAGATCAGATTTCTGAATTGAAGGCAGGGCTGATGCCAAGGGTCGCCTGAGGTGGCAAAACGAGACAGGCAACTCAGCAAATTGTCCGACGAAGTCGGGCGGCTTTGTACCCTAATGAGTGCGGTGTCTATGGAGGACTATGCCAGCCCTTCTCTTTGGGCTGCCAAGGCATTGGGTCTTGAGCTGGACGATTGGCAAGCTGAAATCATGGAGGCTGAAGCAAATCGGATCTGTGTGGTGGCTAGCCGCCAATCCGGCAAGAGTACCGTTACCGCGGCTCGAGCGGCCTATACTGCTCGCACGAACCCGGGGTTCCGCATCGTGGTAGTCTCTCCAACTTTCCGCCAATCAAGCGCTCTGCGAACGAAGGTTGTGGGCTGCCTTCAAAGGGCTGAAGTGCACCATGGCCAATCGAGAGAAGAGATCCGCCTCTTAAACGGCTCCAGCATCATTGCCCTGCCGGGAGATGATCCGGACAAAGTGCGCGGAGCGACAGCAGACCTGGTCATCATTGATGAATGCGCTTTTGTGAAAGAGGACGTTGCTGCAGCGATACTGCCGATGTTGACTTCAACAGGCGGCGATCTGATCGCCGTCAGCACACCAAATGGACCGCAGGGACTGTTTCACGAGTTGGCGACAGACAAGGATGCGCACGTGATCAATGTACCGGCGGAACGCATTGCTCGGTTTGACGAGGACACGCTTTCCGATCTTCGTACCCGCCTAGGTCCCGCCCGAGCTTCACAAGAACTCGACTGCGCCTTTGTCGTGGCAAATCGTTCTGTTTTCGACGCCAACGCGCTGGCCGCGATGTTTGGGGACGGCGTGGCAACTGCTCCAGATTTGGGCGAGATCAAACTAGCGGCTGCGAAAGAAGATAGTGATATCTCCGCTCAACAGGAATCGGCCAGACGAAGAAAGGAACATAGCGAACTGAGCGGCCTACGACGTCCACACACGGATATGTGGGGGGTCTTCTAATGGCACAGTCTGATCGGACATCGAAGCGCGTTGCTTTCGGCAGGGTTCTCACCGCTGGTGGGGGAGGACCCAACCAACCGGTGGTGGTGATCTGCTCGTCTAGCGTCTGGACTGCCGACGGGCAAAGCAAGGACGGCTATGCTTGGACGTTGCACCCTGCAACCCTTGTTCCACATTGGTGTGTCGTCCGAGATGGAGATGCGCGCACAATCCGGGAGATCGTCGACGCTGATCTCGAAACATGGCGAGAGAGCCGCAATCCCTCGGCACCAGCTGTGGTTCTAAGTGATGTTGGTCAGAACCTTGCCGCATCTGATCTCCTAACAAGCCGCTCTGGCTGGGAAGACCCGACGACTTTCGCAAACGTCCTTGTCAATGGTTCGACATGTGATGGCACTGAGTATGACGTGCATGGCCGACAAATTATCGGCGCCAGATTCCTTGTGTCTTGGTTTGATCGAATGCTCTGGAAGAACCCGAAACACGTCGCTCCGCCTCTAGGGGCATTTGGTGCCCCATGGGTCCAAGACAGGATCATCCTGGCCTTCGATGCGAACGAGTATTCGGTTCCCAACGGCGGGCTTACGTGGGAGGCCGTCGGTCGCGGTGCAGCGTCCGCCGAGGCTCTGACCCGACGCCCGGGCATCGGTGATGCGGATGCACTGGCTGGCCTCTCGGCGGATGAAACCGTGGCGATTGCGCTGATGTTGCAATTTTGGGCGGCCTATAATCATGCGCCGGTCAGAAACGCGGGGCCAATTCACTATCTTGCCCCACACCTGGTCTGATGATTGTTGCCGGTCTCGATCTTGCAAAGCGTTCAGACCATTCTGCACTGGTCATAATCGAAGCCGGTGAAACTATGAAGGTGACGCACGCGTTGCGGCTACCGCACCGTCCTTACCGCGAGCAGATAAAACTTCTCAAGCCTGCCCTGTCTGGTGTTGATCACCTTGCCTTTGATGGCACGGGCGTTGGTGATGCCGTGGGCGAGATGATATCGGACATCAATACAACAGGAGTGGTAACGACCGGCTCTAATTCCAAACCTCGGGTATCCGATGATGGTCGGATCATGATTTCCAAGCAGGCACTGATCGGAGGCATAAGCTCGGCTTTAGCTTGCGGGCAGCTAAGAGTTGCCCCAAACGCTCCGGGGCGCGCAGACTTAGCTGCTGAAATGGCGGCTTTCGTTGCGATTCCCGGATCCAGGAAGATGGATGCCAGTCGAGGTCATCACGACGATTTGGTCATGGCGTTAGGATTAGCGGTGTTGGCGGCATGTTCCTAGCAAGACAAAAGACACAGGTTCAAATGTTAGCCGCAGTTTATCAGAAGGGGTGCGATGCGCTTGTGACGTCGACTTGTGGGGCAAATTGTGGGGCGCAAAAATAAACTAACAAAAGTTATGTTTATAATCAATATTTTAAGTGGTTTATATGGCTGGGGTGGTAGGATTCGAACCTACGATACACGGTACCAAAAACCGCTGCCTTACCACTTGGCTACACCCCAACGGTGAGGCGCTATCTACGATTGTTGTTTGGAGGGTTCAAGACCTTTCCCGCAAAAAAATGAGGAAGGTCTGGAAAAAACTTTTGACCCCAAGGTTGGTGCTCAGAGGTGGCTTTTCTCGGGGTCTTTCTTTGGCACTGTGCCGATTGGCATGCAGTGGGTCTGCGGAGGGCCTAAAAACACTTTCTTGATACGCCCACATAGGAAAATGCCGTTAATTTCATATGGCCTACGGGCATTTGAGTGTTACGCTCAACTTCGTAAAGGGACCAACATTGGCAAGATCCCGGATACCCAATCATAGGTGACACATGAAATTTCTACGCACGCCGGACTCTCGATTTGAAGGTCTGGCTGATTATGACTTTCAGCCGAACTACACTTTGGTCGACGATACTGAGGCGGGAGAATTACGAATCCATCATGTGGATGTAGGGCCTACTGATGCCGATCCGGTGTTGATGATGCACGGAGAGCCGAGCTGGTCGTATTTGTATCGCCATATGATTGCGGGGTTTGTGCAGCAGGGGTATCGCGCTGTTGCGCCGGATTTGATTGGGTTTGGCAGATCGGACAAGCCGACGGAACGTAGCGATTATACCTACGCGCGCCACGTCGCCTGGATGGGGGACTGGCTGCGTCAGGTGGATCTGCGCAATATCACGCTGTTCTGTCAGGACTGGGGCGGGTTGATTGGGTTGAGGCTTTGGGCCGAAATGCCCGACAGGTTTGCGCGCGTTGTCGTCGCCAATACCGCGCTGCCGACCGGCGATCAGCCGATGGGAGAGGCTTTTGATAGTTGGCGCAAATTCAGTCAGGAAGTGCCTGTTTTTCCAGCCGGTGGGATTTTAAAGGGTGGAACAGCGAAACCGTTGTCAGACGCGGCCATTGCGGCTTATGACGCGCCATATCCCGACGAAAGTTACAAGGCGGGGGCGCGGCAATTCCCGATGCTGGTGCCGGCTTCGCCCGATGATCCCGAGTCGGATGCGAACCGGCGGGCGTGGGGTGTGCTGCGCGGCCTGCAAACGCCCGTCCTGACGGCTTTTGGTGCGGATGACAACGTAATGGCTGGGATAGATGCGGTGTTTCAGCGTCTTTGCCCCGGCGCGGCCGGGCAACCTCATGTGATCTTGCCCAATGCGGGTCATTTTCTGCAAGAGGACGTAGGCCCTGAACTGGTAAAGCTAACCTGCGATTTCATCCAGCGCACGTCCTGAGGTGTGCAGGGTCATTCCCGGACTTCCGAAGGGTCGACCCCCCAAAGGTTCGACTTGAGGGTCCAGCCCTTGTATCCGCCAGCCGAAATTCGGCACCAGTCAATGGTACAGCTTCCAAGTCGGGCGACCACGCCGGATTCGAACTGTGCGCTGACCTGCGAGTTCGGGTCCGGGTTGGCATAAACGGGCAGCATGTCAGATTCGATCAGGACTGTGCGAACGCCAGACAACAACGCATAGTGTACCCAGCCGCCGGCTCCGTCGCGGTCCTGAACCTTCCGCCAGTTTCCATATTCGGCGGTGATTTGCAGAGGCATCCCACGGCGTTTGAAGACCCAGTCGATTCGATGGGTCAGGGACGGGCCGCGACGTACATTGCCTTCGGCGGCTTTCATCGAAACATATCGGGGCAACGGCAGATTGGTCACCTGACCGCGCTTGTCCTGCGCGCTGGCAGCGACTGCACCAGCCAGGACCAGAAATGCGGACAAAACCGCCGTCAAACGGCGCTTTGGGGGTAGAATACCACTCACGGACTGTCTGCTCTTGTGCCTGTTGATCTTGTTTCGAAAAAAGGTCGACTCAATGCCTCGGGGGTTCTTGTGCCCCGCCTTATCCTGCGCCACGATGCCATGGCGCGCGAAGGTTTGCAAAGCAGTGGGAGTGCACAGGTGCCAAGAGAACGTCTGAGTGTTGTCGTAACGCGACGGTTGCCCGAGGCGGTAGAAACCCGGTTGAGCGAATTGTTCGATGTTCAGTTGCGGACCGAGGACACCCCAATGTCCCGAGAAGAACTGGTCGCCGCAGTCCAAAGCGCGGATGTCCTTGTACCGACGGTCACAGACACAATTGACGGCGGATTGCTGGGACAGGCGGGTGAAAACCTGCGCTTGATCGCGAATTATGGGGCAGGGGTCGACAATATCGACGTCGCAACCGCGCGGCAGCGTGGAATTCTTGTCTCGAACACTCCGGGTGTTCTGACAGATGATACCGCCGACATGACCATGGCGCTTATACTTGCCGTCACGCGGCGTATCCCTGAGGGACTGTCGGTGATGCAAAAAGGTGAGTGGGAGGGCTGGGCCCCGAACGCCCTGTTGGGTGGCCGCATCGGTGGCCGCCGTCTTGGTGTTTTGGGCATGGGGCGCATTGGTCAGGCCGTGGCGCGCCGGGCCAGCGCCTTTGGGATGCAGGTTCATTACCACAACCGCCGCAGGCTTCGTCCCGAAACGGAACAAGAGCTTGAAGCGACCTATTGGGAAAGCCTTGATCAGATGGTTGCGCGAATGGACGTCATCTCGATCAACTGCCCGTCCACACCGTCCACGTTCCACCTGATGAATGCGCGGCGATTGAAGCTGATGAAACCTTCGGCGGTAATTGTGAACACCTCGCGGGGAGAAGTGCTTGACGAAAACGCGCTAACCCGTCTGATCCGGTCCGGCGATATCGCGGGGGCTGGATTGGACGTTTACGAACACGGGACGGACGTGAACCCGCGCCTGCGGCAGTTGCCGAATGTCGTCCTGCTGCCGCATATGGGATCGGCCACACTGGAAGGGCGTATCGAGATGGGTGAGAAAGTCATCATCAATATCAAGACGTTCGAAGATGGCCACCGCCCACCGGACCAGGTGGTTCCTGCAATGCTGTAGGAATGTGCGGCAGCCCGCAAATTTACGTTTTTTCAGGAGGATAATATGAAAAGAAGTCTGATTTCAGGGTTGTTCGCGACCGCAATGGCAATTTCCGGCCCTTTGTTCGCACAAGAGACAGCCGACGCTGTTGCCCCCGAAGGTGCCTCCGAAGGGAAGGTTCAGGGCCTGACCGAAGAAGTGATCGCCTCGCTTGAGGCGAAACTGGCTGGCGCGCCGGTTTCTTCGCAGAATTGGATGGTGGCCGCCGCGAACCCGTTGGCCGTTGAAGCCGGGGCCAAGGTATTGCGGGCCGGTGGATCGGCTGCGGATGCGATGGTAGCTGTACAAGTTGTGCTTGGCCTGGTCGAGCCGCAGTCGTCCGGACTGGGCGGTGGGGCGTTTCTTGTTTGGTACGACGCCGCTACTGGCGAACTGACGACGCTGGACGGGCGCGAAACCGCGCCGTTGGAGGCAAATCACCGGCTGTTCCAAGATGAAAATGGCGAACCGTTGAAATTCTTTGACGCCGTCGTGGGTGGTCTGTCGGTGGGCACTCCGGGCACGCCTGCTTTGCTGGAAGAGGCGCACCGGCGCTGGGGCCGCAGCCCGTGGCCCAGCCTGTTCGCCGATGGGATCGCGCTGGCTGACGAAGGGTTTCTTGTATCTCCGCGTTTGGCCGGCCTTGTGGAAAAAGACGCCGAACGCCTGTCGCGTTTCCCGGCGACCGCCGCGTATTTCCTGCCTGATGGGGCGCCATTGGCACAGGGCCAGCGCCTGATGAACCCCGACTATGCGGACACTCTGCGCGTTCTTGCCAGCGAAGGATCAGCGGGTTTTTACGGGGGCGAGATCGCCGCAGGTATCGTCAACACGGTGCGGAGCGCACCGGGGAATCCGGGGATTCTGTCCGGAATTGACTTGGCGCTGTATCAGGTGATTGAACGCGAACCCGTCTGCGCAGCGTATCGCGCCTATGAGGTGTGCGGAATGGGGCCGCCTTCCTCTGGTGCGCTGACTGTGGGTCAGATTCTGGGCATGCTGGATGGCTATGACCTGGCGGCGATGGGGCCCGAGGATATCAATACGTGGCGACTGATCGGCGACGCCTCGCGTCTGGCTTTTGCGGATCGCGGGCGGTACATGGCGGATCACGACTTTGTCCCGATGCCGACAAAAGGGCTGGTTGATCCGGCCTACCTGTCGGAACGTGGCGCCTTGATGAGCGGCGATGCGGCTCTGATTGATGCAGCACCCGGGAACCCCGAATTCGAGCATTCGTCGAATTGGGCGGATGACGTGTCGCTGGAATTGCCGTCGACCTCTCATATCTCGATCGTTGACCAGTATGGGAACGTCCTGTCGATGACCACAACGATCGAAAACGGGTTCGGATCCCGATTGATGACCAACGGGTTCTTACTGAACAATGAACTGACGGATTTCTCGTTCAAAACCCACAGCAATGGTGTTCCGATCGCGAACCGCCTTGAACCGGGCAAACGCCCCCGTTCGTCGATGAGCCCGACCATCGTAATGCAGGATGGCAAACCGGTTCTGGCCATCGGTTCACCCGGTGGAAGCCGGATTATTGGTTATGTTGCCAAGTCAATCATTGCGTGGGCGGATTGGGGCATGGACGTGCAGCAGGCACTGTCGATGCCCCATCTGGTCAACCGTTTTGGCACCTACGATGTCGAACAGGGCACATCGGCCGAGGGGTTTGTCGATGCGCTGACGACCCTGGGATACGAGGTTAATCCACGTGACCTGACCTCGGGGCTGCACGCCATCGAGATCGGGGACGTTTTGACAGGCGGTGCCGATCCACGCCGCGAAGGGATTGCGCTGGGCGAATAGCCCGGCGTTTTAGGGGGGAACACCATGGCGCAAGCAGTTGCATTGCCGCGGAACGAGGCTGGCATTCAGACGGTCGTTGGCCTTCTGAAGTCTACCTTCGGGGATCGTCTACAAACAGGGCAGGCGATCCGCGAACAGCATGGGCATACCACGACTTGGATTGAAAATCAGTCCCCGGACGCCGTGGTGTTCCCGCATTCGACCGAAGAAGTATCTGAGATCGTCAGACTTTGCGCCGAACACAAGGTCCCAGTGATCGCCTTTGGCACGGGGACCTCGCTTGAGGGGCATGTGAACGCGCCCGCCGGTGGGATTTCGGTCGACCTGACCCAGATGAACAAGGTGCTGAAAGTCAACGCCAGCGATCTGGATTGTGTCGTGCAGCCCGGTGTGACGCGCGAAGACCTGAACACATTCCTTCGTGATCAGGGGCTGTTCTTTCCCATCGACCCCGGTGCGAATGCCTCTTTGGGGGGGATGGCGGCAACCCGGGCGTCAGGGACCAACGCGGTACGCTATGGGACCATGAAAGACAACATCCTCAGCCTCGAAGCTGTCATGCCCGACGGTCAGATTATTCGTACCGGTCACAGGGCCAAGAAGTCCTCTGCTGGGTATGACCTGACGCGGTTGCTGATCGGTGCTGAGGGAACGCTTGGTATCATTACAGAGATCACGTTGCGTCTTCAGGGTATCCCCGAGGCGATCACCTCGGCGCGGTGTTCCTTCCCAACGGTTGATGCGGCCTGCCAAGCTGTAATGATGACGATCCAGTACGGCGTGCCGGTCGCCCGGATCGAGTTACTGGACGAAATGTCAGTGAAGGCTGCGAATGCCTATTCCAACCTGACCCTGCCGGAAACGCCATTGCTGCTGCTCGAATTTCACGGATCGGAAGGCGGTGCAGTTGAGCAGGCCGAAACCTTTGGTCAGATCGCCGAGGAATTCGGGGGTACAGATTTTGCCGCGACGTCAACGACGGAAGAGCGGAACAAGCTGTGGCAAGCCCGGCACGACATGTATTGGGCGTGTCTGCAACTGCGCCCTGGTGCACGCGGAATCTCGACTGACGTATGCGTACCGATCTCACATCTGGCAGAGTGTGTGACGGCAACGCAGAACCGTGCGAGTGAACTGGGGCTGATGGCCCCTATGGTTGGGCATGTGGGTGATGGAAACTTCCATACGCTGCTCCTGATTGACATGGACAACCCTGACGAGGTGGCCAACGCCGAAGGATTTGTGGGCTGGCTCAACGACCTTGCCATCTCAATGGAGGGGACATGTACCGGTGAACACGGGATCGGACAGGGCAAGCGCCCGTATCTTTTGAAAGAACTGGGGCCAGCCGTTGCCTATATGGGCGCCATCAAAAGGGCGTTGGACCCCGATAACATTATGAATCCAGGAAAGATTTTTCCTTCATCGAATTATTGATAACGTTGCGGAAGCGTCGCGCCTAGGACACAAGGATGCCCAAATTCGCCTGTATCAGTTACCGCAACGAGCAGTAATTTTTTCAGGTATTCAAATGGGCGTATTACGGATTGTCGGATTTGCGTTGGTCGTTGTTTTGGTCATTGCCGGGCTCGACTACTATCAGCAGGATAAGAAACGCGCGGATACGTTGTCGGCCAGCGGCTATATCGACACGATCAAAGAGCGTTTCGCACTGTTTAACGAAGAGCTTGATGCCGAGCAGATTGAACGCGACCGTAAGCAGCGTTGGCGCGCCGGAAGCGAACCCTATGCCCCGAAATCGGGCGAAGACTGGGTGCGCCGCGCAATTGTGGATCGCGACTATACCCGTGATGCCCGCGAAGGTGTTCTTCAAAACGGTATTAGCGAGGCCGCCCGCCCGCTAGCCAAGCAGGTGGCGGTGCAGAAGGTGCAGCAACTGGCTGAAAAGCTGGATCGCACCAGTTGGGTCTATGAAAACGGCACGCATACAATCTGGCTTCAGGTCTCACTGAAAGAGGACGCGCGGTCCAACACCCTGACAGGCAATATCGTGCGATCCGTTGACACGCTGGGCCAAAGCGGTGCCGATTATGCCCCATTCGCAATTGTCGGTGGCGTGGCCTACTTTCAATTCAAGCAGAACAAATACAGCGTGATCACCGTGAATGACCGGTCCTTCTGGTCGATGGTCACGGCGGGTATCACGGAACTGGATGCTCCGGTCGAGTTTGACATCTACAAAGGCACGCTTGGCCTTGGTCAGGAGGTCCGGATGCAACTCTATTCCAACGCGCCCCCGCATGAGGTCAGGAAGTTTCTGGCGAAGCTGGACTATGACGGTATGAATGCGTTGCTTCGCAAGCCGGTACCCGGTGTTAGCAACGACAGGACCACGAACCTCGAGACCGAGGAAGAGCTGGCGATCGAAATGGCAGGCCTTCGTGGTGAGTTCATGAAGCTGCGGGCTGAACTGGCGCGGCTTCGACTTGACAACATCAACGGGCTTTCGCTTGTCGCGAACACCCTGGCTGCGCAATACGGGTTGCCGGGCGATACGTTCGACTTGACCGCAAACAAGATCAAATCAGCGGATGATCTGATCCAAGTTGGTTATCGCACCGGCCTTACCTCTCTTCTGGATGGTGAGGTTCAAAAAGCCGACGCGGAAGGCGGAAACATGTTCGGCCGTCTGTTTGCGTCATTCAAAGGTGGCGATAACCCGCAAGAAGCAAGCAGCAAGGGCGGTGGCTTTCTGGATGGGCTGAAGTCCATGTTCCAAAATAGCGAAACCGCGCAGGCGCCCGAGGTCCGCGTCAACAAGGGTGGCGCGGGTCTAGTCAGCAAATGCGCCACCAAGGACGCCTTCAAGACCTGCACGCTGACTGACGGCTAAGAGATCGAAACCAGACACGGAAAAACGACCCCCAGCAATCCGGGGGTCGTTTTTTTTATATCACTGGTCGGATGAATGTCGCGCCGAGCCCCTCAAATGCGCCATATGGTGTCAACTTGATTCAAGGGGAGACGCCCGGTTATGAAAACCCAAGTCAAAGCACTGGTCGTAGGCGGTGGCGCCGTTGGGACCTCGATCGCTTATCATCTGGCCAAAGCGGGCTGGGATGACGTGATGCTGATTGAACGGGACGAGCTGACATCGGGCTCGACCTGGCACGCGGCGGGGCTGCTGCCGCTGTTCAACATGTCCTATGCGACAACTCACATCCACAAATACTCTGTCGATTTCTACAAGCAGCTTGAAGAAGAAACCGGCCTGAACGCGGGCTTTGCCGTGGTCGGCAACCTGCGCATGGCACAAACGCAAGAGCGTATGGACGAATACATGCTCTATGCCTCAACCGCCGAGACCTGCGACGTCGCATACGAGTGGCTGACACCCGAGCAGATCAAGGAACGCTGGCCGCTGATCGAAACTTCGGACTTGAAAGGTGCGATTTATCATACCGAGGACGGCTACATTAACCCTGCCGACGTAACGCAGGCCATGGCCAAGGGTGCCCGTCAGCGCGGTGTGGACATTGTCCGCAAGATGCAGGCCGATGCCTTCCACTGGAACGGCACCCATTGGGAAGTCACCTGCACCAAAATGGTGGAAAAGGGCGGCAATCTGGTCGAGAGCGACGAGCAGGTGGTGATCACCGCTGAACACGTCGTGACCGCTTCGGGCAACCACGCACAGCGTACCGCCAAGATGCTGGGCATCAAGATGCCCGCGATCCCAGTCGAACACACCTTCATCGTCATGGACAAAGACCCTGAGTTGGTCAATTGGCGCGAAGCAGGCAACCCGGAACATCCCGTTGTGCGCGACGCCGACAATGAATCTTATGCCCGTGAAGAGCGTGGTGGCTGGATTCTTGGCATCTACGAGCACGGCGCCCCTGCGCGCTTTGAACACGGTGTGCCGGACAGCTTCCGCGCGGACCTTTTCCCGCTGGATCTGGACCGGATCGCGGATCAATACATGGCGATGGCCGAACGCGTTCCGTCCTGCGCCGAATCCGGCCTGAAAGACGATTTCAACGGTCCGATCTGCTATACCCCCGACGGCAACCCCCTGGTTGGTCCGGCTCCGGGCCTGCGTAACATGTGGCTGGCCGAAGGATTCTCGTTTGGTATCACGGCTGCAGGCGGCACCGGATACTATCTGGCACAGATGATGGTCGATGGCGAAGCCGAGATCGACATGGCCTCGCTGGATCCCAAACGCTACAGCAGCAACTGGATGACGACCGAGTTCGCCGCGCGCAAGAACGAAGAGTGCTATGAGCATGTCTACATCCTGCACCACCCGGATGAAGAGCGTGAAGCCTGCCGTCCTCTGCGCACCGTCCCGGCCTATGACCGCCAGAAAGCGCGCGGCGCTCAGTTCGGTTGGGTTAACGGTTGGGAACGCCCGAACTATTTCGGCCCCGTTGATGCACCCGACAATTTCGATAAGGAAAGCCGCTCGTTTCGCCGCGGTGGCTGGTGGAAACATGCGGTGGAAGAAGCCAAGGCGATCCGCGAAGGCGTTGGCCTGATCGACGCGTCGGCCTTCACCAAGCACGTCGTTAAAGGCCCCGGTGCGACCCAGTTTCTGGATTGGTTCACCTGCAACAAACTGCCCAAGGTCGGTCGTATCAACCTGACCTATGCGTTGACATCACACGGCACCACCCGCACCGAATACACCATCGTCCGCAATGGCGAGAACAACTACTATCTCGTCTCTGCCGGCGCCTGGACCGAATATGACGCGGATTATCTGCTCAAGGCGGCTGAGGACAAGATGGTGGAGTTCGGCTACATCGAGATCCAGGACGTGACCACCCAGTGGGGCGTCTTCGCAATCGCCGGACCCAAGTCGCGTGACGTTCTGAAAGAGGTCATCAAAGACGCCGATCCGGAAACCGCACTGTCCAACAAGCGTTTCCCGTGGCTGTCGGCCCGTCAGATCGAATTGGGCATGTGCCCCGTGAACGCAATCCGCGTGGCCTATACCGGCGAACTGGGTTGGGAATTGCACCACCCGATCGAGATGCAGAACTACCTGTTCGATCTTCTGGAAAAGGCGGGTGAGAAACACGGTATCAAGTTGGTCGGCGCCCGGGCCCAGAACTGGCTGCGTCAGGAAAAATCCTATCGCGCCTTCGGCACTGAACTTGGTCGCGATGCGACCCCGCTTGAGGCTGACCTGCCGCGCTTTGTCGACCCATCCAAGGAATTCTACGGTAAGGCCAAGCTGGAAGAGACCGGCGTACGTGTGAAATGCTGCACCCTGCTTATCGACGGGCCGGAAGATGCTGACCCGTGGGGCCGCGAGGCGCTATATACGCCGGAAGGTGAGCGTGTGGGTCGTCTGACCTCGGGCGGCTATTCCGTGGCCTTCGAGAAATCCATCGGGATGGGTTATGTGACGCCCGAATTGGCGGTTGAAGGCACCAAGCTGAAGGTTAAGATCCAGGATAAGCTGTGGGATGCGGTTGTCACCTGTGACAGCCCCTACGATCCGAAAAACGAGACCATCCGTAAGGACGGTTGATCCCGTACGATGTTGTTGGCAGCGCCCAAGAAATGCGCCGCCTGCAGCGGCCCATGCCTCCGGCGGAAGTATTTCTAAACAGAAGAGGCGGGGGCTGGAAAATGATCCAGCCCCCCCTGCTTTTGGCAAGGGGGGCCTTCTCCTGTTACGGCCATCGGCGCTTCCGCCTGTACCGCAAGAGATTTTGTGGCCTCAATATGTTAAGAAACCGTTTCTTCTTCTGTTCAAAATACTTCCGCCGGAGGCAAGCCTGCGTATGCAGGCTTTTTGCGGGTAAAGGCGTTCAGACCAACAATTCGTCAAAACACTCCAGAGCTTTGGCTGCATACATCATCGACGGTCCTCCGCCCATTTGGATAGCCATAGCAAGTACGTCCGAAACCTCTTCTCGGGACGCGCCTGACTTGGCCAAGGCTTCTGTATGCAATGTGATGCAAGGTTCGCAGCGGATAGCGATTGACATACCTAGCGCAATGAATTCCTTAGTCTTGTAGTCAAGCGTTCCGCTTTTTTTGACCGTTTCTCCCAAGGACCCAAACGCGCGTGCTGTTTCGGGGATTGCGGTGTTGAGAGTGCGTAGTCCCTTGCGGGTGTCCGTTAGCTTTTCCTGCCAAGTCATGTCTATCCTCATTCACATATGGTAAGCGGAATGTGAATGAGAATACGTGTTCGAACTTTGATCTTGATCAGGTCTGGGGTTTTTCGGCGACGAAGGCGAGGTTGTTTGCTGGCATGTCGATCAACCCAATAACATTCAGTCCCTGTGCGCACATTTCCGCCGCGATGTCCTCGTCATTCTTGTAGCCGATTTCGCCGTCTTGCTGCACCAACGCGTCATGGAAACGTTGATCCCCGTCACTGGTGAGAGTCCCCGATCGCATGAACGGCCCATAGAGGACAAAGCGCCCTTCTGGTGACAGGGTAAGTGCGGCCTCTGAGATCAGCGTTTGGGTCTCTCGCCAACTGATCAAGTGGGTCAGGTTGATCAACACGATCAGGTCCTGCCCGGCGAAGTGTTGGTGCCACCCGTCAGACGTCGCGTCCAGTGCAGCGGCGTCCGTGGTATTGGGCAGATCTCGGCAATACGCGTTAATGCTGGCGCGCCGCTCTGGGTCGACTTCTGTTGGTTGCCAGTGAAGCTGTGGTAGGCGCTGTGCGAAGGCGCTGACATGCTGTCCGGTGCCGCTGGCTATTTCCAACGCCCGACCTTGGGTGGGTGCCCACCGCACCAAGAGGTCGCACAGCACGTCTGAATTACGGGACGCAGCGGGTGCAACTAGCCGTCCATCTTCGCCTTCGGTGGCAACACTGGCATTTGAAGGCAGGTTTCGTTTCCTCATTGGCATAACCTTTCCGGTTTCAGAGCCCGAACACTGGCGTCATCCAATTCGGGCATGTGGCCGGTCGCAAGATCGGCCACCAGCTTCGATGCGGCTGGGGCAGTCTGGAACCCATACCCTCCCTGACCAGCGGACCAGATAAATGTTGGATCTACGGGATCAGGGCCAAGAACCAGCGTGCCGTCAGGCGCAAAGCTGCGCAAACCAGCCCAGTTGGCCTCGACCCGAGTGACAGGTTCGGTAACCATCTCTTCATATCTGGCCAGACCTTCGGCCAGAACCATGTCGTCAGCATACGCATCGTGTGGAGGGACCGGATCAGCCTCGGACGGTGAGACAATCAGTTTCCCGGCATCGGGTTTCGCATACCAGGCCTCCTGTACGCCCAGAAGCATCGGCCATTCGCGCAGGTTGTGACCGGCCGGGGCCGGCAATCGTGCCATCGACCGACGGCGGGGTGAAATGCCGATTGGGGCAATACCAGCCATGATTGCAATTTCATCGACCCACGGGCCTGCTGCATTCACAATATTTCGGGAATCGTAAGTCTGCCCGGCGCTGACAATCCAGTGTCTGTCTTTGTGTATGGCTGTGACCTTGTTTCTGGTCAGGACCTTTCCGCCATTGGCACGGATCACACGGGCAAAGTCCTGCAATAGCCTGTCGGTATCAATATCAAACGCACCGTCGCTGATCGCGGTAAACCCCACTGAATCAGGGTTCAGGATTGGAACGCGGTCACGGGCTTCTGCAACGGGCAATACCTGCATGTTCAAATCGACCACATCGCGGGCGAATACGTCTTGCTGGTTTTTTCCTCCGATCAGCATCAGGCCCCTCGGCGTGAGGTATCCACCATTTTCTGAGGCCAGAAACTCTGCACTTGCCTTGTTCAGCGCGACGACCGAGTCAGGACCGTAGCTTTCTTCAAACAACGCCGCCGACCGCCCAGAGGCGTGATACCCAAGCACGTCTTCTGCCTCGAGCACGATGACCTTACCGTGAAGTGACAGCCGCGCGCCTGCGCTGAGACCTGCTATTCCGCCGCCGATGATCAGGAAATCAATCATTTAACCCCTTTGCGATGCGCATGGCGCTTTATTTGCGAAAGTGTCAGCGAACTTTAAGCAGGGTTGAATTTGCGCATCAACCCATCCAAACAAGGATCAACCAATTAGAGGAGGGCAGGGTGAGTACCGCAGACCTACACCCAATGGCCACGGGGCATATTCCGTCCTATGTGACACAGGCGGATGGCAGTGATTTTCTTTTGACGTTTATGTTTTTTTTCACGGTTGGGGTCATCATCCTGATTGGTGTGGGCTATTTCACACTCCATTCGATCCCGGAAAAAATTGCGCATGAATCCAACCACCCTCAGTTTCAGCTAGTGGGCATTCTGGCGCTGCTGGCGCTGTTCACTCATAATGGGCTGTTCTGGGTTGCCGCTATTCTGGTGGCCGGGTTCCAGTTCCCTGACGTTGCAGCACCGCTTAGGGCGATTGCCGATGCGATCCGATCTTTGGGCAAGCCCGAGGCCCAACCTTCCGAGCCGCCCGTGCAGCAGGAGCCGTAAGTTATGCTTGAGACGTTGATGTGCGCACTGATTACGGTGCTGCCTGACTATTTGTTCCGCCGCTATGTGCAGGGCAAGCGGATCGGTCATGAGATCACGCTGTTCACCATGTGGTATGAGCTGCGCTGGGGCCTGACCACCTGTGCCATTCTGGCGCTGACCGTGATCACCACGCTGTTCTACTTTCACCCGGCCAGCAAAACAGCGGCCTCGTATTTCCGGACGGTGACGATCCTGCCGCAGTTGGGCGGTCGCGTATCCGAGGTTTATGTGACGAATAACCAGCAGGTTGTCGCAGGTCAGCCGATCTTTCGGATCGAGGACTTCACCCAAACCGCCATGGTCGAGGCCGCCCGGGCAGAAATTGCGCAGGTGCAGGCGTCCTTGAAAGTGGCCGAGACTGATCTGGCCGAAGCTGAGGCGGGAATCGCTGGCGCCAAGGCTGCGCTGGATCAGTCGCTGGAGGACCTTGAGCGTAACACTACCCTGCGGGACGAAGGCTCCAGTGCGGTGCGCCTGGCCGAGATTGACCGGCTGGAAAACCTTGTGGCCGAGCGTGAGGCACAATTGGTTGCTGCCCAAGCGCGGCGTGCGGCTGTGCGGCAGCAGATCGAAGAGCTGATCCCGGCGCAAATGGCCAGTGCCACTGCGCAACTGGACGCCGCAATGACCGAGCTGGAAAAGACCGTGATCAACGCGGGCGTCGCTGGCCGGGTGGAACAGTTTGGCTTGCAGGTCGGCGACTACGTCAGTCCGCTATTGCGGCCAGCGGGTATCCTTGTTCCCTCGCAGTCGGGCCATAACCGGTTTCAGGCGGCGTTCAACCAAATGTCAGCGCAGGTCATCAAGCCCGGCATGATCGGAGAGCTGGGTTGCATGACCAAACCTTTCACCGTGATCCCCATGGTGGTGGTTCAAGTGCAAGACGTGATCCCTTCGGGCCAAATTCGGCCTACCGACGAGTTGCGAGATGTTCAGACAAATACAGTCCCGGGATCTGTTCTGGTTTACATGGAGCCGCTCTACAAAGGCACGACCGATGACATCCCACCGGGCAGTAATTGCCTTGCGAATGTCTATACCGACAATCACGAACGGCTAGAGCACGAAGAGTTGGGCTTTTGGCAATCAGCCGCCCTGCATGTGATCGACACGATCGGAGTGGTCCACGCTGCAGGCCTGCGCCTGCGCTTGATCCTGATGCCGGTGAATACGCTGGTGCTGACGGGGCACTGATTTCAACTTAGTCTGGCCGGGTACACGTTATCCGGCCAGACCGTTGCGGTGCAGCCCCGCAAAAACCTTTTCGTTACGGGCGTCGTCGTAGGGCCGCCAGTCCCGCATCCGGTCGACATAACCCTCGGACGGGCCTTCGCAGGCGGCCAGAGCTTCTTGCGCTTCACCCACGCGGTCCAAGGCGGCAAGGCAGATGGCGCGGCGATACAGCATGTTGGGATCGTTGGGGCGCACATTGACGGCGCGATCTGCCCAGTCCAACGCTTCGATATTTTCACCCGCAACCAGATACATTCGGGCAATTGCCCAGAAATAGAATCCGCGGTCAGGTTCCCGCGGAGACAAGGCCAGAGCCTTGCGTATTTCCTCGACTGCCTGTGGGCCGATACTGGGATCGGCAAGTTCGGACCGGTTGAAATAGGCCAGTTTAGCGCGTGTGAAAAAGGGGTTAAGGCGGATCGCGTATTCCAATTCCTTGAGGCTTAATGCTTTTTCTCCCTGCCAGACATAGGCTGTCGACATCACATAATGCGCAAACGGAGATTTATTTGCTAGCTCCAGCCCCTTTTGCGCAGCGGCCATCCCCTTGTCCAAAACATCCTTTGAGCGTTCGGACGCACCAAACCCATATTCCTTAAGATAGGCCCATCCCAACCCAGCCCAGGCCTCACCATAGTCTTCATCCAGTGCCACAGCGGACTGAAACTCAATCGGTGCCGCTTGCAAATCTTCCAGCCCAGGCTTTCTAAGTCCCGACATCCCCCTCAGGTACCTTTCCCATGCCCCCAGATGGTCGGGGCGTTTGCGGCGAATGCGGTCGATCTCGCCCTCGACCAGCTCGGTGTCCAATGCGGTAACAACACGCAGGGTGATGTCGTCCTGAATCTCAAACACATCTTCGAACGGCCGGTCGTATTTCTCGGACCAGAGGGCAAGTCCGGTCGATCCCTCGATATATTCCACGGTCACCCGTACCCGTGGACCCGACCGGCGCAGTGTTCCGGTCACAAGGTATTGCGCCCCCAGGACCCTCGCAGCGTCTTCGACACTCAGTTCTGGGTTCAGGGACAGGCTGGACGCGCCCGAAACAACCGGCACTCGACCCATCTGTTGCAGCCCCGAGATGATGTCTTCAGCCAGCCCTTCGGCAAAAAAGGCATGTCCGGGATCGGGGGAGTGATTCTGGAAAGGTAATACCGCAAGGGTCGGCGGCCCGGTTCGGATCGCAGGTTGGGACGGCACGGGCGATATCCCTTCGGCCTGCCAGCGAAACACGGTCAGAGGGCGCGAGATGTTCTTGAGTTGATGTTGACCATCATGTGTCAGGTTTTTTGTCTTACCCTGCGGCAGCGCATCGACAAATGCCAGCGAGGCGGCCAGTCCCCCGGCGTGGCAAAGCCCTTCCAACCGGGCGGCAATATTGACGCCGTCACCCAGAATGTCCTGATCGTCAACGAACACATCCCCAAGATGTGCCCCAATGCGCAGCAGAATGCGCGCGTCCGGTGGCTGCTGCCGGGCCTGGGCTGCGGCCTCGGCCTGAATGCGCATCGCAGCGGTTAGCGCCGCTTCAGGCTCCGGGAATTCGGCCAGAAAGCCGTCGCCCATCGTTTTGACCAATCGCCCCTGATTTTGATCCAAAGCGGGAGAAATGATCGCGTTCCGCAGTTCGCGTACAGCGCGCAGGGTTCCGACCTCATCGGTTTCTGTCAGATGGGCGTAGCCCAACACATCCATGGCCAGAATGGCGGCACGTCTTTTGCCGTCCAGAAAATCCTCCATCGGCGATCCCTCGCAAGCCGTGCCTTGGGCTATCTTACGCGGTTTGCGCCATGAATGCATGACAAGAAAAAAGCCCGCCAAACGAGGCGGGCTTTGTCTCACACTATATACGCGTGGCTTACTGCGGAATTTCGCCCTCCAGCCCCTCGACGTAGAAGTTCATGCCAGCCAGTGTGCCGTCATCGGCGGTTTCGCCGTCCGCCAGCCAGTCGCTGCCGTCCTGCTTTTTGATCGGGCCGGTGAAGGGGTGGTATTCACCAGCAGCCATTGCGGCTTTCAAAGCCAGCGCTTCTTCTTTGACGTCAGCAGGCACCGCGTCGGAGATCTCACCGATTGCGACCATGCCTTCGCGGATACCATCCCAGGTGTTCGCGCTTTCCCAGGTTCCGTCCATCACGGCCTTGGTCCGGGCGATATAGTAGGGGGCCCAGTCATCAATGATCGACGATACGCGCGGGAAGGGGGCGTATTCGCTCATGTCCGACGCCTGACCAAAGGTGACAACATTGCCGGCCTCTTGCGCGGCGGCCTGCGGCGCGGTCGAGTCGGTGTGCTGCAGGATCACGTCTGCGCCCTGTTCGATCAGAACGGTGGCAGCGTCAGCTTCTTTTGCGGGGTCGAACCAGGTGTAGGCCCAGACAATCTTGAATTCGACATCCGGGTTCACGGCCTTGGCGTGCAGATAGGCCGAGTTGATGCCGCGGATCACTTCGGGGATCGGGTACGAGCCGATATACCCGATGATGTTCGACTTGGTCATTTTGCCCGCGATGTGACCCTGTACGGCGCGGCCCTCGTAGAAGCGGGCCGAGTAGACCGAGACGTTGGGCGCGGTTTTATAGCCGGTCGCGTGCTCGAACTTCACGTCGGGGAATTTCTTGGCAACGTTGATCGTCGGGTCCATGTAGCCGAACGAAGTGGTAAAGATCAGGTCCGCGCCTTCCAGCGCCATCTGTGTCATTACGCGTTCCGCATCCGGGCCTTCGGGGACGGATTCAACGAAGACGGTTTCAACCTTGTCACCGAATTCCTCTTCAACGGCCAGACGGCCCTTGTTGTGCTCATACGTCCAGCCGCCGTCGCCTACGGGGCCGACATAGACAAAGCCGACCTTGGTTTTGTCTTCGGCCATGGCGCCTGTCGCCAGACCCAGCGCCATTGCCGCGCTTGTCAGAAGTGAAGTGAATTTCATGTAGTTACTCCCCAAGTTGGTTCAGTTGGCCTCTAGTGCGAGGCATGGAAGGTCCGGCCCAGTGAGGCAGGTGCGCTGCTCTTGTCGGCCGAAAGGATCACAAGCACAAGGATCGTGATGATATAGGGCGACATTGCCAGATACTCGACAGGAATGGCAACGCCTGCTGCCTGCAAATTAAGCTGCAACACGGTGATACCGCCGAACAAATAGGCACCCAGCAAAGCGCGCCACGGTTTCCAACTGGCGAAGACCACCAGCGCAAGGGCGATCCAGCCGACACCGGCCGTCATGCCCTCGGTCCATTGCGGCACGCGAATAAGGCTGATGTAAGCGCCACCCAGACCCGCGCAGGCGCCGCCGAACAAGATCGCCATGATACGGATCTTGATGACCTTGTAGCCAAGCGCGTGGGCCGCGTCGTGGTTTTCGCCGACCGCGCGCAGGATCAGGCCGACGCGGGTGTATTTCAGCGTGGCCCAAACCGCCGCAGTCAGAGCAATTCCGACGTAAAGGATCGGGTCGTGCTGGAACAGGATCGGGCCGATAACCGGGATATCGCTGATCAGCGGGATGTGAATATCCCCCATGCTGGGCGGTTTGATCCCCACATAGCTTTGACCCAGAAGGGCGCTGAAACCCAATCCAAACAAGGTGAGCGCAAGGCCACTGGCAACCTGGTTGGCCAACGCAACCTGCGTCAGCAGCACAAACAACAGGGACAGTACCGCGCCGCCGATCGCCGCAGCGATAAAGCCCAGCCAAGGTGATCCGGTCTCGACCGAGATTGCAAAACCGCTGATTGCGCCGACGATCATCATGCCCTCGACACCGAGGTTTAGAACACCTGCTTTTTCGACGACCAGCTCTCCGATCGCGGCCAAAAGCAGGGGGGTTGCGGCCACCATCAAAGAGGCGACCAAGAGGACGGGGTTGATTTCACCAAGGTCCATTACGCTACCTCGCTACGGGCCGCACGGATGCGGTAGTTGGTCAAAAGATCGAAGGCCAGCAGGAAGAACAGAAGCATCCCCTGGAACACCTGAATGGCGGCGGCAGGCAGGCCAAGCTGGGACTGCGCGATTTCACCACCGATATAGGTCAGCGCCATCAGGCCACCGGCCAGCAGGATACCCACCGGGTGCAGACGACCGAGAAAGGCCACAATGATCGCGGTGAAGCCATAGCCGACGTTGAAGTCGATGCTGACCACACCTGAAGGTCCCGAAACCTCGAACATTCCGGCCAGTCCTGCCAATGCGCCGGAAACGCCCAAGCAAAACAGGATCAGGCGGGCCGGGTTCACGCCTGCGAATTTCGCAGCGCGCGGTGCCTCACCCGTCAGGCGGATGTGAAAGCCCAGCATGTGACGGTTGAGCAGGACATAGGCAAAGATCACGGCGATCAGCGCTGTCACCACACCCCAGTGCATCCCGGACCCGGCGATCAGTTCCGCGTTATGCGCACTGTCATAGGCTTGCAGGTTACGCGATCCGGGAAAGCCGAACCCTTCGGGGTTTTTCAGCAGACCCAGCGAAACCGAGGCCAGCATCTGTTCGGCCACATAGACCAGCATCAGCGAAACAAGGATTTCATTGGTGCCAAAGCGAACCTTCAGAAAGGCAGGGATCATTGCCCAGAGCCAGCCACCGAACGCACCGGCAATCACCATGATCGGAAAGATGTAGAACGCGTCCAGCGGATAAAAGGCCAGACCTGCACCTGCGCCAAAGATGGCGCCCATGATGTACTGCCCTTCGGCGCCGATATTCCAGATACCGGCCCGAAAGCCCAGCGACAGGCCAATGGCGATCAGCACCAGCGGCGCACCTTTCACAAGAAGTTGCGGGCGGTAGTAAAAGGCGAACTCACCAAACAGCGGTTCCCAGAAAATGGTACCGATGGCTTCGACCGGGTTCTTACCCAAAATGGCGAACAGGATGCCGCCGAAAAGCATGGTCGCCACTACCGCGACCAGAGGGGTGGCATAAGACCACGCCTTGGACGGCTGAGGCCGTTTCTCCAACACTATCATCTACTCACACCCCCGTTTTCATCTTTTTCTGTAATGCTTTAGACATGGGCTACCTCCATGCCGTGTGCGCCACCCATCATCAGGCCGATTTCGTCTACCGTCAGCCCAGTGGTCGGGCGGGGTGCGCTTAGTCGTCCTTCGTTCAAGGCCGCGAAACTGTCTGAGATTTCCATCAGTTCATCCAGATCCTGACTGATGCAGATGACCGCTGTGCCCTTGGCCGCCAGGTCCAGAATGGCCTGCCGGATCGAGGCTGCCGCCGCCGCGTCCACACCCCAAGTGGGTTGGTTCACGACCAGAACGTCCGGGTTTTGCAGAACTTCGCGTCCGATCACGAATTTCTGCAGGTTCCCGCCCGATAGCGATCGCGCGGCGTTCTCTGGCCCCGGCGTGCGTACGTCGAACGCCTCGATAATCTTTTCCGCAAAGTTCTTGGTGTCGGCCCACTTCAGGAACCCATTGCTTTCCAGTCCTTCGCGGACAGAACCCGTCAGCAGGGCGTTTTCCGTCAGGCTCATGTCCGGTGCGGCCGCGTGGCCCAGACGTTCTTCGGGCGCGGTCAGCACGCCCAGCTTGCGTCGCGCGGTGGGGCCAAGCTTGCCAATCGGTTGGCCGTTGAACTTGATCGCATCAGCTGTTGTCTGGATTTCACCCGACAAAACGCCCAGTAGTTCGTCCTGACCGTTCCCGGCGACACCACCAATGCCCAGAACCTCGCCCTTGCGGACGGTCATGTGTACATTGCGCAGCGCCGTGCCAAACTCGGAAGGCGAGGGCACCGACAATCCGCTTACATCCAGCGCGACGTCGCCAAATTCTCGGCCACCGCGTTCAGGTGTTTGTAGGGTCGAGCCCACCATCATTTCAGCCATGTCACGGGCCGAGGTTTCAGCCGGAACACATTCGCCGACGTTCTTGCCCAGCCGCAGAATTGTGGCGTGATCGCAGAGCGTGCGGATCTCTTCCAGCTTGTGCGAAATATACAGGATCGAGGTGCCCTCGGACCGCAGTTTGTTCAGGGTCTCAAACAGGATCTCGACCTCTTGCGGGGTCAGAACCGATGTGGGTTCGTCCATGATCAGCAGCTTGGGATCCTGCAACAGACAGCGGATGATCTCGACCCGCTGACGTTCGCCCGCCGACAGATCGCCGACGGTGCGAAACGGGTCCAGAGGCAGGCCGTATGTTTCGGACACTTCGCGGATACGCGAGGCCAGATCGCCCATTGGCGGCGGGTTTTCCATCCCCAGCGCAATGTTTTCGGCCACGTTCAGCGCGTCAAACAACGAGAAATGCTGGAATACCATCGCGATCCCGTCAGCCCGCGCCGCACGCGGTTCGGGTGGTGCAAAGGGCTGGCCGCGCAGCAGCATCGTGCCGCTGTCGGGTTTCACCAGCCCATAGATCATTTTCACCAGCGTGGATTTGCCCGCGCCATTCTCGCCCAACAGGGCGTGAACTTCGCCTTCGCCGATGTCAAAAGACACCTGATCATTGGCCACGACGCCGGGATAGGCTTTAGTCAGCCCTTGTAAGCTTAGGAGTGGAGTGGTCACGCGCTCAGGTCCTTCTTCAACTCGTTCTGCCGGGCGGGGCGCAGCAATTGTGCTGCGACACCAACGGCGATCATCTGCGGGTGTTTGCCCAGACCGGGGTCACCGATGGGGCAGGTGATCCGGCTAATCCGTTCGGGCGAGTGCCCAAGGGCGGCCAGCCGCGACCGGAATCGCGCCCACTTCGTAGCCGAGCCGATCAGCCCGGCAAAGCCGAAACCGTGCGTCAGCAAACGGTTGCAAAGTTCCAGGTCCAGATTGTGGGAATAAGTCAGAACCAAATGCTCGGCATCACGCGGGGCATGACGGACAAGTTCGGCGGGTTTTGCGGCGGGTACAGCCGTAACAGATGCCGGGATATCGCCGGGAAACCGTTCCGGGCCGGTATCGACCCATGTGATTGCCAGCTCAGGCAGCGGTGACAGAACATCGACCAATGCGCGCCCGACATGGCCAGCGCCCCAAATCCACAGCTTGCGGGTCGGTTTGTGGACGGGCTCAACCATCCAACCGTCAAGAAGGTGGGGCTGTGGAACTGTTCCTTGTCCGCGTACCTGTGCCATCAACCGTTTGACTGACAAGGGCATTTCGGCGCCGGACGCTGAACGTGCGATGATCGTGTCGTCCAGCGCGTTCACTGCATCAAGGTCATAGACCTCGGTCAATAACGAGACTGCGCCACCGCAGCATTGCCCAAGATCGGGACCAAGCGCGTGCTGCGTCAGACGGGACGGCACAGTTTGAGTGCGCGCCGTTTCTGCTGCTTGATATTCCAGCGTGCCACCGCCGATCGTGCCGGATTGCCCGCCCTGCCAGACCAGCATGGCGGCACCGACTTCGCGCGGGGATGACCCCTTGATCGCAGCGATGACGACCCGGGTGACTTTCCCGTGGGTGTTGACCGCCTCCCTCAAAGCCTCAAGGTCAAATCCCATCAGATGTCTCCCTTCATCCGTTGAATGCCATGCCAGACCTGTTCAGCCGTGGCGGGGGCATCCAGCGCGGGATAGCTGTCTCCGCACGCGGCGACCGCATTCGACAGCGCCAGCCATGCCGAGATACCCAGCATAAATGGTGGCTCACCCACCGCTTTCGAGCGATAGATTGTGTCCTCGCGGTTCTCGCCATTCCAAAGCGCTACGTTGAAAATGTCGGGCCGATCCGAACAGGCCGGGATCTTGTAGGTCGAGGGGGCGTGCGTGCGTAGATTGCCCTTGCCGTCCCAGACCAGCTCCTCGGTCGTCAGCCATCCCGCGCCCTGCACGTAGCCGCCTTCGACCTGCCCGATGTCCAACGCCGGGTTCAGCGATGCGCCCGCGTCATGCAGGATATCGGTGCGCAGGATGCGGTTCTCACCGGTCAGAGTGTCCACCGCGACCTCGGTGATCGAGGCCCCATATGCGAAGTAGAAAAACGGGCGCCCACGGCCTGCGATCCTGTCCCATTCGATCTTGGGAGTTTTGTAGTACCCCGTGGCGGACAGGCTAATCCGGCCCTGATAGGCCAGCGCCGCTGCCTCGGCAAAGGTATAGCGTTCTTCGCCGACCGAAACGTGGCCATCCGTGAAGGTGACTGTCGACGGATCGGCCTGATGCCGCTCGGCCAGATAGTCAGCCATCCGGTCACGGATCGTGTCGCAGGCGGCTTTGACGGCCATGCCGTTCAGATCACTGCCCGAGGATGCCGCAGTTGCCGATGTATTCGGCACCTTGGCGGTGTCGGTTGCGGTGATCTTGACCATGTCCAACGGAATCCCGAACCGTGACGCAGCCACTTGCGCGACCTTCTGGAACAGGCCCTGTCCCATCTCGGTACCGCCATGGTTCAGATGGACCGAGCCGTCCTGATACACATGCACCAGCGCGCCCGCCTGATTGAGGTGGGTCAGCGTGAAGGAAATCCCGAACTTCACCGGAGAAAAGGCGATGCCCTTCTTGATCACGCTGTTCTCGGCATTCCATTTTTCTATCGCTGCCTTGCGCGCCGCATAGTCACTGGATTTCAGCAACGCTGCGGTCATGCCGTGCAGCTCAAAATCGCTGACTTCCATGCCGTAAGGCGTGGTATTGCCGCCAGCGGGAAGAGGGCGCAAAGGCGTGTCGCCCATCTCAACAGCGCCGCGGCTGGTCAGGTCTTCATGCGGGTCGGGATGGCCGAGTGGTTTGTCGGCTGGTTCACCTTCGACCACCTTGTGCGCGGGTTCATAGTAGTTCCGGCGTCGCAGTTCCACAGGGTCCAATCCAAGCGCATGCGCGGCGTGATCCATCACGCGTTCGATCCCGACCATACCCTGAGGGCCACCGAACCCGCGATAGGCGGTGGCGGATTGGGTGTTTGTTTTCAGTCGGTGGCTTTCAATCCGCGCGTTGGGCAACAGATAGGCGTTGTCGGAATGCAGCATCGCGCGGTCCGCCACGGGCAGGGACAAGTCCTGCGCCCAGCCGCAGATGGCGTGGTGCAGGAACGATACGCCCTGAATATGACCGTTATCATCGAACCCGGCTTTGTAGGAAATACGGAAGGCATGGCGTTTGCCGGTGATGATCATGTCATCATCGCGATCATAGCGCATCTTGCAGGCCTTACCCGTCGCACGCGCGGCCACGGCACATGCTACGGCCAAAGCGTTGCCCTGACTTTCCTTGCCGCCAAAGCCGCCACCCATCCGGCGGGTTTCCACGCGAACAGCGTGCATTGGAACGCCCAAAGCGTCGGCTACCTTGTGCTGAATCTCGGTCGGGTGCTGGGTCGAGCTGTGGACCAGCATGTCCGCGCCCTCGTTCGGCACGGCAAGTGCCGCCTGGCCTTCCAGATAGAAATGCTCCTGCCCGCCGAGTTCAAACGACCCTTCGATTACATGAGCCGCGTCCGCAATGGCCGCACCCGCGTCGCCCTTGGCATAAACGCGCGGACCGTCCTCGAACCGGCTGTCGGCGGCCAGTGCATCTTCGATTGTAAGGATCGGAGTTTCCTCAGCATAGTCGATCTTGCCCAGACGCGCGGCCTTTCGCGCGGCCAGATGGCTGGTGGCGACGACTAGAAATACCGGCTGACCGACATAGTGAACGGTTCCGTCCGACAGCAGCGGTTCATCATGGATTGAAGGTGAGACATCGTTGGCAAAAGGCAGGTCATCAGCCGTCATGACCATGACAACCCCATCAGCCGCTTTTACAGCCGACAGGTCCATGCCTGATATCTTGCCCTTGGCGATCGGGCTGAGGCCAAAGGCCAGGTGCAGGCTGCCCTTGGGTGTGGGGATGTCGTCCACGTACCGCGCAGAGCCAGAAACATGCAGTGGGGCTGCGTCGTGGGGGAGGGGTTTGGTCACGCTCATGCCGACACCTCCAACACGTTGGTCACTTCGCCCTGATCTTCGAGGAAATAGCGCTCGAGCATCGCTTTAGCGGTTTCCAGACGATAAGTGGCCGAGGCGCGCATGTCCGTGAGTGGTTGGTAGTCGTCGGCAAAGGCAGGCAGCGCGGCCTGAATGGTCGCAGCGGTCCATTGTTTACCGATCAATGCGGCCTCGACATGGGTTGCCCGTTTCGGCGTGCCGGCCATTCCGCCAAACGCGATCCGCGCTTGGGTTACGGTGCCCTCTGAAACGGTGATATTGAAACATCCGCAGACGGCCGAGATATCCTGATCGAACCGCTTGCTGAGCTTGTATGCCTTTAGGCGGTCCGCCTGTCGCGGGAAGCTGACGGCCTCAACGAATTCTCCGGGTGCGCGGTCTTGTTTGCCGTAGTCGATGAAGAAGTCTTCCAGCGGCATCGAGCGTCGCTCGTCGGCTTTGCGCAGATGCAAAGTTGCGCCAAGGGCAATCAAGGCAGGCGGGTTGTCCCCGATGGGCGATCCGTTGGCGATATTACCCCCCACGGTCGCGGCGTGGCGGACCTGTACGCTGGCATAACGACGGATCATCTCGGCGTAAGAGGGGTGGAGGTCGCTCAGAACCGCGCCCATCCGGTTCATGTCGACCATGGCGCCGAAACGAATTTCTTCGTCGGTGATCGTGATCTGTTTCAAGTCTTCGCAGCGGCTAAGGAAAATCACCGGGTCGAGATCACGCAGTTGTTTGGTAACCCAAAGGCCCACATCCGTGGCCCCGGCGACCAACGTCGCATCGGGGTATTGCGCATAAAGCTCTGCCAGTTCGTCGGCGGAGTTGGGGAGGTAGGGGGGCTCTGCCCCCCGGCCTGCGGCCTCCCCCCGAAGTATTTTTGAACAAGAGAAGGTTTGGTCGCCGGTGATCCATTCCGGGACGGGGTGCTGTTCGGCGGCCTCGGCTGCGCGGATGATTGGGGCATAGCCGGTGCAGCGGCAGAGGTTGCCAGCAAGCTGCGTATCGTAGTCGGTTGTGCCATTTGCGTGGCTTGCGACCATCGACATCACAAAACCGGGGGTGCAAAAGCCGCATTGCGATCCGTGCAGGTCGACCATGGCCTGTTGCACCGGGTGGGCGTCACCATTTGGGCTGCTGGCGCCTTCGACAGTGCGTACCGCTTTGCCATGCAGTTGCGGGAGGAACAGGATACAGGAGTTCAGCGCCTTCGCGCCGCCCTCATCCGTGACCATGACGGTGCAGGCCCCGCAATCGCCTTCGTTGCAGCCCTCTTTGGTGCCGGTCAGGCTGCGATCGTCGCGCAGCCAGTCCAGCAGGGTGGCCGTCGGATCAACATCCGACAGCTCCACTGTCTCTCCGTTCAGAAGAAACGTGATATCCATTCGTGAAACCCGTCGCCTTACCCGGTTGCGCCCTTGGGTGCCCTCCTTCGATGCGACGTAGAAAGAGTGGCGGGCGGATAGCTTGCCGTCAGATGTTAGAAACAGCGTGCCTTATCTGGCAAGAAAAACTGCCTGTGATATGTACCATTGACCGTATCTGATGGAGAATCTTTTGGTCTCGCTGCCAATTAGTCATTTGTTATTAAACATATTTTTGAAGTGGCAGCGCTGCCATTCCCGAAGCACCTTCTGGAAAAGCCGAATAATAGACGCCGATTTTTTAGGCATTGAAAGGGTGCGGTTCGCGCTTTTGCCGGGCCGCAGGCTGGGATAGCGTAGCGGTCATGAGTAGTACCCCTCGATTCATTCACCTCCGCGTTCACACCGAATATTCCCTGCTGGAAGGCGCTGTGCGGCTGAAAAAGCTGCCGGGTCTGTGTGAAAAGATGGAGATGCCCGCCGTCGCTGTTACTGACACCAACAGCATGTTCTCAGCTTTGGAGTTTTCCGTGACAGCCAGTGGCGCGGGTGTGCAACCGATCATGGGGTGTCAGGTTGATCTGACATATGTTCAGGCGCAACCCGGCGAAAAGCCCAAAGCACCCGCGCCACTGGTGTTGTTGGCGCAGTCTGAGGTTGGTTATGAAAACCTGATGAAGCTCAGTTCATGCTTATACGTGGACAAGGGCGGGCAGTTGCCGCAGGTCACGTTGGAGGAATTGGCGGATCGGTCAGATGGCTTGATCTGCCTGTCCGGCGGCCCGGATGGGCCAGTTGGTATGTTGCTGCAACAGGGGCAGCGCCCGGCGGCGGAGGCCTTGGTGGATCGGCTTGCCGGTATGTTCCCGGATCGCCTTTACCTTGAATTGCAACGCCATCCTGGTGAGGGTGGACAGCCCGAGGCAGAACGCCTGACCGAGCGTGGTCATGTCGAGATGGCCTATGCCAAGAACCTGCCTTTGGTCGCCACCAATGATGTCTATTTCCCGACATCAGATATGTATGAGGCGCATGATGCGCTGATCTGTATCTCGGAGGGTGCGTATGTCGATCAGCAGGACGGTCGCCGCCGCCTGACAGCGCAGCACTATTTCAAGTCGCAGCAAGAGATGACGACGTTGTTCGCTGATCTGCCCGAGGCGATTGAAAACACGGTTGAAATAGCGCGACGTTGCGCCTTCATGGCCTATCGCCGCGATCCGATCTTGCCCAAATTTGCCGATGACGAGGTGGCTGAGCTGCGCCGTATCGCCAACGAGGGGTTGCAGAAACGTCTGGCAGTGATCCCGCATGCGGTGACGCCCGAGGAATATCAGGAACGGCTGGATTTCGAACTTGGCATCATCGAAGGGATGGGGTTCCCCGGCTACTTCCTGATCGTTGCGGATTTCATCCAATGGGCCAAGGACCACGACATTCCCGTCGGGCCGGGGCGGGGGTCTGGCGCGGGTTCGTTGGTGGCATATGCACTTACGATTACCGACCTTGATCCGCTGCGCTACAGCTTGCTGTTTGAACGGTTCCTGAACCCCGAGCGGGTCTCGATGCCCGACTTTGATATCGACTTCTGCATGGATCGCCGCGAAGAAGTGATCCGCTATGTTCAGCAGAAATACGGGCGCGACAAGGTGGGGCAGATCATCACCTTTGGTGCGTTGCTGTCCAAGGCTGCCGTGCGCGATATCGGGCGAGTGCTGCAGATGCCTTACGGGCAGGTGGATCGCCTGTCGAAGATGATCCCGGTCGAAGGGGTCAAACCCGTCTCCATCGAAAAGGCGCTGAAAGACGAACCCCGTCTGCGTGAAGAAGCGCGCAACGAGGAAGTCGTGGACCGGCTGCTAACCTATGGCCAACAGGTCGAGGGGCTGCTGCGGAACGCCTCGACTCATGCGGCGGGGGTTGTGATCGGGGATCGGCCTTTGGACGCGCTGGTGCCTCTGTATCAGGATCCGCGCTCGGACATGCCCGCAACCCAGTTCAACATGAAATGGGTTGAACAGGCCGGGCTGGTGAAATTCGATTTTCTGGGTCTGAAAACGCTGACGGTGATCCAGAACGCGATGGACATCATCTTCAAATCCGGGCGACCCCTGCATATCGCCGCCGATGGCACCGAGCTTTACGAACCGGCAGAGGGGGCCGAGAACCAGATCAACGCCATCCCGCTGGATGATGAGGCGACATATAAGCTCTATTCTGCGGCCAAGACAGTGGCGGTGTTCCAGGTGGAATCCTCGGGCATGATGGATGCGCTCAAGCGCATGAAACCCACTTGTGTCGAGGATATCGTGGCCCTTGTGGCGCTGTACCGCCCCGGCCCGATGGAGAACATCCCGACCTATTGCGAGGTCAAGAACGGGCAGCGGAAAATCGAATCCGTGCATCCGCTGATTGACCACATCCTTGAGGAAACGCAGGGCATCATCGTTTATCAGGAGCAGGTTATGCAGATCGCTCAGGTCATGGCGGGGTACAGCCTTGGCGGCGCGGACCTGCTGCGCCGCGCGATGGGTAAAAAGATAAAAGAGGCGATGGACGCCGAACGCCCCAAGTTTGAAAAGGGTGCGGGTGAAAACGGCGTGGACGCCAAGAAGGCATCCGAGGTGTTCGACCTGCTGGAGAAATTCGCCAACTACGGCTTCAACAAATCCCACGCGGCGGCTTATGCGGTGGTCAGCTATCAGACCGGCTGGCTGAAAGCGAACCACCCGGTCGAGTTCATGGCCGGTGTCATGAACTGCGATATCCACCTGACCGACAAGCTGGCTGTCTATTTCGAAGAAGTCCGCAAGGGGCTGGAACTGCCCTATGTGCCGCCCTGCGTGAACCGGTCCTTGGCGACGTTCGACGTGGTTGAAGGGCATCTGGTCTATGCGTTGGGCGCGCTGAAAAACGTGGGCGTTGAGGCGATGAACCTTGTGGTCGATGGACGTCGCGCCGGAGGAGCGCAGGATGAAACGAGCGATAAGCCTTTCGTGAACCTGTTCGATTTTGCCCGCCGGGTGGATTTGAAAAAGGTCGGTAAACGCCCACTTGAGATGATGGCACGGGCGGGGGCGTTTGATCAGCTCGACAAGAACCGCCGCCGCGTGTTCGAAAGCCTTGAGCAATTGGTGCAGTATTCAGCCGCGATCCATGATCAGAAGAATTCAAACCAGGTGTCCCTGTTCGGCGAGGCCGGGGATGATCTGCCTGAGCCGCGCCTGTCCACTACGCCGGACTGGTTGCCAGCCGAACGTCTGAGCGAAGAATTCAAGGCCATCGGGTTTTACCTGTCGGGCCATCCGTTGGACGACTACATGCCCGCATTGAAGCGCAAACAAGTGATGACGCTGGATGAGGTAACGGAAAAGGCGCGCTCTGGCCCGTTTATTGCGAAAATGACAGGCGTGGTCGCCGGGCGGCAAGAAAGGAAATCCGCCAAAGGCAATCGGTTCGCCTTTGCGCAATTGTCTGACCCAACGGGCGCGTATGAGGTGACGCTATTCTCTGAAACGCTTGAGAAGTCGCGGGAATATCTGGAAACTGGCGCACAGGTAGTTTTGACCGCCGAAGCCACAATGGAGGCTGATCAGTTGAAGTTGCTGGGTCGGTCGGTAGGCCCAGTAGATACGGTCGTGGCCGATGCGGGGGCCACCGGTCTGCGCATTTTTGTGGACGAAGAACAAGCCCTGCCCACCGTGGCCAAAGTGCTGGAGGATGCGGCGGGTGCTGCCAAAAACGCCGCGCGCGGGCCGATCCAATTGTTGTTGATGGCCCCCGGCCTGCCAGGTGAGGTCGAGATGGAACTGGGACATGATTTTCCGATCAACCCGCAGATCAAGGGGGCAATCAAATCTCTGGACGGTGTCATGTCGGTTGAGGAAATCTGAAAACCCACGGTTCATTGCCAGAAGACGCCTGTCGGGGTAGGCTGGAATTCTGTTGAAATTCATTTGGGTTAAGTCGCGGGAGGACGCCAAATGGGAAATTCCAGGCTGTATTTCAAAATATGGGTGGTCGCGGTTGCAACCTCGCTGGTTCTGATGCCGGCGACACAGGCGCTCGCGGACAAGAAAAAGGAAGAAGACGCGATCAAGGGCGCTTTGATAGGCGCAGGGGTCGGAGCTTTGGTCGGTGACGGCAAAGGTGCGGCGGCTGGCGCGGTTGTCGGGGCCATAATCGGTGCCAACAAGTAGTATCCGGACCTGTCGGACCGAGTGCAAAAGCTATATTCGAAAGGACTTGATATGCGTTTTCACGTATTCACGCTGGTTTCAGCCGCTGCGTTTTTGGCGGTGCCTATGGCAGCTAAGGCCGACGACGAAGCTGATCAGATGAAGCAGGACGCTTTGCCGTTGATGTATCACACCTGCGCCTCGGTCATTGAAGAGGCGGACGGGAATGACGAATATGTTCTGGATGTCGTCGGCAAGATGACGGCTTTGTCTCTGTATAATCGGCAGATCGACATTGAGGCATATGCGGCGTCCGACGAAGACAAGGCCAGACTACGCGAAACCTTTCTGGCCGCGCTGACCGAAGGATGTGATGGTGACGAGGACGCGCTGTTGGGTGGTGTGGTCGATTCAGCGGTGAAAAAGACCTTGGGATTGTAAGTCTTCAGTAATGCGGCGGGCGTTCGTCGCCAAAGACGACACCGCCGGACCCTTCTTGTGCCCGTTCAGCCTCGCGTTGCAATAGCATCTCGACGCGTCGGGTCAGGCGGTCGATCTCGGATTGCTGGGCCGTGACGACTGCGTTCAGATCTTCGACCGTGCGGGTCAGGTGGGCGATCTGTTCTTCCAGATGCTGCATGGGGATCTCCTTTGGGCGTGGTCATAGCGGCACGGGCGGACCATGACCAGCGAAAGCGCGCCTTGCCCCGATGCGGGGCATGGGATAGACCGCGCGCGGAACACTAAACGCCCAAGGACGCCCCACATGGCCAAGCCCAAGAAACAGCCCCGCCCCAAGGCCGTAACGCCAAAAGGGTTCCGCGACTATTTCGGCCAGGAAGTCTCGCAGCGCGCGCAGATGCTGCAGACGATTGCGGACGTCTATCATCGCTATGGGTTTGACGCGCTAGAAAGCAGCGCCGTGGAAACGGTCGAGGCACTTGGCAAGTTCCTTCCGGATGTGGATCGTCCGAATGAGGGTGTGTTTGCGTGGCAGGAATTCGACGAGGGCGGGAATGGCGACTGGATGGCCCTGCGCTATGACCTGACAGCACCCTTGGCCCGTGTCTATGCGCAGCACCGCAACGACCTGCCGACGCCCTATCGCCGCTATGCGATGGGTCCGGTCTGGCGGAACGAAAAGCCGGGGCCGGGGCGATATCGTCAGTTTTATCAATGCGATGCGGATACAGTTGGCACGGCGTCGATGGCTGCGGATGCCGAGATTTGCGCGATGCTGTCGGACACGTTGGAGACCGTGGGAATTCCGCGCGGCGACTATCTGGTGCGGGTGAATAATAGAAAGCTCTTGAATGGTGTGATGGAAGTAGCGGGTGTGTTGGACCCAGAAAATCCCGAAAAGCACTCGTTTGAGCGAGGAATTGTTCTCAGGGCCATCGACAAAGTCGACCGTTTGGGCCCGGTCGGAGTTCGAGAACTCTTGGGCGAAGGTCGTCGCGATGACAGTGGTGATTTCACTCAAGGTGCGGGACTCACTGAGATTCAAAAATCGCTTGTTATGGCATTTGTTGCGAACGATACGAAAGGTTCGCCGAGCTTAAGCGTTATTTCGGACATTGTTCGCGGTGGCGGCACGGACAAGTTTTCTCAAACGGGAATGGATGGGGTTCGGGAACTCGAAGAAATATCCGAATTGCTTGAGGCGCAAGGCTATGGCCCTGACCGCATTGTCATCGACCCCTCGGTCGTACGTGGACTGGGCTACTACACCGGACCGGTCTATGAGGCTGAACTGACTTTCGAGATTTTCGACGAGAAAGGCCGCAAGCGGCAGTTCGGGTCGGTCTCGGGCGGTGGTCGCTATGACGATCTGGTAAAGCGATTCACTGGACAGGAAGTGCCCGCGACCGGTGTTTCCATCGGTGTCGACCGGCTGTTGGCCGCCCTGCGCGAAAAGGGCCGGATCGCGGCGCAGGCCAAAGGCCCCGTCGTTGTCACGGTAATGGACCGCGACCGTATGGCCGATTATCAGGCTATGGTGGCCGAGCTGCGCAATGCTGGCATCCGGGCCGAGGTTTATCTGGGCAACCCCAAGAACTTTGGCAATCAGCTGAAATATGCGGATAAGCGGAACTCACCCATCGCGGTGATCGAAGGTGGCGATGAAAAAGCCAACGGGATCGTGCAGATCAAGGACCTGATCCTTGGGGCCAAGATCGCCGAAAGCGCCACGCTTGAGGAATGGAAAGAACGCCCCAGCCAGTTCGAGGTACCACGCGGTGATCTGGTCGCCAAGGTGCGTGAAATTCTGGACAGTCAGGACTGACCCATGCCCAACCGTTCCCAGATACAAGCCCGCGCCGCGATGATGCGCGTCAGGTTCGAGGCGGCAGGCGCGCAGGTCGTGGACCCTCCGCTGCTGCAACCTGCGGACACACTGCTGGACCTTTACGGCGAGGACATCCGCGCGCGCGCCTATGTGACCTCGGACGCGTTGCGGGGCGAACAGATGTTGCGCCCGGACTTCACCCTGCCCGTGGTGCAGATGCATATGTCAGACGGGGCCGAGCCAGCGCGCTATACCTATTCCGGTGAGGTTTTCCGCTGTCAGGAGCACGACCCGGACCGTTCGAATGAATATATTCAGGTCGGGTACGAGGTATTCGACCGCAACGACCCCGCAGGCGCGGATGCGGAAGTTTTCTCGTTATTTGCGCTGCAATTGCGTGGCTTGCCGTTGCGCGCGGCGACCGGGGATATCGGTATCCTGACCGCCGCCGTTGCGGGTCTGAAAACCACCGACCGCCGCAAAGCCGCGCTGATGCGGCACCTGTGGCGGCCTCGCCGCTTCCGCGTTCTTTTGGATCGCTTCGCTGGTCGCAAGCCCGGCCCGGAAGGGCGTGACACTCTGCTGGATGCCAAAGACCCACTTGCCAATGAAGCGCCTATGATCGGCAAACGCCGCGCCGCCGAGATCGAGGCGCGGATCGCCGCGCTGCGCGAAGATCGCGATACGCCTCCGATTTCGGATAACGAATTGGTCGGGCTGGAAACCCTGTTGAACGTGCGCGAAACGATGCCCTTCGCACTGGAACAATTGCGAGATGTGGCGGTGGATTTACCGCAGATCACCCCGGAGTTGGACAGGCTCGAGGCGCGGGTCGCGTCGCTGCAGGCGCGTGGCGTGGATGTGGAGCGGTTGGATTTCGAAGCTGCCTATGGCCGCACGTCAATGGAATATTACGACGGCTTTGTTTTCGGTTTTTACGCCGAAGGTCGCCCCGACCTGCCGCCCGTTGCAACTGGCGGGCGCTATGACGCGCTGACCCGGCAGTTGGGGAACGGGGCCGAAATTCCGGCCGTAGGTGGCGTCATTCGCCCTGACCTGATGCTTGAAATCGAGGAGGCCGCGCAATGAGTTTGAAACTGGGCGTGCCCTCGAAGGGCCGGTTGATGGACAAGACCTTTGGCTGGTTCGAAAAGCGCGGCATCACCCTGTCGCGCAGCGGATCGGACCGGGAATACGCGGGTAAAGTCGATGGGATCGACGGTGTTTCACTGATCCTGCTATCCGCAGGGGAAATCCCGCGCGAACTGGCCGCTGGGCGCATTCATCTGGGTGTGACCGGTATTGATCTGGTGCATGAGAAACTGCCGCGCTGGGAACAGCAGGTCGAACAGATATCACAGCTTGGTTTTGGCAAGGCGGACCTGATCATCGCGACCCCCGCCTGTTGGGTGGACGTGGATACGCTGGACGATCTGGATGCGGCGGCGGCAGCCTTCCGCAAAACTCATGGTCACCGGCTGCGGATTGCGACCAAGTATCACCGGCTGGTGCGGGAATTTCTGACGGATGCGGGCGTGGCGGATTATACGCTGGTCGACAGTCAGGGCGCGACCGAGGGCACCGTGATGAACGAAACCGCCGAGGCGATTGCTGACATCACCTCGACCGGGGAAACCCTGCGCGCGAACCACCTGAAAATCCTGACCGACGGGCTAATCCTGCAATCGCAGGCAACGCTATGGCGCAGCCGTGTGGCCAAGTATGAGGCTGAGGACAAAGCCGTTCTATCCGAACTGCTGGACCGCCTTAGCTAAAGCAACCCGATATCCGCCAATGCGCGGTTCAGATCGTCGGGCAGGGCGTCGTCTTGCTCGCGGCCCTTGGGCAGATCGGCCGGAGTATCCTCGGGTTTCAGATAGCGCCAGCCTTGAAAGGGGCGCTTCAGGGCGTTCTGGGTGCGGTGTACTTCGGGGTCCAGTACGATCGCGCAACGACGGATGCCGTCCTCGCCCCGAACCTCGTCCAATCGCAAGATGCGCTGGCGGCATTGGATCACGCCTTTGATCACCCAATAGATTGATCCGCCGTTCAGAATCTCGGTCTCGCGTTTGGGCCACATGCGGGTGACATGGCGCGGGCAGCCGTCCTCATAGAGCGGTTTACGGCTGTCCTGCCACGCCATCAACGTATCGACGCTTTCCGATCCGACCGAAAGTTTGATGAGGTTTACGTACTTATCCACAGCTTTCCCACAGAGTCGTCCCAAGGCCCACCCCTATATTGTAGCTTGCATGGCGATGCTATCAAGGTGTTGTGGTTTTGTTGTGATTTGAGGTAGTCTGGATACCTCTTTCAGGACAGGGAATCACCAATGAGCCGCTTTGCCGCCCCCATCGCCGAGCAGATCTGGGACATGAAATACCGCTTCAAGCAGGCGGATGGCACACCTATTGACCAAACCGTCGAGGATAGCTGGCGGCGCATCGCCCGCGATCTGGCGCGTGTGGAAAAAGACGCGGCCCATTGGGAGGACAAGTTCTTTGAGGCGCTGGAGGATTTCAAATACCTCCCCGCGGGACGCATCACCGCGGGCGCCGGGACCGCGCGTCAGGTAACGCTGTTCAACTGTTTTGTCATGGGCACTATTCCCGACAGTATGGGCGGCATTTTCGATATGCTGAAAGAGGCCGCACTGACGATGCAGCAGGGCGGGGGGATCGGTTACGATTTCTCAACCATCCGACCACGCGGCGCGGATGTGCATGGCGTAGCTGCGGATGCCTCTGGCCCGCTGTCGTTCATGGATGTGTGGGACGCGATGTGCCGCACCATCATGTCTGCGGGTTCGCGCCGTGGGGCGATGATGGCGACGATGCGCTGCGATCACCCGGACATCGAACAGTTCATCACCGCCAAATCCGACCCCGCCCGTTTGCGCATGTTCAACATGTCGGTGCTGGTGACGGACCCGTTTATGGAAGCGGTCAAGGCCGATGGCCCGTGGGAATTGGTCTTTGGCGGCAAGGTCTATCAAACGGTGCAAGCGCGTGATCTGTGGAACAAGATCATGCAGGCTACCTATGATTATGCCGAGCCGGGCGTGATCTTCATTGACCGCATCAATCAGGCCAACAACCTCAGCTATGTGGAAACCATCGCGGCGACGAACCCTTGTGGCGAGCAGCCCCTGCCGCCATATGGCGCGTGTCTGCTCGGCTCGATCAACCTTGCGCGGCTGGTGGCGGAACCCTTTGAGGACGCCGCCCATCTGGATGAGGCTGCATTGCAGGAACTGGTCGCCACAGCCGTCCGTATGATGGACAACGTGGTGGATGCGTCGAAATTCCCGTTGATCGAACAAGAAGCCGAGGCGCAGGACAAGCGCCGCATCGGGCTGGGTGTGACCGGGCTGGCCGACGCGCTGCTGATGTTGGGTCTGCGCTATGGCTCGGACGAGGCGGCGCGTCAGACCGAACGCTGGTTGCACGCGATCGCCCGCGCCGCGTATCTGGCGTCGGTCGATTTGGCGAAGGAAAAAGGGGCGTTCCCTTTGTTCGACGCCGAGAAATATCTGGCCAGCGGCACGATGCAGCAGATGGATGAGGATGTACGCGATGCCATTCGCGAACACGGCATTCGTAACGCTTTGCTGACCTCGATCGCGCCGACGGGGACGATATCGCTTTATGCGGGTAACGTATCTTCGGGGATCGAGCCGGTCTTTGCCTATGCCTACACGCGCAAGGTGCTGCAGAAAGATGGCTCGCGCACCGAAGAAGAGGTCGTGGATTATGCCGTGCAGATGTGGCGCGACAAGTTCGGCGATACCGCCCTGCCCGATTATTTCGTGAACGCGCAGACGCTGTCCCCTTCGGATCACGTCAAAATGCAGGCGGCGGCGCAGAAATGGATCGACAGCTCGATTTCCAAGACGATCAACTGCCCCGAAGACATCAGCTTTGACGCCTTCAAAGACGTCTACATGCAGGCCTGGGATCAAGGCTGCAAAGGCTGCACGACCTATCGTCCGAATGATGTGACCGGATCGGTCCTTACGGTTTCTGAAAGCGCGGAAAAGGTCCCGGGCGAGAGCGCTGACGCGCCGCACGAGGTTGATGGCGGCGACGTGATCTACATGTCCGAACCGCTGGACCGGCCGCAATCGCTGGAGGGGTCGACCTACAAGCTGAAATGGCCCGATAGCGAGCACGCGATCTACCTGACCATCAACGATATCGTGATAGGTGGGCGTCGTCGTCCGTTCGAGGTGTTCATCAACTCGAAAAACATGGAGCACTACGCCTGGACGCTGGCACTGACCCGGATGATCTCGGCCGTGTTCCGGCGTGGTGGTGATGTGTCATTCGTGGTGGAAGAGCTGAAGGCCGTGTTCGACCCGCGCGGCGGGGCCTGGGTTCAGGGCAAGTACATCCCGTCGATCCTTGCTGCGATTGGTGGCGTCATTGAACAACACCTTATCAACATCGGATTTCTGGAAGGCGAGGGAATGGGCCTAAAGTCCGACCCGCAGGCGCAAGTGGTGAACATGGATGGGCCACGCGGCAAGGCGTGCCCGTCTTGCGGGCAGTTCGATATGGTAATGATCGAGGGCTGTATGACATGCCGAAGCTGCGGGCATTCCAAATGCGGCTAAACGATCTGTTATAAGGTGGCTATAATGACCCTTTCGCCGGCGGGATAGTTTCCCGCTGGCGTCCAAAAGTTGAATCTCTTTAGCCACATTTTTGTTAACAGTATGTTAACGTCTCTTTTCTGCCAGATTCTTCGCTGATAAGAACGACCACGTGAGCAGTGACGTGTTGAAGGGTGCGGGCGGTACAAAATGAGAGCCGGACAAAGCGGTCGTGTAGTCATCCAATGGAAGCAGACGGAACTCGATGGGCTCGAGGCCGCACCTCTTTCGTTTCTGAACATCGGTGCTGCATGGTCTTGGCGGGGCCAGGCAATGATTTTGGTGGGCCCGGTTGAGCAGGCGGCGTCACAGACGGTGGTCATGCCGAACCAGTTTCTGTCGATAGATGATCTGGATAGTTCTGAGACAGGAGTAGTCGTTCTGACCAACGGTGCGCAGGAATTCACCGGTGTGCTGTATTCTGTACTGGACGAGCCAGCACCGGTTCTTGTCTTCGACAATGGATGCCCGGCCCGCGATCAGGACTATTGGGTGAGCGAACTTGTTCAGTTGCGGCAGTACAGCGGCGAGGCCGTTTCTGGCGATGATCGGGTCGTTGCGTTTCCTGGAAGATTGCAGGCAAATGCGGACCACCGCGAGCTTGCGCCCCTGCCTGCGGTGAATGTGGGTACCGCGCTGGACTAAGCGACCGGCAAAAGGTTTCTGAAAACTCTGGTTATGTGTCAATCGGTGTGTTGACTCTGCCGCTTCTGCGGATATAAGCGCGGCTTCATTGGTGTTGGTGGCCCCCGCAAGGGGATGCCTGTCATGGGGGAAACCTCAAGAGGACAACGCCCTTCATAGTGGCCTGCATGGGCCTCGACCTAATCGAAGGAGATCAGCCGTGACCAAACGCACGTCTGCCAAGTACAAAATCGACCGCCGGATGGGCGAAAATATCTGGGGTCGTCCGAAATCCCCGATCAACCGTCGCGAATACGGTCCCGGCCAGCACGGCCAGCGCCGTAAGGGCAAACTGTCGGACTTCGGTCTGCAGCTGCGCGCCAAGCAGAAGCTGAAAGGCTACTATGGCGACCTGACCGAGAAGCAGTTCCGCCGCATCTACGCCGAAGCCGAGCGTGTCAAAGGCGACACCGGTGAAAACCTGATCGGTCTGCTGGAGCGTCGTCTGGACGCCGTCGTCTACCGCGCCAAGTTCGTTCCGACCGTGTTTGCCGCACGTCAGTTCGTGAACCACGGCCACGTCAAAGTGAACGGCAAGCGGGTCAACATCCCCAGCTACCGCGTCAAAGAAGGCGACGTGATCGAAGTGCGCGACAAGTCCAAGCAACTGGCTGTTGTTCTGGAAGCTGTTGCTCTGGCCGAGCGTGATGTGCCTGACTACATCGACGCTGATCACTCGAAAATGACCGCGACTTTCGTTCGTGCACCGGGCCTGAGCGATGTGCCTTACCCGGTCATGATGGAGCCGAACCTGGTCGTCGAATTCTACGCGAAGAACTAATCTTCGCCGATACACATGATCCAAAGGGCCGCGCTTTCAGCGCGGTCTTTTTTTGTGGGGGCTCTGCCCCCGTCGCTGCGCGACTCCCCCGGGATATTTCTGGCCAGATGAAGAGGCGGGTCAGATCGGCAGCGGTCGACCTTCGGCAATAGCTTCCATTGCGAAATACGAGGTCACACTGTCCAGTTCGACTTTTTCGATCAAACGCTGATAGACCTTGTCATAGGCCACCATGTCTTCGGTCACCACTTTCAGTTGATAGTCATAGTCGCCGCCGATCCGGTGGAAATCCACAACTTCGGGAATGGTCAGAACGTGGCTTCTGAAAGATTGTAGCCATTCCGCAGAATGGTGCCGGGTGCGTAGCATGACAAAGACAATCAGGTTTAGGCCCAATTTCTCGCGCGAGATTCGGGCTGATGAGCCGGTTATTACCCCATCCTCGTTCAACGCCTTCAACCGGCGCCAACATGCGTTCTGCGACAGCCCGACACGATCTGCCAATTCCCGCTGTGACAAGGTCGCGTCCTTCTGAAGCTCACGCAGTATTCGATTATCTATTTGATCTATTTTTTTCGACATACCTAATCATATGACACAAAAAATCGAAAAACTACCAAAAGAACGGTGAAATTTATTTGAGTAACATCAATCATATTTGATGGTACAATACGGAGCCATAAAATGACCCTATCCAGATTTCGCGCAGCACTAGAAGCCACCACTCCTATCACAAGTCTGCGTGACGGATTGATCGGAGAGAATGCTCTGATTCCTGGTCTACATGGGGATGTTCCGCTGGTTTACGCGGATTATGTCGCCTCGGGTCGGGCGCTGCGGCAGGTCGAAGAGTTTGTCGCTGAACATGTGCTGCCATTTTATGCAAATAGCCATACCGAGGCTTCCTATTGCGGGTCCTACATGACCCGTCTGCGCCGTGAGGCACGCGCAGAGATCGCTCGCATTGTTGGTGCCAAGGAAGAGGACGCGGTGATCTTCACTGGGGCCGGCGCCACTGCGGGTCTCAATCGGCTGGTCAGTCTGCTTGGTGTGGAGGCGGCTGACCGGCCGGTTGTATTTATCGGGCCTTATGAACACCATTCCAACATTCTGCCCTGGCGCGAAAGCAAAGCGCGTGTGATCGAGATTCCTGAGGCACCGGAAGGTGGCATCGACCTCGACGTATTGGAGAGGATGCTGGTAGATCATGCCGCGTCGGATTTGATCATCGGGTCATTCTCGGCGGCATCAAATGTGACCGGCATCGTTACCGACCCGGATCCTGTGATCCGACTGCTCAAGGCTCATGGGGCTTTGTCAGTTTGGGATTATGCGGGGGGCGGGCCGTACCTGCCAATGGACATGGGGCCTGAAGATGCGCGCAAGGACGCTATCGTCGTTTCACCCCACAAATTTCCTGGCGGGCCGGGTGCATCCGGGGTTTTGATCGTCAACAAGGCTGCGGTCAAACGCAACTGCCCCAGTTGGCCGGGCGGTGGCACCGTCAGCTTTGTCTCACCATGGCGGCACGATTACAGCGAAGACCTTGCCACGCGCGAGGAAGCGGGAACACCGAACGTGATCGGAGATATTCGGGCTGCGCTGGCCTTTATCGTCAAGGATGTGGTCGGCACGGATGAGATTGCCAGAAGGGAGGAACGCTATAACCAAATGGCTTTGGACGGATGGGGCGACAACCCGAAACTGACCTTGCTGGGCGCGGATCATCCGCATCGGCTACCGATCTATTCCTTCCTTGTGCGCGACAATGCGGGTCATCCGGTTCACCAGCAACTCTTCACCCGGATGCTCAGCGACATCTACGGTATTCAGGCACGTGGGGGCTGCGCCTGCGCCGGACCTTATGCGCATCGTTTGCTGGGAATCGACCAGGCCGCGTCCGAGGGGCTGCACGCGGCTTTGTCGGCGGGGGAAGAGATGAAGAAACCGGGCTGGGTGCGTCTAAACTTTTCGTACCTGATGAGCGATGAGACGGTTCAATTCATAATCGACAGCGTCAATGACCTGTCCCACCGGACCGAGGAATTCGCGCCCTATTACGATGCTGATCCGGCAACGGCCCGCTTCAAAGCGGCGTGACGGAATTGCCGCTTTTCTCAAGGCGTTGAGACAGGTATGAGAGGCTTCAATAAACGGAGCCTCTTATGACAAAGATCACCCCGCAACCCGGCATTATGGACATCGCGCTCTATCAGGGCGGACAGTCGCATGTGGCCGGGGTCAAGCATGTGATCAAGCTGAGTTCCAACGAAAACCCGTTTGGTCCCAGTCCCAAGGCGATTGAGGCTGTGCGCGACAGTGCGGCCACCCTGCATCGTTATCCCAGCACCGATCACGCCAGCCTACGCGCTGCGATTGGTGCGCGCCACGGTCTGGACCCGGCGCGGATCATTTGCGGTGTCGGCAGCGATGAAGTGCTTCAATTCGTGGCTCAAGCCTATGCTGGCCCGGGGGATGAGGTCATCTATACCGAGCACGGCTTTTCTATGTACCCCATCATCGCAAAGATGGCGGGGGCAACTCCGGTCATGGTGCCCGAGACGGACCGTCGCGTGGATGTCGATAATATTCTGGCGGCCGTAACCGGGCAGACACGGATCGTGTTCGTGACCAATCCGGGCAACCCGACCTCGACCATGATCCCAGAGGTCGAGTTGGTGCGCTTGGCCGAGGCCCTTCCGCAATCGTGCCTGATGGTCATCGACGGGGCCTATGCGGAATTTGTCGCAAATTTCGACGGTGGGGCAGCGCTGGTGGACCGGTTCGAGAACGTGATCATGACCCGGACGTTCTCCAAGATTTACGGGCTTGGCGGGATGCGCGTCGGCTGGGGCTATGCCGCGCAGGCGATTATCGATGTGTTGAATCGGGTGCGCCAGCCCTTCAACCTGTCGCTGACTGCGCTGGCGGCGGCCGAAGCAGCGATCAAGGACGAAGAGTATCTGACCTTCTGTCACACGGAAAATGCGCGGCTGCGGGTGTGGCTGGCGGATGAACTTGCCAAGATCGGCGTGCCGTCGGACGCGTCCAGCACGAATTTTATTCTCGCGCGGTTCCGCGATCAGGTCGAAGCTGAGGCATGTGACGATTACCTGAAAACGCAGGGTTTGATCGTGCGCCGTGTGGCGGGTTACAACCTGCCGAACGCTTTGCGGATCACCGTGGGCGACGAAGAAGCCTGCCGCCGTGTCGTCGCTGCGATCACTGAATTCAAAGAGGGCGCCGCATGACCCCAGTTTACGACCGTGTCGCGCTGATTGGGCTGGGCCTGATTGCATCTTCGATGTTCTGGGCCATCAAACGCGCGGGTCTGGCGGGTGAGGTGACGGGGTACGCCCGGTCCCACGCGACGCGCGAAACCGCGCGCAAGATTGGCCTGTGCGATCGGGTCTGTGATACGGCTCAGGAGGCCGTTAAAGGGGCCGATCTGGTCGTTCTCTGTGTGCCGGTTGGCGCGATGGGCGCGGTAGCCGCCGATATAGCGCCAGTATTGAAGCCGGGTGCAACCGTATCGGATGTGGGCTCGGTCAAGCGCCATGTGATTGAGGCGGTGTCGCCGCACATCCCCGACAGCGTGCATTTCATCCCCGCGCATCCCCTGGCGGGAACCGAGCATTCCGGCCCCGAAGCCGGTTTCGCTGAGTTGTTTGACAACCGCTGGTGTCTGTTGGTCCCGGTCGAAGGCACCGACCCCGAAGCCGTCGCGCAATTGCGCGCATTGTGGGAGGGGATGGGCTCAAACGTAGATGAGATGGATGCGGATCACCACGATCTGGTTCTGGCCGTGACCTCGCATGCGCCGCATCTGATCGCTTATACGATGGTGGGCGTTGCTGATGACCTTCGGCGAGTAACTGATAGCGAAGTCATCAAGTATTCCGCTGCCGGGTTCCGGGACTTTACGCGTATCGCAGCGTCGGACCCGACCATGTGGCGCGACGTGTTCCTGACCAACAAGGACGCAACGCTGGAAATTCTTGGCCGCTTTACCGAGGAGCTTTTCGCCTTGCAGCGGGCTATTCGTACCGGTGACGGTGATCAGTTGTTTGACTATTTCACACGGACCCGCGCGATCCGCCGTGGGATCATTGATGCGGGGCAGGATACAGATGCGCCCGATTTTGGACGGGGGAAAGCTGGCTCATGATAGGTGTCCAAAGGGTTCTGGCGGTTGGAATTGTGGCGCTCAGCGCCTCGCTTTCGAACGCGGCCCCTTTGGAACATTCCCTGATCCCCATGATGCGACCCTCTGCGGCCCCGGTCTTGGCCTTTGCAAGCCCGACCCCATCCAAGATTCGCCCCGAGTTGCGCCCTGTTTCAGCTCAGGTTCTGGCGGTCGCTGCGCGCCCGGTGAATGTGCCGACGCTTGGGCCAGATACGTCCCTTATGCCCTATCTGCGCCCGAAAGCGCTGGAACAGGAGGCGTTGTTCAAAAAGCGCAAGCTTCGCAAAGGGTCAGTCTGTGGTGATATTCAAATACAGGGCAAGGCCGTTGGCAAGGTTCCCGGCAAGATCAAGGCCTGCGGGATCAAGGATGCAGTTCAGATCACGTCCATATCGGGTGTCGCGTTAAATCGCCCGTCGACAATGGACTGCGGTACGGCGATTGCTTTGAATGAATGGGTGGACAAGACGGTTATTCCGACTTTCAAACGACGTGGTCCGGTGGTCGAACTGCAAGTCGCGGCGCACTATGCCTGCCGGACCCGAAACAATCAAAAGGGCGCGCGTATCTCTGAACACGGTAAGGGGCGCGCAATTGATATCTCTGGCTTCAAGATGGCGGACGGAGAGGTCGTGACCGTGCTGAACGGGTGGCGCAAGAACCCTTCACAGAAACAGTTGATCAAGATCTGGCGCGGCGCGTGCGGGCCGTTTGGCACAGTGTTGGGGCCAAACTCAGATCGGTATCACCGCGATCATTTCCACTTGGACACGGCGCGCCATCGCCGTGGGGCATACTGCCGTTAACGCAGGATAAGGCGCGGTGCGGGCCCAAGGGGCAATGGGCCCAAGGCAACAAACCCGTCTCGGAAATTCAACTGCATATCCAGCGCATTGGGATTGCCGCCAAGCCCTGCCATGAAATTCAATGCGCGTGTCACCGGGTTGACGGCCTGATCGGGCAGGGCACCCGCGGCATTGGCCATAGCGACCATGTCCCGCCAGTTCTCGGCCTTTATCGCGATTTCACCGGTTGGAATGCCCTGATTGTCAACGTCCAGTTGACCAGTCGCGAACAGGCGTAGCGCACCCCATTTCATCTCCGCCAGGTGGAGGTCGATCTTTTCTGGCTGGGGCCTGCTTTGTTCAAGCGCCGAGCGATCCCACACCTTGTCGAAGGTGGTTGTCATGTCCAATTCCAACGTCTCGAATGACTGGGGCAGGGTGGTTGCTGAACGCATGAGATCACGCAGGTCGTCACCGGGGGTAAAGCCGTCAATTCGCGCGCTGATGTTATAGGCTTCTGGCAGATCGGTTTGTTCCATGACCAAGCCAAGAGTCTCGCCGCCTGCCAGCGCCTCGGCATCGTCTGTGATGGCCCACGGTCCTGCCGTCAGTGCCATCTTTTCCAACACAAGGGCCACACCGGGTTGCAATTGTAATTCTGCCTGAAGGTCACTGGCTTGAATTGTTGCAGTCTGATCGAAGTAGGACAGGCGCTGCGGCGTGTCGGCGAACCGCAGCATTTGACGACCCGGCCAGATTGCAGGGCTTTGGAATTCAATCCAATCCGCGCTCCAGGCGGTGCCGTTGACGGGATCGGCGAGGGCTGGATTGTTCAGCCGTGTGACGTGATGCGTTGGGTAGCCCGCGGTTTCAACGGCAGAGAAGTCCGCTTGCCAGCCCATTTCTTCCTGCTTGTTGAACCAGGTCGTTATTGCGTTACGCAGCCCAAACCCGGCGATGAGCCAGTACGCGCTCCAGATCGCGAATACGAATATGACTGCTCTGATCAAACCGCGCATGGCAGTTGGCCCTTTTTCCCGCCTTGGAATTGATGTTTATAGGCGCAAACGAGCAAGGACCAGTGCAATGACAATGTGGGTATTCGGATATGGGTCGCTTTTGTGGAATCCCGGCTTTCCCGTAGCCCGAAGCGAACATGCCACCTTGCACGGATATGCACGTTCATTTTGCATGAGTTCGATCCACCATCGCGGCACCGAAGAAGACCCGGGGCTGGTTTTGGCTTTGGATGAACAGGCTGACGCGAGTTGCACTGGTCTGGCCCTTGCAGTTGAGGCGGGGCACGAGGATCGCACGTTGCAGGAATTGCGCGACCGCGAACTGATCTCATCGGCCTATGTTGAGAAAATGCTGGGCGTGCATCTGCACGATGGAGAGGTCGTGACGGCGGTGACCTATGTCATCGACCCCGACCATGTGCAGTACTGCGGGGGGATGCCGCTGGAGGAGCAGGCGCAGATCATCGCGTATGCGGTTGGGGGGCGCGGTCCGAATACAGAATACCTTTATAATACGGCTGAACACCTGACCGAGATTGGCCTGCACGATCCTGATCTTGAGTGGTTGGCGCAACGGGTGCGGACCATTGCCGCATAAACCCTTGGCGTAACCGGCGGAATTTCGCTAGATTCAGCGCAGAGCAGGAAAAAAACCGGGAACCACGCGCATGGCGCAGGCACATCAGGGCGCGAGACCGCATTTCTCGCAACCCATTCGCCAGATCGTAACGATGCTGGTCGCGATTGGTTTGGCGGGGTTGGGCGTCTTCATGGCGACGCCATATGTCCTGCCGGTCTTTTACGCAAACCCTTACCTGAACGGGTTCATCCTGCTGGTCTTTGTGGTCGGCGTCTTTGCCTGTTTTTATCAGGTAACCCAATTGATTGGCTCGGTCCGGTGGATTGAGGCGTTTGTCGGCGGTGTTGTCCGCGAAGATGCCCGCACCCCGCAGCTTTTGGCCCCCTTGGCGTCGCTGCTGCGCGAACGCGGTGCGCGGTCTCAGATCAGTTCCAGTTCGACACGGTCCATTCTGGATTCGGTGGCCGAACGGGTGGAAGAAGAGCGCGAGATCACGCGCTACATCACCAACGTGCTGATTTATCTGGGCCTTCTGGGGACTTTCTTTGGATTGGCCACCACGGTTCCAGCCATTGTCGACACGATCCGCAGCCTTAATCCGCAGGAAGGCGAAGAAGGTCTTGCCGTTTTCAACCGCCTCATGGTCGGGCTGGAATCGCAGTTGCAGGGCATGGGCGTTGCGTTCGGATCCTCGCTTTTGGGGCTGGCCGGATCGCTGATCGTGGGTCTGCTAGAGCTTTTTGCGGGGCACGGACAAAACCGGTTCTATCGCGAACTGGAAGAATGGCTGTCCTCGATCACACGCGTTGGATTTGCCGCAGGGGATGAAGGCAGCAGCGCCGAGCTGGCGGTCCTGACCCCGGTTCTGGATACGATGTCGGAACAGATGAACGCGCTGCAGGACCTATTTTCAGCGCAGGAGCGCGACCGTGTGGAGTTGTCGGCCAAGCTGGGCCAACTGGTCGACGTGATTGGCGACATGAATCAAAGGCAATCCGAAAGCGAAGGAGTCACGGCTGCGCTGGAACGTGTTGCGCTGGGACAGGATGCCTTGCTGGATCATATGCGCGAGCAGGGGACAGGCGACGGTATCGATGCCGAAAGCCGGATGCGCCTGCGGTCGATGGACGTGCAACTGCTGCGGATACTCGAAGAGATTTCGGCAGGCCGTCAGGAAAGCATGAGCGAATTGCGCAAAGATATCGAGTTGCTGGTCAAGGCGCTCACACTTCCCCGAGGCGCCGTGCGTACCGCTCCGGAAGGAGAGTAAGCCATGGCGCTGTCCCGTCGCACTGGTCAACGGTTCCAGGGGTCGGTCTGGCCCGGATTTGTGGACGCGATCACCGGGTTGTTGATGGTTCTCACATTCGTGCTGACCATTTTTATGGTCGTACAGTTTGTCTTGCGCGAAACGATCTCGGGGCAAGAGGATGAACTGACGGCGCTGTCTGATGAAATCGCTGCGCTCGCCGGAGCTTTGGGTTTGGAAGAGCGTGAAAACAGCCGTTTGCAAGCAAGACTAGGGGTTTTGAATTCAACTTTAACGCAGGTCGAAACTGAACTTGTTCAAGCCCAAATTCGCCTAACGGACTTCGAGGATCAGGTCACCGCGCTATTGGCGGAACAAGAGCGGGCGGAAGGCGCCATTGCGGGGCTTGAGGCAGAGCGCGATGAACTGTTGACCGAGCAAGACGCGTTGAATCTGGCGCTTGCCCAAAGCCGCGCCGAGATTGACGAACAGACCGAGGCCGCGCGCCTTGCCGCTGCCCGGCGTGAGGCTCTTGAAGCGCTGATCGCTGATCTTGAGCAAACCGAGACTGCACAGTCGGCGCTTATCACGGAACTTGAGGACCAACTGAGCGCCGAAGAAGCTGCAAGACTGGCCGAAGCCGCCGCTGCCGAAAACCTGCGCAACAGGTTGCAAGACGCCGACGCCGAATTAACGGCTATGACGCTGGCCCTTGAGGCGCAGCGCAAAGAGGCTGAGGACACTCTGACCCTTTTGGCGGCGGCGCAAGCTGCAAAGGCTGAATTGGAGCGGCAGTTCGGAGAGTTGAGCGCGCAAGACCTTCAGGCCCGGCTAGAGGCTGCGCTTGCCGCGCAGGTCGAAGCGCAGGATGAGGCTCAGGCGCAGCGGACGCTGGCCGAAGAACGCGCAGCCCTGCTTGCGGTCGCGCGCGACACCCTTTCGGTTGAGCAGACGATTTCCGAAAAAGCGCAGCGTGAGGCGGCCTTGTTAAATCAGCAAATGGCCGCTCTGCGACAGCAATTGGGCGGGCTGCAGGCTTTGCTTGACGACTATGAAGAGCGCAATGCGGCTGCGGATATCCAAATCCAGTCGCTGGGTCAGGATTTGAATGCGGCCCTCGCGCGCGCTGCGTCAGAAGAACGCCGTCGCCGCTTGCTCGAGGAAGCCGAACGCGCCCGTTTGGAAGCCGAAGCTGAGGCATTGTCAGGTCAGAACGAGGAACTGGTGGCCCAAGCAGAGGACCTGCAACGCTACCGCTCAGAATTCTTTGGTCGGTTGCGTGATGTTTTGGGTGATCAGGAAGGTGTTCGGATTGAAGGTGACCGGTTCGTATTTTCGTCCGAGGTTCTTTTCGACACAGGTTCGGCCGTTCTGTCCGGGGAAGGGCAGTTAGAAGTCGCCAAAGTTGCAAGTATTCTGCGAACCGTAGCGGCAGAGATTCCAGACGGCTTGAACTGGGTTATCAGGGTCGATGGCCACACGGACAACGTACCGCTGGCTGGGACAGGGCGTTACCGCGATAACTGGGAATTGAGTCAGGGACGGGCCCTGTCGGTGGTGCGTTACATGGTGGACGCGCTAGGCATCCCGCCCGAACGGCTGGCAGCCAACGGTTTCGGAGAATTCCAACCCGTCAACCCCGCCGACACGCCAGATGCCCGCGCTCAGAACCGTCGAATCGAATTGAAGCTGACCGAGCGGTAATGGACCTGTCCAAGGGGCGCGTCGCCCGATACCTGACACATCCTCAGGTTTCGATTGATCCTGCAGTCGACGTGACACGCTGGTCGTTAAACGAAACAGGCAAAATTCGGGTAATGCACTTGGCCGAGAACCTAGGAGCATTGAAACATACCACGCGTATTGTCAGCAGTCTGGAGGTCAAGGCCTTGGAAACGGCCCAGCCCTTCGCTGACGCGCTGGGGATTGGGGTCGAGTTGAACCCCGAGATGCATGAGAATGACCGTTCAAGCACGGGTTTTCTGCCCCCTGACGTATTCGAAGACGTCGCTGATCAGTTCTTTGCGCAGCCAGAGTGTTCAGTACGGGGATGGGAACGGGCCATTGATGCGCAGGCGCGAATATTGAACGCGGTGAAGGCGTGTTTGCCCAGCGGCGATGGCGGCGACATTCTGTTTGTTGGTCACGGAGGTGTGGGAACTTTGCTTTACTGCGCCTTGTCCTGTCTGCCGATTGACCGCCGCTATGATCAGGGCCCGAACGGAGGCGGAAATTGGTTTCAGTTCAGTCTTGATCAAATGAAACCGCTGCAAGGTTGGCAACCAATGGAGACGTTGTCAGGGCTTTAATCGTTCTGCCACAGGTTAGAAAAAGCCCGCCAATCAGAAGATGGCGGGCTTTGTGTCAGTGTTAGTGGAATTCTCAGTCCGCTGTTAGCAATGGCGGCTTGTCGCCCGGAATACGCGGCTGATCGGGGCCGAGAATTTCCAGGTTCAGATCACCCTTCTTGACCGAGACACGGACCACACCGCCCTTGGCCAGTTTGCCGAATAGCAACTCCTCGGCCAGCGGTTTCTTGATGTGCTCCTGAATGACCCGGCCCAGTGGACGCGCACCCATCTTGTCGTCATAACCCTTGTCGGCCAGCCATTCGGCCGCTTTGGGTGTCAGGTCGATGGTCACGTTGCGATCCAGCAACTGGGCCTCAAGCTGCAGGACGAATTTCTCGACAACCTGCAGAATGACCTCTTTCGGCAGCGGTGCGAATGAGATCACAGCGTCCAGTCGGTTGCGGAACTCAGGCGTGAAGGTCCGCTCGATCGCGGCGGTGTCTTCACCTTCGCGGCGGTCCCGCCCAAAGCCGATTGCGGCCTTGGCCTGTTCCTGTGCACCCGCGTTCGAGGTCATGATCAGCACCACGTTGCGGAAATTCACCGTGCGGCCGTTGTGATCTGTCAACTCACCGTGGTCCATCACCTGCAACAGGATGTTGAACACGTCCGGGTGCGCTTTCTCGATCTCGTCCAGCAGCAGCACGCAATGTGGATGTTGATCAACGCCATCGGTCAGCAGGCCACCCTGATCAAACCCAACATAGCCCGGAGGCGCGCCAATAAGACGGGATACCGCGTGTTTCTCCATGTATTCCGACATGTCAAAGCGCAGCAGTTCCACGCCCAGCGTATCCGCCAGTTGTTTCGCCACCTCGGTTTTACCCACACCGGTCGGACCGGCGAATAGGTAGTTGCCGATGGGTTTCTCAGGCTCACGCAGGCCAGCCCGCGCCAGTTTGATCGCGCTAGAAAGCGCCACGATGGCGTCATCCTGTCCGAACACCACCCGTTTCAACGATGTCTCAAGGTCTTTCAGAACTTCGGCATCATCTTTGGTGACGTTCTTGGGCGGGATGCGGGCAATCTTGGCGACGACAGCCTCGATTTCCTTGACGCCGATCGTCTTACGGCGCTTACTTTCGGCCACCAGATGCTGTGCGGCACCCGCCTCATCAATCACGTCAATCGCCTTGTCGGGCAGTTTTCGGTCGTTGATGTACCTTGCCGACAATTCCACCGCCGTTTTGATTGCGTCCGCGGTATATTTGATGGCGTGATGCTCTTCAAAATAGGGCTTGAGACCGCGCAGGATTTTCACGCTGTCCTCGACCGAAGGCTCGTTCACATCGATCTTCTGGAACCTACGGCTGAGCGCACGGTCTTTTTCAAAGTGCTGGCGGAACTCCTTGTATGTGGTCGAACCCATGGTACGCAGCTTGCCGCCCTGCAGCGCGGGTTTCAGCAGGTTCGACGCATCCATAGCGCCACCAGACGTGGCACCTGCACCGATCACCGTGTGAATTTCGTCAATGAACAGCACGGCGTCGGGATGCTCTTCCAGTTCGGTCACAACCGCTTTCAACCGCTCTTCGAAATCACCGCGATAGCGGGTGCCCGCCAGCAATGCGCCCATGTCGAGCGAATAAATCGTGGTCTCGGACAGCACATCGGGGGCTTCACCCGCGACGATTTTATGGGCCAGACCTTCGGCAATGGCGGTTTTGCCAACACCGGGATCCCCCACCAGCAGCGGATTGTTCTTTCGGCGGCGGCAAAGCACCTGAATGCAGCGCTCAACCTCATCAGAACGTCCAATCAGCGGATCGACATCCCCGGCACGGGACTTGACGTTCAGATCGACGCAGTATTTTCCAAGCGCGCTTTCTTTCTGCTCGCCTTCGCCCGCAGTGGATTGAACTTCTTCTTCGACCTGATCCGCGCCTGAAACCGACCGGTTCTCGCCATAGGCGGGGTCTTTGGCAACACCATGCGCGATGAAATTCACCGCGTCATAGCGGGTCATGTCCTGTTCTTGCAGGAAGTAGGCTGCGTTGCTTTCGCGTTCAGCAAAGATCGCAACCAACACGTTGGCACCGGTCACTTCGGTCCGGCCCGAGCTTTGCACGTGGATCGCGGCGCGTTGGATGACACGCTGGAAGGCCGCCGTTGGAACAGCTTCGGATCCGTCAATATCCGTGACAAGGTTCGACAGGTCTTCGTCGATGAATTCGACCAGAGTGCTTCGCAGTTCATCCAGATCAACACTGCAGGCTTTCATGACGCGGATGGCATCAGGTTCTTCCAACAGCGCCAGCAACAGATGCTCCAGCGTTGCAAATTCATGTCGCCGTTCGTTCGCAGCAGCCAAGGCCGCGTGAATGGCTTGTTCTAATGTGCTCGAGAATGAAGGCACGCGGGTGCTCCTCTGTCTTGGGTCGGAAGGGGCGCGGGCTTTAGGCCGGATCCCCATCCCAACCATGTCCTCATACTATTAGAGTTTGGTTGATCGCGGCCCGGCTTCAAGGGTTTTCTTTCACTTGACAGTCACATTTATTGTGACCGTGGCCGTGAAGAGCGCGAAATAAGCACTAAAAGCGATCTTTTCTAGCCCGGATTTCTGCGAAAACTGCAGCAGGATCGGCATTTTCCATCCCAAGATGCGCCTGAATCGCCGGATCTGTGGCGCGAAGGAACGGATTTGTGGCCTTTTCCAGCGCCAATGAGGACGGCACTGTAGGCTCATTAGCGGCGCGGGCGCGTGCGATATCTGCGACACGCTCCAGCAGGGCCGTGTTATCAGGATCGACAGTTAACGCGAATTTCCCGTTGGACTGCGTGTATTCGTGACCCGAGCATACCAACGTGTCATCGGGCAGGGCGGCCAGTTTCGACAGCGAGGCCCACATTTGCGGCGCGGTGCCTTCAAACAGGCGTCCGCAGCCAAGGGCCATCAGGCTATCGGCGGTGAAAACGACAGAGCTCTGTGGCATGTAGAATGCGATATGCCCGACTGTATGGCCCGAGACATCCATGACCTGCACGGGCTCTCCACCAATCTCGAACTGGTCGCCCTCGGCAACCTGTTGATCCAGCGGTGGCAGGCGATGTGCGTCGGCGGCAGCGCCGATCACCTTGGCCGGGTGTTTCTCGAGAATGGCGGGCAGGCCGTCCACGTGGTCGAAATGATGGTGGGTTAACAATACATGACTAAGCGTCCATCCCCGGTTTTCCAGTTCGGCCAGAATGGGGCCGGCCTCTGGCGCGTCGATCAATGCGGTGTTGCCGCTTTCTGCGTCATGGGCCAAAAAAGCGTAGTTATCGCTTAGGCATGGGATGGTGACGATCTCAAGAGGCATGGCCTTTTGCCCTTTCGTTGCTAGACTGCGCCGAAGCTAAGCCGATTGACCGGGTGTCCGCAATGCATCTTGATGTGCAGGATCTGAGGAACTTTTACTACCGCAGCACCCTGGGTCGTGCGGCGCAGGCTGCGATACGCGGGCGTTTGACGGAATTATGGCCCGAAGCCAAAGGGCAAACAGTGGTCGGCTTCGGCTTTGCCGTCCCGCTGCTGCGACCCTATCTGACTGAGGCGCGGCGTGTGATCGGTTTGATGCCGGGCCCTCAGGGCGTGATGCCCTGGCCTGCGGGGATGCCCAACGTGTCCGTCCTGACGGAAGAGACACTGTGGCCGATTGAAACGGGTCATGTCGACAAGCTGGTCGTCATGCACGGTCTTGAGACATCACAGCGCCCCAGCGAATTGTTGGACGAATGCTGGCGTGTCTTGGGACCCGGAGGTCGGGCATTCTTTATTGTGCCCAACCGGGCGGGGCTATGGTCGCGGACAGATCGCACGCCTTTTGGATTTGGCCGCCCTTATTCGGCGTCGCAGCTTGAGAGCCAGCTCAAGTCCCATCACTTTATTCCGGAAAACCACTGCTCGGCTTTGTATCTGCCGCCATCGTTCCGTCGATTTTGGCTGAAATCCGGAAGCTTGATCGAAAAAACCGGACAACGTCTGCCGACGATCATGGCGGGTGGGGTGTTAATGGTCGAAGTGACCAAGCATATCCGACCGCCCAGCGGCAGCGTTACGAAAGACGCCGAACGGCGTCCGATCAAGGCGCTTGATGGTCTGCTGAAACCGGCCTAGGCCAAGCCAGGCGTTTTACGCCGCGTCGGGCGTAGAAATTGCGGCAAAAAGGCCGCAGGAATCGCAAAAACTTACAGTTTGGTAACATTTTTCGCGCCCTCCAGCAGGAAAAAAGGGTCGCACCCACCGTAAGTGCTTGAAATGGCGTATTTTGTGGATAACGCGGAGGGGATTATAACGTATTGCTAGCTGGGTTCGGCTCTGCTACATCCCCGGTGATTTTGATCCCCGGCCGTAAGGGCGGGGTTTCTTCACGCCCCCGGGATGGCTGCGCGCGCGGTTTTTCGGGGCCTAATATTCGGAAGGGTGGACGTGTCCGAACCAGCTTCGATTTCCACTGGCATAGCTGAACGCTATGCCACGGCGATTTTCGAGATCGCGAAAGAGAACAAGGACCTTGCAGGTCTGGAAACCGGAATCAACGATTTGGCAGCAGCTTTGGGCGACAGCGCCGAACTGCGCGACCTGATTGCCTCGCCTCTGGTTTCGCGCGCCGAACAGGAAGGCGCCATTACTGCAATTGCCGATAAAATGGGTCTGAATGCCATCCTGCGTAATACGCTGGGTCTGATGGCGCAGAAACGCCGCCTGTTTGTTGCACCGCAACTGATTCAGGTTCTGCGCGACATGCTGGCCGAAGAGCGCGGCGAAGTGACCGCCGATGTCGCCTCGGCCAAGGCGTTGACTAAGACGCAAATCGATAAACTGTCCAAAACGCTGTCCGAGCGTGTGGGCAAAACCGTGACAATCAATGCGACCGTTGATGAAAGCCTCATCGGCGGTCTTGTCGTTAAAGTCGGCTCGAAGATGATCGACAGTTCGATCCGTTCGAAGCTGAACTCCCTACAGAATGCAATGAAAGAGGTCGGATAAATGGGAATCCAAGCTGCAGAGATTTCTGCAATTCTGAAGGACCAGATCAAGAATTTTGGTCAGGAAGCCGAAGTAGCCGAAATCGGCCGCGTGCTGAGCGTCGGCGACGGTATCGCCCGCGTATACGGCCTGGACAATGTGCAAGCCGGTGAGATGGTCGAATTCCCCGGTGGCATCATGGGCATGGCCCTGAACCTGGAAAGCGACAACGTCGGTGTCGTTATCTTCGGTTCTGACCGTGACATCAAAGAAGGTGACACTGTTAAGCGCACCAACTCGATCGTGGACGTTCCGATTGGTGACGAGCTGCTGGGCCGCGTTGTTGACGGTCTGGGCAACCCGCTGGACGGTAAAGGCCCGATCAACGCGTCGAAGCGTGGTGTTGCGGACGTCAAGGCCCCCGGCATCATCCCGCGTAAATCGGTGCACGAGCCGATGGCAACCGGCCTGAAATCGGTTGACGCGATGATCCCGATTGGCCGTGGCCAGCGTGAGCTGATCATTGGTGACCGTCAGACCGGTAAGACCGCCGTGGCTCTGGACACCATCCTGAACCAGAAAGTCTATAACGACGCAGCAGGCGACGACGAGTTGAAGAAACTGTACTGCATCTACGTGGCTGTTGGTCAGAAGCGTTCGACCGTTGCACAGCTGGTGAAGAAACTGGAAGAGTCCGGCGCGATTGAGTACTCGATCGTTGTGGCCGCGACCGCGTCTGACCCGGCACCGATGCAGTTCCTGGCACCTTACGCCGCGACCGCGATGGCTGAATTCTTCCGTGACAATGGCCGCCATGCGCTGATCATCTATGATGACCTGTCCAAACAGGCTGTGTCTTATCGTCAGATGTCGCTGCTGCTGCGCCGTCCGCCCGGACGTGAAGCTTATCCTGGTGACGTTTTCTACCTCCACTCGCGCCTGCTGGAGCGTTCGGCCAAGCTGAACGAAGATTTCGGTGCAGGCTCGCTGACCGCTCTGCCGGTGATCGAAACGCAAGGTGGTGACGTTTCCGCCTTTATTCCGACCAACGTGATCTCGATCACCGATGGCCAGATCTTCCTGGAAACCGAACTGTTCTATCAGGGCATCCGTCCTGCTGTGAACACCGGTCTGTCGGTTTCGCGTGTGGGCTCGTCGGCTCAGACTGACGCGATGAAGTCGGTTGCCGGTCCGGTTAAGCTGGAGCTGGCTCAGTACCGCGAAATGGCTGCGTTTGCGCAATTTGGTTCCGACCTTGACGCGGCGACCCAGCAGCTGCTGAACCGTGGTGCGCGTCTGACCGAGCTGATGAAACAGCCGCAGTACTCGCCGCTGACCAACGCGGAAATCGTTTGCGTTATCTTTGCGGGCACCAACGGTTACCTCGACAAGATCGACGTCTCGGACGTTGGCCGCTATGAGGCCGGTCTGCTGGCGCACCTGCGCGGCAAGCACGCCGACCTGCTGAAGTGGATCACCGACGAAGATCCGAAGATCAAAGGTGACGCGTCCGACAAGATCAAGGCAGCGATCGACGAATACGCCGCGACCTTCGCGTAACGGGGGGTTCCGATGCCTAGTCTGAAGGACCTTAAAAACAGGATCGAGTCGGTCAAATCGACCCGCAAGATCACCAAGGCCATGCAGATGGTCGCGGCAGCAAAACTGCGCCGCGCCCAGGAATCTGCCGAAGCCTCGCGTCCCTATGCCGAGCGGTTCAATGCCGTGATGGCGGGGCTGGCAGCTTCGGTCGGGGGCAGCGACAGCGCCCCCAAGCTGCTCCGTGGTACGGGCAGTGATGATGTGCATCTGCTGGTTGTGATGACAGCTGAACGCGGCCTTTGCGGCGGCTTCAACTCGAACATCGCCAAGCTGGCCCGCCAAAAGGCGGAAGAGCTGCGCGGCAAGGGCAAGACGGTCAAGGTTCTGACCGTCGGCAAGAAAGGCCGCGACGCGCTCAAGCGCGATTTGGGCGATCTGTTCGTTGGACATGTCGACCTGAGCGAGGTCAAGCGCATTGGGTACACCAACGCGCAGGACATCGCGAAGGACATTCTGTCTCGCTTTGACGGGGCTGAGTTCGATGTTGCCACGATCTTCTACTCGAAGTTCGTCAACGTCGTGACCCAGATCCCGACGGCACAGCAAATCATTCCTGCTTCGTTTGAGGACGACGCAGCGGGTGACGACAGCGGTGCCATTTTCGATTACGAGCCCAGCGAAGAAGCCATTCTGGCCGACCTGTTGCCCAAGGGGGTTGCGACCGCAATCTTCTCGGCTCTGCTCGAAAACGGAGCATCTGAACAGGGTGCACGGATGTCCGCGATGGACAACGCGACTCGCAACGCGGGTGAGATGATCGACAAGCTGACGATCCAGTTCAACCGCTCGCGTCAGGCCGTGATCACCAACGAGCTGATTGAAATTATTTCCGGCGCCGAAGCGCTGTAGAGACATACCGGAGACGAAACATGGCGAATGCAAAAGGCAAAGTCACACAGATCATCGGGGCCGTCGTCGACGTGCACTTCGAAGATCAGCTGCCTGAAATTCTGAACGCGCTGGAAACCACCAACAACGGCAAGCGCCTGGTGTTGGAAGTTGCTCAGCACCTGGGTGAAAACACCGTCCGCACCATCGCGATGGACGCGACCGAAGGTCTGGTCCGTGGCGAGGTTGTGACCGACACCGGCGCACCGATCTCGGTTCCGGTTGGCAACGCCACCCTGGGCCGCATCCTGAACGTGGTCGGCGAGCCGATCGACGAAAAAGGCGACGTTGTTGCGTCGGAAACCCGCGCAATCCACCAGCCCGCGCCTGAGTTCGCGGAGCAGTCGACCGAGTTGGAAATCCTGGTGACCGGCATCAAGGTTGTTGACCTGCTGGCCCCCTACGCCAAAGGCGGTAAAATCGGCCTGTTCGGCGGCGCCGGCGTTGGTAAAACCGTTCTGATCATGGAGCTGATCAACAACATCGCAAAAGTGCACTCGGGCTTCTCGGTGTTCGCGGGTGTTGGTGAACGGACCCGTGAAGGGAACGACCTGTACCACGAGATGATCGAATTGAACGTCATCAAGCCCGACAACCTGTCGGAATTGCAGGTGGCCCTGGTTTACGGTCAGATGAACGAACCTCCGGGAGCGCGTGCGCGTGTTGCTCTGACTGGTCTGACCCTGGCCGAGCAGTTCCGCGACCAGTCCGGTACCGACGTTCTGTTCTTCGTCGACAACATCTTCCGCTTCACGCAGGCGGGTTCCGAGGTTTCGGCTCTGCTGGGTCGTATTCCTTCGGCTGTGGGCTACCAGCCGACACTGGCCACTGACATGGGCGCCCTGCAGGAACGCATCACCTCGACTAAGTCGGGCTCGATCACCTCGGTGCAGGCGATCTACGTGCCTGCGGACGACCTTACCGACCCCGCGCCGGCAACCTCGTTTGCCCACTTGGACGCAACAACCGTTCTTAACCGTGCGATCTCGGAAAAGGGTATCTACCCGGCTGTTGACCCGCTCGACTCGTCCTCGCGTCTGCTGGACCCCGCGATTGTGGGTGAAGAGCACTACGCGGTTGCGACCGACGTTCAGCAGATCCTCCAGCGCTACAAGTCGCTGCAGGACATCATCGCCATCCTCGGCATGGACGAACTGTCGGAAGAAGACAAACTGACCGTGGCCCGTGCCCGTAAGATTGAACGCTTCCTGTCGCAGCCGTTCGACGTGGCCGAAGTCTTCACCGGTTCGCCGGGTGTTCAGGTCCCTCTGGATGTCACCATCTCTTCGTTCAAAGCCGTTGTGGCTGGCGAATACGATCACCTGCCCGAAGCGGCCTTCCTGATGGTCGGCGGCATCGACGAAGTGATCGCCAAAGCGGAAAAGATGGCCGCAGAAGCCGCCTAAGGAGTATCCCTGATGGCAAACACGATGCAATTCGACCTCGTCAGCCCCGAGCGGAGCCTTGCTTCGCTTGAGGCCACCGCGGTCCAGCTACCCGGCGCGGACGGGGACATGACGGCGATGCCCGATCATGCCCCCACCATCACCACGCTGCGCCCCGGTCTGCTGAAGGTTGAGGCACCTGCCGGAGCCAGCGAGTACCTGGTCACTGGCGGGTTTGCCCAGATCAACGGCGATGGCATGTCGGTTCTGGCAGAAAAGGCCATTCCGGTTGCGGAAGTGACTCGGTCGCACCTGGATGACCTGATCGCCGAGGCCCGTGCTTCGCACGAGGCTGCCAAGGCCGGTGAGGATCAGTCGATCGTTGACGATGCAGCCAAGCTGCTGGCTGACATGGAAGCACTTGGGACACATATGAGCCTGTAAGGTTCATATCATACCCGGATAGTAAGACGGCCCTGCAAAAGCGGGGCCGTTTTTTTGTCGTGATTTTGACAATGCCTCCGAATAAGCTGTCGGAATATTTGGTAAAGAACAAAAATCGAAGACATAAATGAAGGTTTTTCAAACACACCCGATTGGTATCGACCAAGGCGAAACAGTCTTGTTTTCTGACTTTTCGAACGGCGGGGATATGTGGACAGGCGAGGGCGCGCGGGAAAGGCGCTCGGCTGTTTCGTTCAGCCAGCCGTTCCGCTCTGTACCTGTCGTTCAGGTCAACATTTCGCTTTGGGATGTAGACACATCCGCGCCGTTGCGTGCAGAAGTCGTGGCCGAAGATGTCACGGCCACTGGATTCAATGCTGTGTTCCGTACGTGGTCAGACACGCGCATCGCCCGAATTCGCGTTAAATGGACTGCGATTGGTGAGGTGGCCCATGACGATGATTGGGATATCTCATAAGCCACTGATCAAGAGTTTTGGCCGTATTTACTCGTCCTGGTGTTCGATCATGTCCACGCGGGTAGCGTGGCGGCCGCCTTCGAATTCGGCGTTCAGAAAAGCGTCCACGATGTCCAGCGCCTGACCTTCGCCAACGACACGTGCGCCGATGGACAGCATATTGGCGTTATTGTGCTGACGGATCATCCGCGCCGAGAACGCATCGGAACAAACACCACAGCGGATGCCGGGCACCTTGTTGGCGGCCATCATGATCCCTTGACCGGTGCCGCACAAAATGATCCCAAGCGCACAATCGCCCGAGGCAACGGCCTGAGCGGCGGCCTTGCCATGCAGAGGATAGTGGGTGCTTTCCGGCGAGGTCGGGCCGATATCCATGACCTCCCAGCCTTGGGCGGAGATGTGGTCGCCTACCGCTTGGCGCAGTTCGATTGCGGCGTGGTCACTGGAAAGAACAATACGTTTGGGGGCTGTCACGGGAAGCTCCTGACTTGGTGGTCACGAAAAAGGGCGGCTGGTGGGCCGCCCGTTCAGATCAGTCCATATGGTACATGGATTCGTAGATCGGGGTCAGGGTCTTATCCTCGAACAGGGACGACACGCTTGTGCCATTCCAGATGTTCAGGATCGCCTGTGTAAAGATCGGCGCGGTCGGCACGATGCGGATGTTCTTGGCCTTGGCGACCTCTTTGGTGGGCTGGATCGTGTCTGTCAGCACCAGTGATTTCATCACCGAATTGGTAACGCGCTCGACTGCGGGGCCGCTCATGACGCCGTGTGTGATGTAGGAATGAACTTCTTTGGCGCCGTTATCCAGCAGCACCTGCGCCGCCTTACACAACGTTCCCGCCGTGTCGCACATATCGTCTACGATCAGGCAGATCTTGTCTTTTACGTCGCCGATCACCGTCATCTCGGCCACTTCACCAGCCTTCTCGCGGCGTTTATCCACGATCGACAGGGGTGCATTGATGCGCTTGGCCAGTTCTCGCGCGCGTGCAACGCCGCCTACGTCGGGTGAAACCACCATGATCTCGTCCAGATTGTCCTTGAACTGGTTTTTCACGTCCAGCGCAAAGATCGGCGAGGCATAAAGGTTGTCCACCGGAATATCAAAGAACCCCTGAATCTGCGCGGCGTGCAGATCCATGGTCAAAACGCGTTCGATCCCGGCACCGGTCAGCATATTGGCGACCAGCTTGGCGGAAATCGGCGTGCGGGCTTTGGTGCGGCGGTCCTGACGAGCGTAGCCGAAATAAGGGATCACGGCGGTGATCCGTTGCGCGGACGAACGGCGCAGCGCGTCGGCGATGATCAGCAGCTCCATCAAGTTGTCGTTTGCCGGGTTCGAGGTTGGCTGGACGATGAACATGTCCTCGCCCCGCACGTTTTCGAAAACTTCGACGAAAATCTCGCCGTCGTTGAACCGTTCGACGCGCGCATCGACCAAACCCTGATCGACGCCGCGATACAGGCTCATGCGTCGCGAGATGGTTTCGGCAAGAGGAAGGTTGGCGTTCCCAGCAATCAGCTTGGGTTCGTTGAGTGTCGGCATCGGCTGTTTTTCCCCGGGCAGCAATAGCAATGTGACAGATTCGTGATGTTGACACCGCTTATCATGGCCTTACCGTCTCGCAAAGATAACGCAGCGGAGAAAGTGAACATGGCCACCATTGACTACTATTTTGCGACACTCTCGCCCTTTACCTATCTGGCTGGAACCCGGTTGGAAGAGGTGGCGGCGAAACACGGCGCGACAATCAACTACAAACCGCTGGATATTATGGCCCTTTTCGGCCGCACGGGGGGAACACCCCCAAAGGATCGGCATATCTCGCGCATCGAGTACCGGGCGCAGGATCTGCAACGAACGGCTAAAAACCTGGGTATGGACTTCAACCTGCAACCCGCACATTGGCCAACCAACGCCGCGCCATCGTCCTATGCGGTAATCGCTGCAATCAAGGATGGATCAGGGGATATTGGAAAGCTGGTTCATTCCTTCGTTCGCGCGTGCTGGGCCGAGGAAAAAGACATCGCGCAGGATGATGTGATCCGCGATTGCCTGACGCAAGCCGGGTTTGATCCGGGGCTAGCCGACAGCGGCCTGCTGGTTGGGGCCGAGACCTATTCCGCGAATCTGGAAGAAGCCGTCGACCGCGGTGTGTTTGGTGCCCCGTTTTATATAACTGAAGACGGCCAACGGTTCTGGGGTCAGGATCGACTGGACGATCTGGATCGGCACCTGTCGGAGATGAAGGGGTGAAGGACGCAGAAAGCACGTCCCCAGTTTTCGTCAGAACACTTGGACAGGGCGCGCGCAAAGTGCTCGCCCTTCATTGCACAATCGCGCATTCTGGCGTGTGGGCCGGTCTGGCTTCAGCGCTGGGTGACCAGGCCACTTTGACCGCTCCGGACATGCTTTCGCATGGGTACAGCCCGGATTGGGACGGGCAGGGGGATTTCTTTGATCTCACGGCCGGTTTCTCTGCCGATCTGTTGGCCGAGCCGATGGATGTAATTGGCCATTCCTTCGGTGCGATGGTCGCGCTGCGGCTTGCCCTGGAATACCCGGACCGCGTCCGCAGTGCCGTGTTGATGGAACCGGTTTTCTTTGCCGTGGCAGCGCAGGATGCGCCTGACGTTCTTGCACGCCACGATCAAGAGGCGCAGCCTTATGCCGATGCCATGGCCGCTGGGGATATGCAGTTGGCCGCTCGTCTGTTCAACAGGATGTGGAGCGCGGATGTCAGCCCACGATGGACAGAAATGCAGGAAAAGACCCGCGCTGCGATGATACGGGGCGTGCCCGTTGTGCCTGCCGTGAAAGAGGCGGTGTTTGACGACCAAAAGGGCTTTTTGAAGCCTGGTGTTCTAGATCGTGCAACCGTGCCCATTTTGATTCTGAGTGGCACAAAATCGAACCCCGTCATGCCAGTGATCGGTAAGGGGTTACAGAACCGTCTGCCCAACGCGTCTTACGATGTCGTCGAAGGAGCCGGGCACATGCTGCCGATTTCCCATCCCGCAGCTACCGCAAAGCTTGTGCAGAATTTCTGGAAAACCACCGGGTCATCTGAATAAGCTGGCGTTTGCTCTGAGAGTTTTCAGAGCAAAGCGAGAAAGCGGTCGATATCATCCGAACTTATTGACCAGTCGCAAACGAGCCTGCAGGCGAGGGGTTCTTCCTCGTCTGCTCCATCAAGGTCCGCGCCCCACAGGTGATAGACCGCGCCAGCATCGTGCAACTGCCTGTGACGCGCGCGCGAAAACTCGGCGAAGATCATATTGGCTTGCGGTTCGTGCAGAAACGAGGCCCCTTTCGCGCGCAGCCCGTCCGCAAGCCGTGCGCAGTTGGCGTTGGCCTGGCGCGCCATTGTCAGCCACAGATCGTCCTGAAGGTAAGCCGCCATTTGCGCCGATAGGTAACGGTGCTTGGAAAACAGGTGCGCCCCGCGTTTGCGCCGTAGTTCAAATTCCCAAGCCTTTGTTTCGTCAAAGAATACAACGGCTTCAACGCCCATCAGGCCGTTTTTGGTGCCGCCAAAACTGACGACATCCACCCCTGATTTCCATGTCATCTCAGCTGGGGAACAGTTCAGCGCGACCAGAGCGTTGGTGAAACGCGCGCCGTCAAGGTGCACGGGCAGGCCGTATTCTTTTGCCACGCCGCACAATGCCTGCAATTCACCCAACGAATACACCGACCCGCGCTCGGTCACTTGTGTGATGGACACCGGTCCACGTTGGGGGCCGTGTACGCCGCGGGTTTCCTCTGCCAGAATTGCGCCACGCAACGCATCGGGGTCCATCTTGTCGCTGCCCGGGACAAGCGTCAGTTTTGCGCCAGAGTAGAATTCGGGCGCGTTGCACTCATCTTCGTGGATATGCGCAACCGGAGAACAGAATACGGTATCCCAAGGGTTGGAAAGCGTTGCCAGTGCTAGCGAGTTCGCTGCTGTGCCGGTTGCCACCAGATAGACCGCCGCCCCCGGAGCTTCAAAGATGCCGCGAATACGATCGCGCACCTCGTTCATAAGCGTGTCGGCGCCATACGCCATCTGATAGCCTTCGTTGGCCGCGTTCAAGGCGGCCATGACCTGCGGGTGTACCGGCCCGGAATTGTCAGAGGCGAAATACATCAGCTAGGCTCCTCGATGATATAATCTTCCCACTCTTCCATGGGGGTTTCGAACTCGGACACCGTGCGCCCCTGAACTGAGATCCCGGCGGAATGTACGCTGTCGGGCGTACCAGATATCAAAGGGTGCCAGTCGTAAAGGGGCTTACCCTCCCACAGCAGCCGATAGGCACAAGTCTGGGGCAGCCAATAGGCATGGCTGTCGATATTGTCGGGCTTCATAACGATGCATTCCGGCACAAATTGGTGGCGGATGTCATATTGCGTGCAGCGGCAGGTCTCATCGTCCAGCAGGCGGCAGGCAACGCAGGTCAGGCCGACCTCGCCAGTATCTTCATCCTCTAGCTTGTTCAGGCAACACTTGCCGCAACCATCACACAGCGCCTCCCACTCGCGCTGGTTCATCTTGGTCAGCGGTTTGCGTTCCCAGAACCGGGTGGCCAGACCATTGCGGTCAATCGGGTCGGTGGTCATAGCGCCGCCAGCAGCGTGCGGGCCGTGTCGCAATCGGTATCCATCTGGGTGATCAGCCCTTCCAGTCCGTCAAAGGTCATCTCGGGGCGCAGGTATTCGACCAAGCCAACCGAGAGAGTGGCACCATAAAGATCGCCCGAGAAATCGAATAAGAATGTCTCGATATTCGGGACTTCGCCGTTGAACATCGGGCGCGTGCCCACCGAGGCCGCTCCGTGATAGCTGCCCTGATGCGGGCCATCCAGAACATCGACCAGCACGGCGTAAACCCCAAATTTCGGAGGATGCAGCCCCTCAATCGACATGTTGGCGGTGGGATAGCCCAGTTCACGCCCGCGCTGTTCGCCACCGATCACCTTGCCCTCAATCCGGTGCCAGTGGCCCAGCATCGTGGCGGCATCACGCGGTCTGCCTTCGGTCAACGCGGTGCGGATCGCGGTCGAGGACACGATGTTTTCGGACCGCTCCATTAACGGCGCGATTATCACACCAAACCCCATCTCATTTCCAAAACGCACCAGATCTTCTGCCGTCCCGCTTCGCCCCTTGCCGAAACAGAAATCCGACCCAACAACCACATGCGATAGCCCAAGCCCCTCACAAATCACCGAGCGCGCGAACTGCTCGGGCGTTAGCCCGGCCAGCGCAGCGTTGAAGGGGAGTTCGTACAATTTCTTCACGCCCAGTTTCTGCAACCGGTGCGCACGTGCATTGCCTCGCATCAGGCGAAAGGGCGGAGAATCCGGGGCGAAGTATTCGCGGGGATGCGGTTCAAATGTCATCACGCCAAGCGATGCATCTGGCGCGGCGTTCCGCGCCAGTTCAATAACCGACTGGTGACCGATGTGAACGCCGTCAAAATTGCCGATGGCTACGCTGGCGCCACGGTCTTGAGGCTCGACAAACTGAAAATCCCGGATGATGCGCATAGCGACTGCCTAACGGGACTACAGCCGGTGTTCAAGAGGTTGAGAGGTCAGTCGAACTTGCGCGACGGTGCCAAAACCATGGCTTCGCCAACAACCACCTTTTTGCCGTCAACCGCGCAGTGGCAATCTAGCTTGACCCGACGCTTGGCAAAGTCGATGTCGATCACTTTGACTTCGGCATAAACCATGTCGCCGGGACGGACGGGTGCAAGGAACTTCAGCGACTGCCCCATGTAAACGGTGCCATGGCCGGGCAATTGCTCACCAATCACGGCCGAGATCAACCCAGCAGTCAACATCCCGTGAGCTATGCGCCCTTCGAAAATCGTGTCGCGGGCGTAGTCGTCATCCAGATGCACCGGGTTCCGGTCGGTCGAAACCTGCGCGAACATCTCGATATCTTCGTTTGTCACCACTTTGCGCAGGTGACGGGTCATGCCCATTTCGATGTCTTCAATACAGATCGTGCCGCGTGGAAGATTGTCCAACATGTCGCCCTCACTCGATTCGATTGGGCAACAAAAAAACTAAAGTCGCCCATATTGGGCAACTTTATTACTTCGCAAGCGCAGAAAATCAAGCCCTTTCTGATCAGCGCAATCGGCCGATTGTGTAGGTTGGATTGATGTTTTCCCTTGTAATATAATCGGTTAGGGATTCATGGTGGGGATGGTGCGACGTTTTGGTTTCAGCGGCGGCCAGCCCGCCCGAGATGAACAGAGAATCAATCCCTTCGCCCATTCCGCCCAGAATGTCAGTATGTGGCCCGTCACCGATCACCAAAAGATCGCCATCAGGGAAGTCGTGACCCAGTTCTTGTAACCTGCGACGTGCCAGATCATAGATTGGCGGGTGCGGTTTGCCGAAATACAGGCTTTCGCCCCCCATATCCGTATAAAGCTTGGCCAAAGCGCCGGCGCACCATTCTCGTACCTCACCGCGATCAACAACGATGTCTGGGTTGGCGCAAAGCAGCTTCATGCCTTTTTGCTTGGCATAAAGAAATTCTGCGCGGTTCACGGACGGGTCCGCCATTGGGTCGAATGGACCGCAACAGACGATCCCTTGGGCTTCGCTTAGGGGAACCCGCTCAATCTGGATGGGATGATGCAAAAGCTTCAGCGGCTCGAAAAAACCTGCATCCCGCTCCCATTCCCCCATAAAGTAAACTTTCTCACCGACAGCGCCCTGGAACATGGCTGAACGGGCAGAATTGCCGCTGCTGGCAATTGTGTCATAGGCGTCTTCGGGGACGTTGAACTGCACGAGTTGCTCTGCCACCCCCGCGCGGGGTTTAGGGGAGTTGGTGACCAAAACAACAACTCCACCCTTGGCGCGGTAGTCTTGCAAAGCCGCGACTGCCTCGGGGTAGGCGGTGATGCCGTTATGGACGCAGCCCCACAGGTCCACGAACAGGGCTTTGTATCGGTCAGAAATGTCAGAAAGTGTATGAATGATCTGGGTCATTTGATCGCCCCCGGGCACAGATATCGCATTTGCGTCAGCTATGGCAAAGCTGATGCGCTTTGACCATCCCGCAATGCAATTTCCTGACGTTTGTGTGGGTGCTTATCAGTTTTCTTCTGACAGCTTGTCCACGTCCGGGGCCTGCTGGACATTCTCGGTCCCCAGGATGAGTTGCGCACCAATTCTGTTCTGGAACCTTACGACAATCAGGTAGCCAGGGCCCAGCTCATCCTCCAATACGTCCACTAGCGGAGTTTCTCGTAGGCTGTCAGGCAGTAGCCCCGCGATCGAGGACACCTTGAAGGCTGCTTCGATGGGCAGGTCGACGATCAGCCACAGGTCTGCGTGTTTGCGCTTGGCGCTGACGTCGATGCGGATGATCTCGACCGAAACCGGGTCAGCCCAATCGCGGATCGCCTGAGCGACGCGAGCCTCGGTTCTGGTTTCAAGGTACCGGTTGTACGTGGATTTCCCCAATTGCAGGACCACGACAGCCAGAAACGCAAGGGTAACGAAAACGCTGGCTGTAAAGCTGAGTTTGCGTTTGCCCTTGCTAAACATCACCGACCGCGCAGCATAGACTATATAGACAGCGCAGGCGGACAGGATAATTGCCCCAAGGTTCGTCGCAAACAGCAACCCGGCTTCATAGGCGTCAGCGGGTTCGCCGAAATACAACAATACACCCGAAGCCGATAGCGGTGGCACAAGCGACACACCAATCGCGGCACCGGGCAGCAAGCTGGCCTCTGACCTGTTGATCTGCACATATGCTGCCGCCACGCCGGCGGCCAGCGCGACGATCAGGTCTTCGGTGCCCGGGTCAGTGCGCGCCAGCACCTGATCGGGGATCAATATGCCCCGAGGTACGTCCGCGACGTAGACCAGGAACCATGCCAGCAGAACGCTCAGGAACGCTGCGGTACAGACGGTCAAGGCCAGAAACAGCGCCCGCTTTAGCCACCCCATGACCATGGCTGCGGCGATTCCGAGGATCGGCGTCATCAGGGGGGCAACCAGCATTGCAGCGATTACAACTGCGCCGGAATTGCGCAGCATACCCATTGTGGCGATGATCACCGACAAGGTCAGCAGCATGGCAAAGCGCCGCCAATAAGCAGCTTGATCCTTGCCTTCAAACCGCAGGATATCCCGCGTCGTGCTATAGCTGAGCATGCTCATGTGATTGGTTTGGCCCGTGTTCCCAAGTTATCTTGGAACAGATTACCAACGGAAACGGATCTCGCAAATCTTTAGGCGCAAACAATAAAGGCGCCCTGAGGGGGCGCCTTTTCAATCGCAGGGTTGGCAGATCAGACCTTAAGGTTCGGGATGATCTGTTTTTTGCGGCTCATGATGCCGGGCAGAACGACCGCATCGCCATCGACGCTTGCGCCAAAGCTTTTCTCGGCGACGGATTTGACCAGATCGTTGGGGACCAGCAGGGTGGCCTCTTCGTTCAGGATGTCGACCACGAATAGCAGAACCTGATCGACGCCGTCTTCCTTGGCAACATCAACCATCGACGCGGCCAGGCTGTCTTTACGATCCAGCACAACGCCCGGAGCGGTGGTTTCCAGAACCGAGACGCGGAACTTGGTGCCGTCTACCTCATATTCCTTGCTGTCCATGCGGATCAGTTCAGCGTCCGAGAACGAAGACACGTCCGACTTCGCTGCGAACATGTCAGCGGCATAGGCCGAAACGTCCAGACCCAGCTCAGCCGCCAGTTTCTCGGCCACGGCGCGGTCATGCGCGGTGGTGGTGGGCGAGCGGAACTCCAACGTATCCGACAAGATGCAGGTCAGCGCCGCGCCTTTTACGGCGTCGGGCATTTTGGCAGCGTCGTCACCCATCAGGTCAACCATGATGGTCGCGGTGCAGGCCAGCGGGCGCACGGTGATGTCGATGGGGCCTTTGGTTTCCAGACCACCGACCAGCTTGTGGTGGTCGATGATGGCGCGGATATCGGCGCTGTTGACGCTGGCGGGCAGCTCGGCAGTGTTGTTGGTGTCAACGATGACAACAGGCGCGTCTGCGTCCACGTCCGCGATGATGCGCGGCTTGGGCAGGTCCCAGCGTTGCAGCATAAAGGCGGCCTCGGTGTTGGGTTCGCCCAGCAGAACGGGCTCGGCCTGTTCGCCTTTCACTTCGTTCAGGTACCACGACCACAGGATCGGAGAGCCGGTGGAATCGGTGTCGGGGGATTTGTGTCCAAATACGAGGGTTGTCATGTCAGGATCCTGAGGATGGTCATTTTGCGCGCCTTATAGGGCGGTCCTGCGGGCTTGTCACCCGCCCTCGCGTAAACTGCGACGAAGGGTGATCTTTGCCTCAGAATGCGGCACGTTCCAGTGTGTATCCGGCCTGCTCAAGTTGGTTAAGCAAGCCGTGCTCTCCACCCAGATGACCAGCACCGACTGCGATCACGGCCATCTGATCCTGAATCCCCAAAATATGCTGCATCCAGTTGTTGTTGCGTTCGACCAGAAGCTGCTGTTCGAAACCGCCCCATTCCTCGTCAAAGATTTCTTCTGAAAGACCCGAAGATTCGAGCCCCTGAAGGCGGGCGAACTGGATGATCTCGCCGTGTTTTTCTTCCAGATAGGCATTCAGCATGGTGGCCAACTGGTCCTCGCTGCTTTCAAACGCGTCCGCCATGCGCACCAAAGATTGCACTTGCTGTTCCATGGGGAATTCATCGAACATCGCCATCAGGTCTTCGATGCGTTCAAGCGAGAGCTGCGGGATGTTATGCTCGGCTGCCAGATCTGTCAGGCGTGCATCCATCCCGTGATTGGCTTCCGGGTCTTGAATCATGCAAGGTGGGATGCCAAGGGTCATGCTCAGGAACCATGGGCGCATTTTCGCACCCATCCAGCCGGGAATGCCGCGATCGGCCAGCCCCTTGGATAGCGCGGCCCAGTCTTCTTCTGACACCATGTCGATCAAAGTGGGTCCTGACGTGATCAGAACCGGGCTGAGGTCCTGCGCCAGTTGCTTTTCGAAGGCGTCCATTTCGGATTTTGTCACCTCGAAATAGAACGCGTCGGCTTGGCTGAGCGTCGGGGCCAGTCTTTCAACCACAGCATCCATACGCGGATCGTTGGTGTGCACAGTACCAATCAGGTGCAGAACCGTGTCACCCTTTGTGGCCGTCCAGTGATTGCCTTCGGGAAATGGGAAATCTTTCAAGGCCTGCTGCAGTTCCTCTTGCATCTCAGCCGAAATATCGGGCCTTAGATCCCGCCCTTCGCAGGCGGCATGAACCGCCAGCGGCAAAAGCGAAAAGAGGAAGACAAAAAGAAATCGCATCGGCACCATCCCGTTAAACCAAGTACTTATATGTGTCGCGACCTTGCCCTGCTCAAGGTGTCGGTTCAAGCGACTTGGATGCGGGTAAGGCTGATCTGTGTCTGGCATTCCACAGCAAAACGCCTAGCATGGCAGGATGAACCGCGAGCAGGACCTCTATCCCCCCATCAAAACGCTGTTAGAGCGTCAGGGCTATACCGTTAAAGGTGAGGTTGGCGCGGCTGATATCGTAGCCGTTCGTGATAGCGAGGAGCCAGTGATAGTCGAGTTGAAGCTGCGCTTTTCATTGGCGTTGTTCCATCAGGCCATCACCCGGCTGAAAGTAACGGATCAGGTCTATATCGGGGTAAGCAAACCGACAGGGCGCACAGCACGACGTGCTTTGAAGGACAATGTTGCGCTGTGCCGGCGTTTGGGGTTGGGCCTGATCACTGTCCGCGCGGATGGTGCAGTCGAGGTTCAGTGCGACCCCGGCCCTTATGCTCCGCGCAAAAACAAGGCCAAGGCTGCTCGGTTGTTGCGCGAATTTGATCGGTTGGAAGGCGACCCTAACGCCGGGGGCGCCACGCGGCATGGGATCGTTACTGCCTACCGTCAGGATGCTTTGAGATGTGCTGCCCATCTTGCCGAACAGGGTGCCACCAAGGGGGCCGAGGTCGCCAAGGCCACCGGTGTTTCTGAAGCCACCCGCCTGATGCGTGACAATCACTATGGCTGGTTCGACAAAGTAGAAAAGGGCGTCTATTGCCTGACCGAAGCCGGGCAGGAAGGGCTGAAGCACTGGGCTTACAGTTGGGAGCAGCCGGAATAGGACCCCACGTCAAAAAAACCTTCACGGCTTGTTGACTCGGGGATTTGAACTCCCTAGCTATGCGTCGTTATCACTCGCATACTCTGAGTGCTAACGCCCCGCCATCCGGCGAGGGGAGGATTAACAACTTTGAGCCCAAGGAGCTGCAAAGATGGCATTGAAACCGCTTCATGACCGTGTGCTGGTTCGCCGTACCGAAAGCGAAGAGAAAACTGCAGGCGGCCTGATCATTCCTGACAGCGCAAAAGAAAAGCCCAGCGAAGGCGAAGTCGTCGCGACCGGCGAAGGCGCACGCAAGGACAGCGGCGAGCTGATCGCAATGGCTGTAAAAGCTGGCGACAAGATCCTGTTCGGCAAATGGTCGGGCACCGAGGTTCAGGTCGATGGCGAAGAGCTGCTGATGATGAAAGAAAGCGACATCATGGGGATCATCGAGTAAGCCGCGCGCTTTCTCTGATCTTCATTCCCAACTTATTTCTCAAGGAGAAACGACATGGCTGCAAAGGACGTCAAGTTCGACACCGATGCCCGTAACCGCATGCTGGCAGGTGTGAACATCCTGGCCGATGCTGTTAAAGTGACCCTGGGCCCCAAAGGCCGCAACGTGGTTCTGGACAAATCCTTCGGCGCGCCGCGCATCACCAAAGACGGTGTCTCGGTTGCCAAGGAAATCGAACTGGAAGACAAGTTCGAAAACATGGGCGCGCAGATGGTGAAAGAAGTCGCCAGCCGCACCAATGACGAAGCCGGTGACGGCACCACCACTGCAACCGTTCTGGCCCAAGCCATCGTTCGCGAAGGTCTGAAGCAGGTTGCAGCTGGCCTGAACCCGATGGACCTGAAGCGCGGCATCGACCTGGCAACTGCCAAAGTCGTTGCAGGCATCAAAGACGCGTCGCGTGAAGTCAAAGACTCGGCAGAAGTTGCTCAGGTTGGCACCATCTCGGCCAACGGCGAAGCCGAAATCGGCCAGCAAATCGCAGACGCGATGCAGAAGGTCGGCAACGAAGGCGTTATCACCGTCGAAGAAAACAAAGGTCTGGAAACCGAGACCGATGTTGTCGAAGGTATGCAGTTCGACCGTGGCTACCTGTCGCCTTACTTCGTCACCAACGCAGACAAGATGATTGCAGATCTGGATGACTGCATGATCCTGCTGCACGAAAAGAAACTGTCTTCGCTGCAGCCGATGGTTCCGCTGCTCGAGCAGGTGATCCAGTCGCAGAAGCCTCTGCTGATCATCGCTGAGGATGTTGAAGGCGAAGCGCTGGCGACTCTGGTTGTGAACAAACTGCGCGGCGGCCTGAAAATTGCTGCTGTCAAAGCTCCGGGCTTCGGCGATCGCCGCAAAGCCATGCTGCAGGACATCGCAATCCTGACCGGCGGTCAGGTTATCAGCGAAGATCTGGGCATGAAGCTCGAGTCCGTCACCATGGACATGCTGGGCACCGCCAAGAAAATCGAAATCACCAAAGACGAAACCACCATCGTCGACGGTGCTGGCGAGAAAGCCGAGATCGAAGCACGTGTTGCTCAGATCCGCACTCAGATCGAAGAAACTTCGTCGGACTACGACCGTGAGAAGCTGCAAGAGCGCGTTGCCAAACTGGCAGGCGGTGTTGCTGTTATCCGCGTCGGTGGCATGACCGAAGTGGAAGTGAAAGAGCGTAAAGACCGTGTGGACGATGCTCTGAACGCAACGCGTGCTGCTGTTCAAGAAGGCGTTGTTGTGGGCGGCGGTGTTGCCCTGGTTCAGGCCGGTAAAGCGCTGGAAACTCTGGAAGGTGCAAACGCTGACCAGAATGCAGGCATCAACATCGTTCGTAAGGCAATTGAAGCGCCGCTGCGCCAGATCGCCGAAAACGCAGGTGTTGACGGTGCGGTTGTTGCGGGCAAAGTCCGCGAATCCGGCGACGTGGCATTCGGTTTCAACGCGCAGACCGAAGAATATGGCGACATGTTCTCGTTCGGCGTGATCGACCCTGCCAAAGTAGTTCGTACCGCTCTGGAAGACGCGGCATCGGTTGCTGGCCTGCTGGTCACCACAGAAGCGATGGTTGCAGACCGTCCTGCCAAAGAAGGCGCGGCACCTGCCGGCGGCATGCCCGACATGGGCGGCATGGGCGGCATGATGTAAGCTGTCTAAGCCTTAGTGCTTATGGATGGGGTCGCCTTCGGGCGGCCCCGTTTCGTTTGAAATGCCCGCTGCGCGGTCATGCCTCCGGCGGAAGTATTTTTGAACAGAAGAAGATCGGGGTTTTGGTTGCGGGAAAGTGAGTGTGCAAACGGCGTGGAACCCGCTATGCGATGGGTATGCGACTGTTTTTGCTCTCTGCCCTGACCATGTGCGCTTTTGCGGCGAATTCGATTCTTAATCGGTTGGCCATTGAAAGCGGTGCCGCTGATCCCGCCGGTTTTGCCGTTATGCGCGTTCTGGCAGGGGCTGTGGTGCTGGCGGTGCTGGTTTTTCTCAGAGGTGGGCATTTGCCGCTGCGATACACGCGTCGGATCGCCGGGGCGGGTTCCCTGTCTTTGTATATGATCGGCTTTTCGATTGCCTACCTGACACTGGACGCGGGACTGGGCGCGTTGATCCTGTTTGGGGTGGTCCAAATCACCATGTTTGCAGTGACATCGGTGACCGGAACAACTCCGGGCACCCGCCAGATTGCCGGGGCCGCGATTGCGCTTGGCGGGCTAGCTTGGGTGCTATGGCCGTCCGGTGAACTGCGCGTGGACCCAGTTGGAGCCGCCCTGATGACTGCTGCTGGGGTGGGCTGGGCCATCTACTCATTGGTTGGCCGATCCGAGCCGGACGCATTGGCCGGCACAGCGGCCAACTTTGTTGTCGCGTTGCCGGTCACCGCATTGGCCTTGTGGTCCGGCAGCACCGATTGGCACATGACTGCTAACGGTTACCTGCTGGCCGCCCTCTCTGGGGGTGTTACGTCTGGAATGGGCTATGCGCTTTGGTATCGTGTCCTGCCGCAGTTGGCACCGACCACTGCAGCGGTGGTCCAGTTGAGCGTTCCGATCATCGCGATTGTAGGCGGCGTCATCTTGTTGGGCGAGACAGCTTCGGTGCGCTTAATACTTGGTGCGACACTGGTGTTGGGTGGCATTGCGCTGGCGGTCCTTAAGTTGAAGCCGCGCTAGGGGTTTTAATGCACCCTGTTTGGGCTTATCTGGCCGCTATGAGATACCTGTTTGCCCTTGTTCTATTTCTTTTTCCTGCCGTGGCGCAGGCAAAGTGCGTCGTGTTGTTGCATGGGCTTGCGCGTACCGAGGCGTCCTTTACCGTGATGGAGCAGTTGTTCAAGGCGCATGGCTATACGGTCGTGCGGCCTAGTTACCCTTCAACGGATTTGCCGATCCCTGAGCTGGCCAACCAAACTCTGCCCGAGGCGTTTGCGGCCTGCGGCGACGACACAGTCAACGTCGTGGCTCATTCGATGGGGGGGATCCTTTTGCGGTATTGGCTGCAGGGTAACCAGCCTGAAAATCTGGGCCGCGCGGTCATGCTTGGACCGCCCAATCAGGGAAGCCAACTGGTTGATGAGTTGGGCGCATATGAGGTGTTTGGAATGCTGCACGGGCCTGCGGGTCTGGCGCTGGGAACGGGCCCAGAAGGAATCCCGGCCCGGTTACCGCCGGTTGATTTTGAGTTGGGGGTAATTGCCGGCGAAAATTCTCTGAACCCTTTGTTTTCCTCAATGATCGACGGCAAGGATGACGGCAAGGTTTCTGTCGAAACCACCAAGGTCGACGGGATGAAAGATCATATCGTCTTGCCCGTGACCCACACCTTCATGATGAATAACCCCCGCGTCATGGCTCAGGCGCTGCATTTTATCGAGTTTGGCCAGTTCGATCCGGAAATCACCTGGCTGGACGGGGTGCAGGATATTATTGATGAAATCTGCATTGGGCAGGATTGCTCTGAACCTGTCTCGGAGCCCTCTCAGTGACTGCTCTGAACCTGACGCTGACAGGTGCAGAGGTTCTGTTGCCGGACGCCGGTCTGACCGTTGCCAACCTGTCATTGGCCGAGGGTGTCTTTCAATCTGACTGTACAGGACGATCCATCGACCTGTCGGGGTATTTGTTGCTGCCCGGAATCATAGACCTGCACGGTGACGGATTCGAACGTCACATCGCGCCGCGCCGGGGGGCGATGAAACAGATGGATGAGGGTATCCTGTCGGTCGAAGCCGAGCTTGCCGCCAACGGGATCACGACCGCTGTCTTGGCGCAGTTCTATAGTTGGGAAGGCGGCGTGCGCGGCCCTGAATTTGCGGGGCAGGTGTTTGATGCAATCGCGTCGGTGAAAGGCCAGGTCGTAACGGACTTGCTGCCACAACTGCGGTTTGAGACGCATATGCTGGACGATTACAAGGGCTTGCCCGAACGTATCGCAGCGTGGCAAGTGCCCTATGTCGTCTTTAACGACCACTTGCCGCATGACCGCTTGGTAGAAGGGCGCAAACCGCCGCGCCTGACTGGACAGGCGCTGAAGGCTGGGCGCAACCCAGACAAACACTTTGAGATGTTGCTATCCATGCACGCTCGCAGCTCCGAGGTGCCTCAGGCGCTGGATGATCTCTGCGCGACGCTGGCGGGGCAGGGGGTGCGCATGGGCAGTCACGATGACGCGACCTCGACAACCCGGGCCGACTGGCGAAATCGGGGCGCGCGCATTTCTGAGTTTCCCGAAACGCTTGAGGCCGCCGAAGCCGCCCGCGCTGCCGGCGATCACGTTATTCTGGGATCCCCGAATGTAGTGCGTGGCGGATCGCATAAAGGCAATGCCAGCGCGCTGGACCTGATAGCTATGGGGCTGTGCGATGCTCTAGCCTCGGATTACCATTACCCCAGTCCACGCCGTGCCGCTTTGATGCTGGCCAAAAGCGGTCTGCTGGATTTTGCCGGTGCCTGGACGCTTGTGTCCTCTGGTCCGGCGCAGGTTCTGGGATTACAGGATCGTGGCACGCTGGCGCTAGGCCAACGTGCTGATTTGGTCATTCTAGACGCAAAGACACACCGGGTTGCCGCCACAATGGCAGCGGGTCGGATCAGCTACATGGCTGGTGATATCGCGGCCCGGTTCCTAGCCTGATCCACGTGCTTCATCTGGCTAAAAATATCCCCACCGTGGGCATCGCACGCCAGCGCGATTTCTTAGCGCATGATACGGTTGAAATGCCCCATCTTCCGACCTGCCTTAACTTCGGCCTTTCCATAGAGATGTAGGGCCACGTTACGCTCCTGCGCCAGTTCCGGCACGCGGTTCATGTCGGCACCGATCAGGTTTTCCATCACCACATCCGAGTGGCGCTGCTCGTCGCCCAAGGGCCATCCGGCCACGGCGCGAATATGCTGCTCGAACTGGTCGACGGCACAGCCGTTCTGCGTCCAATGGCCCGAGTTATGTACACGTGGCGCGATCTCGTTCACGATCAGGCCGCCGGGCGTTACAAACAGCTCGACCCCCATCACGCCCACATAGTCCAGAGCGTTCAGGATATTGGCCGCCAGCAAAACCGCATCCGTACGCTGTGCGGGGCGCAGACGTGCCGGGACCGTTGTGGTGTGCAGGATGCCGTCGCGATGCACATTTTCGCCGGGGTCGAAACAGGCCACCTGACCATCCAGCCCGCGGGCCGCAATGATCGAGATTTCGTGACTGAAATCGACGAACCCTTCAAGAATTGCAGGCGCGCCGGCCATGTCTGCCAAAGCGGTTTCGGCATCTTCGGGGGTGCGTAGTCGGGCCTGCCCCTTGCCGTCATAACCAAAACGACGGGTTTTCAGGATCGCAGGCGTTCCGATTTGTTCAATCGCGGCTGTCAGGCTGTCCAGATCGGTAATGTCGGCAAAAGGTGCGGTTTGCAGGCCGAGCCCTTGCAGAAATGTCTTTTCGGTCAGGCGGTCCTGGCTGACGCGCAGCGCCTCGCGGCCGGGGCGAATGGGACGGTGGGTTTCCAAAATGTCCAGCGCCTCGGTCGGGATGTTTTCGAACTCGTAGGTGATGACATCAACCGACTCGGCGAAGGCTTTCAAAGCGTCGGCGTCCTCATAGGCTGCCGTCGTCACCCGGTCGGCCACATGACCGGCCGGAGGGTTTGCGCCGGGCTCATAGATGTGGGTCAGAAATCCCAAACGGGCCGCTGCAACCGACAGCATCCGTCCCAATTGGCCGCCGCCAAGAATACCGATCGTTGCGCCGGGCTGCAGCATCTCAGTCATCGACAGGCTCCTGCGGGATCGAGGCCGAGAGCGCATCGCGCCACGTGTCCAACCGTGCGGCCAGAGCATCGTCCTGCAGCGCCAGTATGCCAGCGGCCATAAGCCCGGCATTGGCGCCACCTGCCGACCCGATGGCCATGGTCGCCACGGGAAACCCTTTGGGCATCTGCACGATGGAATAAAGCGAATTGACCCCGGACAACGCCCGCGTCTGGACGGGCACCCCAATCACCGGGACCCGCGTTTTCGAAGCCATCATGCCCGGCAAATGTGCAGCTCCGCCCGCACCAGCAATAATTACCTGCAGGCCACGCGACACGGCGGTCTTCCCATAGTCCCAAAGGCGGTCAGGCGTCCGGTGTGCTGAGACAATGCGCTTTTCATACGCCACGCCCAATTCATCCAGAATGTCTGCGGCTTCTTTCATCGTAGGCCAGTCCGATTGACTGCCCATGATGATCCCCACTTTCACGTCGCTCATCCGCTTGTGTCCCTGCGTTTCGAAAGAGCGCGCACTATAGCCAAATCCGCTTATGTGGCAATGCAGTACAGAGCGTTCAGGCGATGATATCCGGGGTCAGACGGTCTTCGATCAGGCGGATGACGTCTTTCAGGCGCAGTTTTTGTTTTTTCAGCCGTTTGATCGTCAGTTGATCGGACGTGCCCTTGGCCTGCAACGCTTCGATTGCCTCATCCAGATCGCGGTGCTGGCGGCGAAAAACCTCCAGCTCCACCCTTAAAACCTCATCTGTTTTCATTGAAAGATCGGTGGGCGCGTTCATGGGCGACTCGGTTGTTATTGTGGTGCTTGTCACACAAGATAGTGTGTCAGGCGTTATCCCGCCAGACCTTGTGGACATCCTGGTTTCTTCCCATATTCTATAGCATGCGGTTGCCAAAAAGGGGCCGCAAAACACGTCGCTTTGACAATAAAGGACGAAAATACGTGTCAAAACTTACTCTTGGCTCATACCCGCATCTTCTGGGGTTCGAGCAATTGGAACGCCTTTTGGAACGGTCTGCAAAGGCCGGAAATGAAGGATACCCGCCCTATAACATCGAGCAGACCTCGGATTTTTCGTATCGTATCACTCTGGCGGTAGCCGGGTTCGCGGAAGAGGATCTGTCGATCACCATCGAAGATCGCCAGCTGGTGATCCGGGGTCGTCAACGCGACGACAGCGAGGGGCGCATCTTCCTGCATCGCGGCATCGCGGCGCGTCAGTTCCAGCGCATGTTCGTGCTGGCCGACGGTGTCGAGGTGGGCGAGGCGATCATGGAAAACGGTCTGCTGCATGTGGATCTGACCCGCGCCGTGCCGGAAACCGTGGTGCAAACGATCAACATAAGAAAGGGGTAAGAGCAATGAATACACCGATAGAACTGAACGCCGAAGGCGACCGGATCGTCTATGTCAAAACGGTCGAAGTCGCTGATCTGCCTCGGGAACTGCGCGAACAGGCAGGGGATCTGGATCTGCTCTATGCTGTCCACGACTCGGACGGTCAGCAACTGGCGCTGGTCGCCGACCGCAAGCTGGCGTTCAACCTTGCGCGCGAGCATGACTTCTCGCCGGTGGCCGTGCACTGAGCACGGCCCCTCTGACGTTTTCCACGTGACATCTGCTGTCCGTCGGGCGAGTTATGCGAACCGGAGACGGTTTGCATAAGAAAGAGCGCGCGGAAATGAGCTGGTTTGATTTTGACTGGGTAGATGCCTTTACCGACAGGGCATTTGGTGGAAACGGTTGCGCCGTGGTCCACGGTGGGGCGGCCCTATCTGACAACACCTCGATGGCCTTTGTGCAAGAGACCTCGCTTGTCGAGTGCACGTTTACAGGACCGTCCGAGGTCGCCGACATCCGGGTCCGCTACTTTCTGGCCAGCCGAGAATTCCCATTTGCCGGTCATCCAACCATTGCGACTGTCGCGGCCATGCGGTCCCGTGGGTTAATTCAGGGAAATACGCTGACGCTGGAAACGGGTGCCGGTGTTGTTTCGATCCGCCTGATCGGGGATGAGATCGAGATGATTCAGGTCGCGCCACAGTTTGGTGCGTATGTTCCCGCCGATTTGGTGGCTGCGGCGACTGGTTTGTCTCAGGACGACATCATATCTCCTCCGCAGTTTGTATCTACGGGACTGCCTTTTTGCGTTACGGTGCTGCATGATCACGACGCCTTGCGAGCAGCCAAGTTGAATGTCGAGGCGCTTCGGGATGTGTCAGAAATGGCAGGGTTTTCTGGGTCTGACATGGCGGAACCTTTTCTTGTCACGCTGAAGGGCGCAACCGATGCAGGAGACACATTCTCGCGCTTGTTGCTGGCGCCACCCAGCCCGCCCGAGGACCCCTTTACCGGTTCGGCAACCGGGGCGATGGCCGCCTATCTGTGGAAACACGGTCTGATGGCGAAGGATAGGTTCACAGCCGAACAGGGGTACGACATGGGACGCCCCGGTCAAGCGACCGTGACCCGCGTCGGGCCTTCTGATGCGATGACTGGTATAAAGGTTGCCGGGCGTGGTCACGTTCTGATGCGTGGTCAGGTCAACCTGCCAGAGGTGTCTGTATGACCGAACCCGCCATTGCAATATTGCCTTATGGAAATCGTTTGGGGCCAAAGCTGTCATCGCTACCCCTGGCTGACCTGATCTGGCCCGAGGGGTGCCCCGAGCGACTGATCGGCAAATCCGTCGGGGACCTTGAGCCCACCGATCACTTGATCATGTACCCCAATTCAACTGTGCATCTACGCCTGCGCCGGGGCACCCGTGCGCAGATTTCCCTGATGATGGGCGAACCTTCGGCCATCCACGCCAAACACGACCGGATGCTGCGCTGGACGTGGCGGCGGTTTTTCCGCGTCCTGACGTTTCATGATGTTTTGCTGCAAGGTATCCCGAACGCGGTATTCCTGCCCTATGGCGTCACAATGATTCCAAACTGGCGCGAATTGGATGTGACCAAGTCAAAATCCTGTTCGTTGATCGCGTCAGGCAAACGTGATCTCGAAGGGCATCAGTTGCGCCACTCTGTCATCGACTGGGTGCGGGAAACTGATGCGGACGTGGATATCATGGGGCGGGGCTATAACCCCTTTGACCAAAAATCCGACGGCCTTGCGCCTTATCGCTATTCCGTAGTGATCGAAAACGTGCGCGAGAAAAACTATTTCTCCGAAAAACTGACCGACGCGATCCTGTGTTCAACTGTGCCGATCTATTGGGGTTGCCCGAATATCGACGATTTCATGGATAGTTCGGGCATGATCATATGTGAATCTGAGGCTGATATTCAGCAAGCGATCCAATCTCTGTCGCCCGAGGATTACGCAGCCCGCTTGCCTCGGTTGCAAGCGATTCAGGCCAAGGCTGCGGAGTTTGGGGATTTCGAAGGCCGCGCGGTCGCAGCCCTGCGCGCAGAACTTTAACCAGAAATGCAAAAGGCCCTCGCGCTGCGGGGCCTTTCATAGAACATATGCGCTGTCTTAGGAAGCTGCGATCAGGCCCATGCTTTCCAGCTTGAGCAGCACCTGATGGGCGCAGTTGTCGACATCGACATTCTCGGTCTCGACGCTCAACTCGGGGTTTTGGGGGACGTCATAAGGGTCAGAAATTCCTGTGAATTCCTTGATCTTGCCTTCGCGCGCCAGCTTGTACAGGCCCTTGCGGTCGCGACGTTCACATTCCTCGATACTGGTCGCGACGTGAACTTCACAGAAGGCACCGAACTGTTCGATATCTTCCCGAACCGCGCGGCGCGTGGTTGCGTAGGGCGCAATCGGTGCACAAATAGCGATGCCACCGTTTTTGGTGATCTCGCTGGCCACATAGCCGATGCGACGGATGTTCAGGTCGCGGTGCTCTTTCGAGAAGCCCAGTTCCGACGACAGGTTCTTACGCACAATGTCGCCATCCAGTAGCGTCACGGGGCGGCCACCCATTTCCATCAGCTTGACCATCAAGGCGTTGGCGATGGTGGATTTGCCCGAGCCCGAGAAACCGGTGAAAAACACGGTGAAACCCTGTTGGCTGCGCGGCGGTTTGGTCTTGCGCAGCTCGGCCACAACCTCGGGGAAGCTGAACCATTCGGGGATTTCCAGACCTTCGGCCAGACGGCGGCGCAGTTCGGTGCCCGAGATGTTCAGGATCGTGACGTTGTCCTTGTCTTCGATCTCGTCATTCGGCTCGTACTGGGCGCGCTCTTGCACATAGACCATGTGTTTGAAGTCAACCATCTCAAGGCCGATCTCGTCCTGGAACTTGCGGAACAGATCCTGTGCGTCATAGGGGCCGTAGAAATCTTCGCCTTGGCTGTTCTTGCCTGGGCCAGCGTGGTCACGCCCGACAATGAAGTGGGTGCAGCCGTGGTTCGCGCGGATCAGGCCGTGCCAAACCGCCTCGCGCGGGCCTGCCATGCGCATGGCAAGGTTCAGCAGCGACATCGAGGTGGTCGAGGCCGGGTATTTGTCCAAAACCGCCTCATAGCAGCGCACGCGGGTAAAGTGATCGACGTCGCCGGGCTTGGTCATGCCGACAACCGGGTGGATCAGCAGGTTGGCCTGCGCTTCTTTGGCTGCGCGGAACGTCAGTTCCTGATGCGCGCGGTGCAGCGGGTTGCGGGTTTGGAACGCAACGATGCGACGCCAGCCCAGCTTGCGGAAGTAGGCGCGCAACTCGTTCGGGGTGTCGCGACGGGCGCGGAAATCATAGTGGACGGGTTGCTGGATGCCGACAACGGGACCGCCCAGATAAACCTTGCCTGCCACGTTATGCAGGTAGTTCACCGCCGGGTGTGCGTCATCATCTGCGCCGAACACTTTCTCAGCCTCGCGCGCCTTGTCCGGGGTCCAACGGTCGGTCACGGTCATGGTGCCAAGGATCACACCCTCTTGGTCGCGCAGGGCGATGTCCTGACCTAGTTCGATAGTATCGGCAAACTCTTCGCTGACGTCCAGCGTGATGGGCATGGGCCACAAGGTGCCGTCGGCCAGACGCATGTTGTCTACGACGTTGTCGTAATCAGCCTCGGTCAGAAACCCCTTCAGAGGGTTGAACCCGCCAATCATCAGAAGCTCCAGATCGCAAATCTGGCGGGGGCTCAGGTCCCAGCTTGTCAGGTCAGCGGCTTCTACTTTCAGTTTCTGTGCGGATTCGTAGGAAACATATAGTTCAGGGATCGGAGCGAGATTGCTTAACATCGTCATTGGAATACTCTTGTCGAAGTGCGGTTTTGCCAGTGATTCAAGGGCGTTTGCGGGGCATTTGCCCCGACCGTTGGGCGAAGTCCATATACATTCATGAAACAAAGGACGAAATGCGCGGTTTTTTCGCGGAATGGAAGGATTTTCTGACATCCGGCAGAAATTACGACCGTGGTTCCAGCAATGGTCGGCAAAATGGTGCCAAAACGTGAATGTGTTCCTATGAGGAGGCACTTTCCAATAGGTCCGCCGCGCTTTGGACAGGTAGAGCGGGAATCGGTCGGGTCACACCGCGCAGCTGAAAGGACTTCATCCCGTTCAGATCGCCTTGGTACCCGGCAATCTTCAGCAAGTCGTCTGAGACAAGAAGTTCCACTTTCAATGCCTTTGTTTCGGCCTCCAACCGGCTGGCCACATTGACTGCATCGCCGATGATGGTGCGTGCGGCATTTCCCGCAGCACCGATTTCACCAAGAACTAAATCGCCCAGATGCAGGCCCATTCCGATGCGAATGCGCGGGCTTCCTTCGGCTTCCAGCTGCTGATTGAACCGCATGAGGGCGTGACTGACATCTGCCGCTGCCTTCAAACCCGCTTTTGCCGAACTTTCGGCATCAGGCGTTTCAAACACGGCCAGCAGCCCGTCGCCCATGTATTTATCAACCACACCCCCGTCAGCGGTGATGGCCGGAACGATGGCATCAAAAAACCGGTTCAGAAGAAAGACAATGTCGTAAGGCAACTGCCCCGTGGTCCGCGAGGTGAATCCCCGCATATCCAGAAATAACACGGCCAGTTTGCGTTCCTGACCCTGACTGGCATGTGCGCGCTGCCGCCCTCCGTCGGGGCGGAACATGCGAAAGGCCGTGATCGGTTCGGTCGGGCGTATCTGGCACGCCAACCGAGCACCATCGGGTGCGCTGACGGCTGCCAGACTGCGGGCTTCAACGTCACTGGGGGCCGGAAGTTTCTCGGCACCGTCTTCTACGATCACGCGACAAGTCGTGCAGCGTCCCTTGCCGCCACAAAGGGCGGTGTGGGGGATGCCGTTGGCCTGTGAGATTTCCAGCAGCGTCATGCCTTTCTCTGCCACGACTTCGGGGCCTTCGACGTATTTGACCCGCACAGAATGTCTGCGCCGCCAGAGTTTGCGACCAAGAAACACGGCAATGGACGTAGCCAGTGCAATCCAGAACGCCATCATTGCGTTGTCTTTTACACTGAAAAGGGCCTGAAACTCTTCGGGTGAGGGCCAGTTGTAATGTTCGATATATTGTTCGCGCAGTGAAGGATCAGCAAAATCGGTCCAAATCCTGCGACCCTCGGTCAGCAGGCCTGCAAGGGCAAAGGACGGAACAAAAACCGCCAACCCGATCAGATAGGGGGCTACGTTTGACCACCAACGGGTGAGGCGAAGCCACATATGCAGCCCGATGCAACTGTGAACCCAGACGACCAGTAACAGAAGGCCTTGCATGTAGATCGCGGAACTGGGCCACATCAGGGCGATAATATACCCCATCTCGTCGTTGACGTTGTATATCTCATGTGCATAGCGCGTGTGCACGATATGCGCGATCAATTGCAGCGGGATCAGCAAACCCAGTACCACTTGCAGGGCGGTGTTAAACGGCATTCGCAATGTGCGGCGTTGGCTAATGGAATACAGGGCAAGCCCGAAATGGGTGAACAAGGCCACGTACAGAACCGCGCTGCCGATGTCATGGCGTGTGACGGCGTGGCGACCGTCTTGCATATCGTGCAGATAATCGGTGTGGAATAGGCCCAGGCCAATATTGATGAAGTGAAAGAAAGCGAAGGCAAACAGGATTAAGCCGCTGCCAATCCGCAGCCGGGTTGCCCACCCGCCTTGCCAAAGAACGCTTTTCAATCAAGCCACCTGTATTCGCATTTCTTGCGCCCGAGTCTGGAGCGGCTGGGGCTATGGGTCAAGTTATGGTTGAGAATAGGATGGTTCCCACGGGGTTGCCTGAGCGTGGGCGCAAATAATGGCCTGGGAAAGATTGAACAGCACAATGTGGCTCAGCTCTGGGCGGGTCCGAGAGCTGTAGATCAAACCGTCAGCGTGTTTGGCACGAGCTTGGTCGGAATACCGCCATGTTGGTGAAAAGCCATGTTCTTTATGGATATCTTGCCAAACTATCGACGCTTTGTGCTGACCGCGCAGATCGATCAACCTTGCGCCCGATACTTCTGCCCTCTGCAATATTCTTGGTGGGTCGTTGGGCGAGACATATCGACGGATGGCAACACCCGCGCCTTCGGCGCTAAGAGAAGCGTAGAGAGCGATTTGCCCGGAATAATGAAAACGCCCCTCGGGTGCCTGAGCGGGAACCAAAGGGGCGCTAATTTGGGATAGAAACAGAATTCTCCAGACCGGGCCGGAGAACTCCATCATCACGTTACTCCTGCTCGGCCAAAAACCGTTCCGCATCCAATGCAGCCATACAGCCCATACCGGCGCTGGTAACAGCCTGGCGATAGATGTGGTCGGTCAGGTCACCCGCCGCGAAGACGCCCGGAACCGACGTTTCGGTCGAGCCCGGCTTGGTGACGACATACCCGCCCATATGGGTTTCCAGCGAGTCTTTGACCAACTCGTTCGCAGGCGCGTGGCCGATCGCAACAAAGACGCCTTTACACGGGATCTCGGTGACCTCGCCGGTCTTCACATTCTTGACGCGCACGCCTTCGACGCCCAACGGGGCATCCGTGCCGATGACTTCTTCAAGCTCGTGGAACCACAGCGGCTCGATCTTTTCGTGCTTCAGCAGCCGGTCCTGCAAGATTTTCTCGGCCCGCAATTCGTCGCGGCGGTGGATCAATGTCACTTTGCTGGCGAAGTTGGTCAGGAACAGCGCTTCTTCGACCGCAGTGTTGCCACCGCCGATCACCACGATTTCTTGTCCGCGATAGAAGAACCCGTCACAGGTTGCACAGGCGGATACGCCGAAACCCTTGAACTTTTCTTCCGACGGCAGGCCCAGCCACTTGGCACGGGCGCCCGTGGCAAGAATGACGGCATCGGCCGTATAAACTGTTCCGCTGTCACCCTTGGCGGTGAACGGACGTTTCGAGACGTCCAGATCATTGATGATGTCGCCGATGATTTCGCAACCCATCGCCTTGGCGTGGTCCTGCATGCGAACCATCAGATCGGGACCCTGAACTTCTGTATCGCCGGGCCAGTTCTCAACCTCGGTGGTGGTGGTCAACTGACCGCCGGGTTCAATGCCCTGAACCAGAATCGGCTCAAGCATCGCGCGGCTGGCGTAGACGCCCGCTGTATAACCGGCCGGTCCCGATCCGATGATCAGAACCTTCGTGTGACGTGTTTCGGCCATGGTACCCCCAACTCGATCTGCCTGTTTTGGGCGCTTGGCCCCTTGGCGAATGGATATAACGACCACAGTGCGGCGCTTAAAGCCCCTACCTGTCACACATCCGCTATGCGTTCAGCGAAAAGCGCCTAAAAAAAGAACACTGAAAATAAAGAAAATTGCGCATACGCGAAAGATTATTGCGCATCTTTGGGGTGCTGATATAACAACCGAAAATTCAGGAGCATTGAATGGTCGCGACACGGCTGGATGAGATTGACCGCAAGATTCTGGCGGAATTGCAGGCAGACGGTCGCATGACCAATGTCGAACTGGCAAAGCGAGTGGGAATTTCAGCCCCGCCCTGCCTAAGGCGTGTGCGCACGCTGGAAGATTCAGGGCTGATCCGTGGGTATCATGCCGAGGTGAACGCGCGCGAGTTGGGATTCGAAGTTCAGGTCTTTGCCATGGTCGGACTGGAAAGTCAGGCCGAATCCGAACTCAGTTCTTTTGAAGAACGCTGCCGCGACTGGCCTCTGGTGCGCGAGTGTCACATGCTGAATGGCGAGGTCGATTTCATCCTGAAATGCGTGGCCCCGGACCTAAGCAGTTTTCAGCAATTTCTAACAGGTGAACTTCTGACCACTCCGAACGTGGCAAGCGTGAAAACGTCGCTTGTGATCCGGGGCGCTAAGGACGAGCCCGGCGTACCTTTTGACGTGCTGGAAGAACGAATGAGCCGGATGGCTTGAACCGCGCGCGTTTATGCGCAGCACAACATGGCGGTAGAATCGCCGTGACGAGCAAGAACAGTGCCCAACCTAGTAAAATCTGCATAAAGCCCCCACTTTGCAGCAATATTTTTGTGTTTACGCTGTGATTGCGTCTACTTCTCCGTCACCGGCACGCGGCATCAACAGCGGGCCGAAATCGTTCAGCGAATCGACATGCGCAAACAGGTTCAGGTAGATTGACCGCAGCGAATGACTGATCATCCGAACTGCGTTGACCCCCGGGTGATAAGTTTCGAACTGTAGCCCATCAACCTTGATGACCGAGTGGCGTTTTAGGCAGATGTGAAACAGCTCGATCGGAGTGGGCGGAAGGGTTTCGATAACACTCATCCCGTCTTGAAATTCGTGGACCGGTGTCAAAATCGTTTCGTTGCCATGCAGGTGGCGCAGATGGGCCGGTGTCCCGACGATACGCGCGGCCGGACCCGCGATTACGCCAGACAAAGGTTTCTGCATCCCAAACGTGTCCGCCATGATGCGGGTCAAGGGGCGGGTGCGCCCGCGCGAGTCCTCGCGCCCTGGGACAAGAGTGACTGATCCTTTCCACAAAACAGTTTGCGAGGAACCGTCCTGCGTCAGAACGGTGTCACCGGGCAGCAGGTCTTCGATCGCCAAGGGACCCGTCTTTGTTTCAACCAGTGAACCGCGCGTAAATGCGCAGAATGCATCTTCAAACATCGGCAAAGCCGGTGCGATGTGCCGTGTCTGCGAAACGTCACCGTTTGGCATCAGCGAACTGACCTCATAGCGCCGCAGCTGCGCCTTGGGTTTGTTCGGCGATCTTGAGGCATCTTGCAGCATTGCCGAAGTATCAACGGCATTCCTGGCAGCCCGTGAGAGCGAATGTGGAATAGGCATAGTTATTCCGTCCCTTCTAGTACCCGCTCAGACGGAGTGACCTCTCGAAAGAGACCCGTCTGATTAGTCTTATTTTTTGTTTTGATTGAAAGGGCGACCCTAAGGCGGCGGTCGATTCGACGACGCGATGAAAAAATAATCCGCAGACCTTTGGCCAACATTTTGACCCCCCAAACAAACTCACACCAAAGCAGGCTGAAATTGCCGGCGCACACATGCCCCTGAACCTGACCGCTTTGAATACCTGCGGCAGGCCACACACCGGACCGGAGCACCCCTCCGGCGTGTTTCTTGGCCCTGGGGACCGGCAGCTTGGTACCCTGGGCATGTCGGTCAGCCTTGCTTTGCCAAACGGCGCGCAACTCTGACCGAGCGGCTGGAAACGTGTTTCCACGGCATCTCCAGCCCCTTCTCTTTGCTCGCCGCAACAACGGCGCTGAGAAAGCGAGATTTGATCTTCATTTTGTGTTCCTGCTCCTCGGGGGTTTGACACCCCGTTCCCTATGGTTAGCCAATGTGACGCCATATTGAGGCGCCGATAAGGCTGATCCGGGATCAATTCAGGACAAAATGAAGGTTGGCAGCTCCTCTTTCTTCATACTGTCTCGCACTGCTGGAGCATCGGCAGATAAGCACCTGAGAGCGGACAATAAAACTCAATTTGTTCCGACTCAGATAGACACAAAGAATGTGGCGAAAAAGCGGCGATATCGCCACAATTCGGTCTTGGTTTACAATTTGATTGCTGAAATCAGTCTGCCATAGTCGGCTTCTTTGGCGTGGGTCGCCCTGCGATAGGAATAAAATCTAACCGGATCGGAATAGGTGCAGTGCCGAGTCCACTCGGCTTGACCGATTCCCGCCTGTCGCAGCCTGTGAAGGCCAAATGCGGGCAGGTCGAACTGAAGCCTGTCGCCAGTGCCGTTCGCAAAAAACCGCAGGTTGTCTGGGGAATCCGCGACGAAATCGTCCAGAAACTCTGGACCCACCTCATAGGCTGTCTGCGAAATCGTCGGTCCGATCACTGCAATCGTATTTGTGCGACTTGCGCCCAATGCCTCCATCGCGTCGAGCGTGGCCTCCAACACGCCATCCAGCGCGCCTTTCCAGCCTGCATGGGCTGCGCCGATGACCTGTGCTTCGGGGTCGGCAAACAGAACTGGCTGACAATCCGCTGTCAGGATCGTGAGCGCCAGACCGGGCGTCGATGTTACCACCGCATCAGCCTTGGGCTTTTCCCCATTTATCGGTCCGTCGACCGACAGCACGGTTGGAGAATGGACCTGATGAACCCCAATCATTGCGTCGGGCGTAACTTCCATTGCGTCCGCAACCCGATTGCGGTTGATCGCTACGGCCTCGGTCTGATCCGAAGATCCATATCCACAGTTGAGCCCGGCGAATATGCCGGAAGACGCGCCTCCGCGACGGCTGAAGAACCCGTGGCGAACAGAGGACAGCATGTCCGAAGTCAGAATTTCCAGTGTCATGATTCCAGTCCCGGAGGGGGGGCGGCATAGGAAGGGTAGAGGCCCAGTACTTTGAACAGGTTTCCCATTTCATTCGGATGCGTCAACCTGCGATGTGCGGAAACCAGTTTATCAAGCTCGACCCCGCTGAGAGTCGCAGAAAGCTTCTGCGCGCGCGCAGTTATTCCCAGCCGCTCCAGAAATACCCCCTGAGGCGTCAGGCGCGTGTGGGCACATCCGGCGGCGCGTGTGGCGGTGGCCAGCGGCTCGAAATCGACATGGGCGGTCAGATCAGCCTGTCCCGGTGCCTGCAAAGGGTCTGCCCGCTGATGCTTGCGAACGGCCTGCAAGGTATCGCCCAGCGAATGCCAGTCGCCATAATCAACAATCAGCCCGGCTCCGCCTTGCGTCGCGATCCGGCCTGCCAAAACGGTGATAATTGGAATTGCGGATGGGCAGAGTTCGACGAGATCACCATCTTGTGTATCGTCCAGCCGATCCATCAGTGCCACCTGAGATGCCTGTGCCCCCAGACCATACGTCAGTGATTCGCCTTCACGCCCGACCAGACGCTCGCGCCATCCATCGCCGTCGCGTAGGAATTGACGTATGGGGAGGGCGTCGAAGAATTCGTTCGCGACCACAAACAGCGGTGCATCGGGCAGGTCGGCAACCGTTTCGATCCAGCGTGGCGTGTATCCCTTCAGGGTATCCGACTGGATTTGTCGAAGGATCGGGGAAGCCTCCAGCAAGGTGACTTCCGCGGCGTCGTGGAAGCCCTCAATGTTTCGGGTTGTGCGCAGAATGTCGGCCATCAACGTGCCGCGCCCCGGACCCAGCTCGGCAAGCGCAAAGCGGTTGGGGTGACCCTGATCTATCCAGGCTTGCGCCAACGACAAACCGATCAGTTCGCCAAACATCTGACTGATTTCCGGCGCTGTGATGAAATCGCCCAGAGTACCCAGAGGGTCGCGGGTGGAGTAATATCCCTGAGTTGGATGCAGCAGGCATTCGGTCATGTAGTCGGCCACGCTCATCGGGCCGTCTTGCGCGATGCGCGCAAGTAGGTGATCGGTCAGAGTCATCGAACAGATCGCGCACGCAGCGCGAACCACAAGCCAAGTGCGATCATGGGGATTGACAGCAACTGACCCATTGTCAGCCCATAGCCGCCGATATGCCACGCCAGCCCCAGCGGATTACCGGGCGAGATGAATTGTGCGTCCGGCTGCCGGAAAAACTCGACAATAAATCGCGAGGCACCATAACCGGCCAGGAAAACCCCCATGATCAAACCGGGTGTCTTGAACGCACCGCGCCGATAGGCCAGCCACAACAGTACCGCCCCCAGCAGCACCCCTTCCAGCGCCGCTTCATAGAGTTGCGATGGGTGCCGCGCGCACATGCCAGCAAGTACGCCGGGGCAATCCTGCGCGGCCGCACCGGGGAAAATGACGGCCCAGGGCAGCTCGCTCGGGCGTCCCCATAATTCCGCGTTTACAAAGTTTGCCAACCGCCCCAGCAACAACCCCGGCGGAACCGCGTGTGCGATAAGGTCGGCCAAGGACAATACCGGAACCTTGTGGCGACGCGCATACAGATAAGAGGCAACGACCACTCCGAGCAGTCCGCCGTGAAAGGCCATTCCGCCCTGCCAGACTTTTAGAATGTCCTGCGGGTTCGCCAAGTAATAAGCGGGTTGGTAAAACAACACGAAACCCAGCCGACCCCCCAGAATGACGCCGAGAATAATCCATGTGAGCAGGTCTTCCAGTTGCGCGGGCTTCATGGGTGGGGTCGATTCTGGCCAAAGGGCAGGCCGCCGCAGCGCCATTGCACCCAAGCGCCACGCGATCAGAATACCTGCAATATAAGCCAGTGCGTACCAGCGCAGCGCGAACTCCATCCCGAAGAGTGAGATTGAGAACAGCTCGGGCGACAGATCGGGGAAATTCAGAACAGCCTGCATGTGCGTCTCATTGCCCGTGCTTTATGGGGCAAGTCAACCTTGAGCCTGACGCAAACTTTACCCATATAGGGATCAACCGCGATTTCGGAGAAAAGCCATGCAGACCCGCAACAAGATTCTGGACGACGTATCCCAATTGATGACCAACGCCATGGGCGTAGCACAGGGTGCGCGGGAAGAGGCCGAAAATGCGATGAAGTCGATGATCGACCGCTGGCTGGCGGATCGGGATTTCGTGACGCGCGAGGAATTCGACGCGGTCCGTGCGATGGCCCAAAAAGCGCGCGAAGAGAATACCGCGCTGGAAGAACGCATCGCAGCGCTTGAGGCGAAACTGGACAAGTAACGTCCGAATCCAAATTTTCGATGCAAGAGAAACGCCGCGCGATCCGGGTAGGGATTGTGCGGTGTTGTGCATCTTGCCGCCTTGCAGAATTTAATCAAGACAAAGCTGCACGCGACGCCAATATTTTGATCGCCGTGACCGTTCGTCCACAACTTATTGCTGTTATCCCCAATAAATAGGGTTGCCAGACGGGTACTGGCAGCGCACCATATTTAGTACAGGCCCACGGGGGAAGCCCGGCTTGTAGAGCAGGCAACTAGCGCTGGGGCGCTGCCAGCCCCAAAATGCTAGAGATTAGTGAGGTGGCATTATGGCCCTTTCCGAGCAGTTTCTCGAAGAAGATCTTCATCCAATAGATATTGTTGAACACCTGGCTGAGCACCACGACTGGGACTTTGACCGGATCGGGGATGACCAGATCGCCATGGCTGTCGAAGGGCAGTGGCGTACCTACTCAATCACGCTGGCCTGGTCGAACTATGACGAAACCCTGCGCATGGTGTGTTCGTTTGAAATGGACCCGCCGTCCGAGCGTGAGTCCGAGTTGTACGAATTGCTGAACAAGATGAATGATCAGTGCTGGGCGGGTGCCTTTACCTATTGGGCCAACCAGAAACTGATGGTTTATCGCTACGGTCTTGTTCTTGCTGGCGGACAGATGGCCAGTCCCGAGCAAATCGACACGATGATCACTGCAGCCGTCCTGAGCGCCGAGCGGTATTACCCCGCGATCCAGTTGGTCACATGGGGCAACCGCGATCCCGAAGACGCGATGCAGGTCGCCATTGCAGAGGCCTACGGGCGCGCGTAAAGCTTTGCCCCGAACCGACAAGTAAGGGGGAGGGGCAATCATGGATATGTCACGCGTCGCCGAACAGGGGCTGGTGCTTCTGGGTTGCGGCAAGATGGGATCGGCCATGCTCGCTGGATGGTTGGAGCATGGCCTTCCTGCGTCATCGGTCTGGGTTGTGGACCCGTATCCATCGGACTGGTTGAAGGCGCAGGGCGTCAATATCAACACACCGCTGCCCGAAGCCCCCGCTGTGGTGCTGGTGGCTGTCAAACCGCAGATGATGGGCGAGGCCCTGCCTGCGATCAAGGCGCTGGGCGGCGGCGGCAGCCTGTTTATCTCGGTCGCGGCGGGGACGTCGATTGCCACCTTCGAAGCCGTTTTGGGCACGGACACGCCGATCGTGCGCGCGATGCCAAACACACCCGCAGCGATCCGACAGGGGATCACAGCTTTGATCGGGAATTTTGTCGCATCGAATGACGATGTCGCACTGGCCGAAGACCTGTTGTCAGCCATTGGCGAGACCGTCCGATTGGATGACGAATCTCAGATGGACGCAGTAACGGGCCTTAGCGGTTCAGGCCCGGCCTATGTCTTTCACTTGATTGAAACGCTGGCCGCTGCGGGTCAGGCGCAGGGCTTGCCGCACGATCTGGCAATGAAACTGGCTAAGTCGACTGTGGCCGGGGCTGGTGCGCTGGCGATGGCCGCCGATGACGACCCCTCGCAATTGCGGATCAACGTGACCTCTCCCAACGGTACGACCCAGGCCGCGCTTGAGGTGTTGATGCACGAAGAAGAAGGCTTCCCCGATCTGCTGCACCGTGCCGTGAAAGCCGCTACCGACCGATCCAAGGAGCTTTCTCGTGAATGAGATTTCATTTGACGATTTCCTCAAGGTCGACATCCGCGTCGGCAAAGTCGTTCGTGCCGAATCGTACCCCGAGGCGCGCAAGCCTGCGATCAAGATGTGGATCGACTTCGGCGATGAAATTGGTGAGCGTAAGACATCGGCCCAGATCACCGCGCATTACGACCCGGCCACGCTGGTGGGTAAACAGGTGATGGCTGTGGTGAACTTCCCCCCGCGCCAAATAGGTCGCTTTATGTCCGAAGTGCTTGTGTTGGGTCTTCCTGATGAAAGTGGCGAGATCGTTCTGATCGGCCCTGATGGTGACGTTCCTGTTGGCGGGCGGATGCACTGATGAGACTACTTGTTGCCCGCCCTATGACAGCAGCAGTCACAGCCCGCGCGCGGGCAGAGTTTGATGTCGAGTTTCGCGAAGATACATTACCGATGACGCGGGATGAGATGCTGCGTGCGTTGACCGAATTCGATGTGGTGGTCCCGACTTTGGGCGATCTTTTTTCGGAACAGGTATTCGCACTGGTGCCCAACCCCCGATGCAAATTGCTGGCAAATTTCGGAGTTGGGTATAATCACATCGACGTGGATGCGGCGCGGGCCGCAGGCGTTGCCGTGACGAACACACCGGGCGCCGTCACGGATGCAACCGCTGACATAGCGATGACCTTGCTGCTTTCTACAGCCCGGCGTGCGGGGGAAGGGGAACGGCAGGTCCGGGCTGGCACTTGGCAGGGATGGCATCCGACGCAGATGCTGGGCCACCACGTGACGGGCAAACGTGTTGGGATCGTTGGTATGGGGCGCATCGGTCAAGCTATCGCCCGTCGGTGTCATTTCGGGTTTGGAATGCAGGTCTTTTATCAATCCCGCAGCAAGAAAGAGATCGACTTTCCGGCGGAATATGTTCCTGACCTGAAAGAGCTGGGTGCTCGGGTCGATTTCCTGATCCTGGCAGTCCCTGGCGGTGCGGAAACCCGTCACCTGATCAACGCGCAGATACTAGAAGCTATGAACCCGTCGGCCCTTCTGATCAATATCGCGCGCGGAGAAGTCGTGGACGAATCTGCATTGATTGCCGCGCTGCGTGCCGGCCAGATCGCCGGAGCGGGATTGGACGTCTATGAGTTTGAGCCCGCGGTCCCGCAAGCCCTACTCGACATGGAGAACGTGACACTGTTGCCCCATCTGGGCACCGCGACCGAAGAAGTGCGCAGCGATATGGGGAATATGGCCCTGGACAATGTGGCCGCCTTTATCGACGGACGCCCACTGCCGAACCCGGTCTAAGTGCCCACAGCCTCACGCCAGTGTTTGCGGCATAGCGAGACGTAAGTTTCGTTCCCGCCAATCTGCACCTGCGCGCCTTCGGTGATGGTGTTTCCGTTTTCGTCCTGACGAATCACCATCGTCGCCTTGCGCCCGCATTCGCATATGGTGCGGACCTCACGCATTTCGTCAGCCAATGCCAACAACGCAGCCGAGCCTGGAAATAGACGGCCCTGAAAATCCACGCGCAGCCCGTAAGCAAGCACTGGCACTTTCAGGTCGTCTACGGCGCGCGCCAGTTGCCAAACTTGATCTTCGGTCAGAAATTGGGCTTCGTCGACAAACACGCAGGCGACTTTATCTTTGGCCAATCGCCCTTCGATCATTGCGAAAACATCGTCTTGAGCCGTGAACGTGTCGGCGTCCGACGATATTCCGATTCGGGATGCAATCTTGCCCACACCTGCACGTCCGTCCAACGCGGCGGTCATCAAATAGGTATCCATGCCCCGCTCGCGATAGTTGTGCGAGGCTTGCAACAGGACGGTCGATTTGCCTGCGTTCATTGTAGAATAATTGAAGTACAGCTTTGCCATGGTCCCGGGTCTAAAACGCCTGAACGGTGCGGACAAGCCATCATATGTCGCAGTAGAAGCGACGCCGCCGTTGTTGCTGTCAGGGCCGAGCATAGGCTCAATGGGGATGGATACCCGAACGACAACAACAGCGACGTCGTCGGCCAACATGCGGCCTAAACAAAGCAGGGCATTCAAAAATTACCCCACAATCACTCGTACTCGGCAAGAACTGCCGCCACTCACTCACAAAACCCCCGCATATCTGAGGGATAGCCAATATATGCCATTTGAATTATGACTCGGTTATGGGAAATTTCTTTTCCCTTTCCCCCGCAACGAAGAATACACTGGGGAGGCAGGCAGCAGAGGGTGGAGCATGGCGGATATTGGGGCTTATCTGAAAAAGCATACCGAAGCGTTGGTTAAGGATGTCGGAATCGAAGCAGCGTGCGAGATTACCGGAAAATCCAAGGCGACGCTTGGGCGTTATTATTCTGACAACGCTGAACATGCCGACCGCTTTATGCCCGTCGACGCCGTTGCCCGTCTGGAGGGAGTTGCCAATTTTCCGCACGTCACCTCGGCCTTGGCGGATCTGAAAAATATCACGCTGTCCTATGATGGACGAAACAGTGAAACACCGCGCACGGGCGGGGTGAATTCTGACGTGATTGCGTTGAGCCAGCGCTTTGCGATGCTGATGACCGAGTATCAAGCCGCGATTGAAGATGGCATCATTACGGTCAACGAAGCAAAACGGCTGCTGAAAGAAACCAGCCTGCTGCAACAGGTTCTGATCGAAATGAAGCTGCACCTAGAAGAAGAAAGCGTGAGCTGACGCCACCACCGGCCCCTGTCGGGCCGGGGCCAATCCAAAGCTTTCAGTCAGGGAGTCCGGTTTGCCAGGATGAGTGCCTTATCCGTGGCGCTTCACAATCACCGACCCAACTGAATACCCCGCCCCGAATGAGCAGATCAGGCCGACTTCGCCTTCTGCAAAATCATCGGAGTATTTTGAAAACGCGATGATCGACCCAGCCGAAGACGTGTTGGCGTAGTCCTGCAAAATGTTGGGCTGTTCCTCGGGTGCCGGTTGCCGTCCCATCACTTTCTTACCGATGAAATCGTTCATGGTCTTGTTCGCCTGATGCAACCACAGGCGCTTTAGGTCTTCGCTGCTGACGCCCTCGGATTCCATGTGGTCTGCGATGTGTTTGCTGACCATCGGCAAGACCTCTTTGAACACCTTCCGGCCGTTCTGCATGAACTGCATGTCACGGCGATCCTCAAGTCCGGCAGGTCGGGTGCGGCGCAGAAATCCGTTGTTGTTTCGGATGTTATTGGAAAACTCGGTTGCGCAACGTGTCGAGAGTATTTCGAAATGCGGGCCATCCGCGTCATCGATCCTTTCGATCAAGGTCGCTGTTGCGACGTCGCCAAAGATAAAATGACAATCACGGTCTCGCCATTCCAAATGCCCCGTGCAAATCTCGGGGTTCACCACCAGCGCGCTTTTGACTGAACCCGACCGAACCATGTCGGCGGCGGCCTGAATGCCGAACGTCGCCGAAGAACAGGCGACGTTCATGTCAAACCCAAAACCGTTTATGCCCAGTGCTTGCTGTATCTCGATCGCGATCGCGGGATAGGCGCGCTCGTGGTTCGAAGCTGCGCAGATGACCAGATCGACATCTTCTGCGGTGCGCCCGGCCTGTGCCAATGCTTTCTTGCAGGCGTCTACAGCCATCTCGGTCATGATGCCCGGCTCGTCATCGCTGCGCTGACGCATAAGGGGGTGCATGACGTCAGGGTCCAGAACGCCGCTTTTGTCCATCACGTAGCGGTTTTCGATACCAGAGGCTTTCAGGATGAACTCTTCCGACGAATGTTGCATAGGCTCCATCTCGCCTGCGGCAATCGCGTCTGCGTTCTTGGCGTTCATCTTGTCGGCATAGGCATTGAACGCGGTGACAAGTTCGGCGTTCGTGATGACATTCTCTGGCGTGAAAACACCGGTGCCGGTGATAGCTGGCGTGTACATGATCATCCCTGGATATCTCGAATTTGCCCAAAATGCAGTCAACTTGGGGTTAGTTCAAGGTAGATTGACCTAAGGGAATATCAAAGTTGGGGATTTAATCAGCTTCACTTGTTGAATATTTCATTTTTCGAAGTATACGGCGAAGACGAAATCTGAAATGGATTCGACCAATGACCTTAGACGACAGTGAGCTGGTAAAGCGCCTTAGCCCTGAAATGCAGGCAATGATGGGGGTCTATGCTCTCTACTGGAAGTTGCAGGAAAGCCTGGATCTCATCGACGTAGAGGTAAGCCAGCAGGAATGCCACATGCTGATCAAGCTGGATCAACCTAAACGTATGGGCATCTTGGCGGCGGATATGCTGACGGTTCCTTCAACCATCACCTCAACGGCTGACGCACTTGAGGCGGCGGGATATCTGACGCGTCAGCGCGACCCCGAGGATCGCCGCGCGTGGCTGTTGGTTTTGTCGGACAAGGGTCTGGAAATGCGCCAGGAAATTTTAGCCGAGGCCGGTGCTTTGTTTAACCGGGCCTCTGGATTGAACGATGCCGAAACCGCCGAGTTTGCGCGGCTGGCCCGGAAAATCCGGGAAAACATCTTAAAAACGGGAATACCCGAGGGAATGACGAAATGAAGCTTTTCTCTGTTCTAAGCCTTGCTCTGAGCGTTCTGGCAGCCCCCTTGGCGGCACAGGAAGCTGTAAAGCCGGTTAAGCTCATGGTTGCAAAGGAAACAAGCCCGGGGTTTTCGCGTCAGTTTTTCGGGCGGGTGGCAGCGCGCCAGACGGTTGATCTGGCGTTTCAGGTGGCCGGGCAGATCGTCGAGCTTCCCGTGACGCAGGGCTTCGTTATCCCGAAGGATGGGTTGATCGCCCAATTGGATCAGGAACCGTTCCAGCGTCGGTATGACCGCGCGGTGCTGCAAAAGGATCAGGCAGATCGCACTTTGGCTCGTTTGTCGCGCTTGCGGGGGACAGCAGCTAGTCAGGTGGCGGTGGATGACGCGGAAACCGCCGCGCAGCTTGCCGAAATTGCAGTACGCGATGCGCAGTACGATCTGGAACAGGCCACTTTGACCGCGCCGTTTGATGCTTTGGTATCAAGTCGGGCGGTCGAGTCCTTTACCACCGTATCGGCGGGCACTCCGATTGTGCGCATTCACGACATGTCCGAATTACGGATCGAAGTCGATGTGCCTGAAATTCTGTTCCAGCGCTCTGGGCAGCAGGATGACATCGAAATCACCGCCAAGTTCCCCGTCAGTGACGAGGTCTTCCCGTTGCAGATTCGCGAGTTTGACGCGGAATCGTCAAGTGTGGGGCAGACTTTCCGCATCCAGTTCGGTCTTACCCCGCCGGAAGGATTGCAGATTCTGCCCGGCTCTTCGGTGACGGTAAACGTGCAGGTGCAAGATCAGCGCACTGGCATCATTGTCCCGTCGACGGCCATTGTCGCTGATGCGGAAGGGGAACTGGGCATCATGGTGTTTTCACCTGCCGGGGCAGATGAAGGCACTGTTCGTCGGGTTGCGGTCACGATCGAACCCACTGAATCAGGTGATGTTCGTGTTCTGACGGGCCTGAACAATGGCGATGAGATCGTGGTTGCCGGAGGCGGCGCCCTAACCGACGGGCAGGCGGTGCGCCGCTTTGTCGGATTTGCGAACTGAGGGGCAAGGGATGAACATCGCACGCGCTTCCATCGACCGCCCGATCTACACATGGCTGATCATCTTGATCGCCTTGTTTGGCGGTATTTGGGGATTCTTGTCGCTTGGTCGGCTTGAAGATCCTGCATTTACAATCAAGAACGCGGTCATCTCGACGCAATATCCCGGTGCCACGGCTGAACAGGTGGCGCTGGAAGTATCTGAGCCGTTGGAATCCGCCATTCAGCAGATGGGCGAGGTCGACACTATCACCTCGATCAACCAGCCCGGATTTTCGCTGATCGAGGTTGAGATCAAATCCACCTATGACGGCACCGAATTGCCCGAGGTCTGGACCAAACTGCGTGCAAAAATGCGCGATGCCGCCCGCCATCTTCCCCCGGGTGTTGGGCAACCGTTGGTCAACGACGGTTTTGGAGATGTGTTCGGTTTGTTCTATGCCGTGACTGCGGATGGATTCTCAGACGCGGAAAAGCACGAGCTTTCAACATTTTTACGGCGCGAATTGCTAACAGTAGAAGGCGTGGCCGATGTTGAGGTGATGGGGCTGCCGGAAGAGGCTATTTTCGTCGAACCCGATCTGGCGATCACGGTGAACCAGAATGTTCCTATTCAGGCGGTCAACGAAGCAATCGCCAACGCGGATTCCGTCAACGCATCGGGGTCCGTGCGGTCAGAGGACGAGCGCACGACTATTCTGACAGCAGAAGGGTCTGACAGCGTTTCGGCCATCGCCGGGCTGTCGGTGGGGTCACAGGGGCAGGTGATCAATCTGTTCGACATGTCCGACGTATATCGTGGACGTCAAACTGATCCTGATGTCATCATCCGCTTTGACGGAGCCGAGGCCTTTACGCTGGGCATTGCTGGCCTGTCGTCGGAGAATATTGTCGAGGTCGGCAAGCGGGCCGACGCCAAGTTCGCCGAGCTGGATTCTCAGGTACCCTTCGGCGTCGAAATCCAGCCGATCTATCAGCAGCATGTCGTGGTTGAACAAGCCTCGAACGACTTTCTCGTGAACCTTGCGCTTTCTGTGACCATCGTGGTTGCAGTGCTGGCACTGTTTATGGGTTGGCGTGCGGCGATTGTCGTCGGTTCGACCTTATTGCTGACGGTTGTCGGGACGCTTTTGTTCATGTCGATTTTTTCGATCGAGATGGAGAGGATTTCGCTTGGCGCACTGATCATTGCCATGGGGATGTTGGTGGACAATGCCATCGTGGTCGCCGAGGGTATGCAGATCGCGATGTTGCGGGGTAAGAACTCACGCGATGCTGCGGACGAGGCTGCCTCTAAGACACTGATCCCGCTGTTGGGCGCGACGATCATTGGTATCATGGCCTTTGCCGGTATCGGTCTCAGCCCTGATGCGACGGGCGAATTCCTGTTCTCGCTGTTTGCCGTGATCGGCATCTCGCTACTGCTGAGCTGGGTGTTGGCGCTGACCGTAACGCCGCTGCTGGGCCACTACTTTTTCAAGCAGGGCAAAGAGGGTGCGGTGGATGCTTATGGCGGGATCATGTTCCGTTTCTACGGCGCTATCCTGCGCTGGGCGCTGCGGTTCCGCTGGCTGGTGATCGCTGGATTGATCGGGGTGACCGTTGCCTGTTATGCGGGCTTCGGTCTGGTCAAACAGCAGTTCTTTCCCGACTCGAACACGCCACTATTCTTCGTTCATTACAAATTGCCTCAGGGCACGCCAATCTCGCGCACTGCGCAGGACATGGCTGTCTTCGAAGACTGGCTGGCCGAACGGGAAGACGTGGTCTCGGTCACGACTTTTGTCGGGCAGGGCGCGACCCGATTCCTGCTGACCTATTCAGCGGAAAAGCCTAATCCCAGCTACGGTCATCTGATCATCCGTACAAAAACGCTGGACGACATTCCGCCGCTGCAGGCGGAACTCGAAACCTTCGGAACGGCCCAGTTCCCCGAGGGTGAATTCCGGACCCGGCGTCTGGTATTCGGTCCCGGTGGAGGAGATCCCATTCAGGCGCGCTTCTCGGGCAGTGATCCGGCCGTATTGCGGCAGCTTGCGGATGAGGCCGTCTTGCTGATGCGAGAAGCGTCGGACAACGTCCTGAATGTGCACCACGACTGGCGCGAGAAAGAACTGGCGGTGCAGCCGATCTATGCAACCGAACGGGCGCAGACAGCAGGGGTCACGCGAGAGGATATTGCCGCCACGCTGCAATTCTCGACGGATGGGATATCTGGCGGCATGTTGCGCGAACGCGATCGCCTGATCCCGATTATTCTGCGGCGACCAGCCGACGGGGATTATTCAATCGTTGATCAGGTCGTATTCTCGGATCAGTCCGAAAAGTTCGTTCCCATCGAGCAAATGGTTGATGGGTTTGAATACAAAGCCCTGAACACACTGGTGCATAGACGCGACAGGGTGCTGACCATCACGGTAGGGGCGGATATTCCGTCTGACCTGACGGCGGCACAAGTGCATTCGGAAGTGCGAAGCGCCATAGAATCCATGGACCTTCCGCCAGGATATCGCATGGAATGGGGCGGTGAGTTTGAGAATGCGGGTGACGCGAATGAAAGCCTTGGCCGTCAGTTGCCTTTGAGCCTGCTGATCATGATCTTGATCTCGGTTCTGATATTCAACGCCATTCGTCAGCCGATCATAATCTGGTTGCTTGTGCCCATGTCGGTCAACGGTGTTGTCATCGGCCTGTTGGGAACCGGTCTGCCCTTCACCTTTACCGCCCTTCTGGGGCTGCTCAGCCTGTCGGGTATGTTGATCAAGAACGGGATCGTTCTGGTCGAGGAAATCGACCTTGTGCGCGAAACCGGCAAGGGGCTGCGCGAGTCGATCATCGAAGCTTCGGTCTCGCGTCTGCGGCCGGTGATGCTGGCGGCGATTACTACCATTCTGGGGATGGCGCCGCTGTTGACGGATGCGTTCTTCAAGTCGATGGCGGTGACGATCATGGGGGGGCTGGCCTTTGCCACGATCCTGACCATGGTGGCGGCTCCGGTGTTCTATATGGTGTTCTTCCTGCCTGAGTACCGGCGGAAATCAGCGCCGCAGCCTGTTGTTTGAACGAAAAACCCCCGGTCACTGACCGGGGGTTTTTCTTTATTCTGGTGCGGGGTGGCGGGGTCAGCCTTGCAGCGATTTGACCTCGACATCGCCTTCGGCCTGCGCCTTGATTGCCAAAGCTGCTGCATGGCTGGCGGCCGCTGTGGTGAAATAGGGGATCTTGTCATAGAGCGCGATGGAGCGGATAGACTTGCTGTCTTCGACCGCCTGCGCGCCTTCGGTGGTGTTCATCAGCAACTGCACCTGACCGTCTTTCAGCATGTCCGCCACGTCGGGGCGACCTTCATAGACCTTATTGACCACGTCGCAGGCCACGCCCTGTTCTGCCAGCCATGACTGCGTGCCGCGGGTTGCGACCAGCGAGAAGCCCTGTTCGGTCAGTACCTGCGCTGCCTCAAGCATTGCGGGCGTCTTGTCGGCATCCTTGATCGAGATAAATGCCCGGCCCTCGGACGGCAGCACCATACCGGCCCCCATCTGCGCCTTGAGGAAGGCGCGCGGGAAGTCGCGGTCCCAGCCCATAACCTCACCAGTCGATCGCATTTCGGGGCCAAGGATCGTATCGACGCCGGGGAAGCGGGCGAAGGGCAGCACTGCCTCTTTCACCGAGAACCACGGCATGTCCGGGTCGGCCAGTGTCATCTGGTCCGCAATCTTGGTGTCCTGACCCTCTTTGTACGCCGGGCGCATCGGGAAGCTTGCCAGTTTTTCACCAGCCATGATGCGCGCGGCGATAGACGCAATCGCGCTGTCGGTGGCTTTGGCGACGAATGGCACGGTGCGCGAGGCGCGAGGGTTCACTTCGATCAGGTAGATCTCGCCGTCCTTGATCGCGAACTGCACGTTCATCAGGCCGACGACGTTCAGCGCCTTGGCCAGTTTGAACGCCTGATCCTTGATCTGGTCGAGGATATCCTTGGACAGCGAGTAGGGCGGCAGCGAACAGGCCGAGTCGCCCGAATGCACGCCCGCTTCCTCGATATGCTGCATGATGCCCGCAACGTGCACGTCGGTGCCATCACACAGCGCATCGACGTCCAGCTCAACCGCACCCGCCAGATAGCTGTCCAGCAGAACGGGGCTGTCGCCCGAGACCACAACGGCCTCGTTGATATAGCGCTTAAGCTGCTCCATATCGCGCACGATTTCCATCGCGCGACCACCCAGAACGTATGAGGGGCGGATCACCAGCGGGAAACCGATTTCGTCCGCGATCTCCAACGCCTGTTCGTCGGTCGAGGCAATGCCGTTCTTGGGCTGTTTCAGACCCAGATCGTTGACCAGCGACTGGAACCGTTCGCGGTCTTCAGCGAGGTCAATCGCATCCGGCGTGGTGCCGAGGATCGGAATGCCTTCGGCCTCCAGCGCGTTGGCCAGTTTCAGCGGGGTCTGTCCGCCGAACTGAACGATGACGCCGTGCAGCGTGCCGTTTTCCTGCTCTTTCGTCAGGATTTCCATGACGTGTTCAAAGGTCAGCGGCTCGAAATACAGGCGGTCCGAGGTGTCATAGTCGGTGCTGACGGTCTCGGGGTTGCAGTTGACCATGATGGTCTCATACCCCTGTTCGGTCAGTGCGAAACAGGCGTGGCAGCAGCAATAATCGAACTCGATCCCCTGACCGATCCGGTTGGGGCCGCCGCCCAGAATGACAACCTTTTTTCGGTCACTCGGGCGTGCCTCACATTCGACCTCGCCCATCATCGGGGCCTCGTAGGTCGAGTACATATAAGGCGTTTGCGCCTCGAACTCGGCGGCACAGGTGTCGATGCGTTTGAACACAGCGTTGACGCCCAGATTACGGCGGGCGCGGCGGACGTTATCCTCATTCCGACCAGTCAGGTTGCCCAAACGCGCGTCGGTGAAGCCCAGCATTTTCAGCTTGCGGATGCCATCTTCGGTCACCGGTAGGCCATCCGCGCGGACCTGACGCTCGGCGTCGATGATCTCGCGGATGCGGGCCAGGAACCACGGGTCAAACTTGGTGACACCGAAGATTTCATCATCGGTCAAACCATGACGCATCGCCTGCGCGATGGTGCGCAGGCGGTCGGGTGTCTGCTGGCTGATAGCCTTGATGACGGCGGCCTTGTCGTCCGCTTCGTCCCACAGACCCACGTTCAGGCCGGGGATTTCAATTTCATCAAACCCGGTCAGGCCCGATTCCATCGAGGCCAGCGCCTTTTGCATCGATTCGTGGATCGTGCGGCCGATGGACATCGCCTCACCCACCGATTTCATTGCGGTGGTCAGGTAGGGTTCCGAGCCGGGAAATTTCTCGAACGCGAATTTCGGAATCTTGGTGACGACATAGTCAATGGTCGGCTCGAACGAGGCGGGCGTGACCTTGGTGATGTCGTTGTCCAACTCATCCAGAGTATAGCCCACGGCCAGCTTGGCCGCGATCTTGGCAATCGGGAAGCCGGTCGCCTTGGAGGCCAGCGCGGACGAGCGAGACACACGGGGGTTCATCTCGATCACAACCATGCGGCCATCGACGGGGTTGATCGCCCATTGCACGTTCGATCCGCCGGTCTCAACCCCGATCTCGCGCAGCACGGCAATCGAGTGGTTGCGCATGATCTGGTATTCTTTGTCAGTCAGCGTCAGCGCCGGGGCCACGGTGATCGAGTCACCCGTATGCACACCCATTGGGTCGACGTTTTCGATGGAACACACGATGATGGCGTTGTCGGCAGTGTCGCGCACCACCTCCATCTCGTATTCTTTCCAACCCAGCAGGCTTTCGTCGATCAGGATCTGACCCACGGGAGATGCATCCATGCCTGTACGGCAGATATGAATGTAATCCTCGCGGTTATAAGCCACGCCGCCGCCAGTGCCGCCCAGTGTAAAGGCGGGTCGAATGATGGCGGGCAGACCAACCGTTTCCAGCGTTTCCAGTGCCAGCGCAACACCAGCCTCAAGGTCTTTCTTGCCATCCGCATCTTTGGGGGCGGTGACAATCTCGGCCTTGGGGTTTTCGATGCCCAGCCGGTCCATCGCCTCGCGGAACAGGGCGCGGTCTTCGGCCATCTCGATGGCGTCGCGCTTGGCGCCGATCATCTCGACGCCGAACTTGTCCAGCACGCCCATCTCTTCCAAGGCAAGCGAGGTGTTCAGCCCAGTCTGCCCGCCCATGGTAGGCAGCAGCGCGTCAGGGCGCTCTTTCTCGATGATCTTGGCGACAACTTCGGGGGTGATCGGCTCAATGTAAGTCGCATCCGCTAGCCCGGGATCGGTCATGATCGTGGCCGGGTTTGAGTTCACCAGAATAACCCGGTACCCTTCTTCCCGCAGCGCTTTACACGCTTGCGCACCGGAATAGTCGAATTCGCAGGCCTGACCAATAACAATGGGGCCGGCCCCGATGATCATGATCGACTGGATGTCGGTTCTTTTGGGCATGGCCATGCTCCTTCGATTGTTCGCGAGTCAGGGCACCCCCCGAGCGCCCAAATTGTCCTGCGTTATAGGGACCGCGCGAAAAGGTTCAAGGGGTATCGGAAACGGGGGCAAAATTGCCGCTTTCCCCTCTTTCCCTTAGCGCCGTATTCTCTATACCGCGCAGCACGGCAAATGAGGATGCACTTGCGTATTCGTTTTGATCAGGGCCCGGCCGGGCAGGGGACAACGTTCGACCGGCCAACAGACGTGATCCGCGCTGATACTGCGGACGAGGTGCCCCAGGCTTTGGCGGCGCTGGATGGCGCGCGCATGGGTGGGGCGTGGCTGGCAGGCTATGCCAGTTACGAACTGGGCTATGCGCTAGAGCCGCGCCTTGCGGACCGGATGCCCCAAGGTCGACGTTTGCCGCTGCTGTGTTTCGGGGTGTATGACACACCGCGCTCTACCGATCTGCCCGCCAATCGGGGCGGAATGACAGGGTTTGAACCACGCTGGGACGAGGCACGATACACGCGCGCGTTCCAACAGGTGCACGATGCTATCGGTGCAGGCGATATCTATCAGGCAAACCTGACCTTTCCGATTGATTTGACGGTCGAGGGCGACAGCGCCGACGTATATGCTGCGCTTACCGAGGGGCAGTCTGTGGGCCATGGCGCGCTTGTGCAGCAGGACGGCTTGCCCGACTTGCTTAGCCGCTCACCCGAGTTGTTCTTTCGCACGGATGCCGATCGGATGATCGAGACCCGGCCGATGAAAGGCACCCAGCCGCGCAGCGAGGATTTGGCAGAAGACGCCCGACGCCGTGATTTTCTGTCGCGTGACGACAAGAACCGTGCCGAAAACCTGATGATCGTCGACTTGCTGCGCAACGATATCAGCCGCGTGGCGATGCCCGGCTCGGTCAAGGTGCCCGAATTGTTCAAGGTCGAGACTTACGCGACCGTGCATCAGATGATCTCACTCGTGCAGGCGCAACTGCATCTCGGGGCCGAGTTGTCGGATATTTTGATGGCCCTGTTCCCCTGCGGCTCGATCACCGGCGCGCCCAAAATCCGCGCGATGGAGATTCTGTCTGACCTCGAGCCTTGGCCGCGCGACATCTATTGCGGCGCGATTGGCTGGGCCGCGCCGGATGGGCGGTCGGAATTCAACGTGGCAATCCGCACGTTGATGGTTGAGGGTGGCAAAGCGACCTTAAACGTAGGGGGAGGCGTCGTTTGGGACAGCACCGCTCCGTCAGAATATGAGGAGGCGCTATGGAAAGCCCGCTTCGCCCGCCAGATGACCCTGACTTCCGTTTAATCGAAACGCTGGCCTTCCGGCCGGGACAAGGGTTTGTGCGACGGGATCGCCATTTGGCCCGTATGGCGCGATCGGCCGCCGCTTTTGGTATTCCATTCGACGGTGTGTATGCAGTTGAAATGCTTGATAAGGTCGTTGGCGAGTCACCGCTGCGCTGCCGGTTAACTCTGGCCGCAGACGGGCAGTTGGAGGTGACCACCGGTGCACTGGCCGACAATCCACCTGTTTGGGAGGTAGCTGTTGCCGAGCCTCGTTTGTGCGCGTCCGATATCTGGTTGCAGCACAAAACCACACAGCGCGTGGTTTACGACGCCGCCCGCGCGGCCTTGCCCATCGGGGTCGATGAACTGCTCTTCCTGAACGAACGTGACGAGCTGTGTGAAGGCACCATCACCAACCTGTTTGTCGATATGCCCGACGGCCGTCGCCTGACGCCCGCACTGTCCAGTGGCGTGCTGCCGGGCATCCTGCGCGAAGAATTGCTGGGTAATAAACAGGTTACCGAAGCCACCCTGACCTTGACCGAACTGAAAAGCGCAACAAAGTTCTATATGGGCAATTCGTTGCGTGGTCTGATCCGGGCGGAGTTGGCATAACCGTGAGCAAACAAATTGATTGGGCCAACAGCGCGGCACCGCACATGCGGTTGCGATTGGAATTTGGGCTATTCTTCATTGCTGTACCGGTGTTGATCGCGGTGTTTTTCCCGCCCAACTGGATGTTCCCGTCCCTGTTTGGCTTTACGGGGCTAGGCATCGTATTGCTGCATTTCACGCCGGGCTTCGCCTGGGCTGAGCTGCGGTATAACTGGCGCAACTGGTCCTGGGGCGAAGTGGCAGTTTTTGCCGTCGCGATGACGCTGTTTTGCACCGCCCTTGTAATGGCCACAAGGCCCGACGCCGCATTCTTTCTGCTACGCAACCGGCCCGAGTTTCTGATCGTCATCTGGACCTTCTATCCAGTGGTCTCGGCATTGCCACAGGAATTGCTGTTTCGCGTTCTGTTTTGCCCCCGTTACCACGCGATCCTGCCGGATGGCCGTGCCTTTTACCTGCTGAATGCGTCCCTGTTTTCACTGGCTCACCTTATGTATTGGAGCTGGATCGTTGCCATCATGACCTTTGGCGGCGGGCTGCTGTTCACATGGGCCTATCGCAAGCGCGGCTCGTTTTTCTACGCGGTGCTGTTGCACGCGATTGCGGGGAACATCATCTTTGCGGCGGGTCTGGGCATCTATTTCTACTCGGGCAACGTGCAAAGGCCGTTTTGACGGGCTGACCTGCCTTGACTTTCCAAGCCTGACAGGGTGTATCGGCGCGACGAATTCTGCGCCCGAAGGGATATGATCCATGCACGCCTATCGCAGCCACACCTGCGCCGCTCTGACCGCCGCCAATGTCGGTGAAACTGTCCGCCTATCCGGTTGGGTGCATCGTGTCCGAGATCATGGCGGCGTGCTGTTTATCGACCTGCGCGACCATTTCGGCGTAACGCAGGTTCTATGCGATGGTGACAGCGCTGCTTTTGCCGAGTTGGAAAAGGTCCGCTCGGAATGGTGTATCCGCATCGACGGCACCGTCAAAGCGCGCGACGCCGATCTGGTGAACCCGAAACTGCCCACGGGTGAGATCGAGGTTTACGTGCGCGAGTTGGAAGTGCTGGGTGCTGCCGACGAACTGCCGCTGATGGTGTTCGGCGATCAGGAATACCCCGAGGAAACCCGCCTGCGCTATCGCTATCTGGACCTGCGCCGCGAGGCGATGCAGCAGAACATGACCCTGCGCTCGGACGTTGTGGCCTCGATGCGCCGCCGCATGTGGGATCAGGGTTTCCGTGAATATCAGACGCCGATCATCACCGCCTCGTCGCCCGAAGGCGCGCGTGACTTTTTGGTACCCTCGCGCCTGCATCCGGGCAAGTTCTATGCGCTGCCGCAGGCACCGCAGCAATTCAAACAGCTGATCATGGTGTCGGGCTTCGACAAATATTTCCAGATCGCGCCCTGTTTCCGCGATGAAGACCCGCGCGCCGACCGGTCGCCCACCGATTTCTACCAGCTTGACCTTGAGATGTCGTTTGTCGAGCAGCAGGACGTGTTCGATACAATCCAGCCCGTGCTGACAGGCGTGTTCGAGGAATTCGGCGGTGGCCGCAAGGTCGATCAGGAGTGGGCGCAGATCTCCTACAAGGACGCGGCGCTGTGGTATGGCAGCGATAAGCCCGACCTGCGGAACCCGATTAAAATGCAAGTGGTCTCCGACCACTTCCGCGGGTCTGGCTTTGCGATTTTCGCAAAGCTGTTGGAGCAGGAGGGCACCGAAATTCGCGCCATCCCAGCGCCGACTGGCGGTAGCCGCAAGTTCTGTGACCGTATGAACGCCTTTGCCCAGAAAGAGGGCTTGCCGGGGATGGGTTACATCTTCTGGCGCGATCAGGGCGAAGGGATGGAGGCCGCTGGCCCTCTGGCCAAGAACATCGGCCCCGAACGCACCGAAGCGATCCGTCAGCAACTGGGTCTGGGCGTCGGCGATGCAGCATTCTTCCTCGGCGGCAAGCCGAAAGCCTTTGAAAAGGTTGCAGGCAAGGCCCGTGATGTGATTGGCGACGAACTTGGCCTCACCGAAAAGGACCGCTTTGCCTTTGCCTGGATCGTCGATTTCCCGATCTATGAGCAGGACGAAGAAACCGGCGTGATAGACTTTGAACACAACCCGTTCTCGATGCCGCAGGGCGGGATGGAAGCGCTGAACGGCAACCCTCTGGACGTGCGCGGGTATCAATACGATCTGGCCTGTAACGGGTACGAGCTGGTCTCGGGCGCGATCCGGAATCACAAGCCCGAGATCATGCTGAAAGCCTTTGAACTGGCTGGCTATGGCGCGGATGAAGTGAAATCCCGCTTTGGTGCGCTGTTCAATGCGTTCCACTATGGCGCGCCGCCGCACGGTGGTTGTGCTGCGGGCATCGACCGGATCGTGATGCTGCTGGCAGATGAGGCCAACATCCGCGAGGTTATGATGTTCCCGATGAACCAGCGCGCCGAAGACCTGATGATGGACGCGCCCTCTGACCCTACGTCGGATCAGTTGATGGAACTGGGTCTGCGGATCATCCCTCAGGAGTAAGAAGCAGCCCGTCGCCGACCGTGTGGCGGGTTGACGTCCGAACTTACCATAGAACTGTTGCTACAGCCGCCCGGTCCTCTTGACCGGGTCGGTCAACTGGTCCCGTGCCAGCCTTATCTTTCGTGCTGCTGCGCGTGTTTGCAGGTACATCCAAAGACACAAGACGGTGGCTGTCACGAAATAGGCAACGGCCATTCAGATCGCCTCACGCTGTTCAAGCCGGGACTGTACGATCCCGGCCACCTGCGCAGCCAACGCGGTGACTGGGGTTCCTTCGGCCCGGGATGTGGCAAGTTTCCGGGCTGCGTCGGCAAGCACCGCGTCATCCGCGTCCTGAGCGACACCGCGCAGGAACTGGGCCGCATAATCCAGCGTGCGGTGATCGTTCGGGCCAGCAAGGACATCGGCGATATGGGCCATGTCATCCTGATAGGCCATCGGGTCCGGGATGATCACCTCATCCCGAACGGCGTGGAGGCTGTTTGGGCGGCGGTCTCGCGGTAAGCGTTCCAAAATCGAGGTTTGGAAATAAGCTAGCGAATTTAGCGGCTTTGCCAAAAAGCCGTCAGCGCCCGCTTCCAATGCTGTGCTTTGGGTGCGATCATCCCCCGACATTCCCAGAATGGCACCGATGCGCGGGGTCGCTTCTACCAGTTCGGCAATCAATTCGGCCCCGGACCCGTCGGGTAGCCCCATGTCCACAAGGATGACGGACGGCCGGTAGATTTGCAGGTGCCGTCTGGCCGACTTCAGACAATCCGCCCGACGAATACGCGCGCCGGAATGCAGGCACATCAGCCGGATAGCGTCGCAGGCGTAACGGCTGTCCTCGACAACCAGGATTGTTTGACCCAGCAGAGGCCGCGTGGCGGTCGGCTGCGCGGGAGAGGCAAGGTGGCTCGAATCGTCCATGGCAGAACTCCTAATCAGCAGATGCCTCACGCTAGGAACTTCTGGCTAACACCACGTTAACGGCAATTTGGCGCACTTGTTCTTTGGCCGAACTGCCCTCATAAACCGCTGCAACGCAGAACATAGGAGAGTTCCATGATTGGTCGCCTGAACCACGTTGCCATTGCCGTACCGGACCTTGAGGCCGCGTCCGAACAGTATCGCGCCGCACTGGGGGCCAAAGTTGGCGCACCGCAGGACGAACCCGATCACGGTGTAACGGTCGTGTTCATCGAGCTGCCAAACACCAAGATCGAACTTCTTTACCCATTGGGCGAAGACAGCCCGATCAATGGGTTTCTGGAAAAGAACCCCGCAGGCGGCATCCACCATGTCTGCTATGAGGTCGAAGATATCATCGCCGCGCGCGACCACCTGAAGGAAACCGGCGCGCGGGTACTGGGCTCGGGTGAGCCCAAGATTGGTGCGCATGGCAAGCCGGTGCTGTTTCTGCACCCCAAGGACTTTAACGGCTGTCTGGTCGAACTAGAACAGGTCTAACCCAAGCGAGGCTGTCATGACGATCACTGCTGCACTGGTTCTGTTCGCCGTTATCTGGTTCATGACGCTGTTGGTCGTGCTGCCGGTCCGCATCAAGACGCAGGGCGATCTCGGTGAGATCGTTCCGGGCACACACGCGGGTGCCCCAGAAGTGCATCACATGAAGAAAAAGCTGTGGATCACCACCGGTGTCTCGGTGGTGCTCTGGGCGATCATCGCGGGGATCATCATCTCAGGCGTAATCTCGGTGCGCGACTTTGATTGGTTGAACCAGTTGGAGCCGCGCAACTGATCCTCAGGTAGACAGCTTGTGATAGATATGGGTGAATGTGGCGGCTCCGATAATCGGGATCACCAGGTTCACCAGCGGTACTGACAAGGGGATCGCCATCAGCGTCCCCGCCATCCAAATCGTAGCCGAGTGTTTTGCGCGCAATTTGCGCGCGCCGTCGCGCCCAATCCGGCGCATGGCGGCCAGAGTGAAGTATTCACGCCCCAACAAGAACCCGTTCATGGCCCAAAAGATAAACGGGGCCAACGGCGTGAAGATGGCGTAAAGGACCAGCGCCAGAAGGTTGGCAACAATCAGCACGCCCATAAAGCTGATCGCATCGCGCAGCCCTTCGCTGAACGGAATGCCGGGAACAGAGGGCAGGGCCGGATAGTGTTTATCTTCGACCGCCTGCGCGACCTCTTCCAGAAACATTGAGATAATGGCCGAGGCGACCGGCATCATCAGGAAAACCGGAAGAACCAGAACCACAAAAATACCCGAATAGTTTAGCACGTCGTTTAACCACGGGACGGCCCCGATCCATGGCAACGAAATCTCACCACGGGCCAACCAGTTGATCAGCCAGATCGCCGCCGCGCAGGCCGCAATCAACAGGACGATCGTCAGACCAACACCGCGAAACAGGACCGAGCGAAACTTGGGGTCTCCGATCTGACCCAATGCCGCAAAAAAAGAGTTCAGGATCATCATTCTGAAACCCATTCTGTCAGCGCCTCAATATCAGGGCGGGGGCGTTCAGGCGGGGCAACACCTTCGGTTGCGATATGGACCAGGCCCGCCACGCGCTCATTATCTGCAAGCCCAAATGCGGCGCGGCAAAAATCCGGATCATGAGTTTGCCAGCCCGACAGCCAGTTTGCCCCCCAGCCCGACGCAAGTGCGGCGTTCAAAAGCCCCAGACACACGGCACCCGCCGAATAGGTTTGTTCAATCGCCGGAATTTTTTCTGAAGGCTTCTGTACCTCGATCACGGCAACCGCCAGATGGCCCAATTCGAACTGGCTGCGCGCCTTAATGATGTCCTCGGGTGACTTGCCCAAGGCCACGCCCCGGTCGTGCGTCAGCTTGGACAATCGCGGCATTGCTCCCTTCTCGATCACGATGAATCGCCATGGCTCCAGCTTGCCGTGATCCGGGCAGCGCGCGGCGGCGGTCAAAAGCGGCTGCAATTGTTCACGGGTCGGGGCAGGGGCGATCAGAGTTTTGGCAGGCCGGGACCGGCGCGATTGTAGAAACTCCAAGGCGGCCGGATTTTTCAAGGACATATGTTAACTTCCTTTACATGGGCAGTGTCTATCTGGTCGAACACCTGGCGGGTTTCAAGTGGAACCGGCTTGGTTTCCCAGATCAATTTCATTCAATTGCCGGCCGTGCAAGAATGTTCGCGAATTGGAGGATGGAATGGCTAGACCAAAACCGCGCGACTTGCCGGACTTAACCCGACTGGCCAAGCCGGGTGCTAGGTTTGAGGCTAAAGTCATCCCCAAATCCACGTCGGACCGAATGACGTTTGAAAATGGGCCCATCCGCATTCACGTCACAGCTTTTCCTGAGAATGGCAAAGCAAATCAGGCGGTGAGCCGCATTCATGCGTCTGCGTTGGGGGTTGCGCCGTCCCAATTTTTGCTGGCGCGCGGACATGCGGCGCGGGACAAGGTATTTGTCTACGAACCCTGACCTGGCGTTTCGTGGATTTGATAGACCCCTTCGGGTAAGTCCAACGCCGCCGCCAGATCCCGGACCTGTTCTGGGGACAAAGTAATCTTCTGTACCTTGTCCGTGCGCGGGTCCAATTGCTCTAGCGTCACGCATTCAGCGAAATTATTGATGACCACATCCTCTTGCAGAGGCTTTGCGCCTTCGTCCACCAGAGTGATCACCGTCGAGTCGAATTCATGCTCAATCGAAAACATGATCCAACAGTGAAGGGCGGCGAACCGCATTGCAACCCGTTCAATCGCATTCAGGCTGTGGCGGTCCCTAACGTCCCGCGCTATGGTCCGAAAAACGGCATGACCGTTTCAAAGGATGATCCATGCGCCGTCTGACTTTACTGTTGCTTCCCCTGATGCTGACGGCCTGCGTTGCCGACACTTTGCGTGTTCAGCCAGCGGAAGAGTGGCAACAGGACAGGGACGATTTTCAGGTTGAGGCTGCGACCTTTCAGGAGATCAGCCGACAGATTGGGCAACAGGCCAGATCAGAATGCCTCAGGCGTGGGAATGTCTCCAATTGCGATTTCACGATTGTGGTTGATCTGAACCCGCGGGCCCCGGCCAATGCTTTTCAGACGCTGGACGAAGACAATCAACCGGTCATCATCTTTACCCGTTCCATGATCGAATCTGCGCAAAACGCTGATGAATTGGCTTTTGTCATGGGGCATGAGGCCGCGCATCACATCCTAAGACATATTCCGCGCCAAACCGTAAACGCCCGGGAAAGTGCCGAGATTTTTGGCGAACTGGCTAGATTAGGTGGGGCAGACGGGGCCGGAGTTGAAAAGGCTCAGAAATTGGGAGCTCAGGTCGGTGCACAGGTTTACATCAAGGATTTCGAGCTGGAAGCAGATCAATTGGGCACGGTCATAACGTATAAGGCCGGGTACAACCCTTTGATCGGTGCCAAGTATTTTGACCGCTTGCCTGACCCGGATGACAGTTTTCTGGGAACACATCCACCCAACGAGCAACGTGTTCAGATCGTTGTGGAAACCGCAAGACAGCTTGGGCTTTCGCAATGACCGCAATTGAATGCATGGGCGTGATCCTGACGGATCGCGGATCGAAATACGCTGTGTCCGGCGCGCCTGTGGCTACGCGCGATGATGTGGACGCCGTCCTGCAAGAGCTGAAATCTGACAAGAGCTATGCCAAGGCCACCCACAACACTTGGGCCGCAGTTCTGCCCACCGGCGCACTAAAGGCCGACGATGGCGAAAGTGGTGCGGGTATGGTGATTCTGCGGATGATGGAGCGTGCCGAACTGGAAGGTCATGTGATCATCGTCACGCGCTGGTATGGCGGCAAGAAACTGGGCGGAGACCGCTTTCGTCGCGTGCAGGACGCCACGCGCGCCTATCTCGATCATATCGCGTCGCCCTCTTGACCTGAGTCAAAGGTCTGCGGTTCGGCATCGGCTATCCTGACCTAAACGCGTCAGGGAAAGGATGTCGAATGCGCAGCCGAGAAACGCTTAGGCGGCACGCCGGTCTGGTGGACAACATGGCGACGAAAATCGGTGTTGACCTGGAAGCAGCCGCGCTTGGCGGCGAAATCTCGATCGACCAGATTTCGGAATCTGTTCTTCGATGCAGTGGGTGCCCAAACCCGGATCATTGCGAAAGCCTGATGCAGCGGTCCGAGGGGCTGGAAAAGACGCCAGAATATTGTCGGAACTCTGACTTATTCGCCAAGTTGATCCCAGAAGCGAACAAGTGATGCAACGGTTGGGTCACATTATGACTCATCTGCGTCTTGTTCTGCGCATGGGACAGGCAACCGGTACGGATGTCGTTGCCGCACACCGGCAGGGGCGGCTGTCCCAGCGGGACTGGGCCAAGATGGTGCGCTCTTGTCAGGGGTGCACGTGGGCCGCCAAGTGTCCCGATTGGCTGGATAAAACTGACGGTGTAGTACAGCCCCCCAATACATGTCCCAATCACAAGCGATTTGAGGTACTAAAGGCGCAGCAGTCGAAGGGTAGCTGACGATGCAGGATGTTCTGGGCGACATTGAAAAGCACTTCTGGCTGACCCGGTCCGTTGCCAGAAGTCTTGACGTCTCACTGACCGAGGCGATCGCAGACAAACAGATCTCCCCCACTTTGTACGCCGAAATGGTCACCCGCTGCCGCGCATCTCAGTGCACTGAGCGGTGCATGGCGTGGCTGGCAGAACGTCAGACCACAGCAAAGTCGGCGCCGAAGTTCTGCGCCAACGCTGATATCCTCAACTCCCTGAAAAAGTAGTCAGAGCTTGGAATGTGAACCGTCGCACAGCGGCGGATTTGCGCTGTGTTTGCAGCCGCAGAAAAACACTTTCTTGCTTGCGTCCGCGTTGAATTTCACTGGCTCGATGCCTGTATCCTTGTGTGAGCCATCGCAAAACGGCTGCCGCTTGGATTGGCCGCACGCACACCAGAAATAGGTTTTACCCTCGGTTACCTCGACAGGATATGGGGCTTTTTGTGCGAAAATTGGCGCTTCTGACATATGGCTACTCCGTGGTTTGCGAAAGGCGTTTCCCAACTGTAGGGCGCTTTTGGCAAAACTGTAGGGGTGACCATCTATGCCGACCAGACAGCATGGTTTTGCCGCTTTCACATTTTCGTGATTGATTTTGTTGCAAAAAACCCTTGAAGGGCGTAGTTTTAGGACGGCCCCGAATTTCAGGGCAATACTAGAAAATTGATAGAGGAACGACGGACATGAAAATTAAATTCGCTGCCGTTAGCGCAATTGCCCTGATTCTGGCTGCATGCTCGCAGCAAGAAGAGCCTACACCAGTCTACATCACACCTGAGTATGACAAGTTCGGCACGCCGAGCTGCCCGGCAGGTACTGAACTGGCAACAACCGAAGCCGGACAGACCGTTTGTAACCCTGTCGCACAATAAGAATTTTGCAGGTGGCCCATGTTCGGGCCACCTGCACCCGACGTTCAACCGCCTTTCCGGGCGGTTTTTTCTTGCCTAGTCGCCTTCCATCAGGTTTCTGTCGGCTCTGTCTGAAAGCAGAGGGCCCATGAAAAATTTCTTTGTTCGTCTGAAAGACCGCACGCGTTGGAGCTGGCAGGGTTTGGCCGCGACGTGGAAGGAAGAGTATTCGTTTCGCGCTTGGGCATGGTCCAACCTCGTTTCTATTGTGCTGGCCCTTTTCTTGCCCCTGTCCGACGGTCTGCGTGCGCTTATTATTGTGTTGGGCGTCTTGGTGATGGTGGCAGAGCTGTTCAATACGGCGGTTGAACGCGCAGTGGACCATACTTCAACGGATCACAATGTATTGGCGGGACAGGCGAAAGACGCGGCAAGTGCCGCTGTTGCGCTGACGGCTCTTGCCGCAGGCGTGGCGTGGATTATCGGGCTTGTCAGCCTGTTCTGAAGTCAGATTTCGGCCACGGTTACCGACGCCGAATGCCATAGTTTTGCGGAATGTAATAGGGTGAAGACAAACGGTTGAAGGGGCTGTGGACCGAGTAGTGATACCGCTTTGCTGGTTTGTGGTAATACCGTTTTGACTTGGCTTTGTAGCGATGGCCTTTGTGGTAATGCGCCTTGGGTTTTCCCGTGTATTCAATCCCTGTCGCACTGGATTTGTGACCATGCACCGAAGGCTTGTTCTTGCGTTGATACACCTTCGGGGCGGCATAGTGCCTATGGACCTGATGCTTACTGCGAAGGTGCAGACTGACCGAGTCGGACCCGATGAAAATGAATCCGCCTGTTCCTTTGCTATCTGCGACAACGGGCATGGCGCAAAGCTGGGCGATGAAGGTAAGCGCGAACACCTTCGGGGCAAAGCCGTTAAAACTGGACAAGGGACCCTCCTGGCGACAAAGCAGGTTGCCCTGTCATGATCCACCATATGCGCGCAAAACGCCAATAAACTTGTTTCACGCACCAACGACTTGGGGTGAGCAGATCAGACCAGCTTGCCCCATAGGTCGTATTCGCCAGCCTCGTCCACTTCGACGGAAACGATATCGCCGGGTTTCAGGCTTTCGAAGACCTCGTCGATGAATAGGTTGCCGTCGATTTCCGGTGCATCGGCTTTTGTACGGCAGGTGGCAGCCTCGTCATCCACCTCGTCCACGATCACGTCGAGTGTCTGACCCACTTTGGCGGCCAGCTTTGCCTCGGATATCGCCTGCGCCTTTTCCATGAAGCGTTCCCAGCGGTCCTGTTTGACGTCGGCTGGAACGTGATCCGGCAAATCGTTCGACCGTGCGCCATCAACGTTTTCGTATTGAAAGCAGCCAACGCGATCCAACTGTGCCTCGTCCATCCAATCCAGAAGGGTTTGGAACTCGACCTCGGTTTCGCCTGGATAACCGACGATAAAGGTCGAGCGCAGGGTGATATCGGGGCAGGTGGCGCGCCATGCGGCGATCTCGTCTAGCGTCTTGGCGGCTGCTGCCGGGCGTGCCATGCGTTTCAGAACGTCGGGGTGGGCGTGTTGGAACGGAATGTCCAAATAAGGTAGCACGCTGCAGCCCGCATCAGCCATCAGCGGAATCAACTCGCGCACATGCGGGTAGGGATAGACGTAGTGCAAGCGCACCCACGCATCGAACTGCCCCAACTCACGTGCCAGATCGGTGATGTGGCTGCGTACCTCGCGGTCTTTCCACGGGTTCACGTCATATTTGCGATCCAGCCCATAGGCCGAGGTGTCCTGCGAGATCACCAACAGCTCTCGCACGCCGTTGTCGACCAGCTTTTCCGCCTCGCGCAGGACAGCATGAGCCGGGCGGCTGGCCAGCTTGCCGCGCATATCTGGGATGATGCAGAACTTGCACTTGTGGTTACAGCCTTCCGAGATTTTCAAATAGCTGTAATGGCGCGGGGTCAGTTGCACGCTTGCCGCAGGCAGCAGATCAACGAACGGGTCGGGGTCGGGCGGCACCGCCTGATGCACGGCATCCAGCACCTGTTCATATTGATGCGGGCCAGTGACGGCCATGATGCGGGGGTGATGTTTACGGATGTAATCCGGCTCGGCCCCCAGGCATCCCGTGACGATGACCTTGCCATTCTCAACCAGCGCTTCACCGATGGCGTCCAACGATTCCGCCTTGGCACTGTCCAGAAACCCGCAGGTGTTCACGATCACGGCATCCGCCCCTGAATAATCGGGCGAAATCCCGTACCCCTCGGCCCGCAAGCGGGTCAAGATGCGTTCACTATCCACCAAGGCCTTGGGGCAGCCCAAAGAGACCATGCCGATTGTTGGCTGGTTTGAACGGGGCGTATCGGTGATCCGGGCGGCAGGCGCCAGGTCGGGGCGGAGGTTCGGCGGGTTCGTTGTCATGGCGCGCCATATAGTGGGGAACGCTTCCCCTTGCAAATGGCCGCTGGGCTTTGAATGATATTTTCAACGCATGCCAGATAAGCGGAGAGCAGAAAAATGAAGTGGCTGTTGCGCATCGTCTTCCTTCTTGTGGTCGTTATCGGGCTGGTGATCGGAGCATTGTTGATGATGCCCGGTGACAAGCTTGCGGCCATCCTGACCGAGCAGGTGCGCGGCCAGACGGGGCGGAATTTGAAACTGTCCGGCGATGTAAACCTGTCGTTCTGGCCGGTCTTGGGCATGGAAACTGGCCCCGTGACATTCAGTAACGCGTCTTGGGCCGGACCAGAGCCCATGCTGAGCGCCGACAGCATGGCGGTTGGCGTGGATGCTGCGGCGTTGATCTCGGGGGATCTGAGGATACGTCGGATCATCGCGGAAAACCCGACGCTGCGGCTTGAACTGTCCGAAGGGCGCGGCAACTGGCAATTTGACCGGGCCGCACCTGTATCCTCTGGCAACGCTGTCAGTGCCCCATCTCAAAGTACGACGGGTACGGTAACACTGGACTTTCTGGAACTGACCAACGCACGTCTTGTTTATGTAAAAAACAACGCGGTGAAGTTCGACTTTGCCAATGTGGATCTTTCCGCGAACTGGCCTGACGTGACTGCCCCGCTATTTGTCGAGGCCAAGATGGTTGTCCCCGGCGGCAAGGTCGAGGTTGAACTGAAAATTCCGGACTTGCCTGCCTACGCCACAGGCGTCGCGGCGCCGCTGGAACTGCTCTTGCGCGCACCGGGCGGAGAAGTGGATTTCGATGGCCTGGTGAACCTTGCCGGAGAGATGGACGGCAAGCTGCATGTCAAAGCGCAAGACACCGAAAGGATGCTGGCCGCTTTTGGGCAGGCTGGCGTTGGCGTACCGCTTGGTCTGGGGCGGAAAGCCGAAGTCGCGGGCCATATGACCTATACCAGCGAGGGACGTATCTCGCTGCGAGAAATGGTGGCGCAACTGGACGACAACCGGCTGACCGGAGAAGCGGATATCGTGATCTCGGACCCTCCGCAGATTACGGCACGGCTGAACGGCGGGGATCTTGATCTTTCACGTTTTAACGCGCCTTCAGGCGAAGGAGGTGACGGCGGCGGATCGGCGGCGGTTACGGCCGCAGAAGGGTGGTCGACCACACCAATTGACGCCTCTGCCCTTGCTTTGGCCAATGGAAAAATCCGGCTGACGGCCAATTCGATCGCTGTGCCTGAGCTAACTCTGGGGCCAAGTGACCTGACGCTGAACCTCGATCGTTCAAGAGCGGTGCTTCAAATGAATCCCGTCACGCTGTTTTCCGGAAAACTGACCGGTCAGGTCGTGGCAAATAACAGAAACGGTTTGTCGGTTGGCGGTAATCTTCAGGCTGAGGGCATCGACCTCCAATCCGCTTTGTCCACTTTGGCGGATGTCACACGACTATCTGGTACCGGCTCTGGATCGTTCGAGTGTCTGGGGGTGGGTCAGACCGAAGATCAGATCATGCGCTCCCTCAGTGGCAAGGGTCGGCTTGATGTCGGCAGGGGCGTAATCTCGGGCATTGATCTGGATCGGATAATGGGGCGCGGAGACGGCAGTGGCGGTGCGACGGTGTTCAACAGTCTGACGGCCAGCTTCACCATTGATCAAGGGGTTCTCAGGAATGAGGACCTGCTGATGTCGCTGGACAACTTCAGGGCAGACGGCAAGGGCACGGTTGGTATAGGCGCCCGCAATATCGACTATCTTTTCACGCCGACTGCCTTGAGGGCCAACTCGGGGCAAGGGTTGTCGGTACCAGTCAGAATCGTGGGACCGTGGAGCAACCCATCGATTCAACCGGACCTGAGCAAAGTGATCGAGGCCGCTGCAGAGGGAAAGATCAAGGAATCGGAAGGCGACGCCAAACAGCAAGTCCTTGATAAGGTCGAGGATGAATTGGGTACCGCCGTCACGGACAGCGAAAGCCTTGAAAAGGCGGTAAAGAAGAAGCTGGAAGAGGAAGCCAAGAAAGGGCTTTTGAAACTGCTGGGTGCAGATTGATGGGCTGGGGCGTTATCTACGCCCCAGCCCTACGATAAAATCAGATAGTTTGATCGTAGTCGCCAACGCCGGGTTCGGTGCGAATAACGGCGTCAATATCAGCGAAGATTGCGCGCATTTCGTCTTCGCTTTCGCTGCTTTCGCAAACGACAACCAGATTAGGTGTGTTTGACGATGCGCGCACCAGACCCCAACTGCCATTGTCCAGAATGACCCGCGCACCGTTGACGGTCACGACTTCTTTGATTGCGCGGCCAGCAAACGTCTCGCCCGCTTCGGACTTGGCGACCAGCTTTTCGACCAACCGCTTGAGAATGTCATATTTCTCGGTATCCGCCGCATAGGGGGACATGGTCGGCGTTGACCAGGTCTTCGGCAGGGCCTTTCGCAGATCCGACATGCTTTGATTTGGGTTGCGGTCCATCAGCTTGCAAATCTCGACCGCCACGCGCATTCCGCAGTCATATCCGCGCCCGATGGGCTCGGCCAAGAAGTAATGACCCGACTTCTCGAACCCGGCCAACGCGTTGATTTCCTTGACCCGGCGCTTCATGTGGCTGTGGCCGGTTTTCCAGTAATCTGCCTTAACCCCAAGGGCCTGCAACTCTGGATCGCTGGCGAATAGGCCGGTCGACTTCACATCGGCCACAAAAGTTGAGTTGGGGTAAAGCTTCGCCAGATCGCGCGCCATGATGACACCGACCTTATCGGCGAAGATCTCTTCACCCTCATCATCGACAACGCCACACCGGTCGCCATCACCGTCAAACCCCAGAGCCATATCCGCGCCGCTGGATTTCACGGTATCGGCCATGTCATGCAACATCTCCATGGCTTCGGGGTTGGGGTTATAGTTGGGGAAGGTGTAATCCAGACGATTGTGGCTGGGGACCACTTCGACGCCCATCCGCTCAAATATCTCGGGCGCAAAGGCCGAGGCGGTGCCGTTCCCGGTCGCACAGACCACTTTCAGCGGGCGTGACATTTTGAAATCACCGACCAGATCGTCGATATACGCTTCTTTCACACCATCAACGAATTCATACGAGCCACCTTCATGCGCCACACCGTCGCCGTTCAGGACGATATCGCGCAGTTCTGACATCTCGTCCGGGCCGTGGGTCAGGGGACGGTCAAAGCCCATCTTCACTCCAGTCCAGCCGTTCGGGTTGTGGCTGGCAGTGACCATCGCGACCGCAGGTACGTCCAGATGGAACTGTGCGAAATAAGCCATCGGGCTAAGTGCAGGGCCGATATCCTTGACCTGAATCCCCGCCTGCATCAGGCCCAGAATCAACGCGTTTTTGATGGCCAGCGAATAATCACGATAGTCGTTGCCCACCGCGATCACAGGTTCGATCCCGCGTTTGCGCATTTGGGTGCCCAGACCCAGACCCAGCGCGGTCATGCCGGGCAGGTTGATCTCTTCGGGATATTTCCAACGGGCGTCATATTCGCGAAACCCGGTGGGTTTGATCATCGCGTCGCGCAGAAAGCTCCAGGTGTTTGGGGTCACCTCGGGGATGGGTTTGTTCATTCTATAGCTCGTGCTCAAATTTGAATTGGGTTGGCTTTCGCCAGCGCATCAAAGCGCATCAATGTGTCAATTAATTGAGGCATTTGATCCAAGGGGATCATATTCGGACCATCAGAAGGTGCCGAGTCCGGGTCTTGATGGGTTTCAATGAAAACCGCCCCAACGCCTAAAGAGACAGCAGCCCGGGCCATGACTGGCGCAAATTCACGCTGTCCGCCGGATGATCCGCCTTTGCCACCGGGTTGCTGAACCGAGTGGGTCGCATCCATAACAACGGGGTACCCGGTCTGAGCCATCTGAGGCAGCGCCCGCATATCAGCGACCAGCGTGTTGTACCCAAACGAGGTTCCACGCTCGGTCAAAAGGATGTTCTGGTTTCCTGTGCTTTCGACCTTGTCGACAATATTGGTCATTTCCCACGGGGCAAGGAACTGACCCTTTTTGACGTTCACGGCCTTGCCGGTGTTACCCGCAGCCAGCAACATGTCCGTCTGCCGGCATAGAAACGCCGGGATTTGCAGGACATCCACAAATTCGGCCGCAACGGCGCATTGGGCTTCGGTGTGGACATCGGTCAGAACCGGAATACCCATGGTCTTGCGGATGTCGCCAAGAACCTTCAGCCCGGATTCTATCCCCATACCCCGTTTCCCGGACAATGAGGTCCGGTTCGCTTTGTCATACGAGGCCTTGAAAATATATTGCGCGCCTGCAGCGTCGCAGGCTTCTTTCATTTTGCCGGCGATCATCTGGGCGTGATCGGCCGTTTCAAGTTGGCAGGGGCCGGCGATGATCGTCAGAGGCAGATCATTGCCGACCGTGAGGTCGGAGATTTTTACATGTTTCATATGTCTTACGAGGATACCTGTTCACGAAGGACCGACGCTGTTAGCGAGATCATCAGGTAGATACCAGCAAACAACAGGAAAGCCAAAATCGTATTTTCGAATTTGCGCGGATAAGTCGGATCCTGGCTGGGAACCGGATTCACCGATACCGACAAGTAACGGACCTTGCGGTTTGCTTCGGTTCGGGTGGTTTCCATCTGTTGCATGGCCGTTTGCAGCATCATGTCGCGTGCGGCAAGATCTGCCTGCGCCATCTGAATCCGCACGCTTAGCCGGGCCAGAGAGTTTTCGCCGCCAGAAACGTCCAGCATTTCGGCATTCAGTTCCTCAAGAACGGCTTCCAACCGGGCGATATCAGCGCGCGCGCCGTCCACCTTGGCCTTGTTCGGACGCAAGTTGTCCAATAGCGCCGCCAATTGCAGCTCTTTCTCCTGAAGCTGGGTTTCAAGTGTGTTAATGCGCGTGCGTAAGCCGACAATGACATTTTCGGGGTCCAGAATCGCGCCCTGCAATTGCAGCTCGATAAGTGCTTCCTGCGCCTGCCTGCGATCTTCCTGTGCGAGTTCAAAGCTTTCCAGTGCATCCCGCATCTGGTCTTCTCGCTTCAATTCGGACAGGCCGTTGATCGTTTCTTCCGCGTAGGACAGCAGTTTTTCGGACAAGCCCACCGCGATATCAGGGTCCGGGGCCGCAACTTCCATGCGGATGATGCCATCGCTTGGATCATATCCAATCGTGACCATTCGCTTGTAGAGCTTGTAGGTTTCTTCGAGGCTTGCGTCCGGGGCAAGGCGCTGGATCGGATCAATCCATTCTTGTTTGAAGATGTCCGAAAAGCCCATGTCCCGCTCCAACCTGATCAGAGCGTCCTTGGATTCCAAAAATTCCTGTGTTGCGACCGAATCCTGCGCGGTGGCGTACTGTGTTCCGGCCAGAAAACCGCCAAACGCTGCACCGCCGCCATCGGCCTGCAATATCGAATAGGCCGAGTCGCTGGCATACATCGGTGTCGCGTAGCGGTAGAAATACATGCCGACGGCCACTGTCGGCAGCAGCACAAACACAGCCAGTCGCGCAAACAGGGCAAACAGTTTGCGACGGCGGCGGCGAGCGATGTCCTTTTGTATTTCGCCGATCTCGAATTCCCGGCGCTGTGCAGGGTTCAGTTCAGGGCCGGGTAGGGTCTGAGGGCCTTCGGAAAAAGTCTGCGGCAGTTGGATTTTGACCTTGTCTGTTGTCTCGTCCTCGGCCCGCTTCTTTTCCGCTGCAAGGTCCAGCAGGCTGGCGCGTTCAAACGGATCTATGCCTTTCTTTCGCAACAACCGAACCGCATCGTAATCCGACGTTGCCGCCAAACCGTGTTTATGGGCCAGACGGCGGGCGATCCTGAGTTGGCGTCCTGTCAGACCTTCACGTTTGATATCGTCAATATCCGTGCCCGGCTGCGGTTCGTTGGCCGCCTCGGGTGCGCTGGTTGCCTCTCGGATACGCGACATTGCGTCGGCGCGGGCCTCGGCCGTGCCCGATCCGCTGCGCTTGCGCCGCCAGTTATAGATTCTAGCCTTGGGTTTGGTAGTCATATAGCTGTTTTGCCTCTTCCAAGGTGTCGAACATGTATAGCTGGCCGTCCACCAGAACAGCCGCTTGGCGCGCGAATTTCTCCAGAACTTGCGGACTGTGCGACACGATCACCAAAGTGGTGGTGCGCAGTCTTTCCCGCAGGATGTCGCCCGCTTTTTTGTTGAATTCCACATCTGTCGTGGCTGGCATCCCCTCATCTATGAGGTACATGTCAAAGTCCAGCGCCAACATGAGCGCAAACGTAAAGCGCGCTTTCATGCCTGACGAATAGGTGGCGAGCGGTTGATCAAAATACTCGCCCAAACCACAAAGCCAACTGCAATAAGCTTCGACATAGTCCGGGTCCATGCCATAGATCTTGGCGATGTAGCGTGCGTTTTCCAAAGCTGACAACTTGTTGGACACGCCGCCGGTGAAGCCCATGGGAAACGACACCCGGCAAGATTTGCGAATGACCCCGTCGTCGGGTTTCTCTAACCCGGCCATCATGTTGATCAGTGTGGTTTTTCCGGTTCCGTTTGGTGCGAGAATGCCAACGGATCTGCCCAGCTCGACCCTGAACGAAACCCTGTCCAGGATCACTTTGCGGCGTGTCCCGGTCCAAAAGGACTTACTGACATTTTCGAATTCAAGCATTCTGGGCCTGCTATATTTCTTGTCAATTCCTACCGGTCAGGGAGGCGGAAAAGCAGAGTTTTTATCCATTCACGTTGGCTGCATTATGTCGAATTATGAAACAAATGTTCAATGCATCCTGTTGCGGCCTGTTTTAATTGTGACTTTTCCACCTGTTTCGGAAGAACCTCGCCGTGACTAGGTTATGAGTAACTCTCGGGCAGTTTGCTTCAGGAAACCTTGCGATCTTATGAATTCACTCGAAGAAGAAATTGCGGCCTGCCGTCTTTGCGCGGATCGGTTCGCGGCCACTGAGACGGCCCATGAACCAAGACCGGTGGTCTGGTTTCGCAAAGGCGCCCCGATTCTCATAGCCGGTCAGGCACCGGGCGCAAGGGTGCATGCCTCGGGGCGGCCTTTTACAGACCCCTCAGGTGATCGGCTACGCGAATGGCTGGGGGTGGATGAAACCACGTTTTATGACCGCACCTGCGTATCCATTGTGCCGATGGCGTTTTGCTTTCCGGGGTATGATGTGCGTAAGGCCGATCTGCCGCCGCCGCGGGTTTGCGGCCAAACCTGGCATGACAAGGTAATGCGGACGCTCGGTGAGGTTTCTTTGACTGTCCTCGTGGGCGGCCATGCATTCAAGTATCACCTCAAAGCGCGCGGGTTGGTGACGGACACTGTGCGCAACTGGCGGGACCATGCGCCGCGGGTCTTTGCCTTGCCTCATCCTTCGTGGCGGAATACGGCATGGATCAAGAAAAATCCGTGGTTCGCGTCCGACCTGTTGCCGGTCCTGCGCGCGCGGGTGCAAGAGGTATTGAATGACTGAGATAACCGCGCTGGATTCGGCTCATGCCGCGATGGACGCTGCGCCTCAGGACGACGCCGCGCGTCTGAGGTTCTTTGAACGGTTGGCGGACAGCGAGTTGTTCTTGATGCTGACCGAAGAGGCACGGGACGAAAACATCTCACCCGAACTCTTTGACGTTGCAGATGGCAGTTTCGTGCTGGCCTTTGATCGTGAGGACCGTCTGGCGCAGTTCGCTGGCCGCCCGGTTCCCTATGTCGCGGTGTCGGGGCGCGTTCTGTCGTCGATGCTGGCGGGGCAAGGTATCGGGTTGGGTCTGAATTTGGAGACGGCCCCGTCTTCGATGTTGATTCCGTCCGAGGCGTTGGGCTGGCTGGCGACAACCCTTCAACATGGCCCCGAAGAAGTTGAGCAGCACTTTGCTGAGTTTGTACCGCCTGCGGGATTGCCAGATGAACTGCTGACCGCGCTGGACACCAAGTTGGCCACCGCTGTTGGGCTGGCTCAGGCCGCGTTTCTTGTGGGCACCAGATCGAAAGAAGGTGGCTCAGGGCACATGCTGGGATTCGTCGACGCGGTAGACGGTGCCGAGGCCGCCTTGGCCAAAGCCGCGTCCGAGGCGTTGACGTTTTCGGGGATTGAGGCCGGGGCGATGGATGTCGGTTTTTTCAGTGCACAAGATGCAGCCGCGGCATCTCTGGCCCGTGTGGGATTGCGCTTTGATCTGCCGCAGCCCGAAGCGCGGGCCATGACGCAGGTTGCGCCGGGCAGCGACCCGGATAAACCGCCTGTCCTGAAGTAGAACAAGACCCCGCGGAGCGTTCCCCGCGAGGTCTAGGTGTCTTATTCCGCCGCGGCCTCAAGCTTATCCTGCGTGCGGGTTTCGAAATCGCTGGCTTCGTGACGTTCGTGAAGCTGCGTATGTTTCTCACCAAATGCGCGATTCACCATTCGGCCGCGTTTGACGGCTGGGCGCTCGTCAATCGCTTTGGCCCAACGCATGACGTTCTTGTAGGAGTCGACGTCCAGGAATTCGGCCGCGCTGTAAAGACGCCCCAGAACCAGTTGGCCGTACCAGGGCCAGATCGCAATATCTGCGATCGAATAGTCGTCACCCGCGATATAGGTCTTGTCGGCCAGTTCACGATCCAGCACGTCCAGTTGCCGTTTGGTTTCCATGGCGAACCGGTTGATCGGGTATTCGAACTTTTCGGGCGCGTAGGCGTAAAAATGTCCGAACCCGCCGCCCAGATAAGGCGCACTGCCCATTTGCCAGAACACCCAGTTCATGACCTCTACGCGCTCTGGGCCGGATTTGGGAAGGAAGGCATCAAACTTTTCCGCCAGATGGAACAGGATCGAAGCGCTTTCGAACACACGTACGGGCTTTTCACCCGAGCGATCCCAAAGGGCAGGAATCTTCGAATTTGGATTGGCCTCGACAAAACCTGATCCAAACTGGTCACCGTCACCAATATTGACGAGCCATGCGTTATACTCGGCGCCTTCGTGCCCCAGCGCCAACAGCTCTTCGAGCATGACGGTTACCTTTACCCCGTTCGGGGTCGCCAAGGAGTACAACTGCAGCGGGTGACGCCCGATCGGCAGGTCCTTGTCATGTGTGGCCCCGGCAATCGGCCGGTTGATATTGGCGAACTGGCCGCCATTCTGACTGTCCCATGTCCAGACCTTGGGGGGCGTATAGGTCGTTTGTTCGGTCATTGTCCGTCTTTCCCAGAAGATTTCATGTAAATTGTCCGTCCGTCACAACAGCTAATATTGCAGACTTCAGAGTCCAACCCCGGAAGTTGGGTCGTTTTTGTAACAAACGGGGCGAAACCTTCACGTTTTCACGTGCGATGTCACAGCGGCGCGAGCGGGACTGCGCAGAGCACACAAATCACCTATCCTCAGACCGAACCCGAAAACCGGAGCGATGAACCGCTCCTCGGACATGAGGATTGAACACATGAAACGCTTTGCCCTGACCCTAGCCGCTACTCTTGCGCTGTCGCTGCCCGCATTTGCCGGAGATCAGTATGTCGATGGCACTGGTTTTGCGGTTTCAGGTTATGACGTCGTCGCCTATCGCGGCCTCGATCAGTCTCCGGTCGGTCAGGCGCAGCCCGAAGGAGTGCGCGGCCGGGCGGATATCACCGCTGAATACAATGGTGCAACCTGGGCGTTTTCGACCGAAGAAAACCGCGACAAGTTCCTTGAGAACCCCGCCTTTTATGCGCCCCAATACGATGGCCATTGCGCTTATGGCGTTTCGCGCGGCGGCAAGGTTCCGGCAAATCCCAACCTTTGGCGGATCGTGGACGACAAGCTGTATCTCAACATCACGGATGTGGTCGTAGGTTTCTTTGAGGAAGACATTCCCGGCAACATCAACCTTGCCGAAGGGAACTGGCCGGGGATCGAGGCCGACGCAGCATCAACCGCCGTCATTCCGAAATTCACCTCGGACGCTCCGGTTTCAAACTGATAAGTGGAAATTCGAATGGAAACCCGGCTGTTTCAGCCGGGTTTTTTTGTGTCGAAGTCAACTGGCCAGCCAAAACTCATCCTGAGTTTTCTGATCCGCCTCGAACCGGATGCGGACGCTTTTTGCGCCGGGGAACTTGCGGTTCAGGATTGTCTCGGGGACAACCACCTCGCCAGCACCGGCCTCTTTGCACTGAAAACTGAGGACCTCAGTCTCGGTGCGGCGAGTCCCAGCCAAAATCGACGTAGGAAGCGCGATACGGTTTGCACCTTCACAAACCGGAGATGGCACGAAATACGTCAGGTTGCGGCCATAGCAGCCGACAGCCTCGGGGATATGATCCGAGTCGGCCCGCAAATCGACCGTCGCCTCGGTCTGATTGGCTTCCTGTTCTTCCGAAACATGCGCAAGCGCTTTGTCGAGCAATGAACGACAGGCATCGATATCCGCATCTTCCAGCGTGATTACGCGTTTGCGCAACCTGGGACGCTTTGGTTTTCCGGCATCAGCAGCTTTCCCAGCCAACCCTTCTTCGCGCAAAAGATCGTAAGCTTCCTTGGCGCGTGTGAAGTCTGCCGCATCAGACGAGGAACAATCGGGATGTGCGTGAAACGCGATCTGTCGCCACGCGTTCCTGATGTCCGCAGAACCAGCTTGCTGGTTCAATCCAAGGGCATGAAGTGCCTCAGCACGCGCCCTGATTCTATCAACAGGTTCCATAACAAATCACTCGTTAAACAACTACGAGAACCAGTGTCAGGACGGGTGAATTTTTGTCAAATAAGGCAAAAAATTGAATATGAAGGGGGAACAATAGGGGTGTTTGCGAATGGATTGTCCCCCGGGTTTGGCTCGACAATATCGTGTGTTCGGACCTTTGGATCAGGCGACGTTCTGAAGCTCGGTTTTGGGTGTGATGCCCAATGCAAAACAGACATCACGGGTAAGTTCCGGGCGGTTCAGCGTATAGAAATGGAGCTTGTCGACACCGCCTTCGATCAGGTCGGAACACAGCTCGGTGCATAGGGCCGTGGCCAGCAGGTCTTCGCGGTCGTCGCGAACGGCCTTGTCAAACGCCTGTTCAACCCATGCCGGGATGCGCGTTCCACAGCGGCGGGCAAAGTTGCGCGCCCCTTTCCAGTTTTCGATCGGCAGAATTCCCGGCACGATGGGCTTGTCGATCCCCGCTTTGGCGCAGTCGTCGCGAAAGCGGAAGAAGGTTTCGGCCTCAAAGAAGAACTGCGTCAGGGCTTCGTCGGCACCGGCGTCCAATTTGGCCTTGAGCCAGTCTACGTCTGTGCGCGCATTTTGCGCCTCGGGGTGGATATCGGGGTAGGCGCCGACGCGAATGTTGAACTTGCCTGTTTCAGCCAGCGCCGCAATCAGTTCGACCGAGTTCTGAAAGCCGTCAGGGTGCGGAACAAAACTGTCCTGACCTTTTGGTGGGTCACCGCGCAACGCGACGATATCCTGGACGCCTGACTTGGCAAAACTGTCGGCAATGGCCAATGTTTCCTCGCGCGTCGCATCCACACAGGTCAGGTGGGCCGCGACAGGCAGGCCAGAAGATTTGTGCAAAGTTGCCACCGCATCGCGGGTCAGTTCCCGCGTGGTTCCGCCTGCACCGTAGGTGACAGACACAAATCGAGGATCAAGTGGGGCCAATGTCTGAACAGTGTCCCACAACCGAAAAGAGGCTTCCAGCGATTGCGGCGGGAAGAACTCGAACGAAATTTCTGGCTTGGTCATCTTGGCCTCATTTGCTGCGGTCCCGGGTCTTGTGCCAGTTTCTGCTATGTGAGACAAACTCATATTGTTCAAGAACAACATGAGCGAATCTGAAATGCACATCGAATTCCGGCACCTGCGCACAATCAAGGCGATCCATGAATGTGGTGGGCTTGCCCGCGCTGCGGACCAGTTGAACATCACGCAGTCTGCGCTGAGTCATCAGATCAAGGGGCTGGAAGATCAGGCGGGTGTTGAACTTTTCCTACGTCGGTCCAAGCCGATGAAATTATCGGCGGCTGGTCTGCGCCTGTTGCGGTTGGCCGAGCAAATCCTGCCGCAGGTCGAAGCGACCCAGCACGAATTCTCGTCCCTGCGTGATGGTCGTACCGGTCGGATGCATATCGCTATCGAGTGCCACGCCTGTTTCGAGTGGTTGTTTCCCGTGCTGGAAACCTTCCGCAAGTCGTGGGGGGATGTCGATGTAGATATCAAACCAGGTCTTGCGTTCGACGCTTTGCCAGCGCTGCAAAAAGAAGAGGTCGATCTTGTCGTGTCGTCCGACCCCGAAGACCTGCCGGGTGTCGAGTTCATCGAGCTTTTCGACTATGACGCCGTATTTGTCGCCGCGTCGGTGCATCCCTTGGCGCAAAAGGACTATATCGAAGCCGAAGATTTCCGGGGGCAGACCTTGATCACTTATCCTGTCGAGCGCACGCGACTGGATGTGTTCAGCCAGTTGCTGATCCCTGCGCGGGTGGAACCGACCGCGATCCGGCAGGTGGAACTGACGGCGGTCATCCTGCTTTTGGTTGCCTCGAACCGTGGGATTTCGGTGTTGCCCGACTGGGTCGTGCGCGAGGTAAAGTACAATTCCGACTATGTGACACGCCCACTGACCAAGGATGGGATTACGCGCAGTTTGTACGCAGCGGTTCGCACGGAAGACCTTGAAAAGCCCTATGTGCAGGAGTTGATTCAACTGGCCGGAACCGAGGCCCGCAAGCTGCAACAGCAATAGGCGCAAATCGCGGGTCTGCTATGCGTATCATTCCTCTTGGCAAGGGCGCTTTGCATCAGTATACGCGCGGTTTGACCGAACAGGAGCCTTTGGACAATGGTTGGCAGTGCAAACCTCAACATCATGATTAAAGCCGCGCGCAAGGCGGGGCGGTCTTTGGTCAAAGATTTTCGCGAAGTCGAGAACCTTCAGGTGTCGATGAAAGGCGCAGGCGATTTTGTCTCAAAGGCGGATATCGCCGCAGAGGCGATCCTGAAAGAGGAACTGCTGGGCGCGCGCCCGACCTATGGTTGGCTGGCCGAAGAGGGCGGCGAAATCCCCGGCGAAGATCCCACCCGCCGCTGGATCGTGGACCCGCTGGATGGGACAACGAATTTCCTGCACGGCCTGCCGCACTGGGCGATTTCAATCGCGTTGGAACATAAGGGCAAGATCGTCGCTGGCGTGATCTACGACCCGGCCAAGGACGAGATGTTCTTTGCCGAAAAAGGTGAAGGTGCGTGGATGAATGACACCCGCATTCGCGTCTCAAGTCGTCATCGTATGATCGAGTCTATCTTTTCGACGGGCCTGCCCTTTGGTGGCCGTTCGGACTTGCCAGCAACGCTGCAGGATCTAGCGCGTTTGATGCCGACCTGCGCCGGTGTGCGCCGCTGGGGCTCGGCTGCGCTTGACTTGGCATACGTGGCCGCAGGTCGGTACGAAGGGTTCTGGGAACGCCGCCTGCACGCATGGGACGTGGCGGCCGGGATCATCATCGTGAAAGAGGCCGGTGGCTTTGTGCAGGCCCTAAACCCCGAAGGCAGTGTCTTGGAAGATGGCGAGGTGATCTGTTCGAACGAACCGATTTTTGACCAGTTTGCAAAGGTGATCCGGGGCTAAGACCTGATCGCCACGATCGAAGTTGCGCGCCCCGAACGAGGCGCGCTTTTTCGTTTCATAGGGCCGCGCGCTGCGCCAAGCTTGCCTCATCCGCCAATCGCGCGGCGACCGACGCAACTGCCAAATCCTGCAAACCGACCCCGGTTCCGTCGAACAGGGTGATTTCGTCTTCGCTGGTCCGGCCGGGGTGATCCCCGTTGATCACGGCACCAATTGGTGTGATCTGATCCTGCTTCAGCGCCCCCGAGTTTACAGCGTGCTGGGCTTCGCCGATCGTAACGGATTGGGCGACCTCGTCTGTGAAGACGGTTGCTGCGGCCAAAAGCGCGGGGTCGACCTCTTGCTTGCCTTTCGTGTCGGTGCCCATGCAGGCAAGGTGCGTGCCGGGTTTGATCCAGTCATTCATCAATAGCGGTTCAAAGGCTGAGGTGATCGTGATGATCACATCCGCCTGCGCGCCCAGTTCCTGCTGGCTGACGGCCTCGAACTCCAACCCGATTTCCTCGGCCACGGCAGCCAGACGCGGCAGCATGTCCGGGTGGGGGTTCCAGGCGATGACCTTTTCGAACGCGCGCTGTTCGGCTGCCGCACGCAGTTGAAAGGCGGACTGATGACCTGCACCAACCATCCCCAGAACCTTCGAATCTTGCCGCGCCAGATGTGCAATCGAGACCGCTGACGAGGCCGCCGTGCGCACCGCCGTCAGGTAATTGCCCCCGACAAGCGCAGAGAGCTGCCCGGTGTCAGGATCGAACAGAAAGACGGTGGATTGGTGGTTGGTCAGATTTTTTTCGGCATTGTCGGGCCAATATCCGCCCGACTTTACACCCAGCACCTGTCCTTCCCTGTCGAACCCTGACTTGAAGCCGTACAATGCGTCCGCGTAACCCAGCGCCTCGCGCACAACAGGAAAATTCCACGCCCCGCCGTTGGCCATTGCGCCAAAGACCGACTGAACCGCGTCAAAGGCTTGCTGGCGGCCGACCAGTTGCTTGCAAAGATCTTCGCCTACGATCAGCAGCCCGTCTTGAGAAGTCATGATATCCCTCATTGCTCAGAACGCCTTTCCACGGGCCGAAACAGGCCAGAGCGTTTCAACCTTGCCGCCCCGCACACCCACATACCAGTCATGGACGTTGCAGGTTGGGTCACAATGACCGGGAACCAGACGCAGCTTGTCGTTGACCTTGAGAACATTGCCGGGATCACCGATCACGCCGTGTTCATCCGAGCATTTGAGGTATTCGACATCATCGCGCCCAAAGATGAACGGCAAGCCGCTATCGACGGACTGCGCCTTTAGACCTGCATCACAGATCGCCTTATCTGCTTTGGCGTGGCTCATGACGCTTGTTAGGATAAACAACGCATTTTCCCACTCACCCTGGTCGATCCGCTTGCCATCCTTGTCCAGAATACGGCCATAGTCGGCATCCATGAAGGCGTAGGAGCCGCATTGCAGCTCGTTGTAAACACCTGAATTGCTTTCGAAATAATACGACCCGGTGCCGCCGCCCGAGACCAGCTCGCAGTCGATTCCTGCGGCCTTCAACCCGTCAACTGCGTCTTCTACCATCGCGATTGCAGCATCCAGTTTCTCTTTTCGGGCCTCGTACGTGTCGAGATGCTGCATTGCGCCCTGATACGCCTGAATGCCTGTGAATTTCAGGTTTGGGGCAGCCACGACCGCCTCGGCGATCTCGATTACAGCCGGAGTTGTGGTCACGCCGCACCGCCCCGCGCCGCAGTCGATTTCGACCAGAACCTCTAATTCGGTGCCGTTGCTGACTGCCGCAGCGGACAGGTCCGCGACGTTATTGACGTCGTCCACACAGACGATGGTGCGCGCTCCGGTCTTGGGCAGTCGCGCCAGGCGGTCGATCTTGGCCGGGTCACGCACCTGATTTGATACAAGGATATCCTTGATGCCGCCGCGCGCAAAAACTTCTGCTTCCGAGACTTTCTGACAGCAGACACCCACCGCGCCGCCCAGCTTTTCCTGAAGTTTGGCGACATCAACGGACTTGTGCATCTTGCCGTGTACGCGGTGGCGCATGCCATGTGCCTTGGCATAGTCGCCCATCTTCCTGATATTCCGCTCCAGCGCGTCCAGATCGAGTATCAGGCACGGTGTTTGAATGTCTTTTTCGTCCATACCGATTGAGGCGGGGATGTCGAAGCCGACTTCGAGGTCGTCAAATTTCACAGGTTTGTTCATGTTATTCCTCCTTACCCTTTGAGCCAGGGCAGCTTGTCCAAATCCACGTTGCCGCCGGTGATGATTACGCCGACGCGTTTTCCGCGAAACACGTCCGGATTTTTGAGAATGGTTGCCAAAGGCACAGCCGAGGACGGCTCCATCACCACGCGCAAGTATTTCCACGTTAGTTTCATCGCCTCGATGATCTCATCCTCCGAGGCGGTGAAGATGTCGGTCACGTGGTTGGACACAAAGTGCCACGTGTTTTCCTTGAGCGGCACCAGCAGACCGTCGGCAACCGTTTTGGGCGCGTCGTCCGCGATAATGCGACCCGCCTTGAACGAACGATAAGCGTCATCCGCCTGTTCCGGCTCCGCGGCATAGATCGCTGTACCGGGAGCCAGGTTTGACATTGTTAAACAGGTTCCGGACACCATACCGCCGCCGCCAATCGGCGCAATGACCGCATCCACGCCGTCGGTTTGTTCCAGCAGTTCTGCCGAACATGTCGCCTGCCCAGCGATCACGCGGGGGTCGTTATAGGGGTGGACGAATTCGCCGCCCGTTTTGGCCTGCACTTCGGCAAACGTCGCTTCGCGCGAGGTGGTCGACGGCTCGCACTCGGTAATCGTTCCGCCAAAGCGCCGGACCGCATCTTTCTTGGCCTGTGGTGCCGTGCGCGGCATGACCACGTGGCAGGGAATGCCCCGCCGCCCGGCCGCATACGACAGCGAAAGCGCATGGTTGCCGCTGGAATGGGTGCAGACACCCTTTGCCGACATCTCATCGCTTAGGCCAAACACGGCGTTGCTTGCTCCGCGAACCTTGAAGGCGCCGGCCTCTTGAAAGTTCTCGCACTTGAAAAACAGATCGGCGCCTGTCAGGTCATTCAGGTAGTCGGACACCATGACCGGGGTTCGGCGGATATATGGTTTGATCCGTTCATGCGCCGCTCGCATGTCGTCGATTGTCAGCTTCGCGGCGGGGGTGTGATCCAGCATGATCAATCTCCTCAGGCTGCCGCCATTGCGTTGCCGGACGAGCCGGAACGATAGAATTCCTGCGCGGCCGCGACCCCGCTGCCCAGTGAGATCGGGTAATTCAGGTCCGCCATCGCCATTTCGATCGTGCTGAGGCCAGACAGGACCATCACGTCCGTCAGGCTGCCCAGATGACCGATGCGAAACGCCTTGCCGTTCAGTTGCCCAAGGCCGATCCCGAAGGACACGCCATATGCGTTGAACGCGTGATCTGTCAGGGCGTTGCTGTCGAACCCATCGGGGACATAGATTGCGCTGACCGTATCGGAATAAAGGTCGGGCGACTGTGCAACCAGCTTCAAGCCCCACGCGTCGGTGGCACGGCGAACCCCTTCGGCCAGCCGGTGGTGGCGGGCATAGACGTTGTCCAAACCTTCCTCAAACAGCATCTTAAGGCTTTCGCGCATCCCGTAGATCAGTTGCAGCGGCGGGGTATAGGGAAACCCGCCCGATGTATTCGCAGCCATCATGTCGCGGAAATCAAAAAAGGTGCGGGACAGCTTGGCGGACGCCATCGCCTCTTGCGCCTTTTCGCTGACACACAGGATCGCCATCCCGGTCGCCAGCATGAATCCTTTTTGCGACCCCGACACGGCGATATCGACGCCCCATGTGTCAAACTGAAATGGCACAGAGGCCAGCGAGCTTACGCAATCCACAAACAGCATCGCGGGATGGTTTGCGGAGTCCATGGCTTGACGCACAGCACCGATATCCGAAAGCACGCCGGTGGCAGTTTCGTTATGGGTCACCAGAACGGCGCGGATGTCGTGCGACGTGTCCTTGGCAAGGGCTGCCTGAAACAGGTCTGCTGGTGCACCTGTCCCCCAAGGGCAATCAATAATCTGCACGTCCAACCCGTGCCGTTGGCACAGGTCGATCCAGCGATGGCTGAAAACGCCATAACGGGCCACCAGAACCTTGTCTCCGGGGCTGAGGGTATTGGTGATCGCCGCTTCCCACCCGCCGGTGCCCGAGGCAGGGAATGTCACGATCTGACCGGTTTGAGTGCTGAAGACACGCTTTGTCTCTTCGAGAACAGGGGCGAACGTGTCGACAAAATCCGGTGCGCGGTGGTCTTGCGTTTGAACCTGCATGGCCAGCCGCAGCCGGTCGGGGATATTTGTCGGCCCTGGTATGAAGACCGGGTTTTGGTTGGACATCTTCTATTCCTCCGCTTTGGAGGACATTTTCCGGGATTATGCGGCGTCATGCAATTTTCTTGAAAAATATTTTCATTTTTGTCAAAAAATTTGTAACCGACGAAATTCGTGAAGATTTCCGTTTTTCATTTTGAAGGCGAATTTCAGCCGCGACAAAAAATATCGGGCAAAGGAGGAAGGGAAATTGGGACAAGAGCCGCAAAAAAGACCACGAGGTCGACCGAAATCCATGTTCAAGGAAAGCTCGGCCGGGACCATGCAGTCTTTGGATCGCGCGTTGGGCGTTATGACCACGGTTGCGCGCATGGAGCGGGCCGCGCTGAGTGATCTGGCCAGAGAGATCGGGGTCCCCACAGCCACTACGCACCGTATTCTGGTCACGTTGCAAAAACACGGCTTCGTCAGCTTTGACGAAGAGCGTCAGGAGTGGGTGATTGGCATCGAGGCATACAGAACCGGCGCGTCTTTCCTGCGTAGAAACAGCGTGATCGAGATCGGACGACCCATCCTGCGGCGCTTGATGCAGGACAGCGGTGAGACAGCCAATCTTGCGGTTCCCGATGGGTTCGAGGTTGTGTTTGTTGGGCAGGTCGAAACCGGGAACCCCATCCGGGCGTTTTTTCCGCCGGGGGCCCGGACCCCGATGTATGCATCGGGAACTGGCAAGGCGATCCTGGCCGAACTGGGCGAGGCCGGGTTGACCAAAGCGCTAGGCTTGGGGGAAACGGTTGCCTTTACCGAGAGTACCCTGCTGCCCGGGTCAAAGTTGCAGTCGGACTTGGCGCTGACGCGAAAGCGGGGCTGGTCGCATGATCGGGAAGAGCGCTATGAAGGCATGTCCTGCATTGGCGCGGCGATATTCAATGACCGTGCCGAGCCCTGTGCCGGGATATCCGTGTCCGGCCCGACTGTGCGATTCAAAGCGGACCGCGCGCCGGACTTGGGCGGGTTGGTTATGGCCGCTGCCCGGGAAATCACTGAACTAAGCGGCGGGCGTCTACCTGCGCGGAATGCGGGGAATGCGTGATTGCGAGAACTTGTAGGTCTGCTCTGGGTGGGGTGGATGGCCGTGTGTCCGGTTCCAGTATCTGATGCCACCGCGCCGCAACCACAAGGGAATACTCAGCACCAAACCGACGAAGAAACCGCCTGTATGCGCCCAATATGCAATCCCCCCTTCGTCCGGGTTGCTGGAGAGGCTGCCCAGAAACTGCATGCCAAGCCAGACCCCAAGCATGACAAAAGCCGGAATGGTGAAAACGCGAATATAAACGATCAGGATCAACAGGATATCGACCTGCGCCTTGGGGAACAGCAGCAAATAGCCGCCCATCACTCCGGCAATCGCGCCCGATGCACCGATTGTGGGAACCAATGAGCCGGGGGCTGTCAGGACGTGAATCAGGCCAGCGCCGATCCCGGCGGCCAGATAGAACAGAAGGAAGGGTAGGTGGCCCATCTCATCTTCGAGGTTGTCGCCAAAGATCCACAGAAACAGCATGTTGCCGATCAGGTGCATCCAGCCCCCGTGCAGGAACATTGATGTCACCAAAGTATCGAACGCAAATCCGTCAGTGATCCGAGCCGGAATAACGGCGTAATCATAGTAAATCTGGTTGATTAGTCGCGCGTCGTCCATGGCGCCTGCATAGCTGATAAAGATCAGAATATTCGCCGCCATTAGCAGGTAAACGACGAACGGAGTGCGCCCCGAAGGGTTATGATCGCGGATCGGAAACATGGCGCGACGCTGGGCTTTCCTTAGCCCAGCGTCAAGGTCTGTTTAGGCCGCACCACCCAGCAACGCCGCGTTACCCCCTGCGGCGGTTGTGTCGACGCAGACGTGGCGCTCGGCCTGTACTCGGGCCTTGTCTGGCAAGCCAGGGATCAGGGGCAGGATCGGACCAGTGCGGCGGGCCAGATGCCGTTCAATGTCTCGGGCCGTGGCTTCATCACCCCACCACAAAACGCCGGAGATACCTGTCGCATTTTCAAGCCGATGCAGGTCGATCGTACCTGTGGCGCGGATTGCTGAACCGCCCAATTCCTGCACGGCCACCGCTTGTGCCTGAACTGCAGCCTCACCCGGCCCCATACACAATAGAGGCGGGCGGGGGAACTCGCTGAGGCGGTTGGATTCTCCGGTGGGGCCGGGCAGGGAACGGGTTTGAACTGATGCCGGTTCGCCGTCCGGGGCAGGCATGCCGCCCATTGTTGCATCCCACGTCCCGGCGCTGTTCTGGCGGTCGGGTGCGCGGAAACGGGTCATGTAGTTTGGGCCACCGGCCTTGGGGCCAGTCCCGGAAAGCCCTTCACCACCAAAAGGTTGCGATCCGACAATCGCTCCAATCTGGTTACGGTTCACATAGATATTGCCTGCGTGAACGGCTTCGGTGATGTGCTGAACACGGTCGTCAATGCGCGTGTGCAAGCCAAAGGTCAGGCCGTACCCCGTGGCATTGATGTCAGCGATCACCTGATCAATCTCGGACGCCTTGAACCGCACGACATGCAGAACCGGGCCGAAAATTTCTCGTTCGAGCGCGGCAATGCCGGGGATTTCAATAAGCGTCGGTGCGACGAATGTGCCGTCGGGCGGCGTTGGCATCTCTTTTAGGATGCGCCCGTCCCGACGGGCCGTTGCAACGTGATCCGTGATGACCTGCCGTGCATCGTTGTCGATAACAGGGCCGCAATCGGTTGAAATCAACCATGGGTCGCCAACCTGCAGGGCCTCCATCGCGCCCTTCAGCATCGTCAGCAGGTCGTCCGCAATGTCCTCTTGCACATAAAGGCACCGAAGGGCCGAGCAACGCTGACCCGCCGATTGAAACGCGCTTTCGATGATGGATTGCACGGCTTGTTCTGGCAGGGCAGTGCTGTCCACTATCATGGCATTCAGTCCGCCGGTTTCCGCGATCAACGGGGTGCCGGGCCGCAGGTTTTCTGCCATTGCCTCGCGGATTTTCAGCGCTGTCGCGGTCGAGCCTGTAAAAGCCACGCCCGAAACCCGCGCATCCGAGGTCAGTGCCGCACCCACCGTAGGGCCACCCGGCAGCAACTGCAGAACATCCAGTGGCACACCTGCTTCATGCATCAACTGCACGGCGCGATGCGCGATCAGGGGTGTTTGCGGGGCGGGTTTGGCCAGTACAGCGTTACCAGTGGCAAGCGCCGCCGCAATCTGACCGGTGAAAATGGCCAGCGGAAAGTTCCACGGGCTGATGCATGTGAAGGTTCCAGCAGGCGCAAGATCAGGAATATTCGCAGCATAGTACCGCAGGAAATCAACGGCTTCGCGCAGTTCAGCAACTGCATCCGGAAGCGATTTCCCAGCCTCCCGGGACAACAGCGCAAAAAGCTCGCCGTAATGGTATTCGTACAGATCGGCAACGGCGTTCAGGATGCGGGACCGCTCGGTCGCTGGCGATTGCCATGGCGCCGCAGAGGCCAGCGCCAGTTCGACGTCCTCGGCGCTTGCTGGGGCGACAGCGCCGGGCCGGTCCTGAGGTTGGGCCGGATTGATGACAGGCTGGTCGTCCTCGGGCGTGGCATCCCCGGACAAAAGTGGCCGCGCGTACCAGTGATGTGCTCGGAACCAGTCGCGGGCGGCGTCGATCCGATCCAGTGTGGGCGTGTGTTGCAAGTCAAACCCGCTCGAGTTCGGGCGCTCGGGCTGAAACAGTTCAGGTCCGGTGGGCAGTGGCCGTGCCGGTTCGCGGATATCGTTGAACGGGTCGGCGGCGACTTCTTCCGGCGGCACAGTCTCATCCACAATCTGATTCACGAAAGATGAATTCGCACCGTTCTCCAACAGTCGGCGCACCAGATACGCCAACAGGTCGCGATGCGCACCGACCGGAGCGTAGATACGGCAGCGGGTAGAGTTCTGATCTTTGACCAACCCGTGCAGCGTTTCGCCCATCCCGTGCAGGCGCTGGAATTCATAGGGTTGATCCTTGGCCATATTCAGGATCGCGCTGACGGTATGCGCGTTGTGGGTGGCGAATTGCGGATAGATCCGGTCGGTCATACCCAGCAATTTGCGCGCATTGGCGATGTAGGAAATATCGGTCGCCGCCTTGCGGGTGAAGACAGGGAAGCCATCGACGCCTTCGACCTGCGCACGCTTGATCTCGGTATCCCAATAGGCCCCTTTGACCAACCGGACCATCAACTTGCGATCGTGGCGTTGGGCCATGTCATAAAGTGTGTCCAAGACGATCCCGGCGCGTGGGCCATATGCCTGAACCACGACCCCGAACCCGTTCCATCCGGTCAGGGCGGGCTCGGACATGACCTCTTCTATGACCTGCAGCGACAGGGACAGGCGGTCGGCTTCTTCGGCATCTACGTTCAGGCCCATCCCGGCGGCCTTGGCCAGCAGGCAGAGCGCACGCAGGCGGGGCACAAGCTCATCCATCACGCGCTGTTCCTGCGCCAGTTCATAACGCGGGTGCAGCGCCGACAGCTTCACCGAAATTCCCGGATTGGCGCGTATGTCGTCATGGGTGCAAGCATCGGCAATGGCCGCAATCGCGCGCGAATAGGACAGGTGATAGCGGGCAGCATCGGCCTCGGTCCGGGCGGCCTCGCCCAGCATGTCGTAGGAATAGGTATAGCCCTTGGCTTCCATCCCCTTGGCGCGGTCCATTGCGGCTTGGATGGTTTCGCCCAGTACGAACTGACGGCCCATTTCTTTCATGGCCCGGCCTACGGCCGTGCGGATCACCGGCTCACCCAATCGCTTGATTGCGCCGCGCAGGGCACCGACCGGAGACAATTTGCCTTCATCCAGAACCTTGCCCGTCAACATCAAGGCCCAGGTTGAGGCATTGACCAGCGAGGACGAGGACTGCCCCAGATGTTTACCCCAATCGGATGGCGCAATCTTATCCTCGATCAGCGCGTCGATCGTGTCGGCATCGGGGACACGCAACAGTGCTTCGGCCAGGCACATCAAGGCCACGCCTTCGTCAGTGGACAGGCCGTATTCGGCCAGAAATACCTCCATCATGCCGGGCGACGTGCTGGAACGAATATCGCGCACCAACTGAGCGGCAGAGGCGCATATGGACTGACGATCGGCTTGGGTCAGATCAGACTGTGCAATCAGGTGGGCCAGTATGGCTGACTGATCGGCATAGGTCTGACCGTCGATATGGGCGCGCAGGCTGTGTGACATGTATCCTCCGGGGCTTTTGATAAATATAGGGTCGATTTGACAGGAGGATTGCCTTATTTCTTTCCAAACTAAGGCGAATGGACTGAAGTTTTGGGAGAATACAGTGCAAAAAGACTTTCCCGGTCTTGATCGGTTCGATCAGTCAATTCTGACGATTCTGTCTGAGGATGGGCGCATCCCCATCGCTGACCTTGCGCGGCGGATTGGGTTGTCGAAATCGCCCACTCAAGCACGTGTGAAGAGACTTGAGGCCGATGGCATCATCACCGGATATCGCGCCTTGCTTGACCCGATCCGCCTTGGTCTGGACCACGTGGCCTTTGTCGAGGTGCGTCTGACAGATACTCGCGAAAAGGCATTGGCCGAGTTCAATGCGGCGGTGCGCAAAGTGGCCGAGATTGAGCAAGCCCATATGATTGCATCGAATTTCGACTATCTTCTGAAAATTCGCACCGGTTCGATGTCCGAGTATCGGGCCGTTCTGGCCGAGAAAATTTCGTCGTTACCCCATGTGGCCAGCACGTCGACCTTTGTTGCGATGGAGGCGGTGAAGGAAACCGGCGTCTCGGGCGCGTTCTGAAGGCTGGGTTGACGAAAGCCGTGCAAGCGTCACCATTGCTGTATGAAACAGCTTTTCCTTGCCTCTGCCTTTGTTGCCGCAACCTCGGGTGCTGCCTTTGCCGATGATTGCCCCATGGCACCGGATCATTCTGCTGGAGTGACCGGGTTGATCTCGCAGATACAACAGGCCGAAAACGAACAGGCCGCCCGCGCGCTGTCCAATCAATTGTGGGAGTTCTGGACGGATGCACCGGACGAAACGGCTCAGGCCGTTCTGGACCGGGGTATGACGCGTCGGAATGCATGGGATTTGTTGGGCGCGATCGAGGATTTCGACAAGCTGATCGAGTACTGCCCGTCCTACGCCGAGGGATATAACCAGCGTGCCTTTGCCCATTATCTGAGGCAGGATTTTCAGGCGGCATTGCCCGACCTGGACCGGGCTATTGAGCTGTCACCGAACCACGTCGCCGCGATAAGTGGCCGTGCGTTGACGTTGATGGGTCTTCAGCGAACGGACGAAGCGCGAGAAGCTCTGCAGCAGGCATTGGAGTTGAACCCATGGCTGTCAGAGCGTCACCTGATGGCTCCGGGCGGGCCGTTGGCTTTGCCGGGCGAGGATATCTGACAGCGCCCTCACCCGTATTCGGAAGAGGGCACCACCAAAAGATGTATTAGCCGACCAAGCCGTTGTCATTCCGCTTGATAGCGATGATCGAAGACCGTGGCGTTCCGCCATCGGGCCAATTGCTGCCGGGGTGTTGAATTCCGACGAACATTGTCCGCAGGTCGGTTGACCACGCGAGCCCAGTGACTTCGCACCCATTCGGACCCGTCATAAAGCGCGCGATCTCTCCGGTGATCGGATCACCAACCAGCATCTGGTTGTTCCCGTTTCCGGCAAAGTCCTCGGCGTTGTTGTCATTGCCGTCTGTCTGAATCCAGATCAGTCCGGTTGTGTCGATGACCATGCCATCCGGCGAATTGAACAGGTTGCCTTCATTGACATTGGGCGACCCGGCATAAGCATCCGTATGCACGGTTGGGTTGCCGGCCATGACGTAGAGATCCCATTCGAACGTATCTGCTGCGTGGTCGTCGTTGCTTGGGCGCCAGCGCACGATCTGGCCGTATTTGTTAGCCTCACGCGGGTTGGGTCCATTGACCGGGGTATCGTCGCCGCCTGCGTTTGGCTTGATGCCTCGGTTTTTGTTGTTGGTCAGGCAGCAATATGCCTCGACCGCAACCGGGCTGGAGGCAACCCATTCGGGGCGGTCCATGGTCGTGGCACCCACTTTCGAGGCCGCGAGACGCGTGAAGATCGAAATCTCTGCGGCGTCCATGTCTGTTGTTTCGGGCGTCAAAGGCAGCCATTCGCCCGACAGGTCGTCGTCGAACTTGGCTGCGTATAAGGTGCCGTCGTTCAGCAGGCTCTCGGTCTCGCCGCCCGGCTGATAGGTGCCGTTCGAGACGAACTTGTACAAGTACTCGCCCCGCTCATCGTCGCCCATGTAGACGACCACACGACCATCCGCGGCCAGAGTTACCTCGGCGTTTTCGTGCTTGAAGCGGCCCAGACCGGTATGCTTGACAGGTGTGCTGTCGGGTTTGGTCGGGTCGATTTCCACGATCCAGCCTACGCGGTGGGGTTCATTCGGGTTTTTCGACGTGTCGAAACGCGGGTCAAACAGTTCGTAGCCGTTCCAGCTTTTGGCTTTGACGCCATAGCGCGCATATCCGTCCGCGACCGGTTTATCGTAAACGGCGGTTTCATCGGACGATCCGAAATAGCCGTTAAAATTCTCTTCGCAGGTCAGGTAGGTGCCCCAAGGCGTTTTGCCTGCACCACAATTGTTCATGGTGCCCAGCGACGTCGTGCCAGTAGGGTCAGCCTTGGTTTTCAACAGGTCGTGACCAGCAGCGGGACCCACGATTTTCATAGGCGTATTGTGGTGGATGCGGCGATTGAACGGGCTGTCCTTTACCACAGACCATCCGTCAGCAGCCTCCTTGACCTCCATCACCGTAACGCCCTGAATGTTCTGCATTTTCAGAACGTCGCCTGCGTTGGCGGGAACACCTTCTTGCGCAGAGGGAAGGTTGATGCCGTTATTTGGGAACTCATGGTTGATCGCGATCAGTTCGTGACCCTGATATGAAAAGCTCTCCATCCCGTCTGTGTTTTCGCCAAAGATACGGTCGGATTTTTCAACCGGGCCACCGTCGGCGATGTCATAGCCATCCGCGTCCGAAAACAGCGGGTCGCCCCAGCGCATCAGCACCTTCCAGTCATACCCTTCGGGCACATGTACGGTCCCGTCGGTTTGCGCGGGAATAGGGGTGAAGGCAAAGCGCGAGGCCTCGACCGCCTGCGCCGATGTCGACCCCATTAGACCGGCGCCCATCGCCGCCGCGCCCGAGCCGAACGCCAGAACGCCACCCAGAAACCCTCGGCGAGAAATGGCGCTTTCGACAACGCGGTCAAATTCGTTTTCCTCGGGGCGGGGAAAGTGCAGTTCGTCCCAATCGTCTGCAGAGAGAGACATGCGATCAGCGTCTTTCATGGGGTGGCTCCTGGCTGTAAATGGATAGCTATGAAACGGACTTAGTGCCCCATTGTGACAGTGGAATAACGGTCCTGCAAATGTGTCTGTCCGGTCTTCTGTCAGGCCGACATTGCCAGATATATATGTTCCACCACACCGTAATTCCAACCAAAGCGCCGCAATTTGCAGCTTTGGTGCTTGTTCAGGCGCTTCAGGTTTTGGGGTGTTAATGGGCGCGCCTAACGCAAACGCTGCCCATTGGTGTCAAACCGATAAGCTTTGTCGGCGGTATAAGCGAATCGCAGTTCCTCGCCTTCGCTGATCGCGTGCTGGCCGAACAAGCGGGCGGTGACGGAATGGTCGTTGACCTTGGCGATAACGTTTGTATCGCCGCCCAGCTTTTCGACATGGCTGACGCGCGCTTTCAGCGGGCCGTCATCCGACAGAAATAGGTCTTCAGGCCGAATGCCGATGGTGTTTTGACCTTCGCCCAACATCCCCTCGGGCAAGAAATTCATTGACGGCGACCCAAGGAACCCGGCGACGAACTGGTTGGCGGGGTTGTTGTACAAGTCTATCGGAGTGCCGATCTGCTCAACCCGCCCGTCACGCAGCACGACGATCTTGTCGGCCAGCGTCATCGCCTCGGTCTGGTCGTGGGTGACATAGATCATCGAAGCATCAAGCGCGCGGTGCAGGTTTGCGATCTCGATCCGGGTGTTCATCCGTAGGGCGGCGTCCAGATTGGACAGCGGTTCATCGAACAGGAACAGTTTCGGCTCGCGCACAATAGCGCGCCCGATGGCGACGCGCTGCCTTTGACCGCCGGACAGTTCCGAGGGGTAGCGATCCAGATATTCCTCAAGGTTCAGCATCCGGCTGGCCGTGGCGACACGTTCCTCAATCACCGCTTTGGATTGTTTCTCTTGTTTCAAAGCCAGCGTCATGTTCCCACGCACGTTCAGATGGGGGTAGAGCGCATAGCTTTGAAAAACCATCGCGATCCCGCGTTTCGACGGCGGCACCAGATTGACCGTTTGCCCGTCGATATTGATCTCGCCCGAGGACGCATCTTCCAACCCTGCGATCACGCGCAGCAGGGTGGACTTGCCGCAGCCCGAGGGGCCGACGAAGACGACGAACTCACCTTCCTCCACCTCAAGCGAAATGTCTTTCAGGACATGAACCTCGCCAAAGGACTTGTTCACATTAGTCAGGGTCAGAGCGGTCATGTCGTGGGCTCCTTGAGCGAAACGGGCTGGCCGGTGCGGATGCTTTCATCGGCAGCCAGACAAATGGCAAGGGATTGGACGGCGTCATTCATATGGCGCGTCAGGTCGATATCGTCAGCGATGGCGCGCAGCATAAAGGCTTGTTCGGCGTCACACAGTTCCTGGTGGCCGGGCTCATCCGGCATGTCGACGGTACGGTCGCCGCCCGGCGTGTGGATCAGCAGGCCACCAACCTTGGTGTGCCCGTCGATATCCGCTGAAGCGCCCTTGTTGCCGTCGGTGATCGAGACCGAGCCGTTGGGCGAGACAATGTCTTTTACGAAAAACGCAGTCTCGGACATCATCGGGCCCCATCCGGCCTCGTACCAGCCGACCGATCCGTCGTCGAAGATCACCTGAAACTGGCCGTAGTTATACATGTCCTCGGCGATCTCATCAGACAGGCGCAGGCCCATGCCATGCACACGGACCGGCTGTGCATCAGTGATCTGGCACATCACATCCACATAATGCACACCGCAATCCACGATGGGCGAGGTGGTCTGCATCAGCGCCTTATGCGTCTCCCACTCCGCACCCGAGGATTGCTGGTTCAGGTTCAGGCGGAACACGTAAGGCCCGCCCAAATCGCGTGCTTCGGCAATCAAGCGCATCCACGAGGGGTGATGGCGGAGGATATAGCCCACGACCAGCTTTCGGTTCAGCCGTGTGGCGGTTTCCACCACGCGCCGCGCATCGGCGACATTGGTGGCCAGCGGTTTTTCTACAAAGACATGCGCGCCTGCCTCCATCGCGGCGCAGGCGAAATCGGCGTGGCTGTCGGAATAGGTGGCGACGACCACCAGATCGGGTTTGGTCTCGGCCAGCGCGGTCTGGAAATCCGAATAAGCGGGGTAGTGGCCCAGTTCGGGGTGGTCCACATGGCCCGACCGATTCACCAGCCCGACGATCTGTGCATTGGGGTGGTTATGTTGGGCCAGCGCGTGGCTCAGGCCCATATTCCCAAGGCCAGCGATCAGAACTTTGGTCATTTGACAGCTCCTGAAGTGATGCCGCGGATCAATTGGCGCGAGAAAATGACATAGAGGATCAGTACCGGCAGGATCGCCATGGACAGCGCCGATAGAACCGCGTTCCAGTCCGTAACGAACTGGCCGATGAAGACCTGACTGCCCAGTGTGAGCGTCTTGGTCTCTTCGGCCGGGGCAAGGATCAGCGGGAACCACAGATCATTCCAGATCGGGATCATGTTGAACACAGCCACGGTCGCCATCGCGGGCCGGACCAAAGGCAGCACCAGCCGGAAAAAGATCGTGTATTCCGACAGCCCGTCGATGCGCCCTGCGTTTTTCAGATCATCACTGACCTGTCGCATGAACTCGGACAGGATGAACACCGCCAGCGGTAACCCTTGCGCCGTGTAGACCAGTATCAGCGCCCACAACGTGTTCACCAACCCGGTCGCCACCATCATCTCAAGGATTGCCACGGTGCCGATGCGGATCGGGATCATGATCCCCAGCGCCAGATACAGCCCCATCACCAAATTGCCCTTGAATTGGTACTCCGACAGCGCATAAGCCGCCATCGCGCCGAACAGCAGAATAAAGAACAGCGACGCCACGGTGACGATCATCGAATTCTGGAAATAGAGGAAGAAATCCCCCTGCTTCATCACTGTCTCATACCCGATCATCGAAAAACTGTCGGCATTCGGCAGCGCAAGTGGTTCCCGAAAGATCGCGCGGCGGGATTTGAAGCTGTTGATCAGGATCACAAAGACCGGGAACAGGGCGATCAGCGTATAGAGGATCAGCGCCCCGTGCATTGCGGCGGTGTTGATCGGGTTATGGCGTGCTTTGTTCATTTCAGCCCCCTCACATCTGGTATCGGCGCATCCGGGTCTGGATGCCGAAGAGGTAAATACAGACGCCCACAAGGATGATCGCGAACATGGCCCCGGCGATGGCCGACCCCATATGCGGATCGCCCAGTTGCAACTGGAAGCCAAAGAAGGTGCGGTACATGAAGGTACCCAGAATATCGGTCGAGAAATCCGGCCCCGCCAGCGCGCCCTGCGCGGCATAGATCAGATCGAACGCGTTGAAGTTCCCCACGAAAGTCAGGATCGAGATGATGCCGATCGACGGCAGGATCAGCGGCAGCTTGATTTTCCAAAAGGCCGAGGCCCCGGTGATGCCGTCAATCTCTCCGGCCTCAAGGATTTCTTCGGGGATGGTCAGCAGGGCAGCATAGATCAGCATCATCGGGATGCCCACAAATTGCCAGACCGAGATCAGCGCCAGTGTGGTCAGGGCGTATTCCTCTTTCCCCAACCACGGTGCGAACAGGGATTTCAGGCCCACGGCATCCAACATCGAAGGTGCGATGCCCCAGATGGGAGACAGGATCAGCTTCCACGCAAAGCCAACGATCACAAAGCTCAGGATCGTCGGGATGAAAATTGCCGACCGGTACAGCGCCGAGAACCGCAGGCGTGGATGGCTGAGCAGCGCCGCCAATGCGATCCCGATGGGGTTTTGCACCAGCATATGGATCAGGAAGAACCAGAAATTGTTGCCTAAGGCGTTCCAGAACTGCTCGGACCAGATCGGATCGAAAAACAGGGTTTGAAAGTTCTGCAATCCAACGAACACGCGGCTTTGATCAATCTCTGTATACAGTGCCAGACGCAGCGTGTTGAACAGCGGGAAGATCATCACTGCCGTATAAACCAGCACGGCAGGTGCCAGAAATACAACGATATGCCAGCGGAAGCGGGGGCGGTTCATGGATCAGCTTTCAAAGGAGTAAAGGGTGTACCCGGTCGAACAGTTCCGCCCGGGTATGTGTCAGCTTACTGATGCGGTGCGTACCACGAGGCCAGACCCTCTTGCAGCCGTGCGCCTGCATCGGCGGGGCTTTCCGCGCCTTTGACGACCTGAGCCGCAGCGTTCCAGGTTTCGTTCTCAAGGTTCGGCGTGCCGCGCGACAGGATCTGATAGGTAGACCGGATTGTCGAGCCGCAGTCATTCCGCCAGCTTACAAATTCCTGCGCCAGCGGATCTTCCATCGCGATGTCGTGGCTCGACAGTGAGAAGAAGCCCGGCAGAGCGTTGGCATAGATCGTGGCGAATTCCGACGTGCCCATCCAGTCAAGGAAGGTGCGCGCTGCTTCGGCATTCTCCGACGCTGCGTTCAGACCCATCGCAATGTCCGTGTGGTCAGAGATGTAGCATCCGTCGCCCGCATTACGGACCGGGGGCTTGAACGCGCCCATTTCGAAATCGGCCTGTGCGTTGAAGCCCGAAATCTCCCACGAACCGGCCGGATAAATCGCGGCGCGTCCAAGGGTAAAGATGTTCTGGCTGTCGGGGTAGGTCTGTGCCTCAAACCCGTCGCCCAGATAGTCTTTCCAGCGCGCAATGGTCTCATACGGCTCGACCCACTGCGGATCGGTCAAGGACTGCTCGCCCGATATCAGCGCCAGACGGCCTTCTTCGCCCTTCCAGTAGTTGGGGCCGATATTCTGGTAGCCCATCGTGGCGGCTTCCCACTGGTCGTTGGTCCCCATCGCCATCGGAATATAGGTGCCGTCTTCCTTGAACTTGTCCAAAGCGGCAAAGAACTCGTCTTCCGTCGTGGGAACGTCGACACCCAACTCGGCAAAAGCGTCTTTGTTGTAGATGAACCCGTGGATCACCGATGCCATCGGCACGCAGAACGTGGCGGAGCCGTCATCGTTCTGCCATGCGGATTTCGCCACATCCGAAAAGTTGTCCATCGCACCCAGATCGCTCAGATCCGCCAGGTTTCCGTTTTCAAACAGCAAAAGCGACGTGTCGAAGGGGCGGCAGGTAATGAGATCGCCCGCAGAGCCAGCTTCCAGTTTTGCGTTCAGAACCGCGTTGTATTCCGCAGGGGCAGAGGGCGTGAAGTTCACCTTGATGCCCGGATTGGCGGCTTCGAATGCCGGGATGATCTTTTCCTGCCACAGCGTCAGGTCGTCGTTGCGCCAGCTTTCGATGGTCAGCGTCACGTCCTCGGCCAAGGCCGAAGTGGCCATAAGCGTTGTGCCCAATAGGGCAAGTTTCAGGCTTTTGCGTTTCATTGTATTCTCCCAGTTGGTTAGCAGTTGTTTTGTATTTCCAATGCGGTGCTCAGGATGCCGTTTGTCGCGTTCAGTTGTTCTGTTGCTTCGGCCAGAGACAGGCCGCGCGCTGCAATCAGAATTGCGGGCTTAACGTCGCCGTCAGCCGTTTCCAAAGCGGATTGTGCCGTGTCCGTATCCACTTCGGCGATCCGTGTAACGATGCCAGCGGCCCGTGCGCGCAGCTTGTCATTATCCGCGCGCAGGTTGACCATCATGCCCCGATATACGTGTCCAAGTTCCAGTGCCATTAGCGAAGACAGCATGTTCAAGGCGATCTTCTGCGCCGTTCCAGCACCCATGCGGGTTGATCCGGAAATCAGCTCTGGCGGTGTAGCCAAAAGGATCGGGATGTCGGCACCTTCCAGCAGCGGACTTTGCGCATTGTTGGCGATGCCGATGACGGTGGCCCCTTTTTCCCTGGCGATTTCACAGGCCGCTAATGTGTAAGGCGTGGAACCGCTGGCTGACACCGCGATAACTGTGTCTTTGGCCTGAAGGTCTTGCAGGTCATTTCTGAGGCCTTCGTCTTCATCTTCAGCCGCGCCGGGCATTTCCACGCCGGTCGGCAAGCCACCCGCCATGTGAATCCGCAACTGGCTTGCAGGGATCGAGAAGGTGCCCCCAAGCTCTTGCGCGTCGGCAGCGGCCATCAGGCCAGAAGAGCCCGCAGCGATATAATGGATCACGCCGCCAGAACGAATGGTATTTGCCATTGATTCCGCTCCGCCTGCTATGGCGTCCACCGCCTCAAGCGCGGTGTTTGCAGCAGCAACCTGCCCCGAAGCCAAAAGGCGGGCAGACAGCGTCAGGTCGCTGCGGTCAAGCCGCGTAGCTTCTTGATGCAGTTGTTCAGTCGACGGCAGCGTCAAGAGAATCCCCCATTGGTTTTCCTTACAATACCTATTCAATACCACTTGTCTATAATTTTCTTCCCACGCTCGGAAAAATGAGAAAATCTACAAAGGAAAGACAGAATTGGTTCAAATTGGTCTATTTTTGTCTTTCCTGACGGCAATAGGTATTATAATGGTATTGTCATGACTGAGTCTCGAAATAGTGCCGTTTTGGCCGTTGATGGGGGTGGAACGCGGTGCCGTGTTGCCTGTGACATGGAGGGTGCCGTCCATTCAGTAGAAACCGGACCAGCCAATGTTTCGAGCGATTTTGAGGGCGCGATTAAGCAGATCAACATCGGATTTGAACGGTTGGCCAAAAGTGTGGGCTGCAGAACGGATGACATGCTGCACTGGCCGTCCTTCGTTGGGCTGGCCGGCGTGACGGACGCCGGGATAGCGTCCCGATTGCGCGTGTCTTTGGGATTGGCGCAGGCACGGATTAAGGACGACCGACCTGCGGCCCTACGCGGTGCCTTGGGCGCGCAGGACGGTTTGATTGCACATTGCGGCACGGGATCGTTTCTTGCGGCGCAGATGGATGGAGAAATGCGGTTTGCCGGGGGGTGGGGGCCTGTTTTGGGTGACGAAGCCTCGGCTCAGTGGGTTGGTCGCCGCGCCCTGACCGAGTCATTGAATGTGATGGACGGGGTCGAGGAGGAAACCGGCTTGACGCGCAAGCTGTTGGATCGCTTCGACGGTACGGCCGGTATTGTCGGCTTTGCCGGGACTGCAACGCCTGACCAATTCGGCGCGCTCGCGCCCGAGGTGACTGCGGCTGCGCGTGAAAACGATGCGATCGCCAAGCGGATCATGCAGGCAGGGGGCGATTACATAGCGTCGATGGCAGCGAAATTGGGCTGGCGTCCGGATCAGGCGTTTTGCCTGACAGGAGGGATCGCGTCGCATTACGCAGATTACTTGCCACCGGAGATGCAGTCTGCCGTGCTTGCCCCTTTGGCGGAACCTTTGGTCGGAGCATTGGAATTGGCGAAGGAGATTCAGCATGAGCATAACTGATTTCCTGCGTGCAGACCTGTGGCTTTCGCCCGAAAACGGCCCGCGATACGTTCAACTGCGACGCAGGTTGCAGGAAGGGATCGACAAGGGTGTGCTTGCCCCCAATTCGTCGTTGCCGTCCGAACGTGAATTGGTGGAAATCACCGACTTGTCTCGGGTTACTGTGCGCAAGGCGATACAAGAACTTGTGCAGGAAGGCGTTATTGAGCAGCGACAGGGGTCGGGTTCTTTTATTCGCGAACGCGTTCCAAAGGTCGAACAATCTCTGACCCACCTAACATCGTTCACCGAGGATATGTCGACCCGTGGTATGAAAACCGCGTCCAAGTGGCTTGAGCGCGGAGTTTTCGCACCGACTGCCGAAGAAATCAGTGCGCTGAACCTGTCGGAGGGTGAACAAATTGCCCGCATCTACCGATTGCGAGAGGCCGATGGTCGACCCCTTGCGCTTGAACGCGCGGCGTTGCCTTTGGATATCCTGCCTAATCCGATTGAGGTGACAACCTCACTCTACGAAGTTCTCGAAGGTCTGGGGCGTCGTCCGGTGCGGGCGGTTCAAAAAATCTCGGCACTCAACCTTGCTGCGCGCGAGGCTGAGTTGCTGGAAGTTCCCGAAGGTGCTGCCGGTTTGAATATCGAGCGCATCTCATTTCTCAAGAACGGGCGGGTCGCAGAACTGACCCGGTCGTTGTATCGCGGTGACGCCTACGACTTTGTGGCCGAGCTACGGTTGTAACCGGAAGGACCGGAAATTCATGTCAGAAACTACTTCGAAAATGCGCCAGGAGATTCTGGAAATCCCTGCGGCGGTTGACAGATTGCTGTCCCAAGGCGCGCAGGACATCCAGAATGCCGCTCAGGTTTTCAGCGAGGCTGATCCGCGCTTTCTGATCACGGTGGCGCGCGGATCGTCTGATCACGCGTGCAGCTACATCAAATATGCCAGCGAGCTGTTGCTGAACCTTCCCGTCGCTTCGGTCGGGCCATCGGTCAGTTCGATCTACGGGGTTGAGTTGCAGGCAAAAGGCGCGGTCTGCCTGTCCGTTTCGCAGTCCGGGCAAAGCCCGGATATTGTGGACCTTGCGCGCTCGTTGGGTCGGTCAGGTGCTGCTACGGTCGCGATCACCAACGACACCAGCTCTCGGTTGGCCGAGGTCGCCGGTGCCGTCCTGCCGTTGCACGCAGGCCCCGAGTTAAGTGTAGCTGCCACCAAAACCTTCGTGACATCGCTGGTTGCCGGGCTTTGGCTGCTGGCAGAGGTCAAGCGCGATGCAGACCTTCTGAAGGCCATACATGCCTTGCCGCCGCTGCTTGAAAAGGCCGCTCGTTGCGATTGGTCTGCCGCGGCTGACACGATCACCGGAAGGTCATTGTTTACCCTTGGGCGGGGCCCTTCCTTTGCAATCTCCAGCGAGGCAGCGTTGAAGATCAAGGAAACTTGCCAGATTCACGCCGAAAGCTATTCGGTGGCCGAAGTTCTGCATGGGCCGGTCTCGATCGTAGAGGAAGGCTTCCCGGCTATCGTGTTCGCCGCAAGTGACGCGGCCGAGCAAGCAACGGCTGAAGCCGCCGATGCATTGGCAGGGAAGGGCGCGGCTGTCTTTGCAACTACGGAAAAAGTCACGCAGGCCGGCCCGCTTCCGGTCGTCAAGACCGGCCATTGGATCACCGACCCGATCACCGCGATCACCGCTTTCTATGGTATGGTTGAATCCGTGGCCAGCGCCCGCGGGATTGACCCCGATGCGCCGCGGCATCTGAAGAAAGTGACTGAGACGGTATGACAAATAACACGGTAACCTTCCGTAACGGTCCCATCTTCGACGGTAACCGTTTGCTGTATGACCACGCGATCACCTTCCGGGATGGGGAGGAAGGTGAAATCCGGCCCGAGTCTGATGCCGTTGGTGGTGAAGTTGTCGACCTGAAGGGCGATATTCTAAGCCCCGGCTATTGCGACCTGCAAGTCAATGGCGGCGATGGGATCATGTTCAATGACAACCCCTCGGTCCAGACTGTTCAACGCATTGCGGCGGCTCACCGGCGTTTGGGCGTTGTGTCGCTGTTGCCCACATTGATTACGGATACGGCAGAGAAAACGCAGGCAGCAATTGAAGCGACCGTGCAGGCGGTTCGCGAAGGTGTATCGGGTGTGGCCGGGCTGCATCTGGAGGGGCCTCACTTGTCGGTAGCGCGCAAAGGCGCCCATGACGCGGATCTGATCCGGCCAATGGACGACACGGATTTGGCCGCGCTGATCGCCGCGGCAGACGCGCTGCCCTGTCTGATGGTCACGGTTGCGCCCGAGGCCGTGACCGAGCAGCAAGTCGCCGTGCTCCATGACGCTGGGGTGCTGGTATCTCTGGGTCATAGTGATGCGGATTTCGCGACGTGTCAGCGTTATGCGGCGGCTGGTGCGCGGTGCGTGACGCATTTGTTCAACGCCATGAGCCAGCTTGGAAACCGCGAACCCGGTCTGGTGGGGGCTGCGCTGGCAAATGGCGGGCTTTCCGCCGGTTTGATCGCTGATGGAATTCACGTGCATCCCGAAGTCATGCGGGCTGCATGGGCGGCCAAGACGTCTCCGGGGCAGATATTCCTTGTCAGTGACGCGATGGCTGTTGCGGGCACCGACCTGACCGCGTTCGAGTTGGAGAGCCGCAGGATCACGCGGACAAACGGGAAACTCACGCTTGAGGATGGCACATTGGCCGGTGCAGACTTGGATTTGACGACGGCCATTCGCGTTTTGGTCACGCAGGTTGGTGTACCCTTGCCGCAAGCTTTGGCTGCGGCGACGTCCTATCCATCGCAATTGATCGCGCATTCTGGTGCGCAGCAGCTTCGGTATGCGTCGATGATCCGTATCTCGGCCACGCTGGATTCGTGTGATTGGCTGCCGCAGCGGGATTGATCAACATCGCCCGGCACAGTCCGATTTCCGGGCCCACCCCGGCATGGATGACCCGATTGAACCTATATCGGATGAAATCGAAATCAGCCCAAGAACTGCGCTTGACGGCACCTTGCGCATCGCTTAAACCGACCTCCGCTGAGCGGGCGTCGTATACTGGCTATTACCTCAGCCTTCCAAGCTGATGAAGCGGGTTCGATTCCCGCCGCCCGCTCCAAATCAGCCCAAATCTCTGCGTCAAAAGGCCCTGTGAAGGCCCAAAATCTGGTGCTTTGCTTGACCCCAACTGTTCCTGCGGTCAAGAAGCGTTCACCCAAGTGCGAACACGATATAAGGCCCAGACATGGCAAGATCCGACGCCGCCAAGCCCGCAGGAAATTCCGCCCCCAGCGCGACCGAAGAGCGTGCGCGCTCACGGAAGATAGGCGTTCTTGGGTCTTTGTGGCCCTTTATGAAACCCTACCGATTGCTCATGGCGGGGGCAGGGCTTGCCTTGGTTTTGACGGCTAGCATGACCCTGACCTTGCCCCTGGCGGTGCGGCGCGTGGTTGACAATTTTCGGATCGAAGATGGCGAGTTGCTCGACTGGTATTTTCTTGCCGCGCTTGCAATTGCCGCTGTTCTGGCTGTCGGGACGGGCATCCGCTATGCGCTGGTTACCAAGTTGGGCGAACGCGTGGTGGCGGATATTCGCAAGGCGGTTTTCGACCGGGTAATCGGGATGAGCCCCGAGTTCTATGAACGTATCATGACGGGGGAAGTCCTAAGCCGAATTACGACGGACACGACGCTGATTCAGTCCGTAATCGGTTCATCGGTTTCCATCGCTCTGCGGAACATGCTGATGTTTTTCGGTGGGCTGGTCCTGATGCTTTTGACCTCGGCCAAGCTGACGGGAATGGTGTTGCTGTTGATCCCGCTGGTCGTGGTTCCGATTCTGGTGCTGGGCCGTCGTCTGCGGGTGATCAGCCGCGAAAATCAGGATTGGATCGCCGCCTCATCCGGTAATGCAGGCGAGGCGTTGACGGCCGTTCAGACTGTGCAGGCCTTCACCCATGAACAGGCCAGTCGCCAGCAGTTTGGTGAGATGACCGAGACCTCGTATATCGTGTCGCTGCGCCGTATTCGCACACGCGCCGTGCTGACCGTGATTGTGATCTTTCTGGTGTTCTCCGGCATTGTCGGGGTGTTGTGGATGGGGGCGAATGACGTTCGCAACGGTGTGATGACGGAAGGTGTTCTGATCCAGTTCGTTATCTACTCAATCATAATGGCGGGTTCGGTCGCCGCCCTATCCGAGATCTGGAGCGAATTGCAGCGCGCGGCTGGTGCGACCGAGCGTTTGGTTGAATTGCTGAACGCGCAGGACACCGTGACCGATCCCATATCCGCCTCTCACTTGCCGACGCCTGTGCGGGGCGAGATTAACTTTGATCAGGTTACATTCCACTATCCTGCGCGACCCGATGTCGTGGCGCTGGATCACCTGTCCCTTTCGGTCAAACCAGGTGAAACTGTTGCGTTCGTGGGGCCGTCGGGTGCTGGGAAGACGACGGTCATTCAGATGATCCAGCGTTTCTATGACCCGGATTCAGGCCGTGTCAGCCTTGATGGTGTTGACTTGCGCGATCTGGACAGGAGTGATTTTCGCAGCCACATGGCCCTTGTGCCGCAAGACCCGATCATCTTTGCGGCGTCGGCCCGCGAAAATATTCGCTTTGGGCGTCTGGACGCTTTTGACGCCGAAGTGGAATCTGCTGCCCGTGCTGCCGCTGCGCATGACTTCATCTCGGCCCTCCCGGAAGGGTATGACAGTTTCGTTGGCGAACGGGGTGTGATGCTGTCAGGGGGGCAGAAACAGCGTATTGCCATCGCGCGGGCAATCCTGCGAGATGCGCCAGTTCTGTTGCTGGACGAGGCAACCTCGGCGCTGGATGCCGAAAGTGAGCGTGCGGTTCAGGGGGCGGTCGATCAGATGCGCGCGGGTCGGACGACGTTGATCGTGGCCCACCGCTTGGCAACGGTCAAAAAGGCAGATCGGATCATTGTGATGGAAGCTGGGCAGATCGTGGCGCAGGGTACCCATGATGATCTGGTCGCCCAGGACGGGCTTTACGCGCGTTTGGCGCGGCTGCAGTTTACCGATGGAGTCGCCGCAGAATAAAATGACGTCGGGGCAGTATTGAACACTCCGCTGCGTCACGCTGCTTAATTGCACATTTTTTGGCTATGCGCCTGCTTGCGCGTACACGGTTTTGCTTCCATCCTACGGTGGACTTAAAACTCGTGCGTGACGCGGGAAGCAATCAGGGAGGTGCCGCATGGCCTTTGTCGGAGTGGAAGACAAGCTAAAACTGGAGCAGGAAATGCCGTGGGAGGATCGGGACGTTCCGGTCACATTCCACCAACTGCTGTCCCGGACTGCGGGTAAGTTTCCCAATAACAACGCGATCAGTTTTCAACTGATGTCCGGTCCGACGGACAAGGCCGAAACGCTGACGTGGTCTGAATTGCTTGGAAAGGTCAACCAGGCGGCGAACCTGTTCCGTTCGTTGGGTGTGGGTGAAAAGGATGTGGTGGCCTATATCCTGCCCAATTGTAATGAGACGCTGATCACTATGATGGGTGGTGCAGTGGCAGGGATCGTGAACCCGATCAACCCGCTGTTGGAACCCGAACAGATCGCGGCCATTTTGCGCGAAACCGGTGCCAAGGTTGTTGTCACGCTGAAGTCTTTTCCCAAGACGGATGTGGCGCAAAAGGTCGAAGAGGCCGTGCGCCATGCGCCCAAGGTCAACACCATTCTTGAAATTGACCTGAACCGTTATCTGACGCCTCCCAAATCATGGCTGGTTCCGTTCCTGCGCCCCAAGATGGGCGACAAGGAACATCTGGCCCACGCGAACTATAAAAATTTCAACAAAGAGCTGGCAAAGCAGCCCACGACCCTGACCTTCGAGGACAGCAAGGAAGACCGCGTCGCCTGCTATTTCCACACCGGCGGAACCACGGGTATGCCGAAGGTGGCGCAGCACAAGTATTCTGGCCTGATTTACAATGGCTGGCTGGGCGGCACGCTGCTGTTTACGGACAAGGACGTGGTGATGTGTCCATTGCCGATGTTCCACGTGTTTGCGGTTCACGTGATCATGATGTCCGCTGTGTCTTCGGGAGCGCATGTGGTGTTCCCGACACCTGCCGGATATCGCGGCGACGGCGTGTTCGACAATTTCTGGAAACTGATCGAGCGTTGGAAAGTCACGTTCATCATTACCGTGCCCACCGCGATTGCCGCAAAGATGCAGCGCCCGGTGGATGCCGATATCTCGACCGTGAAAACTGCGTTCTCGGGCTCGGCCCCGCTGCCGGTAGAGCTGTTCCGCCGCTTCGAGGAAGCGACCGGTGTGACCATCATCGAAGGTTATGGCCTGACCGAGGCGACTTGTCTGGTGTCCTGTAACCCGACAGATGGAGAGAAGAAGATCGGTTCGATCGGGATTCCGTTCCCCTATACGGATGTCAAAATCCTGAACGATGGACAGGATGGGCCAGCGGAAGCCGCCCCTAACGAGATCGGTGAGATCTGTATCTCGAACCCAGGTGTCTATGCCGGCAACACCTATACCGAAGCCGACAAGAACGTGGATCTTTACCACTTTGACACATATCTGCGCACCGGCGATCTGGGTCGTTTCGACGAGGACGGTTATCTGTGGATCACAGGCCGCGCCAAGGACCTGATCATCCGTGGCGGTCACAATATCGACCCCGCCGAAATCGAAGAGGCGCTGCTGGGACATGATGCCGTTGCCTTTGCCGGTGCCATTGGACAGCCCGATGCCTATGCGGGAGAGGTACCCTGTGCCTTTGTCGAACTAGTCGAGGGCGCCTCGGTTACCGAAAAGGAGCTGTTGGAATATTGCGACGTCCATGTTCACGAACGTGCGGCGCAGCCCAAGCACATGACCATTCTGGACGAGCTTCCCAAGACCGCAGTTGGCAAGGTGTTCAAACCCGAACTGCGCAAACAGGCAATCACACGTATCTATAACGGCGCGCTGGAAAAAGCAGGCGTCGATGCCCGCGTTGTATCGGTGATTGACGACAAAAAGCGCGGGCTGGTTGCACAGCTTGACGCGAACGGTTCCTCGGACGACGATGTCAGCAAAGTGCTGGGCTCTTTCACCCAGCCATGGGAATGGGCTGTCTGATCGCGGAGGGGACATGGATTATGAACGCCTGATTGACGAAGAAACCTGGGCGTTCATAAGACGTACCGCCGAAAGCTATCCCGATGACGCGGTCGAGCTGTCGATTGACGACCAGCGCCGCGTCTATGACGCGATGTGTCAGGACTTTCGCCAACCGCGTCCCGCGGGGGTAGAAACAGAAGACAGGCATGCCGACGGCGTGCCTGTTCGCGTCTATGCTGCAGGCGATCCCACACGAACGGTAGTTTACCTGCATGGGGGCGGCTTTGTCGTAGGCGGCTTGGACAGCCACGATGATGTTTGCGCCGAGATTTGCGCGCAAACTGGTTATCGGGTTGTCTCAGTGGATTACCGGCTGTGCCCGGAACATGTTCATCCCGCCCAATTTCAGGACGCCTGGACTGCAGTGAATTGGGCTGCAACGGAATTCGGGGATGCGCTGGTACTGGCCGGAGACAGCGCCGGAGGGAATCTGGCAGCGGCTGTCGCTCATCACGCGCGCGGACGTTTGGATATGATTCTGGGGCAGGTGCTGATCTATCCCGGTCTGGGCGGGGACCGGTCGAAGGGGTCGTATCTTGAACATGCCCATGCGCCGCTTTTGACGCTGGAGGATATCGTCTTCTATGAAAAGGTGCGGTGCGGCGGACCAGCGCCGCAGGATGATCCGACCTATGCTCCGTTGCACGATAGCGATTTCTCAAACCTGCCGCCGACTGTGGTCGTAACGGCAGACTGCGATCCGTTGCGCGATGACGGGCCAGACTATTGCGCCCGGATCACCGAGGCCGGCGGCAAAGCACACTGCATCAACGAAGCGGGGCTGGTGCACGGCTATCTACGGGCGCGAACCTCGGTCAAGCGTGCCGCGGACAGTTTTGAGCGGATATCCGTGGCGATCGAAGCGCTGGGTCAGCAGATATGGCCTTATGACTGATTACTTGAGGAATGGCTGTGCCTTCATGGTCTCGGCCACGGGCGTGCCCATCCGGGTCAGGATCGTAGGGGCAAGTTGAAGCTGGTCGATGACCACATCCGCCTCGGGGCCTTCTGCATCGCCGAAATAATACAGCGCCGTTTCCTGCTGCAATGGGCTGCGGCCTCCGTGGTGGCCACGTTCATCTTGGCCATGGTCGGCCGTGACGATCACCTCGTATCCTAGTTGCCGCCAACGGGGGATGAAAGGGGCCAGCATCTCGTCCATGACAAAACAGGCGTGGTCCATTTCCTCGCTTTCATGGAAAAAGCGATGTCCCATGCTGTCCAGCGTGCAGGTGTGCAGGATGCCGTAATCCAGCCCGAAGCGCAGGCACATGTTGGTGAGCTGGGCAAATAGGTCTACGTCGCAGGGCGTCATCTGGTTGGCCTTGCCATAGCCGGTCATGGTGTGAAACCGACCATGATTGATCGTCTTGCTGTCCGGTTCATCATATTCAACGTCGCGCACGTAATCGAACGGGTGGCGGTTGAAGAATTGCGACCAATAGCTGTGGGTGACGGCCCCGGTGATGCCCCCGGCCTCGCGCACCTGACTGAACACGTCCTTGTGACTCAGGCGGAAGACATTGCCGTTGCCGGTGCACCCATGTTCCTGTGGAGTGACGCCCGTGTGGATCGAGGCATAGCAACTGGCCGAGGTCGATGGCAGCACCGAACGCAGCTTCCAGACCCGCGCCTCACCACTCTCGACCCAGCCCTCAAGATTGCCGAACAAGCGGCGGAAATTGCGCCACGGCACACCGTCAAGAATGATGAGGAGGAGTTTGCGGTCCATGGTCCGGCCTTTTCGTTAGTTCTTTGGGTGAGCCTAGGGGATTCGCCCCGGATAAGCCGCCCATTCCCGTCCCAAATAGCAAAATCCCGACACCTGTTTGTGACACGTGCCGGGATTTCATGAGTGTTTTTTGCGGGATCAGTTCCCCGCGCTTTCCATTTTGCGGTGGGCGACAACCTCTTCCAACCAGCCCAGATGCATCTCGGGGACCGAGCTGAGCAGAAGGTCGGTATAGTCGTCGAACGGTGGGCTCAACACTTGTGACTTAGGGCCGTAACGGACCACACGGCCCTGATACATCACCGCGATACTGTCGCTGATCGCGCGGACCGTCGCCAGATCGTGCGTGATGAACAGATAGGCCACATCCTCGATCTTTTGCAGGTCCAGCAGCAGTTTCAGGATGCCATCTGCCACCAGCGGGTCCAGTGCCGAGGTCACCTCATCACAGATGATCATCTTGGGCTTGGCCGCCAGAGACCGGGCGATACAGACACGCTGTTTCTGCCCGCCCGACAGTTCCGCCGGATAACGGTCGATGAACTTTTCGCCCAGCTCGATCTCATCCAGCAGTTCGATGATCCGCTTGCGCTTTTCCGCGCCGCGCATGTTGAAATAGAACTCTAGCGGGCGACCGATGATGGTCCCGACAGTCTGACGCGGATTCATCGCAACGTCGGCCATCTGGTAGATCATCTGCAACTCGCGCAGGTCCTCGCGGGTGCGACCCTTAAGGTCTGCCGACAGCTTGCGCCCGGCAAAGGTGATCTCACCATCGCGCGGCGGCAGAAGGCCGGTGATCACCCGCGCCAGCGTCGACTTGCCCGAGCCGGATTCACCCACAACCGCCAGCGTCTGCCCCGGGTGAAGCTCGACATTGACGTTGTGCAGCACGTCGAAATTCAGCCCCTTATAGCGCGCGGTGATGCCGTCAACGCTCAGCACCGGTTCAGGTGTGGGTTTTTTCTCTTCGTGTTCGATCGAGCGGACCGAGACCAGAGCCTTGGTATACTCTTCCTGCGGGTTGTTGATGATCTGGTCGGTATTGCCGTACTCGACCGTATTGCCCATGCGCAGAACCATGATGTCGTCGCTGACCTGCGCGACCACGGCAAGGTCGTGCGTGATATAAAGCGCGGCAACACCGGTATCCGCGATGGCTTCTTTGATGGCCATCAGAACGTCGATCTGGGTGGTCACGTCCAACGCCGTGGTGGGTTCATCAAACACCACCAGATCGGGTTCGGGACATAGCGCCAAAGCAGTCATACAGCGCTGTAGCTGACCGCCTGACACCTGGTGCGGATAACGCTCACCGATATTGTCGGGGTCGGGCAGACCCAGCTTGGCAAACAATTCCCGCGCGCGTTTTTCGGCTTCTTTGCGGCTGAACTTCTTCTGTTCCACCGCAGCCTCGACCACCTGATCCATGATCTTCTTGGCGGGGTTGAAGGACGCCGCTGCAGATTGAGACACGTAAGTAACCTCACCCCCGCGCAGCTTTCGGATATCGCCGTATGAGGTCTTCAGGATGTCACGCCCGTTGACCCAAACCTCACCGCCTGTGATCTGCACACCGCCCCGGCCATAGGCCATCGAGGCCAGACCGATGGTTGACTTACCAGCGCCGGATTCTCCGATCAGCCCCAGCACCTTGCCGCGTTCGAGGTCAAAGCTGACCCCGTGCACGATCTCGATGTCATGGGGTTTTTCACCCGGCGGATAAACGGTCGCGCCGATCTTGAGGTCGCGGACCTTGAGAAGGGTATCACTCATCCCCGGCCTCCTTTCAGCGATGTGGTGCGGTTCAAGACCCAGTCAGCCACCAGGTTGACCGAGATCGCCAGCGTTGCGATGGCCACAGCCGGGTATAGCGCCGCGCCGATGCCATAGACGATACCGTCCTTGTTTTCCTTCACGATCCCGCCCCAATCGGCCAAGGGTGGTTGAACACCCAAGCCAAGGAACGACAGTGTCGACACAAAGAGAACCGCAAAGATAAAGCGCAGACCTAGTTCCGCAACCAGCGGTGACAAAGCGTTGGGTAGGATTTCGCGGAAGATGATCCACGATTGGCCTTCACCGCGCAGTTTTGCGGCCTCGACATAGTCCATCACAGCGATATCTACCGCGACCGCACGGGCCAGACGATAGACGCGGGTGGAATCCAGCAGCCCCATAACCAGGATCAGAACTGGGATGGTCACGGGGACCATCGCCAGAACGACCAGCGCGCTGATCAGCGTCGGGATCGACATGATCAGATCGATGGTCCGCGACATGACCTGATCGGCCCAGCCACCCAGTACGGCAGCCAGAAACCCAAGGATTGAGCCGGTTACAAAGCTGAGGATCGTCGCAGCCGTAGCGATAAAGATCGTCGTCCGCCCGCCATAGATCATGCGGCTGAGAAGGTCGCGCCCGATATTGTCGGTGCCAAGCCAGAACTGAGAACTCGAAGGCTCCCACACGTCGCCCACGACCTCGGCCATGCCATAAGGGGCCAGCAGGGGCGCAAGTAGAGCGATGATGAAGTAGAGGGCTGTGAAGGCCAGCCCGATCATTGCAGAGATTGGGATGTTCTTCATTTCGGATGCCTCAGCCTTGGGTTGGCAAGAATGGCAACGATGTCGGCAACCATGTTCAACCCGATATAGATCGCGGCAAAGATCACGCCGCAGGCCAGAACCACCGGAACGTCACGCTTGGTCACGTGATCCACCAGATACTGTCCCATGCCGGGGTAGACGAACACCACCTCGACCACGACGACGCCGACCACCAGATAGGCCAGGTTCAGCATCACCACGTTGACAATCGGCGCGACCGCATTGGGCAGCGCGTGGCGGTAGATGATCTTGAAATTCGTCAGCCCCTTCAGTTCAGCAGTCTCGACATAGGCCGACTGCATCACGTTCAGGATCGCCGCGCGTGTCATCCGCATCATATGCGCAAGGACCACCAGCGTCAGAACGATAACAGGCAATGCGATCGAGTTCAGCTTTTGGCCCAGCGTCATGCTGTCATTGATCATCGCAAGCGGTGAGAACATGCCCAGCTTCACAGCCACGAAATAGACCAGAACGTAGCCGATCAGGAATTCGGGGATCGAGATCGTGGTTAAGGTGACCGCCGAGATCAGCTTGTCGGGCCAGCGGTTGCGGTAGCGCACGGCCAGCAGGCCCAGAAAGATAGCAAGCGGGACGGATATAACCGCCGCCCAGAATGCAAGAAACAGGGTATTGCTCAGACGGCCGCCGACGGATTCGGCAATGTCGAGCTTGTTGGTCAGGGATTGTCCCAGATCACCTTGAACAAGGCCCCCCAGCCATTCGAAATAGCGGGTCAGCGCAGGCCGGTTCAGGCCCATCTCTTCGCGTAGGTTTTCAAGGGCTTCTGGGGTTGCGGACTGCCCCAGGACGGCTTGCGCGGCGTCTCCGGGAAGGGCTTCGGTCATGCCAAAAATCAGGGCCGAAGCGCCGAGCAGCAAAAGGAGTCCCAGCGCCAGGCGCTGGGAAACCAGTTTCAATATAGGATGCATAAATCCGTGACCCGTATCAGGCGAACCACATCTTACGAGAAACGTTGCCGTTCATCATCTCTTGGGTCGGATCGGAATCCCACCCGGCAAGCTGGTTGCTGATGCCTTCGACAAAGTCGTTGAACATCGGGCAGATCAGGCCGCCTTCGTCGCGGACCATCTGACCCATCTGGCTGTAGATGTCCTTACGCTTGTCGTTATCCAGCTCTGCACGGGCCTGGAACAGCATCTCGTCAAAGGCCGGGACCTTGAAGCGCGTGTCGTTCCAATCCGCTGTCGACAGATACGCGGTTGCGTACATCTGATCCTGCACCGGACGGCCACCCCAGTACGAGGCGCAGAAAGGCTGTACGTTCCAGACTTCGGACCAATAGCCGTCATTGGGCTCGCGCTTGATTTCCAGCGGGATACCAGCTTGCGCTGCGGTCTGCTGGAACAGCGCCGCCGCGTCGACAGCACCGGGGAAGGCGCCGTCTGCAACACGCAGAATGATCGGCGAGCCGTCATGGCCGGACTTCTTATAGTGCTCGGCCGCTTTTTCGAGGCTGAATTCACGCTGCGGGATCGAACCATCGAACAGCGGATAGGCCGCGTTGATTGGCATGTCGTTCCCGATGGTGCCATAGCCACGCAGAACTTTGTCCACCAGTTCCTGACGATTGATTGCGTGCTTAAGTGCCAGACGCAGCTCATTCTGGTCGAACGGTGCAGTGTCGCAATGCATGATGAACACATAGTGCCCACGACCGGCCGTCGAGTGTACGGTCAGGTTGGGCGCACGACCCAGCAGGTCTGCGACTTTGGGCTCGACTCGGTTGATCGCGTGAACCTGACCGGATTGCAGCGCAGCGGTACGCGCAGTGGCATCGTTGATGACGACCACTTCGACGCTGTCGAAATTGCCGAAATCCGGGTTCCAGTGGTTGGCGAACTTCTTGAACACGTGGCGCACGCCGGGCTCATCGACTTCCAACTGGTATGGGCCGGTGCCGATACCCGCGCCTGGGTTGTCCATGCCGCCATCGGGCTGAACGATCAGGTGATAATCGGCCATCAGGTAAGGAAGGTCGGCGTTCGGTTCGGTCAGCGTGACCTGGAAGTTGTCGCCATCGGCCTTCATCGACTCGATGCCCTTCATGATGCCCAAAGCACCAGACTTGGAGTCTTCGTTCGAATGGCGCTCCATCGTCTTCAGCACGTCTTCGCTAGTCATGGTTTTGCCGTTATGGAATTCCACGCCCTGACGCAGCTTGAAGGTCCAGACCTTAGCGTCGGCGCTGCCTTCAACGCTTTCAGCAAGGCGCGGTTCGATCGAGCCGTCAGGCGCAACTTCGACCAGTTGGTCGCCGAATTGCTTGCCGTTTTGGAACGGAACCGAGCTTGCATAGGTTGCCGGATCAAGCGAGTTGGTCAATTCGCCGCCTTGCAGACCAAATTTCAGATCACCGCCTTTTTTCGGGCCTGCCGCGCGTGCAGCATCTGCGAACAGTGTGCTGGCCATCGCTGTCGATACACCCAAGGCCGCAGCTTTCCCCATGAATTCGCGGCGGGTCAGCTTGCCCGCTGTGACCTCTTTGGTCATGTGAGTGAGTTGTTCGTTCATCCAATGATCTCCCAATTGGTTGGATATTTTTGGCCCTTTGCGGGCTTTTATTGACGCATGAGTCAAGTTAGGCGCAATTCGCGCTTCTGAGCAAGGATAAATGTCTTACCTTTTCAGCCCGAAAAATTACATCTGGTTGCGCGGTATGGTATCCTCCAGTTCCTTCGAAAACACCTCAACCTCCCCCTCATAGGCTGTCAATTTCGCCCTGAGGAAGAAACTAGTGTGATCTGACCACATTAGACAGGATGTTTCGGTTCGCAATTCAATACCGTCCCGCTGCAATTCCTGCGTCCAGAGGCAATGCCCTTTGGCTGAAAGAGGGTCATCCGGGTGGATCGACCAGCATTCGTAAGCGGTTCCGCCATTTGTCAGGCCGTGGTGATTGTCCTTTGTCAGGCCAAAGTCATCTTCGATGATCAGGCGGGTCTCAACTGTGTTCATATCCGTTTCGACACGTCTGTTGTTTTGGGCCTTGCGTAGGATGGTGGCGTCACGCGGCGCCTCGGATTCGGGGGGCGGGAAAACATATTCATCTGTTTCTGTCGGACGAACAGGGATCGAGACTTCGCCCTTAGTCAGATGTAGTTCAACCGGCTCCGGCGACGGCCAGATCAAGGGCCAATAGGCACTTGAAACAGCCATGCGTAGGCGGTGACCTTTCGGAACCCGATAGGCGATGTGGTCCAGATCCAGCGTGACATCATACGCGACGCCGGGGGACAAGGGGGCAGGTTGGGCATGGCTGTCGCGATGGGACAGATTTAACACGCCATATGTGATGCGCGTAGAGGCCCCGTCCGGGTGCAGGTGATTCAGACGTATGGCAACCTGCGCCTGAGGTCGGTCTGCGCTGATCCGCAACCGAATGCGGGGTGCACCGACGATATCAAGATCCGCCCCCAATGGTTCGCCGTCAAAACAGGCGGACATGGCATCGTCTGTACGCTGGTCACCTGGCATGTCCGGACCAAGCCAGATGGCGCAATACTCACCGCTTTCCATGCCGCATGTCTGAGGCGAACGGACCCTGACATCCATAGGACCCGACGCGCCCATTCCGGAATCGGTCAGGTGCCAATCTTGCGTCGGCAAATGGGATGTGGCGCCTTCATTCTCAGCGATCCAGCGCCCGGGGCGGTCGTTGTACCAGCGTTGCGGGCGAACCCCGTCCATCAGATACGCGCGGTAATCCGGGTCGCTCTCAACCCCGGTATCTGCATCTTTCAGCCAGTGGTCCCACCAGCGCAACGCTTCTTGTAGAAACCCGATCCGGGGTTCGGGCACGGCGAAATGCGGGTACTTGTGGACCCAAGGCCCAACGATGCCTTTGGCCGGGGACTTCAACTGCTCAACCAGCAAGGGAACCGTGTTTTTGTACGCGTCGCCCCAGCCCCCGACGGCCAAAGTCGCAGCTTGGATCGCGCTGAAGTCCTCGCAAACCGAGCCATGCTGCCAATACGCATCCCGCGTTTGATGGCGGAGCCAAACCGAGGGCAGGAACGGTTCATTCTCAAGCCGGTCCAGCCAAAGTTGACGCCAATTCGGGCGTAAGGCCGGATCGGGCGCGCGCGAAGAATAGGACCACATTGTCGCGCCCCATCCGAGGTTTTCATTCAGCAGGCAACCGCCCTTGTAATGGATGTCATCCGCATAGCGATCAGCCGTCGAACAGAGCGTGATGATCGCCTTCAGCGCCTCGGGCTGCATGGCCGCGACCTGCAATGCATTGAAGCCGCCCCAACTGATACCCATCATGCCGACGCTGCCCGTGCACCAAGGCTGTTTCGTCAACCATTCGATCGTCGCGACTGCATCGTCCAGTTCCTGCTGGGTATATTCATCTTCCATCAGCCCTTCGCTGTCGCCATTGCCGCGCATGTCGACACGAATACAGGCGTAACCGCGTTTGGCAAACCAGGGATGGGTCAGCGCGTCGCGTGTCGCGGTCCCGTCGCGTTTGCGATACGGTAAAAATTCCAGAATGGCGGGAACGGGGGTCTCGGTAGCTTTTTCGGGCATCCAGATTCGCGCCGAAAGGCGGCAACCGTCCGGCATGTGAATGCCGACATCCGGCAGATCCTGAATATCGTACAGCGTATTGGGATTGGGCGTCATTGTCTCAGTCTCAGCGTCTTTGATTTTCTCGGTCCATTGAAAATCGTCAAACTATGTGCGGATTGCGACAAGCAAGTCCATTACGTTTGTCCCGGTCGGACCCGTAACCAGCAAGGCCCCAACCTGATCCAGATAGCTGCCGCTATCGGCGTTTTTCAGAAATTCTTCCGCTGTTGGATTCCAGGTGGCCCCATCAATCACGGCCCCCGCTGCGTTTGTCGGGCCGTCCGTTCCATCAGTGCCACCAACCACTATCGTTATGCCAGGAATGCCCGAAACCTCTTTGGCCAAGGCCAGCGCCAGCGCCTGATTGCGCCCACCGCGTCCGGGTTTTTTGGGCAGAACAACCGTTGGTTCTCCGCCAAAGACCATGACGCCTTTCGGCATGTCGCGCAGACGTTGTCCCAACTGACTTGCGACGCTCAGATAGTCATCGTGCAAGCATTCTTCATTCGCAATCACATCGCAGCCTTCTGACTTTGCGGCAGCAACCGCAGCAGCCCGGGCAATGGCGTTAGAGGCCACGATCTGAGTCGAGGCTTGAAACTTTGGCGCGTCGGGCAATGCACCAATTCCCGACCCGATGACATTCAGGTCATCGCCGGGCACGTCAGAAATCGCAAGTACAGTCGCCCTGTCGCCGCGAAAATGCGAGAGAAGCCCACCGCCCTTGATGCGCGACAGCTTGCGACGCTCGGCGTTCATGGCCGTTATGTCCAGCCCTTCAGACAGCAGCTTTTGGTTCAACTGCTCCAAATCAGCAAGCGTTTTGCCGGGGACAAGATCGTCGGCAAGCGAGGATGCACCGCCTGACACCAACAGCAGCAAATGCGAGGCAGGGCCCATCGCTTCTACCGCCTCACGTAGGGCGCGGCCCCCGTCAAGGCTGCGAGAATTCGGCACGGGGTGTGCGGCTTCTATAATCGTCACATGGTCAGGCAGATCGCGTCCGTGATCATCTTTGGTGACAACCAATGTCGGTTTAGGCCCAAAATGTTCCAGCGCGGCTCGCGCCATCGCTGCGGCGGGTTTCCCAACGGCCAGAATTTGATCGGGTGCCGCAATGCTGTCCAAGACTGCTGTGGTCGCCGCGTGCCCGCCGACTGCATCCACACCGGCTTGCCAGATGCGAATTGCACGTTGTTTTTGATCCATCAGCTTTCTACCCAAATCGTGACGGGGCCATCATTGACCAGCTCCACTGCCATATCCGCCCCGAACTGCCCTGTTTCCGTAGGAATCCCGAGACTACTCAACTTTGCAGCGAACACCTCGTACAGATGCTTACCAAGCTCAGGCGAGGCAGCTTCTGAGAACCCGGGACGATTTCCGCGCGATGTGTCAGCGGCCAGCGTGAACTGACTGATCACAAGAGCGGATCCGCTAATATCCAGAACGGACCGGTTCATCTTGCCTGCATCATCCTTGAATATGCGTAGCTTGGAGATTTTGGTCGCAAGCCGCTGTGCAGACGCCTCGTCATCTTCCTGCATTGCACAAACAAGCACCATGAGGCCGGGGCCAGTTCGACCAATCACGTCGCCATCCACCGAAACCTTGGCGTGAGAGACCCGTTGTAATACTGCGCGCAATCTGTTTCTCCAAAATGCTCTTAGCCGAGCCAGTCGACAAAAGCGTCCGGGCTGGCGCGATCCGTACGAAAACCGTTAGCCGGGTGGTCTTTGTCGGCATAGCCAAAGGATATCGCGCACAGGATCAGACGGTCTTCCGGGATGTCAAAATAGCGGTGCAGGAACGGGCCATAACTTGCAACTGCCGCTTGCGGAATGGTGGCCACGCCAAGGGCTTGGGCCGCAAGCGTAAAAGCGGTGACGAACCCGCCGCAATCCATCGCCCCATAAGGCCCAAGCTCAGCCGGGCTAGACAAGATCACACAGTGCGGCGCATCAAACAGAGTAAAGTTCTCCATCATTTGTCGTGCCGAAGCCGCGCGGTCGCCACGTTCCACGCCGACGGCTTCATAAAGGGCCCACCCGCATTCTCGGCGGCGATCCCGATAGACGCCCGAATAGGATGTGGGGAAGGGCAGGTCAGGGGCTGGCGCGCCGGACATTGCCTCCTCTCGCAGGGCATTGCGAAAACGCTCGGTTTCAGTGCCGCTGGTGACCACGACATTCCAAGGTTGTGCATTGCACCAACTGGGCACACGGCCTGCGCTGATCAGGATTTGCTCGATGTGTTCCCGTGGAACCGGATCGGGGCGGAATGCCCGACAGGAGTGGCGCGCAGCCAATAGCGTGTTCAGGTCCGATAACGTCACACTGGCCTCCCCATCGGCGTCGACGGGGCGAGGATGGCGTGTGGTTTGAGGATGTTCAAGCGCTTAAACGGCGAAACCGGTCCTGATGCCGTTCGCCCGATCACTGTTGCCCAGTCGCCAGCAGATACCCAACCCCTGCCGCGACCAGCAGGCCGACAACAACCGCGATCGTGATCTTGATCGCCGACCATGGACGCTCACCTTGAACCCGACCGGTACGTCCGTTGACAACAAACCGATAGGTCTGGCCACGGTACTTGTAGGCGGCCATCCAGACCGGCAGCAGAATATGCTTGAAGGTCACATCCCGAACGTCCGTATCGACCGAATGAATGCGTTGGCGATCACCACCAATATCGAACCGAACGTCACGTTCAATCACACGAGCCATATACCCCCGAGCCTCTGTATAACCTTCGTTCAGTTCGACGGTGTAAGCCTCAGCACGAAAGCCCGCCAGATACTCGGGTTGATAAGGTTCCAGCGCAGGTAGGTCCCAGGGTTCCAACGCATCGGTATAGCTTTTGGGCAGGGATCGAGAAGCCAGGACCAGAACGTCATCGAAAAAGCGCGCGACCTGTCCCGATTTTGGTGACCAGCGGATCTTGGCGACCTGCTGCTGCACCCGCTTTCCGTCGCGCATCACCGTGTGGGTTTCGTAATAAACCGTCCCGCGCTCGCCCCGGTAAGAGGATTGCGTATCCGCGTCGAATGTCCAGTAGGGTACGTAGATACCCTGCATCTTGCGCCCTTTGCGGGCATAGTCCTTGAGACCATTGGGCGCGAACCACAAACGACCAAGCCAATCCCCCATCGCTTTGTGCGCGGAACGCTCGTCCAGTGCAAAGGGCAGAACACCGCGTGGCTTGATATGTCGGCTGACGCCGGTACCTGTGACCACTGGGGTGGCGCAAAACGGACATTCCGCTGCATGGGTGTCGGGGTCAAACTCGACTTGGGCTGCGCAATTGGGGCAGGTCAGAACGCGGGTTTCTTCGATTTCACCTTCCGGCAGGTTTTCTGACAGGGCGGCGTTGAAATCCAGCTCCTTCAGGGTTGCGCCGCCCCAAGGACCGGCGGCGATGCTCTGGGAATGGCCGCAATGATCGCACGTCAGCGTTCCGTCGCCCGGATTGAACCGATAGTCCGCACCGCATTGATCGCAGGGAAATCTGTGCTCTTTGGTCATGTTGCCCCCTCGTTCATCAAAAACAAACGCGGACCGGATCAGGTCCCCGGCGGAGGTGGTGGCAGGATGGTGAACAACTGAGCAAGCTCCTGGACATCGCCGGCCTTTTTCCACCCATCCTGACCTGCTGTCCAAACGTGGGTGTCGCGTGTGACTTCACCCTCGGCGGCCATGCGTCCCATCTTAGCTTTCGAGAATGGTCCGCTGGTCTGCCCATCCACGGCGATATGCCAGACATGTTCGACGGGTGGCGGGGGCGGTGGTGCCGCGTGCGCCGACGGTTGCGGGGCAGCGGGGGCGGGGCTTCCCCACGGGCCGCTCTGTTGACCCGCTGCCATGTTCGACATCTGCTGGGCCATCGCCATTCCCATGCCCATTCCAAGACCTGCGCCCATACCGCCGCCCTGACCGGGATTGTTGGCAGCCGCTGTCATTGCCTCGGCCGCTGAATATTGCGTGAACTTACCCAGATCGCCCGCCAGCCCCATTGACGTGCGCTTGTCCAGCGCCACCTCGACCGCAGGCGGAAGCGAGATATTCTCAATGTAAAACTCGGGCATCTCCAGCCCGTAGCTGTCCAATACCGGTGAGACTTCGGCCGCGATCAGCTTGCCCAAATCCGCGGTGTTGGCGGCCATGTCCAAAACCGGAATGCCCGATCCGGCGATCACGCGGCTGAATTCCTGCACGATGATGTTGCGGATCTGAAAGCTGATCTCATCCATCGTGAATTCGCCATCAGTGCCGACAATCTCGACCATGAATTTCGCCGGATCTTTGACGCGGATTGTATAGGTTCCGAACGCGCGAATTCGGGTCGGTCCGAATTCGGGGTCGCGCAGCATGATAGGGTTCTTGGTGCCCCATTTCAGGTCGTTGAACCGGGTGGTGTTGACGAAATAGATCTCGGACTTGAACGGTGACTGGAACCCGTGATCCCAATGCTGCAGGGTTGTCAGGATCGGCATGTTGTTGGTCTCAAGCATATAAAGGCCCGGCGTGAACACATCCGCCAATTGTCCTTCATGCACGAACACGGCGGCCTGACCTTCGCGCACGGTCAGTTTGGCCCCGTATTTGATCTCATGACCTTCACGCTCGAACCGCCAAACCATTGTGTCGCGGGTGTCATCGACCCAGTGAATGACGTCAATAAATTCGCCGGTCAGAAAATCGAAAATACCCATTTGGGGTCTCCTTTCAGGGGGCTCAGAGCGGCTGGCCCATTAATTCGCGTGCAATAATCCGGACCACCGGGCGCGCGCTATCCACCGTCACGCCGGGTTCGAGGCGCGGATCATACAGCATGGTCAGAAGCTTTTCGTCATGGCTGGTCAACAGCGCAAATTCATCATCATCGTTGAAAATCGAAGGCCGCGCTGCAGGGCTGTCGTTCGACAATCCCAACCCTTGTGCAATTTCTTCGTGGATGCAGCTACGACGCAGCAATTCCGGCAACTCGGTTCGGATCAAGGTGACGGCACGCACGTATTTATATGGTGAAGAACTTGTGGCTGAGGCAAAGACGAAACAGTCGATATTCGCGCGCGGATTGGCAACCAGTTCCAGCGAGGCCTGACTGATATTCGGGATCAGTTCTTTCAGACGGGTCACGACGTAGGCGCTGTCATCCTTGCCTGCGAAAAAGACGTGAAAGTTTGCGCGGCGATTCACGACCGAGATCGGGTGCCCGGTCAGTTTTGCCAGCCGTGCGGTAAAGGATTCAACCTCGGTTGCATCTTGCGTGCGTGTGGCAGGCAAGACCGAGGGACCGAACTCTGTCTGTACCCTCACAGGCCCCGACCAGCGACTGAGTTGCCCGTCTGTCTGCCGGGACGATGCTGCGACCGCGTGATCGGGATATTCGCTGTAGAAAGCGATAGCTTCAAAGTTCCGCGCCAAGTCGTCTGCATCGAACGGGGTGTCCGGCCCGCCGCCATCGGTGCGTAGCAAACCGCGTGTCAGCAGATCACGCTCAACCCGTTCATAAAATCGCGCAAGGTCCTGGCTTGCGGCAGACGGAGCGACATAGGCATTCGCCGCAGGTGCTGGGGGCGCAGGCCGCGTTTCAGGGACGACGGAAGACGTCAGTGTCTCATCACAATTGGCCAGCGCCAACAGCGAAACAATGCCCAGAACAGCTTTTGGAAATCCCGGTCTCCGCATTCGGTTATCCCGGCACAGCGTTGCCGGCGTTGTCGCCAGTGCCGTCCTTGCGTGCTTTGGCCGAGGCCAAAGTATCGCGCAACTCGGCCTCCATCTTTTGCAATTCTTGTTCCGCGGCTGCGCGTCGCGCTTTGCCTTCGTCTGCAATTGCCAGGCTTTCGTTAATCGTCCCGATCAGGTCGGCATTGGCCTGTTTGACCGCTTCGATATCAAATACGCCACGTTCCATTTCCTCGCGGATCATCTTGTTCGATTGCCGCAGGTTGGCCGCGTTGGATGTCAGCAACTCGTTGGTCAGATCATTCGCATCCCGCACAGCCGAGGCTGCTTCCGCGCTGCGCTGGATGGTGACGGCCTGCGCAAGTTGAGTCTCCCACAGCGGGACGGTGTTTACCAATGTCGAGTTGATCTTGGTTACAAGCGACTTGTCGTTTTCCTGCACCAACCGGATCGAGGGCAGAGATTGCATCGTCACCTGCCGCGTCAGCTTCAGGTCGTGGACCCGGCGCTCCAGATCGTCACGGGCAGCGCGCATGTCGCGCAATTCCTGCGCCTTCATCACCTGTTCTTCTTCGGGCGCGGCGTTAACTTCCGCTTCCTTTTCAGGAATGTCATGGCTGTCCAGCTCGGTCAGCTTTTCTTCGCCAGCGGCGATGTAAAGCGCAAGTTCGTCATAGAAACTAAGCGTCTTTTCATACAGTAAATCCAGCGACTTGATGTCCTTGAGCAACGTGTGTTCATGCCCCAGCAAGTCGTCGGTGATCTTGTCGATTTGGCCCTGGACCTCTTCGTATTGCGCGGTGAACTTTGCAAATGGGGCCGCTTTTCCGATCAGCTTTTCCCACCAGCTTCTTTCACGGCGCACATCCAGTTCACTAACCGAGAATCCCCGGATCGTGGTGACGATATTGCGCAAGCTGTCTCCGGCTGGGCCGACGTCCTTGTTTCGTACGTCTGCCAGCATCGCCTGGCTGATTTCCTGCAACTCGGCCTGGGCGGATGAACCGAACGCGACAATCGAATTCGTGTTGTCCATGTCAATCTCGTCCATGCGTTTGCGAATTTCCGCGCTGACGGGTTCATCTGCTTCTTCCAGCGAAACCACTTCGGCTGCAGGTTCGGGCAGCGCGACGGCCGTTACTTCCTGCACAAGCGTTTCTGCTTCTACCGCCTTGTTCTTGATCTCATTGGACATTTGAAATCCTTTCTCAAAAAATGGCCGGTCAATCCAACCGAACCCCTTCGCGCTGCAACCTTTCGCGCAGCACGTCAATTTCAACAGTCAGGTCGCTGCGGTCATCCAAAAGCAATTTACGGGTTCGCGCCGCGAAATTCTGTTCAAGATCATCCAAAAGGGCCGAATAGTCAGCCAATGCCTGCGCGTCGCGGGTACGTGCATACACATCAGCAAACTTAATCGTCGCATCCCGCGCGCCCTGTAAATATACAGTCATGTATTTGCGCGCCCCGGCCAGATCGCGGGGGTCTTCTTCGACGGTTCGAAACAAATCTCGGGCGGTGTCCTGAAACTGTTCCACGCGGGCCTCGATCCTTCGGTCGCCAGCGCGCTTAATGGCGTCTGTCATCTCAGTCAGGTGCTGTTCGGCATCTTCTACAACCCGCGCAACGCGGTCTTGCTGGAATGTGTCGACGCCTTCCATCCCTTTGTCTGAAAGCGGATCAAACCCGAAGGAAACCGAATGCAATACCGTCGCCACACAGCCAAACAGGATTGGCGCGATCAAGCTGACCTCAGACGCAGAGGCCGCGTCCAAAAATTCGGAACGATAGGAGGCCAGCGCTGCGCCGAGGCCGGTGAGAATACTTGCGAAAATTTTTCGTGGAAATGCGGGCTTTCGCGCAACGCGGCGCGCGTTATACGCGGCTTCGGCGCGCAAGCCTTCACGCAAAAGGAACGCTGCCGCAGTCAGAACGCCCGCCGCGATCAATCCGATCGTCATTCCAACCGCGCCATCGTTGAGCGATAGGAACACCAGCGGCACGGCAGGCAGGAAAAGCAGGTTTGCGCGCGCGCCCGCAGGTTCTACGCGCGCGCCGTCGAATTGACCGCGCGCGGGTTGGTCTGGCTGAGAAGCGTCGCCCTGAGGACTAAATTTTCCGCCATAGCGTTTGGCCATCTGCTCACAAGCCCCCAAGTACGCCGGTGCAAACACCGAAGAGCAGTACAAGTAGGACCACATAGGCCAGTTTTTGTACTCCGGTACCGGACATGACGCCCCCCAAAGACTTTCCTACTGGAAAATCTAGGGCAAGAGACCCTGCGAAGCTAGGGGGAAGGTTGTTTAACTGGCGTCACTTGCGAGGTTTCTTGCCGATGGGCGCACGTTGTCTTTGCGGCCGCGCGGGGCGTTTGGCCGGAGTTGCGGGATCAGCGTCTAAACCAAGTTGATCGCGCATCACGCGGCGTCGGATTTCTTCGACTTCGCCGGGCTTTAGATTGCCCAGTTGGAATGGGCCATATGATACACGCAACAGCCGGTTCACGGCATAGCCGATATCCTCCATCGCGCGGCGAATTTCGCGGTTCTTGCCTTCACGAAGACCGATTGTCAGCCATGCGTTTGCGCCCTGTTGACGGTCCAGCGAGACATCCATCGGCAGAAACCGTTCGCCGTCGATCACCAGACCCTTGCGCAGGGGGGCGAAGTCTTCGTCCTTGGGGCGGCCATTCACCCGCACGCGGTATTTGCGCAGCCAGCCGGTCGAGGGCAGCTCCAGCTTACGCTTGATGCCGCCGTCATTCGTCAGCAGCAGCAACCCTTCTGAATTCAGGTCCAGCCGTCCGACACTCATGACGCGGGGCATGTCCTCAGGCAGGTTGTCGAAGATCGTCGCGCGGCCCTTTTCGTCCCGTGTCGTCGTCACCAGACCCGGTGGTTTATGATAAAGCCACAGGCGCGACGGCTCGGGTTCGGACACCGGCTTGCCGTCCACGGTGATCTTGTCTTTGCCGGTGACGTTCAGGGCGGGGCTGGTGATGGTCTTGCCATTCACGCTCACACGACCGGCTTCGATCATGCGTTCGGCTTCACGGCGCGAGGCAACGCCCGCGCGGGCAATCACTTTGGCGATCCGGTCGCCGGGAGGAGGGGTTTTGCTCATCCGCAGCCCATAGCGCATCCCGTTGCCTTGCGAAAGACGCGTTTCTGATGCAGTCAAAGGCATGGAGTTCAGATCATTCATGAATATCGCACTGCAAGAGGCACGCGCCGCGGCAGACCGGGGTGAGGTTCCAGTGGGGGCCGTGATTGTCGCAGGCGATCGCGTCGTGGCCGCAGCAGGCAACCGCACGCGCGAGATGAACGACCCGACTGCACACGCCGAAATCCTTGCCTTGCGCGCAGCCTGTGCCGCTGTTGGGTCCGAGCGTTTGCCGGATCATGACCTGTACGTCACGCTGGAGCCTTGTGCGATGTGTGCGGCGGCTTTAGCTGCGGCGCGTATCCGGCGGATCTACTACGGCGCGGCTGACCCGAAATCGGGTGGCGTGGCCCATGGTGCGCGGGTTTTCACCCATTCGCAGGCGCACCATGTGCCCGAAGTCTATGATGGTATCGCAGCGCAGGAAGCTGCCGAACTGCTAAAGGCATTCTTCGCGGCGCGTCGGGGGGATGTGCCGGGCTGAAGCCCAGCCTATAGGTTTTTTTATAACTTGATGGGCTGCATCACTTCGGGCTCGATTACATCGACGCCGGGCAAGCCCTCGACCAAAGGCCGCGCCGATTGTTCCAGAATCGGGAAAGTCTTGTAGTGGCAGGGGATCACGGTCTTGAAGTTGAAATAGCGCTTGGCGGCGTAAGCTGCGCCCTTCATGTCCATGGTAAAGTGTCCGCCTGCCGACAGAATGCCGATGTCGGGTTTGTAATAATCCCCCATCCAGTCCATGTCGGCCATGATACCTGTGTCACCTGACACATATAGCATGTGACCATCCCCCGCGATCATGAACCCGACCTCGCTGCCGCCGGTACGCAGTCCGTCGGGTGTGGAAAAGGTCGAGCTATGCGAGGCCGGAACCATCGACACCATCACCCCGTTCAAGTTCACAGTGCCGCCTTTGTTGAAGCCTACGGTCTCAATCCCCTCGTACTCGCTCCAGTACCCCATCAGGTCGTACTGACCCACAACCGGAACCTTGAGGTGTTTGGCCAGCGAGACTACATCGGCCACGTGGTCGAAATGCGTATGTGTCAGAAGGATATGCGTCGCGCCGTCAAGGGCCGCGTCGTGCTGATCCTCGGGCAGAACGGGGTTACCGGTCAGCCAAGGGTCGATCAGCAGCACTTGCCCTCCGGTCTCGATGCGGAAACTGCCGTGGCCCAGCCAAATGATATTCATGAAAAAATCCTCCGAAACAGACTGTTGGCATTAACCTAGCATCGGCTATGTAAAATTTCATGGATTGGTTTCGGGAAATTGACGGATATTGCGAGAGATTGTCGCCCGACTATTGCGCAGAGCCGATCAATGCGGTGACAAACGCCGCATTTATCGTCGCCGCTTTCATCATGTGGAGGCGGGTGCGCGGGCAGGGGATGCCGCTGGCAGTGGCATTGGTGGTGATTCTGGCCGCGATCGGATTGGGCAGCTACCTGTTTCACACCCATGCGCAGGTTTGGGCAGCACTGGCGGACGTGGCGCCAATCCTGCTGTATATTCTGGTCTATATATACGCGATCAATCGCGACGTCTGGCAAATGCGTCCGCTTTATGCCGGTGTCGCCACCGCGCTGTTTGTACCCTATTCCACTGCGACAATCCCGGTCTTTCAACTGGTGCCCGGTCTGGGCGGGTCGGCGGCTTACGCGCCGGTTCCGCTGCTGATCCTGATCTACGCAGTCTTCCTGCGCCGTAGATTTCCCGAGACGGCAGCAGGGCTGGCGTTTGGTGCTGTGATCCTGATTGCCTCAATTACGTTCCGCGCACTGGATGAACCGATCTGCGTTCAATTCGAAACTGGAACGCATTTCATGTGGCACATCTTGAACGCGACCATGTTGGGCTGGATGATCGAAGTATATCGCAGGCACCTGAAACGAACGTCTCAGGCCTGAAAACCAGTGGCAAGGTTTGCGGGCAGGTCAAATTCTTCCAGCACACGTGAGCGGCCTTCGGCTGACATCTTGCGGGCTGTCTTTTCGACAATGCTTTGAATTTTTTCAGCCGAGTGTTTGGCAGCGAAAGGGGCAAAATACCATTTTAGGAAAACGAAGCAGATCACGTCCTCAAGTGCCTGAACCTCGTCATCGCGCTTGAGTCCCTGTTTGCGCAGCATCCGACCGGCCGCTTCGGTATCTTCGGCGCCATATTCGCTCAGCTCCATCAGGCCCATGACAATCTCGGCATGATGCACGCCCTGCGCTTTTCGCCAGGCCAAATATCCTGCACGCCCTTCCGGGAATTCGGTACGCGCCAGTTTCCAGCGTTCAACGTGCTGACCGCGCGCGGCAATTGTCAGCGCATCCGAGGCGTCCGGAAATAACCTGTCCAGCTCGGCACTCATGCGCTGACCATAGAGCAGGGCGGCGGGCTGGCCGTCTTCCAGATTGGGGTCCTTGGCGTTGGCCGCATCTATTGCGTCCAGTACTGCTTGCTTGCGGGGGCTCATTGGGTGCTCCGTTGTTGTGCCGGTTCAGCGGTCATGTCTGGCCGTATATCCAAAGCTACCCTATCGAGTTGCCGCGTTGCGTGCAGCAGCCAAATGAATTTTCGGGCCGGGGAGAGGAGTACCCGGCCCGGACGAAGCGGGCAAACTAGCTGGCAGGCTTCGCCTTATCTTGTGATACCGGTTCCGAGACCTGATCGGGGAAGCTCAGATCTGGAAACATGCTGTCCATTGTTGGCCCAAACGCATGGGCTTGCGCGGCAAGAACCGTGTTTGCCAATACAAAGGCAGTCATGAGGGTTTTCATCGTCTTACTCCGGTGATGGCTGTGTTGTGCTATTGAAATGAACAGTTCAGTTTACTTTTTCAAGATCAAAAGTGAACTAATCGGTTCACTTCTTCACATACCCGAAATGCAAAAATGAATGATCACCCTGGAAAACTCTGCGCCGTAGTCTCAGATCAGCTAAGCGGTGCCCTTGCGACCGAAGCATCAGACAGGTAAACGCCCCCTAACGCATATGAGGTTTTCCGATGTCGATTGACCAAAGCACTGCCGCAAAGGTGGCTAAACTGGCCCGGATCAAGGTTGAGGATGATGCGCTGCCTGCGCTGGCATCCGAATTCAACACCATCCTTGGGTTTATCGAACAGCTTAACGAAGTGGATGTCGAAGGCGTCGAACCGATGGTCTCGGTCGAGCCGATGCGCCTGAAACGTCGTGAGGATGTGGTCACCGACGGAAATCAGCAGGACAAAGTTCTGGCCAACGCCCCCGACGCGCGCGAGGGCTTTTTCGCAGTCCCCAAAGTGGTGGAGTAAGACATGAGCGATCTGAATAAACTGGGTCTGTCCGAGGCCCGCGACGCGCTGCGCAAGGGTGATGTGACCTCGGTCGAGCTGACCGAATCCTGCCTGAAGGCCATTGATGACGCAGACGCGCTGAACGCCTTCGTCCACAAAACACCTGAGATTGCTCTGGAGCGCGCCAAGGCTGCGGATGCCCGAATCAAAGAAGGCGACGCGCCTGCCATGTGCGGTCTGCCGATCGGCATCAAGGATCTGTTCTGCACCAAGGGTGTTCCTTCGCAGGCGGCGTCGAAGATTCTGGAAGGCTTTAAGCCCGAGTATGAATCAACTGTTTCACAGCAATTGGCCGATGCGGGCGCTGTGATGCTGGGCAAGCTGAATATGGATGAATTCGCCATGGGTTCGTCCAATGAAACCTCGGTCTACGGCAATGCCGTCAGCCCGTGGCGACGCGGCAATGACGATGCGCAATTGACACCGGGCGGCTCGTCCGGTGGGTCGGCCTCGGCTGTGGCCGCTGATCTGTGTCTGGCCGCGACCGGTACAGATACCGGCGGTTCGATCCGTCAGCCTGCGGCCTTCACCGGGATCACCGGCATCAAGCCTACCTACGGGCGCTGCTCACGCTGGGGCATCGTGGCCTTTGCGTCCTCGCTGGATCAGGCTGGTCCGATGACAAAGAACGTGCGCGACGCGGCAATCATGCTGGAAACCATGTGCGGCCACGACCCAAAGGATTCCACCAGCGCCGAGCTGGCCGTGCCCAACTTTGAGGCGATGCTGACCGGCGATATCAAGGGCAAGAAAATCGGTATCCCGAAAGAATACCGCATGGACGGTATGCCTGCCGAGATCGAAAAGCTCTGGTCCGACGGCGCGGCAATGCTCAAGGACGCGGGGGCCGAGATCGTCGATATCTCGCTGCCGCACACCAAATACGCGCTGCCAGCCTACTACGTGATTGCCCCGGCAGAGGCGTCCTCGAACCTCGCGCGCTATGACGGTGTCCGCTATGGCCGCCGCGCGACGCTGGCGCAGGGCGACGGCATCACCGAGATGTACGAGAAAACCCGCGCTGAAGGTTTCGGTCACGAGGTCCAGCGCCGCGTGATGGTTGGCACCTACGTACTGTCGGCAGGTTTCTACGACGCATATTACAACCGCGCCCGCCGTGTTCGCACCCTGATCAAGAAAGACTTCGAAGACGTCTTTGCCGCAGGTGTCGACGCGATACTGACCCCGGCCACCCCGTCGGCCTCGTTTGGTCTTGGTGAGATGATCGAGGCCGATCCGGTGCAGATGTATCTTAACGACGTCTTTACCGTGACCGTAAACTTGGCTGGTCTTCCGGGCATTTCGGTACCTGCGGGTCTGGATGCGCAGGGCTTGCCGCTTGGCCTTCAACTGATCGGTCGTCCATGGGACGAAGGCGATCTGCTGAACACGGCTTACGCGCTGGAAAACGCGGCGGGTTTTGTAGCCAAGCCGGGCAAATGGTGGTAAATCTCGGTTCAGGCAAGACGACTTAAAACGGAGCAGCCGAATGCGCCTTACGCTTCTGATTCCCGCCATTGGCTTGGTGGCCGCCTGCAATACGGTGGCCCCGATACAGAGCACAAGCTTCAATACGCCGCAATATCAGGCGCAGCGCGAGGCTGAATTGGCTGGGCAAGGGCTGACTGGTAACCCCTTGCTGGGACCAGTTGATGTGACCGAACAACAGCTTGGCGCCCCCGGCGATCCGCTTCCACCAACCGGAGAGAACGCGGATATCGCGTCGGCAACTGCTGTGGCCCTGGCCAACACCTCGGTTCCTGCGACGACGCCATTCGCAAGCAATAACGCGATTTCGGACGAGCAGGATTTTGAGGCCGTGTCCGGGCGCCGTACCATTGAATCCGACGCGGCCCGGATCGAGCAAAATCGCCAAACCTACGAAGTTGTGGCACCGACCGCCGTGCCGCAACGGGGCACGGATGGTCAGCCCAATATCGTGCAATACGCTCTGAATACATCGAACCCGGTTGGCACACAGCTTTACAGCCGCGCGGGGTTTAACCTGCAGGCCAAGGCGCAACGTAATTGCGCCCGGTATCCGTCGTCAGATCAGGCACAGATTGAATTCCTCGCAAGTGGCGGCCCCCAGCGCGATCGCAAAGGGCTGGACCCGGACGGGGACGGCTACGCATGTGGTTGGGACCCAAGCGCGTTCCGCAGTGCCGTCAACAACTGACCTTAACCCAATCTGGCACCCGTCACCCAATTTCGGGGAACGCCGGGGCGGTTTGAAGCCGTCGATGGTGGTTATCCACTACACCGCAATGGACAGCGCGCAGGGCGCCTTAAAGCGCCTATGCGATCCGCAACACGAAGTTTCCGCCCATTTCCTGATCGGTTCAGACGGTAAACTTTGGCAGATGGTGCGCGAAAAGGATCGCGCCTGGCACGCCGGAGCAGGAGAATGGCATGGTCAGGCCGACATCAACTCCCGGTCAATCGGCATCGAACTCGATAATCGCGGCGACCACCCGTTCGCTGAGCCGCAGATGATGGTTCTTGAGCGTCTTCTGACCGCTCTTTTACACAGATGGAAGATCCCCCCCAAGGGCGTCATCGGCCATTCTGATATGGCGCCCGGCCGCAAGCTGGACCCGGGTTCCCGATTTGACTGGCAACGGCTCGAGCATCAGGGGCTAGCAAAGCCGCGCGGTAAAGGTCAGCCCCCACAGATCGCTGAAATGCAAGAGTTCATAAGCTCGGCGCGCGCGGCTGGTTTCACCGCAAACGTCGACGATGAGACACTTCTAAATACAGTTCGCCTTCGATATCGACCTTGGGCTAGGGGACCTCTGACACCCGACGACCTCACTCCGCTAATAGAGAAGACCGGATCAAGCTGATCCGCTCTTAATCTGGCCAAAAATATCCCGGGGTTGAATTGGCCGCAGGCCAAGAAGGGGCTGGCCCCTTCACGTCCTAACCCCTTGACGCCACCCAACCCAAAGCATACCCACCGCACTGCGCGGAGGGCCGGATGGCCGCTGGGGCCTAGGCCCGAGAGGAAAGTCCGGACTCCACAAGACAACGGTGCCGGGTAACGCCCGGGCGGGGCAACCCGACGGAAAGCGCCACAGAAATCAGACCGCCTGCGGCTTCGGTCAAAGGTAAGGGTGAAACGGTGGGGTAAGAGCCCACCGCGCCCCTGGTAACAGGGGCGGCACGGCAAGCCCCACCGGGAGCAATGCCAAATAGGGTCCCCGCGCGGGCCGGTCGGCGCAAGCCGATACCGCCGCTAAGCGCGTCTTGGCCGAGAGGGACCGGGTTGGCAGCTTGAGCCGCGCAGCAATGCACGGCCTAGAGGAATGGTCATCGAAGGGGGCAACCCTGGAACAAGATCCGGCTTACAGGCCCTCCGCGCGTATTTTTACTTTAAGTCCCCACAGCAATTGCGCTTCCAATCAGCCACAGACCCGCAACGATCAGGGCAATCCCGGTTGCGGGGCCTAGCCATCGCGCACGCGGCAGGAGCTTTTCCAGCCCCACATAAATAGCAATACCGACAATCCAGTAGAGGTTCATCACGCCTCCGACGAACAGCAGCAGCATCAACGCCCAGCAGCAGCCCAGACAATATGCCCCGTGCACTGCGCCCACGCGAAAGGCACCCGTTGCGCCGGGTCGGTTGTGCTCGGCCAGAAACTGGGCCGGGCTGCGGCAGTGTCGAAGACATGCGGACTTCAGACTGGACAATTGATACAGACCCGCTGCCAGCAAAACACACCCGGCAAACACCTTGGACCGGATCGTCATCATAGGACCGTCCGACAAACCAATCTGCTCCAGCCCCCATTGCCCACCAGTCGCAAGCGCGCTGAACACAGCCCAAGCGACGAGGTAGCCGCTTAGAAAAACCAGGCTGAGCCATGTCGTGCGCTTCTTATCCGGCCCCATACGCTTGATGGCGGCGTACAATAGCACGGTTGGGGCGGCGCTGGGCGTCATCATCGCGATCATCATGACCCACCACATGAGGAATATCAGGATGGTGTAGGGCAGGGACCAGACGACTGGTCCGCCCATCTGCATAGGTTCGCCAATTGGCCCGGCCATGCGGGTCATCTCGACGGCGGTCATGTTCATCCCGATGCCGACAATGGTGTACCACGCGGCCGCCAACACGATCAGGGTGACGCAAAGCAATACGACGCCGCTGTCCCGCCGCAGAACGTAATCTACTGCTCCTGCGTGCGATTGATTTGTCTCAGAGGTCATATCGGCTGGGTATCACGCGCCGATTACGCCGTGGCCAGAGATATTGAGGTGGGCCAGATGCGCGTGCGTCGCATCAAAGGTCAGGCTGATTTCCCCACCCGTGGTTTTTGTTGTCCCGGATGCGGACTCAGCGTGCCGATACTCAAAACCGTTGGGCAGTTGGATGGACGCTCGATGCGGCAGCCCGGAAACGATATGAGGGATCGGGTTCACCTCAAGATCGAAGATACCTTTTACCTTTGCATAACCCTTGCGGTCTTCGCGGGACCAATCCAACTCAATCGGAAGGTAAAGTGTTTCGTGTTTTTTCGGTGCCATCGCGCTGTAGACGTACCAGAAGGTCGCCATCTCGTCGGTGTCTTCGCCTTTCATGATGGCTTCCAAAGCAGCCCTTTGATCCGCCGAGGCGCTTTCGTCGATGATCAATTGCATCTGGCCATTGCCTTCGTGGATGGGGCCCGGCCAGTAGTAGACGCCTGCCGCGCGCAGCCCAGCCAGATCGGTGTCCCCGTAATGCCCGGATTGAATGTCATACGCGACGACCGCCTCGCAATTGCCGTGCGTCGGCAACACACTGAACTGGCACGGGCACCCGAAGTTGCAGTTGCAATTGGCCAGTTCTTCGCCCTGAATCGCCCATTCCGTCATGATGTCCCCCCAATAAAATATAGCTACAAACACCGCTGTCATTGGTGCTTGCCTGTTTTTGGTGCCTCGAAACCGAGCCGTTCGGGGGCTTCTTCGATTTTGGAACTGAGGGGAAGTTATCACGGTTAAGTGATTGCCACAAACTTTGGGGGTTTTCGCCATAAATCGTTTTATTGAGATGCCGCTTTTTCCGCGACCTCTAAGACTAAACGGATCGCCAAATCTGACATCCTGAGGGCAGGGCGCGATTCGGGCGGATACCGATCATGGATCATCGGATTTGATGCAGAAAGTGCTGCGGAGTGCGCTCCGTGCAGTTAATTCGGGTCAGATTCAGTCTTGTTTCAGCTCGCCAACCCGTCCGTCTGATGCCAATCCCGCTTAGGCTGGTTATCAGGTGCGATTGCGCTTGACATGGGCGGTGCAGGGCGTAAAAGCGCACGCTCATAGGAATTCAACCGAAAGGCCCTGCCTTTTCGGACGCAGGAGATAACCATGGCGAAGCCGACGACAATCAAGATCCGCCTGAACTCGACCGCGGGCACGGGCCACTTCTACGTGACCAAGAAGAACGCGCGCACCATGACCGAGAAGATGACCGTTCGTAAATACGATCCGGTCGCTCGGAAGCATGTCGAGTACAAGGAAGGCAAGATTAAGTAATCTGCCGTCCAGCTTGGACAAAGTTCAGGGGTCTGCTGCTGCAGGCCCCTTTTTCTTTGCAATATGATGGGGTGGTAGACAAAAAACGGACCCTCGATCGAAAAGCACGCGTTGCAACGAAGCATCAGCGGTCAGATCAATCGAATGGGGCATGGGTTGCTTTTTTGAATGGCTTGCCACTACGCTTCAACAACTCGTTCCAAAATGTTGGCCGTCATGAAAAAAATCTTGTTATCCACAATCACTGTGTTGGCCCTTGCGGCTTGTGAAGACCCTTACAACCGTCAGGGGGTCGGGTTCACGGGTATCGATGGTGAACCACGAACCTTGTCTGATGTCCCCGGAGCCGTGGCTTTCCTGCCTCGGGCAACCAACGTACCCGCAGAATTGGCCGTGTTGCCGCCGATCCGGGTGACTTCCGGTGAGACCGATCCGCAGAAACTTGCGCGGGTTGCCATTGATAATGGCGGACGCAGCGACACCAACTCGGTTGTTCTGACCGGATTGTCCACGAACATGTTCCTGAGCACTGTAAGCGTAAACGGCACGCTCTATGGCGTCCTGCGCACGGAAAACAACAGTACCCGGGTCGACAATCAAATTGGCGCAGCGTTCGGCCAGAATGCCGAACAGTTTACCGGATGCCTTGCAGCAGGTGACGTGTTCCGCAAAGGTTCGTCGCAGCGCAGCTCGGGCTTTGCGGTTCCTTTGAACTGTAGCTAAGAGCAAATCACATATAGCTGACAGAGCCTCCACCAATCGGTGGGGGCTTTTTCTTGCCCTGCTTGACGTAATGGGGGCAGTGCGCCACAGGAAAATCTTGCATCACTGGCCAAAAGAAAAGGGCGGACCCAACGGCCCGCCCCAAAAAGCCGAAGCTTGTTCGTCTGTTATTCCCGGTTGCCGAAGAGTTGCAGCAGGAACATGAACATGTTGATAAAGTCCAGATACAGGCTCAGCGCGCCCATGATCGCGGCTTTGCCCAACCATTCCTGATCGCCCGAGTGCGCCATCTGCAGGTAGGTGGTTTTGATGTTCTGCGTGTCATAGGCCGTCAGACCAGCAAAGATCAGAACGCCAATCACCGAAATTGCGAAGGCCACCGCGGAAGAGGCGATGAAGATGTTCACGATGGACGCGACGATCAGGCCGATAACGCCCATGATCAGGAACGTGCCCATTGCGGACAGGTCTTTCTTGGTGGTGTATCCGTACAGCGACAGACCGGCAAAGGCGATCGACGTGATCAGAAAGACCTGAATGATCGACTGACCGGTAAAGACCAAGAAAATCCAGCTGATAGACACACCCATGACGGCGGCGAACAAGTAAAAGACCGACTGAGCGCCCGATGCGGACAGGCGATTGATTCCGGCGCTGAAGCCAAAAACAAAGGCCAGCGGTGCAAACATGATGACCCACTTCAGGGGCGACGCGAAAAGCGTTGCGCCGAACGAGGTCAGGTATTTGTTGGCGCTTAGCTGAGCGGCGGCGGCCGACGGATCGGTTGTTGTTGCAAGACCAGCAATCGCCCAAGCCGCAGCAAAGGTGATCAGCATGCCAACGGACATTGTGCCGTAGACTTTGTTCATATGGGCGCGCAGGCCCTCATCAATCTCGGCAGCGCGAGCACCGGCCGCTGTCCGGATCGTGTCAAATTGTGCCATTAAAGGGTCTCCCTTTACTTATTCTTGTTGCGCCCTGAAATCAGTGCGCGTTCCACGCAAATATCGGCAAGTGCGAGCTACGTTTCAAGGGTTTAACACCGGAAACTGGCTAAAACACGCTACAAAAATGGCGGCCTGCTGACACGGGCCGCCATTCAGCGAAAAAAGATGCATTCTATGGTCACTTTTGCCAGAACTCCGGTGCGTCCCAAATATGACGGGTTGCCTCTGATTGGGCTTGTTCTCTTGTGATTCCAATATCCTCTAACGCCCGGTCGTCCAGTTGGCCAAGGGCGCGGCGTTGACGCATGAGCGACAGCGCGTCCCAAAGAGAAGTTACTGAAAAACGGCTGCGTGGATTGCAATTCGAAGCGAGTGTTAATTGGGTCATAGCTTATGTCCTTTCCGTGAATTTCGATGGTTTGCGTCGGTCTTATCAACTTCCTTGATTTATATGGCTCGATATGACACATTTTAAAAATGAATATTTATGAACTGATGCATAAGGAATCGTGAACATGCGAAATCTGGACATCACCACGTTGCGCTCTTTCGTGGCGGTTGCCGATCAGGGCGGTGTGACGCGGGCGGCAGGGTTTTTGCACCTGACGCAATCCGCCGTTTCCATGCAATTGAAACGTCTGGAGGAACTGCTGGGGCTTGAATTGCTGGACCGCAGCGGCAGAACGATTGCGTTGACCGCGTCTGGCGAACAGTTGCTGGCCTATGCCCGTCGCATGATCTCCCTGAATGATGAGGTGATTTCGAAGCTCACGGATCAGGCATTTGAAGGAGAAGTTGTTTTGGGTGTGCCCCATGACATCGTCTACCCGGCCATCCCTCGGGTACTGCAACGCTTCAATGCCGATTTCCCGCGCGTGCGTGTTCAGTTGGTGTCGTCCTATTCGCTGCAACTGAAGGATATGTACAAAAAGGGAGAGTGCGACCTGATCCTGACAACAGAAGCGTCTGTCGGCGATGGGGCCGAAACAATTGCCGAGCTTCCGCTGCGTTGGATAGGGGCCCCCGGCGGCTCTGCCTGGCGCAAACGCCCTTTACCCTTGGCGCTTGGTCGTCGGTGTTTGTTCCGCCCGCAAGTGATCGCGGCCTTGGACGAAGCAGAAATCCCGTGGGAGCTGTCGGTCGAAACCGAAAACGACCGCACGATCGAAGCGACGGTCAGCGCGGATCTGGCCGTTCATGCGATGCTGGACGGAACCGAAGCGGCGCATCTTGCGCAAATTGACGACGGGGGCGTTTTGCCGGAACTGCCGGCGCACATGATCAACCTCTATGGCGGTGAAGCCGGTCGCGGCGCGGTTGTTGAGGCATTGGCCTCTTTGGTTCGGCAGAATTTCCGTCTGGTTGGTGGGACGCAGTTGAAGGCAGTAGTGGGCTAGGGGGTTATCACGACTTTGCCTGTCGCGGTGCGGTCCCGCAAAAGCTGCAACCCTTTTTCGACCTCGGCCAAAGGCAGGGTGTGGCTGATGTGGGGCTTGATCCGGCCTTCAGTATGCCACCGAAACAAGGTGTCAAAGCTGTTCTGAACGATCTGGGGGCGGAATTTTAAGTATCCGCCAATGTAGAAGCCGATCACGGTCAGGTTTTTGACCAACATGTGATTTGCGGGGATTTGGGGAACATCCCCACCGGCGAAACCGATCGGAAGCAGGCGGCCCTCGGGGTTTGTCGCGCGAAACGCCGCTTTGAAAACCTCTCCGCCAATCGCGTCGTAAACAACATCTGCCCCGCCCAATTCCCGAACCCGCTCACGCAGGTCTTCCGATGCGTCGATCAGATGGTCAGCGCCAGCGGCCCGGGCCACTTCAAGCTTGTCGGCGCCGCGCGCCTGCGCGATGACCGTCGCCCCCATCAGTTTACCGATCTCGACAGCCGTCAGGCCCACGCCCCCAGCCGCACCGGTGACCAACAGCGTTTCACCGGGCTGAAGGCGCGCGCGATGGTCCAGCGCGATATGGCTTGTGCCGTAGGCAATCTGGATCGCTGCTGCGTCTTCAAAGCTCATCGAGTCGGGCAAAGAAATCGCGCGAGCGGCGTCGAAAACACCGAACTCAGCCAGTCCGCCTTGGCCAGAATACACCGCCACGCGATCTCCGGGGCACAGATGCGTGACGTCTGCGCCCAGTGAATCTACGACACCTGCGATTTCCATGCCCTGAGTGAACGGCGCATCAGGTGTGTCCTGATACGTGCCTTTCTGCATCAGAAGGTCGGCAAAATTCAAACCACAGGCCTTGATCCGGATGCGTATTTCGCCGGGGCCGGGTTCGGGCTGGGGCAAGTTGCAAAGTTGGGCCTCAGCCCCTTTGGATTGAATTCTATAGGCCAGCATGATCACGCTCCGTATTTTATGTGCATAGATTCGTTTTGGCCTGCGAATGTCAATCGTTTACCCCACGAGACAATTGGGGCGGAAATCTCAATATTGAACATTATATGTAATAAGTGCACGTGCAGGCTTTGGTGGACCCGTACAACCATAAACCTTTGTTACCGGACGAAGATTTAACCTTCTTGAAAAAATAACCAAAAGAAGCAATATTGCGCTATGGTGCTGATTTGGGGGCATGATCCAAATTAGGGAGTGGTTAAGCACAGCTCACTAGTGATGCGGCAGTGAAAGCGGTCGCGCGCCCCCTGTGGTTGTGTGTAGGAGAGGAGAATACCAATGACTCATCACGTCGATGTCCATGTGGGCAAACGCGTCCGGCATCGCCGCTGGCTGATAGGCATGACCCAGCAGCAGCTGGCGCAGCAGGTTGGTATTAAGTTTCAACAGATCCAAAAATACGAGACCGGCGCCAATCGGATCAGCGCCTCTCGTCTGTGGGATATTGCCGAAGCATTGGATGTTCCCGTCAGTTTTTTCTTTGAAGGTCTGGAAGAGACCGAGAAAGACACAGCCGGCAAGAAGTCTGTTCCTGCCGATCTGATGGGCGACAAAGAAGCGCTGGATCTGGTCCGGTCCTATTACGCGATCCCCGAAAATCAGCGCCGCCGTTTGTTCGAACTGGCGCGTGTCCTAAGCGATGTCGCGTAATTTGCCGGGTTGACTTCGGTGCGTGCGGGCCGCACGGGTAGCGCATGCAAAAAACTTCGCTGAATGACTTGGAAGTCGCTGAAGAAATGGCCGATGCAGCACGCGAGGCCATTCTTCCTTATTTCAGGCAATCCAACCTGGAAACATCCAATAAACTGTCTGGTGGGTTCGATCCCGTCACCATTGCCGACCGAGAGGCTGAAAAAGCCATGCGCGAAGTTCTTGCCCGTCACCGGCCCGATGACGGCATTTTCGGCGAGGAATTCGGACAGGTCCAAGGCAGCACAGGTCGCACGTGGGTTCTTGACCCGATCGACGGTACGCGGGGGTTCATCAGTGGCACGCCGACCTGGGGTGTTCTGATCGCGTTGAGCGGTCAGGACGGCCCGATAATGGGCGTCATTGACCAGCCCTATATCGGTGAAAGGTTTTTGGGTTCCGCAGATATCGCTCAGGCGGTCGGGCCGACTGGGACGATGCAGCTCAGCACGCGGTCGACGCGCACTTTAGATGAAGCGATTCTGTTCACGACGTTCCCCGAAGTCGGATCTTTGCAGGATCGTGCAGGGTTCGAGGCCGTCGCACAACACGTGCGCCTGACCCGGTACGGCATGGATTGCTACGCTTATGCCTTGCTGGCCGCTGGTCAGGTTGACCTGGTGATCGAGTCGGGTCTGAACGCCTATGACATCCAAGCCCCAATTGCGGTGATCCAGGCCGCAGGCGGTATTGTCACCGACTGGCAAGGCGGCGCTGCCCATAATGGTGGGCGCGCACTGGCTGCGGCAAATGCGGATGTCCATGCCGCAGCTTTGGAAATCCTGCGCAATTATTGAAACCTGTTGCCGTGGCGGAGCCGGTCGGGTAGGTTCTGCCCGGCTGGTTCTTATGCCCGTTTTCCGCCAGCCTTCGCACTCCATGCATGAAACGGGCTTGTGCAAGGAGGGCGAAATGACCGAAATCCTTATCAAAAATGCCGACACAATCCTGACAATGGATGACACGCGCCAAGAGCTTTCGGGCGCGGATATCCTGATCCGTGACGGCCAGATTGCCCAGGTCGGGCATGCGTTGCAGACGGGCGGCGATATCCACGATGCTTCGGGTTGCGTTGTGACCCCCGGACTGGTGAACACGCATCACCACCTGTATCAAACCCTGACGCGCGCTGTTCAGGGGGGGCAGGATGCGCTGTTGTTCGGCTGGTTGAAAACGCTCTATCCAATCTGGTCCCAGTTCGGACCGGAAGAGATGTTTGTCTCAGCACAGATTGGACTGGCAGAGCTTGCCCTGTCGGGATGCACCCTGAGCTCAGATCACCTGTACCTGTATCCGAACGGCGCCAAGCTGGACGACACCATTGCTGCGGCGGCTGAGGTCGGTATGCGGTTTCATCCCACACGCGGCGCGATGAGCATAGGTGAAAGCGAAGGTGGCCTTCCGCCGGATTCTCTGGTCGAGGCCGAACCCGCCATTCTCGAGGACATGATCCGCGTGGTTGATACATTCCACGACCCTTCTGACGGAGCCATGTGCCGGGTGGGGCTAGCACCCTGTTCACCTTTCTCGGTCAGCCGCGACCTTATGCGGGACTCCGCGGTTCTGGCCCGCGACAAGGGTGTAATGCTTCATACACATTTGGCTGAGAACGACGAGGATATCGCTTATTCGCAGGCGCAGTTTGGCTGCCGACCGGGGCAATATGCCGAAGAACTGGGCTGGACCGGATCAGATGTCTGGCACGCCCACTGCGTTAAGCTGGACGGGGCTGAGATCGACCTATTCGCACGTACACAAACCGGGGTGGCTCATTGCCCCTGTTCGAATTGCCGCCTTGGGTCCGGCATCGCACCAGTGCGCGCCATGCGAGATCGCGGTGTACCCGTCGGGCTCGGCGCGGATGGGTCCGCCAGCAATGATAATGGAAGTTTGGTCCTTGAGGCACGGCAGGCCATGCTGCTGCAGCGGGTCGCAAACGGGGCCGATGCTATGTCTTCGCGCGAGGCGCTGGAAATCGCCACCCGAGGCGGCGCAGATGTGCTGAACCGCCCCGATTGCGGACGGTTAGCGCCCGGCAAACGCGCCGATATTGCCATCTGGGATACGCGCGGCATCGAAAGCGCCGGCAGTTGGGACCCGGCAGCCTTGCTGCTGGCGGGGCCGATGAAGGTCAAGCACCTGTTTGTAGAAGGCCGCCAGATCGTGCGTGACGGGCAGATCACAACGCTCGACCTGCCCAGAACTATCGAAACCCAAAACCGCCTCGCCCGCGCTTTGGCAGGCTAGGTCAGGGTCCGCTCTTCATCTGGCTCAAAATATCCCCGCCGGAGGCATGGGCCGTAGGCCTATTCCCTTCAGCGCGATACGGCCCGCCCGCCGATCCAAACCTCGGCAATGGCACGGTCGTCGCCCATCATGATGGTTGGGAAAATGGCTTCCCATAGATCCTCGGCGCAGGCTTCACGCTGGGCAATCGCGGGGGTTGAGGCAAGGTCAAGTACGACCAAGTCCGCCTCCATCCCCGGTGCGACGTTGCCGATGCTGTCATCCAGCCGCAGCGAGCGGGCGGAACCGACGGTGCCCAGCCACAGCAGTTGCGCCGCGTGCAAAGGCGCGCCGCGCAGTTGGCCAATCTCGTAGGCCGAAGCCATGGTGTGCAGCATCGAAAAGCTTGACCCGCCGCCTGTATCCGTTGCCAAGCCGACGCGGTGGCCGTCCTGCATCAGGCCGGTCATGTCGAACAAGCCTGAGCCGATGAACGTGTTGGACGTCGGGCAGTGGATCAGGGCCGCATCCACTTCGCGCAGGCGATCGCGTTCGCGCGCCTCCAGATGGATGACGTGGCCGTAGACGCCGTACGATCCCAGCAGGCCGAATTTCTCATATGTATCCAGATAATCCCGCGCCTCGGGGAACAGCTCGCGAACCCATGCGATTTCGTCAGTCTGCTCGCTAAGATGGGTTTGCATCAGGCAATGCGGGTGCTCGGCCCACAGCGCACCCATCGCCTCAAGTTGTTCGGGCGTGGATGTAGGAGAGAAGCGGGGCGTGATCGCATAAGACAGGCGGTCGACTCCATGCCAGTTCTCCAGCAACGCTTGGGACTGATCATAGGCCGTCTGGGCCGTGTCCCGCAGCCCCTCGGGTGCATTGCGATCCATGCAGGTTTTGCCCGCGACCACGCGCTGATTGCGCTGCTGTGCGGCTGTGAAAAAGGCGTCGACGCTTTCGGGGTGGATGGTGCAAAAGCTGCACATCGTCGTCGTTCCATGGGCCGCCGTCAGATCGAGATAGCGGTTCGCAATCTCCGAGGCATAAGCCGGATCGCCGAACTTCATCTCCTCGGGGAAAGTATAGGTGTTCAGCCAGTCGATCAGGCGTTTGCCCCAACTGGCGATCATCGCGGTCTGGGGATAGTGCACATGCGCATCCACGAACCCAGCCATGATGACATGATTGCCGTGGTCAACCACGGCGGCCTCGGGATGTGCGGAACGCAGGCTGTCAGCATCCGCCACCGCCGAAATCCGGCCGTCTTCGATCAGAACGGCCTCGCTGATCTTGACGGCCTCGGTCGGCTCTCCTTCGAAGGGGGAACCTGTAAAGCTCAGAACACGCCCTTTCAGCAGCGTTTTTTGCGCCATTTTCATTCATCTCCGCCTGTATGGGACTGCGAAACAGCATAAGGGCGGGAAACTTGCCGGTAAATCGGCGCATTGTCATTGTTTTCCGGTAGCTGCTTCTTCTAATTAGGGGGCAATGACCGAACGGAACGGGGGCAGATATGACCACAGGCTTTGATGAACCCGTAATAGATACGCACAGCGACGAAGACGTCTATGCGCTGGATCGCAAAACCGTGGCTTCGATCCTTTACGCGGTGGATGTGGATGACCGCGACAAGTTGATCGAGTTGATGGAGCCGTTGCACCCGGCTGATATTGCGGACCTTCTTGAGCAGATCAACCCATATGATCGCGCCCGGCTGATCCGGCTTTATGACAAGGAATTCGACGGCGATATCTTGTCGGAACTCGATGAGGCCGTTCGTGAGGAGATCATCGGCATCCTCAAGCCGGACGTTCTGGCCGATGCCGTCCGCGACATGGAAAGCGACGATGTCGTTGACCTGCTCGAGGACCTTGAAGAACCGCAGCAAGAAGCCATTCTGGACGCGCTGGAGGATTCCGAGCGGATCGCGGCGGAACAGGCCCTGTCCTACCCCGAAAATTCAGCCGGTCGTCTTATGCAGCGCGAAGTCGTCATGGCGCCTGAGCATTGGACAGTGGGACAAGCCATCGATTTCATGCGAGCCAATGATGGTCTGCCCGAGCAGTTCTATCACGTCGTGCTGGTTGATCCCCGCCTGAAGCCCTCGGCTCAGGTCATGTTGGGTAAGCTTATGGCGGCGCGGCGCGACGTGCCGTTGCAGGACATCACCGAAGAGGAATTTCACACAATTCCCGTCGACCAGGATGAGGAAGACGTGGCCTATGCCTTCAACCAGTACCACCTGATCTCGGCCCCGGTTGTCGATGCTGACGGTCGGCTGGTCGGGGTCATCACAATCGACGACGCCATGGTGGTTCTGGACGAAGAGCATGAGGAAGACATCCTGCGTCTGGCGGGGGTGAGCGACGAAAGCTCGCTGTCCGACTCGGTGGCGGCAACCAGTAAGCGGCGTCTGCCGTGGCTGGCCGTGAACCTGTGCACAGCGATCTGTGCTTCGCTGGTTATCTCGCAATTCGAGGCGGCGATTGATCAATTGGTGGCGCTGGCGATCCTGATGCCGATTGTGGCGTCGATGGGCGGCAATGCCGGGACACAGTCGTTGACGGTTGCCGTGCGCGCACTGGCAACGCGCGACCTGACGCCGTCGAACGTGCTGCGGGTGATCCGTCGTGAGTTGCTGGTGGGTATGTTGAACGGCCTGTGCTTCGCCATCGTGCTGGGAACGGTCGGGATGCTGTGGTTCGATTCGCCGCTATTGGGTGTCGTGATCGGGGCCGCCTTGGTCGTGAACATGATCATCGCTGGTTTCGTTGGTACGGTAGTACCGGTGGTGCTGGACCGTCTGGGCGCTGACCCGGCGCTTGCGTCCGGCACCTTTGTGACAACCACGACGGATGTCATGGGGTTCTTCCTGTTCCTTGGACTTGCCAGCGTGGTGCTATTGTGACCGATCTGACCGAAATTAAGGCCGCAGCACGGAAAGAGGCGTTCGCCCGTCGAAAGGCCGCGTTTGATGCGCGCTTACCCGGTGCGGCCGGGCGCCTGTCCGAAGTTCTGGCGGGGCACCGGGGTGTGCCTCTGTCTGGCTATATGCCGATCCGAACCGAAATTGACCCACTTCCGGCAATGGCCGAGGCATCGGCTTATGGCCCGGTTGGTGTGCCTGTCATACAGGCCGCAGGACAGCCCTTGAAGTTCTCTCGCTGGATACCTGAGGGCACGTTGAAGGACGGGCCATTCGGGGCCAAAGTTCCCGAGGTCGATGACTATTTCGAGCCGGAAATCCTGATCGTCCCACTGGTCGCGTTTGACGCCCAAGGGGGACGACTGGGGTATGGCGGCGGCTTTTATGACCGCACGCTGGAAGGGCTGCGGGCAAAGCGGCCAACACTTGCCATTGGTTTTGCGTTCGATGCGCAACAGGCCGATCGGCTGCCTCTTGAGTCAACCGATCAACCGTTGGACATGGTCGTTACAGAAAGTCGTGTACTGACCTTTCCGTCGTGAATGGAATATTATCCCGAGTGGTTCTCGCGGAAATAATCCCAGGCATCGACTTCCTGACCGTCTGCCAGTTTGCAGATTCCGGTCTGCCCGTCGGCACCGTCACGGATTTCGTATGTTCCACCGCTTTCAACGCAGAATGTCGCTGCGGGATTTGCCAGTTCTGCTGATTGCTCAGGCACTGGGTCACAGGCGGCAAGCGGCGTCAGAATTGCAGCCAACAAAAGGAATCGGTTCATCAAGAGCTCCTTTGGAATAGGAATTTGCGGTTTATGGTGTCAGTTTAACCACTTGTGCTTGATGGATGCCACACTTAGGACGGTTTAAATGAGGATTCTGTTTTTGGGTGACGTCATGGGCCGGGCGGGACGCTCGGCCGTTCAGCAGCACTTGCCGCGTTTGCGCGACGAATGGCGGCTCGATTTTGTTGTGGTCAATGGTGAGAACGCCTCGAACGGGATGGGGCTGAGCGGGGATCACGCCAAACTGCTGCTGGATGCGGGCGCGGATTGCCTGACGTTGGGCGATCACGCGTTCGACCAGAAAGACATGCTGCAGTTCATCGAAAATGAGCCGTGCATTGTGCGCCCCGTGAACTTTGCCAAAGGCGCGCCGGGGCGGGGGCATCGTCTGTATACCGCGCCGGGGGGACGCAAGGTGCTTGTGGTGCAGGTGCTGGGGCAGGTGTTCATGAAGCGGCCCTTTGATGACCCGTTTTCGGCTGTTGAACCAATCCTGAAGTCACATCCACGTGGTGGGCAAGCTCAGGCGATCATCGTCGACATGCATTGTGAGGCGACCTCGGAAAAAATGGCGATGGGCCATTATTGCGACAAACGTGCCAGCCTTGTGGTGGGCACGCATACGCATGTGCCAACGGCGGACGCGCAGATCCTTCCGGGCGGCACAGCCTATTTGACCGATGCGGGTATGTGCGGGGATTATGACTCGGTGATCGGCATGGACAAGGTAGAACCCATGCGCCGTTTTATCACCGGAATGCCTAAGGCCAGATTTACTCCGGCCAATGGTGAGGCAACCCTCAGCGGGGTGTTCGTCGAGACCGACGATCAGAACGGGCAGGCAAAATCTGTTCAAATGGTACGCGTTGGCGGGCGGTTACAGCAGGCGGGGCCGCAGTAAGGCTTGCTCTGGCCCGCGCAATGCGGGAAACTGCGTGCCGGGCGCGTATGCCAAGCCAGGGTTCGGACAGAATACCAAGAATGCAATTCCTCCAACTGACAGAAACAGGAAGCGCGATACTGGCGCTGTTGGTCGTCGCAGGCATGTTCGTCATGTTCCTGCGAGAGGTCTATCCGACCGAGGTCGTCGCCATTGGCGGCGTGGCCGTGATGCTGGTGACAGGCATTCTTCCATACCAAAGTGCCTTGGCTGTCCTGTCAAACCCCGCGCCTTGGACCATTGCCGCGATGTTCATCATCATGGGCGCGCTGGTACGGACCGGAGCGTTGGATGCGTTCACCTCGACTGCCCAGAAACAGGCGCAGGTGAACCCGCGTATCGCTATCGGATTACTGATGGCCTTCGTGGTTCTGGCGTCGGCGGTTGTGTCGAACACACCGGTCGTTGTCGTGATGATCCCGGTATTTGTGCAGATTGCGCGGACGCTTAACGTCCCGGCCTCAAAACTGCTGATCCCACTCAGCTATGCGGCCATTCTGGGCGGAACGCTGACCCTTATCGGCACGTCGACCAACCTTTTGGTGGACGGTGTCGCCCGGTCGCAGGGCATGACTCCGTTCACGATTTTCGAGGTTACGCCGCTGGGGATCGCGCTGGTGATCTATGGTATGGTGTATCTCCGATTCATCGCGCCACGTTTACTGCCTGAGCGCGACAGCATGGCGTCGCTGTTAAGCGACAGGTCCAAGATGAAGTTCTTTACCGAGGCGGTTATCCCCCCGGAAAGCAACCTGATCGGCCGCGAAGTCACCGGTGTTCAGCTTTTCAAACGCCCCGGCGTGCGCCTGATCGACGTCATCCGGGGTGACGAATCGCTACGTCGGAACCTTAAAGGCGTTCAGCTACAGCTTGGTGATCGCGTGGTTTTGCGTACCCAGATGACCGAGTTGTTAAGCCTGCAGCGCAACAAGGAACTGAAGCGTGTGGATCAGGTTTCAGCGGTTGAGACCAAAACGGTCGAGGTACTGATCACTCCGGGTTGCCGCATGGTTGGGCGTACGCTGGGCGCAATGCGCTTGCGGCGGCGCTATGGCGTCTATGTGCTGGCGGTACACCGCCGGAACCAGAATATCGGGCGGCAACTGGATGAACTTGTGGTGCGTGTAGGTGATACTCTGCTGCTGGAAGGTTCGCCCGAGGATATTCAGCGTCTTGCGGCAGATATGGAGATGGTTGATGTCACGCAGCCCTCGGCCCGCGCGTTCCGCCGTAGCCATGCGCCCATTGCGATCGGCGCACTTGCAGGCATCGTCGTGCTGGCCGCACTGGGCATTGCGCCAATTCTGCTGTTGTCGGTTCTGGCCGTTGCCGTGGTTCTGCTGACACGGTGTATCGACGCGGACGAGGCTTTTTCCTTTGTCGAAGGCCGCCTGTTGGCGCTGATCTTTTCCATGCTCGCCATTGGTGCCGCGCTGGACAAATCGGGCGCAGTCTCGCTGATCGTCGAAGCTGTCGCGCCGGGACTTAGCGCGCTGCCGCCTTTCCTGATCATTTGGGCCGTGTACCTGCTGACCTCAGTGCTGACCGAACTGGTGTCCAACAATGCGGTCGCTGTCGTTGTGACGCCCATCGCCATTGGGTTGGCGCAGGCCGTTGGTATTGACCCGCGCCCACTTGTCGTTGCGGTAATGGTTGCGGCCTCGGCGTCATTCGCTACTCCGATTGGGTATCAAACCAACATGATGGTTTATGGTCCGGGCGGGTACAGGTTCGTCGACTTCATGAAGGTGGGTATCCCACTGAACCTGACCGTGGGCTTGCTGGCGTCGCTTCTAATCCCTCTGATCTGGCCTTTGTAAGATCGGCGTATTACCGCTGGTTTTCCGGCGAAGTCCTTGTAAAATCGACCTCTATTACAATGTTTCTGGAAATAATTTTGCAGGAAGGAGCAAACATATGCTCAAATCCGGATCTTCTGCCCTGGCTGCTGTCGCGCTGACCGCCGTTCTGGGGGGCGCTGCGAGTGCCGGAACGATTGAAGGCACGGCCACCTATCGCGAACGTATCGCAGTGCCGCCTGATGCAACCCTGTTGGTGCAGTTGCAGGATGTTTCGCGCGCCGATGCGCCGTCGGTGACGCTGTCTTCCAAGCGCTATGCATTGACCGGAGTGCCCGCCCAATTCGAGCTTAGCTACGACGATGCGCTGATCCGAGACAGGATGCGGTATGTGGTGCGTGGGTCGATCTTTCAAGGTGACAAGCTGCTGTTCACGACGGACACGGCGTATCCGGTTCTGACGAACGGGGAAGGAAACACTGTCGATCTGGTTCTGGTCCAAACCCAACCACAGGGGGTCGCCACGTTGGAAAACACAAAGTGGATGGCGACCGGGCTGAACGGAAAACCGCTTGAGACAGAAAAGCGCCCAGAACTTGCCTTTGCCGAAGGTGGGGCGTTTTCAGGCAGCGGCGGCTGCAACCGGTTCGCAGGCGAGGCCGAGATTACCGGAAGTCAGATTGACTTTCCGGACAACATGGCCGCGACCCTGATGGCTTGCCCGCCGCCGCTGGATGAGATCGAGCGCGAGTTCTTCAAAGCCCTGTCCGGCGTGGCGGCTTATGCGTTCAAAGGCGACACGCTTGTGCTGCTAGACAGCGCAGGGCAGGCCGTCATCCAGTTCGCACGGGCGAGTTGATAGCTGGGGCCGTCACGCGACGGCCCGAGACCGCCCGGCATTGCGGCCAGAGAAAATGCAGCCCCCAAGGAACGTGCCCTCGAGCGCGTTGTACCCGTGGTAGCCGCCACCACCGAACCCGGCGACCTCTCCGGCGGCAAACAGGCCGGGGACGACCTGACCGTCGGCTCCGACCATCTGACTGTCGAGATTTGTTTGCAGACCGCCCAGAGTTTTACGGGTCAGAACGTGCAGCTTAACCGCGATCAGTGGCCCATTGGCCGGATCAAGAAACTTGTGCGGTTTGGCGGTTCGGATCAAACGATCCCCGCGATAATTGCGCGCCGCCAGAATCGCCGCCATCTGCGCATCTTTGGTGAACGGATTGTCGATCTGTGAGTCCCGCGCTTCGATCTGGGCGCGAAGGTGGGCTTCGTCGATCAGACCACTGCCCATCTGATTCATGCCGCTCACCAGCTCGGTCAACGTATTGGCGACTATGAAATCCTCACCGTGTTCCTTGAACGCCTCAACCGGGGCTGTTGCCTTCGAGCCGGTTAAAATGCGCTGCAACAGAACTTCGCGCCAACCACCATCGGTCATGTCTGGGTTCTGCTCGGACCCCGAAAGCGCGAATTCTTTTTTGATCACCTTCTGGGTCAGGACGAACCAGCTGTATTCATACCCGGTTTTTAAGATTTCCTTCAGTGTGCCCAGCGTGTCAAACCCCGGCAGGCAGGGTGGTTTCATCCGATTTCCACGCGCATCAAACCACATCGAACTTGGGCCGGGCAAGATACGAATTCCGTGCGAGGGCCAGATCGGATTCCAGTTTCGCACACCTTCCGTATAATGCCACATCCGGTCGCCATTGATCACGTGCCCACCAGCCTTTTCACTGATCGCGATCATTCGGCCATCAACGTGAAAGGGCACGCCCGCAACCATATCCTTTGGGGGTTCCCCAAGCCGGTCGCGGGGCCAGTTCTTGCGGACCATCTCGAAATTACTACCGATCCCGCCGGAACTAACGATGACAGATGGTGCGTAAATCTCGAATTCTCCGACTTCGTCGCGGTTGGTTTTGGCCCCATGCTGGGCGGGGTCATCGGCCAACACCTCGCCAGAGACTCCTTTGGCGCAGCCGTTTTGCATGATGATGTGGCTGACCTGATGGCGGAACTTGATTTCGACCAGTCCGGTGGCGACATGCTCTTGCACACGGCGGATGAAGTGTTCCAGAACCCCCGGACCGGTACCCCATGTGATGTGAAACCGGGGAACCGAGTTTCCGTGACCGTCCGCATAGGACCCGCCGCGTTCTGCCCAGCCGACGATTGGGAACCACCGCAGACCCATATCATGCAGCCAGGGGCGCATTTCCCCGGCGGCGAACTCGACATAGGCTTCCGCCCATTTACGCGGCCAGGCGTCGTCGTCCCGGTCGAATTGGGCGCTGCCCAGCCAATCTCTCATGGCCAGTTCGTGACTGTCGCGAATTCCCATCCGGCGCTGTTCGGGCGTGTCGACCATGAACAGTCCGCCAAGGCTCCAGAACGCTTGCCCGCCAAGAAAGTGCTGCGGTTCCTGATCCAGTATGATCACTTTCTTGCCGCGATCCCCTAGTTCGGCTGCGGCGACCAGACCAGCCAGACCAGCCCCGACGACAATGGCGTCAGCAGTATTGTTGGACATGAAAACTCCTCTCAGCGGCGGCGGAACCAAAGGATCAGGGGAAGTGCGACCGCGTACATCGTGATCCCGTAAACGGCGGACGGAAGTGCAAGCGGACTGAACCCGCTTTCCGTGCCTGTAATCAAGGCGGCCAGTGTTATTCCCAAGGTCGAGTTCTGAATGCCGGTTTCGATTGAGACCGTCTTACTCTCATCCCACGACAGATTTGCGGCGCGCGCTAAACCAAGGCCAATCAGCAGCAAGGCGATATTAAGCGTGATCAAGCCTGCGCCCATAATGCTGAGATTGTCCACGAACAACTGCCAGTTACCTGCAAGCGCAGCAATAACGATCAGGACAAACAGGATCGTGGCAAGCTTTGATAACGGCGCGTCGACCCGATTGGCGAACCCGGTTGCGAAATGTCGGATGCTGACGCCGATGGCGACAGGCAATGTGGTGATCAGGAATAGGGCGATGGCCAACCCTGTGATCGAGACTTCGGGCGCGTCCTCTCCCATGAAATGAGCAATGGACCAAGCGGCCAGAATGGGAACGGTCAGCATGGACAGCAGGCTGATGACCGCCGTCAGGCTGACGGAAAGCGCGACATCACCCTTGGCCAGTTTGGACAGGATATTGCTTGTGACCCCGCCGGGGCAAAAGCTGAGAAGCATGAAGCCGACCGCGATTTCCGGCGGCAAGGCAAACAGCTTTACGGTCGCAAAGGCTGCAACGGGCAGCAGGATAATCTGCGATATGGCGCCGATCGCGAACGGGTAGCCCCTGCTTAGGACACGGCGAAAATCGGCGACTTCCAGCCCGATGCCCAATGACAGCATGATGATGGCCAGCGACAAGGGCAGGCCGACATTTATTATGAGATCCAAGAACAACTCCTCCCAAAGCCGTTCCGGGCAGCCTATGCGAGGGGCGCGCGATCAGGCAACAGCGCCGTAGGGTCATCCATACCGTTGTGCAAACCGCCGAAGGATTTTGCGCGGCTGGGTGACGTCCGCCGCATGGCAGATGTCGATCAGGCGCTGGGCATCTTCGGGCGGGAAATAGCCGTGATGCTTGTAGATGTTGATCCGTTCTTCAAAATCGCGCGCGTCGGCTTCGGGATGGAACTGAGTGGCATATACGTTCTGGCCCCAACGGATCATCTGAAACGGGCAGGGGTCCGAGGCCAACAGGTGCACGCAACCCTCGGGCAAGGCCTGAACCGCTTCCTTGTGGCCAACAAAGGCGTCAAAGCGTGGCTCTAGCCCCGAGGTCAGCGGGTCCTGCATTCCGTCTTCCGTCAGGCGGCAAGTAGATGGGCCGACGGGTTCGCCGAAGCGATCTTTACTAACTTCTCCGCCCAGATGGGCCGCCAGAATCCCCAAACCGTAACAGCACCCCATGAAGGGATGGTCCTGCGCGGTGATCTGCGGCATCAGCCCCATGATCGCCGCCTCAACCCGCGCATCGACCGCAGATTTTGTCGCCGGGTCGTCGCTGACACAACCGGGACCTCCGCCGACAATCACGCCTGCATAATCCGTCACGTTCAAACCTTCGGGCAGGTCTTCGCGGTCCAGCCGGAAACGATGCGTCTGGTCGGGTGTCAGCCCGGTCTTGTCCAGGATCGAGGCATACTCAGCGTCCGATGCATCGGTTTCAGGGCGCAGTTGCAGGATCAGAAATCGTTTCATACGCAGCCTTTACCCGTCACAGCGGCCAGAACACAAGGATTGCGGGGATCGAAACCGCAATGATCAGAATTTCCAGCGGCAGCCCCATGCGCCAGTAGTCGCCAAAGCGATACCCGCCGGGGCCCAGCACCAGCGTGTTGTTCTTATGTCCGATCGGCGTGAGGAACGCGGCCGAGGCTGCGACGGCGACGGTCATTAGAAACGGGTCAGGCGAAACCTCAAGCGTGCGGGCCATCTGGATGCCCACCGGGGCGGCAACGATCGCCGTTGCCGTGTTGTTCAGCACATCGGACAGCGTCATCGTGACGACCATCAGCACCGTCAAAATAGCCCAGGCGGGCATTCCATTGGTGAGTTGGATCAGCCCGTTTGCAATCAGTTCCGTACCGCCAGAGGTTTCAAGCGCGCTGCCCAACGGGATCATCGACCCCAGCAGAACGACCACGGGCCATTCGATATGGTTGTAGAGATCTGCAATGGGCATGATCTTGGTCAGCACGTAGGCAACGACCACCAGCCCCAGCGCAATCGGCAGGTAGATCAGCCCAACGCTGGCCGCAATAACGGCAGCAGCAAACAGGCCAATCGCCAGCCAAGCCTTGTCATTGGCGGTGACATTCAACCCGCGTTCAGCCAAAGGCAGGCATCCAAGCCATTCGGTGACATCCGCACTCCGGTCGCGTGGGCAGAGCAGCAAAAGGATATCACCGGCCTCGACTTCAGTTTTCCGAACTTGCTGGGTGATCCTGCGACCCTGGCGCGAGATACCCATAAGAACCGTGCTTTGGCGCCAAGCCAAGCCCAAACCTTGCGCGGTACGTCCAGTAATGCGCGCGCTCTCGGTGGCGACGACTTCGATCACTTCCAGCCCATCACCTTCGGCCGTCAGCAATTCCTGTCGACGCGTGTCCGAGAAATTCAGATTCAGCGCCGCGCGGAATTCGTCCAGTGCTTCGGGGCGGGCCTCCAGTACAAGCGCGTCGCCCTCGTGCAGGGTTGCATGTGCCGAACGGCCGTACCGCCGTTTGCCATCCCGGATCAGGCCGATGATGGCGACGTCCGATTTTTCGGCGACCTCGTACAGTTCGCTGACCCGTTTGCCGATATGGGCCGAATCCGGTGGGATCGTCAGTTCGGCAATATACTCGGCCAGTGCCTCGGAGCTTTCTTCTTGCGGTCCACGATTGGGGATCAGCCGCCAGCCAATCAACGAGACAAAAGCCAGGCCCGCAATAGCTGCCAGACCGCCAACCGGGGCAAAATCGAACATATGGAACGGCTCACCCAGTGTTTCCGCGCGGATCGAGGCAATGATGATATTGGGGGGTGTGCCGATCAGCGTGGCCATACCGCCCAGAATGGTCGCAAAGCTAAGCGGCATCAGAGTCAGCCCGACGGACCGGCTCGCTTTTCGCGCGGTCTGAATGTCGACAGGCATCAAAAGCGCCAGCGCTGCCACGTTATTCATGAACGCTGACAGAACAGCCCCGATTCCGCCCATCAGAGCGATATGAGCACCCAGGCCGCGCGACGCATCGACCAATGTGCGTGTGATCACGAAAACGGCACCCGACCGTACCAGCCCGGCGGAAACGACAAGAACCAGCGCCACGATAATCGTGGCCGGATGACCGAACCCGGCAAAGGCATCGTCCACTGGTACGACCCCAAGCACGACCCCGATCAACAGGGCGGAAAACGCCACGAGATCATACCGGTAACGCCCCCACAGCAGCATTCCAAATACAGTTGCAAAAAGGGTAAAAAGAATAATCTGATCTGTCGTCATGCCGACACCATACCCGCAAGTGGCCACCGGACAAGCCGCTCTCTTGATCCCGAGGCCCGCAAACGTCTATATGAGCGCCGAATACGCAATCACTATCACGAGGACGCACCATGGCAGGCCACTCCAAATGGGCCAATATCCAGCACCGCAAGGGACGTCAGGACGCCGCGCGGTCCAAACTGTTTTCCAAGCTGTCGAAAGAGATCACCGTCGCCGCCAAGATGGGCGATCCCGATCCCGACAAGAACCCGCGCCTGCGTCTGGCGGTGAAAGAGGCCAAGTCAAACTCGGTTCCCAAGGACGTGATCGACCGCGCAATCAAGAAGTCGGTCGCAGGTGAAGGCGACGATTACGAGGAAATCCGGTATGAGGGCTATGGCCCGAACGGTGTGGCTGTAATTGTCGAAACAATGACCGACAACCGTAACCGGACTGCGTCGACCGTGCGCTCGACCTTTTCGAAAAATGGCGGAAATCTTGGCGAGACCGGCTCGGTCGGGTTCATGTTCGAACGCAAGGGCGAAGTTGTTTACCCCGCGACCGTGGGCGATGCAGATACCGTGTTTGAAGCGGCGATTGAGGCAGGTGCCGAAGACGTCGAAAGCTCGGACGAGGGCCACATCATCTGGTGCGCCGATACCGATCTGAATGATGTGTCGAACGCATTGGAAGCGGCACTGGGCGAGACCGAGTTGACTAAGCTGGTTTGGAGACCGACTACGACCACCGAGTTGGGTTTGGACGACATGCAGAAGCTGATGAAGCTGGTCGATGCGTTGGAAGACGACGATGACGTCCAGCGCGTCACAACCAATTTCGAGGCATCGGACGAGGTTATGGCTCAACTTTGATCCGAACCTGAATTACTCTGCAAGAACCCGGCCATTGGCCGGGTTTTTTGTTTGCGTTTTCTGGATGCTTGGCCGGTGCTGTTAAACTCGGTAAGCTGCCATGAAACGCAATCGACCCCTAGCCTTAATTCAGGCCGAAAAAGGGGTGTCACATGATCGAGTGAATGACGAACAGCCCTTCTAATACTGCAAAACGGAACATCCCCGTTCTGACCGGGCAGAGCATTCTGTCTCAGGTCGCCTGGACACTTGGCAGCCCGTCCATCGTTTTGCCTTTTCTTGCCGTTTCGCTGGAACTGCCGATGTTCGTCGCGGGTGCGCTGGTATCGGTGCGCATGGTCGGCAGCATGATTTCCGATGTGTTCCTTGCCCAGCCGATTTCAGCCCGCGAGCGCAAGAAGCGCGGTATCGCAATTACGGAAATCGCAATAGGCGCATGCCTCGTTGTGGCACTTGTCATCGCCGCGACCGGAAAGGTTCCCCTTATCGCGATTGCCTTTGTGTCCGCGTTCTTTCTGATCGGTCTGATCGAAGAAATCCAATCGCTGATGTACACGGACCTTCTGGGCGATCACGTTCAATCAAAGTCGCGGATGATCATGCATTATCTGCAGCTTGGCGTTGGTGGGTTGGGTGCCATCGGGCTGGCGCTATTGGTTCACGAAATTACAAAGGAAAACCCACCATTTTCGCGCCATTCCGCGATTATTGCGGTGTCGGTGACTTTCTTTGTGTTGTCTGGTCTGTCCATTTTGGCGATGTCCGAAGGAACTTCGCGGCCACCGATCAGCGACCAAGCCTCTGCCGCGAAAAAACGGAAGTTCACCGAGAATTTCACGGATATCGCAGCCATGTTTAACGAGGCGTGGTTCCGTCGCTATATGATCATGCGCCTGCCGATTGTCGTGGTGTCCCTATCTGTGCCGTTCTTCGCCCTGATCGCAGCCGAAGCACACCACACCTCGGCCAAGGGTCTGACCGCGATGATAATTTCATCGGCGTCAGGCTATCTGGTCTCGGCTCCGTTGTGGCAATTGGTGAACATGAAATCGCATCGTGCGGTCATGGTTACGGGAAACCTGATGGTCGCCGTGACCGGAGCTGCCCTTTTGTCCGTTCACTACTTGGGTGTCGATCATGACGTCCACCTGCACGCGGTTGCGTTGTTTATTGTGACAGTCGCAGTTACGGGGATCAGCAGTGCGCGGAAGCTTTACTTTCTTGACGTCGCGCCCAAAGATCAGCGGGTAAAAGGTGCCGCCGCTATCAAGAGTATCTGCCGAATTTCCGGGGTTATTCTGTCTGCCGCACTTGCAGGGATTGCCCATATGCACGAAGTGGCCTGGGCGATCCTGTTCATCGTTATTATAAGCCTTTTTGCTGCCATCGCATGTTATCGCGTGGTTGTTCCGCGTTCCAAAGTTCCAGTTTAGTCTTGATCAGCGAGTTATGCGTCAGGCCGAAGGGCGCGCTGGGCGCATTTCAGGACAGCGGCGGTTAACGGCCTGAGCGCGGGGGCCAGAATACGCCCGACCTGCCACGTCATCGGGATATCCAGCGGCGCATCTTCAACCAGCAATCCCAGCCGTCCGTCCGATAGGGCTGTTTCCACCAGACCCACCGGGTTCATCCCCCATCCCAATCCTGCAATTGCCGCATCCACGAACCCCTGCGAAGAGGGCAGGAAGTGCGAAGGCGGAGAAAGACGGCGGCCCGTCTGCAGGGCGATCCATTCCTTTTGCAAGCTGTCCTTTCGATTGAAAGTCAGGCAGGGCGCGCGGGTTAAACTGGCTTCGTTTACACCGTTTGGGAACCATGTCCGCAGGTATTCCGGACTGGCCGTGGGAAGATACCTCAGCGCGCCCAAGGCAATCGCGTCACATCCGGCAATTGTTTGTCCGCCGACGGTTACCGCGGCGCTGACTTCGCCGCGCCGCAACCACTCGGCTGAGTAATCCTGATCGTCAATGACCAAATCGAACAGCAGGTCGTCGACCTGGGCCATCGCATCAATAAACCAGGTTGCCAGACAATCTGCCGGAACTGCGATACGCACCCGCGCCGGACCTGATTTGCGATCGAGGGTAAGCTCTCGTGCCAGTTTCGCCTCGAGCAATCCGATATCCTCGGCGTGTTGCGCGATCCGCAACCCCATTGGGGTGGCCGTACAAGGTGTGCCGCGATGTATCAAAGCCGCCCCGACACGATCTTCCAAGGCCTTGATCCGTTGAGAAATCGCCGACGGCGTTACAGACAGATCAGCGGCCGCGGCTTCGAAACTGCCGTGTCGCAAAATGGCCGACAATGCAGACAAGTGATGGGGGTCGATTATCATTAGTATAACTTAACCAGCATCAACATCTTTAATTTGATAGATCGCGAGGATGGGCATAGTCAACGTCCAAACACAGGAGGTTACATGTCCACATCTCTGATTGCAGGCTTTGTGCTTGGCTTTAGTCTGATCCTTGCCATTGGTGCGCAGAACGCATTCGTCCTGCGTCAGGGGCTGCGGCGCGAACATGTGTTTTCCTTGTGTCTGACATGTGCCGTTTCAGACGCAATTCTGATCGCAGCGGGCGTCGCGGGTTTCGGCACACTGGCGCAGATTTTTCCCTGGTTTGAAACGGCCATGCGCTATGGCGGTGCGATATTCCTGACGTGGTACGGGTTGCGCAGCCTCAGCTCGGCCTGGCGCGGCGGGGCCGTTATGGAGGTCGGGCAGGGGCAGACGGCCAGCCTGAAATCCGTTTTGCTGACAGTGCTCGCGTTTACGTGGCTCAACCCCCATGTCTATCTGGATACGGTTGTGTTGATCGGCTCGATTTCCGCCCAATACGAAGATCAATTGGCCTTTGCGTTGGGAGCTATGTCCGCCAGTTTCGTTTTCTTCTTTTCCCTCGGATACGGGGCGAGTCTTTTGTCGCCTGTCTTTGCTCGACCCAGAGCATGGCAAGTGCTGGACGTGGTAATCGGGGTCGTGATGCTGACGCTTGCGGCAAAGCTTGTTGCGATGTGAAGGGTTGTTCCCGGCGGCAATTCGGTATTGAATTGTTAACATGACAACTCAAGCCGCTTTGTATCGCCCTGTCGCGGGCATGTTCTGGATGTTTTCCGCCGGTTTGGCGTTTGTCGTTATGACAGCGCTGGTCAAATCGCTGGGGACGTCCATGAACCCTATTCAAGCGGCCTTTTTGCGGTTTGCCTTTGGGTTGGTCTTTTTGCTGCCCGCGCTGCGCCTGATCGTTACCACACATCTGACACGCAAGCATGTTGCGATGTTCGGAATGCGTGGTCTGGTCCATGCAGTCGCGGTCATGCTGTGGTTTTTTTCCATGACGCAAATCCCGTTGGCCGAGGTCACGGCCATGAATTACATGACGCCAGTCTATGTGACTCTGGGTGCGGCGCTGTTTCTGGGCGAGAAGCTGGCCATTCGCCGGATTGCAGCGATCCTTGTTGCCATGATCGGGGTTGCCATCATTCTGCGCCCGGGTTTTCGTGAAATCTCGGCCGGTCATCTGGCGATGTTGGGGACGTCCCTGATGCTGGGGGCGTCATACTTGTTGGCCAAAACGCTGGTGCGGGACCTGCCGCCCTCGGTCGTTGTCGCGCATATGTCGATTTGGGTAACGGTTGCACTGGTTCCCTTTGCCGCTGCGGTCTGGATCCCGCCCAGCCTGTATGATCTGGGCGTTCTCTTTCTAGTCGCCAGTTTTGCGACTCTTGGCCATTATTTCATGACGCTTGCGCTTCAGGCGGCACCTGTGGCCGTCACTCAGCCGGTGACGTTCTTGCAACTGATCTGGGCCACACTTCTTGGCGCATTGGTGTTCCACGAGAGCGTCGACATCTGGGTCGTTGCAGGGGGAACTTTGATTCTTGCAGCCGTAAGTTTCATTGCGTGGCGCGAAGCTGTTCTGAACCGCAGCAGCTTGACCACGCCCAGTATCGCGCCCAAACTTTAAGCGTGTAGCGGCCGAAAAATCGTTATTGATTGACGAGTCAATAAAAACCGCATAGCGTTTCCTTACCAGTAGCAGGTGAGGGGGCCGTGATGCCGAAACTCGGAATGGAGCCAATTCGTCGTGATGCTATCGTCAAGGCGACGATTGCCGAGCTTGGGTCCAAGAAATCCCTTGATGTGACCGTAAGCCAAATTGCGAAACGTGCAGGGATGTCCAGCGCGCTGGCCCATCACTATTTCGGTGGGAAGGATCAGATATTCCTTGCTGCGATGCGCCAAATCCTATCCGACTTCGGGGCCGAAGCGCGCGAGGAGCTCAAGTCCGCAGCACCCGATGAACGTGCGCAAGCCATCATCCGATCCTGCTTTGCGCCGTCCTGTTTCACGCCTGACGTGATCGCCGCGTGGATGACATTCTATGTCCTTGCGCAGACAAACGAAGACGCGCTTCGTTTGTGGCAGATTTATCAGGCCCGCATCCGGTCAAATCTGATATTTGCGCTGCGGCCGCTGCTGTCTGATCCGGTTGAAGCGGCGGAAAACATGATCGCGCTGATTGACGGGCTTTATATCCGCGCCGCGCTTAGTGCCCCGGAAGAACCGCAACTGGCGGTTAATCACGCCATTCGGGTGCTCAACACCTTTCTCGAGGCTGAAAAATGACACAACCGAACATTCTGATCCTGATGGTGGATCAGTTGAACGGGACCCTCTTTCCAGACGGTCCCGCGGAATGGCTTCATGCTCCGAACCTGAAAAAGCTGGCTGATCGTTCGACCCGGTTTGCCAATGCCTATACGGCATCGCCACTATGCGCGCCGGGGCGCGCAAGCTTCATGTCCGGGCAGTTGCCCTCTCGGACTGGTGTTTATGATAACGCGGCTGAATTTCGCAGCGACATCCCGACTTATGCGCATCATCTGCGCCGGGCGGGGTACTACACCTGTCTGTCCGGCAAGATGCATTTTGTCGGCCCCGATCAGCTACACGGGTTCGAGGATCGCCTGACCACCGATATATACCCCGCCGATTTCGGCTGGACGCCGGATTATCGCAAACCGGGTGAGCGGATCGACTGGTGGTATCACAATATGGGCTCGGTGACGGGCGCGGGCGTGGCCGAAATCTCGAACCAGATGGAGTACGACGACGAGGTTGCCTACAACGCGAAAGCCAAACTGTATGATCTGGCGCGAGGCAAGGATGAGCGGCCTTGGTGCGTGACCGTCAGCTTTACCCATCCGCACGATCCCTATGTGGCCCGCCGAAAATACTGGGACCTGTACGAAGATTGCGAGCACCTGATGCCCGAGGTTCCGGACCTTGGTTATGACAATCAGGACGCACATTCGAAACGGATTTTCGACGCAAACGACTGGCGCAGCTTCGATATCACTGAGGATGATATCCGCAAGTCACGGCAGGCTTACTTCGCAAACATCTCCTATCTGGACGACAAGATCGGCGAGATTCTTGAGGTGCTGGAAACCACGCGCCAAGAAGCGATCATCCTGTTCGTCTCGGACCATGGTGATATGCTGGGCGAACGGGGTTTGTGGTTCAAGATGACCTTCTTTGAAGGCTCGTCCCGTGTGCCGTTGATGATTTCAGCGCCTGACCTTGCAGTGGGCCGAATTGATACGCCTGTTTCAACCATCGACGTGACCCCAACACTGGGTGCGCTGGCTGGTGTGGATATGGCCGAGATCGCGCCGTGGACCGATGGTGAGAACCTTGTTCCGCTGGCGCAGGGATCTGAGCGCAAGGCCCCAGTTGCAATGGAATACGCAGCGGAGGCGTCCTATGCCCCGCTGGTTTCGCTGCGCTATGGCAAGTGGAAATACAACCGCTGTGCATTGGACCCCGATCAGCTTTTCGACCTTGAGGCCGACCCACACGAGTTGGAAAACCTTGCGGGCAAGCCCGAACACGCCGGCACCCTGCAAACCTTGCGCGCCAAGTCCGAGGCTCGCTGGGATCTGGACCGCTTTGACGCAGATGTTCGTGCAAGCCAGGCCCGCCGTTGGATCGTCTACGAGGCGTTGCGTCAGGGCGGCTATTACCCGTGGGATTATCAGCCGCTGCAGAAGGCGTCCGAACGTTACATGCGCAATCACATGGACCTGAATATCGTCGAGGAAAGCCAACGCTTTCCCCGAGGAGAATAACTGACTGAATTAGAAATACCCCCTTCAGTCTTGCTGAGAGTATTCGACAGAGATCTTGGCGCTGAAGCGGCAATGGAGACCCGAAAATGGAAGCAGATTTCGTCATCGTTGGCGCAGGCTCCGCTGGCTGCGCGATGGCATATCGACTGAGCGAGGCCGGGGCCTCGGTTCTGGTGATCGAACATGGCGGCACCGATGCCGGACCGTTCATCCAGATGCCTGCCGCTCTCAGCTATCCGATGAACATGGCGCGGTACGACTGGGGCTACCAGTCCGAGCCCGAGCCGCATCTGAACAACCGCCGGCTGGCCTGTCCGCGCGGGAAGGTGATTGGCGGATCGTCCTCAATCAACGGCATGGTCTATGTACGTGGCCATGCGCGGGATTTTGACACCTGGGCTGAGATGGGCGCGGATGGCTGGTCCTACGCGGATGTGCTGCCCTACTACAAGCGCATGGAAACGTGGCACGACGGAGGTCATGGTGGCGATACCGCGTGGCGCGGCACCGATGGTCCGTTGCACGTGTCACGCGGCCCGCGCGAGAACCCACTGTTCAATGCGTTCGTCGATGCGGGTCAGCAAGCCGGGTACGAGGTCACGGGCGACTATAACGGCGAAAAGCAGGAAGGCTTTGGCCCGATGGAGCAGACCGTCTGGAAGGGGCGGCGCTGGTCGGCGGCAAATGCTTATCTGAAGCCCGCCCTCAAGCGCGAGAATTGCGATATTGTCCGCGGTCTTGCCTCACGGGTCGTGATTGAGAATGGTCGCGCCACGGGCGTCGAACTGATCCGAGGCGGCAAGAAAGAGATCATCCGTGCGCGGCGCGAGGTAGTTCTGGCGGCGTCGTCGATCAACTCACCCAAGCTGTTGATGCTGTCGGGAATTGGCCCTGCGGCACAATTGGCTGAACATGGAATCGAGGTTGTCGCTGATCGCCCCGGTGTGGGGGCAAACCTGCAAGACCATTTGGAACTGTATATCCAGCAAGCGTCGTTGCAGCCGATCACGTTGTATAAGCATTGGAACCTGATCAGCAAGGGTTTGATCGGGGCGCAGTGGTTGTTCACCAAAACCGGGCTTGGGGCGTCGAACCAGTTCGAAAGTGCGGCCTTTATTCGGTCAAAGCCAGGGGTCGAGTACCCCGATATCCAATACCACTTCCTGCCAATCGCGGTGCGCTATGACGGGCAGGCGGCGGCCGAAGGGCACGGGTTTCAGGCACATGTGGGGCCGATGCGGTCTCCGTCGCGCGGGTCTGTAACCTTGCGTTCAGCGCGGGCCGAGGATGCACCTGTGATCCGCTTTAACTACATGAGCCACGAACAGGACTGGGAGGATTTCCGGACCTGTATACGACTGACGCGTGAAATATTCGGGCAGGAGGCTTTCAAGCCATTTGCCGGGAAGGAAATTCAGCCGGGTGAAGGCGTTCAAAGCGATGAAGAGCTAAACGGCTTTATCGCCGAGCATGCCGAGAGCGCGTATCATCCCTGCGGCACCTGCCGAATGGGGCGGGCGGACGACAGGAATGCTGTTGTAGATCCGCAGGGCCGAGTGATTGGGGTGGACGGGTTGCGTGTGGCTGACAGTTCACTCTTTCCGCAGATCACCAACGGCAACTTGAATGCCCCGTCGATTATGGTGGGTGAGAAAGTCTCGGATCATCTTCTGGGCCGAGATCCCTTGCCAAAGGCCAATGACCGGCCCTGGATTCATCCGCAATGGGCTACTGCACAACGGTAACTTGATCCGCGTCAAAGCGGGGTATGGGAATCATCTATAGTCTGAATCGCAACGACATATTCAAGGAGCGAACAGGAATGTCCCACACCCCGCATGAACTGGCCGAAGAGTTTCCGGACAAAGTTGACCTGATGAGCCAGCTCAAGCAGTCGGACGCGCATTTCGCGCGGCTGGCAGATGAGTATCACGAGATTAATCGCAGCGTTCACCGCGCGGAAACCAATGTTGAACCGATGGAAGAACTGGCCGAAGGCGAGCTGCGCAAGAAACGCGCAGCCCTGAAGGATGAGATCTGGTCGATCTTGTCGAAAGCCTGATCCAAAAGGGCGGGGGCTCTGCCCCCGTCGCGGCAGGCCGCGACTCCCCCGGGATATTTTCTTGCCGGGTGAAGATCAGGTGACTTCGTAGGGCAGCGTGCCACGTGAATGCGCGTCGATTGACAGACGGCGCTCCAGCGGTGGAACAGAGCGTTGATGGCAATTTTGACGTTCGCAGATGCGGCAGGATATGCCGATGGGTTCGTATGCGCTGGCGTTGTTGATATCCAGATTGTCTGCGTAAACCAGTGCCTCGGCATGGCGCACTTCACATCCAAGCGCTATGGCATAGCGGCGCACTGGCGCGCCAAACGATCCCCCCGATTTGGACACGTCCCGCGCAAGGGAGATATACTGGACGCCGTCTGGCGTTTCGGCAAGTTGTCTTAGGAAGTGGCCGGGCGTTTCAAAGGCACGGTGCACGTTCCACAGCGGACATGCGCCTCCGAACCGGGCAAATTGCAGTCGGGTGGCTGAGTGGCGTTTGGTAATCGTTCCGGCCTGATCCACACGTACGAAAAAGAACGGAATCCCCTTGGCTCCGGGGCGTTGTAGGGTGGAAAGTCGGTGGGCCACCTGTTCAATCGACGCGCCAAAACTGTTGCTGAGCAATTCCAGATCGTGCCTGTATTCCTGTGCCGCCGCTAGAAATTTGCTATATGGCATCAGGGAGGCGCCCGCGAAGTAGTTGGCAAGACCGATTTTCGCGATTGCGCGGGCCTCGTCACTTTGAAATTTTGCAAAATCCAGTGTCGCTTCGAGCAGCTTGTCCTGGTCGATCAGGGCGACCTGCAGCAACAGTTGGAACACCTGTGTCTGGGGCGCAATGCGTGACGACAGGAAAAGCGTTTTACTGTCTGCGTCGTATTTCCGCGTTTCTGCGATATCCGGAAACTGAACTCTGATACCGCGCTCGCTCAGGCTTTCTATGGCTGCCGTGCGAATATTGCCGGCGTCTGGAGCCCGGCTGGAAAATCTCTCGGCGGCGCGGTCGACGGCGTCGATGTAGTTGTCGCAATAATGAAAGAAGTCACGAACTTCTTCCCAGGGACTTGCTTGTATCTGGGCGTCCTCACGCCCCAGCGCTTCGTCAAGCGACGCCAGTCTTTCGTGGGTCTGCCGGTACGTGCGGTGTAGCGCAATAAACGCACGAGCAAGTGCGGGCGCATTTGATGCCGTCAGGCGCAGGTCTGCCAGCGGAGGGGTCGCGTCATCGAACACAGGGTCTGCCAAAGCCTCCCGCATGTCCGAGACAAGCCGTTCGCTGTCACCTGTGCTGAGTTCGGTCACGTCCATTCCAAACTCTTGCGCCAGAGCCAGAACAACCGTCGTCGATATCGGGCGGTTGTTGTTCTCCATTTGGTTTAGGTATGGCAGCGAAACACCCAGTTTGGTTGCGAATTCCTTTTGAGTCAGCGCCAGACGTGTGCGCATTTCGCGCAGTTTCGCACCAGCATATAGCTTTTGGGTCGCCATGGTCTGCCTTTGCAACTTTTCTGTCGCGCTAGGCTAACTTTGCAAACTATTGGGTGCAAGCCGTCTTATAGGCCCAATTGCCGCTCGCGTCGGATCACCGTTGCGATTGCGCAAACCGCGAGTGCAGCGGTGGCGAGCATTAGCCACAACAAGGGCATCGCGCCGGTCTCATGCGTCAACAAGGTGCCAGCCAGTGCGCTAAGGCCAGCGCCGCCGCCGAGCATGATGGCACCGCTGAGGCCAGAGGCTGTGGCGGCCAAATGGGGGCGAACGGACAGGGCGCCCGAGGTGGCGTTCGGTATCGTCATGCCATTGCCAACACCGACGAAGGTCATGAAGCCAAAAAAGCTGAGTGCAGTACCGAAACCGGCAAGGAACAGTATAGCGGACAGTAAGACTCCCGCGGCGTTCAATGCGCTCCCCCAAAGAACCATGCGGTTTACGCCAAATCGAACCGAATACCGCCCGCTGATAAAGTTCCCGAAGAAATACCCGATTGCGGGTGCGCCAAAGTAAATTCCAACCTCGGATGCGGTCAGGCCAAAAAGCTCGGTGCCGATAAAGGGCGCGCCGCCGAGATAGGCAAAAAAGGCACCTGATGACAGGGCCGATGACAGCGAATATCCCCAGAACCGTGGCGACGTCAGCAACTCGGGGTATTCCTTGAATTGCTGTCCCAACGTTTTGCCGCTTTTGGCGCTGGTTTCGCCAAAGTCGAGATATACAAGCAGCAGAGTCAACGCGCCAAGGACGAATGGCAGCCAAAAGTTTGCCTTCCAGCCGAAGCTTTCTTCCAGAAGGCCACCGACTGCAGGACCGATCATGGGAACGACGGCCATCCCCATAGTGACATATCCGATCATCGAGGCGGCTTGATCCTGATCATAAAGGTCGCGCACGGCTGCACGGCTAAGCACCATTCCGACGACAATGACCGCCTGACACATGCGGAAGGCCAAGAAAACTTCGACATTGGGTGCGTAGATGCTGCCGAGTGTGGCAAGCAAGAACAAAGATAATCCCCAAAGCAGGACTGGCCTGCGACCGGCCTTGTCCGCGATCGGTCCAATCAGAATTTGCAGAACGGCGTTGACCAGCAAGTACAGGGCGATTGACAACTGCATGACCTTGTAGTCCGCGTTGAAATACAGCGCCATATTCGGAAGGCTGGGCAGGAACAGGTTCAGGCTTAGCGCAGACAGCCCCGACAAAAGGACGAGCGTTGTAATCGTGGGCGGCGAACGTCGCGTCGAGGGTGAACTGAACTGCATGGTTCACATGTATAGTGAGCGGCGTCGCAATTACCATCCGTCTTGCCGAACTCGATACAATATTAGCAAATTTACAATTTTCCGAAAGGATATTTCCAAAGATTTGCAAATTTGCCGAATGGTGCTTTGGTCCTTGGTGCGATGCGTATAGTGTCCCGACAAATTTTAGAGGGGATCATCGTCATGAAAGACATCCTGACCGAACTAGAAAGCCGCCGCAACGATGCCCGTCTAGGGGGCGGACAAAAACGTATCGACGCACAGCACGCAAGAGGCAAACTTACCGCGCGTGAGCGGATTGAGTTGCTGATGGACGAAGGCAGCTTTGAAGAATTCGACATGTTTGTCAGCCACCGTTGCACTGATTTCGGGATGGAGAACCAAAAGCCCGCTGGCGATGGTGTCGTGACCGGATGGGGCACGATTAATGGCCGCATGGTTTATGTGTTCAGTCAGGACTTTACCGTTTTTGGCGGATCCCTTTCGGAAACCCACGCGCAGAAAATCTGCAAGATCATGGACATGGCGATCCAGAACGGAGCACCTGTGATTGGTATCAATGACTCGGGTGGTGCGCGGATTCAGGAAGGCGTTGCGTCGCTGGCCGGTTATGCAGAAGTTTTCCAGCGCAACATCATGGCCTCGGGCGTGGTGCCGCAGATCAGCGTGATCATGGGGCCATGTGCAGGTGGTGCGGTCTACAGCCCGGCGATGACCGACTTTATCTTCATGGTCAAAGACACCTCCTACATGTTCGTGACAGGCCCCGACGTTGTGAAAACTGTCACCAACGAGGTCGTCACTGCCGAGGAATTGGGCGGTGCTTCGACCCACACCAAGAAATCCTCGGTCGCGGACGGAGCGTTCGAGAACGATGTTGAAGCGCTGGCCGAAGTTCGCCGCTTGGTTGACTTCCTGCCGCTGAACAACCGTGAAAAACCACCGGTCCGCCCCTTCTTTGACGAACCTGACCGGATTGAGGCTTCTCTGGACACGTTGATCCCAGATAATCCGAATACCCCCTATGACATGAAAGAACTCATCACCAAAGTGGCGGATGAGGGGGATTTCTACGAAATTCAGGAAGACTACGCCAAGAACATCATCACCGGCTTTATCCGCTTGGAAGGCCAGACCGTTGGTGTTGTCGCAAACCAGCCAATGGTTTTGGCAGGCTGTCTGGACATCGACAGTTCCCGCAAGGCGGCTCGGTTCGTGCGTTTCTGCGATTGCTTCGAAATTCCGATCCTGACGCTGGTTGATGTGCCGGGCTTCCTGCCGGGGACCAGTCAGGAATATGGCGGCGTCATCAAACACGGTGCAAAGCTGCTGTTTGCTTATGGTGAGGCGACCGTTCCGAAGGTTACCGTGATCACCCGCAAAGCCTATGGCGGGGCCTATGACGTTATGGCGTCCAAGCACCTGCGCGGGGACTTTAACTATGCGTGGCCGACTGCTGAGATCGCTGTGATGGGTGCCAAGGGCGCGACCGAGATCATTCACCGTGCCGATCTGGGGGATGCTGAGAAAATTGCACAGCATACGCAGGACTATGAAGACCGTTTTGCCAATCCCTTTGTCGCTGCTGAGCGTGGCTTCATTGACGAGGTGATCATGCCGCAGTCAACGCGCCGCCGCGTGTCCCGTGCCTTTGCCAGCCTGCGGAACAAGCAGCTCAAGAATCCGTGGAAAAAGCACGACAATATCCCGCTGTAAGGTATTGGTGCAGAACAGGTTGCTTGGTTCGAGGGCCGAACTTGAACCGGGCAACTAGGCTTAATGAAAGTCAAGTTTGACTTTGAGGTCAAAGCTGTTAAATGAATGTGGTTATCAGAAATAGGAAAGCGCGGGCCAAAAGCCATGCGCGCACGATCCCGGAGAGAGGAGCTTGCCATTGGCAGGTCTGGGGTCGTGCCTTTATTCTGACCCTTCTTGCGCAGCCCGCTACGACTTTTGCCGAGACTTCGGCGCTGTTGCCGGTCCCGTCAGGTCAGCCCGTACACCTGCGCGATGTTCTTCTGGACAACAACCCCGGAGAGCTGTGGGTGCGGTTTCGGTTTATCGCGCCAAAGATCGGGTCTGATGTCGGGCGAATTGGCTATGACGTCGCTTCGGTTGATATGGAGCATCTATGTCAGACACTGGCTGTTGCCTACGTCGCGCAGTACGAGCTTGAGCCGGCTCGCGTCGTTATCTCCCTATCTGATCGTCCTACGGAATTTGGCCGCTCTGCTCCTGATGCCACGCAGTTTTTCGAGGCCTACCGGCTGGAACAGTCCCGGTGTATCTGGGAGGGGCTTTGACCATGATGACCGTGTGTAAACCAGTCAAAGCATTTCTGACCAGTAAAGACGCAATGGGGGTGTTTGAAATGGCTTCGTCCTGCAACGGATGTGCGTTTTGTTCTTATTTTCGCGAGGTGACAGCATGTTGAAACATCGCGGTTTCCCAGGCCGTCTGGCCGGAACGGATTTTCAGTTCACCATCCGTCGGGCCAATCCAAAGGGGGTGACCCCAATAACCTCCCGTGAACGGTTTCGTGACCGCAAACCGGCGGACAGGCGCGCAGATACAGCTTTCATGCAGGCGCTGTGGGAGCATTTCGGGGATCAACCATTTGAGCGTGGAAATCTGGATGCAGGGCGGCTGAGCTGGCTGTTCCAGCGCGAGGTGATCCCGGCCGAAGATCCGTTTGACCCCGCCAGCTATGATGCGCTTTTGGTGATTGACGTCAACGCTGCGCGGCAGTCATTTCCCGATATTTTCGATGGGGTGCGCTGAACGTGCCTTTGGCCGCCACATATCAGCGGACGTCAGGTCCTGACTGGTTGACCCCGCCTCGTGTGGGGCAGGGTCAGGTTCGTGCGTCAGAAGTTAAGCTGCGCGGCCACCTGAACACGGTTGGCGTCGAACGTCCGTCCGGTGGGGGCGTCGTTGCGTTCGCCAAAGATGTATTCGGCGCTCAGCGTCAGGTTGTCGGTCGCCTGATAGAAGGCGTTGACGTGGATCGTCTCAAGCTCGGTAAAGGCCAGCGTACCGGTCGAGGTCGCCAAGTCATAGTCTTCATAGCCGTAGGCGATACCCACATTCCATTTGGGGTTCAGCTGCTGACGCAGTTCGACGGTGAATCCGTCGACGTCGTTCGCCTCGCCTCCGACGACCGCATCGCCAAGGCCGATCAGCCACGGGCCAAGCGCCTCACCGGTGACGTAATTGACCTGGAACAGGCCGCCTTCCCACAGGCGCGCCGAACCCGACAGGGTCAGACCGGTCTGATCGACTTCGACACCGCCGCCCTCGGCCTTACCGTAAAGCAGGGCACCGCGCGCGATGAACCTGCCATCATTATACTCGGCCGAGGCCGTCAGTACCGGATCATCCGAATTCGACCCGCCGACATTTTCCTCGATGGACAGTGCGAATTCAGCGTTGCTGGAGAACGAATTGGTATAACGCACCTGTGGAACACGGGCGAAGGCAATACCAACCGGGCCGTTGAATTCGACCGAGGTCGGGTAGGTGTCCAGTGGCTGGAAGTTGGTCCAGAACTGACCGATCAACCATTGTTCGCCAATGCGGATGTTGGCGTGACGCAGGCGCAATTCGGCGGCACCTCCACCTGCGAACAGGTCAAGTTCCAGTTGCCCGCCGATATCGCCAATCGCGCTGGGCGTACTTGTCAGAAGCCCGAGTCGGGATTGCCGAACGGTTGCACCGAACGTCCCGCTGGTCGCGGCAGAGGGCTCACCCACGACGTTCACGAAGGCCGTGTCGCCCTGATCAAAGTCAAAGTCGTAGAAGAAATCAGCTTTGACATAGCCGTACAGGTCCAGGGTCGTGTTCCCAATCCGGAACTCGCCGGGGGTCGAGTTCGGATCCTGCGACTCCAGCGCCTCGACCCGGAGTCGCAGGTTCTCCAGTTCGGCCTGGGTTTCAGCATCTTGCGCCAAGGCCGGCATGCAAACCGCGCAGAGCGCGCTGGCAGCAAGCAGGCCAGCGTATTTACCCTTTGTTTTCATAGGGATAATTCCTTGTATGCGAGTGTGCATGGCCAAGGTTTCACGCAAGCTTTGCGGAGGGAAATCACCAAGTCGGGAGGATTTGGGCCGGATTTCTCATGCGACTGTGTTATTTCGCTCGCCGGTTTTCACGGCGGGGTGAACGCAAATATCAATGCGTTGCAAAACATGGGTTTTGTTGTATTCGCACCCGCAGCACGCCGTGAGGTCGATTTGGCGCGAAGTGTCGAATTGATAGCTTTGTGTAACGGCTATGTGACGGCTAGCAGAGCGTCTGTGAACACATGTCTACAAATTCCCGTCGGCGCATATTTGCGCGAGGTTTCGATGTATGGGCAGGATTCAGCCGGAAAATCAAAAGGAAACGATGAGTGGTTGGCGGCCGAATTGGTGGCGTGCATGGTTGATAGGCCGTGCGGCTCTACTTTGCCTGCGCCGCACATGCACCTACTATTCCGTACCCCTTCCTTCCGCGGGCAGGCTTGTGAAATTCACAATTCCCTGCCCGCGTTTTTCTTTGCGCATGAATTGCGCAAAAAGCGGCATAATTCTGCGCAAACGCCAAATTTGATCCGCCTGATATTGAATAACAAGGCGCAAATCCGACATGTGCCCCCGAATGCATCAAATAACCTGAAGGGGCAGATAACATGCGAATTTCAAAAGTCGTCCTCGTATTGGCGACCTGTGCGGGCCTTACGGCCTGCGGTGAAAACACGGGCGAACAGGCGCTGCTTGGTGGCGGCGCGGGCGCGTTGGGCGCGGCCGTCCTCAGCGCCGACCCGTTTGTCGGGGCTGCGGTCGGTGCCGCAGGCAACGTGCTTTTCTGCAAAACACAAAGAAACTGCTACTAACGTAGTCTTCGGGGCGCGCGTCGCCTCGACCGTCATCGCGCATCTCGCCGTCGTGGGGATTAGACCCTGCGGCGGCGTTTTGCGTTCCCAGAACACCAAGACAAAGGACGTCCCATGTTCAACAAGATCCTGATCGCCAACCGGGGCGAGATCGCCTGCCGGGTCATCAAGACCGCGCGTAAAATGGGTATTGGCACTGTCGCCATCTACTCGGACGCGGACAAGAACGCATTGCATGTGTCGATGGCGGATGAAGTTGTCCATATCGGCCCGCCCCCCGCGAACCAGTCCTATATCGTGATCGACAAGGTTATGGACGCGATCCGTCAAAGCGGCGCACAGGCGGTTCATCCCGGCTACGGCTTCCTGTCGGAAAACGCCAAATTCGCCGAGGCGTTGGAGGCCGAGGGCGTGGCCTTTGTTGGCCCCCCGGTCGGTGCGATTGAAAGCATGGGTGACAAGATCACCTCGAAGAAGATCGCTCAGGATGCAGGCGTTTCGACAGTGCCCGGCTATATGGGGCTGATCGAAGACGCCGATGAGGCGGTGAAGATTTCCAACGACATCGGCTATCCGGTAATGATCAAGGCCAGCGCCGGTGGCGGTGGTAAAGGCATGCGGATCGCGTGGAACGACGACGAAGCGCGCGAAGGCTTCCAATCCTCCAAGAATGAGGCTGCAAATTCCTTTGGCGACGACCGGATTTTCATCGAGAAATTCGTGACCCAGCCGCGCCATATCGAGATTCAGGTTCTGTGTGACAGCCACGGCAACGGCATTTACCTGGGCGAGCGCGAATGCTCGATCCAGCGCCGGAACCAGAAGGTTGTGGAAGAGGCCCCGTCGCCGTTCCTTGACCCCGAAACCCGCAAAGCGATGGGCGAACAGGCGGTCGCTTTGGCCAAGGCCGTGAACTATGCCAGCGCCGGGACAGTTGAATTCATCGTGGATGGGGAAAAGAACTTTTACTTTCTTGAGATGAACACCCGCCTGCAGGTGGAACACCCGGTGACCGAGCTGATTACCGGTGTCGATCTGGTGGAACAGATGATCCGTGTGGCGGCTGGTGAGAAACTGACCATTACCCAAGATGACGTGACCCTGACCGGCTGGGCGATTGAAAACCGCCTGTATGCCGAAGACCCGTATCGCGGGTTTTTGCCCTCGATTGGCCGTCTGACCCGGTATCGTCCGCCGATGGAAACGGCTGCTGGTCCCATGTTGGTGAACGGCAAGTGGCAAGGCGACGCGCCCGAAGGCGAGGCCGCGGTGCGTAACGATACCGGCGTTTATGAAGGCGGCGAGATCAGCATGTACTACGACCCGATGATCGCCAAGCTGTGTACCTGGGCCCCGACCCGCGATCAGGCGATCGAGGCGATGCGCGTGGCGCTGGACAGTTTTGAAGTCGAAGGCATCGGCCACAACCTGCCGTTCCTGTCTGCCGTGATGGATCACCCGAAATTCATTAGCGGCGACATGACCACCGCATTCATTGCCGAGGAATACCCCGAGGGGTTCGAAGGCGTGACCCTGCCCGAAGCGGACTTGCGTCGTATCGCAGCGTCTTGCGCGGCCATGTACCGTGTTGCTGAAATCCGCAGGACCCGAGTGTCGGGCCGTATGGATAACCACGAACGTAAGGTCGGCGCACATTGGAATGTCGCGCTGCAAGGGCACGAGTTTGACGTCAAGATCGAGGCCGACAAAGAGGGCGCGACTGTCGCCTTTACAGACGGAACGACGCTTCGCGTCGCTTCGGACTGGACGCCGGGTGATCAATTGGCCGTGCTGGATGTCGATGGTGATCCGCTGGTCATGAAGGTCGGAAAAATCTCGGGCGGGTTCCGCATCCGCAACCGGGGTGCGGACCTGAAAGTGCATGTGCGCCGCCCGCACCAGGCGGAATTGGCCAAGCTGATGCCTGAAAAGCTGCCGCCAGACACCTCGAAAATGCTGCTTTGCCCGATGCCCGGCCTGATCGTGAAGATCGACGTCGAAGTAGGTCAGGAAGTGCAGGAAGGTCAGGCCCTTTGCACCGTCGAGGCGATGAAGATGGAAAACATCCTGCGCGCCGAGAAGAAAGGCGTGGTCGCCAAGATCAACGCTGGTCCCGGCGACAGCCTTGCCGTGGACGATGTGATCATCGAGTTCGAGTGATCATGGTGGCGTTTTTGCCATATCCCTTTGTTGTCCCGGCGTTCTGTGCCGGGCGGCTTGGGTGTGGCGAAGACGCTCAACCGCCCTCGCGCCGTTCGCGAATTTCGCGTTCGCGTAAGGGGGTCTTGTCGATGGAGCGGCCAATCTCGCGCACGCTCCACGGGGACGGTTTGCGCAGTTTGACCACGCCGTCCTTGTCGACAAATACCATCTGGAACCCGCGCGGGCGCAACTGCGACCGGATCGGGGATCGGGCCGATGGGTCGGTGTCGGTCAATACCACGACGTCGCGGTCCCGCATGGCGGCTTCGCCCTCGACCAGCATGTCGATCTGCTGCTGGAAACGTGGATCCGCAGGGGTGTCGGCAAAGACGACGATGGGTCGGCTGACCCACAAAAACTCGCTGAGGTCGCTGTCACCAGCGGGGCGGACGAATTCGTCTTCGGCAGGTGCAGACCCGTCAGCGGCAAAGGCCGCCAGCGGGATTAGTGCCGAGAAAACAAGGGCAAGCGTTCGTGTCATTGGGCCTCCTGTCCCATCGAATATAGCCCCTGTGTCGATGAATGCGACCAGTGAAATGCACTGTGCGCTCAATTTGTTGCGCGCAGCCCGAATGGACCGGGCAATCCGAAACATAACTGCGGGCAGGTTCCTCTCTGCGCGCGATCCTAAATAGGAAAAGGAATTCGCCATGACCGATACCAAAGACTGGCAGGCGCTGGCCGAGAAAGAGCTGCGCGGTCGTCCGCTGGAAGACCTTACCAAGGAGACGCTTGAAGGCATCGACGTCAAACCTCTTTATACAGCCGAGGACACCGCCGATCTGCCGCATATGGGCACGCTGCCGGGATTCGGCCCGTTTACCCGGGGCGTGAAGGCCACGATGTACGCAGGTCGTCCGTGGACGATCCGCCAGTATGCGGGCTTTTCGACGGCTGAGGAATCGAATGCCTTTTACCGCCGCAATCTGGCCGCCGGTCAGCAGGGTGTGTCCGTAGCCTTCGATCTGGCTACGCACCGCGGCTATGACAGCGACCACCCGCGTGTGGTTGGCGACGTGGGTAAGGCTGGTGTTGCCATCGACAGCGTTGAAGATATGAAGATCCTGTTTGACGGTATCCCGTTGGACAAGGTCTCGGTCTCGATGACCATGAACGGTGCGGTGATCCCTATTTTGGCGAATTTCATTGTCGCCGGTGAGGAGCAGGGCCATGACAAATCCGTCCTGTCCGGCACCATTCAGAATGACATTCTGAAAGAGTTCATGGTGCGGAATACGTATATTTACCCGCCCGAGCCGTCGATGAAGATCATTTCGGACATTATCGACTATACCTCGAACGAGATGCCCAAGTTCAACTCGATCTCGATCTCGGGCTATCACATGCAAGAGGCTGGCGCGAACTTGGTGCAGGAACTGGCCTATACGCTTGCCGACGGCCGCGAATATGTCCGCGCCGCGACGCAAGCCGGGATGGACGTCGACAAGTTTGCGGGCCGTTTGTCGTTCTTCTTTGCCATCGGCATGAACTTCTTCATGGAAATCGCCAAACTGCGCGCCGCACGCACCCTCTGGCACCGTGTGATGACCGATTTTGGCGCGAAGTCTGAACGCTCCAAGATGCTGCGCACCCATTGCCAGACCTCGGGTGTGTCGTTGCAGGAACAAGACCCCTATAACAACGTGATCCGGACAGCGTATGAGGCGATGAGCGCGGTTCTGGGCGGTACCCAGTCGTTGCACACCAACGCGCTGGATGAGGCGATTGCCCTGCCCACCGATTTCTCAGCCCGCATTGCCCGGAACACGCAGCTTGTGCTGCAGGAAGAAACCGGCGTGACCGATGTGGTCGATCCGCTGGCGGGGTCCTATTACATCGAAAGCCTGACTAATGAACTGGTCGAAAAAGCCTGGGCCCTGATGGAAGAGGTCGAAGAGATGGGCGGCATGACCAAGGCCGTCGCTTCAGGCATGCCCAAGCTGCGGATCGAAGAAAGCGCCGCGCGCCGTCAGGCCATGATCGACCGGGGCGAAGAGGTGATCGTCGGTGTCAACAAGTACCGCAAGGAACAGGAAGACCCGATCGACATTCTGGACGTCGACAACGTCGCTGTGCGCGAAGCGCAGGTCGCACGTTTGGAGCGTATCCGCGCCACGCGCGACGAGGCCGCGTGCCAACAGGCGTTGGGCGCCCTGACCAAGGCCGCCCAAGAGGGCGGAAACCTGCTGGCTGCTGCGGTCGAAGCCGCGCGCGCCCGCGCATCCGTAGGAGAGATCAGCATGGCAATGGAAAAGGAATTCGGTCGCCACCGCGCCGAAGTGAAAACGCTGGCCGGTGTGTACGGAGCGGCCTATGAGGGTGACGAAGGCTTTGCCGCGATCCAGAAGTCCATCGAGGAATTCGCCGAGGCTGAAGGCCGCCGTCCGCGTTTGCTGGTGGTCAAGATGGGGCAGGACGGTCACGACCGGGGTGCCAAAGTGATCGCGACCGCCTTTGCCGATATCGGGTTTGACGTGGATGTTGGTCCACTATTCCAGACACCCGCCGAGGCGGCGCAGGACGCGGTAGACAATGACGTGCATGTGGTCGGTATTTCCTCGCAGGCAGCGGGGCATAAGACCCTCGCGCCGCAACTGGTGGAAGAGCTGAAAAAGGCTGGAGCCGAGGATATCATCGTGATTTGTGGCGGCGTGATTCCGCAGCAGGATTATCAGTTCCTCTATGATCACGGCGTCAAGGCGATCTTTGGTCCGGGGACAAACATCCCCGAGGCAGCGCAGGACATTCTGGGCCTGATCGGCAAGACCAAGGGATAATGCGGGTTTCCCGCCGAAACCTCTTGTGATCCCGCGTCTTTGACGGAAACATGCGACCAGATCCGCTTGGGTCTGGTCGTTTTTTGCAGGAGGGCGCGCATGTTGCTCGATCATCTGGCTGTTGCGGGAGAAACGCTTGAAGAAGCCACTGCTCATGTCGAGCAGGCACTGGGTGTTTCCCTACAGGACGGCGGAAAGCATGAGAAATTCGGAACCTATAATCGGCTTCTGGGTCTGGCGGATGGTCTGTACCTTGAGGCGATCGCGATTGACCCGTCTGCACCTCGCCCCGAACGGACGCGCTGGTTTGACCTTGACCGGTTTCAGGGAAGCCCGCGACTGACAAACTGGATTTGTCGTGTCCCGAACATTGAAGCATCGCTGGATGTGTTCCCTGACGGCGTTGGGCACCCCATTGACCTGACCAGAGGCGCGCTGCGCTGGCGTATGGCTGTTCCCCCAAGCGGGCGGCTACCGTTTGACAATCTGTTTCCCGCGCTAATCCAATGGCACGGTGACCTGCACCCGGCGCAGATGCTGCAAGATAGGGGATGCCGTCTGCGGCAGTTGATTGTGTTCCATCCCGAAGCACTGGAACTGGCAAAACTGCTGGGTGCTTTGGACCGCGTGGTATTTGATTCCGGCCCTGCCGCGATGCGTGCGGAATTTGAAACGCCCCATGGTCTACGCGTGCTGGAATGATCATCCGTCAGGCAAAAGTCGCGGACGCTGATGCCATTGCTGAGATCACCAATCAGATCATTCGGGATACGCTTGTGACCTTTACCACAGCCGAGCGGGATGTGGGCAGCATAGCAAGCGACATCCAAGCCCGTGGACCCGCTTTTCTAGTGTCCGAGTTGGAAGGGCAGGTTGTGGGTTTTGCCACTTACGGCCTGTTTCGCTCAGGTCCCGGATACGCCCAATGCCGGGAACACTCCATCCAACTGTTGCCCATGGCGCGTGGGCATGGCACTGGTCGCGCGTTAATGGCCGCGCTAGAGGCCGTGGCCAAGGACGAGGGCGTCCACGTTCTGGTTGCGGGAATATCGTCGGCAAACCCGGCGGCAATTTCGTTTCACGCGGCCGTCGGATTCGAAAAAGTTGGGTGCATGCCGGAAGTTGGGTCCAAGTGGGGCAAAAGGCTGGATCTTGTGCTGATGCAGAAAATTCTTGCCGCAGACCCATTGGTTGCACCTGACACCGGCGAATTGGGGCGCTAGGGTGCCCTCATGTCGATCTGGACCCGCATATCCGACGCGCTAAGCGCGCTTGCACAGGGCGAAAGCCTGACTGCTGTTTTTGAAATTCTTCGCACACCGCCTGAACGGTCGGTCGCGTTTACTATTGCTGTTATTGCGCTTGGTGCAAAAATGGCCAAGGCCGATGGGCAGGTGACGCGGGACGAGGTCACAGCCTTTCGTGATGTGTTCCAAATCGCGCGCGAGGATGAAGCCGATGCCGCCCGCGTTTTCGACATGGCCCGAACCGACGTCGCTGGGTATCAGGAATACGCCCGCAAGATCGCCGGAATGTTTGCCGATGACAGCACCACGCTCTGCGATTTGATGGAAGGACTGTTCCATATCGCGATGGCTGACGGGTTCTATCACCCGAACGAAAATGAGTTTCTGGAAGAGGTTAGCCGTATATTCGGGCAGACCGAAGCCCAGTTCCTTGCGCTGCGGGAAAGGTTTGTACCGGATGCGCCCAAGGATCCCTATACGGTGCTGGGCGTCCCGCGCGACATGCCTTTGCCCGATATCCGCAAGGTCTGGCGGCAATTGGTGCGCGAAACTCACCCCGATGCAATGATTTCCCGCGGGGTCCCCGAAGAAGCCATTCGCCTGGCCGAAAAGAAGATGATCGACATCAATCGCGCCTGGGATCAGATCAACGGCGCCCGAGCCTGATACCCATGCGGTTGGCGACCTACAATATCGAGTGGTTTGCCAATCTTTTCGATCGTAAAGACCGGTTGATCTGCGATGATACATGGTCAGGCAGACATGATGTCACGACCGCCCAGCAGGTCGAAGCGATTGCCAAGGTCCTGACCGCAGTAGACGCCGACGCCATTTTGATTGTCGAAGCGCCGAATACCGGCAAAACTCAGAATACAGTCCGTGCCTTGCAGCGGTTTGCCGAGGTTTTTAACCTTCGAACAAGTCATGCGGTCATGGGGTTTCCGAACGACACGCATCAGGAGCTGGCCTTGCTGTATGATCCGGCCTGTCTTTCGGTACGCCACGATCCGATCGGTGATGATGGCACGCGATCGGATGCACCCCGTTTCGATTCGGTGTTTGAAATTGATCTCGATATCGACGCGACCGAGGATCAGGTTCAATTTTCAAAGCCTCCTATGGAGTTGGCCGTCAAAACTCGGGCCGGTGCTTTGTTTCGATTGATCGGAGCCCATTTGAAATCCAAGGCCCCGCACGGGGCCGGCAGTCGGGATGAAGCGGTCCGAATTTCAATCGCCAATCGCCGCAAGCAACTTGCGCAGGCGGTTTGGTTAGCGCGGCGGATCAAGACCCATATCGCCGATGACGAAGACGTCATTCTTTTGGGTGACCTGAACGACGGGCCGGGGCTTGATGAGTTTGAGAACCTGTTTGGGCGGTCTTCGGTCGAGATTCTGCTTGGGGCGGGGATGTTCGACCCGAATGCAGCCACGGCATATGGGCCAGAGCCGGGTGTCGCGCCCTCGACCGCGCGTTTTCCAAGACCCAATACTGGTGGGCATCTTGAGGCGCTGCTGGACTACATCATGATCAGCGACAGATTGCGCGCGCACCGTCCCGAGTGGCGTATCTGGCACCCATTTCATGATCCGATCTGTAAAGCCCAAACAGACCTGCACGACGCGCTTTTGACAGCGTCGGATCATTTCCCGGTCACTTTGGATATAGACCTTTGATCTTTAATCAACTGCCTCAAACGCATATATCTTTTAGTATGAAAAACCTTGTTTCGATTTGTGCAGTCACACTGGCTCTGGCGACGCCTGCGTACGCAGAGGATGAAACCGGGCCGTCTTTGATGGAGCAGGGCGCAGAACTGTTCTTTGAAGGGCTGCGTCAGGAAATGGAACCGGCGCTGGAGGATTTGCTGGGATTGGCGGATCAGTTCGGTCCGGCCATGCAGTCGTTCTTTGAAGAAATGGGGCCGGCGTTGGCAGAGCTGGCGAGCGAGATTCAGGATTGGAGCGCATATGAAGCTCCGGAAATTCTGCCTAATGGTGATATCATCATCCGGAAAAAGCCGCCCGTGTCCGAAGATACTCCGGAACCAGAAATTGCCCCCGATCAATCCGAGGACCTGCCCGAAGGCGCGACCGATATCTGAGTTTTAGCCTTTTGTGATGACGCGCGTGTCAGATTTCAGCGCCGACGCTAGCGAATTCAGCCGGGCTTCGGCAACTTCGTTGAACAGCAGACAGGCCGATTTCGGCAGGTAAAGATCTAGCTGCCGCTTTTTGGGATAGAACCGCAATGTTCCCATCTTTGCGTTGCTTTGCATCCAGAGCATTGCGCCAAACCGCATGGCCTTGCCCAAAATTTCGGCCTGTTTCTGGTCCTTCTCGTTCAGCAATTCATAGAGGGGCGCGAACCTGTTGCCTTCGCGCTTGTTGCGGTACCTATGCTGCAGCGCAAGGCCGATGAAAACGCGTTCGGAATGTTTCAGCCCGCCTAGATTGGCACGTGTAACATTGTCAAAACAGACTTCCGCCCGATAGTCGGGATGGGCGCGCCAGCTTACGTCATGCAGAAGGCACGCAGCCTTGATCAGCCTGACTTGTGCAGGGGGGGCCGATTTGAAAAGCGGCATCACAAAGTCAAAGAGGTGTTTGCCAAACCCCGGAAGACGCGCGTCCTTGGCCTCGGAAAACCGGCTGGCTTCAATGAGCGGGTCGCGGTCTCGCAAGACTTGCGGCATTTGTTCGTAAAGCAGGCCCTCGCGGATACCATAGCTGGAAATGGCGATGTCTTTGGGTTTGAACGTCCGAACCAGCCGCGCAAGCACGTCCATCGCATAGGGGATCAGAGACATCCGAGATCCCGAAACCCCGGCCAGGCTGCGCAGTTTCTCAGGGTCGCCCTTTTCGATGAACTTAATGGTTTCGCGAACTTGCGACGTCGTCATGCGGTATTCGTGCAAGACGTTCAGCGGATACCCCCGGCGCAGCATGTCCAGACGTGCGAACGCCCGCCAACTGCCCCCGACCAGAAACAGACGGTCACGTTGCGGGCCCATCTGGGCGCGCAGGTCTTCCATTGTCTCTTTGATGTGGGCCTTGCGCGCGCGTCGACCGCCCTTGATATCCCTCAGTTTAAGCGGGCCAAGGGCCGAGGTGACACGTCGTCCGACCTCTCCTCCGCCGATTTCGGCCAGCTCCATGGAAGATCCGCCAATGTCACAGATCAAACCATAGGCACCTGGCCACCCCAACAGGACACCCTGCGCAGACAGGCGCGCCTCTTCTTCGCCGTCGATTACCGATACCGTCAGGCCAGTTTGGTCGTAAACCTCTGCGCAAAACTCGGGTCCGTCCTCGGCCTCGCGCACGGCGGCAGTGGCTACGACATGTAACCCCGGAAGGCCCAGATCATCGGCCAGTTGGTTGAACCTCTGCAAGGCAGACAGCGCACGCACGCGCCCACGCGGGTTCAGGCGACCGGTTTCAGAAAGGCCAGCGCCAAGTTCGCACATGACTTTTTCATTGTAGAAATACGCCGGAGATCGCGCGGCCCCGTCAAAGATCACCATCCTGACCGAGTTTGAGCCGACATCAACAACACCCACACGCGACAGGGCGCGGGCCTCGGGGTCATCGAACAGAGGTTTTCCGAAAGGCCCCCAGTCGGGGATGTCGGTTTCGACGGTCTGATCCATGTCTCTTCCAGATACTCCGGGCTTAGAATGCGAAATCGCCGTGTGCGGGTCAATTACCAGATTGGAATTCATCGCGCTCTGAACTTAGGACACGCACGGCCAAAGCCCGCGTAATTTCACGTTTTTCCGACAACGCCAATTGGTCCAGTTGCGCCACGACACTGGCGGCTGTCTCGAAGCGTCTGTCCATGTGCTTGACCAGATAGGCAATGACCTCGGGGCCGGGGTTCAGTTGCCTGTCGACAAATAGCTTGGCCAGAACCGCCCCCAACAGCGCGTCATCCGGCGGGTCTAGGGCGACATGATGTGCGCCTTCAATTCGGCTTTGCAGATCGGGCAGGGGCAATTCCCAGAACTTCGGAGCCATACGCCCTGTCATCAGCAGGGCATTTCCTTCGGCCAGAACCAGATTGTGCAGGTGAAACAGCGTTTTCTGCTGCTCGATATCACCAGCGATCATGGGCACATCTTCGACGGCTATCGCTGATTGGGCAAGGGTGGGCACGTCGTCGTGCGTGATGTCCTTCGCCTGTACAATGCGCCCGCCCGTTTCGGCAGCCCAGACATGGGCCAGATGCGTCTTGCCTGCCCCGGCGGGACCGCTGAGGACCAGCTTATTTCCCGGCCATGACGTTGCCGAAATCATGGCAACGGCCAGCGCGTTTGCCGGGGAAACGAAAAAATCCTCTCGCCCCAGCGCGGTCTTGGCCGGAAGATCAAAGCTCAGTTGTTGGGCCATTTATTCGTCTTTCTGGTCAGCCTGTTCGGCGCTTTCTAAACCGGTGTATAGCCGGCTTTCCAGATAGATCGACGTGGCAAACCGTGCCAGTACGCCCAACGCCGCCGCGACCGGGACGGCAATCAGCATGCCGACAAATCCGAACAAGGCCCCGAAGACTGACAAGGCCAGCAGCAACCACACCGGGTGCAGCCCGACTGAATTGCCGACCAATTTCGGGGTCAGAAAGTTGCCCTCGGTCACCTGACCCAACGCAAATATCCCGGCGACCAGGCCAATTTGCACCCAATCCCCCCAGAACTGAAACAGGGCCAATCCAATGGCCAGCATGCCGCCGATGAGCGCACCGAGATAGGGAATAAAGGTCACCAGCCCGGCGATGAATCCTACGACAAGGCCGAATTGCAATCCCACGGCCATCAGCGCAACGGCATAATATGTACCAAGGATCAGGCAGACCGTGCCCATGCCGCGCACGAACGAGGCAAGGACGTCGTCAATTTCCCCGGCAAGCCGTTTGATGGTGGGGGCATGATCGCGTGGCAGCAGTTCTCCGATACGGGCGACCATGCGATCCCAGTCCAGCAGCAAGTAAACAGCAACAACCGGCACGATCACCAGCAGAACAACCACATTGATGGCCGAGCTGAACGATGCGGCGACAGACTGCAGCACGTCGCCGGACTTGGATTTCAGCGTTTCCCCCAACGACACAAGAAATTGGTGCGAGCTGGATTCGCGGTCCAGAAGCGAGGGGAACTGTTGTTCGATGAAACCGCGAAGCTGCTTGATCAGGCTGGGCAGGACCTCGATCAATTCGATCAACTGCGTGACGAGCGCTGGCACGACCATCAGCACCATCAGGACAAAACCCAATACGCCAACGACCGTTATCAGTCCGGTTGCCGCGATCCGCGACAGGCCCCACCCCTCAAGCCGGTCGGCGACGGGATCCAGAAAATAAGCAATTGCACCACCGATTACAAAAGGCAGCAAAACGTCGCCAAGTGCCCATAACAGAAGCACAAAAATCGCCGCAGCAATGCCCCAGTATCTGAGTTGATCCTTCACGGGCAAAGCCATGCTCATCCCCTTTTTATCGGTTCTTGGACAAGTTATTGGCTTATGAACGCCTGCGATGCAAGCGTTTCATTTCTTTGGACTATTGGCGCGGTTAATCGCCTAGCGTGCCCAGTTCGGGCGTCTGATCGTGGGCTAATTCGTCGGGCCAGTTGGTGCGCCAAATTTCAGCAGACCAATGGCCGCAATGGACCGAGGGACGATCAAAGCCGTCGAGGGGGTCCAATAATGGCGAAACAACCACATCATGGCGTGGTACTGCGAAATAGGGGAACGAGTATCGCTCTTTTCCCGAGCGATTAACGACCCGGTGAGGCGTCGACTTAAGCCTGCCGCCTGACCACAGCTCCAGCATGTCGCCGATATTCACGATAAACCCATCCGGTGGGCAGTCCGGGGTGATCCATCCTCCGTCGCGGGTCTGCACCTCCAACCCGCCGACCGGATCTGGCGCGATGATCGTCAAGGCGTCAGTATCCTTGTGCGGATGAATGCCGTAACCGCCTTCGTCAGCGGCCTGGGGCGGATAGTGCAGTAGGGTCATATTGGTCATCGGAGTGTGAAATGCCTTGCGTAACACCTTGTCTTCCAATCCAAACCCCGCTTCTAGCGCGGCCAGCAATACGTCAGTGACATCATCCAGTTGGGCCCAATAGTCCAGAATGATCCCACGGGCTTCTGGCACTTCCCTAGGCCAGATGTTGGGGCCATACAGACTGCAATCCGTCCGGACAGTTGCGTCAGGGGCAACGTCATAGTGCAGCTTATAGCCTTCGTATTTGTCTGCTTTGCCCGTCCCGTCATTTGGGGTGAAAAACCCCATGGGGATATATCCCCTGTAATTCTCGCGCGTGATCGCCTGATCCCATTTCGAGGTTTCTTCGACAGCAAAGATTTCCCGGACACAGGCACGTACTGTCTTTACGGTCTCGGGCTCAATTCCAGTGCCGGTGATGGACAGAAAACCGATGCCGGTGCAGGCGTCGATGACTCGATCCACTGTTTGCCCATAGAGCGGGTGGTCCGGTTCAAACAGCGGTGCGATGTCTATCGTCGGGATGTGATCCATCAGTGTATCCTGACGCCCTGGCGGTCCAGTTCCTTGTGAACGGGGGTCAGGTTCATGTCGTGAACGTCCTGATTGCTTTTCAGTGATAGCGCGGCGGCAATTCCCGCGCCTTGCCCCATAACGGCGCAGCACGCCATGTTGCGTGTAGCCGCATGTGCCACCTTGTCTGATCCGTGCGAACGCCCCGCGACCAGCAGGCCCTTGATCCCCTTGGGCAGCATGGACCGGTACGGTATCTGCATATACCGCCCCGTCGTTGGCAGGATCAGGATGCCGTACCCGTCGATGAATTCGGGGTAGATGCCGATGGTATCTTCGAACCGACCCTGATGGCGGGCGTCATCCTCGGTCATGTTATAAAACGCGTCGATCTTGCGGGTGTCGCGGATGCCGATGGTCATACCGAAATTCCGCAGCCGTGCGTTTTCACAGCCCGGCATAAAGCGACGCAGCGCCTCGATGGCCAGCATGGATTGGCGGCGGCCCGCGATCTCACCCTTAGTCAGGCTGTCGGGATCGGTGCCGTCAATCTCGGCCAGATGGATGAGGTTCATATAGGTCAGCTCACCCGTATCGTGCATCGCGCCCCACGTGCCCGCGATGGTGTTCAGATGCGGTGGGATCATCCCCGCATCAATCGCTTGCTGGAACGGTTTGTGAACGAAGGGCGAGAACATGTCGTCTTCTTTGCCCGAGGTCTCGATGTTCCACTCACCGCCGCCGCCCCAGTCCTTGTAGGTCTGCGGATCGGCCTTCACGCCTTCCATAAAGGCGCGTTTGTCGACACCGGCCAGATGGAACATGACCGAGGCGGCCATCATATCCTCGCGCGCCGTTTTGTGGGTGGGGGCACCGGCGCGGTGGGCGACATCGGCGTCGCCGGTGGCGTCAATTACCACGCGGGCCAGAATCGCCTCGCGCCCGGCTTTGGATTCGGTGATGATGCCGGTGATCCGGTCGCCGTCCATGATGGGGGCGACGAACTGACGGTGCAGCATGGGGTGCACGCCCGCCTCTTCGACCAGTTTGTCAGCCACCAGCTTGAAGCCTTCGCTGTCCAGCTCATAGCTAAGTGACTGGCTTTCCGGCACTGCCGCGCCCATGTCCTTGGCTCGGGTCTCGAACTCCATACCGATACCGCCTGCCTCGACTGTTTGTTTATGGCGATACCACGCGAACCCCTCAACCCCCACGGCGGTGATATTGCCGCCCATGCAGCCGAACCGATCGACCAAAGACACCTCGGCTCCGGCACGCGCGGCGGCCAGCGCAGCGGCAAGCCCGGCAGGGCCGGAACCCACAACCAGAACATCCGTCTGGTGGACAACAGGAATTTGGCGGGCGGGTTCCGAGATTGTCTGCATCGCGGCCTCTTGCTTTTACATTCCCGTCACATTTGAGTTTCCTGACTGGCGGGTCAATAAAAAATGCGACTGACCCGAGGTCGCAAAAACACCAATGCGTGATTGCCCCCGGCGAGGCTTTGGCATAATCACCTTGCAGCGAAATTCTCACCTTTGAAGGTCACCCAATGCGCCTCAGCCGTTACTTTCTGCCCGTTCTCAAGGAAAACCCCTCCGAGGCTCAGATCGTCAGCCACCGGCTGATGCTGCGCGCGGGGATGATCAAGCAGGCATCCGCTGGGATTTATTCCTGGTTGCCGTTGGGCTTCAAAGTGCTGCGCAAGCTGGAAAACATCATCCACGAAGAGCAGGCGCGCGCGGGCCACATCGCGATCCAGATGCCGATCATCCAATCGGCAGACCTGTGGCGCGAATCCGGGCGCTATGATGACTACGGTCAGGAAATGCTGCGGATGAAGGACCGGCACGACCGGGATATGCTGTTCACACCCACCGCCGAGGAACTGGTGACCGATATCTTTCGTGGGCACGTCAACAGCTACAAAGACCTGCCGCTGACGCTCTATCAGATCCAGTGGAAATTCCGCGACGAAATCCGTCCGCGTTTCGGCGTGATGCGGGGGCGCGAGTTCTACATGAAGGACGGCTACAATTTCGACCTGACCAAAGAAGACGCGCTGCACGCTTATAACCGCCATCTGGTCAGCTATCTGCGCACATATGAACGTATGGGCCTGCAAGCCATCCCGATGCGCGCGGATTCTGGCCCTATCGGCGGCGATGATACCCACGAATTCCTTGTGCTGGCCGACACCGGTGAATCCGAGGTCTTCTATGACAGCGCCGTAACCGACCTGAGTTTTGGTGATCGTCAGATTGACTATGACGACCGTGATCAATGTCAGGCGATTTTGGAGGAGTTCACCTCGAAATACGCGCGCACCGATGAAACCCACGACGAGGCGCTGTTTAATCACGTGCCCGAGGACCGCCGCCGCGTGGCGCGCGGGATCGAAGTGGGGCAGATCTTCTACTTTGGCACCAAGTATTCGGAAGCCATGGGCGCAACCGTTCAAGGCCCCGATGGTAAACCGACCCCTGTTCACATGGGCAGCCACGGCATCGGCGTCAGTCGCCTGATTGGCGCGATCATCGAGGCCAGCCATGACGACAAGGGCATCATCTGGCCCGAGGGCGTGACGCCGTTCCATTGCGGGATCGTGAATCTCAAGCAAGGTGACGAAGAAGCCGACGCCGCTTGTGACAAACTCTACGCTGCGCTGACCGCTCTGGGGCTTGAGCCGCTTTATGATGACCGCAACGAACGGGCAGGGGGCAAGTTCGCGACTATGGACCTGATCGGTCTGCCGTGGCGCATCACCGTTGGTCCGCGCGGTCTGAAAAACGGTGTGGTTGAACTGACCTGCCGCCGCACCGGGGAAAGCGAAGAGCTTAGCCCAGAGGCCGCCGTTACGAAAGTTGCCGAAATCTATGAGCAAATCGCTTGAACAGCACCCCGGGCCGCTGATCTCGGTCGTTACTGTAACCAGAAACCTGATCGAAGCGGGGCGGGGTGACCAAGTCCTTGCCGCGCTTGACAGTGTGCAGGCGCAGACGTTCCGCAACGTTGAGCATGTGGTCTGGGACGGTCAGTCCACCGATGGCACGCAAGAGCTGCTTGAGGGCGCGATTCAAAAGATCGAAAAATCAGGCGATCTGATCCCGGTGCGGTATTTCTGTGAGGCGGACAAAAGCCTTTATGATGCGATGAACCAAGCGGTTGCGCGTTGTGCCGGGGAATATGTGCTGTTTCTGAATTCTGATGACTTGATCGCGGATGCAGACAGCCTAGCGAATGTCCAGAAAGCCATCGTGCCCGGGAAGCCTGATTTTGTTTATGGGGAAACGGTTTTCTTTGACGATGAAGGCAACCGGCGCCACGCGCGCCGACTGACGCCAAAGTCCATTCTTCAACGTCTGCCATTCGGTCACAATGCGATGGTCCTGAAAAGATCTCTGTTCTTGGAAATGGGTGGACATGACCTGCAGTTTCAGATTGCTGCGGATTACGACATGGTTTTGCGGATGATTTTGTCCGGCCATTCCGGTCATCGGTTACAGATGCCGGTGTCTCTGTTTCGGATTGGTGGGGTGTCTGCGGACACCGATGCCGCGGGTGCTGAAATGGCCGCGAGTTGGTTCAAGAACTATAGCCAGTTCTGCGATATGTCCCGATATACGGATGAAGATCGACTGGGGTGGTACAGACAAGGCCATCTGCCGGTTCGGGTGTCCGGTGCTATTTTGATGAAATCCCTGTCGAAGCCTGCGATCGCACGCGCTGCGCTATACAGCCTGTCAAAGACACTAAGACGCAAAGCTCAATTCTGGCGCAGCTACTAGCCGCGCTGTGCGTCCGGCCGTTCAGAAAGAATTTCGCCATCGGCGCTGTTGTTGCCACGTGCAACGACGATCGGACGTCCCAGACGTTTGACCAGTTCTTTGAACTCGAACCCTAGAAAACGAATCCCGCAAACACGTTCGTTCGTCGTGCGATCTGTGATGCACATCCGCCCTTCGCGAAAGGCGAGGCGGTAACCTTTATCTCTTAGGATATCGGACAAATTTGCCCAGCTTGCCGCAGTATCGAATATCGGGCGGATGGTTGCGCGCAATAGCGCAGCGGTTTCGCAATCCAACTCTGAAGATGCATTTCGGACCAATATCGGGTCCATCAATTCCGTACTACTCTTTACTAACATGAGCGTCTCCCGCTCTGAAAATGGTATCCCCCTTAAACCTAGGGTGACAAAGTTTCTGAAAATAAGCAAAAGGCGAAACAAAGTTGCTTGATGAATGTTGCATTTCGAGTTCAGTCGTTCACGCAACTGCCACATTAGCTTCATAGCTGAAACAATTGGTGTTTGTCTGTGAAGGGCGTCACAACCAAAGGTGTAGGAAGTAGCGTGACTCTCTCCTTTTGGCGGAGAGAGTGTTCTGGCTTCACGGGTGATTCGCGCCGGGTCAGAAGGCTCTGTTGCCCATCCGGGCCCAGGTGGCGCATAACGAACTTGACCATCGGGTGAAATGCCGAAAGGGTCGCGCCAAGTAATAAGAACCGGAGCAGACATGGCCACGACGCCCCCGCCCTTTGCCCCCTTTGAATGGAAGATCGCCTGGCGGTACCTGCGCGCGCGCCGTGCGGAAGGTGGCGTAAGTGTCATGACGTGGATCTCGCTGATCGGGATCACACTGGCGGTCTTCGCTCTGATCGCGACATTGGCGGTGCGGTCTGGTTTCCGATCAGAATTCGTGGGGACCATTCTGGGGGCCAATGCGCATGTCACGGTTTACTCGGCCGGAGAGATGGATGCGCAAGGCCGCTTGGACCGCACCATCGCGGATTATACAGACATGGCTGGGCGTATTGCAGAGGTCCCCGGAGTGAACCGAGCCGCGCCTTTGGTCAAAGGGCAGGTGTTGATCACCAACCGCGACCGCAGCAGCGGGGTCGAAGTGTTTGGTATTCAGCCCGATGACCTGCTTGATCTGCCGGGGGTGGCCGAAAGTGAGCAGGCCGCCGGCGATCTTTCGCAATTTCAGAACGGCGAGGATGTGATCGCCATCGGATCGGGGGTGGCCCGCAGCATCGGCGCGACCGTTGGGGACACGGTCAAACTGACGTCGCCCAACGGCGTGAAGACCGCGTTTGGTACGTCGCCGCGGGTTAATGCCTATCGCGTGGTATATGTGTTTTCGGCCGGGCGCTATGACATCGATCGCACACGTGTATACATGCCGTTCGAGCAGGCGCAGGGCTTTTTTAACCGCGAAGGTGTCGCTGACGAGATCGAAGTCATGGTGGATCAGCCCGAAGAGCTGGACCCGACCATATATCTGATCTTGCAGGCCGCTGGAGAAAACAGCCGCATCTGGACATGGCAGGACGCATCAGGCGGGTTTCTGCGCGCGCTTGAAGTCGAGGACAACGTCATGTTCATCATCCTGTCGATCCTTGTGCTGATTGCCGCGATGAACATTGTGTCCGGGTTGATCATGCTGGTCAAAAACAAGGGTCGGGACATCGGAATTCTGCGAACAATCGGCCTGAGTGAAGGGTCGGTGCTTAGGGTGTTTTTTATCTGCGGGGCCTTTACGGGGATCATCGGCACCGGGATGGGTGTGGCGTTGGGGTGTTTGTTTGCGATCTATATTGATCCGATTTTCAGTTTTGTGAACTTTGTTATGGGCGGCGGGGTCTGGGATCCATCCATACGCGGGATTTACGCTTTGCCCGCCGAGTTGCACTTGGTCGACGTGTTGAAGGCGGTTGGATTGTCTCTGGGTCTGTCCTTTTTTGTCACCTATTTCCCGGCCCGTCGCGCGGCGCGGCTGAACCCGGTAGAGGCGCTGCGCTATGAGTGATATCACGTTGCGGTTGGACGGTCTGACCAAGACCTACCTGAAAGGAACGCCGGGCGAGGTGCAGGTTCTGCGTGGTGTTGATCTGGACCTGCGCGCGGGTGAGGCGGTTGCGCTTGTCGCGCCGTCGGGTGCCGGTAAATCGACCCTCTTGCATATCGCCGGTTTGCTGGACACGCCCGATGCGGGGACGGTGGAAATAGCCGGGCAAAGTGTCACCGGAAAAGGCGACCGCACCCGTACCGCGCTCAGGCGGCAGGATGTCGGGTTCGTCTATCAGTTTCATCATCTGTTGCCCGAGTTCACGGCGCTTGAGAATATTATCCTGCCGCAACTGGCCAACGGCGTTTCGGAAAAAGTTGCTCAGAACAGAGCGATGACCCTTTTGGACCGCGTAGGTGTTGCCGCCCGCGCGGATCACCGCCCCGCAGCCCTGTCGGGGGGCGAGCAGCAGCGGGTGGCGTTTTGCCGTGCTTTGGCCAACAAACCCCGCGTTTTGCTGGCCGATGAACCCACAGGCAATCTGGACCCTGAGACATCGGATCAGGTGTTCGACGCGCTGATGGCGTTGGTGCGGGACGAGGGGCTTTCAGCCCTGATCGCGACGCACAATATGGATCTTGCGGCGCGGATGGACCGCAAGCTGCGGCTGGATGGTGGTGTGCTTAAGCCAGTTGAGTAATTGCGACCCCGGCCGCCATAACTGCGATGCCGCCCGCGCGAATCCAGGTCAAAGGTGTGACCTGCGCGCCAAACAGCCCAAAGTGGTCGATGGCGGCCGCGCTGATTAACTGCCCCACAAGCACGAAAAACACCGCGTTGCCAACGCCGAAATGTGGCGCGACATGGGTGATCGACAGGACGTAAAAGGCGATCAGGACACCGCCCAGCAAAAGGTGTTTGGGGGCGTCAGTGACTTTGGACAATGCGCTGACACCGGGAAACAACAGCATCACCAAAGCGGATGACAGAAAGGCGATGGCAAACAGGATCACTGCGGCGGTGGTGGGTGAGCCGATCAGCTTTCCCAACGCCGCGTTCAGGGCCGCAAGGATAGGCACACCAATCCCGGCTGCCAGCATAATAGCTGCGTATTGTGTCATCGCCCGAACCCTCCTGCTTCGTTGATCTGGATCATTGCGCCAAGCGGGCCTTCGGGCAAGCCTGCAAATGTCAATCGCGACAGGAGGATAGGATGACCAGACGGATACTCGGGGCTGTTTCTTTAGGGCTGATGGCGGTGGCCTCTCAGGCAGTCGCCCAGGACGTTGAGACCGGGGCCGAACTTTATCAGCACTATTGCGCGACCTGTCACGGGATCGACGCAACAGGTCATGGGCCTATGGCCGGCGTTTTGGTTATTCAACCGACCGACCTGACCCAGCTTTCCGGTGACGGCGGAGTGTTCCCGACGGCCCGGGTTGTTGCCCGCATTGACGGGCGCGACCCTCTGGTCAGCCACGGCAGCCCGATGCCGGTATACGGGCCTTACTTTGACGGGCAGGACACCTCAATGAAAACACCTGAAGGTCAGCCTATCTTAACCAGCCAGCCGATTGTTGATCTGGTCGCGTATCTTGAGACGATTCAGGGTGGCTGATTTTTAGCGGCAGATGCCTTCAACCTTTGCCTCGGACCAAGGGATAACCACGGCTCGTTCCCGTTCTTGCTTTGGCAATGGCGACAGGTCGAAATGCTGGCCCAGCATTTCGTGCAACCGCATTGTACGCGGAGCGGTCGGGTCCAGCGCCCGGCAGCACACATATTCCTCGACAATCGCGCCCTGTTGTTCAAACCCGTAGGAAAGGAAATCAGGCGAGGTATCCAGATCAAACAGGTAGGGGTCCTTGTTGCCGCCATGCTCGGCCGCCGCCCGCAAGGGGTGATATCCCGTTGTCTTGCGGTTCTGCCACTGCCAGACATGGGTCAGTTCGTGGGCCAGAAGCATCGCGGCGATCAGGTCCATTTGTTCCGGAAAGTCAGACATATAGTCTTCCAGATACCATTCGCGTGTGAAGTAGACGCGATTGAACAGGGCAACGGCTGCGGGTTTCGCTGTTACAACACCTTCCTCAGCCGGGGGTAGAATACGTTCCCGGCAGGCAAGGCGTGGTCGCTTTTCACGATAAAACGTAATTGGCGCGACCGGGGCGCCCTCGACCAGTCGCACGCTTTCAAGATTCAGCGTGTCGCCCTGAACAGCGCTGGCAAAGGCTACCTCCTGATCCGTCAGCGGCCGTCCACAGGAGGCAAACAGCAATAGAAACGTCATCAAAATAAGGCGCATCATGTTCAAAGCCTAGTGCGTTGCAATCACTCTGTAACCCGTTTTCATACACTCATTGCCAAAACACGGCTGATTTCGGTTAGCGACCGGCCCGATTGGTCCATCCAGACATTGAACGCATCCTGAACGGCAATCATCGCTTTCTTGGACGTCGGGGCCTTGTCCACAACCCCTTCTGCAATCAGCCGGGCGGTCACGTCCTGCGAAAGGATGAAACTGTCGCGCCCGGCAAACCGCATGGCGTATTGGGCCGAGGCCCCACCCAGACGCGACCCTCGCTTGCCCAGCATCGTTAGCAATCCGATGAAATCTGTCGAAGGCCATCCGCCCAGCACCTTGCCTGCACCCCCTTCTTGCCGCAGTTCAAGAAGAAAGGCCGCATTGTCTCTGACGGTCGCGATTTTTGTACCGTTTCGCACGATTCGGGTGTCTTGCAGCAGCGAGTCGAACTTTTCGTCATCCATGAAAGCACAGCGCCCGACATCGAACCCATCAAAGGCCGCTTCAAAGCCATCCCATTTGGCCTCAATGACTTTCCAGTTGAACCCAGCCTGAAAGATGCACTTGGTTATGATCGCAAGCCAGCGGTCATCCGAAACCGCAGCAAGTTCATCTATGGTTTTGGGTTTGCTGAGTTTTTGATCCAACGCGCCGTGACCGCCATGCCGTTTAGCTGCTATGGAAAAGATCTCGTCGAAATGATGCATAAAAAACGCCCTCCGACCTCAGGGTCGTGTTTATGTGCCGGTGATGCAAGGCATGTACGGAAGATCAATTCTTGGGCGAGGGTCAGAAAATCACTCAATACTTAAAAGAAATGCTCGACAAACTGTACGATTTTGGTTTGTGATTGACTCGTCAATCAACTTCCCGCCTCGATGAATATGGCGTAAACACAAGGGGTGGGGCGCGGCGCATAGTGAAAGGCGGGGAATCAGGTGGGATTTCGATCATGGCGACCCAGCCATGCATCAAACTGTTCACTTTCCTTTCCTAGCCAAATTTGTGCATGTTGCGACATGGTATTGTCATGCGACAAGCTTTCCGGCGTGCGATCGCGCCGGTCTGGGCAAAGAATAGAAGACAGGGAGAATGTCGATGAAAAAACTGAGTGTAAGCCTTTTGGCGATGACGGTAGCCGGATCTGCATACGCAGCCGATATGGGCGCTGTGGACGAACCGATCAAACTGGCGATCAATGAATGGACCGGCCAGCATGTCACGACACATGTTGCCGGTGAGATGCTCAAGGCCGCGGGCTATAACGTGGAATATGTCACTGCAGGCATGATGAACCAGTTCCAGGCGTTGGCCGATGGCGATATCGATGCAACGCTGGAGATCTGGTCGTCGAATGTCTCGGATGAGTATGCCAAAAAGGTTGAGGAAGGCACCGTCGTTGAAATCGGTGATCTGGGCCTCGATGCCAAGGAAGGCATTGCGTATCCCGCGCACGTGGCCGAACTGTGTCCGGGCCTGCCTGCCTGGGAAGCCCTGAAAGACTGCGCGCAGGTCTTTGCAACTGCGGAAACGCTGCCCGGCGGTCGTTTGGTGGATTACCCGGCCGATTGGGGCACCCCCGGCGCGGACCGGATGACTGGCCTGGAACTGCCGTTCAAAGCCGTTCCTGCCGGGTCTGAAGGCGCGCTGATTGCCGAACTGCGTGCCTCGACCGAGCGTAAATCGCCGTTGCTGATCACTTTCTGGCAGCCGCATTGGGCGATGTCGGCCTATGACGTGCAATTCGTCGAGCTGCCAGCAGGTGAAGAAGCGTGCTTTAACGACCCATCCTGGGGGCCGAACCCGAACGCGGTAAACGACTGCGATTTCTCGCCCTCCCGCATCTTCAAGGCAAGCTGGAGCGGCATGGAAGACAAATGGCCTGCTGCTTATGAGATCCTTACCAACTATCAACTGGCGGTCGAAGACCAGCAGCCGATGATGGGCGCGATTGACGTCGACGGCGGTAAAGTTGAAGAAGTTGTCGCGGCATGGATGGCCGAGAACGAAGGCAAGTGGCGTCCGGTCGTTGACGCAGCAACGCAGTGAGCCAGCCTAAGTGACTGACGCTAAAATGCCAGCCATCGCCTGCCAGAACCTCTGGCAGGTTTTTGGCCAAGGTGCTGACAAGGCCCTGACCGACGCGCTGTCTCGGTCAGGGAATGACGCCGACAAGGCCGCCTCGGATCTGAGGGAACATGGCTTCATCCCTGCCGTGCAAGACGCCAATTTCGAGGTCAAAGAGGGCGAGCTGTTCGTCATCATGGGCCTGTCGGGCTCAGGCAAGTCGACGCTGATCCGCTGTATCTCGCAATTGCTTCCCGGCACGGGTGGCGAAATCTGCGTGGATGGTGAGAATGTCATGGGCGCGTCGAAAAAGGTGCTGACGGACTTGCGCCGCAAAAAGCTGGGCATGGTGTTCCAGCATTTCGGCCTGTTCCCGCATATGACCGTTGCCGAAAACGTCGCTTACCCGCTGCGCGTGCAGGGCGTGGGTAAAAAAGAACGTCTGACCCGCGCGCAGGAAGTGATCTCGTTGGTCGGTCTTGAGGGGCGCGAGGACAGCTTCCCCCGGCAGCTGTCCGGTGGTCAGAGGCAACGTGTGGGCATTGCGCGGTCTTTGGCCGTGAACCCCGATATCTGGTTTTTGGATGAGCCGTTCTCGGCACTCGATCCCCTGATCCGTCGCCAGTTGCAGGATGAGTTCCTGCGCATTCAGGCGACGTTGAAGAAATCCATCGTCTTTATCACTCACGACATTCAAGAGGCGCTGAAGCTGGCCGACCGCATCGCCATCATGCGCGATGGCAAGATCGTTCAGATCGGGACACCGACGGACATCGTTCTGCGCCCGGTCGATGACTATGTGCGCGAATTCTCGAAAGACGTCGCCAAGGGCCAACACGCCAAGGTCGCCTCGGTCATGCGTGATGAATCCGAGCGTGGCCCGGATGATCCCGGTTTGACCACCAGTATGACGCTGGACGCCGCGCTGGCGCATTGCATGGAGCTGTATGAGCCCGTACCTGTGCGGGATGAGGCAGGCAATATCGTTGGCACGGTCCACCCGTCCGACCTGGCTGCGGCACTTCAGGTGGACGAGACATGACCGCGATGACCGACGTTCCCGCGCAGGCGCGTCTAACGATTGGGGCCAAGGCCGCGCTTATTACCGCTGTGGTCGGCGCGCTGTGCCTTGCGCTTGAGGGCATTGCCCCGTGGTTGGTCAAATGGCCCACCGCGTGGGAGCTGCCCGCAACCCAGTGGGTCGGAGCCTTTCTGGACTGGTTCCTGAACGGCATCAAACCGGCGATGCGATTGTTCTCGGACCTGATGACCTATCCAATGGATGCGGCCAATTTCGTGCTGGGGAATACCCCGTGGCCGATCCTGATCGGGCTTGTCACCGCGCTGGGCTGGTATCTTGGCGGGTTGCCCATGGCGGCGCTTGGATTTTTTGGCCTGACATTCGTACTTGCCTCGGGCTATTGGGCCGAAAGCATGAACACACTGGCGCTGGTTGCTGTCTCAGTTCCCGTGGCGCTGGTTGTGGGGGGCGGGATCGGTATTCTTGCCAATGAAATCCCCCGCGTGAAGAGTTTTGTTCAGGCCGTGCTGGATGTGATGCAGACGGTGCCGACCTTTGCCTATCTAACGCCGCTTTTGCTGCTGTTCGGCTTTGGCCCGGTGGTGGGTCTGATCGCCTCGGCCATCTACGCCGCACCGCCCATGGCGCGGAACGTGATGCTGGGGCTGGAACGGGTAGAGCCCGAAATCAAAGAGGCTGCCATCATGTCTGGCGGCACGCGGTTCCAGCAACTGTTTCAGGTGGAAATCCCGGCGGCGGCAACGCAGATCATGGTCGGTGTGAACCAGTGCCTGATGGCGGCGCTTTCGATGGTGATCATCGCGGCCGTAATCGGTGGCTTCAATGATATCGGTTGGGAGGTTCTGCTGACCATGCGCAAGGCGCAGTTCGGCGAATCCCTGATGGCCGGTCTTGTGATCGTGGTCTTCGCCGTCGTCATCGACCGGATGAGCGGGACGTTGGCGACCGAGCGCAAACGCTATGACCAGCGTGTCGTCTGGGCGGTTCTGGGCTTTACCGTGCTGTTCACGGCCGCCTTCTGGCTGTGGCTGCCGAACCCGTCCGAGCTGACCCTGCTGGACCCGATGGCCGAGGCGATCGACAGTGGCCTGACCGCCTTTACGCAGGCCAACGGCCCGTGGCTGGATGCGCTCAAGAACAATTCTCTGTTCTACGTGCTGCTGCCGCTGCGGATTGGCTTGGATCAAGCGGTGCTGCCCTTCACATGGGGATTCCAGTGGACGCCGGGCATGAGCTATGGCCTGTTCATCGTTGCCGCCGTCATCGCCGCGCTGATGGCATGGCGCGGGCATCTGACCGGAGGGTTGGTCGTGCTGATCCTGATCGGCATGTTGGAAACCGGCATCGCAAACCTTCCGTGGCCCTTCGTTCTGACCGGGGCTGCCGCGCTCAGCTATGTCGCGGGCGGCTGGCGACTTGCGGCGCTCTCGGTGGGGCTGCTTTGCACCATCCTTGTGTCAGGCCTGTGGGAGCGCGCTTTGCTGTCGCTCTACCTCAGCGGTGCGGCGGTGTTTTCCTGCGCCGTGGTCGGCGGGCTGATCGGTCTGGCCAGCGCCGTATGGGAACCCGTCTGGAAAATCGTCCGACCCGTTTGTGACATGCTGCAGACGATCCCTTTGTTCGTGTTCCTGATCCCAGTGCTGATGGTGTTCCAGATCGGAGAGTTCTCGGCCTTTCTTGCGATCTGCGCCTACGCGATCGTGCCAATGATCCGCTACACCCGGCATGGGCTGGTCAACACGCCCGAGGAAATGATGGAGGCCGCGATCTCTAGCGGCGCCACCGAGTGGCAGATCATGCGCGATGTTCGTGCGCCTTATGCTGCGCCGACCATTCTGCTGGGGCTGAACCAGACGATCCTTTATGCCTTTGCGATGCTGGTGATTGCGGCGCTGATCGGGACCACCGGTCTGGGCCAGTCGATTTATCTGGCGCTGGGGCAGGCGGATGTCGGGCTTGGCATCTCGGCTGGTGCTGCGATGGCGATTCTGGCGCTGATCGCCGACCGCATGGTGCAGGGCTTTGCCGAAGAACGCCGCAAGGCGCTGGGATTATAAAAGGGCAGGGGCAGCGCGACTGCCCCGCCCCCGACTTGATTTCGGACAAGTTTCGCCCAGCCGCGCTGCCGTAAATCAGGTGCAGAATATACGGAGTCTATGATGATGGGCTGGGGACCTTTCTTTGCCGCGCTGATTGTATTTCTTCTGAGCCATATGATTCCAGCCCGGCCCGCTGTGCGCGGGTATCTGATCTCATTGCTTGGTCGGCGGGGGTATTACAGCGCATATTCTGTCCTGTCTCTGGTGGTTCTCGTCTGGCTGATCGTCGCAGCCGCCCACGCGCCTTATGTTGAGGTCATTCCGCCACTCGCGATCCTGAGGTGGATTCCGCTATTGTGTATGCCCGTTGTGTGCTGGTTGGCTGTCAGTGGTGTGTCTGTGCAAAACCCGTTCTCTTTCGGTGGCTTGGGTCATCGTCCGTTTGATCCCGAGAACCCCGGCATATTGCGCACCACCCGCCACCCTGTTCTGGCCGCCCTGATGCTGTGGGCTGTGGCACATCTGTTGGCCAATGGCAGCTTGTCACATGTGATCTTGTTTGGTTTGTTCGCTGGATTCGCAGGCATGGGTATGGCTGTGATTGATCGCCGCAAATCTCGCGAGATGGGGCCGGAATGGGTCCGTTTGTCCCGCAACACCGCGCGGCTGTCTCTGCGGGTCCCGCAGCCATGGCCACGTGCTTGGGTTTGGGTCGCGTCGCTGGCGGCGTACCTGGTTCTGCTTGGTGCGCACGAGTCTGTGATCGGACTTTCACCGCTGCCATAATGCAAAGAGTGGTCCGAGGGCGACTTGCGTGCTATCTGGAATGTCACAGTTTTATCAAGGGGTCTTTGAATGTACCTGGCCTACGTAACCACGACAGAGCGTGGCGCAACCGATCGACTGCTTAGCGCGGCTGCTGAGCAGTTGCTGAAAACCGGTGCACAGCTAGCGGGTGTCGTGCAAACCAACACCGAATGCGCGGACAGCAGCAAATGCGACATGGATGTTCGTGTTTTGCCCGCAGGCGAAACGATCCGCATTTCGCAGTCGCTGGGCGAACAGTCGCGTGGATGTCGTCTGGACCCCGCCGCACTAGAGCAGGCCGTGGGGTATGTCACTTCTTCACTGGCCGATGCACCTCAACTCTTGGTCGTGAACAAGTTCGGCAAACACGAAGCCGACGGGCGCGGTTTTCGCCCTGTTATCGCCGAGGCGCTTGCGCTGGACATTCCGGTTCTGGTTGGAGTGAATGGGTTGAACAGGGAAAAATTCGAAGCCTTCACCGATGGGGCCGCCGAACAGATCGCACCCGAGGTCGACGCGATCATCGAGTGGTTCGCCCGCGTAACAGCAGAGCGCGCGGCGGCCGCCTGATCTTAGTTGCCGTTGGGTAACCTGCTGGAAACCTGACTTGTTTTGGGGTCGATGTGCTGCAATCCTTCAATTGGGAGGAGATTGCAGATGTGGACCAACTGGGCAGGTGGCCAAAGCTCAAGCGCACCCATATTGCGCCCTTCTACCCTTGCCGAACTGCAACACGCTGTCGCACAACCTGACGGTATGCGCGTTGTTGGTGCGGGGCATTCCTTTACGCCGATCGTGGCTGGTGCGGATCGCATTCTGGATTTGTCCAACTTGAATTTACCGACATTGGGACAGGTCAGCGAAGACCGTGTCTGGGTAAACGCCAACGCGCGTTTGCGCGATCTTTCTCCGGCGTTGGCCGATCACGGGTTGGCCTTTCGCAACCTTGGGGACATCAACGCGCAATCGCTGGCGGGTGCGGCCGCGACCGCAACACACGGAACCGGCCGGGAATTACCCTGCATTTCCGCCGAAATCACCGCGGCCAGTTTTGTCGGGGCATGTGGAGACATCCTGTCGACCGAGGATATCCCCCTTGAGATGGCTCAGGTCTCGCTTGGGTTACTTGGCGTACTGACCGACGCGCAAATCGCCGTAATTCCGAAGTATAGCCTGCGTCGTCGTGTAACCTTGGTACCGCTTGAAGAAACGATTGCCAGCATGCACCAAAAATGGGCGGAGTTTCGGAATTTTGAGTTTTTCTACATCCCCTTCACCGGAAAGGCCGTTGAGATTTGCCATGAAATGACAGACGCGCCCGAGACCAAGGCCCCGCGCGATCTGGACATGATTGCGGTCAAGGTGCTGAAGCTGGCTAGAAACGCAGGACGCTACAGCAGCGGTCTGCGCAGTGCGCTACTTAAGCTGCTGACTCTGGCCCAGTCGGATGAGGATTACGTCGGCGAAAGCTGGCGCGTGCTGTGCAGTGATCGCCACATTCGGTTCAATGAGATGGAGTATCACCTGCCGCCCGATGTCGCCGGGGATGTGCTTAGGGATGTGTTCACGCGTCTGCACCGTGACCATCCGGACATATATTTTCCGATTGAGGTCAGGCACACCGCGGGCGATACGGCCTGCATTTCTCCGTTTCAGGGTGGCCCGCGTGTTTCGGTTGCGATTCATACCGACGCCGCCGAAGATCACACGCGTTACTTTGCCGACATCGAGCCAATACTCCTTGAGGCCGGAGGGCGCCCGCACTGGGGTAAGATCCATAGTTTGACGTATAAAGAACTTTCGCGCCTGTATCCCGACTTCGACCGTTTCTGCGCGGTGAGAGAGCAATTGGACCCAAACGGAAAGTTTCTTACGTCCGCTTTGAACAAACTGTTCCGACCATGACGGCGGAATACCTACAAAACTTGTCCGCAGCGCTGCGTGACTATGGGGTGGATAAACCAGTGGCCGTGGTCGATCTTGATCGGCTCGACGCTAATTGTTCTCTGGCGGTTAGTTTGGCTGCTCAGGGCTTGGCAAGCCGTCTTGTGGCCAAATCCCTCCCATGTCTGCCGTTGCTGGATCACATTCGGGCGAAAGTTCCGGCATCAGGGCTCATGACCTTCTCCGAGCCTATGTTGTCGACGCTGCTGGACGCAGAGCCTGATACTGACCATTTGATCGGTAAGCCTTTGCCAATCAGTTCGGCGGCACGTGTACTGAAAAAGAACCCGACCGCGGCGGAACGTGTCCAATGGCTCATCGACACGGCTGAAAATCTGGATGCCTATCTGGGGTTGGCCCAAGCTCTCAATCTTCGGCTTCGTCTGTCGCTTGAGGTTGATATCGGCCTACACCGGGGCGGGTTGCGTCCTGAAGACATTCCTCAGATCGCGCAACGTATTGGCAGCCATCCCTATGCGACGTTGGCCGGGGTCATGGGGTATGAGGCGCATCTGGCCAAGCTGCCGCATGTTCTGAAATCCCGCGCCATGCGGTCCAGCGCAAGCGCATTCCAACGTGCAATAGTAGGGCTGCCAAATGCGGGTGAGGGGCTTTGCCTGAATACAGGGGGCAGCCTGACGTTCCAGTCCTATGCTGCTGGCAGCGCCGCAAATGAGGTCGCCTTTGGGTCCGTTCTGGTCAAGCCCACGGACTTTGACCACCCGACGACGGCAGCATTTCAACCAGCGGCCTTTATCGCCTCGCCAATCCTGAAGGTGATACAGGGCAACGCATTGCCGGGTTTGGACTTTCTGCCCAGATGGAAGACGGACTTGGCGATATTTGGCGGGCATTTTCTGGGACAGCCCGTGTTCCCAGACGGTTTTTCCTATTCGTCGATTTTCGGCCGATCAAGCAATCAGGAAGTATGGACCGGTCCCTTGGATTCCAGCGCGATACCTGGGGACATCGCCCTATTGCGACCAACGCAAAGCGAGGCGGTACTGAATCAGTTCGGGCCGCTTTTGGTTTTGAAAGGGGGGCAGGTGGTGGATGAATGGCAATGCCTGCCGAATTAACGGCCTGTTGAACTTTTTCACCATCTGAAGAAGATGGTGGGCGACCCTGGAATCGAACCAGGCGTGCGTCTCCGCGAGGGAGTTACAGTCCTGAGGATATCCCAATAAAATATGTGTCTTTACGCATCTGTTTCGGTAAGTATTCCGTATTTTCGCGTGCGGCACTTCGGTATCATGTTAAAAGTAGCGGGAGTACCGGCGGCGTTTACGGGAAAATAGCGGCACCTATGGCGAAAAACTCGACATCCTTCAAAAAGGGCGATCCTCGGACGATAGCAGCGGCCAAGAAGGGCAAACGTGGGCCTGCGTTGGGCCTCGATCCCGGCGTATGGGAGGGCATACAACGGTTAGCCCCGAAAGCATTGGTGGCCATCGAAGAACGTCTAGATGTCGATCAGGATATGACTGCGGCGCGTATGGTTTTGGATCGTGTTGCATCCACCGACCTGATCAAAGATGCGGAAATGAAAGAGGTCGTGTCTGCGCTTCAGGCGACGATTGCGGATCTGACTTCGGAGGTCGAAAGGCTTCGGACTGAAAACGCGCGTGTCACATCGGAAAGGGACTTACTGCATGAAGCGGTCAGCCAAACAACGAAACCTTCTGGAAAGCGCACGCCAAACACTCGCGCGAACTAAAGCGTTTCTAGAATCTGGCCAGGTAGCCGATCCTGTTCACTGGGCGGAAACGGCGCTGGGCTTCGATTTGGAGCCGTGGCAACAGCAAATCATGCGATCAGAAAGTCAGCGTTTGGTTGTCGTTGCAGCTCGGCAATGCGGAAAGTCCGTAATCTCGGGCGCATTGGCGGCACACCGGGCATTGACGCGACCGGGATACAGAATTGTTCTGGTGGCCCCCAGTTTTAGACAGTCGAGCCTTCTGGCCGACAAAATACATGACGCCCTCATCGGCTCCGATGCGGAAGTCAAAAGGGTGAAGGAAAAGTTGACCTTGCCCAATCAATCGACAGTGACAGTCCTTCACGGGGATAGATCCTCAACCCTGCGCGGGCATACGGCGGACCTCCTGATCGGGGACGAACTGTGCTTTTGTAAGCCTGAAATCTATCCGGCGATCTTGCCGATGGTTGGGTCGACACGCGGGCGGTTTATTGCAATCTCCTCACCAAACGGACCGTCAGGCATTGTTTATGACATGGCCAGTCAGGATGGCGTCGAGTTTATGCGCATTGCGGCGGACGACGTGGCGCACTTCAACCCCGATGTGATTAGGGAAATACGCGGTCGTCTCGGGCCTGCGTTGGCCCGTCAGGAATTGGATGCTGAATTTGTAGCGTCTGCGTCCTCGGTATTCGATGCGTCGGCGCTGGACGCAATGTTTGCCCCCGATGTGGATCTGAAGGTCGAGGGTGAGGATATCCCTGCGCAGGAGACGGCACTGGAACAGCGGTTTCGAAAACTTCAGCAGGACGAAGACAACGACAAACGTCGATCAATGGGGGGGCCACGGATATGAGACGACGCAGACAGATCAAACGGGATCGTATGCATGGCCGTATTTATGCGGTTTCAGGCGGTCAGCCTAACCAACCGTTGGTATGCATGGTTGCTGATGTTTTCTGGGGCGAGACACATGACGATTGGCAAACCTGGTTAGATCCACAGGTGGTGGCGGTGCAGAAATGCTGGTTTGCGGCAAAAGATCATGCGGCCCTGCGCAGTTGGATCAAAGCGGACAGGCAGGCATGGCGGGATGAAGTTCTGACGCGGGAACATCTGCCCGTGATCATTCTGTTAGATGTCAGCCAGGCACCGGCATCGGCGGAACTACTAGAACCCCTGCGTGACGGTCAGACCAATATCACCGCGATCATGTTGAATGCGGGCACTGACAATGCGCTGGTAAACACGAGACAGGCGCAATCGGCGACGACATCGGTGGGTGCAAAGTGGTTGATCTCGCACTTTGACGGGCGTGTCGCAAAAGATCCTGCGCAAGCACTTCGATACAGCCGCCCCTATGTACCGGATCGGATTGTCATGTCCTTCGACGATTTCATCGACGGAGATCCTCCGCTCATGGATCGTAAAGACATTAGATCATCCATGTCTGCGGCGGAAAGTTTGCTGAAAAAGGCTGCTAATGCGGATGGCGAGGCGCTGTTGTCCTTATCAGCCGATGAGGTCACCGCTTCGGCTGTTATGTTCACGCTTTTGGCCGCTGATATGTGTCGGCCTTCGGCGGACTATCAACCGCCAGGGTCCAATATCTATGACGGTATGCATCCGGAGGAACGGCGGCGTGCGGCGGCTAAGTTTACGTTGATCTGATGCGCATTGCCGCCACCGATGTTGGCCAGAAAATGGACCCAACGGCCCATGTGCAGCTTAGGTTTGAGGATGATATCTGGGTGGTCGAGTTGGTGCGGCAGTTGCCCCTTCAGGCATCGTTCCGGGAAATGGCGAACATGCTTCAACCCGATGTGGACCGCGTTTCGCACTGGGCATTCGATTCTGGCGGAACAGGACAAAGTTTTTCGGAGTTTGTCGACACGTCCGGCCTACGTGCTGCTGTTCCTATCGTGATATCCGGCGGAAAGGCAAAGCCCCATGTCGTGAAAGGTCGTGTAATTGCTTCAAAAGCTGGACTTATCTCCGGGCTTCAACAAATGATGTATCACCGCGAACTGGTCGTTCCTCAAGATTGTCCTGGTCGGTCCGTCCTTATGGCCGAAATGCGGAACTTTGTGCGCAAACCTCATGGTCGGCACACGAAAATAGAAGCCGCTGGCAATGCCCATGACGATACCGTCTTGGCATTGGCAATGGCGGCACTTTTGGCGCGAAGGGTGTAGTAATGCGGAAAAAGTATAGCATTGAGATTCCGTCGCGTCTCAGTCCGGAACAATATTTGTATCAGCGGGTGCCGTTCCTCCAGGTCACGGATGCATTGGGGCACACGTATGCGAGTTCACCGGGACAGCGTAGCGATTTGATCCGTATGGCGCGCAGGTGGTTGTGCTTTGGGCAGGACATGGTGTTGGTCGCAACCTATGCTGGTTTTGACGCTGACATCGTCAGGCTTTGGGCAGTCAAACAGCGTGATCGGGGATGGCCGGACGCAGTCGCACATCCACAACTAGACGTTGCTTAGGCGTTTTTACGGAACAGTTAGGGTTTGTGAGCGACCTCCACCCGATGTGGTGGGGAATGTCAGGGGATAGACCCTCCCACGGTAGGTTGCGAACAGTTACGAACTAGGGTCAAGTAAATGTTTACATAAGGTCGTTCACGTCGTTCACGTCGCTCACACGGTTGATTCTAAAGGCGAAATTTGTGAGTGACGTCTAGAAAGGTCACTTACACTGACTTGTTCGAAATTTGGCCAGAAGCCTCCCCTTAACCGCACCGCCGGTTCCAACATGTAGGTGTCTGCATCTAGCATTGAGGGAAAGCGGCTTAATTGGTCGTTCCAAAGACGTACATAGCCTATGAAACTACTTGGTAACATCAAGAGTCTTAGGGTTTGGTACCAAGAATGGGTCACGAGAAAATCGCCAAAATAGGTCATAGAGCTCATATTGGCGCAAAATGGGACGAAATGGCTGCCTTGCAATTTCAGTTTTAAAGTCGAAAAGGCCTTCAGCCTCATCACATTTGTTGAGGACCATAGTCTGATCGGCATCGCTAAAGTCAAACCCCTTTGTAAGGGATTCTACTACTAGTCTATTAGCTTTCCAATCCGAGCGGATTGCTGCATTGACCTAAGCTTTGCCTCAAATTTCGCCTCCGGCAAAGACTCGCGAAACAGTTTCGATAGCAAGATGTCCCCAGTATACAAATCTTCAATAGACCAATCATGGAGCCATCCAAGTGGAGCCTTCTTTATTCCAAGTTCTGGAATAGCCCTCGATGGACCACTAAAGGGTCTATGAAACAACATCACAGTCAATGCCCGATTGGTTAACACATCGCTAGGTTCTAGTGTTCTGGACATGAATAAGTGCTGTCTCTCTGCCACGATTGCATGTGCGTATTCTTCCGGAAGGATCAAACAACTGTCGGGATTTCGCTCTACAATTGGTGTCAGGCACCAGGCTCCAATTTCACCCCAACTAAAAAGAGTCCTTTCAGCCAAAGTCTCTTCGAGTTTCTTGGCATACTCAGTTATTATTGGGTTTCCTGGCATCGCTCCTAGCAGGCCAATTGAGATATGCCGTTTCGGCGCCGAGGTCCGCCTTACTGCCAAAAAACCATATCTCTCGATGGCCTCGAGGAATGGAGCCAGCGTTCCCATTGGTAAAGAATCTATATCCGAATACAGTCCACCGTAACGAGCTAACAGCATTGTACGTATGAAAGCTGTTTTGACAGCAAGCGTTGGTTTGTGGGTCTCGGTGTCCGTAGTGACCTTGGATATATTGGTGTGAAGATCGGGCAAAAGCTTGGGCAAGTCTTGTGGCGTGACGACCTGAACATCCAAGTCTTGACAATTGTGCCTGATGGCCATGTGACAAAGCACAATGTAGGGTGGAATGGTCTTGCCTTCCGGCGTTTCCCAATACAGCCAGAGTTTTTTTAAGGTAGAGTTTTCTCCAGTTGCACCCGGGTAAAGATCACCTTCCATTCCAGTTCCTCGTATCGACTTAAGTTTACATTGTGTTTCCAACTTCGTCATTTCGACTTGTTTTATATGAGTGAGTGCTTTGGGCGCTATCTATCTCTCGATAGCGCCCAAGCAATGCATCGCGAAAAAGCTGGTGTTGGCAAGACGCCGATTTAGTTGGCATAGCGGCCCTTATGCTTTGCTGCCCCCTTCTCCGTGCGACGTTCCCGATGATCGCCCGACCGTATTCATTCACGGTAACATCCTCAACCGCCAACTTGGAATGCTCGCTAGTTCGGTGCTTGCGCAGAGGTTCGGTTAAAGTCGCTCTGTCACCATTCAAAGGCAACGAATACTAAAAAAAATACCCCGCACTGGGGCGGGGACTGGGGCGGGGTTAGTCAACTCACGTAGGGTTTCAGAGGGGAAGCAGAAACCGTAAGTAATACGCGTTATATCGAAAGCTGGATTTCAAAAAAGAAGCTGCACCCCGCACGGAGGCGAGGTGCGGACACTCACGAGACGATCCCGGCTGGGTATCGGGATCATACCTACTACGGCAAATGTTTGAGATTGGATCAGATTGCCCGTGCCGCAGTTCAGGGCTACCAACCAAAGTACAGGCATTGTCCTGTCCATAATAAACCAGACGATACGACATACGGTTTTAAATCCTTGGCGGATGAACAACAGCATGCTGCGACCAAGAGGCTTGATCGGCGAGCGATACGACTGCTAAATCCAGCGGAGGATGTTCTACTGGAGAGTTTTAAGAAGCCAGTTCCCACGGAAATAGCAAGTGACGATGAAAAACTATTGTTAAGAGAGTTGTTTTTTGAGTTTTTGCTGGATAGTAGGCCGGTTAAGATTTTCTAAGATCGAAAAGAGGGAATGTCTTCGAGTTCGGCGACGGTCCAGCAGTGGTTGCCGCAGACGGGATGCGTGCAGTTGTCGTCTAGATGCGGGCCGTCGGGACAGCGATCACAGGGCGGGCGCGTGGACATGTGGACGGTTGCACGGCAGTCCTCGCATTCACCCCCGATGTAGTCGTCAGGGTTGCGCTTGAGGTAATGCTGGTCGGCGGCGTCCAGTTCGATCACGACGAGACTGCCGCAGGCGTGACAATCGGCAAAGCGTTTCATGCTTCCTCCTGTTCTGGGGTTATTTGCGCCAACCAGTCGTCGACGCTGTACTGAGTGCCCCAGGTCGGGCCGACTGTGGCCTCAACCAGTCCGGTTGAAGGGGCATCCGGAAATGTTTTGCGCCATGCGTCGTGCATGGCCTGTTCGACAACGGCGATTGTGCGCCTCACAAGGCCGACATCGGTGGGCGCCTGTAGGACCAGTTCGTCGTGAATGACGGCACACAGGAGGACATCAGATCCGCTCAGAGCGGCATCGGTTTTGATGGTCGCCCTGTGCATCAGTTCGGCGGCTGTGCCCTGGATCGGCGTGTTCAAGGCTTTGGTGAACGAGAATCCGCTCAGAGCGTCCCGGCGCTGATATGCGGACATAGCCTCGACCTCGCGGTCGGTGTGCGCTGAAACACCCCATTGCCAGTACCAACGACGCCCGAGACGAGTTTCGACATATCCTAGCTGACGGCATTCAGCGGCGTGCGTGCGTTGCCAATCTCGCACCCCGATGTAGTTATCAAAAAATGCGTCTCGGGCCTGACCAGCTTCATCAAGCGATAGGTGGACGCCATATCCGTTGGCGGCATAATCGCGAAACCCGGCTGGCCCCATTCCGAAACTCAGGCCGAAGTTCAACGCCTTTGCCAAGCTGCGGTCGTGCTTATCTACATCGGTTTTGCCGGTCACCGCGCGGGCGGTCTGCGTATGAATATCTGCACCTTCAGCAAAGGCTTTACGCAGATCCTCGTCACCGGAAATCTCGGCCAGAATACGCAGTTCGATCTGACTAAAATCTGCGGTAATCAGAACATGGCCTTCGGGTGCGCAGAATATATCGCGATACCCACTCAACAGCGGATTGCGCTTTGGCTGGTTCTGGATGTTTGGGCCTGATGATGAGGATCGGCCTGTGTTCGCTCCGGCAATCCAATAGCTGGCCCGAACACGATCATCTGCACCGGCTATGTCTGCCAGCGGTTGGCCATAATTTGACAGGGCTTTCTGCCATGTCCGCAAAAGGCGCAATGTGGACGCACCAGGCAAGACGCGCTCATACTTTTGCAGCACGTCTTTGCCGGTTATGAGTTTGCCGGTCTTTGTCCGTGGCCATTTGTGCAGAACATCATCGGGCACAGTCACCTCGATGTATGCCGCTATCTGTGCGGGTGTTGGTCGGTCACTGGTCAAATAGCCGCTGGTTTCTTGTACAAGTCGAGTGGCACAGGCATCGCGTTCCGTTTCCCAATCATGGGTTTTCTGGGCGTGCAGATCGCGGTCGAGCAGAAGGCCGTTGCTTTCCATCAGAGAAACAGCGGGCAGAACTTCATCAAACAGGTTTTGAACCGTCTCGGCCTGCGCATCGAATTCCCTGCGCTGAACGGCCCATATTTCATAGGCTAGAACAGCGTCGAGGGCGGCATATCTAATCTGATCCTCGGAAAGTTCGTCAGTGGACCAATCGCTGGCCCCTAGTCCCTTCGGAATTGCAACCCCGAGATGGTTTTTACATGCTTGTGCGAGGCCGACTTTCGTTTGCCCGTTCAAAAGCGTGCATGCGCTCATCGTGTCATAGACGCGGCAATCCGGCTCGATCCCTTCGCGGGCCAGCATGCGCAGGTCAAACTTTGCGTTGTGTGCGGCCAGGGCAGGGGCTTTCCGGAACAGTTCGGACAGCACATCCCATCCACCGTTCAGCGCGTCGAACACATAGATTGTGTCGCTTCCTCCGGTGAACACTGAAAGCAGTCTCGGGCGGGCGCGCAAAGGATCGAGGGCTGCGCCTGCGTCACCGGTCTTCGGTTGGTACACGGCGGGTGTACCCTTCAATGTCAGCTTTACTTCGATGAACGAGACATACTCGGGCAACGGCATGGTTTCGGTGTCAAAGCAGATCACACCCGTATTTTGCGCCTCGGACAGAATACCCCCGATGTGGTCCTGTGCTTTGTCTGCGGGCACGTAAACGATATCGAAAGGCTCCAGGAGGGCGTCCACACGTTTGCGGCCCTCGGGGTTTACCTGCGGGCGCACAATGTCATGCACCTGGACAGGGTGGGCCATAATCCAATCGGCGGCGTCAGGGTCGTTCTCACAGGTCGCGCGAATATCCCCGTTCGGGTGGCGTTCGAGCATGCCTTCGGCTTTGCGCAGGCGTTTGAGGGCCGTCGTGGGATCTGTTATCCGCAGGGGAGGCTTTGTTTTATTGGGCTTTCTGCGTTTAAGCACAGGAGTTTTCGGTAAAGTCATGCTGGACCCCCTGATTTGGATGGGTCGAGCGTCAAAATGATGTCGTCGACGTTGGACCGGTCGGGCCTGCGGCTATGGAACACGACACGAATGCCGGCGCGGTCGAGCAGACCTTCGCAACGGGACAGCTTTTCACGAATTGTGCGGTCGGTCGGCCAGTCCTTATCTGCCCGCACCGATGTGGTCACATAGGGGGCAACAGCGGACACCAAGTTATCTGCACCGCCCTGCCATACGATATTTCCGTCTGCATCGGTGGAAAGGCGAGGTCGACGGACAGCACCGGCGTGCTTTTGTTCCGGATCGTCCGTCCGACGTTCAGCGGCAGACCTGCGGGTTTTGGGGTCCGAGAACAGCGCAATGATAGCCCCGGCCACTGGGTTTGCATCCATAGCGGCACGACGTGAACTTTCCGTGTTCTGCTTCAAATCTTCTGCGACCGTACCGGCGGGCCATAGCCCTTGCATGGCAGGTTCACAGGCGAGGGCGAATTGTCCGAAGTCCGCCATGCGCGGCAGGGACGACAGGTCGACGGTGTCCATGTTGGCCAGCCCGATGGACATCATTTCCAATAGGCCACCCAATATGTGCGGGCGGTCCTCCTCCCAATCGGCCCAAACCGTAGCTTCGGGCAGGCGGTCGCCCTCCGAGACAAACGGAGGGCGGACAGTCAAAGTCCGGCTGGCCAGATCTGGGCGGGTGATAAAGGCCGAGATTCCGTTGGCAATCTGTGGACGCGCGGCGTGGAAAACAGCTTCATCCGCATCGGTGTAAAGCCGTCTCGACCCCAGGGAAGCCCCGGTTGCAACAGCGGCCATGTCGTCGGACAGTTCACCGCTCAGACGGGACACGTTTTCATAGTTGAGGAGATACCGGTTTTTCGCGGCGGCAACGAAGTCTCGGGCGGTCTTTGGTGGGCGCTTCAGCGGTGTCGCACTCGGATCAATGAGCGACGCCAACATCACGGTCATGGTCGATTTAAAACTTCCTTCGCCGCCAAGAAGCGCGAGGATCGGAAAGGGCTTTTTGCCGGACAACACAAATGCGGCAAACAGGAACATAAGCCGCGCCTCATAGGGCGTGCTGGTATTCATGTGTTTTTCAAACAGGCGGAACGCGGTTGTCGGCTTTTCCCAGACAGGCTCGGGAAGTTCCTGCATGTGGGCGGCGCGCACAAAGATCACAGGGCATTCGGAATATTGCAGGATCTTCCAACCGGTCGGCGCAACCTGGATAACGCGCCACGGATCACCCCCGATGTCGATATAAACATGGCCCTTGTGGCGGGCGGCACGGATATGAAAGTCCTGCGGGTCTGAACCGTCGGTGCTTATTAATGCGGACAGCGTGTCGGACAGTTCGGATAATTGATCCTTCTTGAGGACACTACGGAACCTGCGCAGGCATGCGGCCCTCGCAAACTTTGCGAATGCGGCACTATCCAGTTGATATGTGCGCATGTGCCCGAGGCGGTTTGTATGTATCAGGACGACGTCGTCGGATTTGTTGCGCGTAAACCCGAAACCGTTTTCCGGATTGAGGAGGAGGGCGACCATTTTGTTGACTTTGCCGCCGTCACCTTCTGCGTCTTCGGTCGAGTCGATCAGCATGTCTTCGAGCGGGGTTGTGGTCGTCTCGTCGTCTGGGGCGAATGGGTCGTTGGGCATTGGGATGTTCTCCGACGGACCCTGTGTCCTACGGGTCGGCCTTATTTATTGGGGTTAGACGGACCAGTTTCGCTAACCGGTCCGTATTCGTTATCTGGAACCCTGATTCAGGACGTATTCGGTGGTCCGTTCGATGTAATCGGGGTCGTCTGCGGGGCTGAGATAGTCGAGCAGGTCCGGCGCGAAGACGGACAGAACGTGCATCAACTCGTCGGGTTCTCGATCACATCGGGCGGCAATGTTCATCAGCGTCCAGAACGCGTCATGGCGGCCTTGCGCGTCGGCACAATTGGCTTCCTTGGCGATTGTCTTTGTGGCGATAAACCAACCCAAATGCTTCAGGTCATGCCAGCGGTCGAACCATGTGGATGCGGTAAGCCGCACATTCGCCGTCCGTGCCGCCCGATGCGCCTGGATAATCGGCATCATGTCGACCAGAGCACGGTCCAGAGCGTCTGCATTCACCAACGGCAAATCCGCAGAATCCGCAGGAATGTCCAACGGCGTCGGCCCCTCATAGTGGTATGGGCGTTGGGTCTTCGGGTGGATACCGAAACCAACGATCAAACCTGTGCCCGAAAATATCTCGACCGGGTTTTTCCTTTGCGACCGGATATCCCCGGCACTTCGGTACAGCGCCACAAACTTTGGAGCGGACCCATAGCGGACGATTGGCGTCACCCCGATGTGGGTTTCCAGTATTTGGCGCACCTGGTTGGCGGCGTGCCTGTCTGTGATATCAACATCTACGGCCAGATTGGTCGGTTGCAGGGCAATCCCGACATTGTGGTCGGGAAAGTCACGTTCCATGCGCAGGAGTTCAATTTCAGACCAGAAGCGCTTGTTTGCGGTGTTCCAGCCCCGCATTGCACCGCCCTTCCCGACGGTGGGTACAGGTGGCCAGCCCATGTCCTGCAACGGGCTGGCAATCTCGGCAATTGTATTCATGCCGAATACGCGTCGTTAGCTGGGTGTGCGTCGACCAGCACTTTTGTCGGCGTGCCCCTGATCAAACGGGTGCCCACCTCAATCGTGACGGTTTTGCCGACACAATCAGCGAGTTGATCGTCGGCATATTCGCCCTGTGCGCCGCAGGCCATGATCAAAGAGTTGACGATTGCGCCGTTCTGCATGTAGTAGCGTGCGCCCGAATCTGGCCCGTCGGTCACCAGGGGTGCGGGCAGGAAAACGCTGTTCTCGTCGATGGTGAACGAGACGTTCACCAGTTCGTTGCCATTCGGGTTTGTGTCGATGGTGGCGGATTTCACATCCAGCGTGTGCAGACCGTCTTCGAGGTCGACGGCTTTGACACGGCTTCCGAAGGCTTTGCGCTTTGCGGGTTTGGATTGGGTGGGATTTACAGTGTGGAGACGACTTTGGGGTTTAGGCATTTTATGCGGCCTCATCAGGTGTGATTGATTGGGATTTGAGGAATTCGTCGATAGCCGCTCCGTCGATAAGCAGGCGGTTACCAACACGGCGGACGCTATTGCCGAACGCACCGCTGTGGATCAGTTCCATCAGCTTTGTGCGGCTGCAGATGTAGCCGTCGCTATCGGGGTTTGTGAGTTCCGGAACGCGCCAATTGCGGTGGCCATATTGACCGTCGCGCAGGTGTGGACCGGTTTGGTCGGTTTTGGACACTGGTGTGTACCTCCTACTAGTTACGAACAGTGTCCTTCCTGCGTAACTGAGGTACGGATATGAAAAGGGCACACCGCTAGCGGTGTGCCCTAAATAGTGACGTTGTGAGTGACCCGACCGGACGTCACTCACAGATTATGCGTGTAAAAACAACGCTGTGAGCGACGTGAACGACGTGAACGACCTTTTGTAAACATTTACCCGAGGCGAGTTCGTAACTACCCGTAACCTACCGCATCGGGTGGTCAGTCCAGTTCGCCTGCATCCCTGCGACGGATGATTTCCTTCATCGCCCTAGCAATGGTCTTCAATTGCGGAATATCGCCCGTTTTGAAGTGCACGTCTCCGTTGCGGACAATGGCGTTCTGCACGCGCTGGGCGGCCCCTCGGCCACCGTCACCCCAGTCGTCGACGTACTTAATCCAGTAGGCATTGAATCGTGCGTCTTGGGTAGCGTTTGCCTTGGTTGCGCCCGTCTTTCTCGGGGCGACATACTTTGTGTCCATGTCGTCCAGCTTTTTCGTAAAGCCGAGGCCGTCTTCGACGTGCTTTTCGCGAAGATCACCATATTTGCTGTTAATCTCGGACAACGTGTTGCGGGTGTGTACATAGTCGGACGTTGTGCTTCCCAGGGCGTATTCCAGGCGCTCGATATGCTGACGATACACCCCGATGTGGTCGAGTGCTTCCTCAAACGTCTGCGGCGCGTGTGTGATCCCTGCGACCATTTTCCGGTAGCGGTTGGGATCGTGGTTATCTTCATCTTCGCCGACCAATACAAAGATTTTCGGTTTGTCCGTCATGCCACCGCTCCGTCGAATTTGACGACATTGTCGTCGGCCACGCCTGCCAGTGCATTTGCCCACCGTTGCCACGCAATGCGCGCCGGTTCCTTCAGTGTCGCATGATTGTAAACGGAGTCGATATTCGACTTTGCCGGTTTGTGGTTGGTACAGCGGTTGCGTACCTCCAACGGAATAGTCTGTTCCCCGGCCCATGTGGTGAAAGCGTGACGTCCGTCATGACTACGGTACTTTGCGTCAACACCCAGGGCGGCACGATTACCCCCGATGTTTTTGGACAAAGTGTCGGACGAAATATGCTCGTCAGGGTATTTCACGCTTGGGAATACCCACACGCCATCTGGATCGTCCGCACGGCGCTGTTCCAAAATCTCGACGGCCTGATCGCTCAAATAGATAATATGCTCCATACCGTTTTTCGTGCGCTCGGGCGGCAATTTGATCTGCCGCTGGTCGAGATTGACTTCGGCCCACGGCAAATCGGTGATTTCCGAAATCCGACAGGCGCACAAAAGCTGAAGGCGTGCGGCGTCACCGTAAAGCGGCCCCAATACATCGGGGGCACGATCATACAGATTGCGCGCTTCAAACACGTCCACCGCACGGTTGTTGGCTTCACGGCTTTCCAGTGTGCCGATGGTCAGCAAAGGATCGGGGTATTTGTCCAGATCCAACCACGGCTCGGGCAGGGCAATACGCTTATTCCGGCCAAACGCTGTGTTGTACATGGTTGTCACAACGGTCAGCAGCTTTTCGGCCTCGCGCGGTGCCCGTTGGCTCAGTTCGAGGATAATGACGCGCAGATCCGGTCCGGTAACCTCCATGACGGGCTTATTGCCGATTGCTGCGTCGATATACTTCATCAGCAGGCGGCGGTCGCCCTTTGCGGAACTAGGCCGCTTTTTGACGTCAACGTATTCCTCCAGGAACTTAGTCACGAGTTCGGACATGGTCATGACGGATTCAGCGTCGAGGTTAAGCAGGCGCTCGGCAGGTATCGCCCGATGTCTGCCGTCCTTCTTGATGCTGAAGCGGACAGTTCCCCTCCGGCGCAATTTCCGCAATTCGTTAGCAGTCTTCCTGGCGTCGTCGATAGATGTCTTCGGATAATCCCCGATGTAGCACTCAACCTGGCGTGTCGATCCTGGTCCGTCTGTTGTGCGGAAATACCAGCGGAATGCGTCCTGACTTCCCCGGCGCATGATCAGGCCGCGTGCGGTTGGGTCGGTGATACACTCACCTGGTTTCATGTTTAGATAATCTTTGTCTTCGAGTTCGGCGAGTTTGCCGTTCTCCCCGATCTCGATAGCGCGTCGGACTGCGGCGTATAGTGCGCCACTGGTTAAGGGCAGAATCTCGTCGCTCAGACGCGCGGTTGCTTCTGCGTTGTTGCGAATCTTGTCCGCTTTGTTACTTCCCTTCCTGGGCATGCTGGTTTTCTCCTAATGATCAGCGTGTCGGCCTCGGTGCGAGTACCAGTCGCATCGGGGCCACCGAATCGGCACATTCAAAGTAGGTGCTATTCCGTAAGTTTTCCAGACTCACACGTATAGTTGCGTGATTTTACGGTATTTTGCGAACAGTTGGCCAAATCCAACTCGATGTGATTGGACACAGGGCGGGTGTGCGTAAAGTGCTGATTTTGTTGGGAGTTGTAGTGGTGGGCGACCCTGGAATCGAACCAGGCGTGCGTCTCCGCGAGGGAGTTACAGTCCCCTGCCACACCTTGCGGCCTGTCGCCCACTGTCAGGCGTTGCACCTGACGTGGAGGCGTGATTACTAGCGCCTTAAAGGAGCGTCAACAGGAAAATATCGCTTTGGCGCAGGAAACCGATTTCCCGGCCCGGAGGCCCAAGAAATGAAGAAACCCAAGTGGGTCGTTGAAAAGGAACAGGCGCGCAAAGCTGCGGCGTCGGAAACCGTGTGGCTGTTTGGTTTGCACGCTGTGCGCGACGCCCTAATGAACCCGGATCGGCAGAAGCTGCGCTTGATTGTGACCCGAAATGCGCGGGACAAGCTGACCGAAGCCATTGAGTTTGCAGGGATTGAGCCCGAGATGGTCGATCCACGCAAATTCACCGCCCCGATTGATCCGGGGTCTGTGCATCAGGGCGCGGCATTGGAAGTGAAGCCCCTGGACTGGGGTGGGCTGGCCGAGAACTGTATCGGGCGAGAACATCCGCGCGTGATCCTACTGGACCGCGTGACAGACCCGCACAACGTCGGGGCGATTCTACGCTCGGCCGAAGTGCTGGGGGCCAGCGCAGTTATCGGAACGCGCCATCATTCGGCACCGGAAACGGGGGCATTGGCAAAAACTGCAAGTGGGGCGCTGGAAAGGCAGCCGTACCTTCGTGTTCGCAATCTGGCCGACGCAATAGTCGAGTTGCAGGGTATGGGCTTTATGGTGCTGGGGCTGGACGGCGAAGCGGACCTTACGATAGAGGCCACTTTGGACGGCAAACTGGATCGCCCGGTGGCGTTGGTGCTTGGCGCCGAAGGGCCGGGTTTGCGCCAGAAGACCAAGGAAACCGTTGATCATCTGGTGAAAATCGACGCAGCGGGTGGGTTCGGGTCCTTGAACGTCTCAAACGCGGCTGCGATTGCCCTATATGCCTCAAGGCACAGATAAACAGGAGAGCACCATTTCCACGCCCTCAAAAATCGCCACCTGCTGCTACTGTGGAACCCGCGCGGCGCTGGTTCTAAGGGGAAAGCAGCGTCATGAGCTAAGTTGTTCAAGCTGCGGCGCGCCTCTGCACGACCTGAAAATGGTGCCCAAGCGCAAACTTTCGGACAGCAAGCCGGTTCGTAATGCCGCGAAAACCCAGCACCCGTACAAGAACAAGAAGAAAAAGAGGAAGAAGGGTTTGTTTTCGCGCGTTCTGGATGAAGCCTGGGACGTGGTTGAAGATATCTTTGATTGAGGGGACGTATTCGCATCTCAGGCGATCACAAACTCGTTAATGGGGGTTTCGGATGTGTCAAAAAATTGCAAATTGATACACTGAACCCCAAACCATGACTTGGTGATTATGAACCGACGTTTCCTACTTGGCGCGATGGCCGCCACCCTGTTTGCTCCGGCGGCGTTTGCCCAGGACATGCCCGTCTTTTATCAGACGGACGGGGCAGTTATGGCCGGATATGATGCGGTTTCGTATTTCACCGAAGACACCCCGCGCCTTGGGCTTCCTGAATTTTCGGTAAAGTGGAAGGGTGCCGAATGGCACTTTGCCTCGGCCGAGAATCGCGATGCTTTCGAGATGAACCCAAGGGCCTATGCGCCCCAGTTCGGCGGATACTGCGCGTATGCCATGGCGATGGGAGAGTTGGTGAGTACAGACCCGAAGCTTTGGACAGTGATTGACGGACGGCTGTACCTGACGCACTCACCTGGGATCGAGCAAGTATGGAACACCGACACTGCAGAATACATCCGCATGGCCGAAGCACATTGGCCCACCGCGCTGTACGAGCAATAGGCGGGTTTCCGCTTTTTGTGATCTGTCATCACAAAATTGCGCACCCCCTCTTTTTTTCTCTCAACTTATGCCTAAATGTCACAGTGACCGCGGAACGGAACTGCCGCGGGTCATTTCACTGTCCCTCGTTCCAACAACTTGCGCTCAGGTTTTTACCTGGGCGCTTTTTTATTCTGTGTCGTCCGAATAGGGTGGGCGCATGACCGAATACTCTGATGCGTTTCTGAAAGACATCCTCCAGCGAACCAAGTCGATTGCCGTTGTCGGTGTTTCGATGAATCCGGTGCGGCCAAGTTACTATGTGGCGCGTTACCTGTCACTCAAGGGGTATACCGTTATTCCCGTGAATCCGGGCCATGCAGGTAAGGAGCTGTTTGGTCAAACAGTGCGGGCTTCGCTGTCTGATATTCCAGAGCAGGTGGATATGGTGGATATTTTCCGGCGCTCAGAAGCAGTTCCGCCAATCGTTGATGAGGCGCTTGGGGCATTTCCTGGTCTACGCACAATCTGGATGCAGATTGGCGTGGAAAATGACAAAGCCGCCGCCGTAGCCGAAGCACGCGGTGTTGATGTTGTGATGAATCGTTGCCCGAAAATCGAATATCAACGCCTTTTCGGAGAACTGCGCATGGGCGGCTTCGCGACCGGGGTCATATCGTCCAAGCTTTGAATGTTCAGGTGCCAGGCAGGGGCTTCAGTCGCGCGACCTGCTCTAGCCGTCGCTTTTCCAGAACGATTTCGCGCGGCACCCACTCGTATTTTGTATCTTCCGGCAGCGGAGACCAGAATAAGGTGCCACCGTACCGCCAGGGGTCCAGTACGACACCATCATACATAGTTTCCCCTTTGCGGCTGATGATGGCGGTACTGTGGTCGATGCGGAACGGGTTATCTGCATTGGCGATGGCGCGATGCATCTCCAGCGTTTGAAAGCCTTCCTGATCCAGCCGCCGTTCGATGTCTTCCGCCCAATGCCAGCACAACCCCCGGGGGCGCAAACCCTTGTTGACCTTGGCGTTGTGAATCAGTGGGGGATCGGTGATTTCGTATTCCTGTGCTAACTGCGCGGTATAGGAATAAGCGATGCGCGCCGCACGCTCTGCTTCTTCGGGGTCGATATCCGGGCCAAGGCTGCGAATTTCGGCCGCAAGCCGCTGAACCTCGTCTCCGGTTGACGGCGGTGCGACTGAACAGGCCCCCAGTATTCCAAGCGCAAATACAAACGCCAAAGCTTTGATCATATCCGCGCCTTCAATCCGTGAACCTTGCCGAACCACATTACGAGATTGCGAGGGCAGGCGTCACCCCTTTGGTCGCGCTGCCTTTTCTTCCAGGCCGCTGACGCCCTGACGCCGCGCCAGCTCATCCAACACATCGTCCAAAGCGACGTCACGCGCGGCCAGCATTACGAGAAGATGATACAACACATCCGCAGCCTCAGACGTCAGTTTTGCCTGATCGCCTTTGACAGCCTCGATAATCGCCTCGACGGCCTCTTCCCCGAACTTCTCGGCGCATTTTTCCGGGCCTTTGGCCAGCAGCTTGGCGGTCCAACTGCTGTCTGGATCAGTCTTTTTGCGGGCCTCAATGGTTGCGGCCAGATCTTGCAGGATGCTCATGTCAGCCTCATCGGAATACCTGCGGCTGCCATATGCTCTTTGGCCTCGCGGATTGTGTACTCGCCGAAATGAAAGATCGAAGCGGCAAGAACAGCGCTTGCGCCGCCTTCGGTCACGCCTTCTACCAGATGGTCGAGATTGCCAACACCACCAGAAGCGATAACCGGAACGTCTACGGCGTCGGAAATGGCGCGGGTCAGAGGCAGGTTGAACCCAGCTTTCGTGCCGTCGCGATCCATCGAAGTTAGCAGGATTTCCCCGGCACCCTTGGCGACCACGGTTTTCGCGAATTCAACTGCGTCGATACCTGTGGGCTTGCGCCCGCCATGGGTGAATATCTCCCACTTTCCGGGGCGGACAGTTTTGGCGTCGATCGCGCAGACGATGCACTGGCTGCCAAACTGATCCGCCGATTCCGCGATCACATCCGGGTTCGCCACAGCCGCCGAGTTGAAGCTGACCTTGTCAGCACCGGCCAGCAGCAGGGCGCGCACGTCTTCTTTGGTGCGCACACCGCCGCCCACGGTCAGAGGCACAAAGCACTGTTCGGCAGTCCGTTGGACCACATCGAACATGGTGCCTCGGTTTTCATGGGTGGCGTGGATATCGAGAAAACAGATCTCATCGGCTCCGGCCGCGTCATAAGCTTTTGCCGACTCTACCGGATCGCCCGCATCACGCAGGCCAACAAAATTGACGCCCTTGACCACACGGCCATCGGCGACATCCAGACAGGGAATGATGCGGGTTTTTAGCATGTGGTATCCTCTATAGCGGGCACCTCTAACGGCAAAGCCCCGCCGATGCCAGACTTGTGATTGCCGCACGGCGCAAAGCTGTGAAAACTGGTGTGAAATTCAATAAAGGAATTCCGATATGCACAAACTGATACTGGCAACGTTTCTGATTTTCGGAGGTACTCTGTCCGCTATGGCTGACGATATTATCAAAATCCCTACAGACAAATCTGTCGCTGAAGCACTGGATGCGCTCGAGGCAGCCGTTGGCAATGCGGGCGCAACCGTATTCGCCCGGGTCGACCATGCAGCCGGTGCCGAAAAAGTTGGTACCCCGATCCCCGCCAATCAGGTCCTAATCTTTGGCAATCCTGAGTTGGGCACACCCGCGATGCAGATCGACCCGAGGGCCGGCCTGTTCCTGCCGTTGAAGGTTCAGGCTTATCAAGACGCTGATGGTCAGGTTTGGCTGGCCTATGAAGACCCCAAAGAGACAATGGACGAGTTGGACGAGGTCGAGAATTCGCCGGTGATCGAAAAAATGCGCGGCGCATTGGCCAAGTTGACTGCTGCGGCCACGCAGTAACCTAGTTCAGGGCGCGGATGGCTTCGGCCAGATCAATCGCGCCGTCGTAAAGTGCGCGCCCTGAAATCGCGCCGTCCAGCTCCACGCCGCAATCACGCAGAGCGATCAGATCGTCCAAAGAGCTGACGCCGCCTGACGCGATCACTGGAATTGACACGGCCCGGGCAAGGTCGGCAGTTGCCTCGATATTGGGGCCCTGCATGGCTCCGTCGCGGTTGATGTCAGTATAGATGATGGCCGCAACGCCCGCGTCCTCGAAGCTGCGGGCAAGATCGGTTACTTGCACGTCCGTTTCTTCGGCCCAGCCTTTGGTGGCAACCATGCCGTTGCGGGCATCGATGCCCACGGCGACCTTGCCGGGGAATTCACGCGCCGCCTCGCGCACCAGGTCAGGGTTCTCTACTGCCACAGTGCCCAGAATAACCCGCGCCAGTCCTTTGCTGATCCATGTTTCGATGGTGGCCATGTCGCGGATGCCGCCGCCCAGTTGTGCGGGTACGTTGCAGGCCGCCAGAATCGCCTCGACCGGTGCAGCATTGACAGGCTCGCCCGCGAAGGCACCGTTCAGATCAACCAGATGCAGCCAGTCACAACCGGCATCAACGAAGGCCTTGGCCTGCGCCGCAGGGTCTTCGTTGAATACGGTTGCCTTGTCCATTTCACCGCGCAGCAGGCGCACGGCCTGGCCGTCTTTGAGGTCGATAGCGGGGTAGAGGATCATTTTGGGCGGCCCTATATCGGAGTTGTACGCGCGGGATATCGCACAAGCCGGATAGGGGATGCAACGCGACGTGGGGTTAATCTTGCCGGTTCGGTTGCTGCGCGACACAGTACCGCCATCTAAGGGAGAACATCATGAAACACTCAATCATTGCAGCGGCAGCCCTGTGCGTTTTTTCCACGGTAGCATCGGCTGACCCAGTTGACGGTCTGTGGAAGACCGAACCCGGCGACGAAGGCGGCTATCTGCACGTGACGATTGCACCGTGCGGCAGTGCGATCTGCGGTACCATCGACACCGCGTTTGATGGCAACGGCAATCAGCAACTTTCCTATGAGAACCTGGGCAAAAAGATCATCTGGGACATGGAGCCCGAGGGCAACGGCGCTTATGACAACGGCAAGATCTGGGCGCCGGACCGGGACAAGACCTATAACTCGAAGATGACGCTGGACAGCCAGAATGCGCTGACCGTCAAGGGTTGTGTCGCGGGTGGTCTGGTCTGCCGTGGTCAGACCTGGACCCGCGTTCAATAAGGGCTCAGGGGGCCCAGGTAAGGAAATTCCCGATCATACGCAGGCCCACATCCTGGCTTTTTTCGGGATGAAATTGCATACCAATCATCGTGTCGCGGCCGATCACGGCCGTGACTTCCTGACCATAATCCACATAGGCCAGCCGTTGCGCCGGATCGGTGACGCGAAAATGGTAGGAGTGGACGAAATAGGTATGGTCGCCCGACTTCACCCCGTCAAAGACCGGGTGATCACATTCGAGAACCAGATTATTCCAGCCCATATGCGGCACCTTTAGCGCGCTGTCAGAAGGGGCGATGCGCACCACGTCCCCGGCAACCCAGTTCAGACCGTCAGTCTCGGTGTATTCATGGCCTTTTGACGCCATCAGCTGCATCCCGACGCAGATACCCAGAAACGGTCGCCCCTTTTGCTCAACCGCCTCGACCATGGCGTCATAAATACCTTTGTGGCCCCGCAACTCGGCAGCGCAGGCGGGAAACGCGCCGTCGCCCGGCAGAACCAGACGATCCGCGCGCGCAACGACGTCTGCGTCCGAGGTCACAACCACCTCGCCCGCATTCAACTCGCTCGCCATGCGTTGAAACGCCTTCTCTGCCGAGTGCAGATTGCCGCTCTCATAGTCGATAATGGCTGTCAGCATTTACAGCGCGCCCTTGGTGGACGGAATCGCATCGGCCTTGCGCGGGTCGGTTTCAACCGCCAGACGCAACGCGCGCGCGACCGCCTTGAACGCTGCCTCGGCAATGTGGTGGCTGTTGAACCCGTGCAATTGGTCGATATGCAGTGTGATGCCGCCATGGGTGGCCAGCGCCTGAAAGAACTCACGCACTAATTCGGTGTCGAACGTGCCGATCTTGGGCGTGGGCAGGTCGACATTCCAGATCAGGAACGGACGGCCAGACAGGTCCAGCGCGCAGCGTACCTGCGCATCATCCATAGGCAGGTGGCATTCGCCATACCGGCGGATGCCCTTCTTGTCACCCAACGCCTGCGTCAGCGCCTGACCCAGCGCAATCCCCGTATCCTCGACGGTGTGGTGGTCGTCGATGTGGTAATCACCCTTGGCGCGGATCGTCATGTCGATCAGCGAATGGCGCGCAAGCTGGTCCAGCATGTGATCGAAGAACCCGACGCCTGTCTGGTTGTCATACTGGCCGGTGCCGTCCAGATTGACCTCGACCGAGATTTCGGTCTCGGCGGTCTGACGGCTGATCTTTGCGCTGCGCATGGGCGAATTCCTTTTGCTACAGCCGCGCTTATAGACGCGGAGGGGCAGCACTTTCCAGACCGCATCTGTCTTTCCCGCCAAACTGTTGCAGGGGATTGCACCCCGGCGCGGCCCGTGCCAGCCTGCAAGCAACCTGAACAACCAAGGCTCGGCCCATGTCCACCTGCGTCTTCATCCAAATCCGCTGCAAACCCGGCACAACATACAAGGTGGCCGAGGAAATCGCCCTGCGCGAAATCCATTCCGAGCTGTATTCGACCAGCGGCGAATACGATCTGCTGCTAAAGCTCTATATCCCCGAGACCGAAGATGTCGGGCATTTCATCAACGAACATCTGCTGGTGATACCGAATATAGAAAGGTCGCTGACCACGATGACATTCAAGGCGTTCTAGATCAGGCGACAGTCTCGGCGGGCGGGTCCATCGGTATGGTCCCGCTTAGAAAAACGCCTCCGCGCGATTGACGGTCTGTCGCGCCCGCACGCAGAAAGCGCTGACATCCAAAAAGCACCATGAGCGGAACCGCCAGCGTTATCAGGTAGTTCTGTCCCATGGCTGCGGACCAGACAATCCCGGCGACGCACAGCGCCAACATTGCCGTGGAATGGATGCGCGTTTGCTTGGCGCTTTTTGCGTCATAGGTCAGAAAGCCTTTGGCTGTGAACAGGGTCAACACAACGCCCGTTAAGAAAACACTGCCCAGCACAAGTGAGTTGATATTGCCGATCAATAGATCAGCTGCGTTCCGGCTGCCGGACAGCACCAGAATTTCGATCAAAGGTGTTATGACCACCATGAAAATATTGATCCCCAACAAGATGGGATGTGCGCGCAGAACCCGTTTGACATACGCCAGGCACACAAGGGTCGCGAGCACGGTTCCGACCCACCCGGCCAGACGCAAATCGTCAGTGGCACGGGACAGGATCAAAAAGCTGATCCCCGGCAGGTTCTCGAACATGTCCTGCAACAGCCGTTTTTGGTGTTCTCCCAGCATGCATAAAGTCCCTGCGCATAAGGTTGGACGTCGAAGCGGGGTCTCGAAACCTGGCGTTAGCCAAGTTCGAACGTGGTCACTCCGAAGATTCGGTTGAGGTCAATTTCCGGTTCGTGATCGGAATACATCCGGGCGGTTTCGAAGACTTTGGTCAACCCTAACTGTCTGGCCATTGCAAACGCGGCATCGTTGGGTTGTGGCATGTCGACAAAGACGTCGTGATCGTGATGATCTTGGGGTACAGCGGCCAGTAAGCTGGCCAAAAGTGCCTGCGCGATGCCAACCTCATCCGCAAAAAGTGGACCAACCTTGTAACCCGATCGGCAGGGGCGCAGGGTGGCATAGCCCTTTATCTGACCGTTCTCGGAATAAACGCGTGAAATATGATCCGATGCGCCCAGCCAGCTTTGCAGGAACGCGTCGCGCGGGGCAGGGAACAATTTACGATCATAGGCGCGCAGCGCGTTTGTGGCAGATTCCAGTGGTGCAACGCCGTTACCCAGCACCTGACCAAGTTCCGGTAGGACTTCACCGATGGTCCCGCCGAACCGATAATTGTTATAGGCAAAGGAAAAGCCTGACTTTCGGTAGTTGTCCTGCTGCTCGACCACGCCATCCAGCCCCATATTGCGCCCCTCGCAATGCGCTAGAGCATGCTGCGCGATCTCTAGCCCGTGACCGTGGTGACGAAACTCGGGGCGCACGATGTAAAAACCCAGGAAGGCAAACGCGTCATCGTAGTTCACCGCTGAGACCGAGGCGATCATGTCCCCATCAAGGAACCCGCCCAAGAACCCTTCCGGGTCAGTGGAGCGGAAACATTCCGCATCGCGCAAGCCCGGATTCCATCCTTCGCTGCCTGCCCAATCGACGGCATACTGCATCTCTACGGCCGAAAGGGGCCGGATAGAATAATCTGACATCGTTAAAATCCTGCAATCGTTAATGCCAATACAATGGCGCAACATTCGGCAGGAAACCAGAAAAGTTTAGGAAACAATCGTATCTGGAGCGGGCGAGGCGATTCGAACGCCCGACCCTAACCTTGGCAAGGTTATGCTCTACCCCTGAGCTACGCCCGCATCAGATACATATGTATCGGTCCTAAAGACCTCTCAATGGAGCGGGCGAGGCGATTCGAACGCCCGACCCTAACCTTGGCAAGGTTATGCTCTACCCCTGAGCTACGCCCGCGCCGTTGAGTGAGGAGGGATGTATAAATTCCCAAGCGGGGCTGCAAGCGGAAAAACGCATCTCTTGGAAAATTTCTTTTTTGGCGACGGAACTCTTCTGTGAATGCGTTGAAGGTTCAGAGAGTTGCAAAAAACGACGGAGGTGACAGGTGAAACCCAAAGAAAGATACAAAATCACGGCATTGGCCATTTTAATGACAATTGCCGCGATCTTATCGCATATTCCAGCAGAGCAGAGCGTCGAGCCAACTCAGGTCTGGACGTCGGCCCATACGATAGTGTCCAAACCTCTGACAGGTTGAACGCCTTTCGGCGTTTCAGCCCGAGAACAACTCAAAGCGCTAGAACAAGGTTGGCGACAGCAGCAATCAGCAAAACAGCGAATGTCAGAATCATGCCCATCTGACGCAGAATGACGATCTGCGGTGTTTTGCCGAACCCATAGGCGTGGAACACCCTGCCCGTCAGTAGGCCAAGGCCCAGAATGTTCACCAATACGCCCCCGGCACCCTGAAGCTCGACCATCGCGATCAGCAACAAGGCAAACGGCGCGTATTCCGCAAAGTTGGAATGCGTGCGAATGGACTTGAGCATACTGTCGTCACCAGAGTCGCCGTAGGAAATCTTCTGTGTCCGGCGCGTATTGATGACCCATCCGCTGAGAAAGACATAAACGATTGCCAGCAAAGCGGCGTAGATCGGTGAAATGGACAACATGGTTTCCTTCCTTAACTTACGAAAAAGGCCGCCCGGTTGTCCGAGCGGCCCGTCACTTGATCATGAAACTAGAGCGTTCACTCCAGTTCGACCAGCAGGTCCTTTGCGTCAATCTGGCCTCCGGGCTGGACATGAGTGGCCTTGACCACCGCGTCACGTTCGGCATGGATGCCGGTTTCCATCTTCATGGCTTCGATGGTTAGCAACAGATCACCTTCTTTGACCTCTTGACCGGCGGATACGGCTACGGTCGCAACAACCCCCGGCATTGGCGCGCCGATATGGTTGGGATTGCCCGCCTCGGCCTTGGGTTGGGCCTGTGTGGATGACGTCACCAGTCTGTTGGGAACCCGGATCACGCGGGGTTGGCCGTTGAGTTCAAAGAACACTTTGACCTCACCATTCTCGTCAGTCTCACCGATCGCCTGACAGCGGATTTCCAGCGTCTTTCCGGGGTCGATTTCGGCCGTGATCTCTTCGCCGGGGTCCATGCCATAGAAGAAGGTGCGCGTGGGAAGGGTCCGGACCGGACCATAGACCCGGTGGCGGCCCATATAGTCGAGGAACACCTTGGGATACATCAGGTACCCGTTCAGGTCCTCATCATCAACCTCTTTACCTTCCAACTGTTTGGACAACTCGGCGCGGGTGGCCTCAAGATCGACGGCGGGCACGTCCTTGCCGGGGCGTTCGGTGTTGGGTGCCTCATCCTTCAGCACCTTCTTGATGATCGTATCGGGGAACCCGCCCGGAGGCTGACCCAGATTGCCGCGCATCATATCGACGACCGAGTCGGGGAATGCCACATCCGTATCCGCGCTTTCCACGTCATCGCGAGTCAGGCCCTGGCTGACCATCATCAGCGCCATGTCACCCACCACCTTGGACGAGGGCGTCACTTTCACGATATCACCGAACATCTGGTTCACGTCCGCGTACGTCTGCGCGACCTCGTGCCAGCGTTCCTCCAGCCCCAAAGACCGTGCTTGCGCCTTGAGGTTGGTAAACTGACCGCCGGGCATTTCGTGCAAATACACTTCAGACGCCGGGGCCTGAAGGCCGGATTCGAAGGCCGCGTACTGACCGCGCACGGCCTCGAAATAATCGCTGATCTCACGGATCGCCTTGATGTCCAGCCCGGTGTCGCGATCGGTGTGGCGCAGGGCCTCGACCACGGTGCCCAACGTCGCCTGAGAGGTGTTGCCGCTGAAACTGTCCATGGCGCAATCCACCGCGTCCACGCCCGCCTCGGACGCCGCCAGAATGGTGGCGCTGGCGATGCCTGCGGTGTCGTGGGTGTGGAAATGGATCGGCAGCCCAACCTCTTCTTTCAGCGCGCGGATCAGAATCTTGGCCGAGGCTGGCTTCATCAGCCCCGCCATATCCTTCAGTCCCAGCACATGCGCGCCCGCGTCGCGCAGCTCTTTCGCCATGCCGACATAATATTTCAGGTCATACTTGGCACGATCGAGGTCCAGAATATCGCCGGTATAGCAAACGGTGCCTTCACAGATTTTGCCGTTCTCGACGACTGCATCCATAGCTACTCGCATATTCTCGACCCAGTTGAGCGAGTCGAACACACGGAACACGTCGATGTTCTGCGATGCTTGCCGGACGAACTCCTGCACCACATTGTCGGGATAGTTGGTATACCCAACCCCGTTCGCGCCACGCAGCAGCATCTGGGTCATCAGGTTCGGCATCGCCTCGCGCAGGTCGCGCAGTCGTTGCCACGGGCATTCCTGAAGGAACCGATAAGCCACGTCGAACGTCGCACCGCCCCAGCATTCGACGCTGAACAGTTGCGGCAGGTTCGCCGCGAAAGTCGGAGCGACCTTGATCATGTCGATCGACCGCATCCGGGTGGCCAGCAGCGACTGATGCCCGTCGCGCATGGTCGTGTCGGTGATCAGCAACTGCCGCTGGGCCTTCATCCAGTCAGCCACGGCGTGCGGACCTTTTTGTTCAAGCAGGTTGCGCGTGCCCATCTGCGGCTCGGCCTTCAGTGCGGGGGGCTTAGCCTCTTTAAGATCGGCGCGGGGTTCGGGGCGGTCCTTGGTTTCGGGATGCCCGTTCACGGTGATGTCCGCGATATAGGTCAGAACCTTGGTGCCCCGGTCGCGGCGGCGCTGAAAGCTGAACAAGTCGGGCGTCGTGTCGATGAATTTGGTGGTGTATTCGTTCGACAGGAAGGTCGGGTGTTTCAGCAGGTTGATAACAAAGTCGATATTGGTGCTGACGCCGCGAATACGGAATTCGCGCAGGGCGCGGTCCATCCGCGCTATTGCGGCCTGCGGCGTGGGGGCCTTGGCCGTCACCTTGGTCAGCAACGAGTTGTAATACCGCGTGATCACCCCACCTGCGTAGGCCGTGCCTCCATCCAGACGGATGCCCATCCCGGTGGCTGAGCGATAAGCAGTGATGCGGCCATAATCGGGGATGAAGTTGTTCTGCGGGTCCTCGGTGGTGACGCGGGTCTGCAGCGCGTGGCCGTTCAGATGCACATCCGACTGGCTGGCCGCTCCGGTGGCCTCGGCCAGAGTCTTCCCCTCGGCGATCAGAATCTGCGCCTGCACGATGTCAATGCCCGTGACCTCTTCGGTGACGGTGTGTTCAACCTGAACGCGGGGGTTTACTTCGATGAAGTAGAACTTGCCGGTTTCCATATCCATCAGGAATTCGACCGTGCCCGCGCATTCGTAGTTCACATGGGCGCAGATCTTGCGGCCCAACTCACAGATCTCTGCACGCTGTTCGTCGGAAAGATACGGGGCAGGGGCGCGTTCCACGACCTTCTGGTTGCGGCGCTGCACCGAGCAGTCGCGTTCATAGAGGTGGTAAATCTCACCATGCTTGTCGCCCAGAATCTGCACTTCGACATGGCGGGCGCGGGTGATCATCTTTTCCAGATAGCCTTCGCCATTGCCAAAGGCGGCTTCGGCCTCGCGGCGGCCTTCCAGAACTTTTTCTTCCAGCTCATCCTCGGATTCGATGGGGCGCATCCCGCGTCCGCCGCCGCCCCAAGATGCTTTCAGCATCAAGGGATAGCCGATCTCGGCGGCCTCAGCACGGATCGCATCCATGTCGTCACCTAGGACCTCGGTCGCCGGGATGACCGGCACGCCTGCCTCAATCGCAACGCGCCTGGCACTGGCCTTGTCACCAAGGGCGCGCATTGTTTCGGCCTTGGGGCCGATGAAGGTGATGCCGTTTTGCACACAGGCATCCACGAAATCGGGATTTTCCGACAACAGGCCGTAACCGGGATGGATCGCATCAGCACCGCATTCCTTGGCGACGCGAATGATCTCATCAATGCTGAGATATGCTACAACCGGGCCCATCCCTTCACCGATGCGATATGCCTCATCCGCCTTGAAGCGATGCAGGCCCAGCTTGTCTTCTTCGGCGAAGACAGCGACGGTGCGTTTGCCCATCTCGTTGGCCGCGCGCATCACGCGAATGGCAATCTCGCCGCGATTGGCGATCAGGATCTTGTTAAAGTCGGTCATGTCAGGTCCCGGTCCTACTTCTTTGGCCGTGTTGATAGGCGGACAATACGCGCACGTAAATCAGTCGTTCTGGGTAGAACCGGCATGTTAACGCTCGCAAACGCCTTCTGTTAGCGCTATCTTATTACACGCGCTGCGCTGCGGCATCAATCCAGTGTTAGGCTAGGTGGGATCTGCCCCAGATTTTCGGCGCCCAGTTGGCCCATATTCGCCTGTAGATCCTGCCGCAAAATGTCGATCACATGCGCTGGTCCATTCTGACCTAATGCGGCCAAACCGTACATGAAGCCACGGCCCAGCATGACAAAATCAGCCCCAAGTGCCAGCGCACGCAGTATGTCCAGCCCGCTTTCAACCCCGCTGTCGAAGATAAGGGGAAGGTCGGTCGCCGCCCGGATCGCTGGCAGGGCCTCAATACTGGATGGTGCTGCATCAAACTGCCGCCCCCCGTGATTCGAAATCCAGATCGCGTCAACACCGGCCTTCTTAAGGGGCTCTGCGTCCTCGGCCCGCATCACGCCTTTGACGATTAGGTTGCCATCCCATGCATCCCGCAGCCAGTGCACATACTCCATATCCGGCGATGTTCTAAGCAGATACCCGACATGCGCCGTCGGGGGCAGGTTGCTGGAGTTGTCGGTGTATTTGTCCAGTGTCCGCATCCTTGGCGGGCCACTACGTGCCATTGCCATGGCCCATGCCGGACGCTGCGCAATCTGCATTAGCAAGCGCGGGGTCAGTTTAGGCGGGTTGGTCAGGCCAGACCGCGTCTGGCGTTCGCGTCGTGACGCAACGGGAACATCAGCAGTCATCACCAGTGTCGAAAATCCCGCCTGTTTTACTCGATCCAGCAAGTCCCGGCGAATGTCGGGGTCTTTTGGCGGGTAAAGCTGAAACCACGCATTCTGTCCCAGATGAGGGGCCACATCCTCGGGGCTTTGCGTGGCGACGTTTGACAGGGTAAAGGGCAGGCCAGCCGTCGCTGCCGCCCGGGCTAACAACTCCTCGGCGTCGGGCCAGATCAACCCCGCCATGCCGATCGGTGCGACTCCAAACGGCAATGGATAGGTTTGACCCAAAAATTGACGCTGTGTGTCAAACTCCAACGGGCCATGCAGGATCGACGGCAGAAACCCCATGCGATCCAGTGAGACCCTGTTGCGTTGCAAAGTTGCCTCGGACCCGGTTCCGCTATCCAGATACTCCCACACGAAATGCGGAATCCTGCGTTTGGCGCGGCGTTTTAGGTCGGCAATTCCGGGATAGCTGCTGTGTAGGTCCATACGGATTGATCAGACCTAAGGCGCGATTCGGCAAGCACATTACCCTTTTGGCGCGTTTGGTTTCACTTTCTGGCACCCGTAAATCCGACGGTAAACAGCGCACACAAGCGTTGAAAGAAGGCCAACGGTCTGTCGGGCCACCATACCAATCCGAGTAGAATTGGTGTGAAATCAATGCGGAATGTCTTGTGAACAAGGCGTGAACAAACTCTTTCCCTCGCGGCGTAACCAGCGTAGTTTGACGATATGAGCAGTTTCGACGAAATGGACGCCTTCGAAGGCGCATCGCTGTCTGCGCGGGCCATGGCCGCGCGGCCTATGCCTTATCTGGACGAATTGAATCCAGCGCAGCGTGAAGCTGTCGAGCGGTTGGATGGTCCTGTGCTGATGTTGGCTGGTGCCGGGACAGGTAAAACCAAGGCGCTGACGGCGCGGATAGCCCATCTGCTCAGTACTGGACGCGCGCGACCCAACGAAATTTTGTCGGTCACTTTCACCAATAAGGCAGCGCGCGAGATGAAAGAACGTGTGGGCCGCCTGCTAGGACAACCCGCCGAGGGGATGCCGTGGCTGGGGACGTTTCACTCGATCTGCGTCAAGCTGCTGCGCCGTCACGCGGAACTGGTCGATCTGAAATCGAATTTCACCATTCTGGATACGGATGATCAGCTACGGCTGCTCAAGCAACTAATCCAAGCGGCCAATATTGATGACAAACGCTGGCCCGCGCGAATGCTGGCGGGGATTATCGACGATTGGAAGAACCGTGCTCTGACACCCGATAAGGTGCCCGCTGCAGATGCGGGGGCGTATAACAACAAAGGTATTGCGCTGTATGCCCAATACCAAACCCGCCTACGCGAGCTGAACGCGGTCGATTTCGGTGACCTCCTGTTGCACATGGTCACGATTTTTCAGACCCACGCGGATGTTCTTGAGCAATATCAACGCTGGTTCCGGTACATTCTGGTGGACGAGTATCAGGATACCAACGTCGCCCAATACCTGTGGCTGCGGCTGTTGGCCGGGGCGCACAAGAATATCTGTTGCGTGGGCGATGATGACCAGTCGATCTATGGCTGGCGCGGGGCCGAGGTGGGCAACATCCTTCGGTTCGAAAAGGATTTCCCAGGCGCGTTCGTGGTGCGGCTGGAACAGAATTACCGCTCGACCCCGCATATTCTGGCCGCAGCTTCGAACGTCATTCGCGGCAATGAAAACCGTCTGGGCAAAGAGCTGTGGACGGATGCCGAAGACGGCCACAAGGTCAATCTGATCGGCCACTGGGATGGCGAGGAAGAGGCCCGTTGGATCGGTGAGGAAATCGACGCCTTGCAGGGTGGAACGCGCGGAATTCGTCCTATGAATCTGGATGAGATCGCCATTCTTGTCCGCGCCTCGCACCAGATGCGCGCGTTCGAGGATCGGTTTCTGACCATTGGCCTGCCCTATAAGGTGATCGGTGGCCCTCGGTTCTATGAGCGGATGGAGATTCGCGATGCCATGGCCTATTTCCGGCTGGTGGTCAGCCCCGGCGACGATCTGGCGTTTGAGCGAATTGTGAACACGCCGAAACGAGGTTTGGGCGACAAGGCGCAGCAGACGATCCAAATGACCGCGCGTGAACACGGTGTTTCGCTGGTCGATGGCGCGCGGATTGCGGTCGACAATGGGCTAATTAAGGGTAAAGGTGGCAAGGCGCTGCGCGAGTTAATCGAGGGGCTGGCGCGCTGGAACGCGATGACGCGCGGCCCGAGGATTGAGGTCGAGGATGATACGGTCATCGACAACGGCGCACCCCTTCGTTTTGGTGAGCCTGAAGTATCGCATATCGAACTGGCGCAGATCATTCTGGATGAATCCGGCTATACGGCCCATTGGCAGAATGAAAAGACGCCCGAGGCACCGGGGCGGTTGGAAAACCTCAAGGAACTGGTCAATCAGTTGGACAATTTCGAGAATCTGCAAGGATTCTTGGAACATGTCAGTCTGGTTATGGATAACGAGCAGGACAGCGACGGCGCCAAGGTCTCGATCATGACGCTGCATGCGGCCAAGGGGTTGGAGTTTCCAGCCGTGTTCCTGCCGGGCTGGGAGGATGGCTTGTTCCCGTCACAGCGGTCAATGGACGAATCCGGTATCAAGGGGCTCGAGGAAGAGCGGCGCTTGGCCTATGTGGGAATTACCCGCGCCGAAGAAGTTTGCACGATTTCCTTTGCTGCAAATCGGCGGGTGTTCGGGCAGTGGCAGAACTCCATGCCTTCGCGATTCATTGATGAATTGCCGGAAGATCACGTGGAAGTTCTGACGCCTCCGGGTCTTTACGGTGGGGGGCAGGTTACGGCCAGCATCGAAAGCCGAGCAGCCGAAGCGAATGTCTATAATTCCCCGGGCTGGAAAAGGATGCAGGCGCGTCAGGGGCAATATGGGACGTCTCAGCCCCGCGAAAGCCGGAACACTGTGATTGATGCGACAGCGGTGGCCAGTTTCACCTTGGGTGAACGGGTTTTTCACCAGAAGTTCGGCTATGGCGCGGTGATTGGCATTGAGGGTGACAAGGTCGAAGTCGATTTCGACAAGGCCGGGGTGAAGAAGGTCGTCTCGCGGTTCTTATCTGCCAAGGATGACGTGCCGTTCTGAGTTATTGCGAGGCTCTGCCTCGCGCTCCGAAGTATTTTAACAGAAGAAGCAGGGGGCGTTTGCGTCCCCTTTTTTGTTTTTGGGCAAAGAAAAACGGCGGTTTCCAGGGAGGAGGAGAGGAAACCGCCGTTCTTTGCAACATCGAGACAGGGAGGAGGAGAGTCCCGATGTATCCGAACCCGGGTTTGATCCCGGTATGTGTAAGTCGCGACGACACCAGGGAGGAGGAGAGGTGTCGTCGCGCTCTTTCAACATCAGGGCAGGGAGGAGGAGAGCCCCGATGTATCCGTCTCCGGGTCTGATCCCGGTATCTGTAAGACGCGGCGACGTCAGGGAGGAGGAGAGACGTCGCCGCGCGCTTTCAACACCGGGAAAGGGAGGAGGAGTACCCGGTGTGTCGGTTTCCGGCAGGTTGGGCCGGTATTTGGTGCAGCGGCATCAGGGAGGAGGAGAGATGCCGCTGCTGTAATACAGGTCCTAAAGGGAGGAGGAAGGACCTGATCTCGGTTATGTCGTGCCGCGATTAACGCGCGGCGAATTCTTCTGCGGCCTGAAGTGCCAGCCGGCGGATCATCGAGCGGTGCAGGCCCAGATCGGCCAGTTCGCGGTTCGAAAGTTCAGACAGTTCATTTACGGTCTGACGATAGACGCGGTGACGCGCGTACCGGGCCTTTGCGGCCTCGATCAACGAAGCCAAGCCGGTTGCGGGCGCGTTCTTCAGCGCAGTATGATGTGTTGCTACAGCCATGTGCGTAACCCGGTTTGTATGTTGTCGCCGGAGTGTTCCAGCGCTTGCTTGGTTACAAAAATAGGCAAATGCTGCGCCTGCACAATAGCCTACGTAGTCATTGCTGCTATGCAGCAAACGCATGGATATCAACAAGTTGTAAACCTTGCGGTGAAAGTGCCTTTAAAATATGACTTTTGGCCGCTTGCGCATGAGGGGCATCGCCTCGGCGCGATTTCAGGGTGCATGGGTTTGCCCCTTGATTGGGCGGCATATTCCGAAATTTGTGCATATTGTAAATCCCGTCTTGAGAGTTGAGGCGCGGGCTGGGCGAAATTTAGAGCTATGGGAATTCGTGGGCGCGCCGTGGGCTGCAGTTGAATTTAGGTGGTGCAGCCATGTCTGAGGCTGGGTGATTCGACTAATTTTGTGCGGTGTTGCCGTGTGGTTGGGCTGGGAATCACAAAAATTGAAAAATTTTTGGGAAATCATGGGATAGATTGGGTCAACGTGACTTCAACTATATGTGGTGCCTAAATTCTGCAGGCAGACAATTTATGGTGCAATTAGTGGTCTTTCCTTTTGGTTGCGGCCTTATTAGGATGGGTCTTCAGTCATGAGCGGGCGAATTTTCCTATTGATTTCCATGAATTCCCATGTCATCCCTTATGCATCCGATGAGGACGAGGCACATGGGGCACCAAACGACCCCGAACCAATAAAATTCAGGTTTCATACAGGCATCTCGCTTTCATCACTCAAGAGATCCGGCGCGCGGGCGAGCAGACATCCCCCCAGGTGGCGCGCGCAGCTGGACTTCCCGCTCAGCGGGTCAATGCGGCGGGTTGATCAGTGGCAGCAGATCAACCCGCCGTTTTTCATCCGGGGGGAACGTGAATTTTAGGTGGGGCGCAAGCGAAAGGGACAGTCGTCTTGGCGCGCAGGTTTAGAGGTGAAAGCCACCATAAGGTGGACACGAAGGGCAGGGTCTCGATCCCGGCCTCTTTTCGCCGTGTGCTTGAATCCTGTGACCCCAATTGGCAGCCCGGCGATAATCCAGAGCTTGTTATTGTCTACGGCGATCACCGCCGGAAGTTTCTTGAATGCTATACGATGCGGGCGATCGACGAGGTTGATGACAAGATCGACGCGCTGCCGCGTGGTTCGATGCAGCGGAAACTGCTGCAACGCATGTTCCACGGTCAGTCTTTCCCGACCACGGTGGATGAGACCGGTCGTCTGGTGTTGCCTGCTAAGTTGCGCAACAAGATCGGACTTGAGGGCGAGGCGTTCTTTATTGCCGCCGGGGACACGTTCCAGATTTGGAAGCCCGAAACATATGAATCGGAAGAACTGGCTTCGGCCGAAGAATGGTTGGACGAACAGCCAGGGGACTTTGACCCTCTGGAGTTCCTAGACGGCACCGGGGATGCGTAACGGCATGGCCGGCGCTGAAACCCCCACCGAAAAACCCCACATCCCTGTCCTTCTGCGTCCGTTGCTTGCGACCGTGGCGCCTGTCTCGGGCACCTGGCTCGACGGCACCTTTGGAGCGGGAGGGTACACGCGCGGCTTGCTGGAAGCCGGGGCCGAGAAGGTTATCGGTGTGGACCGTGATCCGCTGGCATTTGAGATGGCCGCTGATTGGGTGGGTGGATACGGTGACCGACTGGTGATGCAGCAGGGTGTGTTCTCTCGCATGGATGAATACGCACAGAATCTGGATGGGGTGGTGTTGGACCTTGGGGTCTCGTCCATGCAGTTGGATCAGGCGGAGCGTGGTTTTTCCTTCATGAAAGACGGTCCGCTGGATATGCGGATGAGTCAGGAAGGCGAGAGTGCTGCCGATTTGGTCAACACAGCGACCGAGGCGCAACTGGCCGACATCCTTTTCCATTTTGGCGAGGAACGCGCTAGCCGCCGGATTGCCAAGGCGATTGTGAAGGCGCGGGCCGAGGCGCCGATTACCACAACACTGCGACTGGCTGAGATTATCGAATCCTGCCTCCCGCGTCCGAAACCGGGTCAATCGCATCCGGCGACACGCAGCTTTCAGGGCCTGCGGATCGCGGTGAACGCGGAATATGAAGAGCTTTTCCAAGGGCTTATGGCTGCGGAACGTGCTTTAAAGCCGGGCGGGCAACTGGCTGTTGTGACGTTCCATTCTATCGAGGACCGCATGGTCAAACGGTTCTTTCAGTCACGTGCTGGCAAGACTGGGCGTGCAAATCGCTATGCGCCTGAGGTGGAGCAGGACCAGCCGCAGTTTACGCTTAAGACGCGCAAGGCTGTTGGACCGGATGAACAGGAATTACAGGAAAATCCACGCGCGCGCTCGGCCAAGCTGCGTGTCGCTGTGCGGACCGAGGCACCGGCGGGGGAAATTGATGCCCGCGCCATTGGGATGCCGCAACTTGGGGGAAGGGCAAAATGAAAAGTGTTTTGTATGCGTTGACTGCCTTGGCCGTGTTCGGATTGGCGCTTTGGGCGTATCAAGAGAACTATCGCACCCAGCAGGTCGTTAAGGAAACGCAGAAGTTGCAGCGCGAGATTGGCGTGGCTCAGGTCCGGCTTGCGGTTTTGAACGCGGAATGGGCGTATCTTAATCGCCCTGATCGACTGCGCGAACTGGCCGATCTGAATTTTGAACGTCTGGGTTTGCTACCCCTTCGTGCCGAGCAGTTCGGGCGCGCTGACCAGATTGCATATGCAGAAGACCCTGACTTGCCGATCGTAGACCCGTTTGAGCTGCAGTCGCTGACTAACATTCAGGCTTTGGGCGAGGTGCAGATCCCATGACGCGCACGCCCCTCCGACCTCTGGCCCGTATCCTTGATGCACGCGCGCGGGGGGAAAACCCCAAGGCCATCGAACGTGAAAATATCAGGAAGCGCCACGAAGACATGAAGGATCACGCCCGCGCCCGTGCAGAAGGGCGGCTTCTGGTGCTTGGCCTGTTCTTTTTCTGTGCCTTTGCAGTGGTTGGGTTTCGCATGGGGATGCTGGCAACATCCGAGGCGCAAGAGCCGCTGGCCAGCGCCCCCGGTGCCGCGATTGCCATGCAGCGGGCCAATATCGTCGACCGCGAGGGGCGTATTCTGGCAACCAATCTGGACACCTATTCGGTCTATGCCCAGCCGCCCCTGATGATCGACCCGGTGGCCGCCGCTGATCAGTTGGTCGCGATTTTCCCTGATCTGGAAAAAGAACGTCTGGTCAAGGATTTCACCGGCGACCGCAAGTTCCTGTGGATCAAAAAGCGTATCTCGCCGGAACAGAAACAAGCCGTTCACGACATCGGTGATCCCGGCATTCTGTTCGGCCCGCGTGAGATGCGGCTGTACCCCAACGGCAAGCTGGCCGCGCATATTCTTGGCGGATCGGGATTCGGGCGTGAAGGCGTCAGCGCAGCCGAGGTGATCGGTGTTGCCGGGGTCGAGAAACAGTTTGATGACTATCTGCGCAACCCGGCCAATGGGAACAAGCCGCTGCAACTGTCATTGGACCTGACCATTCAGGCTGCGGTCGAGCAGGTTCTGTATGGCGGCATGAATATCATGAACGCCAAGGGTGCCTCGGCCGTTTTGATGAACGCGCATACGGGTGAAGTGATCTCGGCGGCGTCGTTGCCGTCATTTGACCCAAACGACCGTCCGCGCCCGCCGACCTCGGGGTTTGATCCGTCTGACAGCCCCTTGTTCAACCGCTATGTGCAGGGCGTGTACGAGCTGGGATCAGTTTTCAAGATCTTCACGGCCGCGCAGGCGGTGCAACTGGGGCTGGTGAATTCTGAGACAATCATCGACACGTCTGGGCCTATGCGGATCGGACGCTTTCCAATTGGTGAGTTCAACGGCAAGAACTACGGTAAAATCAGCGTCGCGGATGTGATTGTTCACAGCTCGAACCGGGGTACCGGACGGCTGGCGCTGCAAATCGGCGCGCAGCGTCAACAGGAGTTCTTGCGCGCGCTCGGCATGTTCGAACCCACACCGTTTGAGATTGTCGAAGCCGCAGGTGGCGAGCCCCTCAAGCCCAAGAAATGGGGCGAGTTGAGCACTGTGACCATTTCCTATGGCCATGGGCTGTCGACCAGCCCAATGCATCTGGCAGCCGGTTACGCGGCGATCGCCAATGGAGGGCACTATGTTAGCCCAACGGTGTTGCGTAAGAACGGCCCTCAGTATGGTCCCCGTGTGCTGTCACATGGTGCCGCGCTTCAGGCGCAAAAGATGTTGCGCAAGGTGGTCACGGACGGAACGGCGAGTTTCGGGGACGTGGCGGGGTATGATGTCGCTGGTAAAACCGGCACAGCCGACAAGCCTAAGCCACGCGGTGGTTACTATGATGACAAGGTTATCGCGACCTTCGCGACGATTTTTCCGGCCTATGATCCTAAATACGTTCTGATCGTCACGCTGGACGAGCCGTCCATTGTTGCCTATGGCGAAAAGCGCCGCACGGCGGGCTGGACAGCGGTGCCCGTGGCTGCCGAATTGATCGGTCGTGTCGCGCCTTTGCTGGGCTTGCGTCCCCGGCTTGAGCCTGAGGCGCGCGCTGCTATAACGCTGACCTCAAATTAGACTGTCCGGCAAGAGGTGGGCGATGGGCACAAGGACAAAGAAACTCAGCCAACTGGCCCTGACCGCCCGAGGTGGCGCAAACCCGGAAATTACCGGGCTAGCCGTCGATAGCCGAGAGGTTAAGGAAGGCTACTTGTTCGCAGCCCTTCCCGGAACGCGGGTTCACGGGGGCGAGTTTATCCAGTTCGCCCTGCGGATGGGCGCTGCGGCCATCCTGACGGATGCCGAGGGTGCTGTGATCGCGGCGGATGAGTTGTCGGGCTCGGATGCGGCGCTGGTCGTCGTTGAAGACCCTCGTCAGGCGCTGGCGGGATGTGCGGCGCTTTGGTTTGGCTCTCAACCGCAGACTATCGTTGCCGTGACCGGGACAAACGGCAAGACGTCGGTCGCGACCTTTGTACGTCAGATCTGGATGGAGCTGGGCCACGCCGCGGTCAATCTTGGCACAACCGGTGTCGAAGGTGCCTGGACCGCGCCTCTGGCCCATACCACGCCAGAGCCTATAACCCTGCACCGTTGTCTCGCAGAAGCGGCAGAAAACGGTGTGACCCATGCCGCGATGGAGGCGTCGTCGCACGGTTTGGAACAACGGCGCCTGGACGGGGTGAATCTGACTGCGGCGGGCTTTTCAAACTTCACGCAGGACCATCTGGACTACCACGAAACGTTTGAGGCCTATTTTGCGGCCAAGGCCGGTCTGTTCGATCGCGTTCTGCCGCAGGACGGAACCGTCGTTATCAACATGAGCGACCCCAAAGGGCTGCATGTCCGTAAGATCGCCGAAGACCGGGGGCAGGATGTGCTGACCGTTGGTTTGGGTGATGCAGACCTGTGTCTGATGAACCAGCGTTTCGATGCCACGGGTCAGGACCTGCGCTTTTCGTGGAAAGGAAAGGTCTTTCAAACGCGCCTGAACCTGATTGGGGGATTTCAGGCCGAGAATGTCCTTTTGGCCTGCGGGCTTGTGATCGCGGGCGGAGATGATCCCGAGCGCGTTTTTGAAACCTTGCCGCACCTGACAACCGTGCGTGGACGAATGCAACTGGCTGCAACGCGAGAGAATGGGGCGGCGGTGTTCGTGGACTACGCCCACACGCCGGATGCGGTTGCGACTGCGCTCAAGGCGATGCGCCCGCATGTCATGGGTCGGCTGATTGCAATCGTTGGCGCGGGTGGCGATCGGGATGCGGGAAAGCGCCCTTTGATGGGCAAGGCCGCGGCGAACAACGCCGATGTGGTATTTGTAACGGATGACAACCCGCGCAGCGAAGACCCCGCAGTGATCCGCGAGGCCGTGATGCAAGGGGCACCGGGTGCAACCGAAGTCGGAGACAGGGCCGAGGCCATTCTCCGCGGTGTCGATGCCTTGCAACCCGGCGACGCGCTGCTGATTGCAGGCAAAGGGCATGAAACAGGCCAGATTGTTGGCGATCAGGTTCTGCCATTTGACGATGTGGAACAGGCCAGCATAAGCGTCGCTGCACTTGACGGGAGGGTCGCATGACTTTGTGGACCGCATCCGAAGCCGCCGAAGCAACCGGTGGGCGTGCTACAGCGGATTGGACAGCAAACGGCGTGTCCATTGACACGCGAACCCTGCAGCCCGACGATCTTTTCGTAGCGTTGACAGCGGCGCGTGACGGGCACGAATTCGTTGCGCAGGCATTGGAAAAAGGGGCAGGTGCGGCGCTTGTGTCCCGTGTGCCCGAAGGTGTGCCCGAAGATGCGCCGCTGCTGATCGTGGACGACGTTCAAGCAGGGTTGGAGGCGCTGGGGCAGGCCGCGCGTGCGCGCACGGATGCGCGGGTGATGGGCGTTACGGGCAGTGTCGGGAAAACCTCGACCAAGGAAATGCTGTCTACTATCTTGGAAACGCAGGGAAAAACACATGCCAGCGTTGCCAGCTACAACAATCATTGGGGTGTTCCTCTGACATTGGCCCGGATGCCGCGCGACACCGACTACGCGGTAATCGAGATTGGCATGAACCACCCCGGAGAGATCGCGCCCTTGGCAAGGCAGGCCCATCCCCACGTGGCATTGGTAACGACCGTGGCGGCTGTCCACCTAGAGGCGTTCGAGTCCGTTGCCGGAATCGCCCATGAAAAGGCTGCGATTTTCGAAGGTCTGACCAAAGGTGGCGCGGCGATCGTCAACGCGGATGTGGAACACGCAGAAATTCTACGCGAGTGTGCAATGGAAAACGGGGCTGGGGTCGTAGAGTTCGGGCGATCCGCTGTGGATTATGTGCTGAAAGATGTCACGCAGGCCTCGGATTCGGTACATGCGTCGGCGACCGTGGGCGATGTCCCATTCAAGTTTGACGTACAATCTGCCGGCACGCATTTTGCGATGAACGCGCTGGGGGCATTGGCCGCCTGTGTAGAGATGGGCGTTGAACTGGACGACGCGATTACTGGGTTGGCCCGGTGGTCTCCGGTCAAGGGGCGCGGGGTGCGAGAGCAGATTGCGCTGATTGCGGGCGGTCAGGTCGAATTGCTGGACGACAGTTATAACGCCAACCCAACCTCGATGGAGGCCGCGCTGGATGTGCTGGCCGCGTCGCAGGGTGACCGTAGGATCGCGTTCTTGGGCGATATGAAAGAGTTGGGCGCACAAGAAGCCGAAATGCACGCCAATATGGCCCACGTGGATGCCATGCAACGTGTTGATCGTGTTCACTGTATCGGCCCACTGATGAAGACGCTTCACGACGCTTTGCCGGACGAAAAACGCGGCCTCTGGTTTGAAACCAGCACTGAAATGGTCGCGCGTTTGCCAGAGCTGATCCGAGCCGGTGATACCGTATTGGCCAAAGGCTCACTGAGCATGGCTTTGGCACAGATTGTTGACGGTTTGCGGAAAATGGGGCAAGGGAGCGCGCCTGACCCATGATCGCCGCACGAGAAAGGTTTTAAGATGCTTTATTGGTTGACCGGCCTGTCGGACGGGGGGGATTTCTTTAACCTCTTTCGGTACATTACGTTCCGTGCAGGTGGGGCCTTTATGACTGCGTTGATCTTTGGGTTCCTGTTTGGAAAACCGCTGATCAATGTGTTGCGCCGCAAGCAGGGCAAGGGTCAGCCGATCCGGGATGACGGTCCCGAGGGGCATTTCTCAAAGGCCGGAACGCCAACCATGGGCGGCCTGCTGATAGTCGGGGCGCTTGTGACGTCTACTCTGGTCTGGGCGCGGTGGGACAACCCCTATGTCTGGATGGTGCTGTTCGTAACTTTGGCTTACGCAGCCATTGGTTTTGCCGACGATTACGCCAAGGTGTCCAAGCAGAACACTAAGGGCGTTTCGGGTAAAATGAGGCTTGCTCTGGGGATCATTATTGCGGTTCTGGCTTCGCTATGGGCGACTTTGCACCATCCCGAGGCTTTGCAGAACCAGCTTGCCGTGCCGGTTTTCAAGGACACGCTGGTCAATCTGGGGATATTCTACATTCCGTTCTCGATTATCGTGATTGTGGGTGCGGCGAATGCCGTGAACCTGACCGACGGGTTGGACGGGCTTGCGATCATGCCTGCAATGATCGCGGCATCGACGCTGGGGATCATCGCGTATGCGGTGGGCCGGGTCGACTTTACCGAATATCTGGACGTGCACTATGTGCCGGGAACGGGTGAAATCTTTATCTTTACCTCGGCGCTTTTCGGCGCGGGGCTTGGGTTTCTTTGGTATAATGCGCCGCCTGCCGCCGTGTTCATGGGTGATACCGGGTCACTGGCCTTAGGGGGCGCGCTGGGTGCAATCGCAGTTGCCACCAAGCACGAATTGGTACTGGCCGTTGTCGGCGGTCTGTTCGTCGTCGAGGCACTGAGCGTGATCATTCAGGTCCTGTACTTCAAACGCACCGGGCGTCGGGTGTTCCTGATGGCGCCGATCCACCATCACTATGAGAAAAAGGGGTGGGCGGAACCGACGATCGTGATCCGGTTCTGGATCATTTCCCTGATCCTCGCGATGATTGGTCTGGCGACGCTGAAGGTCCGGTAGCCCTCCCGCCAGGTTCGGCGGACCTTCGGTCCACCTGCCACCTGTTGGGCCCGGCTCGCGCTGGCGCGCGAGCCTGTCTATCCCCTTGCCAATGAGGGGGTCTTCTGCGCAGGGTGACGCCCAAGCCAAAGTCAAAAAAGGGTGGGCAGCATGATCCCGGTCAAAGGGTTTTCAGGACATAAAGTTGCGGTTCTGGGGCTTGGTCGGTCAGGGCTGGCCGCCGCACGCGCATTAAGGGCTGGCGGCGCAGAGCCGGTCTGTTGGGATGACAACCCAGCGGCCCGCGAGAAGGCGGAAGGCGAAGGTTTTGCCTGCGCCGACCTTTTGCGCCATGGCGCGTTTGACGACATCGCCACGCTGATCGTCTCGCCGGGTATTCCGCATCTTTATCCTGACCCGAACCCTGTGGTGGCCGCTGCATTGGATGCGGGCGTGCCGGTAGACAACGACATCGGGCTGTTCTTCCGCTCTTTCGCGGGTGCGGAATGGAACAACTACGATATGCCTCCGCGCGTGATTGCGGTTACGGGGTCGAACGGTAAATCGACCACGGCCGCTTTGATCCATCATATCCTTACCGAAGCGGGGCGAGAGGCTCAGTTGGCGGGGAACATCGGGCGGGGTGTTCTGGATATTGAGCCGGGCGGGGATGGCTCTGTCGTGGTGCTGGAACTGAGCAGCTATCAGACAGAACTGGCCCGCGCTTTGACGCCGGATGTAGCGGTGTTCACCAATCTTTCACCGGATCATCTGGACCGACACGGCGGGATGGGCGGGTATTTTGCAGCCAAGCGCCGGTTGTTTGCCGAAGGCGGACCAGACCGCGCCGTGATCGGCATCGACGAAAAAGAAGGAGCGTTTTTGGCCGGTCAGCTTGCCGAGGGGCCCTCTGATGACCGGGTGATCCGCGTATCGGTCGCACGCAAATTGACGGGCCCCGGATGGCAGGTCTTCGCACGCAAGGGGTTTTTGTCGGAATATCGCAAAGGTCGGCAGGCCGGGTCGATTGACATGCGTGGGATCAAGGGACTGCCCGGTTCCCATAACCACCAGAACGCATGCGCGGCATACGCAGCCTGTCGTGCGTTGGGCTTAGCCCCCCGCGTGATCGAGGACGCACTGCACAGCTATCCCGGCTTGCCGCACCGCAGCCAGATCATCGCCGAAGCAGATGGCGTCACTTTTGTGAACGACTCCAAGGCCACCAACGTGGACAGTGCTCTGAAAGCGCTGAACGCGTTTGGAAAAATCCGCTGGATTTGCGGTGGGCTAGAGAAAGAGGGCGGATTGTCGGCATTGAACGCAGCATCGGACAGAGTCATCAAAGCCTATGTGATCGGGCGCGAGGCGGCCGGATTTGCCATGCAGCTTGACGCGGAAACGCTGGTTTGCACGACGATGGCCGAGGCCGTGGCGCAGGCCATGTCGGATGCGCAGCCGGGTGAAACTGTGCTATTGGCCCCAGCGGCGGCTAGTTTTGACCAATACGACAGTTTCGAGCGACGCGGAGAAGACTTTGAGGCGCAGGTTCGGCAGAGGCTGTCAGAATAGAGGTTTGCAATTGATCGCCGGTTGAGCGAAGCTGAGTTGCTATCAGCTTGACGCGCCAAGATTATTGGTTTTGCCTGCCTTCAAATTCAACGTGAGGTTATGATTATGCCATACCGTAAATTCTCTTTGATCCTGCCCGCTATTTTGGTGGTTGGAGCCTGCTCCAATGTCGGTGCCAATTACCAGCCGGTCGTCGATGGACCGGTTGGGCCAAACTACAACGCGGATCTGGCCCAGTGTCAGGCGCTTGCACGGTCTCAGCCGACAGTGGATAGCCGGACGGCTGGCGCTGCTGCCATCGGCGCGGCGGGTGCTGCCGGCACCAAGGCGATCATTGACGACAGCGCCAGCGATCTGGGGCGTGCCGCCGTTGCAGGTGCGCTTGTAGGTGCGGGTGCGAGCGCGATTAATAATACTCAAAATCAGGAAGTGATCGTGCGCAACTGTATGCGCGGACGTGGGTATAACGTCGTAGGTTAACGGCCCGCGATCGCAGTTCCGGCGGCGTGGCCCGATGACCACGCCCACTGGAAGTTGTATCCGCCCAGCCAGCCTGTGACATCCACTGCTTCGCCAATCGCATAGAGGCCGGGGACATCCCTGGCCTCCATCGTTCTGGACGAAAGGTCGTCGGTGTCGATCCCACCCAACGTGACCTCGGCGGTGCGGTAGCCCTCGGTGCCAGATGGGGTCAGTTGCCAGTTTGATAGGGCTTTGACCAGTTCAATCAGAGCGGCATCGGATTGGTCGGCCAGATTGCCTTGCATGGGGATGATGCGGCTGAGGAATTCCACCAGACGACTGGGCAGGTGTCGGGCCAGTTCGGTGGTCAGAGCTTTGCGCCCTCCGGCCTGCCGCTGATCGCGCAGCACGTCAAACAGAGCGAGATCAGGGATCAGATTGACGCTGATGTCTTCGCCCTCGCGCCAGTAAGAGGACAGTTGCAGGACAGACGGTCCGCTGAGGCCGCGATGGGTGAACAGCAGCGCTTCGTCAAAGCTGGTGCGCGTGTTCGACAGTCGGGCAGGCAGGGAAACGCCTGAAAGCTCTTTGAATTTTGCGTCCGAAAACGTGAATGGCACCAGCGCCGCCCTTGTATCAGTAATGCCCAACCCGAATTGTCGCGCGATGTCATAGGCCAGCCCGGTCGCACCCATTTTGGGGATCGACTTGCCGCCCGTGGCCAGCACCAGATTGGCGCAGGTCAGGGAAACGCGCTGTCCTTCGCGATCGACGTCAAGGGCGAACCCGCTTTCCGTCTTGCGAAGGTCCCTCAACTCGGCCCGGACCCACAATTCGGCCCCTGCATTCGCCATCTCATCCATCAGCATCTGAATGATCTGTTTTGAGGAACCGTCGCAGAACAACTGCCCTAGCGTTTTCTCGTGCCACGCAATCTTGTGCCGCCAGACCAGATCGATGAAATCCCACTGGGTGTACCGGGCCAATGCGGATTTGCAAAAATGCGGGTTCTGCGACAGGAAGTTGCCAGGCCCTGCGTACATGTTCGTAAAGTTGCAGCGCCCGCCGCCCGAGATACGGATTTTCTCACCCGCGGCCTTCGCATGGTCGATCGCTAATACGCGCCCACCGCAATGGGCGGCGCACATCATACCGGCTGCCCCGGCACCAAGGATGATCGTGTCAAAGTCCATGTGTTGCGCATGGCGCGGATTACCTGGGATGGCAAGGGGGACTTGGTGCATGCCATGTTTGTCGCGGCCCTTTCTTTGATGCTATGAGCTGTCGGGTATTCTCTGCACCGATGCGTGACGTATTCAGGAAAGGTCCAATATGCCCCAGACAATAACAAAGGGAATCAAGGCACTGCTGGCCGAAGCGAATGCCGTTGTTTCGTCGGTTTCGGTTGAGCAGGCCCAAGCCATGCTAGACAGTGACGACCACGTTCTGATCGACTTGCGCGACTTTCGCGAATTAAAACGGTCTGGCAAGATCCCCGGAGCATTCTCATGCCCCAGAGGGATGCTTGAGTTTTGGATCGACCCCGAAAGCCCATATCACAAGGACGTCTTTGATCAGGACAAGACCTACGTGTTCTATTGCGCCAGCGCGTGGCGGTCGGCGCTTAGTGCCAAAATCGCGATGGAGATGGGGCTAAAGCCGGTTGTTCATATCGAAGGTGGGTTTACCGCTTGGGCCAAGTCCGGTGCACCGGTTGAAGAAGTTGAGTAGTCAGATTTAGGCGAACATCATTCCGCAAACCCCCGTCCCGGCGGGACTTTGCTGACGGCGGTTTGTTTTTGCTCAAACCCCTCATTTTACTGGCCCAAAGGCAAAAACCGGGATAGACTCTCAATCAGATCCCGAAAACGGGACGTGAACGAGGCAGAGAGTGGCGGTATCTCATGACTGAGATGGTGTATGGCGCGGTCCAGGACCAGCGCGGCGAACCGATTCTACCAAAGTGGTGGCGCACGATTGACCGCTGGACGATGTCCTGCGTTCTGATCCTGTTTGTCATCGGCTTGTTGCTGGGGTTGGCGTCCTCGCCGCCGCTGGCAAGCCGCAATGGGTTTGATCCTTTTCACTACGTTGAGCGGCAGGCGTTGTTCGGCGGCTTAGCTCTGATTGCGATGCTGCTGACCTCGATGATGTCGCCGACTTTGGTGCGGCGACTGGCTGTGCTGGGTTTTCTCGGCGCGTTTGTGGCGCTGGCCTTTCTGCCTGTCTTCGGGACCGATTTCGGTAAAGGGGCGGTGCGCTGGTATTCGCTGGGCTTTGCCTCGCTGCAACCGTCCGAATTTCTGAAACCCGGTTTCATCGTCGTGGCTGCGTGGTTGCTGGCCGCGTCGCAGGAAATCAACGGCCCTCCGGGGCGGTTGTGGTCTTTTGCGCTGTGTATGGCGATCGTGGCGATGTTGGTGCTGCAACCCGACTTTGGTCAGGCCTGCCTGATCCTGTTTGGTTGGGGCGTGATGTATTTCGTGGCCGGTGCGCCGATGCTGCTGCTGGTCGGCATGGCGGGCGCGGTCGTTCTGGGCGGGATGTTCGCTTATTCGAACTCGGAACATTTTGCGCGCCGCATTGACGGCTTCCTGAACCAAGAGGTCGATCCGACCACCCAGCTTGGCTATGCCACCAACGCGATCCGCGAGGGCGGGTTGTTCGGTGTGGGCGTGGGCGAGGGGCAGGTGAAATGGTCGTTGCCAGATGCGCATACGGATTTCATCATAGCTGTTGCGGCCGAGGAATACGGCCTGATCCTGGTGTTGATCATCATCGCGCTTTATTCGCTGATCGTCGTGCGTTCGCTCCTGCGGCTGATGCGTGAACGCGACATGTTCATCCGTCTGGCAGGGACAGGTCTGGCCTGCATGTTCGGCGTTCAGGCGATGATCAACATGGGGGTGGCCGTGCGTCTGCTGCCCGCCAAGGGCATGACATTGCCGTTCGTCAGCTATGGTGGTTCCTCGCTGATTGCGGGTGGAATTGCGGTTGGCATGTTGCTGGCCTTTACCCGCACCCGGCCACAGGGCGAACTGGGCGACATACTGCGCGGACGAGGTTGATGACAGCACCTTATCTTCTGATTGCGGCGGGCGGCACCGGGGGTCACATGTTCCCGGCACAGGCGCTGGCCGAGGCAATGCTGCACAAAGGCTGGCGCGTCCGTTTGTCAACTGATGCGCGCGGTGCGCGTTATACGGGTGGCTTTCCTCATTCGACCGAGATTGTCGAGGCCAGTTCCGCCACTTTCGCGCGGGGCGGTTTGGCCGCCAAAGCGATGGTGGGCCCAAAGATCGCGGGCGGCGTGACCCGCATGGCAATGCAGATGATGCGCGACCGACCTGACGTGGTTGTCGGCTTTGGTGGATACCCCTCAATCCCTGCGTTGGGGGCGGCAACGTTGCTGAAAATCCCGCGCATGATCCACGAACAGAACGGTGTGCTGGGCCGCGTGAACCAGTTGTTTGCCAAGCGCGTGGCGCAGGTGGCTTGCGGTGTGTGGCCCACGGACCTGCCAGACGGCGCGCAGGGGGTCCACACCGGCAACCCGGTCCGCGCCGCCGTGTTAGAGCGTGCAGCGTCGGGGTACATCCCCCCCGGCGACTACCCGATGTCTGTGCTTGTTATGGGCGGCTCGCAGGGGGCACGTATTCTCAGCGACGTTGTGCCCGGTGCGATCGCGGCATTGCCCGAAGCCCTGCGCGCCCATATCCGCGTGGCGCATCAGGCGCGGAATGAGGATGGCGAACGTGTCACCGCGTTTTATGCCGATAACGGAATTCGCGCCGAAGTCTTGCCATTCTTCGATGACGTCCCACGACGCATGTCCGATGCGCAACTTGTCATAAGCCGCTCGGGTGCCTCCAGCGTTGCCGATATCTCGGTAATCGGGCGGCCTTCGATCCTGATCCCTTTTGCCGCTGCTGCCGGAGATCACCAAACCGCCAATGCTCGCGGGTTGGTGCAGGCCGGGGGCGCGATCATGATCCCGGAAAACCTGCTTGACGTTCCAGCGCTGACCGAGCAAATCACCGCAGTTCTGACAAACCCCGAAGCCGCGCAAAAGATGGCCCACGCCGCCCTCTCGACCGGCGCGCCCGATGCGACCGAGCGTCTGGTGCACCTCGTCGAACAGTTGGCGCAGAAGGAGACCACATGAATCCAGCAACTAAACTGCCGCAAGACGTAGGGTCGATCCACTTTGTCGGGATCGGCGGGATTGGGATGTCCGGGATTGCCGAGGTTCTGCTGAACCTGGGCTACAGGGTGCAGGGCTCGGACCTGAAAGCGTCCAAGATCACTGACCGATTGGCCGGTTTGGGGGCCGAGATTTTCGTGGGCCAGCGCGCCGAAAACCTTGAAAATGCAGCCGTTGTGGTGGTGTCTACTGCGATCAAGGCGGGGAATCCCGAATTGGACGGTGCCCGTGCGCAGGGCCTGCCGGTGGTGCGCCGTGCCGACATGCTGGCGGAGCTGATGCGCCTGAAGTCCAACATTGCCATCGCCGGAACCCATGGCAAAACAACCACCACCACCATGATGGCTGAACTCATGGTCGCCGGAGATTTCGACCCCACCGTGATCAATGGCGGCATCATTCACGCCTATGGCAGCAACGCGCGGATGGGGCAGGGCGAATGGATGGTGGTCGAGGCCGACGAATCGGATGGCTCGTTCAACCGTTTGCCCGCAACCATTGCTATTGTCACCAATATCGACCCCGAGCATATGGAGCATTGGGGCGATTTCGATAAACTTCGCGATGGGTTCTATGAGTTCGTCTCGAACCTGCCTTTCTATGGGCTGGCGGTCTGTTGCACGGATCATGCCGAGGTGCAGACGCTGGTGGGTCGTATCACCGACCGCCGCGTGCGCACTTATGGGTTTAACGCGCAGGCCGATGTGCGGGCGGTGAACCTGACCTATAAGGGCGGCGTCGCGCATTTTGATGTTCATCTGCAATATGAAGACACGGTGATCGAAGGCTGCACGCTGCCGATGCCGGGCGACCACAATGTCTCGAACGCATTAAGCGCCGTGGCCGTTGCCCGTCATCTGGGTATGAAAACCGCGGAAATCCGCGAGGCTTTGGCCAATTTCGGCGGCGTCAATCGCCGTTTCACCAAGGTTGGAGAGGTCGACGGTGTCACCATTATCGACGATTACGGCCACCACCCGGTTGAAATCGCCGCCGTACTAAAAGCTGCACGTCAGGCTTCCGAAGGCCGCGTAATCGCAGTGCATCAACCGCATCGGTATTCACGCCTGTCAAACCTGTTTGATGATTTCTGCACCTGTTTCAATGACGCCGACGTGGTCGCCATTGCCGAAATCTTTGCCGCCGGAGAAGATCCGATCGAGGGGGCATCCCGCGATGATCTGGTGCAGGGCCTGATCCGCCACGGCCACCGCCATGCCCGCGCGCTGCTGGATGAAAACGATCTGGAACGGCTGGTCCGCGAACAGGCCCGTCCGGGCGACATGGTCGTCTGTCTGGGGGCCGGTACGATCAGCGCATGGGCCAATGGTTTGCCGGAACGGTTGCTGCGCAAGCAGGCTGGATAAGGTAATGGACTCTGCCGACGCGCAACCTTAAAGAGCGTGGTCGGACTCGCCAGAAAGCGTCCTTGGAGGGGCGAATGGTTTATTCAGTGGTATTTGCAGGATTGTGGGTGGTGGCCTCGACCGTCGTGGCCATGCTGCCGATGCGTCTGCAATTTCCACCCGGCGTTGTTCTGTTCGTGGCGGCACCTGCACTTATCGTCTGGTTAGGCCATGATTTCGGCTGGTTCTTTTCAGTGCTGGCCTTTGCTGCCTTTGCGTCAATGTTCCGCAACCCCATCCGTCATTACTGGCACCGTTGGACCGGGCAGGAGGTAGAAGAGTGAACTTGTCTCTTGCCCTTGCTTTCATGTGGGGGATCGCTGCGAATGTGCTGGCGATGATCCCAAGCAAAGACAACCACTGGACCAGGGCTTATGTTCTGATTGCTGTTGGCATTCCGATCCTTGGCTATGTGACTTTGCAAAATGGTCCCTGGATTGGCTTGGTCGTTCTGGCGGCGGGAATGTCCGTGTTGCGCTGGCCGGTGATCTATCTGGGGCGGTGGGTGCGCAAAGTACTTGGCGCGACGCTCTGACCAATACAGCTTGCGTTGCAGGTTCAAATCCGCGAATTAGCAGGCATGACAGCTCTTCCCACGCCACGCGGCAAACTCTCTGAAAACCGACCTTTGAATGATCTGACATGGCTGCGCGTCGGCGGGCCGGCGGACTATCTGTTCCAACCAGCCGATTTGGAGGACCTGCGGGATTTCCTGCGGCGGCTTCCCGGAGACATGGCGGTTTTTCCGATGGGTGTCGGCTCTAACCTCATTGTGCGCGACGGGGGGCTGAGGGCGGTTGTGATCCGTTTGGGGCGGGGCTTCAATGGCATTGGCGTCGAAGGCAACCGAGTAACGGCAGGGGCTGCTGCGCTGGATGCGCATGTTGCGCGCAAAGCGGCGGATGCGGGGGTTGATCTAACGTTCCTGCGCACCATTCCCGGGTCTATCGGTGGTGCTGTGCGGATGAACGCGGGGTGTTATGGCAGCTACACGGCGGATGTCCTGCGCAATGCGACTATCGTGACCCGTCAGGGCGACGTTGTGGACCTGACCCCTGATGAGCTGAACTTTAGCTATCGCCAGTCGGACCTGCCCGAAGGTGCGGTGCTGATCTCGGCGACGTTTGAGGGGCCTTCCGCTGATCCGCAGGTCTTGCATGATCGCATGACCGCGCAACTTAAGAAACGCGACGAAACCCAGCCCACCAAGGACCGCAGCGCGGGGTCCACTTTTCGCAATCCGGCGGGGTATTCCTCGACCGGCCAAGCCGATGATGTGCATGATCTGAAGGCGTGGAAGGTGATTGACGATGCGGGAATGCGCGGCGCGGCCAGAGGCGGCGCGCAGATGAGTCCCAAGCATTCGAATTTCATGATCAATACTGGCACCGCAACCGCCGCCGACCTTGAAGGTCTGGGTGAAGAGGTGCGAAAAAAGGTTTACGAAACAAGCGGCATCACGCTAGAGTGGGAAATCATGCGGGTCGGTGATCCGCAGACAGATTAAGACCCCAACCGTCAGACCAAAACAGGCAAATTCAGGCGACGGATCAAGGGTATAAACGATTACGGACCACCAGATAAGGTCCGGGGACATTGAGGCGCTAAGTGGGTAAGTCGAGCAGGACACACCCCAAAGTGGCGGTATTGATGGGCGGCCCCTCGGCAGAACGCGAGGTGTCACTCAGCAGCGGGCGCGAATGCGCAGCCGCCCTCAGGGGAGAAGGCTTTGAAGTGGTCGAGCTGGACGCGGGTCCCGACCTTTACGCGCGCCTTTTGGACATCAAGCCAGATGTTGTTTTCAACGCCCTGCATGGCCGCTGGGGTGAGGATGGCTGCGTGCAGGGTCTGCTGGAATGGATGCGGATACCCTATACGCATTCCGGCGTGCTGGCCTCGGCTTTGGCGATGGACAAACAGCGCAGCAAGGAAATTTACCAGACCGAGGGTCTGCCTGTCGTACCCAGCGTGATCGTGCCCAAGGTCGAGGTTGTCGAAGTTCACGTGATGGAGCCGCCCTACGTGGCCAAGCCCAATAACGAAGGGTCCAGCGTAGGGATCTACATCGTTCACGAAGGGTCCAACGGACCGCCGAAACTGTCGGATGATATGCCCGAACATGTCATGGTCGAGAAATACGTGGCCGGGCGTGAATTGACGGTGACGGTGGTGGGGGATCGCGCCCTTACAGTGACCGAAATCATGACGGATGGCGGCTGGTACGACTATGACGCCAAGTATAAGCCGGGCGGTTCGTGGCACGTACTGCCTGCTGATATTCCGCAGAACATTTTCCAACTTTGCATGGAATACGCAATTAAGGCCCACAACGCTTTGGGTTGCCGGGGCGTAAGCCGTACCGACTATCGCTGGGATGACAGCATGGGCGCGGATGGGTTGTTTCTGCTCGAAACCAACACGCAACCGGGTATGACGCCAACGTCTTTGGTGCCCGAGCAGGCAGAACATTGCGGTATGACGTTCGGACAGCTTTGCGCCTGGGTGGTGGAGGATGCTTCATGCGACCGTTAAGAGCCACCCTCGCACCTGTCATACACCGGTCAAAACCGTTGTCAGGGCCGGATGCGGATTTCGCGTCGGGCGAACATCACGATGTTGAGCCGAAACTGCGTTTGCAGGGCGCAAAGCTGTTTGGCCGCAAGTCCCGTCGCTTTGACCCCGCGCCCTCGCGCCTCAGCTACCGGATGCAGCGTTGGATGCTGACACCGGGTGTGCGGCGCGGCCTGAAGGTTGGGCTGCCGATTATTGCGATCTGCGCGGCTGTTGGCCTCTATTTCAGCGCGGCAGAGCGGCGCGACGCGTTGGTGGCTTATGCCAACGATATCAAGACTTCTATCCAGCAACGCCCCGAATTCATGGTCAACCTGATGGCGATCGACGGGGCAGGCCCCGGTCTGGCGGATGATATCCGTGCAGTGGTGCCGTTGGATTTCCCGATCAGTTCTTGGGATCTGGATGCCGATCAGATCCGCGATACGATCACGGGGCTGGACCCTGTCAAATCGGCGACCGTGCGCGTTCGTCCGGGTGGAATCCTTCAGGTGGATGTTGTCGAGCGCCAGCCTGTTGTCGTCTGGCGTACGCGGGGCGGTATCGAGCTGCTGGATGACACCGGCGCGCATGTCGAACGAATTGTTTCGCGCAAGGACCACTCCGGCCTGCCTTTGATCGCGGGCAAGGGTGCCGATGCCCATGTGCCGCAAGCGTTGGAACTGTTGGCGACGGCGCGCAGCCTTGGCAACCGGGTGCGCGGGCTAGTGCGTATAGGCGAACGCCGCTGGGATCTGGTGCTGGATCGGGGACAGCGCATCATGCTGCCGACAGAACGCCCCGTCCGGGCGTTGGAGCGCGTGCTGGCCGTAAACGAAGTTCAGGATCTGCTGGAACGCGACGTGGCCGTTGTTGATATGCGTCTGGGTCAGCGACCAACCATCCGAATGACCAAAGCTGCCAGCGAAGACTGGTGGAATACAAAAGTAGATGTAAGTAGCGGGCAGTAACGATTATGATGACCGACCTTTATCAGTCTCAACGGGCCATGCGGCAAATGCGCAGACAGGCAATGCAGCGCGGTGTGGTTGCCATTCTGGATGTCGGCAGCTCAAAGATTGCCTGCCTTGTGCTTCGGTTTGACGGCGCCGGTCGCCTGAACGAAGACAGCGGGATCGGATCGCTCGCCGGTCAGTCCGGCTTTCGCGTGATTGGTGCTGCAACGACCCGGTCCCGTGGCGTGCAGTTCGGCGAAGTCACGGCCATGCAGGAAACTGAGCGCGCAATTCGAACCGCGCTGCAAACAGCGCAGAAGATGGCCGATATCCGCGTGGATCACGTGATCGCATGTTTTTCGGGGGCCAATCCCCGATCTTACGGTTTGGACGCTCAGGTCGATCTGGAAGGGCAGGTCGTGACTGAGGCCGAGGTTGGTCGCGTTCTGAATGCCTGCGACGTTCCCGATTACGGTGCGGGGCGCGAAGTGCTGCATGCGCAGCCGGTGAACTTTGCTTTGGACAACCGCTCTGGCCTGATCGACCCACGCGGTCAGATGGGGCAATCGCTGGCCGTTGACATGCACATGCTCACCGTTGACGCCGTTGCAATCCAGAACATCGTGCGCTGTATCAAGCGTTGTGATCTAGAGCTCGCCGGGATCGCGAACTCGGCCTATGTGTCGGGTGTTTCGGCCTTGGTCGAGGACGAGCAGGAACTGGGCGCGGCCTGTATTGACATGGGCGGTGGCACGACCAGCGTGTCGATCTTCATGAAGAAACACATGATCTACGCCGATTGCGTGCGTATGGGCGGTGATCACGTGACCTCGGATATCTCGATGGGGTTGGGTGTTCCCGCGCATGTGGCTGAACGTATCAAAACATTCAATGGGGGGGTTCATGCGACAGGCGCAGATGATCGTGACCTGATCGACATCGGTGGCGATACCGGCGACTGGGAGCACGATCGCCGGACCGTTAGCCGGGCCGAATTGATCGGGATCATGCGTCCTCGTGTGGAAGAGATCCTGGAAGAGGTCCGCATTCGTCTGGATGCTGCGGGGTTCGAACACATGCCCAGTCAGCAGATTGTTCTAACGGGCGGTGGTAGCCAGATCATGGGCCTCGATGGGCTTGCGACCCGTATTCTGGGTCAGCGCGTCCGCCTTGGCCGCCCCCTTCGTGTTCACGGGTTGCCGCAATCGGCAACCGGGCCGGGATTTTCCTCGGCGGTGGGCCTTAGCCTGTTCGCGGCGCATCCGCAGGATGAGTGGTGGGACTTTGAAATCCCGGTCGATACCTATGCGGCGCGCCCTTTCAAGCGCGCAGTGCGCTGGTTCCGTGACAATTGGTAAGGTCCTGATCGCGGCGCTTGTCGCTGCGATTCCCACTACCCCATCGGCCCAGACTCGCATCACGCCTGAGGCGTTTCTAAGCGCGGTCGAGGGCAAAACCGTCAAGTTCCACGACTACCCGAGCGGCGATCTGGTGGGGGCCGAAGAATTCCTCAGCCCGACTCTCTCGGTTTGGCGAATGGAGGGCAGGGGTTGTGTCTATGGTCAGATTACAACTCCTGACGGGCAGATCTGCTTTCTCTATGACGATGATGTCGACGGCATTCCGGTTTGCTGGTGGCCCTTTGCGCACGAGGATCGGCTGATGGTTCGTCTGGCCACATTCGCCTATACTGAAATCCAAGAAGTTCGTGATATTTCCGAAGACGGTCTGAACTGTCCAAGTGCCCCAATTGGCTAAAGAAATGTGTTGCGGACGCCGTTGAAATCCCGCAAAATATCCACAGGGCCCGTCAGAGGCCCCGCGGCAGGACCTGAGCAGTTTTCCGCACACAGAAGATGATGGATTTTTAGGTGACGCGCCCGCCAACTGCGGTGTGCCGGTCGCATTTTTCGTGGTGCTTTGAGTTCAATCCGCAACATCTGGCAATCAATGCAAAATACGGCGGTGATCCGCCTTATTTCCTCCATATTTTGTGGATTCTGGCGATTTTTGGCGTGACCTTTGGCGTTTCGGTCGGTAGGATTGTTGAAGGATAGGTAAGAAAAACACCGCTTTGGCGGATCATATAAACAGGCGGACAGAGCATGACATTGAATCTTTCGATGCCCGGGCACGACGAACTGAAGCCTCGGATTACTGTATTTGGCGTTGGTGGCGCAGGCGGTAACGCTGTCAATAACATGATTGAAAAACAGTTGGATGGCGTGGATTTCGTGGTCGCCAATACCGACGCACAAGCACTTCAGCAAAGCCATTCCTCGGCGCGGGTGCAATTGGGCGTCAAAGTGACCGAGGGTCTGGGCGCTGGCGCGCGGCCTACCGTTGGGGCTGCGGCTGCAGAGGAAAGCATCGAACAGATCGTCGATCATCTGGCGGGCGCACATATGTGTTTCATCACCGCCGGCATGGGCGGTGGAACCGGTACAGGCGCTGCTCCGATCATCGCTCAGGCTGCGCGTGAGTTGGGCGTTCTGACTGTTGGTGTTGTCACCAAGCCCTTCCAGTTCGAAGGGGCCAAGCGGATGCGTCAGGCCGAAGACGGTGTCGAGGCGCTGCAAAAGGTCGTTGACACGCTGATCATCATTCCGAACCAGAACCTGTTCCGTCTGGCCAATGAAAAGACCACGTTTACCGAGGCGTTCTCGATGGCCGATGACGTTCTGTATCAGGGCGTGAAGGGCGTGACCGACCTGATGGTGCGTCCGGGTCTGATCAACCTCGACTTTGCCGACGTCCGCGCCGTGATGGACGAGATGGGCAAGGCGATGATGGGTACGGGCGAGGCGACCGGCGAAGATCGCGCGGTTCAGGCGGCCGAGAAGGCAATCGCCAACCCGCTGCTGGACGAAATCAGCCTCAAGGGTGCCAAGGGCGTGCTGATCAATATCACCGGTTCGCACGACCTGACCCTGTTCGAATTGGACGAAGCCGCCAACCGCATCCGCGAGGAAGTGGACCCCGAGGCCAACATCATCGTTGGTTCGACCCTGGATACCGCGATGGAAGGCGGCATGCGCGTTTCGGTTGTCGCAACCGGTATTGACGCCAGTGAAAAGCACGATGACGTCCCCGTTGCCCGTCGTTCGATGTCAGCCCCACTGACACGCACAGTTTCGGCAGAAGAACCGCTGCAAGAAGAGACCCCCGTCGCAGCGGAAGAGGTCGTTACTGAGCCTCAGCCCGAAGTGAACCGCGAACCTTCGTTGTTTGAAACGACCGAGGAACCGACGGAACCACAGTACCAGCCGCGTGCTGAACAAGACGATGATGGCCTGCCCCCTCCGGCCTATCAGCCGCAGGTCGCTGAGTTCGAACCGACCCCCGAGCCGGTTGAACCTGCTCCGGAAAACTATGTCGCGCCTCAGCCTCAACCAGCGGCGGGCACCCCGTCGCCCGAGGCCCTGCAGCGCCTGCAAGCCGCAGTTCAGAACGTTCCGGCGTCCGAGCGTGGCCACCCAGCGCCGCGCCCGACGGCACCGCAGCCCGCACCTCAGCCGACGGCCCATACTGAGGCTGATCGTCCCCGGTTTGGCTTCAACCGTTTGATCGACCGGATGACGGGGCACGCGGCCGATACTCCGGCGCAACCACCGCGCCAACAGCCGGTTATGCGCCAATCTGACGCTACGGCACCAGCACAGGATGAGGCCGATCCCGAACAGGATCGCATCGAAATTCCGGCATTTCTGCGGCGTCAAGCGAACTGATCACGGTAACAATATACGTTTTAGGGGTCGCCACTTGGCGGCCCTTTTTAATTTAAATACAGTACCTTAGGTGGATATAAGCAGTCTTTTGCCGATCTGTTACATACATGTTTCATTCAGTTACAAAGAGTGAGTTGAGCCTTTTGCCCGTGTTCCTTAACTGAATGTCCAACACGGTCGGGATGGGCCGGACACCACTCACTGAGGTTCATTTTGCAACATACGCTCAAAACTCCGATCACGTTTACAGGCGTCGGGCTGCACAGCGGCAAACCAGCGACGATGGTCCTGAAGCCAGCGGCCGCGGGTCACGGCATCTGGTTCAAGCGGTCGGATATCGAACTGGGCAACGCGCTGATCCCGGCGATCTACGACGTGGTGGAACGCACTCCGCTATGTACCCGTCTAGTGAACGACGCGGGTGTGTCGGTGTCGACCATCGAACATATCATGGCAGCTTTGGCCGGGTGCGGTGTTCATAACGCTCTGATCGAGATTGACGGCCCCGAAGTTCCGATCATGGACGGATCGTCGATCGACTTCGTGCGCGGCATCATGACCAAAGGCGTGCGTCGGCAGGCGAGCCCGGTTCTGGCCTACGAAGTGCTCAAGCCCGTAACAGCGACCCGCGAAGGGGCAAGCGCCTCAATCGCGCCCGCCGATGGCCTGATCATCGACTTCCACATAGATTTCGAAGACGCAGCGATTGGCAGTCAGACCAAGACATTGGATATGCGTAACGGATCCTTTGCGCGCGAGCTGAGCGATTGCCGTACGTTCTGCCGCCGCACAGACGTAGAAGAAATGCGCGAGAACGGTCTTGCGCTTGGCGGAACATTGGAAAACGCCGTGGTTGTTCAGGGGGACGAAGTGTTGACCCCCGGCGGACTTCGCCACGCTGATGAAGCCGTGCGTCACAAGATGCTGGACGCTCTGGGTGACCTTTACCTAGCCGGAGGGCCGATCCTGGGTCATTTCACAGGCGACAAGTCGGGCCATGCGATGACAAACACCTTGCTGCGCAAGCTGTTTGAAACGCCGGGTGCCGTTCGTCCGATCCTTTGCACGCCCGAACAGGCCGCGCGCCTGCCGGGGCAAGGCCTTGTGTGGGACGAAATCCCCGAAGTCGCCTGATTGGATCAACTCTGTCGACAATTGCGCCAGAGGGCTTACTAAGGCGTTTTGCCCCGCAATTATATGTGCTAAACCAAGGCCAAATCCGGGGTTTGCCCCAATAATCAAGACGACAAGGATAGGCGGAATGGTTGGCACCAAAGCGGCAGTCAGATTCGCAGCGGCGATTCTTCTGGCAGCAGTTTTGACGGCTTGCGGCAGACAAGGCGCGGACCGCGATCAGAACCTGGAAGGGTTCACTCCGGAACAGATTTTCACGCGCGGCGAATACGAGCTGTCGCAGAATCGTTCGGATGATGCGGCGTGGTACTTCTCGGAAGTTGAACGTCTGTATCCTTATTCCGATTGGGCCAAACGCGCGCTGATCATGCAGGCGTTCTCATACCATTCGGACAAGAACTATGAAGAAAGCCGGGCGGCGGCGCAGCGGTATATCGACTTTTACCCCACGGATGAAGATGCGGCCTATGCCCAGTACCTGCTTGCGCTGAGCTATTATGATCAGATTGACGAGGTCGGGCGTGATCAGGGCCTGACATTTCAGGCGCTTCAGTCCTTGCGCACGGTCATCGAAGTTTATCCCGACAGTGAATACGCAACGTCGGCGGTGTTGAAATTCGATCTGGCTTTTGACCATCTGGCCGGAAAGGAAATGGAGATTGGCCGGTATTACCTGCGCCAAGATCATTATTCCGCAGCCATCAACCGGTTCCGTGTCGTGGTTGAGGATTTCCAGACCACGTCGCACACAGCCGAGGCGCTGTATCGTTTGATCGAAGCCTATCTGTCGCTGGGTCTGGTGGACGAAGCGCAGTCGGCCGGTGCGATTCTGGGATACAACTATCAGTCGTCCGAGTGGTACGACGCGGGTTACAAGCTGTTGACCTCGCGTGGGCTGGACCTGAAGAGCCGAGGAAATAATTGGCTCAGCCAGATCTATCGCCAGACGATCAAGGGTGAGTGGTTGTAATCGCCATGACCAAAGGCGTGGGACGCTAAGACCCGATGCTGCGCGCCCTCGATATCCGCGACATGCTGATCATCGACCGGTTGGAACTGACGTTTCAACCGGGTTTGAACGCGTTGACCGGCGAGACAGGGGCAGGCAAGTCAATCCTGCTGGATTCGCTCGGCTTCGTTCTGGGGTGGCGGGGTCGGGCCGAACTGGTGCGTCAGGGCGCTGTTCAGGGCGAGGTTGTGGCCGAATTTGAACTGTCCCCGGACCATCCGGCCCATGCAATCTTGGCGGAGGCCGGATTGCCAGCCGGAGAGGAATTGATCCTGCGCCGCGTAAACACAGCCGAAGGGCGCAAGACAGCCTGGGTCAATGACCGGCGCTGCTCGGGCGAGGTGCTGCGGGCGCTATCTGAGACTCTGGTGGAGCTGCATGGTCAGCATGATGATCGCGGATTGTTGAATCCGCGCGGTCACAGGGCCATGCTGGACAGCTATTCGGGCGCTGGTGAGCAGCTTGCCGACGTTCGCACCGCGTGGTCTGAAGTGTCGCGCGCCCGCAAAGCTCTTGCCCAGACCGAGGCTGCTTTGACAGCGATGCGCGCCGAAGAAGAGTTTCTGCGCCATTCGGTAGCCGAACTTGATCAGTTGAACCCGCAACCGGGCGAAGATGCTGATCTGGATGCACGTCGTCGATTGATGCAGGGTGCCGAGCGCATCCGTGACGACGTTGCCCGCGCTTTCGATTTGCTGGGCGGCGACGGCGCAGAGGGCGCGATGTCTGACGCCGTGCGTTGGCTGGAAGGTGTATCCGATAATGCTGGTGGGCAGTTGGAGGAACCGATTGCCGCGTTGGGCCGCGCCTCGATCGAATTGGGTGAGGCGCAAGACGGTGTCAGCGCCTGTCTTGACGCGCTTGAGTTCAACCCATCCGAGTTGGAGCTGACCGAAGAGCGTCTTTTTGCTATTCGCGCGCTGGCCCGAAAACACGACGTTGCCCCCGATGATCTGGGTGGCTTTGCTGAGACCTTGCGGGACCGTTTGAACCGCTTGGAAGCAGGGGACGCGAATCTGGCCGATCAGCGCGCTGCGGTTGCGGCCGCGCAGGAACGCTATGACGCTGCTGCTTCGGCTCTGAGCGCCGCTCGGCAAAAGGCTGCCGTCGAGTTGGACACAGCCGTAATGGCAGAACTGGCACCGTTGAAAATGGAGCGTGCGGTGTTTCGGACCGAAGTGACCCCAGGCGACCCCGGCCCCGAAGGTATTGACGTGGTTGCCTTCACGGTTGCCACCAACCCGGGTGCCCCGTCCGGTCCGCTGAACAAGATCGCGTCCGGCGGGGAACTCAGCCGATTTCTGCTGGCACTCAAGGTGTGCCTGACCGGGGAAGACAGTGCGCACACCATGATCTTTGATGAGATTGATCGGGGTGTAGGCGGTGCCACGGCGGATGCTGTTGGCCGTCGACTGGCGTCTTTGGCGGATGGTGGGCAGGTTCTTGTGGTGACGCATTCACCGCAGGTCGCCGCCCGAGCCGCGCATCACTGGCGGGTTCAGAAACATGTCACGGACGGTCAGACGCTTTCGACGGTGATCCCGCTGGCTGATCCTGACAGGGTGGACGAAATCGCCCGAATGGTTGCCGGCGATACCATAACTGACGAAGCGCGCGCCGCCGCCCGTGCCTTGTTGGACGCATAGCTGCTCACACCCGCGCGATCCGCCTTTTATATGTGCCCACCGTGGCTTAGTAAGGCATATGAATTGATCCCCGAGGGCACATGACTCAGTCGACCCGTACCGTTTTGCGCAACCAGCTCAATCAGGCTCTGGCCGCGATGAAGGATGCGTGGCGGGTGATGCGGCGTCGGGGCCCCAGCCAAATTCAGTTCTGGTTCATTGCTTTGGCCATCGGGATCGCGGCTGGCTTCATGGCGCTGGGATTTCGCAAGGCAATCCGGGCTCTTCAGGCCTATGTCTATGACACCGAAGACATCCTGCTGCTGCATAGCCATGCGGAAAAGCTGCCGTGGTTCGTGATCCTGATCACGCCCATCATTGGCGGTCTGGTTGTTGGCATCATCCTGCACAGATTCACCGATGACGGGCGCGTTCGTTCCGTCGCCGACGTGATTGAGGGCGCGGCGCTGACCGATGGCCGGGTTGAACGCAAGGCCGGGATCGCGTCCTTGTTCGCGTCCCTGATTACACTAAGTACGGGCGGATCGACGGGCCGCGAAGGTCCGGTGGTGCACATGGCCGGTGTCATCTCGACATGGGTTAGCGACCGTATTAACGCCGACGGCATTACCGGGCGCGACCTGTTGGGATGTGCGGTTGCGGCCGCAGTATCGGCCAGCTTCAATTCTCCGATCGCGGGTGCGCTTTTCGCGCTCGAGGTCGTCTTGCGGCATTTTGCGGTGCATGCATTTGCGCCGATCGTCATCGCGTCGGTCGCGGGCACGGTGATCAACAGGTTGGAATATGGCGACGTCACCGAGTTCGTTTTGGAAACGCCCGGCTCGCTGCAATTCTATGTCGAGTTACCCGCATTTCTGATCCTTGGCCTGATCTGCGGGCTAGTTTCCCTGCTGCTGATGCGATCAATCTTTTTCGCCGAGGACTTCGGCAACCACATTCAGGCCCGATTGTCCCTGCCGCGTTGGTTGCGGCCAGCCGTGTCGGGCGCGATGCTGGGGCTTCTGGCGATCTGGTTCCCGCACATCATCGGGGTTGGATACGAAACCACGGTCCGTGCCTTGACCGGAGATTTGGTGCTTTCCGCTGCTATTGTCTTTGCCGTGGTCAAAACCGTTGCGTTGGCCATTACGATGGGCGGACGGATGGGGGGCGGGGTGTTCTCGCCTTCGCTGATGATCGGCGCGCTGACCGGGTTGGCCTTCGGCCTTGTCGCGACGGGTCTGCTGCCGGATGTATCTGGCACGCATACTCTCTATGCGTTTGCGGGGATGGGGGCCGTTGCCGCCGCGGTGCTGGGTGCGCCGATATCGACCACGATGATTGTTTTTGAGCTGACCGGAGACTGGCAAATCGGTCTGGCCGTAATGGTTTCGGTGTCCATGTCGACCGCGCTGGCCTCGCGCTTAGTCGACAGATCGTTCTTCCTGACACAGCTTGAGCGCCGCGATGTCCACCTGGCCGCTGGCCCGCAGGCTTATCTGTTGGCGATGCTTCGCGCCGGATCAGTGATGCGCCCGATCGGTGATCCACGGTCAATCACCAAGGACGAAGCACAGGATCTGATAGAACAAGGCCTGTGCGTTCAGGCCAGCGCCACGTTAGAGGCCGCGATGCCTTACTTCGACCGGGTGGACATCCCGTGCATTCCGGTCGTCGTGGTGGATGAGGACGGCTGCGAAAACCCCGTTGGTGCCCTGTACCACATAGACGCGCTCAAAGCCTATAACCGGGCTTTGGCGGCGACGGCGGCCGAGGAACATTCTTAACCGGGATACACAGTCGCGGCGTCCCCCAGATAGTTATCCCACGCAAACCAGTACGAGATATGTCCCGCGACGCGTGGCAACCGGGTGCCATCAGGCCCGATCAAGGCCTCTTCGGTCATTGTCCATTTCCGGCCCGCCTGATCAACCAAACCGCTGTCAGACGCCGTGAATTGGTTTGACTTCCTCTCGTAGGCCCGGACCGCGCGCTTGTCTGGGTTTCCGACCAAAACCAGCGCCTTGTTGTCGATTGCGTCATTGATTACGCGGGTCTTGCTGAACGCGTTCAAAGGCCAAGCCCGCGCCGCGCCAAATTGACGAATGGCGAACACATAGTCCTTCTGCTGATGTCTGGATTGATCGACCAGCGCCGGGAACATCAACTCGGGCGATGCGAAGTAATCGCGATAGACTACGCCCGATCCATAGTTTCTGCGGTGCCCGGTTTTGAGGGACAGAACCTTGGTGTCCGGGTGCGAGGTTTTCCAGCTTTGCCATGTGGTGATCACAACTGGTCGCTGCTTCAGTTCAATCCCGCTGCTGACCAAGGGGCCAACAACCGGTTTGCCGGTGTACTGGTTCCATAACGAGTGTGTCTCGCGGTCGAACATCAGCTTGTTCGAGCGGTATAGAAAACCTGATGAGCCAAAGACCAGAGGCTTGCTCCGCCCGGCCACTTGCGTTTCAAATAGAATTCCAGAACCACACAACGTACAATAGGCCAGCGCGACAGGTACGCCGCCGATGACTTCATTGAACATTTCGTGCCAGCCCATAATCCGTAACGGATAGGCGCGTGTGTCTCCGTTGATCGAGACCCCGAAAACCAGATCGCTGTCTTTCAGGTATTCCGCCCGAGACACCGGCACCAGTGTCGGATTATCCAGAGATGGGATACCATCCTTGTGAACCCCACCCCATGTGATCTCTTCCAGCCGGATTTTCATCTTCTCGGGCTGAAGGTATTCAGGGCGCAGAAAATCGTCGAAATTCGGATCGATTCCCAATAGCACCTCGCGCTTGAATGGGATCAGCGACGGATGTGGGGTCAGTTGCGGGTTGTTCTCTTGCCACAGCATCCAATCGAACCAATCGGTTCCGATAGTCTCGCCCGTAAGATCGCGCATCACGCCGGTGATCTCGTTGCTTCGCTGCCGCCCGTACCGCATCGCGGTCAGCAGGGCAGGGACGACATCCGGATTTCCACGCGCGACCAGATAAGACATTCCTTCGGCAAACTCGGAATTGCTGCCATACAGGGTGGAACGCACCGCCTGCAAAACAGGATCGGATTGTGACCACAACGCTGTGGGCAGGGCAAGCCCGGCCCCAAATGCTCCGACGAAACTGCGGCGGGTGATCGACATGGCGTCCTCCGATGGTGTGTTGTGCCATTTTGCCCGCAAATCGGTTCACTTGCATTGAACAGGCGCGTGAGGAACGCGTGAAGTTTGTTCGATTTGGGGCGTGGTTGAAGTCTATTGACCGCAATCGTTCGCGGGAATTGGCAAGCCGGGTTGATACTGTTGAAGTTTCCGGTTTCTATGAGCCCGAGCAGCACCCGCAGTAATGGCGGATAACAAAAAAACTTGGTTGAGGTCAGGCAATGAGCATTGTGAAACGACTGTTGAGTAGCCCCGTTATCACGGTGACGTTGGCAGGTTCGCTGGGCCTGATGATGTGGGAAGTCCACCAACTGCGCACAAGTCATGTTGGGATAACTCATTCCGCTCCGATCTGGTCTGGGGATCGCGTTGCGCAAGTCGAAACCATTTTCACCGCCCTCAACATGAAAGAACTGGACGTCCCCGTGGACCGTGCGGGCAGCGGTGGTGCGTTGACCAGTTTGGGAAAAGACTTGATCGTCATGACCCATGAAGGCGGGTTTTTCGAAGTCAGCGGCGATGAAGCCGTGACGCTTGATATTGCGCCGCCGCCCAACGGGTGGGAGACCATGCTTGATTTCGAAGAGGCCAACCCGGATTACAACTTTGCGCATTTTTACTTTCGCTATAACGACGTAGACGTCGTCGACGGTAAGCTGATTGTCTCATTCACCGAGTGGGTAGAAGCCGACAATTGCTATCGCACGACCTTGTCCACTGCTCCGCTGAACGGCACCTCTGCCGATGCGGTTTCAATCAGTTCGGATGACTGGACCATTCTATACGCAACGGATCCCTGTCTTGCGCCCAACCCGGACGGGCGCGCGATTCAGGGCCATATGGCAGGCGGTCGGTTCCGTGTCGACGATGATGGGACATTGTATCTGGCCGCTGGCGACTATGCGATGGACGGAACCTATTCGCCGGTGGCGCTGTCGCAGGATCCTGACCAGATGTACGGCAAGGTACTTGCCGTCGATACGGCAACAGGTGAGCACCGCGTTCTCAGTCAGGGTCACTCGAACATGCAGGGGATCGCGTTTGATGCCGATGGCCGCTTGTGGACGGTCGAGCATGGCCGTCGCGGAGGGGATGAACTGAACCTTATTCGTGAGGGCTCAGATTACGGGTGGCCGCAGGTTTCGCTGGGTACGCGGTACAATAAGTTGCCTTTGCCGGATACGCTTGATTACGGACGCCACCCGGAATTCCAGCTTCCAGCCTATTCGTGGTTGCCCTCGGTCGCCGTAAGTTCACTAGCGCCGGTGGATGACTTCCATCCAGCGTGGGATGGTGACATGCTGGCGGGGTCCTTGGCCGGAAACAGCCTGTTCCGCATTCGCACGAACGGCGAAGGCATCCTGTTCGCCGAGCGCATTCCGCTCGGCTTTCGCATCCGCTATGTCCATCAGCATGGAGACACGATCGCACTTTGGACCGACCAGAAAAAGGTGCTGCATCTGACGGTTGGAGAGTTTGATCCAAGCTACCAGTTCGCTGTTGCCAAAATTGGCGATCTTGGATTGTCGAACAGAACCGTCGGCGCGGTCGAAACCGCGTTGGACGGTTGCGCCGAATGTCACGGTTTTGGCGTACTTCCTAGCGCAAGCGCCCCGTCATTGGGCGAGGTCTACGGCAGAAAGATCGCGGGTCTCACAGATTTTGACTATTCGCAGTCGCTTTCGTCGGTCGGAGGAGAGTGGACGCGCGAGCAGTTGGTAGCATTTCTGGACAATCCGCAATCTGTGGCCCAGGACACCTCGATGCCTGACCCAGCGCTGGACGACCCAGAAGTAATTAACGCCTTGGTGGATATCCTGATTTCTCTGCGCGAGCAGGCTGAATAACCTCTGATTTTTGTGTGAAGGAAGGCCTCGGGCGCGTCTGAAGCAGCACGGATTTTTGCTTGGAAACAGCAATCGCCGCAAAGTTGGGCTTTGGGCATTCTTGCGTGCTTAAGAACGCACCGAGCCAGCAGTGGAACTTGTTCGACGCCCATTGGAATGGCTTGTTTTCTTGATTCAAACAGCAAATTTCAGCTATTATCGGCAAAGTTGGCCCGGATAATTTATTGAGTTCAATTGGTATTCGTTCTTCTTAACCGGGTATCTGGCACTACGAATACACGTAATTTCAAACAACTAGACGACAAATATACGAACTTGCACCAAGGCTCATGAGATTTGGGGGCAACTTATTATGTTTTTACTGCGTCTCGCTTTGTGTACATCAAATTACACTACTGCCTCTGCGCGTGCATGGTGTCCGGCGCTTTTGGGGCCGCTTGGCAGAACTTGGGCCATCTATTGCTTGTGGAAGTTCCGAATACTCCGCTCTGAACCTTTCAGATGCGCAGAGTACCCTTTGGTTCACGCCCGTGTTCCGATGAATTGCCGGGGCGGAAAGCGAATTCTAAATCCGGTTTCGTGTAGAAAAGGGTCTTTGCATGCGCGTTTTTGATGCCGCATTGATCGGCGCTGGCCCTGCTGGTTATGCCGCCCTGACCGCGATGAAGGGTTATTCCGGATCGTTGGTTGTTGTTACGGGTGCGACGTCCCAACCCTTTGAGGGGGGGCCGGCCAAAATAGTTTCGGTTGCTTATGAACGGCGCGAGCCCGCCTATTTGGCCGAACGAACGGCAGTGTCCGGAGATGCCCCTCCAATGTTTGTTGCCGCAGAAATTGGTGGTTTGGCCAATTATTGGGGAAAACAGCTTCAGGTCTATGACAGGGATGACCCTTGGGGACAGGGACGATTCCTTGAAAACTGGCGGGCTTACCGCGAAGCGTGCGACGCAGTACAATCCGATTTTGAAGTGGTTGGCGGCGTTCGTCGGCAGAAACTGGAAAACGGATTTGAAAAAAGCGCACCGCGCCTTCTGACGGGAACCAAGGACGAGCCCGGGTCTGGATTGCGCGCTATGGCAAATGCGGTGGAAAAGCGCCTGCGTGAAATGCCGGATGTCGAAATCCGCAACGGTCGGGTACAGCGTATCGAAACCGAACAGGAACTTGTTCGGTTAGAGCTTGACGACGGTACCCGGATTAAGGCTCGTCGCGTGTTTCTGGCTGCCGGTGTTCTTGGCACGGCAACTTTGCTGGCACGTAGCCTAAGGGCAGCGACCGAGATCAGATTTCGTGATCATGCACCTTACACGATCAATTGCCTCAGGCTCGCCCGTATACTTGGGTCGCCCCGCAGCTATACGAACCGAGGGAATTTCAACGCGCTGACGCTCAAGTGGAAACAAGACGGGCTTTGTAAGCTGTTTGCCTCAGTCTACACGGTGTCCCAAGCCCCGCTGAGTATGCTAACGACCAGGTTTGGTCTGGGGCCTCACTTCCGTGGTCGACGCATTGGACGCATTATTGATTTTGTCCAGCCAGTGCGGATTTGGACACCGAAAACGCTGGTTCAGTTCCACCATTTACCGGGCCAGGACCGGATAGAGGCGATACAGACGCCGAAACCGGATATGGACGAATACTTGCAGCATCTTCTCGACTGGCTCGCCTCTCATGGCGTGCGCAGCGCATTGGGCATCACTGACCCCGGTCAAGGGTTTCACTATCACAGGCTGACCCTTGGGCAGCGTCATGAGCCCGTGGATCGGGTCGTGCGATCTGCTTTCGACGGGAAGGTCCGTGTGATCGACGCATCCTGCCTGCCTGAGATTGGCTGCCCTCCGCATACGTTGACCTCAATGGCGCAGGCGTTCGGACGTGTCCGTCATGACATGGCAACTGTCGAGGCGGTGAAAGAGGCGATCTAGATTTGTTCGACCTTGACCGACTCGATCTTATAAAAGGCAACGTAGCCCTTGATTTCCAGGGCTGATGGGATTGGGTCTTCGTAGCTCCATGCTGCGTTTTCAGTGACAGAGGATTTGTTCACAATCGAAAAATGCGTGGCATCGCCCTTGTGCGGGCAATGCGTGCGTTTTTCGGTGCGATCCAGAAACGCCATGGCAATGTCTGAGCGAGGGAAGTAGATTACAGGGTCAAGATCGCCTTCCAAAAGCTCCAGCGCATTTGTGCTTTCACCAAGGATAGCGCCTCCGGACCGGACGCTCCATTTGCCCGGTGCTTTACGGATTGTGATCTTGGTCATACGTATTCCATCCCTTTGTTCTGGGCTTCTCCTCTGCCCGGTGTTTGTAACAGTCCGGTGTCAGACCGGCCCGGTTGCGGCATCCAACCACAGCTGCGCCTCTGCGCCCAGCCTAGGCCTGATTTTTTCCGCAACGTCGCGGTGATAGGCGTTCAGCCAATCGCGTTCGTCAGTGGTAAGCATCTCGACCACAATCAACCGTTGGTCAATCGGGACAAAAGTCAGAGTACACCAGTTCAGCATCGCGCGTTCGGCATCACCACCGGGCAGGGCGGGCGCCTCTTGCACAGCCACCAGATTTTCGATCCGGATTCCGAAAGCGCCCTCGCGGTAGTAGCCAGGTTCGTTTGACAGGATCATACCGGGTTGCAGCGGGACAGAGCTGACACGCGACAGACGCTGGGGGCCTTCGTGAACGCTTAGATAAGCGCCGACCCCGTGGCCGACCCCGTGATTGAAATCCTGCCCTGCCGCCCAGAGCGGTGCGCGCGCGATACATTCAACGTCGCGTCCTGCCAAACCAACGGGCCAGCGCAACATGGACATGTTAATCATGCCCTTCAACACGCGGGTGAAGCAGGTTTTTTCCTCTTCGCCGACCTCTCCGACGGCGATGGTCCGGGTGATATCTGTCGTACCATCCAAATACTGGCCGCCGCTGTCCAGAACCAGTATGTGTCCGTCTTTTAGCAAGCTGTCGGTTTCTTCGGTCACGCGATAGTGCATGATCGCACCGTTGGGGCCGGTTCCGGCGATCGTGTCGAACGAGATGTCCTGCAGGGCGTTGTCCCTGCGTCGGTTTTCTTCCAGCCGGGTAACGACTTGGGTCTCGGTCACTGTGCCGGGGGTCTGTGCATCCAGCCAGCACAGGGTTTCGACAACCGCTACGGCGTCGCGCAAGTGCGCTTCGGCGCTGCCAGCGATTTCGGCCAGGTTCTTGCAGGCCTTGGGCAGGGCGCACGGGTCGCCGCCGTCAATCATCCGATCTGACAAGATATCCGCTACGGCTTGTGGCAACGTGCCCAGATCGACCTGTACCTTGCCATCAAGCGCAGCGAGGCTGTCCAAGAACGCGTTCGGTTCGTGGATATTCACCCTGTCACCCAGAGGAATGACCAGTTTTTCCTTGGCCATGAACAGATCCACCAGCCCATCGGCATGTAGAATCGCGAATCCGTGTGCCACAGGATTGTAGCCGATATCTGAGCCGCGAATGTTCAACAGCCACATGATCGAGTCCGGCAGGGTAATCACAGCGGCCGAACATCCTGCATCGCGCAGGCCCGTGGCCAAGCGTGTGATTTTGCTTTCTGCGGTTTCTCCAGCGAATTCCAGAGGGTGAGCCTTGACGGGATTTAATGGCGGCTCCGGTTGGTCGTTCCAAACACGGTCGACGAGGTTATCGCTGCGCATCAGTTCGATACCACTGCCGGACAGCTCTTTCTGGGCGGCTGAGATCTGCTCGGCGGCGTGCAACCAAGGGTCAAAGCCAACTTTTCCCCCGTTCGGCAGTTGTTCCTTCAACCACGCACTCAGGCCGACTTCGGGCCAAGGCACCGGGGTGAAGTCGGACGCGACCTGTGCCTTGACCTGAGTACGGTAGCGTCCGTCAACAAACACGCCTGCGATGTCTGACAGGGCAACACAAAATCCGGCTGATCCGGTAAATCCGGTCAACCACGCCAGACGCTCGTCCCGTGGGGCGACATATTCTCCCTGATGCGCGTCCGCGCGCGGGGTCAAGAAACCATCCAACCCCGCTTGCGCTAGCTCCGTCCGCAGCGCAGCCAAGCGCGGTGGGCCTTGTTCCGGACGTGCGGTCACGGCAAAGGATTGAAACATGTCTCACCTCATTCAGATCGGAGTGCACTCCGTTTAGTTTTAGGATTAGGCGCGTTAGCCCACTTTCCTCATCCCCATGACCCTGGCGCGCGCCCTTGGGTCGCTGTCAAACAGTGCTGCCAATTGTTCGGTCATCGCACCGGCCAGTTGTTCGACGTCCGTAATTGTAACCGCGCGGTCGTAATAACGCGTCACGTCATGGCCGATCCCGATAGCAAGCAGTTCGACCATCTTGCGCTTCTCAACCATTGCGATCACGTCGCGCAGGTGTTTTTCCAGATAATTTGCAGGGTTAACGCTGAGAGTTGAATCATCGACCGGCGCACCATCGGAAATCACCATCAAGATCTTGCGCTGTTCGCGCCGGGCCATCATCCGACGATGCGCCCATTCCAGCGCCTCGCCGTCGATGTTTTCCTTCAGCAGACCTTCTTTCATCATCAGGCCAAGGTTGGGGCGTGCGCGACGCCACGGAGCATCCGCGCCCTTGTAAATAATATGGCGAAGGTCGTTCAGCCGCCCGGGTTGCTGGGGGCGACCGTCGTTCAGCCACGCCTCGCGTGCCTGACCACCCTTCCAGGCGCGGGTGGTGAAGCCCAGAATTTCGACCTTAACATTGCAGCGTTCCAGCGTCCGCGCCAGAACATCAGCGCATATCGCTGCGATCGAGATCGGACGCCCGCGCATCGACCCGGAATTATCCAACAAAAGCGTCACGACGGTGTCGCGGAACTCGGTATCCTTCTCGATTTTGAAACTGAGCGGAGTTGTCGGGTTCGCGATGACACGTGCCAGACGTCCAGCATCCAAAATGCCTTCCTCACGGTCGAATTCCCACGATCGGTTCTGCTGCGCCTGCAGGCGGCGTTGCAGTTTGTTGGCCAGACGGCTGACCGCGCCCTTCAGCGGTTCAAGCTGTTGATCGAGATAGGCGCGCAGCCGTTCCAACTCGGCGGGTTCGGCCAAATCCTCGGCCTCGATCTCTTCGTCAAAAGTATTCAGGTAGACTTTGTAATCAGGGTCCGCCTCAGAGGCCGAAGGCGGGGCGGGCGGCTCTAGCGGGGCCTCGCCTTCGGGCATCTCTGCCTCTTCGCCCATCTCGTCGTCGGCCATTTCGTCCATCGAGACCTGAGCCTGAGATTGGTCCTGCTGCTCTTCCTGAGATTGCTCAGGGGTGGCATCGGCTTCTTGTTCATCCTGATCGTCCTGGCCGGTGCTATCAGGATCGGGCTGTTCTTCTGCGTCGTCCTCGGCCTGATCTTCCTGTTCTTCGTCCAGCTCGTCAGGGTCATCCCCCAATTGGTCGCCGTATCCCAGATCCTTGATCATCTTACGGGCAAACTTTGCAAACTCTGCCTGATCCGAGAGAATATCATCGAGGCTTTCAAGCGTTCCCCCAGCTTGTTCTTCGATGAATCCGCGCCAAAGGTTCATGATGTTATCTGCTGCCTGGGGCAGGTCACGACCAGTCGCCAGATGTCGGATCAGATAACCTGCCGCAACGGCCAAAGGCGCATCAGCAGGTTGTTTGCACTGGTCATACCCACGGCGGATAGCTTCGTGTTCAATTTTGACGTCGATATTGGACGCGGTGCCGGGCATGTCCCGTGCGCCCATCGCCTCGCACCGGGCGGTCTCCATCGCTTCGTACAGATCGCGCGCCATATCTCCCGGAGGGGCATAGCGTGCGTGCGTTGCATCGTCGTGGTATTTGCGTTGCAGCGCCAGTGCATCGGCGGTTCCGCGCGCCAGCAGAACCTCTTCGCGAGTCATGCGGCGGCTGACTTGCGGCAGGCGCATAGATTCACCCGACATGCCCGACGGATCGACCGTGTATGAGACGTTCAGCTCGGGATCATCGGCCATCACTTTCGTGGCTTCGGCCAAAGCTTTCTTGAACGGATCAGCGGGGTTATCGATTGGTTTGCTCATCGGCGGCAGGTCCGGTTGTGTTCTGTCCCGGCAACCTAGAACCATTCCGGGGTCTTGACCATAGGGCCAGCCCTGTTTTCATGCAAACAGGGTTACAACAGGACGGCGCGGCACTCGGATATCCGGTGCTCCAATTGGAGTTCAGCCCCAGCGGCGATCCGGGCATCAAAGCTGTAGTCCATATCGGCCAATAGATACGCGACCTCAACCCAGCCACGCACACGCCAGCGTTTGGGCTGATGCTCCTCAACGCCTTCGGACAGCGCCCAAGGCAACACCGCTTCGAGCATCTGGTCAAATTGAACGCGAAGGATCTCTGCCGAATTCGCTTTGCTACCCAAGCGGGCCTTTTGCCGCGCAGCCAATGCTTCGAGCCGTCCTGAACATACGGCAAACAACTCTGCCCGGTCAGTGGGCTTGGAAGGAAGGGCTGCAACCGGCGAGGAAAACGTAACGGCAATCGTGACCACGATTAAAAGAAATCTGAAACATGACATGTGGTGAATGTAGCATGGATATTAATTGTATATACTTTAATTATACAAAATACATCGCGCTACGTGATCAAAACACAACATTGATATATGGTTTTAACCAATGTGGTCGCTAAATCGGGGCCCGATAAGGCGGAAAATTTGACTAGGTTGCTCCCACAGAGGAGTTGTAGCCGTATTCCTCACAGTATTCATTCAGAAGCGCCCGGGCTTGTGGTCCGATCACTTCCCACTGTTCTGCGTCGATCTGAGGTTTTTCGTGATGCTTGCCCTTATACAGCTTCTCGGCGTTTACAGGGCCGATATCCAGATTGTCCTTGTGAACCTTGAAACCTTTGTCCTGAAGAAAGTCGATCAGGGCCTCAGAGTCGGTTTCAATTCGGAATACAAAGTCCGGGTTCTGCCCACGAATGATGGACGCCCACAAGCAAAGCGACGCGATAGCCCATTCGATATCAGTCTCAAAACCGTTCAGATCAATCCCTGTTTCCGCAAGAATGTGGGTCCGGCGAAACTCGTATGATGCAGGGGCATGTGCGTTTTCGCGAATAATCGAGGGAATGGCTGTGGCCGGATCCCGAACCGTCTGGATCATGAATTGCCACTTTAGGGCTTTGCGCGTTTGGGCGACCGGGTCAGCGGCCCAAGGGTTTTGCGCCGCGTCCACCGCAAACATCCACGAACTAATGCCGTCCTTACCGTCAGCTTCGTGACCGACATCCAAGCCGGACTTGGTACACAGTTCGGCCACGAAACCAGTTCCGGTTCGAGGATGACCTACGCATAAAATTGGTCGTTGATATACATGCTGAACATGGTGCTTCAACCGACGCTCAAACTCGGTAAGTTCAGTGCCCCGATTGTGTTTCTTCAGGTATTCCAAGCGGTTTTTCTTGGGGTGAATGTAGGAATCCGTTGCGCCTTCGGACCAGGACAAATCCGAAGCAACAGGCGGGAAAATCGTGAGAGAATCCTCGGGCGTCGCAACCTCGCCATGCAAAAACACATCCGACGTTGTGTCCACACGGTCGAAGCGATCAATGAGCTTTGCGGCAAACCCCGAAGTGAGCGCATAGCACGGGTTCGACATTCTGACCTTGTGATTTGTGCGGAACCGCTTGAAACGACCATGATCCTTGGACAATGCCCACCCAAGTCGCAACATCATTGTTGATCTTGGGGTGAAGTCGATGTTTCCACGCTCGATCCCGTGCCAGAGCTTTCGCAATACACGCGACGTCCAAGGGTGGAGCACAATATCATCTTCCATCACGAGGACCCGACCGTCCTGCTGACTGGTAAGCCGCCATATGTCCAAGTGACTGGCAAAGTTTGCGACCTGCTGAGGAAACAGCACGTTGTTAGGGCAATCGCAATCGTTCATCCCGCACCGAAAACACGGCGGGAACGTCGCTATGCGTTGTTCTTCATAGAGCGACTGAACGGTTGGATGATCCGGCGTAAAAGCGTCATGCCATTCAAATGCAGTGATCCCGTACTCTGCCAGATGAGAAGGGATACGATCGCGACGTTCCTGAGCCTCGGGAAGGCTCAAGACAATAATCCGGTCGATAATGCCCTCAAAGACACCGAGTCCGGTGGACGGACGCGGGTCAGATCCGAACAGCATTTACGACTTATCCCAATGAGGCGTTTGCCGCGCTTTCAGGCAGTTCTTCGTCAAAGCAGCGCTGGTAGAACTCGGCAACCGTCTGACGTTCAAGTTCATCACATTTGTTCAGGAAAGACAGGCGGAACGCGTAGCCGACATTGCGGAAAATTTCGGCGTTTTGCGCCCAGTTGATGACCGTTCGGGGGCTCATGACTGTGGACAGATCGCCATTCATGAAGGCGGTTCGTGTCAGGTCTGCAACAGTGACCATCTGGCTAACGATCTTGCGTCCTTCCGCCGTGTTATAATGAGGGGCCTTGGACAGAACGATCATCGTTTCAGCGTCATGGCTGAGGTAGTTCAGCGTTGCGACCAAAGACCAGCGGTCCATTTGCGCCTGGTTGATCTGCTGGGTGCCGTGGTACAGACCCGTCGTGTCGCCCAGACCAACGGTGTTGGCGGTTGCGAACATGCGGAAATACCGGTGCGGCGTCAGGATTTCGTTCTGATCCAGCAGGGTCAGGCTGCCGTTGGCTTCCAGCACGCGCTGCAGCACGAACATCACGTCCGCGCGCCCGGCGTCGTATTCGTCGAACACGATCGCAACCGGATTGCGCAGGGCCCAAGGCAGAATACCTTCGCTGAATTCGGTGATTTGAACGCCGTCGCGCAGTTTGATCGCGTCTTTGCCGATCAGGTCGATCCGGCTGATGTGGCTGTCGAGATTAACGCGCACGGCGGGCCAGTTCAGACGCGCGGCAACCTGTTCAATATGCGTCGACTTACCCGTGCCGTGATAGCCTTGGATCATCACCCGGCGGTTGTGGGTAAATCCTGCCAAAATCGCCAGCGTGGTATCAGGGTCGAACTTATAGGTCGGATCAATCTCGGGCACCCGCTCGGTCACTTCGTAGAAGCGTTTGACCTGCATGTCGGTGTCGATGCCGAAGACTTCGCGAACCGAAATCTCTTCTGATGGTTTTGCGTTTGCGTCAATCGGCCAATCCATGCCTGTCGTCCTTATCCTGATACCGCAGCCTCACGAGGGGCCTTCGACACTGTGTGTGGTGCAACATATTGAGAGCAAGGGCAAGGGAAAGCCGCCTGAGCAGTGGCGCAGGCGGGTGTTTCTTCGGTGCTGGCCTGAAAGTCGTGTATTTTTCGTCACTGAGAAATGTCGCTGAGGGCCTTTGGGGCTGTGTCGCTTCACCAGCCCAGGGCGAGTTTGACATGTTTCCCAACCATTCATTCTGAGCCGGTCATCGGTCGTCTGTCGGGACGTTTTAGCAGTTCTCGGATGGCTCTGCGGCAATCACCCGAATAGTCGCCTGCGCGCCTTTGATTTGCGTTAATTGACAATTAAGGTAATAATACATGGTGTTTTTTGTATGAGTGCAGAGTGTTGGTCATGGGTTCCAAGATCAAAGCTTCTTTTGATTGCTGCGTCATGTCGGGCGGTGGTCGGACTGTTTTGATACCTTGCAGGGCTAGGGGCGCGGTCCATGCCATTTGACGTGCTCCTTCATAATGTCGGGACCACCGGTGGTGGCGACTATATCGTTCGCAACTCGACCCAAACCGCGATCATTGATGGCCAGACAATTTCGTTTGATGGGGGAACGACCTTTCAGCCCTATACCTATCTTGGTCAAGGGAACTATCGGGGCACAGGGGAATCCGGTGAATTTATCCAAGTTGGCGGCAATATCTATGCCTGGGATACCGATGATCCGACTGGCCCAATGCAAACCGGAAATTGGAAGATTGATGAGGGCGATCTCGACCCAACGGACCCGCCATGCTTTGTGGCGGGAACATTAATCGAGACAGATCGGGGTCCACGCCCGGTAGAAGACCTGAAAATTGGGGAATGGGTTCGCGGGGCAGGGGGACAATCTCTACCCATTGTCTGGATCGGTCAGCGAACCCTTACTGCGCAGACCTTGCGTATACAGCCAAAGTACCGGCCAGTGTGGATCCAACGGGACGCGTTGGGTGCGGGATTGCCCAACCGGGATCTAATTGCCCAACCGGGATCTATATGTGTCACCCCAGCACCGGATCGTTCTCGAGGGGTGGCGGGCCGAATTGCTGTTTGGTGAAGAGAGCGTATTTTGCGCCGCTATTCATCTGGTCAACGGAGATACGGTTCATCAAGTGCAAGCAGATAAGCCGGTGACGTACTATCACATCGCCTGCGAGGAACACGCTATACTGACTTCCCACGGTTTGCACAGCGAAAGCCTGTATCTGGGGGATCGCGCGCTAAAGTCCTTTCAGCGCGAGGACGTCGCCGAATTGCTTGCGTTATTTCCCGAACTGGAAGGTACCAGATCAATGCTAAAAACGCGGCTGCGTTGCCTCAAGCGGGCCGAAGCCAACGCATTGCAAGGTTTGTTTTAGCGATGTGCCGAATTACTTAAAATTCCGGCTGTCCTTGATCTGATCCCAGGCCCAGACGACTTCTTGCAGTTGTTCTTCCTGGGACCGGTCGCCGCCGTTCATATCCGGGTGCAGTACTTTGATCAGTTTTTTGTAAGCCTTACGCACCTCGGCTTTGGTCCAACTGTCATTGGCTTCCAGAATCTCAATCGCGCGGCGTTCAGTGGGGGGTAGACGGCGGCCACCGCCGCCGGAAGTACGGCCAGGGTTCTTGGTGGCGTTTGCGCCCAGAACCTGATGCGGGTCTTCTATGCCCAAACGCGCCCATGCACGGGCTTCGGGGTCACCCATGGGCTTGGTTTCACGTTCCCACACTTTGTCCTTCGACCGCTGCGCGTTCAGTTCGGCCTCGGTCGTGCCGTCGAAGAAGTTCCATTTCTGGTTGTATTCGCGCACGTGTTGCTGGCAGAACCAGAAGAAATCATCCAGCACATCCGGCGCTTTGGGCGCGCGGAACTTGCCCGCCTCTTCACAGCCTTCATGGTCGCAGATTCGCACCGATGTCTCAGACGCGCCCGACATCCCTCGGCGCCCGCGCGGGTTCTTTTTCTTGGCGCTGGAGACGGACATATCGAATCCGAAAGGGTCTGATTTCGTCATGCTGTGATCCTTAAGAACGCATCTTCTCGACTCGGAGGCAGCAGTTTAGTCTAAGCAGCCGAAAGTAGAAGAGGGGGGCGGTAAAATTTTTACCGCTAGGCGTAAAAATGACTGTGACCGACGAAATCCGAACCTGCCTGCAAGCTGCCTTTGATCCGCATGAGCTTGAGGTAGTTGACGACAGCGAAAGCCATCGTGGGCATTCGGGGTATCAAGAGGGCGGTGAGAGCCATTTCAACGTCCGTATCCGCGCGGCCGCTTTCAAGGGGCAATCCCGAGTCGCGCGTCACAGGGCTGTGCATAAAGCGCTCGGCGATATCGTGCCACGTATTCACGCGCTGGCGCTGGATATTGGGGAGTAAATGCGCCAACTCGTTTATTGAGGAGGGGGAGATGGAAGACACAGAGACAACCATAATTCTCGAGTCGACTTTGACTTGTCCCGCTTGCGGACATGTCGAAACGGAAACTATGCCAACAGACGCGTGCCAGTGGTTTTACGAATGCAAATCGTGTCGTGAAATCTTGAAGCCGCTGGAAGGTGATTGCTGTGTCTATTGCTCCTACGCGACAGTGCCATGCCCGCCGATTCAGGCGGGGCAGGCGTGCTGCGGATAAGTTCGAACTTGGCTAGGGTTTCTCTTGTTGCTCGGGTGCTTCTGCCCCTTTTAGCGACAGTGGGGGTTCTTTCACCTCTTCGGCAATAGGGGCTGGGGCCACAACGGCCTCGGGTCCGGGCAAGGGCTGCGCCAGCGGTACACCCTCGGGCGTTTCGCTTGGGCCACGGGTTGAGACAAAGTTCACTTCAATTTCGCGCCGAAAGACCAAAACATTGCGCCAGTTCACGGTAGAACTGGTCAGGCCCGAACGCTCTTCGCTGGGCAGTAATTCCGCGCGCTGGTATTCCCAGCCGTCCTGACCCATCTGGTTCAGCACCTGTTCAATCGAGACGGCAAACCGGTCTTCGGCGGTCTTGGCCCCTTTCGCCTTGCCGCCTTTTTGCGGGGCGGGGACAACTTTGTATTCGTAGCGCGGCATCGGTTCTTCCTACCTGTTCGTTCCCGGCAATCTAGCATGTTGAGGCTATTGGGAAAGTCATCTTCGCGCAGTCCGCAGCGTGTGTTGCCACGCCACAGCGCAAAAGAAAGGCGGCAGAGGGGATGCCCCTTGCCGCCCTTGCACTAATTTTCGATGACTTAGTCGCCTAGTTTCTTGCTCACCAGCTCGTTCACAGCTTTGGGGTTGGCCTTGCCGCCGGTGGCCTTCATCACCTGACCGACGAACCAGCCCGCTAGTTTCGGGTTCACCTTGGCCTTTTCAACCTGAGCGGGGTTGGCGGCGATGATCTCGTCCAACGCAGCCTCAATCGCGCCGGTGTCGGTGACCTGCTTCATGCCGCGCTCTTCCACGATCTGCGCGGGGTCGCCGCCTTCGGTATAGACGATCTCGAACAGGTCCTTGGCGATCTTGCCTGAGATGTCTCCCTTTGCCATGAGTAGTTGGATAACCGCGAATTGGGCCGGCGACATTGGACATTCGCGTATGGTCTTGCCGTCTTTGTTCAACCGCCCGAACAGTTCGTTAATCAAGAAGTTCGCGATCTTCTTAGCGTCAAAGCCGATACCTTTAGTTGACTTCGAGTGTGGTTTAAGGAGAGGGAATCCTCCTTCTTCAAACGCTGCAACACACCCTTCGAAATAGTCGGCTGCTTCAACTTCGGCGGTCAGGACCGAGGCGTCATAGTCGGTCAGGCCAAACGCCTCGATGAACCGCGCTTTCTTGGCGTCGGGCAGCTCGGGCAGTTTGGCGGCGATGTCGTCCACCCACGCCTGCTCGATCTCAAGCGGCAGCAGGTCGGGGTCGGGGAAATAGCGGTAATCATGCGCTTCTTCCTTGGATCGCATCGAGCGTGTCTCGCCCTTGTCCGGGTCGTACAGGCGGGTTTCCTGCTCGACCTCACCACCACCTTCGACAATGGCGATCTGACGGCGGGCTTCAACCTCAATGGCCTGTTGAATAAAGCGCATCGAGTTCATGTTCTTGATTTCGCACCGTGTGCCCAGATGCGAGAAATCCTGTGTTTCCTGATATTTCTCATACGCACCCGGCAAACAGATCGACACGTTGACGTCCGCCCGCAGGTTGCCGTTCTGCATGTTGCCATCACAGGTGCCCAGATACCGCATGATCTGGCGCAGCTTGGCGATATAGGCGGCGGCTTCTTCGGGGCCACGGATGTCGGGGCGGCTGACAATCTCCATCAGGCAGACGCCGGTCCGGTTCAGGTCGACAAAGGACATATGCGGGTCCATGTCGTGGATGGATTTACCCGCGTCCTGTTCCATATGGATGCGCTCGATCCGAACCATGCGCGCGGTGCCGTCGCCCATTTCCACCAGTACTTCACCTTCGCCCACGATGGGGTGGTAAAGCTGGGAGATCTGATAGCCCTGCGGCAGGTCGGGGTAGAAATAGTTCTTGCGGTCAAAGGCCGATTTCAGGTTGATATCCGCCTTAAGGCCCAGCCCGGTGCGCACCGCCTGTTCAACGCAGTATTCGTTGATGACCGGCAGCATCCCCGGCATCGCGGCGTCCACAAAGGCCACGTTCGAATTCGGCTCCGCCCCGAATTGGGTCGATGCACCAGAAAACAGCTTGGCGTTGGATGAGACCTGAGCGTGCACCTCCATCCCGATGACCAGTTCCCAATCGTGCTTGGCCCCGGCAATGGTTTTGATTTTGGGCATTTCGTATGTCAGGTCGAGCATGGAGCGCCTCTATTTCCGCAGAAGTCTAAGCCTGCGTATTAGGCGCGCTGCGCCAAAGGAGCAAGGGGGAATCAGTGACCTGACAGGTGCAGACCCGAAGGCGTAAAGGTGACGTCCATGCCGCTGCGCAATTCTTCACGGAACAAATCGCCAATCGCACGCAGGGCATCGCGGTGACCACGCGCCGCAAACCTCTCGGGCGAGTTGATGCGGACCGAGTTGTTGAACCCATTCGCAGCATGCGCCCAGATCAGCGGATGCAGCTCGGTCATGTGGTCACGGATCAGCCAGTTCGCAGCCTCATGAATTTGCGCGCGTACTTCATTGGCTTTTTCGTTCAGGCCAAGCCCGTTCTGAATGGTGATGGCGCAATAAGCGGCCAACATGTTGACGGTTTCCTGATCGGGGCGTTGACGCAGGATGTCACGCAGCCCTTCCAGGAAATATTCCACGTCCAGCCGGGCACATGCCTCTGGATCAAGGGCAATCGCGTCGAACTGCGCCCAGGTATACCCGCCAGCACCCCAGATTTCGTGTGTCCGTGCGGCGTTGCGAAGGGCCTGAACCTCAAGCTCTTCATAGCTGCCGAACCAACGCGGCAGCAGGTGGGTGCCCATAGCACGCATGTGACGCTGATTGTGCGGGTCCAGAGTAATCAGACGCTCGTATTTGTCGGCCACCCGGATGTTCGACTTACGTTGCCCGGCCAGCAGAGCGCAGTCGGCCGCAGCAACAAGCGGGCTTTCGGGTGCGGCCTCGCGGCATTTCGGAAGGATTGCTGCCGCCCGGTCGAAATGTGCAGCGCAGCGCGATTGGTGCAAGGGCGGCAATTTCGCGTCTACGGAGGTCCCGCGCCATGCCCAGGCCAAATCAATATGTGCAAGTGCAACAACCAGTGCGATCATCGGATCGCCTTCGTGCTCTCGCATTTCGTCTTCCAGTTCGGAAATGCCACACAGCACGTCATAATCAGACAGCGCTTTCCAATCAGAAAGCGCGTGCTCAACCGCCAGAACAACGTCGGCGCGGGCACCAAACGCCAGAAGGTCTGCAATCGGCATACCGTCAGGCGCAGACTCCCGAGCCTCGTCCGCGGCCCGCATTTGCCGCGACAGCTCGGACCAGCGGCCCTGACGCGCCAGATGACGCCCGGCTTCGATCGTCTTGCGACCCACCAGATCCTCGGCCTGAAGCTCTGCTACAGGGATATTCAACTGCCCCTGATCAGGCATTGCCGCAGCGACCTCAGGCGAAAGCGCCAAGTCGGACGGCATCGGCAGAGAAGAAGCCTGTGCGTTGGATGAAGAGGTGCGGAACAACCGGAACATGGTGAAACTCGGAACTGTAAAAACTGGAAACTTAGGAACCAAGTTTCTCTGGAATTTGCATCAAATTCAAGATTTGGGGGGGTATTTGTGTCGTTTTGGTGAACAGTGAGACTTTTTTCCCGGCATTGCCGTCAGAATACACTGAAGTGATGCCGCTCCACTCGGATCCCGGCCCGCTCAAAGATGGACTCAAACTCTGCGTGTGGGGGGATCAACTCATCCGGCAGCCGAATTCGTTTTCCCGAGATCGTAATCAACGAAACGCGCACGGAAAAATCCCAGCGGGTGTCAAAGCGGACATAGTCAATTTCCGACAATTTCACCTCGGCTGTTCGATTGCCGGTGAACCAATTCAGCTTGTTCTGATCAAGCGACAGGCCCGCGCTGGTCTCCCGTACAACGTCCCAAAGGGCCGGCAGCGTAGGAAGCGCCAGCAACCCAATCAGCCACCAGACGGCGTCAAACAGGATCACCAGCGAAATCAACGCCGCATACACAAGGATCAGAATCACGACCGTTCGGGGTGTTCGGTTATGACGTGTATAAGTGAACGGTGTCATGCGCCCAGAATACGCGAGACCATTTCGGTCGTATCACGCGACAAGTCCGCTGTATCGGCAATGCGCCTCAGGTGCGTGCGGATCAGGTCCTGACGGCCCGCGTCATAGCGTTTCCAAGTCTGAAAGGCCGAGCACATCCTTGCGGTGGTTTGCGGGTTGACCGGATCCAGCTTGATCAACCAGTCGGCCAGCAACGCATACCCAGCGCCGTCTTCGCGGTGGAAGCCAGCGTGATTCATCGCCAAAGACCCCATGACCGCGCGGAATCGGTTTGGGTTTTTCCAGTTGAAATCTGGATGCTCAGTCAGTTTGCGTGCTGAATCCGCAGCGGATTCAGGTGCGGCCATCGCGACCTGTAGGCCGAACCATTTGTCCACCACAAGCCGATCGTGCTTCCACTGATCGTAGAAGGTGGTCAATTCAGCCTCACCTTTGCCAGCGCGCAGTAGGCAGGATAGGGCGGAAAGTTGCAGGGTCATGTTGTCAGCGGTCTCATAGCTGACAGCGGCCTTGGCTCCGCCATCCAATCGCGTGGTCAGCGCCAGTGCCGCCCCACCCAGCGCACGCTTGCCTGATTGATCGGCGTCAGGACTAAAGGGCGCATCAATCATGGTTTCGCTGTGCAGGCGCGGTAGCAAGTCCTGCACGTGTTGCGCCGTGACCTGCCGCAGGGTTTCCACTGCGGTCCAGATCGCCATTGGATCAGGTGTTAAACCGCGTTCGTGCAGAGCTGCCGCCAGTTCCGATTGTGTCGGCAGGCCCAGCATCAGTGCACGATATGCCGGGTCAAGATCACGATCGCGCAGCACGGCCAGCAGCCCGTCAAGATAGTCGGCATCAGGCGACGCGCCGGCTTGGATCATCGCCAACAGAGTGTCTTCGGCCAACGAACGCCCGGCCTGCCAGCGGTTGAACGGGTCCGTGTCATGGGCCAGCAGGAAGGCGCGTTCGGTGTTGCTCTGATCTTGTTCAAGAATGACCGGGGCCGAGAAATCCCGCAGGATCGAAGCCGTCGGTTTGGCGGCCAGCCCTGTGAAGGTAAAGCTCTGGCTGGCCTCTGTCAGTTCCAGCACCTCGGTCGCGCGGACCTCATCCCCGTTGGGGCTCAGCAGGCCCACGGCCACCGGGATCACCTGCGGCAGTTTCTCATCCTGCCCCGGGGTCGGTTCGGTGCGTTGCGACAGGGTCAAAGTATAGGTGCCGTCTGCCCAATCCTCGGCCACGGTCACGCGGGGGGTGCCGGATTGGCTGTACCAGCGTTTGAACTGTGACAGATCACGGCCCGTCGTATCCTCGAACACTTTGATCCAGTCTTCGATGGTGCAGGCCTGACCGTCGTGACGATCAAAATACAGGTCCAGCGCCTTCGTGTACGCCTTATCCCCGACCAGCCGTTTTAGCATCCCGATGACTTCGGCGCCTTTTTCGTAGACGGTGGCGGTGTAGAAGTTGTTGATTTCCTGAAAGCTTTCGGGTCGCACCGGATGGGACAAAGGCCCGTTATCCTCGGGGAATTGCCGCGCGCGCAGGTCGATGGCATCGTGGATACGTTTCACCGGGGCCGAGCGCATGTCGGACGTGAACTGCGCATCGCGGAACACGGTCAGCCCCTCTTTCAAACACAGCTGAAACCAGTCGCGGCAGGTGATGCGGTTGCCGGTCCAATTGTGGAAATACTCATGGGCAATGATCGCCTCGATCCGTTCGAAATTCATGTCGGTTGAGGTCTCGGGGCTGGCCAGAACGGCGGAAGAGTTGAAGATGTTCAGCCCCTTGTTCTCCATCGCGCCCATGTTGAAATCGTCGACGGCCACGATGTTGAACACGTCCAGATCGTATTCCCGGTCATAGACGTCTTCATCCCATTTCATAGATTTTTTCAGCGCTTCCATACCAAAAGCGCATTTACCTTCGTCGCCGGGACGCACCCAGAGGTTCAGTTCGACGTCCCGGCCCGACATGGTGGTGAATCGGCCGGGATGCGCGATCAGATCGCCCGCGACGAGCGCGAACAAATAGGCGGGTTTAGGCCATGGGTCGGTCCATTCGGCCCAGCCTTCGCCTTTGCCGCTTGGGTTGCCGTTGGACAGTAACACCGGAAGATCGCCGTTGATGCGCACGGTAAAGGTGGACATCACATCGGGACGGTCGGGGTAGTAGGTGATCTTGCGGAACCCTTCGGCCTCGCACTGGGTGCAGTACATGCCGTTCGACATATACAGCCCCTCAAGCGCGGTGTTGTTGCCGGGGTCGATCTCAACCTCAGCCTCCCAAACAAAGGGTGCATCGGGGGCAGGGGCGGTCAGACCCTTGTCGGTCACCTCGGGCGTGACATCGATGCCGTCAATGGACGCGCGGATCAGGGTCAGGTCTTCGCCGTGCAAAAAGAATGTGCGGTCCGTCGCCTCAGGGTTGGGGCGGAACGCAATGCGCGAGGTGACGCGGGTGGCGTGTGCGGCCAGATCAAAGGTCAGATGCACGCTATCCACGATGTAGCCGAACGGCGTGTAGTCTTTCAGGTAGATCGTTTGGGGGGCAGCGTCGCGCATCGGGACCTCGCATCATTTGATAACTGGCGCGACGTTATGGTCTGAGGCGATGGGCTGCAACAGCGGCTTCATTGCCTTGTCGTATTTGAAGCAGCTTCGTGCAACGCCGAAGGGTTTAAATGTGACGTCGAAAGTTGCCTATCGGAAACAATCGGCCTAAATGCAGGCTGCATACAATGGCGCACAATGGCGGAGAGACACCAAATGAGCAGCAGACAGGCACGCAGCGGACTTCAGGTCGATACGGTTCTGGCCGAATTCATCGAGGGCAAGGCCCTGCCGGGAACCGGTGTATCCGCCGATACGTTCTGGGATGGTCTGTCGCGGATGGTAGCCGAGTTGGGACCGAAAAACCGTGCCTTTCTTGCCAAACGAGAAGAGCTTCAGGGCCGGATCGACGCATGGCACGTGGACCGCAAAGGTCAGGATCATGACGCCGACGCCTATCAAGCCTTCTTGCGTGAGATCGGTTATCTGGTCGAAGAAGGCGAAGATTTTCAGATCAAAACCGCCAATGTCGACCCTGAGATTGCCACCATTCCCGGCCCGCAACTGGTTGTGCCAATCACCAATGCCCGCTTTGCGCTGAACGCCGCCAATGCACGTTGGGGCAGCCTGTACGATGCGCTGTATGGAACCGACGCGATGGGTGATCTGCCCGCCGCTGGAGGGTATGACGAAGCGCGCGGCGCCGGTGTGATTGCCTGGGCCAAAAGCTTTTTGGATGATGCTGTGCCGCTGACCGCAGGGTCGTGGGCCGATGTGTCCGATCTGCGCGTCGAAGGCGGTGCGCTGGTACCCGCGCTGGCCGACGCTTCGGCATTTGTTGGCTTTGGCGGTGAGGCTGAGAAGCCCGATTTCGTACTGCTGAAGAATAACGGGCTGCATGTGAAAATCGTCGTCGATGCCTCTAGTAATATTGGCGCGGCTGATCCGGCTGGAATTGCTGACGTTCATCTGGAATCGGCGCTGTCCACGATTATGGACTGCGAGGACTCGGTCGCCTGTGTGGATGCCGAGGACAAGGTCGTGGCCTATGGCAACTGGCTGGGTCTGATGAAGGGTGATCTGGCCGAAGAGGTAACCAAGGGCGGCACCACCTTCACTCGGAAGCTGGCTGATGACCTGACCTATACCACCGCAGGCGGCGAACAGGCCGTGTTGAAAGGCCGCTCGCTGATGCTGATCCGCAATGTGGGCCACCTGATGACCAATCCGGCCGTTCTGGACGGTGATGGCAATGAGATTGGCGAGGGCCTGATGGACGCGCTCTGCACCACGCTGATTGCGATGCATGACCTGCAGCGTGAGGGCGGAAACTCGGTCAAGGGGTCGGTCTATGTGGTCAAGCCAAAGATGCACGGCCCCGCCGAAGTGGCCTTTGCGGTTGAGATTTTCGATATGGTTGAAGACATCCTTGGCCTGCCGCGCAACACCGTGAAATTGGGCATCATGGATGAAGAGCGCCGCACCTCGGCCAACCTGCGGGAATGCATCCGCGCCGCGAAATCGCGTGTGGCCTTTATCAACACCGGCTTTCTGGACCGCACGGGGGATGAGATTCATACCTCGATCGAGGCAGGCCCGATGTTGCCCAAAGGCGATATGAAAGCGACACCGTGGATTGCGTCTTATGAGGATCGCAATGTCAATATCGGTCTGGCCTGTGGTCTGAAGGGCAAGGCGCAGATCGGCAAAGGCATGTGGGCGATGCCCGACCGGATGGGGGACATGTTGGATCAGAAGATCGGCCACCCGAAGTCCGGCGCGACCTGCGCTTGGGTGCCGTCACCGACCGCCGCAACCCTGCACGCCACGCATTACCATAAGGTCGACGTTCTGGCCCGTCAGGATGCGCTTGCCGCCGGTGGAGCGCGCGGCACGCTGGATGATCTGCTGACGGTTCCGCTGTTGGGCGGGCGTAACCTAAGCGATGATGAAATTACGCGTGAGGTCGAGAACAACGCGCAAGGCATTCTTGGTTATGTGGTGCGCTGGGTCGATCAGGGTGTGGGCTGTTCGAAAGTGCCGGACATCAACGATAACGGCCTGATGGAAGACCGCGCGACTTGCCGGATTTCATCGCAGGCGCTGGCCAACTGGCTGCATCATGATGCGGTCAGCGAGGAACAGGTGATGGCCGCGATGCAGAAGATGGCCGCCGTGGTGGATCGTCAGAATGAGGGCGACCCAAGCTACCGCCCGATGGCTCCTGATTTTGACGGTATTGCGTTTCAAGCGGCCTGTGATCTGGTTTTCAAAGGTCGGGTGCAGCCCTCGGGCTATACCGAGCCGGTCCTGCACGCCCGCCGTTTGGAGCTGAAAGCCAGCTTGGGTTGAGTGGATAGGATGGGAACGAGGGGGCTGTCTGCCCCCTCGCGCTCCCCCGAGGATATTTTAGGCCAGATGAAAGGGATCAGGGTTGGTTGTTACATTGCGTAAGGCGCGCACCATTGTGCGCAAAGCTTTGGAAAAGGGCCGTGAGTTGGAATTAAAACCGCTTTCGGTTGTAGTTCTGGATGCCGGCGGGCATGTGATTGCGTTTGAACGCGAAGATGGTGCCGCGCCAGGCCGCTTTGCGATTGCGCAGGGCAAGGCCTATGGCTCGGTCATGCTGGGCATGGCGGGCACGGCGCAGATGGCGCGGGCCGAGGCGCAGGCTTATTTCATGGCCGCCGTGAACGGAGTGTATGGCGGGCAGGTCGTCCCGGTTCCGGGCGGCGTGTTGCTGCGCGATAAGAAGGGCGCTGTGATTGGGGCTGTCGGCGTGACCGGCGATACCTCGGACAATGATGCGGTTGCGGCGATGGCTGGGATTGAGGCTGCTGGTCTGGTCGGCGAAGTCTAATTGGTTGAAATATTCCGCGAGCAGCAGATGCTCTTTGATCTGCGGAATTCGCGGAACGACGCCAAAATGGGCAAGTGCCGTCACAGGTGCCCTAATGTGCAGGGGTGAACATGTACTTGCGCTGATACACAGGGGGTGTGCTATTGCACGCTTTTGACCCTGCGGATAGCTTTCGTGAAACGCGCAACAGATTAGGAAAGCGGAATGTCTCGGCCCGTCGTCGGTATCATCGGCAACTCTTACCTTATGAACGATGAATACCCGACCCATGCGGGCGGGACGATGAATTCTGAAGCCGTGGCGAACGTGTCGGGCTGTCTGCCGCTGCTGATCCCGGCTGATCCGCGTTATGTCTCGGTCGAAGAATTGCTTGAGGTGTGCGACGGCTTTCTATTGACGGGTGGTCGGCCAAACGTTCACCCGGAAGAATACGGTGAGCCCGAGACCGAAGCGCATGGTGAATTTGACCGTGCGCGTGACGCGATCACCCTGCCGCTGGTGCGGGCCTGCGTCGAGCGAGGGCAGCCGTTCTTTGGTATCTGCAGAGGGTTCCAAGAGGTCAACGTCGCAATGGGCGGGACGCTGTATCCGGAAATCCGCGAGCTGCCGGGTCGGATGAACCACCGTATGCCGCCCGATGGAACGCTGGAAGAGAAATTCGCGCTGCGCCATATCGTGACCCTGTCCGAAGGTGGTGTGTTCCATCGGCTTATGGGGGCTTGTGAGGTGATGACAAACACGCTGCATGGGCAGGGTATCAAAACCGTGGGACATAGGATCGTGATTGAAGGCCATGCGCCGGATGGGACGCCAGAGGCGATCTATGTCAAGGATGCGCCGGGCTTCACCCTGTCGGTTCAATGGCACCCGGAATGGGATGCTGAAAACGATCCCGTGTCGCGGCCGTTGTTCAAAGCGTTCGGAGCAGCCGTTCATGCTTGGTCTGAAGGGTCCGGCGCGAGGCTCATCCAGCAGAGTGCGTAATTCGTGCGCCGGTCCGGGAGAGAAGAACCAGACCGGCGCAACGCGATCAAACCAGCAGATTGAACTGATTGATCAGGGGTAGCGTCCGCGCGCGTTCACCTGTCAGGTCAAAAAGCGCATTTCCCAAAGCTGGCATGGACGGAGGTGTTCCAGGTTCACCAACACCACCCAGACGCGGGTTGGTTTCAAGAACCCGAATTTCGGTGAGCGGAGCGTTGTGCATCCGCAGGGCGTCATAGTCGGGGAAGTTGTACTGTTCGACTTCACCGTCCGAGAAAGTAATCTCGCCCGTTACCGCCGCCGACAGACCATAGATCATGCCGCCGACCATCTGTGCCTTGACCGTGCCGGGGTCCAGCGCGAGGCCGACGTCACAGGCGATCCACGCCTTAGCGATGCGGATGGTGCCATCTTCGTCAACAACTTCGATCACTTGTGCGACTGGCGTACCAAAGCTGTAGGTCATCCCAACGCCGCGCCCGACGCCATCGGGGGTTTCACCGGTCCAGCCGGACATGTCCTTGACGGCCTGCAAAACACCCGCAGCCGGGGCGAATTCGACCTTGGCCAGTTCCAGACGAAACTCCAGCGGGTCACGTCCTGCGGCATGGGCCATCTCATCCATGAACGTCTCGTGGAAGAATCCGTTATGGCTGTTGCCGACCGAGCGCCAGAACCCCACGGGCACGTCCAGATCTGCAATGTGACCGCTGATGCGATAATTCGGCACCGCATAGGGTTGGTTGAACAGACCTTCGACCAGCACCTTGTCAGGGCCGCCGCCCGGCATACCGGTATACCGCTCGACAGCTTGCTGGGTGCAGGATTGGGCCGCAACCTTGCCGTCGATCAGGACCGCTGTACCATCCTTGACCGCACCCCGCATCCGCGCTAGCGCGCCGGGGCGATAGAAATCGTGGCGCATATCTTCTTCGCGGCTCCAGGTGGTCTGGACCGGAACGTTGGGCATGGCCATCGCGACCTTGGTGGCAATCTCGGCAAAGTCCAACTCTCCGCGCCGCCCAAAGCCGCCGCCCAGATAGGTGGTGTGAATTTCGACGGCATCCTTGTCCAGATTGGCGGTGTTTGCGGCGCGGATCAGCAACAGGGTCGGGGCCTGATTACCGCACCACAGGTCCAGCTTGGTGCCGGTGAACAGCGCGGTGGCGTTCATCGGCTCCATCGTGGAATGCGCCAGATAGGGCACGCGGTATTCGGCGGTGATCTCGGTCGCGCCGTCGGGCAACACGTCCACATCGCCATCGTCCCGCATGGTTGAGTTTGGCGCGTCGTCAAACGCCTGGGCGATGGTGGTGAACAGGTCTTCGGTCTCGGACGGGTAGGGGGCGTCGGCCCAATCGACGTCGATCGCCTCGACCGCCTGAATAGCCAGCCATGTGTTGGTGGCGACAACCGCCACTCCATTGCCCAGATCCACGACTTTTTCAACGCCGGGCATGGACTGGGCCGCGCTGGCATCAAAGCCGTTCATCTCGCCGCCCAGCTTGGGATTCATCCGAACCGAAGCGAATTTCAGACCTTCGGGGCGCACGTCTATGCCGAACTCGGCGGTGCCGGTGGATTTACCTACGATATCCACGCGCGGCAGATTCTGCCCCAGCAGACGCCAGTCCGACGGATCGCGCAGTTCCGCATGAGGCGGGTCGATCCGGCCTGCGGCTTCGGCCAGTTCCGTATAGGGGATGCGTGTGCCATCCGGTGCGATCACCACGCCCGCTTCGGTTTTCAACTGCGCGCGGTCAACGCCCAACCGGTCCGCCGCCGCTTGTTTCAATGTTTCCCGCGCGGTTGCTCCCGCCTCGCGCATACGCTCAAATCCGTCTTTCATCGAGGTCGAGCCGCCGGTGACTTGCAAGCTGAGGGTTTTGCCGAGGACACCAAGGGCTTCACCCAGATTGTGCTGGAAGTCGGAGATGTCATATCCCTTGTTCGGCAGACCTTCGCCAACCAGAGCAGAGTTATAGTAGGCTGCCGCAGCAGGACCATGCAGAACGCGGATATCGTCCATCTCGACGTCCAGTTCTTCTGCGATCAGGGCAGCCCAGGTGGTCATCACGCCCTGTCCCATCTCGGCGCGTGGGGCGAACAGGGTCACGCCCTGCTGGTCAATTAGAATAAACGGGCTGAGTGCGGTTTCACCTTTTGCCGGTTTCAGCGGGTTCGCTGCCGGACGGGTAACGTAATACGCACCAAAAGCAACGCCGCCGACGATAGCTGCTGAACCGATCAGGAATGTGCGGCGAAGGATTTTACCAACAGATGCCATTGTTTACGCCTCCTTCAACTTGGAAGCCGCATCGTGGATTGCGGCCCGGATGCGTGGATAGGTTCCACAACGACACAGGTTGCCCTGCATCGCGTCGTCGATGTCAGCATCTGTCGGAGAGGGGTTCTCGGCCAGCAAGGCCGCCGCTTGCATGATCTGACCTGATTGGCAGTAACCGCATTGCGCAACCTGATGGTCGACCCAAGCTTGCTGGATCTTGGCCATCGCGTCCGGAGTGCCGAGACCCTCGATGGTTGTTACGTCGCCCCAGACATCAGACAACGCAACCTGACAGGACCGCACGGCCTCGCCGTCGATATGGACAGTACAGGCACCACAGGCGGCAACACCGCAGCCAAATTTGGTACCGGTCAGGCCAACCTCATCCCTCAGAACCCAAAGCAGGGGAACATCGTCAGGCAAATCCACCTGGTACGACGTACCGTTAACGTTCAAATTGGTCGCCATGGTGTTCCCCTCTTGGCTTTGCTGACGTGCTGACATATTTAATACGAGATGTCAGTCAGTCAACTGACAAATGAAACAAAAAATGTCAAAGGTTCAGATGAGAGACTTTGCGCTCGACGAAAAAACCCGGGCTATCCTTGAATCCGCTCTGCGGGTCTTTTCGACCTATGGATTCAAGAAGACCTCGATGGATGACATAGCAAAAGGTGCGGGGATGTCGCGCCCAGCTTTGTACCTGTACTTCGAGAACAAAGAAGCCATTCTGCGAAAACTGACAGAGCTGCACTACGAGGAAAAGAAAGCAGCCGTTGCCAAGGCGCTGAATGCGGACGGTCCGGTGTCACAGGTTTTCGGAAACGCGATCCGCGTTCAGACGGACGGGATGGCAGAGATCATGTCTTCAGCACATGGGCTCGAACTGCTGGACGCGGGTATTTCCATGGCATCTGACATTGTCACGCAAGGCGAGGCGCAGTTGCTGGAGCTTTACGCGAACTGGCTTGAACGCGAGGTAGAAAACGGGCGGATACGCCTGTTCGACAGCCCGCGAGAAACGGCCAGAATGATTGGCGCTGCTCTGCGCGGTAACAAGATCGCCGCCACGGATTACCAGCAGTTCGACCGCATGAACTCGAACTTTGCCACGATTGTCGGAGCTGGGCTTGCGCTCAGGTAACCCGCTGGCGTTGCTTGTATTCCGGGGTGTCCCACAACCGGTTCGCCATAATATCGGCCAGAATGTCCACCGCGCGTTCAACATCCTGCTCGTCGATAAATAACGGCGTAAATCCGAACCGCATGATGTCGGGCGCGCGAAAATCTCCGATAACTCCGCGGGCAATGAGCGCCTGCATAGCCGCATAGCCTTCTTCAAAGCGGAATGAGACCTGGCTGCCGCGCTGCTTTGCGTCGCGCGGACTGGCAAGGCGCAGCTCGGGGCAGGTGGCTTCGACCCGGTTGATAAACAATTCAGTCAGCGCGATGGACTTGGCGCGCACGTCTGCCATGTCAGCCATGTCCCAGATATCCATTGCAGCGGACAGGGCGGTCATCTGGATGATCGGAGGGGTGCCTACCCGCATTCTCTCGATCCCGCTGCCGGGGCGATAATCGAGATCGAAGGAAAAGGGGGCCTCATGCCCAAGCCAACCTGACAGCGCTGGGCGAACACGGTCAGTCAGGCGTGGTGCGACGTAGATGAACGCAGGCGCTCCGGGGCCGCCATTGAGGTATTTGTAGGTGCATCCCACCGCAAAGTCGGCATTGCAGCCAGACAAGTCCACAGGAATTGCCCCGGCAGAGTGGGCCAGATCCCAGACCGTGATGGTTCCGTTGGCGTGTGCAAGTTCCGTCAGCGCCTTCATGTCGTGCATCCGGCCCGACCGGTAATCGACTTCGGTCAGCATCAAAACGGCCACGTCCTCGGTGATGTTCGCAGCCACATCCTCGGGTGCGACAACGCGCAATTCATAGTCCGGCCCCAAAGAGCGCAGCAGCCCATCCACCATATAAAGGTCAGAGGGGAAGTTGCCGTTGTCCGACAGCACGACCTTGCGATCCGGGCACAGTTCCAGCGCCGAGGCCACCGCTTGATAAACCTTGATTGACAATGTGTCGCCGGTTACCACGCTGCCGGGCTCTGCTCCGATCAGTCGGCCGATGCGATCGCCCAATCCGATCGGAAACCCCATCCATCCGGCCTTGTTCCAGCCGGTGATCAGCATCTTACCCCATTCTTCGGTCATCATCTCAGCAACTCGCGACGTCGCTGCCTTGGGTACGGGGCCCAGCGAATTGCCGTCCAGATAAACCACGCCATCCGGCAGGTCGAACATAGCCTTGGTTGCTTTGAAGTCAGTCATTGGCGGGCCTTCGTCTTTGTGTGTCGACCAAGGGCTAGCCCATCCGACCTTGTCTGTCTATCGGCGTCGGTGAGGGTGAAAGGTGAGATAAATTTCCTGCGACTTTCTGCGATTTTGCGATTCCTGTCGGAAAGCGATAGATCATCATGCAAAAGCGACATTTAGCCTCGCTACCGAGCAGAAAGTTACTTAACCATGCGCAAAATTGACATACCTCCGGTCTGGTTGTTGGGCTGCGCGGTTCTGGCGTGGCTACAGGCCCGATACCTGTCGATGGGATTGCCGCTGGACGGTGGCTTCACGGATTTGCTGAGCGGCATTCTGATCGGAGGCGGGCTTATCCTTATCCTGCTTGCCATTACCGAGTTCCGCAAACACCGGACAACAGTTATCCCGCATGAAACGCCCAGTTCGTTGATTCAAAGCGGTATTTTCAAACGCAGCCGCAATCCGATCTACTTGGGTGACGTTCTGATTCTGACGGGGCTGCTTCTGCGCTTTGATGCAGTTTTATCGCTGGCACTGATACCTGTTTTTGTCTGGCTGCTGGAACGGCGTTTTATTCTGCCCGAAGAAGATAGAATGCGCAGAACGTTCCGCGCAGACTTCGCGCGATACGAGCGTAGCACGCGCCGATGGATCTGAGGACTCACGTAAAATGACACCACGTTAATATTGCTGCGCTTGCGAAATAATATTGCGCAGGATACATGGATGCTTGATGAACAATACCGACCACCCGCTCAATGTGAGTGAAAATTAGGGGGATAATGCCGGTGAAGATAGGAACACCAAAAGAGATTATGGACGGTGAAAACCGGGTCGCGATGACTCCGGACTCAGCCGTTCAGCTTCAAAAACTGGGCTATGACTGTGCCATTGAAACCGGTGCGGGTGCTGCGGCTGGATTCTCGGATGCAGCCTATGAAGCCGCAGGCGTTGAGATTGTCAAAACCGCTGCGGCCCTATGGAAGGCGGCGGATATTGTTGCCAAGGTACGTCAGCCGAATGAAACCGAGCTGAAGCGCCTGACCAAGGGCAAGACCTTGATTTCGTTCTTCAACCCGGCGGGCAATGAAGAAGGGATGGAACTGGCCAAGTCCAAGGGCGCGAACGTGATCGCCATGGAAATGGTTCCGCGTATTTCCCGTGCTCAGAAGATGGATGCACTGTCCTCGATGGCGAACATCGCGGGTTACCGTGCCGTGATCGAGGCCGGCAACAACTTTGGCCGTTTCTTCACCGGTCAGGTCACGGCTGCAGGTAAAGTCCCGCCTGCGAAGGTGCTGATCGTTGGTGCCGGTGTGGCCGGTCTGGCCGCGATCGGGACGTCGACCTCGCTGGGTGCGATCACTTATGCGTTCGACGTGCGCCCCGAAGTGGCCGAGCAGGTCGAATCCATGGGTGCCGAGTTCGTCTATCTGGACTTTGAAGAGCAGCAGCAGGATGGCGCAGCCACCGGCGGCTATGCGTCGGTCCAGTCCGAAGAATTCCGCAACGCGCAGCTTGCCAAGTTCCGTGAACTGGCCCCTGAAATGGACATCGTGATCACCACCGCGCTGATCCCGAACCGCGAAGCGCCCGAGCTTTGGACCAAAGATATGGTCGAAAGCATGAAGCCGGGTTCGGTTATCGTTGACCTTGCCGCGGAAAAGGGCGGCAACTGTAAGCTGACCGTCGCGGATGAGAAGATCGTGACCGACAATGGCGTGACCATCATCGGCTATACCGACTTCCCCAGCCGGATGGCGTCGCAGTCCTCGTCGCTCTACGCGACCAACATCCGTCACATGATGGCAGACCTGACGCCCGAGAAGGATGGTCAGATCAATCACGACATGGAAGATGACGTGATCCGCGGGTCGACCGTGACCTTTGAAGGTGAGATCACCTTCCCGCCACCACCGCCCAAAGTGCAGGCCATCGCGGCGCAGAAAAAGCCCGAGGTCAAAGAACTGACCCCGGAAGAGAAAAAGGCGCAGGAGATTGCGGCGTTCAAGGCGCAGACCAAGCAGCAGTTCACCCTGCTGGGTGTCGGCGGCGCGCTGATGCTGCTGGTTGGTCTGGTCGCTCCGGCCAGCTTCATGCAGCACTTCATCGTGTTCGTGCTGGCCGTATTCGTGGGCTTCCAGGTGATCTGGGGAGTGGCGCACAGCCTGCACACCCCGCTGATGGCGATCACCAACGCGATCTCGTCGATCATTATCGTTGGGGCGCTTATGCAGATCGGGTCGGGTTCGTTCCTGGTCATTCTGCTGGCGGCGTTGTCTGTCTTTATGGCCGGGATCAACATCTTCGGCGGCTTTCTTGTCACCCGGCGCATGCTCGCCATGTTCCAGAAATCTTAAGGAGGCCGGGTAGATGATTGGCTTCACCACTGCCGCTTATGTTGTCGCGGCTGTCCTTTTCATCCTGTCTCTGGGCGGGTTGTCGAACCAGGAAAGCGCCAAACGCGCTGTCTGGTACGGCATTGTCGGTATGGTGCTGGCGGTTTTCGCCACGCTGGTTGGTCCGGGTTCCGGCCTGTGGCTGCTGTCGCTGTTGCTGATCGCTGGTGGCGGTCTGATTGGTTCCTACGTGGCCAAACGCGTGCAGATGACCGAGATGCCGCAGCTTGTGGCCGCGATGCACTCGCTGGTGGGTCTGGCGGCTGTGTTCGTTGGTTTCAACGCGCATTTTGAGATCGGCAACGTTGCGCAGGTCATGGCGATTGCTGACAGCGCGAAAGAGGCGGACCTGTCCGATCTGGGCGCATTTGCCAAGCTGATCGCCAAGAAAACGGCGGCGGAACTAACCATCCTGCATGTGGAACTGTTCCTGGGTATCTTCATCGGTGCGATCACCTTTACCGGTTCTGTCGTGGCTTATGGCAAGCTGGCGGGCAAAGTGACATCTGCGGCGACCAAGCTGCCTGGCGGTCATGCGCTGAACGCGGCGGCGGCGGGTCTCTCGCTGATCTGTCTGATCTGGTACACCGCGTCGGGTGGTCTGTTCCCGCTGATCCTGATGACGCTGGCGGCGCTGTTCATCGGCTATCACCTGATCATGGGTATTGGTGGTGCGGATATGCCGGTGGTTGTGTCGATGCTAAACTCGTATTCGGGTTGGGCTGCGGCAGCGATTGGTTTCAGCCTTGGCAACGACCTGCTGATCGTGGTCGGTGCGCTGGTCGGTTCGTCCGGTGCGATCCTGTCCTACATCATGTGTAAGGCGATGAACCGGCACTTTGTCAGCGTGATCCTGGGCGGCTTTGGCGGCACCTCGGGCCCGCAGATGGAAGTTGAGGGCGAGCAGGTGGCGATTGACGCCGATGGCGTGGCCGCTGCTTTGAATGACGCTGACAGTGTGATCATCATTCCAGGTTATGGTATGGCGGTTGCGCAGGCACAGCAGTCGGTTTCCGAACTGGTCCGCAAGCTGCGTGCCAAGGGCAAAGAGGTGCGTTTTGCGATCCACCCCGTTGCGGGTCGTTTGCCGGGTCACATGAACGTGCTGCTGGCCGAGGCGAAGGTGCCTTATGACATCGTTCTGGAAATGGATGAGATCAACGAGGACTTCCCGGAAACGGATGTGGCCATCGTAATCGGCTCGAACGACATCGTGAACCCTGCGGCGCAGGAAGACCCCAACAGCCCGATTGCCGGGATGCCGGTTCTGGAATGCTGGAAGGCCAAGCAGGTGTTTGTGTCCAAACGTGGTCAGGGAACTGGCTATTCGGGCATCGAAAATCCGCTGTTCTTCAAAGAGAACACGCGCATGTTTTATGGCGACGCGAAGGCTTCGTTGGACAAGCTGCTGCCGATGATCGACTGATCTATCCTTATAGGTAGATTGGAAAGGGCGCCGATGGGCGCCCTTTTCTTTTTGGTGAATGATGGGGGGCTTTGCCCCCAAACCCCCCAGGATATTTCTGGCCAGATGAAGCGGGCGAGATGTGGTATCTTTGGGGAGAAGGTATTCGCGAATGGGTAGGTTTTGCAGAAAGTAAATGGCATAGGCGGCGTGTTCTTTCGCGCTCGTGATCCGGAGGCGCTTGGACGGTGGTATGAAGAGCATCTTGGTGTGAACCAGCTCAACCCGCTGCCTTGGAAACAGAGTGCCGGGTATACGGTCTTTGCGCCATTCGCGCAGGATACGGATTATTTCGGGCGCACCGAACAGCAATGGATGATAAATTTTCGAGTGGACGACTTGGGCGCGATGATCGCGCAGCTTGAGGTCGCTGGAATCCCTGTGGAGACTCGGGCCGAATGGGACAGCGAGGTCGGAAAATTCGCCAGACTTCACGACCCAGAGGGCAACCCGATCGAGCTGTGGCAACCAAATCAATGAGATAGCGGATTTGTATACCGTTGTATCCTTGTAAGCATATGAAATAAAAAGAGAATTGATGTATTTTTGAGGTGTCGTATAGTGCGCTGGTCAGACCCGGAGCCCAGAATGACGCCTATCGATGATCATCCGCTGCGCTATGCGCTGGCCAACGAACTGCATGCGCGCCCATTTCCGGTGGCATCGACGCCCTGCACGGTGGTGTTTCTGGCCATAAAGAAAACTACTGAAGCTGTCGGGCGGGATCGGCACGAAGATATGGTGCATTTGATCAATCTGCTGGATCGCCATGGCGCGCCGCATCCGCAGCCTGAGGCCACCCATTATGCGGGTCAGATTGGCCGTCATTGGCTCAAATGGGAGCAGCATACCGAGTTTGTGACTTATACTGCGATCACGCAGAATGTCAGCGACCGTGCCTTCAATCCTGCCGATTTTGAGGTGTTTCCACAGGACTGGTTGATGGCAAGTCCGGGTCAGCGTGTTACCTCGGCCATGATGCGGGTGGTGGACCTGGAAAGCGATGCGGCTGCCAAGGACGCTCTGGCCGATTGGTTTGAGCCGGAAAGTCTTGCTGTGGCTAGAGTATTGGATGATGCGGCCATATGCGCGAGCGACTTCCGGATTGATCCGGCTGGACATATGCGCTTTGCGCTGTTTGTGAACAAAGGCACCGGGCGGCGTAGGACGGGGCGGATCATTCAGCGCCTGTGCGAGATCGAAACATACAAGGCGATGTCGATGCTGGGTTTTGCCCGCGTCAAGCAATTGACGCCCCGGATTGGTGAGTTGGACGCGCAACTTACCAATTTGATGGGGCAGATGACCGACAATTCGGCCCATCCTGACGAGCTTTTGCCGGACCTGCTTGCCACGTCGATTGAGCTGGAGACATTGTCTGCCCGGTGTTCGTTTCGGTTCGGTGCAACGGGCGCATATGAAGCCATCGTCAATCAACGCATCGAGGTGTTGCGCGAGCAGAGGTTTGAGGGTCGTCAGAGCTTTGCCGATTTCATGATGCGGCGCTATGACCCCGCGATCCGCACCGTGAAGTCGACTGAGCGGCGCTTGCAGGCCCTGTCGGATCGGGCCATCCGCGCAGGAGAGCTGTTGCGGACCCGGGTGGATGTGGAACGCAGTGCGCAGAATCAAGCGCTGTTGGAAAGTATGGACCGTCGCGCTGATCTGGCCCTGCGTTTGCAGCACACGGTCGAGGGGTTGTCGGTGGTTGCCATCAGCTATTATGCGGTCTCGTTGGTCAGCTACCTTTTGTATCCTTTGACCAAGGCCGGGATAAGCAAAGGTATGCTGACGGCGATTGTCACGATCCCAGTTGTGCTGACCGTTTGGTTTGCGATCCGGCAAATTCGCAGGCGGTTGGAGTAAACCTCGTTCGCCATTCCGTGCCGTGTCTGTAGTACTGACCGGGGCAGGCGGAGAGCTGAGGGTAGACCGGTGATTGGAATCGTAGCCGCATGGCGGGCTGTAGCCGCCATGTTCATCCTGAATGGTGCGTTGTTCGGTATATGGGCATCCCGTATCCCCGCGGTACGGGACAGGCTGGACCTGACGCACGAGGCTTTGGGCCTTGGCTTGCTGTTCATGGCGGCTGGGGCCGTTTGTTCCTTTCCTATAACCGGTCGTTTGACGGATAAGTTTGGGGCGGTGTCCATCACGCGAGTCATCGCGGTTCTCTACACGCTTTCGCTGGTTCTGTTGGCTGTTGCCGGTAGTTTTTGGGCGCTGGCGGCCTTTTTATTCATATTCGGGGCGTTTCACGGGTCGATGGACGTCGCGATGAACGCATGGGCTGCTGAAGTTGAACAAGCCTATGACAAGCCCGTCATGTCTTCGTTTCACGCGATGTGGAGCCTTGGGGCCGGGCTGGGTGCGCTGAGTGGGTACGGTGCCGTGCAGCTTGGTATGACTGTAATGCAGCACTTTCTTTTGGCGGGCGGTGCTGTGGTTGGTTTGGCGCTGGTTTTGTCTTGGGTGCGCTGGACGTCGCGCAGGGCGGCTTCGCCCGGCGGGGCGGTTTTTGCCCTGCCATCCGGGGCACTGATCCTTGTCGGATTCACAGCCCTGTGCGGTGCATTGGGCGAGGGCGCGGTTGCAGACTGGAGCGCGATTTTCCTGCGGGACGTGACGGGCGCAGCCGAGAGTATCGCGGCCTTGGGGTACGCTGTATTCTCAGTCACCATGGTCGCCTTTCGGTTGGCCGGAGGCGTCGTCATCGCCCGGTTTGGGCCTGTCGCGACGGCCAGATTTGGTGGCGTGTGCGCGGCATTGGGTGTTCTGGGCGTCGTTTCGGCGGTGCAGCCCCAATTGGCGCTGGCAGGCTTTGCGCTGATGGGCATCGGTTATGCTGTCATTATGCCCTTAGCGTTCAGCCGAGCGGCCAACGATCCAAATGTCCCGCCCGGCCAAGCCATCGCAAGCGTGGCCACATTGGGATATGGCGGGTTGTTGATCGGGCCTCCGCTTATTGGGTTTTTGGCAGAGATGCTTACATTGCGGTTGGCGTTTATGGCCCTGCTGCCGCTTGCAATCATGATAGTTATCTTGTCCGGTGCGTTGCGACCTGCTGCACTGGATTGACTGCCAAGAGCAGGGAACAAGAACAATATGGGAGGTAGACATGCCGATAAAGAACCGGTTCGCGGAACTGCAAAACGAAATCACCGAGTGGCGGCGTGATATCCACCAGAATCCCGAAATTTTGTTCGAAACCCATCGCACCAGTGCTTTGGTGGCGGAAAAGCTGAGGGAATTTGGCTGTGACGAGGTCGTGACCGGGATCGGGCGCACGGGTGTCGTGGGCATCATCAAAGGCAAGGTCGATACAAAAGGCAACGTTATCGGATTGCGGGCTGATATGGACGCGCTGCCGATTCATGAGGCGACGGGGCTGAACTATGCGTCCAAGACTGAGGGCGCCATGCATGCCTGCGGGCACGACGGTCATACGGCGATGCTGTTGGGGGCGGCGAAATACCTCTCGGAGACGCGAAACTTTGACGGCACTGTCGTTGTCATCTTTCAGCCCGCCGAAGAGGGCGGCGGTGGTGGTCGTGAGATGTGCGAAGACGGGATGATGGACCGCTGGGGCATTCAGGAAGTTTATGGGATGCATAACTGGCCCGGACGTCCGGTCGGAAGCTTTGCCATACGCCCCGGTGCCTTTTTTGCCGCGACCGACCAGTTTGATATCATATTCGAAGGTAAAGGGGGCCACGCGGCCAAGCCACATGAAACAGTCGATACGACTGTCCTTGCCGCGCAAGCGGTCATGGCCTTGCAGACCATTGCGTCGCGCAATGCTGATCCCATTGATCAGATTGTCGTGTCGGTCACGTCTTTTGAAACGTCTTCGACAGCTTTCAACGTGATCCCGCAGACGGTCAGGTTAAAAGGTACGGTGCGCACGATGAGCGAAGCGATGCGGGGGCTGGCTGAAAAGCGGATCGGTGAAATTTGCAACGGGGTTGCCGCCACATTCGGCGGAGCGGCAGAAGTAACGTATTACCGCGGCTATCCCGTGATGGTGAACAGCGATGAGCAAACTGATTTTGCAGCGAATGTCGCGCGATCCGTGGCCGGTGAGTGCGCTGAGGCACCGTTGGTCATGGGGGGCGAGGACTTTGCCTTTATGCTGGAGGAGCGACCGGGGGCTTATATTCTGGTTGGAAACGGCGATTCAGCGGCTGTGCATCACCCGGAATACAATTTCAACGATGAGGCGATTCCTGCCGGTTGCAGTTGGTGGGCAGAAATTGTTGAACAGCGAATGCCCGCTGCGTGAATGGCAGCGTGGGTGGGGGCGCTGCCCCCACACCCCCGGGATATTTTTAGCCAGATGGAGAGGGATCCTGAGGCCGTAGATCAAGCCTGGTACATAGGGTTTCGACGACATCATTCAGGGCCGATTTCTGCGTATTGACGCAGGATTTTGAGGCTGTCCGTGCTGAATTCAGTGCGCTTGGGTCAGATAGCCATTTGTCAACGATAGCTGCCAGTTGCGGGGCAGGGTTTATTTCCACGGCACCTCCGGTTTCGATCAGGGGCGCGAATGTTTCAGCGAAATTGTAATAGCCGGGCCCGGTGATGACTGCAGCGCCGGCTTGTGCGGGTTCGAAGGGATTGTGTCCTCCGATTTCCTTCAATGAGCCGCCAAGGAACACGATGGGGCAGATTGCGTACCACGTGCCGGTTTCCCCTAAAGTGTCTGCCACGTAGATTTGTGTTGTGTCCGTGATTGCTTGGTCAGAGGACCGAAACGCGGCCGTTAGTCCGGTTTGTTTGATAAGGGCGTGAACTTCATCCCGGCGTTCCGGGTGGCGGGGGATCAGAAGCAATAGCAAGTCGGGGCGCTGTTTGAGCAACTGTGCATGTGCGGCAAGAACGGCGTCTTCCTCGCCCTGATGGGTGGAACTGGCGATCCACACGGGGCGGCCTGAAATCTGGTTTTGGATTTGCGATACTGTGTTCTGGTCAACAGGCAGGGGGTCGGACATAGCCTTGAGGTTGGTGCCTGATTGAACCCGTTCCGGTGCAGCCCCCATTTGGCGCAAGTTTTCGGCCGCCTTGTCATTTTGGGTCAGGAAAAGACTGAACTTATCCAGAATGAAACGTGCGGTTACTGGTCGCTTTTTCCATCCCTCGACAGATTTGTCTGAGAGGCGGGCGTTCAGTAAGGCCAGCGGGATCTTGCGATCTGCACTTTCAACGATGAGCCGGGGCCAGATTTCGCTTTCGACGAAAATACCAGCGTCCGGTCGCCAATGGGTCAGGAAGCGCTGAACGGGTCCGGACGTGTCAAGCGGTGGGAATTGGTGGCGCGTGCGCGGGGGCATCCGCTTTGCGATCAACGCGGCTGAGGTCGGTGTGCCGGACGTTATTAGGAACTCGGCCTGGGGCAAGCGCTGACCCAGGCGTTTGATCAGGGTGATGACGGACAGGGTTTCGCCGACGCTTGCCGCATGAAACCAGATCAGTTGGCCATTTGGTCGCGGCAGGCTTGCATGGCCCAGCCGTTCGTGTTGACGCTCAACCGGGACATCAGCGGCCTGTAGTTTCTTTCGAACCGTCTGCCAAACGATTGGCGCGGCAACGCCGGTCAGGCCGCAATACAGGGTGTATAGCAGCGTCGGCCGTTCTGAATGATCGGGCATGTCAGCCGCCTGTGTGACTCATGTGACGGCTCATCTTTCCGTCGACGGACTGGCGGGAATAGTCGAAATCGTGGCCCTTGGGTTTCAGATTGATGGCCGCGCGGATCGCGTGTTCCAGCGGCTCTTCGGTGTTGGGATGATCCCGAAGTGAGCTGCGCAAGTCGGCCATGTCTTCCTGACCAAGGCACATATACAATTCACCGGTGCAGGTCAGGCGTACACGGTTGCAGCTTTCGCAGAAATTGTGGGACAGCGGTGTAATGAACCCGATTTTCTGTCCGGTTTCCTCAAGCCGCACATAGCGCGCCGGTCCGCCCGTGCGCTCGGCCAGATCAGAGACTGTGTAGTGGTTTTCATACTCTTTGCGCACGTCCTTCAGCGACCAGTACTGATCAAGGCGGTCTTCATTGCCGATATCACCCATGGGCATGACTTCGATCCAGGTTAGATCCATGTCGCGCTCGGCGCACCACCGCGTGATTTGGGGAAGCTCCTCTTCGTTGAAACCCTTAAGGGCAACGGCGTTGATCTTGATGCGCAGCCCGGCTTTCTGAGCTGCGTCAATGCCTTTCAAGACCTGTTTCAGGCGTCCCCAGCGTGTGATCTGGGCGAATTTGTCCTCGTCCAGCGTATCCAGCGAGATATTCACGCGGCGCACGCCGGCTGCGTAGAGGTCGTCTGCGAAACGATGAAGTTGCGATCCGTTGGTGGTAAGGGTCAACTCCTTAAGTGCCCCGCTTTCCAGATGGCGTGTCATCGCGTTGAAGAACGCCATGATGTTCCGGCGCACCAAAGGTTCACCCCCTGTGATGCGCAGCTTTTCGACGCCCATGTTGATGAAGGTCGAACACATCCGGTCCAGTTCTTCCAAAGTCAGAAGGTCCTTTTTGGGCAGGAACTTCATGTCTTCGGACATACAATAAACACAGCGAAAGTCGCAGCGGTCCGTGACGGAAACACGCAAGTAGGTGATTGCACGGGCAAACGGGTCGATTAGTGGAGCAGCAGTCATGCACCATAGGTAAAGCGGTGACCCCGCTGCGACAAGGGCGAACTGTGCTTTGGTCTAGATCAGAGGCCGTTGGAACGGTAGATTACCAGTATGAGGATTGCATTTATTGTTTTGTTTGCAGTTGTTGCGGGATGCGACACCGTCCGGTCCACGACAGATCGCGTCTTTGGCGGCGACGGTGAGAAGGCTCAAGCCGAGCCCGAAGCAGTAGAAGTCGCTGACGTAGCTGACCCCGAACCTGTTGCTGTGGCTGCCCCAAGTTGGGTTGGTCCGAAAACCACTGTGGCCAGTCTGGGTGACCCCACAACACCGGGGCGCTGGTTGGAAACACCGCTGGTCGACACCGAATTCACCGGGCGGGTGGTCGTTCCAAGAACTGGCGCTCAGGCCTACATTACGCTGGTGCCTGCTTCTGGGCCGGAAGGCGGGGGCAGCCGTTTGTCGTTGGACGCGATGCGGGCATTGCTGCTGCCTTTCGATGAATTGGTCGAGCTTGAGGTCTACTCAAACTGATCCTTCAGGTACTTTCCGGCCTCTTTGCGCGCAAAGGGTTTCATTGCATCACCATATGTTTGTAGGAACGCGACAACACGGGATGGGTCGTGCTTGGAAAGCTCGCGCAACCACCATGCGATGGCCTTCTGGATAAACCAATCACGGTCGGGGACATATCCTGCGGCCCAGGTCAAAATACGATCCCGGCGGTCCAGATCATCCGGCTTGGGGTGGTTTTGCTTGGTCCATGGCAGGGTTGCCACCAATGCCGCGCGACGTGTCCACATGTGGTCTGAGGATGTCCAGCCTCCGACCTGATCCAGCCTTTCTGGGTCGGCTGACAGCCGCTTTTGCATGGCCATGCACGCGTGGTCCGCAACGGCCCAGGCATCGAAATCCGGCAACCAGCTTTGCAGTACTTCCCAAGCCGCATCATCCGGCCGAATGCGCGCCTGTGTCAGCAATTTGGCGGCGGCTAAGCGTGCCTCATGAATGTTTGTCTGCCACAGGTCATCGGCCAATTGGACCCGAGAGGCCACGTCAAGGTCTCGCCGCCACGCTTTTGTCAGGTCGTTCAAGATAGGGTTTGCGACCCCTAAATAAGGACGGGCCGCCTTGTGATAGGCCGCCATCTGCGTGGCGCGCTCGGGATCGGCATGTTCCTTGATCTGATCCAGATAGGCGTCCACGGATCGCTACTCCACCGTAACAGATTTCGCCAGATTGCGTGGCTGGTCCACGTCTGTGCCCTTGGCGACGGCCGTGTGATACGCCAGCAACTGCGCAGGAACCGAATAGAGGATCGGGGCGAGGCTTTCATGAACAAGTGGCATGCGGATCGTGCTCCAGACGCCGTCCTCAGCCTCGGCGATCCCGTCGCCATCTGATATCAGAATGACCTTGCCTTTGCGTGCCATCACTTCTTGCATGTTCGATATGGTTTTGTCGAAAACCGCGTCACGCGGTGCCATCACAACCACCGGCATATGTTTGTCGATCAGGGCGATTGGGCCGTGTTTCAGCTCGCCAGACGCGTAACCTTCGGCGTGTATATAGCTGATTTCCTTTAGCTTTAGTGCGCCTTCCATGGCCAGAGGATACATCAGGCCGCGCCCCAAAAACAGAACGTCCTGTGCCTCGGACAGTCGTTGGGCGGATGCGCGGATCGCGTCGTTCTGCTCTAACGCGACGTTGAGCACCGCAGGCAAGCCGCGCAATGCGGCGGCGTGGTCGGCCAGTTCTTCTGCCGTCAACGTCCCGCGATCCGAGGCGGCTTTTAGTGCAAGCATCAGCAACACGCTCAATTGGCATGTGAAAGCCTTGGTCGAGGCCACTCCGATCTCGACCCCGGCATGAATGGGCAGCGTCACATCGCCTTCGCGCGCGATTGAGCTTTCGGGGACATTGACCACCGAAATGATCTTGTCCGCCTTGCCTTCACAGTACCTTAGGGCCGCCAACGTATCGGCCGTTTCACCGGACTGACTAACGAACAGCGCCGCGGTCCGGTCACTGATCGGAGGTTCCCGGTACCGGAATTCACTGGCGATATCGACCTCAACCGGCATTTTGGCCAGTTTCTCGAACCAGTACTTGGCGGTCAAACAGGCATAAAAGGCGGTGCCGCACGCAACCATCGTCAAACGGTCGAGCTTGGTAAAGTCCAGTTCTGCGGGCAGGGCAACCTCATCACCGCCGGTGGGCAAATATGAACGGATTGCTTCGGCCACGACCACGGGCTGTTCCGCAATTTCCTTGGCCATAAAGTGCTTGTGCCCGCCTTTGTCAGTACGCGCAGTGTCCAGCTTGATCTGGCGAACGTCACGGTTGACGAGATCGCCCGCTTCGTTACGAATTTCCAACGTGGTACGGGTCAGCACCGCCCGGTCGCCTTCTTCAAGATAGGTGATGCGATCCGTCAGCGGCGCCAGCGCAATGGCGTCCGAACCGACGAACATCTCATCATCCCCATGCCCGATCGCCAGCGGCGATCCCTTGCGCGCGGCGATGATCAGGTCCTCTTGCCCTTCAAACAGAAATGCCAGAGCAAATGCGCCTTCCAACCGGTCGATTGTTTTAAAGGCCGCCTCAACCGGGGAAAGCCCCGTTGACAGGTAGTGCTCGGCCATCAGCGCGACAGTTTCGGTGTCGGTTTCGGTCATGAAGCCTACGCCATGTTCGGCCAGCTCTGTACGCAGATCGCGATAGTTTTCGACGATGCCATTATGTACCACGGCCACTGGACCCGCCTGATGCGGATGCGCGTTCGTCACAGAAGGTGCGCCATGGGTGGCCCAGCGTGTATGGCCGATGCCGGACTTGCCGGGCAGGGGATCATGCACCAGCAGATCGCTGAGGTTCACCAGCTTTCCCACGGCCCGGCGACGCCCCAGGTCACCGCCGTTCACCGTTGCAATCCCGGCGCTGTCATAGCCGCGATATTCCAGACGTTTCAACGCTTCGACCAGAATGGGGGCGACTTCGTGCTGCCCCAGAACGCCTACAATTCCACACATAGGTCAGGCTCCTTTGTCGCGGCGAACCTTCTTCGCCTTGAGCATCTCAAACAATTTGCGCGCATAGCCGGGTTTGTTGTCCTGCTTGGCGCGCGCCACAGCCAGAGCGTCGGGCTCGACGTCGCGCGTGACCACGGTGCCGGTCGCTGTCATGGCTCCGTCGCCCACGGTCACGGGTGCAACAAGCATGGTGTTCGATCCGATGAAGACATTTTCACCTATCGTGGTCTTGTGCTTCATCACCCCGTCATAATTACAGGTGATCGTACCCGCCCCGATATTCGAATCCGCGCCAACGGAGGCATCCCCGATATAGCTAAGGTGATTGATCTTCGCGCCTTCGGCGATCTCGGCATTTTTGATTTCGACGAAATTCCCGATGCGTGTGTTCTCGGCCAGTTCCGCGCCGGGGCGCAGGCGGGCATAGGGGCCGATGACAGCGCCTCGGCTAACGTGACAGCCCTCAAGATGCGAAAACGCCCGGATCGTCGCACCGCTTTCGACCGTGACACCGGGGCCGAATACCACATTCGGTTCGATAACCGTGTCGCGTCCGATGATCGTGTCAGCGGCAAGATAAACGGTCTCAGGGGCCATCAAAGTCACGCCAAGGCCCAGCAGTTCTGACCGCGCGCGGGTTTGGAATACAGCGTCGGCAGCGGCAAGATCAGCGCGCGAGTTGACCCCCAGCGTCTCGGCCTCGTCGCAGGCAATTGCGGTGACTTTCAGGTCACGGCTGCGGGCGATTTCCACGACGTCGGTCAGATAATATTCCTCGGCTGCATTGCCGTTACCCACCGCGTCGATCAGGGAAAACAACACCTCTGCGTCGCACGCCAAAAGACCGGAATTGCAGAAGGTTATCGCGCGTTCTTCATCTGAAGCATCCTTGAATTCGACAATCCGCTCAAGATGATCTTCGTTCATGACCAAGCGACCATAGCGCGCGGGATCGGCGGCTTCGAACCCGAGGATAACCAGATCGTTTTGCGCGCGCGCCTCGATCATCCGCTCCAGTGTCTCGGGTTGAAGGAACGGAGTGTCGCCATACAAAACCACCACGTCGCCCTTGAACCCCTCCAGCGCAGCGCGCGCCTGAGCGACGGCATGAGCGGTGCCCAACTGTTCGGTCTGCTCCGCGATCCGGGCTGTTTCGTCTTCGGCGGTCGCCACTTTCGCCACAGCCTCGGACCCGTGCCCGGTGACGATCACGGTGCGCTCGGGCGATAGAACCGATCCGGCGCGCATGGTGTGAACCAGCATCGGTGTCTGGGCAATTGGATGAAGGACCTTGGGGATGTCCGAATTCATCCTGGTGCCTTTACCTGCGGCAAGGATGACAAGGGCGGTGCTCATGAAATCGTTTTCTCTTTGTGTTTTGTTGCGGTCCGTTTTATCCGCTGAGGGCAAAGGCGCAAGCGGTTCAGCCATCAAACAAGATTGCCGTTTGCAACAGGATACGGCGAAAAACCGCCGAAGCAGGAGGCGCGATGCGAACGGTTATCTTCGATCTGGACGGGACATTGGCCGATACCTCGGGTGATTTGCTTGAAGCCGCGAACCACTGTTTCCGCCATATGGGGCACGGAGATGTTCTGGTTCACGGGCAGGATGCTGCGGTCGCGCTGCGGGGTGGCCGGATGATGCTGACGCACGGATTGAAGCGTGTCGGGGCTTATGATGAACAGGCGATTCAGGTATATTATCCAATGCTGCTGGACGCATATGCGCAGGCCATTGATACCCATACGCATTTCTACCCAGGTGCACTTGATGCGGTTGAGGCATTGAAGGTCGCGGGGTACGGCGTGGGGATTTGCACGAACAAGCCCGAAGCTCTTGCCGATCAGTTGCTGACCCAGATGGGCGTGCGGGAGCAGTTCGCATCATTGGTGGGGGCCGACACCCTGCCGGTTCGTAAGCCCGATCCCGAACCTCTGCGCGAGGCCGCGCGGCGGGCAGGGGGGCATCCCGATCTTTGTGTGCTGATCGGAGATTCCGATACTGACCGCAATACTGCGCGCGCCGCTGGGGTTCCTTCGGTGTTGGTGACGTTTGGTCCGTCGGGCGCGGATATGGCCGCGCTTGAGCCCGAAGCATTGCTGCATCACTTCGATGATCTGCCCGAGGTTGTGACCAGCCTTATTGGAGCGGTGGCGTAAGCCCTTGACGCTGCGCACGCGCGGCCTCAGAACGGGCGTATGACCGAGACATTCACTGGCAGTTTCACACAGCAGGAACCCATCCCTGACGAAGCGATCGAGGCCGCATTGGCGGTTCTGCGTCACGGGCGGTTGCATCGCTATAACGTGACGCCCGGAGAGCTGGGCGAAACTGCTTTGCTGGAGCAGGAATTTGCCGCGCAGATGGGGGCGAAATACTGTCTGGCCGTGTCGTCGGGCGGCTATGCGCTGGCGACCGCATTGCGTGCGGTGGGTGTGCAGCCCGGTGATCCGGTTCTGACCAATGCCTTCACGCTGGCCCCTGTGCCGGGGTCGATTGCCTCGGTCGGGGCAAAGCCCGTGTTCGTGGGCGTGACCGAAGGGCTGGTAATTGATCTGGATGATCTTGAGAGCAAGCTTGATCAGGCGCGGGTGCTGATGCTCAGCCACATGCGCGGGCATCTGTGTGACATGGATCGGCTGATGCAGATGTGCGACGCCGCGGGTGTGACCGTGATCGAGGATTGCGCGCATACGATGGGTGCCGCGTGGCGCGGGCAACTGTCGGGGCGGCAGGGGGCCATCGGGTGTTATTCTTGCCAGACCTACAAGCACGTGAACTCGGGCGAGGGCGGCTTGCTGATCACAGATGATGAGGAGTTGGCGGCCAAGGCCACGATGCTGTCGGGATCCTATATGCTGTACGAACGCCATCTGGCCGCGCCGGGACCTGAGGCTTTTGAGAGGATCAAGTACACCACGCCCAATGTTTCGGGTCGGATGGATAATCTGCGGGCGGCGATCCTGCGGCCTCAACTGCGGGATCTGGATAGACAGGTCGCGCGTTGGAATGAGCGTTATGCCGAGATTGAAAAGGGGCTGCGCGGAACGCCCGGCTTGACGATTGTCGAGCGGCCCGAGGGTGAGACCTATGTGGGCTCGTCCATTCAGTTCCTGCTGTTGGACTGGTCATCCGAGCGTATTGCCGAAGTGATCCGCCGCTGTGCTACGCGTGGGGTCGAGTTGAAGTGGTTCGGCGGGGCCGAGCCCACCGGGTTTACCTCGCGCTATGATAGCTGGCGCTACGCCGACAGCGCGCCTTTGCCCGCCAGTGACCGGGTGCTGGCCGGGATCATGGACATGCGCGTGCCGCTGACATTCTCTCTGGATGATTGCCGACTGATCGCGCGGATCATCTGGGCCGAGGTCGGGACGGTCTACCAATCGTAATCCAAAGGAGTGCGCTGAAAGCGCACACTTGATGCTTTGACACCACCACCCCTGACGGGTCGGTGGTGTGTTTCTGCATGGCCGTCGTTGACCCGGAAAAGATTCGCTGATACTTATTGAACAACTGTTCATTAATGCGAGGGAGGAGATCGCATATGTTCGCGGCTACCATGCAGTTTGATCTGGGCGAGGATGTGAATGCCCTGCGTGAAATGGTTCACCGCTGGGCGCAGGAGCGGGTCAAGCCGATGGCCGCCGAGATTGATGCCTCGAACGCGTTTCCCAATGAGCTTTGGAAGGAAATGGGCGATTTGGGGATGTTGGGCATAACGGTGCCCGAAGAATTTGGCGGGGTGGGCATGTCGTATCTGGCCCATACCGTCGCCGTCGAAGAGGTTGCCCGGGCTTCGGCTTCGGTATCACTGTCTTATGGCGCCCACTCGAACCTGTGCGTCAATCAGATCAAGTTGAACGGAACGGATGAACAAAAGACGAAATACCTGCCGCGCTTGATTTCGGGTGAACATGTGGGAGCACTGGCGATGTCCGAGGCGTCGGCAGGGTCCGACGTGGTGTCGATGAAGTTGCGGGCCGAGAAGCGCAATGATCACTACCGTCTGAACGGCAGCAAATACTGGATCACCAACGGACCGGACGCGGATACTCTGGTCGTTTACGCCAAGACTAACCCAGAGGCCGGGTCGCGTGGGATAACCGCCTTTCTGATCGAGAAAGAGATGACCGGCTTTTCCACCTCACCCCATTTCGACAAGTTGGGGATGCGCGGGTCGAATACGGCCGAGCTGGTCTTTGAAGACGTGGAAGTGCCGTTTGAAAATGTGCTTGGCGAAGAAGGGAAGGGTGTCGCGGTTCTAATGTCTGGCCTGGACTATGAGCGTGTGGTGCTTGCCGGAATCGGTATCGGCATCATGGCCGCCTGTCTGGATGAGATCATGCCCTATCTGGCCGAGCGTAAGCAATTCGGGAAACCCATCGGTAGCTTCCAGCTTATGCAGGGAAAGATCGCAGATATGTATACGGCGATGAATTCAGCCCGCGCCTATGTGTACGAAGTGGCCAAGGCGTGTGATCGCGGGGATGTGACGCGTCAGGATGCGGCGGCGTGCTGCCTTTACGCGTCCGAGGCGGCGATGACGCAGGCGCATCAGGCGGTGCAGGCAATGGGCGGGGCCGGGTTTCTGTCGGATTCTCCTGTCAGCCGGATTTTCCGCGATGCCAAGCTGATGGAGATTGGCGCGGGCACCAGTGAAATCCGCCGGATGCTGATCGGCCGGGAACTGATGAGCGGGATGGAGTGATGGAAAAACGCCCCGCAGACGAGGGAACTGCGGGGCGTTTCTTCGAAGGGTCAGAAGCGATGGACGTAGGAAACGCCGACCAGCCACGGATCAATCTCGGCAGTACCGAGGTCGTTTCCGTCGAGGCTGACATCAGAGTCGATGTCGAACCAGCGCACGTTCAGACGCACGGCGCCTTTTTCGGTGACCATGTAATCCAGACCAGCCTGCAGAGAGACACCAACCGAGTCATCCAGTTCCAGATCGCCCAGAGCCGAGCTTTCGTCAAAGAAGACGGTATAGTTGATACCAGCGCCAACGTAAGGCTTCCACGCGCTGTTGGTCGGGAAGTGATAGTTCAGCGACAGTGTGGGCGGCAAGTGCTTGACGGTCCCGCCGTCGATGCTGCCAGCCAAGGTAATGTCATGGCTGAAGGGCGTTGCAGCCAGCAATTCGATGCCAAGGTTGTCACGAATGAAGTATTCTACTGTAAAGATCGGGCGCGTGTCCGAGTCAACCTCGACGCTGGCGCCATTGCTCAGCGTGCCGTTGTCGGATTTCGGGTCGAGATAGCCCACACCAAGTCCGACGGTCCAATCACCCTGAGATTGGGCGAAAGCCGGGACAGCCAGTGCGACAAGCGCGGTGGAGAGGGTCAGAGCGGCGAGTTTGTTGGTCATTTTACTGCCTTTAGGTTTGTTGATGCTGGCGTTTTGCACGAACGGTCCGCTGCCAACTCTGATCTGTATCAAGTTCGTGTGATTGGCGAACGCGCCCATCGCCAAAGAAATGTCATGAAAACAAAGGGTTTCGGCAATGTGTCCCGCTAGGCGCATACCTGGATTGCAGCCCGGTGGTGGCTGGTTGATTCCCGACCGATTGAACATGGCGCGGCAATGTCTGTCGCAACCGGGTGATCGCGTGGCTATTCGCGACCTGACCGGGGGTACGCAGGACGACGTCACCTTTGACCGCTTGCAGCGAATGGTGGACGGTATCGCGCGCCAACTGATGATATCCGTGCAACGCGGCGACCGGGTGGGCGTACTTCTTAGCCAATCGCCGTGGTGCGCCGCAGCGCATTTGGCGATCTGGAAAATCGGCGCGATCTCGGTTCCGCTATTTAAGCTATTCAAACATGATGCGCTGGCCTCAAGGGTTCGGGATGCAGGTGCGCAGATAGTTTTGACGGATGCAGAAGGCGAGGAACTGTTGGGCGCTTTGGCACACTCGGTGCGGGTTGACCGGATTGCACCGTCTGATGGCGCGGTTTCCTTTGCTGATACGGGCCCCGAGGATCCCGCCGTGCTGATCTATACCTCGGGCACAACCGGAAGCCCCAAGGGGGCGCTGCACGGGCACCGGGTTCTGACGGGGCATCTGCCGGGCGTATCCATAAGCCACAATCACCTACGCGACGGCGATTGCCTTTGGACCCCTGCCGACTGGGCATGGATTGGTGGGTTGTTCGATGCGCTGATGCCCGGTCTGGCGCTGGGCATCCCGGTGGTCGCCGCGCGGCTTGAGAAATTTACCCCAGAAGTCTGCGCTGACGTGATCGCGCGCGGCGGAGTGCGCAACGTGTTCTTTCCCCCCACCGCGTTGCGGATGCTGAAAGCGGCAAGTCAGGCCGTCCCCGGCCTACGCTCGGTCGCGTCGGGCGGCGAGCCACTGGGGGCCGAGATGCTGGCCTGGGGGCAGCAGGCATTCGGCCTGACGATCAACGAATTCTACGGCCAGACCGAATGTAACATGGTCGTGTCGTCCTGCGCCGAAGACTTCCCGGTGCGGCCCGGCTGTATCGGGAAACCGGTGCCGGGGCATGAGGTGGCGGTGATTGATGACATGGGCCAGCCAACGGACAAAGAAGGCAACGTTGCCATCCGGCGCGGCTCGGCCTCGATGTTGCTGGAGTACTGGAACCGGCCCGAGGAGACTGCGCAGAAATTCCGGGGTGACTGGCTGATCACCGGTGATCGTGGCGTGTGGGAGGGCGACTATCTACGGTTCGTGGGGCGAGATGACGACGTGATCACCTCTGCCGGATACCGCATCGGCCCCGCCGAAATCGAGGATTGCCTGCTGACTCACCCTGCGGTGGCGACCGTGGGCGTGGTCGGCAAACCCGACCCGCTGCGGACCGAGATTGTCAAGGCGTATGTCGTGTTGAAACCGGGGGCTGAGACGACGGGCACGGAGTTGCAGGAGTGGGTAAAGGCCCGTCTGGCGCAATATTCCTACCCGCGCGAGGTGGCGTTTCTGGAGGAATTGCCGATGACGGTGACAGGGAAGGTCATTCGGAAGGAATTGAAGCGTCGTGCGAAGTTGGAATTGGAGACAACGTAAATGAAACTCACATCCAAAGCCATGCCCGCCTCTGAGGGCTTCAAGGCAAACCGCACCGCCCATCTGGACGCGCTGGCACAGATCTCCGAAGCCGCCGAAGCGGCCCGCATGGGCGGCGGTGAAAAATCCCGCGCGCGGCATGTGTCTCGGGGCAAGATGCTGCCTCGGCGCAGGGTGGCGAATTTGCTGGACGCAGGGTCTCCGTTTCTGGAGATCGGCGCGACGGCGGCGCATGGGATGTATGGTGACGCCGCGCCTTGTGCCGGGGTGATCGCGGGGATTGGCCGGGTGCAGGGGCGCGAGGTCATGGTGGTGTGCAACGATGCCACTGTGAAGGGCGGTACATACTATCCGATGTCGGTCAAAAAACACCTGAGGGCGCAGGAGATTGCCGAGGAAAACCATCTGCCCTGCATCTATTTGGTCGATAGCGGAGGTGCGAACCTGCCCAATCAGGATGAGGTCTTTCCCGACCGAGACCACTTTGGCCGTATTTTCTATAATCAGGCGCGGATGAGCGCCAAGGGGATTGCTCAGATCGCGGTGGTGATGGGGTCTTGTACGGCGGGTGGGGCCTATGTGCCCGCGATGTCGGATGTGACGATTATCGTCAAGGAACAGGGGACGATCTTTCTGGCCGGACCGCCTCTGGTCAAGGCTGCCACGGGCGAGGTGGTCAGCGCCGAAGACTTGGGCGGCGGCGATGTGCATACGCGCCTGTCCGGTGTAGCGGATTATCTGGCCGAGGATGATGCGCACGCACTGGCTTTGGCGCGCCGGGCCGTGGGGTCGCTGAACCTGCGCAAGCCGCAGACAGTGGATTGGGCCAACCCTGAGGACCCGGCCTATGACCCCGAGGAAATCCTCGGCGTTGTGCCTGCCGATCTGCGCACGCCCTATGACATCCGCGAGGTGGTTGCGCGGCTGGTCGATGGGTCTCGGTTCGATGAGTTCAAGCCTCGGTTCGGTGAGACGCTTGTGACGGGGTTTGCCCATGTCAAAGGCTGCCCGGTGGGGATCATCGCCAACAACGGCGTGCTGTTTTCCGAAGCCGCACAGAAGGGGGCGCATTTTGTCGAACTGTGTTCGCAGCGCAAAACGCCGCTTGTGTTCTTGCAGAACATCACCGGGTTCATGGTCGGTCGGAAATACGAGAATGAGGGCATCGCGCGGCACGGCGCCAAGATGGTGACGGCTGTGGCGACGACCTCGGTGCCCAAGATCACGATGCTGGTGGGCGGCTCGTTCGGCGCGGGAAACTACGGCATGGCGGGTCGCGCCTATCAGCCTCGGTTCCTGTGGACCTGGCCGAACTCGCGCATCTCGGTGATGGGGGGTGAGCAGGCGGCAGGTGTTTTGGCTACTGTCAAACGCGACGGGATCGAGCGGCAGGGCGGCACGTGGTCGGCCGAGGAAGAAGCCGAATTCAAGCGCCCGACGCTGAATATGTTCGAGGAGCAGTCACACCCGCTCTATGCTTCGGCGCGGCTTTGGGATGACGGCATCATCGACCCGCGCAAATCGCGCGATGTGCTGGCCCTGTCGCTAAGCGCCGCCTTGAACGCCCCGATCGAAGAGACACGTTTTGGCGTGTTCAGGATGTGATCATCATGACTTTAAAGGACGTTTTGACTCGTTATCCCGGCGCGCAAACCTTCAAGTTCGGTGACAGCGCGTCGATGAGCGCTGAACTGTTGGGGTTGGTTCGTGCAGGGCGGAAAACAGCAACCTGTGGCGCGTTGCGTGACTATCCCGAAGGCAGCTCAGAGACCCCAGTGGTCGGGCGGCGCGATATTGCTCTGGAGTGGGATGGTCGTCCGGCTTTGGTGATCGAGACGCTTGAGGTTACGGTCAGCCGGTTCTGTGACATGACCGAAGCGTTTGCCTTGGCCGAGGGCGAGAACGAAACGCTTGAAGGATGGCGGGAGGATCACAGTCGATACTTTGAGCGCAACGGTGGATTTGACCCAGAGATGGAATTGCTCTGCGAACGGTTTCGGCTGATCGAAGATTTGGCGTCAGAGGAGTAAGAAATATGTTCAGCAAAATCCTGATTGCCAACCGGGGTGAGATTGCTTGCCGCGTGATGGAAACCGCTCAGAAGTTGGGTGTGGCCTGCGTTGCGGTATATTCCGATGTGGATGCCTCGGCCAAACATGTACAAATGGCGGATGAGGCGGTGCATATCGGCGGTGCGGCACCGGCTGAGAGCTATTTGAAGGGCGACGTGATCGTTCAGGCAGCGCTGGACACCGGCGCGCAGGCGATCCATCCCGGATATGGGTTTTTGTCCGAGAATCCGGATTTCGTGGATTCGGTCGAAGCCGCTGGGTTGACGTTTATCGGGCCTTCTGCGGATGCGATCCGCAAGATGGGTCTCAAGGATGCGGCCAAGGTTTTGATGGAGCAGGCGGGCGTGCCGGTTGTGCCCGGCTATCACGGTGACAATCAGGACCCCGACCATTTGGCCGGTGCGGCGGAAACCATCGGCTATCCCGTGCTGATCAAGGCTGTTGCCGGAGGTGGCGGCAAGGGGATGCGGCTGGTTGAGCAGCCCGAGGATTTTGCGTCGGCCTTGGACAGCGCACGTGGCGAGGCGCGTACAGCCTTTGGTAACGATGCCGTGCTGGTCGAGAAGTTCGTCGCCAAACCGCGCCATATCGAAGTGCAGGTTTTCGGAGATGGCACACACGCCGTGCATCTGTTCGAACGCGATTGCTCCCTGCAACGGCGCCATCAAAAGGTGATCGAGGAAGCGCCTGCGCCCGGTATGACGCCCGAAATGCGCGAGGCGATGGGGCAGGCGGGTGTCAGGGCGGCCGAGGCGATTGGCTATAAGGGTGCAGGCACGGTTGAATTTATCGTCGATGCCTCGGAAGGGCTGCGACCGGATCGGTTCTGGTTCATGGAAATGAACACACGCTTGCAGGTCGAACACCCTGTGACCGAGGCCATTACGGGCGTAGATCTGGTCGAATGGCAATTGCGGGTTGCCTCGGGCGAGACGCTGCCAAAGAAACAAAATGAACTGTCGATCACCGGCCACGCGTTTGAGGCGCGGCTTTACGCCGAAGATGTGCCCAAAGGGTTTTTGCCTGCGACGGGCAAGCTGACTCATCTGAAGTTCCCGACGGCTTGCCGGGCAGATAGCGGCGTTCGGGCGGGCGATACGATCAGCCCTTGGTACGATCCGATGATCGCCAAGGTCATCGTGCACGGGCCAACACGCCAGATTGCGTTGGAGCAACTGCATCGGGCGTTGTCGCGTACCGAAGTTGCCGGGACAGTTACAAACCTCGGGTTTCTGGGGGCGTTGACACGGCATACCGGTTTTGCGGCGGGGGATGTGGATACAGGACTGATCGGGCGGGACTTGGACGCGCTCATCAGGCCCGTCCCAGTTACGGCGTCTACCTGTGTTTCGGCGGCGATGACGGGGTTGGGGCTGGTGGATACGAACGAAGAGTGTGGGTTCTCTCTTTGGGCACCCCTGCATCGGGCGGCCCAACTGAAGGCCGAAGACGTGATTGATCTGGATGTTCAGGTCGAAGGGCCGGACCGACAGCTTTGGCGGGTGGGGGACGACTCGGTTCTGGCCGAACGAAAGGCCGGGAAATGGATCGTGGGTGGCAAGCCCATGCCGCGCGTAGCTGTGGCAGGGTCGAGGGTCACTGTTTTCGAAAACTATGGGCAATCGTTCGATATCGTCGATCCTCTGGACCGCGACGCTAGTGCCGTTGGCGACACCAACGTGATCGAGGCACCGATGCCGGGATTGGTAAAAGCCATGTTCGCGACAGTGGGGCAAACGGTGCAGGAAGGCGATCGACTGGCCGTTCTGGAAGCCATGAAGATGGAGCATTCCTTGCTGGCAGCACGCGATGGCGTCGTTGCCGAAGTGCTCGCCGAAGCCGGGGGGCAGGTCGAAGCCGGTGCCGCTCTGGTCCGGTTGGAGGAGGAATGATCTGTCCCGTGCGGGCGCAACGTGGCAAGGTCGGGTTCATAGCGGCAATAAGGGAGGGGCGCAGCCATGGGTGATCGGGTTGAAATCTTCGAAGTGGGGCCGCGCGACGGTCTGCAGAATGAAAAGCGGGAAATCCCGGTGGCCGAAAAGGTCGCGTTGATCGATTGTCTGAGCCGGGCCGGGTTCAACCGGATCGAGGTGGCCAGCTTTGTTTCAACCAAGTGGGTGCCACAGATGGCGGGCAGTGCCGAAGTGCTGGCTGGGATTTCCCGTGCCGATGGTGTGCGCTATGCCGCGCTGACACCGAACATGCGCGGGTATGACGACGCGCTTGCGGCCAAGGCGGATGAGATTGCTGTTTTCGCCTCAGCCTCCGAGGGGTTTTCTAAGGCCAACATCAACGCCTCGATTGCGGAATCCATCGAGCGGTTTACCCCAATTCTAGAGGCTGCTCGGCATATTGACCTTCCCGTGCGGGGGTATGTCTCTTGCGTGACGGACTGTCCCTATGATGGCCCGACAGACCCTGAAAAAGTTGCTGAAGTCGCGGATACGCTGTTTGCGCTGGGCTGTTACGAAGTGTCTCTGGGGGATACGGTCGGGCAGGGCACGCCTGATACTGTCGCGCATATGCTTTTGGCGGTGCAAAAGCGGGTGCCCGTCACCAGACTGGCGGGTCATTTTCACGACACCAACGGACGGGCGATCGACAATATAGACGCGGCCCTCGCTTTGGGGGTGCGCACGTTCGATTCCGCGGTTGGCGGTTTGGGGGGGTGTCCATACGCCCTTGGCGCGGCCGGGAATGTGGCGACCGAAACGGTTGTGTCGCACTTACATCGGCTGGGATATGAGACCGGCATCGCCCCCGAGATCGTGGACCAGGCCGCGCAGATGGCGCGCGCCATGCGAGGGGAATAAGTAAGGCCATGTTCGACACCATTTCAATCGCAGTGGACCCGCGCGGCGTCGCGACGCTGACGCTGAACCGTCCGGAAAAACACAATGCGATGTCAGCGCAGATGATATCGGAGCTGACACAGGCCGCAGGGCAGTTAGGGCAGGACGACGCAGTGCGGGTGGTCGTCCTGACAGGCGCGGGCAAAAGCTTCTGCGCCGGAGGCGATTTAAGCTGGATGCAGGATCAAATGGCCGCCGACCCCGAAACGCGCTTTGTTGAAGCGCGTAAGCTGGCCGAAATGTTGCAGGCTTTGAACACGATGCCGAAACCGTTGATCGGCGCCGTTCAGGGCAACGCTTTTGGAGGGGGCGTTGGAATGGCCGCAGTGTGTGACGTGGCAATTGGTGTTCAGTCAGTGAAAATGGGCCTGACAGAAACGAGATTGGGCCTGATCCCGGCGACCATTGGTCCCTATGTTGTTGCACGCATGGGCGAGGCACGGGCGCGGCGCGTATTCATGTCGGCACGTCTTTTTGAAGCGTCCGAGGCTGTGGAACTGGGATTGCTTGCCCGCGCGGTCAATGCCGATGATCTGGCCGGGGCGGTCGAGGCCGAGGTCGAGCCATACCTGTCCTGCGCGCCGGGGGCCGTGGCCTCGGCCAAAGCTTTGGTGCGAATGCTGGGACCGACGATTAACAATACTGTGATCGACGGGACGATCCGGGCGCTGGTGGATCGTTGGGAAACTGAAGAAGCTCAAGAAGGAATCGGCGCGTTTTTTGCCAAAAGAAAACCTGTTTGGAACAGCAAGGTCTGAATTCCAACAGTCACTTATCGCGCAAACAGAACCAACATACTCAATATCCCACGAGGGAAACGGAATATTAGGTGCCTGCGCGCTTCTGTTCGGTTGACCCTCTGATCACGCAGGGATAGAGAATGTCCAGTCAACACGCCAATTGACGGTGCGTCGCTGCGAGCGCTGCACAGGAAAGGAGCTTTACGTGGAAGACCTGTTGCGGGAGTACCTCCCGATTCTGGTGTTTCTGGCCGTTGCCGTTGGCCTTGGAATCGTTCTGATTCTGGCTGCTGTGGTTCTGGCCGTCCGCAATCCAGACCCTGAAAAGGTTAGCGCATATGAATGTGGCTTCAACGCCTTTGATGATGCGCGGATGAAGTTCGACGTTCGGTTCTATCTGGTTTCGATTCTCTTCATCATCTTCGATCTGGAAATTGCTTTCCTGTTCCCCTGGGCCGTCGGTTTCAAAGACATCAGCGATGTTGGGTTCTGGTCCATGATGGTGTTTCTGGGCGTTCTGACCATTGGCTTTGCCTATGAATGGAAGAAAGGGGCCCTGGAATGGGAGTGATGACGGGTGCAAATACCGCAGGCGTCGACAAGGAAGTTGCAACCCAGGCCCTGAATTCTGAATTGCAGGACAAAGGATTTCTGCTGACCTCGACCGAGGACATCATCAACTGGGCTCGCACCGGGTCTTTGCACTGGATGACCTTTGGTCTGGCCTGCTGCGCGGTTGAGATGATGCACACCTCGATGCCGCGCTATGATGCGGAACGGTTTGGCATCGCGCCGCGCGCCTCTCCGCGTCAGTCCGACGTGATGATTGTTGCCGGAACCCTGACCAACAAGATGGCCCCGGCGTTGCGCAAGGTTTATGACCAGATGCCCGAGCCACGCTATGTGATCTCGATGGGGTCCTGCGCGAATGGGGGTGGGTATTATCACTATTCCTACTCTGTTGTGCGGGGCTGTGATCGTATCGTTCCGGTGGATATCTACGTCCCCGGCTGCCCTCCTACCGCCGAGGCTCTGCTTTATGGTCTGATGCAGTTGCAACGGAAGATCCGCCGCACCGGAACCATCGTGCGCTGAGGGAGAGGGAAGATGAGCGAAGCACTCAAAGAACTCGGCGCGCAGTTAGAGCTTAAACGGGCTGATTGTGTTTTGTCCTGGGATGTGACCCATGACGAATTGAACGTCGATGTCGCACCGTCGAGCCTTGTGGAGTTCGTAGAATTCCTGCGGTCTGATCAGAATTGCAAGTTCTCGACCCTTGTAGATATTACGGGCGTCGATTACCCCGAACGCGCCAAGCGGTTCGACGTGGTCTATCACTTCTTGTCGATGTATCAGAACCAGCGCATTCGCTTGCGGGTTTCCATTCGTGAGGAAGACATGGTGCCCTCGATCGCAGATGTTCACCCCTCGGCCAACTGGTTCGAGCGAGAGGTGTTCGACATGTTCGGCATTCTGTTCTCGGGACACCCGGACTTGCGGCGCATTCTGACGGATTATGGTTTCCGCGGCTATCCGCTGCGCAAGGATTTTCCCACCACGGGCTATACCGAAGTGCGGTACGACGAGGCGCAGAAGCGTGTCGTTTACGAACCGGTCAGCCTGGTGCAGGAGTACCGGCAGTTTGACTTCATGAGCCCTTGGGAAGGTGCGAATTATATTCTGCCAGGGGATGAGAAGCAGGAGTAGCCGCCATGTTTGAGTTCCTGATCTGGATTGTTCTGGTGGTGGCGACGGTTGTGCCAATGATCAAGCTGCTGCCGCATTTCGGGATCAACAAGAACTGGGCGTTTGCGTGCATCATCTCTCCGGTCGTGATTGTCCTGCTGTGGATGATGGCGCTGAAGCTGCAAGAGATGGAGCGACGCTGATATGACAGGCGAACTGATTGTTCTGGGCGTGCTGGGTGTGCTGCTTGCAGGGGCCGCAGCGAAGGCGGCCGAGGCCGAAAAGGTCCGGGTTCGGGCCGAAGCGAAGAAGAAACGAGGGCGTTGATGGACGGCTCAAGATACGATGACGGCAGCACGGACGCGCTGAGCGGAGAACAGAAGATCCGCAATTTCAACATTAACTTCGGCCCGCAACACCCTGCGGCGCATGGGGTTCTTCGCCTTGTTCTTGAGCTGGACGGTGAGATTGTTGAACGTTGCGACCCGCATATCGGTCTGCTGCACCGTGGCACCGAAAAGCTGATGGAAAGCCGGACGTATCTGCAAAACCTGCCGTATTTCGACCGTCTGGATTACGTGGCACCGATGAACCAGGAACATGCCTGGTGCTTGGCCATCGAAAAGCTGACCGGGGTCGAGGTACCGCGCCGAGGTTCGCTGATCCGAGTTCTGTATTCTGAGATCGGGCGCATCCTGAACCACTTGCTGAACGTGACGACGCAGGCGATGGATGTTGGCGCCCTGACTCCACCGCTGTGGGGGTTTGAGGAACGCGAAAAGCTGATGGTGTTCTATGAGCGTGCCTGTGGTGCGCGCCTCCACGCCGCCTATTTCCGCCCCGGTGGTGTGCATCAGGACCTGCCGCCAGAACTGCTGGACGATATCGAGGCGTGGAGCCACGAATTCCCCGCCGTTCTGGACGATATTGACGGTCTGCTGACCGAAAACCGCATCTTCAAACAGCGTAACGCCGATATTGGCATCGTGACCGAAGATGACATCCAGAAATACGGCTTCTCCGGCGTAATGGTGCGCGGATCGGGTCTGGCTTGGGATTTGCGCCGCGCGCAGCCCTATGAATGCTATGACGAGTTCGAGTTCCAAATCCCCGTCGGCAAGAATGGTGATTGCTATGACCGCTATTTGGTTCGGATGGAAGAGATGCGCCAGTCGCTGCACATCATCCGTCAGGCCATCGCCAAGATCCGCGAATGCCCGGGCGACGTTCTGGCCCGCGGCAAAATCACCCCGCCGAAACGCTCGGACATGAAGACCTCGATGGAAAGCCTGATCCATCACTTCAAGCTGTACACCGAAGGCTTCCACGTCCCCGCGGGCGAGGTCTATGCCGCCGTCGAAGCCCCTAAGGGCGAGTTCGGCGTCTATCTCGTCGCCGATGGCACCAACAAACCCTATCGCGCCAAACTGCGCGCGCCGGGTTTCCTGCACCTGCAAGCCATGGATCACGTCGCCAAGGGTCACCAACTGGCCGACGTCGCCGCGATTATCGGAACCATGGACGTCGTATTTGGAGAGATTGACCGCTAATGCTCCGCCGTCTTCATCCCGAACAACCCGAAAGCTTTGCCTTCACCGCTGCTAACCAGCAGTGGGCCGAAGCGCAGATCACCAAGTACCCCGAGGGTCGTCAGGCCAGTGCGGTTATTCCGCTGTTGTGGCGCGCGCAAGAGCAAGAGGGTTGGCTGTCCCGTCCGGCGATCGAATCCGTCGCCGACATGTTGGGTATGGCCTATATCCGCGTGCTTGAGGTCGCCTCATTCTACTTCATGTTTCAGTTGCAACCCGTTGGAACAGTTGCGCATATCCAAGTGTGCGGCACGACCTCATGTTTAATCTGCGGGGCCGAAGATCTGATTGCGGTGTGCAAAGAAAAGATTGCTGCCAAGCCGCATGAGTTGTCCGCTGATGGTAAGTTGAGTTGGGAAGAGGTTGAATGCCTCGGATCCTGTGCGAACGCGCCCATGGCGCAGATCGGCAAGGACTATTATGAAGATTTGACGGCCGAAAGCTTTGGCAAGATCATTGACGATTTGGCCGCGGGCAAGGTGCCGGTGCCAGGTCCACAGAACGGTCGTTATGCCGCGGAACCGCTGAAAGGTTTGAGCAGCCTGACCGAGTATGCAACGGACAAGCCCGAGAATAATGCGAGTGTCGAACTGGCTGTTGATCTGGGCGACACGGTCAAACGCATCGACGGGACCGAGGTTCCGATCCTGACCCCGTGGTTGGGTAAGGATGGTAAGGCGGCGGCGACCAAGGCAGCTCCTAAACCTCCGAAAGAGCGTGAGGTTGGCAAACCGGCGGCGAAGCAGGCCCAGGAAGCTACGGAAGACAAGCCCGAAACGCTGACGAAGGCGCGCGACGGTAAGGCGGATGATCTGAAAGTGCTGAAGGGCGTTGGGCCGAAGCTGGAAGAAAAGCTGAACGATCTGGGGATCTATCACTACGACCAGATCTCAACCTGGACGGCCGGGAATATTGCCTGGGTGGATACGCAGCTGAAGTTCAAGGGCCGGATCGAACGCGACGGCTGGGTCGAGCAGGCAACCAGCCTTGCCGCGGGGAACGAGGACTAAGATAGGTGCCCACTCGGGGCATCGGGATGAGATGGACAAGGACAAGGAACAGGCCATAGCCCGAAAGGGCCGTCATATCGGCGTCGTCATCGCCGCGACGATGGTGCTGTGGCTTGTCATGTCATTTGTTGGTCCGCAGTTGGGACTGCCGGGCCGCTATGCGTTGCTTTTTGATTTTGCCGCTCTGGCAGGATTCATTTATGCGGGCGTCAACATTTTTCAACTCTGGCGCATGCGTCAGGACAGCTGAAGGTAATACACGATGCTGAAGGATCAGGACCGGATCTTTACCAACATCTACGGGATGCACGAGCGCACATTGCGCGGCGCACAGGCGCGCGGGCATTGGGACGGCACGGCTAGCCTGATCGAGAAGGGCCGCGACTGGATCATCCAGACGATGAAGGATTCCGGCCTGCGTGGTCGTGGCGGTGCGGGCTTTCCCACCGGTCTGAAATGGTCGTTCATGCCCAAGGAAAGCGACGGTCGCCCGGCCTATCTTGTTGTGAACGCGGACGAATCCGAGCCGGGCACCTGCAAGGACCGCGAGATCATGCGTCATGATCCGCATACATTGATCGAAGGCTGCCTAATCGCGTCCTTCGCGATGAATGCGCATACCTGCTATATCTACCTGCGCGGCGAATATATCCGTGAGCGTGAGGCGCTACAGGCTGCGATTGACGAAGCCTATGACGCTGGCTTGTTGGGCAAGAACGCCGCCGGTTCGGGCTGGGATTTTGATCTGTTCCTGCATCACGGCGCAGGCGCGTATATCTGCGGCGAAGAAACCGCCTTGATCGAAAGCCTTGAGGGCAAGAAGGGCATGCCGCGGATGAAGCCTCCGTTCCCGGCGGGTGCGGGGCTGTATGGTTGTCCGACCACGGTGAACAACGTGGAATCCATTGCCGTTGTGCCCACCATCCTGCGCCGGGGCGCGGATTGGTTCGCAGGCTTTGGTCGTCAGAACAATGCGGGCACCAAGCTGTTTGCGATCTCGGGCCATGTGAATAACCCATGTGTGGTCGAAGAGGCGATGTCGATCTCGTTTGAGGAACTGATCGAGACCCATTGTGGCGGTATTCGCGGCGGCTGGGACAATCTGCTGGCGGTGATCCCCGGTGGCTCGTCCGTTCCTTGCGTGCGCGGTGAAAACATGCGCGATGCGATCATGGATTTCGACTATCTGCGCAACGATTTGGGCTCGGGCCTGGGAACGGCGGCAGTGATCGTGATGGACAATTCCACCGATATCATCAAGGCAATCTGGCGGCTGTCGAAATTCTACAAGCACGAAAGCTGCGGCCAGTGTACGCCATGCCGTGAAGGCACCGGTTGGATGATGCGCGTGATGGATCGACTGGTGCGCGGTGAGGCCGAACTGGAAGAGATCGACATGCTGTTTGACGTGACCAAACAGGTCGAAGGGCACACGATCTGCGCGCTTGGCGATGCTGCGGCTTGGCCCATCCAGGGCCTGATCCGCAATTTCCGGGACGAAATCGAAGACCGTATCAAGGCCCAGAAGTCTGGTCGCCTTGGTGCAATGGCTGCGGAGTAGAACCTATGGAAGTATTTGCAGAATATGGCCATGCGATCGTTTCGCTGATGATCTTCACCCTGGTTGTGTTGTTACTTGCCCCATTCACGGCTTTGGCAAAGCAAGGAAAAGGCTTGGCTCCGGGTTCCACGCCCGAGCAGGACTATGCCGACAAAACCTATCGACTGAACCGAGCGTATCTGAACGGAACTGAGACCCTTCCGGCATATGCGGCTGTGACAATTGCGGCCATACTGATGGCGGTAAGCCCGTTCTGGGTAAATCTGCTGGCCTCGGTCGCGCTTTTGGCGCGATTGGTGATGCTGGTCATTCACATTCAGGGAATTGGCAAACCTAACACAGGCTTGCGGAGCGTTCTTTATGTTCTGGGATGGGCGTGCATGTTCATCATGGGGATTATGGCAATGGTGGCCGCGTTCTGATGTTAAGCGCTGTTCATCATGTCACCGGAAAAACGCGCCGGATGAAAACCTGTGGTCGGGCATTGGTGGTCTGTGCCGCGGCTGCGCTTGTCGCGTCTTGTGGTTTGGTGACCCCATCCTCGGACCGCGTGGTTTTTGACGGTCAATACTTCCGCGCTAAAGCGAAAGTCGTGGACAAAAAAACAGCGCCAACAGATTTCACGGTCGTGGTGAACGGTGTTTCAGCTTCATTGGACGGAGCGCGCGAGGCGGGACGGTACGAAGGCACCAAGTTTTGTATCGCAAAATACGGGTCTTCGCGAATTGACTGGAAGGTCGGACCGGATACCGAACCGCAAAACCTGCGGATCACCGACGACAAACTGACTTTCGCAGGAAAATGCCTTCGTCCATGACACGCAGTTTCGCATATCACGCAGCTATGCGCGCTGAATGCCAGGGGCCGGCAAATCTGCGAGGGTCCGTATTGGGCGCGGCGACGTTGATTGCCGCGATATGCGTGTTTGCGTCGCCGGTGCCGGCTGACGCCAAGCCGCCTTTGCGAGATGTCAAAGAGATCGACAACGAGTTGTACTATATCGCGGTAGCGAACGAGATTTCAGAGGTTTGCCCTTCGATCAGTGGGCGTCGTCTGAAGGCGATTGGCGTGATGTGGGATTTGCGGTCGAAAGCAAACAAGCTGGGGTACTCGGACAAGGAAATCCGGGCCTATGTGGAATCCGATTCTGAGAAAGACAGGATGCGCTCAAAAGGCGAAGCATACCTGGCGCAGAACGGTGTCTCGTATGACAACCCCAAAACTTTCTGCGCATTGGGGCAGAAGGAAATCGAAAGAAACAGCGCCATCGGCGTGTATTTGAGGGCGAACTAGACCATGTCTGACCTCCGCAAGATCAATATCGACGGGCAGGAAATTGAAGTCGATGGTGCGATTACCCTGATCCAGGCTTGTGAGCAGGCCGGGGTCGAGGTGCCGCGTTTCTGCTATCACGAACGTCTTTCGATCGCCGGGAACTGCCGGATGTGTCTGGTTGAAGTCGTGGGCGGGCCGCCGAAACCCGCCGCCTCCTGCGCGATGCAGGTGCGTGATCTACGTCCGGGTCCGGAAGGCCAGCCGCCCGTGGTCAAAACAAACTCGCCCATGGTCAAGAAGGCCCGCGAAGGGGTGATGGAGTTTCTGCTGATCAATCACCCGCTAGACTGCCCAATCTGCGATCAGGGGGGCGAATGTGACCTTCAGGATCAGGCGATGGCCTATGGAGTGTCGGGGTCGCGCTTTAAAGAAGCCAAGCGCGCTGTGGATGATCTGGATCTGGGGCCGCTGGTCGGCACCGCGATGACCCGGTGCATCAGTTGCACCCGTTGTGTGCGCTTCACGACCGAGGTCGCCGGGATCACTCAGATGGGGCAGACCGGGCGTGGCGAAGATGCCGAGATCACCTCGTATCTGAATGAAACGCTGCAATCGAACTTACAGGGCAACATCATCGATCTGTGCCCGGTTGGGGCGCTGACGTCTAAACCCTATGCCTTTACTGCCCGTCCGTGGGAGCTGACCAAGACAGAGAGCATTGATGTTATGGACGCGCTGGGATCCAACATTCGCGTGGATACCAAGGGGCGTGAAGTGATGCGCTTCTTGCCGCGCAACCACGACGGTGTGAACGAGGAATGGATCAGCGACAAGACGCGCTTTGTTTGGGACGGCCTGCGCCGCCAGCGGCTGGACAAGCCTTATGTACGCGAGAACGGCAAGCTCCGCCCGGCCTCGTGGCCCGAGGCGTTGGCCAAAGCGGTGCAAGCGCTGAAAGGGGCCGAAAAACCGGCTGGGATCGTTGGTGATCTGGCCCCAGTTGAGGCTGCGTTTGCGCTGAAACAGATGATCGAGGGGCAGGGCGGTGTTGTCGAATGCCGCACCGACGGGGCCAAGCTGCCAGCGGGCAACCGTGGGGCCTATGCCGGGACTGCCGCCATCGAAGATATCGACACGGCCGAGCGTATCCTGCTGATCGGCACCAACCCGCGGGACGAAGCTCCGGTTCTGAACGCACGTATTCGCAAGGCATGGGCGCAGGGGGCTGATATTGCTTTGGTTGGGCCTGCTGCAGATTTGACCTATCCCTATCACCACTTGGGCGATGACCGGGCGGCGCTGCAAAAGGTCGTCGATATGGGCGGTGATGATGAGATCAAGGGCAAGCCGTCGCTGGTTATCGTCGGGCAAGGTGCCCTGCAGGAGGCTGACGGGGCCGCCGTTCTGGCCGCCGCGCAAGCCATTGCCGCCAATACCGAAAGCGGGCTGATCATCCTGCATACCGCCGCCGCGCGTGTGGGCGCCTTGGATGTAGACGCGACGAACGATGCAGGGATGGACGCCGTAAATGCGGCGGACGTTATCTATAACCTTGGTGCGGATGAAGTCGAGATCGGCGAAGGCGCTTTTGTCATCTATCAGGGCAGCCATGGTGACCGGGGCGCGCACCGCGCCGATGTGATCCTGCCGGGCGCGGCCCATACCGAGGAAAACGGGTTGTTCGTGAACACCGAAGGCCGTCCGCAACTGGCGATGCGGGCCGGGTTCGCACCCGGAGAGGCGAAAGAGAACTGGGCCGTTCTACGCGCGCTTTCAGCCGAATTGGGTGCTGCGCTGCCATTTGACTCGCTGGCGCAATTGCGGACGGCCTTGATCGAAGCGGTGCCACATCTGGCGCGCATTGACGAAGTGATTGAAAACGAAATTCAACCGCTTGAGGCCGGATCTCTGGGCAAGGCCAGCTTCCGCCCTGCAATCAAGGATTTCTACCTGACAAACCCGATAGCGCGGGCCTCGCAGTTGATGGCCGAGCTGTCGGCGCAGGCGCAAGCCCTCAAGACTGACAGGATGGCCGCAGAATGATCCGACCCGCTGACATTTCCCTGACGACCCACGGTGTGAGGACCAATGGCTGATTTCTTTAACACCCCCGGCGGCATCGCCCTCATCATTCTGGCGCAGGTGCTGGCCGTCGTCGCCTTTGTGATGATTTCGCTGTTGTTCCTTGTTTATGGCGACCGCAAGATCTGGGCCGCCGTCCAGATGCGTAGGGGCCCCAACGTCGTTGGCGTCTACGGCCTGCTGCAATCCGTGGCGGACGCACTGAAATACGTGGTGAAAGAGGTCGTGATCCCAGCGGGTGCGGACCGCACGGTCTTTATGCTGGCGCCGCTGACATCCTTTGTTCTGGCGATGATTGCCTGGGCGGTGATCCCGTTCAACGATGGCTGGGTGCTGTCAGATCTTAACGTCGCGATCCTCTATGTCTTTGCCGTATCCTCTTTGGAAGTTTATGGCGTGATTATGGGCGGTTGGGCATCGAACTCAAAGTATCCGTTCCTTGGGTCGCTGCGGTCTGCGGCGCAGATGATCTCGTATGAGGTTTCGCTGGGCTTGATCATCATCGGTGTGATCATCTCGACCGGGTCGATGAATTTTGGACACATCGTAGAGGCACAGGACGGTCGGTTTGGCTTCTTCAGCTGGTACTGGCTGCCGCATTTCCCGATGGTCTTCCTGTTCTTCATCTCGGCGCTGGCTGAAACCAACCGACCGCCGTTTGACCTGCCCGAGGCAGAATTGGAACTGGTGGCAGGCTATCAGGTCGAATACTCGGCCACGCCCTTCCTGCTGTTCATGGCAGGGGAATACATCGCCATCTTCCTGATGTGCGCGCTGATCTCGCTGCTGTTCTTCGGTGGTTGGCTGTCACCCATTCCGGGTCTGCCCGATGGCGTGCTGTGGATGGTCGCCAAAATGGCGTTCTTCTTCTTCCTGTTTGCAATGGTCAAGGCAATCACGCCCCGCTACCGCTATGACCAGTTGATGCGGTTGGGTTGGAAAGTGTTTCTGCCCTTCTCGCTGGTCTGGGTGGTGTTCGTGGCCTTCGCAGCAAAGTTCGACTGGTTCTGGGGTGCGTTCGCCCGTTGGAGCGTAGGAGGCTGATATGACACAAATCGACTATACCCGCGCTGCCAAGTATTTCCTGCTGCAAGACTTCTGGGTCGGCATGAAGCTGGGGCTGAAGTACTTTTTCGCCCCAAAGGCTACCGTGAACTACCCGCACGAAAAAGGTCCTCTGTCGCCTCGGTTCCGCGGCGAGCACGCCCTGCGTCGGTATCCCAATGGCGAGGAACGCTGCATCGCCTGCAAACTGTGTGAGGCGGTCTGCCCCGCGCAAGCGATCACTATCGACGCCGAACCGCGCGAGGACGGCAGCCGCCGCACCACGCGGTATGACATCGACATGACCAAGTGCATCTATTGCGGCTTCTGCCAAGAGGCCTGTCCGGTCGATGCCATTGTCGAAGGTCCGAACTTCGAATTCGCGACGGAAACCCGCGAAGAGCTGTTTTATAACAAGGAAAAACTGCTCGACAACGGTGAACGTTGGGAAGCCGAGATCGCTCGCAACCTCGAAATGGACGCGCCGTACCGATGACAGACAGTCCGACAAATCCCTTTGAGCTAATGATGAAGCAGGCTCAGGACATGGCCAAGGCGATGAACCCGGCGATGGAGAATTTCTCGCCGAAAGGGTTCGAGGCGCTGTGGCCGACCATGCCCAAAGAGGTCATGGAGATGATGTTCGGCAACACGGTCAACACCGACGGGCTGGACGCTAAGACCCGCCTTTTGCTGACGCTGGCCGGGTTGACCTGTCAGGGCGCTCAGGCGGATTCAGCCGTGCGCCAGACTGTGCGCCATGCGCTCGAGGCGGGTGCGAAGAAACAAGAGATCGTGGAAACGATCGGTCAGATGTCGGTCTTTGCCGGCATCCCGGCCATGACCCGTGCGCTGGATCTGGCGCAAGAGGCCATGGGCGACAACAAGGATGAGGATCAATGACCGTCTTTGCCTTTTACCTGTTTGCCATCAGCGCTGTCACCGGCGGGCTGTTCACGGTGATCAGCCGCCAGCCGGTGCACTCGGTGCTGTGGCTGATCCTGTCCTTCCTGTCTGCGGCTGGGCTGTTCGTTCTGCTGGGGGCCGAGTTCGTGGCGATGCTGTTGATCATCGTCTATGTCGGTGCGGTCGCGGTGCTGTTCCTGTTCGTGGTGATGATGCTGGACGTGGACTTTGCCGAGCTTAAGGCCGAAATGGCGCGCTATATGCCGCTGGCGCTGCTGATCGGTCTGGTCATCTTGATGCAGTTCGTCATGGCCTTCGGCGCATGGGACAGCGCGCAAGGGGCGGCGGCCAATCTGGCGCAGCCAGTCCCAACCGACCGCCACAATACCGAGGCGCTGGGTGTCATTCTTTACGATCAATACTTCCTTCTGTTCCAACTTGCGGGCCTGATCCTGCTGGTCGCCATGATCGGCGCCATCGTGCTGACCCTGCGCCACCGCCAGGACATCAAGCGTCAGGACATCATAAGCCAGATGATGCGCGACCCGGCCAAGGCGATGGAGTTGAAGGACGTGAAACCGGGGCAGGGGCTTTAAGACGATGATCGGACTCGAACACTATCTTACGGTCGCGGCGACGCTGTTCGTCATCGGCATCTTCGGTCTCTTCCTGAACCGCAAGAACGTCATCATCCTGCTGATGAGCATCGAACTGATGCTGCTGGCGGTGAATATCAACCTCGTGGCGTTTTCCAGCTTCCTCGGCGATCTGGTCGGGCAGGTGTTTACGCTGTTTGTCCTGACCGTTGCGGCGGCTGAGGCGGCGATTGGACTGGCCATTCTGGTCTGTTTCTTCCGCAACCGTGGCTCGATCGCGGTTGAAGACGTCAATATGATGAAGGGGTAAGGGAACATGGAAACCACCATCCTTTTTGCCCCGCTGGTGGGCGCGCTGATCTGCGGGTTCGGCTGGAAGTTCATCGGTGAGAAAGCCGCGATGTGGACCGCGACGGGCCTTCTATTTCTGGCCTGTCTACTGTCGTGGATAGTGTTCTTCTCGTTCGACGGCGTCACTCAACAGATCGAGATCATGCGCTGGATCGAGAGCGGATCGCTGTCGACAAGCTGGGCCATTCGTTTGGACCGGCTGACCGCGATCATGCTGATCGTGGTGACGACTGTTTCGGCGCTGGTGCACCTCTATTCCTTTGGCTACATGGATCACGACCCGCAATGGCGCGAGGGCGAGAGCTATAAGCCGCGTTTCTTCGCCTATCTGTCCTTCTTTACCTTTGCCATGCTGATGCTGGTGACGGCGGATAATTTGGTGCAGATGTTCTTCGGTTGGGAAGGCGTGGGCGTCGCGTCCTACCTGCTGATCGGGTTCTATTACCGCAAACCGAGTGCCAATGCGGCGGCGATGAAAGCGTTCATTGTGAACCGTGTGGGGGACTTTGGTTTTGCGCTGGGGATTTTCGCGCTGTTCTTTCTTACCGACAGCATCAACTTTTCGGACATTTTCGCCTCGGCCCCGGCTTTGGCCGAAGAAAAACTACACTTCTTGTGGGGCGAATGGACTGCGGTTGAAGTGATCTGCGTCCTGCTGTTCATCGGTGCGATGGGTAAATCGGCGCAGCTGATCCTGCACACATGGTTGCCGGACGCGATGGAAGGCCCGACGCCTGTTTCGGCCCTGATCCACGCAGCGACAATGGTGACGGCGGGCGTGTTCCTGGTTTGCCGCATGTCGCCGCTGATGGAGTTCGCGCCGGGTGCGACCGGGTTCATCACAGTGCTGGGCGCGACGACCGCGTTCTTTGCCGCGACCGTGGGTCTGGTGCAGACCGACATCAAGCGCGTCATCGCTTATTCGACCTGCTCTCAGCTTGGGTACATGTTCGTGGCCGCAGGCGTGGGCATGTACTCGGCGGCGATGTTCCACCTGTTCACGCACGCGTTCTTCAAGGCACTGTTGTTCCTTGGTGCGGGCTCGGTGATCCACGCCATGCATCATGAACAAGAGATGACCGAGTATGGCGGGCTGCGCAAAAAGATCCCCTATACGTTCTGGGCGATGATGATCGGGACGCTTGCCATTACGGGGGTCGGCATTCCGCTGACGACCTTCGGATTTGCAGGTTTTCTGTCCAAGGATGCCATCATCGAGAGCGCTTATGCAGGCGGTTCGGCCTATGGGTTCTGGCTGCTGGTGGTCGCCGCTGCGTTCACATCCTTCTATAGCTGGCGTCTGATTTTCCTGACCTTCTACGGCAAACCACGCGGCGATCAGCATACACATGATCACGCGCATGAAAGCCCGATGGTCATGCTGGTGCCTTTGGGCGTGTTGTCTCTGGGTGCGGTCTTTGCGGGCATGATCTGGTACGGCAACTTCTTCGGTCACGCGGACAAGGTCGGCAAGTTCTATGGCATCCCGGTGGCTGAGGCGTCGGAACATGCCGAGGCTGACGATCACGGCAAAGCCGATACGCATGACGATGACAGCCACGCCGACGATGGTCACGGCGATGCGCATGCAGATAACGGTCATGGTGAAAAGGACGCCCACGGCGATCACCACTACGTCTTTGCGGGAGAGCCGGGCGAGGGCGCGCTGTATATGGCACCGGACAATCATGTGCTGGACGACGCGCATGCTGCTCCGAAATGGGTCAAGGTATCGCCTTTTGTGGCCATGCTGCTGGGCTTTGTTGTGGCCTATTGGTTCTACATCGTGAACCCGTCCCTGCCGGGACGTCTGGCGCAGAACCAGCGCCCGCTGTACCTGTTCTTGCTGAACAAATGGTACTTTGATGAGATTTACGATGCGATCTTCGTCAAACCCACCGTGGCGATCGGCCGGTTCCTGTGGAAACGCGGCGATGGCAACACCATTGACGGTTTCCTGAACGGGATTGCCATGGGCGTTGTTCCCTTCTTCACCCGCCTCGCAGGCAAGGCGCAGACGGGCTACATCTTTACTTACGCCTTCTGGATGGTCTTGGGTACCGCAGCCCTTGTCACCTGGATGTCGATCGGCGGAGGCGCACACTAATGGATAATATCCTCTCGATCGTTACCTTCATCCCCGCTGTGGCGGCAGGCATTCTGGCCCTGTTTCTGCACGGCGATGACGATGCCGCGCAGCGCAACGCGAAATGGGTTGCGTTGGTGGCGACCACGGTGACGTTCCTTGTCTCCATCGGCATCTACACAGGCTTTGACCCATCCAACACCGGCTTTCAGATGGTGGAAGAGGGTGAGTGGCTGCTGGGCCTGAAGTACAAGATGGGCGTGGATGGGATCAGCGTTCTGTTCGTGCTACTGACCACCTTCATCATGCCGCTGACCATTCTGGCCAGCTGGAACGTGACAGACCGGGTCAAGGAATACATGATCGCCTTCCTGCTTCTGGAAACGCTGATGCTGGGCGTGTTCATGGCGCTGGATCTGGTGCTGTTCTACCTGTTCTTCGAGGCAGGCCTGATCCCAATGTTCCTGATCATCGGTATCTGGGGCGGTGCGAACCGGATTTATGCAAGCTTCAAGTTCTTCCTCTATACCTTCCTCGGTTCGGTGCTGATGCTGGTTGCGATGGTTGCGATGTATGCGGATGCGGGCACCACGGATATCGAGGCGCTGATGAGCCATCAGTTCTCGTCCGAGGGGTTCAGCGTGCTGGGCGTCTACATCGTTGGCGGAATGCAGACGCTGATGTTCCTGGCATTCTTCGCATCCTTTGCGGTGAAGATGCCGATGTGGCCGGTTCATACGTGGTTGCCAGACGCACACGTTCAGGCCCCGACGGCGGGCTCGGTGGTGCTGGCGGCGATCTTGCTGAAGATGGGCGGCTATGGCTTCTTGCGGTTCAGCTTGCCGATGTTCCCAGTGGGTTCGGCGGTGATGACCGATCTGGTGCTGTGGATGTCAGCGATTGCGGTTGTCTACACCTCGCTGGTGGCGCTGGTTCAGGAGGATATGAAAAAGCTGATCGCCTATTCCTCGGTCGCGCATATGGGTTTTGTGACCATGGGCATCTTTGCGGCGAACCAGCAGGGCATTGATGGCGCGATCTTCCAGATGATCAGCCACGGGTTTATCTCGGCCGCGCTGTTCCTCTGCGTCGGCGTGATCTACGACCGGATGCACACCCGTGATATCGACGCGTACGGAGGTCTGGTGATCCGGATGCCCGCCTATGCGCTGGTCTTCATGCTGTTCACCATGGCTAATGTCGGCTTGCCGGGCACCTCGGGCTTTATCGGCGAATTCCTGACCCTGATGGGCGCGTTCCAAGTGAACACATGGGTGACGGCTGTGGCTGCGACCGGCGTGATTTTCTCGGCCGGGTATGCGCTGTGGCTTTACCGTCGGGTGGTCTTTGGCGATCTGATCAAGGAAAGCCTGAAGGCGATGACAGACATGAGCTCGCGCGAGCGGCTGATCTTTGCGCCGCTGATCGTGATGACGATCCTGTTGGGCGTTTACCCGTCGCTCGTGACCGATGTGATCGGCAACTCGACCGCGGCATTGATTTCGAACTATGACACGGCTCTGGCCGCGGCAGAGGCCGTGACCCAGACAGCCGCTTCGCATTAAGGGGGCTTTGGAGACATGATCCAGGCTGATCTGACGATAATCCTGCCGGAAATAATTCTGGCCGTTTATGCGATGCTGGCGCTGATAGGGGCGGTCTATACATCAAAGGATGGGCTGGCACCCGTTTTGGTGTGGTCTACCGCTGGTTTGATGGCCTTGCTCGCGATTTGGATCGCGACGAACGGTGATGGCACCAATGTCGCCTTCAACGGCATGTTCGTGGATGACGGTTTCGCGCGCTTTGCCAAGGTTGCGATCCTTCTCTCTGCCGCTGCCGTTCTTTTGATGAGCCAGGATTATATGGCGCGGCGCGGCTTGCTCAGGTTCGAATACCCGTTGCTGGTCGCTCTGGCCGCAGTGGGCATGATGATGATGGTCAGCGCAGGCGACCTGATGTCCCTTTACATGGGGCTAGAGCTGCAATCCCTGTCACTTTATGTCGTGGCCGCCCTGCGCCGTGACAGTGCGAAATCCACCGAGGCCGGCCTGAAGTATTTCGTTCTTGGTGCGCTCAGCTCGGGCCTGCTGCTGTACGGTGCGTCGCTGGTGTATGGCTTCACCGGGACCACGCTGTTCTCGGGCATTATCCAGACGGTACACCACGGAGATGTTTCGGTCGGGCTGCTGTTCGGCCTGATCTTCCTGATCTCGGGTCTGGCGTTCAAGGTCTCGGCGGTTCCGTTCCACATGTGGACTCCGGACGTCTACGAAGGCTCACCCACGCCGATCACCGCATTCTTTGCTACGGCACCAAAAGTGGCAGCGATGGCGCTGTTTGCGCGTCTGCTGCATGATGCCTTTGGCGGAGTGGTCAAGGATTGGCAGCAGGTGATCGTCCTGCTCTCGGTCCTGTCGATGTTGTTGGGCGCAGTTGCGGCCATTGGTCAGCGCGACATCAAGCGACTGATGGCGTTTTCGTCGATTGCCCATATGGGCTATGCTCTGATTGGTCTTGCTGCGGGTACGGAATTGGGCATCAAGGCGATGCTGATGTATCTGGCGATCTATGTGACCATGAATATCGGCACCTTTGCCTTCATCCTTATGATGGAGCGTGACGGCAAACCTGTCACCGATATCGACGCTTTACGTCAGTTTGCAAAGCGTGATCCGGGTAAGGCGCTTGCTGTTTTGATCCTGATGTTCAGCCTTGCAGGCGTGCCCCCGATGCTGGGATTCTTCGCCAAGTTCGGCGTCTGGCAGGCTGGCGTCAGCGCCGGGCTGACCGGTTTGGTGATCGTTTCTGCCATCGCTTCGGTTATTGGGGCGTTCTACTACCTGCGGATCGTTTTCTACATGTATTTCGGGGCCGAGAATGATGAACCGGTCGAAACCCACTCTTCGCCCGTGTTGTGGACTGCTCTGATGGGGTCGGCGGCGCTGATGCTGGTCGGGGTCGTATATCAGTTTGGCATCGAAGGCGCGGCTGCGGCTGCGGCGGCAACTCTTGTCAACTAAGATGCGCATCACACGTTTTTGGAGGGCTCGGTCAGCAGACCGGGCCTTTTTACAATGACCCAATGGCCGCAAGGATATGGCCTGCATATTCTGCAGGAGGTCGACAGCACGCTGAATGAGGCGGCCCGTATCGCTCCAACCGCGCAGGGACCAGTCTGGATTCTGGCGCACCACCAAACAGCGGCCCGAGGGCGACGGGGCAGGGCCTGGGCCAACCCCAAGGGAAACCTAGCGGTGACCCTACTTTTGCGCCCCGAAGGAAACCCGGAACAGGCGGCGTTACGCAGCTTCGTGGCGGCGCTTGCACTATTTGATGCCTGTGTCGCCGTCACCGGGCGCGCGAGTGGTTTTTCCCTGAAGTGGCCGAATGACGTGTTACTGAACGGCGGGAAATTGGCGGGGATCCTGCTGGAAAGCACTGGCCACGGGCACGGTGTCTCGCATCTGGCTATTGGGATCGGCGTGAACCTGTCCGAAGCGCCCCTCCCGCATGCGGTTGAACCAGGTGCGGTGCGTCCGGTTTCCTTACTGTCAGAAATGGGTGTCGACGTCACGCCAGAAGACTTTTTGACGGAACTGGCTGCGGCGTATTCGAAATACGAGACGCAGTTTGTGACCTATGGGTTTGAGCCAATCAGGACGGCCTGGTTGGACCGTGCGGCCCGGTTGGGTGAGGTGATCACCGCCCGTACCGCAACGTCCGAGTCGGTTGGGACCTTTGAAACAGTGGACGCGGGTGGCAACCTTGTCCTAAACACCGCCAAAGGCCGCGTCAGCATTCCGGCGGCGGATGTGTTTTTCTGAAGGAGGCTCAAATGCTTCTGGCAATTGACTGCGGCAATACGAATACGGTGTTTTCGATCTGGGACGGGGAAACCTTTCTGTGCACCTTGCGCACGTCAACGCACCACTCTCGGACGGCGGATGCCTATTTCACATGGTATTCCACGCTAGTGAAACACTATGGTATTGAGGCGGACATTACAGACGTGGTTATCGCCTCAACCGTGCCGCGCGTGGTGTTCAACCTGCGCATATTCGCAGACAGGTTCTTTGGCTGCAGGCCGCTGGTGGTTGGTAAACCCGAATGCCTGCTGCCCGTTGCTCCACGAATTGACGAAGGCACCATTCCCGGACCTGACCGGCTGGCCAATGCGGTCGGCGCGTTTGACCGTCACGGCGGCGATGTCGTCGTCGTTGATTTCGGAACAGCCACGAATTTTGATGTGGTCGCCTCGGATGGGGCATATGTCGGTGGGATCATTGCGCCGGGCGTCAACCTGAGCCTTGAGGCGTTGCATCAGGGTGCGGCTGCGTTGCCGCACATCGACATTACCCGTCCTGACAAGGTGATTGGTACGAATACGGTTGGCTGTATTCAATCCGGCGTGTATTGGGGCTATTCGGGATTGATCGAAGGGTTGATTGCCCGCATCAAAGCGGAATACGGAATGCCGATGAAGGTCGTTGGGACCGGTGGACTTGCTCCGTTGTTCGATCAGGCCGACGTTGGGTTTGACGCGATCGAGGATGACCTGACGATGCACGGCCTGACTGTAATCCATCGCTATAACAAGGAAAATGGCTCAACATGAGCAGTGAACGACTGATCTATCTGCCGCTGGGCGGTGCAGGCGAAATTGGCATGAATGCCTATGTCTACGGCTATGGGAAGCCGGGGCAGGAGCGTCTGATTCTCGTCGACCTTGGGGTGACGTTCCCCGATATGGACACAACGCCGGGCGTCGATCTGATCCACGCCGATATCTCGTGGCTGCAGGAACGAGCGGATCGTTTGGATGCAGTGTTTGTGACCCATGCCCACGAAGACCATGTCGGCGCGGTTGCGCATTGTTATGAGGCTTTGGGCGCACCGATCTACGCCCGCGCCTTTACCGCGAATATTGCGCGCCGCAAGATGGACGAGCATGGCCGTCCAGAAGACGCCGTGCGAACGGTTTCCGCCTGGCCCGAGCAGGTATCGGTGGGCCCTTTCAAGGTCGCGTTCTTGCCGGTCTCACACTCGATCCCCGAAAGCGCGGCGCTGGTCATTGATACACCCGAGGGGCGGATCGTACATTCCGGCGACTTCAAGCTGGACGCCAATCCGGTTGTAGGTGAACCTTTCGACCCCGACCTTTGGGCCGAAGTCGCCAAGCCCGGCGTTAAGGCATTGGTGTGCGACAGCACCAACGTGTTTTCCCCTCATGACGGTCGATCGGAATCCGAGGTCGGACCTGAAATTACTAGACTGGTAGAAAGTGCCAGCAGCATGGTTGTGGCAACGACCTTCGCGTCGAATGTCGCCCGGGTGAAGACGCTGGCAGAGGCGGGGCAAAAGGCTGGGCGCTCGGTCGTTTTGCTTGGCCGGGCGATGCGTCGCATGATCGAAGCGGCAACCGAAACCGGAATTCTGTCGGACTTTCCGAAAGTGATCAGCGCGGAAGAGGCGGTGGATGTGCCGCGCCAAAACCTGATGCTGATTGTTACGGGCAGTCAGGGTGAACGCCGCGCCGCAAGCGCGCAACTGGCGCGTGGAAAATACCGCGGACTGGAGTTGAAAGAGGGCGATCTGTTCCTGTTTTCGTCCAAGACAATTCCGGGGAACGAGCGGGGTGTGATCTTCATCATCAATCAGCTCAGCGAAAAAGGCGTGGATGTCGTGGACGACAGTTCGGGCCTGTATCACGTTTCGGGCCACGCGAACCGGCCAGACCTTGAGAAAGTGCATGCGCTGATTGACCCGCAATTCGTCATTCCGATGCATGGTGAGCATCGTCACCTGCGAGAGCACGTGAAACTTGCCGAAGCGGGCGGTCGGACAGGTGTTTTGGCCGTGAACGGCACTATGCTGGACCTGACCGGCAATGCGCCAAATGTGGTGGATTATGTCGAAACGGGCCGGACTTATCTGGACGGCACCGTCAAAGTCGGCGCTTTGGATGGCGTTGTGCGCGACCGAATTCGAATGGCGCTGAACGGTCATGTGACTGTTACGGTCATTCTGGACGAAGAAGATGAACCGCTGGGCGAGCCATGGTGCGATACGATGGGATTGCCTGAGTTGGGAACCTCTCGTGCTGCCTTGGTTGAGGTTCTTGAAGAAGATCTGAACCAGCTCCTCATGCGCGCCGATGCCAAGACTCTGCGCGACGACGACAAGCTGGAAGAGGCAATGCGTCGAATTGTACGTCAGACGGCCAAGGCAGAGATCGGCAAAAAGCCCGAAGTCACCACTGTTATCAGCAGGATGAATTAAGCGACGGTCAGTCGCTTTCGGGCATCGGATAACCTTTGAGCTTTAGAAATAGGCTTTCCTCTTCCCGATTCAGCAGGAAGGGGACCGATGTCGGCGGCGCGGTGTCTGTCACCCGCGCCGTGATTTCGGCCAGGACAACTTCGGTGATGAAGGGAAGATCGAACTCGCGCGCGCGTTCCAAGGGAACCCATTGCAGATGGGACAGCTCGTCAGACGCGCGGCTGAAGTCATCCAAATTTCCTTGAATTGCAGAAGCATCGACAAGGAAAAACCGCGCATCAAACCGGCGGGGACGCCCAGGAGGGGTCACAGCGCGGAACACGAACTGCAACGCCTCGGCGGCCGGGCGATAGCCCAGTTCAGCGAAACCGGTCCAATCCACTGGGGCAGGCGTAGGCCAAGCTTCGGGGTGGCCCAGAACCAGCCCGGTTTCCTCCCACAATTCACGAATTGCAGCAGCGGCGAGCGCGTTTTGCAGGTTCGGCTCGGACCTTTCTGCCAGACGGTCCTGACACAGGGTTGGCATGTCAGAGGCCAGAGGGATCTCGGCATCTTCTTTGTCGACCGCGCCACCGGGGAACACGAATTTGTTGGGCATGAACGCAGCTTTGGCTCCGCGTTGTCCCATCAGGATTGACGGATTTGTCATACGGTCGCGCAGAACGATGACCGTCGCCGCGTCGCGGATCGCAGTTTTGTCAACCGTCATACTTTGAACACCTGTATCGTCGGGGTCATTGCGATTTTTCAAACCCATGCATACGGCGCGCCCATTGATAGGCGACAACAGCACCTTTTAAACGCGGCAACAGGAACAGGGACAATGCCGTGCATCCAATCGCGAATATCAGGAACATCGTCAAAGGCTCGGGCCGCCAATGCACGTATGAGACATGCAGCGCCGGTGCCAGTAGATGCCCGACCAGCAGAATCGTCAGGTAAGCCGGGCCGTCATCCGCCCTGTGGTGAAACAGTTCTTGCCCGCAGGACGAGCAAGTGTGGTTCACCTTCAGATAGTTGTGCAACAGCTTTCCTTCACCGCATTTTGGGCAACGGCAACGAAAACCCTTGGCCAAAGCCGGCCAAGTGGGCCGGTCTTCCTGAGCCGTTGTGTCGATCGTTTGATCTGTCATCATGATACTCGCGCGTTCCGATTTGTGGGATATTGCGCATGTTTTGACGTGTAGAAAAGGGGGGTGCGTCGCTTTGTGTCCTTAAAGGGAGTGATGTTTTTTTTGAAATTCTGCGACGGAACCCACGCGCAGCGGCGTTTGAACCTATGTGAGCAGCGGCAACGACGCCGCACAAACAAAGGAAAACCGATATGAAAAGCGCGAAGTTTATCCCGGCGATTGTTCTCTCGGCTGTCGCGATTACAGGCACCTCGGTTCTGGCGGCAGGTCAGCGCGGTCACGAACCTGTGACGTTTGAGGAATTGGATGCGAACAATGACGGGCAGGTCACGCCCGAGGAAATGCAGGCCCATCGAAGCCAGCGGTTCCTGGACGCGGATACCAACGGAGATGGTCAACTCAGCGTCGAAGAGATGCAGGCGGCCAGCCAGAAGAAGGTGAACGAACGTGTCTCGAAGATGTTTGAGCGGCACGATGCCAATCAGGATGGCTTTCTGAGCGAGGATGAGTTGCCCAAACCGCGCCGCGCTGACAAGATGTTTGACCGTATAGACGCGGACAATAGCGGTGCGATTTCGGAACAGGAATTTGCGGATGCAAAAAACAAGATGGGTCGGCACCACAAGAAACGCGACAAGGGTGGTTCTGACGATAGCTGATGCGGAATGCAGGATCTGACCTCTTCACTGCAGGATGTTCGTGGTGCGGCTTGCACCGCGAACACGCTCAGCGATGATGCCCTGTTGGGGCAGTTCGCCCGTGGCGATGCAGCGGCCGCGCGCGTTCTGACCGATCGGCTTGGGCCGCGAAGTTTTTCGGTTGCCCTTCGAATGCTGGGATCGCGGGCAGAGGCGGAAGATATCACGCAAGAGGCAATGATGCGCCTTTGGAAGATGGCCCCGGATTGGGTTTCGGGGCAGGCAAAGGTTTCAACATGGCTGTATCGCGTAACGATGAACCTGTGCGTGGATCACCTGCGCAAGCAAAAACCTGACCATCTGGCCGATGTTCCAGAGCCAGAAGATGGTCGGGCCAGTGTTGCCGAGCGTATGCAGGACAAAGCCCGTAAGGATGCGCTTCAGGTGGCCTTGTCACAACTGCCCGAGCGACAGCGACAAGCCGTTGTTTTGCGGCACATAGAGGAATTGCCCAACCCCGAGATTGCCGGGATCATGGGTATTTCTGTAGAAGCGGTCGAGAGCCTGACCGCGCGCGGAAAACGGAGCTTGGTGGCCATTCTGTCCGATAGGCGTGGTGAATTGGGGTATGACGATGACTGAAGACGAAAAGCAACTGGATCAGTTATTTACGCAAGCCCGTCAGAACCGACCGGAGTTGCCGGATACACTTGCAGTACGCATCCTGACAGACGCCGAAGAAGTGCGTTTGGGTCAGAAGACGCCCGCAGGCAAACCCGCTCGTTCGCTTTGGACGCGGATTGTTGATGGCGTCGGAGGCTGGCAGGGCATGGGGGGGCTGGTCGCGGCCAGTGCAGCGGGTGTGTGGATCGGCTTTGCCGCTCCGGGCTTTTTGCCGGACCCCGCCACCTACATTTATGGGCAGAAAACGAGCTTTGTTCTCGCCGACCTCGATACATCATTTCTGGAGGACACCGAATGAACGATAGTCCACAACCCAAGCGTCGGTGGATGCCGATCCTGTTGGCCGTGTCCCTTGCGCTCAATCTTTTGATTGTTGGGATGGCTGTTGGAACCGTTCTACGGGTCAAAGGAAATGATCACGCCAAGGCCCCGCCCGGGTTTGGCTCTGCTCTTTATCGCGCGTTGCCGAAGGATGATCGGAAGGCTTTGCGGGGTGATCTGTCGGATCGGCACAGAAAAGGGTCAAGCAGCCGCTCCAGGGATTTCGCAACGCTGAATGAGGCATTGCGCGCCGATCCCTTTGATCCTGTGGCCGTTCAGACGCTGTTGTCCCGACAGGCGCAGTCCATGGCCGATCTGCAAGTGGCCCTACAAGAGCAGTGGCTTGACCGCGTCACGTCGATGACCAGCGACGAGCGTCTGATTTATGCCGATCGTCTGGAAGAGGTCGTTCGTCGCGGACCGCATGGCCGCAAGAAAAAGGACTAATGGTTTCAGGCAGCACATTGTCTGACCCGCACCTGATTTCTGCCTGCTTTCTTTGCAGCGTACAGAGCGGAATCCGCTGACCGGATCAAGCCATCCAACGGCGCAACAGAGGACTTTTGAGGTTTTGTCGCGATAAGCCCGATACTGATTGTGACCTGTACCAATTTCCGATTGTCCGGGGGTGAAAACGGGGACTGACGGATGCAGTCACACAAGGTTCGGGCGATGGAAAGGGCGCCAGATTGCGTTGTTTCCGGCAGGCCAATCAGAAATTCCTCTCCGCCGATGCGCGCGACGAAACCGGCTGATCCAATCGCGCGTTCCAAACGTTTGCCCGCTTCGGTCAGCACAAAGTCACCAGCGACGTGACCGTAACGGTCATTGATTGATTTGAAATGATCCAAATCCGCCAGCATAACCGCAAAACCCTTGTTGGCTTGGGATGACCTGCGCGCAATTTGATCCATGGCGTGCATGGCATACCGGCGATTGTGAAGTCCGGTCAGGGGGTCGATCCAGGATTCGGCGACCCCGCGATACAGCGATGCACGCATCTGATCCAATCGGGATTTCCGGGCGATTTGATTTTCAAGCCGCAACGCAACTTCGTCGGCGCAAAATCCGCTCTGGCAAATCGCATCCACCCCGCGATCAAGCGCATCGGCGGCAAGCTGCGCGCCGTCCTTAGGCAGAACGCCAATCAGCACCGTTCGCCTTGTACCGACCCTTGATCGCAAGTCGGCTAGGGTGCTTAGGGCCTTTGGGTTGATTTCAATGACAATTGCATCGGGCAGAGGGCCTGACAAAAGCCCCTGCAAATTCGAACAGGTATGCGCGGCCAGCGCGTGCCGCGTTTTCCCGGACAGTGCCTTGTGCCACAGCGCGCTTGTCTTGGTGGATTGTGTCAGAACCGCAACCCGGGCAGGCTTTTGTGCTGGCGTGAAACCCGTTGCGGGTTCGGCAAACCCTATCGGTTGCGACCCACTTCCTATTCTGAGTTCCTGAGTCTCGGCGCGTGCACGCAAAAGGCTACGGACCCGGGCAAGCAAGAGAGAGTCCTTGAAAGGTGGGGTAATGACATCATCCAGCCCATCCGTAAGCGCTTTCAGTCTGGCCGCCTTGTCGTTCTGGGCAGCAATTGCCGCCACTGGCACATCGGCAAGGTCTGGATCGGCTGCCACCAGTTTCTTGACCTCTGCCGCCGTGCCATCCGGCAGGGATTGCGCGGTCAGCACAAGGTCCGGGCGTGTGCGCCGCAACAGCCCGGCCAGACCGTCCAGCTTTTCGGCCTGCACAACGTGATACCAGGCCGCCGTCAGCTGAACCTTCAGCATGATGCGATTGGTCGAGGTCCCGTCTAGGACAAGGATGGTTCCCTGAACCGACATTTGTGTCACCGTTGATTGCATGCGTTGCCAAAGTGTTTATGAGTTTGGTTAACAAACCCTTTCCAATATCTGATCCGGGGCAATTTAATGGTAATATCTGCCCAATCCGCTGAAACTTTGGCCTTGAACGTGCTAGTTTGGCTCGTTGGGAACGAGGAATTGCTGCCGGTTTTTCTTGGGTCAACCGGGGCGTCCGTTCAGGATCTAAAAGACCGGGCAGAGGATCCGGATTTCCTTGGGTCGGTACTTGATTTTCTTGTGCTTGACGATTCGTGGGTGATGTCCTTTTGTGACGCCAATTCCGTGCCTTACGAACTGCCCGGTCAAGCCCGCGCAGTTCTGTCTGGCGGCGCGGACATGCACTGGACCTGAAGCTTTTTCCCTGCGGGAGCACGTAATGCCCATTGATGCGATTTTGTTCGACAAGGACGGCACTCTGTTTGATTTTGCGAATACGTGGGGCGCTTTTGGGCGCAACGTGTTGCTGCGTTTGGCGGATGGAGACAATCAGCGCGCGGCGGAATTGGGCCGCATCATCGGGTTTGATCTGGAATCCGTGACCTATTCCGAAGACAGCATTGTGATCGCCGGAACCGTGGAAGAGGTGGCAGACGTCCTGGTTCCGCATCTACCCGACATGGAACACGAAGAGCTGATTGACTTGCTGAACGTAGAATCCGCCTCAGCGCCACAGGCCCCTGCTGTTCCCTTGGCGCCTTTTCTGAACGGGTTGCGCGATGCGGGGTTAAAACTGGGTGTGGCAACGAACGACGGTGAGATGCCCGCGCTCGAGCATTTGGCTTCGGCCGGGATAAGAGAACATTTCGATTTTGTCGCAGGATACGACAGTGGACACGGATACAAGCCCGGGCCGGGACAGCTTTTGGCCTTTGCTGCACATGTCGATGTCGCCCCCGAGCGGGTCGCGATGGTTGGCGACAGTCTGCACGATCTACAGGCCGGGCGCGCTGCGGGTATGACCACCATCGGAGTTCTGACCGGATTGGCCCCGGCCGAGACACTGGCACCATTTGCGGATGTTGTATTGCCCAATATCGGGCATATCCCGGGCTGGCTGGCCAAGGACTGAACGAGGTCGGGTCAAAATCGCCGATCTGAGTGTTGAAACCGACATAGCTTGTCGCAGACAGAGCGGCCAGCCTTCCGACTTCGGGGCTTGCTTAAAGCAACGCCAGTTTCGGGAGGGTCCAATGGCCGACACAAAAACGCGCAGACGCCGCAGCGGTGGACGTGCAGGTGCAGCCGAGCGCAGAGGCACCGCCGTGATTGATCAGATGCCGTGGAATCCTCCTGTCAATATCGACAACCCCACCGAACCGTTGGATGCTGCCAGGATCGAAGCGATCCACGAAGGCGCAATGCGTATTCTCGAAGAGATCGGGGTCGAATTCTACAACGAAGAAGCTATCGGCATTCTGCGTGAAGCCGGGTGTACAATTGACGGCGATAACGTCCGAATGGGGCGGGATTTTGTGATGGAGATGGTGGGAAAAGCGCCGTCATCCTTCTCGATCACGCCGCGCAACCCCGATCGTAAGATCGAAATCGGGGGCAGGAATATGCTGTTCGGGAACGTATCCTCTCCGCCAAATTACTGGGACATGGAGATTGGAACCAAGGTTCCGGGAAACCGAGAAATGTGCCGGAATTTGCTGAAGCTGACTCAGTATTTCAACTGCATTCACTTTGCCGGGGGATACCCGGTGGAACCGGTCGATATCCACGCCAGTGTTCGGCATCTGGACGTGTTGTATGACAAGCTGACCCTGACGGACAAAGCCATGCACGCCTATTCGCTGGGCAAGGAACGGGTTGAGGATGTCATGGAGATGGTCCGCATCGCAGGTGGCCTAACCCATGAGGAATTCGAGGCCGAGCCTCGGATGTACACCAACATCAACTCGACCTCACCACTGAAGCATGATCATCCGATGATTGACGGATGCCTGCGGCTGGCCCGGCGCGGTCAGGCGATTGTTGTCACTCCGTTTACATTGGCTGGCGCCATGGCGCCCGTAACGATGGCCGGGGCCGTAGCACAGTCTTTGGCCGAGGCGCTGTGCGCTATTGCCCTGTTTCAATACGTGCGGCCGGGCATTCCCTGCGTCATCGGCACGTTTACCTCGAATGTCGACATGAAGTCCGGTGCGCCTGCGTTTGGAACACCAGAATACATGCGGTCCACCCAGATGACAGGACAGATGGCACGGTACTATGGTCTTCCCATGCGGTCCTCGGGTGTGTGCGCCGCAAACGTGCCTGACGGTCAGTCTGTTTGGGAGACGTCGAACTCTTTGTGGGCTGCCGTGCAATCGGGGACGAACATGGTTTACCACGCCGCTGGCTGGCTGGAGGGCGGGCTGATTGCCAGCCCCGAGAAGTTTATTATGGATTGCGAGATCTTGCAGCAAATTCAAAGGTATATGCAGCCCGAGATCACGGCGACGGGACCTGATGAAATCGCATTGGAGGCAATAAAAGCAGTCGGAAATGACGGCCATTTCTTTGGCATTCAGCATACACAGGACCGCTACACCACAGCATTTTATCAACCCTTCCTGAGTGACTGGAAGAATTATGAAGGATGGAACGTCGCTGGTGGTGTCTGGACGGCCGAGCGCGCCCATCACATGTTCAAAGAGATTATCACCAGTTTTGAGCCGCCGGCGATTGACGACGGGATTCGGGAAGAACTTGCCGAGTTCGTTACGCGCCGTAAGGCTGAAGGCGGCGCGCCAACAGATTTCTAGGCAGAGGCGGGCCTTTTCACATTGAGACTAGGCTGAATTCTACCTATCGGGCTGGCCATCTTGGCTTTTTGTTAAGGTTTCTCGGAGCAGACTACGCATGTAACCACTTTGGGGCATCTCATGCATGGTCTGATTAATCGGGCGGTAGAGTCATTTGTTTGCGAGACCTACGGACAATCGTGCTGGATAAACGTGACCGAGGCGGCTGAACTGGGATTTTCCGAGTTTGAGGCCATGCTGGTCTACGATGACGAAATGACCCTGCGTGTTCTGGACATTTTATGCGCGAAGCTAAAGCGGCCGCGCGGGGAACTGCTTGAAGACCTTGGCACCTATCTGGTCTCGCATCCCAAAATGGAAGGGTTGCGCCGTCTTCTGCGGTTTGGGGGCGAAACTTATGTCGAATTCCTGCACTCGCTCGATGATTTATCTGACCGCGTTCGTTTGGCGGTCAGCGATCTGACCTTGCCTGTGCTCGAGTTGAGAGAGGTGTCGCCTGCGGAGTTCCAACTCTACTGCTATCCCGGCTTGAAAGGGTATTCGAGCGTTATGGTCGGGGTCTTGCGTGCCATCGCCGATGACTATGGTGCCTTGGCGATGCTGTCCCATGCGGGCACCGAGGGAGAGGTTGAGATTATTTCAATTGTTCTGATCGAAAGCGCGTTTGCCGAGGGGCGACAATTCGATCTGGGGGCGCGCGGTTGATGATGGAAACATCGGATCTTTCTTCATTGCTTGGACTATTGTGCCCCATGTTTGTGCTTGTTGACGAACAGGGACAAATCACAAGCGTTGGGCCCACTTTGCAAAAGCTCCGCCCCGAGCAGCCCATGCAAGGCCAAGGCTTTTTGGACCTGTTCGAATTGGTTCGCCCACGCTCAATCACCACGACTGCTGCATTGTTGTCGCTGGCAGGTGCCAAACTGCACCTAAAACTACGGGACGAACCACGCACCGCGTTAAAGGGGTTGGTTGCACCGCTGCCGGGGAACAAGGGCGCGATCATCAATCTGTCCTTTGGAATTTCGATTCTGGATGCCGTGCGTGACTATGCCCTGACAAGTGCCGATTTCTCGGGAACCGATCTTGCAATTGAACTGCTGTACTTGGTCGAAGCCAAGTCAGCCGCGATGGAAGCATCACGTTCCCTGAACCTGCGCTTGCAAGGTGCCATGCTTGCGGCTGAGGAACAGGCCTTTACGGATATGCTCACTGGTTTGAAGAACCGAAGGGCCATGGACGTTCTTCTGGGTCACATGGCGTCGGGCAATGCACCATTTGCGTTGATGCATCTGGATCTGGATTTCTTCAAGTCCGTGAACGACCGACTTGGGCACGCGGCAGGTGATTTTGTTCTGCAGCAGGCAGCGCGCATCATGGAGGAAGAAACCCGCAGCGACGATATGGTCGCGCGCGTGGGCGGGGATGAGTTTGTTATAATTATCAAGGGCTTGATTGATGAGGGGGTGTTGTCCTCAATTGCGGGCCGTTTGATAGACAGGCTGAGGCAACCGACGGTATTCGAAAGCGAAACCTGCAGGGTTTCCGCGAGCGTTGGCATAGCCTTGTCGACCCAATTCAGTACCTTGAAGGCTGCAGAAATCCTTAAGGCTGCTGATCAAGCTCTGTATGACGCTAAACGATCTGGCAGATCCCGCTATAGCTTTTTCTCACCACCAGCAGGTTCGATAACCGATCCCCCAAAATTGCAGGGTTCCCCACAGCCGCGGTCCGGTATCTCTGGGCAACAGTGCTAGGTGCCCCCGAAGGCTTGCGAAAGTACGTTGGCAATCTGACGCTTCACGCGGGGAAGTTCGCCGACAACGGGCAAAACCCGGCCCTTGAACGCAGCGCGATCCAACTCTTGCGGGACGTCTTCCAGAACGTGGCCCCCGGTACAGGCAAAAAATGGCAGGCAGAGGGCCTTTGCCCCTGTGCCCTGCGCGGCCTCGGAGATGGAGGGTGGTTCTTCCACAAACCCGACCCGGATTGAGCGAAAATCTGTCAATTCCTCGAGCTTCTTGGCGAAATCTCGGGCAATTTTGGACGGGTTGCGGCTGCGCCCAGAGCCATGCGCGGCCAATACGATATCGGTGGTTGAGGACACCCATTTTAAATCCGTAACCGCGTCGCCTAGTGTGTCTGCAATCAGCGAAGGCAGGATGGCGTCGGTACCTAAAGGGTCAAGAACGCGCAGCGGCTGTGCCCCAAGACGTTTGGGCAGGGCGCTTGTGACAAACCACCCTTTCGCCATGAACAGCGGAAAAACCACTGTGTCATCGGGCAAGTCCTGTAGTTTCACCTCAAGCGCGCCGGGTGCCGCCAAAGTCGCTGACGTCACCGTAACGCCGTCGCACATCCCGTTTACCTCGGTCGCGTATCGGGCAAGCGCGGCTTCAGCGGGATCTGGATCAGAGGGCTGACCATGAGCGACGATAAGGGCGTAGGGCATGAGGGCCTTCCCGTTTTGAGTTATCGAAAGGTGTGTTGTACCGGGGCAAAGTCAACATGCATTTGGATAGAGTTAGCCCAACAACATGAGCCAGAACCAGACCGTAAGTATAGACGCCCCGGTTCCAACCAAAACCGACGACGCGGCGACTCTTTTGGCCCGCCCATACATGTTGGCAAAGATGTAGGCATTGAACCCGGGCGCCATTGCCGCGTTCAGAACGCCCGATCGAAACAAGTCCTGTGGTAAACCGACGGTAGAGCCGAATAGCCAGACAAGACTGGGGTGCAGCATCAGCGACACGCCGCACACAAAGGCAATCGTGCGGAGGTCGCCTTCGGGCTTGTACTTGACCAGAACCCCGCCCAACGCGAACAGCGCCCCTGGAAGGGCGGCGCGGGTCACAAGGCCAAGGGCTTCATCCACAACGGCAGGAACCTGGATCCCGGACAGGTTGACGGCAAAGCCCAACGCGATCCCTAAGATCAGAGCGTTTCGGAACATCGCCGACAGAACCGAGCGCACCATACGCGTGCCACCGTGCCCGCGATTGCGGACGAACTCCATCACCGTGATGCCCACGCAATAGCAAAAAGGCGAGTGAAACGCGATAATCGCGTAGTTTCCGGTCAGGTTTTCGGGGCCATAAGCGCGCTCGGTAATTGGCAGGCCCAGTAGAACTGAATTCGAAAATAGACAGCAAAACCCGATGGCGACACAGTCTTCCCAATCCCTGTTGAATATCAGCCGCGCGCCGAACAACCCAGCGCAGAAACACAGCGCGGCCGCCGTATAGAAACTGGCCAGCAGACGCGGATCGAAACTGGCGCTAAGGTCAAGATTGGAAATGGCCAGAAACAGCAGGCAAGGGATTGCAAACCCTTGGGTGAACTTCATCAGCCCGTCGACATGGACCTCTTTGAAATACCCAAGCCGGGTCGACGCATAGCCAGCCCCGATAACCAGAAATACCGGAAGGATGACGTTGATCAGGGATTGCAGCATCTAAGGCTCCACCGGGGTCGCCAACCGGGGCGAGGATATGGCAGAGCAAGTCGTCAGGGCCTTACAGCGCCTGATGTATCACCATGCCGTCATAGGCTGGTGCGATGTGATCCGCAGTTTCCGCATCGACTGTGGCATAATCCAGGTCGATATGCATGTTGGTTAGGACGGCCTTCTTGGGTTGCAACTTTTCAATCCAGCCCAGCGTTTTTTCCAGATGTGCGTGGGTAGGATGCGGAGACCGGCGCAACGCGTCGATAATGAGACAGTCCAGCCCTTCCAACATTGTCCACGCATCGTCGTAAATCTCGGCTACGTCGGGCAGGTAGACAAGATTGCCCATTCGAAAGCCTAAAGCGTCAATCGACCCATGGTTCACTTTGAACGGATGAAAGGGGATCGGACCGCCGGGGCCTGTAACCTCGAACGGGCCATCAATGGTTTTCAGGTCGAGAATGGGCGGGTACGGCGAATTTTCGGGCTGAATAAAGGCATATCCGAAGCGACCCAGCAGATCGTTCTGAGTATCGCCGTCAGCCCAAACAGGGACACGCTCGCGCATGTTGAAAACGATCATGCGCAGGTCGTCGATGCCGTGCACGTGGTCAGCGTGGGAATGGGTGTAGACCACTCCGTCCAGACGGCCCGTGCCTGTATCCAGCAACTGACTGCGCATATCGGGGGTCGTGTCGATCAGAACCGAAGTCGTCCCTTTGGGTCCGTCGCGTTCAACCAGCATCGAGCAGCGGCGACGGATGTTGCGCGGATTGTCGGGGTCACATGCGCCCCAGTGACCGCCCAGTCGCGGGACGCCGCCAGAAGACCCGCAGCCAAGGATCGTACAGCGCAGTTCCGTCATGCAGCCGCCTTGTAAGTTGCGGCCTTTGTGAACAGCCGGTCAAAATTTGCTTGCGTCTGTGCCGCGAATTCCGAGTACCCCATCCCGAAAACTTCAGCCCCTTTTCGGGCGGTATGGGCCGTATAAGCGGGTTCGTTACGCTTGCCGCGGAATGGAGGTGGCGCCAGATAAGGCGCATCGGTCTCGACAAGGATGCGATCGACCGGGGCGCTGGCGAATATGTCCCGAAGGTCCTGGCTTTTGGGGAATGCAGCGATGCCGGACATGGAAAGGTAAAATCCCAGACCCAATGCGGCCTTGGCCAGTTCCGCCGATGATGAAAAGCAGTGCATCACGCAGGAATAGGGCGCGTTGCGATATTCTTCGCTTAGAATCCTCGCCATATCATCGTCAGCCGCGCGGGCGTGGATGATCAGCGGCAAGCCTGTTCGCTGCGCGGCTTCGATGTGGATACGCAGAGATTGCTTTTGTACTTCGGCACTGTCAGCGGTGTAGTGATAGTCCAGCCCGGTCTCCCCAATGCCCACGAATTTGGGGTGCCGGGACAGTTGCAGCAGTTCATCAACGGTAGCTATCGGTTCATCCGCGGCGCTCATGGGGTGCGTACCAGCGGCGAAAAAGACCGGAGCATGTGCTTCTGCGATCGCGCGGATGGTGGGTTCATTGCGCAAACGGGTACAGATTGTGACTATCCGCGTCACGCCTGCTTCGGCTGCGCGGGCCACGATTTCGTCCAACTGGCCATCGAAATCAGGGAAGTCCAGATGACAATGGCTATCTGTGATTTGGGGCGTATCGCTCATCTGCTCTGACCGGCGGTTTCCTGTATCTTGAACACCGTATCTAGGACCAGCGCGGCAGGGTCAAGGTTCACCGCTTGACCATGTCGCGTGCGGGCCGTGATCAGGGCTGCGGTATCCGCCCATTGACGCGCCATATGTGGGGACGCGGACAGGCGTGACAGGACTTCCGCCTCGCCCGGCGCGGCCTCTGGCATAGGGGGGGCACCAGTTGCACCCGTCAGGGCAAGCCGAGACAAAGCAATGTCTATCAAAGTCAGCAACAGCTCAAAACGCTCGGCCGCGCCGCGTTGGGCTGCGGCCTCGGCCAAGGCCAAGGCACGCTGACGGTCCATTCTTGGAATCGTGCCCAAAATGGCGATGAGTTCTGCGTAAATGTCCAGGCCACTCAGGTTGATCAGGCGAACGGCACTGCCCACAGAACCAGCGGCGAGAGCGGCCAGATGATCCGGGTTGCTTGGCGGCTCGGCCCCGGTTTGTGCCAAAGCCGTCATCATATCTTCGGTGCCTAGCGGTGACAGCCTGAGCGTTCGGCACCGCGACCGGATTGTAGGCAACAGCCGCGATGGTTGGTGCGAGACCAACAAAAGTGTGGTGCGGGCAGGGGGCTCTTCGAGCATTTTCAGAAGGGCATTGGCTGCGCTGACATTCATCTCATCCGCAGAGTCCACTATGACAACGCGCCGCCCACCGTCGGCTGAAGAAAGTCCGAAGAACTTGCCCAGCTTACGGATATCTTCGACCACGATTTCGTTTCGCATCCTGCCGCGGTCGTTCTCGGACCGGGTGACCGAGGCAAGTCCAGGCTCAGCCCCGGCCAGAATGCGATGAGAGACCGGGTGATCCTCGTCAATATCCAGCGTTTCAGGTTGTGGGGGCGCTCCGAAAAGGCCATCCTCTTCGGCTGGAGGTGTCGCCAGCAAGAACCGTGCGATGCGCCACGCCAACGTCGATTTTCCCACTCCGCGAGGGCCGGTCAGCAACCAACCATGGTGCAGTCGTTCCGAATTGTAGGCCGTCAGAAAGGCGCTTTCGGCCTCGGCCTGCCCGAAAAGCTGCCGGGTTTCGCGCGGGTGTGGGGCACCGGGTGCCTGATCCGGGGGCGGGGTTTCGTCGCTCATCAATAGTTTACCGCAAAGCCTGCTTAACGATACCTGTCACATCGCTGGCGACTCTGTCCATGTCCCGATTGCCGTCGATCACGCGAAATCGTTCAGAAAACTCATCGGCAAGGGCAAGAAATCCGGCTCTCATCTTGAGTTGCAGGTCAAGGCCGAAATCTTCGAACCTTTCTTCTGTTCCCTGACGCCCCTTTGCCCGGTTCAGACCGGTCTGGGGGTCCATGTCGATCAGAAGGGTCAGATCAGGTTCACGACCAATCATCAGATTGTGCAACTGATCCACCAATCCGCGCAGGTCACCGCGAGAAAGGCCCTGATACATGCGGGTGCTGTCGGCAAAGCGATCACATATCACCACTTTGCCAGCGGCCAAAGCGGGTTCGATCGTACGTTCCAAGTGGTCGCGGCGCGCAGCGGTGAACAGCAAAATTTCCGTTTCAGCGGACCACCGATCGGGGTCGCCCTCAAGCACAAGGCGGCGAATTTCTTCAGCCCCGGCAGACCCGCCGGGTTCGCGGGTCAGGACAACGTCGTGACCCATGCCGCGCAGGTGATCGGTCAGCAAGCGTGCTTGCGATGACTTACCCGATCCGTCAATACCTTCGAAGGTTAGGAACAACCCGGTGCTTGTCACAGGGCGTCCAACGGATTGCCGATAACGTCAGTTAACACGATGCTGCCTACGGTCATCATCCGAACAACAAACCCGCCGGTCGCAACATCATTCGCGGCCACCAGAGGGCGGCGAATTTCCGGAAGACCCTCGGGCTTGATGACCAGTTCGGCCAGCTTCTGACCCTTTTTGATCGGCTCACTCGATGCATCGACGGGCCCGTCATAGACCACTTCGGCCTTTACATCCTTGTCGCCCAAAACCGGAAGGAGAATAGTCAGATCACCTTCGGGAACCAATCCAACCGTCTTTTCCGCACCCATCCAAACTTTGGCTTCGGCTATCGGCGCTTCGGAGTTGGCAATTGTCCTCTCGACAAAATTGCGAAACGACCAGTTAACCACGGCCTCAGCCTCCTCTGCGCGGCGGGCAGTGCTGTCGAGACCGGATAGGACAAAGATCACCCTGCGGTCGCCCTGTTTGGCTGAACCGACAAGGCCGTATCCCGCTTCTTGCGTGTGGCCGGTCTTTAACCCGTCTGCCCCAATTCCCAGTTTGAGCAGGGGATTGCGGTTGCGCGAGTTCGACGGCGCGCGACCGTCAAATTCAAACTCTTCCTCGGCGAACAGGGGATAGTATTCGGGGAAATCGGTGATCAGTCGGTCCGCAAGAACCGCCAGATCATGCACGGACATCATGTGCCCAGCCGCAGGCCAGCCGTTTGAGTTGGCGAAGTTCGAGCTGTTCATCCCCATCTGCTCGGCGCGCTGCGTCATATAGCGTGCGAACCCGGCTTCGGTTCCATCCGGGCTGAGTGCCTCGGCAATCACCACGCAGGCGTCATTGCCGGACAACACGATTATGCCCCGCAACAAATCCTCGACCCGGACCCGGTCCTGCGTATTTAGGAACATGGTCGAGCCGCCATAACTCATCGCGTGTTCCGAAACGGGCAGTTCTTCGTCCAGCGTCAGGCGGCCATCCCGCAGTGCTTCGAACGCGACATACAAGGTCATCAGTTTCGACATCGACGCCGGTGGCAGCGGCTGATCTGCGTCTTTGGACAGCAGTACCGTGCCTGTTGTCTGGTCGATCACATATGCTGCGCGGGCCGTTGTATCGAAGGCCTGGGCAGGCAGGGCAAACAGCGCCAGCCCCAGGGACAAAACAGAAGATCGCAATGAGGTCAGCATCAGGGCCTCCCTTGTTTCAGTTCTTGACCAGGAAGGCATCCGAGAAGCCTAGGTCCTTTACGTCGCTTTGAAGGGCGGTGCGCTCTCCACGGGTTGAGGCGGGGCCTACAAGAACCCTCCAGACAGAATCATCGTCGGTTGCTAGCTCGCGCACTTCGGCAGGCAGCCCGTTGCGGCGTATCTTGTCAGCGGCGCTTTTGGCGTTGGCTTCAACGCCGAATGTCCCGACCTGAACATAAGGTTTGGACAATGGGCCAGAAGACTGTTCCGGCTGGCTTGCCGCACTTGCAGGTGTAGGTTCCGAGGCGTCGATCGCGGCCGCGGCGCCTGCGATCGGATCAAGCGGCGTTTCCGTGATTTCGTCTGCAGGTTTCTTCTGCCACCATTTTCGCTTTGCAGGTTGATCGCTGGGCGGGGTCACCTCTGGATCGCTCAGTGTCGCGGTTGGCGCGGCTTCGGCGGCAGCTTCAATTGTTTCCTCTGCGGCTTCCGTAGCTGTGTCTGTGGCCGCGTCTGCCGCGACCGCAGCTGCGCCTGCTGCACCAGCCGCGACTGCGGCGGTTTCTTTCTTTTGCCACCATTTCCGCTTGGCGGGCTTTTCTGCGCCGTCCTCTGCCGTGTCTACGGATACGGACTGAGTATCGTCATCCTGTGGTGCAGGGGCGTCTTCGCCCGCGTCCGTCGGAGTATCTTCAGGCTCGGGTTTCGGGGGTTCCGCAGGTTTACGGCGCAGCGCAACGACCTGAACCTTGGTCGGGGACCCTGCCAGAATGCCCAATTCCGCAGCAGCGGCCGAAGAAAGCTGCAAGGCCGGCCCCGGCAGGTTTCTTTCCCGACGGAACAGCGCGCCGGTTACGGTCTTGTTGTTGCTGGCGTTCTTGATCCGCACCCGTTCGGGCTGTGTGACGTCCGGGTGAGCCACCCAAACTCCACCCAACGATGGGCGCCCATCCCACAATCCAGCCTCGGTAACTTCGAAGACCTCGGGCGCTTCGACATCGTCGCGGGGATTTCCGGTGGCGTCCGGGAACAGTTCGACCTTGTTGTCATCCTGAAGGCTTTCTGTGGCCGCTTCGGATGACGCGTTGTCAGGGGAAAGTGTCTCATCACAACCTGCGAGGGTTGCGGAAAACACGGCCAGAACCGCCAACGCTCGCGGTTTTGCGCGTGTCTGGGTCGCTCGATTCATTTTGTCATCCCTTGCCTGAAGGGGCCTCGTTTCCCGAGCCCCGCCGATTGCCGGTTCTGAATTGCCGGCCTGTTACGGTCTTTCGATTAGATCATAACCTGCACAAAGTGTCATGGAAAGGCCGCTGCAACCGCTTCGGCAAGATTTCCCTATTTGGTCTTGCCACCGGTTTCGGTTCGCCTTAGACCCAGCGTCACGCGGGGAGGTGGCAGAGTGGTCGAATGCGGCGGTCTTGAAAAGCGTTGAAAGTCGCTTGTAAGCATTTGATTTATTTACCACTAATAAACCGCATGGAACAGGACATGGAACACGTTGACTGCGTAATCTGTGTCCGATTCGTTCCGTCGCGCGCTGAAAGGAAGAGTGGCAGAGTGGTCGAATGCACTGGTCTTGAAAACCAGCGAGGGTGAAAGTCCTCCGTGGGTTCGAATCCCACCTCTTCCGCGCAGCAAAAAACCGCCCCCGAGAGGGCGGTCTTTTTTTGGCGCTGGGCTGAAAATTCAAGGCGTTACGTCAGCGGTTTCACTTCCTTTCAGAGAGTTTGTCGATCCGCCGCCCACTCCTGCCCAGCTACGCGATCTGGTCGAACTGGTGTTTGGGATGGTGCACGCCGCTGAGCGTGGAGAGTCCGTGTCCGACTTTGTTGAACGAGTCAGGAATGGCTGAGACCGCATTTCATTCTGGACCGCCCCCCACCGGGGAGGTGCTGGCTGGGGGGGGATGGTCAAAACAAATGCTCGGGGGCGTTAACCGTTTGGCTCCAAACCAATCGCCGACACCCAATTGCGGACCAAACGCGCGTACTGTCGCGTCGATATATGCGGCCTTTCGTGGAAGCGGCTTGGGAAAAGGAAATTGCGTCCAAGCATCTCCGGGCGACATACCCAGGTCCAGATGGACTGGCGGGTATTTTCCGAAACCTCGAATTTGACTGGCCGCTTTGTTTTGCTCTGGACAACTGTCACGCGTTCGCGGACACGATCACCAGCAACAAGATCGGCTACGTTCAAACGAACGAGATCGCAGCCTCGCAGCTTGCTATCGATCGCAAGATTGAAGAGTGCCAAGTCCCTGAGATTGTCCGAGAGTTCAAGCCGGGCGCGGATGGCCCAGACCTGCTTCGCGAGAAGCGGGCGTTTCTGGCCTATATGGCGACCTTTGTTCCACGGCGGGCGCTTCGGTGAGATGGCAGGAAGTTGATTAATGGACATCGTTTGTCCTCCATCCTTCCCTCCCTCTCCAGGCACCGACACCGTGTCGACCAACTGAATCTATCAGGGAGCTAAAGACAGGTTTTATCAGAGTACTCGACGTTCGTTGGCAGTGCAGCGTATGACCGCCTTGAGCCCAAAGTGGACGTCAAGAACGGGCAAGTCCGCCACTTCATTGGCTAGCGGCCATCTCTGCGCTGGAAACAAAAGCGCAGTATTTTACTTCGAGGACGGTTCTTTACTTCTGTCACAAAACTGTCATACGCACCTGCAAACCACTAAGCTATGAGGTGCAGCATGCTGACGTTGAGCAATAAGCCTGTGATTGCCAAGGGCAAGCGTCAGCATATCTATGAACACCCGAACGAACCGTCTCTTCTCGTGAAGTTACCGCAGCCGGGCACGTACGACGCACATGGACAACTTCCGGACGTCAGTTGGATCGAACGCCGCCTTCGCCGTGCGACCATGTACAATGGTTTTCTGCGCGAGTTTCGAGAGTATTTGGAACTAAAAGCTCGTAAACAAGAACCCGGCGCGCTACTGCCAATTTGTGAAGTGCATGGAACGATGCCAACTGATTTAGGTCTAGGACTGGTGTACGAGCGCATTTCAGATCCTGATGGTAATTTGTCACCGACCCTCTGGGACATGATCCGAGCAGGTCGCCTGAATTCCCTGCACTTGAAATTGCTTAACGATTTTTTTGATGCATTGATGGAAAACCACGTCGTGATCAGCAACAAGAACCTAAAGAACATCGTATTCCAAACGCAAGGAGATGGCTTGGGCAGGTTTGTCTGGATAGACAGTTTTGGCTGCAAACAGCTTGTTCCACTGCGAAAGTGGTTGAAATGGTTAAACACGCGCGGTTTGAACAAGGTGCGTGATCGTGTTGTCGGTCAAGCAGAAGCAGCTCTGGCGCATAGCAACGAAGCAATTGGAGTTTCACACTTTGTGTGACCGTAGCTTGCATATGACCCCGACGCGCGAAGTAGCTTCAGTGTGAGAACTCAGACAACTCCGCGTGTCGCCTTCCAGCACTAAAACTGGCCGCAATCTTCTTAGGGAGAGGATTTTGTTGGGGATTAGGCCGACATCGAAGCCATACTCGAAATTCTGAATGTCGAGGATGAATATCTCGCCAACTGCTTTGCTTCTTTGGGCGGATTATTATTCACGGTAACTCGGTACTAATGTCTGTTAAGTCTGAGTTGCGGACAACCTGCGCGACTGTTTGCAGTGGATGCCACAGTACAGGAGTAAACTCGGTTTAGGGCCTGCCCCCGCCATCCCAATACTCTTGATCAGGCCTTTGGTATCCAGCCCCTTGATAGCTGTCATAGCTGCACACCCTCACAACAATAATTACAAAGAGTGCTATGAGGATTGCCCTGGCAGTTGGGGTTTGGAGCAAGTACTTCATTATTCTTCTTTAATTTTGCGAGAGTGAAATGGCAAAGAAGTCCTGCGCCTCTTCATTCAGACCGCCAGTAGAACTGAACTAGGCGAACGCGAACTTACACTGCTGGACAACGTGCTGAAGGTTTGCGAGGTGGCTTGGATATCGCCTGTTAGGCAACACATGCTGATGACGGTGTTAACGGCGGCTTCGTCCGCAGAGCGGTCGTTAGTGAAAATTCTGCGAACGTCTGCACCGAGCCCAAAGCAGAAACGCCATGCGATTAAGCAGAAGAACCTGCTAGCATCAAAAATCAGTGGTCAACAATCTTACTCAATTTCCGAGGATCGCGCCCAGAGATTGATTTCCTCTTCCGAGCTAACCTCGTCAATCTTAGCGAGTTCCGCTTCGGTAAATTCCAAATTCTGGACCGCACCTACGCAATCCACGATCTGCTCAGGACGCGAAGCGCCGATAAGGGCTGTCGTAATCCGGTCACCTCTCAGCACCCAAGCAAGCGCCATCTGAGCTAATGATTGACCGCGTGACGCCGCTATATCGTTTAGAGCCCTGACACTCGTCAATGAACGTTCGTTGATCATGCCGTCCAATAGAGACTTGCCTTGGGTCGCACGACTGTCTTCGGGAATGCCGTTCAGATACTTCGATGTCAAAATACCCTGGGCAAGTGGCGTGAACGCAATCGATCCCACGTTCAATTCGTCAAGCGTATCCAACAGCCCGTCCCGCTCAACCCAACGGTTGAGTAGGTTATACGACGGCTGATGAATCAGGCACGGCGTGCCAAGGTCTTTCAAGATGGCCAGCGCTTCGCGCGTTCGTTGCGAGTTGTAGCTTGAAATTCCGACGTAAAGTGCGCGCCCAGAGCGCACTATATAGTCTAAGGCCCCCATAGTTTCTTCCAGAGGGGTATCTGGATCGAAACGGTGGGAATAAAAGATATCTGCGTATTCTAACCCCATCCGCTTGAGCGACTGATCACAAGAGGCCACAAGATACTTTCATGATCCCCACTCCCCATAGGGGCCCGGCCACATATCATACCCTGCCTTGGTAGATATGATGAGTTCGTCCCGATAGCCTGCGAAATTAGTTTTTAAAATTTCACCGAATGCTTCTTCCGCCGATCCCGGCGGCGGGCCATAGTTATTTGCTAAATCAAAGTGCGTTATACCCAAGTCAAAAGCAGTGCGGCAGAGATCGCGCTTTGTCTGGTGCGGGGTATCCCCACCAAAGTTGTGCCATAGCCCAAGGCTTATCGCGGGTAGCTTTATGCCAGACTGCCCACAACGGCGATAGACCATTTGCTCGTAGCGGTCCGGATTAGGAAGAAATGGGCGTGGCCGAGGCTTCGGGGGGCGTTGTAATTTGCTCATCTGTCCATAATCCGAGATCATCACCCCGTGTCAATTCAACGAGATAGTAATCGGCAATCAGCGAAGCCTGCCGTATAGACGGAACATGCCTCAGGCATTGCCAGCGCAAATTGTCAAACTGCAAACTAGTCCTCGAATAACGCGCGAACCTTCGACATGTCATAGGCATGTTCCGTCAGGTTTTCAGGATCCCATTCGCTTCGCTCAGCTTCAAAAAAATCCCCGCCGTATACGTGGATTGCTCCGGTCAACTTGGGGATAGGGTTTATAACCGAGTGAATGAGGTCCTTACCAAGCGGAGCATATTCACCCGTCGACAATGCTCGAGCCCCCGCCGCTTCAATGCGTCCGTTAGGGTCATCTGCGACGCGCCGCCAAAAAATGTTATCTTCTCGACCACCATAAATACCGATCACGGCCCACATTTCGTGATTGTGGGGCATTATGGTCATTCCTGGCTTCCATACGACGTTGACGATTGTCAGATCACCTGACTTGTAAATGGGAAAGATACCGCTTTCGGTCGGCTCTCCCAAGGCTTGCGTCACGCCCGCGGGATCGCGCATCGCCCGGTCCACCACCTCAGCCACCGATTTGTGAGACGCGTCCTGATCTACTGCGGTCCGGCAGTCCGCTACAAACTGTTCCATGTTCCACATATCTTCAGCCCCCAATTGCATACGATAAATGCAACAGGGTAGCACATGCTGTAAAATAGACGAAATTGGGACCCAGATTGCAGCTGCATGTATCGGGCATCTAAGACTTCCAATGACTGCTTGGCTTGCTTAGCGTTCTTTCGCCAGATCGGGGCGGATGTCTAATTTGCGGAACCATCCGTCGATTGCATCGCATAAATTAGGCTGTCTGTTTGCTTAATCGAAAATGCGTTCGCCCTGCTCGTCGATCACCTGTTTCGCCTTTGCGATGCTGAAGCTTTCGCCCTGATCTCGGGTCTCAAAAACATCCGCCCGGATCACTGTATGGGTCTTGCGATTTCCGCCGATGGTCTTTTCGATACGGGCTAGAAGGCGGTACTTGCCACCTTCGGGCATCAGGTCCGGAAAGATTTCGAACCCTCTGTAAGAGACTGGCTCCGGCTCCGACTTTTCACCACCACCGAAGAGTTTACAGAAGAGGGACATTGGGCGGCTCCTTTCAGCGTTGCTATGACGGGAGACTAGCGCCGCTTAGGACAGGCGTGAAGCATGTCGGCTATCACAGCATTTGCCTTCGATCCGTTGGCACGCTCCTTGCGTTGCCTAGTACGTCCAGATCCGCGGTAGAAGTCCATTCCCCACACCACGCTCCCTTGTAAGACTGTCCAGACCGCCATTCTGACACGCCGCCGACGACGACCGCTTTGAGCCCAAAACCGACACCGAAGAAAATGCCAGACGACGCCAAAAAGTAGCGTCGCCCGATAGTCGCGGCTGTCGCTTTATTCTACCAGTTCCAGATCACCAGGACGCCAGGTCTTGTCGAACCAAGGCTCGAGCGGTCCGTAGAGGCGCATCATCACGTTGAAGCTTTGCCCGGGCATGGTTTGCGCCCAGTTGTTCTCCCAACCTTCTGGGGCTTCCGGGCCAAAATAGATGCTGGTACTCCCATCCTCATTCGGCTTTATCCCCGGTCGATTAGAGTCGATACCACCGGATTGCTGGTCAGTTTCAAGGATCGACCGTGTCTGTCCGCTATACAACATAAACGACGCAAAGTTTTTCGCGGGAACGGGTGCCGGGAGCGTTACCTTGTAGGTTTTTGAGCCATCCAGGTACTGTCCGTTGTTGTCTCGCGCCGTCATCGCATAGACAGACCCCGTACCGACCGGTGGCGAGGTCATCGCAGGCGTTATGCCCGTCGCCATATAGAAAAAGTATGAACGGTCATCGAGTATGCGTGCACCGTCCTCAAGAAACAGATAGCTCTGACGTTGAAACGGTGAGTTCCATTGCCGGTCTTCATAAAAGAAAACTCCCGGATCGCGCGAGGCATACGTAATCGCTCGCGCCGTGGCATTTGCTATCGCTGCTGCCTCCTTGAAAATGGCCTGCATACGGGCATCGGGTTCGAAGGGCTCGCCCTTCCTGATCCCTATGGAAGCAAACGTTCCTACAATTTCCGGACTGAACGCACCAATTGGATTGTTTTCGAGCGCGACGTGGATCTCTTCAAAAAAGTCTTCGTTGTTCGCGTGAACAGTGTTGTGTTGAACACCGGAGATATTCAGGAAAGTTTCCGCTGGAGGATTGTCCGCTTCACTAAGCGGATAGATATTCAGACCCGCCTTGATCTCGGCAACAGGGCCAGCCGTATCTCCGTCTGCGTCTGGCGAGCGTCTCAGCAACAACCAGTGCTCATATGTCTTTGTGCGTAGTTCGAAGTAGCCCTCGGGCACCGGCGTTTCATCGTCGTTGTGCAAAAGTAGATACTTGCCACCTTCTCCCTTATCCGCGCCGAGCGCCCCGATATCCGTCACATAGTCAAACGCGGCGTCATCAAGCAACCCAAGCAGGCCTGCCGGAACCTCAATCACCATCGGGCCATCCGAGATATCGACATTCGAACCAATGTAGATTGTGGTTGTATTGGGCGTCAGCCAGATGGACCGCGCATCCAGCAGGTCTTCTGCAATCACGACGTCATTAGGATTGACGCCCAAGTCTTCGTATCCCTGAAACATAGCCCGAAGCGAAGCGATCTTCATGCCGTCCAGGAAAGCCGTCGTTGCTCTGATCAGATCAAGGTTGTCGAAGACTTTCGCCACCGTCTCAGGTGATGGCATGCCATCGAAGAATTCCAGATCACCAAGCGTCTGGGTCTCGACCTTGTCTGGTGTAAGAACATTCTCAGGCACGTCGGCTTTGAATTCTTGGGCTGAAGAATGCGATGCGAGTACCAGGGCAGTCAGCACAGCTAACGACTTTGTTTTCATTGTTCGCTCCATTGGGAATTTCTGTTTTTTTTGATCAGTTTACTTTTTCTAGATCGCCCAGCATCCAGCCACTCTTCAGCCATCCGTCTTGCGGCCCATATAGACGGAACAAAAGGAAGTACGGCTCTGTGGTTGGTATCCAGTTGCTTTCCATCCCTTCCGGTGCCTCTGGTCCAAAAAAGATGTCGTAAGAACCGTCTTCATTGGCTTGCATCGCATCAGTGTCGCGCTCGGACAGGCCCACTGGATCAACGTTCCGGATGAAGCTCTTGGTCTCCATCGAATAAACAATCACGGACCAGAAATCGTCAGCAGGTGTGTCTGCTGGCACGTTAAGTCTGTAAGTCTGATTGTGGTCGTACATTTCGCCGTCGCTGTCGCGAAGGCCCGTCAGATAAAAGGTACCGCCACCGAGTTGTTTCGGCAGGTACGTGATCCAAAAGTAGCTGCCGCCCGCACGCACATCCACAAGGACTTCGGTCTCAGTCTCATACGGGAAACCTGCCTCGGGTTGACCTTCGGCAAAGTCCCATATCAGCCACTGGCTTTTCATCTCGCCGCTATCGTCGACCCAGAGCGGAATCATGGCTTTGCCGGGCGTTACAAAGTAGTTCTGCATTGAGGCATACGCCAACAACAAACCCTCATTCATTGCTTGCATCTGAATTTCCGATGGCTCGAAAGGTTTTCCCTTTTCGACCCCGAGATCCTTCAGGAAATTTACCATGACCTTGTCTTGTGGTCTGACGGGGTTGTTTTGAACGTAATCGTTCAAATCCTGAAAGAAGGTCTCGTTGTAGTAAGGAAGCGAGTCGTACGGCACTTCTGACGCTTCCAGATAGTTGTTGGGTGGTGGATTGTCAGCCTCAGACAGGTAGTACACTTTGATCGTCTGAGCGTAGTCGGCCGCATCGGTGTCCGTTCCGCCATTCTTCAGTTTTGGCCGGAACGAAAACCCATATTCGTAGGTATCTGTTTCAAAGGGAAGGTATCCTGCTTCAGTTAATTCCTCCAGGGACATATCCCATTCGTAGCCTGGAGGTAGCATGAGGTACTTGCCGCCGGCACCTTCATCGAAACCATCGGGACCAACGTCCACGATAGGAACATCCCAAGCATTCACGATTGTACCGAAGTAGTTCACCTTGTCGGTAGCTGCGGGCACTTCAATGACAAGGGGACCGGGTTCGGAGGTCATTGAAGCCCAAGCATAGGCCGTAACATCGTTAGCCGTAAGAAACCCATGTTTGGAATCGAACGGCTTGTTGAGATAAATGATGTCGTTGTAGTCGCCACCGAGGTCGCGGCGAATGCCCTTCAGAAAATCGATCATACCAGCGGCGGGCATTCCCCAGATGGCCGTCTGAGTGGCACGCTGCACCATGATCTTGTACTCGATGTCCTCGACCTCGGCTGATCGTGCAAGGATGTCGCCCGTGTCGTTGAAGGACTGGGAGAAAACTGGTGAAGCAGAAATACCTGCGCCGAGCACCATTCCCCAAAAATGCATCGAAAAACCGCCGTGTAATGGCCGAAGTATTTTCATATTGCAATGCTCCCTGCTGTTTAGGGAAAGCTTGCACATCCGTTCAGCCGATGCGTATCATTTCACGACACGCGGGCGAACAAGCGGGTTGACGGATTGAACCTACCACCGATGATTTCGGCCAAGGCCTTGGGCGCGATGCCCCAGTTTGTGCTTGAGGCCGCAGGGGAAAGGCGCCTGTTGCGTGCTTTTGACTCGGCCGATCTTCCTGTTCACTTCATTGAGGAAAGAGGCGGTTACATCTCGGAGCATGCCTTGGCGACCTTTGTGCACGAAGCCGCACGATCCGCGGGACAACAAAACATCGGATTGTTGTGGTCACCGTATCTCACTGTCGCTGATTACGGCGCCTGGGGGAGCTACGTTCTTTCTGCTCCAACGCTGGGGGCAGCGCTAATACGAGCTTCTGCCGTCATGCCATTTCATTCGTCCGCGGATCGCGCGTGGCTTGAAACTTCGGGTACTAGCGCGCGTTACTGTTATCGTTTTGGACTTCGCTCGCATTTCGCGTATCCGGACATCGGTTTCTCGGCCGTTGGGGTTTTTCTGAGCATATTCCGCGCGTATTTAGGAAACGACTGGAAGCCATCGGCCGTGCTCTTGGACTTCCCGAAGGTTCCTGGATTTGTCGAGGCAGAAGACACCTACGCTTGTCCTGTAATCTGGAACGCCACCCGGCTTGGGGTTGAGTTTGATGCATCGACTTTGCGAGCCGAAGCCACGCCCAAAAAACTTAGCGGCGGCTCGACAACTGTCGGAGATATTTCTCGTGAACGATTGGGCGGCCCCCCCCGAACACTTCGAGGACAAGTCGAAGAGGTGGTTTGGCAACAACTTCATCGGGAGGAAATGTCGATTGATGCCACCGCGCGTTCGCTCGATCTTGGCGTTCGCACACTACAACGGAAGTTAGCAAGCGAAGGGGTTCGTTTTCGCGAAATCGTCAACGATGTTAGGGTAGCAAGGGCCGAGGAACTCCTAACGGATACGCGCGAGACAGTCTCCAGTATCTCCTCCATGCTAGGATATGAAACCGCAAACAATTTCAGCCGCGCATTTAGGAAGTTGACGGGACTGGCGCCCTCTGACTATCGCAAGATGAACTCCGACCATAGTTGACTTGTGGGTCGCGAGACCAGTCTTCGAATGCCTGCTAAGTCCGCGAAGCAGACAAGGGAGAGAGTTGCGCGGAATGACAGCTCTGCGGACAAAGCTGTCGTTCGTTGCGGCTGAGCGAATGTCTGCATTGGTTGATTCGTGTAATCCGATTTAGTCTTTCAAACATCAACTTGTATTTATCCGACGGGTTCTACGTGGAAAAGTTTAACTAACTGTCAAATTCCAGACCCTTCATTAATTCAAAGACTTGGCTACGCATCCAAGCCGCCATCGGGGCGTTGTCAGAACGCTTGTGCCAGATGCCGATGATCAACGCTGGTTCAATATGCATCGGAGGTTCGAACACCTTCAGTTCGAATGTCTTGGCCACTTTCATTGCGAGCTGAGCGGGCACAAGCGCAATGAGGTCGCTTTCACTTACCGCTCGGCACACGCCACTAAAGACGGGCACGGTCATCGCAACCTGTCGCTGTTTTCCGACGCGGTTTAGGGCAGCATCGCCCATCGCGGCCAAGTTCCCTTCGGGGGAGAACAAGACATGGTGGAGCGCACAGAACATATCCATGTGCATTTGTGTCCCTTCCTGAAGCCCCTCAAGCTTTGGATTTCCCTTGCGAGCTATCACGTGGAACGGCGAATGGAAAAGCGGCTCCCGATTGACCCAGTCCGGCAGGAGCAAATCCGGGATCAGCGCAATGTCAGCGTTGCGTCGCTCAAGACTGGCCACATAGTCATTCGGAACCAGATCAACCAGCTGCGCTCGTAGATTGGGCGCCGACTTTTGCAGGAAATCACCCAAAGGTGGCATCAGGAGTTCCGCGAAAAAATCGCTGGCGGCGATCCGGAAAGTGCCTTCAGCGGTTCTTGGATCAAAGGTAGCTGGCGGAGCTAGCAGAGCCTCAAGACGTTCGAGTTCTTCGCGCAAACCGGATTCAATCCTGGATGCATAATCGGTAGCGACTAAACGGTTTCCCTGTCGGACAAAAAGGGGGTCGTCCAAGGCATGACGAAGACGCGACAATGCACCGGAGACTGCGGATTGCGACATGGCGAGCTTGTCGGCCGCCTTGACGGTTGAGCCTTCGCTAAAAAGGGCGTCCAGCACGCGCAAAAGGTTGAGGTCCAGTGTAGCGAAATTCACCTGGCCGATATCCTATATTAGATATTGCGGTTTGCCTGATAGGTTGGCCTTCGGATAAGTTTCTGTCAACGGAAGCGCTTTCGTTTCAATCCAATGCCAATGGAGAGAAACGATGAAGGACTTGGCCCAAATCGACGGAGCCATCGAATGGCTCGGCGTAAAATACAAAACCATCCTCGGCTCAGAACAGACTGGTGGCACTATGTCTATTGTGGACAGTTGTTCGCCTGCGGGTAGCGGCCCTCCACGCCACGTGCATCAAAACGAAGACGAAACCTTCGTAATCCTCACCGGCACATGCAGGTTCTGGTTGGAAGGCGAGGAGTTTTCCGCAGGGGCTGGCGAAAGCGTATTCATCCCACGAGGCAAGGAACATACCTTCAAGGTGACAGACGACGAACCTTGCCGCCATCTCGTGATACTATCGCCCGGCGGATTCGAAGGTTTCTTTTCCGACATGGCAGCCGGTCAGTGCCGTATCCCAGAAGACATGCCCGCCATTGAAGAGAGCGCCAAGCGGCACAACATGGCCTTCACCGGCCCGCCGTTGGATTGAAGCCATGGCTAAGAAACACATCGTCTATCATATCCCCGTCTGTCCCTTTTCGCAGCGACTGGAAATCCTACTGGCGCTGCGCGGACTGACGGATGCCGTGGAATTTCGTGTAGTAGACATCACCAAGCCGCGCGACCCTGAATTGCTGGCCAAGACCCTAGGGACGACAGCCTTGCCCGTGCTGGAAACCGGCGACGGCCGTATTTTGAAAGAAAGCCTTGTGATCCTGCGTTATCTTGACGAGGCTCTACCGGGGGCACCACTGCGCCGCAGTGATCCTGCCGAGCACGCCATTGAGTCGATGCTGATCGCGCGTGAAGGACCCTTCACAATGGCGGGCTATCTCTTTGTCATGAATCAAGACCAGGCGCGCCGAGATGAGCATTTGAATAAAATCCTGGCGCTCTATCGAGACCTTGATGATTTCCTAGCTCATCATAATCCGACTGGCCCATTCTTGTTCGAGGACTTCGGTTTGGCAGAGGCTGTTTTTACCCCAATGTTCAAGCGGTTTTGGTTCCTTGACTACTACGAAGGGTTCACACTACCCGTTGGCAAAGACTATGACCGGGTACGAGCGTGGCGTGATGCATGCATGGCGCATCCAGAAACAGCGCAGGTGACCGAAGAAGAGATCGTCAAGCTTTACTACGACTACGCGCTCGGGGCCGGAAACGGTGCCTTGCCTAACGGCCGCAGCGTTTCAAGTTTCACCTTCGAACCGCCCTGGCAGTCAAGGCCCATGCCCCCGAGGGAAAAGTATGCAGTTACTGCCTCCGACAAAGAGCTTGGCCTTGTCGCATGACCATGGAGTAGATACTCGGTAACGGAAATTCATGCGCCGCGCGGCATCGGACAATTTGGGCTCTATGCAGATACCTAAAAAGGGATTCTCATTTGCGGGAAGTTAACCTCCCAAAGACTAGCTTTGCAGTCTTTCTGAGATATCCGTCGCTGCCTTGACGACCGATACCGCCAGAGTTTCGAGCTTACTGTCTGGAAATCTTGTAATTGGTCCCGAGATCGAAACGCCAGCCACAACCTTTCCCAAAGAGTCGAATACAGGCGCTGCAATACAACGCATGCCTGGGAAGCGTTCTTCATCGTCCAACGTCCAGCCCCGATGCCTGGATTTACGGAGTTCTTCCTGTAACTCCTTTATGTCAGTAATTGAATTTGGCGTCTGACTTACCAGTGTTAGCGGCGTCAAAAGACTCTCTAACTCAGCCTTGTCCATAAAGGCCATGATGGCTTTACCCACACCGGATGTGTGAAAAAAAGCCGCTGTCCCGTTCTTGAAAGAGGCCCTTATCGGATTGTCGGATTCGACTTGGGTAAGGTAGAGCAATTGGCCACCTTCCTCGATTGCTAGATTTGCAGTCTCTCCAGTTTCTTCTGACAGCACCCTCATCACTGGCGGGGCAACTTCCAGCAAGTTTGACCCTTCTTCAAAGGTGCTGCCAATGCGATACGCTTGCGGGCCTATACGCCATTTGCCTTGCCCAACATCATGAATCACCATGCCACGCTGCTGCAGCGTTGTCAGAAGCCTGTGTGCCGTTGCAGGCGGTATCTTTGTAACCTTTGAAATCTCAGCCAGCGTAGCAGAGCGTGTGTCGGCTATGTAGATCAAGACACGAATACCGCGATCAAGTGCCCCAACAGGTGGTGCGACGATCTTTTCTTCTTTCGACTTAAGACGCGGACGTCCTCGACGATTGGCGGTTTTGTGTGAGTTCATAATCAGTGAAACCAATGCTTTGTTTCTTGTCTAAAGACTCTAGCCCGGCAGGACTTGTAAAAAAATGAAAAATATTAAATAATTTATTTCAATTTCTTATAGGCATTTGAAGCTTAAAACAGAAGGTTATTCCAAAATATTTTGAAAAATTTAGAATCTGGCTTATCGTTGTCCACATCCGCTTAAAGGCGGATCGGCGCCAGTACCGAAGCAGAAAACGGAGATGGCGCAGTCAAGGGAGGAAACATGACAAAATCTTTGAACCGCAGAAATTTTCTGCGTGGCTCTGCTGTTGTGGGCGCTGGTGCGCTCGCGGCCCCGGCGGTCCATGCGCAGGAAGCAACAAACCTCAAGATGCAAGCAGCCTGGGGCGGAGGCATTTTTCTTGAAAATGCACAGTCTTACGTAAATCGCGTCAACGAAATGTCCGGTGGCAAGCTGACGATCGAGCTACTGCCTGTGAACTCGGTCGTGAAAACTAGTCAAATGCAGGACGCGGTTCATCGCGGCGTACTGGATGCAGCGCACTACGTACCGGCGTATTGGTACTCCAAATCCAAAACAGCGTCGCTGTTTGGGACCGGTCCGTGCTTTGGGTGGTCCAGCCAAGAAGTACTGGGTTGGGTAAACTACGGAGGTGGGCAGGAACTGTTCGACGAGTTGATGGGAATCCTCGGACTGAACGTCGTGTCCTTCTTTAACTCGCCCATGCCGGCACAACCGTTGGGCTGGTTCAAAGAAGAGATCACAAGTTCTGACCAAATGAACGGCTTGAAGTATCGTACCGTTGGCCTTGCGGCAGATGTTCTGCTCGAGATGGGTATGTCGGTAGTGCAGCTTCCTGGCGGCGAAATCCAGCCCGCGATGAAATCTGGCCTTATCGACGCGGCCGAGTTCAACAACCCGACATCAGACCGCGACTTTGGCATGCAGGATGTGTCCAAGCACTATCACTTGGCATCCTTCCACCAGAGTCAGGAGTTCTTCGAGGTTACCTTCAACAAAGACAAGTTCAACGCTCTGGCGCCCGAGCTTCAAGCAATCCTGAAATATGCTTCAGAGGCCGAAAACTCCAACTTCTATTGGAACAACACAAAGCGTTACGCAGATGATTTGGTAACGCTGGCCGAAGAGCAAGGGGTGAACGTGTATCGCACACCTGACAGTGTGATGCAGGCCCAGCTTGAGGCGTGGGACGTTGTGGTCGATAGGATCTCAAATGAAGATCCATTCTTTGCCAAAGTTGTCGATAGCCAGAAGGCCTACGCAAAAACAGTGATGAACTACCTCAACTTGAACCAGCCGGACTACAAACTGGCTTACAAGCACTATTTCGGTTGAGGTCTGACGATCTCTGAAGATTGGAAGCCGCGCTGCTGTGCGGCTTCCTAAACTCCGGGCAGAACAGGCGAGGAACTGACCTTGATCAAGACAATCCACGCCATCGAAGGGCTAAGCCAATGGGTCGGCAAAGCCTTTGGATGGTGCATCCTAGTATTGACACTTTCCGTGTCCTACGAAGTGTTCGTCCGTTATGTGCTTAACAAGCCAACCGTCTGGGCGTTCGATATGATGGTCCAAATGTACGGCGCTTTGTTCCTGATGGCCGGGGCATATGCATTGGCTCAAGATGCTCATGTCAGAGGCGACGTTCTGTATCGATTGTTCTCTGTCCGCTGGCAGGCCCGTGTCGATTTCGTTCTGTACATCCTCTTCTTCTTCCCCGGCATGTTCGCGTTGTTTTGGTACGGATGGGAGATAGCGAAAGACAGTTGGCGCTATGAAGAGGTCAGCTGGAACAGCCCCGCCCGAATCCAAATCTACTTCTTCAAAACTCTGATCCCAGTTGCTGGTTTCTTGTTGATGTTGCAAGGACTTGCTGAAATGGCGCGATGCTGGCTGGCAATGCGAAATGGTGTCTGGCTTGAGCGGCTAGATGACGTGCGCGAGACCGAGGACATGTTGATGGAAGAGACTATCGACAAAATTCGGACTACGGGCACCGAAGAAGGAGGCCGCAACGATGACTGATCCTCAGGTCGCCATCTTGATGCTCAGCCTCTTCATTGTTTTGGTGCTGCTGGGCTTTCCAATCGCATTCACACTGCTCGCTATGGGTGTTGGATTTGGGTACTACGCCTATTACCAGTCCGCGCCAGAGAGCATCGCGGATGTTTTCAACAACAACATCTTCTATCTTCTCAACCAAAACACCTACTCGGTGATGGAGAACGACACGCTTGTTGCAATCCCATTATTCTTATTTATGGGATACGTGGTTGAGCGAGCGAACATCGTCGATCGTCTGTTCTTCTCACTGTATATGGCTGCCCGAAACCTACCCGGGTCACTGGCAATCGCCGCACTTCTGACCTGTGCTGTATTCTCAACGGCGTCCGGGATTGTTGGCGCGGTTGTTACCCTGATGGGCCTGCTGGCCTATCCAGCGATGGCAAATGCAGGGTATCAACGTAGCTTCGCTTCTGGCGTTATCTGCGCGGGCGGTACTTTGGGCATTCTGATCCCGCCTTCAATTATGTTGATCGTCTATGCCGCAATTGCTGAGCTTTCGCCATTGCGTTTGTATGCTGCGGCAGTTTTTCCGGGATTGCTGCTGGCGGGTTTGTACATCGTCTACGTGATGGTACGCGTTTGGTTGAATCCATCGCTGGCACCGAAGCCGCAAGAGGACGACATTCCTCCAAAACGCCAAATCTATATGGACCTGTTGGTATCATTTGTACCTTTGACCGTTTTGATCATGCTGGTACTTGGCTCAATTCTAGGAGGCTTGGCGACCCCGGCTGAAGCAGCTGCAATGGGCGCATTGGGCGGACTGGTGCTAGCGATGCTTTACAGGTCGCTCACATGGGACAAGGTTAAACAAAGCGTTTTCCTAACTGCCAAGGCCACCGCAATGGTGTGCTGGTTGTTCGTGGGTTCATGGACCTTTGCGTCGATCTTTTCGTATCTCGGTGGACATGACGTTATCGAGCATTGGGTCGTTGGCATGAATTTGCAACCTTGGCAGTTCTTGGTACTAGCTCAGTTGATCATCTTCCTGCTTGGCTGGCCGCTTGAATGGTCCGAGATCCTAATCATCTTCGTGCCGATCTTTCTGCCTATGCTGGAGACCTTTGGGGTCAACCCGTATTTCTTCGCGATGCTGGTTGCTCTCAACTTGCAGACCTCGTTTCTGACGCCGCCGATGGCCATGTCAGCGTACTACCTAAAAGGGGTTCTCAAGAACCAGATCCAACTGATGGAGATCTTCAAGGGTTTGATGCCCTATCTGGCCATCGTGATCCTTTGCATGGTGCTCATGTACCAGTTCCCGGGCATCGCGCTTTGGTTGCCTGACTACCTATTTGGGGTTTGGGTGCCATGACCAAGCATGAACTGTCATTGTTCTCGGCGGTCCAATCCGCCGAGGGCATTCGGGACGGACGTTTTTCTTCCGAAGCACTAGTTGAAGACTGCCTGAAGCGTATCGAGGAAACCGACAGTGTTTTGCGCGCGTGGGCTTACCTTGACGCAGGCTTAGCGCTGGATCAGGCCCGCGAGTTGGATCGCATCAGAAAGGCAGGCCGGGCAACTGGTCCGCTGCATGGTGTGCCCGTAGCGCTGAAGGACATTGTCGACACAAAAGATTTGCCCACCCAGCGGGGGACACCGATCTTTGAGGGCCGACAACCTGAAACAGATGCAAGGCTAGTTGAACTACTTCGAGAATCTGGCGCTGTCATCATGGGCAAGACAAAGACAACCGAGTTTGCCTTTATGCATCCGACCGACACCACCAACCCCTTCGACCAGAATAGAACACCTGGGGGGTCTTCAAGCGGATCGGCTGCAGCCGTAGCAGCCAGACACGTACCTTTGGCTATCGGGACACAGACCGGCGGGTCGGTCATCCGTCCGGCCTCGTTCTGCGGCGTTTATGGCTTCAAGCCGACCCGTGGAATGATCTCGCGCAGCGGGGTTTTCAGGACGTCGGTTTCTTTGGATCACGTTGGGGGGTTTGCCAACTCGCTTGAGGATGTCGCTTTGCTGGCAGATGTGGTGGCCGGATATGACCAAAGCGATCCTGCCAGCTTTGCTCGGCCACGCGCGGAAATGTTGACCGGCGCTCAGGCGGACGTTCCGGTCGAGCCGAACATTGCCTGGCTGGATTTTCCGTTCAACGACCGCCTCGATGCAGATGCCCTTGATGGTCTGAATGCAGTGATTGACAGCCTAGGCGGCCGGGTCGAGCGCTTTTCGGTATCCCCTCAACTGGCTGATCTCATCAACGTACACAAAACGATCTATGACTACGAAATTCGACAGAATATGATGGAAGTTGCGAATACCAATTGGTCAGAAATCAGCGCCGAGATGCAATCCGCAATAAACCGCGGCGCAAATATCAGCGAGACCCAATACGAAGATGCCTTATCCGTCATGGCATCTGCTCAAGGCTTTTTTGCAGAATATTTCAACGAATTCGATGCAATCTTGGCCCCGGCAGCAACAGGAGAAGCTGTTCCACTGACTGTGGGGCACACCGGCGATTCCGTTTTCTGTCTGACCTGGACACTTGCGGGTTTGCCATGTCTCACGCTGCCATTGCTGGTCGGACATAACGACCTGCCCATCGGCGTCCAGCTAATTGGGGCTATCGAAGAGGATGACCGACTTTTACGCACGGCATCCTGGGTTCAACGCAGCTTAAGAGCACAGGAACAAAACGGAGAGTAAACGTATGTCACGTCTGACAAACATTCTCATGGGCATAATCGGCACAGGACTGATGATGATTTTCGTCCTTGGTCTCGCGCACAGTATCTCGACAGGATTTGCCGGGTTCTGGGGCGGTCTGCCATTCCTTTGTATTGCAGTCTTCGTAATAGCGCTTGCGCTATACAATTTGTGGGAAGACGCAATCAAAAAGGACTGACCCGATGAGCAATAAACCAGTCCTCTGGCTTCCACGTCGATTATCCGATGCTACCGTCGATCGCGCGCGCCGGGACTATGACGTAATCCTCAACGAAACCGATACACCGGGCACCGCGGAAGAAATCATCGCAATGAGTGCAAAGGTCGACGCGATGATGCCCTGCCATTCGGAACACTTCTCGAGCGAGGTTGTGTCGCAACTAGACCCGCGCTTGAAGATTGTTGCTAACCATTCCGTTGGTGTTGATCACTGCGATCTTTCAGCTTTGGCGGCAAAAGGAATTGCGGTGACAAACACTCCCGATGTTCTTTCTGATGCAACGGCAGAATTGGCAATGCTGCTCTTGCTCGGTGCAGCGCGACACGCGGCTCGAGGCGACCGCCTAATGCGGTCGGGCACCTGGGACAGTTGGAGCCCGTCTTTCATGGTTGGCAAGCAAGTCACAGGTGCGCGGCTCGGCATCATCGGGATGGGGCGCGTGGGTCGGGCCTTTGCAAAAAAAGCCCGCGGGTTTGAAATGGAAATTCACTATTTCAATCGCACCCGCCTGTCGGCCGATCAGGAAAACGGAGCAATTTACCACGAAAATATCGACACTTTGCTTCCAGTCGCCGACTTCCTATCACTTCATTGCCCTGCTACCCCCGAAACTCTTGACCTGATGAACGCCAAACGTTTGTCCGAGTTACCGAACGGAGCAATTCTCGTGAATTCCGCCCGAGGTGCCCTTGTAGATGAAGACGCGCTGTTGGACGCGATCGAAAACGGAAAGCTTTCCGCCGCGGGCTTAGATTGTTTCAAGACGGAACCGGGGGGCAACCCAAAGTTCGCCGCGTACGAGAACATCTTTATGTTGCCGCATATCGGAAGCGCAACGACGAAAACCCGCGACGCAATGGGCTTTCGCGCCTTGGATAACTTGGACGCATTCTTTGCTGGCAAAACACCCCGAGACCTTTTGTAGAAGAGGACACTTTAATGGCAAAACTAGCTTTCCTCGGATTAGGCGTAATGGGTTACCCAATGGCCGGTCACCTAAAGGCAGCGGGGCACGACGTTACGGTTTATAATCGAACAATCGCCAAAGCCGATGCGTGGGTGGCGGAGCATGGTGGCTCTGCGCGCGTTACACCCCGCGAAGCTGCCGAAGGTGCAGAGTTCGTAATGACATGCGTCGGGAATGACGATGATCTTCGGAACGTTTGCATTGGGCCAGACGGCGCATTCGGTGGCATGTCACAGAGCGCAACGCTAGTCGACCACACAACTGTCTCTGCCAAGGTCACGCGCGAACTTTACGCTGCGGCGAAAGAACAAAGCCTGGGTTTTTTGGATGCGCCAATCTCCGGCGGTCAGGCCGGGGCAGAAAACGGCGTTCTTTCGATTATGTGTGGAGGCGATCAGCCTGTATACAACGCTGCCGAACCTATCATGCAAGTTTACTCAAAAATCTGTCGACGTATCGGCGAGAGCGGTGCTGGGCAATTAACAAAAATGAGCAACCAAATCGCAATCGCAGGATTGGTTCAGGGATTGAGCGAAGCGCTGCACTTCGCCGAGAAAGCGGGCCTTGATGGACGTTCTGTTGTAGAAGTTATCAGCCAAGGCGCGGCCGGTAGTTGGCAGATGGACAACAGACACGAAACAATGCTCGAAGATCATTTCGACTACGGGTTTGCAGTTGACTGGATGCGCAAGGATCTGGGCATCTGTCTTGATACAGCCAACGAAACCGGCGCAAGTCTGCCTGTGACCGCGCTGGTTGATCAATTCTACAAGGATGTCCAAAAACTTGGGGGCGGTCGCTGGGACACCTCTTCGCTTCTCAAACGCCTTAGGGCGCTTGACTAAACCACTAAATTTTGAAGCGCCCTGCGGGGCGAGGTAATCGGGTTCCCAAACTTCGATGTTTGTTTCACAATTCGGCATTGTTCAGGGAGGGAATGTTTCTGGCAACGGTTCATGCAGAAGTAGCACCAACAAAGCAGCACAGGTTGATGTATCCGCGGGATGGCACTGTGCTTACAATGCTGGCCTTGACAACCTGGCGGCTACGCGCCTTTGCGGGCCTTCACATCAGCGTTTCTACTTCACAATTGCCTCCACAGCGCACTACTCAGCTCAGTGTGTCGAAAAGCTAACGAATGAGCTTGAGGCACGGGAGTGTGATGAAATCTCTCATGTGGACATCTAATACAAACCCAAGGCAGTGAAGGTATCGATGGATGTCATGACGAAGATATTCAGCAGGTGATCAGTCGAGGCAGAGCTTATGCAATGGCTTCTGCCTCTGCCGACAAGCGGACGTTGGCCTGAGGCTCAGCAATGGCCGCTTCGCGGACAAAACCGACATTAGCGTTATATACTTGAATGACTCCTTAAAGCCCCGCTGCAGACATTCATATTTTGATAGAATGTGCGAAAAGTGAATCCTCAGGCCGTTTTGGCTGTTTTAACGCTAGCCGCGCGCATCCAAGCAGTTATCAAGTATCTTGACCGCGTAATTCTCGTAGTCAGCATCGCGTTTATCTGCATCTTCCTCTGAAAACGCGCGAGACAGTTTGCTGCCTTCTGCAATGCGCGCTACCGTTAAAACCTTGTATTGGTCATCGATGACGACTTCGAATGCAGCTCGCATCGACAAGCCCATTTTGTCTAAAAAAATGTCTACATCTGCGTCCTCAAGTTTAACGTCTAAGATGCATTCATAAGTGGCTTGGTCGAATTCAATGGTGTCGGCCTTTGCACCGCTTCCAAAAGCCAAAGCAGCGGCGGTTAAGATGGCTGGTCGTTTCAATGGTCTGCTCACTAAATTGCTGATTGGCAAATTAGCACTTATGCCGGTTTTGACCCTCCAGCTTGCGATTTTTTGTCAAGGTATTGCCCGCAGGCGCCAATTGACAAGCCGCAGAACAAAATTGGAACATTCGCCATGCGTAAAGGGCCCCGAACCATCCCTTATGACTTTCGATGCAAACTGGAATCTCTGAGGGAGTAGTGTAGCGCAGCCTTCGCTGCAGGACGACTAGGGCGCGGTGTTTGAATAGCTTCACAAGCACGGGGTCGAGCCGCCAGACCATCCCTTGCCGGCTGAGTCTGAGTAGACCGGTCCCGCCGACCATCGATGAGTGGTTCATGCCAGCTCCATGGAACAGACGGTGGAACATGTTGGGGGCGTCAATCGCGTAAACTAGGGCATGTGTGTACGTTAAATGCGTAAATAACGTAAAGGACGTAAAGAAAACCGTCGTTTTGCCGCTCTTGAAAACCGTTGAACGTGAGAGCGTTCCCAGGGTTCGAATCCCTGTCTCCCCGCCACTCATCCACCCATGCCCCAGCTTTTTCCTATAGTCCCGATGCGGCCAACATTTTGTTTGGGTTTTCAGGGACTCAGCCCTTTGCCGCATATCGCCGTTCTGCGGGTTGGCGGACCGTGGACTTGTTTACTTGAAGTAAACGTCGGGTTAAAACGATGTATTATTTCATTTTTGTGACAGCGCCGAGGCGTGGTCAGCTATTGTGTTAACGAGTGCAGGAGGCCCAAAATGCCGGGAGAAGAATTTGTCGTTCCTCTTGGCCAGAGCGCGTCGGTTCGTTCTAAGTACTTTCGTATCAATTCGTTGATTATTGTTTGTTTATTTGCCCTCTCGATGATCTCGATTCTGATCCTTGAGAGCACGGACAACCGGGTTCTTAAGTTCTTCGCCTGGCGTTTTAATCACGATGTCGAGCAAAGCGTTCCAACGATTTACAACTACTTTCTGCTCGTCTCGAACTTTGGCCTGTTAACGTATGTTTTTTTGATTAAACGAACGCAAAAGGATAGCGACTCGGTCTATTGGTTGATCCTTGCTGTGGTCATGTTTCTGATGGGATATGACGAAGCGGCCCAAGTGCATGAGAAGTTTACGCAGCCCATGCGCTCTATCCTGCCCGAAAGCCCGCTTTGGCATTTTTCCTGGACGCCGATCGGGGCTTTTTTCGCACTTGTTGTGGGGGGGTTCTATTTGCCCTTTCTCATGCGCCTGCCAAAAGCAGTCGCCAGTCTGATGGCACTTGCTGGCGCCACTTACCTGTTTGGTGCGTTGATGGTCGAAACTTTGGGCGGTTGGGTGGATTTCTACAATGACGACCGCGGCTGGAGGTTTTTCTTACTGGCGACGATTGAAGAATCCTTTGAGATGCTTGGAATGGTAATCTTCGGATATGCCCTTTTGCGGCAGATTTCCTTTTTACAAAACGACGACAACCCGGCCTCGGCATAGGATGCCTCCCGCCCGCTGGGTAGAATGGCTCAAATGTGTTCGAACAAGCGGCCCGGTAATGCGGCGTGGCGGTCAAGTTTCAACCTTTGGATCATGCAAAAGACCATTGCTTGATTGGAGGTGATCACTGGCTTTCCCAGATGCGCCTCAACTCTGTCGATGACCTCGACCGCGCGCATGTCAGTGCAACTCAGAACGATTGCCTGCGCATCCGGATGGTCTGCTTGGCAGGCTAGGTCAAACACCTCATCTGGGGTCAGTTCGCCTTGTCCGAAATTTCCCAATTCGCGCCCTATATCTGCGCAACACACGGTCTCAATCCCGTTCTGAGACAAAAAATCCATGGCCCGTGTGTTGATCTCACCAAGATAAGGCGAGGAAAACCCAACCTTTGTTGCGCCCAGAGCTTTGGTCCCAGCGATCAATGACCCCGCGGCTGTCAGAGAGTCTGCACCTGATTGTGTCTTTATCTGACCTGCGAGTTCTGTATCGAATACAGGACCATGCGTCAGGGTGGCTGACGTGCAGCCGTACAGCACAATATCTGGCCGAACGCCCGCGATCATCCGTAGATCATGGCTGATATCCGAGGCACCCAAACCTGCCATCTGTTCAGCCCCCGGAATCTCATCCACGTCATAGCCACCCATGCGTTGGAAATGAACCGTGGTATTCGGCGGACGCAACATCTCCATGTCAGGTTCAAGATTGGTGTTTGTGTAGGGGACGAGCACACCAATCTTGGCTGCGGTTCGTGTCTCTGTCATGCCAACACTCCTTTCAACACGTTCAGGGCATTGTCCATAATCGCAGGAGCGCAAATCGTTGCGCGCAGACAGTCCGGCAAGCCATAGCCTGCCATTCCGCGCATCAGTAGGTTTTCGGTCCGCAATGCGGCGTCGGCTTTTTGAGCGTCGTGTGTGGAACCAAAGCGGAGCAAGACAAAATTCGTGTGGCTGTTCGGCACGATCAGCCCAAGGGCACGGCAATCTTGCGCAAATTGGTCGCGAAGGCTTGCCGTTTGGCTGACCACATCGCGCATGTGGGATTGGTCGCGCATAGCAGCGGCGGCTGCAGCTTGTGATGCTGATGATATGTTGTTTGGGTTGAGAAGTTTCCGCAACTCAGCGGCGATGGGCAGAGGGAAATATCCCCATCCGACGCGGGCGCTGGCTAAGCCATAGGCTTTGGAAAAAGTTCGGGTGATGACGGTGTCACCTCGGTCCACCAGCGCGAAGATGTCCGCAGGGTTGTTGGCCATGTCCGAAAACTCGGCATAGGCTTGATCAACTACTAGCAGCACATCGTTCGGCAGGGCGGTGCGCAGTCTAAGTATGTCGGAGTTCGGGATAAGCGTTCCAGTCGGGTTGCCTGGATTGCTAATGAAAACAATGCGTGTCGCAGGCGTTACCCCGGCAAGAACTTCGTCAACTGATACGGTCAGGCCAACCTCGGGTGCCGTCCGATAGTCCGCCTGCGCTTGTGCGGTTGCCGACGCCACGAAAGCATATCCGTACTGCGTGCCCAGAACCCGAACACCGGGTCCGGCGAATGCGCGGATCAGGCAACCTATCAGCTCCATTGATCCGGCTCCGCATAGGATGCGCGCTGGGTCCAGGTGGTGCACGGTCGAGATCGCTGTGCGTAATTCTGTCCACTCGGGGTCAGGGTAAAGCGTCAGGTCAGACGCCGCAGCTTGGCCTGCACGCATCGCGGCGGGGCTGGCGGGAAACGCGCTTTCATTCTGCGCCATCGAGATTGTCTGCGCCCCGCCCAGATCGGCAAGGGCATAGGCCGCCATGTTAGCGACATAAGCGTTCGGGCGGATCATGTGTCATCTCCATAGGCTCTTGCCCCTTCCGCGGTCACCAAACCACGTTTTAAATCGAGGTCGAGGGAAAGGGGATCGCGCAGCTTTGGATCTCCGAACCCGCCGCCGCCGGGCGTTTCAAAGATCAGGTAATCGCTCGGTTCAACGCGCAGCTCACCTTTGCCCGAAATGTCCTCGGCAGAGTTGCGAAGGTGAATGCGGCCAGGTTTGCCCGCACCGCCGCCCATCCTGCCAAGGGCGGGGAATTTCAACCGTTCAACCGATAAAAACACGACAAAAGGCGCGCCATTGGACGAGGTCATTTCTATGCGCTGACCCAGCCCGCCGCGAAATTGCCCCGCGCCGCCGGAATCCGGTCTAAGCTCGCGCCGCCAAATCGTCACGGGCGCGACGCTTTCGGTGATTTCGACCTGACTGCCAAAAACGCCGGACGGGTAGGCCGTCGCGGATAAGCCATCCGAATGAGGCCGCGCGCCTGTTCCACCATTATGTACTGGTTCGATCGCAAACTCCCGTCCACCGTCGCGGGCCACTTCGGGCGCGTGACGCATGGGCAGGTCAAACATGCAGCTTGCGCCCTCTGCCGGGACTTGATCAGGCAAAGCTTGATGCAAGCATCCCAGTACCAAGTCAGGTGTCACCTGACCAAGAGTATGCCGCATTGCGACGGGAACGGGCCTTTGGGCGTTCAGGATGCACCCTTTCGGCCCATCAACGGTGAAGGGCTCTAGTGATCCTGCGTTGTTCGGTATGTCCGACCCAACGATGCAGCGCAGCGCAAATACGGTATAGGCCGTGGCATAATTCAGCGGCACGTTGATCCCTTTGCGCGAACATCCAGAGGTGCCAGCGAAATCCACATGCATCCTGTCCTGATGGACGGTCAGCGTGGCGTGAAGTTCCAGTTCATTCTCATACCCATCCATTTTCAGGACGTTTTTATAGACACCATCAGGCACTTCGGAGATTGCAGCTTGGGTGCCACGGCGCGACGTGTCGATGATATAGGCGCCCAGCGTTTCCAGATCGTCGAGGTTGAATTCCTCCATCATGGATAGCAGACGGTCGACCCCAAACTCGCAACAGGCAATTAGTGCGTAAATGTCGCCCTCATTCGCGACGGGTTCGCGGGAATTTGCGCGGATGATGTCAAGAAGCAGGGCATTTGGCACGCCTTGATCGACCAGTTTGCAGGGCGGGATCAACAAACCCTCGTCATAGATATCGGACCCCTCAGGCCCCATTCCAAGCCCGCCCAAATCGACCAGATGAGAGGTGCATGAGGTAAAGCCAACGACCTGTCCGTTCCGGAAGGCCGGCATCATCAGAAGAAAGTCGTTCAAATGCCCCGAGGCCAGCCACGGGTCGTTGGTCATATAGATGTCACCCGGTTTCATGTCTTGAACGGGGAAGGCCGCGCGCAGGTGCTGAACCGCTTCGGCCATTGTGTTGATATGTCCGGGCGTGCCGGTGACGGCCTGCGCCAGCATGCGCCCATTCGCATCAAAGATACCGGCGGAAATATCCCCGCACTCGCGCACGATCGGGCTAAACGCCGCCCTGATCAGGGTTTGCCCCTGTTCTTCGACAACTGCCAGAAGACGGTTCCACATAACTTGAAGTCGGGCCGGAGAGAGAGTCATCATTCTGTTCCTTTCCGGGTAAGGACAAGGTTCCCGATCGCGTCCACACGGGCTGCGAAGTCGGAGGAGACCAACGTTGTTGTCTGTGGCTCGGTAATCAGCGCGGGTCCGGGGACATAGTCGCCCGCGCGCAGGTCGGGGCGGGCGATCAATGTGGCCTGTACGGTTTGTCCGGTCAGGTCGCAGGTGATGGGGCGTGTCTGCGATGACTTGGTTGCGCGAGGTACCGGCGCATCTGTCAATGCAGCCGGTTCCTTTCCGACGGTCGCCACGCGCACCGACCAGTTCAGGATTTCTATCTGCATTCCCGGCACTGGGCGCGAGAATTGCTTGCGGTATTCCTCTTCAAACGCATGGGTAAGGGGGGCTATGTCTGCGCCAGAAAGAGGACGGTCGGGCATTGGGATTTCGATCTCGTGGCCCTGACCGCTGTAGCGCATGAACGCGGTACGCTGCGTTTGAGTTGGCGCATCGCTTGCGCCTTGGGATACCACCTGTTTTGCTTCGGAAATCATTGCGTCGAAGAGCGTGTTGATTGCGTTAACTTCGATGCTTTCCAACAAAGAGTAACGAGACCGCACAATCTCAAAACTGACAGGCGCGTAAAGAAAACCAACAGCCGAGCCGACACCAGGGTTTGGTGGGATCACGATCTGGTTGACCCCGGCGGACCGGGCAACCCGTGTTGCGTGCAGGGGACCATTGCCGCCAAACGCGATCATAGTTCGGGTGCCCAGTTCCTTGCCGCTTTCGACGGCGTGCATGCGTCCGGCGCTGGCCATGCTTTCGTCGACGATGCGACTGACACCATCTGCGGCACCGGTTGCGTTAAGACCGAGCTTGGTCCCGATCACGCGATCCAAAGCATGTTTCGCAGCCTTAAGGTCAATCGCGATGTGCCCTTCGGCAAAGGTTTCGGGGGTGATGTAGCCCAGTGCGATATCGCTATCTGTGACCGTTGGCTCTGTGCCGCCGCGTAGGAACGCGACGGGGCCGGGTTCCGAGCCAGCCGATTTCGGCCCAACCGTCAATCGCCCCAACCGATCCACCCCAGCGATTGAGCCGCCGCCCGCTCCGATTTCGATCATTTCGATCACGGGAATTCGCACAGGCATGCCTGAGCCCTTGATGAACCGGGCCGCACGCGCGATTTCGAACTGACGCGAGGTCTGCGGGCGCGCGTTGTCGATCAGGCAGAGCTTGGCCGTTGTTCCGCCCATGTCAAAGGACAGAACCTGATCCAGACCCGCGCGTGCGGCGATCCGGGCGGCCAAAATGGCGCCCCCGGCCGGGCCGGATTCGACAAGACGGATGGGGAATTGCGCCGCGGTGTTTAGGGTGCACATTCCGCCACCGGCCGTCATCATCAGGATCGGGCAGGCAAGACCTTCGTCACGGAACCGATCCGCGAAACGCGTCAGGTATGCCTGCATCAAAGGCTGGATATAGGCGTTTGCAACCGTGGTGCAGAGGCGATCAAACTCACGCGCCTCGGGGCTGACCTCGGACGAGATTGAGATGGCCAGTTCGGGGCGTTCTTGGGCCAGAGCTGATTGCAACTGCCGTTCGTGCGCAGGGTTGGCGTAAGCGTGCATAAGGCAGATGGCGACGGCGCCCACACCGCTTGCGTCGATCTCTTCCAGCACTGCGTCGATTGCGGACTGCTCCAGCGCGATCAAAACTTCACCGTCTACCGACATACGTTCACGCACCGTAAACGCCCGTTCCCGGGGCACCAGCAGGTCGGGCTTTTCCAGGTTGATATCGTATTGCGCATATCTCCGCTCGTAAGCGATTTCGAGGATATCGCGGAAGCCTTCTGTCGTGATCGTTGCAACCTTGGCCCCGCGCCGTTCGATCAGGGCATTGGTGGCCAAAGTTGTTCCATGAATGAAGCCGGAGATGTCGGATAATGAGCGTTCAGATAGCTCGATAACCCGCCTCGCGCCCTCCATCGCGCCGTCAGCGGGGTTTTGATGAGTGGTCAGCGTCTTGGTGGATGCAAGGATTGTGTCCTCACCCGAGAATAGAACCGTGTCGGTAAAAGTGCCGCCAATATCAATGGCGAGGCGCAGCGCATCAGGGGTCATTCTGTAGTCCGAAGTCAGAGTAATCGCAGTCCGTCGCAAAGGGCACAAAGCCCTTGGCTCAGGCGGCAACCACCAGATCACAACCCGTCGCGCGACGGTTCATCGGATGAGAAATACAGGCCATACGCATACCGGAAGTTTGCAGGCGCAGGCGGTGCCTTACTAGTGGAAATGCGACGTTATTGCATGTAAGCGACATCAAAACGCGCAGTTTTCGGGAGGCATCAATAATGCGGCGGGTTGAGCCCGGCCTGAAACCAATTGACGAAGGTGACCATCGAAAACACCGGAAGGTTCGTAGCCTTTTGAATGTCAGCCGCATAGGGACACATGTTGGTGCATTCCAGAACGATCGCTCCCAAGTCAGGGTTCTTTGCCTGCAGGGATAACGCAGCGGCGATGTTATCCGCACGGGCCTTGTCCACATCCATCGTCAGCTCATTGCCAAGAATTGCGCGTGTGAATTCGTCACCCCCCTCAGTAGTTCCGATTGGAGTACCCAGTGGAACATGAGCGCCAGACAAATGTTCATCCGTCAGGGTGGACGCTGAAATCGTCAGGATGCCCGCGCGTTTGCCCGCTGGAAGGGTGCGGTTTACCATTTCCACTTGCATCAAAGATGATGTCGCGACGGGGACGGGAATGGCTTCGGACAGTTCCTTTTGAAAGACCGAAAGAAAGCCGCAATTTGTGGTAATGCCGTCAGCCCCGTCCTTGACCAGATCCAGAGCCGCATCGACGAACGCGCCCAACATGCCTTCGGCCTTTTGGCGAACAACTCGGTCCGGTGACGCATCACGCACTATTCGGTAGAGCACGGGAAAGGGCCATGTCAGCGCGTTTCCCATATCTCCGGGAATTCGTGGAAACTGCGCATCCAGCATAAGAATGCCCACCGAGGCACCGTAAATGGATTTTCCACCTTGCACGATCATGCCTCAAGCCTCCTCAATGATGCGGGTCGCGATTTCGTCGGGCCCCTCCATATAGATGCTGGAAATTCCCTGACGTACTGCGTCCTGTACCTGATCCATCCGCCTGGAGATATGGGCCCCCATTATCCGCGCGGCCTCGTCCGTGTTTCGCTCAAGCATGGCGTTCATTACACCCTTGTGCTGATCTTTCGAGCGATGAATGCGGTCCGCAGTCATCGAAACCCACCGGATATACCGGATACGGTCATTGATCCGGCTGAGGGTTTGCAGCAATTCGCGATTGCCCGACAACCGCGCGATTCCGATATGGAATACCTCGTCGCGCGCTACGGCTTCTTCGACCGTCAGGCCAGTTATGTCGATGCCTGTGTCGTACAGTTCCTGTTCAAGCGCCTTCAGCTCTTGATCCGTTGCCTTGGCGCAAGCCGCACGTACTGCGGCCACTTCTATGATCTGGCGCAGTTCGAACAGGTCGTACACGCTCTGGGCATCCAAGGGTCTGCAAAAAAACCCCTGACCGGGGCGAAAGTCGAATAGGCGTTCGGCGACCAGACGGTTCAGCGCCTCGCGCAGGGGGGTCCGGCTTACGCCGAGTTCTTTGGAGAGTGCGACTTCGTTCAGGCGGTCACCCGGACGCAGGCGAAATGACACCGCCATCGCCTTTACCTGATCGTAAATGTCATCGACTCGTGGACCCGCCATCAAATATTGCCTTCCTCTGCTTCTTTTCAGGGGTGCCACAGGTCGATCTTGAATTCAATATGCAATACTGTATACAGTTGTGTATTCAATCCTTGATGAGGGCAAATATGACGGGCGTGAACTACCTGACAGGGGCTGAGGCGATGGTAAGAATGCTTGAAGCCCATGGCGTGACTCACATGTTTGGTTTGTGTGGGGACACGACCCTGCCGTTTTATGATGCGTTGGCGCGGATGGATCACGGCATTCAGCACATCTTAACCCGCGACGAACGACACGCGGCATATATGGCTGACGGTTATGCCCGCGTTACGGGCAAACCCGGTATTTGCGAGGGGCCATCGGGCGGTGGGGCGACCTATATACTGCCGGGTGTGGTCGAGGCCAACGAAAGCTCGGTGCCGATTCTGGCGATCACCTCTGATGTCGCGACAACCAGCCGGGGAAAATACCCGCTGACAGAATTGGACCAGACAGCTTTGTTCAAGCCGCTGGCGAAGTGGAACGCCTCGATCGACGATGCCTCGCGGTTGCCTGCAATGATGCGGGCGGCGTTCCGGGCTATGACGACCGGAACGCCCGGTGCGGCACATCTTGCTTTGCCCTTTGATGTTCAAAAGGCCTCGGTGGACGAAACTGAAATCTGGGCGGACGCGCGGCATCGCAGTTATCCGGCTGAACGGGCGGGGCCTGATCCTGACGCGATAGACGCGGCCGCGGAAGTCTTGGCTAAGGCAAAATCGGCAGTGGCCGTTTGCGGGGGCGGGCCTGTTCTGTCGGGGGCCAGCGATGCGCTGCGCCGGGTGGCAAAGGCTTTGGATATGCCTGTGGCCACAACGGTTTCAGGTCAGGGCGCGCTGGCCGAGACCGAGCCTTTGGCGCTGGGCGTCGTGGGATCAAACGGAGGCGTGCCAGCGACTCGGGCGGTTGTAGATCAGGCGGACGTGGTTCTGTTTATCGGTTGCCGCGCAGGGTCGGTTACGACCGAACGCTGGAGAATCCCGGCCCGAAACGCAACGATCATCCACATCGACAGCGACCCGATGGTGATCGGCGCGAACTATCAGACTGAGGTGGCGATCTGCGCCGACGCGCGGCTGGCGCTGGAAGCGCTGGCGGACGCGCTGGAGGGAAATGATGATCTGCCCGGCCAAGGCGGTGCAGCCAAGGCCAAGGCCGCCTGGGCTGCCAAAACCGCCGCCTTTGCCCCGCTAGCGGCAAGCCGTGAAGCCCCGATCCGCCCGGAGGCCGTCATGGCAGCGCTCATGGATGTTCTTGATGACGATGCCACGATTGTCGCAGATCCGGGGACCCCTTGCCCCTATTTCAGTGCACATTACCGGTGGCAAAGCGCCGGGCGCCACTTCATCACGAACCGAGCGCATGGTGCCTTGGGATATTCGTTAGGGGCCGCGATGGGGGCGCATATCGGCAGGCCGTCCGTCAAAACGCTGGCCGTCATGGGAGATGGCTCTTTCGGGTTCACATGTGGTGAGTTTGAAACGATGGTACGGCACAAAATGCCGATCACTTCGATCGTGTTCTCAAACTCGGTCTTTGGGTGGATCAAGGCGGGTCAGGATGCTGGGTTCGGGCAGCGGTATTACAATGTCGACTTTGATCGCACCGACCATGCTGCGGTTGCTTCGGCCTTTGGGGTCAAGTCGTGGACTGTGAAAGACCCGGCCGACCTGCGCAGGGTGTTGGCGATGGCCGTGGAACATGACGGGCCAACCTTGGTGGATATACATTCCCAACCGCTTCACGAGGCCGCCGCGCCGGTGTCCGAATGGGTGGCGTAAGTCGCAATTGAAGCTGTGAGTTGGGCCAGAAAGTCCTGCGCAACAGTTGAGAGAGGGCGACCCTTGGCCGTTATGATCGCTAGGTCCAGCATCACGGCCGGCCGGAAGGGGCGGGTCTGATAGCCGGTCTCTTCATCGAAATTAACTGTAAAGGGATCAATCAGGGCAACGCCCATGCCTTGTTTGACGAAGCTCAGTAAGTTTTCAGACAGATGCGTGTGGATTTGTGTTCGCCACGTGCGCCCCTGCGTTTGAAACGCATCCCTAGTGCGCCGGTGCGTTTGATGTTCCGGCCCCATGACAATGAAAGGCTCGTTCTCCAGCAACGCAGGCGTCAGGACATCGTGGGCGGCTAGCGGACTGCCTTCGGGGAACGTGGCCAGAGTTTCGAAGTGGAACACCTGATAATTCAGCGTGTCGTGAAGGATTGGCATCTCGACGACCCCGATCTCGAACAGGCCCGAGGTTACCCATTCTTGTATTTTTGACGAATACTGCGATTGAAAACTGACGGACAGGTTTGGTCGAGTTTTGGCAAAGCGGGCGACCTCGCGCGGGATAAAGCCGAAGGACAACAGATGAGGGGCCGCGATCTGAAGCTGACCGGGATGCTTGTTTTGCAGGTCAGAGACCGCTTGGGCAACGTGATCCAGGCCGCGCACGACGGTGTCAACCTCACGGTACAGCAGCTCGGCCTCGGGCGTGGGTAATAATCGGCCTTTGCTGCGTTCAAACAGGGGCAGTCGGGCCTCGCGCTCAAGCTGTGCCAGAAGATTACTGATGCCCGGCTGCGAAATGCCCAGTACAGACGCCGCGCCGGTGACGGTTCCGGTTTCCATGATGGCGTGAAAAGCCTGCAATTGGCGAAAGCGCAGAGACATGGTTCATCCTATCATTTTTTCTGATGGAGTTGCGAAAACATAGTATTTGAAATGATATACAGGTCAAGGCAGGCTTCCGCTCATCAAGGGGATGCGGCATGGGCGACCTGTTTCAGAAAATTGTTGGGTTTGACCTGTGGCATCTGAAGCTGCCGGTCACGTCACGCCGTGATCATGGAATTGGCACTGTTGAAGGAAGTTGCGAAGTTGTCGTCTTGCGCCTGACGTCCGAGGACGGCTGTCATGGGTTTGGCGAGGCCTCGCCCTGGTCGGTGTTCACGGGAACGCCCGAGGCCACCTATGCGGCTTTGGACCGGTATATCCGGCCGCTGGTGATTGGCTCGTGCATTGCCGACCGGGCCGCCATCACGGAACAGGCGTCCCGCGTCGTCGCACATTGCACCGAAGCGAAGGCCGCGTTGGACAGTGCGCTGCTTGACTTGGCTGGTCGGACCAGTGGCGTGCCGGTGTGGGCATTGTTGGGTGGAAAGTGCCGCGATACCATTCCGCTGAGCTGTTCAATCGCCAACCCTGAATTCGCGCAGGACAAGGAACTGCTGGATCGGCTGCAGGACGACGGCGTTCGGATCGTTAAGCTGAAGACGGGGTTCAAGGATCATGCCTTTGACATCATGCGGCTGGAATATCTGGCGCAGAACTACCCGGATATGTCTGTCAGAGTGGACTATAATCAGGGGCTTGAAATTACGGATGCCGCTGCACGGGTGCGGGACGTCGCGCAATTTGCACCGGATTTCATCGAGCAACCCGTGCGGGCGCATCACTTTGGCATGATGGCCCGTTTAAGGCAGATGATTGATGTGCCCCTGCTTGCAGATGAAAGCGTTTTTGGTCCTGAAGATATGGAGCGCGCCGCGCGCGAAAACATATGCGACGGCGTTTCGGTGAAAATCATGAAATCCGGTGGGCTACACCGCGCCCAGACAACTGCGCGTATCGCAGCAGCCCATGGGTTGAGCGCGTATGGCGGCGACATGTTCGAAGCAGGGTTGGCCCACCTTGCGGGCACCCACATGATTGCGGCAACGCCCGAGATAACTCTGGGCTGCGAGTTTTATCAGTCTTCATACTTCCTTGCGGAAGACATTCTGCAAGATCCTTTCCGCGTGGCCGACGGCAACGTGATCGTTCCCGTTGGTCCGGGGCTGGGCGGGTGTCCTGACATCGGAAAACTGAACCACTATGCAATAACCAAGGCGGTGGCAGCATGAACGACGCAAAAACCATCGCGATCATCGGGGCCGGTATTGTCGGCGTGTCCTCTGCAATCTGGCTTCAGCGTGATGGGCATCGGGTGATCCTGATCGACAAAGCAGGCCCGGGCGAAGGCACCTCATACGGCAATGGCGGAGTGTTGGCTTCTTGCTCAATCGTGCCGGTGACCGTTCCAGGGTTGCTTCGAAAAGCTCCGAAAATGCTGTTTAGCCCCTCTCAGCCGTTGTTCATGAAATGGGGGTACTTGCCCAAGCTTCTGCCGTGGCTGTCCCAATATCTCAAACATGCGAATGCAAATGATGTGGAACGTATTGCGGCTGCACTGACCCCGATCGTGGGGGACAGTTTGAATGACCACGAAGCCCTTGCCAAAGGGACAGGGGCCGAAAAGTGGATCGTGCCGTCCGACTATCTGTTTCTTTATGAAAACCGGGCGCAGTTCGAAGGTGACGCGTTTGGGTGGGCGATACGTCGAAAGTACGGGTTCCAATGGCAGGAACTGGAGGGCGAGGCATTTCGTGCCTATGACCCTGTCTTTGGTCAGGAGATCGGATTTGCTGCAAAGCTTTCAGATCACGGCCACATCACTGATCCGGGGCGTTATGTGAAAGACCTTGCGGCACATGTCGAAGCGCAGGGCGGTCAAATTGTTCGCGCCACTGTCGAAGACATCGCCTATGAAAACGGTCGGGTGGTTGGTGTGCGGGCAGGTGGTGAGACCATCGCCTGTGATACAGCCCTGATCACTGCGGGTGTTTGGTCGGGCCCTCTGGCCGCGCGTCTTGGGGTTTCTGTTCCTTTGGAAAGCGAACGCGGCTATCATCTTGAATTGATAGCGCCTTCTGCGATGCCGCGTAGCCCGGTGATGGTGGCTTCGGGCAAGTTTGTGGCCACTCCGATGGATGGGCGAATTCGTTTGGCCGGTATCGTCGAATTCGGAGGGCTGGATGCGGCGCCGTCACGCGCGCCGTTCGAATTGCTGAAGAAAAACGCCCGAGCTGCCTTTCCGGGTGTAACATGGAAGGAGGAAGTTGAATGGATGGGGCACAGACCCGCCCCGGCGGATTCGATCCCGATCATCGGCGAAGTACCTAATATCAAAGGTGCGTATCTTGGCTTTGGGCACCATCACATCGGTTTGACGGGTGGGCCGAAAACCGGGCGCCTGTTGGCCCAGATGATCGCGGACAGAACTCCGAACACAGACGTGAGCGTCTATGCGCCCTCACGCTATGCAACACAATAATGTCGGTGAGAAACACCGGCGGTTCGATATTCAATAGGGAGAATACGATGAAGAAACTAACAAGTCTTTTGGCGGCAACCGCTTTGACAGCCGCTTCGGTCGTTCCGGCTGTGGCGGAAAAATGGGATATGCCCATGGCATATTCTGCATCCAACTTCCATTCCGCTACGGGGGCCGAGTTTGCTAAGTGCGTTACCACCGGAACCGGCGGTGAGATTGAAATCGTAACCCATCCGTCGGGGTCCTTGTTCAAGGGCGCGGATATCAAACGTGCAATTCAGACCGGACAGGCGCCAATCGGGGAACGCCTGTTGTCGGGGCACCAGAACGAAAATGCGCTGTTTGGTTTTGACTCGATCCCCTTCCTTGCGACGTCATTCGATGACAGCGCAAAACTTTGGGAAGCGGCCAAGCCGTCCATTGAGAACCTGCTGGCAGAACAGAACCTGACGTTGCTTTACGCAGTTCCATGGCCGCCGCAGGGTCTCTATTTCAAGAACGAGGTGAACTCGGTCGCGGATATGGAAGGCATCAAGTTCCGATCCTACAACAACGCGACCTCACGCCTTGCAGAGCTGACCGGGATGCTGCCAGTCACGATCGAAGCGGCAGAAATCAGCCAGGCATTTGCAACCGGCGTGGCCGACTCGATGGTGTCGTCGGGGTCCACCGGGTATGACCGTAAGGTATGGGAAAGCCTGAATTATTTCTACGAGGTGGATGCCTGGTTGCCGCGCAACTATGTGATGGTCAACTCAGATGTCTGGGGTGGTGTGTCTGACGCCAACAAGAATGTCATCAAGGCCTGCGCGGAGCTGGCGGAATATGCCGGTAACTGGCGTGCCAAGGAATATACTGGTTTCACCCTTCAAGGCTTGCGTGATGGTGGTATGACCGTTGGTCCGGCTTCTGAGCAGATGGTCAACGAGTTGAAAGAGATCGGTGTGACCATGACAAACGAGTGGCTCGAGGCGGCAGGGGACGAAGGCAAGGCCATCGTCGACGCATTCCAGTCGCAATAAATCCCTCAAACGGGCGGCGGGGTATCCTGCCGCCCTTTGTCTGACCAATCATAACATCGCGGGGACGGTATGGCAGCATTGCGAGGGCTTCGGTCCGTATTGGATTTCATTTATCAGGCCGCAGGCGTTCTGGCCGCGCTGAGCCTGATCGCCATCTTGTTGCTGATTGTGGTGCAGATGCTGGCCCGCTGGACAGGCGAGGTTTTTCCCGGTGCCCCTGACTATGCCGGATATGCCATGGCTGCGGCGTCCTTTCTGGCCTTTGCGAACGCATTGAACCGGGGTAGCCATATTCGCGTGTCGATCCTGTTGAACGCCGTTCCCAATGGTGTCCGCAGGGTGCTGGAGATCTGGTGCTTTGCCGTCGGTGCTGCCGTGATGTGGTACTTTTGCTGGTATGCCTATCGGTTTGTCTACTGGAGTTGGAAATTCAACGACGTGAGTCAGGGGCAGGACAAGACCGCCCTTTGGATCCCTCAGTCATCTATGCTGATCGGCGCGGTGATCCTTGCAATCGCCCTGACGGATCACCTGATCCATGTCGTCGTGAAAGGTGATCACCGCATCACTCGTGATCTCGCAGATCAGAGCCACGGGGAGTGACGGCATGGAAAATATCTCAGTCATCATTCTTTTTCTTTTCGTTCTGTTCACCTTGCTCGGCACGGGCGTATGGGTCGGCCTTGCCCTGATGGGCGTGGCTTGGGTGGGGATGGAACTGTTCACCACACGGCCGGTCGGCGATGTGATGATCACTACGGTCTGGTCAGCTTCGTCCTCGTGGACTTTGACCGCGTTGCCCATGTTTATTTGGATGGGGGAAATCCTCTATCGAACGCGATTATCTGAAGACATGTTCAAGGGGCTTTCGCCTTGGATGGCCCCGCTGCCCGGCGGGTTGGTACACACGAACATCGTAGGCTGTACCGTGTTTGCTGCGGTGTCTGGATCGTCTGCTGCGACCCTGACGACCGTGGGCAAGATGTCCATTCCCGAGCTACGCAAACGCAACTACCCCGAGCGCATGATCATCGGCACCCTGACGGGGGCGGCGACGCTTGGCTTGATGATCCCGCCATCCCTGACCCTGATCGTCTACGGCGTGACGATAAATGAATCCATTACCAAGCTGTTCTTCGCTGGCATCCTTCCGGGTCTGGTTCTGGCCGCCATGTTCATGGGCTATGTCGCGATCTATTCAAAGTTGGGCAAGGATTGGAATCCGAACGACGAGGGCAAGCTCAGCTTTTCCGAGAAAATCAGGAACTCTCGGTTTTTGTTGCCCGTGATCCTGCTGATCATGGTTGTGATTGGCTCAATGTATTTGGGCTATGCAACTGCCACCGAAGCTGCAGCGTTTGGGGTGATCGGGGGGCTTCTGCTTGCGGCGGGGCAGGGGTCACTGAACTGGAAGACCTTTACGGAAAGCCTGATGGGAGCAACCCGCACAAGTGCCATGATTGCGTTAATCCTTGCGGGGGCGGCCTTTCTGTCACTGTCGATGGGCTTTACGGGATTGCCACGTGGTTTGGCCGACCTGATCGCAGGGTGGGAGCTGACACGGTTTGAGCTGCTCATGGTGCTTTTGGTCTTTTACATCATTCTGGGTTGTTTCCTTGATGGCATCTCGTCGGTCGTTCTGACCATGGCCGTTGTGGAGCCGATGATCAGGGAGGCCGGTATCGATCTGATCTGGTTCGGAATATTCATCGTTGTTGTGGTTGAGATGGCGCAGATCACCCCTCCGATCGGTTTCAACCTGTTCGTCATGCAGGGCATGACCAATCATGAGATGGGCTATATTGCCCGCGCCGCGATCCCGATGTTCCTGATCATGGTCTTGATGGTCTTCGTGTTGATCTGGTTCCCGGAACTGGCCACATGGCTTCCGGACAACCTACGTCAGAGCCCCGGTGGGTAGCCCGTCTTGAACCCCTTGCATTGGGCCGCGCGCAACGGCCCGCTTGTTCTAGTGGCTGGACTGGTTGGTGGGTTGCTGCTGCCGGGACTGGCCGAACCGATGCGCCCGATGCTGCCCCCGCTGGTGGTTCTACTGTTGTTTGTGACCGTCCTGAGGATGGAGCCGTCGTCCATTCTGGGCTCGATGGGCGACTGGCGGCTTGTATTCGGGACTGTATTGGGTTTTCAATTCGCCATTCCGTTGGCTGTGCTTGCTGTTGGCTTTCTGTTTGGTTGGAACGCGGAGCCCGTGCTTTTGGCTTTGCTAATCATGACCGCAGCGCCATCCATCGCAGGCAGCCCCAATCTGTGCCTGATGATGGGGTACCCGGCGGAACACGCGATGCGTTTGCTTGTGGCCGGGACTGCCGTTTTACCGCTGACCGTGTTTCCCATCTTTTGGCTGATGCCCGAGATTGGTGATTTTCATACGGTGTTGCAGGCCGTGCTAAAGTTGTTCGTGACGATTTTCGCTGCAACATTTGCAGCGATAGCTCTGCGTCGAACAGTGCTAAAATCCCCGTCGCAAGGAATACTGATGAACCTTGAAGGGTTGGGCACGATCACATTGGCCGTTTTCGTCGTGGGGTTAATGCCTTCGGTCAGCAGCACAATGTTGGACCAGCCCGGTACTGCTTTGTTTTGGATCGCTTTCGCGTGTTGCGCAAATTTTGGCGCTCAGGCGGTGACATATGTCCTGACACGCAACAGGCTGTCCCCGGCCAAAAGAACGGCCATGGCCTTGATTGCGGGCAACCGGAATATTGCCATCTTCTTTGTGGCGCTGCCTCCGGAGGTTACCGCGCCGTTGATGGTGTTCATCGGCGCGTATCAAATTCCGATGTATCTGACGCCGACCGTCATGCGACGGCTATACCGCGCAGGATAGTCTTGCTGGGGTTAAGGAACCTCAGTCCACCAAATTACTGCAACTGCAAGATATCGGGCACGCAAAGTTTGCGCTTGGCGGGCATCTGATCGGCCCCGTCTGACCGTTTCAGGCGCTTCGGCCCGTCCTTGACCTTAATGTTTGGCTTTGCCAGCGGACCGGTCGCCGTCACTGGCCACGGACTGCGGGACAGGGGATCACCGATTTTGCGAGGTTGCAGGTTAAGGTCCAGTGCCTTGTTGTTCACATCCACCGCGCCAAATACGACGACCTGAACCTGATCGGTCTCCAAGGTGGTTTGTTTGGTCGAGATATTGCCGTTTGCAATAGCCAGCGGTGCGCGTAAACAAACGATTGGCGCAACCTTCTGCTTTTCCTTTGAAAAGACCCAAGGTAGCAACCCAAGGCCCGCAAGATCCAATAGCTGGGTTTCAATCGACCCGTCGCGCATGGAAACGGTGGCGTTACCGCTCATGGATTTGACGAAATGTTTGGCCGAGTCGATCCCGCCGGTGACGTCGAAATCCGCGTAAATAGTTCCGCTGGCGCCTTTCTTGAAATTCAGGTTGTGCAGAATGTCGTTCAGCCGCCACCCCCCAGCCTGACCTTTAAGGTTCAGCCGGTGATCTTCGCCCGACAAGTCCATACGGCCACTGACGTCGAAATGGGCGCCACCATATTCAAACTTCAACGGCCCCGCTTTCAGTTCGCTTTCGTTCAGGGTCAGTTCGCTTTGCAAAGTGCTGATACCGTCCGAGCCTTCGATGTGGCGCAAGTCGATATCAACATCCATATTCATTCCAGACAGAAGGATAGAGCGCCCAATCGGTTTCAGCGTTACGTCCCTTAGGGCGCCGGGTTCCGCATGTGCGTCTGTTTCTGCTGTGGTATCCTCGTCGGCCACACCCAGTTTGCGTAACTGAGCGGTCGCCAGAACGATGCTGCGGATCTGGTCAATACGGATCAGGTCGCTTTCGATTAACCCCTTGAGGACAGGGTCCGAGGTCGCGTCGTCCAGAGTGGCTGAAAAGGTCAGGCCGGAATCGGCGACGGTCACATCCGCCTGTGCGCTCCAATCCGTACCATCGCTATGAAGGTCGATCGAAAATCCTGTATGTCCGGTATCTACGGGCTCTAGCGACAATGCCTGCAAAAGGTCGGCACCGGATGGGACGTCGATTTCGATGCCAAGGTCCAGGTTTTCGAACTTAAGAACGTTCTCGACAGAACCATGAACGTCCAGAGACCAGACATCCGTGTCACTTGAGCTTCCGTTCAAGTCCGAGAGCGAGAGCTGTTTGATATTGCCAGTCAGGGAAAACGCGCCGGAGAACTTTCCAAGTTGATCATCTTCGCCCAACAGTTCGGGGGAAATCAAACTGCTTGCCGGAATTTCAAGTATTCCTTCGCCTAAGACCTCCTGCAACTGCAACGCGTCCCCTACCGATCCGTTGAGAATGACAAACGGGTTCGCGGGGTCACCGATCCGCAGGTTCACATTGCCAACTCGCAGTTTTCCATCCGGCGTTCTGGACACTTCCGAGAATTTAACTGGGGGCGGGCCTTCGCCCGATGTGTCCAGTGTGAAACCATTGGTTTCAATGACCATCTGCCGCTGCGGTATTTCACCGGGGACGCTGTCCATGACCATGTCCACCGAAATCAGTTTCAGGTCATAGCGCGATGCAGCCGGCGCGGGCTCGGCCCCTTCTGGGTACAACCGAATCCGGGTCGTCAGGGACACATCTTCCGGATTGCCAAGCTCACCGATCTGACCGGTGAGCTCCAGGCTCTGCCGGCCTTCCAATTGTGCCTGTATGTTAAGGTCGTCCAGACGTGACACGCCCTCAGAGACCTTCAATACCGCTTCCGCACTTCCAGAACCTTCAAGAACACGGTTCAGCTTTAGAATATCGAGAAGTTGTCCAAGTTCATCAATCGTCGCAGTGGTAGCAATCGCCAAGCCCGCTTCGGCTTGAACCTCGGTCGCGGCAAGTGAAACCTGATCGAACTTGGCCGTTACCTGAAAAGGGTCTTGGTCAGGGAATTGGGCGCTTAGGTCAAATGCCTGCCCATTCAATGTGCCGTGCCCGTTGGCCGAGGCGACCGCGACCCCGTCGCCAGACGCCAATGTCAGTTCCGGCAGGCGTAGATCGAAATCGAGACCATTTTGCGCACTTTGATACAGGACCGTGATGTTGGTTAGGCTAAGTTCACGGTCTGCAAAAATCTCTGAAACAGCATTCGTCGTTAGCATTGGGCCGCTTGCGTCGTCTGTCTTTTGACCGGTTGGCCAGCTTGTCTTACCGTTTTCTGTTGCAATCAGGTTTAGGTGAATTCCGTCCACCATCAAATTGCTGATCGACAGTTTTCCCTTCACAAGATCCGCAGCAGAAACCGAAAAGCTGAGCGTATCTATCTTGGCAAGGTCGGTACCCTCCAGCGACGCAGAAGGCATCACAATGCCGTTGGCTGTGACCGACAATTGTGAGCCAAGCCCAACACTTATGTTTTCGTTGATAACCAATTGCTGACCCAGCTTGTTGGTCAGAACCTGTTGGGCCATGGCGGTGCGCGGGGTCGACAGAAACGGGGATGATAGAAACAGCCATGCGGCGGCAACGACGAAAAGGATAATTACGCCAATTATCAGCGCGCCTTTTAGCAAAACTCGCACTATATGCCCCTCTCAATTCATTCTTGCGTCCACTGTTGCTTGGTTCGCGGTGCGTCTTTCAGATCAAGTATTATCGGTTCTTCGTTAACCGATTCATTGTATCCACCTTAGCATCAAAACCCGCTAACACGTTCAACCAACCAATATATCGACACGCACCCGATCGCGTAGCCTGCGATCGGCATGGAATAAGTCGCAAGCCGCCCCGATCCAGAGGGTGTCATGAAATGCCATGCCATCAGAACCGCTGACAGGGTCGCAATAAACAAAAGCTGACCAGCTTCAACACCCAGATTGAAAGAAAGCAAGGCGGCGAAAACGTCCTGAGGGGGGATGCCGATTTCGGCCAATGCCCCGGCAAAGCCCAAGCCGTGCAGCAGCCCGAAGCAAAAGCATACGATCCACGGGTACTGTTCCGACAACCGCAATTGCCCGTCCTTTCGGCGCAGGATTTCCAGCGCGAGGAAAACGATCGACAGGGCGATTACTGCTTCCACAGGCGGGCCGGGGACGTTCAGCACGCCCAGAGTTGCCAAAGCCAAAGTGATCGAATGGGCAACTGTAAACGCTGTCACCGCGCCGACCAGACGCCACTTGTCACGCACCAGAAGGAACAGGGCAAAAACGAATAGCAGGTGATCCCAACCTTCCAGAATGTGTTCGAAACCAAGGCGAAAATAGCTTGTGAAGACGGCCAACGTCGTAGGTTGTCGGGGAATTTCCAGTTCTACAGTGTCAGGCGTGAACCTGAGAGTTGTTGTCGGTGCATCAATGGGTTGAAGCCGCAAAAGCACGTCATTTCTTTGTGTTTCCAGCCCATCAATTTTAACTGAATTTCCCCCAAGGCCGGTTTCGCATTCAGCGACCCAAATCGATATCCATGCAACGCCGTCTGATGTGGGTTCAGGGCCTCGCGCGGGCGAGCAGGACTCTGGCAAAACCGCATCAATCGTCATGGGGCGGCCTGTCACATCAGGTTTTCGCCACAACACTTGCCAAGTGTTCTGAGCCAATTGCCTCAGCTCCAGATAGCCCGGGTCCAGCGCATGTGCCTGCGCCGGCGCCCCCGAAAGTGCGACCCAAACGGTCAACAACACAAACAGCGCAGCCTTCATTCTTGCGCCTTTTCGGTTTCCGGAGTGACGACCTGATAGGTTGCGGCCAAATCCTCGAACTGGGCCTGCGCCAATTCTTCACCCGTGTCCCGCCGCCATTCAAGCAAAACCGCATCATGGATATCCTCCAGTTCGGGCAATTTGGAGGGTTGCGTGTCGGTGATCCGAACCAGATGAAGACCATAACCCGACTGAATGGGGCCTTCCCACTCACCGAGCTTCAATTGGTTTACGGCGCCAGAGAACCCGTATCCGAACGCCGCATCGACTGAGCGTGCGGCAGATAAAGGCAGGGACAACGGCAGCAGTGTGCGCGCCCCGACGCCGGTCCAGTCTTCGCCGGCTCTTAGCCTTGCTAGCGCGGAGTCCATGTCAGCAGGCGTCGGCGCTTCACCCAGAAACACCTGATCAAATGCAATTAACCGAGGTGTGGTGAAGCGTTCCGCGTTCTGCTCCAGGTACGCTTGCAGAACGTCGGTTTCCGGCTCTACCGAGGACGCGATTGCATCTGTCAGAAAATCCATCTTCTGCGCCAGCCGCGCCCGGATTACCTGATCGCCACGGTCTAACCCAAGTTTGCGCGCTTCGCGAACAAGGACTTCTTCACGGATCAGAGCTTCAATCAACGCCTGTCGTTCGGTGTCCGTCGGTGGCCGTTTCCAACTGTCGGTAAAACGTGCAACCAGCAAATCCACATCATCCTGGTCGACAATTATCGTTTCTGCTGGAGGGGCAACTTCACCGTCCGGGGCAACAAGGAAGAACCATCCAAATATTCCGCACCCGATCAAGAGGAAGTGGAGCAAGGGGTCCTTCAATACACGCATGGGCTCTTTCTCGGAAGCGGAGGGCCGTGGTCATTACTGACCAGCGGCTCTTTTTCCGGTGACTTAATAGTGTTGATTAGTTGACGACTTAAGCCCGCGCATCACTCGCTGGGGGTGTACCATATTGGCGAGGAATAAGCGCGTTCCTGATGAACCAACTGGGCTTCTTCTGGCAAATCAATGCCAAAGCGCAATTTGTCATACAGAACCCAGCGCGGTGTCGGGATTTCCAACACTCGAACATAGTAGAATGCTCTTTGGCTCGGATCGAACTCGGGGTCGGTCCACACGGTCAGAAGTTCAGATGTCCCGATCGTATTGCTCCAGCTTGCGGTATCGAGATCGACTGTATTGCCAACCTCAGGCAACTGGCCATTCGAATCCAATGCGCGATCGCCGGACCAGGCGACATTGAACACTTTCTCCTGAAGCTCACCTTCAGCATCCAGCCAGCCCTTTACGACCTGTACCCGGTCCAGATTTGCGCCAATGGGGTCGCGCAGAGCGCCAATCAGGAAAGATGGCGCGCCATCGCCCTCACGCGGGCGCAAGTCGCTGCCCATGGGCACTCCTTTGGTATAACCGACATCCGCGACCAGCCGCGTCAGTAGGTCGTCGTCCTGAAAATCCCAGCCACCGAAAAAGCGCAGGCCGATGCGCGGCCCGGTCGTGGCATAGGTCTCCCGGCGTTTGAAGGCGTCAAAGATCGCCGCACGAGTGTTATCGGACGCCCAAACCGCAGTGTACCCGGACGCGACAAGCGTGTGTCCTTCGAATGCGCCCAGTTCACTTTCCACAAAGGGATGCAGAACGCGCGTTGCCGAAGGTTCAGCACTTACCGACTTGCCAAAGTAGTTTTCCTCTTCCGCGGTCGCCAGTGAGGTGTGGCTGTCCGTGGCGCCGCCCATGCCGAATTTGTAGGGGTTCACTCCGAACTTTTCCTCAAGCGCCAAGCCGCGTTTCAACGCCTCGCGCGCGTATTCACCGGCCAGCATGTCCTCGGTCTTGAGTTCGGTGATATCCAGATTGCCAACATCCCAGTTTTCGTAATCGGCAAACGGATCATCGGGGCTGAGATAGGGGTGAGCCTCGCCGTCGCCCTTGATTTGCGTGACTTCGTAATGCGGCTCCCACTTTGCGCGGTTTTGAACATACTCTTCGTCCACTTTTCCGCCGTGGTAGGTGTCTTCGGTCGGGAACATCCAGCCATTGGACAGGTTTCCGTTATGGGCAAAGGCAACGGCCCGCCCACCGGTTTTTTCCTGATACTCTTCCAGCCAGGCGTACAAGGCCTTGGGATCGGTATCCCCATAGGGCGGCTGCGTGACCGGTGGAACCATTTGCAGCGCACGAATTGGACCATCGCGCAGCATGACGTTCCGGTGCAGGTTGAACCCTTTCGGAACCGAGGTCCATTCAAAGCCGATGAACGCAGTGAACTTGCCCGGATCATTATGACGTTCGGCCGCCAAAACGATCTGTTCCCAGGTGAACGCAAAGGCATCCGCGCCGGGGCTGTAGGATTCAAGCAGGATTTCCGGCAGGGTCATCTGCGAAAAATTCGTAATGATGTCAAAAGCAGCCTTGGCCGCGTTCTCGCCACCTGCCTTGTACCCCTCGTACCACTCCAGTCCTTTCGGATCGGACAGAACACCGGGTTTCCCGGCTTGCAGGTCAGGTGCAAACCCCATCAGATCGGTATGATCCGTCAGAACCATCCAATCCAGGGGCCGCGCCAACCGAACGGGCTGGCCTGTGGATGAAATGACTTGTTCACCTTTTGCAAACCGCCAGGCTTCGTCGGGCAGCAAGGTATTCCCGAATGCGCCAGCATCCAGTGACAGCCCGGTGTGAAGGTGCGTATCCCCCCACAAGGGGCGCTCGGGGAACGTGCGATTGGCGTAAGGTGAAAAGGGGCGTTCCGCAAACGTGCCTTCGGCGGCTTGCTTGCTTGGAACAGCGTCAGCAAAAGTAATGGTGGGCAGCGAAATTAAAGCCACCAAACACGAACGCAGTCTGACCATCGAAATCTCCCCAGTAAAAAAGTCGAAAAAAGACAGGCGATTCAGCCGTCTCCTAAGGATATTCTATTTTTCTAATATATCCGAATGAATTTTTGTTTGGGCGCGCCGGTAGGAGGGGTGAAACCAGAACCGCGCAACTGCGGCGTATCCCGCGAACAAAAAAGGTGCGCTCAGTTGTCCCGAACGCACCTAATTTCAGATCGTGTATTAGGCTTAGCCGAACCGTGCAATCGGGCCTTGCGGAATATCGGCCAATTCCACGGCTTTGTCGATCAGGAACAGCGCCTCCATCTTGGAGTGGGCCAGCAAAGAAACGTCGTCTCCAACATGGAACGAGAAGTTGGTCGGTGAATGCACACCTGCAAGTTCACCTGCCGGAATCTGGGACAGTCGGTGCGTCAATTGTTGAGCGCCCATACCCTTTTTCTTGTCATGGATAAGCAGGAATACCCCGTTGCCCCAATAGGTCGCAAAGTTGCGCCCTTCCTGTGTGACGGACAAAAGCGACGATCCTGCCGAAGCCAGGAATTCCCGGAATTCGCTGGACGGGCTTGACGCAAAAATCTCTTCTACATCTGCGACTTTTACGGCCACGATCTTGGAGGTTCTGGAGTGCATTGTCGCCAGTTGAACAACGTAGTTTTCGAACTCGGCCAATCCAATGCAACCTGTCAGATCTCCAAAATAGAGCGGGTCGGTCAGGCTGAAATTTGGATTAACTTCCGAGTCGTTATTCGCGTAAACATCGGCTTCCATCACTTCGATCGCTGCGCGTCGTTCCGCCGCCAGCCTGTATGCATCAGAAAGCCGTTGCTTCAGATCGGCAAACTCGAAGGGTTTGGTCACATAATCTGTTGCGCCAACCTCGAAAGCCTCGTCGATATACTGCTTTTGCACCATGGCAGTTACCATGATGATCGGCGTAAACTTGTAATCGGGCAACTTGCGCGCTTCTTCGCACAACGTAATGCCATTCATCTCGGGCATTTGCACGTCAAGCAGCAGGCAGTCGAACGGCTGATCGGTTTCTGACAAAATTCGAATTGCTTCGTGACCGCTGTTTGCCGTCACAACATCTTCGTAGCCGAACGCTCCCAGAACGCAGATTAGCAGCTCCAGAATGCTTGGGTCGTCGTCTACAGCAAGTATCCGCATAACTATTCACCAGGTTTTGCCACCGAACCGACCTTTGGGCATTGCAGACGTCAGGCAAAGATCGGTTGGCGAGTGGATTATTTAGGTTTGGTCAGCCTGTCGGACAAAAGCGGCAAAACATTGACACTTGAAGGGCGCGCATGTGTCCCACCTTACATTTTTTCGCGTTGCATCTTGGCACGGGTGAAATAGGCCGTAGGGCGCTATTGGTAGACTTGACCGTACCAAAACCAGGCATTCCAAGTTGTGTACGATGCTCAGTTGTAGCCCGCGACTATTACGCGTTCCTTAATGTTTCCTGAAATTCTGGCTGAGTTTGGCGACCGCAAAGAAAAGCGGAGGTAAGTCAACCTCTTGCGAGAATGATCATGCCCTTAAAGCTCATGCCTAGAGCGTAAAATGGTCAAGCAAATATACATATAGGTATCTTGCGTTTGCTCAACCCAAGGTATGGGAGGAGATTTGGTCACACATGCCATACAATCATAAGGAGAGCGCCACTAATATATAGACTTGCCGTTCAGCTTCTTGGCATAAGTGTGGCAAAATTAAGAGTAAAATATGGACCGACTACTCAGGTACGAGCAGGCATACCCGGCGTCGCAACTTCTGCCGGACCTTGAACCTGCCAATGATATTCCGGCTGGGCCGAAAGTCTCGGCGCGGCAGAAGATGTTCGCGATCAAGCGTGGATTGTCCGAGCGTCAAAGCAAGCTCGGCAGCATTCGTGCAACCACGTTGAACTTCCGCAATATGCACGAGCACGGCACTCTGCTTGCAAAGTACCTTGAGACCCGAAAGGCAATCTTCATAGACCGGCTGAAGTGGCAGATCGGCGAAGTCGATGGGATGGAGTTCGATCAATACGATACCCCAGCCTGCCGCTGGGTGATCCTGCACGAATTTGGCGAGGTGATTGGCGGGGTGCGGTTGCTGCCGACTTCGGCGCGCTGTGGCATGTACACTTATATGCTGCGGGACGCGCAGAAAGGCATCCTTCCGGGAATGCCTACAGACGTTCTGTTTTTTGAGGCTCCGGTAAATCCGAAAGTTTGGGAGGCGTCGCGCTTCTTCATCGCTGACAGTGTTCCGTCAGCACGCAGGATGGCCGTACAGCACGAACTGTTTTATCAGATGACGGTGAACGCCGAAAAAGGCGGTGCATCACGGATACTGGGAATTGTGCCGTCCATCTGGGCGCGTTGGTCGCGGCGTTTGGGCGTAGGGGCCGCACCCGTTGGTGCCAAGTTTGCGATCGAGGGAAGCTACAGCCAATCCGTGCTGTTTAATATTAAGAACGATTCAGACTGATCCGCCGCGATTTCTCGATAACAAGAGTGAATTCTGGCGCTTTTCGACGGCGCCCGGATCTGATAGAATACGCAGTAAGGTCAAGCCGTTTGGCATGCGCGCGCAGAAGCGCGTTTTGGACTTGAATTAACTATTTGATTTGACTTGTAAAAAATACGATCGGGGCACGGCATTGTCGAAATCCGCCCGTTGCCCGACAAAATAACGTCAAGAAATGAACAACATTTAGGGGCTTTTCCGGGCTTTTTGCCGCTGTTTCGTCCCACTCACTGCCTAGGCTAAGGGCGTTAATGAGGTCCAATGCGGTTCACCAGTCATGAAACATACGAACCCGGGAAAAGAACAATTCCAGCGTAAGCTGGAAACCCGCGCGCTGCAGAAAAGAACACTAAGAGTGCTTGCCGTCGACGACGAGCCGAGCATTTTGGAGTTGCTGCAGGCGGCACTGGCTGAATTCGAAAACTATGAAATCTCGGTCGCGGGTTCAGCCAGCGAAGCGTTGCAGGCCATAGAGTCGTCTGAGACACCGTTTGATTGTTTCCTGCTTGATATTCAGATGCCCGAAACAAACGGCATCGAATTGTTGCGCCGCATTCGACAAATCCCGGAACACGCGGAAACCCCGGCCATCATGCTGACCGCAATGAGTGGCCGCAAATACGTGGAAGACGCGTTTTTGCAGGGTGCGTTTGACTATGTCAGCAAGCCTTTTGATTTCTTTGAGCTGCGCAGTCGAATGCACGCGGCCCACTTGTTGATGCAGGAGAGGATCAAGGCGCGCAGGACATCTGCGTCGGTGAAAAATCTCCGCGAAGAACTGGACCATAATCAGCAATTCAGCTTCGAGGACCCGCTTACCATAGATGGGCTTGAACGCTGCTTGAAATATGTCGAGTTCGACAACTATATCGAACAACTTTCAAGAGGCCGTCTTTTTGAATCCTGGGTGACCGCTATCAAACTTCAGGATGCAGAGTTCCGCTTTGATCTGAACGATTTCGGAGGCTTCCGGCGCGCGATGGCCGATCTGGGCCGTAGTATCGAACTGACAACCGGGAACTCTGAGGCCGTGTTTTCCTACAGGGGAGGCGGCGCCTTCCTTGTGGTTGTTCATGGGCGGGATCGGGCGGCCGGGCTGCCCAAGGAAGACCAACTCAATCATGTTTTCAGTGACACACTCGGTCGACGGGGTGCCTCTGGCTATATGAGGGCTGTGATGAGCCCGCCGGTTTCAATGCGTTCAATTTCCAAGACAGGTGCGTTTGCTGCAATGAATAATGCTATCGAAAATGTTGACGGTCGCGAAAAGGCTCTTCGAAAGGGGACCGAAGTCGAGCCCCAACAAAGATGCGAAGTCCGAGTAGGGCGCAAAGAAAAATCTCAGAAAAGACTTTTCGACACGGTTTTGCGCGAGATGTACGGAAACGAATCCTATCTGGCGGGTAAATAGTCTCGCCACCCTTGTTTCCATCAGGACCCTGCGGGGACTTCTTCCGCGTTCAAGATCAATGGACCGCTGGTCCGCATTGTAAATGTGAGAACAGGTTCCGGCATTTCGACATCTGACAGCGAAAAATGTATCCGCCTCAGGACTGAAGCCATCAAAATCATGATCTCGGTTTCAGCGTACTGCGCGCCAATGCAAATTCTGGGTCCGGCTCCGAATGGAATATACTGGCCGCGGGGTGGTGGAGTTCCCATAAATCGCTCGGGGCGGTATTGCGCGGGATCTTCCCACAACACTTCATTCCGATGCAGCGAATAAACTGGGAAGAAAAGCGCATCCCCTTCTTCAATTTTGACATCTTTGACCTGAATGGCCTCGGAGGCGTCACGGGCGAAGAAGGCCGCAGATGGGTAAAGGCGCAGGGTTTCCTTGATGTGGGCCCGAAGCAGCGGCAAATGCTCCAGATGAGAAAACTCAAGCTTGCCTTCGGGACATACTGTCCGAATTTCGTGCCGGATACGGGTTTGCATCTCTGGGTTCAGTGCCAGCAGGTAGTATCCCCACGCCAAGGCATTGGCCGAGGTTTCGTGGCCAGCGACAACAAAGGTCAGCAGGTTGTCGACGGTTGTCTCGGCATCCTCAAAGTCTTCCTTCAACGCATCAATCATCAGGTCGAGAAAGTCTTCTGGTTCTTCGCGGTTTTCCGACCGGCGCAGTTCAATAACATGCCGGGCCAGATCGCGCATGTCCGTGACCGGAGCCTTACTGCTAAGCCATTTCTTGCGAGGAAGCCATTTCGGAAGCCCCATCAAATCGAACAAGGACAGGTCTGAAATATAGTTGAAATAGGCGATAAGCCCGACGCGAATTTGCTCGGAGCTGACTTCTTCGTTCCCCGAGAAGATGACCCGTGAAATGTTTGTCAGCGTAGAAGCGGGCGCGATCTGCGAAACGTCGACCGGACCCTCGTTTTCGGCAAGAGACTCGGCAACTTCATACCCGGTCTCGGCAAAGTGGCGGGACAAAACAGGCAGGTTTCTGGCTGCAAAAAGCGGAGAATAACGGTGTCTTTGTTTGCGCCACTTTTCGCCTTCCGACAGGATCAGGCCGTTGCCGACCGCGGATCCGATAATGTCCTTTGTGAACTTTGCCTTTGGGAAATAACGGCCGCCTCCGACAAGCAGTTCGGTGACCATTTCCGGGTCGCAAATGTAGTGGATGTTCAGAGGCCCACGCACATAGGTCTGACGAAGCGTTTCGGCCGGAATGACTTCTAACATGTTCCGACCAGCGGATCGCGCGAACTGAAGCAACGTTACCGGCTTTTCAGCGAGCTTCGCTGAAACCGGCGTCACGTCGAACTGTTCCATCTGACGTTTCCCAATTGTGGTCAAAACGCGGTCCCTTTTCGCTTTTCGCCGGTTATTGGGAATATTTACGTGGAGAAAGTTCAAAAAAGCAATGAGTTAGTGATCTTAGACGAGATTGATTGGCCTATTTGGGGGAAACAATTCAAGACGTATGCAATTGTGCAACGTTCATCTAGGCGGGACAATTCTTAATAAGGCTCGGGAGTATTGCCAAACTGTGAACTAAATTCCGACCAACTACGTCCTCATTGTGCCGGTACAGACATCCTGAGAGGCAAAGTAATGAAGACACCGGGATGACGGCAATCGACGCATCGCAACAGGTTCGGGACTCGGGTGAGCCCGACGACAAGCTGCTGCAAAATATCAAAGACTATACCGCCATGAGCTTTGCGCTGCTGTGGCAGCGGCAAGCGATTTTTCTGGCGACCACGATACTTACGGGCTTTTTCTTCGACCCTCTCAACGCCCTGCTGTTTTATGGAACAATCCTGATCTGCGAAGCGCAGGACCTGTACCTGGCAAAACGGGTTGCGCGCCTAAACCCGGATGAACGCGGCGCAATCGCGGTGATGGTCGCCTGGATTTTGTTGAATACAATCCTCAGTTCCACCGCGATATGCTTGTACGCTGTTTCGGTGGCGCTTGAGCAGCCTACCGGCGGCCACTTCACCCCTTTGTTTTTCCTTTTTGCCGCTGCCCTGTTTGCCGCGATGAACAACCACCAGTTTGTGTGGGCGATGATCGTGCGACTGGCCATGTACGGTGTTTCGTTCATGGTCATCGTGGTTCGGGATATCTGGGTTGAACAACCTGACTTGTCTTCGGATTTGTGGCTGCACTTCTTCACAGTCGTTTTCGTGATGTACTTTTTGATCGACTGCTCGTTGGTCTTTCTCAAGCTCTACCGCAAAAACCTCGAACAGCTTGAAAAACTGAAAGAGGAACATGAGCGCACCAAGGCAGCTTACATCGCAAAAACTCAGTTCATCTCGACTGTGAGCCATGAATTGAGAACTCCTCTGACCTCGATAAAAGGCTCGCTGGACCTGATAAACTCCGGGGTCATGGGCGAGGTGCCGGAAAACATGCAAAACCTGATCGCCTTGGCGAGCAAAAACAGCGAGCGTTTGGCGTCCCTTATTAACGACGTTCTGGACATTCAAAAGATGGAAGCCGGCGAAATGGTCATGCGCCAGACGATGATTGAGGTCGCCCCGCTGGTTCAAGAGGCGATTGCCTGCAACCTTGGCTTTGCCAGCGCGCATGACGTGGAACTTGTCGAGGACGCACCTGAACAGCAGGACCTGTTGATCAAGGGCGATGCATCCCGCCTTATTCAGGTTCTGACCAACATGATCTCTAACGCGGCCAAGTTTTCGTTCGAGGGCGGAACTGTGACAGTCGGGTTCAAGAAGATCGGACCACGGGTGCGGTTGTTCGTGAAAGACCAAGGTGTGGGCATTCCCGAAGGTAGCCGGGACAAGGTCTTTGATCGCTTCTCTCAAATTGACTCGTCCGATGAGCGCCACGCCGGAGGCACCGGGCTTGGGATGAACATTTCCAAGGAAATCGTGGAACAGTTCGGCGGAACGATCGACTATTACAGTACCGTAGGTGTGGGGACTGAGTTTTTCGTAGAATTCCCGATTGTTGACGGGAAAAGGGGCGCAAGTCGCGCGTTTTCAAGAAAGCCCGACGCCGCTTGATGAGGCTTCTCCGCGACCCACGCGGCACTTTGTCGACGGTTTAGTTAGCGGCTTGCCGAGCCTACCCAAACCGTTGCCACGGACGAAGCCGACCTGTGCGCCTCGTAGCGAACAAGGCCAAAGCCGCTGACCTTGCTGCATTGGCGTGTCTCTTGCGCGAGCCAGCCAAAACCTTTCTTCTGGTGGTCTGAGCCCTGCTTGCAAGAGGTGGTCATATGGCAAAGTCTCAAGGGACGGAAACTCGGTTGCTGGTTGTTGTAACGCCAAGTTTCAATTTGGCTGCAACAATGGGTTTCATTGATCCTTTTCGGGCCGCCAACTACTTGGATGGAAAGCCGTATTTCAAGTGGGAATTTGCCTCGGAAACAGGTGGTTACTGTGTTTCCAGTAACGGCGGCGGGATCGACACGGTGGCGTTGGATCAAGTCGCAACCAAGGGCTATGACATTGTCATCATCTCGTCCAGTTGGACGCCGGAAAAACACGTGACAGCACATATCGCAAAAGCTCTGCGACAGTGGGCGCGCAATGGCGCGACATTGGGGGCGCTGGATACGGGTGCCTTCATTCTGGCGCAGGCGGGGTTGTTAAGCGGAAAGAAGGCAACAGTGCATTATGAGCATATCGACGCTTTTCAGGAGTTGTTTCCGGACGTTGAGGTGGTCGAAAACCTGTTTGTGCTGGATGGCAACCGTATTACCTGTTGCGGGGGAACTGCCGCGGTTGATTTGGGGCTGCAAGTTCTGCAGGGCATCCATGGCAGCGCCTTGGCGAACGCTGCGGCGCGGTACGTTTTCCATGACAGATTGCGCGGTCCGTCGGACATGCAGCAACCGAAGACAAACGAGCCATTGGGGACGACTGTCCCGGCCAAGCTGAGAACGGCGATTCAGGTGATGGAAGCCAACCTTGAAGAGCCCCTACCGGTTCCAGAAATCAGCAGGGCGGCGGGCCTTTCGCAGCGTCAGCTTGACCGGTTATTCTCAACCTACATAAAGAAAACACCTGCCTTGTATTATAGGGACATTCGTCTGGACCGCGCGCGTGGGCTGGTCACCCAAACGGACATGCCGATCGCCGAAGTTGCGATGGCTTCGGGATTTGCCAGCCAAGTGCATTTCAGCCGGTCGTACAAGCAAAGGTTTGGGCTGCCCCCCAGTCAGGATCGGATCGAAGGCCGCGTTCCCTTTGAGTTTCGCGCCTGGCCTATGCATCGCAAGCCTCAGGCGGGGTGATCGGGCATCGGTTGATGTCTTGAAATATCAATTTTGTGGCCAGAAAAGTTTAGAATATTAGAGTTTTTCGGCAGAAAATAACTTCTACTATCCAACACCCAGTCAAGACATGGCCAAAATAAGCGGAGTGACCGATGAGCGAGCTTCCCTCGAAAACCCAGTTTGCGCGAATTTCAGATGGCTTCAGCCCTGATCCTTTGAACACCAGTTCCTTGAAGGCAGAAGCCTATGTTGATCCGGCATGGCACCAAGTGGACCTGAACGAAATCCTTGCTAAGACATGGCAATGGGTGTGCCATGTCGAAAAACTACGGGCGCCGGGGTCTTTTGTGACAGTTGAGATTGCGAACCGCCCGATTGCCGTTGTCCGCGACCGCGAGGGGACGCTTCGCGCATTCTACAACGTGTGCAAGCATCGCGCGCATCACCTGTTGTCTGGCGAGGGCGAGACCACTCGGATCATGTGCCCGTACCATGCGTGGGTTTACAAGCTGGACGGACAGCTTGTCCGTGCGCCGGAAACCGAAAACCTGACGGGGTTTAACACGTCGGACATCTGTCTGGATCAGGTTCAGGTCGAGGAATTCGCAGGCTTCGTGTTTGTGAACCTCGACAACGACGCGCGTCCGCTGACCGAAGTTTCGGGCGACTTGCAGACCGAGATACGCCACTGGGCACCGGATATCGAAGACCTAACCTTTGGGCACCGGCTGACCTATGACATCAAGTCGAACTGGAAGAATGTCGTCGACAATTTTCTGGAATGTTACCACTGCCCAACGGCCCACAAGGATTTCTGCGATCTGGTCGATATGGACACCTACAAGGTGACAACCTACGGCATTTACTCCAGCCACATGGCCGAAGCCGGTAAAAACAGCAACACCGCGTATGACGTGTCCAACGCAACCGTGCGAACGCATGCGGTTTGGTGGCTGTGGCCCACGACCTGCCTGATGCGGTATCCGGGGCGGTCGTCCATGATCGTGCTGAATATCATTCCGGTGGGCCCGGACCGGACGCTGGAGACTTATGATTTCTATTTGGAAACACCCGAGCCTGACGAGGCCGAGCTAGAGGCGATCCGCTATCTGGATGAGGTTCTGCAACGCGAAGACATCGATATCGTTGAAAGCGTCCAGCGTGGGATGAGCACTCCGGCCTTCACGCAGGGTCGTATCGTTCACGACCCCAGCGGATCGGGCAAGTCGGAACATGCCGTTCACCACTTTCACGGTTTGGTGCTGGATGCTTACGCGAAGGCCGCGCCGTGAACAAGCCCAACATTGTTGTGATCATGGCTGATCAGTTGGCACCCCATTTTTGCGGAGCCTACGGGCATCCAACGGTGAAAACCCCGCATATTGATGCGCTGGCGCAGCGCGGGATGCGGTTTGATGCGGCCTATTGCAACTCACCGCTGTGTGCTCCGTCGCGTTTTGCCTTCATGTCCGGGCAACTGATCAGCCGGATCGCGGCCTATGATAACGCCAGCGAGTTTCGCGCCTCGGTCCCGACGTTTGCGCATTACCTTATGTCGCTGGGATACAGGACGTGTCTGTCTGGAAAAATGCATTTTGTCGGACCGGACCAGAAGCACGGCTTTCAGGATCGGGTCACGACCGACATCTACCCGGCCGATTTTGCCTGGACGCCGGACTGGGAAGCACCGGACGAGCGGATCGACAAGTGGTATCACAACATGCAGACCGTAAAGGAAAGTGGCGAGGCAATAGCCACCTTCCAGACGGATTACGACGACGAGGTTGAGTTCGCAGCCCGCCGCTGGCTGATTGACCGCGGGCGAGAGCGAGCAGGCGGGGATGACGCGCCCTTTTGTCTGTTGGCCAGTTTCATACATCCGCATGACCCCTATGTCGCAAAGCCAGAGTGGTGGAATTTGTATTCCGCTTCAGATGTGCCGATGCCGGATTTTACGCTTGCTCCGGACGAGCAGGACCCGTTCTCGCGCCGCGTAATGGATGGGATCGAGGCAAGCTATATCCCTCTGACCCAAGAAGAAATTCAAAGGGCGCGCCGAGCGTATCTGGCGAATGTCAGCTATTTCGACAGCAAGGTCGGGGCAATGGTGCGTGCGCTGAAGGATATTGGTGAACTGGACAATACGCTGGTTGTCGTCACAGCGGATCACGGCGACATGTTGGGGGAACGTGGCCTGTGGTATAAGATGAACTTCTTTGAACACTCGGCCCGCGTGCCGTTGATCATGGCCGGGCCGGGTGTGGTTCAAGGTGTGGCTGGCAACGCCTGTTCTCTGGTCGATCTGCTACCAACCTTTGTCGATTTCGCGGGTGGTACGGCAGATATCTTCGGAGAGCCCATAGACGGCCGTTCGTTATTGCCCCTTGCGCGTGGAGAGTATGACCCGGTGGACGAAGCCATTGGCGAGTACTGCGCCGAGATGACACCATACCCGGTTTTCATGATCCGCAGAGGGGCGTTGAAATACATTCATTGCGACCCGGATCCACCGCAGCTTTATGATCTGGCGTTGGAACCGCACGAAAAGACCAATCTGGCCGCTGATCCTGCTTATGCGTCTGTTGCCAAGCAATTTGCTGCAGAGGTCGTAGAGCGTTGGGACAGCGAGAGCCTGCGCGCCGATGTGATCGCCACGCAGAAATCTCGCCGTGCCCTTCATGCGGCGATGGAGGCAGGAGCAGGCGAGACGTGGGATTACAATCCGCCACGCGATGCCTCGCAGGAATACGTGCGCAATCACATGGACTGGACAGTGGCCGCAAAACGGTACCGGTATCCGCCGTTGAAGGAGAACTCTGAATGATGCTGAAGGGGAAAACTGCACTGGTCACAGGCGGGCGCGGTGGAATCGGGCGGGCGATCGTGGCCCGGTTCCTGCGGGAGGGTGCGCGGGTCTATGCCGCAGACTTAACGCCAGAGGGGTCGCTTGCTGCCCACGATGACGATGGCAGCATCTTCGTTAAACTGGACGTCACGCAAGAGGCCGACGCGGTTGCAGCAATGGCGCAAGTCGGGCGCGAAGCGGGGCAGCTTGATGTGCTTGTAAATGCGGCTGGAATCGAGATCGAAAAGACCATCGAGCAAACGACGCTGGAGGAGTGGAACCTTTCGTTCGCTGTGAATGTGACAGGAACTTTCCTAACTGCCAAACACGCGCTGCCGCTGTTGCGAGAGGCGGCACAAGGGACAACCGCTTCGATCATCAATTTCGGCAGTTATGACGGATTTATTGCCGATCCCGGTCTTGCCGCATATTGCGCAACCAAGGGGGCCGTACATGCGCTGACAAAGGCGATGGCCTGCGATCACGGACCCGAGGGAATTCGTGTCAACGCCATTTGCCCGGGTTATGTTGATACGCCGATGCTGCAAAGTTTCTTTGCAGGCGAAGGCTCTGGCGGGGGCGGTCAGTCCATCGACCAGTTGCAACAGGCCGTTCGGGACGTGCACCCCATGCGCACTTACGGAACGCCCGAAGATATCGCCAATCTGGTCAACTGGCTGGCCTCGGACGAGGCACGCTACGCCAGTGGACAACTTTGGGTTCTGGACGGAGGGCTGAGCGCGCAGGTTCAGCAGATGAAGCTATGAGCACGCTACTCACTCATGCCGTGGAAGCATCGGTGAAGCGGGATCGGGCCGCGATAGGTCCGTCGATGCGCAGCAAACCTGCACATTGGTTAAACGTATGAGGGTCGTGCAGTGATGCGGTTAGCAGGAAAAACAGCATTCGTGACTGGTGGGCGGCAGGGAATTGGCCGCGGAATTGTTGACGCTTTCGCACGCGAAGGCGCGTCAGTGACGACATGCGGCCGTGGGCCAAGACCGGACGGGTTGAAGGGCGACATCGTCTGGATATCGCTTGATGTCACAGACGCTTCAGCCGTGGACGAATTGGCAACCTCGATCAAAGACCTGAGCATCCTTGTGAACAACGCAGGCGTGCAGGTTGAAAAGAATGTGGTCGACAGCTCGGAAGCAGATTGGGACGCGGTGGTTGGAACGAATTGTAAAGGCGTATTCAACCTCTGCCGCGCGATTATCCCCCGAATGGCAGAGGGCGGCTCGATCATCAACATCGGTTCGATATCAGGAATGGTCGCGGATCCCTCGATGGCCTTGTACAACGCATCCAAGGCCTTTGTGCATGGGCTCACCCGATCAATCGCGGTCGATCACGGACCGAGGCTGCGCTGCAATGCGATTTGCCCCGGCTGGATTGAAACAGGGATGTTGGACGCCGGGTTTGATCTGGCGAATGACCCCGACGCTGCGCGTCGCGACGCGCTGGCGCGGCACGCTGTTCGAAGGTTCGGCAAGCCACAGGATATTGCAAACATGGCGGTCTGGCTGGCTTCGGACGAGGCAGGTTTCGCGACCGGTCAGTTGTTCACTGTGGACGGTGGCATGACAGCGGCTTCGCCTCTAAATCCGGGATTGTTTTGATGGATATCCAGCATACGGCCTGTCTTGGCGGCGGTGTTATTGGCGCAAGTTGGGCCGCATTGTTCCTGGCATCGGGACGGTCCGTTTCGATGTTCGACCCTGATCCGCAAGCTGAAGGAAAGGTGCGCAGCTATATCGCTGACGTCTGGCCGTCTATGGAGGAACTTGGTCTTGTTCGAAACGGAAACCCGGACACGATCACCTTTTGTCACCGTGCGACGCAGGCCGTGGAAGGTGCTGGTTTTGTGCAGGAAAATGTACCTGAGCGGCTCGACATCAAGCACGCAACCTTCCACTTGATCGAACCTGCGTTAGAGCAGGATGCAATCGTCGCAAGCTCTGCCTCCGGCTTGACGCTGGGACAGATGCAAACCGGATGGGCGGACCCCTCACGCTTTGTCTTGGGGCACCCATTCAACCCGCCGCATTTGATTCCGCTGGTTGAAGTGCAGGGAAACGACAAGACAGCTTCGGGCGTTGTCCAAGCTGCACAGGGTTTTTACGAAAGCCTCGGCAAAACGACGATCCGAGTGAACAAAGAGGTGCCGGGGCATGTGGCCAACCGGCTGCAGGCTGCACTCTGGCGCGAGGCCATTCACCTTGTTGTCTCTGGCGTTGCGTCGGTTGAGGATGTCGATAAGGCGGTCTGGGCTGGACCGGGCCTGAGATGGGCGGCAATGGGACCGACCATGTTGTTCAACCTCGGGGCAGGAGAGGGTGGTCTGGAAGCGTTCTGCGACCACTTCTCAGACACGTTCAACGGATGGTGGGATGATCTGGGTCAGGTCCATTTGACGGATGATGTGAAATGGCAAATGACCGAGGGTGTTCAGGCGGCGTCACAGGGGCAGACGCCTGCTGAACTTTCCAGAAAACGCGATGCGCTTATCGTTTCAGTGCAAAAGTCTGTATCTGGGTTGCGATAAAGCAAAAACCTTACCCCCGGACCTAGTCAGGCGTCGTCTGCCCACCGGTCTTGCGACGGCCAGCCGCGCGGAGTTTGTCGGCCGCGCTGTCGCTCCACTCTAAACGATCCTCGCGGCTTTCCAGTATTTCAACGCGATCAGCATCCAGCATGAACGTCGCTCGCATTGGCATAAGACCGTCCACGACAACCATCTGGTGGTCGGTCGGATCAATGTTCAACTGACCCGTCAAACGGACAGGTTCGTGAAAATAGGCAGGTGTCCAATCACTGTTCAGCCTGACCCGGATCATCTGGTTCGGCGGAGGAGGGGGCATGTGGCTGCACATTCCCCGTTGGGGGACCAGATACGCAATCTGGCGACCTTCTGCGTCGGGCGGTGCCGGGATTGCAAATCCCGCAACGGTTATGTTTTTGCCATCAAATACCGGATTTCCCGCGTTCGCCGCTTTTTCCCGACGCTCCATGACGACGTGACGCTGGTCAAGCAACCAGTCGATGTCGATGCCGCCTGCGGCCAAGGCAGCTTCGGTTTCGTCCAGCATCTCTTGCCAGTTCTGACGTTCTTCTCTGGTTCCGCTATCCTGCTGTAGCCTGCCGCGCAGTCGGACGACAAACAGCACATCATCGAATTCTTCGGGGCTCAGGTCGCTGTAGGGGTCTTCAAAGACTTGGGCGATCGGGTCGGGCAGGTCCGCCCAGTCAACCGAAACACCAGCCGACGCACCACTCGCATGAAGTGATAGCGCGACACTCGCGACAGCCAAACCTTGAGCCCATTTCTTCAACAACAACGACTTTTCCCGCATTTCTTGCTTTCGCCACTCATAATATAGGTCACTTTGAGCCTGGAGAAGGCGGATAATTTCACCACCCAAGGTCAAAACAATCTTTTGATCCCGCGAGCGCCCATCCAAAGGGTCGTTCACTCACCCGCATATTGGTCGGCCTGAGTATAAATCGCCGCCTTAACTGCGACTTCGCTTTAGTTTCGCGCGTGCCGTTTCCCGCCTGATTTTCGCAAAGGCCGTCCTAAATCGAGGTAAATTTTTAGGTTTTGCCAAAACCCACTCAAAAAAAGTATAATTACCGAGCTTACTGTTGCTCTGGCTGGTTTTGGCCGTTCGCGTATTTGTTGTTTGTAAGAGTATTGTGGTTACCGATGGCTTCACAGAAACGAACTGTTAAGCGGCGGCACGTTTTTGGTGTGCTGGCCGCTATTGTTTTGATACCGCCGATCACACGGGTTGGTTTCCTGCGGATTAAGGACAACCCTCTTCCACCTGTTGCAGACCCCAAACCTGTCCTAGTCGATGGCTGGTTGCTGGACGAAAGCGATCTCGACGGTGGAGAGGTGTCATGATCCTCGACGCACGAGGCGACATTCCCGCATTGGATGACCGCTACGATTGCTGCATCGTGGGTGCCGGGCCTGCAGGAATGACGCTTGCCTTCAAACTGGCAGAATCCGGGAAACGTGTTCTTTTGCTTGAAGCTGGCGATTGGGAAGTGACCTGGGAATCTCAGGACCTGTACGAGGGGGAAAATCTGGGGTTGGAATACTACCCCCTGTCCGCCCCGCGCCTTCGGGCCTTGGGTGGAAGCACGGGTCATTGGGGCGGGGTGTGCCTATTGTTGGACCGTTCTGATTTCCTGCCGCGCGATGATGTTCCGCTAAGTGGCTGGCCAATCCGCTTTGAAGATCTGGTGCCCTATCAGGTAGAGGCGGCAAACCTTCTGCAAACCGGTCGCTTCAGCGCGGATATTCGAAAGCCCGTTGATGACCTTGGAAATCTGGAGGTCGTTGAACAGCGTTTCAGTTCCGACCGCCAGTTTCATGATGTTCGAAATGAAGACCCCGTTCGTTTTGGTGTCTCTTTTCAAGACAGATTGAAGAACACTCCGAATATTGATCTGGTCCTGAACGCCAATGTCGTGGGGTTTGCGGTCGATGGTGATACAGGCCGTATAACCCAGGCGCAGGTTCGCAATTATGAAGATGGGCAGGGCGTGGCCACGGCCGACCGGTTTGTGTTGGCATTGGGCGGCATCGAAACCAGCCGCATGTTGCTGCATCTGAATGCGGGTCACGAAAATCGCTTTGGCAACCAGAACGATATGGTCGGGCGGTGTTTCATGGAACACCCGATTATCGACAACGACACCTACTTTATTACCAAGCGGCTCTATTCGCACTCACCCACGTGGGAGCTTGAACGCCTGTTGCGCCGGTCCCGGCCTGAACTTTTGCTGAGCCCCAGTCACGATTACATGCTCAAGAATGGATGGCTGAATTCTGCTGTGCGGCTGCAACGTCTCAACCCTCTGCCGATCAGAGAAAAAGCAATCGGCGACGCCGAGTTTATCAAGAGCCTGCAATTCGAAGAGGACTACTTCTTTACCGGGACGTCCTTTGTGATGGGGGAACAGCAACCCAATCCCGCAAGCCGAATTGTGCTGACCGAAAATCGGGACAGGTTTGGCTTGGGCATCGTCGGGCTGGACCTGCGGTTGACCGAGAGAGATATCGAAACCCTGCGCGGTTCTACAGCCGAAGCTGCCAAGTTCCTGATCCGCAGCGGGCTTGGTCGAATGCGCGTCGATCCGTCCCTTTGGAATCGTGAGCCGCTGGAACAGTTGCCGCTTGACTATTCCAGTCACCATATGGGCGGCGCGCGTATGTCTTTGACATCTGAAACCGGCGTGGTCGACGCCAATTGCAAGGTGCATGGTGCGCCCAACCTTTATGTTGCGGGGTCAGGGGTTTTCCCAACCAGTGGGCATGCAAACCCGACCTTCACGATTGTTCAGCTTTCACTACGTCTGGCCGAGCATTTGGCTGATCCAACCGCCTAGGGTACCGCAGACCGCAAAAGACCGGATGGCCCCAATAAACGGTTGCGCAGTCGCGGTGTCCGCTGGCAAATTGCTGTCGCAAGCTGGGGGGACATCGAGCACATGAAATCGGGATCGTCGGGCAAGGCTGTTTTTCTGACAGGCAGCCTGATGCGGCACGTCACACGGATGTCGCTGACCACTAGTATCGGGTTGATGGCAATATTTGCCGTCGACTTCGTGGATATGGTTTTCATTTCGATGCTGGGTAATGACGCGCTGGCCGCGGCCGTGGGATACGCGGGCACTCTGCTGTTTTTTACGAATTCCGTTAATGTCGGTCTTTCGATCGCCGCAGGTGCGTTGGTGGCGCGAGAACTGGGTGCTGGGCGGCCCGAACGTGCAAGGCAGTTCGCGACCAGTGTTGCTATTTTGGGCATATTGTTTGGTTTAATCGTGTCCGCCATCGTGATGATTAACATACGCTTTCTTCTGTCTGCCTTGGGGGCAGAAGGTGAGGTGCTGCGTCTGGCGGCGCGCTACGTGTCGATCATTTTGCCGACCATGTGGGTCATGGCCATGGCGATGGCTGGCATGGCCGTTCTGCGCGCGAACGGGGACGCCCGGCGTTCGATGATGGCGACGATTTATGGTGGGATCACAAACGCTGTCCTGGACCCGATCCTGATTTTCGCTGTGGGGCTCGGTCTGGACGGTGCGGCCATTGCGTCAGTGATCGCACGCCTTTGCATGTTGATCGCTGCGATCAGGCCCGCCGTGCGTGTGCACCGCGCGTTTGCGCGCCCGTCGATTCAACAGGTTCTTGGCGATTTCCGCTCGGTACGGGCAATTGCTGTGCCTGCTGTTTTGACGAATGTGGCAACCCCGGTGGGAAATGCAATCGTCATCCGTGAAATCGCCCAATTCGGCACAGATGCCGTTGCTGGTATGGCCGTGATCGGACGGCTGATACCTGTTGCATTCTCGGTCATCTTTGCCCTGTCAGGGGCAATCGGGCCGATCGTAGGGCAGAATTTCGGAGCCGGACAACACGACCGCGTAAAAGAAACCTTTTGGTCCGGGGTCAAGTTTACGGCCGTCTATGTCTGCCTCATGGCTGCAACGCTGTATTTCCTACGCGCACCTATCGCGGACTTGTTCCGCGCGCAGGGGGAAACGCGGGTCTTGATCTATCTTTTCTGCGGGCCTCTGGCGCTTGCGTCATTCTTCAATGGGGTGATTTTCGTCTCCAATGCCAGCTTTAACAATTTGGGTCACCCCGTGTATTCGACCTGGGTCAACTGGGGGCGACACACTTTGGGAACCTGGCCATTCGCCGTGGCTGGTGCCTATATCGCAGGCGCGCCCGGCGTTTTGATCGGGCAGGCACTGGGGGGCGTCATATTCGCGGCGATCTGTATCGTTTTAGTCCGCCGCGTCGTGTCGCGATTGAAGGAACCTCAGCCAGTTGATCCGTTTTCGGGACAAAAACGGCTTCAGGCCCTATTTGGACGGCGCGGTTGGTAGGCAAGGTCAGTCGGACTGACTGCTGCGCGCTTCCAACCTTTCAAGGTTCACCACAGTGGACAGCATGATGCGGTCGTGGCTCCAATCATCTGCCTGACGCACCGAGGCTGCGGCCAATCCAAGCACCATCGCAAACGCGATTGTCAGGCCGAGAAACAGAAGCGGCATGGAAGATTGAACCGAGGGTGCTTCGGCCAAGGCGATTACCCGTTGACGCAGCACTCGTTTTGCCTTGCCTCCCGTTACCAAGGCTACGTTCAAGACGCGTGGGCTTCCTTGAACAACGGTTCTGGCGCAATAGTCCAATAGACAGGTTGTATAGTCACGCGCATTGATACCCCTGCGGGCAACAACGGATTGGTCGCAAGCAAGTTCGCGGAGCCGGTCAAACTGGTATTTCAAAACAACATAGGCCGGGTTCCAGAACAGGAGCGGGCGCATCAATTCAAAACCCAGTTCCCACTCAACATCTCCGGCGCGCACGTGCTGCAACTCATGTGCCAGCGCAAAGCGCAATTCGCGCGGGGTATCAAGAAGATGGCTGGGCAAGACTACATGGCGTCGGCGCAGACCGCGCACCGCAAAAGGTACGGCGATGCGATCAGATAGCCGGATATCTACCTTGGCAGAACGCCGCCATAGATAGCTGCTGTTGATCGTGTTGCGTATCGCCAAAGCGTCATACGCAATCCGAACCGCGTACCCCACCGATATGATTGCAAGAAGGACAAGCACAGCAGAAACAACCGGATACTCGCCCGAGAAGACCAGATCGCCCCAGCGCTGACGTGTGTTGAGCAACGCCTCAAACTGAGTGGCTGGCATGGCAATATCGCCTCGCAGATAAGCGGCGACAGCGATATCCCCGATCGCGACAACACCGCGGGCCGATGTCTGAGCGGCCAGTGCGAAAACGCCAAGGGCAAGCACAGGACTGAGAACAACGCACAGGCACAGCGCCTTTAGCGCACGAAGCTGGATTACAAACCCATGTTGCAAAGGCGTCTTTGCAAGGGCAGCTCTGACCGCCAACCAAACAAATGCTGCCAGAACAAGTACAAGGTTCAGTTCGAGATAGGCATCGAGAACCGGTTTAACCGCCGTCATTTTGCAGTCTCCTTTCTACCAATGCCCGAATTTCCTCTAGATCGGCTTCGCTAAGGCCGGCGTCGTCCACCAGACGCGCGACAAGTGTGGCAGGTGTGTCGTCGAACAAAGTTCGTGACAGGTTCTGCAACGACCGGGCCTGATACCTGTCTTTCTCCAGAAGCGGCGTATAGATCAGCGTCTTTCCGTCCTTGCGGCTTTCGACAAAGCCTTTTTCGTCGAGAATACGCAGGATGGTAGCGCCGGATGTATAAGCGAGATTGCGTTCAGCAGGCAGACGATCAAGCACGTCACGGACCGAGCCCTGACCAAGTGCCCAAAGCTCATTCATGAACTCGAGCTCTACTTCGGTCAGCAGGTTTGTTGTTTTTTTCTTTCGCATCGGTCTTTCGTGTCGCATTTTTTAGTATGCCTGACAGACAAGCATCCTTTCGCTGTTTCGCAAAGCTCAAACTTTCCAGAAGACGAAAATACCCCAGCCGATTGACAGGAACAGCGGTGTCCAGACGGGCTGTCCCACGAACCCCAGCCAGGCAAGAAAGATGTAGGCCGATCCCAATAGGGTGATGAACAGACGATCGCCCAGTGTGGTCGTCAGGCCCAGAACGCCGCGCCGTTCGATCCCGTCGCGGTACTTGGTGGCTTCGAGGACGCCGATCAAAGCAATAGCTGAGAAGATGCCAACAAACACGGCCAGTGTGGCCGGCGTCCATGCCATCCAAAAATCGGGCCAAAGGGGATCCGTCCAGGAAAAACCTTTCTCTTCTTCCTGTCCGACATTGCCCCAACCGGCTTTGGCTTGGGCGAAGGCCGTTGAAGGCAGGAAGGGGAGGGTAAGTAGTAGTTTACGCATATCGAACCTCACACACGGCCCATCGCGAACCCGCGCGCGATGTAGTTGCGGACAAACCAGATGACGATGGCGCCGGGGATAATGGTGAGCGTCCCGGCGGCTGCCAGCAGGCCAAGTTCATACCCAGCGCTGGAGGCGGTGCGGGTCATCACAGCGGCGATGGGTTTGGCCTCAACCGCCGTAAGCGTCTTGGCCAACAGCATCTCGACCCACGAGAACATGAAGCAGAAGAACGCCGCCACACCCACGCCCGCTTTGATGTTGGGCAGAAAGATCGTCACGAAGAAACGCGGGAAGGAATAGCCATCGACATAGGCGGTTTCGTCCAGTTCCTTGGGGATGCCGCGCATGAAACCTTCCAGAATCCACACCGCCAGTGGCACGTTAAACAGCGTATGCGCCAGCGCCACAGCCAGATAGGTGTCGAACAGGTGGATCGACGAATAAAGCTGAAAGAAGGGCAGCGCGAACACGGCTGCCGGAGCCATGCGGTTGGTCAACAGCCAGAAGAACAATTGCTTGTCACCCAGGAACCGATAGCGCGAGAACGCATAGGCCGCGGGCAGGGCAACGCAGACCGAAAGTACTGTGTTAAGGGTCACATAGGTGATTGAGTTGATGTATCCCCAGTACCACGTCGGATCCGTAAAGATCGTGATGTAATTGTCCAGCGTAAAGGTCTGTGGAAACAGGGAAAAGCCCGACAGGATCTCGTTCGTGGTCTTGAAGGACATCGCCACTAGCCAATAGATCGGCAGCATCAGGAACGCGATATACAGGATCGGGATAAGGGACCGCTTCTTCATTGCGCGTCATCCTTTGTCATCAGAGTGTAGAAGAGCCATGAGACCAGCAGCGTGATGGCGAAATAGATCAGGCTCATCGCAGCTGCAGGGCCAAGGTCGAACTGTCCCAACGCGATCTTCACAAGGTCGATCGACAGCAAGGTGGTCGAATTGCCGGGGCCGCCTCCAGTCAGAACGAAGGGCTCGGTATAGATGTTGAAACTGTCCATAAAGCGCAGCAGGACGGCGATGGTCAGAACGGTTTTCATCTTGGGAAGCTGGATATAGCGGAACACCGACCACGGGCTGGCTCCGTCGATCTTGGCGGCTTGGTAATAGGCATCCGGGATCGACACGAGACCCGCATAACACAGCAGCACCACCAGCGAAGTCCAGTGCCAGACATCCATGACGATGACCGTGATCCAGGCCGACAGGGGCTGTTGCGTCATGTCATAGTTGATGCCTAGAACGTCATTCAGGAAATATCCCATCAGGCCGATTTTCGGCAGGGTGAAGATGTTCCACATCGAGCCAACCACGTTCCACGGGATCAGCATCGGCAGGGCCATCAGCACCAGACAGACCGGCACCCAGAACCCTTTGCGGGGCATAGACAGGGCCACGATGATGCCCAAGGGCACCTCGATCAGCAGGATCAGGAAGGTAAAGAGGAACTGCCGACCGAGGGCCGCTTGGAACCGGTCCGAACGCAGGATTTGTTCGAACCAGCCCAGCCCTTCCCAGAAGAACTGGTTGTTACCAAAGGTTTCCTGCACCGAATAGTTGACTACCGTCATCATCGGCACCAGCGCGTTGAATGCGACCAGTGCCAGCACGGGCAGGACAAAGAACCACGCTTTTTGGTTTTCCGTTCTCATTGCGACCGCTCCTCGGTTGCGATCCAGCCGTCGCGGTAGACGCGGGATTGTTCTGGTTTGAATTGCAGAAAGACCTCTGATCCCGGCTCGGGCACACTGTGTTCCGTCACCGCTTTCAGAGCCGTATTGCCGACCATGGCGCTGATCACATAGTGGCGGCCGATATCAGCCACTTTGGTCACATGGGCCGGGATTCCGGTGTCGCCAAAACCCACATACTCGGGGCGAATGCCCAGATCGGTGCGACCTCCGTCGCCGTGAGTGGGGCCTTCCAGCATCACCTCATGACCCTCGAAAACGGCACGGTCGCCTTTGGCCTCACACGGCAGAACGTTCATGCCGGGCGATCCGATGAAATGGCCGACAAACGTGTGCTGGGGCCGCTCGAACAGTTCAACCGGCGTGCCAATCTGCACAACTTCGCCTTCCTGCATCACCACCACTTCGTCGGCAAAGGTCAGCGCCTCGGTCTGGTCGTGGGTCACGTAGATCATCGTTGCTTTGACGCGCTGGTGCAGCTCTTTCAGCTTGGACCGAAGTTTCCACTTCAGGTGCGGGTCAATAACGGTCAGCGGCTCGTCGAACATCACCGCGTTCACGTCATCGCGCACCAACCCGCGCCCCATCGAGATTTTCTGCTTGTTGTCCGGGCTGAGGCCACTGGCGCGGGTGTTCAGCATATCGGTGACGTCCAACATCTCGGCAATCTCATCGACGCGGCGCTTGATGGTTGCAGGATCGACTCCCCGGTTCTTCAGCGGAAAGGCCAGGTTTTCGCCTACGGTCATCGTGTCGTAGATCACCGGAAACTGGAACACCTGCGCAATGTTGCGCTGATCAGGGGGCAGGGCGGTCACGTCCTGACCATCGAACAGGATCTGCCCCTCGGATGGGGTCAGCAGGCCCGAGATGATGTTCAGCAGAGTTGACTTGCCGCAACCCGACGGACCCAACAGCGCATAGGCCCCGCCATCGCGCCACGTCACGTCGATTTCCTTCAGTGCATAGTCCTCGGGACCTTTCGGGGCCGGCATATAGCTGTGCCTAAGGTTTGAAAGCTTGATCTGAGCCATTAGACAACCCTTTTTCCGTCTTGGCTGAAGTACCGGCAATGCGCTGGATTCATGTAGAAACTATGGTCTTCGCCAACCTGATAAGGGTGCACACCTGCCGCCAATGACACCCAGGCGTCGTCCCCATGTTGGAAATGCGCACTGGAATCCGAGCCCGAAAGCTCGGTCACGATCACGCGGCCCGTCAGTTCTACATCGATGTCAGATGTGCGGAATGGGGTCACCCGGTGCGGGCGGACGGCGACCATGTATTCGCCATCGGCCATGTCCGAGACTGCCCAGCCTCCACCACCTGCAAGCTGCGCCTGCGTGCCTGATACGGTGATGCGCGCCACGTTGATCGGCGGGTCTGAAAAGACGCGTGCAGCCGCGATGTTTTCGGGGTTGCGATAAATATCTGCGGTCGGGCCGAACTGCGTCACACGTCCATCTTCCATCAGGGCGGTGTAGCCGCCCAGCAGCAACGCCTCTTCGGGTTCTGAAGTCGCATAGACCACCACGGCCCCGCGCCCGGCGAACAGATCGGGCAACTGCTCGCGCAGTTCTTCGCGCAATTTGTAGTCGAGGTTGGCCAGCGGTTCGTCCAGAAACACCGCGCGGCTTTCCTTGGCAATTGCGCGGGCCAGCGCAGTACGTTGCTGCTGCCCGCCCGACAGCTCATGCGGGCGGCGGTGCAACATAGGGCGCAGTTGCAGCAGATCGGCTGCCTCTTCCACGCGGCCCTCGATCTCGGATTTCGCCATGCCCGCCACGCGCAGCGGCGAGGCGATGTTGTCGAATACAGTCATATGCGGGTAGTTCACGAAGAACTGGTGGACGAGGCTGATCTGCCGTTTTTGCGTGTTCAGCCGGGTCACGTTCTGCCCGTCCATCAGCACTTTGCCAGAGGCGATCGGGTCCAGCCCGGCCATCATCTTGATCAGAGAGGTCTTGCCTGATCCCGTCGCGCCCAACAGCACATTGAAATGGCCGGTCTGAAGCGTCAGGTTTGTGGGCTTGATGTGGATGACGTTGCCAACCCGTTTGGTGGCGTCTTGAAGTTCGATCATGTCCGTGGGTTCCGGTCCTTCAGTGCGGTGCACTGGTCTTGGTGTGGGGATGCCGCGCACGGCATCCCCGGTTTCATTGGCTTAGTTGGCCTGCCAGCGCGCCACCAGCTCGTCATAGTTGACAGTCTGGCCTTGCGGCTTTTCGTTTTCCAACTTGGCCTTTGGCGAACCGGCTTTCTCCAACCAGAAGGCAGGATCTTGCGGTTCGTTCAGACGCGGACCACAGCCGCCGTAGACACCGGCGCTTTCATCCGCAGCCTGCATCCGGGCCATGGTGATGTCCATTTCCTCGGCCAGACGGTCCATCGCCTCTTGCGGAGTGAACGCGCCCGAGTTCACATCACCGATCTGCTGCCACCAGATTTGGGCCAGCTTCGGATAGTCCGGCACGTTGATGCCGGTCGGCGACCATGCCACACGGTCAGGCGAGCGGTAGAACTCGACCAGACCACCCAGCTTGGGTGCACGTTCGGTGAACGACTCGTGGTTGACCGAGCTGTCGCGGATGAAGGTCAGACCCACATGGGACTTCTTCACATCAACAGTCTTCGACGTCACGAACTGAGCGTAAAGCCAAGCCGCCTGAGCACGATCTTCGGGGGTCGATTTCAGGAAGGTCCACGACCCCACGTCCTGATAGCCAACCTTCTGGCCGTCTTCCCAATAGGGGCCATGCGGGCTGGGGGCCATCCGCCACAACGGCGTGCCCTCGTCATCCACGGTGTTGTTGCCTTCGGATTTCGGCTTCACCATGTCGGCGGTAAAGGCGGTGTACCAGAAGATCTGCTGTGCCACGTTGCCTTGGCTGAGCGCGGGCAACGACTGGTAGAAGTCATAAGACGCCGCACCCGGAGGCGCATAGTTCCGCAGCCATTCGTCCCACTTGCGGATCGCATAGACCGCAGCCGGGCCGTTTGCAGCACCACCGCGCGAAACGGACGCACCAACAGGATTACAAGTGCCCGCTTCCATGCGGATGCCCCATTCGTCGACCGGAACACCGTTAGGCTCGCCCACGTCACCGGCACCGGCCATTGACAGCCATGCGTCGGTCATACGCCAGCCAAGGTCAGGCGCACGCTTGCCGTAATCCATGTGGCCATAGATCGCGACGCCGTCGACTTCTTTCACGTCGTTGGTGAAGAATTCGGCGATGTCTTCGTATGCCGACCAGTTGACCGGAACGCCCAGGTCGTAGCCGTACTTTTCTTTGAAGGCCGCCTTGTTTGCTTCGTCGTCGAACCAGTCCTTGCGGAACCAGTAAAGGTTGGCGAACTGCTGGTCAGGCAATTGGTACAACTTACCATCGGGACCGGTGGTGAACTGAATGCCCATGAAGTCATCCAGATCCAGTGTCGGCGAAGTTGTCGCCGACCAGTCGCCTTCCATCATGTCTGTCAGCGGATAGGCCAGTTGCAGACGCGAGTGGGTGCCGATCAGATCACTATCGTTGACATAGCCGTCATACAGGTTACGTCCGGTTTGCATCTGAGTTTGAACAGCCTGAACCACCTCACCCTCACCGAGGATCTGGTGGTTGACCTTGATGCCGGTGATTTCCTCGAACGCCTTGGTCAGAACCTCGGATTCATAGGAATGGGTTGGGATACCCTCTGACAGGACGTTGATTTCCATGCCGGCATAGGGCTGTGCAGCTTCGATGAACCACTTCATCTCACCCATCTGCTCGTCTTTCGACAGCGTTGATGGCTGGAATTCGTCATCAATCCAACGTTGTGCTGCGGCTTCGTCAGCCCAAGCAGGGCCGTGCCCCGCAATGACGGCAGCCGCCGCCACTGCGGAAAGTAGATGTCTCCGCATCTGTCTCCTCCCAAAGATTATGAGTTCCGGTATTGACCGGATGACGAACAGCATCAGCGATTTCGCGCTTAGCTGTCAAACTAATTTTTTAGTAAATGGCATAGTTTCTCGGTAAGTAATTGTTTTACATTGGAAACGCATCGTTCTTGCGCAGTCTGAGGAGGCCGCGGATTAAAGCGCGCCTCATTCGGTCCTCAGGTTTATCTTTCCTTGCCAAGTCCTTGATTCTTTGTAAGCTGATCGTGATTTTACTGGTTTCGAGCGGATATCTTGTCCAGTGAATTCTCTATTTCTTTTAGACGACTGAGGTTCGACGATGTCCCAAAGTCTTTTGAAGTACACTCGTGTTCTGGAAATTGTCGGGGACACTATCAAGGTCAGGGTCCCGCTGGACGGCGAAGCCGATGCGGCGGTTCGGTTCAACGACCTGGCCGTGATCGAAACGGTGGACGGGCACAAGACGCTGGCGCAGGCGATTTTCATCGACCGCGATGTTGTGACCCTACAGGTGTTTTCCGGCACCAAGGGTATCTCGACCGAGGCAACCGCGACCTTTCTGGGCCACCCGATGCAGACGCCCTATTCGGCCAACATTCTGGGCCGCGTCTTTGACGGGGCAGGGGTGGCGATCGACGGTGGGCCGGACCTGTCCTCCGAGCCGCGGATCGACATTGGTGGGCCAACGGTGAACCCCTCGGAGCGGGCTGTGCCCAACAAGATGATCTGCACCGACGTGCCGATGATCGACGTGTTCAACACACTAGTCGAAAGCCAGAAAATCCCTATCTTTTCGGTTTCGGGCGAGCCGTTCAATGCGTTCCTCAGTCGGATCGGTATTCAGGCTGATGCCGATATCGTGGTCTTTGGGGGGCTGGGTCTGATCTTTGACGATTACCACACGTTCCGGACCTCGTTTGAGGATGCGGGCGTGTTCTCCCGCACGGTGATGTTCGTCAATCAGGCGATGGACCCGCTGGTGGAACGGCTCTTGGTGCCAGATATGGCACTGGCCGTGGCCGAGAAATTCGCGGTGGAAGAGGGCAAGCGCGTGCTGGTGCTGTTGACCGATATGACCGCCTATGCGGATGCAATGAAAGAGGTGGGGATCAGTCAGGAACGCGTGCCGTCGCAGCGCGGTTATATGGGAGATCTCTATTCCCAACTCGCGCGGCGGTATGAGAAAGCGTGTGATTACGCCAAGGGTGGCTCGGTCACGGTGTTGACCGTGACGACGATGCCCGGCAATGACGTGACCCACCCGGTGCCAGATAACACGGGTTATATCACTGAGGGGCAGTTCTACCTGCATTCGGGGGTTATTGATCCGTTCGGCAGCTTGTCGCGCCTCAAGCAGAACGTGATCGGTAAGACCACGCGCGAAGATCACGGGCAGATCATGAATACGATGATCCGGTTCTATTCGGAAAGCCGCGATGCGGCGCAGAAACAGGCGATGGCGTTTGATCTGTCGGATTACGATCACCAGTTGCTGAAATTCGGCGCGCTGTTCCGGGCGCGGTTCATGGATATCAACGTCTCGATCCCGCTTGAGGACGCGCTGGATCTGGGGTGGAAGACGCTGGCCGAGTGTTTCCAGCCTGATCAGTTGCTGATGAAGCAGGCCTTGGTCGACAAGTATTACCCAAAGGATGTCGATGGCGCGGTTGCAGCTGAATAAATCGTCGCTGGCCCGCCAGCAGACCCAGCTGAAAAGCTATGAGCGGTTCCTGCCGTCGCTGGACCTCAAACGCCAGCAGTTGATGGCGGAACGTGCCAAAGCCCGCGAAGACGTCCAACGCTTGCAGCAAGAGGTGCACGATCTGGCGCAGCAGGTCGGGGAAAAACTGCCGATGTTGGCGCAGCAAGGGGTCGATCTGGATGGGTTGGTTCAGCTGAAGGACTACAAGCTGAAAGAGGTCAACGTGGTCGGCGTCAAGATGCCCGACCTAGACCGGATCGAAGTTGCTGTGCGGCCCTATTCGGTGTTGGCGAAACCGCATTGGGTCGATGCCGCTGCCGGCCTGTTGCATGACATGATTGAGGCGCGGTTGCGCGTCAAAGTCGCCGAAGAACGGGTGCGCATCTTTGACAAGGCTGTGGCCACGATTACGCAGCGGGTTAACCTGTTCGAAAAGGTTCTGATCCCGCGCGCCAAGGCCAATATCAAGAAAATCCGCATCTTTCTAAGTGATGAACAGATGCAGGCGGTTGTGCGCTCGAAAATCTCTAAGCGTAAACATGCGCAGGAGGCGCTGACATGAGCGTTGCGCGGCTGAAGAAACTGTCCCTCGTCGGACCTGCCGCGCGGAAGGGCGATACGCTGGAGGCGTTGCAGGAGCTAGGCTGTATGCATGTGCTGCCACTTGCGCCTCCGCCCGCCGAGCCGGAAAAGATCAGCGAGCGCGGCGCGCGCAATGCGTATAAGGCGCTGCGCTTTTTGACGGATGTGCCAGAGCCGGGCCGACAGATACAGCGTGATCCGGTGTTCGATATGGATCAGTTCGTGCGTGACGTGTTGGACCTGATGCAGCGCACCCGCGATATGACGGATCGCCGGGATTTTCTGACCTACCGGATCGCGCAGGTTCGCCCTTGGGGGGACCTGGATTTTCCGCCGACCGATGTGCTGGCGGGTAATCGGCTATGGTTCTATCAGCTTCCCCTGAAACATCGCGATGCATTGTCAAACATCAATCTGCCCTGGGCGATTTTGCAGGAGGACCATCGGTACATTTACGCCGTTCTGATCGCGCCCGATGATCCGGGCGATGATATCCTGCCGGTGCCGCGTACGCATACCGGTTCTTTGCCGATTCACGAATTGGAAGCGCAACTGGAAGAAGCCGAGATCGCGATTGAGGCGTTGGAGGCTGAACGGGTTGCCCAAACACGTTATCTGACCCTGATGCGCCGTAACTTGTCGGCAGCAGAAAGCGCCGCGGAACTGGCTCATGCGACCCAGAAGGTCCGCGACGCAGAGGCGATGTTCGCCTTGCAGGGCTGGGTGCCCGAGGACCGTATCGAAGCGGTTCTGGACATGGCCAAATCCAAAGATGCCGCTGTTCTGATTGAAGAACCGGGGCCGGATGACAATCCACCGACTCTGCTGGAGCAACCGGAGGACCGAAGCGCGGCCGTTGATCTTGCGTTGTTCTATCAGGTGCCGGGGTACAAGGACTGGGACCCGAGTATCATCGTCGCGGCCTCATTCGCGTTTTTCTTTGCCATGATCGTGGCGGATGCAGGTTACGGAGCAGTCATACTGCTGGGTCTTTTGGCATTCTGGAAACGCATGGGAAAAACGCCGAGCGAAAGGTCTTGGCGCCGATATGGAGTGATGATTTCCAGCGCTACGATCATCTACGGTGTGCTGGTCGGCAGCTATTTTGGTGCATCACCAGCCGACGGCACGGTTTGGGCCAAGCTCAAGATACTGGACCTCAACAACTTTGGTGCGATGATGATGATCTCGATCGTGGTTGGCGTATTGCATCTGGTGTTGGCCAATGCTTTGGCCGCGCGCGCGGCGTGGGGGCAGCGGAGGGCCGTTGCAAACCTTGGCTGGATCGGAGCCTTGATTGGTGGGTTTATTCTGTGGCTCAGCTATATGAAGGGTGGGACGATGCTGCCGGGCTCGATTGTATTGGCTGCGGGTGTTCTGGCCATTGTCCTGTTTTCAAGTGAGCGGGCTGTGCGTAAACCAATCGACTGGCTGTGGCGGCTGATAGATGGGCTGCAAAGCCTTGCTGGTGCGATGGGGGCATTTGGCGATGTGCTGAGCTATATGCGTCTGTTTGCGCTGGGTCTGGCCTCGGCGTCGCTTGCGATCACGTTCAATGATCTGGCGGTTTCGGTGATGCAGGCGATGAAGGGGCCGGGCATTCTGTTCGGGCTGTTGATCCTGATCGTCGGTCATATTCTGAACTTCGCCCTCGCGATGATGAGCGGTGTCGTTCACGGATTGCGTCTCAATTATATCGAATTCTTTAAATGGGGTCTGCCGGATGAAGGCATCGTCTTTCGCCCGTTCGCCCGCAAGGAGGTACAGGAATGAATGAGCTTGTATTGACATTGGGTTGGCTGGGTATTTACGCGCCAATGGCGTTGGGCGCGGCGGCAAGTGCCATTGGGTGCGCAATCGCTGGGCAGGCCAGCATCGGCGCGATGACTGAAACCGAAGGCGGCTATGGTCGGTTCGTCGGTGTCTCGGCATTTCCGTCAACGATGGTGATCTACGGGATTGTCATCATGTTTACCCTGAACCGCGATGTGACGCCCGAAAATGCGGGCGGGTTGTTCGGGATCGGCATCCTATCGGGCATTGCGCTGATGTATTGCGGCATCTGGCAAGGACGGGCCTGCGCCGCGGCGATCAATGCAACAAAAGAGAAACCAGAAATCTTCGGCTTGGCGCTTGCTCCGGCGGCGATCATCGAAGGGTTTGGCGTTTTCGCCTTCGTATTTGCCTTGGTCATCAGCGCGGGGATTAGCTGATGGCACAGGATGGAATGATTTCTCATGGTGTTGATGCCCTGATCGACAAGCTGCGAAATGACGGCGTTGCCGCAGGTCAGGCCGAGGCCGAGAAGCTACGCGCCGAGGCCAAGGCCGAGGCCGCCAAGATCCTTGCAGATGCCAAGCACGAGGCTGAGGCGCATCAGAAGAAAGCCCGCGCCGACTCGGACAATTACCGCGCGGCTGGAGAAGAGGCGCTGAATACCGCGATGCGCGATGCCGTTTTGACGATGAAAGCTGGCCTGACCGACCGTTTCCGCAAGGATGTCGAGCGCCTTGTCACCAAGGAAATGGCTGATCCCGAGATGCTGAAACAGATGATCCTTGAGGTTGTTGGGCGGGCCGCAGCAGGTGCCAAGCTGGATGGTAAAGTGCAGGTGATCCTGCCCGCGAAAGTGGCCACTCAGGAAGATATCAAGCAGAACGCCGACGATATCCAGTCTGGTAAATTGACCAAGTATGTGCTGGGTTTGACCGCCGAAATGCTGCGGGAACAAGTCGAGCTGCACGCGTCAGACGATACGCAGGATGGCATTCGCATTCAGGCCGAGGAGCAGGGCGTTGTTCTGGACCTCACCGACAAAGCCGTGGCCTCGCTATTGATGGAGCATCTGCAACCCAGATTCCGCGCCGTGCTGGAAGGCGTGATCCGCTGACATGTCGGACCCGGACGCCTATATCGCGCTGATCAGCAGTTTGCCGGGCTCGGAGCGGTTGTTTGTGGCCAAGCAGCCGCCTCTGTCGCGACTGCGGCTGGATCGACGGTTGAAGGCGCTGGCACCCGAAGATGCCCGGGTTCTGCGCGTGTTGGAGCACGCTCTGAACTGGAACGATTACGACATGGATGTCACGGACGATCAAGCGATTGCGCGCTGCAGGAAGGCACTGGATAACATCCCGCAACCGACATTGAAAAAGTTGCTTATCGAACGGATGGACTTGCGCACCGTAGTTGCCGCGTTGCGACTTCGGCATCGAGGGGAACCACCGCCTGCGACGCCTTTGGGGTTTGGACGATGGAGCCGCCATATCCCTGCCCATTGGAATGACCCCGGTTTCGGGTTGGATGCGGCAATGCCTTGGATCAAAGACGCGCGTCAATTGCTGGAAGTCAACGATCCACTGGGGCTAGAAAGGCTGCTTTTGTCGATTAGTCACAAGCAGTTAAAGCGCCACGCCGCACGACATCTTTTCGATTTTGAGGCCGTGGCGATCTATGTGCTGATCTGGAATATTTTCGACCGTTGGGCGCAAAGCAGCGCGCAGGAGGCGGCAACACGATTTGAAAAACTGGCGCAACAGGCCATGGCCGACGTCGCTGATATCGACTTTGAGGGAGCTTACGCATGACCGCCCCAACCCCCGCTATCCAAACAGCCACCGCCCGTGTTGTCTCGGTCCAGGAGGGGCTGGTTCAGATCGAAGCAAAACCGGACGCAGAAGGTCGCCCCGGGCAGTTGATCAAAAACGAGGTGGTGTTTATTTTGCCGACTCGCCTCGGCCCCGGAGGTCGACAGGAACGCCTGAAGGCCGAAGTTCTGCGTGTGCGTGGGAAAACAGCGGACGTACAGGTCTATGAAAGCACGGATGGCGTTGCGGTGGGCGATCCGGTGGAGCAATCGGGGCAGTTGCTGTCGGTCGAACTTGGGCCGGGATTGTTGGGTCAGGTGTTTGACGGTCTGCAGTCCCCTTTGCCGAAAGTCGCGGCTGAGTTTGGCACTTTCCTGCCGCGCGGTGCGGATGTGGCCCCGTTGGACGATCAGGCAAAGTGGTCGTTTTCACCGTCCGTCAAAGTTGGTGATAGTGTTCGAGCAGGGGACAGTATCGGAACGGTGCCCGAGGGCAGGTTCGAACACAAAATCATGCTGCCGTTCAACTGGGTCGGCGACTATAAGGTTGTCTGGGTCCAGAAGGGCGCGGCTACGATCCACGATATCATGGCGCGGCTTGAGGACGAACAGGGCGGAGAGCATACTCTGACCCTTTCACAGAAATGGCCGGTGCGACGTCCATTGCCCGAAGGGGTTCTGAAACGCGCGCTGTCCGAAAGGCTTTATCCAACCGAACCGGTCCTGACATCTCAGCGCCTGATCGACACGTTCTTTCCCATTGCCCGGGGTGGAACAGCCTGTATTCCGGGGCCGTTTGGTGCCGGTAAGACAGTGTTGCAGAACCTGATCGCGCGAAACGCCAAGGTAGACATCGTCATCGTCGTCGCCTGTGGAGAGCGCGCGGGCGAGGTGGTTGAAACCATTAGCGAATTTCCAAAGATGACTGACCCGACCTCGGGTGGTAGCCTCATGGACCGGACGATCATAATCTGCAACACGTCCTCGATGCCCGTTGCGGCGCGTGAGGCGTCGATTTTCACCGGCATCACGCTGGGCGAGTACTATCGCCAGATGGGGTATGATGTTCTGTTGATTGCCGACAGCACAAGCCGCTGGGCACAGGCCATGCGAGAGACCTCGGGCAAGTTGGAAGAAATCCCCGGAGAAGAAGGGTTTCCGGCCTATCTGGAAAGCTCGATCAAGGGGTTGTACGAACGCGCGGGCGCATTGAAAACTAATGACGGCGCGCTGGGCAGCCTGACCCTGATCGGAACGGTCTCACCTGCCGGGGGCAACTTTGACGAACCGGTCACGCAATCGACCTTGTCGACGGTTAAATGTTTCCTCGGTCTGTCTTCCGAACGTGCCTATAAGCGGTTTTACCCTGCGGTCGATCCGATGCTCAGTTGGTCGCGCTATCTGGACCAGTTGTCCGACTGGTATGACAAGAACGCTGAGGCGGGTTGGACCAGCAAGGTTCGTGATCTTCTGGCGTTGATCGAAAAGGGCGAACAGGTCGACCAGATGATGCAGGTGACAGGCGAAGAGGGCGTCACGATCGAGGATTTCGTCACCCAGCAAAAGGCCTTGTTCGTGGACATGGTCTATCTGCAACAAGATGCGTTCGATAAAGTGGATGCGACCGTACCGCTTGATAGGCAGAAGATGACTTTCAAGCTGGTCTACGGCGTGACACAATCCACCGCCGAATTCGCCGATAAAGCCGAGGTTCGACAGGTCTTTACGCAGCTGACGGGATTGATGAAGAACTTCCACTATGCGACTGAAAACACGCCGGAATTCAAATCGACTTGGGGTCAGATAGAAGATCTGTGTCGCGAAAAATTCGGAGTGTAAGGGAAATGGTAGCCCGTAGGGGAATCGAACCCCTCTTTCCAGGTTGAAAACCTGGCGTCCTAACCGATAGACGAACGGGCCATTTAGGCGATACAAGCACAAGTGGTAGCCCGTAGGGGAATCGAACCCCTCTTTCCAGGTTGAAAACCTGGCGTCCTAACCGATAGACGAACGGGCCACGTTAGCTTGTGGAGCGCCTTTTACGGTTTACCTATCACCCCCGCAAGCCGAAAAATGCAGGGATGTGAAAGTTTTTTGGCGGGGCCGGGTGCTGGCCTAATTGGCCTCGGCTGCATCCTCCAGCCGAAGCTGCACAGATTGCCGTCCGCCCCATGTGTTGACCTCAAGCCTGCCGGCGAAATGGAACCGCGCGCCGCCATGGTTGGACAGCTTTTCGCCCATCGGCCCGTCGAACGCTCCGAACGCGATGGCGTCCAACCCGGCGCCTACGCCATCGGACAGCCAAAGTTTGAGATGAGATTCGCCCACTCGTTTGGTAAAGCGCACTTGTAGATCAGGCAGGGCATACCGTGGGGCAGGGGCACTTGCCCCAAATGGACCTGCCTTTTCGATCTGTTCGATAAGGTCCACTGTGGCTGCGCCCGGCATCAATGTGCCGTCCAGTTTCAGGTCCGCCGGGCCGCTGTCGCCCGCGCCTTGTTTGGCCAGAAGTTCAGACAGCCGCGCCATGGCCGGTTCCAACTGATCGCGCATCACGGTCAGACCGGCGGCCATTTTGTGCCCGCCGCCTTTGACCAGCAGCCCCTCGGCAGCCAGTCGCTGAATCGACGCACCCAGATCAACGCCCGAGACAGAACGGCCCGAGCCTTTGCCCTCATCCCCGTCAAAGCCGATCACGATGGCAGGGCGGTTCGCGGCCTCTTTCAGGCGAGAGGCGACGATGCCGACGACGCCCGGATGCCAGCCCTCACCTGCTGCCCAGACCAAGGGTGCGTCCAGCCCGCGTACTTCGGCCTGTTCCATGGCGGCCGCGCGCACGGCGTTTTCGATATCGCGGCGCTCGGTGTTCAGTTCATCAAGCCTCTGCGACAGCGCTTCAGCCTCGTGCGGCGACTCGGTGCTAAGTAGACGCGCGCCCAGATCGGCCTGACCAATCCGCCCGCCCGCGTTTACGCGCGGGCCAAGCAGGAACCCCAAGTGATAGCTGTTGGGGGCCGAATCCATCCGTGCCACATCCGACAGGGCCACCAGACCGGGCCGCTGCCGCTGGGCCATCACCTTCAACCCCTGCCGTACCAGCGCCCGGTTCGCCCCGATCAGAGGAGCCACATCGGCAACCGTCGCCAGCGCCACCAGATCCAACAGTGAGATCAGGTCAGGCCCCTTAACTCCGGCCTCGCGCAGTTGCCTCCCCGCCTCGACCAGCATCAGGAACACCACGCCCGCCGCACAGAGATAGCCAAGATCGCCGCTTTCATCCTGCCGGTTCGGGTTCACGACTGCCGCGCAATCAGGCAGGGTCTCGCCCCCCAAATGGTGATCCAGAACGATCACATCCGCACCCTTGGCAGCCGCTATCGGTTCATGGCTGAGGGTGCCGCAATCGACGCAGATGATCAGGTCGTGACGGGCGGCCAGGTCCTGCATGGCGGGTACGTTGGGGCCATAGCCTTCATCAATCCGGTCGGGGACATAGAGCGTTGCCTGAAGCCCCATCTGACGCAGCCAGACCAGAAGCAAAGCGGCTGAGCTGCCCCCATCCACGTCGTAATCGGCAAAGACGGCAATTCGCTGTTTGGCGCGTACCGCCGCCAGAAACCGGGTCGCGGCGGTTTCCATGTCTTTCATCGCGCGGGGATCGGGCAGTAATTCTTTCAGCTTGGGGTCCAGAAACCCGGGAGCCTCCATCGCGGGAACGCCGCGCCGGGCCAAAACCTGACAGACCGCACGCGGCAGGCCCGCTTGTTGCACCAGCATCTCGGTCGCGCGTTCCACATCTGCCGAAGGGCCGACCCAGCGCCGCCCGGACAAAGACTGTTCAACCCCTAGAAAGCTCATGACCTGCCCCTGATATGCCAAGGCCGGACCCTCGCGGACCCGGCCTTTGTTATTGTATGGATCGACTTGCGCACGCGGTTACGCGTTGTCGTGCGACCACATTGGCGTGCGGTAGGACATGCGCCGAACCGACCCGGTTTTCGACCGCATCAGCAGGGTGGTGGTCTCAACCCAGCCTGGCTCGCGTTTGATGCGCGGCAACAGCGATCCTCCGGTCACGCCAGTCGCGGCAAAGATGACGTCCGCTGTCACCATCTCATCGCGCGCATAGACACGGTCCAGATCGGTGATACCCGCCTTGGCCGCTCGTCCGCGTTCGTCATCGTTGCGGAACAGCAGGCGGCCAAAAATCTGACCGCCCATGCATTTCAAGGCAGCCGCAGCCAGCACACCCTCGGGCGCGCCGCCTTGACCCATATACATGTCGATGCCGGTCACTTCGCTTTCGGCACAGTGCATCACGCCCGCAACGTCACCATCGGTGATCAGACGGATGGACGCGCCGGTCTCGCGCACCTCGGCGATCATGGCCTCGTGCCGGGGGCGCTCAAGAATGCAGACGGTGATGTCGGCGGGTTCACACCCCTTAGCCTTGGCCAACGCTTCAACCCGTTCACGCGGGCTCATGTCCAGGCTGACGACACCTTCGGGGAAGCCGGGCCCAACGGCAAGCTTGTCCATGTAGACGTCAGGTGCGTGCAGCATCGAACCGCGCGGACCCATTGCGATTACAGTCAGCGCGTTGGGCATGTCCTTGGCGGTTAGCGTGGTGCCTTCCAGCGGGTCCAGCGCGATATCAACGCCGGGGCCGTTGCCGGTGCCAACCTCTTCACCGATATACAGCATTGGTGCTTCGTCACGCTCGCCCTCACCAATGACAACGACACCTGCGATGTCCAGCAGGTTCAACTGTTCACGCATGGCGTTCACAGCAGCCTGATCCGCAGCCTTTTCGTCCCCGCGACCCACCAGAGATGCCGACGCGAGTGCGGCCTGTTCTGCCACCCGCGCTAGGCCCAGTGACAGCAGGCGGTCGTTGAAATCAATCTTGGCAGCACTCATTTTTCAGTATCCTTAACTCAGTATCGGCGTTGTTTTGGGCATAGCCTGCGTTTTGGGCAGGCCGCAAGGGTCAAACCTCTTCGATCCGCAGGGCGACAGGCTCTCCGGCAACAACGTCTGTCTCGCGGAAGCCATCCAGCGCAACGTCGAGCGTGGCACGCGTTGTTTTATGCGTAACGATCAAAACCGGCGCGGTGCTTTCGGAATGCCCGTATTGGCGCATCCGATCGATCGACACACCTGCATCGCCCAGAATAGCGGCAACTTTAGCCAGCGCGCCGGGTTTGTCGAACAACGCAAGACGCAGATAATAGGGGGCAGGCAGGCCCGTGATCGCCGGGGCTGCATCCTGAAGCGATGTAGCTGGGCGCCCAAACGTCGGAATTTGCAGTCCGCGTGCCAGATCGCAGACATCACCCATCACAGCGCTGGCCGTGGGCCCTTCGCCTGCGCCAGGGCCGCGCAGAACAACCTGTTCCACTGCGTCGCCTTCGATCACGACCATGTTCGTTCCGCCTTCGAGCTGTCCCAAAGGTGAACCGCTGGGTACCAGACAGGGCTGCATCCGCTGTTCCAGCCCGCGCGCGGTTCGTTGTGCGATGCCCAGCAGCTTGATCCGGTATCCCATATCATCCGCCTGATGAATGTCATCGAGGCTGATTTGCTGGATGCCTTCGATCTCGATCCCGTCGAAATTCGGCTTGGTGCCAAAAGCGATTGAGGACAGCAGGGCCAGCTTGTGTGCGGCGTCGATTCCGCCGACGTCTAGATTTGGGTCGGCCTCAAGATATCCCAACTGCGCGCATTCTTCGAACAGAGCGTTATAGCCAAGTTCCTGCGACTGCATTCGCGTCAGGATATAGTTACAGGTGCCGTTCATCACCCCCATCACGCGGGTAATCTCGTTGCCTGCAAGCCCTTCGGTCAGGGACTTGATGACGGGAATACCGCCTGCGACGGCGGCTTCGAAACGAATGACGCGGCCAGCGGCCTCGGCCTTTTCCGCCAATTCCTGACCGTGGATTGCCAGCAGCGCCTTGTTTGCGGTGACGACGTCCTTGCCACTTGTCAGCGCCGCCTCGACCGAGGCTTTGGCGGGACCATTCTCACCGCCCATCAATTCGACAAATACGTCGATATCATCGCGTTTGGCCAAAGCGACCGGGTCGGTTTCCCAAGCGTAGTCAGACAGGTAGACGCCACGGTCCTTGCTCGCATCCCGCGCGGATACTGCCACGATTTCCACAGGGCGGCCTGTCCGCGCCTGTAACAGGTCCGCATGACGGCGCACGATCTTGACGACGCCCACGCCGACAGTTCCCAAGCCCGCAATTCCAAGCCGCAGCGCCTGTGTCATCCCGTGGGTTCCTTTCCGCTCGTAATTCTTTAATGCCGGGTTGCCCCGTTCAACGCTGCCTTAGCGGGTTCGGCGAAGGGGTGCAATGCGTGGTGAGCCGCAGCAATCACTTGGTCAGTTGATTTGTTCGCTTTGTAGCTGATCCGCCTTTTTCTGCAGCTCTTTGCGCCGTGTCTCAAGCTCTTCCTCTACCTCGGATGCCTCGCTGATCGGGTCGATCGTAGGGCCAAGGTTTTCTTGTAGGGGGATTAGTTTTGGATAGCGCGCTGATTTCAGGCTGGCTGGTTCGCTGCCTTCCAACTCAGGAAAGTCGGCACAGGCCGCACAGCAAAGGGTCAGGATCAGCAGGGGCAGGGGTTTCATACTGCTCTTTCGAATACCATTGCCCCCGTGATGCACTTTTTACCGTGGGCATTCAAGCGGGGTTCTATCTGAACATCCGTTCATATACGGTTGGGGCATGGCACGCACACAAGGTTCCCATTCCGATATTACCGGCCCCCGCATCCGAAAGGCGGCTTTGCGCCTGTTCGCGCAGCAGGGCTATGCCGCAGTTTCCATGCGCCAGATCGCGGCAGACGTCGGCGTGCAGGCTGGCGCGCTCTATAATTACACGCCGGACAAGCAGAGCCTTCTGTATCGCCTGATGAACGATCACATGCAGCATCTTCTGTCGACCTACGCAAAGCTTGAAAGGCCAGCGACCGCCCTTGAGGCGCTGCGCCAGTTTGTCGGTTTCCATATCCGGTTCCATCTTGAGCGTCCGGATGAGGTGTTCATTGCCTATATGGAGCTGCGCAACCTGACCCCCGAAAATTTCGGTGAAATCGAGGCGTTACGCCGGGCTTACGAAGACTCGCTCGAACAAATCCTAAAGGATGGGCAAGAGGTAGGGGCCTTCTTGGTCGCCGACACCAAGATGGCGACCTTGGCCGTCATTGCCATGTTGAACGGCGTGATGACGTGGTATCGCGCAGGCGGACGCCTTTCGCTGGATGAAGTCGAACAGGTCTATTGGGATATGGTCCGGCGATCCGTGACCGCCTGATCAATGCGCGGGCCGGATGAAGGTGCCGTTGCGCAATTCCCGGAATGCCTGCTCAAGCTCGGACCGTGTGTTCATGACAATCGGGCCGTGCCATGCAACCGGTTCGTCTATCGGTGTGCCGGAAATCAGCAGAAATCGCACACCCTCAGCACCTGCCTGAACCGTGATCTCGTCGCCGGTTCCGAAACGAACCAAAGTTCGGTCGCCTGACATATCGCGGATATTGACCTCTTGCCCGACGATTTCCTTTTCAAGCAGAACGCCGGTGGGTTGAGATGCATCCGCAAATGCCGCTTGCCCCTGAAAAACATAGGCAAACGCCCTGCGGTAGGTGTCGATACGAAACGTCTTTTTCACACCGGCCGGGATATGAATGTCAAGATATTGCGGATCGGCGGCGATGCCGTCTACGGGACCTGTCTTTCCCCAGAATTCGCCGACGATGACGCGGACCGTCGTGCCATCGTCATCCGTGATCTCTGGGATGTCCTTGCTTTCGACATCCTGATACCGCGGAGCCGTCATTTTCTGGCCGGACGGCAAGTTTCCCCAAAGTTGAAACCCGTGCATCTGACCCGCAGCGTTCCCTTTTGGCATCTCTTGGTGAAGGATCCCCGAGCCTGCGGTCATCCATTGCACGTCGCCTGCGCCCAGCGTTCCGGTATTTCCAAGAGAGTCCGAATGCTCGACTGTTCCCGACAAGACATATGTGATCGTTTCTATCCCGCGATGTGGGTGCCACGGGAAGCCAGCCTGATAATCCCGCGGGTGTTCGTTGCGAAAATCGTCAAACAGAAGAAACGGGTCAAGTTCGGACGGGTCTTGAAATCCAAAGGCACGATGCAACTTGACGCCGGCGCCCTCCATCGTCGGGACGGATTTCCTGATTTCCAAAGTGGGTCGTAGCGACATCGCGGCCTCCTGTTACTTGGTCGATCATGTAGTCTGTGCGCAATGTGCGTCAATTTGCGATTGGGCACGTGCTATGTGCAAAAATTAGCAATCAAACCGCCTCTGTCTTTCACCGCGGAAAGCCGCTAAACCCGGTCGAAATCATGCAGGGGATGGACATGCAGCAGGAAGTTCTGGCCACAGTAAAAGCGTCGACGCCCAGGCGGTGGCTTGGGGTTGGTATGTTGGCCGTGGTCGGTGCCATGGTTCTGTACGTGGCCTTGGCCGCGCCGCCCGAACCCCATTGGCAGGTGTTCCTGATCGCTGTTGGCGCTGCTGCGTTTTGGCTGGCGTATCGCATGTGGAATGCGACCGAAGATTGGATTGAGCTGACACAGACCGAGCTGCGCACCGGAACAGGGCGCATCATTGCGCGCGTTCAGGATGTCGAGGCCGTTGACCGAGGGGTCTTTGCGTTCAAACCATCAAACGGTTTTCTTGTGCGGACAAATTCCAAGGAAAAGAACGTTTGGGCACCGGGTCTGTGGTGGCGACTTGGGCGTCGGGTCGGTATCGGAGGAATGACCGCCGCTGCTGAAACCAAGTTCATGTCCGAGATGCTGTCTGCGATAATCGCAGACAGAGCATAAATCAGACGTCAGCCGCGATCTCGTTGGTGAAACGGGGGCGGGTGAACACAAAGTTGCGGAACGTATAGTCGTCAGAAACCCAACCGGACCCAAAAACAGGTACATAGTTGTTGGCTGTTTCGACGATAATCAACGTGTCCTGATCGGGCATCGGGGGCAGGCTATCCCGCATGTCCTTGATGTTCCCGTCGGTCCAGACTTGATTGTACCCACGTTCGGTTGACCACCGGACGTAGTGGCGATCATCCACTTCATCAAAAACAATGAGCGTGACCCGCAGCTTCATTTCCGAGCCATTGTTGACCATGCGCAGCATCAACTCATACAGAGAATCCACATAGGTGTCCGTAACTGTTTGAGTTTCCCGCGAGATGAGGTCGCCGATTGTATAGGCCGCCTTCAGGTTGGCCGCGCTTTGACGGAACCCGTCGAAAAAAGTGAAGGCCCCCGTCACAGTCCAGACCAGCATGGGGAATATCAAAACAGCTTCGACGGTCAGCAGACCGCTTTCGTCACGCGCGGTGCGGCTGAAGAGTTTTTTGAACTTGGACAGAAAGGACATGGGTCTATCAAGGCTCCTGAACAAATGCTGTGGTCGCGGTCAACGCGATCTGGCCAGTTTCGTCCGAAAGCGCACGACCCATCGCAGAGGTCGGGAACACCGGATCAACTTTTGCGCATGCGCGCAGGATCATCAGTTCGTTGGACTGGCCTTGTTTGAATTGACGCACGGGCTTCACTTCTTCGGAATTGTCAGTGCAATCCGGGGCAGGGGGCAGGTCGACGCCAACAAACGCGTTTTGGATGATCATCTCGAGCCGCAGGTTCTTCCCGCACTCTCTGACCATAATTGCCTTGTTGCAGATCGAGTCCTTGATCTGATCGTGGGTCAAGTTTGAGCCTGTGCCCAGGCGAATGTCCCGAACGGACTGATCGACCGCGCGCTCCAGCATCGCCTGCTGCAGGGTGACAAGCGAATACTCCACCGCGCTCAGGATGAAAAACAGGAACGCGGGGAAAATCAGCACGAACTCTACCGTCACAGAGCCGGCCTCTGATTTTCGGAATTTCAGGAGTTTTGCCAGGGCTTTCATGCTCATTGTGTCAGCCTCAGTTTTTTGATCGACGAAGCGATGGAGACAAAGGCGTCTCCCAGCGAAATACCTTCTGGATCATCGAATTCGTCGACTTTGTAGACATGACTGTCCGAACTCGCACAGTTCTTGATGGTCGTCAGACCTTCGTCCGGTGCTTCGAACGCGATACCGTAAACGATCACGCCCATGTCTTTGGCAGCGCCGCAGATGTTGCTGGTGCGCGTGTTCTTGGTTGTCGCACCCACCGATGAGCGAATGTTATAGTGCCAGTTACTCTCGTGGTTGTTCTGCCAGTAATAGTTGTTCTTGGCATTCCACCAGGTCGAAGCAAGGTTGAAGAGTTCAGGATAGGTCAGGCGCACAGATGTGCCGACTTCTTCGTTCGAAGCGTTTTCGTCGGGCGGATTGCCAAACGGATGCGTCGCCGTGACATAATAGCCCGCCGCATCTGTGTGCTGCATCCAGACCCAGCGATCCGGATTGGTCGAATAGCGAACACTGTATTCACCCAACTTACCATCGCCCCGGTCGTATTCGGGGTTGAACCAGACATTCGAATTGCCGCTGCGGTAATTTGAATTCAGCATATACTGCGTCGTGTTCTTACCGTCGGTCATGACGATGATAACTTTCAGAACATCATCCTCATAGCGCAACGGACGGTCGTCGAATTTCACAGGAACCGCGCCTTCGGTCGACAAGCTTTTGATAATGCCCTTGAATTTTGGGTCCAACATTGCGGATCCCCACTTCATTCCAACGTCGATTGATGTGTTGCCTTTCGCGGTCAGGGCATCAATGCGGTTGTGAAGTACGTCGATATCGTCTGTGACGGCCGTAATTTCACTGCCGACGCGGGTTGGGCACACAGGATATCTTGGAAATTGCTCTGCACCATTGGTGTAGCGGAACGGGTCAAAATGCGCGGTGCGCTGGAATGCCGAAGTCGGATCCATTGACGGGTCGTCAAATTGGGTCGACGAAAAGTTCACGCAGTGCGAATAGCTGTGTTCAGAGGTGACATTGCTGAACTTGCTCAGAATATCCTCGCCCGCATTTACCTGCGTCGCGTAAGGAACAATCGACATGGAAACTTCTGTCGCGTCTTGCTTCGACAGCATCAGCGTAACGAATTCTTTCGCGGCATCCCGCAGAACTTCGATCTTGGTTTTGCCGGCTTCGGCCGACGGGTTGTCCATCGAACCCGACATGTCGAGGACCAGCGAGATTTCGACAGCACCCACTGATTCTTCCGCAGTGCTCGCGGCGCGTGCGGTCAGTGAGTTGACCCCCGAAAAGCTCATGAAATGCGTTTTGACGACGGTTTCGGCGGTGGCCGAAACGGTTCTTGATCCCAATCCTTCAATCACGACGGGTTCGCCGACAAGTTTGCCTTCCAATCCGGCTTTTTCCAAATAGGAAGCAACAACCTCTTTCGGGGGCAGTTTCTGATCAAGGTCGGCCGCAGCCAGCACGGCGCGATCCAGCGTCGACTGCAAATTCGCGCGGTCACGCTCATAGTTCATCAAATCGACGCCCATCCCCGTTGTGGCGAAGATAACCAAGAAACCCAATAGTACGAAAATCGTGAACGTCCCGTCTTCGCGTTCAGCGAAATCGCGGACCGGTGCACTCTTTTTTCCAAATTTTCCAAATCCGCTGACAATAGCGTTCTTAATCATAGTGCTGACCTCGCTGAGCAGTGGCTTGGCCCTGCTAAGGAAAAGTTAACGCCAGAAAATTAGCTGGGAAACGTGGCGGGAATTGGGCGAAAAAACCTTAGATTAGGCCCTTTTCCTGTCGAATGGCGGATAATTCACAGAGTTCGCGCCGCTCTGTATTCTGATTGGGGACAATTCCGGGCGATGATCGAAAAGACTGCGACTCACCGCGGTTCGGTAAAAAAGTGTGAGGATTTTGAATTTTATTTTTGCCTAAATATTGATCGTTTACGCAAGGGGTGCGACAAAAAGTCAGAGCGTAGATCGCTCTTTGGCACGGAGGATTAAATGACGGCCACAAACGAACCCAGCTTTCGAGAGAGTGTTGATTTGATGTTCAACAGGGCGGCGTCCCTGATGGACCTCCCTCCGGGGCTAGAGGAAAAGATCCGGGTCTGTAACGCCACCTATACCGTGCGATTTGGTGTGCGGCTACGGGGCGATATTCACACGTTCACAGGGTACCGTTCTGTTCATTCAGAACATATGGAGCCGGTGAAGGGCGGTATCCGCTTTGCGTTGGCCGTGAACCAGGATGAGGTTGAAGCACTGGCGGCCCTGATGACCTATAAGTGCGCTTTGGTCGAAACACCCTTTGGCGGGTCCAAGGGGGGATTGTGCATTGATCCTCGGCAGTATGAGGAACACGAGTTGGAGCAGATCACGCGCCGGTTCGCGTATGAGCTGGCCAAGCGTGATCTCATCAACCCTTCGCAGAACGTCCCGGCGCCGGATATGGGCACGGGTGAGCGTGAGATGGCGTGGATGGCGGATCAATACGCCCGTATGAACACCACCGATATCAATGCGCGCGCCTGTGTGACTGGCAAACCCCTGAACGCTGGGGGGATCGCGGGGCGGGTCGAGGCCACGGGCCGGGGTATCCAGTATGCGCTCCGCGAATTTTTCCGGCATCCCGAGGACGTCCAAAAGGCAAACCTGTCCGGAAAGCTGGATGGGAAGCGCATTGTCGTACAAGGGCTGGGCAATGTGGGTTACCACGCCGCCAAGTTCCTGAGCGAGGAGGATGGCAGCCGTATTGTCGGTATCATCGAGTGGGACGGAGCACTTTATAACCCGGACGGAATTGATGTTGAATCGGTTCGACAGTGGATCGTCAAACACGGTGGCGTAAGCGACTATCCCGATGCGACCCATTCGGCAGACGGTGCGGCGGTTCTTGAGGCCGAGTGCGACATCCTGATTCCCGCCGCCTTGGAAGGTGTCATCAACCTGACCAATGCCGATCGCATCAAAGCCCCCCTGATCATCGAGGCTGCAAATGGTCCGGTGACTGCGGGCGCCGACGAGGTTCTACGCAAGAAAGGCACGGTTATCATCCCCGACATGTACGCCAACGCGGGCGGTGTGACCGTTTCTTATTTTGAGTGGGTAAAGAACCTCAGCCACATCCGGTTTGGCCGAATGCAGCGCCGGCAGGAAGAAGCCCGCCACGAGCTGATTGTAAGTGAGCTTGAGCGGTTGGATCGCTATCTGGGGGATGCCTGGTCAATGTCACCGGACTTTAAGTCCAAGTATTTGAAGGGCGCCGACGAATTGGAGCTTGTACGCTCGGGCCTGGATGACACGATGCGTATCGCCTACCAGTCCATGCGTGAAGTCTGGCACAACCGCGACGATGTCGAGGATCTGCGGACAGCAGCCTATATCGTGGCCGTGGACCGTGTGGCGAAAAGTTATCGCGCCAAAGGTCTCTGACGCATATGAAATCGGGGCGGTCGATTAAATGTTCGGCCGCCCTTATGTTTTCGGAAAGTACTCCGGGCAGGTGCAAATGGGCGATGGCGGGGATGCCCAGTGGCGGGTAAGCTGCCCGGAAGGAATCAAATCCGGGAGACAACCGTGTTGCGAATAGCAATGATTGCCTTTCTTGCGGCCACGCCTTTGGCTGCGCAGGAAGCCAAGAAACAAGACTGCCAATATCAGGCCGACGTCGTCGCAGCGATTCAGAAAGCGCGGCTTGATAAGGTGAAAGAGCGGGACGTGCCGGAGGCCGTTGCTGCATCAGCCCCGACTTGGCCGGATAATTACAATGCCGCAATTCCGCTGATCACACCGTGGGTCTATGAGCAAAAGATGCGCGATATCCGCAAAAAGGACCTTGCTGCCGCATGGCTGGAGCTGTGTTTGCAGCAATAATCCACAAGTTCAGTAATTCGCTGTGGACAAACGCGCGTCATCCCCTTGGCGCGCGTTTTCATTTCTGTCAGGTTTGACCCATGTCGTTGCCCCCCGGATTTCTTGATGAACTGCGTACACGCCTTAGCCTGTCTCAGGTCGTTGGGCGCAAGGTCATGTGGGATCAACGCAAGTCCAATCAGGGCAAGGGTGACATGTGGGCGCCGTGCCCGTTTCACCATGAAAAGACGGCCTCGTTCCATGTGGATGATCAAAAGGGGTTCTATTACTGCTTTGGTTGTCACGCCAAAGGCGACGCGATCAGCTTTGTGAAAGACACCGAGAATGTCTCGTTCATCGAAGCGGTTGAGATTCTGGCACGCGAGGCCGGGATGCCGATGCCACAGCGTGACCCCAAGGCGCAGGAAAAGCAGGACCGCCGTGCGCAACTGGCTGAGGTGATGGAGCAGGCTGTGCAGTTCTTCCGCCTGCAGCTTAAGACCGGTGCAGGGAGTGCTGCGCGCGACTATCTGACCGGCAGGGGGCTAGATGCGCAGGCGTTGGACCGGTGGGAGATCGGATTTGCCCCCGATGGATGGCAGGCGTTGTGGGACCATTTGACGGGTAAGAACGTCACCGAGGACTTGATCCTTGGGGCAGGTCTGGCGAAGCCGTCGAACAAGGGCAAAAAACCTTACGACACGTTCCGAAATCGGATTATGTACCCGATCCGCGACCCGCGCGGGCGCTGCATCGCTTTTGGCGGCCGGGCGATGGACCCAAATGACAACGCCAAGTACCTGAACTCGCCCGAGACTGAGCTGTTCGACAAGGGGCGCAATCTCTATAACCACGGTCCCGCGCGGCAGGCTGCGGGTAAGGGGCAACCTCTGATCGTTGCCGAAGGGTATATGGACGTGATTGCGCTGGCCGAGGCTGGGTTCGGCGCGTCCGTTGCGCCTTTGGGCACGGCGATTACCGAACATCAGTTGCAATTGCTGTGGCGGATATCGGACGAGCCGATCATTGCACTGGATGGCGATACAGCCGGTCTGCGCGCCGCGATGCGCGCGGTTGATCTGGCGCTGCCGTTGCTTGAGGCTGGCAAATCCCTGCGCTTTGCCCTGATGCCCGAGGGCAAAGATCCTGATGACTTGCTGCGTGCCGAAGGGCCGGGGGCTGTGCAATCGGTGTTGGAGGGCGCAATCCCCATGGTCAAACTGCTGTGGCAGCGCGAAACCGAGGGTAAAGTGTTCGACAGCCCCGAGCGCAAGGCTGCGCTGGACAAGGTGCTGCGCGACAAGATCAAGCTGATCCGCGACCCGTCGATCCGGTCGCATTACGGGCAGGAAATCAAGGATTTGCGCTGGCAGCTATTCCGCCCACAGCGCCAGTCGCAGAATCGCCCTTGGCAACCGCGTGGCAAGTGGCAGCCCAAACCGGCGGCGACACCGGGTGCGCGCGCTTCGTTCCTTGCTTCGTCAGAGGGCGCGGAAATCCAACTGCGCGAAGGTGCGATCTTGGCGATCGCGGCGCTGAACCCGCAGGTCGTGGTGCAGTTTGAACATCAATTGGAAGAGATGGAGTGTCGTGACCCTGATCATGCCGCCCTGCGCGGCGCGATCTTGCGCCATGCTATTGATGATCCCGACAACCTGAAAGACCACATTGCCGAAACTTTGGGGCCGGACGCCCTTGAAAACCTCCTGCGCCTTCGCCATGTCGCAGTGATCCCCTGTGTGTTCAAACCGGGCGACGTTGAGAAGGCCGAGATGACACTGGCCGAGGAACTCGCAAAAATCAAAGCTCTCAGGGGGTTGGACGCAGAGATTGCCGAAGCCGAGGAGGAACTGTCTGAACTGCCGGATGAGGCGCTGACATATCGGCTGGCTCAGGCCGCCGAAGAGCGAAACCGCACAAGCCGCAGTCAGAACGAAGACAGGGCGATTTTCGACGTGGCCGACAATGGCGCGCGAATCAACCGCGACGAGAAAGACGCGTTCGAGGCAATCATGTCCGGAATCAATTTTGAGCGAAAACGCCGGTAAAGTGGTGTTTTCGTAAGGCACTGGAAAAGAAAAACGGGTAAACGGGTGGCCGAATCACTTCTACGCGCTAATGATTCGGCTCAGACGAATTACCCATCCCTGCAGGAGCATTGAATGGCCGCCAAGGATACCAACGAAGACCGCAAATCCGACGAGCAGGAACAGGAAATCTCGCTGGACATGAGCCAGGCCCAGGTCAAGAAGATGATCGCCGAGGCCCGCGAGAAAGGTTACATCACCTACGACCAGCTTAATCAGGTGCTGCCGCCGGATCAGGTCAGTTCGGAACAGATCGAAGATGTAATGTCGATGCTGTCCGAGATGGGCATCAACATCATCGAGGATGAAGAGGCCGAAGAAGAAGAAAACAAAGGTTCGACCGAACTCACCACGACCGAAAGCAACCGCGAAGTTGCCCTGTCAGGGGCAGCAACCGAAAAGCTAGACCGCACCGACGATCCGGTGCGCATGTACCTTCGCGAGATGGGCTCGGTTGAACTGCTGAGCCGCGAGGGTGAGATCGCCATCGCCAAGCGGATCGAGGCCGGCCGCAACACGATGATCGCCGGTCTGTGCGAAAGTCCTCTGACCTTCCAGGCGATCACCATCTGGCATGACGAATTGCTGTCCGAAGACATTCTGCTGCGCGACGTCATTGATCTGGAGGCCACCTTCGGCAACCAGATGGACGAAGACGGCGATGTCGAAGAACCGGTGGTCGATACCTCGAACGTGCAGGCTGCCAAGCCCGCGAAAGAGAATACCGGCCCCGAATTGGATGCCGACGGCAACCCGCTGAACAATGACGATGATGATGACGACGACGATCAGGCCAACATGTCGCTGGCCGCGATGGAAGCCGCGTTGAAAGATCAGGTTCTGACGACACTGGAGCGGATCTCGACCGACTTCTCGATGCTGTCTGAAATGCAGGACAGCCGGATTTCGGCCACACTGAACGAAGACGGTTCATTCAGCGAAAAGGACGAAGAAACCTATCAGAAACTGCGGGCCGAGATTGTTGAGCTGGTGAATGGTCTTCACCTGCATAACAACCGGATCGAAGCTCTGATCGACCAGCTTTATGGTATCAACCGTCGCGTCATGTCGCTGGACAGTGCGATGGTGAAACTGGCGGATCAGGCGCGGATCAACCGTCGGGAATTCATCGACGCCTATCGTGGCCGCGAGCTGGACCCGAACTGGCTGTCGGCTATGGCCGAAAAACCGGGTCGGGGCTGGCAGATGTTCATCGAACGCTCGACCGCCAAGGTTGAAGAATTGCGCAACGATATGGCCCAAGTCGGGCAATACGTTGGTCTGGATATCCCGGAATTCCGCCGCATCGTGCAGCAGGTTCAGAAGGGCGAGAAAGAGGCGCGGCAGGCCAAGAAGGAAATGGTCGAAGCCAACCTGCGTCTGGTGATCTCGATTGCCAAAAAGTACACGAACCGTGGCCTGCAATTCCTTGATCTTATTCAGGAAGGTAACATCGGCCTGATGAAGGCGGTGGACAAGTTCGAATACCGTCGTGGCTATAAATTCTCGACCTATGCGACCTGGTGGATTCGTCAGGCGATCACGCGGAGCATCGCGGATCAGGCGCGCACCATCCGTATTCCGGTGCACATGATCGAAACGATCAACAAGCTGGTTCGGACCGGCCGCCAGATGCTGCACGAAATCGGTCGCGAGCCGACGCCGGAAGAATTGGCGGAAAAGCTTCAAATGCCGCTTGAGAAGGTTCGCAAGGTGATGAAAATCGCTAAAGAGCCGATCTCTCTGGAAACGCCGATTGGCGACGAGGAAGACAGCCAACTGGGCGATTTCATCGAGGACAAGAATGCCGTGCTGCCGCTGGACAGCGCCATTCAGGAAAACCTCAAGGAAACCACAACGCGCGTTCTGGCCTCGCTCACGCCGCGTGAGGAACGGGTTCTACGGATGCGTTTTGGCATCGGCATGAATACCGATCACACGCTGGAAGAGGTGGGCCAGCAGTTCAGCGTGACCCGCGAACGTATCCGTCAGATCGAAGCGAAAGCCCTGCGGAAACTGAAACATCCCAGCCGATCGCGCAAACTGCGGTCCTTCCTGGATCAGTGATCAAAAAAGGCGCCTGACATCAGGCGCCTTTTTCTTTGGGCATTCGTCATAAACACGAAGTCTTGTTCAAACCTCAAATTGGCGAGAACTCACAAGTTATAAGGTCTCGGGGTTTCTATATCGCGCTTGTCCACTCATGGGACGGGCCGGGGCGAGGCGTTTGCGCCAATGACCCCCGGTCTCAGGCTTTGGTCGACACATCCAGCCTGCTTCGAAACGCACTGGGGGCTTGCCCTGTCCATCTTTTGAATGCGGTCGAAAACGCAGGTTGATCGGCATACCCCAACGAGAACGCAATCTCGGACAGAGGCATTCCGTTGGTGATAAAGGTCTGGGCCAAATCACATCTCAAGTCCTCGACGATTTCGCGATAGCTTGTGCCTTCTTCCTTGAGCCTGCGGGCAAAGGTCCGGGTACTTAGCCCCAAATTTGCGGCGGCGTCTTCGGATTGAATGATCGCGCCGGGCAATGAGCGGGTGATCAGCCCTTCGACCTGAGCGCGCAGCTTTTGTTTCGGTTGCCGCTTTTCGGCGATGACACGGTCACCATATTCCAGCAGATGTTCGCGCAGTTTTGGGTCGTAGGTTGGAACCGGAAGATCCAGCGAAGACAGAGCCAGAACGATTTCCACCCTCTCAGCCCCAAACAACACGGGAAAACCCGCCAACCTTTGGTATTTGTTTCTGCTGCTCCCAACTTCGTGCTGAAAGCGAATTTCAATAGGAAAGAAGTTTGATTGCGTCAGGTCCCGCAGGCGGGCAAGACCCGCGAACAAAAGAAACTCGGTTCGCCGATGATAACGGGCATAACTTGCATCTTTCCATTCCGCCTCAATCGCGGCGAAATTTCCCGCAACCCTCAGGCTGAACATTAGGGCAGGGTCTATGAGACCGTGAAACCGGGACGCGTTTTCCAGTACCTGCTTCAGATCGCGGGAGTATTTACTGATATATGCCGTCAGGCTTGATGACGATTTGAACTGTAGGCCGGCCCTGGCCGCAAATGTAGCGTCAGCCAGCACATCGCAGGCGAACCGCACAAAAAGCGCCTCTTTTTGGGCGCTATAGGTCGCTGATGTCTGGTCGTCGCGAGTTAGGCCACTTTTTTCCAGAACCTGATCCACAATAGCCGGATCGTTCGCTTGATCTTCAAGCATTCTGGTCAACAATTGAAGGCGAGCAATATCAACGTCCATAATGTGATTTTAGCGCATACATTGTGATTTCCACCAGTTTACCTGCTGGGGTTCCCGTGTGAACTGTCCTTCAACTGACTGTAAATCGTAAAAGGTTGGCAGGATTCAGCAAGACCTGTGTTGGCGATCCATCTAATATCCGCGCGTTGTCGGGTCGGTACCTTTATGGGGATGAAGGTCAGAGCCCAGCCAAATTGTCGCGCAGACGACCAGAGGCTCCCCGACACGTGACCTGCCAATTATCCAGTGTACTTTGGCGCTTTCGGGGCGAAGCCCTGTAAAGAACGCGTGCAACTTGATACCATTCTAACGCGCGCTCACGTGAATTTTGGGCGCGCCTGAATTGATTGTGAACCGGTCTTGCTCGCTATGAATGTACACTATTTCAAAATTCACCTCGCAACAGGAAAGAGTATGATTATGAAAAAGTTTATCACCACGGCAGTGACCGCTGCGGTCTTGCTGAGTACACCAGCTTCTGCCTCAGCGGCGCGGAACGGATTTCAGACAGTTGCGCTGAACAACTCGGTTTTCGAAGTGATCCCGCGCTCACGCAGGGATGTTGATGGATATTGGTGCGCGGCTGCGGATTTTGCGCGTCGAACTCTGGACGCTGGCTGGCAGGATCGCATCTATGTCGTGCGTGGCTATGGCCCCAGCGAGGCAACGGGCCGCCGTACAGCCGTCCAGTTCTCGACCCAACCGCCTGCGGGTGGGGTGCCCCAGCAAGGCAGTTTCATAACTTCGGGTTTCAACCCCGGCGAAAGCATGTCAGTTCAGGGTGCCAATGGGCGTTGTAATGTCCGTCCTTTCTTGAACTGAGGTTAAGTGAACCACTAAATGCAGACCGAGTTTTTTATTTCGACGAAAGGGCCGGGGTTGTATGAATTCACCTTGGACCTGCGCAACTGGCTTAGCTCGGTCTCAGGTGACGGTTTGCTGACATTGTTTGTGCGGCACACGTCTTGTTCGCTTGTGATACAGGAAAACGCAGACCCCGAGGTTCAGACGGACCTAAAAGCCTTCTTTGAAAGGCTTGTACCGCCATCAGATCATCCGTCGATGTCCTACCTGCGTCATACCTACGAAGGGCCCGACGATATGCCCGCGCACATCAAGGCTGCTCTTTTACCGGTTTCCCTCAGCATTCCGGTAACGAACGGGCAGCCGATGCTGGGAACGTGGCAGGGCGTTTACCTGTTTGAGCATCGTGCGATGGCACACAATAGAAGGGTCGCTGCGCATTTTGCCTGAACCCTTTATCTTGCGGTGATAAATTCCGACTACCCAAACCCTAGCGGCTGCCCTATAGTTGTGGATAAGTAAGCCGTAGCGCTTACAAAAAGAGGTGGACAAAGGGACGAGGAGACGGCGGATGCGCTGCCCGTTTTGCGGAAATATCGACACTCAGGTCAAAGATTCACGTCCGGCTGAGGATCACGTTGCGATCCGCAGACGTCGCTTCTGCCCGGCGTGTGGCGGACGGTTCACGACGTATGAGCGTGTACAGTTGCGCGACTTGGTTGTAATCAAGACCAACGGCAAGCGCGAAGATTTCGATCGTGACAAGCTGGAACGTTCTATCCGCATTTCGATGCAGAAACGCCCGATTGAGCCGGATCGCATTGACCAGATGATCTCTGGCATTGTGCGCCGTCTGGAAAGCATGGGTGAAACCGATATCCCCTCAAGCAAGATCGGCGAGATCGTGATGGAGGCTCTGGCGCGGATTGACACGGTGGCTTATGTTCGCTTTGCCAGCGTGTACAAGAATTTCCAGGCGGCCGATGACTTTGAGGAGTTCGTCCACGAGTTGCGACCGCCGCAGCCTTCGTCAGACGAGTGATCGAAACAGATAAGCGATATATGGCGTTGGCCCTGTCCTTGGGTCAGCGCGGTCAAGGAACGTGTTGGCCAAATCCGGCTGTTGGTTGCGTTGTCGTGCGCGACGGTCGGATCGTTGGGCGTGGCTGGACGCAACCGGGCGGACGGCCCCACGCCGAAACCGAAGCTCTGAGGCAAGCCGGAGATGCAGCGCGCGGAGCGACAGCATATGTTTCGCTGGAGCCGTGCTCACATCATGGCAAGACGCCGCCCTGCGCCGAAGCCCTGATCGCGGCGGGTGTCTCACGCGTTGTTTCTGCGATTGAAGACAGCGATCCGCGCGTGGCCGGGCAGGGCTTTGCGATGCTTCGTGATGCGGGAATTGAGGTGACGACCGGGGTTCTTGCCGATCAAGCGGCGCGGGATCATGCGGGGTTCTTTTTGAAAACCGAACAGGGGCGGCCTTTTGTGACGCTCAAACTGGCCAGCAGTTTTGATGGCCGGATCGCGACCTCAAGCGGTCACAGCCAGTGGATAACCGGCCCCAAGGCAAGACGTGTGGTTCATGCGATGCGCGCCCGGCATGATGCGGTGATGGTCGGGGCAGGAACCGCGCGGGCAGATGACCCGTCGCTGAATGTCCGCGATCTTGGAATAGACAACCAGCCTGTCAGGGTCGTTGTCTCGCGCCACCTGGACATTCCGCTGATCGGTCAACTTGCCAGAACCGCCGCTCAAATTCCGCTGTGGCTGTGCCACGACCCGTCGCCGGACCCCGAACGTGCACGTGCGTGGGAAGGGCTTGGCGCAACGCTGATCCCTTGCGCGTTGAATGATCACCAGATTGATGCCACGGACCTTTTGCAGCAGTTGGGGCAGGCCGGTCTGACCCGTGTCTTCTGCGAAGGAGGGTCTGCGCTTGCGGCGTCACTACTTGCCGAAGACCTTGTCGATGAGTTGGTCGGATTCAGTGCTGGCCTGACAATCGGTGCAGAAGGCTTGTCGGCAATTGGTTCACTGGGGCTAGAGACTTTGGACACCGCACCTCGGTTCGAATTGTTGGAGGTGCGGGCCGTTGGGCCGGATGTGCTGCACCGATGGACGCGATCTTTCCGCTAACCTCTGCGCCAGAAATGCGCGTGCGTGGCAAAAACGCCCTGTAGTTTGGACAGCAGTCGAACAGACGCGCCACCTGTCGCCCCATAACCGTCCACCAAACGTTGTAGGGCGACTTCAACGGGGCAGGGTTGGCCAGTTACGGGGTCCAGATAGCGTGGATAGTCAATCAAAGACGCGTGCACCAAACCCAACAATGATGGGCGCGCTCCGCGCCTTGCAGGAACGGACCCCAGATCTTGGGTCAGTCCCCAGCCCGCATAGAAAGGTCCGCCAAGCGTCGTAACGCTGACACTGCGCAAAAGTGCCTCAAATCCCAGCAGCGACGTCATGGTCCAGACTTCTTGCACTTGGGTAAGCAACAGTGCGGGGTCGGAGTTCACTGCAACGACGTCAGCAAGACCTGCCGTGTCAATCTCGCCTTCGCGCAGCTTAGCTTCGACATCCGGGTGAGGCTTGTAGATGATGACGGCGTCTGGGTTCGCCTCGCGCGTCGTTCGCAATAGTTCAAGATTTGTCCGCACGTTGTTGGTGCCCAAAAGGATTGACGCATCATCCTCTACCTGACCGGGGACGAGTATCCGGTGACCCTCGGGCAGTTTCGGGCATGACCCACCCGTATTGTACTTGCTGAGGTTCGCAGACACGATGCGCGAGATAAGCTTTTCAGCTCGGATTTGCTGATCGGGACGCAGGGTTTCCCGCCGGGCGATCATCTCCTCAAGCTGGCTCGGACGGGTAGGGTCGTAGTAGATTCCGATGTCGTCGGTTGCCAGAGACAGGGGTGGCACAAGACGCGCGCCAAGCCCTCGGGACCGGAGAAATCCATCTTCGACCCGCGTGACATGCCCGGCATCGCGTGCGTGATTGCCCCACACCATGTGCGGCCGGTCCGTATTTTCAGGAATCTCGGTCGTGAACCGCATTTTCTTTTCGCGCCCGAACATCTGTTGCAGGTGTTTGCGCTTCCACAGCCGCATACCCGAGGCTGTCCAACCTTGGTGATCCTGCCGCCAAGCGCGCGTTTGCGCCTCAAGAATGTCGAGAACCGTTTCCAACTCGCACAATTGATCCTGAAACGGATCATACCACTTTGGGTTCAGAACCATCGCAGCCGCAAACAACTGCGCGCGGGTCAAGGTGCGCTGCCTGCGGGGAAAAAAATGTTCGTCCTGCGTCAATCCCCAACCGGCATAGAACGGCTCGCCAAAAATGCGGGGTTTGTGCCCGGCGAGGATGGCTTCGAACCCCAACTGGGACGACAGGGTATAAACGCCGACGGCACCTTCCAGCAGCGTCCAGGGGCTGAGTGGTGCGTCAAAGAGTGTGACCCGGTCGGACAAGTCCTGTTCAGAATAATACCCGGCGCGATGCCCTTCGATCGTTTCAGGGTGGGCCTTAATCAAAACGCGTGCGCCCGGATTCTCTTCCTGCGCCATGACAAGCATCTCACGGAACCGGGCAGCGTCGCCTTTGCTGGCGGTGACGGATGCGTCGTCGCGCGCCTGATCCACGACCAAAACATATCCGGGGTCGGGTGGCGAAAGGGCCGTATCAAACGCGGAATACTTGCTGATGTTGAGCTCTTTCATACGGGCGATCCCGCCGCGCGCCCTGTTCAGCAGGGCGGTATCGTCCAGCGGGTGCGTGCTCAGAAGCGTTTCAATATCCGACGGTTGGGCCGGATCGAAGTGCAGCCCGGTTCGATCCAGCAACAGGCCCAGCGGCGCCTCGCCACTTCGGCCGGGATGCAGCGATCGTATAAAGGCATCCTCGACTCTGAGAAGGGGCGCGTTATGCTTCTCGGCTATGTTTAGGCCGCGATGGGCCGTTGGGCTGTTGCCCCAAATGCCGACAACATCGCCGTCCTTGGGAAGGCCTAGTCGGATGTCATACCTGGCAAGCGTCAGAATTCGGCGTATGCGCCGCCCGGTCAGAAAACCGACATTGTACACAAACAATCGGGTGCGATCCGCCCCGGCCGATTTCTCGGGATACATCAGCCGCCCGTAAGCGTGGCGACGTTCGCGAAGGGTGTCAGCCCGCCCGCGATAAGGGAAATTGACTTACTCCACTGGGAGTAGGGCGCCTCGGTCACATAGATCGTGTCGTCGTCGCGAATGACAAAGTCTCTGGCCACGAAAAGCCCGTTCGGGGCAGTCAGGTTCAGCAGGTAGATCATACGTTGATCCCCTTGCAAATCCGCTCGCCCCATAACTGTGCGTGCGATGTCCTGCCGCTCTCGCCGCAGAACGAAAATGCCTGTTGGGTCCGAAGACAAGGACTGCAAGCCGCCAACCTGAGCAAGCGCTTCAAGCGCGGACAGGTCCTGACTGTCAAAGGCAACACGCGACTGTCCACCAGTGGCGCCCAATGCGATATATGACCGCGCGTCAGCCTCAACCAGAATTCGGTCGCCGCCGCGTAAGGCCACATCCATCCGAGGGTTGCTAAACAGGTCCTCGTACCACACCGTGCCCCGTTCGTTGCCGCGAATAAGCGTCACCAGTGCAATATCCGACCCGACAGCAACACCACCAGCTTGGGACAGCATGCCCGTCAGAGTGCGCGTCGGACGTTCAATTGGGTAGATGCCCGGCGCCCCGATAGTGCCTGTCAGTGAAACGGTTGATCCATCACCCGCGATACGGCGCACTTCGACCTGCGGGTCGGGCGTTTGATCCTTGAGCTCTTGGGTGATCTGCATGCGCAACTGTTCCGGGGTGTTCCCGGCTGCACGGACGCGCCCCGCGTAGGGCACAAAGATAAACCCGTCGCTGTCTACCTGAACCTCGTTCAGCGCAGTTGCGGCCCCGGCTGGCCCCGTCAACAGGCCGTCATCGACGTTTTCCCATACGGTCAGTCCCAACACGTCACCCGGTCGCACTGTGTCGGCGGCCAAGCTCTGCGCGCTTTGAAACGAGGCGGGAAAGCCAAATTGTGGAATCGCGGACGTGGCCTGCGCGACACGATCATCGACTTCTACAACGAAGGCGTTGCCACCGTTTTCGACGGACCCGGCCAGAATCTGGTTCTTGCTGGGGCCGGACTTTGGAAGTTGACACGCCGCCAGAAGGCCAAGCGCGGCCACAAGGGAAACCCCCCGTATCCATTGGATTGGAAAGCTCTGCACTGCCGAATATCCTCAGTCTTTTTTGTTTGCGTTACGCTATCTGTTTCTTCTCGCAACTTCCAGCATCAACCTGTTCGTTTCCTTCCACTATTCTTAACTGTGGCGTCTGAGTCTCTGTCACATCAAGGACCGAATGGTAAGGATCGTGCGGGCTGAGCATCATGTCCGCGACGCGGCGCAGCAACTGGCGTCGACCGTGTCTGGAATAGAATCCGCCCGGCACCTGGCAGGTTTTCAAAAGAAAGTCCCGATATACCTGATAGGCGTCGTGGTCGGGCGGATCAGGGCGCGCAAAGAACTCTGCAATAGGCTGTTCTGACACGAAATCCGGTTTGTCATAGACCGATGTGCCGAAGGTGCGAATAGGGATGCCACGCCACAAAACTTGCTGACCTGCTGTCGAGTTGATCGTAACTGCGGAATTCGCATCATCCAGCAGTTTCGCCAATTTTCCGCCCGGAACATAATGGACCCGATCCGCGATCCCGTATTTCTTGGCAAAAAAGCGGGTTTTGCGTCGCAAGGGTTCGCGATGGTTTTCCAGCGGATGCTCTTTTACGACAAGCTGGTGATGCCGGGGTGCGCCTTCAGCAAAACCTTGGATTGCATGTTCGAGAAAGTCGGACATGCATGTGTAATCCGAATGAGTCTGAACCGAACTGTCATGCCCCAACTGAAGCAGGACCAGATGATACGGCAATCCACTTCTGCGTGCTCGCGCCGTGGCCCATCGCCGCTGAACCCTGTGAAACGGCATTAGCATCAACCGTTTAAAGTACAAGCGGAATTCTTTTGAGACCGGCAGCTCTCGGTGCCGTCGGAAGTTGCTGTAACGATGGTTCAGAAACAAAAGGAACCAATGGTAGAGCGCGCCATAGAAAATGTGCTGCCGCATATCACCCCAATGCGACGGAGGGGGCGGCTTCGGCGCGTCAGAGCGATCCAGCGCCCGCTCCATCTGCCTGACATTCAGTGTCATCAGACGCGAATTGCCGTTGGAACCCGAGCGCTCATAAGTGGTCCACCATGGGCGAAGATACCCTTCTTCGAACACATGCACGGTGATGCCGCGGGTGCGCGCGATTTCGACCGCTTGGGCGTGGACGGGCCGGGTGTCTCCGTACAACACGATATCGGTGACGCTCAGGGTTTCGACGAAATTGCAAAACCACTCAGGCCATGTGTCGGCAGGGTCGGGGAAGGGAACGAAGCTGCTCCGGTCGAACCAGAACACCTCATCCCCGGCATTGAAACCCACGCGCCAGACCTTGGCCCCGGTTCCGCGCAGCGCGCGACCCAGAGCGCTGAAGAACGGCCCATGTGGCCCCTGTAGGAACAGGAACACGCGGCCATCGGCGCCGGAATTGAGTGGTGGCATTGGTACTGCTCGTTTCATTTTGGTGCGGAAATTATGCCTATTTGTGTCTATCACGGCAAGGCGGGGCTTGCCCCTACAGTCGGTTACGCTTACCTCGGCTTGGAAAACTGGTCACAGGTTAGAAGCTGAGGGTTAAAGCAATGTTTACCGGGATCGTTACAGATGTTGGCACTGTTACCGAGTTGGACCAGCAGGGCGATCTGCGGGCGCGGATTAAAACGGCCTATGATACAGCCGGCATTGATATCGGCGCCTCGATTGCCAGCGACGGTGTTTGTCTGACTGTAATCGCGTTGGGTGATGATTGGTACGATGTCCAGATCAGCGCTGAAACCGTGTCGAAAACCAACTTGGATAGTTGGCAGGTTGGCAAGCGTGTAAACTTGGAGCGTGCTCTGAAAGTCGGGGATGAACTGGGCGGGCACATTGTATCCGGTCATGTCGACGGTGTGGCCGAAGTTGTCGCGGTGGAAGACGAGGGCGACAGTACCCGTGTAACTCTGCGTGCGCCCAAGGACTTGGCGCGTTTCATTGCGCCCAAGGGCTCGGTCGCTCTGAATGGAACGTCCCTGACAGTCAATGACGTGGCAGGTTGCGATTTCGGCATCAACTTCATCCCGCACACCAAGGAGGTGACAACTTGGGGCGGCGTCTCTGTCGGTGACAAAGTGAACCTCGAGATTGACACGCTGGCCCGCTATGTCGCGCGTCTGGCCGAAATGTCCTGACCAGACGCCGCGTTCTGGCCGGTTCGGGGCGTTTGCAGACTGGCCTTTGCGCGCGTGGTGGTCTATCCACCCGTGCAAACTTGCTCAGCGAAAGGCTGCCCAATGAGCTTTGAAACCCCCGGACCCGTCGAGGCGCAATTGCGCGACGCGATCAGCCCGATCGAAGAGATCATCGAAGAGGCGCGCAAAGGCCGGATGTATATTCTGGTCGACCACGAAGACCGCGAGAACGAGGGCGATCTGGTTATCGCCGCCGAGTTCGCGGATGCCGAGGCGATCAACTTCATGGCCACCCATGGGCGCGGATTGATCTGCCTGCCGATGACCGCCGAACGTGTGGACGCATTGGGTCTGCCGATGATGGCGGTCAACAACTCGTCGCGTCATGAAACAGCGTTCACCGTATCGATCGAGGCGCGCGAAGGTGTGTCGACCGGGATTTCCGCCGCTGACCGCGCGCTGACCGTGGCGACCGCGATCAACGAACAGAACACTATGGCGGCCATCGCCACCCCCGGCCATGTCTTCCCGCTGCGCGCCAAGCGGGGTGGGGTGCTGGTGCGCGCAGGCCATACCGAGGCCGCAGTGGATATCTCGCGCCTGGCCGGGCTGAATCCCTCGGGCGTGATCTGCGAGATCATGAAACCCGATGGCACCATGGCGCGGCTGCCCGATCTGGTGGAGTTCGCCAAAACCCACGACATGAAAATCGGCACGATCAGCGATCTGATCACTTACCGCTCGCGCAATGACAATTTGGTGGTCGAGACCTCGCGGGAAACCGTCACCTCGGAATATGGTGGCGAATGGGAGATGCGGATTTTCACTGATCAAACCCACGGCATCGAACACGTCGTCATGGTCAAAGGTGACGTGACTACACCCGAGCCGGTTCTGACCCGTACTCACGCTTTGCATGAAGCGCCCGACATTCTGGGCCTTGGACCCAAATCCTCGCGCGAATTGCCGCGCGCGATGGAGAAGATAGCCGAAGAAGGCCGCGGCGTGGTCTGCCTGTTCCGCCAGCCGCGCAATTCGCTTTATGCCGCCGAGGACGAAGGCCCGCGCACCATCAAGCAAACCGGTCTGGGCGCGCAAATCCTGTCCAAGATGGGCATTCAGGAACTGGTGCTGCTGACTGACTCGCCCGAAACCGTATATCTGGGGCTCGACGCGTTTGGCCTGTCCATCGTCGGCACCCGCTCCATCCTCAAGGAAGACTGATCGTGGCTGAACAAGATAAACACGGCGTCCTGCCGACCCCGACCTTCGACAAACCGGTGAAGCTGCTGCTGGTGGTGGCCCCGTTTTATCGCGCTATCGCTGACAATATGGTCGCCGGTGCCAAGGCCGAGATTGAGGCAGCAGGTGGTACCTGTGACGTGGTCGAGGTTCCCGGCGCGCTGGAAATCCCGACCACCATCGCCATGGCAGACCGTCAGTGTAACTATGACGGCTATGTCGCGCTTGGTTGCGTCATTCGCGGCGAGACCACGCATTACGAAACGGTATGCAATGACTCCAGTCGTGCCATTCAGTTGATGGGCCTTCAGGGTCTGCTGATCGGCAACGGCATCCTGACCGTCGAGAATGACGAACAGGCCGAGGTCCGTGCGAACCCAGAAAAGATGAATAAAGGCGGCGGAGCAGCCGCTGCGGCCTTGCATCTGATCGCGCTCAGCCGTAAGTGGGGCTCTTCCAAAAAGGGCGTGGGCTTCAAGCCGCCGTCCGAGTCCATCCTTGTGGCGGGCGACAGCAACGGACCCACGACAGCATGACCCAGACAGACGCGCCGAAACCGGCCAACCAGAAACGCCTGATGAAATCCGCCGCCCGGTTGTATGCCGTGCAGGCGCTGTTCCAGATGGAGCAGTCGGGTCAGACCACCGAACAGGTTGTCAACGAGTTTCTGGATCACCGGTTTGGTGCCGTCTATGAGGGTGAGGAAATGCTGGACGGCGATATCCGCCTGTTCCGCAAATTGGTCGAAGACGCCGTGAACTATCAGGCACCGATCGACCAGATGACAGACCGCGCGCTGGTTGCCAAATGGCCTATCGCGCGCATCGACCCGACCCTGCGCGCTGCGTTCCGCGCCGCAGGCGCCGAGCTGACCCAAAGCGACACGCCGCCCAAGGTGGTCATCACTGAATTCGTCGACGTGGCACGGGCGTTTTTCCCCGAAGGGAAAGAGCCGAAGTTCGTCAACGCAGTTCTGGACCACATGGCGCGCGAGGCCCAGCCCGAGGCGTTCTGACGCCTTTACGCAGGGCCCATATGCGCTAGGCTGAACGTCGGAGCGCAAGGAGGCCCGCAATGCCCAAACTGATCCGTCTGTATATTACTCAGGTTGCCTGGGGTTTCGCGATCTCGGCAGTGTTTGTCGGTGTCTTGCTGGCGTTTAACGTGGCCAACCTGCGCAGCCTCATCACCGGATCAGATATCGGTCTGGTCGCGCTGTTGATGATCTGGTTCATGAACGGCATCGTTTTTGCCGGTGTGCAATTCGCTTACAAGATCATGAGCATGGCTGAAAAGCCCGGTGGCCCGCGCCGTGGCTCGCCGGTTGTGCACAGTTTTGAGCCTGCTGTCGTTCGTCGGGACGCCCCTGCGGGGAAATAAGCTAAGCTTGAAAAAAATGTGGCGGGACCGCCAGTCAACCGTGCGGTGTGATTCCCGAGGACCTGTATGTACAGGTGGGCGCCAGGTAATCAGGCCAGGACCTGAACAGAGCCAGCCCCCTCGGAATTGCTTAAGGCCACCAGAATGCTACCAATCACAAGAAGGGCAGAACCCGCCAAGGGTCTAACTAGGTGTTGCTGACTGGATAAGCAAGGGTAGGCGGGTTGATTTTTGTTCTCTAATTGTTCACATTCCCCGGATGGTATTGGACTTGCAGCCTGGACAGAAGCTTGCACGCGGTGTCGCGCGCCATCTCAGCGCGCATGGATTTGTTTCTGTTGAAGAGTTTGTGCCCGTGCGCGGGTTGCGTGTGGATGTCATGGGGCTGGGCCCCAAGGGTGAGCTTTGGGTGGTTGAGTGCAAGTCCAGCCGCGCGGATTATCAGTCGGATGCCAAATGGCAGGGCTATCTTGAATGGTGTGATCGGTTTTTCTGGGCCGTGGATACTAATTTTCCAACAGACCTGCTGCCACAGGAAACCGGCCTTATTATCGCTGACGCCTATGATGCCGAGATTGTGCGCATGGCGCCCGAAGACAAGCTGGCGCCGGCAAGGCGCAAGAAAATGATACAAAAGTTTGCAACGGACGCGGCACGTAGACTGCACGCGCTTCGCGATCCAAGGCTTTGAAAAATCAGCCTTTTACCTCGCGTGCGGCTTGCGCGGCGGCTCGGATTTCATCCGCAATCTCCTCGGCTTCTTCGGGGTCAAAATCCATCGGGACTTCCAGACCGTCGGCTTCGATGAACAGGCGCACCATGCCCTGATCGGTCGGGCCGATTTGCAGGTTGGCCTGAATGTCACGTTCGGTGTTGATGCCCATATTCGCCTCCGGAGATGAGCATTCGTGCTATCGCGCAAAGGCTTGAGAATCAAGACGCTGATGCGGTCAGATGCATTATGAACAATGCAAAGATAAGACCCTTTTGCGCTTCGGATGTGCCGTGGCTGGTTGAACAGCACGGGACCCTCTACGAGCGTGATGAAGGATTCGACGAAACCTTCGCACCGCTGGTTCAGCGGATTCTTGAGGATTTCGTAGCGACCCATGACCCCGAGTTTGAGCGAGGCTGGATTGCCGAACAAGAAGGTCAGCGTTTAGGCAGTATTTTCTGCGTCAGACTGGACGATAGCACCGCAAAGCTGCGCCTGTTTTTTCTTGTACCAGAGGCGCGGGGAATGGGGCTGGGCAAACGCCTGTTGTACACATGTATGGACCACGCGCGCGCTGTCGGGTTCGCTCAGATGTCATTGTGGACGCACGAAAGTCACCGCGCCGCCTGCGCGCTTTACAAGGCGACAGGCTGGCATTTGACTGGCAGCAAACCGGTCCATTCCTTCGGTGTCGATCTTGTCGAACAAAGCTGGAAAATTCGGCTTTAATCCTCTTGCATTCCCCGGGCGCGTTCGGTAAATCGCCCCTCACGAGTGCCGCCTTAGCTCAGTTGGTTAGAGCGCTGGATTGTGGATCCAGAGGTCCCCTGTTCAAGCCAGGGAGGCGGTACCACTTCTCCCTGATCAGAGATTGGTGACACGGCAGGCTAGGCCGTTCATTCATGCATTGAAAATGAAGTAGCGCGCCGAAAATCAGCGCGCCAGGTTCAGCCTCAGCTTCATTTTGCTGCGCTTGGCGGCAGGCAGGTGCCGGTTCAGGCGCTTGTTGACCAGCCCGAACGCCCAGATGACCACGAGTGTCAGCAGGATGAAGTAGAAGGCCAGAATTGGGTAGGGAATGAAGGGGTTGAAGGTCTTGTCTGCAAAATACCCTGCGTAATACAGCGCATCGCCTCGTTGCTGCCAGACCGGAAACGCCGAGAAGAAGACCAGTGTGGTGGCGTGAAACAGAAAGATTGCTTCGTTCGTATAGGCGGGCCACGCCAGTCGCAGCATCGTGGGCCAGATGATGCGACGGAAGCGGGACCAACCTGTCATGCCATAGGCGTCTGCAGCCTCGATATCGCCCTTGGGAATTGAACGCAGCGCGCCGTAAAAGATCTCGCCCGAATAGGCGGCCGTGTTGAAGAACAGCACGATTAGCGCGCCCAGCCAGGCCGAGGTCAGCGCATCAAGGAGCGGAAAGCTCTGCTTGAGAGACAAGAAGAAGAAATAGGCAAAGAAGAACTGGATGAACAGCGGCGAGCCCCGGAACAGAAAGATGAACCATTCCGACGGTTTACGCAGCCATACATTTGTTGACGCTTTGCCCAGTGCCAGTGCCGTGGCCAGAAAGAACCCCGTGACCAGCGCCATGATTCCGAAATAGATGTTCCAGATCATGCCTGAACCGATCAGGGTGAATTGTTCGCACAGGGTGAAATCAGCCTTGGGAATGGCCCGCTCGCCAATACCGATTGAGCGCAGGCCATAGTCCTGAATGGTCTGGATACAGCTCATGCGGTGGTCTCCTTGCGCAACAGCTCTCCGCCTGATGTGGCCTGACCGTGGGACAGGCGGCGCATCAGCCGTTCGAGACCAATTTCAGAAACTCGGGTCATGCCCAGGTAGAACACCAGCAGGGCAAGGAAATACCACATGCGCCAGTCGCCATGCGGGTATTGCGTGAATTTCGGGTTCTTGAACGCGCCCAGTTCGCGCGCCCAATAAACGATGTCTTCGATACCCAGCAGGAACAACAACGGCGTAGCTTTGATCAGCACCATCCATAGGTTCGACAGGCCGGGCAGGGCATACACCCACATCTGGGGCACAAGGATACGCCAGAAGGTCTGGCTGTGTGTCATCCCATAAGCCGCCGCCGTTTCCAATTGCGCATGGGGAACCGCGCGCATCCCGCCAAACAGGACGTTGGCGGCGAAAGCTCCGAACACGATGGAAAAGGTGATCACGGCCAGAAAGAAGCCATAGGTTTCGTGCACCCATTCGGGGGCTGTGCCCAGCGGCAATTTCGCCGACTGACAGACGATAAAATCATTGCCCTGCCGGATTGGGTCCGTCCATTCAGGACACAGTATCTTGTGCCGCGTCCATTCAAACGCCTGATCCAGCGCGATTACGAAAAACATGAAAAATGCGATGTCCGGCACGCCGCGCACGATCGCGATATATCCCTTTCCCAACCACGTTAGCGGCAGGATATGCGACCGGGCAGCCATAGCCCCCAGAAAGCCGAATCCCAAGGCTACGGGCGCGGTAATGGCCAGCAGCAGCAAAACCTTGAAGAAGGACAGGTAAAACAGCCAATGAACGCCGTTGGTCAAATAGCAAGAGAACCAACGGACAGTGCCGAGCGTTTCGGGATCAGTGCAGAACGAGAAAATGGCGGGCCTCTTTGACTGGCAAAGGCTCAGAATGCGGCGCGCCCGGTTGTCAGGCGCGCCGCAATTAGCAATTTAGAAGGTCGAGGACACTTCCCACTTGGTGATCAGCTCGTTCAGGCTGCCATCGTCCTTCATGGACTGGATGGCGGCGTTGAACTTCTCTTTCAGCTCACCGTCGGACTCGCGGATGCCCATGCCGACGCCACCGCCCAGCGGGACTTCGTCACCGACAAAGACCATGCCCGAGCCGTCTTCGGTGAAGGGCACCAGGAAGGATTTGTCAGCTAAAACCGCATCAGCTTCGCCATTGCGGACGGCTGCGATGGTTTCTTCGGGGCTTGCAAACTCCACCAGAGTTGCGCCGGAATCTGCAATGTAGCCAGCCTGAATGGTGCCTGTTTGGGCCGCCACGACGCCGCCTGCCAGATCAACACCATCGGACATGGCAACATAAGCCGACGGATCTGGCGGGGTGTAGTTCTGGGTGAAGTCGATGACTTCGTCCCGCTCATCGGTGATCGACATGCCGGCGATGATGGCATCATAGTTGCCCGAGACCAGGTTCGGGATGATCGAATCCCAGTCGTTCTTGACCCATTCGCAATCCAGGCTGGCGCGCTTGCACAGCTCGTCGCCCAGTTCGCGCTCGAACCCGTCGATCTCGCCCGCGTCGTTTACGAAGTTCCACGGTGCATAAGCACCTTCAGTGCCCAGACGGATCGTGTCCGCCATGGCCATGCCCGCGCCAAGCGCCAGCGCTGCTGTGGTCAGAATCAGGTTTTTCATTGGTAACTCCCCAGTTTAGTTCTGTCCTGAGTTTATGCCGCCTTGGTGGCGGATAGAAAGCCCTGAAGCCGTGCGGATTCAGGGGTGGTGAAGATGTCTTCCGGAAGGCCCTCTTCCTCGATCAGCCCTTGATGCAGGAACACCACGTGGCTTGAGATATCGGCCGCCATTTTCATGTCATGGGTCACGATGATCATGGTGCGGCCTTCAGCGGCCAGATCCTTGATAACCTTGATGACTTCCTGCTCCAACTCAGGGTCCAGCGCCGAGGTCGGTTCGTCAAACAGCAGCGCCTCGGGCTCCATGCACAGTCCGCGCGCAATCGCGGCACGTTGTTGCTGACCGCCTGAAAGTTGCGCCGGATATACGTCGCACTTGTCGCCGATACCGACTTTTTCCAGATATTTCCGCGCGCTGTCCTCAACTTCGGTCTTGTCACGGCCCAACACGGTGACCGGGGCTTCCATGACGTTTTGCAGGATTGTCATGTGGGCCCACAGGTTGAATTGCTGAAACACCATCGACAGGTTGGTGCGGATACGCAGAACCTGTTTTGCGTCGGCGGGACGACGGTGTTGACCTTGGCCTGCCCAACGGACGGGTTCGCCCTTGAACAGAATTTCCCCCTGCTGACTGTCTTCCAGCAGGTTGCAACAGCGTAGAAGCGTGGATTTACCAGACCCGGACGACCCAATCAAAGACACCACATCACCGCGTCTGGCCGTAATATCCACCCCTTTCAGCACTTCTAGATTGCCGAAACTCTTGTGTAGGTTTTTGATCTCGATGACCGGAGTGGAATCTGTCACGGGAGCCCTGAGTGTTATTGGTGTTGGTGCGGTACTAGGGCTTAAATTTTTGAGCAATGCAATGCGCAAATGATGCGTTACCGCTCAGAAACTGTCAAAATGACCAGACGTTCTGGCCAAATCGGTCAGGGATTGAGCAAGTCGGCAGCCGCTTGCGGTGGATTGGGAACAGCCAGATAGTCATCCGCCGGGATGTAGATAAGGTCCCGCAGAAGCAGCAGTTCTGCGTCCTGATCAGACAATTCGGTTATCGCCTTTTGAGTTGCCCGTGCGATGGCGGCTGCGTCTTGCCCGATGGCCGTGATGAAGGGAAGGGCGGGTGTCGGGGATGTTTCTTCAACAGGGCGCAACGCTGTTCCCAAGTCTGAGTGTTTCTTCAACAACGCCCAAGTGACGGCATCCAGACAGGCATAGTCGGCGCGACCATCCGCAACCGCTTGGGCTGAATACGCGTGACCGCCAGTCATAAGCAATTCAGACGGAAACTGGGCGTCTTTGGCAAGGTGAACCATAGAAGCGGCCCAGCCGGACTGCGAAAGCGCCTCGTTATAGGCAAATGTCCCGCCTGCAAGCTCTTTCAACCCACGGGGGTCATCCTGCCGGGCAACAAAGACCGAACGATAATGCCCCGGTGGACATCCCGGCAGCCCGTAATCCGGTGTTCCAACCAGTTGCACATTGCCGTGCAATCGGGTTCGGTAGGGCATCCCGCACGTCTGGGCAAACAGAAGGTCGGGACTCTGCCATATGCTCCATGCATCTTCGTCCCGTGTCAGGCTGGCGGGGCCGAAGCCAAGGTTTTCACGAATCAAAAGCCAGAAACGATCATTCGCGGATCGAACAGCGGGCATGTCATACATGCCCAACGCAGCGATCACGCTTTGGCTGCCTTTTGCCGCGCCAGGGCCGAGTCGACATCGCTGACCCCCAACAAGCTGACCACCAGTCGCAAAAGGGAATCTTCCTCTCCCGTGCGGTGCCCATCGGCCAGCGCAACCGACCACATTGCCTGAACCACGGCAAGCCGATCTTCATATTGGACGGCTTCCTTGATCGCGCGGGTAAAGCGGACGGTGTCCGGGGCTTCGGCCTCAAGATCTTCGGCGCGAGCGCGCAGGGCGGCCGCTTCGAACGGGGACAGGCCATAGCGTTCGGCGGAAATACGGTCGATCCGCGCCATCTCGCTGTCGGCATAGTCGTTGTCTGACCGAGCAATGCGGACCAATAGGGCGGTCAACGCCAATCGCGCATCGTCATCGGCAAGCGGGTCGGGCTGAGGCTGAGTAAGCCGGGACAGGAATTCACTGAACATGCGAAAGATATAGAGGCCGACTAGGTTTCTTCCAAGCGCCTTTGCACGCGGCCGCGTGCAGCTTGGCTGTCGTTGAAGCTGAGGCCCATCGCAATACGGGCTTCCTCGACGATCTTCATCTCGCCTTCGTCGGAATTGCCGTCGGCCAGAACGACCTCCCACAGGGCGTCTAGGGCGGCCAGTCTCTCGTGCAGGTCTGTGGTTTCGCGGATCAGTTTGCCGAACGTGTCAGTCTCGGGGGCCGCCGCGTGCAGTTTTTCGCAAGTGGCGCGGACCTTGGCGGCCTCAATCGCGTTGTGCTGGTACAGACGGGCAAGTATCCGATCAATCAGGCTGATTTCTTCCAGCTTATAGTCGCGATCCGCCTGCGCCACGCGCACCATCAACGCACCCAACGCCAATTCGGCGTCCGGGTCGGGCAGATTCGTATGCTGTGGCGGGCGAAACGCCTGAAAGAACTTCTTCAACATAAATTTAGAATATTCCATATTTTGTAGCCCGCCAAGCACGGACTACATGTCATGGACTGGAATCGTCAAAATCCCGCTTTGTGGGTTTCAGCGGGCCATAAGGCCCTGAAGTTTAGTTCAGAGCCTTTGTCGCCTGTTCTTGCAGCCATCCCAACATCTGTTTGTAGGGCACGGGGCCATAGCTGATGCGCGCCACGCCCAGTGATGCCAATGTTGCAGTGTCCGGTGTTCCGGGCAGGGCGATGATGTTTACAGGCAATTCGGTCGATTCGCATAACCGCGCGATAAGCACCTCATCCTTCAGTCCCGGCGCAAAAAAGCCGCTGGCCCCTGCTTCGGCATAGGCTTTGGCGCGTGCGATTGCATCGTCCAACATGTCATCGCTATGTGTATCGGGCCTGGCCTTGAGGAAAATATCTGTGCGCGCGTTGATAAAGGCGGGAATCCCGGCGGCATCACAGCCCTCGCGCATTGCCCGTACCCGCGCTTCCTGAGTCTCGATGTCATACAACTCTTTCGTGCCGACGATCTGATCCTCGAAGTTGAAACCGATCACCCCGGTTTCCAAGGCACGTTCGACATTTGCGGCCACGCCAAGCACGTCCGATGCGTAAGCCCCTTCGAAATCCAGTGTCACAGGAAGATTGACGGCCGACACAATGCGACGGGCATTGTCCAGCGCGGCCTCCATGGGAATGTTCTCACCATCCCCGTACCCCTGCGCCATCGCGACCGGGGCGCTACCCGTGGCAATCGCTTTGGCCCCGGCATCACGCAGGGCACCGGCGCTGCCAGCGTCCCAGATATTGTACAGAATAACCGGGTCGCCCTTCTTGTGCAGGGCGGCAAAGGTTTCTGCGCGTGTGATCTGATCTGTCATGGCCGGTCTCCTGTCGTTGTTGTGACGACAGTTAAAGGCGCAAACAGCCGATGCGTACAGAATTTTTCGCATCGGCTGTCACAAGGCAGTGATCCTGTGAAGGTCAGACCAGACGAGAGGTATCCTTGGCCGCGCGCACAAACTCGCGGAACAACGGATGCGGGTCGAACGGCTTCGACTTTAGTTCAGGGTGATACTGAACACCGATGAACCACGGATGGTCCGACCATTCGACGATTTCCGGCAGACGTCCGTCAGGAGACATGCCCGAGAATTTGAGCCCGGCCTTTTCCAATTGCTCGCGGTATTTGATATCGACCTCATAGCGGTGGCGGTGGCGTTCTTCGATGTTGGTGCCGCCGTAGACCTCGGCCACTTTCGAGCCATCGGCCAGAACCGCATCATATGCGCCCAGACGCATGGTGCCGCCTTTGTCGTCGCCGACTTTGCGTTCGACCTTGTGGTTGCCCTGAACCCATTCCTTCAGGTGATAGACCACAGGTTCAAAACGCTTTTTGCCGGCTTCGTGGTCGAACTCTTCGGAACCCGCCTCTTTGATGCCAGCCGCGTTCCGGGCTGCTTCGATAACCGCCATCTGCATGCCAAGACAGATACCCAGATAGGGAACCTTGTGCTCGCGCGCGTATTGCGCGGCTTTGATCTTGCCTTCCGTGCCGCGCTCGCCAAAGCCGCCGGGGACAAGGATGGCGTGGAATCCTTCCAGATGGGGCGCGGCGTCTTCTGTATCGAACACCTCGGCGTCAACCCACTCGACCTTGACCTTGACGCGGTTGGCCATGCCACCATGAGTCAGCGCCTCGGCAATCGACTTATAGGCGTCTTCCAGTTGGGTGTATTTACCGACGATGGCAACCTTTACCTCGCCTTCGGCGTTGTGGATGCGGTCGCTGACATCTTCCCATTTGGCCAGATCGGGTTTCGGGGCAGGGCTGATCTGGAACGCGTCCAGAACTGCCTGATCCAGACCTTCCTTGTGATAGGCCAGCGGCGCGTCGTAGATCGTGCTAAGGTCCTGCGCCGCGATCACGCTGTCAGGGCGCACGTTGCAGAACAGGGCCAGCTTTTCACGTTCTTTCTTTGGGATAGGACCTTCCGACCGGCAAACCAGAATGTCAGGGGCCAGACCGATCGAGCGCAGCTCTTTGACCGAATGCTGGGTTGGCTTGGTTTTCAACTCGCCCGAGGCCTTGATGTAGGGCAGCAGCGTCAGGTGCATGAACAGGCACTGGCCGCGCGGCTTGTCCTGGCTAAACTGACGGATGGCTTCGAAAAAGGGCAGGCCCTCGATATCGCCGACGGTGCCGCCGATCTCACACAGCATGAAATCAACCTCATCCTCGCCAATGGCAATGAAATCTTTGATTTCGTTGGTGACGTGCGGGATCACCTGAATGGTCTTACCCAGATAGTCGCCGCGGCGCTCTTTCTCGAGCACATTCGAATAGATCCGCCCCGAGCTGACCGAGTCGGTCTTGCGCGCGGCGACTCCGGTGAAACGCTCATAGTGGCCAAGGTCCAGATCGGTTTCGGCCCCGTCATCGGTGACGAACACCTCACCATGTTCAAACGGAGACATAGTGCCGGGGTCGACGTTCAGATAGGGGTCCAGCTTGCGCAGCCGGACCGAGTATCCGCGTGCCTGCAACAAGGCACCCAAAGCTGCCGAGGCCAACCCTTTGCCCAAGGACGAAACCACACCACCGGTGATGAAAATAAAACGCGCCATGTTGTTCGGCTAGCTCCCGTGAGACGTCAAAATCAGCTGCCCGACGGTTCCGAAAAACCGTTGCATCACGGGACTCCATACATAAAGGATTCGCGCCCAAAGCGCAAGAGAACCGCAAGATGCTGTTGCAGTTCTCTGTCAGGTTTCTAGGTTTTGTGGATCAGTCGGCCTGCGGGATCAGCGGCGCGTTGTCGCCCTGTACCGGAGGCAGAAGATCGTCCGCCGACGGAACCGCCGGTGCGCTTTCTTCAGTCGCAGCCGGGGCGGGAACGCCCAACCGGTCGATAACCGAGCTGCCCGAGGATTTCTGAGCCGCCAGAATCGTCAGCGTGATCGACGTGACGATAAAGCACGCCGCCAGAATCCATGTGACCTTGCCCAACGCAGTTGCAGCCGCGCGGCCGCTAACGGCGCCGCCACCGCCGCCACCCATGCCAAGACCACCGCCTTCGGACCGCTGCATCAGGACGACGGCGATCAGGCCCAGAGCCAGAAGAAGATGGATGATGAGAACGACGTTTTCCATGGTGGTCCTGTACAGCGTGGCGTGTATCGCGTGGTACTTATGCAAGTTTGGTTCCGGGGGCAAGTCACGAGTTTCCATCAGGATCAATGATGTGTCTTATCACGGCAAAGGGACTGGACAGATCGGCGGATCGTGGCGCAACCTGCGGCCATGCCCCATGATGATCACGACCACCCGCACGCCCTTTTGCCACCCGAACCTGCCTTGCGCGTCAAGGCGCTCGAGACGATTCTGACTCGCAAGGGGCTGGTTGACCCCGCGGCTTTGGATGAGATTATCGACACCTACCAAAACAAGATAGGCCCTCAGAATGGTGCACGTGTCGTCGCAAAGGCGTGGACGGACCCGGAATTCAAACGCGCTTTGCTTGAGGATGCGACCCCGGTTGTTGCTGATCTTGGATTTTATGGGCGGCAGGGCGAACACATTGTAGTGGTCGAGAATACGCCTGCCCAACATAATATGGTAGTTTGCACCTTGTGCAGTTGTTACCCGTGGCCGCTGTTCGGTATCCCCCCGGGGTGGTACAAGTCCGACGCATATCGCGCGCGTGCCGTTCGGGAACCGCGTAAAGTACTGACCGAGTTCGGCGTGACGCTGCCATTCGAAACTGCCGTTCGGGTTTGGGACTCGACCGCCGAGATCCGCTATCTGGTTTTACCAATGCGGCCCAAGCGCTCTGTATCGCTTGACGAAGACGCTCTGGCCGCCCTGGTGACACGCGACAGCATGATTGGAACCGGTTTGCCCAAGGTGCCCTCATGACACGGGTTCACGACATGGGTGGGCGGTTTGGCGATGGCCCGGTAGTCCCCGATGCCGTAGACGCGCCGGTTTTTCCCCAGGAGTGGCATGGTCGCGCATTGGCTGTAACTCTGGCAGCAGGCTTTCTAGGCCAGTGGAACATCGACATTTCGCGCCATGCGCGTGAGCGCTTATCGCCGAAGGATTACACGCGGTTTTCCTATTACGAAAAATGGATATCTGCCTTGGCTGACTTGTTGGTCGAGCAAGGTGTTCTGACATTGGCCGACTTGAGAGGGGCGGAACAAGAGGGGCCGCATCCTCTGGCATCAAGGACGCTCAAAGCTGAAGCCGTTAGTGCCGCGCTATCCAAAGGTGGTCCCGCGGATCGACCGTCCAACGTGCCCGTGCAATATGAAATCGGCCAGAACGTTCGGACAGTTCACCCTGCTTCCAATCGGTTGGTGGATGGCGGTCACACACGATTGCCAGCCTACGCCGCTGGAGCCGAGGGGCGGGTTCTGCGTGTTCACGGCAGCCATGTCTTACCGGACTCAAACGCGCACGGCCTCGGAGAATCGCCCGAGCCGCTTTATGCAGTGGTTTTCGCCGCATCGGAACTTTGGGCAGCGCCCGAAAATCCCAAGGACGAGGTCGTACTAGACCTCTGGCAAAGTTATCTGGAGCCATCATGACCGATTGCATCGCGCATACAGCTCCCGAGCCGGTATTTGCCGAACCATGGCACGCTCAAGTCTTTGCCGTGACAGTTGCGCTGAACGAAGCGGGGCGATTCGATTGGCCGGAATGGGCGACACGATTTTCTGCTACGTTGAAGCGTCACGGGTTGAAGAAGGAACTCGATGGCGGCGAGGATTATTTTCGCGCTTGGCTTGAGACACTGGAAACGCTTCTGGCGGATAGTGGTGAAACCAGTGCCGGCGATATCGACGATGTATCAGCGGCATGGGAAAAAGCGTATTTGACCACACCCCATGGCAGCCCTGTTGAATTGAGTGCCGACTAGGGGGCTCTGCCCCCGCCGGAGGCATCGCGCGCAGCGCGGTTATGGTCTGCGGCGAATTACCGGTTTCCCTGCCGCTTTCTCCTCGTTATATGAGCCGAGTTTGATATCTCAGCGCAAAAGGACCGGATATGGCCAATGTGGTTGTTGTCGGCGCCCAGTGGGGTGACGAAGGAAAAGGCAAGATCGTCGACTGGCTCAGTGAGCGGGCAGATGTCATCGCGCGTTTTCAGGGTGGGCATAATGCCGGGCACACGCTGGTCATCGATGGTGAAGTTTACAAGCTGAACGCGCTGCCTTCAGGTGTGGTACGTGGTGGCAAGCTGAGCGTGATCGGCAACGGTGTTGTTCTGGATCCTTGGCACTTGGTGAACGAAATCGCCTCGATCCGCAAACAGGGGGTCGAGATCACCCCGGAAACGCTGATGATTGCCGAAAACACGCCTTTGATCTTGCCCATCCATGGTGAGCTGGACCGAGCGCGAGAAGAAGCGGCAAGCAAGGGTACCAAGATCGGTACCACAGGGCGCGGCATTGGCCCGGCTTATGAGGATAAGGTGGGGCGCCGCTCGGTGCGCGTTGCTGATCTGGCTGATGAGGCAACGCTTGAGGCACGGGTTGATCGGGCGCTGCAACACCATGATCCGTTGCGCAAAGGTCTGGGGATCGAAGCAGTGGATCGTGACGCGCTGATCGCTCAGTTGAAAAAGATCGCCTCGGAAATCCTACCTTTTGCTGCTCCGGTCTGGAAAGTGCTGAATGAAAAGCGCAAGGCAGGGAAACGCATTCTGTTTGAAGGGGCGCAGGGGGCGCTGCTGGATATTGATTTTGGCACCTATCCTTTCGTGACGTCTTCGAACGTGATCGCAGGGCAGGCCGCAACGGGCGTAGGCATTGGGCCGGGGTCTGTGGATTTTGTTCTGGGTATCGTCAAAGCCTATACCACCCGCGTCGGTGAGGGACCTTTCCCGACCGAGTTGGATGACGAGGACGGCCACCGTCTGGGCACTCGGGGTCATGAATTTGGAACGGTGACGGGACGCAAACGCCGCTGCGGGTGGTTCGATGCCTGCCTTGTTCGGCAGACCTGTGCCACCAGCGGTGTGAACGGCATCTCGCTGACCAAGCTGGATGTGCTTGACGGGTTTGAGACGCTGAAAATCTGCGTGGGTTATGATCTGGACGGCGAGCGACTGGATTACTTGCCGACCGCCGCAGATCAGCAGGCCCGCTGTAAACCGATCTATGAAGAAATGCCGGGTTGGAGCGAATCCACCGAGGGCGCCCGCAGTTGGGCAGACCTGCCTGCCAACGCCATCAAATATGTGCGCCGGGTCGAAGAACTGATCGAATGCCCGGTTGCCCTGTTGTCGACAAGCCCGGAGCGGGACGACACCATTCTGGTGACTGACCCGTTTGCAGATTGATGGGCACAGATCAGAAACCAGGACTTAGCTATAAGGCACGCCGTCGTTGGTCGATGGTGTTGCTCCTGGTTGGTCTGCCGGCCTATATCGTGGCGGTGGTGACAATTGTGAATTGGCTCGACCGACCGCCGATCTGGTTGGAACTGCTGGTCTATGTCGTGCTTGGCGTCTTGTGGGCTTTGCCATTTAAGTTCGTGTTTAAGGGCGTCGGCAAAGAAGATCCGGATCAGCCATCGGAATAGGCGGTCTTTACTGCCTGTTTCCGTGCTCGGGTAATGGCCAAGTCAGGATTGCGCGCGCTAAGGCGTGATACTCGCCCGAAATTTCTTCGGCGAGGCTGAACGGGCTTGGCCATGGTGTGGTCAGTGTGGCCTCGACCTGTCCGGTGACAAGCTTCAATTCAGCTTTGTGTTTTGCCGCCAGACGGCGCATTTTCTGGTTCGTCGCCAGGCACAGCATATGAACCTCCCGAATGCCTCGGTTTCGCGCGGCTGCAATGATCCGAGAGAGTAGGGCGTCGCCGATACCGCGGTCTTGCCAGGATGCTTCGACTGTCATCGCAACTTCTGCCACGAAATTCTGGCTATCGGGTACAGTCCGAAGCTCTCCAACACCTCGCAGGCAGGAATCTGGAAAGGCCCCGAAAACAAGCGCGGCATTGTCAAATATTCCATCCAGATAGTTTTGCACGAATTCCGGTCTGACAGGGACGCCAAACCGAGAGGTCAGCGTGTCTTCGTTTAAGTTTCTGTAATGGCTTACTATTTTCGGTTTGTCGTATATTCGAAGGCGCCGTATTGGGAGTTCATACATGGCACGACTCCTGTTTTAATGAATTGTGGGCATCAAATTAGATGGCGACAGGTTACCATTATTCTGCAGTGCAGCAAAAAGGACGTTTCGTCACAATCGGGCGCGGAGGTATCAGTTTGAATAGGCAAAAGAAAAGGCCGGTGCATAGCACCGGCCCCTTGATTTCAAGCTTGTATATGGTCAGCCAGCGGCGCGTTCGTCATTCGGGCGAAAGCCAATCTGGTTTGACGCTGCAAATCGTCCACCACCTGCTTTCTCGATCTTGCCGTCGCGCAGCAACTGACCGAAGGACCGCAGGCTTTCTTCGCGGTTGAACTCATCTTGCTTGAGTGAGCGAATCTTATTCATCAACTGCGGGCGCGAGAATTGCTCCTGACCTTCGATGAACGACAGGTAGGCCGCTGCGGCCTCAAGCAGATCGGGCAGGGACTGCGCGCCTTGCTCTTGCGCGAAGGATGCAAATCCACCTTCCTCGCTCGCCTGATCTTCATCCTCGGACTTTACACGGCGGGGCGTAACGGGGCCGGCATCTTCGTCGTGAGTGTCAATGCGTTGTTCTGCCACCAGCTTCAACGGAGCCAGCGTATTCGATTGCGGGCGCATGCTGGTCACCTGAACCTCGGGGCGGCGAGGGTTGACTACGGACGATGTCAGGTTGCGATATTCTTCTTCCTCATCGTCTGCCTCGGGCTGTTCTTTGCGCTCTGCTTCGGTTGCAGCTACAGCCGCGCGGAGGTGAGAATAGGTCTCGCGCTGTGTGTTCGCCGGATCGTCCATCTGAACACCGGCTTTGTCCATCAGGCGCGTCAAGTCCTGATCTGATGCCGCTGAATCGGCTGCGGGTTCGTTCGCACGATTGGCAAGAAACGCTTCAACCTCAGAGATTTCGCTAAGGAGGTTTTCTTCGTCCTGCGCGCTCAGAACACCTTCTTCGGCAGCGGTCTCTTCAATTTCGACATCGTCGTTGTCCGAGGCATCCTGGCTGAGGATATTGAGGATCTCTTCGTCTTTGTCCTGTTCGTCATCCGAAAGCTTGATTTCAGTCTCGGCAATCTCTTCCTCGATCACGTCCTCGGTGGGCAGCACCGAGGTTTCGTCCAGATCTTCGACGGCTTCAATCACCGCCTCAATGGACGGATCGTATTCTTCGGCAAGCTCGTCCAGTTCAGCAACAGGTTCCACGGCTTCGGGAGCCGCCTCGGCCGTGGGCATCTGGTCGTCTTCGGCAATTGGTGCGGTGTCCTCTGCTTCGAACGGCGCTGCGTCGGCTTGGGCAACATCTTCTGCCGGGACGTCTTCCTGCAGGTCTGCCGCGCTCAACGAACCGGCTTCAAAGGCGGCAGCGACGGCATCCGAGGGGCCAGCGGCCTCTCTCATCAGCGTCGTTTCTTCGTCCTCAGCGTAAATGACCGAATTCTCGTCGGTATGGGATACGACGGCACGGATGCGCTGCAGCTTGGCGGCTATGCTGTCAGCGGCCGGGGCAGGGGCGTTTTCAACCGCTTCCGCGTCATCAAAGAAAACAGCGGGGGCTTGTTCCGGCTCTGCCGCGCTCGGCGCTTGCTCTACTGGCGTTGCAGGTTCGGAAGGCGCTGCCGCAACTTCGGTTGCACGCAGCAACAGGCCGCTTTCGTTCTGGCGGGCTTCCACGCGTGTGGATGCGTCGCGCTGCGCGATGCGGGCCAACATCTCGGCGTCGGGCTGGGGAGGTTCTGACCCAAAGTACCGGTCTTCCGCAGCAAGGTCGCGAAAGTACTCGGCGATGGCCTTCATCGTTTCGAAGGAATCGTCAAAGCCTTCCAAAGTGCATGAGAAGGTTCCGTAGGAAACGGTTAAAACCTTGTTATTCTGTACCATCAGACGCACGTCCTTTACAAACTACCTGAACCAACCTGCCCAGGTCCGGGCACCCCTATTGGTTCGAAACTTTGCTTATAAACCTATCATTTTGTGGTCTGAATGTGTCCAAAACCGGGAAAAATGATCAATCTTAGAAAAAATATGCCAATTGTGCGCTCTGACGAGCCAATTGTGCTGGTCGGAGGCGGGCAAATTGGGCCCCGCGATCTGGAAATCGCGCTGATTCGCGCAGGTAGGGTCGTAGCTGCCGATGGCGGAGCGATACCGGTGCTTGAGGCCGGACATATCCCCGAGGCCGTGATCGGTGATTTCGATTCGTTGGAGGCATCCCACAAAGCGCAGATTCCATCCGACCGTTTGTTTCCAATTCGTGAACAAGACAGCACGGACTTTGACAAGGCATTGCGCAGCGTAGACGCGCCGTTGATCCTGGGGGTCGGGTTTCTTGGCGGGCGGTTGGATCACCAATTGGCCGTGCTTAACGGGTTGGTCAGGCGGCAGGATCGGCCCTGCGTCCTGTTGGGGGAGCATGAGGTCGTGTTTCACGCACCGCCAAAAATCAGGCTTGCGCTTGCGCCGGGTGACGTCGTCTCATTGTTTCCATTTCAGCAGGTAACGGGGCGGAGTACGGGATTGGAATGGCCGATCGACACGCTGGTTCTGGAACCTGACGGAGTGGTCGGGACATCGAACCGGGCAGTATCTGAGGTTACGCTAATCATGGACGCGCCGGGGTTGTTGGTGATGGTCCCGAGGACGGCCTTGGATACGGTTATGCAGGCGTTTCTGTCGGGGCAGACCGGGCGCTGGCCCGCTCGCGCAGAATGACATACAGGCCGGCCAGAACGGTGATCGTAATACCGATCGCGGCCATGCCGTTGGGCAGGTCCGAAAAGACCAGCCAGCCGAACAGGGTGGCGACTGGTATCTCAAGGTACTGCATCGGGGCCAGCGTCGCCGAGGGCGCATAGCGCAGTGACCACGTCATAAACAGATGCGCGACGGTCCCAAGCAGGCCTATCGCCAAGAACAGGAAATGGGTGCCTTCAGTTGGGACGACCAGCGAAAGGTGCCAGACCTCCGTCGCGGTTCCAGCGATCAGGACGGGCAACATGATGATGGTGGCCATCGCACCCGAAACAGCTTGAAGGGTAATCGGGTCGGCCTCTTTCGCTATTTGTCGCGTGACCAGCATGAACAATGCAAAGACGATGGCGACGACCAGGGGCAGAAGGGCAGCCGCTCCGACCTGAATGAAGCTTGGCTGGATAACCATCAGCGTCCCCGCGAAACCTACGGCGCAGGCCACAAGGCGCCTCAGGCCGACTTCTTCGCCGAGCACGTAACGGCCCAGCAACAGCATGATGAAGGGCATGACAAAGGCGATGGCCACCGCGTCGGCCAATGGCAGATATTGCAAGGCGCTGAACATCGCGCTGATACCGAGAATGTGCAAAATCGTTCGAATGGCCGTCAGGCGCAGTACGCGCCCCCGCATCCGCCAATGTCGTCCCGTCAAAGCAACCAGCGGGATCAGGACCATCGCCTGCACCGCGAAACGGACGAAGACCAGCATCGCAACGGGCGTTGTCTCACCCAAAAGCTTGGCCATCGCGTCGCCCATGGGGGCGAGCACGCAAAACCCAAGCATCAAGACGATGCCGAAGACGGGGCGATCCTGTGTCATGCCCGGGACGCTAAGTTGAATGGGGGTCTTCGGGCAAGGGCTGTACTTGGGTGTAGTCCGGCCCAATGCAGACCGGCAGATCGTCATTCAGCCTAAGCCATTCCAGCTTTTCTTCGTGGGCTACATGCAGCGTCGGCTGCAAAGCGTCGGGATTGTCCAGCGTCGCGACGTATAGATGCAGGATGCCCGACATCGCCTGAGACCGAAACGAGATCGGCGTGCCGCATTCCGGGCAGAAACTGCGTTCAACGCCGGGCGAAGACGTAAAGGTCTTTGGTTCCGTGCCCGTCCAGCGCCACTGGCCGTCGCGCACCCCGAAATATGTTGTCATTGGTGCGGCGCATTGCCGTCGGCAACTGTCGCAGTGGCAGGTCACGCAGGACAGGGCAGGGGGATCGACCTCAAAGGTTATAGAACCACATAGGCAGTGTCCGTGCATAAGGCTCCTCCGACTCGGGGCTCAACAATTGGGCACGTTCACGGCCAGACCACCCAACGATGTTTCTTTGTACTTTTCATGCATGTCATGCCCGGTTTGGCGCATGGTTTCGATGACTGCGTCCAAGGGGACAAAGTGACGACCATCACCGCGCAACGCTAAAGACGCTGCGGAAACTGCTTTGATTGCGCCCAACCCGTTGCGCTCGATGCAGGGAACCTGAACCAGCCCTGCGACCGGGTCGCAGGTCATGCCCAAGTGGTGCTCCAACGCGATTTCAGCCGCGTTTTCCACTTGCTCAGGCGTGCCACCCATCACAGCGCACAGCCCCGCCGCAGCCATTGCCGAGGCGCTGCCAACCTCGGCCTGACACCCAGCTTCGGCACCCGAGATCGACGCGTTGAACTTGACCAGCCCGCCAATGGCAGCCGCAGTCAGCAAGAAATCCTCAATATGCGTTTCCGAAGCACCGGGCACGTGATCGAGGTAATAGCGCAGGACCGCAGGCAGAACCCCGGCAGCGCCGTTTGTTGGCGCTGTTACGACCTGACCACCGGCGGCGTTTTCCTCGTTTACGGCCATGGCGTAAACGCTCATCCAATCGTTGATGGTGTGCGGGGCATTCAGGTTCATCCCTCGTTCAGCCTGAAGCGCGTCGTGGATACCCTTAGCGCGGCGGCGCACGCTCAGGCCACCGGGCAGAATGCCATCGGTGTGCAGGCCGCGCTCGATACAGTCGTTCATGACTTGCCACAGACGGGCCGAGCCTTTGGCAAAACTGTCGGCACAACCGCGCGCGATTTCGTTGGCGCGCTTCATCTCGGCGATGTTTTTGCCGCTGGCCTTGGCCATGTCCAGCATTTCGACCGCCGATTTGAACGGAAAGGGGACGGGGGCGCCTTCGTCGGTGGCTTTGCCTGCGGCCAGTTCTTCTTCGGTCAGGACAAACCCGCCCCCGATCGAATAGTAGACCTGCCGCAGGATTACGTCGCCTTGTGCGTCCGTGGCCATCAGGATCATGCCGTTGGCGTGGCCCGGTAGGGTGTGATCGTAATCAAAGACCAAATCCGCCTTGGGGTCGAAATGCAGCGTCGGCAAACCATCGGGGGTAACGCTGTGGCTCTCTTTGATGGCCAGCAGCGCGGCTTCGGCTTTTTCATTGTCGTAAGTATCGGGAACAAATCCAGCCAGCCCCAGTATCGTCGCGCGGTCCGTGGCGTGCCCAACACCTGTAAAAGCAAGAGAGCCGTGCAGCGAGCCGCGCAGGCCCGCAAATTCGAACGGAGAATCGCGCATAAGGTCCAGAAAACGTGCCGCGGCCACCATCGGACCCATTGTGTGCGACGAGGATGGGCCAATGCCCACTTTGAACATATCGAAGACAGACAGGAACATATCAGGTAGCGGAGCCTTCTGGAGGGTTAGCATAAGTCGGAGAAGTAAACGGTGTAACCCCCAACCCTTCGGCTTTGATAACCGCGCGGGTCGCAGGGCGGGTTTCCAGGTGCATAAGCACGTCCCGCAGGCGCGGTGTATCGTGCACCTGATACCAACTGCGGTCGGACTGCATCGGGTAGAGGGCCATCCACCGCATCTGGCAAGCGAGGTAATACGTTAGAACCGAGGGTTTCTCGGGGTGCAGCCAGTTCGGGGTTTGCTCTGCTGTGGCTTCCAGAACCTGAAGGTGCTGGCGCAATCTCTGGCGTATTCCTGCGCGCAAAGGATCGGTCTGCGTCGCCTCAATGTATTTTTCTGCATAAAGAAGGATGCGCAGGTCAGCGTGTAGAGTGTTCGATGCAAAGAACAGCCACTTCAAGAACGCGGCCCGGTCGGGGCTGTGCGGTGCAGGTGCAAGTTGTGAATGGGTGTCGGCCAGCCAAAGCAAAATCGCGGCCGTTTCAAAAATCGGGCCCTGAGGGGTTTCGAGCACCGGAATCAGACCGTTGGGGTTCAGCGCGCGATAGGCCGCACCGTCTTGTGCATTCTGACTGCGATCGACCAGAGCCGTATCGTAGGGCAGGCCCATCTCTTCCATCGCCAGCCGGATCACCAGCGAGGCGTTGTCGGGGGCATAGTGCAGACGGTAGCGCGCGTTCATAACGCTTGTGTACACCGCTGCGCAGAAGGCGAAACCTTCGATTGCGACGTTTCCAATCGGAAACGCGTAGTTTTCAGCCGCGCAAGCATTGCGAAATGTTTTATTCGCTCTCGCAGTCGCCGCAGGCATTCCGTATAAGTCCGGCAGCAAAATAAGGATTTACGGCGATGATCGGAGAGTTGTCACCCATCGACAAAGCCAAATATGTCGCCGCGCGCCGCGCGGCTGACATGGTGCAGGACGGAATGCGCGTCGGGCTTGGCACCGGGTCAACTGCCGACTGGATGGTGCGCCGTTTGGGGGAACGGGCGCAGCAAGAAGACCTGAAGATCAAGGGTGTGCCAACTTCGACCCGCACGGCGCAACTGGCCCGTGAGGTCGGGATTAACGTTGTCTCTCTGGATCAGGCTGGATGGCTGGATATCACCATTGATGGCGCGGATGAGTTTGACGGCGAACTGAACCTCATCAAAGGCGGTGGCGGAGCGCTGCTGCAGGAAAAGATCGTCGCCACAGCCAGTGATCAGATGGTCGTGATCGCAGATGCCGGCAAAGAGGTTGAAACGCTGGGCGCGTTTCCACTACCGATCGAAGTCATTCCATTCGGCTGGCAGACAACACGCACTTTGATCGAAGAAGTGCTGGATACGATGGATGTGTTGGGCACCTCGACCGCGTTGCGCATGATCGGGCAAGCACCGTATGTGACTGACGAAGGCAACCGCATTCTGGATCTGCACCTTCAGCGTATTGGGAATGTGCGGCAGTTGGCATTGGTCTTGAACCAGGTCCCCGGTGTGGTTGAGAACGGATTGTTCGTGGATATCTGTGACCAGATCGTGATCGGTTATGGGGATGGCCGTGTCGAAGTGCGCGATATCAACGAAGGGACAACCGAAGTGGATCAGCCCACTGAAGGCGGAGAAAACCTGTTCGCGGATCTTGCGGATTAACAAGGTGGTGAAGCTGAACTTTGCGCGAACGCGAATAGCTCAGCGAACTTTCTGAAACATCAAGGGTTGGCAGTTTGGTAATCGACCCCAGATACTCAACGAATTTTGGCTTGAAAGAACAAGGGAACTCAGGATGAGCTTTGACTATGATCTGTTTGTCATCGGCGGAGGCTCGGGCGGGGTCCGCGCGGCGCGCGTTGCAGCCGGGGAAACCGGGGCAAAAGTCGCACTTGCAGAAGAAGACCGTTATGGCGGTACATGTGTCATCCGGGGATGCGTGCCCAAGAAACTGATGGTGTTTGCCAGCGAATTCTCGGGCACGGTCGAAGACGCGCAGGCGTATTGCTGGGACATTCAGCCCGGTGCATTCAACTGGAACACCTTTCACGGCAAGCTGGTTGCCGAACTTGACCGGCTCGAAGGTATTTATCGTAATATCCTGAAGAACAACGGCGTCGAAAGCTTTGACCAGCGCGCTCATGTAGTTGATCCGCATACTGTCGAGTTGGCGGACGGAACGCGCAAGACCGCCAAGCATATCCTGATCGCCACTGGTGGCCGCCCGGTTGTGCCGGATTTTCCGGGGTCGGACCTGGCGATCACATCGAACGAGATTTTCCATCTGGAGAAGCTGCCCGAAAGCATCCTGATTGTCGGAGGCGGCTATATCGCCAGTGAATTTGCCGGGATCATGAACGGGTTGGGCGTGAAAACCACTCAGTTTTATCGGGGTGCGCAAATCCTGCGGGGCTTTGACGAAGAAGCCCGTGGCCTGATCTGCGAAGAAATGCGCCAGAACGGCATCGACGTCCGTTTGGGGACCAACGTGCTTGAGATGACCAAAGAGGGCGAGCAGATCCGTGTGAAAGCCACTGACGGTACCGAGGACCGGTTCGATGTGGTCATGTACGCAACGGGCCGTGCCCCAAATGCCGACGATCTTGGACTTGAAGCGCTGGGCGTTGCGCGCGGACGCAAGGGTGAAATCGTCGTTGATGAATACAGCCAGACCGCTGTGCCCTCGATCTATGCCATTGGGGATGTGACTGACCGGGTGAACCTGACGCCGGTAGCGATTCGCGAAGGCATGGCGTTTGTTGAAACGGTCTTCCGGGGCAATCCGACCCCGGTAGATCATGAGCTGATCCCAACGGCGATCTTCACACAACCTGAAATGGGAACCGTCGGCCTAAGTGAAGAAGAGGCTGCCGCACAGGAGCCAATCGAGGTTTATGCCACGTCGTTCAAACCCATGCAGAAGGCTTTTGCAGGTGGAACGCAGCGGGTTTTGATGAAGCTGATCGTCAGTCAGGAAACCCGTAAGGTGCTGGGCTGTCATATCGTGGCACCGGGCGCGGGCGAGATGATCCAGCTTGCAGGTATCGCCGTTAAAATGGGCGCCACCAAAGAAGATTTCGACCGCACCGTCGCCGTTCACCCGGTCATGGCAGAAGAGCTGGTGACAATGCGGCAACCTGTACGCACTGCTTGATTTGCAACTGCGCGCACACAAGTTACAAGGGAACCCGTGATCACACGGTCCAACACAAGGGAATATATACATATGGCGGGCAACAGCGGCGGCCCCTGGGGGGGCGGAGGCTCTTCGGGTGGCGGAGGAAATCGGGGTAACAACGGGAACGGGCAACGCCCGCCAGAAGGCGACGGCCCGCAGATCCCCGAGATCGACGAATTGATGAAAAAAGGTCAGGAACAACTGCGCGTCCTTATGGGCGGTCGCGGTGGTTCAGGCCGGGGCGGAAACGGGCAGGGCTCTGGCGGGGGCGGTCCCATTTTCACCAAGGGAACCGTTTTGATCGGCGTGGTCGTTGCGGCGGTTCTTTGGGGTGCGGCCAGTTTTTATACCGTCAAACCCGAAGAACAGTCGGTTGAACTGTTTTTGGGTGAGTTTTCAGCCGTCGGTAATCCGGGTCTGAACTTTGCGCCTTGGCCCTTTGTTACGGCTGAGGTTATCCCGGTAACGCGCGAACAAACCGAAGATATGGGCGGTACGCGCGGAAGCGATGATGGCCTGATGCTGACCGGCGACGAAAACGTGGTCGACATCGACTATCAGGTCGTCTGGAACATCAGCGACCCGGCCAGGTTCCTCTTTAACCTGCGTGACCCGCGCCAGACGATCCGCGCCGTGTCGGAATCGGCCATGCGCGAGATTATTGCGCAAAGCGAGCTGGCACCGATCCTGAACCGTGACCGTGGTGTCATTGCCGAACGCCTGCAGGAACTGATTCAGACAACGATGGACAGCTACGATTCGGGCGTGAACATCATCCGCGTCAACTTTGACAAGGCCGACCCGCCGCAGGACGTGATCGCCGCCTTCCGTGACGTTCAGGCCGCCGCGCAGGAACGTGACCGTTTGCAGAACGTGGCCGACGCCTATGCCAACCGCGTTCTTGCCGAAGCACGTGGTGAAGCCGCGCAGGTTCTGGAAGAGGCCGAAGCCTATCGCGCGCAGCAGATCAACAGCGCACAAGGTGAAGCCAGCCGCTTTAGCGCGGTTCTGGAGGAATATTCCAAAGCTCCGGACGTGACGCGCAAGCGTCTGTATCTGGAACGGATGGAACAGGTGCTTGGCGACGTGGACAAGATCATTCTGGACGAAAACTCGACCGGTCAGGGGCAGGGCGTCGTGCCTTACCTGCCGCTCAATGAGTTGCGCCGCAATCAGGCTGAGGAGAGCAACTGATGCGTAAATCACCCCTTATCCTCATTGCCTTGGTGATCATTGGCGTTGTTGGTCTGTCTTCGATTTTCATCGTGGATGAACGTGAACGCGCGCTGGTCCTTCAGTTCGGTCGCGTGGTCGCCGTCAAAGAAGAACCCGGACTGGCGTTCAAAATCCCGTTGATTCAGGACGTTGTCCGCTATGACGACCGCATCCTTTCGATCGACGTGCAACCGCTGGAGGTCACGCCTCTGGATGATCGTCGTCTGGTCGTTGATGCCTTTGCCCGCTACCGGATTTCCGATCTGGAACAGTTCCGTCAAGCCGTTGGTGTCGGCGGCATTCCGGTCGCCGAAGATCGTCTGGACCGTATCCTGCGCGCCGAAACGCGTGAGGTTCTGGGTTCGGTGTCGTCCCGCGACATCCTGAGCTCGGACCGTGCGGCGCTGATGCTGCGTATCCGCAACAGTGCGATTGCTGAAGCCCGTGCGCTGGGCGTGAACGTGATCGACGTGCGCCTGAAGGCGACCGATCTGCCGCAGGCCAACCTTGAGGCGACATTCGACCGGATGAAGGCCGAGCGTGAGCGTGAAGCGACGGACGAACGCGCCCGTGGTAACGAGGCGGCGCAGCGTGTGCGCGCGCAAGCTGATCGTACCGTGGTCGAACTGGTCTCGGACGCCAACCGCGAGGCAGAGATCATCCGCGGTGAAGCTGACGCTGAACGTAACGCGATCTTCGCCGAAGCATTTGGCAAAGACCCAGAGTTCTTTGAATTCTATCGGTCTCTGTCCGCTTATGAGCGCGCGTTGGGCGGCAGCAACAGTTCGATGGTTCTGAGCCCGGATTCAGAGTTCTTTAACTATCTGAAGTCACCAACAGGGCGGGCATCCCAGTAATGGGTATGATCCTTCTGGCCCTCGGGCTGGTACTGATTGTCGAGGGGCTGGCCTATGCGCTGGCCCCTTCGCTTATTGAACGGATGCTGGAAGCATTACGATCGCTGCCTGAACAGGCGCGACGACTGGCGGGGCTGCTTTGCGTGGTCAGCGGCTTTATCCTGCTTTGGGGCGCGTATCAGGTCGGGTTTTAGTGCCGTGGTTTCAATTGCAGGTGATTTCCCCGCGATCCTCAGTTGCGGGCCTGATTAAACCGACTACATTGGTTGCCAAGAGGGAGGCGTTCATGCGCGATCCCGCAGAATTGACGACAAGGAGTACCCAAGTGCAGGCACAAGCGCGCAGTATTTCCGTCCGAGCGGACGACAGGGTTGGTTTTTTGCGGCTGATGTGGCTGGCATTTGCGGGGATGTTGATAATCCTGGCGCAGACATCGGCAGCATTTGCGCGCGGGGAAAGCCTTGCGCCGTTGGCCGAAAAGATCAGCCCGGCGGTGGTGAACATCACAACCTCGACCCTGATCGAAAATCAGACCGGGCCGCAGGGCATCGTTCCCGAAGGGTCGCCCTTCGAAGATTTTTTCCGCGAGTTTCAGGACCGGGGCAATAATGGCGAGAACGCCCCGCGACGCAGTAATGCGCTTGGGTCGGGGTTCGTGATTTCAGAGGATGGTTACATCGTCACCAACAACCACGTGATCGCCGAAGCGGATGAGATTCTGATCGAATTCTTTCCGGGTGACGGGCAGCCCAAGAAGGAATTGCCTGCAAAGGTAATTGGCACGGACGAAAAAACCGATATTGCGCTGCTCAAGGTCGAGGCGACGGGGCCGCTGCAATATGTCAAATTTGGCGATAGCGACGTGGCCCGCGTAGGCGATTGGGTGATCGCGATGGGCAATCCGTTGGGGCAGGGATTTTCGGTTTCGGCCGGGATCGTGTCGGCCCGCAACCGTGCGCTGAGCGGATCTTATGACGACTACATTCAGACCGATGCGGCGATTAACCGAGGTAACTCGGGCGGGCCGTTGTTCAACATGGACGGCGAAGTGATCGGTGTGAATACGGCCATCCTGTCGCCCAATGGTGGTTCGATCGGGATTGGGTTTTCGATGGCATCGAATGTTGTCGTTAAGGTTGTGGACCAACTGCGTGAGTTCGGTGAGACCCGCCGCGGCTGGCTGGGTGTGCGCATTCAAGACGTGACCGAGGATATGGCCGAAGCCATGGGACTGGACAAACCGGGTGGCGCTTTGATCAGCGATGTGCCGGACGGGCCGGCAAAAGACGCCGGTTTGTTGGCTGGTGACGTGATCCTCAGCTTCGATGGGGTCGAGGTCGAGGATACGCGCGGCCTTGTCCGTCAGGTTGGCGAAACCACAGTTGGCAAGTCGGTTCGCGTGGTCGTACACCGGGATGGTGGAACGCAGACTGTTCTGGTGACACTCGGACGGCGTGAGGACGCTGAGCGGTCTGAGGACGGCGAGGAAGAAACGTCAGAAGCGCCAGTTGAGGAAAATGCCGACATACTGGGTCTTACGATCTCGCCTTTGACGGATGAGATGCGTACCGACATGGGCTTGGATGAAAACGCCGAAGGTTTGGTTGTAACTCAGGTTGACGAAGCCTCGGAGGCCTACGCAAAGGGATTGCGCTCGGGTGACCTCATTACCGAGGCTGGCCAGCAAAAGGTCACTTCGGTCGAAGATCTGGAAGCACGGATGGACGAAGCGCGAGAGGCTGGGCGGAAATCCCTGCTGCTTTTGGTGCGCCGTGGCGGTGACCCGCGATTTGTGGCTCTAAGCTTGGAAGAGTGAAATTCGGGTCTACCTGAATGAATGGGCCGGGGCGTTTGCTCCGGCCTTTTTTCTGTTCTGCAAAGAAGTGAGCCACACGCCGGGGAAGGCGCGTGGCTCTGATACAGGGAGAGGTCAGTGGACAGATATCGGGGATGATTCTCTGACCTCCTACGGTAACAATTACGAAGATAGTCTTAACGCAGCCGGTCGTATGTGAAGCAGGTCACAACGGATCAGATCAGATCGGATTCCGCCAATTCGCGCAGGGCTTCGAAGTCATGGATCATCAGACCGCCGCGTGATGCCTCGACCACGTTATCGCGCTTCCAGGTCGAGATTGTTTTGGATACGGCTTCCCGTGTCGCGCCAACGAACTCGGCCAGTTCGCTCTGCGACAGGGTGATCCGTTTGGCAGGGTCGTCCTGAAGGCCGGACAGGTGCAGCAGCTTACGCGCCAAACGGATGGGCATTGGCAGAAAGACCTGCTCATTCATTTGCGATCCCATCCAACGCATACGCAATCCCGCAAGGCGGATCAAATCGACCGCAAGATCGGGATGCTGACGGATTTGGTTCATTACGTCGCTGCGCCGGACGCGTAGAACACGGGACGGTTCAGCAGCCGCAATCGTGGCGGTGCGCGGTCCGTTGTCGAACAGGGCGATTTCACCGAAGATTTCGCCCGGCTTCATCAGGCTCAATGACAGTTTTCGACCACTCATGGCCAGAAAGGACACTTCCAATGTGCCCTCAGTGAGGGCGTAAAGTGAGTCACCTTCGTCACCTTGTTCAAACAGGGTCTCACCCTGTTCAAGCGAAATTTCTGTCGCCTGGGCAGAAAGCATGGCCCTGAGCCTGTCAGACGCCTCGGCCAAAAAGCCGCTGTTTGGGATGGCCGTCATGTGGATGTGGTGCTCCGGCTGCCAATGGTGAGTGGTCCCACAACTTTCCACAGCTATGACGTTTAGCCAAGGATTTTATGCGAATTCCGAAAGTTGGCTGTGCGTTGGCGCTCCACAGGACCGGTTCGACCACCCGGTTTACTGATGATCGGGGTCGTCCATATAGCTTTGTAGCATGCTGAACTGAAGCATGAGAAAGACCATCAACGCGATCGGAAACCCGAACGTTTCGATCTTGACCCAAAGGTCGGTGGACATCGTGCGCCAGACCAATTCGTTGGCCACGGCTAGAACTGCAAAACACCCGCACAGTCGGCGCGTGAGGATCATCCAGCCCTCGTTGCGCATGGGAAGCATTTCATCGAGAACATAGGCGAGATAGGATTTACCCTGCAGCAATCCGATGCCAAGGATGATCGAAAATAACCCGTAGACCAGCGTGGTTTTCATCTTGAAAAACCGTTCGTCATTGAACCAGGCTGTCAGGCCGCCGAAGAAAATGACCATGAACGCGGTGAATATCTGCATCCGGCTGAGTTTCCCGGTCAGGTACCATAGCACGGCCATTGCAGACAGCATCAGGGGCACGAAGATGATGGTCGCGACGATGAACCCGGAATATTCAGTTCCGGCAAGCTCGAAACTGTCATCCCGCAAGCGTAGGTAGATGAAGAAAAAGGCCAGCGGAGGGCCAAGTTCCAGCACCTGTTTTAGAAATGGATTGATTTCTTTCTTGCCAGTCATGTCAGTTTCCTGCTGTTTACCCGCCCATTTCAACTATTACGGCGCCCAACGCAATCAATGCCATCAAAGCGATCCGCCTTGGCCCAACGGTTTCTTTCAGAATCAGCCAGCCGATCAGGGCAGCAAAGACGGTCGAGGTTTCGCGCAGAACGGCAGCCTCGCCAACTTTGTCCAATCGCGTTGCCAGCATGATAGAGCCAAAGGACAGCGGGGCAATGATGCCGCCAGCCAAACCGCGCAGCATCAAGGGGCCGATCGCGGGCCGGTTGACCATCGCACGCCATCTCAGGAAGGCGTAAATGGGCATGGTGGCGCCGTCGATCATGAAGAACCAGGCCAAAAAGGTGAAAGGGTCGGCGGTCGCGCGTATGCCATAAGCGTCATAGGTTGTGTAAAGCGCTACGAACAATCCGGTGGCGATTGCCAGCGCCAGGGCGATCCCAAGCGTTTCGCGGTTGGTTTCGAGAAAGCGGAAGTTGTAGGCCGCCAGTCCGAATATGCCGGCCAGCAAAACCGCGACACCCAGCCATTGGATGCCGGTAAAAGTCTCCCCGAACAGCAGGTAGGCGCCGATAACGGTGAACAAGGGGCCGGTTCCACGGACGACCGGGTAAACGACGGTGTAGGAGCCTTTGGTATAAGCCATAGCCTGTAGCGTTTTGTAGACGATGTAAATCAGCCACACGACGGCGAAGATGGGCCACATGTAGGGCTCTGGCCACGGCACGACGAAAAAGGCAAAGGGCGCTGCCATCAGGCAGTAACACGCGTCGATGGCTCCACGGGACAGCCAGGGATCGTGACGACCCTTCTGCAATGCTCCGAAAGCCGCGTGAAGGAACGCCGCCATCAATGCCAATCCCAGCGCGAGCTGATGGCCTGCTTCGGTGCCTTCGAGTGAGATCAGCCAGTCGCTCAAGTGTCAGATCTTTGCGTTGGGAGGAGAGGGTGGGGGGCTGTCTGCCCCCCACACCCCCCGAGGATATTTTTAGCCAGATGAAGCGGCGGATCAGCTTTGGTCAAGGCCGGTGAGGGCGGCGGCGAATTCTTCAGGGTCGAAGGGGGCAAGGTCGTCGATCTGTTCCCCGACGCCGATCGCGTGGATCGGCAGACCAAATTTGTCCGCGAGCGCCACCAGAACGCCGCCTTTGGCCGTGCCGTCCAATTTGGTCATCACAAGACCCGAGACATCGGCCAGCTTGCGAAATGTCTCGACCTGACTGAGGGCATTTTGTCCGGTGGTCGCGTCCAGCACCAAAAGGGTGTTATGCGGAGCGGTTTCGTCGACCTTGCGGATGACGCGGACGATTTTGGCGAGCTCTTCCATCAAATCGGCGCGGTTTTGCAGGCGGCCAGCGGTGTCGATCATCAGCAGGTCTGCTCCGTCCTCTTGCGCGCGCGTGAGGGCATCGAATGCGAGAGAGGCGGGGTCGGATCCTTCGGGCGCTGTAAGGACGGGCACGCCGGCACGTTCGCCCCAGACTTGAAGCTGTTCGACCGCCGCAGCCCGGAATGTGTCGCCCGCTGCAATTACGACCTTTTTGCCTGCAGCTTTGAACTGGCTTGCGAGTTTGCCGATTGTTGTGGTCTTTCCGGATCCGTTCACGCCGACCACAAGCACCACCTGAGGGCGCTTGGGGTAGATCGGCAGCGGTTTGGCGACAGGCTCCATCACGCGGGAAACTTCCTGTGCCAGTAGCTGTTTGATTTCCTGTGTTGAAAGTTTGCGGCCCAAACGCCCTTCGGCCATGTTGGAGGTGACGCGCAATGCGGTGTCTACACCCATGTCCGAGGCGATCAACAGCTCTTCGAGTTGTTCCAGCATGTCGTCGTCAAGCGTGCGGCGAATAACGGTTTTTGCCTCGTTTCGGCTGAACATCCGCGCCAGAACACCTTTGGACGGTGCGGCCTCAGGTGGCGGGGGGGCTGGCATTGGGTCTGCCGGAACTGGTTCAGGGGTTTCAACAGGCTGTGGTTGAGGCTGTGGCTGCGGAACTTCAGGTACGGGTTCTGGCTGCGGCTCTGGCTCGGGGATGACAGGGTCAGGGGCTGTTGTTTCTTCGCCGCCATCTTCGATGATGGCGTCCAACCCCTGTTCGAGTCGGGACGAGGATTTGAACAGCTTGTCCTTGAGCTTTGAGAAAAACGCCATTTTTGGTCTCCGCAGATGTTCCTCTCACCTAATGCGGATTTGAACCAGTTGCAAAGGGTCACAGAAAGGCAATCAGCAACCCGGCCTGAGCGCCCCAGTACAATATCCACACCATGTAAGGCGTGAGGCGGAGGCTTGGATGATTTTGGGGCAGCAGGAACTTTTCCGTCGCTAGGATCAGGTCGGACGCGATAAAGGCCAACGCTGCGGGCAACGCCCAACGCAAAGGGCCGATGTCGGGCACTGCCAAAACGGTAAGACCCATACCGAGGATAATCGGGATATATCCAAGAACGGGCACCTTTAACTCTCCGGCGCGGGGGGCGAGCAAGGTTACGGCAACGATGCCTAATATAATCAACGACCAGAAGAAGCCGGGCCTGTCGAAGATAAGCGCTGTTTCGCTGGACGGATGGGACAGAAACAAAGCGATATAGGCCAAGTGTCCGGCAGCAAAAGCACCGATGCCGGCCATGAATGTGGCGTCGGAGTCCCGAGACAGTAATGCGTCGCCGACCGCGCAGAGAGCCAGAGCTGTGGTCAGCAACAGTGGCGCGCCCTGTCGGGCTGCGATAAGCGCAAGTATGGCAACCGACAGCGTCTTTAGGACTGACCTTAGCCCACTTGCGGGTTTCGGTGACATCGGCAGATACACAAGCGCGCAGGCTGCGGCGATCAGAAACAGGGCGGTCATTTGGCGGCTCTCCCGTAATATGGTTTTTTGAACAGCGTCGCCGGGAACTCGGCATTACCTCAACCTGTTACGTTGGGTAAGTCGTGCGTTGCGCGCAGAGTTGGCGTTGCCGCACCACATCTGCGAAGATGATCATATGCTGAGGTCTATCGCGATTCTGATGGTAATGTCCGGTCCGGCTGTGGGCGCGGAGCCTGGTCTTTCGGGATCGGAATTTGATGCATACACACGCGGGAAAACTCTGTTCTACGGGTTTCAGGGGCAGGTTTACGGGGTTGAACGTTACCTGCCAAACCGCAGAGTTATATGGTCTTTTTTGGATGGGGACTGCAAGGAAGGTGTTTGGTACGAGCAAAGCGGCCAGATATGTTTCCTGTACGAGGATCGTCTGGATCCGCAATGCTGGTTGTTCACGGATTCGGGGAGCGGCTTGATCGCTCAGTTTGAAGGGAACCCGGACAGAACCGAGCTGTATGAAGCCGATGAGATCGACGAGGAAATGGTCTGCCACGGCCCCGACGTCGGCGTTTAGCGCGCCCCTTAAAATAGCGATCCCTGGTCCGGAGTATCCTTTGATGGCGTTTTCTTCTGCGATGGACGTGACGGGTTTGCCTGACCTGTACTTAGCACACCGTCCGCGAACTCGATCTCGAAGGAAGCGTGCTTTCCAGCCTGTTCTTTGGTCGTCAGGACCTGACCTTCTGCGCGCACCACTGCGTAGCCCCTTTCTAACGTCGCTTTGTAGCTGAGTGTTTCGCGCAGACGGTCCGTCGCCTCAAGATTCTGGCGCATCCGGTCGAGACGTGCGGTCTGCGCGCCGCTCAGGCGTTCCGCCAGTCGGGTGACGTTATTTCGCTGCGCTTCGATCTCGCGCTGGATTGGCCGCAGGGACAGCCGGGAAGACAGGTTGCGAACGGCCTCTTGCCGCGCCGCCACCAGATTGCGCAGCGTGGCCGGACGCAGATGTGCAGAGATCTCAACGACACGCAAACGCCGGTTCTGAACACTTCGGTCAAGCGCGGGTGCCAGCCTATCTGCAACAAGATCAAGACGTTGGCGTGGAATGTTCAACAAGGTATCCGGTCGTGGCAAGGCCCGGGACAGATCGCGCAAACGCTGGGCGCGGCGTTGAACCGCGTCTGTGGCCGAACGGGAAAGACGCGCGCCTTGTTCTCCGGTCCAGGCCAACAGTTCCATACGAACGGGAACCGCCAGTTCCGCTGCGGCCGTCGGCGTGGGTGCGCGTCGGTCAGAAACGAAGTCGATCAGTGTTGTATCTGTTTCGTGCCCCACGGCCGAAATCAGTGGAATATCCGAGGCGGCGGCGGCGCGCGCGACGATTTCTTCGTTAAAGCCCCACAGGTCTTCGATCGACCCACCGCCACGGGCGACAATGATCAGATCGGGGCGCGGCAGGGCGCCTCCGGGGGTCATTCGGTTGAATCCCTGAATGGCGTTCGCCACTTCGGGTGCGCAGTTTGATCCCTGTACGGCCACCGGCCAGATCAGCACCTTGCGCGGAAACCGGTCGCGCAGACGGTGTAGGATATCGCGGATCACAGCGCCTGATGGGGATGTCGCAACGCCGATGATCTGCGGCAGGTAGGGCAGAACCTTCTTGCGCTCTGGCGCGAATAGCCCTTCGGCCTCAAGCTGTTTCTTGCGTTTTTCCAGCAGCGCCATCAGGGCACCTTGTCCGGCGACCGCGACCTCATCGACATTCAGGTTGTACTTGGATTGTGCACCGAAAGCTGTGAGGCGACCGGTTACAACAACCTCAAGCCCTTCTTCCGGCACCACGGACAAGCCCGAGATTTGGCCCTTCCACGTGGTGCACGCCAGCACGTTTCGGTCATCCTTGATGTCGTAATACAGATGGCCCGAGCGCGCTTTGAACACGCGTCCGACCTCGCCGCGCACACGGATTCGGCCAAACGCGCCTTCAAGCGTGCGCTTAACCTCTCCTGAAATGTCCGAAACGCTGTATTCGGGGGTGTTTTGGCCGGGAATGGGGTCGTCAAGCAGGTCGGACATTTCAGCGCCTTGTGTCAAATGCCTGCCCAGCTTAGAACGCGCGGAAGGCGAGGCCAAGCAGATCGGAGAGCAGTCATGAATATCCTCATTCTCGGCAGTGGTGGGCGGGAGCACAGCTTGACCTGGGCAGTGATGCAGAACCCCAAATGTGATCGGCTGATCGTCGCGCCGGGAAATGCCGGAATCGCGCAGATCGCCGAGTGCGCGGCGCTTGATATCGAGAATGGCGGCGCAGTGGTCAGCTTTGCCGAGGAAAACGCGATTGATTTCGTGATTGTCGGCCCCGAGGCGCCTTTGGCAGCCGGGGTTGCAGATCGGTTGCGAGAGGCAGGCGTTCTGGTCTTTGGTCCGTCGGCAGAAGCAGCCCGGTTGGAAGCCTCCAAGAGCTTTACCAAGGAAATCTGTGATGCCGCCGGTGCTCCGACTGCGGCTTATGCACGGTTTACCGAAGCTGACCCCGCCAAAGCCTATATTCGCGAACAGGGTGCGCCGATTGTAGTCAAGGCCGATGGTTTGGCCGCCGGTAAGGGGGTGATCGTTGCAATGGACGAAGAAACCGCGCTGGAGGCGATCGACGATATGTTCGGCGGCGCGTTTGGCGGGGCCGGCGCCGAGGTGGTGATCGAGGAGTTTATGGAGGGCGAGGAGGCCTCTTTGTTTGTGCTATGTGACGGTGAAAACATCCTGTCAGTCGGCACAGCGCAGGACCACAAACGCGTCGGCGAAGGCGATACCGGCCTGAATACCGGCGGAATGGGGGCGTATTCTCCGGCACCGGTTCTAAGCGCCGAGATTGAGGCACGCGCAATGGATGAAATCGTGCGCCCGACCATGGATGAGATGAAGCGTCGTGGCGCGCCGTTTCAGGGCGTGCTTTATGCCGGTCTCATGATCAAGGACGGACAGCCGAGGCTGGTGGAATACAACGTGCGCTTTGGCGACCCGGAGTGCCAGGTGCTGATGATGCGTCTGGGCGGGCAGGTGATGGACCTTATGCATGCCGCGGCCGAGGGACGCTTGGCAGAGGCGCGCGTGAACTGGGCGGATGACCATGCGATCACCGTTGTGATGGCGGCGAACGGGTATCCGGGAGCTTATGAAAAGGGAAGTGTGATCAACGGTTTGGGCGCACTTCCTGAAGACAGTAAGAACATGGTCTTCCACGCGGGAACCAAAGCTGAGGATGGTCAAATTCTGGCGGCGGGCGGTCGTGTGCTGAACGTGACTGCACGGGGGGAGACTTTGCAGGACGCGCGTGACCGGGCCTATGCGATGGTGGACGGGATAGACTGGCCCGGCGGATTTTTCCGCCGCGATATCGGCTGGCGCGCGTTGTAATCCAATTGCCGGGCTGCGCCCGTCTTGAATTCTTGGGGCGAGGGGCGCTGCCCCGCCGCCATTGGCGCTTGCGCCAATGGCGGCTCCCCGGGATATTTATAGCCAGATGAAGGGCGGATCAGCAGTTCGGGGTTTGGGTAAGGGTCTTGCGGTCTTTGAGCGGACCGAGATCGCTTTTTATCCAGCCGTTTCTAAAGGTGACACTGATGATGCGGGACCAGTCGGCGCTTGCCAAGATCAGTTCGGGACCTGTCGTGCAATAGACTAGACCGCCAGCGATAAATGCATCTCCGATACGGTGATTGGTCAGGCCGGGAAGAGCAGCGATTTCAGTAAGTTTGCCGTCCGAGTAGCGCCAGATGCGCAGGGTTTTGACCAAGTGCGGGCGATCTACATAGGCGATTTCGATTTTGCCGTCATTGTCCAGATCCCAAATCCCTGCAGGGGCAAGCCAGCGGTTGCGAGTGCCAATATGAGGCGTGGCAGCTATCTTTTCGCCGCGTGCATTATAGATGGCGAGTTGTGCGCCGGTGTTTTCCTGCGATTCCACGACGATGACCTCGTTTGTTCCATCAAGGTCAACGTCTGACAATCGGGGGGCGAGGTCCTCGAACACCCGGTCCTGCGGCAGTCGGATCGTTAGTACCGACTGTTCGTTCGCCTGTTCCTTGGAGTCGGTGCTTTCAACGGTGATTTCCAGTGCACCATATTCGATATCGTCCCCCAAAACGCCATGGGCATAGCGTGTGGTGGGTTCGGTGTACCGTGCGGCAGTTACAGTGTCGGCGGCGGTGGCGAAGCCAACTCCGGAAAACCATAACCCAAACGCCAGCAGCGCGCCGCGGGTCCCGCGTTGCCACAGGCGAGCGGGCAGGCGCGGCGCTTTGGACTGCATTAGATCTGTTTTTCCGGCATCTGAACGACCAGACCGTCCAGCTCATCCGTGACCTTGATCTGGCAGGTCAGGCGCGAGCGGGCAGGGTCGGGTTCAAAGGCAAAGTCCAGCATGTCCTCTTCCATGTCATCCTTGGCGGGAACTTTCTCGACCCAGTCGGGATGGACATAGACGTGGCAGGTCGAGCAGGCGCAGGCGCCGCCGCAATCGGCCTCGATGCCGGGGATGTTGTTGTCGCGGGCCCCTTCCATGACGGTCAGTCCGTTGGCGACCTCGACAGTATGCTCGGTACCGCCATGCTCGACATAGGTGATCTTTGCCATTGCGTGCGTCTTCCTTTTTCGATTGTCGAATTCTTCCTTAGTGAAGGCATTTAGGTCTGACCAGCCTCATTTGCGACTTGGCGCGCTATGTCTGGACTTTCTGGCTGCATGTTCTATTTTTGTTCTCATGCTTGTTGCCCCTGTTCGCCCTACGGTTTCAAACCGAGACTGGCCGCGCCCACCTGCCTGTCTGCCAGCCAAGCGGCTGGACGACCCACCCGAAGGCGCGCGGGTGGCCGTTGCCGGGTTGGTGATCCTGCGGCAGAGGCCGGGGACGGCCAAGGGGGTGATCTTTCTGACGCTTGAGGATGAGACCGGTATCGTGAACGTGGTGGTCTGGCGTGCGATCTATGAACGCTTTCGCCGCGCCGTGATCTCGGGTCGGTTGTTACGGGTCACGGGACGTATGCAGCGCGCGCATTCGGTGACCCATGTGATCGCCGAAGAGATTGAGGATATCTCAGGGATGCTGGATGTACTGGTGCGGGGGAAGGGGTAGTCACGTAAGCTGACTTTGCTGCCGTTCAGTTCGTACAGCCCAACATCCGAATAAACTTCTGAGGCGCATTCTCTTACGGCGTGATTATGGACAGCGTTGTCTCAAGTGCTTGGTGAGCCATTTCACGGGCCTGTTCGACAGACATATCAACAAATGTCGGGTCCAAGTTACTGGTGCTAACGGTTAGACGTGATCCATTGCCAAATGGTTGCCAAACCCAACACTGAGTTTTACTCCCTTCTTATGACAACAGACAAATGGAACCTTCGGTCAGATCGCCTTGCTTCTCTTTCTTGAGCGACCCTCCCTCTCTCCAGTAGGGCATGGGAAAGCTTGGCTCGGTATCTGTAGCGATCAGAACTTTCCCGATGTGACGGTATGGATAAGGTGAGTACATACCGCACCAGTCAGGCGCCTCATCGGCTTCACATACAGAAGTCAAACGTGGATGGTTCGATCTCGGGGTTATCCAAACCAAGTCCATATCGATTTCTTGTGCGCCGTTTCGACTAATTCTACACAAGCGCGAATAGCCAGATTTTCTATCCAATCTACCGAAGAAGCTAATATTCCGCCCCCTCTCAAGACGAGGGCGCAGCTCTGGTGGAAGACTCAAGGTTTCACCGGCTAGGCGAACTTGAAGAGTCTTTCCAAGACAAGCGTTTGGGACGTATTGGTTCCAAAGCGCGCGACCCGCATAGGCACTGGTAACAATGACCGGAATCAATATTGAAATCGCCAATGAGACCCGCGCCAATCTCATGACACTTCCCCATCCCGCGCCTACTAAAATTAATGCAATAGATGGAACAATTGTGAGCACATACCCTAGCCCAGCGTGATCACCAGTTGGCGAAATAGACCATAAAAAACAGCCGGGAGCGCCAATGCCATAAGAAGAAGTGGAGCACGGACCTTCCATCCAAAACGAAACGCCACTGCTGAAAGTAGGGCAACACCCGCCAAGACAAGGGAGAAAATTGTAGGGTCGTTGAGCGGGAACATAACAGGGCACCTTTTCCCGCAAGTTGCCCGAGGAACATACGCTTTGCAACCAGTGGCCGAGAGACTCTCAGATAACTCGCCCCTGAAGCCCTGGAAATTTCTGGAATAGCCGACATTGGTTGCATTGCACGAGACGGCACCAATGGGCTCAAAGAAGACATTCGTATGAGGTGGATTATCGCTTGAACAAAATCACCTGTGCCTGCCTGTCCCTATGATCTCCGCGCAGTTCGGCATGTAACGCCCGCCCTGCCAGAACCCCCGGACGAGCGCTGACCGTTTCAAGCCAGCGAGCGAAATGCGGTTTGTCATCTAAAACCTGTTGCTGACCTTCCCACAGGCTCGCCCAGCCCCAGATCGACATATCTGCGATGGAATAGAAATCGCCTGCCACGTACTCATTCTCGGCCAGTCGACGGTCCAAAACGCCATACAACCGCCCGACCTCGGTCCGGTAGCGATCCTTGGCGTAGGGTAGATCCTGCGGTGGTTCGAGGTTGGGGGCGTATTTAAGGAAGTGATGCGCCTGACCCGCCATCGGTCCGACGCCGCCCATTTGCCACATCAACCATTCTTCAACCGCCACACGATCTCTCTCCGTCGTGCCATAGAACCGGCCGGTCTTGCGGGCCAGATACATCAGGATCGCGCCGCTTTCAAAAACCGAGATCGGCTGTCCGTCCGGTCCGTCCGGGTCGACAATCGCAGGCATCCGATTGTTCGGAGCGATTTTCAGAAACTCGGGGTCGAATTGGTCGCCCTTACCGATGTTGATCAGATGAGTTGTATAGGGCAACTCCATCTCTTCCAGCGCGATGGAGGCTTTCCAACCATTTGGCGTGGGCCAGAAATACAAGTCGATCATGATGTCTCCTCAGGTTGAGAGGATCATGGGGCTTTCTGACCGAAGGGCAATAGCTGTTGTGACTGAGATAAGGCAAAAAGCCGTGACCAGCGGCGGTATGCCCAGCACAAGATATTGTGGCACCGTTTTGCCTGGGCGCTATGGCGCTTGGGTGAGCGGGGCGAAGCGGACCCGCGACGTTGCACCGGTCAGGGTTGACGCGCTGACAACTGAGGCGTAAGCGCAAGGTAATACGTGGCGATTTGTTACCGGATTGCGGGCCACGCTAAACAACACCGCTAAAAGGTCAGGATGAAAGGCCCCTTTCGCTTGACCGCGACTGGGGTTTTTTTGATGCCCTTGCCAGACAAGGGCCGAGAGGAATGAGATGAGCGAGAGCTGGAACAAACGCACCCAAGCCGTCCACGGCGGCATTCGTCGCAGCCAATATAACGAAGTGTCCGAGGCGATCTTTCTGACGCAGGGCTTTGTTTACGAAAACGCTGAACAGGCCGAGGCACGGTTCATCGAAGCCGGCCCGGATGAGTTCATTTATGCCCGCTACGGAAACCCGACCGTGTCTATGTTCGAACAGCGCATCGCGGCGTTGGAAGGGGGCGAGGACGCCTTTGCCACCGCGTCTGGTATGGCGGCGGTGAATGCTGCTTTGACCTCGATGCTGAAAGCGGGCGACCATGTAGTTTCGGCCAAGGCTTTGTTTGGTTCTTGCCTGTATATCCTTGAAAACATCCTGACCCGCTATGGGGTCGAGGTGACGTTTGTAGACGGCACCGATCTGGACGCGTGGCAAGCGGCGATCCGCCCGGATACTAAAGCCGTGTTTTTCGAGTCCATGTCGAACCCGACGCTCGAAGTGATCGACATTTCGGCTGTTGCCAAACTCGCCCATGCTGTCGGCGCGACCGTGATTGTCGACAACGTTTTTTCGACTCCGGTCTTCTCGCGTGCGATCCAGCAAGGTGCGGATGTGGTGGTTTATTCTGCAACAAAGCACATTGACGGGCAGGGGCGGGCGCTTGGCGGCGTCGTCATAAGCACCAAGGATTTCATTCGCGGAACTATCGAGCCGTATCTCAAACACACCGGGGGGGCGCTTAGCCCGTTCAACGCGTGGGTGATGTTGAAAGGTCTGGAAACGATGACCTTGCGGGTCAACGCGCAGGCCGAGTCTGCCCAGATCATTGCCGAGGCGTTAGAGGGGGATGCCGCGCTGGAACGCATATTGTATCCCGGCCTGAAGACACACGCGCAGAACGCTTTGGTTCAGTCTCAACTAGGCGGCAAGGGCGGCACGGTTCTGTCATTGGACATCAAGGGTGGAAAAGAGGCTGCATTTGCCTTCCTCAACGCGATGACGATTCCGGTGATCTCAAACAATCTTGGGGATGCAAAGTCGATTGCAACCCATCCGGCTACGACGACCCATCAGCGCCTGAGTGACACGCAGAAGGATGAATTGGGGATCACACCGGGCCTGATCCGTTTTTCGGTTGGGCTTGAGGACGCAGGCGACCTGCTTGCCGATATCAGGCAGGCATTGGCCGCTTCTCAGCGATAAGGAAGCGTCCAGACCTGATAGGGTCCTGTCAAAGGTTAGTGTGCGGGGTGGTAAATTGCTTTTCCCGCACCGAAATTCGATCCGGACTGTGTTTTCCACCGTATAGAGAATAATTGGTAAACACGCCAAAGCTGTATATAGTCCGGCGACCAACCCCGAGGAAACCCGATCGATGAACGTGCATCCCCGTGACATTGACGAAGCCCCAAACAATGACGAAGCCGCAGCCGCGCTGAAGACGCTGCGCAAATGGGCCCAGACCGCGACCGAGGCCGAGATCAGCCAGCTTGATCCCGCAATCGCGCGCCTTGTTCCGGGGCTGGTGCCGGTTAACTATCCCTCGCTGTCGCGCGAGTATCCCGAAGGGTTCGAGGTTGACGCAGCCTATCGCTCCACGCTGCCCGATCTTCAAAACGGACCGTCCAGCCTGATCCGTGGGGCAAAGCAGCAGATTCAGCACGTTGGCATCTCGAACTTCCGCCTGCCGATCCGGTTCCACCGTAAACAGGGCGATGATCTGACGCTTGAGACCTCGGTCACCGGCACGGTCAGTCTGGATGCCGAGAAAAAGGGCATCAACATGTCCCGGATCATGCGGTCCTTTTACAGACATGCCGAGCGGACATTCAGTTTTGAGGTCATGGAGGCTGCGTTGAGCGATTACATGACCGATCTGGACAGCTTTGACGCGCGGATACAGATGCGGTTTTCCTATCCCGACAAGGTGAAAAGCCTGCGTTCGGGACTTGAGGGCTATCAGTACTACGATATCGCGCTGGAACTGGTCGAACAGAACGGCGTGCGCCAGAAGATCATGCATCTGGACTATGTATATTCCTCGACCTGTCCTTGTTCGCTGGAACTAAGCGAACACGCGCGGTCCACGCGCGGCCAATTGGCAACACCACATTCGCAGCGCTCGGTTGCGCGTATTTCCGTTGTGGTGGACTGTGATGCCGATTGCCTGTGGTTCGAAGATCTGATTGCGTTGTGCCGCCGCGCGGTGCCCACGGAGACGCAGGTCATGGTCAAGCGCGAGGACGAACAGGCCTTTGCCGAGCTTAATGCGGCCAACCCGATTTTTGTCGAAGATGCTGCGCGGCTATTCTGCGCCGAGTTGCTGGCGGACCATCACGTGGGTGATTTCCGCGTTATCGCCAGCCATCAAGAAAGCCTGCACAGCCATGACGCAGTGTCTGTCCTGACGGAAGGGCCGACATTTGTGTCAGCCAGCCTGGACCCAAAGCTGTTTTCAACTCTGTTTCACGTTGGGTGAGGTTTTAAGGTCTCAGTATTGACCTTACGGCATGTTTTTGCCGCATCGCAGCGAAAAATGCTGCAACAGCATAATCTTTGAAGTAGGCTCATGTGGAATGCAGCCGTGGCAGGGCCGTTTCTTGGCGGTACGGGCCACTCCTGAAGGAAGCTGAGACGTGCGACGCCTGAAACTGCGCGACATCGCTTTCCGCCCGAAACTTCGCGGCGGGCAGGGCTTATTACTCTTCGGCTGGCTGCGTTGTTTTCAGAGGAGAGACTACGTATGAACCCGATTATCCAGCCATTGGAATTTCAGGCTGCCGCCATCAAGATGGCGGGCTATGCGGTTAGCAACCAAATGAAAATAATGCATATTTTGACGCAATCGGCATTGGAGTTGCCGTTTGTCTCGGTGCATGCGTTGCACACGTCTTCGTCTGCACCTGAGCCGGTTACACCCAAGCCAAAAGCCAAGCCAAAGGCAAAGCCAACCGTACGGAAAACGGCGCGCAAGGCCGCGCCGACTGTGAAAGAAAAGCCCGCTGTGGCTGCGAAGACAGTTGCAAAACCCAAGGCCGAATCATCTCAACCCAAAGCGGCGGCTATAGCTAAACCAGCAAGTGTTGCGGCCAAACCTGATGCGAAACCTGCGGCGCGCGCTGGTCGGACAACAGTCGCAAAGCCTGCTGCGCCGAAAGCGCCTGCAGCGCGTAAACCCGTCGCTAAGACTGCCCAGGCCATACCCGCTGTTGCAAAGCCCGCGCCTAAGGTGGCGGCTGCACCGGTTGCCCCGAAACCTAAGGTCAGCAAACCTGCACCCGCAAAACCTGTGACTGTTAAGCCTGTGGCGGCAAAACCGGCGGCCAGCAAACCTGCGGCTACCAAAACAGCCACCGCAAAACCGGCTGCCGCGAAACCTGCGGCTGCAAAACCGGCAGCGCCAAGCAAAGTGGTTGTAAAAACTGTTGCGCAGAAGGCCGAAGCGGAAAAGCCCGCGGCCCCTGTGCGGCGAACGCGTGCCCCGTCCAAACCTCCGGCAATGCCAGTGCCGACCGGCAAAACGACCAAGTAAAACCGGACTATTGCTTGACACCGTCGTGCAGGCGCGCCAACGCTGCGCCTCATGACGGATATGCGCCCGGTTGGATATGTGATTGGCCTCTTGGTCGCCATTCTTGGGGCGACCATGATTTTGCCGTTGATTGCGGACCTGATCGAGGGGCGCGGCGAATGGCACGTTTTCCTTGAAAGCGGCGTCATCACTGTCCTGACCGGGGTGGTTCTGGCAATGAGCTGTTCCAACGGGGTCGGGGAAGGTCTGACAATTCGACAGACCTTTTTGCTGACCACCGGAGTTTGGGTGGCTCTGCCCTTCTTTGGTGCCATTCCGTTTCTGTTCGGTGAGACTGAGCTGCGCTTTGTTGACGCCTATTTCGAGGCGATGTCGGGCCTGACAACGACCGGTTCTACCGTTATTTCGGGGTTGGATGACCTTCCTCAGGGGTTGCTGCTGTGGCGTGGTGTGCTACAGTGGCTTGGGGGTATCGGGATCATCGTTGTGGCGATGGTGTTCCTACCCGAACTCCGTGTCGGAGGGATGCAGATTTTCCGCTCTGAAGGGTTTGAAACCATGGGGAAAATCCTGCCGCGCGCGCAGGAGATTGCCGGGCAGATTTCTCTGATCTACGTGTTTCTGACCTTCGTCTGCGTTCTGGTCTACGCGGGCTTTGGCATGAGCTTTTTCGACGCTTTGGTGCATGCGATGACGACGATCGCGACGGGCGGGTTCTCGAACTATGACGACTCGTTCGCAGTGTTTTCCGGGCCGACCGAGTACGCTGCGGCAATTTTCATGATCCTCGCCGCGCTTCCTTTTGTGCGGTACGTGCAGCTTGCAAATGGCAATACGCGGTCCCTTTGGCAGGATAGCCAAATACGGACGTTCCTGATCACCATCATTGTGCTGGTGCTGGTCATGACGGTGTTTTTGCTGTGGGTCTTTCCGCATCACTGGGAGCAGGCGTTTCGGCAATCCCTGTTTAATATCACCTCGATCATCTCGGGCACCGGGTACGCCAGTGTGAACTACATGACCTGGGGAAGCTTCCCAGTGATGGTCTTCTTCCTGATTGGCTTGATCGGCGGGTGCGCGGGATCAACCGCATGCTCCATCAAGGTTTTCCGCTATCAATTGTTGTTCGCCTCGATCAAAACCCAGATCAGGCGCATTCGATCGCCGCATGGGGTTTTCATGCCGCTTTACGATGGGCGCCCCATCGGAACGGACGTGCTGACTTCTGTCATGAGCTTTTTCATGTTTTTCGTCCTTTCGATGGGCATTCTGGCCTGGGCGCTGGCCTTGACCGGGCTGGATTTTATCACGGCGGTGTCCGGGGCGGCGACTGCGTTGGCCAATGTGGGGCCGGGGCTGGGGGAGCAGATCGGTCCGGCTGGTAACTTTGCAGGGCTAAGCGATACGGCAAAGTGGCTGCTTTCGATTGGTATGCTGGTGGGGCGTCTTGAATTGTTGGCCGTGTATGCCCTGTTCACCGTTCAATTCTGGAGAAGCTGATGAAAAGACCGCTTGGTGCGCAGATATCGCATATGCTGAAAGAGCGTGGTGTGGATGTGATCTTTGGTATTCCGGGCGTCCATAACCAAGAGATGTATCGCGGTATCGAAGAGGCGGGCATAACGCACGTATTGGCGCGGCACGAACAGGGTGCGGGCTTTATGGCGGACGGTTACGCCCGCGCGACAGGCAAACCCGGCGTGGCCTATGTGATAACCGGGCCGGGCCTGTGCAACATCATGACTCCGATGGGGCAGGGCTATTCGGATTCAGTCCCGATGCTGGTCATCTCGTCCTGTCTGGATGAAACGCAGGCTGCGAGCGGTCAGTTGCACCAGATGAAGGATCAGCGCGCCGCAGCTGAGGCCGTGGCTGACTGGTCGTGTCAGGCCAACACCGCGCAGGCCGCTTATGGTTTGGTGGAGCGCGCGTTTGAAGAGTTTGCACTGGCCCGTCCGCGTCCCAAACATATTCAGGTGCCGATTGCCCAGCTTGAGGCTGAGGCTGATGCCGCGCCATTTCCAAACCAATTCGGGCTCAGGACCAGCGTCAAGCCGCCGGATGTTGCCCCGGTTCTGTCAATGCTCAACATCGCGCGGCGGCCATTGTTCATTTTGGGTGGAGGCACGCGGTCGAACCTTTGGCGTCAGATACTGACGCAATTGGGGGCCGCTTGTTTTACGACTTTTGCAGGTCGGGGCATGGCCGGTCTGAATTATTCGTTGGATTTTGGGGCCCACTTGTCGCGGCCGGGCAGTGCCGAGGTGATCGCGTCGGCCGATCTGGTCGTCGCGGTGGGCGCAGAACTGGGCGAAGTTGACCTGTGGCGTAACGAATTGGGCAACACGGCAAGCCTTGTCCGCGTGGATTTGGATCCCAAAGTGCTGTCGGATCACCATCGCGCTGCGGTCAAACTTCAAATGGATGGTGAGAGTTTCGCCCATGCTTTGTGGGCCTCCATTGACCATGTGAAACCCGCGACCGGTTGGGCGAAGGAAGAGGTGGCCGAGGCCCGGGCCCGTTGGAAGGCCGAAGTCGACGCCGTGCGTCCGGGTGTTGTGCCCGTGATCGACGCACTGCGCGACGCGTTGCCGGCTGATACGATGATTTATTCAGACATGACCCAGTTCGCCTATGTCGCGAAAGAGGTTTGGGATATGGCCTATCCCTATCTCTGGCATCACCCCACGGGGTTCGGCACCCTTGGGTATGCGCTGCCTGCGGGAATCGGTGGAGCCGTGGCCCGCCGCGGAAAGCCGACAGCCGTCATCGCGGGCGACTATGGTTTTCACTACACGATGATGGAGCTGGGCGTTGCGGTTGAATTGGGGCTCTCATTGCCCATAATCCTGTGGGATAACGGTAAGCTAAAAGAGATTGAGGACAGCATGGTCCGTGGCCAGATTGCACCCAATGCTGTCGTCGCGCACAATCCCGACTTTTGCAGACTGGCCGAGGCATTTGGTGCGTTGTCGGCAGAACCATCCAGTTTGGATGAAATGCAAAAGACTGTGCGGGCAGCGCTCGACGCTCCGGTCCCGACGCTGATCCGGGTCACTCCGGATATTGTCTGAAAAAAACGCCGCTCGAATGAGCGGCGCTTTGGTTTACTGGGCTCTTGGTTAGTCCCAACAGTGAACCAATACCGTCATTCCCGTGGCCCGGCGATTCAGTTCATTCGGGGTAACCTGTGCCGTGGCCTGCCCGGACTGCCCCGATACGCCAGCCTTATCCAAAATCTCGTTCAGACGTGCCGCTGAAGCTGCCAAACTGACCGAGGCGGGCAGGGTGCGCCCGTCTGACGGTGTTGGCAGCAACATGCCAACCACTTGGCCACTATCGTCAAAAACCGGGCCGCCCGCGTCGCCGGGTAGGGCGGCCAATGCCAGGCGTTTCACACCTTCTTCACCGTTCAGGCCGCGAATGTCTGCCACTTGGCCGTATGTCAGTGTCGGAGCACCCAATGCCCCCTCGTAAGAGAACCCCGAAACCGCCACTTCGGATTGAATTCTGGGTGTGTCAGAGTTGAGTTCCGCAATGCTGATCGGCGCAAGATTGTTTTTGGGCCGCAGGACAGAGACACCTAAATCCGCGTCGGTCCAGGCAACCTGCAACTCTTGCTCATCGTCCAGTGTCACGCGTGCGCAAGTGTCGGCTGCCTCGGAAACGGTAAGAACCGTACCGCTGGAATCCGCGAAGAACCCCGAGCGTGAAAGACGCGGTTTGCGCACCTGCAAACCAGATACAAGGTCGACGCGCTGATCTGCGTTCGCCCCTGCACCCGCGTCCAGAACAGCGTCAGTTGTCGTGAAGCTGGCTTTCATCGCGGCCAGAACGCGCGCGCGGCGCGCCTCGTCCCCGTCGGGCCAGACAAGGGTAAAGCCTTTGATTGCGCCGTCTTTCAATTGTGCTTGTGTATAGGACACGATGTCGTTTCCGCGCCCTTCGATCATAAAGCTGTCTGCGCGCAACTGTCTTGGGCCCTCCAAGGGGATGATCTCAAGCGATTGCATAACTTCGTAGAGCGCGCGCAGCGTGTCCTTGCCGCCGTCCTGACTGATCAGCAGGGCTTTGGCGTCCAGACTTGAGGTGCCGTTGAAATGAGCGAACGGTGCCTCGTACCGCTCGAATTCAACCACGCTCAGTGGCATGTCCATATTTATCCCGGCCTGCGGGTCGGTATGGCGTGCCATGCCTACACTGATCAGCGGCGCATTGTAGGCATCCATCAGTGCCTGCCTTTGGGCGGTGGTCAGAACGCCTGTAGCCTCAAATCCATTGAATCGTTGCCAATCGCCCATCGACCGGCGTGTGCCCGGACCAAACGCGCCGTCGATTGTCGAGCTATAGAACCCGGCGGCCTGAAGCGCCGTCTGCAGGTCTTTACGTTCCTGTGCGGTCAAAAGACGCTCGCTCTGAAGGGCTTGCGCGCGGCTTTCATCTGAAACTTGGGGCGTAAGTCCTGTCACGGGCTGCTCGGCCGCAGGCTCGACAGGTGGCGTTACGACCCCTCGGTCCAGAATGTTGACTCCGACGGGCCAGAACTGCTGCTCCAATGAGTTTGAGAACGCGATGTAGCTGTCAGCGGGGATTTGGCCCTCAGCGCGGTAAACCCTCAGGACCTGCTCGGCGTCGTTTTGCATATATGGTCCGATTACAATGGCATACCAGCCAGAGTTGAGGCGAAATCCGTTGACGTCTGGCAATACGTTGGCGTAAGCCTGCGCCCGTTCCTGCGCCTCACGAAGTGAGGGCTGTGCCTCGACCTGAACCCAGACGCCAGCGTCTTGCTGCGCAAATACGGCGCGCACGCCAAAGAAGAATAGAAACAGAATTGCAGTGAATATGCGTGTCATTGTCTGCCCGTGTCCGCAGTGTTTTATCTTTGGGTCAGACTAAGCGATTTGCACCATTGAACGCTATGCCCCGATTACGGGGAATTTCCAGTGTGGCGGTCCAGTAACAGCCAAGGTGCACTGGGACGTTGACGCCCATTGGCCCCTTGCATAGGAAGGGCAAAACCCATCGGAACCGGGCGCAAATCCGCCCAAAGGGAAAGTCATGACCGAACAGTCCAGCGCACCTCGTTCTTTTCAGGAGATAATCCTGCGGCTACAAACCTATTGGGCCTCGAAAGGGTGTGCCATTCTACAGCCCTACGACATGGAAGTTGGCGCAGGTACGTTCCACCCGGCGACCACGTTGCGCGCATTGGGGTCAAAGGCTTGGGCAGCCGCCTATGTGCAGCCCTCGCGTCGCCCCACAGACGGGCGATACGGTGAAAACCCGAACCGGCTGCAGCACTATTATCAGTATCAGGTGTTGATCAAACCCAGCCCGCCGGACCTGCAAGAGCTGTATCTGGGGTCGCTTGCGGCGATCGGGATCGACATGGATCTGCATGACATCCGTTTTGTCGAGGATGACTGGGAAAGCCCCACCCTTGGCGCGTGGGGGCTGGGCTGGGAAGTCTGGTGTGACGGTATGGAAGTCAGCCAGTTCACCTATTTCCAGCAGGTCGGCGGCCATGACTGCGCGCCTGTTTCAGGCGAGCTGACCTATGGCCTTGAGCGTCTGGCCATGTATGTGCTGGGCATCGATCATGTTATGGACATGCCGTTCAACGATCCCCAATCCCCCAGCCCATTGAAATACGGTGATATCTTCAAGCAGACCGAAGAGGAATACGCCCGCTGGAATTTTGACGTGGCCAATACTGAGGTTCTGCTGCGGCATTTCGAAGAGGCCGAGGCCGAGTGCGCCACTATTTTGGCGCAGGAACATGACGACCCGAAAACCGGCAAGCGGATCGTGATGGCGCATCCGGCTTATGATCAATGCATCAAGGCCAGCCACATTTTCAATCTGCTGGACGCGCGGGGGGTGATCTCGGTCACTGAGCGGCAGGCTTATATCGGTCGTGTTCGGGCGTTGGCCAAGCAATGCGCCGACGCCTTTGTGATGACTGAGGCCGCCGGGTTCGAGGCCTGATGCCTCGATCACGCCAAACCGGGCAACAGAACCTTCAGGCCGTCTGCAATCATCCCGATTGCGATGGCCGACAGGATCATGCCCATGAAACGGCTCATGATGACGCGGGCGTTTGCAGACAGCCGCTTGGCCAATGCCGATGCGTTCCAGAAGGTGATGAACAGCAAGAACAGCACCGCCAGAAAAACGCCCGAGTAGATCATGGCGTCAACTGGTTTGGAAACGTGGTGCGCATACAGGATCAGCGTCGTGATCGTGCCGGGCCCAACAAGAATGGGGAAGGCCAACGGATAGAAAGCTACGGTTTCGGGCTTGGGGTAGGATTGTTTTTCTCCTTCCGTCCCGTGATGAGAGGTGCTTTCGTTCCCGTTCAGCATGTTCAGTCCAATCATGAGAACAACCAACCCGCCCGCGACACGCAGGTCGTCCACGCTGATGCCGAAAAGACCAAGGGTTTTGTTGCCAACAGCGGCAAACGCTCCACCCAGCATCAGGCAATAAAGTGCGGTCTTGGTCGCGACCTTTCTCTGATCAGTGGGCGACAGGCCATCTGTCACGCTCAGGAAGACGGGCAGGTTGGTGATGGGGTTCATGATTGCGAACAACGCGCCGAAAAAACCGGCGGCAAGGGTGGGGTCCATTCCGTGTGCCTCAACTCAACCTGTACTGGATTGAAACCTGTCGCATTTTTCGCAAGTTTGAAAGAGGCCGCGTGATCGGGATGTGGAAACTATGACCGGAAAACTGCTTGCTATTTTGTTGCTTGTGTCGGCTGGCATCGCTGGTGCGGCCATGTACTACTTACAGGTCTATGGGTTCTATTATTCGGTCGAACCCGGTTCGGATCAGGATGTCGTTCTTTTGTCCGCGGATGGTGAAACGTCCATTCCCCTTGAACACACCGCTTTTCAAGCGATTGACGCCGACAGCTCGCCGATCCGGTATCGGGCCTGTTTTGAGACAGAAGAAAACGCTTCGACTTTGTCTGCCTTCTTGCCCGCCGAAAGCCCCGAGCCGTTGACGGCCCCAAGCTGGTTCGAATGCTATGATGCGGTAGCCATCGCAGATGCTTTGAAATCGGGGCAGGCCCGCGCATTTGTAGGGGTCAAAAACATCCACTACGGCGTTGATCGCATTGTCGCCATTACAGAAGATGGCAAAGGTTTTGTCTGGCACGCGCTAAATAATTGCGGTGAGAAAGCCTATGACGGAACGGTAGTGGGTGAGGAATGCCCACCCCGACCGGAGAGTTGAGGGCCCCATGAACGACGCCGCGCTGCACGTTCCTAATTTTCTTACCGCGACGCTTGGCATCGCGGTTTACCTGATCGGGGCCGAGATCAACGCGCGCTTCGCGTTGCTGCGTCAGTTCAACATACCCGAGCCGGTCACGGGCGGTTTGCTTGCCTCGTTCACTTTGCTGTTTTTGTATCTCATCACCGGCCTTGAGCTGAGTTTCGATCTGTCTGCCCGCGATTTCCTGTTGATCGTGTTCTTCGCAGGGATCGGGCTGAACGCTCGGCTGTCCGATTTGATTTCTGGCGGCAAACCTCTGTTTCTGCTTCTTATTTTGACGTTAGTTACGATTGTCGCTCAGAATGTGGTTGGAGCGGCAGGCGCGGTGGCGTTCGGCTATCCGGCACAGGCAGGGGTTCTGTTCGGCTCGGCTGCCCTGATCGGCGGTCATGGAACTGCGATCGCCTGGGCGCCTGAGGTCGGCGCGGTCACCGGTCTAAGCGGCGCCACCGAATTGGGGGTCGCCGTGGCGACTCTGGGTCTTGTACTGGCGGCGGTAGTTGGCGGGCCGATTGCCCGCTTTTTGGTTGAAGGCAAGAACCTGACGCCTGACCGCCCAAACGAAGAGCATACGGTCGGCCTGCCTGAGGACGCCACCGAGGCCGAGGCTAAGATCGACCACCTGACCATCATGCGCGTTCTGCTGTATTTGAATTTGGCGATCATCTTTGGATATATGCTGAATGGGGTCATTGAGGCGGCGGGGCTGAGGCTGCCTCTGTTCGTGCCCTGCCTGATCATGGGGATCGTCATCGCAAATATCCGCACGGCCCTGGCCCCCAACGCGCCTCCCGTGTCGCGGACACCGTCACTGGCTTTGATCTCGGAATTCTCGCTGGGCGCGTTTTTGGCCATGTCGTTGATGAGCTTGCAACTGTGGACTATCGCTGAACTTGGAATGGCCATTGTCGTGATCATGGCCGCGCAGACGTTGTTTGCGGTGATGTTCGTAATCTGGGTGCTGTTCCCGGTGATGGGCAGCAACTACCGCGCCGCAGTTCTGGCCGCCGGGTTCGGAGGGTTCGCCTTGGGTGCGACACCTACCGCTATTGCCAATATGACCGCAGTGACCAAGAGATATGGTCCATCGCCTATTGCCTTTATCGTGCTGCCCCTTGTATCCGCCTTCTTTGTGGATATCGCCAATGCAATCGTCATCCAGACGATCGTTAATTTCTAAGGACTGACAATGCCCGACCTGCTGATCGAACTGTTCTCTGAAGAGATCCCCGCGCGTATGCAGACCCGCGCCGGTGAGGACCTGAAAAAGCGGATCACCGACGGTCTTGTCGAGGCCGGTCTGACCTATGCCGGGGCCGCCGCCCTGACCACGCCGCGCCGTTTGACGCTGGCAATCGAGGGCTTGCTAGCGGAATGCCCCACCATTCATGAAGAACGCAAGGGGCCTAAAGTGGGCGCCCCGGACAAGGCGATTGAGGGCTTTTTGCGTGGTGCAGGTTTGACCCGCGATCAGTTGGAAGAGCGCGAAACCCCCAAAGGCGCAGTCTATTTCGCCACCATCGAAAAAACTGGACGTCCGGCTGCCGAGATCGTGGCCGAAGTGCTTGAAACCACCATTCGCAATTTCCCGTGGCCCAAGTCGATGCGCTGGGGCAGTGGACCATTACGCTGGGTGCGCCCGCTGCACTCGATCCTTTGCATTCTCAGCGATGAAGCGGGCACAACAGTTGTCCCGTTAGAGGTCGAGGGGATTAAATCCGGTGACACAACGGCCGGTCATCGTTTCATGGCGCCGGATCGTTTCGCGGTTTCGTCGTTTGACGATTATGCCGCCAAGCTGAAACGCGCGTTCGTCGTCCTGAACCCTGCGGACCGGGCCGAGCATATCTGGAACGACGCGCAAAACATGGCGTTTGCTGCTGGTTTGGAAGTGGTCGAGGATAAGGGCCTGCTGGCCGAGGTCTCGGGGCTGGTCGAATGGCCCGTGGTGCTGATGGGCAAGATCGACGACGAATTCCTCGACCTGCCGCCCGAGGTATTGCAGACCTCGATGAAAGAGCATCAGAAATTCTTTTCCGTGAAGAACCCCAAGACTGGCCGGATCGAACAGTTCATCACCGTAGCCAACCGCGAAACTGCCGACAATGGCGTGACCATTCTGGCGGGGAACCAAAAGGTGCTGTCGGCTCGTTTGGCTGACGCGAAATTCTTCTGGGAGAATGACCTGCGCATCGTCAAATCCGACGGATTTGAACCGTGGGTCGAAAAGCTGAATGCCGTTACCTTCCATGCACAGTTGGGCTCGCAGGGCGAACGGGTTCAGCGTATTGCTGCGCTGGCGCATGAGTTGGCCGGGGCTACGGGCGCGACGCCCGCGCCGGCGATGATGGCTGCACAGGCGTGCAAAGCCGACCTGTCATCCGAGATGGTGTTCGAATTTCCTGAGCTACAGGGCCTGATGGGCCGCTATTATGCTGACGCCGCTGATCTGCCGATCGAGGTGGGGCAGGCGAGCGAGGAGCATTATTCACCCCTTGGTCCGTCGGATGATGTGCCAACCGAACCGGTTTCGGTGGCGGTTGCGCTGGCTGACAAGTTGGACACGCTGACGGGGTTCTGGGCGATTGACGAAAAGCCCACCGGGTCGAAGGATCCCTTCGCTCTGCGCCGAGCAGCGCTTGGGGTGATCCGGTTGATCCTGACCAACGATCTGCGCCTGTCGTTGAATGATACTTTTGCAGGGGCGCTTGGCAAATTGCTGAAGCTGCCCGAATGGCAGGCTGCCTTGCTTGAGGCCAAGGCGAAGCAAGCCAAGGCCGAGGATGCCGAGGCCGCCGCGCAAGAGGTTCACGGGCTGGCCCATCAGGTCGAAGCAGCGACCGCAATCGTTACCAATGCCCCGGCAGACCTGTTGTCTTTCTTCCACGACCGCCTCAAAGTGTTCCTGCGCGATGAGGGCATCCGACACGACATCATCGACGCCTGTATCGCGATGGACGGCAATGATGACCTCAACCTGTTGGTCAAACGCGCCCGCGCGCTGAATGCGGTGATCGCGACCGAGGATGGTGAGAACCTTGTGCAGGGGTTCAAACGCGCCAACAACATCCTGACGCAGGCCGAGGAAAAGGACGGTGTCGAATACTCGTACGGTGCGGACGTGAAATTCGCGGAAACCGACAGCGAAAAGGCGCTGTTTGCGGCACTGGATCACGCACAGGGGCAGATCGAGGCGGCGCAAAAGGCCGAGGATTTCCCCACCGCCATGACCGCTATGGCCGCCCTGCGTGGTCCGGTGGATGCGTTTTTCGAGGATGTTCAGGTTAACACCGACAACGATATCCTGCGCCGCAACCGCCTGAACCTGCTCAGCCAGATCCGGCAGGTTTGTGCGCGCGTGGCTGACCTCAGCAAGATCGAAGGTTAAGCCAGATCGCCCTTGCGCCACTGGTGCAGGGGCTTATGCTGCGGTGAAACCAAAAGGTGCCGCAGTGCAGAATAACCCGCATACCACGCTTATTACTCCGACAGCGCCCGTTGCGACCACATCTCATGGTGGCCGGGCGAAATGTCTGCAACGCCTTGTTCGTTTGGACTTGCCTGTGCCACGCACGGTGGCTTTGTCCTTTGATGCCGTGCAAAAGATCGCAAGTGGTCAGGTTCCTGACATTGACGCAATTCTTGAACAGTTTGATCAGGCTGCGTTGCTATGTGTCCGCCCAAGCTCTGAGGATCCTGACTGGGGCGGGCCTGGCGCTATCCTGAATATCGGGATGAATGACGCGCGCTATGTGGACCTGTCCGATTCAATGGGTGTCGAAGCTGCGGCGGCGCTTTACCTGCGTTTTGTCCAAAGCTTTGCCGTCCATGTCGCACGTTTGGATGCCGACGTATTTGACGATATCGACTCTGACGGCCGCGAAGGTCTGAAGCTATCGCTTCGCGCCTACGAAGATGAAACGGACGAAGCCTTTCCCCAGGATAGAGGAGAGCAACTGGTTGCCGTTCTCCGCTCGATGGCGCGGGCTTGGGACGGGACGTCCGCGCGCCTGTTGCGGCAGGCCAAGGGAGCCCCTGCGGATGCCGGGCTGGGTCTGGTCATTCAGGAAATGATCCCCGGTGTCGGGCAAGGCGAGTGTGGGTCGGGTGTGCTGCAACTGGTTGATCCCACGACCGGAATGCCGCAATTGACTGGCCGTTACCTTAGTCAGAGCCAGGGCCGCGATGCATTGGGCGAAGGCGTTTCCGCACTGTATTTGGAAAAGGACCCGCGCGGGACGTCTTTGGAAGACGTCGCGCCCGAGGCTTTTGCCGAACTTAAGGCGCACGCTGCCCTGATGCGCATTAAATTGCGCGAAGAGATGCAGGTCGAGTTTGTCATTGAAAACGGCCACGTCCATATTCTGGATGGCGTTCGCGTTCAGCGCAGCGCAAGGGCTTCTATGCGGATTGCCGTGCGGCTGGCCGAGGATGGTATCATCCCACCGCAAGAGGCTGTCATGCGGGTTGATCCGCATTCTTTGAACGAACTGTTGCACCGTCAGGTTCATCCCGAAGCGCGCCGGGATGTGCTGGCCACTGGCATCGCAGCCAGCCCCGGCGCAGCCACAGGAAAAATAGTATTCACCGCCGCCGAAGCGCAGGCCAGCGCAGCCCGGGGCGAGCCGTGTATTCTGGTCCGCCGCGAAACCGCGCCTGAAGACGTACGCGGGATGCATGCGGCCGTCGCGGTCTTGACCGAGAAGGGCGGGATGACCAGCCACGCAGCCGTTATCGGGCGCGGTCTGGGCCTGCCCTGTATCGTCGGCGCTTCCGAGATGCGGTTTCAGACGAAAAAGAAACTGCTGACGGCATCTGACGGGCGTGTGTTCCAGACTGGCGATACGCTGACCATTGATGGGACCTCCGGTCAGGTTCTTGCCGGGCAGCCCGCGATGCTGGAAGCCGCGCTGGATGACTGTTTCCAAACGCTAATGGGCTGGGCCGATGCCGAACGCGACATCGCCATCCGTGCCAACGCCGATACACCCGCCGACGCGCAAACTGCGCGAAACTTTCTGGCGCAGGGGATCGGCCTGTGCCGGACCGAGCATATGTTCTTTGATCCCGGCCGCCTGATCGTGATGCGCGAGATGATCTTTGCGCAAACCTCGTCGGGACGAGAGGCGGTGCTGGAACGGCTATTGCCGATGCAGCGCGACGATTTCGTGCAGCTTTTCCGGATCATGGAAGGTCAGCCCGTTTGTATCCGACTGTTCGATCCGCCTCTGCACGAGTTTCTGCCCACCACGCGCAGCGGTCAACGCGAGCTGGCCGAGGCGCTGGACCTTCCGGTGTCGGATGTCGAGCGCCGCGTCGCCGCCATGACCGAGTATAACCCGATGCTGGGGCTGCGCGGGGTTCGGCTGGGTGTCACTGTTCCCGAAATCTATGACATGCAGGCGCGAGCGATTTTCGAGGCAACGCTTGAGGCCAGCAAGAACGGTGCACCCGTTGTGCCCGAGGTGATGATCCCGCTGGTTTCGGCCAAGCGTGAGGTCGAGCTTGTGAAATCCCGTATCGATTCCGTCGCAGCCTCGGTTGCATCCGAACAGGGGCAGGAGTTCGAGTACCGTCTAGGGGTCATGGTCGAAACACCGCGTGCATGTCTGCGAGCGGATGAGATCGCGCCACAGACTTCGTTTCTCAGCTTTGGGACGAACGACCTGACCCAGATGACCTATGGGCTTTCCCGAGATGACGCGGGGCGCTTTATGTCGGCTTACGTTCGGCAGGGTGTTTTCGCCGAAGACCCGTTCCACGTGCTTGATCCGGACGGTGTGGGCGAGTTGCTAAGATTGGGGGCCGAGCGCGGCAGACAGGCCCAGCCGGACGTGACTTTGTCCGTCTGCGGCGAGCACGGGGGCAATCCCGAATCAATTGCCATCTGCCGAGAGCTCGGATTCGATTATGTGTCCTGTTCACCGTTCCGTGTGCCGGTCGCTCGGCTGGCTGCCGCGCAATTAGCGATTTCGTCCAGACTTGGGGGTTGACACTTACCCTTTCCGCTAGGATTAGTAGGAAACAAAACACGCCGTCGTCGATCATTTTTGACGTTACGGCGATTTTCCACTTGCTTTTCCACGAAAACTGGACGTTTCCGTTTCAATTCGGTATGAGCCTCGTCGCGCCCGCCGGGGGAGGGTTTGGCGCGGAATGTGCCTGTGCGAGGTTATCTGATGCTACGATACATACTGGCTGTTGCCACATTGGCAGCAACCGTGCTGCCGAGTGTTTCCGTCGCTGAGAGGGAAACCACGGATACTGCCAAGCGTGAACTTGTGACGCGGAGCGAATTGCCCGGTCAGAATTTCCGTGAATATCTGAGTTTGTTCAAACCGCGAAAAACGGTTGAACCACAAAAAATGTCTTACTCGAAGTCATGGCTGGACGAACAGCCTGCGGCTGCGGGGGATGAACACTTCAAGTGTTTGGCCGAGGCGCTGTACTTTGAGGCCCGTGGCGAAAGCGTTCGCGGCCAGTTTGCCGTGGCCGAAGTTATTCTGAACCGTGTCAAAAGCAGCCGGTTTCCAGATTCGCTGTGCGGTGTGATCAAGCAGGGGACAGGCAAAAAGTACCAATGCCAGTTCACTTATACCTGTGATGGACGCAAGGAAGTGATCCACGAGAAGAAGGCCTACGAGCGTGTGTCGAAAGTCGCGCGGGCGGCCATTGATGGTGTAGTCGGTGAAATGACCGAAGGTGCCACGCATTACCACACCACTGCGGTTCGCCCGTCCTGGTCGCGTGTGTACAAGGAAACGGCGCGCATTGGCGTGCACATTTTCTACCGTCACAACTATCGGACGGCGAGCAACTAACTGACGCACCCGCGCTGGAAGCTTGCTGGCGCGGGATGTTTTTTGACTTATGTTGCGGGCCGGGAGGCCCGTAATGACATTGAACCGCAGACAATTCATGCAAACGACTGCTGCGGCGGTCGTTTTGCCCAGCTTTGGGTGGGCTTCATACCCTGCGCTTGTGGCTCAGGAAGCTGTGCAACAGATTGCCCCGGAAGGGTTTTCTAAGACGCGCGTCTGGACCTATGGCGGTCGGGTGCCCGGTTCGGAAATCCGGGTATCTCAGGGTGCGCGCGTCCAACGAAGATTGTCGAACACTCTGCCGCAGCCGACAACCGTGCATTGGCACGGGATTCGCATCGACAACGCAATGGACGGTGTACCGGGGCTGACTCAGGATGTCGTTCAACCGGGATCTTCCTTTGACTATGATTTCAAGGTCCCAGATGCCGGAACATATTGGTATCACGCGCATAATCGCTCGATGGAGCAGGTTGCGCGGGGGCTTTACGGGCCGCTGATCGTTGAAGAGGCGGTCGCGCCGGATGTCGATCGCGATCTGACATTGATGTTGGATGATTGGCGACTGGACCCTGAAACCGCGCAAATCATGGACGATTTTGGGAATGGTCATGACCTGAGCCATGCGGGACGGCTGGGAAACCTTGTTTCCGTCAATGGGCGGTTTGATCCTGCCTATTCGGTGGGCGGCGGCGAGAGGTTGCGTTTACGACTGATTAACGCGTCCAATGCCAGGATATTTGATCTTGGGCTGGATGGCCTGACCGGTTGGATCGTTGCACTTGACGGTATGCCCTTAGAGGGTCCGCTAGAGGTCAGCGACAGATTTTCCCTGGCACCGGCGCAAAGGGTAGACCTGATCGTGGATGTCCGGGCAGAACCTTTTGGTACTGCGAACCTCGTGAGTTTTGAAAGGGACGGTAGCTATGGGCTGGTTCGGTTCGGCGTTTCCGGCCCGTCGAAACCTGCTCGAGCCGGAATTACGCCATTGGTCCCGAACCAAATGCCTGAGGTCTTGGTTGAGGATACTCCTTTGCATCGAATGGAGATGCAGGGAGGCGCGATGCGTTGGCTGGACACGGCAAGGATCGGAGAGACAGAGCTTTCGGGGCAGGAACTGGCTCAGCTCGGGCGGTTTTGGGCATTGAACGGCAATGCCGAGCGACCGGCAGAGCCGTTTTTGGATGTCCAAAAGGGGACGACCCATAGGATCGAGTTCGTCAACGAGACTGCGTTTCCACACGCGATGCACTTACACGGTCACCATTTTCGCCTGATCCTTCAGGACGGGACCTTGGGCCCGTGGCGTGATACTGTTTTGGTTGAGCGTGGGCAAACCCGTCAAATCGCACTTGTGGCGGATAATCCGGGCGACTGGCTGTTGCATTGTCATATGCTGGGACATGCTGCTTCGGGTATGATGAGCTGGTTCCGCGTCACCTGACGCCGCATTCGACGACTAGAAAGGCGTTTGTTGCGGTGTTACACGCGCCCGCATCGTTTAATTTGGGTAAGCCCGTCCCAAAAGCCCGAAAAGGTTCGCTGCATGAGTTCCGAAATCCGTCTTGCCTTTGCGCACCCCTCTGAGCGCTCCGAGGCAACTGCCACTCTGGGGCCGTTGGATCGCATTTCTCTGCGCGACCATATTGTCGAAGTTGAGATCGGCGCATTTCAGGCGGAGCGCGGTACGACGCAGCGCATCTGCTTTAACATAGTTGTTGAAGTGCGCCCGCTGACCGATCCTATCGACGATGATGTTGACCGGATTTTGTCCTATGACCGGGTGACAGAAGCAATCGCATATGAACTGGCCGCCGAGCGTCTAAACCTGCTGGAAACACTGGCCGACCGGATTGCGGAACGGATTTTGCTTGAGCCTCAGGCTGTAAGGGCTTTTGTAAGAATAGAAAAATTGGATCGCGGCCCAGGTGCCTTGGGCGTTGAGATCGTGCGTGGCCGGGATATGGCCCATCATGATCTGGTCGAGGAAGAGCGCCCGCACCCGCGACTGGTATTCTTGTCGAACGAGGCCATTGCGTCCGACAATCTGACCGGTTGGATTGATCAGTTGGAGAACCGTAAACGCCCGCTGATCCTTTGTGTCGGGGCCGCAGATATGGCGGTTCCGCAAACAGGGCACGCGATGACACAGCGTCGGATTGACCTGCTGGCCATCGAACAAAATGCTTGGGTGCTGGCCGCGCGGGATCATCGCTGCGTCGTTGTGTCGACCCGAACGGAACTGGATTGGGCGATGAAGAACGGCCAGATTTGCGTATGGGCACCGTCCAAGATTGTTCTAGACGCGGTGGATGGACCGTCTGCCGCTCCTTCTGATGCAGTTGCATTGGCCGCATGGTTCGCCGCGACTTTTGAGGCCAGCGAGATGATGGTGATCGGTGGGGGCTTGCCCGAAGCGCCGAAAACCCCGTTGCATGCAGTACCCGTGGATCAGGCGCGACTGTGACAGAATACTACCGCCCTTTGGTTCAGCATGGCCCGGCTCGTCCCGATGGGGCAGTAGCCTTGGCTGGGCAGCAGCTTTGGTTTTCTCACGTAGAGCGGCTTAGCCGCGTGGATGCCCCTGTGGTTCTTCCGGTAGGCGAAGTACCGGATCAGGACTTGGATCGCTTGACGAGACCACGCCAGCCGGTTGCTGGTCTGGCGATGGACCGCCCTCAGATCATGGGTATCTTGAACGCCACGCCCGACAGTTTTTCGGACGGTGGGCTTCACAACTCGGTCCATGCGGCACAGGCGGCTGCGCGGGCTATGGTTGACCATGATGCAAGCATTCTGGACATCGGCGGTGAATCCACACGGCCCGGTGCCTCTTTTGTGCCTGAAGCCGAAGAAATCGCGCGGACCGAACCGCTGATCAGGGCAATTCGGGCTGAAACGAATGCGCTCATTTCCATAGATACGCGCAAATCTTCGGTTGCAAAGGCCGCGTGGAAGGCGGGCGCAGGGCTGATCAATGATGTCTCGGGCTTCACTTTTGATCCGCAACTGGCGCCGTTTTGTGCCGAGGTTGGTGCGCCGGTCTGCATTATGCATATGCAGGGTGATCCGGCCACGATGCAGGATAATCCCACTTATGATGACGTTCTGCTGGATGTGTATGATTTTCTAGACGGCCAAGTGAATTATCTGGAGCGGCTGGGGCTGGACCGCAGCAAGGTCCTGGTCGATCCGGGGATTGGCTTTGGCAAATCCGAGGCCCATAACCTGACTCTGCTCCAGAACCTCAGCCTGTTTCACGGGTTGGGCTGTCCGATTCTATTGGGTGTATCGCGCAAGGGCTTTATCGGCCAGATCGGCAAAGAGACGCGCAAGGATGCCCGTGCGCCGGGGTCGATTGCAGTCGGGTTGGCAGGTCTGGCACAAGGGGTGCAGATCCTGCGGGTACATGACGTAGCTGAGACGGCTCAAGCCTTGCGTCTTTGGGCTGCCGTCCGGTAAGCCATCTACAGGCAAGAATTTACGGAGTGACATCTATGCGCAAGCTGTTCGGAACCGACGGGGTGCGGGGCACCGCGAACACGCATCCGATAACGGCTGAGATGGCCCTTCGCATCGGTGCGGCGGTTGGGCGGTATTTCCGCCGTAGTCAATCCGGAGCACACCGGGTGGTAATCGGTAAGGATACGCGTCTGTCAGGCTATATGCTGGAAAGTGCTTTGACGGCCGGTTTGACGTCGACAGGTATGAACGTGCTTTTGCTTGGGCCGGTGCCGACTCCGGCGGTGGGTCTGATGACCCGGTCAATGCGTGCTGATTTGGGGGTCATGATCTCAGCCAGTCACAATCCGGCGGAAGATAACGGAATTAAGTTCTTTGGTCCTGACGGGTACAAGCTGTCCGATCAGGCCGAGATCGAGATTGAGAAACTAATCGAAGAAGGTGTGCGCCCAGCCCAAGCGCAGAATATCGGGCGTGCGCGGAGGGTTGACGATGCGCGTTTCCGCTATGGTGAGCGTATCAAGTCGTCATTGTCCCGCGATTTACGACTGGACGGGTTGAAGGTCGTGGTGGACTGTGCAAACGGTGCCGCGCACCGGACCGCGCCCGAGGTTCTTTGGGAACTGGGGGCCGAGGTTGTTCCCGTTGGCGTTGCGCCCAACGGCAAGAACATCAATTTGAACTGTGGTTCAACCAAGCCGCAACTGGCCGCAGAAACGGTTGTGGCGCATGGTGCAGACGTTGGGATTTGCCTTGACGGTGATGCGGATCGCGTCGTCATGATCGACGAACACGGACAAGTGGCCGACGGTGATCAGTTGATGGCATTGCTGGCAACCTCGTGGGCCAAGGCCGACAGGCTTAATGGCGGCGCTTTGGTTGCCACGGTCATGTCAAACCTTGGGTTGGAGCGGTATCTCATCGCTCAGGGGCTGCGGCTGGAGCGAACGGCGGTCGGCGACCGTTATGTGGTTGAGCGGATGCGTGAAGGCGGGTTCAATCTGGGTGGCGAGCAATCCGGCCATATCGTCATGAGCGATTTTGCGACGACCGGCGATGGTCTTATGGCGGGGCTGCATTTCCTGGCCGAGATGGTCCATTCTGGCCGCAAGGCATCCGAGCTTTCGGCGCAGTTCGAAACCGTGCCTCAGTTGTTGAAGAACGTGCGTTATGCAGACGGGCAGACGCCGTTGGAATCCGCAAGCGTTCAGGCCGCAATCGCGGATGCCGAGGCGCGTTTGAACGGGCAGGGGCGTCTTCTTATTCGCAAGTCTGGGACCGAGCCGCTGATCCGTGTCATGGCAGAATGCGAGGACGATGCCTTGTTGGGTCAGGTCGTCGAAGGTATCGTGGCCGAAGTCGAGGCTGTTACCGGTTAGTAACCAAACAGCATCTTGCGCAGGCTGAACCATTGGCTGATCGCCAAGCCGGTCAGGATCATGGCTAGGGCGACGAAGAACCGAAGTGGCAACGCTTCGGACAAAATCCATGCGCCAAAAACCATTGACCAGATTGGGACCTGGTAATTCACCAGCGTCAGAAAAACCGATCCTGCGCTGCGGATGATCGAAACGCGCAGCAATGTGGCAAGCGCCGTTGGCACGAGGCCAAGTGCAATGATGGCTAGGCTTGGTCGAGTACCTTCCCATGCCGGCAACCCTTCGGTCATCAACATGATGGGAAGCAAGATGATCGCGCCAACCAACAGGGTCAGGGCGGCCAGAACCACGGGGTCAATCGGTGGGCACCGTCGTGTGAAGATGGATGCGCAGGCGTAGCACAGAGCGGCGCTGACGCAGGCCAGTTGGGCCAGAGGTTCCGTGCCTTGCCCGATCTGCGCCAATCCCGGTCCGATCAGCACCAGCGCGCCGGAAAATCCAAGACATACACCCACAAGGCGGCGCGCATTCAGAGGCTCATCCGAGAAGAAATGCGCCAGCGGCAGAACCATCAGTGGAATTGCGGCCATCGACAGACCTGCAAAAGCCGATGGTACAAATTGCTGCCCCCAGCTCAACAACAGGAAGGGTAGGGCCGAGGACAGGATGCCGATGATCACAATCGACCACCACAGTGCCGCAGAAAATCCCGGCATCCGACGTTTTGTGACGGCCACAAGCCCCAGCAACGTCACCGCACCCAAAGTGGTGCGCGCGGTCGCGACTGTGATCGGTCCGTACCCTTCAAGCGCCATGGCGACGACCATGAATGTGCCGCCCCAGATCAGGCCCAGAGAGAATACACCGCTCCAGTCGCGGGATGTGGGTTGATTGACCATTAACGCCCTCCGGCCCGGACAAAAAGGGCGACCCGTGGGCCGCCCTTTCGCACTATCCCAAAAGGATCAGTTCTTTTCTTTGTCGACCATTTTACCAGCCGAGATCCAGGGCATCATGGCGCGCAGCTTGGCACCGGTTTCCTCGATCATGTGCTCGTCATTGGCACGGCGCGACGCTTTGATGGTCGGCTGGCCAACGGCGTTTTCCAGCATGAAGTCACGAACGAATTTACCCTGCTGAATGTCGTTCAGAACCTCTTTCATGCGCGCTTTGGTCTCGTCGTATTTCAGGATACGCGGGCCGGTGACGTACTGGCCGTACTCAGCCGTGTTCGAGATCGAGTAGTCCATGTTGGCGATGCCGCCTTCATAGATCAGGTCCACGATCAGCTTCACTTCGTGCAGACACTCGAAATAGGCCATTTCAGGCGCGTAACCTGCCTCGACCAGCGTTTCAAAGCCGCAGCGGATCAGTTCGACCAGACCGCCGCACAGAACGGCCTGCTCACCGAACAGGTCGGTTTCGCATTCTTCACGGAAGTTGGTTTCGATGATGCCCGAGCGGCCGCCACCGATGGCCGAGCAATACGACAGGCCAATTTCCAGCGCCTTGCCGGTTTCGTCCTTATCGACGGCAACTAGACAGGGTACGCCGCCGCCTTTGACATATTCGCCACGAACGGTGTGGCCGGGACCTTTGGGGGCCATCATGATGACGTCGACGCCTTCTTTCGGCTCAATCAGGCCGAAGTGGACGTTCAGGCCGTGGGCAAAGGCAATGGCCGAGCCGGGCTTGATGTTGTCATGCACATATTTCTTGTAGGTTTCGGCCTGCAGTTCATCGGGCATGGTGAACATGATCAGGTCACACCATGCGGCTGCTTCGGCGATGCCCATCACGGTCAGACCTTCGGCTTCGGCTTTCTTGGCCGAGGCCGAGCCTTCGCGCAGCGCAACGACAAGGTTCTTAGCGCCCGAGTCACGCAGGTTCAGTGCGTGGGCATGGCCTTGGCTACCATAGCCCAGGATGGCCACTTTCTTGTCTTTGATCAGGTTGATGTCGCAATCGCGATCGTAATAGACGCGCATGTCGCTGGTCCTTTCTGTTTAACTTGGCGACGGTTCTACTTGCGATCTTTTGGGATGGCGATAGCGTTTTCCTTGTTATTGAGTGTGGATTGTGAGAAATTATTCTCTCAATTGCCACAATTGGAAAAAATCATGCTCGATGACGTCGATCGGCGAATCCTGCGCCATTTTCAATCTGATCCCACATTGTCGACTGCGGAACTGGCCGAGCGCAGTCGTATCAGCGCAAGCCTGTGTTGGCGTCGCATTGAAAAGATGCAGGAAGCCGGCGTGGTCGAAGGGCAGGAGGCCATCATCGACTGGGCCGCGCTGGGGTATGCCGTAGAAGTATCGCTTCGGGTCACGCTGGATAAAACGCAACCCCGCGCGTTTGACGAGTTTACAGCGGCCGCCCGTCAGGTGCCCGAGGTGATAGAGATTCAAACCTTTCTGGGCCGTGTGGATGTTCGGTTGTCGATATTGGCGCGGGATATGCCCCACTATCAGAAACTCTATCGGGATCAGATTCTTACTCTGCCGCATATCGCGGATATCGAGGCCCTGATGCACATCGCGCGCGTCAAAAGCGAAGTGGCTCTTCCAGTATGATCGAGTTGGATGAGATCGACCGCAATATCCTGCGCGCTTTGGTGCAGGAGGCATCGCAAAGCGCAGGGGCATTGGGGCGCAAGTTGGGACTGTCGCAACCCGCTACCTGGCGCCGTATTCGGCGACTGGAAGATGCAGGGGTGATAAAGGGTCGCCGCTTGCGTTTGAACGCCGAAGCTTTGGGTTTTGGCGTGACGGTCTTTCTTGGCGTCAAACTGGCCCGCAAAGGGCAGGTGAGCCTTGAGGACTTTGAACGCGCCGTCAGCGCAATCCCCGAAGTGCAAACCGTCGAGCACGTACTAGGGCTGTATGACTATCGGTTGCGGGTCGTTGCACGCGACCTTGCTGACTTTGAGCGTGTCCTGCGACGGCGAATCATGACCTTGCCCGGAGCCGGAGATGTCGAGGCCAATGTTCTTCTCAGCGAAGAGCGATTGCCCGGACCAATCGGCTAAATCAGTATTTTGTGCGGATGCGGTACTCCGGATGATGGGTCATCCGCGCAAAGGTCATGGGCTGACCGTTCTTCCATGTGGTGCGTTCAAGTTGAATCATGGATGCCCCTGCTGTGGTCCCCATGAATTCAGCCAGGCGACCATCCGCAGACACCGCGCAGAATGCGACCTCGGCTTCGGTGAAAGGAGCTGCATTCAACAACCACTCGTGCGGGCCATGTGCGTTCAGATCGGCGTGCTCAACTTCTGGGACGGCATCTATGTTGATCCAGCGTTCTTCCAGTTGGAAGGGGCGATTGTCGGCGTAATGCATGCAAATCACGTGCAGCACCCGCACGTCCGGCGAAACGCTAAGCTGTGATGCAAGCCAACCCGGACTTGCAACCACGTTCCGTTCGACCAGGGAATACCGGTAGGTAGAGTTTTGGTTTTCAACCGACTGACGTGCCAGCGAAAATTCCAACTTTGCATGTTTGCTGGGCTCTTTTTTGACGCGCGTACCACTTTTACGCTTTCGCTCGACAAAGCCTTGTTCGGCCAATTCTCGCAAGGCCCGGTTCACGGTTGCGCGCGCGCAATTGAACTCTTCAGCGAGTTGCGTTTCCGTCGGCAGCAAGGATCCCTGTGGCCAAATACGAGTTTCGATTCGCCTTTTAACCTCGTCCCGAACAACCTGAAAACTGATCCGTTTTGGCGCCGTCACGACCCGAATTACCTTTCTTCCATAAAGTGAGTGTATCTGGTCAGAAACACGCATCGGTGTAAAGGGGCGTTGACACTGTTTGGCGTCACATTTTGGGGTGTTTTTCGCCAAAAAAATCAAGTTTTCTATTGAACTTATGGGCTTCCCTGACGTCAATTGCGTTCGGCAGGTATCACTTGCCACCAAGTGCCCGTATTTGGGGCCGGCAATGCAAAGTGAAAGGACGTGTCATGCCAGCACTATTTGATACCGTTGACCCAAATGGGCTTGAAGAATTTTCGGTCGTCTTTACGGACCGTTCTCTGAATCACATGTCGGTACAGTTTCAGCAGGTCATGCGGGACATTTCGGCGATGCTAAAAGACGTCTACAACGCGGACGGCGTCGCGGTTATCCCCGGAGGCGGCACCTATGGCATGGAAGCCGTCGCGCGTCAGTTTGCCCGGAATCGAAATGTTCTGGTCGTTCGCAACGGATGGTTCTCTTATCGTTGGAGCCAGATCATAGAAACCGGCGGTCTGACGGCCTCGACAACGGTGCTCAAGGCGCGGCAGGTCGGGAACTCCAGCCCTTCGCCTTTCGAACCAGCTCCAATCGAAGATGTCGTTGCGACCATACAAGATCAGCGCCCGGATGTGGTGTTCGCCCCGCACGTGGAAACGTCGGCGGGTGTCATTCTGCCCGACGACTACGTGACAAAAATGGCTAGAGCCGCTCATGAGGTTGGTGCGCTGATGGTGCTGGATTGCATCGCGTCGGGATGCGCGTGGGTCGACATGAAGGCTACAGGTGTCGATGTTCTGATCTCTGCCCCTCAGAAAGGGTGGAGCGCGTCGCCCTGCGCCGGTTTGGTTATGTTGTCCGAGCGCGCAGAGGCGCGGTTGGAAGAAACCACCTCAGACAGCTTTGCGATAGACTTGAAAAAATGGCGTCAGATCATGGCGGCATACGAAAACGGTGGCCACGCGTATCACGCGACGATGCCGACGGATGCTTTACGCGCCTTTCGTGACACGATGGTTGAAACCCGCGACTATGGATTTGACAAGCTACGCCGCGCGCAATGGGCGCTGGGTGACGGTGTCCGCGCGATGTTGAAGGAAAAGGGCGTGATCTCTGTCGCGGCCGATGGCTTTGGCGCACCCGGGGTGGTGGTAAGCTATACGTCAGACCCGGACGTGCAAAACGGCAAGAAATTCGCCGCTCTGGGCATGCAGATCGCGGCTGGTGTGCCCCTTCAATGCGATGAACCGGAAGGGTTCAGCACATTCCGGCTGGGTCTGTTCGGACTGGATAAGTTGTATGACGTAGACAGGACCATCGCACGGTTGAAACGCGTCTTGGATCAGGTTCTTTGAGCGTCGGCATTCACCGAACGCCAAGGCCCATCTGCATCAGTGTCTTTCGCACCGTCGGCAGCGAATAGAGGGCGTTCAGCCCCATCGCCCGAGCATCACGCAACGCCCGCGTTTCGATCATCGAGGCGCGGTTAAGAAGGTCGATGCCTTTGACCCTCATCGCGATCTCGGTGTGTCGGGCTTTGTGATAGGCATCCAGCATTTGCACGTCACCAAGGCCCTCGGGCCGTTCAGCGGCAAGGTCCAGCAGGTTGCGAAGATCACCCAGTGACATATTCAGACCCTGCGCGCCAATGGGCGGAACGACATGCGCAGCCTCGGCCATCAATGCGATCCGTTCCCCGGACAGACGTTCAGCCGACTGGCTGACGATCGGCCAGATGGTTCGCTGCGAGGCAAGTTTCAGCGGGCCGAACAACCCGCAAGAGCGTTCGGTCATGGCGGCCTCAAACGCTTGCGGCTCGGTGTTCAGCAACTCGACCGCGCGCGGTCCACGTTCCATCCACACAACCGCGGAAGAAGGCTGACCCTGCCAGTCCGGTAGAGGGACCAGAGTGAATGGGCCACCGGATCGGTGAATCTCGGTCGAGACATTGTCGTGAGGGATTGGGTGCGTTACTGCAAAGGCCAGCGCCTTTTGCCCGTAGCGCGTTGTTTGCACAGAAATTCCAGCAGCTTCGCGCATCGGGGAATCGCGCCCATCGGCAGCCACAACAAGTTTGCAAGAAACACGGCTGCCATCACTCAGTCCGACGCGGGCGTGGGCGGTGCGGGTGAACAGGCTGGCGGTTCCGGTCCCCGGGCGGAAATCGACATTCGGAAGTTCAGCCAGACGGTTCACCATTTCGCGCCGAAGCAACCAGTTCGGCAGGTTCCAGCCAAAGGGCTGATCCGAAATGTCGGAGGCGTCAAAGTCCCGCACCACACGTGGTTCAGGCACATCACCGCCTGCATCCACGATACGCATGATCTGAAGAGGGGCGGCATGCGGGGCCAGCTTTTCCCACAGCCCACATTGTTCTAGCAAGCCGCGCGCAGGTTGCAAAAACGCCGTGGTCCGCATGTCTGAGCCGTCGACATCGCGTTCGGTAACTGGTGGGGCAGGGTCGACGCACACGACGTCAAACCCGGCTGTCCCAAAGGCTGCCGCAGCAGTCAAACCGGCAATCCCGCCACCAGAAATCAGGATGTCACAGCTTTCAGTCATGGCCTTGGTCTCCGTATCTTAGGCAGACCCTAGTGCGGTTCCAAGGCGCGTGCCAAGTGACATCCTGTCCCGTGTCTTAACCTCGGGTAATCAGCAAAAGGATCAAGAACATCACCGGCACCATCATCACGGCGGGGATGTAAAGGCCCGGCAGGCCGAACAACAGGGTCGAACAACCCCACATGCTGAAGATCGCAAGTGCGGCATAGCCCCAATCCTCGGCCTCACCATGGGCAACGTCTTTGGCCATCCAGCCAAACAGGGGAATTGCAAACAACAGACGCTGCCAGATTGGCAGACGCCGAGGGGCCTCGATCGCGGTCATGGGTGTCTCCGTTTCTATTCGTCGCTGAGGCGCATATAGGGGCGACGCTGCGTCTGCGAAATACGCGGAAAGTCGTAGTGTGACAGCCTACCGCAGGCGGGACAGAAATGACGTCAGGTCGTCGGTATGATGGTGGATATGATCGGCCTCGTGCGGCTCGGGTGCGACGTGGACCGTCCGCATCCCCATCTCGTGCGGGGCAGCCAGATTGCGCGGGTCATCTTCGAACATCGCGGCTTTTTCTGCGTCAATTCCGTCGCGCTCAAAGATTGCTTCGAACGCGGCTTTCTGTGGCTTTGGGCGATACTCTGCGTGCTCGATGCCGTAAATCGCATCGAACAATCCGCTCAGGCCACGCGCCTGCAATACGCGCTCGGCATAAGGCGCGCTGCCGTTCGTATAGACGATCCGGCGGCCCGGCAGGGCACGGATGTGATCGGCCAGATCGGCGTCCGGGTCCATATGGCTCATGTCGACCTGATGAACTGCATGAAGATATGGGTCCGGGTCAAGGTCGTGCTCGGCCATCAGCCCGGCCAGAGTGGTGCCGTATTCGCGCCAGTAATGCGACCTAAGCCGATCCGCCTCGGCCCGGTCGACGCCGATCGCCTGAACCACGTAGTCCGTCATCAGCACCTCGATCTGATCGAACAGGCGCATATGCGGCGGATAAAGCGTGTTGTCGAGGTCGAACACCCATTGGGTGACGTGAGCAAATGCAGGTTTGACCATGACTTGGGTTTAGGCCGCCATGTCCCGGTTTTCAATGCCGGACTTGATTGCGGGGGTCTGAGGCGGATACACAGGTCCGAACGAGGAGACGAACCATCCCATGCCCCAGTCCAAACAGTCCAACAAGGACGCCTACAGCCTGATACTCGAAGCGATTGACGTGGGCGTCTACAAACCCGGAGACCGACTGGTCGAGAGCGAACTGGCCGAGCGGTTCGGCGTATCGCGCACCCCCATTCGCGAAGCGTTGCAGAGACTTGAGACCCAGTCTCTGCTAGAGCGGGACGGGCGGTCGCTGATCGTGGCCTCGCTGGATCATAACCAGATGGCCGAGCTGTATGTGGTGCGTCGTGAGCTAGAGGGATTGGCCGCAAGTCTGGCGGCGAAACACGCGACCGAAGAAGAGATCAAGGTGCTTCAGGATATGGTTGCCGCCGACGATGCATTGGTCGATGACCCGACCGCTTTGTCCCGTGCCAACCGCCGTTTCCACGAACAGATCCACCTGGCTTCGCACAACCGCTATTTGGTTCAGCAATTGGATTTGGTGCATCGAACGATGGCTTTGATGGCAACCACTTCTTTGGCGGTGCAGGGCCGAGGCGAGATCGCCCAGAGCGAACATAAAGGCATTGTCGAGGCCATCGCTGCCCGTGACGAAGCCGCTGCCGCCCGCGCGCTCAAAGAGCATATTTCCGTCGCCTTCATGACGCGTCTGAAACAGGATGCAGTGCGCCGCGAAAACTGACGTTTATTCTGGCTGAATCTCTTCGCAGGCTTGCCCGTGTTGGGTTTTGTCCCAGAAGAATGGGTTTCTGATCAATTCCCACAACGCTTTGTAAGCTGCGACAACCCCAAGCGGAAAGTACAAGGGCATAGTTGGCACCCAAGGTACAAGAAACCTTCTTTCCCGCGCCCAGACCGACAGGACTCCGGCGAAAAGGTTTGTGAGTTCTGCGGCAAGGAAGAGGGCAAATAACGAAAACAGCGCCCAACGCGGCAGCAGTGCCTCCATCGGGTTAAGCATCCCCAGCGCAGTCAGCCAGAACACCCAAAGAGCGGGTGCCAACAGAAATTGCCCTACCGTTCCAAGAAAGAACGCTTGAAAGCCTAGAAACTTCAAGGCTCCGAGGTCGTTCCAAAGCTGGACGGGGTCACGCATGTGAACGAGATAGGTGACCATGAAACCCTTTAGCCAGCGCGAACGCTGTTTCACCCAAGGCCAAGCGCGGAAATTAGCCTCTTCAAAGGTGGTGGTGTCGACCATCTCGGTTCTGTAACCCGCGCGGCTTAACCGTACACCCAGATCTGCGTCTTCAGTGACATTGTGGGCGTCCCATCCGCCCAATTCCAAAAGCTTTTTCCGGCGGAAAAAGAAGGTTGTCCCGCCCAGCGGAACCACAAGACCCAAGCGCGCGATACCCTGCAACAGAATGCGGAACCAGCTATTGTATTCGATTGTAAAACAGCGCGACCTCCAGTTGGTGCGCGGGTTGTAATAGTCCAGTCCCCCTTGCAGACAGACGACGCTATCGTCTGCATTCGCGAAATGCGTGACCACACGTTCGATCTGATCGGGCTGTGGAGCATCCTCGGCGTCCCAGACACCCAGAATGTCGCCCCTGCAAAAATCGAGTGCATAGTTCATTGCCCGGGGTTTCGTTGTCAGCCCGCTTGATGCCGGAACTTCGACGGACCTGATCCAAGACGGCAGGTCGACATGCGCAAGCGCCGCGCGTGTGACATCGTCGGATGCCTCAAGAACCAAAATGACGTCCAATAAGGCCTTGGGATATGTCAGGCGTTGCAACCGTCGTATCAGGGCGTCTGCTATTTCTTCTTCCTTGTACAGAGGCACCATGATCGACACACGGGGAAGGGGCTGCGGCAAGGGTTTCGGGGCGCTTTTGGGGGTCTGAAACCTCTGGTGCAGAAAACTCAGCAAGCCGCTTAACCGTAGTGCAAAAAACAAGATCAGTGAGCAGACCGCGAGTGTCACGAAGAACATCAGTCCAATTTTTGGTAACGCTGCGAAAATCGCCACCACAGCGATCAGGGCTGCAAGTGGTTTAATCCGTGCGCGACGTGCCCAGGATCGACAGCTATGCTTTGCATCCACTCGGGTCTCGGCATCCGCTGCCAGTTGGGGCGAAAACGTAGCGGCAATCGTGCCGTCGATATCATCTGTCGCCGCAAGGACGGGCAGGACAGTAAGGCCGACTTTGTCCAAGTGCGCTCGAACTGTTTCAAAGTAATCCGGCTTGGCAGTCGCCACCAAAAGGAATGGGCCCACCTGTTTCCAAGGGATCGCGTTATGTTCAAGCCAGAAGCGAACGGGTTTTATCTGGCAAAGCTCAAGAGAAGGCGGGGATGCGATCAGATCAGCAAATTGAAGATGGTTTTGGTCAGCAAGCGCGTTCATCACGTCGCGGCGGTTGACCCAGCCTTCAGCCACAAGAATCTCGCCCAGTGGCACGTCCTGCCGGGATCTGAGATCCAGCGCTTTTTCCAACTGCGCCTGGGTAATCAGGCCACTCTCAAGCAGGTAGATGCCCAAAGGTTTTCTGACCTGCACAGGAATAGGCGCCGCCTGCGCAAAGTGTTGCAGGTTCAGTTCAACCATAAAAAAAACCCTGACACGTAAAACCGGTGTCAGGGTTGTTATATTAAGGTTAACAGCGGGTTAATTCTAACTAAAGCAGCCGTTATACCTTTGCTTTTTGGTTCGCCATCGCCTCGGCGAACCGCTCGAACAGGTAGAAACTGTCCTGTGGACCAGGTGATGCCTCGGGGTGGTATTGCACCGAGTAAACAGGGCGATCTTTCATACGAATACCGCAGTTCGACCCGTCAAACAGCGAGCGATGGGTTTCCACGACACCTTCGGGCAGTGATTGCGCGTCGACAGCAAATCCGTGGTTCATCGAGGTAATCTCGACCTTGCCAGTATCCAGGTCCTTGACCGGGTGGTTTGCTCCGTGGTGGCCGTGGTTCATCTTGACGGTCTGACCACCCAGCGCCAAGGCCAGCATCTGATGACCGAGGCAGATCCCAAAGACGGGCAGGTCGGTGGTCTCTAGCACCTCTTTGATCATCGGCACGGCGTATTCGCCGGTCGCCGCAGGATCGCCCGGACCGTTCGACAGGAACACCCCGTCGGGTTCGTGCGCAAGGACTTCGGCTGCTGTTGCCGTGGCCGGCAAAACTGTGACGTCGCATCCTGCGGTGGCCAGGCAGCGCAGGATGTTGCGCTTGGCACCGAAGTCCAGGGCCACAACCTTGTGCACAGGGGCGTCCTGACGGGCGTAGCCATCGGGCCAGGCCCAACGCATCTCGTCCCACCGATAGCTCTGGGCGCAGGTCACTTCCTTTGCCAGATCCATGCCTTCCAGTCCGGCAAACCCGCGTGCGGCCGCCACCAGAGCCTCGATATCGAAATTCCCCTCAGGGTCATGAGCCAGCGCGACATGCGGCGCTCCCTGCTGACGGATCGCGCGGGTCAGGCGGCGGGTGTCCACGCCGCCAATAGCAATACGTCCGCGACGGGCCAGCCAGGTTTTCAGTTCTTCCGCCGCGCGCCAGTTTGATGGCTCGGTCGGGTTCCATTTGACCACCATCCCGGCTGCAACAGGGTCAGCGGTTTCGTCATCTTCGGGGTTCACCCCGACATTGCCGATATGGGGGAAGGTGAAGGTGACAATCTGACCGGCATAGGACGGGTCCGTCATGATTTCCTGATAGCCGGTCATGGCGGTGTTAAAGCACAGTTCGGCCACGGTCTGCCCGGTGGCGCCAAAGCCCATCCCGTAGAACAATGTTCCGTCGGCCAATGCCAGACATGCGGTGGGCTTGGTCGGGGCGTTCTGCGACATGGGGCGACTCTCTTGCAGGGTAAATCGGCGCATACCTAAGGGGCTTGGGCGCTTGGGTCAAGTCTGTTCAAATTTTGTGCTATTGTTAAAAATCAATAGGTTAGCCATATTTCTTCCCTGTTGTATCACGCTTTTTGTTTAGATATGGTCGTGGTTCCTTTTCCATGGGGATGGACAGATCATATGGATATGCGATCAAGGGTGAACTCAGCCCTGAAGCAGGCAATGAAAGATAAGGAGGCCGAGCGTCTGTCGACGCTGCGGCTGATTAATGCCGCGATCAAGGATCGTGACATCGCGTCACGTGCCTCTGACAACGAAGAGGTGAAGGGCTGCGGCGATGCCGAGGTTCTTGAAATCCTTGGCAAAATGACCAAACAGCGCAAGGAAAGCGCGCGCGCCTATGAAGAGGGCGGGCGGTTGGACCTTGCCGAGCGTGAGCTTCGCGAAGTCGAAGTTATCGAGGAATTTTTGCCCAAACAACTGGATGAAGATGAGGTCTCTCAGGCCATCCAGACGGCAATCTCGTCAACAGGCGCTGGTTCGATTCGGGATATGGGCAAAGTGATGGGCGAGCTGAAGTCGCGCTACACTGGCCAAATGGATTTCGGCAAAGTGGGACCGATGGTCAAAGATCAGCTCTGCGCGGCTGCAAGCGGCGGCTGCTGACCGCTTTCGCCTCAAACACGACGTTACTGCGCGACCGGGTCGCGCAGTTTCTCTGTCAGATCGTCATACAGGGCGATCCGTTCTTCTTCGGTCAGGAAAGACCCGATTTCCACTTCGCGCCCGTCGCCCTTCAGCGTGACATAGTTGGGTACGGGGCCGCCATGCTTGTGCATCTCAGGGCGCGCCCAGTATCGGTTGCAGGTCCATTCCTGTGACCCTCGGCCAGGATGGTGATGGACAAGCCGGGCCTGCGTACCTGTCAGAGTGAATACCTCAAAAACGCTGCGGGAACGATAGTTCGACTGTATCGCCAACCACAATCCGACCACTGTCAGCAGCAGGAATGGCAGCAAACCCCATAACAGCACGGAACCCAGAACTGCCATCATGGGGATGAGGCCGAACAAAAAGACCGCCAGAACAACACGCATAGCCCATTTTGGCGGCAGTGAGTTATGCGGCCACAGGCGCAGTTCCAGATTCGATCCAGAGGTTTGATTCCACCGGTAGGGCATGGTCAAAAAATAACGTCTTGCAATGCAAAGTCGACGCCAAATGATCACACAACGTGACCTACGCGCGACCATGACAAGGCGTCGTCCAGCCGGTCGTCGCCCCAGAAAACCTCGCCCCGCACGACAAGGCTGGGCGCGCCGAATACGCCAAGACGGGAGGCGCGGTCAGTTTCGAATTCCAGTGCTGAAACCGCATCAGGGCTGCGGGCACGTGCCAGAGTCAGACGAGGGTCTTGCTGGCACCGTAAAAGAGCCTCGGAAATTGCCGCCTCGCTGCCAGCTTCGATGCCGTCTTCGAACCAGATCCGGTAGAGGTTTTGTGTAAAGCTCTTGCCCCATCCATCCTGTATTCCCATCAAGGCGACCTGATTGGCAAGTTCGAGGTCAGAAATTGGATAGGGCGCAGGCAGACGGGCGTGGATATGATACTTGGCAGCTCGCCGCTCGATATCGCGCCACATATACGCCGACTTAACAGGCTTACCAGCAAATGGGATGTTCTTCTGTTCGGACATGACGCTTCGGACATTGAAAGGGCGCCACGCAACTGCGACATCATTCTCAGCGCACCAGTCATCCAGGCGCATGATCGTCAAGAAGCTGTACGTACTGCCAATGGAATACCAAAAATCAATTTCGGGCATTAGATCACCCCGATCTCAGAGTTTCAGTTTCCATGATAGCCTAATTTTTGGATTTTTTCGATCTCTGCCGTTTGGCGACTTTCCACAAGGGCCAGTACAGGGTGCTATTCATGCGTCCCATGGGCATGACCTCGCTCACCGATTGCCTGACGCATGTCGATAGCAACGTTCTGCACATGGTGGACTGATGTGAAGGTCCGCCAATCTTCTGAAACATCATGAACTTCAAATTGCGATCTTTTTGGGAGTCTCGGAGCAACTGTCCAACGCGCGTTACCGACGGGTAATGAAAAAGCCCCGCACGAGGCGGGGCTTTCTTTGTTCCTTAATGGAAGGGATCAGTGCGCGTGGCCTTTGTCCCAGTCTTCCTGCTTTGGAAGCTGCTCGAACGTGTGTTCGGGCGGCGGGGTGGGCAGGGTCCATTCCAGCGTGTCTGCGTATTCGTTCCACGGGTTAGGGCGTGTTTCTTTAGCGCCGCGCAGCAGGGCGTAGATCACGATGCCGAAGAACAGCAGGAACGAAGCGAACGAGATGAACGCACCAATCGACGAGACAAAGTTCCACTGAGCGAATGCCTCGGGGTAGTCGATATACCGACGCGGCATCCCCTGACGGCCCAGGAAGTGCTGCGGGAAGAAGGTCAGGTTGGCGCCGATGAAGAACAGCCAGAAGTGAACCTTGCCCCAGAATTCCGAGTACTGGCGACCCGTCATCTTCGAGAAGTAGAAGTATACGCCCGCGAAGATCGCAAAGACGGCGCCCAGGCTCATCACGTAGTGGAAGTGTGCCACGACGTAGTAGGTGTCGTGATAAGCACGGTCGATACCGGCCTGAGAAAGAACAACACCGGTCACACCGCCAACGGTGAACAGGAATAGGAAGCCGAAGGCGAACAGCATCGGCGTCTTGAACTCAATCGAGCCGCCCCACATGGTTGCAATCCATGAGAAGACCTTAACGCCGGTTGGAACCGCGATGACCATCGTTGCCAGCATAAAGTAGGCCTGCTGACGCAGCGACATGCCAACGGTGTACATGTGGTGCGCCCAGACGACGAAGCCCAGAACACCGATCGCAATGATCGCCCAGACCATCGGCAGGTAACCGAAGATCGGCTTACGCGAGAAGGTGGCGATCACGTGGCTGATGATGCCGAATCCGGGCAGGATAACGATGTACACTTCCGGGTGGCCGAAGAACCACAGGATGTGCTGATACAGGATCGGGTCACCGCCACCGGCTGGATCAAAGAAGGTGAAGCCAAAGTTGCGGTCCATCAGCAGCATGGTGATCGCGCCTGCCAGAACCGGCAGCGACAGAAGAATCAGCCACGAGGTGATGAAGATCGACCAACTGAACAGCGGCACCTTGAACAGGGTCATGCCCGGGGCACGCATGTTCAGGAACGTGGTGATCATGTTGATCGCGCCGAGGATCGAGGAGGCGCCCGATACGTGTACGGCAAAGATTGCAAGGTCCATGGACATGCCGCCCTCTGTCGTGGACAGCGGCGGGTAAAGCACCCAGCCAACTCCTGAACCGAGCTGGTCATTGCCACCGGGGCTCAGCAACGAGGCCACACCCAGCGAGGTACCAGCGACATACAGCCAGAAGGACAGGTTGTTCATCCGCGGGAACGCCATATCCGGCGCGCCGATCTGCAACGGCATGAAATAGTTGCCAAATCCGCCAAACAGGGCGGGGATGACAACGAAGAACATCATCAGAACGCCGTGATATGTGATCATCACATTCCACAGGTGTCCATTGGGGGTACATGGGTCGGCCATGAACCCTTCGAGGCACATGTACTGCACACCGGGGTGCATCAGTTCGAGCCGCATATAGACGGTCATCGCCACCGAGATAAACCCGGCCAGCGCCGAGAAGATCAGGTACAGAATCCCGATGTCCTTGTGGTTGGTCGACATGAACCAGCGGGTAAAGAACCCACGCTGGTCTTCATGATCGTGACCATGAATGGCTGCGTCTGCCATTAGGTGCCTCCTGTTACAATTCTACCGCGCAGCCGGACCTCTCCGGCGCGCGGGATTCCTGCTGGTTTTAGAATGCGAAGAGGGCGCCTTCAATGGTCGAGTTTGATCTGGATCAAGATTAATTGTCGCGGGCAGGGGCCCGAAACGTGCATTGTCGGCTAAATTCACCTTTCAGTTGGGTATTGGTTGCCAAAATTCAAGCGCTGCGCGTGACAGAGGTTTCTTCACTTGACCCTGGTGCGGACGAAACGCAGAACTGGGCGTAACGCCGAAATCGGAGATTTGACATGACCGCCTACGATCCAGAAAACATCTTTGCCAAGATCCTGAAGGGGGAGATCCCCGCGAACCGCGTTTACGAGGATGACGATACACTTGCGTTCATGGACATTATGCCCCGATCGGACGGTCACCTGTTGGTGATACCCAAAACACCGTGCCGTAATATGCTGGACGCATCTCCGCAGCAACTGGCATCAGTGATGGCCACTGTTCAGAAACTGGCCAAGGCGGTGGTGAAGGCCTTTGATGCTGACGGAGTAACGATCCAGCAATTCAACGAAACGGCCGGAGGGCAGGAGGTGTTCCATCTGCATTTCCACGTTCTTCCTCGCCACGAAGATGTTGCTTTGCGTGCGCCCGGAACAATGGGGGATTTCGACCTGATCGCGGAGCACGCCGAAAAAATCAGAACTGCTGTTGGCTGAGCGTCACGCACTTGATCACCGGGTAGTCGGAACTTCTTGCGGGCCTTGGGCAGTTGATGCGGCTTCGGCCAAAGTGAGAAAGTTTGGGAAAGCCGGATGCGCGAAGTCCGGAAGGTGGATGCCCCAGAAATGAATTGCCGTTCCGATTTGGGGTCGGAACGGCAGACTCGTAAAAAAAACTTTTCCGTTTTCGCAGAAATCCCACGATTACCGGTTTAACACACCACTCACTCTAGAACGGTGAAATCAGTCTAACCGTAAATCTCGGGCCTGTATTCATTTGAGTGGGGTTGGACAGACAATTGTCATGATTCACTCGGCTTTTGCGCGAGTTTTGGGCGCGCTTTGGAAACAGAGCGCAAGGTGGGGTATGGATTGTTAACCAATTGGAGTCGCGAAACGATTCGGTTTATGACGTCAGGCCCTTATCGTTTCGAATATTTGGGAAAAGGTTTTCTGTAGTGCGGCATCCATGTCTGCCATCGTGACAGGCAGTCCCAAGTCGACCAAAGACGTTACACCATGTTCGGAAATCCCGCATGGCACGATCCCTGAGAAATGATCAAGATCAGGTTCCACGTTGATCGAGATTCCGTGAAAGCTGATCCATTTGCGTAGTCGCAAGCCAATCGCTGCCACCTTGTCCTCGGCAGGGGCGCCCGAAGCCGTCAAAGGCTTGTCATCCCGGCGCACCCAAACACCGACGCGACCATCCCGGATTTCACCTTTGACATTGAATTCCGCAAGCGACGCGATCACCCAGGCTTCTAGCTGTTTTACAAAGCGCCGGACGTCTTTCCCGCGTTTGTTCAGGTCAAGCATGACATAGGCAACCCGCTGGCCGGGGCCGTGATACGTGTACTCACCGCCGCGCTTGCTTTCGTAAACGGGAAACCGATCAGGATCGGTCAGGTCTTCGATCCGGGCGGATGTTCCTGCGGTATAGAGCGGGGGGTGCTCGAGCAGCCAGACGCATTCATCTGCTTCACCGGCCGCAATTGCCGCTACCCGCGCCTCCATAAAGGCCACGGCATCGTCATAGTCGGTCAAGCCGTCAGTGATTTTCCATTCCATGAGGTCTCTTACCGCGCGGTATCAGGCAGGAAAAGGGGTTACGCCGCCTCTGCCAAACAGCGCCTAAGGATTTGCGCATAGGTATCTCGGCCCTGCGCCCCTGTCACAAGGTACTTGCCGCCAAACACCATCGAAGGCACGCCCGAGATGCCGCGACTTGTCCAGAATTCCTGCTTCTGTCGCACTGGTTGCACGTGGGCACCAGAGGAAAGGACCTGCTGTCCGGCGACCCTGTCCAATCCAACGGCTTCAACAGCGTCGAGAAGGACTTTGGGATCGGAAACATCCTTTTGGTCGGTGAAATATGCCTGAAACAGAGCCATCTTTAGCGGGTGTTGACGCCCTTGGGCTTCAGCCCAGTCCAAAAGCTGGTGTGCGGCAAAGGTATTGTAGATTCGGGACTCTTCGTTGAAATTAAATAAGAAACCCAACTCTGCGCCGAGCTGCGTCAACCGATCACGCGCCTGCTGACTTTGCTCGGCCGTAGACCCGTATTTCTCAGCCATGTGCTCGCGCAGGTTTTGCCCTTCGGCCCCCATAGCAGGGTTCAATTCAAACGGGTGCCATCGGAGTTGGGCAAGCACCCCCTCTTGCTGCAGTGCCAGATCAAGCTGCCGGAAGCCGACAATACACCAAGGGCATACCACATCCGAGACAATGTCGATCTGGATGATCGGGCGCGTGTCTGTTGAAGTCATGATGCATCTCCGGATCAGGTGGCAAAGTGAAATCTGTGATACAGATATGAAGGTCGAAAAGGAATTCAATCCGGCTTGTCTTTTGCCTCTTCACATCCCGTTCCGCACCGTCTATACGCGCCTCTACCAAGTCACATACAGTGCGGTCGTGGCGGAATTGGTAGACGCGCAGCGTTGAGGTCGCTGTGGGGTAACACCCGTGGAAGTTCGAGTCTTCTCGACCGCACCATTCTCATCAATCAATTGATACATCTAACAACCTTTTACAACGTCTAGAGCGTTGTTTTTAAGGGTTTTCTTGCCGCTTTCTTGTTGCTGGATATATTGTGTCGCTGATTTCCGTAGTGTTTTTTCGGCATTACGAGAGCACCACAGTAATGAGTAGCGAGGAAGTACCGAAATGCCCGTGACTATCAGTAATGCCCTGTTAAAGCGCCACGCCGCGACCCCTCCAGACAAGATCAAAGACCTCCGAGATTCCGATGTGACCGGGTATTTGGTCCGGGTCCAACCCTCTGGCAGCATCGCTCATTACTGTCAGTTCAAACGCGGGAAGCGGGTCAAGCTTGGTAACTGGCCGGTAGTATCGGTACCCGAGGCTCGGGCAGCGGCCAAAGCAGCGCTCAGCCGTTACCAGTTAGAGGGTGTCGTGCCGGTCAAGACACGCATCCCTACCTTCAAGGAGTTTGTGCTTGGTTCGTACACGGACTGGTGCCATGCCAACCTCAAAAATCCCGCCTCACAGCTAAACCGCCTTAAGCACAACTTTCGGTATCTGGGGCTAAAGCCCCTCAATGAAATCAGCCGCCGGGTGGTAGAGGATTTCCGGAACAAGATGCTTGCCCGGGGCGCGAAGCCCGTTTCGGTCAACCGAACTGTCACTGTCCTTTCCTCTGTTTTGTCTCGCGCGGTGGAAATGGAGGTAATCGCCGAGCATCCGTTTCGCAATCTGCGGCCCTTGCCTGCTGTGAAGGGAGGCGTGGCCCGGGTTTTGAAGGACGCGGAGCGTTCGCGGTTCCTGAGTGCCGTGGACCGGTTTGATGGCCCTATCTACATCAGGCCGTTGGTTTTGATGCTTTACTACGCCGGAATGCGGTGGGGTGAGGTCACGTCACTGGTTTGGGAAGATGTTTGTTTTGAAACCAACTTCATCACCGTCCGGGGCGAAAAAGCCAAAACCATGACGGAGCGGCAGGTCCCGATAGCGGAAGAACTGCGGCCAGTTTTGATGGAGTGGAAGGTTCGCAGTGGCCGACATTCGGGCCTCGTATTCCCCGGACCATCCGGGAAGCCGTTAATTGATATCCGGATTGCTTGGAAGAGGCTGGTGTCCGAGGCCGATCTGAATGGGTTGCTATTAAAGAACTTGCGCTCGGACTCCGTGAGCCGGTTGGTAAGGGCAGGGGTGCAGCCCTTTGTTGCGGCGCGAATTTGTGGTCACAGCCCGAGCACCGCCGCTCAACACTACGCCGCTTTTGATCTGGTCACGCTACAAGATGCTGTGAATCTTGCGCAGATTTAGTGTTGACCGCGTGACCGACCACCAAGTATCCTAGATTCGCCTACTGGTGGGAGCGGACGCCCCGGTGAAGTAGAACTTCACTATCCGTGGCATAATCCAAATCAATGGAGAGTGTTATGCCTTTATCGGGTATCTCTAAACGTTCGGTTGAGCGAACTTTCAAAAGAAAGCATCGCGAAGGTGTTGATGGAAATTGGTTGGTCACTCGCCGCCAGTATCTAGAAGAATACGGCAATCCAGAAATCCGAGAAAAACTTGATCGGCTCATAAACGCCGGAGCGATCCCGTCACGGTACCTTGACGGTTCTACTAAATACCGGGTTGCGGACATTGATAACGCCCTTGGCATCTGGGAGGGCGACCAATGAGCAATCTTCTTGAAGAGTATGAACATAAGAAAAGGGTCTCCAAGTTTGACTTCAAGTTCGCGCAAAGGAAACTTGAACACCTAATGTCGGCACTCTCAAAGCCTGACTACCCGATCAGTGTTCGGGAATATTTGGCCCTCGTTCCGTGGGGGAGCGAAGTCACCGAAGAACACGCTTACATGGTCCTAAAATATTCAGACGAATGCCAGTGGGGGTGGAGGGGCGTGGAGAAACTGTTCACGCTTGATCAGCTGCAAAATGTGTTTGGTGGAGAAAGCCTCCTTATCAAGGAGGTGTCCAATGACTGACATTGATCGCCTCGCCGAGGCCGTGGTGGAGCGCATGCGCCCGTTGTTCGCCCCACAGCACGATACGCTGATGACTGAATCCGAGGCAGCTTACTACCTGTGCTTAAGCCCTAACACGCTGCGCACTTGGCGGTGTCATGGCAACGGCCCGGAGTTCATAAAGCTGGCTTCGGGCAGCATCCGGTACCGAAGGTCCGACCTGGACTTGTACGCCGCGCAACCATCAAACAAGCCGGACAAGCAATCAGGCCAAGACTGGTAGAGCCACGGGGCGGCCACGGGACGGGTGTCCGGTGCGTCTACGGGGGTCGGCCCCCGGATCGCCTCTGACCCACGGAGACCCCCTCCCGTCGCCTCTCTCGGGCATGCGGGACCGCCGCGCGCGATGAGTAGATGTCTCTGCTTTGGGAAAAGGAGCTGGAGGAGCCGCAAATCGCTGGCCACCTCCAGCGCAGTAGTGACCACGGACAGTCTAGCACACTCAGTCCTCGGACATAAGTATACAATACAACTCTTGAGAGAATAAAAACCCGGGTTTCGCACGCGACATATGGTGTCCGAGCCTCGGGCGTGGTATGATGGTCCGACATACAAGTATTTGAAAAGGTGTGGAAAATGGGAAGGTATAACGACATGATTTACATTAGATGTACAACCGCAGAACGGGAAGCGATGGAGGTGGCTGGGCAAAAAGGGGCCAGTCTATCGCCGCATTCGCCCGGAACGCGATTAATGAAAAGGTCGCCAGCGATCAGATGTTTTTGGACGATCTGGCGGCTGAGTCTGAGCGGTCCAAGGTGGACAGTGATTATGCTGCGGACCGGTTCACGGCGATGCTTGCGGTTGGCTTGAAAACATACTCGCCGAACGATCAGGCAGCGTTTTTGAACCTTAAGACAATGGCGCATGTAATGATCATGGTAGCGCGAGAGCACGGGGCCGATCCGGATGACGTGATGTACCTGATGCGCCACGCCATCGCTCGAGAAAAACAAGAACAACCAGAACAGCCAAAAATTCCAGCCTAAGAAGGAACGTGGTAGTGACCAAACCAGAAAAGATTCAGCAGCCAACTTTGGCTGATATGTTGCGAAGAGCGGCCAAAGGTGAAGACCCGTTTCTTGAAGTGGAAACTGGCGCACTCGGCTTGGCGGCTACTACGGACAAAATTAATCGGCCTCCTCTGGACCAGCGGGTTGATGTTATTCGCCGCCTGGCGTTCATAATTGAGGCCGGATTAATTGACCTCAAACTTGCGCTGAAAGAATTCCTTGAAGCCGCTGATATTGAGGAATTCAGTGACGCTCATCATGACATTTGGGAGGCTATAGACAGCCTTCACGACATGGAAGGCACGCATAAGGTGCTGATTGATCGGTTACTGCCTGCCTTTCTTGAATTTCACTCGGAATACAAAAAATGACCCGGGCCACTGCAGTTTCTCGACCGCAAAAGGAACAAAACATGGGGGTGCGGACTTCTGTAAGTGCCTAACTTCCCCGGTGTTCTCGGGCCGCATTCTGGGGGTGAACCAGAATGCACACGCTCCAACCAACCTTCTTTGGCTGCTCAACGGCAACAACGTCGCTGTCCTTGCCGACGCTGCCACTAGGGTCTTTGAGAGTTACCTCGACGCTCAAATGGAAAGACCAGATGCGCGAAACTTCCATCGAACCAATCTAAAACAATGGTGTCTCGAGAACCGAAGTACTGCTATTCTACACGGGCTGACCGTGATGCGTGCGTGGTACGCCAATGGTTGCCCCAACCAAACCACAGACACCGTTAGGTTCTCCGACTGGGACAAAATGGTGCGCCAACCACTCATCTACGCCGGTGGCGAAGACATCTTTGCCAAAATAGATGAGTCCGTCGCGAAGGACCCGGTGCGCGAAACCCGAAACGAACTGCTCCGAAACCTTTGGCTAATGTTTGGTGACGAGGAATTCAAAACCAAGGACCTGTACCAAGTCTTTGATGGTTTCCAAGACGAAAAGACGTCGTTGGAAAAGGAACTTGGCCAATGCCTACGTGACATCACCAAATCAACAGGGCGAGCCGTGAGCCGGGTGAAAGTTGCCAAATCACTGGAAGCACTAGTCGGGGTCCGGGTGGACGGACTCACGGTAGCTAAAGGCTACGACGATCATAACAAGGTCGCCACTTGGGTGGTTCAGCCAGTGTCTGACGAAGACCGTAAAAAACTCGAGACTTGGCGTGAGGAGGCCACCAATGAAGCGTTTTGAAACGGGCTGCGAGAACCGTGAGCCGGGCCACGCGAGCGTACAACGGGGGTGCGTAGGGTCGCGGGGGGTGTCTAATCTCCAGAGACGAGAGAGAGATGATAAGGGGGGTACAATAGAGAGGGGGATAGGTACGAGAGCCGAGACGGTACGGAGACCCCCCGCGACCCTACGCACCCCCGCTGTAGAGAGGTATCTCGAGACCCATCTCTGGTATCTCGACGGGTGTATTCACCCCTCGCACCCCTCGCTGAGCGCCAGGAGGTCGTATGACGGACAAACGAGACACAATAAAATTGGCTCCTAGTCACCGCACGGTGCGCGACGCTGGGTTTTTGCGACCTGTTGCCCCCGACGAGGCTGCTGATTTGGATTTCACTGGTCCCGGGTCTCGGCGGGAGGCTTTTCTTCAAGTTTTGCAGGAGACTGGCATCGTTAAAGAGGCGTGCAAGGCCGTGGGGATCGATCACCCGCAGGTCTCTATTTGGAGAAAGCGAAGCCTGGAATTCGCGTCCCGGTTCGATCAGGCCATGGAAGTTGGGCGCTATGCGATACTGGATTTGGCGGTGCACCGGGCGCTGCACGGTTCCTATGAACCTGTTTTCGGGCAGGACGGGGCGTTGGTCGCTTGGACCAGAGTTCCGAGCGATGCCGTTCTGGTTCAACTCCTCAAACTGCACTTTCCAGAAAGGATAAAGGATGACTGAGACGTTCAACATGGTCGCGCTTCGGCAAGAGGCGGAAGCACTGGAAACGATGCCTGTGCCTGCCGAAGTAGAGAACACGGGCACGATCCTTCACCCGGCGCACAATGCCGACCGGGTGGCCTTGGAAGCTGAGCGCCAGTTGGCGCGGATTGAGGAAATGGTCCCGGTATTCATGGAACGAGCAAGGGCAGGGGACGAGAAGGCGGCGGCAATCGTGATCCGATTGCAGGAACGCGCGGCTGCCATTCTTGGATCAGACGTGCCCAGTAGGGTGGATGTCAACGCAACCTTCAATTTGGCGGACTCATTGCGTCAACTCGAAACCCGGAACGCGATTGACGTGGAGCTGGAGGAAATAAGAGATGAATGAACTCGTGGCGCGGAACGCGGTAACCGTAGTTAAAAACGGTGAAGAAATTCGCCCGATTGAGGCACCTATCGAAGTGCTGCCTCAGGCCATTGGAGCGGATGAAGAGACCCTGCAGGGGCTGTTCCTAACTTGTTTGGCCCACACGGGATCAGCGGGAAAGGCTGCGGCGATGGTTGGCGTGAACCGGATCACGGTGGCCAACTGGCAAGGCGACCCGGCCTTTGCGAGAGGGTGGGGGAAAGCGATGCGAATGGTCAGGCAAATGCTCGCGGACACCGCCGTTGAAAGAGCCGTGGAAGGCACACTGGTACCAATCCTGGACAAGCAGGGCGAAGTGGTAAACTGGGTTCGGAAGCCGAGCGACATGCTTCTCAAAACGCTGATCGAGAACCAAGCACTGTTAAGGTGAAGAGCCTGAGATGACCGATCTAACAAGAAATCGGCCATACACTGGTTCATCGCATCACTGTTTCTACCAACGTTGCCGCATTCGAGTTTGCAGTTGTTAGCCGTTAGTGGTCGACCAACAATCGGCCAGAGCCTCAAGCCCCTCTTTCGCTCGATGCAACGTCAAGGCTGCCATTTCTTCTCCGGTTTCATTCTCAACAGAAACAGCGGCAGACTCGTATCAATCTCGACCAAAGCCCCATAGGTCATCTACTCGAGAAAGCAGTATGTGGGATACGGTCTTCGTTGATGGAGTAACTTCTTCAACTTTGTAGTTCCAGTAACATAGAATAGTGTTATCAGTTCTTCTTCCATTTTCGTCTTGGAACTCAAAAATGAGGCTCTCTGCCGCTGTTGGATTTCCAAACCCTAGGAACCCGCTTGGGACGCTAAAAACAATCATTCCTGGCTCGCTCTGAGATCCAGGCACAATGAGGGAAAGCAGGGTCTCGGACTGTCGGTCCAAAAAGATTAGAGTGCAATGCTCTCGCCCATCAGCTTGTTTTGAATACTCAACATCAATTGCAAAATAATCTTTGTCGGAGTCTTCATAGAAGATTTGCTTATCGGCTTCTTGCGCGACTACAGAGTGAGCCATGACGATGGCTGTCGCGGCCGAGAGCATTGGAGATTTCATACTTGGATATTCCTGATTTTGTTCGTTTTCCTATACCGACTTCTGACGACTAAGTCTGCGAGTTGGAAAACTGTCTGTTGGAGTTGAGTTGATCGCACTACTTGCCGGTAAAACGACTACCTCTGAACAAGAGTGTTCGTAACCAAATTCGTTAAATCTGCGTCCTATTTTGGCTTTTTTGAGGACATCGGTCACCGCACCCACAGACGTGGTCGCACGGACCGGTATCGTCGAGGCCACGGGACGGGGTACGGAGGCCACAGAGCGATCGGCTCGTAGGTGAGGGCGGCCAGACGCCTAGGTCATCGGAGATACCTCCCCGTGGCTCGGAGGGCATACTCAATAGGAGAGGCTAGCGAGACCAACTTGGGAAGGTCTTATTCTACTGCACAAAACTCGATAGTGGTGTCATCGGGTCCCACAACGCCGACCATGGAACTGATACTTTCTCGGTCACTTTGGAGGTGTTTTCTGCGTAGCCAGCAAAGGATGGATCAATAGGCACCTGTGCGTCGGTCCAAAGAGTTACTGAGAACCACTGTAAAGTAGGGTCTCGGCCTTCGAGAGGTAAGCTCATTTCCCTGTCCAACGCGAACCGGCTCAAGGATATCTTGCAAAACTTTTCGTTCACGTGGGGCGCGTAGTAGCCCCGAATTACAAAATTGGAAAAGTTGCCTGAGTTCCAACTCCAGACGCGATCTTCCAACGCCATTGGCCTACCAGAACCGTCCATCCCCGTGTTGGAGAAAGTCGCGAACGCCTTTTCGGAACTGTTGATCCCGGCATAACGATCATCAGTCATAACTATCGCTGTGTCGCAAACATTGCGGAGCCTTTCCCATGTAAGCTCTGGGAAAGGAACTTGCGCCACGGTCACTTGGGCGAGGCTTGCCTTGGCGATGGTGTCGATCCCGTACATTTCTTGGGGTGGTGTGGCGATAGTGCGAGAAAACAAGAAGTCAGTCATGCCCCTGGCCCCGTGCTCGACTTTTCTTGTTAAGTCAAAGAGATAAGAGGCGTCGAGGAGAGACAGCGCGTACGCATTCTGGACTTCGGTCGGAGTGTGCGAGCCGTCCTCGGGAAGAACAAGCCGAGGCGCGTGAAAACCCAGATAGGCACCGGGTTCTATGACGGCGTTTCTGGACCTGATTGCGCCTGTTCCAACGACTACAGAGCCTCCAAGGAAAGCAACTGCACAGGCAGACAGGCAAACGTCACTCCGCCGGACGTAAGTTGCCACGGAGCCCTTGTGCCAAATGGTATGAAACATACGGAGACCTTCGATAAAGTCACCGCCGGGACTGTTAAGGCATAGACGTGAACCAGATGCAGTAGGAGGGATAAGCTCCTCGATCTTCAACGCATCTCCCTTTTCCACGCCACCGGAGAAGAAGTAGTCGCACTGAGGTATGTCGGGGCTAGCTCGCAGGTCTCCAGCGACGGCTGCATTTGAAAAGGTAAAGGAGGCCAGCAAGGATATGAGCGCAGCAACCTTGGTATGCAATTTTCTTGGCAAAATAACTCTCCGGAGAACTCTAATAATTTGTTTTCAATGAAATATCAGTCACCGATCTCGGGTTAACGTGCAATGCAGTTGTATTAAATTCCTCGCGGGTCCGCGCAACTATCAATTGAAGTGTGGCTAGATGGTCGCGTATTTTTCATTCAGCTAGATTTTATCATTCCAATTATTGGTCACTTAACTACACAGCTGTACTGGTGGCCTGCGACCAACTCATCGAAACGATCTAGTTCAAAGCACATCTCTGAGACATCGGGGGCATGAGGTGAGCGCGCGCTGCTTACTCTGAATCTTCGGGCTTGTGCTACCTCCGCTTTCCATTCCGTTTATTTGAGTAGAAACTGGTGGCGAAGTGGCTGAACTATTGAAAAAAATTTTGCAGAGGGGAAAATTGATTGAAATTCTTTTTCACGACACTTCTCTCAATGTCACTTGCCGCATCGTCCGTCGTTGCGAATGGTCTTCACGTTCGGGATGCAGATACCATCGTCGTCGATGGGATGCCCGTTCGGCTCCAGGGTGTAGATGCTCCGGAATTGGGGTCATCGTCCGGCAAAAACGCCAAGCGTTGGATGGTCAACTACCTACGTGGAAAATCTATTGAGTGTAAGCTCACGGGCGAACGTACCCACGACCGTTATGTAGGCGTCTGTTATGCGGATGGCCAGGATATTGGTGGCGCTGTTATTGCTGCGGGACATGCTCTCGACTGCGCCCGTTACAGTGGTGGGCGATATCGACACCTAGAAACGCCTGCAGCGAAATCTCGGCTTAGGCGAGCTCGTTACTGCTGAATGGGTACGATAATTACAGAGTAAACGTACTATTGTTGGACTGCTTCAAGGTCGTGGCCAATCAAATCTACAGCACTAAGAAAGTCTTAATAGCCGGCACCTTATTTCACCTAAATCGCGAAGGTGGCTAAATCTCAGGTTTAGTCGGTAGCGGATGATCCAGTGTTTGGACGTAGTGCCTTATGCTCTGCGTACAAAGAGACTGTATGCTTCAGGTCGGCTCTCTCAACTCTTCGGAAAGCCCATGGCGTCCAGATATAGATTTGCTGAGGCGCCCGGATAGTGCCAGATTCTTGGGTGTGATCTTCTTCCAATGGCCCCGGACTAGCCGGGGCCATACATTTCGCCCAATGGAGGTTAATTACTAGGGAAGTAGCACCGTGTCGATTGCGTGGATTACGCCGTTGGAAGCTGAGATATCAGCGGCAATGACGTTTGCTCCATTGATTTTTACGCCGTCAGTTCCATCCGCAGTGAGGGTGCCACCTTGAGCAGTTGTAAGTGAACCTTTCTGCCCAGCCAGAGTACTTGCGGGAAAGTTACCGGGAACAACGTGATACGTCAGGATGTTAACAAGCTGATCCTTGTTTTCCGGCTTCAAAAGATCATCGACAGTACCGGCTGGAAGGGCAGCAAAGGCCTCATTGGTCGGAGCAAATACGGTAAATGGACCGTCACCCTGCAGTGTTTCCACCAATCCTGCAGCCGAAACAGCCGCCACAAGGGTCGAGAACTGGTCGCTAGACGAAGCGACTTCGACGATGTCGTCACCTCCGGTTGAACATCCGGCAACAAGAGCCAACAGGCCTGCAGCAACAGTGGATTTCAGAACAAATCTACGTTTCATGGGTGTTCCTCCTTTTGATCTTGTGTCGGCCCTAAGAACCGATTGGACCAATAGATATCATTTCCGTGGATAAGCCAAATCATGCGTCGCAGCACATCCTTTGCGCTCAAAGTCTGTTCTTCTTGAATTCGTAAGGTCGGAGGAGCGCGCATCGCAGCCTCCTGACGGCACAAAGCAGCTATTTAAACAAGTTACCCTGACCACCAAGAAACAGGCACTACAAATCCTGCTTCTACTGCTTTTCGTTCGTCTTCACTCCTCAATCCGAACGACCACTTTGAGCTCGATGCAGCCGTTCACTAAAGACTGCCCAAACGACTGCCTTGCAGACAAGGTGGCCGTTGGTTCTATAGACAAAACGGCCATTCTTGGGTTCAGAGTACGCGTATTTCGTAAAGCGGGCAGGATTACGCGTCTTCTCTTCCGTAAGCACAATATCTCAATTGGCACCTTTTTTGGATGCTGAGGAGGCCGCTACCAATCGAATTTCCATCATATCTTTAGGTCCAGGCGCGGCTTCCAAAACGGGCGGAAGAGTTCAATCTTGGGGCATCGGTTCATCACTACTTTAAGGCCCGCCGCTTCGGCGAGTTGCGCTGCTTTGTCGTCGTACACACCGATTTGACCCCAAAGAACTTTTGCCCCGATTGCGATAGCCTTCTCGGCAAAGGCATATAACTCTTCCTTCGGGCGAAAAACGTCTACCATATCAACATGCTTGTCGATCTCTTCCAGCGAGTGGTAGACCTTGAGCCCCCTAATTTCCAAAACATTCGGGTTAGGATTCACCGGTAGAATATCATAGCCGATTTCACTCAGCTGTCGCAGAACGCCATAGCTGAATTTCGTTTTGTCCGCGCTAGCCCCCACCATTGCAATGGTTTTAACCGACTGCAGGATGTCGGCGAGATATTTGGGGTCGTAATCGTAGATGCGGTCGATATCTGCTTCGGGCATCGGTTAACCTTCCTTCGGCGTCGCAATGTCAGCCTTGAGTTCGTGGGGTTTGAGAGGGTCGAGAAACGGATTGCGGTACAGCTTGTCATGGCTCTCGACCCCGATCTCAAGCGTGATGTCGGATGTCGGACGTGCAACGCAAAGGATCACATAGCCGTTCGCGATTTGCCGATTATTCAGCGCAACCTGTCGGCGTTGATCGATCGCACCACTCTGTAGTTTTGCCGCGCAGGTAATGCAGCCGCCATACTTGCACCCAAAAGGCAAGTCGACGCCCTGTTCTCTCAGCGTTTCCAGAAGTGGACGCCGTGCATCCACACAGTATTGCGCGCCATCTCTGTTCGCGATCGTCACGGTATACACAGTCATAGCCAGATGTCGCTTGTGCAATCACCGCCCGGATACCGGCTCTCGTGACAGCGCGATGGACCATTCGGTTCTTTGCCAAAGTCCACAATGAAATCCTCGTTGATCTTCATGCCACCGTTTTCAGGGTCGCAATCGATCATCACCATAACCCCGCCCTTTTCGCGGATCTCGGGATAGAACTGGTTATCCCAAGTCGAGAACAGCGAGGTCGTGACATAAAGCCTTCGTCCGTCGAGAGAGAGCTGGAACATTTGCGGACCGCCCGCGACCTCAACCCCATTAACTATCGGAGTTTTACCCAAAAGCCCTCCCATAAACACTTGGCCGGTTAGCTTGGGATTATGCGGGTCGGTGATGTCATACTGGCGCATATCTCCATGCAGCCAATTGTTCAGGTACAAGTATTTGTCGTCCATCGAGATCAGGATCGCCGACATTACCCCCGGCAACGGGATCGGCCATTCGGGGTGCATCTCGTTTTCCACGTCGATGATCTTTTCCCACTGCCACTTTTTAGCATCGTCTTGCCACCAATGGATCACATTGGTCGAAAGAGCTGCGCCACAGAACCCATGCGTGCTGTCGGGGTCATGGTGGAACTTGACTTCCAGTGGCAACAGCCCGTCTTCACCCAAATAGAAACTTTCGACCGGTTCGCGCTTTTCGAAATTCCAAAAATGCAGCTCCCGCCCATATTTCAGATGGCCCACTTCTTCCAGATCGAAGCCTGGCATGAAGGTATTGGGCGCAGCCCATTCGGAACTGACCATCACGTTGTGGCGTGGTTGGTACCAGAAGTCATAGCCGAATTTGATATCGCCCATCGAGGTTTCCCAGCGACCGACGATGTTGAACTCTTTGTCGAGATGCAGATAGCCTCCAGGAGCCTCACCCTTGGCATTTCCAAGGAAGGAAATGATAATTTCCGAGCCCAAACAATGCACCGTATGCGGGCCCGATAAATCTGCCTTGGCCTTGATTTCGGCCCCGTCGATGACCTTATGCAACCGCGGCGCACGCGGGTCAGTGGCTGTATCAACGATGTGAAGGTTGTTAGAGCGTACGCCCGGCAGGATCAGGTATTTGCGGGACATCGAGCCGTCGTCGTGACAGGACGAACAGGCGTTCCACCCCATGTGGTGAAGCTCGTCCCCAATCCCCGGCATTTCCAGCCTATTGATTACCTGAGAATAGGTCGGGCTGTCAGGGTCGACATCCACTGTAGCAAGGTAATCAGGTTTCTGGATCCCTGTCCCGGTGTAGATGGCGATCGTGTAGAGTAGCTTTTCTCGGGGGGCTTTGATGGCTTCTTGCGGACTCTTGAAGCCCGGTCCACAGCATTGTCCATCCATCGAGTGCTCCTCCCTTGATTCCCTAAATTGTATCGTATATCGAAAACTTAGTTATCAAAAAGTGAGAAAATGCATCTCGAACGATTAGCGCTGATTTTGGAAATCGTGGGTCAAAAAGGACGTGCGTCCGTAGCGGATATCTGTGCTCAGTCCGATATACCTAAACCGACGGCCTACAGGCTGGTTCAAGACCTTGTTTCGTCCGGCCTCCTTGAATCACCAACCCGCGGAGAGTTCGCGATTGGTAATAGGCTAAAGCGTATCACGTTGAGCGATCACTCTGATCCCGCTCTTTTGCAAGTGATTGCGCCTGTCCTATCTGGCGCCGCGAATGACTATGGCGCTGCGTTTTTCTTGTCTCGGCTACGGGGCCATTGGGTCGAGATTATTCATGTGGAGACACCGCAGACGGGCGTGTCTTTTCTTCATCCAGGTATGGGCAAACGACCAATGCACGCGTGCTCTTGCGCCAAGGCAATCGCCGCCGTTTCGCCTGAACTGCTGTCTCAAGACCGATTGGATGGTCAGCTTAAGCAGTACACAGATCGCACGATTACAGACCCCAAGGATCTGGCCGCGGAACTTGATGTCATTCGAGCCAAAGGGTATGCCGAATGTGTTGAAGAGCTCGAGCGCGGAATCAGTTCTGTCGCTACAACTCTGACGAAGACAGGTGTTGGCGCGACGCTTTCAATCGGCGCTACGGCGTCTCTTCGGGTGTTCACACCTTCCGAGCGAGAAAAGATTGGCCATACACTTACCACAATGTCACACGAACTTGCTCGCGCGCTAGGATGGGGTGAAGCAGATGAAGAAAGGATATCCGCTTAGGTTCATGGGTATCGCAGTGCTTTAGGTTTATGCCATCCAGCAGGATAGGTGTGTTTTGCGACCTTCGCCGCTTTCAGGTCAATGAGGGAGACAAATATGGACGATGCAATGTTTGGTGGGTTCTTCGTGATCAACGTAAAACCTGAGTATCGGCAGCCCTTTTTGGACGCCAGCATCTTCCAAGCGCAAAATGTTGTCAGTGAAGAACCCGAAGTTTTCCAGTTTCATATTATGGTGGATGAAACAAACCCAAATCGTTTCTATTTCTACGAAGTGTTCCGGAACGAAGCCGCAGTCCAGGATCATTGGGAATCTGAAGCCTTCAATAACTGGTTAAACACTGTCCGAAAGATGCTGGATGGTGAGATCGAACTTGTTGCTAGGATGCGCTCGCTTTTTCCGACACCAAAAGGTTTCGAGGCGCAAAAAGCAAGCCTGCTCCTATGGTGAAATTGACCGACGTTTGAAGCTACCACCGGTACGAGAAAATTATGAGATTTGGTGCTTGTCCGCTTTGGGCTCAACGCGGCCGTTCAGCAGAACTCAGTGAATGTCTGCTACGCGAACAGTAAGGATTTTGAGTGGGACAAAAGGTAAAAAGCCTTTACCACCGGGATTCAGTTTTCTTGGTTTCACATTTCTGAGATTTCGCTAACTTCGCGTGGAGTGGCGTCAATTTATGTTCACCAACCTTACCAGTCACCTATTGAGGCAGCCCTGCATTTTTCCAACCTTCACGCCAATTGCTTGCACAAGATGGAACAGTGAATATTGGTATTTGAGTCTGCGCTGAGGCTGCTGTCAGGCCCGGGCGTAATGCCTGAAGGTCCGCAACCGCTTGGCGAGCAGCAGCATCATCGGTGAGGTGTCCAAGGGCAGCAATCAGCATGAGATGACTCATAACGAAGCTTGAACGCACAGATAAGGCATTTCGACAAGCCTTAACAGATTCTTCATAGCGCCCAAGATGAAATAGTGCACTTGCTTGAGCGAGGTAAGCAGCATGGCGCAACGGATCGTGCGGGCTAAGGTCCACAGATTGAGTCGCGTGGCTGAGTGCCTCCTCGGGGCGATTAAGCAGAAACAGGTTGATGGACGCCAGCATGTGAACTGTTGCGGCGTTTGGGTTTTGCTCGAGAGCTTGTTTGAACGCAACCCGCGCGCGTGGTAAATCCCGCGCCAGCATTGAGATTGAATGCGCAGCATACGCCAGTGCAACCCCGTCTGCACGATCGCTAAGCAGCACCCGTTCGGCTGCTTTTACGGCCTCTTTCGGCCCTTCACCGATAGGTTCAAGCCCTTGGACCATGCGTTGAATATGCAACCAAGCCAACAAACCTGATGCGGACGCATATTCCGGGTCGCGACCCAGTGCGAGGGTCGTCAGCCTTATGGCCTCTCGATTGTCTTCATCCGTCAAAAGATGGAAGTGCGATTGAGCTCGCAGGTAAAGTTCATAGGCTTCCAAATTATCCGTGGGTTTCGCGCGCGCTCGGTTTGTTTCGGCGTGCCGTAGAGATGGCTCAATCGCTGTAACGACTTCCAGCGTGACTTTGTCTTGAAGGTCGAAAATATCATCAAGCACGCCGTCAAAGCGTTCTGCCCAGAGATGACTGCCGTTTTCCGCATCAATCAACTGCCCAGTAATGCGGACGCGTTGACCTGCTCGTCTGACTGAGCCCTCGAGAACATAGCGCACTCCAAGTATGCGACCAACTTCGCGAATATCCGTGCATTTGCCTTTAAAAGTGAAGGACGAATTTCGAGCCACGACCATCAGCCAGCGGAAACGAGACAACTCTGTGATGATGTCTTCTGTGATACCGTCCGCAAAGAAATCCTGTTCGGGATCATCAGACATATTGTCGAATGGGAGCACTGCAATCCCAGGTCTAACATCCGTTATTTGCGATAGGTTGGCTGAAGTGCCCTTAGGCCAGCACCAAACACCAATGCGGCGCGTGATGTTTTTGAGTTCCGTCTGCTCACCGCCGTCGAACTTGGATGCGTCGCCTCGATCAAGACTGTTGTGAGATGTATCCGACAACAATACCTGATCTGGCTCGGCCATTGCTTCGAGACGAGCGGCGACATTTATTCCATCACCAAAAATGTCGTCACCTTCGGTGACAACCTCGCCGGTATGAATGCCAATTCGAAGCTTGATACTGTCTGGTTTTTGAGCCGATTGTATTGCAATAGCGCAATCTGCAGCGTCTGATGTGGACTTAAACTCGGCGATCCAACCATCGCCCAAGCTTTTGATCATTGTCCCGCCATGGGCTTTCAGAAGCAATTGGAGCGTATCTTCACGAAATGATCGGAGCGCACTAATCGTACCTTCCCGGTCCTGATCCATCAGTGCTGAATAGCCGACAATGTCCGCGGCAAGCACCGTCGTAAGACGTCTGTCCATTCGTTCCCCCTGTTTTAAGGAACTTAACGCGACACTCGACTTCTGTCAGCCCGACAAGGTCGCCTTTCAAGGTCACCTTTGGACTCAAAGCAATCACCTGCTTCTTTTTGTTGGATAACGGGTTCTCCATGCTGAGCGAACATTGCGGTGACTGGTTCAATTAACTTCGCAGATTATTGTTCCCCAATTTGGGTCCCCTCACAGGCGGCTAAGGAAGAAGTTGGGGGAGTCGCTCGCAATCGAGACCAAATTGACTATCAGCAAGACAAATATGGTAAAAAGCGAGGCATTCTTCACCAGGTAATGCTAAGCTCGAGCCTTGGCGTGCACTGGGTCAAAATCAACGAACCATGATCGGTAGAGTGCCCGGGCCATTTCTTCGAGAGTGGTGGCAGTCGTGCGGTTCAGCTCGATCTTGTCGTCAAGAGCGCCGAGGATAGCTGCAATTTCATTCTGCTCACTAACTAAAGGCCAAAGAACTTGTATTGGATGAACATGGTTTCTATTCAAAGTTGGGTTTGAAGAACCCACATCCAGGCTCTTGGTATCCAGCGTCTGCAGAAAATAGTACACAAATCTTCTGCAGTTTCCTTTGAAATCTTTTACCCAAAGAGTCGTATCGTGCGGCCAGTAAGGCCCCTTTGACCAATGAACAGTTCCAAGACTACCCTTTCGCCCGATAACAACACCTGGGCCATCGTCAACGGCTGTATCATGGTAAGAACTAGGGCCACCGGATGAGATGACTGGGATATTACCAGGACGCGCCTGTTTCTTGGTGATATCCACACCTCGTTGCAGCGTGATTTGGTCACCAATTGTGCATCGTAACCATTGGTTCATTCCAGCGCTCCCAACCGGTCCGCGATTTCCGCTTCCAGCTTTCTTCCTTCAGCAAATTGCGCTTCCAGTTCTGCCTTCAGACGCTCGAACTTCTCCTCGAATGGCTCGTCGTCTTCTTCGGCAGCTCCAGCACCCACGTAGCGGCCCGGTGTCAGGACGAAGTTGTGTTTGGCGATCTCTTCCAAGGACGCTGATTTGCAGAACCCCGGTTCATCTTCATAGGTACCCGCGTCTGGCTCTCCGCGCCAAGCGTGGTAAGCGGTAGCGATGCGCGTGACTTCATCCTCGGACATTTCCTTTTGCTTCCGGCTGCCCGGTACCAGCGCCCCCATTTTTCTGGCGTCGATGAACAGAACCTCTCCGCGCCGGTCGCGAAGTTTGACGTCTCGTGCCACGCCGTTTGATTTATCCTTGGCCAGAATCCACAGGCAGGCAGGGATTTGAGTTCCATAGAAAAGTTGACCGGGCAGGGCGACCATCGCATCTACTGCGTCGGCTTCCACCATCGCGCGGCGGATATCGCCTTCGCCACCGGACATAGACGACATCGAACCGTTGGCCATTACCACCCCACCGATGCCCGATGCGGACAGGTGGTGGTAGATGTGCTGAATCCAGGCGAAGTTAGCGTTGCCTACTGGTGGAGCCGAGAATTTCCAGCGCACGTCTTCGCGCAATGACTCCCCGGACCAGTCAGAGATGTTGAAAGGCGGATTGGCGAGGATGAAGTCGAACCGCTCGTCTGGGAAGGCGTTCTTTACCAGCGTGCCTTCCGAATTCCAGCGGATGTCGCCAAAGATACCCCTGATTGCAAGGTTCATACGAGCGAGGCCGAAGGTGGTGTGGTTCCGCTCTTGGCCATAGATGGCGATGTCGGTCTTTTGACCTTTATGGGCCTCGATGAACTTTTCGGATTGTACGAAGAAGCCGCCGGTTCCGCAGCATGGGTCATAAACCCGGCCCTTGGTGGGTTCGATCATTTCGATCAGCGTGTCGACTACGGATTTAGGTGTGTAGAACTCGCCACCGCGTTTACCTTCGGACGAAGCGAATTCGCCGATACAGTATTCGTAGATGCGGCCAATAAGGTCGAAGTCTTGTTTGCTGCCCTCGAACTTGATGTTGGAGAAGAGGTCCATCAGCCCTGTGAGCATGGCGCGGTCGATACTGTCCTTGCCAAAGACTTTCGGCAGAGCGCCTTTCAGCGTCTCGTTGTCCTTTTCAATGGCGCGCATTGCGTCATCCAGCATAACGCCGATCCGGGAGTCCTTGGATTGCTTGGCGAGGTTCGACCACCGCGCTTCTTCCGGCACCCAGAACACGCTTTCCGCCAGATACTCGTCGCGATCTTCAGGGTCCGCGTAGTCATCCTTGGAAAGCTGGTCATGAAGCCGCTGAAACGACATCGACACATAGCGCAAGAACAGTAGGCCTAGTGCTATGTGTTTGTATTCGCCTGCATCCATAGAGCCGCGCATTTTGTCAGCGGCTTTAAACAGCGTTGCTTCAATTGTCATGGTTTGCCCCTAAGTCTTTGTTTCGCCTGCGATGGATTCGCCGGACGAGCATTTTCGGCTGATAGTTCCGCATCGCGTACCAGAATTCAATACAGTCTCAGGTTGAGCTTTGCGGAAATTTTGCTTTCTGCCTTGCTTGGGTTGTTTTGAACCTGCAGCTGCAGAAAACTATTTGGAAAGTTTAGTCCTCTACCTTCGATTTCAGTTTTACAAAGTCGGCATCCAGAGCTGCGCGGAGAGCTTTGGTTTGCGAAACCACTTGTTCTTCGCTGGCTCCATCGGCCACTACAAAAACGTATCCCGACCCGCTAGCTGGCCCCTGATCTGGCGGACAGTCATAGAGGGCTTCCACTGCGGGAAGAGCGTCGAGGAACTCGTGCATGTACCAAGCCTCTGTAGCGATTTCGATGGTGCTCCCACCGATATCAACACTGAGCTTTCGCCAACCCTCGTCGAGTTCGTCGGCGACCATAGCGTAATCGGACCAGTCAAAGTCAGCAATCGCGTCGAGATTTCCTCCGGCGGTGAAGTAGCCGTCAAAGATGTTCCCAAGATACCCCGGGGTCTCTTCCACCGGGATTGGATCACCGTTTGCGTCTTCGTAAATCAACTCCGCCATAACTTTCCCCTTCAACTTCATCAGTAGTCTTGGTCATTACGTGGGGTCACGCATCCCGGGGCGCTTGCGAAAAGTTGCCATTTCTAAATTAAATTAGAGGTTTAGTGGCAGGATAAATCAATCCGACGCATGATCGGAAAAATTAGGGCAGGGGTCGCGGCAACGACACCGCGCACCGGGCCGCTGATGAACCCGATCCAAGAGTGAATAGGCTGTCGTTAAACTGTCATAAAAGCGTGACGTTCCTGGACTAGACGATGCTTTGGTAGGTTGAACTCCTCCAACTACCGCTCCGCGTCCGTCTATCGTCTGTTTATCGTCCATCCCCGGGCGGCGCGGGGCTTTGTTTTGGTAGTGACAGTCCGCCGCACGTCCATGTTCTCAGCTGGTGCGTAATTCCTTTACATCACTCGCGGAACGGCCCGTGCCGCCAAAAGTGTCCCCTCTATCCAGCCGGTGGCACGGGTTTAAGGGATTGTGCCAGAAAGCCGCCAACTATCTGAAAAATTGGCATCAACTCACACGTCGCTTCATTTGACCAAGCCTACATGACGGTCAGATCATATGAAGGTGCGAGTTATGTTTAGGATAATACCATTCGCATTAGCGGCTGCGCTGGCGATCCCTGCGAGCGCAAAGGCTTGGATTCTGGAAGATATTGTAACTCCTGACAATCTCGAGAAGGTTGCCGTTAGGGTCTTTGACAGTGCTGAAAATGGCTGTTGGACCAACATTGGCGAAACGAGGACCTATGCCGAGGATAAACTGAAAGAGCTAGGTTATGTCGTCGTGAAAGACCCCCAAAAGGCTGATCTTCGGTTGGACTTATCTGTAAATAGCGAGCGATCTACGGGTGGATGTTGGGGATCCCTTGACGTCGAGCTAAAAACCCATGCTTCGCTTCTGTCGGGGTATGGATTCGCAGATGCAATAGTAGGCGAAATCGGAACCAGTTTTGTGGATTATGACAACGCTAACATACTGATGTTGGATTGCATCAAAGACATATTCGATGAGATGGAGAGTGCGGCGAAAGTCCACGAGATGGACACCTGACTTCAACATTGCCGGCTGCATCATTACTTCAGGTTCAGCAGGTAGCTGATCTTCTTCTTGAGTTGCTAAACAACTCGTTCACATCGCACGTTTCTCATCCACCAATAGCGATGAGCCGTATTTGAATACGTCTGGTTTATTGTCGACCGGACACTGCCCGTACTTTGGTTCGCAGCCCTGAACCGCAGTACGGGCAATCTGATCCAATCACATACATCCGCCGTAATATGAATGTTCCCGAACAGCCAGCCGGGATCGTCTCATGAGTGACTGCACCTCGCCTCCGTGCGGGGTGCAGTTTTTTTCGCAATCCAGTTTTCGACATGACGCGTATTACCTACGGTTTCAGCTTCCCCCTGAAACCCTACGTGGTTTGACTTGCCCCGCCTTAGTGCGGGGTTTTTTTTGGTCCGGAGCGCATTTCGACCCGTACCCCTTATAGAAGGGAGATAAGTCATGACCAATAGTTTCGACATAAAATCATCCTGGGCTTCGGTGATGGATGAAACCAAAAACCCGTTGAAAAAGTACTCTTTGCCAACTGCTCACATGCTGATGCAACTGCTAGCATGGATGTGGAGCGCAATCTTTTCACTGATGGTTGGCAGCTATTTTGTGTTTGGAGTTTCTGCAGTCGGTCACATGCTGTTAATCGGCGGACTGTTTGTAACGCTTATGGTTTTTCACAAAGCTGAAGCTGAGGAAAATCAAACCAACTGACCTAAAAATGACCGACCGGACCCCTTTGTTCTGGTTCGGTCGGTAGCGGGTGGTCGGGCGGCTCCACCCCGTGTTTGTTAAGCCACTCAAACACTGCACCCCATTCATCTTGTAGAGAGGGTGCGCTGCGGTATTCGCGCAGCTGTTCCAGCTTACATTTCAGATCAAAAGGGATGGTTCGCGGCCAGCTTCGCATGGGAACTTTGGTAGAACATTTGGGGGTTCAGTCAAGTTCAGATAACGCCAAAAATAGAAAGTGGGCACCGGGAGATGCCGATGCCCGACAGTACAGACGTTTACATTTTTGGATGCGCGTCAGCTCGCTGGGAGCTGTTGTTTTGAAGTTCCACAGCCGGATGGCGGTCTGCACTCTTTCCTAGAGGCAACATGCTCGCAAGGACGACACCCCAAAAAACCAAGACGGCAATAAACGGGCCGCCCAAGGCATATGTAATTCCGAACAGTACGAAGAAGGACGCCAGTACCAGCCAATGCTTAATGGTCATAATTGTCACTCCTTTTCTGTCTGAAACTCTCTGATCGTTACATGGGTGCTTAAACCGCACTAAGCATGTGAAAACCTGCCAAAACACAGTAAATTTTTGCCGCTTCTGAACACCGGCACCACGAGAGGCATTTCGGCTAATTGTGAATGACCTCTAAGGCACGGTCTTTATTAGCTTTTTGGGCCGATCCCCACTTCCTCTCGACCGCACCAATACAATCCTCCGGGTTTTCATAGGTTTTCATGCCATGTGTGACCAGACTGTCATAAGTCGTTATTTTGTCACTCTTTTCGCGCAGTGAATAGCGCTGATTGTTCATAGGACACCATTAAGCACGCCGTGCATGACGAATTGGTTGAGGCGGTCACGCGTCTTTATTATTAGTGCCTTAAATGCCTTTGGTATCTGAACACAATTTCCAGGAAATGCCGTGTCAGGCGCTAGGCTCAACGCAACAGCGAATTGACGTGTTCAAAACATCAACTCAAGAGAACTTTCCGCGATGAAGCCTAGATTTTTGTGCGTCGGTACACATCACAAGACTGGCACAATTTGGATGCGAAAGGTTTTTCGTGAAATCCATCAAGATCAATCCATCCCATTTATGCAGTGCTACAGAGCGAAAAGACTTGCTGACGCGGCTGAGACAGGGCCACAGATTATTGTGAATTGGTCGTCTAAATTTCCTAGAGAGCTCCTGGAGCTGGGTCACGCCAGATTTCTGCACGTTATCCGAGACCCGCGTGATGTGCTGCTGTCCGGCACCCGCTATCACCAGATAGCGCCGACCGGCAATGAGAAGTTTCTGCGAGAGACAAGAGTAGAATGGGATGGCAAGACTTACAAAGAGTATATTTCCAGCCTGCCAAATGAGCTCGACAAGCTCATGTTTGAAATGGAAAACAAGCACCATCAAACTCTGACCGAAATGATGGCTTGGCCATATGGTCATGAGAACGCGATAGACGTGAAGTACGAGGATTTGATCGAAGACTCGACGTGTGATTTGTTCCGAGAAATTCTTAGCAATTTTGACATTGAAGGATTGGATATCGACAAAGCCGTGCGGTCCTATTGGAAGCACTCTTTGTTTGGGGGCTTGAAAAAGAAAACTGACCGAGCGGAACGGATTTCGTTGCATATCGGGTCAGGGGCTAAAGCGCAGTGGCAAAGCAAACTGCCACGTGAAGTCGCCGAGGTTTATGAGGCGCGCTATGGTGGTGCTCTGAGGAAGCTTGGCTATGAAAGTAACTCGGATTGGGTGAAGACCTGCCCGCCAAGCAGTCAAATCTTCGCATAATTGCCGTCGAAAAACCGGAATAGCGTGGCTCGGTGTGTCGCGCCGCAATCGGTCGGATTCAAATGAGCCGTGACTTTGGCTTGCATCAAAGATGCAACGACCCATGCTTCATGAAGTTTCAGCTTCCGGTTTCGGAAAATACCCAGAATCCACAAACTCTCGAAACTCGGGCGCCTCAAGTTGATAATCCAGAACACGTCGCGCGCAGTCGTGGCAGGATCGAAGCAGAGCCGCCAGATCGCCATCTTTCAGCCAATCAGACATAATTGAACGAATGGCTGAGGTGTCGATTAAATCGTCATGGCTTGTGTTGATGTCGTATTTCCCAAAATACTCCATGTCGATGCGGTCTTTGTTTTTTGAATTGGCAGTTCCACGTAACCGCTTGAGCAAAAACTCTTCCCGGCTTTTGACCGCATAGTGATTTACTTGTGCAGTTTTGCCTGTGACGTTGTCTCTGTTGCCGCGCCATCCTTTTTGAAGAATATTCCCGCCCATTGGCTTTCCGTCCGCGTTTGTCCAACGCGCCATGTCTGGCTCGATCTCGCGGTGTTTGAAAAAGCGGGGGCGGTGCACTCCGAAATAGTCAAACGTTGAAGGGCGGAACAGCGTTTTGAAACCCCAGACCAAACCGTTTTCAGGGGCCTCGAAAGTTGATCCGCGCGTGAAGCGTTCCGTGACCAGAGCTTCTGGGTCCCAATGTTCCAGCCCACATGACCCCATAAGGCGCCAGTTGACGGATATCGCGTCTGGCGCGCCACAATTGTCGATCAATGCATCTATGCTGCGATCACCTACGTGGACGTTAAGGAATTCATCTGCGTCAAGTATGAGCACCCAATCGGCATCCCGCACCCAGTCCATTCGGTTCGCTCGTGAGTAGGCAGCGCGCTGCGGGTCCATCCTCGGGCCGATGGGGTTATCAAAGTGACGGACCACCCCCAATTGATCAAGGCGGTTGAGCATTAGATTGGTGCCATCGCTGCAGTCGTTGGAAAAGATGCAGAAATCGTCAATGCCAATTGATTTGTGATAGGCCAGCCATTCCAGCAGGTATATTCCTTCGTTTTTTACCGTAGAAAGCAACAGCTTGCGGCCTGCGTTCGGGGGGGTGTCTTCAGTTTTCATCCTCATCCCCGTTGGTCGGTCGTTTCAATGCCCCCTTGGCACTGTATCTGCCAACTGCGTGTTTCACGGATTGGGCTTTACCTACCACGTCAGAAACGCGGTTGTCGGCCTCATCTGCCGCTTGAGCAGCCAACGCCATTTTAAGGGTGCGGTCCTTGGACAATGGTACACCCAAACCTGCGGCAGCCTCAGTGTTCATAAATGGATTGTCCGGGCCGTTTTCGTCATCCATTCGGTTGTCGGCCCCCGGTTCGTCGCCTTCAAGGGCGTTTGCCGGGGCCTTGCCGGAAAGTTCAAGCAACTCGCGGCGCGTTTGACCTTTTTTCGCCGTCTGAGTCTGAGCGATCATTTTGGCAATCTCGCTGTCGGATACTCCTTGTGCCTGCAGCTCCTTGACCTTCAACTGCCATTCTTTTGGCAAGTGTTGAACAAAGAGAACTTCGTCAAGCTTATTCAGCGGAACCTGACCCGCTGTCTTCAACTCTTCCAGCCATCCTTCATATTCTTCGGTCTCGCGCAGTTGTCGAACGCGGTTCTCATGGTGGTGGATTGCTTTGTCCTGCAGTTCCCGCATTATCGGGTCGGCCAGGATCGCTTCGATTTTTCGCTTGGTCGCGCGAATATGACGCTTCACGTTGGTGGCTTCGGACTCGTTTCGATCAAAAAGCGCGAAATAGGCGGCGTTATACTTGTCTGGTTTGTTGTTCACATTGCCCCGAATGCGCCTGAGCAAATATGAACTCGTATGACTTGACCGCATAGTGGTTCATCTCGACCAAGTCATACCCCAAGGTCGGTTTCGTAGAGCGCCAGCCTGACAAAGAAAACTCGTGCGGCATGGGATCGCCTGATCCGTTTAGCCAGAACTGGTCCAAAAGCAGTTTGGCGTTGGCGGGAAGTTTCTTGGCTTTTTTTATGTGCGGTCGGTGGATGCCAAGTTTCATGTCCCGATATGGCTTGAAGAGGGTTTTCACCCCCCAGCCTTTTGGAAACCTATCCGGCGCGGATCGGGTGTAAGATTCGATTGCCAACCCTGGGTCCCATCGCGTCAGGTCATTCGATCCGAAAAAGCGCCAGGTAATGGCAATCCCATCTGCCTTGGGGTCAATGTTTTCCACAAGGTCTGTGATCCGGCCGCGCCCAACTTTGATGGAAAGGAATTCGTCCGCGTCCATCGTCAGAATCCATTCGCTGTCGGTCACTTCCGGATTTCTGGTTCCAAGCGCAAGGGCATTTGGCTGCGGTTTGCGCCCCTCGGGTACGTCGTTGCGGAAGTGTTGTACCCATCCCAGCTCTTGCAGACGGATCAGCATGTCGTCTGTGCCGTCGGTGCAGTCGTTTGTATAAACGACGATATTATCGAAACCTATGTGCTTGTGATAGGCGACCCATTCCACCAACGAATGACCTTCATCCTTCATCATGGACATGATCGTGAAGCGGTGTTTGGGCATTAGTTCTCCATGCCTATCAGTTCCGGCGATAAACAGCTCTTACGAGGGTCTTTCCCGATCCAAGCGGTTCGAGGTTTTTCGCGCATAGTGATGTTCACGGACATTCAGTAGCAAATTCAATGCTCAAGTTAAATTCCACAATCTGGCGAAAGCGGGTATTTTTGAACCTTTTGATGGAAGCCTGATGGCGCAAGCTGCGGGGCATTCTGCCTTGAGGTTGTCAAAATGGTTCGATCAGACGCAGCCAGACCAAATCAAACACAGCCTGTCCTTCCAAAGCGTTACTCGACCTGAACTTCGCTGCGCAGCTTTCCGGTTGTTTTGTCAAATATCAAAATACGATTGTCATCGGTCACGACCGCGTACCAATTGTTGCCAATTGTCACAGCCTGTGCCTTTGCGCCGCCCGGCAGTTCAATCTGGTCGGGCAGAGTGGGGGTTCGGTCCGATAGCCGGATGACAATCAGGGCGAATGTCACTAGAACGCCGCCAATCATCACCGCGGTCAGCAGCATGACCATTCGCCGCAACAATCTGATCTGCGGCGTTTCCAGCGGTTCTTGGGGTTCGGAAGGGACAGTCATGGGCACTCGCCAGATTGAATTTCACATCGCGGCTGATCCGCCGTCACGCCTTGATAAGGCGCTTTCGCGTGATGTGCCAGCCGAGGAAAACCTTTCGCGTACCCGGTTGGGGCGTCTGATCGAAAGCGGTGCTGTTCTGGTTGACGGTTCTCAGGTCACGGATCCTAAGGCCAAGGTCACAGAAGGGGCCACGGTCAAGATAACCGTCGCAGAAGCCGAGGATAGCCATATCGGACCCGAAGAAATTCCCTTGGATGTCGTGTACGAGGATGACGATTTGATCGTCATAAACAAACCAGCGGGGATGGTGGTTCATCCGGCGCCGGGGTCTCCGAACGGGACGCTGGTAAACGCGCTGCTGCATCATTGCGGATCGGATTTGTCCGGCGTCGGTGGTGTAAAGCGCCCCGGCATCGTCCATAGAATTGATAAAGAAACCAGTGGCTTGCTGGTTGTCGCTAAATCAGACGCAGCGCATCACGGGTTAGCCGCCCAGTTTGAGGCGCATACGGTCGAGAGGTATTACCGCGCTATCTGTTTCGGGGTGCCGGATGCGAACGAACCCAGATTGCGTGGGGTCAAAGGGGTCAGTTTTGAGCCCGGCAATGTCATGCGTCTGACCACGCAACTGGCCCGCCACAAGACGGATCGTCAAAGGCAGGCCGTTCTGTTTCATGGCGGCAGGCACGCGGTGACGCGGGCGCGGGTCGTTGAGACTTTTGGCGCTCCTGCTGGGTTGGCCCTGATCGAATGCTGGCTGGAAACGGGACGCACGCATCAAATCCGGGTCCATATGGCGCATGTGGGGCACGGTTTGGTCGGTGATCCGGTCTATGGAGGTAAGCGAAAGCTGGCCGTCAAAGCCTTTGATCCCGCAACTGTCGAAGCGGTGCGCGCCTTTCCCAGACAGGCCCTGCACGCGGCTGTTTTGGGTTTTGAGCACCCGATCACAGGCGAATCTTTGCGGTTTGAGGCAAATCTTCCCAAAGACATGGAGAATCTGATTGATCGGCTTCGCGCGCCACTGTCATAATGTGCAAACCATTGTGAGTAACGCGTTCTTATCTTTCCTTTATAGATCGTTAATTCCAAACTGTTACAGGTACCTCTTGAATGGATCGGGACGACCTCCCATATCCTATGTTAACGAACTAAACATTTGTCGGAGGGACATGAAACATGGCAAATTACGCAAATCTCCCCGCGCCGACGCCGGAAGGCGGACTGAACCGCTATATGCAGGAAATTCGCAAGTTTCCCCTACTGGAGCCGGAAGAAGAATATATGCTCGCCAAACGTTGGGTGGAGGAGCAAGATACTAAATCTGCGCATAAAATGGTCACATCGCACCTGCGATTGGCGGCCAAGATCGCCATGGGCTATCGCGGCTATGGATTGCCTCAGGCCGAGGTGATCTCTGAGGCCAATGTGGGTCTGATGCAAGCCGTGAAACGGTTTGACCCAGAAAAGGGCTTTCGCCTGGCGACCTATGCGATGTGGTGGATTCGTGCCTCGATTCAGGAGTATATCCTGCGGTCGTGGTCGCTGGTGAAGTTGGGTACGACTTCGGCGCAGAAAAAGCTGTTCTTTAACCTGCGCAAGGCCAAAGCCCGTATCGGCGCGTTGGAAGAGGGCGACTTGCGTCCCGAAAACGTGACACAGATCGCCAACGATCTGGGCGTGACCGAAGAGGAAGTGATCAGCATGAACCGCCGGATGTCCGGTGGCGATGCTTCGCTCAACGCGACGGTGGGGTCCGAAGGCGAAGGCACCATGCAGTGGCAGGACTGGCTTGAGGACGAAGATGCCGATCAAGCTGGTGACTATGAGGCGCGTGATGAATTGGACGCACGGCGCGAGCTGCTGGCCGCTGCTTTGGAGGTTCTGAATGACCGTGAGAAGGACATTCTGACTCAGCGCCGTCTGATGGATCAGGCCGTCACGCTGGAAGAGTTGAGCACGCAGTACAATGTCAGCCGTGAGCGCATTCGTCAGATTGAGGTGCGCGCGTTTGAAAAGCTGCAGAAAAAGATGCGTGATCTCGCGCGTGAAAAGGGAATGTTGGGAACGGTTTAAGCCACCCTAATTCTGGAAAAGCCCGCCGAAGTTGGCGGGCTTTTTTTGTTACTGGGCAAGCTGTTGCCTGAACACGCGCACCATGTTTCCGCCCATCACCTTGCGGATTTGATCCTCGGTCAACCCTTCGTAAAGTAGGGCAGAGGTCAGAGCCGCCAGTTCGGATGTGTCAAACGCGGTCTCGACCGAACCGTCATAATCTGACCCAAGCGAAACATGGTCTTCGCCAACCGTTTCAACGGCGGCCATGATCATCTTGGCGATACCGGTTGGCGTGATGTCCCCACAGGTGACGTCCGCCCAATATCCCATGCCGATGACGCCCCCGGTTTCGGCAATATCCAGCATCAGATCGTCAGGGTAGTTCCGTTTGACGGGGCAGAACCCATGCAACCCACCGTGGCTGACGATCAGGGGGACGTCTGTCATTGCGATCACGTCCCGCGCGACCTGCGGGCTGGAATGCGCAAGGTCGATCACAACTGGCATCGCTGCCAACTCTGCTACGACCTCACGCCCGAAATCTGACAGTCCGGTATTTGCCTGCCCGTGAAGCGATGCACCCAGTTCGTTGTCGAAAAAGTGGTGAAGCCCGAACACCCGATGCCCGGCGTCAAAAATGTCATTGAGATTGGCCAAATCACCTTCCAGTGGATGACTACCTTCGATGCCCAGAATTCCGCCTACGATTGGCTTGCCCGCGGCGCGCGCTTCAAGCACCTGTTCCAGATCACCGCGTGTCTTAACGACTTTAAGCTGGCCATTGGACGCGGCCTCGAACTGGTGGAGCTTTTCTGCCTGATATATCGCGCGTTCCTTCAGACTGCCCCATGTACGCAGCGGCCATAACTGACCGACGGCCAGAAGGGTGATGTTGTCAAACGACTCCGCGGAATTGGCTTCATAGTTCTGGCCCGCCGGGGATTTCGTTACAGCTGTGAAAACCTGCAGGGCCACGTTTCCTTCGATCAGGCGCGGGATATCGACCTGTCCGCGTGTACCACGCTCAGTCAGGTCCCGGCTCCACAGCAATGGGTCGGCGTGAAGATCACCGACGATGAGGGTCTCGTGCAAGGCGGCGGCATCATTCGTTACATCGTAGGGGGCGTGCGCAATGACATTGTTGCGTTCCGCTTCGATGTAAGGTGGTAGAAACACGAAGAAAACCAACGCCCCGATAACCACCGTGACGGCGATCAGGATACCAACCCATTTGAAAAACCTGCGCATTTGCTCTCCCTCTCCTTGTTGGCGCTAGGTTACGGAGAATGCCTGCCGAGAAAAGCCTGACTTAACGTCCACTGGTTGATAAAGAGGTCACGGCGGCACGGGCCGGCTGAGACTGGATTGGGAGGAGACACATGCAAAAACCTGTTCAATGGGGCGTTTTGGGCGCTGCCAATTTCGCGCGTCGCTATATGGCTCCGGCGATCCATGCGGCAAATGGTTCGCGTTTAGCCGGGCTTGCCACGTCTAGCGCAGAAAAAGTCCAGCCGTTTCAGGCGTTTTGCCCTGATCTGAAAGTCTATGACGACTATGAGGCGATGTTGGGGGATCCGAACATCGAGGCCGTCTATATCCCGCTGCCCAATCATCTGCACGTGGAATGGAGCCTGAAGGCGCTCGAGGCTGGCAAGCACGTATTGTGTGAAAAGCCGATGACGATGCAGGCCGCTGAATTCGATGCGTTGATTGCGAAACGTGACCAAACTGGGCTGCTGGCGGCCGAAGCGTATATGATCGTGCACCACCCCCAGTGGCAGTTCACGCGCAATCTTATTGCGGACGGAGCGATTGGGAAGCTGGCGCATGTGACCGGCGCATTCAGTTTCGACAATCGCACCGACACCGGAAACATCCGAAATCGGGCTGAGACTGGCGGCGGTGGCCTTCGCGATATCGGCGTCTACGTAATCGGAAGTGCCCGGTTTGCAACGGGGCAGGAACCCGTTTCGGTGCAGTCCGCGATCCGCTGGGAAGACGGCATTGACGCCTTTACCGAAATTCGTGCGCAGTTCCCGGATTTCACCTATTCCAGCTATGTCTCCATCCGAATGCATCCGCATCAGGAAATGGTGTTTCACGGCGAAGGGGGTGTAATCCGCCTTACGGCACCGTTCAACGCGCGGGTTTTCGGCGAGGCGCGCGTGGAATTGCATCGCCCCGGTCTGGAAGTGCAGGTCACGCGTTTTCCCGGCGACAATCACTACAAGCTGCAGGTCGAAGCGTTCTGCCGATCGGTCCGTGACGGTGCAGATTACCCATGCTCACTTGAATTCTCGCGCGGCACGCAAGAGGTTATCGACCGCGTTTTCGAGGGCGCGGAACCCCTCTGACTTGCACGCCGCCGCGCAACTGGACTAACCTGTCGGGTACCGGATGAGGAGAGTGCAAATGGCTGGCGGCTGGGCGCGCGATGGCGCGGTGGGTGAACAGATCGAGGCGTCAATTTCAGACGAGCTTGCTCGCATGCGGGCCCAAAAGCGCCCTGTGGGGCAAAGCCTGACCCATTGCGCTGAGTGCGAAGAACCGATCCCCGAAAAGCGGCGGGTCGCCATACCGGGCGTGAAACTGTGTCTGGATTGTCAGCAAGACCGCGACGGGACCTACAAGTCGCGCGTTGGGATCAATCGGCGCGGGTCGAAAGACAGCCAGCTTAAATAACGCCGGAGGTACCGCTTGTCCGACATCCGCACCCAGCAGTCGATATGGCAAAACGGGCTGGTTTTGGGGTTTATGGCGGCGTTCCTGTGGGGCACGCATAGTGTCATCGTTCGGTTTCTGACCAACGATCTTGGTGGAATGCAGATCGCCGTATCACGTCTGTTTATTGCTGCGCTGGCGATCTATGGCCTGCTGCGTGTTTTGAACGTTCCGGTGTCAGTCCGATGGCGCGATCGCTATTTTCAGCTTGCTGTCTTGTCCACCGTTATCAACTACATCCTCTTTCACATAGGCCTGGAACATACCGGGGCCGCAAATGCCATGGTGCTCGAGAACACGGCACCGTTCTTCGTGTTGGTATTTTTGTACTTTTTCGCCGAAACACCCGTTACCCGAACCGATGTTCTGGCGACGGGCCTCGCGATTTTGGGCGTGTTTCTGACCGTTTTTCAAGATTTTCAGGGCGGTGGCGAACCGTTGTTCGGCGATATTCTTGAAATCGGCGCGGGCCTGAGTTGGGCGGTATTCCTGATCGCAAGCAGCCGGGCAATGCGAAACTCGAAATCCACTGGCGAGCGTTTGAATTTTCTATTCGGGATATTCTTGTGCTCGGGACTGCTGTTGCTACCATTCGCGGCACTGTCCATGCAGGTGCCGACGGCAACAGACCTTGTGTTCCTGATCCTTCTTGGTGTTTTGCCGACGGCGTTGGCATATTATCTGTGGTACGAGGCTGCTGCGCGTGTCTCTACTCTGACCGCGACACTCATGTTCGCGGCCTCGGTCGTGTTCACATTCATCAATGCGGCGATATTCTTGGGGGCCGCGATCACGCCAATCGCGGCCACAGGTGCTGTACTGATTGTGATCGCCGTCTTTTTGACGACCAAGAAACAGACGTGATCAGTCTTCCATCGCTTCCAGTTCGTCGATGAAGCCCGAGATCATGCTTAGCCCTTTGTCCCAGAACTTCGGATCGCTCGCGTCCAGCCCGAAAGGGGCCAGCAAGTCTTTATGATGCTTTGACCCACCTGCGCGCAGCATTTCAAAGTACTTGTCCTCGAACCCTTCTGATCCGCTTTCGTAAACCGAGTAGAGCGCGTTCACCAAACCATCGCCAAACGCATAGGCGTAAACGTAGAAGGGCGAGTGGACGAAGTGCGGAATATAGGCCCAGAAGGTCTCGTACCCTTCCATGAACTCGAATGCGGGCCCAAGGCTTTCGGCCTGAACGCTCATCCAAAGGGCGTTAATGTCGTCGGGCGTCAGTTCACCTTCGCGGCGGGCTGCGTGGAGTTTGCATTCAAAGTCATAAAACGCAATTTGGCGGACGACCGTGTTGATCATGTCCTCGACTTTTCCGGCCAGCAGCACCTTGCGCTGTTCCGGCGTATCGGCCTGATCCAGCATCTTGCGGAAGGTCAGCATTTCGCCAAACACCGACGCTGTCTCGGCCAGAGTCAGCGGGGTCGAAGACAACATCTCACCTTGATCTGCAGCCAGTACCTGATGAACGCCATGGCCCAGCTCATGCGCAAGCGTCATCACATCGCGAGGTTTACCCAGATAGTTCAGCATCACATAGGGGTGCACGTCAGTCACGGTCGGATGTGCAAACGCACCGGGCGCCTTGCCCGGTTTCACCGCCGCGTCGATCCAGCCCTTAGAAAAGAAGGGGGCCGCGATCTCACCCATGCGGGGATCGAATGCATTATAGGCGTCCATCACCGTTTTCTCGGCCTCGTCCCAGCCTACGACACGCGTGTCTTCCATCGGTAGCGGTGCGTTGCGGTCCCAGACCTGCATGATGTCCAGCCCCAGCCATTTGCGTTTTAGCTCGTAATAGCGATGACTCAGCTTGGGATAAGCGGCCACAACCGCCTCGCGCAGCGCCTCTACCACCTCAGGCTCGACATCGTTTGATAGATGGCGACCGGTTTGGGCGGTCGGCATGTTACGCCAGCGGTCCACGATTTCTTTTTCCTTGGCCTGCGTGTTGTGAACGCGGGCAAAGGTCTTGATGTTGTCCTGAAAGACCGAGGCCAGCTCTCGCGCTGCTGCTTCGCGCTTGTTGCGGTCTTGCTCGGTCAAGAAATTCAATGTGCCTTCGATGTTCAGTTCTTCGCCGTCGACCGTAAAGGTCAGTCCGGCGATGGTTTCGTCGAAAAGACGTTCCCATGCGTCGCCAACCACACCGAGGTCATGCAAAAACTTTTCCAGTTCATCAGACAGTTGATAGGGTTTCATCGCGCGGATACGGCGGAATACGGGCTCATACCGGGCAAGATCAGCATTCTCCGCGAAATGCGTCTTCAGCACTTCGTCGTCGATGCGGTTGATTTCCAGGGTGAAGAAGACCAGCGGGGTTGTGAAGATCGTGATCTTCTCCTGCATGTCCGACAGGAATTTTGCGCGCTCGGCATCCGTGGTCAGTTGGTAATAGCGAAGCCCGGCAAAGGACATGATCCGTCCGGCTATCGCGTTGATCTTTTCGTTGCGCAGAACGCATTGCAGCAGGCCGTCGGCATCCAAATCAGCCAGCTTACCTTCGTAATCGGCGGCGAAAGAAGTACATTCCCCTTCCAGCCATTCCAGATCGGCAGCCAGTTCAGGCGCGTCCTCAGAGCTGTAAAGGTCCGTCAGGTCCCATTCCGGCAGGTCGCCAAGATTGTCGGCTCCTCCGATTGCATTTGCGTCACGGACGGGAAAGGGAAGGTCGCGCATGGATCACCTCGAAAATCTGCATTTGCAAACATCTAGGCGCGACGCTCAAGGATCACAAGCAGGGTCTTAGCTCGACAGGGCCGCTTTCGCCTCAGGGTCGGTGCTGGCTGCGCCGAAATGGGCTGCAAGCTGGTCAAATACGGGGCCGCGGACATCCGGCGCTTCCATCATCACTTCGTGTTCACCGTCTGGAATTTCGACCAGAGTTCCATTTGGCCAATTCGCCATACGCGCACGGATCGCCTTGCGGTCGACGATCTGCTCATGCGAGCCAAGGAAGGTCAAGCAAGGGGTGGAAGGGGCGGTCTGCGCCATCAGCCACGAACACTCATCCAGCGCCTCGCGCAGCCAGATGGTCGACGGCGCGCCCAAGGTCAGCTCAGGATGCGCGACCAGTTGATCCTGCATCATCTTGTACATGTCGGGATCGCGGGTCAGTACATTGCCGTCAAAGGGTTGGGACAGAACATAGCTTTCCAGCGACGTGGTCGGGGGCGTCTTTTCACCAAGGCCAAACCGAGGTCCCCAATAAGCCGTCAACCGGCCAAGAGGTTTCATCAGGGGCGTAAAGAAGATTCCCCACATCGGCCCGGTAAAGGCGCAGGCGGCAAAGCAGTCGTTTTCCAGTACCGCCCGCAAACCGATTGCACCGCCCATCGAGTGGCCGATGACATACGAGGGTTTTGGCAGGTTCTGACGCTGGGCCAGATCAAGAACGGCCCTTACGTCGTGTTGGTAATCGGTGAACTTGTCGACATGTCCAACACGATTGTCATCCAGCAGGCGATCCGCCAGCCCCTGACCACGCCAGTCAACAGAAAGAACAGCATACCCACGGCCCACAAATTCGGATGCGGCTTCGCCATATTTTTCGATATATTCTGTTCGCCCCGGGAATATCATTACCGTTCCGCGGGCTTCGTCTTTGGGCGACCAATGGGCGGCGCGAATGCGCACGCCATCTTCGGTGTCCAACCAGTGCGCCACACCGCCAGAGGGTGCGCCGGCCACGTCTTCAAACAAAGGGGCCGGCGACATTTTCATCAGGCCAGAGCCGATGCTAGCTGCATGGCGATACTCATGTCGCCATCAACGCTGAGTTTGCCGGCCATGAACGCACCGGTCGGGTTCAGCTCACCGCTGAGAATTTGTTCGAACGTGTCGACATCCGCGCTCATGGTGACGTCGGTTTCTTCATCGCCAACGCGTGCACCGCTGCCGTCCAGAACAATCGAACCAAGACCTTCGATGGCAAATTTGGCCGATGCGCCAAAACCGCTGCCGTCCAGTTTTTCGTTCAGCGCTGCTGCGGCTTTCTCCAGAGTGTCGCTCATGATTCTCCTCACTTTGATTTGAGCGCGAGGAATGGACATCCTTCTGCGCTACGCTACACTGAACGTTGTTATGGGCACTAATTACACAAATCTCAAAGGTATCGTTGCGGCAACCGCAATGCTAGTCACGTTTTCCATTCCTTGTGTCGCTCAGACCGCCGATTCCCGGGACGAAACCGAATTGCTTGAACAACTGGCGCAGTCGACGCCGGAACAGGCGCTGGGGTTAGACCGGCAGCTTAAGGCGCTGTGGGCTTTGTCCGGGTCTGCATCGGCGGACCTGTTGCTGGAACGCGGGCGTGAGGCATTGGATGACGGTGACACAAAGGCAGCAATTGATCACTTGACGGCTTTGACCGACCACGCGCCCGAGTTCGCAGAGGGCTGGCATGTCCGTGCCTCGGCGTTTTTCGGGATCGAGCGTTTTGGAATGGCTGCGGCCGATCTGGAGCAGGCCCTGACTTTAAATCCCAACAATTACGAGGCGATTTACGGCTTGGGTTTGATTTTCGAGATTGTCGGTCAGCCTGATAAGGCGCTTGCGGCTTATGAACGCGCGCTGGCTATACATCCCCATCACGAAGAAGTAACCAATGCCGTGAATCGACTGAAGCCTCAGGTCGAGGGCTCGGCCCTCTAAGGGGCAGGGGGCAAGAGTGAGCGGGTCATCCCGAATTGTGGCCGTACTTGGCCCGACGAACACAGGTAAAACCCATTACGCGATCGAGCGGATGCTGGGTCACCGGACAGGTGTGATCGGTCTGCCGCTACGCCTGCTAGCACGCGAGGTCTATGACAAGATCGTTGCCATTCGCGGGCCGTCTGTCGTGGCGCTGGTCACGGGTGAGGAACGCATTGTGCCCCCGCGCACCCAGTATTGGGTCTGCACCGTCGAAGCGATGCCCGAGGGCATGGGCGCTGATTTTGTGGCCATCGACGAAATCCAGCTCTGCACCGACCCCGAGCGCGGCCATGTCTTCACCGATCGCCTGTTGCGGTCGCGCGGCACAAGCGAAACGCTTTTTCTGGGCTCGGACACAATGCGCGGCCCCATCGCGGCGTTGGTCCCCGAGGCGCAGTTTGTGCGGCGCGAACGCATGTCTCAGCTTGTTTATGCCGGGTCGAAAAAGATCAGCCGGATGCCTCCGCGTAGCGCCATCGTCGGGTTCTCGGTCGATAGTGTTTATGCCATTGCGGAACTTCTGCGCCGTCAAAAGGGTGGGGCGGCGGTCGTCATGGGCGCGCTTAGCCCGCGCACGCGGAATGCGCAGGTGGACCTCTATCAGAGTGGCGAGGTCGATTATCTGGTCGCCACCGATGCCATCGGCATGGGGCTGAATCTGGATGTAAATCATGTGGCGTTTTCCTCGCTGACCAAATTCGACGGTCGGCGGATGCGACCCTTGGCCCCCAACGAACTGGCACAGATCGCTGGCCGGGCAGGGCGTGGCATGTCGGACGGCACGTTCGGCGTCACGGGCGAGGCCCCTCCGCTGGATGAAGGTGTGGCGCAGGCGATCATGGACAGCCGCTTTACGCCGATGAAAAAGCTGAACTGGCGGAATGCCGCCCTGCGGTTTGGCTCGATCGAGGCGCTGATCACATCGCTTGAGGTTGGCCCGGACAATGAAAACCTGCTCAAGGCGCGCCCGGCCGACGACCTGAACGTGCTGAAATCGCTGTCACAAGTGACCGAGGTCATGGCCCGCGCCAGCGATCCGCAATCCATCCGTCTGCTGTGGGATGTCTGCCGAATCCCCGATTTTCGCGGTATCAGCCATGCCGAACATGCCAGCCTGCTCGAGGTGATCTACGGCTATCTGCATGAGCGTCAGTCGATCCCTGATGACTTTATGGCGCGGCAAATCCGCCGGATTGACCGGACAGACGGAGATATTGATGCACTGTCCAAACGGCTGGCATATATTCGCACCTGGACATATGTTGCGCAACGAAACGGATGGGTGCGTGACGAATCCCATTGGCGTGAGGAAACGCGCACTGTAGAAGACAGGCTGTCGGACGCTTTGCATGACCGTCTGACCCAACGATTTGTGGACCGGCGCACATCCGTTTTGCTGCGGCGGCTCAAACAGAAGGAGGCCCTTTTGGCCGAAGTAAATGACAAGGGTGAAGTGACCGTCGAAGGCGAATTCGTCGGTCGTCTGGAAGGGTTCCGGTTCATTCCGGACAAAGCCGCGCAGGGGACCGAGGCGAAAGCCTTGAAATCGGCGTCCTTGCAGGCTCTCGCGCCGCAATTCCATCTGCGTGCCGACCGCTTCTACAACGCGCCCGATACCGAAATTGATTTCACCGAACAAGGTGGCCTGATGTGGGGCGAATATGCTGTCGGCAAGTTGGTCGCCGGGGCTGAGCCACTCAAGCCCATGGTTGAAGTCTTCGTGGACGAAGCCGCAGGCCCTGACGTTGAACAGAAGGTGCAGCGCCGTCTGCAACACTTCATCGACCGTAAGGTTGCCGCGCTGTTCGAGCCGCTGCTGAACCTGTCGCGGGACGAGGAACTGTCCGGTCTGGCCAAAGGCTTTGCCTTCCGCATGGTCGAAGCTTTGGGCGTGCTGCCCCGCGCGCAGGTCGCGCAAGAGGTCAAGGATCTGGATCAGGACACCCGCGGTGCGCTGCGCAAGCACGGCATCCGGTTCGGTCAGTTCACCATCTTCATGCCACTGCTGCTGAAACCCGCGCCGACGCGCCTGCGTCTGGTGTTGTGGGCACTGTCCAGCGGGCTGCAGGAATTCCCCGAAGCACCACCTCCGGGTCTTGTGACTGTTCCTGTCGCTAAAGATGCGCCCAAAGGCTATGACACAATGTGCGGCTATCGTGACGCAGGTGAACGCTCGATCCGCATCGACATGCTGGAGCGTCTGGCCGATATGCTGCGGTCTGAGGACAGCCGTGGCGGGTTCGAAGCCAAGCCCGACATGCTGTCGATCACCGGCATGACGTTGGAACAATTCGCCGACCTGATGCAGGGTCTGGGCTATAAGGCTGAGCGTGGCGAGCGTGAAAAGATCAAAGTCACGCCTGCGGAACAACCTGCGGTAGATGCGCCCGAGCAACCTGCCGCCGAAGAAACTCCGGCAGATGCAGTCGCGACAGATAATGCAACTGTATCCGCCGAGGCGCCAGCCGAGGCCACCGACAGCACCGAGGCGGCAGCCGAGGCTCCGGCTGCGGAACCCGTCACTGACGAACCCGAAGTTGAGGTGTTTTACACCTTCACATGGGGTCGTCAGCGCCAGCCGAACCGTGGCCCGCGCCGCGAGCAGGGGCAGGGCAAGGGCAAGCCGCGTGGCAAACCTCAGGACGGTCGTGGCAAGCCGCAGGGCAAAAAGGGTGGCAAGCCGCAGGGCGCGAAATCCTTCTCGGCCCGTCCGCCCAAGAAAGAAAAAGCCATTGATCCCGATAACCCCTTCGCCGCTGCGCTGATGGGGCTTAAGGACGGCAATTAAGCGCGGATGTCCGAGGCCAAGCTGCGGATCGACAAATGGTTGTGGCAGGCGCGGTTCTTCAAGACCCGCAGCCTGTCTGCCAAACAGGTCAGCGGCGGCCATGTGCGCGTTAACGGCAACCGGGTGCTGAAACCGGCGACAGCCATCGGCACCGGTGATGTATTAACCTTCCCGCAGGGCCGCATCGTTCGGGTTGTCCGCGTGGAAAAGCTGGGTGATCGTCGCGGGCCTGCGACCGAAGCTCAAACGCTTTATGTTGATTTGACCGAAAAACAGGACACACCGCCACGAAATCCCGGGTTCGAGGGAAAAGGTCGTCCAAACAAGAAAGATCGGCGTGCTCTTGATCTTTCTCGCACTCAAGATAGCTGATCCTATCTTGAAGCTGACGCCAGACTGATTTAGCTAGACGCCCAAAGCGCAAACGGGAATCCGACCATGACCTACGTTGTCACTGAAAACTGCATTGGCTGCAAATACACTGACTGTGTCGAGGTATGCCCGGTGGATTGTTTCTATGAAGGTGAGAACACGTTGGTCATTCATCCCGATGAATGCATCGACTGCGGCGTGTGTGAACCCGAATGCCCTGCAGACGCCATCCGCCCCGATACCGAGCCGGGGATGGATCAATGGGTCGAGTTCAACCGGAAATACTCGGAAATGTGGCCGGTGATCGTAACCAAGAAGGACCCGCTGCCCGAGGCCGAAGAACGTGACGGCGAAGAAGGTAAGATGGAGAAGTATTTCTCTGAAGCTCCGGGTGAGGGCGGCTAACCGATTCGTTTTTATCAACCGGTCAGTCAATATCGGAAATACCGCCTAAGCTATTGGACGCAAATAGTTTTGTAAGGCACCTGAACTGTGCTGCTTTCGTATGTCTCAGTTTTGTGATATACTCGAAAGCTGAATGATGACTGAGTTGGGGATGTGCTCCGTAAGTATGTGCGCTTTGGAGTTCTGATTTATTGACAAATACACCGCCTGACCGGGCCGAAGATGGCGCGGGCTGGTGTGTCTTGTTTTGTCTGTCCTTCGCTCTGGAAACAAGGATGAACCTGTATGTCTAAGTCGAAAAAGCTTGAGTTCCGCCCGAACGATTACGTTGTTTACCCTGCCCATGGCGTGGGTCAGATCATCTCGATCGAAGAACAGGAAGTCGCGGGATACTCGCTTGAGCTGTTCGTCATCTCGTTTGAAAAAGACAAAATGACCCTACGGGTCCCAACCAACAAGGTCACCGAATCCGGTCTGCGCTCGCTGAGTTCGCCAGATGTGATTAGTCAGGCGATGAAAACCCTAAAAGGTAAGGCCAAGGTAAAGCGGGCCATGTGGTCGCGCCGTGCGCAGGAATACGAACAAAAGATCAACTCGGGCGATCTGATCTCGATCGCCGAGGTGGTTCGTGACCTGCACCGCACCGATGACCAGCGTGAGCAGAGCTATTCCGAGCGTCAGCTTTACGAAGCTGCGTTGGAACGTCTGACCCGTGAAGTTGCCGCTGTTTCCGGCGCCGGCGAAGTGTCTGCTGCCAAACAAGTGGATGAGGTTCTGACCTCGCGCGCAGCCGCCGCCTGACCCGGCAGAATGACGATTTAAGGCCGCTCTGGTAACAGGGCGGCCTTTTTCGTGCCCGAGCGCTTGGTGAATTGCCTGATTGCGGGTAATTTCCCTGTAAACAGAGGCGGGTACATGGCCAAGGTAAAGCAGACCCTCAAGTATCTCTATATCGGGCGCGATCCGATCTCCGTCTGGTTCCGCTATGGGCTGATCCTGTTTGATCTGGTGACGATCGTGTTCTTTGTCGCTACGGCCCATGTTCCGCACGGGCCGGGGCTGACGGTTCTAAGCATGTTCATCGGTCTGTTGATCCTGTGCGATTTCTCGGCGCGGCTTTGGATATCAAAGGATCGGTGGAAACTTTTCTTCAAGGTCTACACGCTTGCTGATCTGGTCGTGATCATTTCGTTGATGCTGGATCCATTCGTTTCCGGCAATCTGGCGTTCCTGCGTATTCTGCGCGCGTTGCGATTGATTCACTCCTATCACCTGCTCAGAGATTTGCGCCGTGATGTTGAGTTCTTCCGAACCCACGAAGACGCCGTGATAGCGGCCATTAACCTGTTGGTGTTCGTGTTCGTGACCTCAACCGCTGTTCTGGTCTTTTTTATCCCCGAGGAGAGTCAGACTGCCTATATCGACGCGCTGTATTTTACGATGGCAACGCTGACGACCACCGGTTTTGGTGACATCACCTTGGCGACACCGGGGGGGAAGCTGTTTTCAGTGTTCATTATGGTTGTTGGCGTCGCGCTGTTTGTTCGATTGGCGCAAGCGATCTTTATGCCGCAGAAAGTGCGCCACAAGTGCCCAAGCTGTGGTCTGTTTCGCCATGATCCCGACGCAGTGCATTGCAAGCATTGCGGCGAAGTTCTGAAAATCGAAACCGGAGGCGTTTCTTAGGACGCTACGACCAGAACCAGCAGGAATGCGATTTCGGACACTTGTTGCGTTGCGCCCAGAACATCTCCGGTTTGGCCTCTGATCTTGGCTTTTGCGACAACGGCGATAACAAACAGGCATATGGCAATAACCAGTATCGCGGCCATTGCTGGGGCACCTACCAAAACCATCGCACATACCAGTGCAACCAACGCGCCCAATGCGACTGAACCAGCACTGGGTGCCCCGACCGAGTGGCTTAGGCCCGCGCGCCGTGCATTTGGAAGTGAGGCCATCAAAACCGGCATCGCTGCGCGGGAAACGATGCATGCGGCTAAGATGCCCGACAAGCCACCCTGGGACAGCAGCGTCGCTATCAAAACGACGCGCAGGCCTTGCGATATCAACAGAGCCAGGACGCCATAGGTTCCGATTTGGCTGTCTTTCATGATTTCAAGCCGTCGTTCGGGGGTAAACCCTCCCCAAAACCCATCTACCGTGTCCGCAAGCCCATCTTCGTGCATGGCACCCGTGCACAGTACCAGAACGGCAATGACGAGTATTGCGCTGGCCAAGGGCGGAAGGTTTACTGCAACGCTGGCCCACCCGATAGCGCTGGCAAGTAGGCCGACGACCAGCCCAACAACAGGGAAGGCCCAGGCCGCATCTGCCTGGCGTTCAAAAACGTGTTCAGGCAGTCGCGGAAGCGGTAGGCGTGTCAAAAGAACCAGCGCCACAGGAATATCCCATCTGGAAACGAGGTTGGTGTCGGTTTTTTGCACTCCCATGCCTTTCTGGGTCTTGCCGGATTGATCGCTTTGGTTAAACACGCAGGACCACTCTGATGCAACGAGGCTTTGAATGCTGCCCGAACTGACCGATCTGAATTCCTTTCGTCAAGCTCTGAGCGGGGCCCCCGGTCCTGACGATGATGCCGCGCAAGGTGCGGCTGAACGAAACGGTCAATTGACAAAACCACCGGGAGCGTTGGGGCGGCTGGAAGATCTGGCGATCTGGTATGCCGGATGGCGTCAAGATGCGCGCCCTCAGATAACCGCGCCTCAGGTCATCGTTTTTGCTGGCAATCATGGGGTCACTGCGCAGGGTGTATCAGCTTTTCCGCCTGAAGTGACCGTTCAGATGGTTGCGAATTTTGAGCATGGCGGAGCGGCGATCAACCAATTGGCCAAGGCCGCCGGTGCCACCATGGACGTACACGCGCTGAATCTGGATGTCCCGACAACGGATTTCACAACCGGACCAGCCCTGTCGGAAGATGAGTTGCTGCAGGCGTTGCAAACCGGGTGGAGCTCGGTGAACCCCAATGCTGACCTTTTGGTTGTTGGTGAGATGGGGATAGGAAATACCACCCCGGCGGCTGCGATTGCGTGTGCGTTGTTCGGCGGCGAGGCGTCCGATTGGACCGGGCGTGGAACCGGCGTTGACGATGCGGGTCTGGCAAACAAGACGCGGGTCGTCGCCGAAGGTGTGTCCTTGCATGCAGGCACGGGCGATGGTCTGGAAATTCTGCGCCGACTTGGGGGACGGGAAATCGCGGCCATGGCCGGAGCGATCGCTGCCGCCCGTGCATTGCGCATTCCTGTCATCTTGGATGGGTTCATCTGTTCTGCTGCCGCAGCTTGTTTGGCTGAGACGGTCAAAGGCGCGTTGGACCACACCGTAGCAGGCCATCAAAGTGCCGAAGGCGCGCATGGGGCCGTTTTGGCAAAGTTGGGTAAAGAGCCGCTCTTGAACCTTGGCCTGCGTCTTGGCGAAGGCTCTGGAGGGGCGTTGGCAATCAATATCCTGAAAAGCGCCGTGGCCTGCCATTCCGGAATGGCGACATTTGCCGAGGCAGGCGTGTCGGACGGGTGATCAATGCAGCCTGATCCACGACGGATCAGGCGGACTTTTCCGCGTGTTTTTCGGAAAGCTCCAGCAACTCGGTCTCAAGGTCTTTTTCCAGTTGCTGTGCGCGTTCGATGTATTTCTTGTTTTCAGCCGTCGGCATTCCGGGAACCCAAAGTTCAGCAAGCTCGCGGACGGACATCCTGTCGTGGTGATAAAAGGTCTGTTCAGCGTGGGCTGCCTCGTACTCACTAAGTCCGATATTTTCGAGGACATACCGGCCCGCACGTAGTGATCCGTCGAACATCTCGCGCACGATATCGTCCGCGCCGGCCTGGTACAGCTCATAAACATGGGTACGATCATGCGCGCGCGCGACGATGTGCAGGTCGGGGCGCTGGCGGCGTGCAAAACTGACAAGACGGGTGACCGTCTTTGGATCGTCCATCGCCGCAACCAGAACCGCAGCTTTCTCAAGCCCCGCGGCCCGCAAAAGTTCTGGTCGGGTGGGGTCGCCTAGGAACCCCTTGACCCCGAAGCGGCGCATAAGCTGGATCGTTTCGATGTCGTGATCCAAAACGATCGTCTTAAAACCGCTGGCGCGCACCAAACGGTTTACGATCTGACCAAAGCGACCGATGCCTGCAATGATCACTGGGCCTTTCTCGTCGATCTCATCCGGTTCAGGGGTTGGTGTTCCTTCGCCGATACGCCGCGAGAGCAGGTCGAAGATGATGAACAAAAGCGGTGTGATCAGCATCGTCAACGCGATGATCATCAACAGTTTTTGCGACAGGTCCGGGGGGATCACGTTCTGCTGGGTCGAAAAGGCCAGAAGAACAAAGCCAAACTCACCAGCTTGTGCCAGACCTAAGGTGAACAGCCAGTGATCACGTCCCCGCAGCTTAAATGCGCGACCAACCAGATACAGAATGATCCCTTTGGCCAGGATGACCAGCAAGGCCAACCCGATTAGATCAAACGGGTCATTGAAGAAATAACCGATATCAATTCCGGCGCCGACCGTGATGAAGAACAGGCCAAGAAACAGGCCTTTGAACGGCTCCAGATCGCTTTCCATCTCGTGACGGAATTCTGAGCTGGCGAGAACCACGCCGGCCAGAAACGCACCAAGGGCAGGGGACAGGCCCACGAGGGTCATCAGGAAGGAAATGCCGACAACGATCATAAGGGCAAGCGCCGTATACATTTCGCGCAGACGGGTTGCGTGGATAAAGCGGAACAAGGGGCGCGTCAGGTAAATCCCGGCAAGAATGACAAATGCAACCGCGCCGATGGTGACAAGCGTCACGGCCCAACCCGGTAGCCCTTCAACCAGCGACAAGCTGTGATGCGCGGTATCGTGAAGGTCCTTCACCCCACGGTCGATAGAGCCGTCATCTTCGAAATGAGGCATGGCAGGCATGGCCAAAAGCGGCAGCAACGCCAGAATTGGGATAACCGCGATGTCCTGTGTCAAAAGCACGGAAAAGGTGGCGCGCCCCCCGTTCGTTTGCATCAACCCCTTTTCCGAAAGGGTTTGCAAGACGATCGCCGTTGAAGACAAAGACAAGGTCAATCCAACGGCCAGGGCAACAGACCACGGATGGTTTGCATAAATAGCAACACCCGCGATCACAGCCGTCGATAGCAGGACTTGCAGACCACCCAAGCCCAACAGCCTGTCCCGCATATCCCAAAGGGCGCGCGGCTCAAGCTCTAGCCCGATCAGGAACAGCATCATGACGACGCCAAATTCGGCGACATGCTGCAGGCTTTCTGTTTCAGCCCCGACAAGGCCGAACATGGGGCCGATCACAATCCCGGCTGCCAGATATCCAAGAACAGATCCCAAACCCAGACGGGCCGACAAAGGCACGGCAATCACCGCGGCGGCCAGATAGATTGTCGCCTGATAAAGGAAGTCGTCCATTTTGGTCCTTTCGTTCGGGTCAGGTGGGCAGCGGCGCATCGCGCTTGAGCTGGTCCATCACAATCTGGCTTTGCACTCTGGCTACTGCAGGATGCGGCAGTATCACCTGGTGAAGCAAGCGGTTCAGGGCAGAAAGATCGTCGCAATAAACATGGAGCAAATAATCCGCTTCTCCAGTCATCGTCCACGCGCTGGTGATCTCTGGGCGGGTGTCGACCATGCGGGAAAAGCTTTCGGATTGCTCGGGGCCGTGGGTGCCCAGATGAACCTGTATGAAGCCTTGAACCTGTAGTCCCAATTTCAGCGGATCCAGCCGGGCAGCATAGCCTGTGATATAGCCTTCAGCCTCAAGCCTTTGCCGTCGCCGCCCTGCCTGACTAGGCGACAGGTTCAACATTTCCCCCAACTGATGCGCAGTCAAATGCGCATTCTTCTGCAGCTCGGACAAAAGGCGTGTGTCGGTGGAGTCCAGCATATGCGAAAATTCTCTAAAATATTCGTAAACCATGCGCAAATCGCGCGCTCTATATCAGGTTACACGAAAACAATGCGCAGAAAAAGCATTGGATAAGGCGTATTTTGGAATCAGCAAAGAAATTCCTGTTATTTACGGAGACGCGCCATGGGTCCTTTCCCGCACAACGCCCCGAAATCTGTCATCAGCTCTGAAAACCCCGCCGGAACCGACGGGTTCGAGTTTGTTGAGTTTGCTCACCCCGATCCTCAGGAACTGCGCGACCTGTTTGCCAAGATGGGGTTCGAACTGGTTGGGCATCACAAGGACAAGCCGGCGGTTGAACTCTGGCAACAGGGGGATGTGACATACATTCTGAACGCAGACGAAGATAGCTTTGCCGCGAAATTTGTGGCCGAGCACGGCCCCTGCGCCCCTTCGATGGGGTGGCGGGTAGTGGACGCCCAAAAAGCGTATGAGCACGCTGTGTCCAAAGGGGCAGAGCCTTATGACGCCGAAGACAAGACAATGAACGTCCCTGCGATCAAGGGGATTGGTGGGTCGCTGATCTATTTTATTGATCAGTATTACGATACCTCGCCCTATAACGAAGAATTCACCTGGACCAAGCAATCAAAGCCGCGCGGTGACGGGTTTTATTACCTCGATCACCTGACGCACAATGTCTACAAGGGCAACATGGACAAATGGTTCAAGTTCTACGGTGATCTGTTTAACTTCCGCGAAATTCGTTTCTTTGACATTCAGGGCAAGTTCACGGGCCTTTTCAGCCGCGCATTGACGTCGCCCTGCGGACGCATTCGCATTCCGATCAATGAAGATCGTGGCGAAACGGGCCAGATCGTGTCGTACCTGAAAAAGTACAAGGGTGAAGGCATTCAGCATATCGCCGTGGGCAGCGAAGATATCTACGCCTCGACCGACGCTATTGCGGAAAAGGGTTTGAAATTCATGCCAGGTCCGAACGAAGCCTATTACAAGATGTCTACGGATCGGGTCGCCGACCACGAAGAGCCGCTGGACCGGATGATGAAACACGGAATCCTGATCGACGGAGAAGGTGTTCTGGATGGGGGCGAGACCCGCATTCTGCTTCAGATATTCTCAAAGACCGTCATCGGTCCGATCTTCTTCGAGTTCATTCAACGCAAAGGTGACGATGGGTTTGGCGAAGGTAACTTCCAGGCCCTGTTCGAATCCATCGAGCGTGAGCAGATCGAAAGCGGAGAAATTTCCGCGGCTTAAAAGGGCTGGCTAACGTAATGCTCAGAGGGTGTGATCCAGCCTCTGAGCCTTTTCCTCAGCTTCGTGGCATTCGCAGGGTCACGTTCTGACCGCGTTTTTGATAGCGTAACTCGCTGTCACTAATGGCGACCACATTTCCGCCATCCAGCCGATCCCCGACCTTCAGCTTTTTGTAGCGGCCACTGGGAAGCCGCACCAGCGCGCGCCTGTTTGCCGGGGAGCCGTAGACGCCAATCAGATTAAGTTTGCGCAGGTTGATCGCATTGTCGATTGTCGCCTGACGGGCAACTGATGCAGATGACGGAATTTTCGGAGCAACGGCCCGTGCCTGGAAAGAACCCGCCTCATCGTTATTTTGTGGAACTGCTGCGGTTGACCCCAGCCGGGCCGTATTTGTTTCCTGTCTTTGAATAAGCCCTGCCGGGCGCGGTTTGGGGCGCGGTACGCGCACCACCGCCAGCGCCGTTGGCGTGTGATCAACCTGTGGCCGCTCTTGAACAGATTTGGGGCGCAGCTTGGGCCTGACGCTGGCCAGTTCTTCGCGCGTTCGTCCACCCAATTGCTGACGCTCGAAGCGCTCAATCAAGTCACTGGGCCGGGGTTTCGGGCGTAACTCTGCCAAACGCGAGGTCAGTTCTTCGACGATGGGTTCTTGTTCAAAGCGAACCGGAACGTCTGGCGGCACCTTCGCTGGGCGCCCTAAATAGACCACGATGCCATCGGGATTCAGTGTGCCATCCACTGTGGCCGCAACAAGCCCCCGGTCGTCCAGATCGAAACGCGTGCCGGGCTTGGTCGGGTCGGCGACCTGCTCAAACGGGGTGTCTGTGTCAAAGCTGCCGACCTCCGGCAGGGCGATCGCATCCCGCGAAAGATCGGATTTGTCGATTGACGTAAGATAGACCGTCTCAGGTACGGCGGGTTCGGGCTCAGGCAGGAGGGCGGGGACGACGATCCGTGCACTGGCATGTACCTGTACGGGCTCCGGCTCTGGGTCTTTTGCGACATCTTCAACGACCGTCGGGGCGATTTTTAGCGCCTCAAGAATTGCGGCGTCTGTCGGTGTTTCGTTCAACGCCTCAAGGATCGCGGCGTCGGTTGGGGAAATCTCACCCGCCAAGTCTTCATCTGCCGGCGGCGCCTTGGGTTCCGGTAGGGTGACGCTTGCCGTTTCCGATTCTTCGACGTCCAAAGCTTCGGTTTGCAAAGGCAACGGCACAGGTTCAACCGGTTCTTCCTGTACGTCGGCAAGTTCCGTATCCAAAGGCACATCGCCATCAGAGCCGAAAACGCCCCAACCGATCAAAACCACCGCGATCACCGCCGCTGCTGCCAATGGAATCGCAAGGCCTTGGGGCAGTTTCATTCCCGCAGTAGAACCTTGACCAGCGGTCGCTTGCGACGGGGCCGAGCGGAACTCAGCCGGGGTCGAAGATGCGGCTATCGCATGAACAGCAAGGCCGTCAGGCTCCTCTGGGGTGATGGGGGCGGCAGGGTGCGCAATCGGTTGGTCTGCCAAGGAAAACAGAGGGTCGGCCGGATAGTCCTGATCGTCCACTTGTGTTGTAAATTCTACCGGGATGAACCCGTGATCGGCAGCAAATGCCTGCGCCTCTTTCAGGGTCTGCTTGGCGACCGCGGCGATATAAGTGGTTGAGCCGCTGCTGACGGTGTCGAACGCCAATTCGTCCAGTTCATAGGGCGTTGCCTCGGACAAAGCGTTGCAAACGCGTTGCTCCGTCCCGGCAGGATCGGACGCATCGGTTTCGACCGAAAGGAACCGGGCCTGATCAGTTGGAAGGATCAGCCTACAGCTCAGGTCGTTTTCCAGTGCGAAACCCTTGTTGCGCAGGTCTTCGATCTGCGCGTTCAGGTCTTCCACATCCAAGGAAACTTCGCCAACGCAGAACCATTCATCGTCCGCGAAGTGGTGCAAAGAAATCCCGGCAGAAGAAAAAGACAGCGCAAAGGCAGGTTTCATATTCCGGAGGAACCACAATTGTCATCATCAACGCGGGCGATGTCTCGTCCGCAGACTGACATTAAAGCAGGATCCCGCCGAGGGAAAGAAAAAGCCAATCCTTCCCCTTGTTCGGCAGACCGTTGCCACCCCATCTTAGTATAAATGAATTTGGAGGGAAGACCTTGAAGAACCTTGCTTTTCTGGCCGCCGTGCTGGCCATAACCACTGCGGGAATGGCACATGCGGAAGAACGTCGCATCTCAGTCGCCGCCGCTGGCACCGTTCAGACGGCCCCGGATATGGCGACGATCAATCTGGGTGTCACGAATGAGGATGCGCAAGCGTCAACCGCGATGCAGGCCACGTCGGACTCTGTATCTCAGATCCTCAGCAGGTTGGAGGAACTGGGAGTAGAAGCGCAGGATATCCAGACCCGAGATATCTCTTTGTCGCCTGTGTGGTCTGGGCGCGGCAACCAGGCCGGAGAAAAGGCAGAGATCACGGGATTTGTCGCCTCGAACCGGGTGATCGTACGTGTTCAGGACCTTTCGCAGCTTGGATCGCTCATGGACGCTGTTATTCAGGACGGTGCTAATGACTTCGGCGGCCTCAGTTTCGGTGTCAAAGACCCGAAACCCCTTGAGGCCGAAGCGCGCGCCAAGGCCGTGGCCGAAGCGACCGCCAAGGCTGAACAATTGGCACAAGCTGCGAACCTGACGCTGGGTCCGGTCAAAACGATCAATGAGCAGGTGGCGAGCGTCCGGCCTGCCGCGCAAATGCGCGAGTTCAACATGGCGGATTCCGGTGGAGTGCCAGTCGCAGGCGGGGAAATCTCGATCTCTGTCACCGTTTCGATGGAGTTCGGAATTTCACAGTAACCCTAGCTTTTGGCGCGGGCCTGCAGCGATTGGCGTTGCTGGCCCGTTTGGTCGAAATTGTCGGGCGACAGCCATGCTTCGAACGCGGAACGGACGCGGGGCCATTCAGTGTCGAGTATGGAATACCAAGCCGTATCCCGGTTGCGGCCCTTGTAATGCGCGGCCTGCCGGAAAACCCCTTCGAATGTGAATCCCAGACGTTCGGCCGCGCTGCGTGACGGGGCATTCAGTGCGTCGCATTTCCATTCATAGCGCCGGTAGCCCAGCTCATCGAACACGCGGCGCATCATCAGAAACATTGTTTCGGTCGAGGGCGGCTTGCGCTGCAATAGCGGCGAAAAGTGGATGTGCCCAACCTCGATGACGCCCGCAGCGGGGTCGATCCGAAGGAACGAGGCCATCCCAACCGGGGTGCCCTCGTGATCCAGTACCGTGTGAAACATCGGATCAGCGTCTACGCACGATGCACGCGCCCAAACTTCAAAGTCTTCTTCGGCCTTGAACGGACCGTATGGCAGGTAGGTCCAGTTCCGTCCGTCAGTATCGTTGGCAAACGCCCGGTATAATCCGGGCGCATGCCGGTTCACGTCCAGTGGCACGACCGAACAATAGCGCCCCTCCATCGGCGTGTAGGGCGGAGTCGGGCGTGGAAACTCGCCCGAAACCGGCAATCCGATGGGTTGGCCCAAGTCGTTCGTTACGTGCTCGACCATGATTTAGGCCGACGCTTTTGCCAGTGCCTGATCCAGGTCAGCGATCAGATCGCCGGCGTCTTCGATCCCGATGGATACGCGCACAACGCCGGGGCCGGCACCTGCGGCCTCTTGCTGTTCGGGGGTCAACTGGCGGTGGGTGGTCGAGGCCGAGTGGATGATCAGTGACCGTGCATCGCCCAGGTTGGCCACATGGCTAAAGATTTCCAACGCATTCACCAGCTTGACGCAGGCGTCATACCCACCTTTGACAGCAAAGGTGAACAGCGCGCCAGCGCCCTTCTTGTACTGCGCCTTGACCCGGTCGTTGTAAGGCGACGAGGGCAGCCCTGCATAGGTCACGTATTCCACCCGGTCATCCGCTTCGAGCCAGGCCGCGATTTTCTGAGCGTTCTCGACATGGCGCTCCATCCGCAGCGACAGGGTCTCTATCCCCATCAACGTATAGTGGGCAGCTTGCGGATTCATCGTCATGCCAAGATCGCGCAGACCGATGGCGATGCCATGGAAGGTGAAAGCCAACGGGCCGAACGTTTCGTGGAACTTCAGGCCGTGATAGGCGGGTTCAGGCTGGCCGAGCGAGGGGAATTTGTCATTCGCCGACCAGTCGAATTTGCCCGAATCCACGACGCAGCCGCCCGTTACGGTGCCGTTGCCGGTCAGGTATTTGGTGGTCGAATGCACCACCAGCGTCGCGCCATGCTCAATCGGGCGGCACAGGTATGGGGTGGCCGAGGTGTTGTCGACGATCAGAGGAATGCCCGCATCGTCGGCGACATCTGCCAGCGCACGGATATCGGTGACGTATCCGCCTGGGTTGGCGATGGATTCGCAGAATATCGCGCGGGTGTTGTCGTCGATGGCGGCCTTCACCGCGTCTACGTCATCCGTATCCACAAATGTGGCGGACCAGCCAAAGCGTTTGATGGTTTGGCTGAACTGCGTAACGGTCCCCCCATAAAGGCGCGTCGAAGCAACGATATTGCAGCCCGGAGTCATCAACGGGAACAACGCCATGATCTGCGCCGCGTGGCCCGAAGAACAGCAGACAGCGCCCACACCACCTTCCAGCGTGGCGATACGCTCCTGCAGAACGGCCACGGTTGGGTTGGTCAGGCGAGAGTAGATAAAGCCGACTTCCTGCAGATTGAACAGGGCGGCCGCATGGTCTGCGTCACGAAAGACGTACGCCGTTGTCTGGTAAATCGGGGTCTGACGCGCCCCCGTTGCCGGATCAGGGCGCGCACCAGCGTGAATTTGAAGCGTGTCAAAGCCGTAGGTTGGACCGTCTGACATCGTTGAACTCTCCCTCTGGAATGTGTGTTGCTGACTCTCTAGGCGATTGGGCGCTTGCGCACAACAACCCAGTCAACGCATCCAAAGGCCGCTAGTTTTGATCCTGTTGCGAATGACTTGTTCGCGTTGGGGCAGGTTGTCGCGGTCGAACATCTGACGGATCTTATGCCCTTTGCGCTGGATCACCAGCTTTCTGATCGGCTCATACCCCTTGAGCACTTTCTTGATCTTGTTCGGTGCAACGACGGTTTCTAACACCTCGACCACATGGTCACTCTCGCGTGCGTATAGCAGTGGAAACAGGCGGTAATGGCAGCTCACCGATCCATCCAGCAGACCTTGGGGCAGGGTGTCACGCCCTCCGCCAAGCGAATGGATGACAAGGGGAAGTGCGATTTGATCCAACCAAGGGGTCAGCGTTTGCCCGGCCATTTCGGGGATGTCTTCGTCCCGGATGGTGCGGGCATATTCCAGATAGCGTTCCCCGAACTCTTTGGGACAGCGGTAATAGAAAAAACCGGCATTGAAATACAGATACCGCCGCCAGTAGTCGTGCGGCTGCGATCTGTCCAAAGAGCTGTCAAAATCCAGTCCGAACCGGCGGTACAATGCGCCCCAAATGCCATCAAAGCCGGGTCCATACAGTGTTGGGCGGGGCCATGTCCCCTCGACTTTTTGCGAGGCGCTTGGACGATCAAAATCGAATGCGACGCTGTTCAGATCCCCGATGATCAGCGTGTCGCTGTCAAAAAACACAAACGGCTCACCCTCGGGCAGCGCGAGCAAGGCTTCAATCTTGTTGCCGTTGGGATAGCTTTCACCAAATACGAGGTTGTCGAATGGCAAAACCTCGGCGTCCAACTGCTTCAAAGCCTTAAGTACATCCTCGTTTTGTAGCCCGGGGTCTTGGGACCAACGCGGCCCGGAATTGGGTGAGGCAACGAATAATCTGCCCGCAAAATCCGGTGAGCTGTGCCGCAACGAAGCGGCAAACAAAAGCGCCTCGTACTGTAGGCGGTTGTTCTGTCCGACGATTACGACGTTGAACTTTGGGGTCTTGGCCTGCATCGAGGGACTTTCGGAATTTGGCCGCTCATTGGCGCATTATTTGTGTTGCACGTACTGTACGCAGCAAGGCTCGTCAAAACCAGAGTTCACGCGGCACCAGAAATGGGAATTTTGAAATTGGCGGCAGCACGCCCATCTATTGGACACGGGACGAAACAGGAGAAGACTCATGAGGGTCAACGCAGATTTCACCAGGCGCGTGGCAGTTCATTTCGACGAAAACGAATGGGTCGCGTCCCCGGCTGCTGGGGTTGAACGGAAAATGCTTGATCGGATCGGCGAAGAGGTCGCTCGCGCGACGACGATTGTTCGGTTTGCACCGGGGAGCGCGTTTGCCGCGCATACCCATGATGGGGGTGAGGAATACCTTGTTCTGGATGGCGTCTTTCAGGATGAAACGGGTGACTTCCCTGTGGGCAGTTACGTGCGGAACCCGCCGACATCGTCCCATACGCCTTCGGCAAAGGAAGGAGCGACGATATTGGTCAAGCTGCACCAATTCGACCCCGAGGACCGGACCCAAGTGCGGCGTTCAATCAACGGAGAGGGCAACATGCAACTCTTCAAAGACGCGCAAGAGGACGTGCGGGTTCTGACGTTAGGCCCCGGCGAAACGGTGGAATTGGACGCTGCCGGAGGGCTTGAGCTGTTCATAATCGAAGGCTCGGTGCAGGAATTGTCCGAGGATTTTGCGGTCTGGGACTGGCTCAGGCTACCACCCGGAGAGAAGTCTAGCGCGCAAGCCGGGGCATCTGGCGCACGTGTTTGGATGAAGTCCGGCCACCTGAACCAGATGATCTGAATTCCGCGATTGCTTTAAAAACAGGCATTAGAACGGTGAAGCCGGGCTTTTTGGCCCGGTTTTTTCATTTTTTGACCAATTGGCAAATTTTACCAATTGATAAAAAATCAGATTGTGGCAAGCTGAGATCATAACGAACATATCTACAGGGAGTAGAGCGATGGCACAGGGCCAGATGGTCCCCGGCATAGTTTCCGGGCGACTTTCCAGCGATGAGCTGACCTCGAATTTCACGGATCTGCATCCGCCATTGGCCCCGCATGAGGCTGCCGTGGCTGCTGATCGGTGCTATTTTTGCTATGACGCGCCGTGTGTGACGGCTTGTCCCACAGACATCGACATACCGCTGTTCATGCGACAGATTCAGGCCGGACAACCCGAAGCGGCGGGTGAAACTATTCTGGCGCAGAATATCCTTGGTGGAATGTGCGCCCGCGTTTGCCCGACCGAAACGCTGTGTGAAGAAGCCTGCGTGCGCGAAACCGCAGAAGGCTCGCCAGTGGAAATCGGACGTTTGCAGCGTTATGCGACAGATAGCGTGATGGCCGATGGTGCGCACCCGTTTGAGCGTGCTGCACCTACCGGCAAGACAGTGGCCGTTGTAGGGGCTGGCCCTGCGGGTCTGGCCTGTGCGCATCGTTTGGCCATGCTGGGTCATGACGTTGTCATTCACGAAAGCAAACCCAAGCCGGGCGGATTGAACGAATACGGAATCGCGGCCTACAAATCGACCAACGATTTCGCGCAGGCCGAGGTGGATTGGCTGCTTGGAATCGGCGGGATCACCATTGAGACGGGTTCGGTTCTGGGCGAGGGGATTTCGCTGGAAGGTCTGTCTGCAAATTATGACGCTGTCTTTTTGTCAATCGGTTTGGCCGGGGTGAACGCCCTGCGCGCGGGTGGTGTCGACAAGGACGGTGTGCGGGCCGCAGTCGACTTTATTGCTGATGTACGGCAGGCCGGCGACTTGGCGGATTTGCCGGTCGGTAGGAATGTCGTGGTCATCGGTGGCGGAATGACGGCCGTAGATGCAGCGGTGAAGTCCAAGTTGCTAGGGGCCGAACACGTCACAATCGCGTATCGGCGCGGCCGTGATGCGATGGGGGCCAGCCGATACGAACAGGACTTGGCTGCTTCGCATGGGGTCAAAATCATGACCAACGTGCAGCCTGTGGCCGTGCACGGAAACGGGGCAGCCGCTGAGATCGAACTGGAGTATACTGCCAGCCATGACGGTCAACTGACCGGCACGGGTGAGATGGTCCGCGTTCCTGCTGATCAGGTACTCAAGGCGATTGGTCAGACATTGGAAGGCGCGCCGGAAGGCTTGGAACTGGACGGCAACAAGATTGCTGTAACTGGGGCCGGGCGTACTTCGATCGCAGGTGTCTGGGCCGGGGGCGACTGCGCTGCTGGTGGTGAAGACCTGACCGTGACTGCCGTGGCCGAGGGCCGCGATGCCGCAATGGATATCCACGCAAGCCTGACTGCGTGAAACCCACAGATAAAGATGCTGAACTGCATCAGGGAGGCCGGATAGATGGCTGATTTAAAAACAAACTTTCTGGGTATTGAAAGCCCGAACCCGTATTGGTTGGCCTCGGCGCCGCCGACCGACAAGGAATACAACGTCCGCCGCGCTTTCGAGGCCGGATGGGGTGGCGTGGTCTGGAAAACGCTCGGGGCCGAGGGGCCTCCGGTCGTGAACGTGAACGGGCCGCGTTATGGCGCGATCTATGGTGCCGATCGGCGGCTTTTGGGCCTGAACAACATCGAGTTGATCACGGACCGCCCGTTGGAGGTGAACCTTGAAGAAATGGCGCGGGTTAAATCGGATTACCCGGACCGTGCGCTGATCGCTTCGATCATGGTGCCGTGCGAGGAAGAGGCTTGGCAAGCCATCCTGCCGCGCGTGGCGGAAACCGGCGCAGACGGGATTGAGCTGAACTTTGGCTGTCCGCACGGGATGAGTGAACGCGGCATGGGCTCCGCCGTGGGGCAGGTACCGGAATATATCGAGATGGTCACGCGTTGGTGCAAAAAGTACTATGATCGCCCGGTCATCGTGAAGCTGACGCCGAACATCACAGACATTCGCAAACCTGCCGAGGCGGCAAAGAACGGCGGTGCCGATGCGGTGTCGCTGATCAACACGATTAACTCGATCACCAGCGTCAATCTGGATACGTTCAGCCCCGAGCCTTCGATTGATGGCAAGGGCAGCCATGGCGGGTATTGCGGCCCTGCGGTGAAACCGATTGCTCTGTCGATGGTGTCCGAGATTTCGCGGGCGCAAGCGACGCACGGCTTGCCGATTTCCGGCATCGGCGGCGTGACCACGTGGCGCGACGCGGCAGAGTTCATGGCGTTGGGATGTGGCACCGTTCAGGTTTGTACGGCGGCGATGACCTATGGCTTCAAGATCATCGACGAGTTGACCGCTGGCCTGTCCAAATGGATGGACGAAAAGGGCTATAAGGACGTTTCGGAAATTGTTGGTCTTGCCGTTCCGAATGTCACAGATTGGCAGTATCTGAACCTGAACTACGTGGCGAAGGCCAAAATTGATCAGGACCAGTGCATCAAGTGTGGCCGGTGCTATGCGGCTTGCGAAGACACCAGTCATCAGGCGATTTCCATGTCCGATGACCGCGTGTTCGAGGTCATGGATGACGAATGTGTCGCCTGTAATCTTTGCGTGGATGTCTGCCCGGTTGACGGCTGTATCTCGATGGTGCCGATGACGGCCGGAGAGGTTGACCCACGTACAGGACGCGAGGTTCAGCCAGACTATGCCAACTGGACGACGCACCCGAACAATCCCATGGCAAAAGCAGCTGAGTAAGCAAAGAAAGGGGCCAGCGCTGGCCCCTTTTTATGGCGTCAGTAGCTTACGATAGAGCGTATCAACGAACGGCTCGGCCCCTTCATATGGGTCTTCATCCCCTAGGATCGCCCGAACCTGAACGTCAAAATCCGCATAGTGCTGGGTCAGCGCCCAGATGGAGAAAATCAGGTGATAGGGGTGCAGTCGCGCAATCCTTCCCTGATCCATCCAATCGGACAATATCGCGGTTTTTTCATCGACCAGGGCCTTTAGGTCATTGGACAGCGAATCGTGAATGCGTGGCGCGCCCTGTACCAGTTCATTTGCAAACAGACGGCTTTCACGGGGCAGATCGCGGCTCATCTCTAGCTTGCGTTGGATATACGCCAGGATTTCTTCCATCGGGTCGCCTTGTGCATCAAGATCGTGCAAAGGGGCCAGCCATGTTTCCAGAAGGCCAGACAACAGCGCGGTGTGAATCGCTTCTTTCGATGGGAAATAATACAGCAGATTGGGCTTGCTTAATCCGGCTTCGGCGGCAATCTGGTCAACCGTTGCGCCACGGAATCCATGGGCTGAGAACACATTAAGTGCGGCGTCGAGAATTGCGGCGCGGTTCTTTTTCTGAATTCTGGTCGGGGCGCGGTCTTCAGGCATGTTTTCAGGGTGTCTCTTTTTCCGGCAGGCGGGTGCTGAATAGGGCAAAAAATCTGGCTGAGTCCTGCAATTTCTTGACTGATCTCGAACCCGTGATAGCGTGAGTTTGACCAGATGGTCAAATCAAGACACCAAAAGCGAGCCAAATCGCAAGCAACAGGGAAAACAAGATGGCAGCTCCGGCGCAGAACCTCAGGATCAATGGCGACAGGTTGTGGGACAGCCTGATGGAGATGGCCAAGATTGGCCCCGGTGTGGCGGGTGGCAACAACCGTCAAACGCTGACGGATGAGGATGCCGAAGGCCGCGCGCTGTTCCAAAAATGGTGCGAGGACGCGGGCTGTTCGATGGGGCTGGACCAGATGGGCAACATGTTCGCGCGTCGCGAGGGGACGGATCCCGAAGCCTTGCCAGTCTATGTCGGCTCGCATTTGGACACGCAGCCTACGGGCGGAAAATACGATGGTGTCTTGGGAGTTCTGGGCGGGCTGGAGATTATCCGCACTCTGAATGATCTGGGGATTAAGACCAAGCACCCGATCGTCGCGACCAATTGGACAAATGAAGAGGGCACGCGCTATGCACCTGCGATGTTGTCCTCAGGCGTGTTCGCAGGGATGCACACGCAGGACTGGGCCTATGATCGCGAGGATGCCGAGGGCAAGAAGTTCGGCGACGAATTGCAGCGGATCGGTTGGCGCGGGGATGAAGAGGTCGGAGCGCGCAAGATGCACGCCTTCTTTGAGCTGCACATCGAGCAAGGTCCGATTCTCGAAGCCGAAGGAAAAGACATCGGTGTCGTTACCCATGGTCAGGGCCTAAGCTGGACGCAAATCACAGTCACCGGAAAGGACGCGCATACTGGCTCGACCCCGATGCCGATGCGCAAGAATGCTGGCCTCGCCATGGCGCGAATTCTTGAAAAAGTAGATGAGATTGCGTGGTCCCATGCACCTCATGCGGTTGGGGCGGCGGGGCATATCGATGTCTTCCCGAACTCTCGCAATGTGATCCCCGGCAAGGTTGTGTTTACGGTTGATTTCCGGTCACCTGAACTGGATGTGATCAAAGATATGGAGGCGCGCCTTCGGGTTGCGGCTGAGGACATCGTGGAAGAGATGGGCCTTGAGATTGAGTTCGAAAAGGTTGGTGGGTTTGACCCGGTGAAGTTTGACGACAGTTGCGTCGCGGCGGTGCGGGATGCGGCCGAACGGCTGGGCTATTCGCATACCGATATCATCTCGGGGGCGGGGCATGATGCGTGTTGGATCAATCGGGTGGCGCCGACGGCCATGGTGATGTGCCCCTGTGTGGATGGGTTGAGCCACAACGAGGCTGAAGAGATCAGCAAGGACTGGGCGGCTGCCGGGGCGGATGTTCTGTTTCATGCGGTCGTCGAGACAGCGGAGATCGTGGAATAGGGGGCGCTGCCCCCGTCGCCCGAGGGCGACTCCCCCGGGATATTTTTAGCCAGATGAAGCAAGCGGCGCAGACCGCAACAGGGAGATCAAAATGAGCACTGTTATCAAGAACGGGACCGTCGTGACCGCGGATTTGTCCTATAAGGCGGATGTGATGGTCGAAGATGGCGTGATCACTGAAATCGGGATGGATCTGAAGGGTGACAAGGAACTGGATGCGACCGGATGTTATGTGATGCCGGGCGGGATTGATCCGCATACGCATCTGGAGATGCCGTTCATGGGCACCTATTCCAGCGATGACTTCGAAAGCGGGACGCGGGCGGCTTTGGCCGGGGGCACCACGATGGTGGTAGATTTCGCGCTGCCTAATCCGGGCGAAAGCCTGCTGGATGCGTTGAAACGCTGGGACAATAAGTCTACGCGCGCGAATTGTGATTATTCGTTCCACATGGCCGTCACCTGGTGGGGCGAGCAGGTGTTTGATGACATCAAGACCGTGATCGAGACGCGGGGGATCAACACTTTCAAGCATTTCATGGCCTATAAGGGCGCGCTGATGGTGAATGACGATGAGCTGTTCGCCTCGTTCAAGCGTCTGGCCGAACTGGGCGGGATTGCGATGGTTCATGCCGAGAATGGCGATGTGGTCGCTGAGCTCAGCGCCAAGCTGCTGGCCGAGGGTAATACCGGGCCGGAAGCGCACGCTTATTCCCGCCCTCCGCAGGTTGAGGGGGAGGCGACGAACCGTGCCATCATGATTGCAGATATGGCGGGGGTACCTTTGTATGTGGTCCATACCTCGTGTGAAGAGGCGCATGAGGCCATTCGCCGGGCCAAGATGCAGGGCAAGCGGGTTTGGGGGGAGCCTTTGATCCAGCACCTGACCTTGGATGAGAGCGAGTATTTCCACCAAGATTGGGATCATGCCGCGCGCCGGGTCATGAGCCCTCCGTTTCGGAACAAGCAGCATCAGGACAGCCTTTGGAACGGGCTGCATTCGGGAACGCTGAGCGTGGTGGCGACCGACCATTGCGCCTTTACGACCGAGCAGAAACGCTATGGCGTGGGTGATTTCACCAAGATTCCGAATGGTACTGGCGGGTTGGAAGATCGGATGCCGATGTTGTGGACCTATGGGGTGAATACCGGGCGTCTGACCCCGAATGAGTTTGTGGCCGTTACATCAACAAACATCGCTAAGATCATGAATTGCTATCCAAAAAAGGGTGCGATACTTGTGGGCGCGGATGCGGATATCGTGGTTTGGGATCCTGAAAAGACCAAGACGATCACTGCCGACGCGCAGCAATCCTCGATTGACTACAACGTGTTCGAGGGAAAAGAGGTCAAGGGCCTGCCGCGCTTTACTCTTACACGGGGCCAGGTTGCGGTTCATGATGGGGAAATTCGTACTCAGGAAGGACATGGTGACTTTGTGGCTCGAGAACCGAACGGGCATGTGAACCGCGCGCTGAGTACGTGGAAGGAATTGACGGCCCCGCGGCCCGTTGAACGGACGGGAATCCCGGCGACGGGCGTGTGATCTGGTTGGGCTGCTTTGGAAGCGGCCCATAACCGAACCTTTTCAAGGCACTGGAATGAATACTGAAAGCACTGCGCAGCCTGTAATAGAGGCGAAACAACTGGATCTCACCTTCCAGACAAACGACGGTCCGGTTCACGCGCTGAAGGACGTGAACCTCACTATCGACAAGGGGGATTTCGTCAGCTTTATCGGCCCCTCGGGCTGCGGCAAAACCACCTTTTTGCGCTGTATCGCGGCGCTTGAGACGCCGACGGCTGGGACGTTGACCGTCAACGGCATGACCCCGGATGAGGCGCGGCGGAACCGGGCCTATGGCTATGTGTTTCAGGCGGCGGGCCTGTATCCGTGGCGGACCATCTCCAAGAACATCAAACTGCCGCTTGAGATTATGGGCTATTCCTCAGCCGAGCAAGAGGATCGCGTCAAGAAGGTCTTGGAACTCGTTGACCTTGAAGGGTTTGGTGGGAAGTTTCCATGGCAGTTGTCAGGCGGGATGCAGCAGCGGGCCAGTATCGCGCGGGCATTGGCCTTTGATGCTGATATCCTTCTGATGGACGAACCCTTTGGCGCGCTGGATGAGATCGTGCGCGACCACCTGAATGAACAGCTTCTGGCGCTGTGGGCACGGACGGAAAAGACTATCGGGTTCGTGACGCACTCGATCCCCGAGGCGGTCTATCTCAGCACCAAGATTGTGGTCATGAGCCCCCGGCCGGGTCGGATTACGGATGTGATCGACAGCCCTCTGCCCAAAGAGCGGCCTCTGGATATCCGCGACACGCCGGAATTCATCGAAGTTGCCCATCGCGTGCGTGAAGGGCTGCGGGCGGGGCACTCGGATGAATAGTTCTGGTTTCAAAGCGTTCTGGGCGGTTCTTACTGTCCTCGCCGTGATCGTGGCCTTCTGGTATGCGGCGTGTGTTCCGATGAATATCAAAGGGGTTCTGACCGAGCAGGAACGCGCAGGTGCCGAAGTGCAGCCGCCTTCGGCCAAGGATCGCCGGGATATGTCCGAGCTGGGTCTGGTGCTAAACAACAGCTTTGCCATTCCCGCAACATGGGAACAGGATCGCCCCCGTCTGCCCGCACCGCATCAAGTTGCGATTGAGATGTGGGAGACGACGGTTCTGAAGAAGATTACCTCGAAACGGTCGCTGATCTATCACGGCTGGGTGACGCTCAGCGCGACGGTTCTGGGCTTTGCGATTGGAACAGGTTTGGGCATTTTGCTGGCGGTCGGAATTGTGCATAGCCGCGTTATGGATATGTCGGTGATGCCTTGGGCCATTGTCAGTCAAACGATCCCGATCATCGCTTTGGCCCCGATGATCATTGTGGTTCTTTATTCCGTAGGCATTCAGGGGATTATCCCCAAGGCCGTCATTTCGGCTTATCTGAGTTTTTTCCCGGTTGTCGTGGGTATGGTCAAAGGTCTACGAAGCCCCGATGCGATGCAGCTTGACCTGTTGCGCACCTATAACGCCAGTCGGTCTCAGGGGTTCTGGAAACTGCGCCTGCCTGCGTCGATGCCGTACCTGTTCACCTCATTGAAGATAGGTATCGCTGCCTCGCTGGTCGGGGCCATTGTCGGAGAACTGCCGACCGGTGCTGTCGCCGGGCTGGGAGCGCGTCTGCTCGCCGGCAGCTACTATGGTCAGACGGTGCAAATCTGGTCGGCGCTGTTTGCTGCCGCGATATTGGCGGCCTGTCTTGTCGGTTTGCTTGGGCTGATCGAACGGACGGTTCTAAAGCGGATGGGGATAGCGCAATGATGTGGGTTTTGTGTGCAATCCTGCTGTGGCTGTTTGGCTGGTGGCTAAACAGTCGCCTCGCCAGCGGGCCTTATGCGGATACGCGAATGGTTCGGTTCCTTGCACCGTTGATCTTTGGCCTGACGATTATCGGGATTTGGGAACTGGTCGTCCGCGGGCTTGAGGTGCCATTGGTCATTCTGCCGGCCCCGTCGGTCATCGCCGTGCGGTTTGCCGACAGTTTGCCCATCCTGTGGGCTGACTTTGTGCAGACCATCATCAAGGGGGCCTTGAGCGGGTATATTATTGGGTGCGGCGCGGCCTTCCTGACGGCAATCGCGGTGGATCGCTGGGACTTTCTTCGCCTAGGGCTACTGCCTGTGGGGAACTTCGTGGCAGCCCTGCCGATTGTAGGGACGGCGCCCATTCTGGTCATGTGGTTCGGGTTTGATTGGCAGTCCAAGGCGGCGGTTGTCGTTGTCATGGTGTTCTTCCCAATGCTGGTAAACACGGTCGCAGGGCTGCGCGAGGCGACTGCCATGCAGCGCGATCTGATGGAGACCTATGCCGCAACCTATTGGCAGAGTTTCCTCAAGCTGCGCCTGCCTGCTGCAATGCCGTTTATTTTCAATGGCTTGAAAATCTCTACGACCCTTGCTTTGATCGGTGCTATTGTGGCCGAGTTTTTTGGCTCGCCAACATTGGGAATGGGCTTTCGGATTTCGACCAGCGTTGGTCAGCTTTCGCTGGATATGGTCTGGGCGGAAATCGTGGTCGCGGCTTTGGCCGGAACAGCGTTCTATGGCTTGATGGCGATGATCGAAAAGGCGGTGACATTCTGGCATCCGTCGCAACGTGGATAACAACAAAACCTTAACAGACCCCGAAAACGGGGCATCAACAGCAACTAGGAGACATGAAGATGAAGAAGCTACTTAGCGGGGCGGTCGCCGCCTTTAGTTTGGCAGCCAGTGCTGCACTGGCAGCGGACGAAGTGACACTGCAATTGAAGTGGGTCACGCAAGCTCAGTTCGCGGGATACTACGTGGCCAAGGACAAAGGGTTCTACGAGGAAGAAGGGCTGGACGTCACAATTTTGCCTGGTGGTCCCGACATCGCGCCCACTCAGGTGATTGCGGGCGGCGGTGCGGATGTAACCGTTGAATGGATGCCTGCGGCGCTTGCTGCACGGGAAAAGGGTTTGCCGCTGGTGAACATTGCGCAGCCTTTCAAAAGCTCGGGCATGATGCTGACCTGCTGGAAGGATGCAGGTATTTCCTCGCCCGAAGATCTTAAGAACCGCACGCTGGGCGTCTGGTTCTTTGGCAATGAATTCCCGTTCATGAGCTGGATGAGCCAGCTTGGTATCGACACAGGCGGCAAGAGCGAAACCGGTGTCGAAGTTCTGAAGCAGGGCTTTAACGTTGACCCGCTGTTGCAGCATCAGGCCGATTGCATCAGCACTATGACCTACAATGAATACTGGCAGGTCATTGATGCAGGCGTCAGCCCCGATGAGCTGGTGACCTTCAAATACGAAGATCAGGGCGTCGCGACGCTGGAAGACGGTCTGTATGTTCTGGAAGAGAACCTTAGTGATGATGCATTCGTCGATAAGATGGAGCGGTTCGTACGTGCCTCGATGAAGGGTTGGAAATACGCCGAAGAAAACCCGGATGAAGCAGCGGATATCGTTTTGGAAAATGATGCGACGGGCGCTCAGACCGAAGAACATCAAAAGCGCATGATGGGCGAGATTGCCAAGCTGACCGCAGGTTCGAATGGCGCGCTGGATCCGGCGGATTTTGAGCGGACTGTTGGCACTCTGCTGGCAGGTGGTTCGGACCCGGTGATCACCAAGCAGCCTGATGGTGCCTGGACCCATCAAATTACCGATGCAGCCCTGAACTGAACCTGTTCATTAGAGCAACATTACGCGGTCCCATTCGGGGCCGCGTTTCTTTTTTCAGTGTCGTAAATGTGCGTGTACTTAACCCGAAAATGGCCTAGTATTATCCTGAAATTAGTGGCGTTTAGCGAGTATTTCACACCTGAAGGGAGAATATGCAAGGTTTTGCATCAGAATTCAGCGCAGCGATATCTCTGATCCTTGAAGGCGATTCAGAGCTTTGGGCGATTGTGTTGCTCTCCCTTAAGGTTTCGGTATTTGCGGTGCTGATTTCAGCGTTGATAGGGATGCCGGTTGGGGCGGCGCTGGCCGTTGCACGGTTTCCGGGACGAAGGGTTCTGATCATAGTCATGAACGCTTTGATGGGGTTCCCTCCGGTTGTTGTTGGCCTTTTGGTTTATCTGATGCTGTCACGATCGGGACCGTTGGGCGTGTTGGAGCTACTTTATACGCCGACGGCGATGATCATCGCTCAGGTGGTTTTGGTCACACCCATCGTCGCTGCGCTGACCCGGCAGGTGATCGAAATGCTGGCCGAAGAATACTCGGAACAGTTGCGGTCGCTTGGGGTGTCGCGCCTGGCCTCGGTCCCAGTACTTTTGTGGGACGCAAGGCTGGCTTTGATAACTGCGCTACTGGCCGGTTTTGGACGCGCGATTGCCGAAGTGGGCGCGGTCATCATTGTCGGCGGAAATATCAACCATGTGACGCGGGTGATGACCACGACCATCGCGCTTGAGACATCCAAGGGCAATCTTGCGCTGGCGCTGGCCTTGGGCGCGATCCTGATCGGAATAGCTGTGGCCGTGAATGCGATAGTCAGCACGCTTAGCCTGCGTGCCGAGCAAGAGGGGCTGCGCCATGCGTGATCTGACCCCCGAGATAGTCCGGCGTCTGTCCGTTCGCAATCTTGAGATAGCGCGCAACGGTAAGGCTCTGTTGACGGTGCCGCGTCTGTCTTTGGATGGCCCGGGGCCAACTTTGATCCTTGGCCCGAACGGGTCGGGGAAAAGCCTGCTTTTGCGTTGCCTACATGGGCTGATTGCACCGGATCGGGGGCAAGTCGAACAGGACGGAGCGCCACTTGGTCTGGAACACAAAGCTCGGCAGGCGATGGTATTTCAACAACCCGTTTTGTTGCGGCGATCCGTTGCGGCCAATCTAGATTTTGTTTTGAAGCGACAAGGCGTTCCACGCCGTATCCGCAAAGCCCGGATCGAGGAATTGCTGGGCGAGGGTGGGCTTGAAGGCAAGGCGCGCCAGTCTGCAAGATCGTTATCTGGGGGCGAGGCACAGCGCCTTGCTATCCTGCGTGCGCTGGCGTTGGACCCTGAAACCTTGTTCCTTGACGAACCAACCAGCGCACTGGACCCCGGTGCCACACAAACGATCGAAAGAATGATCCAGCGGGCCTCGAACCGGGGGGTGCGGATCGTCATGGTCACCCACGATATTGGACAGGCGCGCCGCTTGGCCGCTGATATCGTGATGATGCAAGGCGGGCGCGTGGTTGAACATGGGGCCGCCAAACAAGTACTGGATGCACCGGAAAGCGATGCATCGCGCCGTTATCTTGCCGGTGGGTTGGTAACATAATCAATTAGCGGAGATCAGAATGATCCGGAAATTCGTTCGGGCAGCATTGGTAACGCTCGGCCTGACAGTTACGGCAGCCGTGGCCGAAGCACCTTTTATCGTGGTGCAATCAACAACCTCGACGCAGAATTCGGGTCTGCTGGATTATATCCTACCGGGGTTTGAGGCAGAAACCGGGATCGACGTCAGGGTTGTTGCCGTAGGTACGGGGCAGGCGATACGCAATGCGATCAACGGGGATGGTGATGTTTTGTTGGTCCATGCAAAGCCGGCCGAGCAGAAGTTCGTGGCCGACGGATGGGGGGTCGAGCGGTTTGACGTGATGTATAACGACTTTGTCCTCGTCGGGCCAAAATCAGATCCTGCAAAAGTCAAAGGCGGGACAGATATTGCCGCCGCTTTGACGGCCGTATCACGGGCGGAGGCTCCGTTCGCCTCGCGTGGGGACGACAGCGGGACGCACAAGGCAGAACTAGATCATTGGGCGGCAGCAGGGATTGACCCGACCGAGGCGTCAGGCACTTGGTACCGCGAAACGGGGTCCGGTATGGGTGCGACGCTTAATGTCTCTAGCGGAATGGGGGCCTACGCCCTGACGGACCGCGCGACGTGGCAGTCATTCGGGAACAAGGGAAACCTTGATATTCTGGTCGAGGGCGACCCGCGCTTGTTCAACCAGTACGGAGTTATACTGGTTAACCCTGAAAAGCATCCAGGCGTTCGGGCTGCCGCAGGGCAGCGGTTCATTGACTGGTTGATCGGTCCTGACGGGCAGGCTGCGATCGAGTCCTACAAACTAGACGGTCAGCAGCTATTCTTCCCGAACGCGCAGTAAGATCAGCCGCTGGCCCCGTTATGGTGGATCGAGCCCAGCCCTGACAGGTCATATCCACCAAACTCAGCAGCGCGTGTGGCAAACCTGTCGGATTGAACAAAGCTGAGGAGCTTGAGCATAGGCTCATCAAAATAGGCGCGCCGCCAGATGGCAAGGTCCAGCCGTTCACTGTGGGTCGGCACGAACTCAAGATCGTAAAGGCCGGCCAATGCACCAAGGCCAAAACCCGCTTCGGCCTTACCGTCATGCAGGGCGATGGCCAGTTCTTCTTCGGTTCGGGCACAGGTTGGAAGGGTGTCCAGATCATCGCGCGTCAACCCGAGGGTGGCGAGCTGAGTGTCAAACAACCTTTGGCTGGCCGCGCTGTCCTGCCTTAAAATGACATGTCGGCCTTTCAGGTCACCGAACTCTGAAATTCCAGTGACACCGGGGGCAAGAAGCAATCCGCGTTGCCGCTGTGCTATCTCGTATAAGACGACGGGGGCTTCACCCAACTGATCCCGCAAAGCGCCTTCGTTGAACCCGTCATCTTCGTGAATGTGGAGGGCTGCGGCCTGCGCGGTTCGGTCCCGGAGCCGGTTCAAACCGTCGAACGAGCCATCGTAATATGTCGCAAGGCCAGAACCGCTTTCACGCAAGGCCCAATCCAGCAATGGATCATGGCTGCCCGCGACAATCGGGGGCAGGGGCGGTTCAGCCACCTGCGGGCCAGTCCGTGACGCGTTCAACCAGGCGATAACCTCGGCTCGTGGAAACAACAGCTTTCCCATCGCGCGCACACAAGGCACTTCGCCCGAAGAGGCAAGGTCATAGGCTTTACGCTCGCCAATGCGCAGCAGGTCAGCCAGCTCTTTCGTGGTCAGGTATTCGGGCATCTAGTCCAATCGCACGGATGAGCCGGTCCCGGCATCTGCGGCACTGAAACCAAGCTGGCCCAAAGCGTACGGGGCTGCCACGGTAATCACGACCATCGCGGCGACGGCGGCAAGAAAGGCTTTCATGTTCTCCTCCGGCTCAGTTTTCGGGCGCCGTGGCACGACGCAAGAAAGCGATAAGGTCTGTCCTGTCGCTGGGTTGCGTGATCCGCTGCATCGGCATCTTTGACCCCGGAATGTAGTGGTCAGGCCCTTCGTCGAAAAGAGCATTTATCGTTTCGCTATTCCAAACGATATCAGAGTCTTGCAGCGTCTCCGAGTAGAAATATCCCGGCAGCGTACCTGCCTTGCGGCCGAAGACACCGTGCAACGTCGGTCCGGCGCGCCGCTGACCATCGGGTGTCAGGCTGTGGCAGATCGAGCATTTGCGGGCGAATTGGCGTTCACCATTGCCCATTTCGTTTGGGTTTTTCAGAAAGCTGGGTTCGGAAGACGCCATCTTTTCCCGATCGCCAAGATCTGAAACCGGCCAGCTATACATGGCCTCATCAATGCCTCCGGCGTGGATATTGCGGCCATCTGCGGAAAAGGCCAAGGCCCAGACCGGTCCGCGCAGGGTGGCGCGAAAATCCTGTGCAATGCGCCATTCGACTGTGTCGATGACCATGATATAGCCTTCTCCGTCACCCACCGCCAAAAGGCTCCGGTCTGGGCTGAGGGCCAGGGCGAGGATCGGGCGTCGATCCAGGGTAAAATCCTGTTCTTCCCCGGTGGTCAGGTCCCGGATGCGGGTAACGCCGTCAACGGCCCCATATGCGATCCAATTGTCCTGAGAGTTCAGAATAAGCTCGTTGATGCCGAAACCATGCTCTACCAAACGCAAGGTTTCCTGACCTGTGCTCAGGTCCCACACCCGTAGCGCGCCATCCATTCCTGCGGAATATAGTTTCGATCCGTCAGGCGAAAACACCACTGTATTCACACCACTTCCGGTCGGGCCAAGCACCACGGGGGCTGACCCGTCCACCGGCCAAACGCCTATCGTGCGGTCCCAGCTTGCCGTTGCAATATGGGTTTTTGAGGCCGCGATACTGACGATCTTGCCTTGATGCCTCCCCACAACTTCACCACCGGGCCAGCGTCTGAGTGTGAAGTCATCCCCGGCGGAGTAAATGGATGTACCGTTGAACACGACGGAATTCACCGCCGCTTCGTGTCCTTCCAGCCATTCGGGAGTCTGGTCAGACCAAAGACCCACGGAATTGTCGAAACTTGCCGTTGCGATACGCCCGTCAGGTGCCGTGGCTATACCCATGATCGGGCCGCCGTGACCCTTGAGCGTAAAGAACTCCGCCCAGGCGGGCAGGGGTAGCAATACCAGTGCAAAGGCCAGAGCGCGCATTTATTCCGCAGGTGAGGCCGCTGCTTTTCCTGCCTCTTTTTCCTGCACCTCTTCCAGCCACAGGGAATGGTGTTCACGCGCCCATTGCTCCTCGACCTCTCCAGTGCCCATTGCGTCAAACGCGCCTTCCATACCGACAGACCCAAGGTAGATATGTGCGATGATTATGGCGATGAAGATATACGCAACCATCACGTGCCATACCTGCGCATATTGCATCTCTTCTTGCGGGGACATCTGCGTCGGCAGGTCCAGACCCAGCAGTTGGGGCAAGCCCGTTGCATTGGCAACCGAGAAGGTCTTGGCAAATAGCGGCATCTCAAACGGGAAGAGCAGGGACAGACCCGAGAGGCTGATCGAAATTCCCAACAGGATACAGGACCAGAAGATAATCTTTTGACCCGCGTTAAACTTCTTGGCGGGTGGGTGTGATCCCTTGGTGAAAAGCCCTCCGCCTGCGGCCAGCCATTTCAGATCGACGCGGTTCGGGATGTTGTGCGAAATCCAGTTGATAGTGACAATCACCAGCCCGATCATAAAGGCCCAGGCAAGGTTGTTGTGAAGCCATTTGCACCCCTGTGCGATCGTCGCAAATCCTTCCTTGCCAAAAATAGGCATCAGAAAATCTCGACCATAAAGCGTCAGCAGCCCGGTAATCCCAAGGATCAGAAACGACCCGGCAAACAGCCAGTGGCCAAAGCGCTCGAACCCATTGAATCGAAGAACGGTGCGACCCGTTTTTTCTCCGTCGATGCGGATTTTTCCACGGATCAGGAAGAACAGCAGAATGATCGCGGCCATGCCAGCAATGATATAGCTACCATATTCGCGCAGGGGGCCGGTGCGAAAGTTCAGCCACCACATGCCTCCGTCCTGAATAAGGACACTGGCGGCGGGTCCCTTCGAGGATACTGTGACATCGGCCGACCCATAGCGCAGCGCGCGATATACATCGCTGTCGGACGCAACGCCCCGCGTGCCAAGCTGGCCCAAAAGGCCCTCGGCATTTCCTTGACCGGTGTTTTCGGACCGGTACGAGTTATCGACCTTTTCGCCGCGCTGTCTGGCAAGGATGTCCTCTAGCGTGGTTGCCCCGCCGGTCGAGGCGCGTTCGGGCTCCTGAGCTTCGGAAGTGTCCTGCGCCCAAGCGACCCCTGTTAGGAATATCGAAACAAGCAGGAAGTAGATCAGGCGCATTTGGACACCCTCCTGTGGGTTAATGACTTAGCGGTCGAACCCGCCGATCTGTTGGTGAAAGACCGCGCCAACCGGGGATAGGGCCGCACGCAGGTCATCTTTCGCAGGTCCGTAAACTTCAAGTTGCACGGGTGTCAGTAGGGACATGAACCGCTCGGCGAAGTTGGCGCCGAAATTCTGCATATGGATCAGGGCATCGTCAGAGCTGGCGTAACGCTCATAGATATGGATCGCATTGCCGCTCTGGTGCCATTCATAGCTTTTGGCGCCGTTTTCCTGAAGGGTGGCCGCCACCATCTCGGCCATCAGTGCCTCGAAATCAGATTGTTTTTCGGGGTTCAGATCCAGCTTCAGCAGCCAGTAGATATCTTCGGTCATTTCAACTCCGTCACGGTCAAGTCGTACGGCGGAACCAATCAGTGGATGCCGCGCAAAATAGTGCGATAGCCCCCGACGTGACGCGGGGACTATCGTTTTGTTTTAAGGCCTTAGCCGTCTTTCTGGTCGTAGGCGGTGCCCCAACCCCACGCGCCCGAGCCAAACCCGCGCGCAACAACGCGCTCGCGGTAGATGGCCGAGACCACGTCGCCGTCACCGGCAAGCAGGGCCTTGGTGGAGCACATCTCGGCGCAGATGGGCAGTTTGCCCTCGGCGATCCGGTTGCGACCATATTTGGCGAACTCTGCGGTCGAGTGCGTTTCCTCGGGGCCGCCGGCGCAGAAGGTACATTTGTCCATCTTGCCGCGCGATCCGAAGTTGCCCGCCTGCGGATATTGCGGCGCGCCAAACGGGCACGCGTAGAAGCAATAGCCGCAGCCAATGCACAGGTCTTTGGAGTGCAGGACGACACCTTCTTCGTTCTGATAGAAGCAGTCGACCGGGCACACCGCCATGCAAGGCGCATCCGAGCAATGCATACAGGCCACCGAGATCGAGCGTTCGCCCGGGTTGCCGTCATTGATCGTTACCACCCTGCGGCGGTTGATGCCCCATGGCACCTCGTGTTCGTTCTTACACGCGGTGACACAGGCGTTGCACTCGATGCAGCGTTCAGCGTCGCAGAGAAACTTTGCTCTAGCCATTCGTTTTCCTCCTTACGCTGCCCAGATCTTGCAGAGAGTACACTTGGACTCCTGCATCTGGGTCACTAAATCGTAGCCATAGGTCTGGGCGGTGTTTGAACTTTCGCCCAAGACATAGGGGTCTGCACCTGCGGGGTACTTCGACCGCAGATCATCCCCCTGGAAATGGCCGCCAAAGTGGAACGGCATGAAGGCCACACCGGCACCGACCCTGTTGGTCAGCATCGCCATCACCTTGACCTTTCCGCCTTCGGGACCTTCGACCCAGACCTGTTGCCCATCACGGATACCAAGGTTGTTGGCATCCCGGGGGTTGATCTCGACGAACATGTCCTGCTGCAGTTCAGCCAGCCACGGGTTTGACCGTGTCTCATCACCGCCGCCTTCATATTCGACCAGACGACCAGACGTCAGGATCATCGGATAATCCTTTGAAAAGTCGTTCTTCTGAATCGAAGCGTAGAGGGTTGGCAGGCGATAGGCCTGACGGTCCTCGTAGGTCGGATAGTCCTCGACCAGATCGCGCCGGTTTGTATACAGCGGTTCGCGATGCAGTGGGATCGGATCCGGGAAGGTCCAGACGACCGCGCGGGCTTTGGCGTTCCCGAAGGGCGCACAGCCATGCTTGATCGCAACCCGCTGGATACCGCCAGACAGGTCGGTTTTCCAGTTGGTCTCTGGTCCCGCAACGGCGTCGATTGCCGCGCGTTCCTCGTCCGTGAGGTCGCCGTCCCAGCCAAGATCCATCAGCATCTGCATCGTGAACTCGGGATATCCATCCTGAATTTCCGATCCAACGCTATAGACCCCTTCGGCCAGCAGGTTGTCACCGTCGCGTTCCACACCGAAACGGGCGCGGAAAGTCAGGCCACCTTCGGCCACCGGCTTGGACATGTCATAGAGGTTCGGTGTCCCCGTATGACCCATTTCCGGTGTTCCCCAGCAGGGCCAGGGCAGGCCGTAATATTCGCCGTCGTTGGGTCCACCAATGGCTTGCAGCGTGGTTCTGTCGAACGTGTGCTGGTTAGCCATATGGCTTTTCAGACGTTCCGGCGACTGACCGGTGTAACCGATGGTCCAAAGACCCGAGTTGAACTCACGCGTGATGCTTTCAACATTCGGCGTTTCCGGGTCTTCCATCTCGATATTGCGGAAGAAACGGTCCGCCCAGCCGAACTTGTTGGCGAACTTGGCCATGATGACCTCGTCCGGCAAACTTTCGAACAGCGGATCAACCACTTTGTCGCGCCACTGCAGCGACCGGTTCGATGCAGTGGCCGAACCACGTGTTTCGAACTGCGTACAGGCAGGCAACAGGTAGACACCGTCGGTGCGGTCATGCAGCACGGCGGAAACAGTGGGATACGGGTCGATTACGACCAGCATATCCAGCTTTTCCATCGCCGTCTTCATTTCCGTCATGCGGGTCTGCGAGTTGGGCGCGTGGCCCCACAGAACCATGGCACGGACGTTGTTGTCCTGATCCATGTTGGCCGGATCTTCCAGAACACCGTCGATCCAGCGGGAAACCGGGATGCCACGCTCATTCATGAGCGGCTTGTCCTTGCCTTCCTTGTCCTTGATCGTGGCGAACTGACCTTTCAGCCAATCCAGATCTTCACCCCAGACACGGCTCCAATGGCCCCATGCCCCTGCGGACAGGCCGTAATAGCCGGGCAGGGTGTGGGACAGAACACCAAGGTCCGTCGCGCCCTGCACGTTGTCATGGCCACGGAAGATGTTGGTGCCACCACCCGAGGTGCCCATGTTGCCCAGCGCAAGCTGAAGAACACAGTAGGCGCGGGTGTTGTTGTTGCCGTTGGTGTGCTGTGTGCCGCCCATGCACCACACAACGGTGCCGGGACGGTTGTTCACCATGGTCCGTGCGACGCGGCGTAGCTGAGAGCCGGGCGTGCCGGTGACGCGCTCAACCTCATCCGGGTTCCACTTAGCAACTTCCTCGCGGATCTGGTTCATGCCCCAGACACGGGTGCGGATGAACTCTTTGTCCTCCCAACCGTTGTCGAAGATATGCCACAGGATACCCCAGACCAGAGCGACGTCGGTGCCGGGGCGGAAACGGACATATTCATCCGCATGGGCCGCGGTTCGCGTGAAACGCGGGTCGCAGACGATCAGAGGGGCGTTGTTCTGCTCTTTCGCACGCAGGATATGCAGCAGCGAGACGGGGTGCGCCTCGGCCGGGTTACCACCGATGATAAAGATGGCCCGGCTGTTGTGCATGTCGTTATACGAGTTGGTCATGGCGCCGTAGCCCCATGTGTTCGCAACGCCCGCAACAGTGGTCGAGTGGCAGATACGGGCCTGATGGTCCACGTTGTTCGTGCCCCAGTAGGCAGCGAACTTGCGGAACAGATAGGCCTGTTCGTTATTATGTTTCGCGGACCCCAGCCAGTACACGCTGTCCGGACCGGATTCCTGACGGATGTTCATCATGCCGTCGCCGATCTCGTCGATCGCCTGTTCCCAGCTGATGCGCTTCCACTCTCCGCCTTCCTTTTTCATCGGGTATTTAAGGCGGCGCTCGCCATGGGCGTGCTCGCGGACCGAGGCCCCCTTGGCGCAGTGTGCACCCAGGTTGAACGGGCTGTCCCAGCCGGGTTCCTGCCCGACCCATACACCGTTCTGCACTTCGGCAACGACGGTACAACCGACCGAGCAGTGAGTGCAGACGGATTTGATATTCTCAACGGCAGTGTTGGCCGCTGTCTGGGCACTGGCTGGCGTCACGGTTCCACCCGTGGCGCTGATCGCGGCAAGGCCGCCGATCGTCAGGCCCGAGCCACGCAGGAATGCGCGGCGATCGACGGTTTTCTCGCCGACCTGGGACAGGATACTTGTCCGCTGGGGGCGTCTCGCAACCCCGTTGGTCTTTTTCCTAAGCATTTCTTTCCTCCCTTGCTGGCCATGTAAGCCATGGCTGGCTTGGTACTGTTGGTGCCGACGTCAGGGCCAATCGCAACCGTCAGTCGGGTGTGACGTCGTCCGGCTTAGAACCGGGCGCTGTCGAGATAGGCGCGTGTGTGCGCTGTGTCCTGCATCCGGGTTTCGTCCGTCGGCAGCTCGGCTGCTTCGGCTTTCCCGGTCAGGCTGGCGGCGGCTACGGCAGCGGGCGCTGCGGTTCCGGCCAGTTTGAGGAAGTCGCGGCGCGTTGCGCCTTCTTCCTTGGTCTTGCTCATGGGCTCCTCCTGTCCCAATTGCGGTTTGATGCCCATCGGGCACCGGCGAGCGGCGGGTTACGCCGACATTCGGAAGGCTTCGCGCTCGATCTCCATAAAGACCCGACCGGCAGTACCGACCGAGGCATAAAGAACCGAGTTCTCGGCGCCTTCCAAATCTGAATAGAAATGCGTGGCCCAGGGGCCAATGTGCTTGTTCCAGAACGCTTTCTGGTCGTCCAACGTAGCAGGCGGTCCGAAACGCCCGACGATCATGCCCGCCATCATCTCCATCAACGAGGCGATGTTGTCTTCTGGTTCAAACACGTTCTGCGCGCGGGTTATCCCACGCGCGGCCATGTCATTGCGAAGCTGGGCCAAAGGTTTTTCGTTCAGGAAACCTGTCAGGTAGTAACTTGCATAAGGCAGCAACTCTCCGCGTCCCAAACCGATGAACAATGCGTTGAACTCGCGCTCGGCCGCTGCGGGCTTGGTGACCTTTGCCACCCGTGCCATTGCCTGAACGGCCTGACCCAGATCTGTATCATCCCCGCTGAGGCCCACCACCTGATCCAGCAGCAACTGATCCGGTGGACCTGACAAAAGCAGACCCAGAAAATTGTAGAAATCCGCGCGCAGGCGATCCTCGGCCGAGACATCCATCTGTTGCGCTTCATTTGCGGTCATTCGGTCATCCTTCGAATTCAAATTTCATACGGCGCGGGGCAGGGGCCAGTTCGACCTCGTCCGGCTCATCAAGTTCTATTTCGGCCGCCATCAAAACGGGTTCCGCATCGGGCGTGTCGGTTTCTTCCAACTCGATCTGAGGTTCTTCAGCCTCGCTCTCGTCAGCCTCGGTCTCGTCAGCCTCGGCCTCGTCAGCCTCGGCTTGGGCGGCCAATGCTTCGACATGAGCCAGCATTCCCTTACCGACCTGATAAGCGGTCTGCAGATTTTCGATGACACAGGCCGCGTCTGTGTAATCCTCGCCATAGTCAACAAGCCCGTCGACATTGGCCAGAACCGGGTTCAGCCGCCACAGCCGACGCAGTGCACGGCGACGCAGGCGGTCAGGCACAGCTTTGGCCATAAAGCCCGACACGTCATCTCCGGCCTGCAAATGATCGGGATCGGGCAGATTGAACTCGGCAAGAATTTCGGCGTCTGTCTTTTCTTCCAGTTCGGCCTTTTGCGCAGAAATTGCCTGTTCCTCGGCAGTCAGCAGTTCGGCATCGGCTTCGGCCTGAACAGCAGCCTTGCGGCGGGACCAGAAATCGCGCGCTTCGGTCACTGCAGAATCCTCCGCGGGGCACGGTAGACATCCGAGGTTTGCCGTATGCGTGCATCGCCCTTGCCATCTTCGACCAGATCAGTGCGTTTTTTGTCTCGCTTGCGTTTGACGAAGACCTCATCGCGGTGATGTTCCAACGCAAAATCCCGAACCCAGGCAATCAATCCTTCGGTCATCGGGATTTTTTCGACAATCTCTTCTCCGGTATCCGCATAGTCCTGCCCCTCGAACGGGGATGCGGTGACCAGAACTGCGTCCATCGGGCGCTTCCCATCCAGCGCATCACGCAAAACCAAATAGATCGACGGTTGCCCGTCCGACAGGTTCACCATGTAGGCTTCTGTTTCATCTGCCCAGAGGGTCAGTGGCAAGGTGGCGGCATGGTATTCAATGGCCTCACCTTCGCGTCGCATTTCAAGCCAATCAGCCGGTCCCGCACCGGGCAGAACGGCAACGGCGCGCCAGTTCCATTTGGCCCAGCGGGTTACACCGGGTGTTTTGCGCACGACGACGCCAATTGGCATTTCGATCTGGCTTGCGGCCTTCGCCACTTAATCCTCCCCGGAAGGCTCTCCCCTGCCTTCCCCTCGGTCCACTATGGTACACAAAATAGCTCTGTGCCAAGCCCGACATCTACGACCTTAGTCGTAGACCGTGATCGCAAGTTTGCGAGGAACCCGTGGGATGCCTTGGTTTTAAGGCTTGAATGGGATCATAAACCTGCACCCAACCGTTTTTGAGGTGGGGTTTACATTGCCAGTTTGGGAATACAGCCTACTGTGCTGAGAAAAGGCGCGACGTCCGGGGAGGGGATATGACCACCAAAATACTTCTTTGTGACTGCGCGGGGTCTCAATCCATTGACGCCGAAAAGCTGGCGTCGGCCTGTGATGTGGCGTGCTCAAAGGTTCACACCGCCCTATGTACCCGTGAGATCGAAGCGGCGGCTGCGTTAATGCAAGAAGGCGACACACTTATCGCCTGCGGGCAGGAGCAGGACGTATTTCGTGCGCTAGCGGAAGAATTGGAATTGGATGCGCCGGGGTTCGTCGACCTGCGGGATCGTGCAGGCTGGTCCGAGCAAGGGAAAGATGCAGCGCCCAAGATGGCCGCCCTTGCGGCCGAGGCTTTGTTGCCCCAGCCCATAACGCCAAGTATGGATGTTTTCAGCGAAGGGACCTGTTTTATTATCGGACCCGGAGCTGTCGCTTTTGACGTGGCCGAGCGGTTGGCAACCGCGCTAGCCGTCACAGTTTTGGTGACGGACGACGCCGAACCAATGTCGCGCGCCTACGACGTTGTTCGGGGGCGCATCAAATCGCTGAATGGGGCATTGGGCGGGTTCACCCTGTCGATGGACGCCTTGCAGCAACTTGAACCCGGTGGGCGAGGTGCCTTTGCCTGGAGCGAGCCGCGCGATAAGGCTAAATCGTCCTGCGACATCGTATTGGGCCTTACGGGCGGGACCCCGTTTGTGCAGGCCCCCGCCAAACGTGAGGGGTATCTGAGTGCGGACCCTAAGGATGCTGCCGCCGTCGAACGGATGATGTTCGACGCCGCGCAATTGGTCGGCACGTTTGAGAAACCTCTTTACGTTCGGGTTGAGGAAAGCCTTTGCGCACATTCCCGGGCCGAGCAGGTCGGGTGTACGAATTGCCTGGACATCTGCCCGACCGGAGCAATCACTCCGGCAGGTGAGCATGTGGCAATTGACCCGATGATTTGCGCGGGATGCGGAGCGTGCGCAGCACTCTGCCCATCGACCGCAATCACGTATGAAGACCCGCCTGTATCGGCCTTGCTGTCGCGGATGCATATCCTTGCGCGGACTTATCGCCGGGCCGGAGGGCAGGCCCCTCGGCTGCTGGTCCACGATTTACATGGGGCGGAAATGATCCGGCTTGCCGCTCGTTTCGGCAGGGGTCTGCCGTCAGATGTAATTCCGATCGAGTTGGCTGTGATTTCCGGTTTTGGTCATGCCGAAATGCTGGCTGCCCTGGCACACGGATTTGCACGGGTTGATGTCGTTCTTGCACCGACAACGGAACGGGACGCATTGGATCGTGAGCTTGAACTGGCGCAGGCGATTGCCGGAATTGGCGCGCTTGGTCTGATTGACGAGGCAGACCCGGATGCGCTGTGCGACGCGTTGTATGAACAAAACGCCCCGGTTCCGCTGGCTGATCCGGTTCTGCCGCTTGGCAACCGCCGGCAGATTGCGCGGTTGTCAGCTCAGGCCCTCAATCCACAAGCTGAGGCACCGTTGCCATTGCCCGAAGGCGCGCCCTATGGTGCCGTTGCGGTCAACACCGACGCCTGTACCTTGTGCCTGAGTTGCGTGTCGTTGTGCCCATCCGGAGCATTGATCGACAACCCGGACAAGCCGCAGTTGAACTTTCAGCAGGACGCCTGTCTGCAATGCGGGATGTGCAAAACGATCTGCCCCGAGAACGCGATTACGCTTGTTCCGCAACTGGACCTCAGCGATGCGGCCCTGTCTCAGCAGGTGTTGAATGAGGAAGAACCCTTCGCCTGTGTCGAATGCGGGGCGCTGTTCGGGGTCAAATCGACAGTCGAGCATATCATGGAAAAACTGTCGGGCACGCACCCGATGTTCGCAACCTCGGACAAGGCGCGGATGATCCAGATGTGCGACAACTGCCGCGTGAACGCGCAGTTTCAGCAGACGGACAACCCCTTCCAGTCCAATCCGAAGCCAAAGGTCGTCACCACTGACGACTATTTTTTAAAAAGAAAGGATCACTGAAGCTGAAGCGGCGCGCCAAGATCGGCGGCTTTTATGACGGATACGAAAGCCAAAATAGCCTCCAAGTCATCCAGCGTCATTTCGACAGGATGGATGGGGGACGGGCGTTCAGGATCGAACGGAGCAGTCAGCCCTTCAATTTGCGTGAAGGCCGGATGGGGGTTGAGGGCAAAAAACGCCTCAAACCGTTCAGACCAGTCAGGCATCGCGCGCAGCACCGCAAAAGATGGGGTAGAGCCCAGACCGTTCATTCGGTTCCTGGGGCCGATCACGTGGCACCGCCCGCAATGAGTCATCGACAGTTCTTCGCCCAATGCTGCATTGCCGTCGATTACGGTTTCCTGCTGAACGGCGGCGACCTCAAAGCTGGCAGAAAACGGCGGGCCGCTGTTGGGGCTGAACCCTTCCACGGTGCGTTTGCCGATATCCGAAAGCAGCCAGTCACGGAACCTTTCGTGTTTGGCGTCATCTTGGATACGCAAGTGGTAAATTACGCCGTTCCGGGCAAAGACAGGATCGCCCGGCGGTTCCGCCTCCAGAACAAGAACGCCTGTGTCATCCGTAATAACGCGTATCCCGGTCTTGAGAGAGAAGCGCGGAAGGATATGTTGCAACAGACCAGAGTCTGTAACCTCTGTGGGGGCAGCAAGTCCCAACGCCTCTTGCGACCAAGAGGGGGTAGCGGAGAGCGTCAGGCTCAGGCACAAAAGGACACGGCGCATGGCAGCAGCCTAAGGGCACCGCCCCGGATGCGTCAAATAAACAGAAAGAGACAAAGACACATGGTAGGTCAACTAAGTGGGTTTTCGGCATGAGCGTGCGTGACGCGGTTCTGGCGAACCTGAAGAAGATCACGGATCCTGTTTCCGGACAGGATATCGTCAGCGCGGGTGTTGTACGTGCACTGAATGTCGAAGGCGATAGCGTCAGATTTGTTCTGGAAATCGACCCGAAACAGGCCGAGCGGATGGAGCCGGTTCGCGCTGCTGCGGAACAGGCCGCGCAGATAGTGGACGGGGTTGCCAAGGTTTCGGCGCTTATGACCGCGCATTCGGACAAGGCACCGCCCGATCTTAAGCCCAAGCCCAAACCGTCGCAGACCGGACCGCAAGCTGTGCCGGGTGTTGACCGGATCATTGCCGTGGCGTCGGGCAAGGGGGGCGTCGGTAAATCCACTGTTTCCTCAAACTTAGCCTGCGCACTTGCAGCGGAAGGGCGACGTGTTGGCCTGTTGGATGCTGATGTGTATGGCCCGTCGCAACCCCGGATGCTGGGTGTTTCTGGTCGTCCTGCCAGCCCAGATGGAAAGACGATCCTGCCGCTGCGCAATCACGGCGTCACCATGATGTCGATGGGATTGATGACGAACGAAGGTCAGGCGGTTGTTTGGCGCGGGCCGATGCTGATGGGCGCACTGCAACAGATGATGAACCAGGTGCAGTGGGGTGCGCTTGACGTACTGATCGTCGACTTGCCGCCGGGTACCGGTGATGTCCAGCTAACGCTGAGCCAGAAGTTCAAGGTGGATGGGGCGATCGTTGTGTCGACTCCGCAGGATGTTGCCCTGATCGACGCCCGAAAGGGGATCGACATGTTCAACCAACTCAAGACACCGATCGTCGGGATGATTGAGAATATGTCCACTCATATCTGTTCGAACTGCGGGCATGAGGAACACGTGTTCGGTCACGGTGGCGTTGCCTCCGAAGCCGAGTCGCTGGGTGTTCCGTTGTTGGGGGAAATTCCCTTGCACCTGGACATTCGGGTCGCGGCGGATGGTGGAGCCCCCATCGTGGTCAGTAAACCCGACAGCCCTCAGGCCGAGGCATTCCGCAAGATTGCCCGCGACCTGATTGCCAAGGGCAACGTATGAGCGAACCGGTCTTTCCCCCATTGCTGACGGGTCACCCAGTTCAGGGCGGAGAGGACCCGTTCCAGCGTGCTCAGGCCATGGCCGCGCTGGGATGTGATGCGGGAACAGTGGTCTACAACATCCAGGCCGACCGCCTGCGGGTTGCCATTGTCTTTGCGCCCGAAGTTTCCTTGCAGGATGCAATGGCTATGCTGCCGCTTTGTTCGGTGGGATTCCAGAATGCGCTGGGTGCCTTGGCCCCGCCCGAGGTCGCGGTGCATCTGGATTGGGACGGACCGATCCGCGTGAACGGCGCCACGTGCGGTGTGTTTCACGTCGCGGCATCAACTAACGCGCCGGATGAGGAGCCGGATTGGTTGATTGTTGGTTGGGAACTGGCTTTGCTGCAAACCAGCGACGCGCCGGGCGAAAACCCAGATATAACAGCACTTTATGACGAAGGGTGTGCCGAAGTCACGGCGCCCCAGTTGGTCGAAAGCTGGTCGCGCCACACGCTGACATGGCTCAACCGCTGGCAAGAGGACGGTAACGCGTCGCTCCATGCTGAATGGATGGGTCTATTGCGTGGGGTTGGTGAGCCTTATGGCGATAAGGGCGTTTTTCTGGGAACGGATGAAAGATTCGGTATGCTGATCCGAGATGGGTCAGACACACACCTGGTGCCGCTGACGGAGTTATTGGAGAACGGATGATGAAACTGGCCCGAGCCATCCATTTCGATGAAAGCGACTTGAATGTGTTTCAATCTCCGGCCCGAACGGGTGAGTGGTGCATTTCCGGTGGGTTCGAGTTCTCGAACTGGGGCGAAGGCGATCTTGAAGGCAAGGCACGGCAGGCTTTTGCAAATGGGTGGTTGGGGCTGGAAACCTTTGGTCGTGTGACTTTTGTTGCCGTCACGCAAATTGAACAGGCCGAGATTGATCAGATCACCCGGAACCTTGCTGAACACTTCGTTCACCTTTACGGGGCACCATCCGTCGATGCGGCGTTGGACGTCGCGCGGTCTGAAATCGCGCACATGAACGAACTGTGCGAAGAACACGCGCCCAATACGTTGCTGACGGTTGCCCGTGAATTGTCAGATACAGGTGTTCATGAGGCGTACCGGATAATCACGCCACAAGAAACGCAGCTTGAAGCATTGGCCGTTCACGGCTCGCTTGACGACTGACGCCTAAAGCAGGTCGGCGAAACCGCCAAATTGACCGCGTTTGAAGATCAGGCCTTTACCAGTGCGATACATGACTTTTTCGACCAGACCCACAAGGATCAAGTGATCCCCCGCTTCGTGACAGGCGTGCAGGTGACAGTCGAACCGCGCCAGACAATTCTCCAGTTGCGGGCGGCCGATATGGTCAGAAACCCAATCCGCATGCGAGAAGTCCTCGCCATTCCGCGCGAATTTCACGGCCTGTTCCTGTTGTTCCTCGGCCATCACGTGAATGGAATAGTGCCGACAATCCTTGAACGCATCGTATCTGTTCGAGTCCTTGGCCAGACACCACAACACGAGAGGCGGGTCCAAAGACACGGATGAGAACGAATTCACCGTGATTGCCCGCGGCCCCTGTGCCGTATTGGTGGTTACAACGGTTACACCTGTGCCAAAGCACCCCAAGGCCTCGCGGAACGCGGTGCTTTGGTCTGTCGTTGGTGTAAAGGTGTTTTCCGTCATCTTCCGCTCAATCCGTGGCCGCGCATCAGGTGCCACGGCATGTGGGGATTGTCCACGAAAAGCTGAGTCTGCGGCGTATTTTTCCCGCTCAGTTCAGGTCTTCCAGCAGTCGACCGTGCTGACGCGTTGCTTCGATCACCGCCCCAAACGTGTTCATCCCGCGCGCCTGTAGCATCGGCAGCATTTTGACGAGGGCTTCAGCCGTCGCCACCGCATCACCTAGTGCCGTATGGCGCAGTTCAACCGGGATGGTGATGTCTAGCCTGTCGCACAAAGCATCCAGCGTGTGTTTGTCGCTGGCACCGAACAGCACGGCCGACAAAAGAACTGTATCAAGTATCGGGTGGTTCCAATCCACATCCATCCGTTTCGCGTGCCGTCGCAGGAACGCCATGTCAAACGGTGCATTATGGGCGACGATGACCGCATCACGCGCGAATTTGTGGAATACGCGCCCGGCTTCCGTGATGTCCGGCGAGTCTTGGACCATCCGGTCATTGATCTTGTGCACTTTGGTCGAAGCCGGCGGGATGGGTATGCCGGGGTTCACCAATATTTCAAGGTTTTCACCTGCAACGATGCGCCCATTCACAACCCGGACTGCTCCGATCTGAACGATCTCATCCTTATGCGGTAAAAGCCCCGTGGTTTCGGTATCGAATACAACAAAACACAAGTCCCGCAACGCCTTGGAGTCAAACTCGGTGTCAGTGTCAGAGTTCAAAAGGTCAAAATCATACACAAGTGGTCGGGCTGCCTCGGGCGAAATGTTGGCCGCGCTGTCTTCGAGGATCAACATATATCCCGGCGCATCCCCCAGGGGTTTCATCCGGGCAGAAAATGTTTGCGTTCCGTCGATACTCGTAAGGTCGCAGATGACTTCCCGCCCTGTTTTTGCCAAGGCAGCATAGGCGTCTTCCAACGGGCGCGGCTTCAAGTATTCAAACAGCGACGAATTCAAGCGGGGGTGGGCGATTTGCGCCAGAACTTGCGCGGCCTGTCCGTCGTACAGAACGATCTTATGCGTCGGACTTGCCAGAACCATGGCAACCGGAATTTCGGTCAGAAGAGCGGTCAGCCTTTGCTTTTCGGCAGCCAGATGAGCGGTTTCGGCAGCGACAGCTTCGGCGACACCCATGGTTTTTTCCGACAACTGACCTGCCAACCCGGCGGCGGCCGGGGCCAGATCCCCAAGATACCTTGCGGCCTGAACGTCCATGTCGGTGCTGACCCCCGCATGGGCCCGGGCACGCAGTTCAGCCGAGAGCCGCTCAATCGGTTTTGCGACGTTGTCGTCGAACAACAGCCAAACCGCGACGATCAGAGCGACAAATCCGAACGCCATGAGGATTTCCGCAAAGACAAACGCATTGATAAGTTCTGGGTCAGCGATGCGCTGATAACTGACCCACAGCGCGGTCGAACTAACCGCCAGGCCACCAACAGCCAGCAGGCAGAAAAACAGGAAAATGCGCAGGCGCAGGCTTAGCCGGATCAGCATGTTACACTCCGCAGGTGGCCTCGATGATCGGGTCGTTGGTTTCCCCCTTGATCCAGTCAGCGTTCAGCAACTGGCCGTCCGCGCTGAATTCCGCGCCGTCTGCCAGATTGGCCCGCAGATTCTGAGCGCAGTCGACCGCGACCGGCAGTTTCGAAACCGGTGACCAGCGGCCAAAGAAATAGATATCAACCAGCCGTTGATCCGGCACTTGTTCGTTGCTGCGGACCGAGGCGGTGTCGATTGCCGCAAAGCGTTCCACATAAGGCACCGCATACGTCCACGGGCGATAGAAGGCACGACTTTCAACTTGTTGGATGACCTCCATGCCTTCGGGCAGGGTGTCAGACGTGCGGTCGTACCACGAATATTCGCTGCTGATCGTCGCCACGATCATGCCCAGCCCAGCGGCGACAGGGGCTATCCATTTGGGCAGACGCCCTTTGACCAGCTTGTTCACCAGCATCACGACGCCCGCACAGGCGATGCCGACAAAGATTGTGGCGATCAATTCCAGGAACATTCATTCTCTCCCAATTCCGGCTGGTTCAGCCGAGCATTCCTTTTCCATGCCCTACCGCGGATTGCATCGTTTTTACCACAACGAAGGCGTCGCGCAGATGGCTTCGCTCAAAGTCCGACAAGTCAGAGGGGGGCAGGAAATTGTCCGGTGCCTTTTCGCCTTTCACAAGTCGAACCTGATGCGCTAACCGGGTTTCGGCAATCAGATCGTAAGCGTCCAACAAGTCACGCGCGCCGGAGTCGCTGAGGATGCCGGCGCTGGCTGCGGCCTTGAGCCGGGCGCGTGTATTGGCCTCGGGCAGTTCCCCCTGCAGGCTGTAGATGCGCGCCAAATCCACAACTGGAACAACGCCATTATGCTTTAGATCCAGCGTGTTGCGATGCTCACCTGATCTAATTGTCGCGAAGCCGCGCAGCAGTCCTAGCGGCGGGGTGTGTTTCAGTGAATTCGAGATCATGTGCGCGACAAAAATCGAGTTTGCTTTGGCCGCGGCAAGCGTGTCGGCTTGCAGGTCATCAAACAATTTAAATGCGCCACCGATCGGACGCAGGTCGAACATGACCGAGGCCAGCATCTGTGCCTCGGGGTTGGGTTTGGCGATCCAGCCTTTGAAATAGTCGCGCCATACGCGCACCGGCTGACACCAGCGCGGGTTCGTCGCCATCATGTCGCCGGGGCAATAGAAATACCCACAGGTGTCCAGCCCGTCCGAGACGAATTTGGCCAGAGCCGCGAAATAGGCCATATCGTCATCCGTGACGTCGTCATCCAGCATCAGGCAGTTGTCCTGATCCGATACACCCGTCTGTTCCTGTCGACCCTGCGATCCACAGGCCAACCACAGGTAAGGGACGGGCGGCGCGCCAAGTTCTGCTTCGGCCAGTGTCAGCAACCTGCGGGTTGCCGTATCCGCGATGTCCGTGATCAGGCGTGTCACGATCTCATGCCGGTTTCCGGCGGCGACCAATTGCACTAAAAGCTGCGGGATTTCCTCGGTCACCGCTGCCATTTGCTGCGCCGTCTGCGCCGAAGCGATCCGGCGGACAAGTTCGGCGGAATTCACCGCCTGATAGTGGGTCAGGTCGGTCTGCGTTACGATACCGACAAGCCGCCCACCTTCCGAGATCGGGATATGGCCAATCCCGCGCTCCATCATGATGTGCAGAACATCTGATCCAATGTCCGAGGGTAACAAGGTAATCGGATCAGCCGTCATGATGCCCGACACAGGTGTGTCGTTCGGCAGCCCATCGGCCACGAATTTACCCGAGATATCGCGCAGCGTTACGATTCCAAGCAGCGCCTCGCCTTCGGTCACGCAGAGCGATGAGATGTTTTTGTCGCGCATCATCTTCGCCGCCTCGCGCACTGTTGTGGTAGGCGGGCAGGTGGCCGGGTTATGCGCCATCAAAACGTCTATGGCGCTTGTCGCCAAACTCTGAGGGCCAGACCGGGTGTCGCGGGTTCGATTGAAGAATTTGGATACGACCGGATGCCCGTCGATCAGATCACGCACCAGATCGGGTGGCAAAACCAGCAGCACCGAGGACGTATGCGCCTTGGCCTTCGTCGCGGCCTTTCCACCCTTTAAAAGGCCTCGTTCGCCAAAGGAGTTTCGCAATCCCAGATGAGATACGACCGCGTCATTCCCATCCTTTATTTCCACCTGTCCTTCGTAGATCACAAAGACGCCGGGCAGGGTGTGGCCCAGCTCGTATACCGGGTAACCCTCTTCGACTTCCCAGACTTCGATCTGATGGGCTACCGCGTCCAGAACATCCGCTGGCAGGGCGTCATAAGGATGTACGGATTTCAGAAACCGAGTGATCTCGTCATGGGACAGGGGCATCGGATACTCCGCGGTTTCGGGGTTGAAAAATCCCGCCCGGTGGTGTGCCGGGCGGGAGTAGTCAGTCGAAAGATGCAGCCTTTGGCAAGAGGCCTTGGGGCCGCATCATGGCTCAGTGATCCTGAGCTGCGCCCGCGCCACGGGGAATGCGGATGCTTTCGACCATATCTTTGATCTCTTCCGGGGTCTCTTTGGTCGCGCCTGCTACAAAGTAGGCGACGGCAAAGTTGACCATGGCACCGATCGCACCGAACGAGGTCGACTTGATCGGACCCAGCAGCGGATCAGCATCTGTGAACGAGTTGGTGCCCGGAATGAACAGCCAGCCTTTGTGCAGGAAGATGTAGATCAGGGTCACAACCAGACCGGCCAGCATACCCGCGACCGCGCCGACATTGTTGATGCGGGTCGAGAAGATCCCCATCATCAGCGCCGGGAAGATCGAGGCCGCCGCCAGACCGAAGGCCAGCGCAACTGTCTGCGCCGCAAATCCCGGAGGATTCAGACCCAGATAGGTTGCAACCGCGATGGCAACAGCCATTGCGATCCGTGCCGACAGAAGCTCTCCTTTTTCCGAGATCTGCGGGTTGATCGCACCTTTGATCAGGTCGTGGGACACCGCCGACGAGATCGCCAGCAGCAGGCCCGCAGCGGTTGACAGAGCGGCCGCAAGACCACCGGCAGCAACCAGACCGATAACCCAGCTTGGCAGGTTTGCGATCTCGGGGTTGGCCAGAACCAGGATGTCACGGTTGAACTTGGTCAGCTCGTTTCCGACCCAGCCTTTTTCCTCGGCAAGTGCCTGCATGTCGGCATTTGCGTCGTTGTAGTACTGGATCTTGCCGTCGCCGTTCTTGTCTTCCCAGTCCAGCAGGCCGGTTTTCTGCCATGTCTGCATCCAGTCATAGCGTGCGTCATTGTCGATCTGTTCGACCGAAACGGCGCCACCTTCGATGCCACCATTGGGCCACATCATGTCGGTGATGTTCAGGCGGGCCATGGCACCAACTGCGGGCGCAGTCAGGTACAGCAGCGCGATGAACACCAGTGCCCAACCGGCGGACCAGCGTGCGTCAGACACCTTGGGAACGGTGAAAAAGCGCATGATGACGTGCGGCAGACCGGCGGTACCGATCATCAGCGACAGCGTAAACAGCACCATGTTCAGAGTGTCCGAATGGTGGGTGGTGTATTCGTTGAAACCCAGCTCGGTCACGATGGCGTCCAACTTGGCCAGCAGCGGTTCACCGCTGGCGGTATCGCCAAACAGACCCAGCGCCGGAACAGGTGTGCCTGTCAGTTGCAACGAGATGAAGATCGCCGGGATAGTATAGGCCGTAATCAGCACGCAGTACTGAGCGACCTGCGTGTAGGTCACACCTTTCATGCCGCCAAACACCGCATAGGCGAACACCACACAGGCACCGATCAGCAGACCGGCAGTGTTGCTGACCTCAAGGAAACGGCCAAAGGCAACACCAACGCCGGTCATCTGACCGATCACGTAGGTCACCGATGCGACGATCAGACAGATCACAGCAACGATACGGGCGGTCTGGCTGTAGAACCGGTCGCCGATGAATTCGGACACAGTGAACTTGCCGAACTTGCGCAGATAGGGCGCCAGAAGCAGGGCCAGCAGCACATAGCCGCCCGTCCACCCCATCAGGTAGGTCGAGTTGTCATAGCCGGTAAAGGCAATCAGGCCCGCCATCGAAATGAACGAGGCCGCAGACATCCAGTCCGCCGCTGTCGCCATACCGTTGGTAACCGGGTGAACGCCGCGACCAGCAGCGTAGAATTCCGATGTAGAACCCGCACGGGCCCAGATCGCGATGCCGATGTACAGCGCGAAGGATGCGCCGACAAATAGCAGGTTGATGGTAAACTGGTCCATGGGACTTATTCCTCCTCAACGCCGTATTCGGCGTCCAGTTTGTTCATGCGCCAGGCGTAGTTGAAGATCAGCACCAGAAAGACCAGGATTGATCCCTGCTGGGCAAACCAAAAGCCCAGATCGGTGCCGCCCACGGAAATACCCGACAGCAGCGGACGCAGCAGAATGCCGAATCCAAAAGACACCAGCGCCCAGATCACGAGGCTGATGTAGATGAGACGCAGATTGGCCTGCCAATAGCCCTTGTCGGCCTCGGCAGTCTGCGCGGAGTTTGTTGATTGATCCGCCATCGCGGGGTCCTCCTTCGCTTCCTCCTGTTGCGACCCTTTGCCCAATCCACCGGTGCTTGGGGCCGCTTTCCGATACGCCCAAGGCCGGTTGGCATCAGGCAAAACCTCTCCGGTCCGCCAAGGCGGGTCCGATGAAGTATCCGTTTAGGAATTCAGCCCTTATTCAGGGCGGGCTGCATTCCCTTAGTTCATCGCGCTGCTGACAACTTTCTCAAGCTGGCTTGCGATGTCGTCGATATTGCCCATGGCGTTCAGTCCTTCCAGAACGCCATGGTCTTGGTAATACGTGATCAGAGGCGCAGTTTGCGCGTGGTAGGCCGCAAGGCGCGAGGCGACGGTTTCGGCGTTATCATCTGCGCGACGTTTGAATTCGGAACTGCCACACTTGTCGCATTTCCCGTCGGTCGCCGGGATTTTGAACGTGTCGTGATACCCTTCACCACACATTGCACAGGTGTAACGGCCCGATATACGCGTGACCATTTCCGCATCTTCAACCTCAAGGCTGATTGCGGCGTTGATCCTCTGGCTGGTTTCGGACAGCAACGTATCCAGTGCCTGCGCCTGAACTGTCGTGCGCGGGAAGCCGTCAAGGATGACACCCTTGCCGCAGTCCGGCTCGGCCAGACGGTCGCGCAGGATGGCGATGACAATATCGTCACTAACCAACTCGCCAGCTTCCATGACGGCCTTGGCGGTTTTGCCTGCCTCTGTTCCCGCAGCGACCGCTGCGCGCAGCAGGTCGCCGGTGCTCAGTTGAACCAGTCCGAACTTGTCTTCCAGCATCCGGGCCTGCGTTCCCTTCCCGGCACCCGGAGGGCCGAGAAGGATCAGAACAGCGGGTGTGGTGATCGTGGCAGCGTCCATCACATCCTCACTTATTTGCGCGGTTTTCGATCAGGTCTTCAACCACCGATGGATCAGCCAGCGTCGAGGTGTCACCGAGCGAGCCAAAGTCATTCTCGGCGATCTTGCGTAGGATACGGCGCATGATTTTACCCGAGCGGGTTTTTGGCAGACCTGGCGCCCACTGGATCACGTCCGGCGAGGCAATCGGTCCGATCTCGGTCCGTACCCAAGTGCGCAGTTCTTTCAGCAGATCATCCGAAGGCTCACGATCATTCATCAGAGTGACATAGCAATAGATGCCCTGACCCTTGATTTCATGGGGATACCCGACCACAGCGGCTTCAGCCACGGCAGCGTGGGCAACCAGCGCGCTTTCCACCTCGGCGGTGCCCATGCGGTGCCCCGAGACGTTGATTACGTCGTCAACACGTCCGGTGATCCAGTAATCGCCACCCTCGTCACGACGGCAGCCGTCACCGGTGAAGTAATAGCCTTTGTAGTCCGAGAAATAGGTCTTTTCGAACCGCTCATGATCGCCCCAGATGGTGCGCATTTGCCCGGGCCAACTGTCCTTGATGCACAACACACCCTCGACCCCGTTGCCTTGGATCTCGACACCCGACTGCGGGTCCAGAACCACGGGCTGCACACCAAAGAAGGGCTTCATCGCCGAGCCGGGCTTGGTCGCATGTGCGCCGGGCAGGGGGGTCATCATGTGACCGCCAGTTTCAGTCTGCCACCACGTATCGACGATCGGGCATTTACCCTGGCCGACCACGTCATTGTACCAGTTCCACGCTTCTGGGTTGATCGGTTCACCCACCGTGCCCAGCAGGCGCAGGTCGCTGAGGTCGTGCTTTTCAACAAACTCTTTGCCCTGACCCATCAGCGCGCGGATCGCGGTAGGGGCGGTGTAGAATTGGTTTACCTTGTGCTTGGCGCAAACCTCCCAAAAGCGGCCTGCATCGGGATAGGTCGGGACGCCTTCGAACATCAGTGTAGTCGCACCGTTGGCCAGTGGGCCATAGACGATATAGCTGTGGCCGGTAACCCAGCCCACATCCGCTGTACACCAATAGATGTCGCCGTCGTGGTAATCGAACGTCACTTCGTGAGTCAGCGATGCATAAACGATGTAGCCGCCAGTGGTGTGTACAACACCCTTGGGCTGACCTGTCGAACCAGAGGTATAGAGGATGAACAGCGGGTCTTCGGCATTCATTTCCGCCGGGGCGCAATAGTCATTCGCCTCAAGCGCCATTTCGTTGTAGTCAAAGTCGCGGCCGCTGATCCACGTGGTCTGGCCGTTGGTGCGCTTGACCACAAGGCATTTAACAGTGTCCTTGCAGTGCAGCAGCGCCGCATCGGCGTTGGATTTCAGCGGGGTCTTGCGGCCTCCGCGCGGCGCTTCGTCTGCTGTGATGACAACCTTCGCGTCGCAGCCATTGATCCGCGCCGCCAGAGCGTCCGGCGAGAAACCTGCAAACACAATAGAATGGATCGCGCCGATCCGCGCACAAGCCAGCATCGCATAGGCTGCTTCGGGGACCATCGGCAGATAGATCACCACGCGGTCGCCTTTGCGCACACCCATCGACTCGAGGATATTTGCCATCCGGCAGGTGCGACGGTGCAGTTCCGAATAGGTGATATGCTGGGCCGCGTCATTTGGATCATCCGGCTCCCAGATGATCGCTGTCTGATCGCCGCGTGTTTCAAGATGGCGATCCAGACAGTTGGCTGAAACGTTCAGCGTGCCATCAGCAAACCAGTTGATTCCGACCGAGCCGAAATCATAGCTGACATCCTTGACCTGGGTGAAAGGTTTGATCCAATCGATACGCTTTCCCTGCTCGCCCCAAAAGGCGTCGGGATCGTTGACGGAGGCTGCGTACATTTCGGAATATTTGTCAGCATCGACATGTGCACGCGCAACGGTTTCTGCGGATGGCGGATAAACATTGGCATCTGCCTGGGCAGCGGTTGTCATTCTGAGGCTCCTCCCTCTAGGACTGAAATTTACGGGCCCGATTTTGCCTGCTGATTTGGCAATGTCGACCCGCATCCTCCCGGTACCGAATAATACGGAGAACTGAAAACAAGGGAATAAATTACAGAAAACTAAAGATTAGTTTGTAAATAAATTTCTGTGCATCTCGGAAAACAGAAAATGAATTTAAAAATTTTTCCTAAAAATATTTCAAAAACAGATAATTAGTTGTAATTGAATTGACGTGTAAAAGCTGACATCTGAACCATAGGCAATAGGTATTAGAAAATCATCTTTTGGTTGTTAGCGCCCAACAGATTCGAGGAACAAGAGGATGTACTGTGTGCCGGGGGTTGGCACGTTCAAATGTTGGCGCTAGCTTTGTTCCCAAGCGCCCCGGTAGGAGGCGCAACAAAGGGAGAAATCATGATGAATAAGATGTTGAGCGGTGCCGCCGTCGCCGCTTTGACCGTTGCTTTCGTGTCCGAAGCCGCAGCAACCGAATGGAGCGCCTCGGTTTGGGGCAAGCGCCGCGCCTTTACCGAGCATGTTGAGAAGCTGGCCGAACTGGTCAGCGAAAAGACAGGCGGTGAATTTACGATCAATGTCAGCTATGGCGGTTTGTCCAAGCCACGTGAAAACCTGGATGGGATCGAGATAGGAGCCTTTGAAATGGCTCAGTTCTGCGCTGGGTATCACCGCGACAAGAACCGGGCGATCACGGTTCTGGAGCTGCCGTTCCTGGGCGTAAACACGTTGGACGAAGAAGTGGCCGTCAGCCATGCCGTTTACGACCATCCAGCAGTCCAGGATGAGATGGCCCAGTGGAACGCGCGCATCATCATGACCTCGCCGATGCCGCAGTATAACCTTGTTGGCACAGGCGATCCGCGCGCAACCTTGGCGGATTTCGATGGAATGCGGGTACGTGCGACGGGCGGTCTGGGACAGGCATTCGAGGCCGTTGGCGGCGTACCGACATCGGTTCCCGCGACCGAGGCGTTCAATGCAATGGAATCAGGTGTTGTTGACACTGTTGCATTTGCCCAGCACGCACACCTGTCCTTTGGAACCATTAACGAAGCAGACTGGTGGACCGCAAACCTGAACCCCGGCACTGTTAACTGCCCCGTTGTTGTAAACATCGACGCGTATGAGGCACTGCCGGCCGAGCACCGTGAAGCGCTCAACAGTTCGATCGACGAGGCGATTGAACACTACCTTGCCAACTATGGCGGGCTGTTGGAGCAGTGGGACGGCGTTTTGTCCGAAAAGGGCGTTGAAAAGGTCATGATCGACGATGCGGTGATCGAAGAATTCCGCACAAAGGCCGCCGATCCGATCCGTGAACAGTGGATTGCTGACATGTCTGCGCAGGGTCTGCCTGCACAGGACTTGTATGATCTGGTTCAAACCACGTTGCAACAGCAGCGCAGCGGAAACTGATCTGCATGTTCCGGGTGCCTGGCAGGGCACCCGGATACCAATAATAAACAAGGGGATCACCGGAATGGCAGGACAGGCCACGGTGCTGGAAGATGGCAGTCGCCTCAGCCGGCTTGATCACCATCTGCTTAGGATAGAGCGGTTTCTTGCCCTGATAAGCGGCCTCGCTGTCTTTGGCCTGATGGTTCTTGCGGTTGTGTCAGTCAGCGGACGCAACGCATTCAACGCGCCTTTACCCGGCTATGTGGACTGGATCGAACAGGCCATGCCACTGATTGCGTTTCTTGGCGTGTCTTTCGTTCAGCGTGACGGGGGACATATACGTATGGATATCGTGATCTCTCGCCTGCACGGTCGGGCGCTTTGGCTGTTCGAACTGATCTCGGTCGTCCTTATCCTTGTGTTGATGCTGGCTCTTGTCTGGGGAAGCTGGTCGCATTTCGACCGCTCATTCGATTTCGGCGCACCATTGTGGAGCCGCGACAGCTCGATCGACATTGGTATCCCGCTTTGGCCTGCAAAACTGTTGGCACCTGTCGCGTTTTCTGTGCTGTGTGTGCGTTTGGTCCTGCAAATCTGGGGATATGGGCGGGCCTTTATTCTTGGGTTGGAAAACCCCGTGGCCGTGCCCTTAATTCAGGATGCCGCCGCGCAAGCCGCAGCCGAAGCCGAGCAATTTGAGGGGCAGGACGAGTAGATGGACAGTATTGACATCGGGCTCTGGGTCACCGGTGGCCTGCTTGTATTGGTCGTCACAGGTATGCGCGTGGCCTTTGCTGCTGGTCTGGCCGGATTGGTGGGGTTGGTTTGGATTTTCTGGGCCAAGTTCGGTTACGACCCGGACCGGTTCGGCAAGGCTCTGACGGTTGCCGTCAAAACGGCGGGGCAGGTGCCGCATTCCAAAGTCGCAGCCCACACCCTTAGCCTGATCCCGACTTTCATCCTGATCGGGTACCTTGCTTACTATGCAGGCCTGACCCGCGCATTGTTTGAGGCGGCCAAGCGTTGGGTCGCCTGGGTGCCGGGAGGGTTGGCCGTATCGACCGTATTCGCGACGGCGGGCTTCGCGGCTGTATCCGGCGCCTCGGTTGCGACGTCAGCAGTATTCGCACGCATCGCGATCCCCGAGATGCTGAAGGTCGGGTACAACAAGCAGTTCGCCGCGGGTGTGGTTGCGGCTGGCGGAACTTTGGCGTCATTGATCCCACCCTCTGCGATCCTTGTGATCTATGCCATTATCGTTGAACAGGACGTTGGAAAGCTCCTGTTGGCCGGTTTCATTCCGGGCGCGTTCTCGGCCGTGGTCTATGGATTGCTGATCGTGGGGATTGCGGTTGTGTTCAAGTCCGTTGGCCCACCGGTCACCGGCTTTACATGGAAACAGCGTTTTGCCGCGCTGCCGGGTGCATTTCCGATCGTGGCCGTGATCCTGATAATCATCTGTTTCGTCTATAACCCATTTGGTGAAAAAGCATGGGGCACACCGACCGAAGGCGGAGCAATCGGCGCATTTATCGTGTTCTGCTTCGCTCTTTTCCACGGGATGCGCTGGACCGAGCTGAAGTCCGCACTGCTCGAGACTGCAAAGCTGACTGCGATGATCTTTTCGATCATCTGGGGCGTTCTGATCTACGTGCGTTTTTTGGGATTTGCCGACTTGCCGGGCGCTTTCTCGGATTGGATCACCGGGTTGGAAATGTCCCCGATGCTGATCCTGATTTGTATCCTGCTCGCCTATGCGGTGCTGGGGATGTTCATGGATGCCATCGGGATGCTCTTGCTGACCTTGCCGGTTGTTTACCCGGCGGTCATGGCGCTGAACGGTGGCGAGACTGTCAGCGCAGCAGATAGTGCTTTTGGCATGTCTGGGCCGATGTGCGCCATCTGGTTTGGAATCCTTGTAGTCAAGATGGCCGAGTTCTGCCTCATCACACCACCGATCGGTTTGAATTGCTTTGTTGTTGCAGGTGTACGCCCAGACCTGAGTGTTCAGGACGTTTTTAAAGGGGTGACCCCCTTCTTTGTCGCAGACGCGGTCACTATCGCATTGCTTGTCGCGTTCCCGGGCATAGTTCTCTATCTTCCGTCGCTTGCCAGTTAGCAGTTTGTATTTTGCGAGGCTCTGCCTCGCGCTCCGGGATATTTTTGGCAAGATGAAGAACGGATCCCGCACTTCATCTGGCTCTAAATATCCCGGGGAGTCGCCCGCAGGGCGGCGGGGGCAGCGCCCCCAATCAACTTGCTCGCATCAACATTCCGTACAGGTCGCGCGGATCGTCAGGGTCAGCCAGCATATCGAGCGGCTCGTAGAAATCTGTCCCGTCGATTGCGGTTTTGATGTAGCGCAGGGCCGAGAAATCCTCGATTGCAAAACCGACACTGTCGAACAGGGTGATTTGTCGGTCGTCGCGCCGACCCGGAGCTTGCCCAGTTATGACCTGCCACATTTCGGTGACGGGGTGATCCTGATCAAGCGCCTGGATTTCACCTTCAATGCGGGTTTGTTCAGGATATTCGACGAAAATCTCTGACCTTAGCAGGATATCCCGGTGCAACTCGGTTTTGCCGGGGCAGTCGCCGCCGATGGCGTTGATATGAACGCCGGGGCCGACCATGTTATCGGTCAGAATTGTTGCGTATTTCTTGTCGGCGGTGCAGGTGGTGATGATCTGAGCACCCTCAATGGCGTCTTCAGGCGTTTTGCAGCAAACGACCGTCAGGCCAGATGCCTCGAGGTTCGAGGCGCATTTCTGAGTTGCATTTGGATCGGTGTCATACAAGCGTACCGTATCAATTTCGCACATTGCCTTGAAGGCCAGGCATTGGAACTCGGACTGCGCGCCATTGCCGATCATAGCCATCGATGTGGCCGATTTCGGAGCCAAATAGCTGCCCACAAGCGCAGAGGTCGCCGCGGTTCGCAATGCCGTCAAAAGGGTCATCTCGGTCAGCAATGTGGGATAGCCGGTATACACGTCGGCCAGCAGACCAAAGGCCGTGACGGTTTGCAGCCCTTCTGACGTGTTTTTGGGATGACCGTTGACGTATTTGAATCCGTAGGCTTCACCGTCCGACGTTGGCATAAGCTCGATAACGCCATGCGGTGAGTGCGCAGGTATACGCGGTGTTTTGTCGAAACTTTCCCACCGCTTGAAGTCGGCTTCAATCTGGGTCGCGATCTGCGTGATCATGCGCTCGACGCCGATGTGGTGTACCAATCGCATCATGTTGTCGACAGAAACAAATGGCACCAGTGCCTTGTCAGAAGGTTGTGTCATCAAAAACTCCGGGTCGGGCGGTCAAAGATTCGACGCCCCAGCAAAGAGGCGGCCAGATCGACCATCAGTTTTGCGGTTCTACCGCGTTCATCCAGAAAGGGGTTCAGCTCAACCAGGTCCAATGAGCACACAAGCCCGCTTTCGTGTAGAAGCTCCATAACCAGATGCGCTTCGCGTTCGGTTGCGCCGCCGGGAACGGTCGTGCCGACGGCTGGTGCGATCGAGGGGTCGAGGAAATCCACATCGAGCGAAACATGCAGGATTCCGTTTGCTGCCCGTACCCTGTCAAGGAATGCCATCAGAGGGGCTTTGATTCCATGTTCGTCGATGCTGCGCATGTCGGCCAGCATCGCGTTGTCTTGTTCAAGCCTTTGCCGCTCGGCTGGGTCAACAGAACGCAGACCGATCATGCCAACGCGATCGGTTGGAACTGGGATCGTTACCGCCGGAAAGCCATCAAAACCCGGCTGACCGGTGAAATAGGCGACAGGTGTGCCGTGCAGGTTGCCGCTGTCGGTGCTGCCGGGCGTGTGGAAGTCGCTATGCGCATCCAGCCAGAGCACAAACAGGGGTCGGTCAATTCCGTCGGCATATTCAGACATGCCTTTGACCGTTCCCATCGACAAAGCGTGGTCGCCGCCCATAAAGATAGGCAGTCCCTTCGCCGCGGTTTCTTGGGCGACGCGACTTAGCGCGTGCGTCCAGCCCACGCATTCCGGCAGGGCAAACAGGTGATCATGCGGCGGTATGTCAGTGTCGTCTGCACGAATGTCACCGACGTCCTGAACCGTATGTCCCAAGTTTGCCAGAGCCTGCTCCAATCCCGCTACTCGATAAGCGACAGGACCCATTCGACAACCTTGCCGGCGTTTACCCGCATCCATCGGAGCGCCGACCAATATTACGTTTCCTGTATCCATATTACTATCTAACCACTCGTTGCGGGTTGCGAATAGACTGCAAAGTGTTCAAAAAGATATCTGTCAATACAAAGTGAGAAGTAGTTATGGACGATTTGGATGGTCGATTGCTCAGTGCTTTGCACCGCGATGCCCGCGCGTCGCTGTCAGAGCTTGCCGAAACGCTGGGAGTAACGCGCGCGACAGTGCGCAACCGCTTGCAGCGCCTCAAGCAGTCGGGCGAAATCGTAGGGTTTACGGTGCTGACTCGGCAAGATGTGGCGCAAAGCCCGGTTCGCGGCTTGATGACGCTTGAGATCGAAGGCCGCGGCACCGAACGGACCATGTCGCGGATCGCGGCTTTGCCGCAGGTTCGAGCCGTGCATTCGACCAATGGAAGCTGGGATCTGATTGCGGAAATCGGGACCGAAACCTTGGCTGAATTGGATGAGATCCTCTTTCAAATTCGGCGGATGGAAGGGATCACCCGTTCTGAGACCAATCTGCTGCTCTCGACCCGCAAGGGGCGCGTCTGACGCCCGTAGTGCTTTGACGTTCAATGAAATTGTGCAACAGTTTCCCGGCGTAGTGATACGCACGAGTGACCATAATCGGGCCTGAGAGCAGGGGAACATTATGACGACGCAGGACACAGGCGAAGAACTGTGGGCGGTTCGCTGGGCCGAACGTGCGACAGGTTTTCTTGAGCGACCTCTGGTCCGTATCGCAATTCCGGTGTTGGTCACATTGATCGCGCTGGTCGTTTTGCATGAGTTGTCGTCGCATGTGAAATGGTCAGACGTTCAGACAGACGTGGCAAATACGTCTTGGAAGCTGATGTTCTTTGCCGTCTGCTGGACGGCATTCAGCTTTGTTTCCCTGTCCATGTACGACGTTTTTGCAGTTCAAAGCGTGGCGGATGGTGAAGTTCCCTTGCCCGTCGCGGGGATGGCGGGGGCGTGTGGCTATGCCGTGTCGAACTGTTTGGGCTTTTCCTACATCACGGGAACGGCGATCAGGTACCGCATTTATGCCTCACTTGGACTGGACCTTGGGCGGGTCGCGGGTGTTATCGCTACATCGTGGATAGCGTTCTGGTCAGGTATGGTCTTGTTGCTGGGCTGCCTGTTGACCCTTCATCCTGACGGGATTTCCAAGATACTGCCGATCAACGAAACTGTCGAAACCGTCATAGGTATCGGTCTTCTTATCGGCCTTGCGACGTTGTTGATCTGGCTGGCAAAGGGCGGGCGCAGGCTGGCCTATGGTGGGCTGGGGTTCAATCTGCCCGGTGGGAAATTGGCCGGATTGCTAACCCTCGCAGCCATTGGTGATCTGTTCGGAGCGTCCATGACGCTATATGTCCTGATGCCAGATGATCTGGGTATCGGTTTCCCGTTCTTTTTTGCTGTGTACATTGGCGCCATCGCGGTCGGTATTCTAAGCCACGCTCCGGGCGGGATTGGCGCGTTTGAGGCAACGCTGATCGCAGGGCTGGGGGCCTCGGGCCGCTCGGACGTCATTGCTGCCTTGTTGCTGTACCGGTTGGTTTATACGTTCCTGCCATTCGCTATCGCTAGCCTTTCAATCGCGGTCGCGTCTGCCTTGACGCATCGTCGCAGAATTGGCGGAGCCGCCACGTGGGTTTACCGCGTCCTACGCCCCATCGTGCCGATGGTCGCTGCGGGTGTGTCAGCCGTTGCCGGGGTGATCCTGCTTGTCTCTGGGGCGCTTCCGACCAGCAGCCAAAACCTTGGGGTCCTGCGGGATTTCCTGCCTTTATCTTTTGTCGAGGCGTCGCACCTTGCAGGAAGCGCGGTTGGCGTTCTGTTGATCCTTGTCTCGCGCGGGCTGTTCCGAAAACTCTATCGTGCTTGGATCGTGGCTATGCTGCTGATGGTTGCCGGCTTTTTTGCGTCACTGACCAAGGGCCTGGGTACGCATGAAGCCGTTAGTATGCTGGGTACAATCGGTTTGCTTGCCATGTTCCGGGGCGCATTCTATCGCGTCAGCGGTGCGTCGATTTTTAGGTTGAATATCCCGTGGCTTGTCAGTGTGATTGCCCTGCTGGCCGTCATTTTCTGGATTGGTTTGTTCGCCTATTCCCACGTGGAATATCAAAATTCCCTATGGTGGGAGTTCGCGTGGAACGGTGACGCCTCGCGTTTCCTGCGCTCCAGCCTGATTGTGGCGGTCATTTTGGGCGTGGTTGCCGTGAACACGCTGTTTGGAAGGGACATTCCACCACCAGTTCGCACCGAGATCCCCAAAGCGGTCGAACGTCTGGCGATGGAAAGCGAAGATACCGAGGCGCAAATCTCATTGACTGGCGACAAGCAGTTTTTGATGTCGCCCGAGGAAAACGCTTTTCTGGCCTACGCCGATACCGGCAATGCCCTGATCAGCAAGGGCGAGCCTGTCGGTGATGAAACCGCCGGTCAGCAACTGATCTGGCAACTTCGTGAAATGGCGGATCGTGAGGGCAAGCTTTGTGCGTTCTACAGTGTTTCGACCAAATACCTGCCGACCTTTCTTGATCTGGGTCTGTCGATTCTGAAAATCGGTGAGGTCGCGCGTGTGCCGCTGAATGACTTTTCCCTGGACGGAAAGTCGCGAAAACGCTTCCGTCAGGCCAAAAACCGGGCCGAGCGGGAGGGGTATGTGTTCGAAATCATCCCTAAAGAGCAGCTTGCACCGGTTCTGCCCGAGTTGCGGAAGATTTCCGATGATTGGCTCGCGCAAAAAGCAGGTGAAGAAAAGGGGTTCGCCCTCGGTGGGTTTGACGACGAATACCTTTCATATTTTGACCATGCGGTTCTGCGTAATGGGGCGACGGGTGAAATCGTTGCGTTTGCCAATCTGTTTCAGGGTGGTCACAAATCTGAACTGTCGCTGGACCTGATGCGGTATGAGCCCGACAGTCCCAGCTTTGTCATGGACGCCCTGTTTGCCGAGATGATGTCTTGGGGGGCAGAGCAGGGGTTCCAATGGTTTTCGCTGGGTGCCGCGCCGTTTTCAGGGATCGAAAACCGTCAGCTTGCCTCGATCTGGAATCGCATTGGCGGGTTCGTTTACGAACATGGTGAACAGTTTTATCACTTTGAGGGGCTTCGATCCTTCAAGCAGAAGTTCGATCCGGACTGGAGCCCGAACTATCTGGCCAGCCCCGGAGGTCTGGCGGCCCCCCGAATATTGTATGAGGTGAACATCCTTATCTCAGGCGGGTTGAGGGGCCTGACGAAATAGCGATCAATTCAGGCTGACCCCGGTGGGCGCTTCCTGCAGCAGTTCGCCCCAATCCGTGCGGTATGCCATTTCTGCCAATACGGTCTCGGGCAGGAATTCCTGATTCTGACGAATTTGCCAACCTCCGCCCAGCCCCTTGTAGACTGCGACCAGATTGCTGGAGACCTGCTGTCTGGCTTCGATCAAATTCGCCTGCGACTGCAACAGCACGGTTTGCGTGTTCAGAATGCGGGAATAGCTGGCAGCCCCATCGCGGTACTGATCCACCGCAATCTCAGCCGCCTTGCGTGAGGCAGCGACGCTGTTTTCATAAAAGCCAACCTGCTTGCGGGACTGAGTATAGGCGACCATCGCGCTTTCAACTTCGGAATAGGCCGTAAGGACAGTGTTCTGGTAGTTTGCGATAAGGGCTTGATAGGCTGCGTCCTGCGCGCGGACGTTGTTCTTGATCCGGCCATAGTTCAGGACGTTCCAGACCACCCCGGCATTGGCAAGCCCGGTCGTGCTAGCCGCCGAAAACAAATCGCGGCCGCCCGAAGCCTGCACTCCGATAGAACCCGACAGGATGAACTGTGGGTAAAGGTCCGCGAGAGCAATCCCGACCTGCGCCGATTGCGTAGCTGCCGCCAATTCAGCCGCACGCACGTCCGGGCGGCGCCGCAAAAGCTCTGCCGGAACGCCAACAGATACATTGGAACGAGCGGACGGAATGCGGCCAGAACTTCCCAACAGGCCGGACATTCGTGACGGGGTCGCGCCCAGCAGCACCGCCAGCGCGTTCTTTGTTTGCTGCAAGTCGCTTTCGATTGCGGGGACCAGAGCCTTGGTGTTATTCAGCAGCGCTTGAGACTCCTGAACATCCAGCTCGGTCGTGACGCCGTTCTTGAACCGGAGTTCGGTCAGGTTCGCGCTTTCCTGCTGCAACTGAATGTTCTCACGTGCGACAGAGAGCGACTCTTGCAACGCTCGGATGTTGACGTAAAGCGCGGCGACATCGCCTGTCAAAGTAACCAAGGCGTCGTCATAGTTGGCGACCTGAAGCGCAAGGTTAGATCGTGCTGCCTGCACACCCCGCCGTTGCGCGCCCCAGACATCCAGCTCCCATTGTGCATCAAAGCCGACTTGCGAGGTCGAAAATTCGGTATCCAAAGGGATGATCCGGTTGATGTCCGAAATCGGCCCGAGATTTTCGCTGATTTGGCGCCGTTCGATAGAGCCGCCGATAGCCTGTGATTGCGGATAAAGCTCGCCAAACGCGATACCCAACTGCGCGCGGGCCTGCAAAACGCGGGCACCTGCCACTTGCAGGTCAAGGTTCTGGGCATAGGCTTCTGCGATCAGCTTGTTCAAGGTGGGGTCGTTGAATGTCTCCCACCAGCGGACCACGGGGGCGCTGCGCGAGGTCAAGCCACTGGGCCCTGTGCTTGGGCTGTTCACCTCGATCCATTCCTTCACGACCGGAGAGTTCGGCCGCACGAAATCGGGGCCAACTGGTGTGCACGCCACAAGCAAAGCTGCGCTTAGTGCTGTACCGATGATCCTGCTGCGGAAGTTGGCCCGGTTCATGGCGTGCGTCCTCAGATGTCCAGTGGTCGGATGAAGTTGGCGAAGGAATAAAGCCGGATATTGATGCGTCGCAGGAACTCAAAGCTTTTGCCCTGGCCTGTGTAGATCGCCACGGCTGCGTGCCCACCGGCGGGCAAAGTGTGGCCGTCGGGAAGATCGACCGTGATCTGCACCGCAATGCGACCCGGCAATTTGGGCAGTTCAAAACCGGGCAGGCGGCCGGATGGCAGGTATTGACCTTGGCGTGTGGCCCACCAGATCGCCTCGACCTTGCCGGTAAGGATTTCGCCCGGATACAGGTCCAACGCGACCTCGACCTCTTGACCGGGCTCAACAAATTTGAGGTTCTGCTGACGATAAGTCGCAAGAAGATAGGGGTTATCCTTGGTCACAAAGCTGGCGATCGCACCTAAACGAATATCCCCGACAACAAGACCGGGGCGCGCCTGTTGCGACACGATCATCCCGTCTTCAGGGGCGTATATCGTGGTGTTCTCAAGGAAGTACTCGGCCTTTTCCAACTGTGCCTGCGCTTGCAGGATGCCGGTATTCACCCCGTCGATTTGAGAATTCAGAGCAAGTTCCGCCTTTTCAAGGTTCGCTTCGGCCTCTTTGATCGACGCCTGGTCTTCGGTGACTTGTTCGTTCCAGCGATCCAACTCATCCTGTCGTGCGCCGCCTGCGGGAACAAGGTTTTCATACCGCGTTTGTTGCGTCAGCGAATAGGCAAGCTTGGCGTTCGCGCGTTCGACGGCTTCTGCGGCAACGATGACGTCCTGTTCAAGGATCTTCGCGTTCTGCTGTGCGGCAACCAATTGCGCGTTGGCTTCTTCAACTTCCAGCGAAAAAACGGTGTCGTCGAACCGGTATAGTGGGTCCCCTTTTTTGACCTCGGTGTTGGGTTCAACCAAAACCTCCGTCAGGATCGTCGGCTCGGTCAGGCGGGGGACGATCTGGATGGTCGAACGGACAACATGGCTGTCGATGGAAAACGGTTGAAAGAACCGCAAAGCAACAAGGAAGATCAGCAGCAGGTGTGCGCCCACCCAAAAGGACACGATGCCCCAGGCGATGTTGAAGCGCAGCCATTGCATTTTGAAGAAAATGAACCAGACGAAAATGATGTAGAAAAGCGTAATGCCGAGGGCGACAAACATGGTGTTTCAGTTCCTTTGGCTTAGCTTTTCTGCGTCTCGTCAAGGTCAAGCGGATCGCGGTATTCGTCGGTCAGTGTTCCGCCCAACCGCTTAATTTCTTTGCGCACGGCGTCCCGTTCATCGTCTGGCATACGGCGAATATCGACGGTTGTTCCATCGTGGAAGGCCCAGATAAAGGCGTGAACCCAAGGCACGATCGCCAAGAACCCCATCCAGCCCATGATCTTGACCGCCTCGGCATGAGGATGGTTTCGCTTGATCGCGATACGGCCGGGCAGCCCCATCAGGAACAGGAACAATCCCATAACCGCAGCAAGCAGCAATATCAGTGAAAGAAATGTCAGGTAGTCATAGTAGCCCAGCGGCTGCCCCAATAGTCCCATGCTCGTGCCTCCTTGAGGGACGGTTGACCCATCCTCAGTTGTTGGTCCCCAGTTCGTCAATCAGTTTGTAGTCCGTCGGCGGGTCAGCGCAGATGCCGGGGCCGCATTCCAGCAGGGTCGAGATTGCGTTCAAGGCGGCCAAGCCCAGCATTATGAAGAATGCAGCCTTCGCCAATGTGCTGCCACCGAACCGAGGCTGATCGGATGTGTCGTCAGCATATTGCCGGTCGAACATCAGCATGATGGCAGTTCCCAGCAAGATCAGGAAAAAGCAGATCGCTGCCCAAGTGTAGTAGTGGTAACCCAGTACGGGTGAGCCGTAATGCCCCGTACCCGGCACGATATGCAGCAGTATTTGCCTGACCGAAACGCTGATACCAAAGAGCGCGGCAATCAGCATCAGCGCATAATGTCTGGGCCGCGCGCCGTACAAAAGGTTCAAACCCAGCCCAACCCCAACGGCGACAAAGCCAACGCGTTGAAGCAGGCAAAGGGGGCAGGGCAGTTCGTACAGGGTCAACTGATAGATGTAGGCCAGAAGCAAAACCAGACTGACGGCCAGAGTGCCAAGGGCGTTCAGGTTTCGGGACAGATCAGGTGTCATCGCAGCCCCCTATAGTTGAATCGTCAATTGGCTGGTTGCATGGAACTTGAACCAGTAGACACTCATCGCAAGGGTGATGAAAAACAGCACATTGGCCGCTGTGGTCAATCGAAAGTAATTCAGCCCCATGGTGGCAGTAAGCAACGCAAACAAAAGCGCGATCATGGCCCGTACCCTCCCTGCCGTGCAACGATTGCAATATGTTGTGATAGTGTCAGGCTAAGTCGCACCTGACAAGAACGGGTTTTAGAATAAGCCCCAAATACGGGAATGCAGCGCCTCACTGACCTATATTCAGCCGTGTCTGCCATTCCGCACATTTGTGCTGAAGATCACCAGTCACCGGTAAATCTGTATAGAAAACATCAACCTCAGCGAGTGAAGCTATCCTTGCCGGAGCGGTTCTTTGGAACTTGGAATGGTCCGCTACCAGCAATGTCTGTCTTGCTTGGGCGATGATTGTCTGGCTGACCCGAACTTCCTGAAAGTCAAAATCCAGCAGATCGCCTTCTGCATCAAGGGCGGAACACCCAATCACCGCATAGTCGAATTTGAACTGTTCAATTGTCGATATCGTCAGGTTTCCGACCAAGCCCCCATCTGACCTACGCAGGACGCCCCCGGCGACCACGATCTCGCAATCCGTGTTTTCGACAAGGATATTCGCAACGTTCATGTTGTTCGTCACAACCATCAGGTCCTTATGGTTCAGCAATTGGCGCGCAACCGCTTCGGTCGAGGTGCCGATGTTCATGAAAAGGGATGCGCCATCTGGGATGTCTTGTGCGCAGGTTTGCGCGATGCGGGTTTTTGTATCCGCATTCAGCGCACGGCGGTCTTCATACCCAATGTTCGAAACACCCGATCGCAACACAGCCCCGCCATGCACGCGGTCCAGTTTTCCCATATCCGCAAGCTCTGACAGGTCTCTGCGAATGGTTTGCACGGTGACATCAAAGGTTTCGGCCAGCTCCTCAACCATGACGCGCCCGTCCTGCTTGGCGATTTTCAGGATGTCAGACTGGCGGAATGAAAGTGACACGGGCATCTCCAACTGTACTGCGTATTCGTTTTTGTTCGTTTTTGGTGAAAATGCAAGGGATTGGAGTAGGATTTGCATTCTGATTTGCAGTAATTATGGCGTTTGGCGTGTCAAATACGAATAAAAACGAAAATCAACGTTGACGAACCGAGCGTCTGCCGGGTTAATGGCGGCGAATATGCCGGCAAGGGGAATCGACTGGATATGGCTGGGCGCAGCGAAGAGGTTACCGATCTTTTTATCATCGGTGGGGGGATCAACGGATGTGGTATCGCCAGGGATGCGGCAGGGCGTGGATTGTCTGTTGTGTTGGCCGAGATGAACGATCTGGCTTCGGCTACATCTTCGGCCTCGACCAAGCTGTTTCATGGCGGCCTGCGGTATCTTGAGTATTTTGAATTCCGGCTGGTCCGCGAAGCATTGGTCGAGCGCGAAACCCTGTTGCGAGCCATGCCGCACATTAGCTGGCCGATGCGATTTGTGCTGCCCTATCACGAGGATATGCGGTTTGAATCGGATACGCCGACGTCACGCTTGCTAAGTACTGTCATGCCGTGGATGCGCGGAAGGCGACCGGCGTGGCTGATCCGCTTGGGCCTGTTCATGTATGACCACCTTGGCGGGCGGAAAATTCTTCCGGGTACAACCTCATTAAACCTTCGGACCGAGGTAGAAGGTGGCCCCCTTCAAGACAGGTTTGAAACGGCTTACGAGTATTCGGATTGTTGGATCGAAGACTCGCGGTTGGTCGTCCTGAACGCCCGCGATGCCGAGGCCCGCGGTGCTCAGATTTTGGTTCGGACCAAAGTGATGTCGGCCGAACGAGTAGATGACCTGTGGAATGTCACAATCCTCGACGAAATCAGCGGCGACACTCGGATGATACAGGCGAAGATGCTGATCAACGCTGGAGGTCCATGGGTTGGCGACATCATCCAGACCAAAATCCGTGTGAACTCGCGCGAGGGCGTGCGGCTGGTTCGCGGCAGCCATATCGTGACCCGCAAATTGTTCGACCATGATAAGTGCTATTTCTTTCAGGGCGAAGATGGCCGCATCATCTTCGCTATCCCTTACGAGCGTGAATTTACCCTGATTGGCACCACAGATCAGGATCATCCGAACCCCTCTGAACCGCCGGTATGCACCGAGGCCGAGCAGGATTACTTGTGCGCCTTTGCGTCGAAATATTTCAAAACGCCTGTTACGCGGGAAGACGTCGTTTGGACATATTCCGGCGTGCGTCCGCTTTATGATGACGGGGCCAGCAGCGCCACGGCCGCCACACGGGACTATACGTTGAAGGTGGATGCGCAGGGTGGTGCGCCAGTATTGAATGTGTTTGGTGGAAAGATCACCACCTATCGCCGCTTGGCCGAAAGCGCGCTTGAAAAGGTTGCTGAGCATTTTCCGCACCTGCCGGGGCCTTGGACGGCTGGCGTCGCACTTCCCGGCGGTGACTTTCCGGTTGACGGTGTGCAGGAACTGATTGCCGGGTTGGAAGCTGATTATTCCTTCTTGAACAGGGAGTGGGCAGAGCGGCTGGTGCGCGCCTACGGCACCGATGCTCGGGGCATTCTTGCAGACGCCAAAAGCGCCAGTGACTTAGGCCAAGAGTTTGGTGCGACACTGACTGAGCGCGAGTTGGAGTGGCTGGCCGATAAAGAATACGCAAGAACCGCCGAAGACGTTGTGTGGCGGCGCAATAAGCTTGGGTTGAAGCTGACCACAGACCAAATCGACCAGATCGGGCGATGGTTGGACAAGCGGCAAAGATCAGCTTTGTAGATCCTCTACACTCTAAAAGGCCCCACTGTTTCAGCGGGGCCCTTTTTCAATGTTCAGGCTGTTTTTTCAGACGGCCCGGGATCGTTCTTGGTGCCTTTCAGCCACTCTCGCAACCCTTGTAGCAGCGCGTAGAGGACCGGAACAACAATCACCCCGACCAATGTCGCCGCCAGCATCCCGCCAAACACTGCGACGCCGATTGCCTTCTGACTGGCTGCACCCGCTCCGTTTGCGGCCAAAAGGGGCACAACGCCCAGCAGGAAAGACAGGGCAGTCATCATGACCGCGCGGAAACGCTGGAACGCAGCTTCGGCTGCGGCTTCTTTGATCGGCAGACCGTTTGCGCGCTGTTCCATTGCGAATTCGACGATCAGAATACCGTTCTTGGACGCAAGCCCCACAAGCATGATCATCCCGATCTGCGTATACAGGTTGATGTCGCTGCCTACGATAGCCACCGCAGCAACGGCCCCGAACAGGGCAACCACCACGGATAACAGGATAGAGACCGGCAGCGTCCAGCTTTCGTATTGCCCGACAAGGAACAGATACCCAAACAGGATTGCCAGTCCCAAGATCACGATGACCAATCCGCCAGACGCAAGCTGTTGCTGCGCTGTGCCGGTCCATTCGAAGGCATACCCAGGGGGCAGGGCGGTCGCGGACTCTTCGGTCATTGTATTGATCGCATCCCCGGTTGATAGCCCTGCGGCTGGAACTGCTGTTACCGTCGCGGACCGGAACAGGTTGTGGCGTTTCAGCAGAACCGGCCCAAGCACGTTCTCAACATCAACCAGTGTTCCAAGCGGCACCATCTCGCCCTTGGTGGAGCGCACATAGAGGTTCGAAATATCCTCGACGTTGTCGCGATAGCTTCCGTCGGCCTGGATCATCACGCGGTAGACCCGCCCAAACAGGTTGAAGTCATTCACGTAATACGACCCCAATTGCGCCTGCATGGTCTGGAAGACTTCGGCCACCGACACTTGCAGCGTCTTGGCTTTCTCACGGTCCAGATCAACAAACAATTGAGGCACGTTTGCCCGGAAGGTGGTGTAGGCCTGTGCGATCTCGGGCCGTTGGTTGGCTGAGTACACAAAAGAGCCCACGGCAGATGCCAGATCCTGAGGTGAGCCGCCGCCGGTTTGCTGGACTTCCATCTCGACGCCCGCCGACATGCCCAAACCTTGAATAGGCGGTGGGTTGAAGGCCACGATCGAGGCTGCGGATTCGCCATTTGCGATGGCCAGTACCTTGCCCAAAATCGCATTGGCGCTCAGGTCGTCTTCCTGACGCTCATCCCAGTTGTCCAGGTTCACAAAGATTGCGGCACCGTTGGTGATCGTTCCATTCAGCAGCGAGAAGCCGTTGATCAGAACCGTGCTTGCGACGCCCGGGATTTGGCGAATTTGGTCGTCCACGCGGCTCGAGACCGCCTCGGTGCGTTCAAGCGTTGCGGCGTCGGGCAACTGGATGTCAACGAACAGGTAGCCGTTGTCCTCAAGCGGGATAAAGCCGCTCGAAGTTTTTGACATGATTGTTCCTGTTCCCATCGCAAGGGCAACAACGATCCCCAAAGCGATGACCGGCAGGATCAGCAGCTTGCGCACGATCGCGACATAGCCGGACCGAACCGTGCCAATGAACTTTTCGAACAGAGCCAGCAACCCCTTGGGCGGGCCAGAGCGGGCGCGCAGAACAAGTCCGCACAAAGCCGGCGACAACGTAAGGGCGTTGATCGACGAGATGACCACAGCCGTCGAAATCGTCACGGCGAACTGAGAGTACAGCCGCCCTGAAATTCCGGGCATGAAGGTCACAGGTACAAACACCGCCAGCAGAACCAGCGTGGTTGCAATCACCGGCCCGGTGATCTGCCCCATGGCCTTGCGGGTCGCTTCTGCCGGGGGCAACCCCTCATCCGCGATAATGCGTTCTACGTTTTCCACGACAACAATGGCGTCGTCGACCACAATCCCGATCGCAAGCACCAAGGCGAACAATGAGATCGTATTTAGCGACATTCCAAAGGCCAGCAGAAACGCGAACGTCCCGATAAGCGAGACAGGGATCGCAACGGCAGGAATAATAGTTGCGCGCCAACTGCCCAGAAACACGAACACGACCGAGATCACCAGAATGAAGGTCAGGATCAAGGTTGAGACAACGTCCTTCAGAGATTGCTCTACAAAGTCGGTGGTGTTGAACGGAACCTGATATTCCACATCCGTCGGGAACGAGCGGGACAGGCGCTGCAGTTCCGCCTCAACCCGCTCGGATACGGCAAGTGCGTTCGCGCCGGGGGCCTGATAGATGCCGATAACGGTCGCGGGGACGCTTTGGAAATAACCTGAGGCGGCGTAGTATTCAGCCCCCAACTCGACCCGAGCGATATCTTTGACGCGGACGATCGAGCCCGCTTCCCCGGTCCGAATGACAATGTCACCAAACTCTTCCGCCGATGTCAGTCGACCCTTGGTTTTGATCGTATATTGGAATGTCTGTCCCTTCGGTACCGGCGGGGCGCCGATCGAACCCGCAGACACCTCGACGTTTTGTTCGCGGATGGCGCTGATCACATCGCCGGGTGTGATAGACAGCGCAGCCATCTGATCCGGGTCCATCCAGATCCGCATAGCGTATTCCAGATTGGTCAGAACATCGGCCTTACCAACCCCCTGAACCCGTGCCAGCGCGTCTTTCAGATTGATAGAGGCATAGTTCGACAGGAACACGCTGTCATATGTACCTTCGGGCGAAGTCAGCGTGACCAGCAACAGCATGTTCGTCGACGCTTTTTGCGTAACCACCCCCGATGATGTCACCTCGGCCGGCAGCGACGACATGGCCTGCGCAACGCGGTTTTGCACGTTCACGGAGGCGATATCCGGGTCGGTTCCGACTTCGAAGGTAATATTCAGCGAATAGCTTCCGTTGTCCGAGGAGGTCGACGTCATGTAAATCATGTCGTCCACGCCGTTTACCTGCGCCTCGATCGGGGCGGCTACGGTATTTTCAACAGTCTCGGCATTGGCCCCGGTGTAGGTTGTCGTCACACTGACCACTGGGGGCGTGATGTCGGGGAACTGGGCGACCGGCAGGACCATATAGCCAATGGCGCCCATAATTGTGAGGACAAGCGAAATAACAAGGGCCAGCTTTGGCCGGCTGATGAACAGGGCTGAGAACATGGGTTATTCTCCCGGCTGCTCAGACGCCACGACAGCGTCGACCGCGACGCCGGGGCGGACCCGTTGCAGGCCCTCGACGATGACGCTTTCTCCTTCACGCAACCCGTCCTTGACGATCACGGCGGTGCCTTCGTTGTTGCCAGTCGTGATATAGCGCTGTTCGACCATTTGCTGATCGTTGACGACCAGAACGAACTCACCCCGTTGATCACGTTGCAGCGCGGCTTGCGGGATCAGCACTTCGAGCGTGGGTTGCAGGGCTTCGATCCTGACGTTCAAAAATGCCCCATCGACGATCAGCCGTTTGGCATTCGCAAACTCGGCCCGCATCGAAATCGCGCCGGTCAATGGGTCGATCCGGTTGTCGACGAACACGATCTTGCCAGTCTCATCCAGTTTCGTTCCATTTGGAAGGTCGATGTGAACATTCGGGCTTTTGTCGCTTTCTGCAAGGGACGCAGGATTTTCGCCAACAGTTTCCAAAACCGAGGTAAATTGCTTTTCGTTTACCGAAAAATTCACGTAAATCGGCGCTTCGCTGACGATATTGACCAAGGGTGGATTGGTCGGACCAACCACATCCCCGACGCTTATTCCGACGCGGCCAATTCGACCGTCAAAGGGTGCGTGGATTTCAGTATAGCTCAGGTCCAGTTGGGCCTGTTGAATAGCAGCTTTCGAGGCTTTGACCTCAGCTTCGGCAACCAACTCATTGGCCCGCGCAATGTCGCGTTCCGATTCCGGCGTGGCATCCCGCTCATACAGCTCTTGCTTTCTTGTCAGCTCGACCTTGGCAAGCTCCAGATTGGCTTCGGCCCGGTCGAGATCGGCGTTACGGGCGTCTAGTGTCGCCTGATACAGATCGGGTTCAATGGTGAACAACAGATCGCCTTGTTTCACCAGAGCCCCATCTTCCACGTTCTGAGATTCCAGAAACCCGCTAACGCGTGCAACGATATCGGCTTTATTCAGCGCCTCGGCCCGTCCGATGAACGCGGCTTCCTCGGTGATTTCCTGCGTGTAGGCCGCGGCGATGGACACTTTGGGCGGCGCTGCGTCGTCCTGATCCTGAGCAATGGCAGGATGTGCCAGTCCGATTACGGTCAAAGCCACGGCGTGCCTCAGAAAACTGGGTTCCGCTTTGCTTTGGCCAAGTTTCAACAACGTCGATGCAAGGGACATGGCAATTGCCTCATTAAATTAAACTGTACGCAACCCGGATTTCCGGCCGCGATCCGAGTCGAGTGAACTTTTAGGCAGGATGGCGGGTTTGTTTCTTTTTCTCAAGCATGTTGACGCGTTTCCGCCGGATCGCTGGCGGAATTTCTTGCGGTAGCGTACGGGGTTACGAGCGCGCTTGCGCGAAAGATCGCGCGCCGGGCAGGTTAAAGGACGAGTCTGAGCACGAACCTGTCAACAAAAAGGGGGCAAATTGCCCCCTTCGTGTTCAATGCTGTCGCGTGGCTTTAGTCGCGTGTACCGGCAAAACGGGTTTGCCAATCTTCGCGCTGTTCGTCGGTGATTTTGGCGAACAGAACGTCGGGAACAGAAAATTCATGCCCCGCTGGTAGTGCTTTCAGCGCCTCGGTCACGTCGTCAGGCCAGCTTGTGTCCAGCGTGTTCATCGCGCTCAGCATCTTGGCCGAGGTTTCGGGGATGAACGGCGCGCTCAGGACCGCGTAAAGGCGGATCAGGTTCAGACCCAAGCGGACCTGCGCAGCGGCCTGTTCGGGGTCTTCCTTGAAGGTCGACCAAGGGGCTGAAGATTGCAGATATTCGTTGCCCGCCACCCAGATTGCGCGCAGCTCCTGTGCCGATTTGCGAACTTCCATCGCCTCCATGAACCCTTCATAGGCGCGGACGCGCCGGGTAAGTTCCGCGATAAGTTCTTGTTCACGCTCGCCAAATGCGCCGCCTTCGGGAACCGCTTCACCGAATTTCGAACGGCAGAACTTGGTGATCCGGCTGACAAAGTTGCCCAACACGTCGGCCAAATCCTTGTTCACCGATTGCTGGAAATTCTCCCACGTGAACTCACTATCGCTGCTTTCGGGCGCATGGCTCAGCAGCCACCAGCGCCAGAAATCGGCAGGCAGAATGTCCAGCGCCTGATCCATGAACACGCCACGGCCCTGAGAGGTCGAGAACTGGCCGCCGTCATAGTTGAGGTAGTTGAAGGATTTCAGGTGATCGACCATCTTCCACGGCTCGCCCGAACCCAGAATGGTGGCAGGGAAACTGAGCGTATGGAAGGGCACGTTGTCCTTGCCCATGAACTGCACATAACGAACATCATCTGCGCCTTTGTCGGTGCGCCACCAGCGTTCCCATTCGGAATCCGGTTTGCCGCTGGCATCGGCCCATTCCTTGGCGCAGGCGATATATTCGATCGGCGCATCGAACCAGACATAGAAGACCTTGCCTTCCATCCCCGGCCAGTCCTGATCACCTTTTTTGACCGGAACACCCCAGTCCAGATCGCGGGTGATGCCGCGATCCTGCAACCCGTCGCCGTCATGCAGCCATTTCTTGGCAATGGATGTGGTCAGGATCGGCCAGTCGGTTTTGCTGTCGATCCACTCATCTAGTTGATCCTTCATCGCGGATTGACGCAGATACAGGTGCTTGGTCTCGCGCACCTCAAGGTCGGTCGAGCCACTGATCGCGCTGCGTGGCTCAATCAGGTCAGTGGGGTCCAACTGTTTGGTACAGTTCTCGCACTGATCCCCACGGGCACGGTCGTACCCGCAGTTGGGGCAGGTGCCCTCGATATAGCGGTCGGGCAAGAAACGACCATCAGCGTTGGAATAGACCTGTTTCTCGCTGACCTCGCGGATCAGGCCCGCATCGTCCAGCTTGCCCGCGAAATGCTGCGTCAGGTGCTTGTTCTGGTCGCTGGAGGACCGGCCAAAGTGATCGAAGCTTAGGCCAAACCGGTCGGCGATATCGGCCTGCACGCCGTGCATCTCGGCACAATACTCTCCTACTGGCTTGCCCGCCTTGGCGGCGGCCAGTTCCGCCGGAGTACCGTGCTCATCGGTGGCACACAGGAACATGACCTCATTCCCGCGGCCACGCTGATAGCGTGCGTACAGATCGGCGGGCAATTGTGAGCCGATCAGGTTGCCGAGGTGCTTGATCCCGTTGATGTAAGGGATCGCCGAGGTGATGAGAATCCGAGCCATTTTGTGCTTCCACGTAACTGTCTGCGCGCCCGTCTACATGATGTGACCGGCCAGCAAAACCCCAGCTTTTGCTTACCTGCCAGTTTGGACGTGAAAATCCAGAGTTCAGGGGCCGGACTTATGCTCTTCCCGTGACTTCTTCAGTAGCCGCCCGATTGTGAAAGAGGTGCGCGGTGCATAGACGTAATTCGTGCGCTCTTCTGGTGTTGGGCGCGATTGCATCCGGGCCAGACCAAAGACGATCAGCCCGACATGACCAACCGCCACAAATGCAAACAGCGCACCCGGTCCGAATTGCTGAATCAGGGTTGATGAGATGAATGGTGAGGCGATCGCCCCGAGCGCGTACCAGAACATCAATGCAGCAGAGAGTTCGACCCGCTGTTCCGTTGTGGCAAAGTCGTTGGCGTGGGCGGACGAGACCGAAAAGATGGGAAAGGTTGTCAGGCCAAATAGTCCTGCGGCCAGCATCACGCCGAACGTCCCGGCACCGCTAGCTGCCATGGTCACACCACAGCTTAGTACAGCGGCGACCGACAGCCAGATCAACACCCAGCGGCGGTCATATTTGTCCGCCAGCCAGCCCAAAGGATACTGTGCCAGCGCCCCACCCAAGACAAAGGACGCTAGGAAGAAAGCGATCTGATCTACGTCCAAGCCAACTTCTTGCCCGTAAACCGGCCCGACCATCCGAAACGATGCCGAGCTTAACGCAGCCACGATCACGCCCGCCACCGCCAAGGGGGAGCTGCGCCAGGCAAGCTTGGGTCGCAGTCGCGGCGCGTCAGGGGTTTTCGGCTGGCTTGCCCGTGTCAGGGTCAAGGGCAACAGGGACGCGCAACACAATATCGCCAACAGGTTGTACGAGACATAAGAGGCAGGCGGCAAAACGGCGATGATCAACTGGGCACATAAGGACGCGCCCATATCCGCGATCCGGTAAGTGCCCATCGCGCGCCCGCGTGTTTCGTTGGTCACCTTGGCGTTCAGCCAAGCCTCGATCACGGTATAACACCCGGCGACGCAGGTGCCCGATGCGATACGAAGCACCGCCCAAACATACGGATTTTCCGTCAACGTATGCCCCAACAGACCCATTGCACCCAAGGCAGTACAGACCGCAAAAGCGCGCGAGTGACCCACGCTTCCCATCAGGCGCGGCGCCCACCAGCAACCGATAAAGAACCCGATGAAATGCGCCGAGCCCAAAAGACCGATCTGCTCGGTCGTGAACTCAAGCGTCAGGCCCGAGATGGCATCCAGCGGGCCGACGCCGCCTGTTGATAGCTGCAACAGTATGACCGAGAGGAACAGGGCGGCAAAAGAAATGATGGTGCGCATAATGGCCTCAGATTGGCGCATCCTAAGCGGGACGCGCGCAGCTTATCGACTTTGTCACGTCGTTTTTCACCTATCCGATGCGTTTGATGCGGGCCTGAATGTCCAGCCCGACTGTATCCTGCACCAGATCAGCATAACCGGACGCGCCGAAGTCGTGCCTGTTTAGTGCTCCGGTCAAGTTGATTGAAAGATCGTCAAGATTGTCGGTGGCGCTGCCGCGTTCCCGAAACAGGTTCGCCTGGAGCGCGATAGGGCGGGTAACGCCGCGCAAAGTCAGATCACCGATAACCATCGCCCCGCGAGAGATACGCCCGCCTTCGCCTAACAGAATGCTGGTCGATTCGAATTGTATGGTCGGAAACGCGGCGGCGTCCAGAACGCTTTCGCTTAGCATCGGTTTGCGTGCAAACGGGACTTTGGTGCGTGCTTCGGCAACGCTCAGGACGACTGCAACGCGGCTGTTTGGCAGGTCGAGAAGGTCGATCTGAATATCGGCGCTTTGGATCGGCATCGTGCCGGATTGGGTGATGCCCGATAGCGCAAAGGTAAAGTCAACTGATGTTCCGTCCTGCAGCAGTTCGTAAGGCTGTAGCGCGGCCAGTGCAGGGCGGACCATCGGTAGGGTGACAAGCCCGGCCAGTAAGGTACGCCGTGACAGTATGGTCATGCGGGTACCTCTTGCCTGCGCGGGCGTGATCGGTTGAGCAGGGTCAAAAGAATGACGATGTTCAGACCATTCCAGAGAATGCCGTTGATAAATGCCAGTTGGTAGTTTCCGGTAAAGTCGTAAATCCACCCGGACATCCACCCGCCTAGGGCCATGCCCATGATTGTCATCATCATGACAAAGCCGACCCGCGCTCCGGCCTCTTGCGGAGGCATGTATTCGCGCACGACCAAAGCATAGCTGGGTACGATCCCACCTTGCGCCAGCCCGAACATAAGGCTGATGACATACAGGGAAACCATCCCGTCATACGGAAGGAACAGGAACAGGGCGATGCATTGCAGGACCGAGCCGATCAGCAATGTGTACAGACCGCCCAGCTTGTCCGCGACCATCCCCGAGATAACCCGGCTGACCACACCGCCAAGAAGCATCAGAGACAGCATTTCGGCCCCGACAGCAGGGCCATAACCCAGCCCCACGCAGTACGAAACGATATGAACCTGTGGCATCGACATCGCCACGCAACAGCCGATCCCGGCTAGACCCAGAATGTACTGCAGTGTTCGTGGGGATATGCCGACACTACGCGCGTTGATTTGCGCGTTTGCGGCTGCGGTTTGATGGGCCTCGACCGGGACCTGACGGCGCAGTAGCAGGGACAGGGGGATCACGACGACCAGTGTGATAATCGCCAATGTCAGATAGACCTGCTGCCATCCCTCGCGCGCCAGAATGCCAGACAGCAGGGTCGGCCAGATTGCGCCAGATAGATAGTTCCCGCTGGCCACCAGCGCCACGGCGATGCCGCGCCGCTTCATGAACCAGTGCGAGATATCGGCGATCAGCGGACCAAATCCGATCGAGGTTCCCAGGCCCAGCAACAGATGAGCCGCAGACAGTAGCGCCATGTTCGGTGCCCAAGTTGCAAGCAGGTAGCTGATTGCGCTCAGTGCCGCGGCCCCTATCAGCGCCTTGGTCACACCCAGCCGATCCACCAGTTGGCCCAGCCACATGTTGCCCAGCGCAAAGCCGATCATGGACAGGACATACGGGAACGATGCCTCGGCCCGGCCAGCGTCGAACTGCGCCTCGATTGCGGGCATCACCACGATCACGGCCCACATGCCTACATTCGCCACCGTCGCAATGGCGAGCGTGATCAAGAGGCGAAGCCAGGAATAGCGGCTGTTGTGGATCGCGTGGCTCATCCCGGCACGCTAGGGCGCAGGTTTGGTTTTGGCTAGTCACATCTTGCGTGATCTTCCGCCAGTGTCACACGCGGGCGTCTTCGGTTTTCATCTGGCGCAGGTTCAGCCCCGCGCGCGGTTTGGTCTGAGTGGCGTGCCAACTGACCGGGGGCAGGGCGCGGGCACGGCTGCGGGTCAGGGTCCAGCGGCGGACTTCCCCCGCATGATCGGCTGCCATATGCCAGCGCGTTTCGACACCCTGCGCACCGCCATCGCCGGGGGTCAGCAGCAACCCCAGCGGAGCCCGCCCCATCGCGCCGCCCTGTTCGGCGGCCAGATGCATCCGGCGCACGGGTGTCAGGCCGGGGGCACCGGGCAGGTCACCGATCACCAGCGGAATGGCCCCGCTGCGCAGCGCCTCTTCAAGGCACCACAGTACGTCTTCGGCACGGGTCGGGTGGACAAAGATGAACCGGGCCGGATCCGCAAAGGGCATCATCCCGTCGGGGTTTAGTTGACCGGGCTCCCACGCGGGGGAAATCCACAGCACCGGTCCCTGCGCCTGACCCGCCAGCCACATGGCAAAGCTGCGCCGGGCGGGGCCGCAGGCTTCGTGCACGCGACCCAGTTGCAGGGCGACTTGCGGATCAAGATTTATGCCCGGCGCTTCACGCGCGGGTTTGCGGCCAAGAAGATGAGTAGACATGCTTTCAATCTAGCATGTTCTCATTTTGTTCTCAATTTGGAAATGCCCTCAGCGGGACAAAATCATTCGACCGTCGGCAAACTGAATGTTCGAGAACCTGTGCAGGTAGTCCATCCCCAGAAGGGACTTGTGCAGCTCACCCTCATTGATCCAGGCCGAGACATTCTGGTCGGTGATCGGACCAACTGTAAAGGTTTCAAGCCGAACGGGTGCTGTCCGGACCTCACCGTTCGCAGTGGCCGCGCGGCCGAAATAGTTCAACTGATCGGGATCAATACCAACGCGGGAGGCGTCCTGTGCGCTCAGCACAATCTGACTGGCACCGGTGTCGACAAGGAAGGTAATCGGCTCTCCGTTCACCACAACGGGCAAATAATAGTGGCCATCATGGGCGCGGGGGACTTCGATCGTTTCGCCCGTCACAGTCATCTGCGGGGCAGGGCCGACGGTCGTGCGAATGTCTTCCCACAGACCCACAACGGCAATCACGCCGATAAAAATGAACACCCAGGCCATCGCCTGTTGCAGCGTCTTGTTCAGCGTCTGCCTGTTCTGCGAAATAAACCAGGCCACGACAGCCGCGCCAAGCAGTCCCAGATACGCAATGCGAGCTATGCTGTCGCCATCCATACTTTCACCTTAAACCATGAGCTTGGGTGATATATGGGGAGTCAGGACGCAAATCCAAAGGCTTTGAGGCCGTCCAGAATGAACTGTACGGACAGGGCGGCCAGCAGCATTCCCAGCAGGCGTGTTAGGACGTTCAGGCCGGTCTTGCCCAGAATGCGCGCGATAACGCCCCCAGACAGAAAAAAGGCGAAAACAACGGCCATAACGGCCAACATGACCACACAAGCCTCGACAATTCCCAGAACGCCGGGGTGTTGACCGGCCAGCAGAATGATCGTTGCAATCGACCCCGGCCCAGCGATCAGGGGAATGGCCAGTGGAAAGACCGATGGGTCAGGGTGCTCCTCTTCTTCGGCCCGGTCCTCGCGCCGTTTGGTGCGGCGGTCAAACAGCATATCGAGCGCGGTCAGGAACAGCAGCGCGCCACCCGCCACGCGGAAGGCGGGCATTGAGATGCCGACAAAGCCCAGCACGGCCTCGCCAAAGGCGGCGAAGGCAATCAGGATGCAGACGGCGGTCAGGCAACTGCGGATCGCAGTTTTGCGACGGGTTGCGGCGTCCATATCCTGCGTTAGCGCCACGAAGATGGGCGTGGTGCCGAATGGGTCGATGACCACGAATAGAGTGGTGAATGCGGTTACGAAAAAGGCCAGATCAATCATGCCGCGCTCTCTGCTTGTTCCAGGCGTTCGGCGGCTGCGACCCACAACGCTTCGGCTTTTTGCATGGCTTCGACCACCTCGGCGAACTTGCGGTTCCACGATTCCAGATCGCTGATCCGGTCATCTTCATACAGCGCCGGGTCCGCCAGTTTCGCAGACAGCTTTTCATGCATGTCTGTCAGCTTTTCAATCCGGTCCTCGCATTTGCGCAGATCGGCACGCAGGGCCAGCATGGTGTCACGTGACGGGCGTTTGGGCTTGGCGATTGCTGGCTTTTCCTTCACCGGTTTGTCACGGGCCAGCAGCATGGCACGATATGCCTCCAGATCACCCTCGAACGGCTTGACCGTCCCTTCCGAAACCAGCCACAGCCGATCCGCCACCAGTGACAGAAGATGCATGTCGTGACTGACCAGAACCACCGCGCCGGAATAGGCGGTCAGCGCCTCGACCAGCGCCTCGCGACTTTCGATATCCAAGTGGTTGGTCGGTTCATCAAGGATCAGCATATGCGGCGCGTCGATCGTCGCGATCAGCAGCGACAGGCGGGCTTTCTGACCGCCTGACAGACGACCGACCTGCGTTTCTGCCTGATCGGCGTTCAGCCCAAAACCGGCTAGACGGGATCGCCATTTGCCCGGTGCCTCATCCGGGCGCAAACGGCGCAGATGGTCCAGAGGGGTTTCGTCCACATACAGTTCATCCACCTGATGCTGCGCGAAATAGCCGATGCGCAGCTTGGAACTGCGGGTCATCTTGCCCGCCATCAGGGGCAGGCGATCGGACAGCAGTTTGGACAGGGTCGATTTACCCTGACCGTTCTTGCCCAGCAGGGCGATGCGGTCATCCTGATCAATGCGCAGGTTCAAACGGCGCAGCACCTCTGTGTCGCCATAGCCTGTGATCCCGCCTTCAAGATGGATGATCGGGGGCGACAGTTCTTCTGGCACGGGGAAAGAGAACGCGCGCAGGGCGGCCTCTTGCGGGGTCGAGACCAGTTGGATGCGTTCGATCATTTTCAGGCGCGACTGGGCTTGCACGGCCTTGGTGGCCTTGGCGCGGAACCTGTCCACAAAGCTTTGCAGGTGGGCGATGCGGGCCTTGGCCTTGGTGTTCTCCGATTCCACCTGCGCAATACGTTCCGCGCGGCGTTCGGCGAATTTATCGTAAGGCACCGCGTAATAGGTCAGCTTGCGGTCTTCCAGATGCAGGATCGAGCCCACCGCGCGGTTCAACAGTCCGCGGTCGTGGCTGATGATGATGACTGTATGCGGGTATTTGGCCAGATAGCTTTCCAGCCACAGCGCACCTTCAAGGTCCAGATAGTTGGTCGGTTCGTCCAGCAGCAACAGATCGGGTTGAGAAAACAACACCGCCGCCAGAGCGACGCGCATCCGCCAGCCGCCCGAGAAATCCGAGCAGGGTTTCAGTTGATCCTTATCATCAAACCCCAGACCTTTGAGGATGGAGGCCGCGCGCGCCTCGGCCGACCATGCGTCGATATCGGCCAGACGGGTCTGAATCTCGGCAATGCGCGAGGGGTCTGTGGCACTGTCGGCCTCGGCCATCAAGGCGCTGCGTTCGGTATCGGCGGCTAGCACCGTGTTGATCAGTGAGACATCGGACGAGGGCACCTCTTGCGCCACGCCACCGATCCGCGCGCGTTTCGGCAGTACGATATTGCCCGATTCCAGCGCAAGTTCCCCTCGGATCAGGCGGAAAAGGGTGGTCTTGCCGGTGCCATTGCGCCCCACAAGGCCCACCTTGTGTCCATCGGGAATGGTCGCACTGGCCCCATCGAACAGGGGGCGGCCTTCGACGGCATAGTTGATGTCTTCGATCCGTAACATGAGCCGCTCTTAGCAGAGCCGTGTTGCCGCCGCCAGCGGCTTGGCATGTTCTTCCCGGACACGATGTGATAGCGCTGGTCCGATTGGATTTCAGACGGTTTCTTGACCCATGCGAGCGGCCCAGACGCCCCCTTCCTTGGTCACCTTGATCTTTGCGACGGCACTGTCGGTGCTGTCGCTAAACATGTTCCTGCCGTCACTGGCACGCATGGCCGAGGATTTTCAGGTCGACTACGCACTGGTTAACTTCTCGGTCGCCGGTTACCTGGCGGTTTCAGCGATATTGCAACTTATCGTGGGCCCCTTGTCGGACCGGTTCGGGCGCCGACCTATAATGTTGATCGGGTTGGGGATATTCGCAATCGCCTCGCTGGGGTGCGTTTTGGCCGAGTCGATCTGGGTCTTTCTGGGTTTTCGATTGCTGCAGGCGGCCGTGGTTGCTGGCCCGGTTTTATCAAGCGCGTCGATCCGTGACAGATACGCCCCGAATGAAGCTGCCAGCAAACTGGGATACGTCGCCATGGCGATGGCCTTGGCGCCGATGCTGGGTCCGATGCTGGGTGGGGCCTTGGATATGCTGTTCGGTTGGAAGGCCGGATTCACATTGTTCACCATGCTGGGGGCAGGGATGTTTGCGCTGCTTTGGCTGGATATGGGCGAGACGAACAGCACCCCATCAGCAACGTTTGCGGCTCAACTGCGCGAATACCCGCATCTGTTTCGGGCCCGCCGATTCTGGGGATACGCCTTGTGCGCGGCATTTTCGATCGGTGGGTTCTTTACCTTTATCACGGGAGCGCCCCTTGTGGCCGCCGCTTGGTTCGACCTTAGCCCGGCGTCGTTGGGGCTGGGTATTGGTATTATCACTGGCGGGTTCATGGTGGGGAATTTCATCACCGGGCGGATCGCGGCCCGAACACGCCTAACGACGATGATCCTGATCGGGCGAGTCGTGGCATCGACCGGTCCATTCTGCGGACTGCTGTTATTCTTGGCAGACTTGGGGTCTGTCTGGGTCTTCTTCGGATCAGCGATCTGTGTAGGCTTTGGAAACGGTTTGACCAACGCAAATGCATCGGCCGGAGTAATGTCGGTTCGACCGAAACTGGCAGGCAGCGCGGCGGGTTTATCTGGCGCGATGATTGTCGCTTTAGGGGCGGTGCTGACATCAATGACCGGGGCGCTGGTCAGCCCCGAAAACGGTCCTTACCTGGTGCTGGGCATGATGAGCGCGTGCAGTTTTGCAGGGCTGTTGGCCATTTTGTACGTGCGCTGGGTCGACCGGGTAGAGCCGTTGCCCGACGCGATCTGACGGTCAGGTCATCATAACGCTTTTCTTGGGTCAAATACCGTGCTAGGCGGCGCGCGATGGATTTCGGCGCAGCGCGCCAAACACGAAGGAGAGGCCGACATGGCACTGGAACGCACATTCTCGATCATCAAACCCGATGCAACCCGCCGCAACCTGACTGGCAAGATTAACGCCAAGTTCGAAGACGCGGGCCTGCGCATCGTCGCGCAAAAGCGCATCCACATGACCAAAGAACAGGCTGGCAAGTTCTACGAAGTCCATGCCGAGCGTCCTTTCTATGATGAACTGTGCGAATTCATGTCGTCGGCTCCGGTCGTTGTTCAGGTTCTGGAAGGCGAAGGCGCCATTGCAAAGAACCGTGAAGTCATGGGCGCAACCAATCCCGCAGACGCGGCCGCCGGCACCATCCGTGCCGAGTTTGCTGAATCGGTTGGCGAAAACTCGGTCCACGGTTCGGACGCACCTGAAACTGCAGCGGTTGAGATCGCTTACTTCTTCTCGGGCATTGAACTGGTCGGCTAAATCGTTGCCGGAACAAGTTGAAAAGCCGTCCTCAAAACTTGAGGGCGGCTTTTTCTATGCGGGTTTCAAATCGTCCGGTGACACCCGCACGCCGATCGCATCAAGGTCGGAAATCATTTGCGCCTCAGGCGCTGTTCCGACACTTGCTTTGATTGCGTCAAACCGTTTGCGCAGCGCCTTTTTCTCATCACCCTTGCAATCGTTCCAAGGGCGACCCTGCAGCCCCATAACCAGCACGTAATAGCCGATGAAATGCGGGCGTGATCCGGACTGTAGCAACTTGGTATACGCAGCATCTGCGCCCATCTCGCGCAGGTCCTGAGCCGAGTGTATGCCCGCACGCGCGCAGGCCTGTTCAAACGCGGGGCCAAGGTTGCGGATGGATGAAACCGGGTCAGTCATACATGCGTCTTAGCGATGCCAGTTGCTGCTGTCATCCACTTGTTCCGACCGCGTATGTAAGGTCAGCCAGATCAGGTGAGGTTTGGCAGGCTTGCTTTTGACAGACGTATGCGATTGCATGACAACATCCTGTCAAGCGAGGTGCCGATGTCCAAGAACAAGGAATCCGCAAAGAACGAAGCCAAGGCAAAAAGAAAAAATCTTTGCCGCTGGATGGGAACCCACTCAAGCTTCGCGCGATTGAAGAAGGTGAAAGCGCGCAGAACTTCGTGGAAGTCCTTGTGAGCGAGCACCTTGCAGCGCCACGGAAGGAACGCACGCTATGACAAGGGCGGACGCTTTGTTCGTTATTCATGGCGGGTTTGAACCTTCTTTGCTTGCGAAGCCGCTAAAGAAACTTTGCTTGAGGGTTGAGCCCGCAAAGGCCGCTCAGAAATTTCAGATACTGGACTGCTTTGATCAGTCAATCAGGATGTCCGGAGACGCCTTGGTTGAAACGTCCGGGTCGCTATTGCTTTTTCAATTCAGTGGTGAGGTATTGGCGCAGAACGCCCGGGGGAACGGCGCGTTTGTTCAAGATCTTCCAGACGGAGCCGTAAAGTCGGCTTTGCAGGGCTTTCCCAAATTACGCGCGTTGACCAGCATTGGAACAGGAACGCTCCGAGTTCACGAGTTTTCGGTTCTGGATGGCCTACAAAAAACTCAGGTCCGTGGATGCGTATATGCCTTGGACTCTGAGGTTGGTAAAATAAGTATCGTGTTCGTTCAGCGGCTGAAAGGATACGACAGTGCATTCAGCGCCGTTTGCACAAGGTTGAAAGGACTGGCAGCGAAGACAAACGGAGCAGACGCTTTGTTCGGGACGCTCTTTCCAGACGCGGTTCCGTACCGCGTAAAACCGGATATCACATTGAGCAAGGAAGAGCCGTCCATCGAGGTGGCAACGGACATCATTCGAACTTTCCTAGCCGTAGCGCGCCAAAATGAGGCAGGTGTAATTGCAGATATCGACACCGAGTATCTGCATGATTACCGAGTGTCCCTGCGTCGTGTCAGGTCGGTGTTGAGCCTGTTTAAAGGTGTGTTTTCAACTGAGCAGACAATCGAGCTGAAACACGCGTTCTCAGAGTTGATGGCCCCGACGGGACGGGTTCGTGATCTTGATGTGTATTTGCTGGATAAAGATAGATATTTCAAATTATTACCCTCCGGCCTTCACTTAGGCACCGAGGCCATGTTCGCGCAGTTTGAAAAAGAGCGTTTGCAAGCCCTTGGCACTCTTTCGCGACGGTTCAAATCTGCTGAATATGATCGTCAGTTGAATGATCTGACCGCACTCTTTTCAGATGTTGGAAGCCTTGAGCCCGGGCCCAACGCAAGTCGGGGGGCTTATGGGTATGCCTGCGCCCTGATTTGGAAACGCTACCGAAAGGTTTGCAAACTGGCGCGGCAGATCACCCCCGAAACCCCAGACGAATTGGTTCATGATTTACGGATCGACTGCAAGAAGCTGCGATATCTGATGGAGTTCTTTGGGCCTTTGTTCGACGCAGGGGATTTCAAAACAATCATCAAGCCGTTGAAAAAGCTGCAAGATAACCTTGGATTGTTCAATGACTGCTCGGTTCAGCAAGAGGCGCTTTTGGAATTTGTTGCACGGGAAAGTAACTCTCAAAATCGTGCAAACGCTCAACTTGCTATGTCTGTCGGCGGGTTGGTTGCCATGCTGTATCGGCGGCAGAAATCAGAGCGAGCGCGCGTCATTGCCAATTTTCAGCATTTCGACAGCCCGAACATCCGACACCTGTTTCGCAGTCTGTTTCACCACAAGGAGGACTAGGGATTGAAGATCATAGCCTGTTACAGCAACAAGGGCGGCGTTGGAAAAACTGCGACTGCGGTCAATCTGGCCTATGCCTATGCGAAGGCAGGGAAAACTGTTCTTCTGTGTGATCTCGATCCGCAAGGGGCGTCAGGATTTTATCTGCGTGTCAAACCTTCGAAGAAACTGACGGATGCCCGTTTTTTCGAGGATGTAGAGCGCTTTACCAAATCTATCCGTGCCAGCGATTTCGAAGGGCTGGACGTTCTGCCGGCGAATATGACCTTTCGCGACTTTGATGTGTTTCTGTCTCGGATGCGCAACAAGAGATCGCGGTTGAAGAAAGCTCTGGTTGCGGCAGGCAGTGATTATGACGTGATCGTTTTGGACTGCCCGCCGAATTTTTCGACCTTGTCCGAGAACATTTTCAAAGCCGCAGACCAGATTGTTGTACCCGTCATACCGACGACACTGTCCGAACGGACCTTCGACCAACTGGTGAATTTCTTTGATCAGAAGGGGCTGCCAAAGAAAAAATTACGCGCCTTCTTTTCGATGGTCCAACGCCGAAAGACGTTGCATGTGGAAACGATGATGGTGATGCGAAAACTGTATCGAAAACGGTTCTTGCAGGCGTCGGTCCCGTTTGCCGCGGATGCCGAGCGGATGGGGCAGAATAGGGCGCCCGTCAGCGTCTATGCGGGACGCAGCGCGGCCAGTGCCGCGTATCGCGCGCTTTATGATGAGTTGGAAAACGGAGTGGTTTCAGACAAATGAGTACCGAAATCGAACGCAAATTCCTTGTGGCTGACCTGCCGGATTTAAGCCGTGCGGATAAGGCCATCGTGCGGCAGGGCTATCTGACATCTCCTAACGATTCGGCCGAATTGCGCCTTCGGCAGAAGAACGATCACTACTACCTGACCCTCAAGGGCGGTGGCTCGATGGTTCGGGTCGAGCGTGAGGCGGAAATTTCAGCCGAGCAGTTCGAAACCTTTTGGCCTGAAACCGAAGGACGCCGGGTCGAGAAAGAGAGGTATACCGGCGTGCTCTCGGATGGGCGTGTGTTTGAACTGGATGTGTTTCAAGGGGACCTAGCCCCGCTGCAACTTGTCGAGGTCGAGTTTTCGACCGAGGCCGAGGCGGTGGCCTTTACGCCCCCGGATTGGTTCGGCGCAGACGTGACGTCGGACAACCGGTACAAGAATAAGACAATGGCGACTAATGGCGTCCCAGCTTGATGGTCGCTTGCAGGCCGGGGTTGCTGTTTGAGGCCATGAAAGCACCGCCATGCATGTGCGAGATCGCGACAACCAGTGCCAACCCAAGCCCCGCGTTTCGTTCGGTACGTGCGGGATCCAGCGTGACGAACGGCACTTGAAGGCGGGGCAGGTCTTCGTCTGGAACGCCGGGGCCGTGATCGCGGACACTCATGCACATGAACGGGCCATCCTCGGAAATTGTTATGTCGATGGATGTATCTTCAGGTGCATAGCGCATTGCATTTTCCAGCAGGTTTGACAGGGCCTGCGACAGCAAAGGGCGGTGACCCTGAATTGGTCTTGCCGTTCCATTGACGGTGATCTGAACTCCTTGATCCGAGGCCACGGGTTCATAAAGTTCAACAACATCGCCAACCAGTTGTTGCAGGTCGACGATTTCAAATTGCTCGCGTCCCACACCGGCCTCGGCACGCGAGATGTCAGTAAGCTGGCCCAGCACTCTGAGAACATGATCAATTTCCGCTGCGGCTCGTGCCACATCAATCTCGCGGTCCAGATCAGTTTTGCTTGGGTCGGACAGGGTTTCAATTCTCTGGCGCAGGCGCGACAGAGGGGATCTGAGGTCGTGCGCGATCGAGTTTGAGGTCGTGCGCAGATTGCTGATCAGTTCCTCGTTTTTGTCCAGCATGGTGTTGAGCGTGCGGGCCACCTGATCAAACTCATCACCTGTCCCGCGTAGGGGCATACGCCGGGACAAGTCTCCGGACACGATATTCTCGGCGGTGCTGGCTATATCTGACAGGCGAGAGAACACTAGTCGTGTAAACAACCACCCTGTTAAGACACTGAGCGCAAGGGCAATCGCCAGTGCTATGCCAACCGAGCGTAACAGAACCCTGTCAAACTGCTGCCGCGCCAGGGCGTCCCGTCCGACCAGCAGACGTTCACCACCCGGTAAGCGGATCGAGGCGGCGGAAATGGGGACCAGTTCATCATTGTCGGCGCGCCGAAGTTCAAGATCCACCCATCCGCTGCCGGCGGTGACGTCCGCAGGCCATTGTTTGAGATTGCCTGCAAGCTTCGCGCCAAAGCGATCGGTTAACAGGTACAGCGCATCCCTCTCGGACGCTGAGGGCAAGCGGCGTTCGATGGCCGTCAACAGACCTATAAGGCCGCGTCTTTCGTATTCATCGGCCAACCCGGTCAGTTCGGCGGATACAACCGATCGTGTTTCACCTTCGATACTGCGGTTGGCCGTGACATAGACCAAAGCCAGCACCGTCGCTGTCAGCAAGGTGCTGAGGACCATGCTGGCGAAAACCAATCTCGTTCGGGAATTATTGAAGGAAAGTTGAAGGTTATCCATCAGAGATCATGTAGCCGGCACCCCGGACGGTTTCAATCAAAGGCGGTCCGCCACCTTCATCCAACTGACGCCGCAGTTTTGAGATATGGACGTCAACCACGTTCGTATTCGGATCGAAGTGGTAATCCCAGACACCCTCAAGCAGCATCGTGCGCGACACCACGCGGTTCTTTCTGCGCAGAAAATACTCAAGGATCTGGAACTCTCGCGGGGTCAGCGAAACCTCGTGCCCGTCGCGCGTGACCTTGCGGGTCAGCAGGTCCATCTCAAGGTCGCGGCAGGTCAAGGTCGCGTTTTCTTCGGCCTCCTGAGGGCGCCGCAACAACGCTTCGATCCGCGCGTGCAGCTCTTGGAAAGAGAACGGTTTTACAAGGTAGTCATCCGCGCCCGAGCGCAGCCCCTTAACCCGCTCATCAACTGCGCTCATCGCGGTGAGCATCAGGACGGGGGTCTTCAGACCCGCAGCCCGAAGGGATCGGATCAGCGACAACCCGTCCAGCCCCGGCAGCATCCGGTCCAGCACAATGGCGTCAAACCCGCCGTCGGTGGCATGATACAGACCTTCACGGCCATCAGCGGCCTGTTCGACCACATAGCCCTCTTCGCCAAACCCTTTGGCGATGAACTCGCGGGTGTCTTCATCGTCTTCAACGATCAGCAGGCGACGGCTCATGGTCCGAACTCCTTTCTACCGGTATTTAAACACAAAATTTCGGGTAAAGCACTGGTTTTAGGGAAAGAACGTGCCGGGTGCGTCGTTGCGCACCCGGCAGTCCCGGCAGATAGCGGACAATTCAATCCGCCGGGGAGGCGCACGCCAGATATTCCCCATCACGTGGCGCGCGCGGGTGTCTGATCAGGCGATTTCAACCGCGACGAAGATCTGGTTGCCGCCACGATTGATCAAAACCAGCGCAGGATCGGTCTTTTCGCTGTCGAGTGCGGCCTTCAGCGCATCCGGCGAAACGGTTTCCTGCCCGCCAAGTTTCACGATCACGTCGCCGCGTTGCAGGCCAGCCTTGGCCGCCGGGCTTTCGGGCGTAAGGTCGGTCACGACGACGCCGTTGACATTTTCACCCACTCCCATCTCGGCACGGGTCGTATCGGTCAGCGGTGCGACGGTTACACCCAATGCGGTCCCCGAGATGGTTTCATCAACGGATTTGTCGATGTCTGCCGAGGCGCTTTGATGCTGGCCGATGGTCAGCTCAAGCTTTTGTTCCTTGCCATCGCGCAGAACTGTCAAAGTGCTGTCAGTCCCCACCTTCGTCGTGCCGACCAATAAGGGCAGGTCGCTGCTGGAGTCGACGGATTCATTGTTGAAGGTCAGAATGACATCGCCCTGTTCCAGGATTCCCTGGGCCGGGCTTCCATCGACCACTTCGGAAACCAGCGCACCTTTTGAGGCATCAATTCCCATCGCTGCGGCAATTTCAGGGCTGACATTCTGGATCGAAACACCCAACCAACCACGACTGACCTGACCGTCATCACGCAGGTCGGCAGTGATATGTTCCACGATGTTTGAAGTCACCGCAAAGCCTAGGCCAACAGACCCGCCGCTGGGCGAATAAATCGCCGAGTTCACGCCGACAACTTCGCCTTCCATGTTGAACAGCGGTCCGCCTGAATTGCCCTTGTTAATTGCCGCATCGGTCTGGATGAACTCGGCATATGGTCCTTGAGAAATGTTACGACCCTTGGCCGAAACGATGCCCGTTGTCACGGTCGAGCTCAGGCCGAAGGGATTGCCGATTGCCACAACGTCTTCGCCCACGCGGATCACGTCGCTGTCGCCCAACTCAACGGCCTGAAGGGACTCACCCGCGTCGATCTTCAGAACTGCGATGTCCGTCAGCGGGTCGGTCCCGACAACCTCGGCGTCAAAGGTGCGATCGTCGCTCAGGCGAACGGTGACGTTGGACGCGTTGTCGACAACGTGGTGATTGGTGACGATGTATCCTGCCTCATCCAGAACAAAGCCCGATCCGAGACCTTGTGCCGGGCCGCGTTGCGGGGCGTTGAACCCTTCTGGCGTACCAAACCGCTTGAAAAATTCACCGAACGGGTGGCTTTCAAAATCAAAGTCCTGTCCTCTGGCCGGAACCGCGGTGGCGTCCTGTTCCGCGATGATCGTCACGACGGATGGTGACACGCTCTCAACCAGATCGGCCAGTGCTTCGTCCGCTTTCGAGGGCAGGGCAGTCGTCGCAAGCAGAGCGGTGCTCAGTGCGGTGACACCCACCCAATTGGACGTGCGTGGCGTAAGAAGAGAGGATTTACGGATGCTCATATTGGTCTCCTGTTTGTATCACGCGGTTGCGGCCGCGCGTTACATCAGCAGATGATGTATCAGTCTTTGTGTTTCCTGTTTGAAAGATTAAGAAATCTTAATTTCGCCACATTGGGCCCGTCTTATTCGCGGGTTGGGCGGTAAGACTTCGTGCGCCCAGGCGAATCAACGGCTCGAATCACTGGATTGTTGACGCACATGCGGGCAATGCCTGAAAAGGGCTGAATTGAAACAGTTTGGTTAACAAAGGAACGGATCCACAGATCCTTTGGCAATCGCTCGTGTTTTGGTTGTGACCAGGTATGGGGTTTAGTCTTTACTGGCTTCAACAAGCCTAAAAGTGACTGGTCTTTAGTTGAATAAGAGCGCTCATAATGGCGATTTTAGCGCCGTTAGCACAAATTCCGGTTCCCTCAATGATTGTTTTTTCTTCGGCAGGATGTTGCGCAAAAACCATTCTGATACGTCGAAAATTTACCGTTCTTTCCAGTTTCCCGTTGTCTGATCCGGCGCGATGGGTGACGATGATCAGGCCCAAGCGAGGGGAGCCGAAGGCACTAGGGGGTGCCAACGGCCGTCACAGTCACTGGAAGCGCTGAGCGGCATGTTAACGAGGGGGTCTTGTTTAGGTTCAGCGGCGGAATAGCCAGCGTGCTACATGGCACAAATGGCCGCGCTTTCAAGATTGATGAAAAGTGGTAGTCCTGTTTTGGGCACCGGCCCGGTCTGAAAAGACCGGGCCGTGTTCTTTTCAGGCGTTTCTTTTTTGGTGCCATGCATCCCAGTCTTCCGGGGTGTCCAAGTCCAACAACGCGTTTTGATCCGGTAGGGGAACAAGGCACACGCGGTCAGCATGTGCCCGGACAACGGCCTGTGCGCCTTCATCGCCCGTCAGTCTTGCAAGGTCATCAAATAGTGATCGGTGGAAAACAACTGGATGGCCGGGTTTTCCGTTAGCCGTCGCGCCGCGCCAAACTAGGTTGTCCGGATGGTGTTGAACCGTGTCGATCACTGCTTTCAGGTCACCGGGCGTGATATCGGGTAAGTCTGCCAACAAAACCATGACGGCGGTGGCTTCAGGTGGGACGTGCCGCATCGCTCCGCGCAGGCTGGCATTCATTCCTTCGACAGCATCTGGAATTTCTACCATCTGCGCGTCCAGACCTTTGATCACGTCGTAACGCGGGTGCGGCTTTGGAGGAAGGGCGACGATGGTCGGCCCGGCCTGCAGCGCCGTTTCGAGTGAGCGACGCAACAAAGGCATACGGTCAACAGCTTGCAATAGCTTGTCCTTGCCACCCATACGACGTGACTGTCCGGCGGCCAAAAGGATAATGGGTAACGGAATCATGTGGCTAGAATGCCGCTGCCGGGGACGTATGTCATCCCCGCATGCGTGCGCCATCCGCGTCAAATAGTGGTTCCGAAATCACTCGAGCCTTCCTCAACTGGCCGAGAATTTCGATCTCGACCTCAAGCCCGTCGCTGATTTCTTCGACTGGCAGGAACCCCATCGCCACCGATTTTCTGGCATAGTGCGAATATCCGCCAGATGTACAGAAGCCGACGACCTGACCGCCCAGCCAGATCGGCTCATATGCGTTTACATCTGTGTCGTCCGCGTCAACTTCAAAGGCCACAAGTCTGCGTGCCGGGCCTTCGGCACGTTCTAATTCGGTCGCCGCACGGCCGATGAAATCCACGTTTTTCGAAAATGCAATGAAGCGGTCCAGCCCTGTTTCTGCTGCGGTGTAATCTGGTGAGTATTCGCGCATCCAGGACCCAAAGAACTTGTCCAGACGCAGGCTCATCATGGCGCGCATCCCAAAGGGCACCATGCCATGAGGCTGCCCAGCCTGCCACAAAGTCCACCAAAGTTGCCTCTGCGCCATAGGATCGCAATAGATTTCAAACCCCAAGTCGCCGGTATAACTGACCCGTTGAACGATGCAGTCCGTCATACCGATTGTCATGCGCCGCACATCCAGAAAGCGGAGGATTGCGACGTCGTCTCGCGTGCAGGCTGATAACACGTCGGCGGCCTTGGGACCGGCGATCTGAAACCCGTTCAAACGATCGCTGACATTTTCGATGATCACGCCGTCGGTTTGATTTTGCAGGAACCACCTCATGTGGAACGCTTGGCTGCCATAAGAGGCGGTGAGCTGAAATTCTTCGTCGCCAAGGCAGGATATGGTGAAGTCGCCAATCAACTTGCCCTTAGACGACAGCATGGGGGTCAGTGACAATCGTCCCGGTTGTGGAGTTCGCCCCGCCATGATCCGATCCAACCATGCCCGCGCATTGGCGCCAGAGATGCGATATTTGCCGAAGTTGTGCACCTCGTTGATACCGACGCCGTTGCGGACAGCGTTGACCTCGCGGCCCGTCGCCGAGAATGCATCCGAGCGTCGGAACGAGGGGGTTTCATAGTCCGGCTCATCGCCTTGGGCGAAATAGTTGGGCACCTCCAGCCCGTATTGCTGGCCCCAGACCGCGCCCAGATCACTGAAGATGTCGTACATCGGCGTCGTTCGGTTCGGGCGGGCGGCGGGTAGTTCCTCGTTCGGGTAGGCGACGCTGAATCGCTTCTGGTAGTTTTCGATCACCTTGGGGCGAGTGTAGCCGGGGCCGATCCAGTCGCCGAAACGTGCCACGTCCATGGCAAAGACATCGCGTTCGGGTTCGCCTTCGATCATCCATTGGGCCAGCGTCAGTCCAACGCCACCGCCCTGACTGAACCCGGCCATCACACCGCAGGCCGACCAGTAATTCCGCAGCCCCGGCACAGGTCCGACCAAAGGGTTGCCGTCTGGCGCAAAGGTAAACGGCCCATGGATCACCGATTTCACACCGGCCTCGGCCAGAACAGGAAAGCGGCGATAGGCGAATTCGATACTGTCGGTGATCTTGTCAAAGTCGTCCGGCAGGAGTTCGTGCCCAAACTCCCACGGGGTCCCATCCACGGCCCAGGGTTTGCAGGGTTGCTCATAAAACCCAATGCACAAGCCCCGACCTTCCTGCCGCAGATAGCTTTCGCCTGCGGGGTCCATCACATGCGGGTGTTCGCCCCCTGCATCAATGATGGCTTCGATCTGAGGAATCGAGTCGGTGACCAGATACTGATGCTCCATCGGGTGTAGCGGGAAATACACACCTGCCATGGCGCCGACCTCGCGCGCCCAAAGACCACCGGCATTGACCACATGTTCGGCATGAATCGTGCCTTTGTCGGTGACGACATCCCAAGTTCCGTCCCGCCGTTGAAGCGTTTCATGCACCATGCAATGTGTTTCGATGGTTGCACCGCCCATGCGGGCAGCCTTGGCATAGGCATGAGTTGTGCCGGACGGGTCCAAGTGGCCATCCAGCGGATCATAAAGCGCGCCGATTATCCCATCCGTGTTGGTGATAGGCGCAATTTTCTTGATCTCTTCGGGGACCACAATTTCGGTCTCAAGGCCCATGAAGCGGTGCTTGGCACGCTCGGCCAGCAGCATGTCGAACCGATCCTGATTGTCGGCCAGCGTAACACCGCCCACATGATGCAGGCCGCAGGACATGCCGGTGATCTCTTCCAGTTCCTTGTAAAGACGGATGGTATAGCCTTGCAGGGCGGCCATGTTGGTGTCGCCGTTGAGCGTGTGAAAACCGCCTGCCGCATGCCATGTGGAGCCGCTGGTCAGTTCGGACCGCTCCAGCAGCATCACGTCTGACCAGCCCAGTTTGGTCAGGTGATACAGGACCGAGCACCCGACAACACCACCCCCAATGACTGCCACCTGCGTTGTCGTCTTCACGTTGCTGCCTCCATCCGGTTTCGGCCCGAGCCTGCAAGCGCAGGCTTGGGTTTACTGTTCCGTTCCCGACATGCTGTGTCGCTGGTCGCGCGTCAGAGAGGGCGGATTTTCAACTCGGTTATCCGGTTGCCCTCGCGCGCCGTGACTTCGAAGCGGAAGCCGTGGAACGAGAAAACCTGGCCCGTTACCGGGATCATCTGCGCCTCGTGAATAACCAGACCTGCGACGGTGTTGGCTTCTTCGTCGGGCAGGGACCATTCCATCGCACGGTTCACGTCGCGGATTGTCATCGCTCCTTCGACCAAAAACTGACCGTCCTCGGTTCGCGTAACGGGGACGTCCTCTTCAAGATCAAATTCGTCGGCAATTTCACCCACGATTTCTTCAAGGATATCTTCCAGTGTGATCAGACCGCGCAGCGAACCATATTCATCCACGACCAGCGCAAAATGGCTGTGCATCCGCAGGAATTCTCGCATCTGGTCGTCCAAAGTCGTTGTTTCAGGGACGAAATACGGGTCGTTGGCAACCTTTGAGATATCAAACTCTTTCAGCCGGTTTGCATCCCCTTCGCTGCTGCCTGCATGCGCATACATGGCGCGGAACAAGTCCTTGGCATGAACGACACCCACGATGTTTTCAGGCTCATCCCGGAAAACGGGCAGGCGGGTATGGGGGCTTTTCAGGCACTGCTGTAGGATAACCTCGGGCGTATCCTCTGCATCGATCATTTCAATGTTCGAGCGATGAAGCATGATTTCTTCCACGGTTCGATCACCCAGATCCAAAGCACCCAGAATGCGGTCGCGATCTTCTTTTTCAACAACTCCTTCGGAATGGCCCAGTTGCAGCGCGCCTGCGATCTCTTCTCGTACCGCAAGGATGTTACTGTCGGGGTCGATCTGCACCCCAAACAGGCGCAAAACGCCGCGCACCAGCAAGCGCACCGCGGAAACGACCGGGGAAAACACGGTCACCACTACGCTGATCAATGGGGCCACGGCCGAGGCCGCTTTTTCTGCGTTGGTGATGGCGTAGGTCTTGGGCAGAACCTCGGCAAAGATCAGAACCAGAAGGGTCATGACCAGTGTCGCCAAAGCGACGCCGCTTTCCCCAAAGAGACGCGTGAACAAAGCGGTGGCCAAAGACGCCGCGAGGATGTTCACCAAATTGTTGCCCAGCAGGACCGAGCCGATCAGGCGTTCGTTGTCATCGGTGATATCCAGCGCCTTTTGCGCCCCGCGTGACCCTTTGTCGGCCTGCGCCCGTAGCTTGCCGCGCGACGAGGCGGTCAACGCTGTTTCAGAACCCGAGAAAAAGCCCGAAAGGACGAGCAAAAACAGAATGGCGCCGGTCGTAAACCAGAATGCGCCGTCGATCAGAGAAGAAGAGGGTTCCATCGGTCCTTGGTTGTTCGTGTTGCTGCAATGGTTATGGGGGCGCTGCCCCTGCAGATCAAGGGGTTAGCCCTTGTCGACGGGGTCTTTGGCAAGCGGGTGATGCTCGTACACCAGTTCGGCAAGCCGTTCGTCTAGTACATGCGTGTAAATTTCCGTGGTCGCAACATCTGCGTGGCCAAGTAAAGTCTGGATCGAACGCAAATCTGCGCCGTTGGCCAGCAAATGTGTTGCAAAGGCATGGCGCAACGTGTGTGGCGTGACTTTTTCGGGCGAAACGCCCCCTTGAACCGCAAGGTCCTTGATCAGTTGAAAGAACATATGCCGCGTCAGATGCCCGGATTTACCACGCGAGGGAAACAGGAATTTTGAGCGCTGAGCGCCATCTGAAACTTTTTGATCCTCGGTCTCATCCCGCACACTCAACCACGCGGCAAGCGCCTCTCGTGCGGGTGGAGACAACGGGACCATCCGCTCTTTGCCGCCCTTGCCAAGAACCAGCAGCATGCGTGGATCACCCCGTGCCGATGACACAGGCAAAGAAACCAGTTCGGTCACGCGCATTCCGGTGGCGTATAGCAGTTCCATCAGGCAGGTGTTGCGCACACGATCTTCCTTGGTACGCCCGGTTTCGCGCGCTGCTTGCAACAACCGGTCGACTTCGGGCACGTCCAGCGTTTTTGGCAGGCGCTTTTGACGGCCCGGTCCTTTGATCTGAATTGCGGGGTTGGCCTCACGCCAGCCTTCTTCAAACGCAAATCGGTAAATCTGTTTGATAGCTGAAAGCCTGCGCGCACGGGTGGATTGTGAAAGCCCCTGCGCGTCACAGTAGATCAGGTAGCTCTCGATCTGGTCGCGGCTTGCTTCTGGAAAACCGGTTTTTCGCCGATCCAACCATTCGGCAAAGTCCTTCAGATCCCTGCCATATGCCAGCAGCGTATTCGTGGCTGCACCTAATTCGGCCGCTTGTGCCTGTAGAAACGTGGAAATCCAAAGCTCCTGAGTGGCGGGGGCGGTCATGATCAGGTGCCCTGCAGGATCAACAGGTTCAGTGCAGCGCGTCGCGCGGTGTCCTCAAGACCCACGCGGCGCAACGTGGCAATAGCCGCCGTCAGATCAACAAGGTTCCCGCGCGAGCCATGCGCGAAAAGCTCCATCGTCTCAAGGATCGCTTCGCCCAACTGGTCATTGGACAGCAGGGCATTGATGTCCGAAGGCACTGGCGCGGCCCATGCAAACCCTTCTGCCACCGCATCCGCCAACGGAGAGGGGGACGGGGCGCGCCCGGGATCACCTTGCGCCAGCGCCGCCAGAAACTGACTTTCCTCTGACTGATCGGGGGCGGAAAGGGCCGCAGTTTCGTAAAGGTCAGACAACAGCATAATCCGCCACCGCAATTGCTCGACCGCCGGGTCGTCCAATGTGACGTGAGACAACTGACCTGCGAACAGTTCCGAAAATGGCACCTCTAGCCCGACGCTGCGCATTTGCTCCCATACGATGGGTAATGCCTCTGTGATGGCGGTCGGGTCGCCCGAGTTCAACGCGGTTTCAAATTGTTGAACCGCTGTGACCCTGTCCCACACGGCACCTGAGGCCGCCGGGGATCGTTCCGTATAGAGCCCAAGTAACTGGTTCGGTGTCAGCGCACCCACACGCGTCAGACGCTCAGCCGCTTCGATCTGGGCTTTCCAGCCTGCAACGTCGCGCAGATCGGCGTTCGCAAAGACTCGGGGCAGAGAGGCAGAGGGTAAACGCTCGCCAATGGCTTCATAAAGGCGGAAGCTCAGCGGATCAGGGTTTTCCGGCTGCGGCAAGTATTCTGCGTCTTCGAACAGTTCCGGGCTGAGAAACCGGTCAAGGACATCAAGATCCTCGGGGGGCAAGACCTCTAGCGCGTGCGCGGCTTCCAGGGTGAGCGCAGCAGAGGGCCAATCCCCCCGGCGGGCTTTGCAGAAAATCTGCGCGGCATAGTCCTGTGACAAGTGGGGCTGGGCAATCAATGCGGTGCAGCTTCGGTCTTCGTCACCGGTCAGCAAGGTCGCGTCGAACCAGCGTTTGAAATGCTCGCGGCTGTTGGTCGGGCCGGCAAGCTGAACGAGAGATTGCGCCGGATCAGCCGCCCCTAGCTGCATCAGCCTGTCCAGACGTGCCAGCAATAGTGTTTCTTCGGCCTCGGGTCCGGACGGCGCGCGCGCCTCCGACAACAGCAAGGTAAACAGCAGGCGTTGCATGGCCGGGTTGTACTTGACCGGGACTCGGGCGATCAGTTCTGCCAGACGATCCGTTTCGCTGTTCTGCCAAAGACCGATGGGCAGGCCAGTTACGTTCGATGAAACAAGACCCAAGGGATGCGACAGCGCCTCCAGACGCGTGACCTCGACCTTGGGTCCGAGACCTGTTTGTGTCACCGGTGGTTCCAGCAAGACAGTACCCGGCAGGTTTTCGGGTGGCTCGCTCAGCCACTCAATAACAGAAAGAGGTTCCTGCTGCGCGTGGACCGAAGTGGCGAGAAACAGCGCAGCAACTGCGGCCTTATTCGACATTCAGGATTACCGGTTCTCGTATCTCTTGCTGCGGGGAGGAAAAATCCACGCCGAAGAGAGGGCCTAGATAGGCGTAGCCCACCAGCCCGATGAAACACAGGCAAACCAGATATATCAGGAACTTGATCAGACGACCCATTGCTCAACGCTGCCTCAATTTTGTGTTTTGTCCAAGTTATAACTGGCATTTTTCTTAAGATCACGTCATTCACGGTGAAATGAGCGAAATTAAGCATAACACCGTGACGTCCGAACACGATCACAGCTTCATACTGCACAAAACAGTGGTTTTGGTAGGTATGATGGGGGCTGGTAAAACAGCCGTTGGCCGTGCTTTGGCTGCAAGGCTTGGTGTTCCGTTCCTCGATAGCGATGCCGAGATCGAATCGGCGGCCAATATGACTATCCCGGAAATCTTTGAACGCGACGGTGAGCCGTTTTTTCGTGCGAAGGAAAGTCAGGTCATTGGGCGGCTTCTGGACGAAGAAAAAGGTGTTCTGTCCACCGGCGGCGGGGCGTTTTTGGCCGGTCAGAATCGCCAGATGATTACCGATCGCGGGGTTTCTGTCTGGTTAAAGGCCGATTTGAACGTGCTGTGGAATCGGGTCAAGCACAAGGACACGCGGCCCTTGCTGCGCACAGCGGACCCTCATGCGACGTTGCGCGCCTTGTATGAGGAACGTGTGCCGGTCTATTCGCAAGCCGACCTCTCGGTGACTTCTGACGGAGAGACGTCGATAGAAAATATGGTGGACAGGGTCGTCGATGCCTTGATGACGCGCCCGGATGTTTTGGAACGGAATTAATGCACCAAACCGTACATGTAGAGCTGGGTGAGCGATCCTACGATGTAGAGATCGGGCCTGATTTGCTGGGCCAGTCGGGGAAGATGATCGCACCTTTGCTCAACCGTCCCAAAGTTGCGGTTCTGACGGACGAAAACGTCGCAGCTTTGCATCTGGACGCGCTGCGGGAAGGTCTGGCCGATGCGGGTATCGAGATGTCGGCGCTGGCTCTACCTGCCGGAGAAGCCACCAAAAGCTGGCCGCATTTTGAGCGCGCGGTCGAATGGCTGCTAGCCGAAAAAGTCGAACGCCGCGATGTTGTCGTGGCCCTTGGGGGCGGCGTCATTGGCGATCTTGCAGGCTTTGCCGCCGCCGTTTTGCGGCGCGGCGTTCGGTTCGTGCAAATCCCGACCTCTTTGCTGGCACAAGTGGACAGTTCGGTTGGGGGAAAAACCGGGATCAACGCGCCGCAGGGGAAAAACCTGATCGGGGCTTTTCACCAACCCTCGCTGGTTCTGGCTGATACCTCGGTATTGGGTACAATGACCCAAAGGGATTTTCTGTCAGGCTATGGTGAGGTCGTAAAATACGGTCTGCTGGGCGATGCCGCGTTCTTTGAGTGGCTCGAGGCCAACGGCACCGATGTATCGGGCGGCGACATGGCAGCGCGCGTCCGGGCCGTGACGCGATCGGTTCAGATGAAGGCCGATATCGTCGCGCGCGATGAAACCGAACAGGGCGATCGCGCGTTGCTGAACCTTGGCCACACCTTCTGTCATGCGTTGGAGGCCGCAACCTGCTATTCGGACCGCTTGCTGCATGGCGAGGGTGTAGCTATTGGCTGCGCGCTTGCGTTTGAGCTGTCGTCGCGCCTTGGTTTGTGCGCGCAAGAAGACCCCAGCCGCGTTCGCGCGCACCTGCGTCAGATGGGAATGAAGACGGACCTTGCCGACATTCCGGGCGATCTTCCGGGGGCAGAGGCATTGGTCAATCTGATGGCGCAGGACAAAAAGGTTATCGACGGGCAGTTGCGCTTCATTCTGGCACGAGGAATCGGTCAGGCATTCGTAACCTCGGATGTCCCGCGCGAAGCTGTCTTGTCGGTGCTCGAGGACGCTCTGGCCGCCGCTTGATTAGCGTCCCCGGATGACCATCAACTCACCGATGTTTTCGCGCGTAATGTAGCCCACCATGTGACCGGCCTTGGTACAAACCGCTATGGCTGGCGCGCCTTTGTGCAGACGTTCCAGAACTGTCTCCAACCCGCTGGTGAGCTCTACCTGCGGAATATCGGCTTCCATTATGGAAATGGCGAGGTCTGATCGCGGAGTTTCCGCAGCCAGAGCCGCAAACAGGCGGTTGCGGGTCACGAAACCCTTTAGCGTTCCGTCTGCGTCCAACACTGGGAATTCATGCTGTGTGGTATGAATAACGGCTTGGGCGGCCGTCGCCAGAGTGTCTGACGGCGACAGCGATTGGTATTCGGTGATCATCGCATCGCGCGCCATAACCCGCCGCGCGACAGATCGCATGGCCACGTCCTGACTCTCTGCGTTGGCTGCAACGAAGACAAACACAGCGATCAGAACCAGCAGTGGATTGCCCGTGCTGAGACCAAGAAAGCCAAAGCCCACAGCGACCGCTTGTCCGGCAAGCGCCGCGACCCGCGTTGCCTTGACGCGATCCATTTTAAGGCAAAGCAAGGCGCGAAAGACCCGTCCGCCGTCCATTGGAAAGGCCGGTATCATGTTGAAGGCGGCCAACAGCAGATTGACATAGGCCAACCGGTTCAAAAGGCCGGGGGCCGTGCTGTCGATTTGCGTCATCGTTTCCCAAGGCATTCCGGCCCCGAACGCAATCAGAATGATCCAGATGACGATGTTTACCGCAGGGCCAGCAAGGGCGACCCAGACTTCCTGCATTGGCTTCTCCGGCATTCGTTCCAGCCGAGCCAGCCCGCCAATTGGCAAAAGGGTAATGTCAGGAGTCTTGATCCCGTAACGCCGAGCCATCAGCGCATGGCCGAATTCATGCGCCACTACACAGGCAAACAGGGCGAGTACGAAGATCAGGTTCTCGACGACCGCCGACATGCCGCCGTTGGAGTATGCCGCAAAGCCGACCCAGGCCAGCAGCAGAAAAAAAGTGACATGGACCCTCAGTTCCGACCCAAATAACCGGCCGAGTGAGAAGGACCATGTCATCACCAATCTCCGTTTTGCTTAGAACGGAATCTCGTCGTCGTCGATTCCGCCGGATGCAGGGGCAGGGGATCCAGAGGGCGCGCCGTAGGGGTCGCCGTAACCGCCGCCGGCCTGACCGCCGCCATAGCCGCCAGACTGGCCTCCGCCGTAACCGCCGGACTGTCCGCCGCCGTCGCCACGACTATCCAGCAACGTCAGTTCGCCGCGATAGGGGCGCAAAACAACTTCTGTCGTATATCGGTCTTGGCCGGACTGGTCCTGCCATTTACGTGTTTCCAACTGGCCTTCGATATAAACCTTGCTGCCTTTGCGCAGGTACTGTTCAGCAATGCGGGCCAGAGGTTCCGAAAAGATCGCGACCGAGTGCCACTGTGTCCGGTCACGCCGTTCGCCGGTGTTGCGGTCCTTCCACGTTTCTGACGTGGCAAGGCGCAGGTTGCACACCTTGCCGCCGTTCTGAAACGACCGGACCTCGGGGTCTGCGCCCAGATTTCCGACCAGAATGACCTTGTTTACTGAACCCGCCATGTATGTCCTCGTTCTTGTCTGACTGGATCGCGCCCGAATCTGGCGCTTGTGTTCTGCTGCCGACCCTATACGGCCTGCGGCGCGGTTAAAACATAGTTGATGAAGACCGCACCGAGCAGCAAATCACTCAGAAAATTTTTACCAAGCTTTCATTTTTTACTGAAATATCTATACTCGGTCGGGTTCGTGGACGAGCGGGATTGGCATTAATGCGTTTTCTGGTTGGTTGGTTTTTAGGGTTTTGCCTTGCGCTGGTTTCAGTTCCGGCTGCGGCTCAGACATTGTCTACCAAAAGCCGCAAGGACATTTTTCTGAAGCAGGCCAAGATTTTGGACACTCGCGCGGCGACTCAGTATCGCGATTCCGAACGGCTGAAGCCCAAGCGAAAAACAGCTTCGGGGACGTTCAACAAGCGCTATAACGGTAAGTACCGCGGTCAATACCTTTCGTTGGCACGTCAAGCGGCCCGCAAGCACAATGTGCCTGAAGATCTATTTCTTCGACTTGTTCAGCAGGAAAGTGGCTGGAATCCCCATGCCGTATCGCACAAGGGTGCGCTGGGTCTTGCGCAGCTAATGCCCGGTACTGCGCAGCTATTGGGTGTGAATCCGCATGATCCCAAACAGAACCTTGAAGGTGGTGCGCGTTACCTGTCGTGGCAGTACCGCAAGTTCAAATCGTGGCGCTTGGCTTTGGCGGCCTATAACGCGGGGCCAAAGGCGGTTGAAAAGCACGGTGGTGTTCCGCCGTACAAAGAAACCCAGAACTACGTAAAGGTCATCTGGGGCGGGTAATTCAAACGATCTAGGGATAAAAGAACCGGCACTGTGACCGGTTCCGTCGCTATGATCGTTTATTCCGCCGCAATTTTGATGACGGGCTCCATCCGCGCCAAAATATCATCAGCCAAATGGCATTTTATCTGATGGCCGTCGGCAAGGGCTTTGACGGGCGGCACGTCATGCTCACACCGTCCGTCCGGCACCTCGGATTTCCAGCGGCAACGCGTCTGGAAAGGGCAGCCGGGTGGCGGGCTCATTGCGGACGGAATGTCGCCTTCAAGAACGATATGCTGTTTTTCGATCGACGTATCAGCGATCGGGACAGCACTCAGCAGGGCCTCGGTATATGGGTGATACGGAGGTGAGAACACCTGGTCCGTCGTCCCCAACTCGACCACATGACCCAGATACATCACCATCACTCGGTCACTCAGGTATCGCACAATAGACAGGTCATGGCTGATGAACAAAAGCGTGGTTTTGTGTTCGCGTTGAATCTCCATTAGCAGATCCGTGACCGCAGCCTGCACCGATACATCCAGCGCTGAGACCGGTTCGTCCGCAACCACGATCCGCGCGTCTCCGGCAAAGGCGCGGGCGATACCGACACGCTGCTTCTGCCCACCTGACAATTGCCGCGGCATTCGATCGGCAAAGGCGCGTGGAAGCTTCACCAGATCCAAAAGCTCCAGCATCCGCTTTTTGCGTTCAGCCTCAGAGTTCCCAACGCCGAAAATCTCCAGCGCCCGAATGATCTGACGGCCGACGGTCATGGATGGGTTCAGCGTGTCAAACGGGTTCTGGAATACCATTTGCACTTCACCCACGGTCTTGGCGTCGCGCTCTTCGATCGGCACAGCTTCGATGTTGCGATTATCCAGCAAAATCTGACCATCGGTCGCTGTTTCCAGCCCCATCAGAACCTTGGCAAATGTGGATTTGCCACAGCCAGACTCACCCACGATGGCCAGAGTTTCAAACTCATGAGCCTCAAAACTCAGGGTTTCATTGGCCTTTACAACTTTCTTTTCACCGCCACCGAATAGGGCATTTGCGGCCACCTCATAGTATTTCTTGAGGTTGTCCATCTTCAGAACAGTACGGCCGATTTCCGCTTTTTCCTTCTGCTCAGACACAGTGATCGGCGCGTTCCAGTCGATTTCCTTGAATTTCAGGCACCGCGTATGGTGGCGGTCGTTGCCCGGCACCGCCTCCATCAGAATGTTCTGCGCGTCACACCGGCCTTCCTCGAAATAGTCACAACGCGGCCCGAAATTACACCCCGGCGGGCGTTCGTGCGGCAAAGGAAAGTTTCCCGGAATTGCCACCAGAGGCCGCGCGTTCTTGTCAGCCCCAGGCAGGGGGATCGAGCGGAACAGCGCCTGCGTGTAAGGGTGCTGCATTTCGTCGAACACGTCATGGATCGAACCACGCTCAACAGCCTCACCGGAATACATCACGCAAAGCCGGTCGCAGGTCTCTAGCACCAGCCCCAGATTGTGCGAGATGAACAGCATCGAAGTGCCGTATTTCTTGCCCAAGTCCTTGACCAGCTCGACCACGGCAGCCTCGACCGTCACATCCAGCGCCGTTGTCGGCTCGTCCAGTATCAAAAGCGCGGGCTTCGACATCAGCGCCATAGCGATCACAATCCGCTGCTGCTGCCCCCCCGACAACTGATGTGGGAATGAGTTCAGCATCCGCTCAGGGTCAGGCAGGCGTACATCTGTAACCACCTCCAGAGCGCGCGCATAGGCTTCTTCTGCACCGACGCCTTCATGGATCATCGGCACTTCCATTAACTGCTTGCCGATCTTCATGGCAGGATTCAGCGATGCCATCGGCTCCTGATAGATCATCGCGATCTCATTGCCGCGAATATCGCGTAGTTCGTCCGATGTCATCTCGGCCAGATCGCGCCCTTTGAACTTGATGGTACCTCCGACAATGCGCCCGTTCTTGCCAAGGTCCTGCATGACCCCCAGTGCGACGGTGGACTTGCCGCAGCCGGATTCACCGACCAGTCCGACAGCCTCCCCGGGCTGGACGCTGACCGAAAAATCCATAACGGCCGGAATTTCCCGCAAACGGGTAAAAAACGAAATCGACAGCTTGTCGATCTCAAGAATTGGCCCGTCATAATCCGCCAGTTTGTTCATCTTGCTTACTCCTCGCGAGAGTCAGGGGATCCCCTTCATCTGGCTAAAAATATCCTGGGGGTCCGGGGGCAAAGCCCCCGGCCTTCGATCACAATCAGTCCTTCAGACTTTCTTCGCGCAAACCATCCGCCAACAGGTTCAGTCCCAGAACCAAAGACAACAGGGCCAAGGCAGGCGGCAGGGCGGGGTGCAGATAGATCGACAACAGCTTACGCCCTTCGTTGATCGTTGATCCCCAATCCGGGCTTTCCGGTGGCAATCCCAGCCCAAAGAAACCCAAAGTCCCCAAAAGGATGGTGGTATAACCAATCCGCAGACAGAAATCGACGATCAGCGGACCCCGCGCGTTGGGCAGGATTTCCCACAGCATGATATACCACGGCCCTTCACCGCGTGTCTGAGCCGCAGCGACATAGTCGCGGGTTTTGATGTCCATCGCCAAACCGCGCACGATACGGAACACGGTTGGTGAGTTTACAAAAACCACCGACACAAAGACGACTAAAATCCCTCCGGGCACATCAAAAAGGTCCAGATAGGTGGGCAGTCCCCAAATGCTGTAGTTGTCCGTGTTTACGATGTAGCCATTCGTTGAGATCAGCGACAGATACAGCCACAGCGCAACACCCAGAACACCAATCAATAGCGGTGTGCGGAACGTCGGCCTTGTGTAATAGCGCGAGTTCAGAAGCACACCAAGGAAGATGATCGGGAAGATGAACAGGATAGCGGCCATATAGTTCGGCACACCTGTTGCCACGATCTCGGGCGTCACAAGCAGGTAGAACAGCAGGATCACCGGGAAGGCCAGGATCAGGTTCGCCAGGAACGACAGCAGCGTGTCCAGACGTCCACCGTAGTAACCGGCGGGCAGGCCCAGCGTGATCCCGACCATGAAGGCAAACATCGTTGCCAGCGGCGCAATCTGAACAACGATCCACGCCCCTTTGACCATACGGCTGAACACGTCCCGGGCAAGATTGTCGCCCCCTAGCAGATACCAGGCGTACTCCCCGTCTTCTATACTGGGCAGAGGTGTCCCGGGTACTTTGTTTTTCATCCCCGAAACCTGCGAGAGCGGGTCGTGTGTCACGATCAGGTCAAGCGCGCCAAAGATGCCGGTAAACACCCAGAACATCACAAGCCCAAAGCCGATCATACCAATCGGGCTGTCAAACAGTTTACCGTACAGACCCAGCTTACGTTTGAATGCAATCGACATGGCGTAGAGAAGGACCAGCGACAACCAGACAGGCAGGAATTGTTGGGCCATGGCCCCGATGATACCGGCGCTTGTTCCCATGAGGACGCCCAGAACGATATAGGCAACGCCCAGCCCGACGCTTGCCAGAAAGCTAAAGCGCAGCACGGTTTGAATGAGGTTTCTCACACCCGATCCAGACGTCAGCGTCCCATCTGGGTTCACGGTCATCTGGGGTTCCGGCAGGATGATGCTGGCCAGTATCCAGGCCAAGATCGAAATAACCATCAGCGCCAAGGCTATGGCCAGTAACGGGTTCAGGAAGGCGATAGAGCCGGTCCAGGTAAGTGGTTCCATGATCTATCCCTCCTTACGAAATGCGGATGCGCGGGTTGAGGTAGACATAGCCGATATCCGAGATCAGCTGCGTCACCAGCACCACAAAGACCGACACGACCGATATCGCCAGCAAGAGCTGGATGTCGTTATTCCCCGCCGCCTGCACCAGCGCCCAGCCAAAGCCCTTGTAGTTGAACAGGGTCTCGACGATTACCACGCCATTCAGCAGCCATGGGAACTGCAGCATGATGACGGTGAACGGCGCGATAAGCGCGTTGCGCAGTGCGTGTTTCATAACGATGTTCGGGAACGACACACCTTTCAGGCGCGCGGTTCGGATGTATTGCGCCGTCATCACCTCGGTCATCGAGGCGCGGGTCATGCGGGCAATGTAACCCATCCCGTATAGGGCAATGGTCAACACTGGCAGGAAAAAGTTCTCGAACGTTGGATTTTCCATCGCTTGCGTGGCGGTCCCTTTGAACCATTTCAGCCCGACGGCAGACGAGGTGAAGATCGCGATGAAGATAACACCAGACACATATTCCGGCGTTGCCGTGGTGGTGATCGCAAAGGTCGAAAGGGTCCGGTCGGTGGCTGACCCTTCTTTCATGCCCGCCAGAATTCCAAGGATCAAAGCGGATGGAACCATCAACAGCATGACCCAGAACATCAGACGTCCCGTAAGCGCAAGCCGGTTACCAACAACAGTTGAGACTTCTTCTTTGAAGACCGTCGAATATCCCCAATACCCCTGCAAAATCCCGCAGAAATTCGGAGATTCTTCGGCTGTTTTGCCGGGCAGGATACATCTGCCTTGCACCGTGCCGTCTTCATTCGTGTGTCTGTAAGAAGGCAAGACACCCAGCCATTCGCCGTACTTTATGGGCGTTGGCTGAAGGTATCCGCCTTTTTCCAGAAAGCTTTCGACTTGCTCGTCCGACATCCTGAAATTGCCCTGCGTCTTCGCAAGCTTTTCAAGGTTCGGGTAGAGGTTGGTCAGAAAGAAGACCAGGAAGGTAAGGCACAGTGCGGTCAACAGCATAATGCCGACGCGCCTTAGTATGAAAAGTCCCATGGTAGCCCCTGTTGGTAGGCTAGCGTGTCGGTGGTTTTACCGCACGCATCGCTGTTTTTCTGGTCGCCGTGGTCAGGACGAAAAGGCCGCCCCCGGTAGGCGCGGCCTTGTGTTTTTTTGGCTTAGGAAACGATGCCGAACTTATACAGCTGCGGCAGATCCGCGATGTGCTTTTCGACGCCCACCATGTTGTCACGGTGGTGGCGCATTGCGGTCCTCCAGTATGGCTGGATGACGACGCCTTCGTCGATCATGATCGCTTGCAGCTTGGCCATCACTTCGCGGCGCTGGTCGACATCCGCGATCGAGTTTGCCTCGGCCAGCAGCGTATCGAACTCGTCATTGGCAAAGCCGGACTCGTTCCAGGCCACCCCGGACTTGTAAGCCAAAGCCAGAACCTGCGTGCCGAGCGGACGGTGGTTCCAGTTGGTCGACGAGTAGGGGTACTTGGTCCAGTCGTTCCAGAAGGTCGAGCCGGGCAGGATCGTATGCTTGGCTTTGATGCCCGCGTCGTTAAGCTGCGCGACGACGGCCGCTGTGGTGTTGCGACGCCAGTCATCGTCAATGGACTGAACTTCATGCTCAAAATCGCCCATGCCCGCTTCGTCCATCAGGGCTTTCGCCGCTGCAGGATCATACGGGATGCGGGTTACAGCCGAGTCGTGCTCGGGGTGCATCGGGCCAACGTGGCAGTTGTCGGCGGGAATGCCGTAACCTGACATCCCAAGTTCCAGACAGACTTCGTTATCGACCGCCATGGCCAGAGCCTGACGGACACGCTTGTCGCCATAGATCTTGTTGCCGTTCTCATCCTCGGCCAACTGGTTGGGGCGAATGACGATGGTAAAGCCCGACGGGATTTCCGAACGCACAAGACCGATGCTGTCAAAGATATCGACAAATTCGCCGACCGACTCCCAGTTCATGTCGATCTCTTCGGCCTCATAAGCAGCCAGGAATGCCGCAGGGTCGGTGCCGTAGTCGATGAACTCGATCCGGTCGATGTAGCCGCCTTTGCCGGCCTCATAGCCCCACCATTCGAATTCTTCGTTGCGTACAAGAACACCTTTGACGCCAACTTCGTGGCTTTCGGGGATCATGAAGCCCGTGCCGACAGGGTTGGCCAGCATATTATTTGCGTCAAAGCTGCTGTGCACGATAGCCGCCGGATAGTCGGCCATGCCCGGAATGATCGTGATGTCCGGGGCGCTGCATTTCAGCTTAACGGTATGAGTGTCGACAACAGTGATGGCCCCGTCTGCGGCTTTCTGGGTGCTCTCATCTACAAGCGATGCCATGCGTGACGCCATCGAGTTACCCTCGAGCCCTGCATCACACCAGCCTTCGATGTTGCGCGCAACGTCTTCGGCGGTGAAGTCGTCGCCGTTATTCCACTTGACACCCTTGCGGACATTCAGCGTGTACTCGGTCGCGTCATCGTTTGCTTCCCAGCTTTCCAGCAGCATGGGCTTGAACGAGCCGTCATTGTTGTATTCGACCAGATATTCCAGCCAGCCCGCGGTGAAGGTGGCAATCTGTGTCCAGTCATAGGTGCGCGGGTCCTTCAGGGCGCGGACTTCCATCTGATAGCGAATGGTGCCGCCACGCTGGGGTTCTTGGGCTGCCGCAGGTGACTTCAGGCCGATCATGCCATAGGCGGCTGGAACGGCGACACCCAATGCAGTTGCGCGCGCCATGAATTCGCGCCGACTAAGTTTACCGTCCCGATACTCTTGCGCATGCATTTCTGCCGCCCAGTGCATCGGTGCTCCGGTGATTGTTTGGTTTTCCATTTATGTCTCTCCCTGTGACATAGTATTTTTATTGATAGAGTTTCGAACAGCTCAGACCCGAACACGTCGGGCAGCAGGTTCTCGGGTTCTTGTTTTTCGGAATTTGAACACCCCCATGGGGACATTCGGCACCAGAATTTAAATCAGGTCAATGTTCGAAATCGTCATTCGAGGTACAAAAGCGACATCGGTGGCCAGAGTTTGTTAGCAACAATGTCCGGTTAACGTGCGCCGTTGTACCTCTTTGGCTGCGTCAGCAGCGGAGATTCGGGGAAATTTGAGGGGCCGTTGGAAACGCAGATCTTGGAGTTCAGCCTGCACAAGGTATCACTTTGAGAAATCTACCCGATTCCAGTTTTTCATTCTTGCGCGAAACCACGTCCGCTGCCGCTTGGCAAACTGCCGGGTCGAGATAGTTGCGCGCTCACGGGCATCCTGCAACGACATATGACCTTCAAGGTAGGCCATAAGCTCGGGTACGCCGATGGCTTTACAGGCTGGAAGCGTGGGATCGTACTTGTCGCGCATCGCTTCCACTTCCTCAAGCGCGCCAGTGTCCAGCATCATGTCAAAACGCCGCGTTATCCTGTCCAGAAGCCATTGTTTGTCCACGTCAAAGACGATGGGTACGGTGTCGTGTAGCCGTAGTATCGGGGGCGGTGTGTCGGCCTGCCAGTCGCGCAGGCTTCGGCCTGTGGACCGCTGCACTTCCCAGGCACGTTGAACACGGGCACGGTTTTGCGTGTCGATGCCCGCCAGGGTTTCTGCGTCGACACCATCCATAAGAGTGGACAAGTCCAGCCTGTCCGCCTCGGCCCGCACATCGGCGGGCGTGGCTGGAATATCTGCCATACCTTCGGTGAGGGCCGAGAAATACAACCCGGTCCCACCTACGACGATCGGGCGTTGACCGCCCGCCAATATCGGTTTGACGTCACGCAGCCAGTGACCCGTTGAATAGTCCTGATCGAATGCGACATGGCCGTATAACACGTGCGGTGCGCGCGCCTCCTCTTCGACTGAGGGACGGGCCGAGATAACGCGCCAGCAGTCATATACCTGACTGGCATCCGCATTGACGATGACGCCGCCGAACTGTTCGGCGATCTCTAACGCAAGGGCGGATTTTCCAGACGCCGTCGGGCCTGCGATCAGCACCGGAACACCATCCGGAATCTTGGGCAGGCGACCCAGGGTCTGCAGAGTTTTGCCATTGGTCATCCCGGCACGCCTCATTCCTTACCATCCGCATTGAACCTGCCGAGGTTTTGCTTCATTTTGCGCCGGAATTAAACCCGTGCCAGCCCGGAGCGCAACATGAGCCATTCCCCGACAACCAACACAGTTGAACCCCCTAAAACAAAGTACAAGCGCGTGATGCTGAAGATATCCGGCGAGGCACTGATGGGGGATCAAGGCTTTGGCCTGCATCCACCGACCGTTCAGCGTATCGCGCAAGAAGTGAAATCGGTTCACGATCTAGGCGTCGAAATCTGCATGGTCATTGGCGGCGGCAACATTTTCCGCGGCCTAAGCGGTTCGGCACAGGGGATGGAACGCACGACCGCTGATTATATGGGAATGCTAGCGACCGTGATGAACGCGCTTGGGATGCAGTCCGCCTTGGAAGAGGTCGGCGTATTTACCCGCGTTATCTCGGCCATTCGGATGGATGAGGTCTGTGAGCCCTACATCCGCCGCCGCGCCGTGCGTCACCTTGAGAAAAAGCGGGTTTGTATTTTTGCGGCCGGAACCGGAAACCCTTATTTCACCACCGACACCGCCGCGACGCTACGCGCCAACGAAATGGCGTGCGAGGCGATCTTCATGGGCAAAAACGGTGTCGATGGCGTGTATGACAAAGACCCCAAAGAACACTCAGATGCCGTGCGCTATGACACGGTGACCTATGACGATGTACTGGCCAAGCGACTGCGGGTGATGGATGCATCGGCCATTGCGCTTGCACGGGATAACAACTTGCCGCTGATCGTTTTTGGTTTGGATGAGCCGGGCGGCTTTCGCGGTATTCTTGCGGGCGAGGGGACCTACACCAAGGTTCAGGGTTAAATTGCCCAAATCACGTCGCAAAGCCGGGTCTAAATGCTCGGCTTTTTTTGTCGTGAAGGAGGGCTCGCTTGACGACTAACGGTGTTCTGGGCAATTTGGCCCCGTCCTTGTGATCCGCAAGGGCTGCCGGTGTTTCCAAAGCACAGGCTGGGCTGGAAGACCTGCCATGATTTTCGAGGGGACCGAAATCATGCGCGGGCTCCTCATGGATTTAAGTGCATGATCAAGGAGGCCCGTGCCATGAGCACTCTGGATATCAACTTTGTTCGGTCACAGTTTCCGGCGTTTTCCGAACCTAGCCTGCAGGGGCAGGCGTTTTTTGAGAATGCAGGCGGTTCTTACACCTGCAAACCGGTTCTCGACAGGCTGAGCCGATATTATACCCAACGCAAGGTTCAACCTTATGGTCCCTATGAAGCCAGCCGATTGGCGGGGGAAGAAATGGACGAGGCCCGCAGCCGGATGGCGACCATACTGGGCGTTGAAACTGATGAACTCAGTTTTGGCCCGTCGACCACTCAAAACACCTATGTTCTGGCACAGGCATTTCGCCAGTGGATGAAGCCGGGCGACGCCATTGTCGTGACCAATCAGGATCACGAGGCGAATTCAGGTCCTTGGCGGCGGCTTGCGGATGAAGGCATTGAGGTCCGCGAATGGCAGATCGACCCCGAGACCGGGTCGCTGAACCCGCACGATCTTGAACACTTGCTGGATGAAAAGGTGCGTCTGGTTTGTTTCCCCCACTGTTCGAACGTGATCGGTGAGATCAATCCGGTTACCGAAATCACGGCCATCGCACATGCGGCGGGCGCTTTCGTTTGCGTCGACGGTGTTTCATACGCGCCGCACGGGTTTCCGAATGTCGGAGACCTTGGGCCGGATATTTACCTGTTTTCCGCCTACAAAACCTATGGACCGCATCAGGGCTGCATGGTGATCCGGAAATCTCTTGGAGAACTGCTGCCCAATCAGGCGCATTATTTCAACGCGGATGTGCTGTATAAACGATTTACGCCCGCTGGCCCCGACCATGCGCAAATCGCGGCGAGCGCAGGTATGGCGGATTATGTCGACCTTCTGTGTGACCATCACAACGGGCCGGATGGCGACGCCACTGAACGCGGTGCCTTTGTACATGACCTTATGCGCGGGCAGGAAGTGGCCTTGCTTCAGCCGGTTCTGGACGCAGTCAAGGATCGGAATGCCGTTCGGCTGATCGGAACCTCCGATGCCACTCGGCGCGCGCCGACGGTGGCACTGGCTCTTACGCGCAACGCCGAGTCGGTGGCGGCTGATCTCGTGAAATACGGTATCATGGCAGGCGGGGGCGACTTCTATGCAGTGCGGCCATTGAAGGCGATGGGGGTTGATCTAACCCAAGGCGTGCTGCGCGTCAGCTTTACGCACTACACCTCTCAACAGGAAATTGATCAATTATTGAATGCACTTGACGCTGTTTTGTGATCCACTTTCAGCCCTGTTTCGTAGATCGAAGAAAACAGGGCAAAAATGGAAAACGAGCGGCCACCGATTATTGTTTGGTTCCGACGGGATTTGCGCCTGTCGGACCATCCCGCGCTGACGGCTGCCGTCGCCTCAGGACGGCCGGTCATTCCATTGTTTATTCTGGACGATCAGGCCGAAGCGCTCGGGGCTGCACCCAAATGGCGTTTGGGATTGGGCGTAGATGCGCTGGCGCGGGCGCTGAACAATTTGGGCAGTCGTTTGGTTCTGCGTCGCGGGCGCGCTCTTGCGGTTCTACAAGATATTATCGCGCGGACAGGTGCAACGGCCGTACACTGGACGAGGGCATATGATCCCGATGCAATTACTCGGGACAGGGATGTAAAGTCGCGATTGTCGGAGCAGGGCATCGAGGCAAAGTCTTTCACCGGTCATCTGCTGTTCGAGCCTTGGACCGTTGCGACCAAAGCGGGCCAGCCGTTCCGCGTTTTCACACCAATGTGGCGGGCAGTACGAGTTCGGGACGTCGCGCCGCCTGAACCGGGCCCCGCCACGTTGCGGGGTCCGCAGAGTTGGCCGAATTCAGACGATCTGTCAGAGTGGAATTTGGCCCAAGGTATGAACCGTGGGGCGACAATCGTGGCCCCTTATGTGCAGGCAGGCGAAGCCGCAGCGTTCGAAGCGCTTCAAGGCTTTCTGGACCGGATTGCGCATTATTCTGAAAACAGGGATCGGCTGGATCGTGATGCAACGTCCAATCTGTCCGAATATCTGTCTTTGGGGGAAATAAGCCCGCGCTCCGTTTGGCACTCCGTTCAAAACGCGGCGATGACTGGAGTGTCAGGGACCGATGCCTTCTTGCGCCAGCTTGTGTGGAGAGAGTTCGCTTACCACCTGATGTTCCATACGCCACACCTGTTGGCAGAAAATTGGAAACCAGAGTGGGAGATGTTTCCGTGGAATACGGACGCCACTCGCCCCGAGGTGATTGCTTGGCAAACGGCCAGAACCGGAATTCCGGTTATAGATGCCGCGATGCGCCAGATGTACGTCACGGGCCGGATGCATAACCGGGCACGGATGATAACATCCAGTTACCTGACCAAGCATTTGATGACGCATTGGAAAATTGGGATGCAGTGGTTTGCTGACTGTCTGATCGACTGGGACTCAGCCTGTAACGCGATGGGCTGGCAGTGGGTTGCAGGCTCGGGGCCTGATGCCTCTCCGTTTTTCCGTATCTTTAACCCTCTGACTCAGCAGGAAAAATTCGATCCGAGCGGGGAGTATGTGCGCCGTTGGATTGCCGAAGGGCAGTCAACGCCACCCGCGACGGCGTGTGCGTATTTTGACGCCGTTCCACGTTCTTGGGGCATCTCTGAGACCGATTTGTATCCCAACCCGATTGTTGAATTGCCTGCCGGTCGCGCACGTGCACTTGCGGCTTATGAAGGCCTAAAAAACCACTAAGGAACTGAAAACTTGCCAGAAACACAAACTCGTCCTAGCCTGAAACAACAACCGCATAGGGGAAAGCGGATGATCCATACGACAACGGAAGGGCAAAAGGGCCTGCCGAGGTATTTCGCGCAAGTTCTGAAAATGCTGAACAAGATGGAATCCGGGCGGCTTGATATCGCTCTGCCGGATGGCCGCATTTTTCGAACCGAGGGCGCCAAGCCCGGACCGGTCGCACGGGTGGACATTCACAACCCCGACGTTTTCGCGCGACTGATCCGCGAAGGAGAGCTGGGTTTTTCCGACGCCTATCTGGAAGGAGACTGGAGCACCCCAGACCTGCGGTCCTTCATGGATCTTGTGCATTTGGGCACTGAAACGGTCTATGACGACTTTACCGGCAAGTTCCTTGTTCAGACCTATGAACGTTTACGGTTCTGGTTGCATGGCAATAGCCGGAAACAGGCAAAGAAGAACATCTCGTACCACTATGATTTGGGCAATGATTTCTATGCCTTATGGCTGGATGATACGATGACCTATTCCAGCGCCTTGTTTGAGACGGGGCAGGAAAGTCTCGAAAACGCGCAGACGGCGAAATACGCCAGTCTAGTTGATGAAATGGGCGCAAAGCCGGGTGATCATATTCTTGAAATTGGCTGCGGCTGGGGCGGATTCGCGGAATACGCTGCGAAAGAGCGTGGCTTGCGGGTCACAGGGCTGACGATTAGCCAAGAGCAGTTGAAGTTTGCCAGGCAAAGAATTGAAAAAGCCGGGCTTTCTGATTTGGTCGAGTTCAAGCTTCAGGACTATCGCGACGAGCGGGGCCAATACGATGGCATCGCGTCGATTGAAATGTTCGAAGCGGTTGGGCAGAAATATTGGCCAGCATATTTCGAAACTGTGAGAGAGCGCCTTAAACCAGGCGCGCAGGCGACATTGCAGATCATTACCGTGGCTGATCATCGGTGGGACGTCTACCGAAATGGTGTTGATTTCATTCAGAAATATATCTTTCCGGGTGGAATGCTTCCGGCACCTTCGGTGTTAAAAGAGCAGGTCACGCAAGCCGGGCTGAACGTCGTGACATCAAAGGAATTTGGCAAAAGCTATGATCTGACCCTGCGACGCTGGTACGAGACATTCAACGACAAATGGGATGTCATTTCAGAAATGGGATTTGATGAGCGTTTTCGCCGCATGTGGAATTATTATTTGACCGCCTGCGGCGCAGCCTTTGACACCGGCAATTGCGATGTGACACAGATTACCGTAGCAAAACCAACATAGTTAACGGATCTGCCCAATGCCCAGTGCCTCACGTCTTATTGCCGCCATCTGTCTATTGGTGGTGGCATTTCTCGTGTCGAGCATGATCATCGAGAATGGGGAAGAGGGTAAAGATTACGGCGCTTTCACCTTTGTTAACATGGTTTTGGGCGTTGTTTGTGGCTGGACCGTCATGGGTAAGCGCGCGGGCAAAGGATGGACTGCGGCGATCAATAACGGCATGACGGGAATTGCCACTTTGGTTTTCTGGGGGCTGTTCCTTCAAGGCTGTTACGAAATGTTCAGTCTGGCGATGCGCCACAGATACAATGGCCCATTCGAAGCCCTGTTGGCGATTTTCCAGATCGGTATTGAGTATGGTCAATTGCTTCTGACGTCCGAAATCCTGCTGACCTTGGCTATCGGTGGGGTGGTGGCAGGCCTTGCCACAGAAGAGGCCAGCCGCCGCTGGCGATAAATTCCTGTCTGCAAACGAGACTTCTTCTTTGTCTAATCTCTTTTTCTACGGAACGCTCAGATACCTGCCATTGTTGGAATTGGTATTGGGTCGTCCATTGTCACGTCTTGAGGTAAAGCAGGCTGCTTTACCGGGGCACGCAGTGTACAGCGTAGATGGGCAGCCATTTCCGATGATCGTCAAAGAAAAATCTGGCCAAGCAGACGGTCTGCTGGTGCAAGGGCTGGGTCCAGAAGACCTGCGGCGTCTGGTGTTTTATGAAGGCGGGTTCGATTATGACCTGAGCCCGCAAACGATCCATTTGGAAGACGGTTCGCAAACGCAGGCAAGCGTCTTTTTCCCCGAACCCGATCTGTGGTTTCCCGGCGACCGCTGGTCCTTGCAAGCTTGGATCGATCAGTGGGGGGAGTTGTCGATCGCCGCAGCTCAGGAGGTTATGAGCTTTTACGGTCGGATGGATGCCAAAGCGGTCGCACGCTGCTTTCCGTCGATCCGAACCCGGGCGTGGGCGCGAATGGCCGCGCGGCGTCGACAGACCGGTGATCTGCGCGATGTTGGGTCAGATGTCGTTCTGCATCAGCATGAACGGGCGTACCTAAGCTATTTCGGCATGAACGAGATTCGAGTGCAGCACCGCCAGCATGACGGAACCATGGGGCCGGTCCTGAATCGCAGCGCCTTGATGCAGGGCAGCGCTGTCGTGGTGTTGCCCTATGATCCTGCAAGGGACACGGTCCTGCTGGTGGAGCAGTTCCGAGCCCCGGTTTACTTGATTGACGATCCCGAACCCTGGATGTGGGAGCCGGTGGCAGGAATGATTGACCCCGGAGAATCCCCCGCGCAGGCGGCGCAGCGGGAAGTGCTTGAAGAGGCGCAAGTAGACCTGAGCAGCTTGGAATATGTAGGGGGTGCTTATTCCTCAAGCGGGTCGTCAACCGAGTACATTCACCTTTATGTCGGACTGGCCGATCTGACCAAGACAGTTGAAAACGGTGGGGTCGCTTCGGAAGGCGAGGATATTCGCACTCAAATTCTGCCATTTGCCGAGTTCATGGACCGTGTGGACAACAATGGGTTCAAGGACTTACCCCTGTTGATGTTGGCCAATTGGCTGGCGCGTCACAAGAACCGTTTGCGGGCATAGTTATCGCGGCTTGTGGTTGTCGCGCGTCGACTGTAAATCTTCGTTGATATGTAAAGAAAAGAGGGTGCCATGCGCATTGCACGAGACCTTGCTGACGCAGTAGGAAAAACGCCGTTGATCCGGCTGAAACGCATCAGCGAAGAAACCGGGTGTGAAATCCTTGGCAAGGCCGAGTTCATGAACCCCGGCCAATCGGTCAAGGACCGCGCAGCGCTTTATATAATCAAGGACGCCATCGCGCGGGGTGAGCTGAAGCCCGGCGGAACCATTGTCGAAGGCACCGCAGGAAACACCGGAATCGGCCTTGCGCTGGTTGGGGCATCGATGGGGTTCAAGACCGTGATCGTGATCCCGGAAACCCAGTCCGAAGAAAAGAAGGACATGCTGCGGCTTGCCGGGGCGCAACTGGTGCAGGTTCCCGCCGCGCCTTACCGCAACCCCAATAACTTTGTGCATTACTCGCGCCGACTGGCCGAGGAACTGGCGCAGACCGAACCCAATGGTGCGATCTGGGCCAACCAGTTCGACAATGTGGCAAACCGTCAGGCGCATGTGGAAACCACTGGCCCAGAGATCTGGGAGCAAACCGGCGGCAAGGTTGACGGTTTTGTAAGCGCCGTGGGCTCCGGTGGGACTTTGGCAGGCGTCGCGGATGCTTTGCAGCCCAAAGGGGTCAAGATCGGCCTGGTCGATCCGATGGGCGCGGGGCTTTATTCCTATTACACTACCGGTGAAATCGCGATGGAGGGCAGCTCGATCGCCGAAGGGATCGGTCAGGTGCGCATCACCAAGAACCTTGAGGGTTTCAAGCCCGACTATGCCTATCAGATGACAGATAACGAGGCGCTGCCCTACATCTTTAGTTTGCTGCGCGAGGAAGGTCTGGTCATGGGCGGCTCGACCGCAATCAACATGGCCGGTGCCGTGCGTCTGGCCAAGGATCTTGGGCCGGGCCATACCATTGTGACGATCCTCTGCGACTATGGCACACGCTATCAGTCCAAACTGTTCAACCCGGAATTCCTGCGTGAAAAAGAGCTGCCGGTGCCTGATTGGATGACCGAAGCCCCCCGCAGCATTCCTGGCGTGTTCGAGGACGTATGATGCCGCGGCAGGTCCGCCTGTTTCTTGCCCTTGTAACGGTTTGTTTGGCCGTTTGGGGCGGCCCTGTTGCCGCCCAACTGACCGACCGACAAAGTGAGTATTATCAGGGCTGGATCAGCACGGCGGACCGGGCCGAAGCGGTAATCGAAGCGAACCGCGCTTCGAATGCTGCTTTGGAGAACCTGCGTTCTGAAATCAACGAGTACCGAGAGGTCTTTAATCGCGCGCGGGATGCAAATACGGAACGTATTCAGACGCTGGAAAGTCAACTCAAGGCATTGGGGCCAGAACCTGAGGGTGACGCCTCTGAACCCGAAGACATTGCGACAATCCGTGCGCATCTGGAAGAACAGCTCAACAGCCTTCGGGTCCCGCGTGTTGTATCCGAAGAGGCGTATAGCAGGGCCAACGGGCTTATCAGTGAAATAGACCAGATCATCCGGCACCGTCAGACCAAAGAGTTGTTGGAACGAGGTCCGTCGCCTCTTAATCCTACATATTGGGCACCTGCCTGGGTGGACGTGAAAGAAGCCGCCCGTGGCTTGATCAATGAAATAACCGAAAACCTGAGAACGGATGTCGCCCGCGAGCAAATGAGAGAGCGCGGGTTGGGGATATTTGTCCTGTTGGTCATATCGGCGGTGTTGCTGATTTTCGGGCGGCACTGGTCGGAAAAGGGCGGTGATTACCTGCGGAAGTTGGGGGGCTCTGGCACGGGCGTCTGGACTTTTGTGATATCCCTGTTGCGGATCATCTTGCCGTGGTTGGGCGTCCTAGCCGCAGTTGTCGCAATTCACCTGACCGGGGTGCTGGGTGTGCGGGGCACCTTGCTGCTTGAGGAAGTGCCATACTGGGCCGGAATTATCTTCTTTTATGACTGGATCGGGCGGCAAGTATACCTGATGGGGCAGGCCAGAGGGTTCAAGCGTCTGTCCGCTGCCAGGATCAAGGAACTTCGCGTCTATATTGATCTGCTGGCTGCGATGCTCATCCTTCATGAACTGGCCGTCTTGTTCGAGCAGATCGAAAATATCTCGGATTCCACGCGTGCAGTAGTCAGTTTTCCTGTCATCGTGGCCACGGCTTTGTTGCTGCTTCGGGTGCGCCATATCCGGACCAATGACGCGCAACCAGACGAGGCCGAAGCCCCAAGTGTAGCTCGGGCGGCAGGCTTCAGCCAACTGGTCGAATTTCTGCGGCGCGCCTTGTTGCTTCTGGGTATTGCGACACCTGTTCTGGCCGTCTTTGGGTATACCAATGCGGCCGAAGCCATAGTCTTTCCCGCAGTAAAAACGCTGGTTCTGATTGCTGCGTTGGTCATTTTTCAGCGCTTCATTACGCAGGTCTACGGCTGGATCACGGGGCAGGGCGAAGCTGTCTGGGATTCGCTGTTTTCGGTTCTGGTCGGTTTCGCGTTGGCTATCTTTGCTTTGCCGATCCTTGCCCTTTACTGGGGGGCGCGTCAGACCGATTTGCTTGAAGCTTGGTCACGTCTGTTGCTGGGCTTTGATATCGGCGGAGTGACGATATCGCCAAGCAACTTCTTCGTCTTCGTGATCGTGTTCCTGATCGGTTACGGTCTGACCCGAATGCTGCAAGGCGGATTGCGCAACTCTTTGCTGCCAAAGACAAGCATTGACCCCGGTGGTCAGAACGCGATCGTTTCCGGCACCGGGTATATCGGAATTTTTCTGGCCGCGCTGGTTGCCATTATGGTTGCCGGGTTCGACTTGTCCTCGCTGGCAATTGTCGCCGGTGCCTTGTCCGTTGGGATCGGTTTCGGGTTGCAGACCATCGTCTCGAATTTCGTGTCTGGGATCATCCTGCTGGTCGAACGTCCGATTTCAAAAGGGGATTGGATCGACGTTAACGGGATGATGGGCTACGTGCGCGACATCTCGGTCCGGTCTACGCGGATTGAGACGTTTGATCGTACGGATGTGATCGTTCCCAATTCTGACCTGATCAGCGGCGTTGTAACCAACTATACGCGCGGCAATACCATCGGGCGTGTCATTGTTCCGGTTGGCGTCGCTTATGGGACGGATACCAAACTGGTTGAAACGATACTGGGCGAAGTCGCCAATGCGCACCCAATGGTTTTGGCCAATCCCGCGCCCAGTGTCGTGTTTCAGGGATTTGGTGCGGATTCGTTGGATTTTGAGATCCGGGCCATCCTGCGCGACGTGAACTGGGTGCTTTCGGTAAAATCGGACATGAATCACGAGATTAACCGGCGCTTTGCCGACGAAGGTATCGAGATTCCGTTCGCCCAACGCGACGTCTGGCTGCGTAATCCGGATACGCTTAGGGAATCGTCAGCCGCGCCTACGCCTGAACCGGCAAATGAGGCGGGGGACACCCCGACCGACACAGACAAGTCTTCCCCGATCGAGATGACCGAGGCGGATATGCCCGACAGCGACGGGGATGAGGTCTGAGGCCGGTTTAAGCGCGATCCGAAAAGGTTGAATTTTCGCTATATTCGGGCCTTGCAAATCCCCAAGCGATAGTCCAAATATCGCGCCCACGGAGAGGTGGCCGAGTGGTCGAAGGCGCACGCCTGGAAAGTGTGTAGGCGGGAAACCGTCTCCAGGGTTCGAATCCCTGTCTCTCCGCCATTCACCCTAAAAATCCAGACCCAGATCGATTGTCCTGTAGGAATGCGTCAGCGCCCCGGATGAGATGTAGTCGACGCCCGTTGCTGCGATCGCGGCCACGGTTTCTTTGGTCACGTTGCCAGAGGCTTCGGTTGTGATTTGCCCGTTTGCCATCGAAACCGCTTTGGACAGCATGTCTGGGGTCATGTTGTCCAACAAGACGACATCCGCACCTCCAACCGCAAGCACGTCTTCCAGTTGTTCCAAATGGTCCACTTCGATTTCAACCTTCATCATGTGGGACGCACGCGCCTTGGTTGCTTCGAGGACCGCCCGAACGCCTCCGGCGGCGGCGATGTGGTTGTCCTTAATCAGAATTGCGTCGGACAATGAAAAGCGGTGATTAAAGCCGCCGCCGTGCAGTACGGCCTGTTTTTCGACGATACGCAGGCCGGGCGTTGTCTTGCGGGTGCAGGTGATACGCGTATTGGTGCCTTTGGTTTCAGCGACCAGAGCGGCAGTCGCAGTAGCCACCCCTGTAAGGCGTCCGGCAAAGTTCAACGCCACACGTTCACCAGACAGGATCGAGGCTGCATTGCCGCGTATCTCCATCAGGGTCTCGCCCTTGGCGCAGCGTTGGCCATCTTGCACGTGGCGAACGATCTCAAGCGCAGGGTCGACCAGACGAAAGGCAAGCTCTGCCACTTGCATGCCGGACACCACCGCATCTTCACGCGCGTTTAGCCGAGCAGAGTAGGTTGTTTCTGGCGGTATGACCGTCAACGAGGTGACGTCGCCGTTGGATCCCAAATCCTCCATCAACGCCGCGCGGACAATCGGTTCTAGGATTAGATCGGGTAGGGCAGGAACGGTCATACGTTTTCCTTTGTGTATTTGTCTCGAAACGCCAGCGCCTGTTCAAGCGTCAGCATTGATCGTTGTCCGGGGCCGGAATGCGTCTGTGGAAAATCCGACCTGTAGTGTGCGCCGCGACTTTCTTCTCGCATCAAAGCCGCCGCCGCGATCAGTGTCGCGGTCGCCGTCATATTGAGAAATGCCGGTGAGTTTTGGTTTTCGGCTTCGAGCAGAGCTATGCGGCTCAACGCTTGGCGCAAACCTGTTCCCGTGCGAACGACGCCGACCAGATCCATCATGATCCCGCGCAGCTCTGCCGTGGCTTGCAAGATCGCTGTTTGGCAACTGGGCGCAAAATTTAGATCTACCGGTTCGGCATCGTCACAAGGGACATGCTTTGCAATGTCTCGCGCGCAGGTACGAGCAAACACCAACGCCTCTAGCAATCCGTTTGAAGCGAGCCGGTTTGCCCCATGCAGCCCGGTCGAGGCCGCCTCACCACAAGCCCAAAGCCCGCCCAATGTGCTGCGCCCGGACAGGTCTGCCGCGACGCCACCCATATGATAATGCGCTGCGGCCGTGACAGGTATGGGCGACAGCACAGGATCGACGCCATTGCGACGACAGGCTTCAGTAACTGCGGGGAACTGCGACGCGATGTCGACGCCGATGGCCTGCCGCGTATCCAGCGCAGGTCGCAGGCCGGACTGGGTTTGCAGAAAGACCGCGCGGGCAACAATGTCCCTAGGCGCGAGCTCTCCATCCGGATGCAGTTCAGGCATAAACCTGTGCCCGGTCTTGTCGATCAATACCGCACCCTCGCCGCGCAGCGCTTCGGTGGCCAGTGGGCAGGGGTCTTCGCCGACATTGATCGCCGTTGGGTGGAACTGAACGAATTCTGCATCTGCAATTTTCGCTCCGGCTCGCGCCGCCATGCCTATGCCCTGACCTCGGATACGGGTGGGGTTGGTTGTTTGCGCGTAAAGCCCGGCGGACCCACCAGTTGCCAATACATAAGCCGCCCCGTGCAACGCAATCGAGGGCGTATCTGATCCATTCGCCGGGGTCAGGTAGACGCCCTGAACCTGCTGGCCATCACTGTCAAAGCCGATGGCCTGTACCCCTTCAATTACTTGGATCGACGGCGTCGCACGTAGTGCGGTGACCAATGCGCGCATGATTTCCGCACCCGCCTGATCGCCTTTCACACGGACGACCCGGGCGGCCGAGTGGGCGGCCTCGCGGGATTGAACAAAGGCCCCGTCGCTGGTTCGGTCAAAGTCGGTGCCAAGATTTGACAGGTCAAGAATATGATCCGGCGCGGCGCGCGTTACGAAATCGGCTACCTCTTGCAGAACCGAACCGGCCCCTGCGCGCACTGTATCTTCCGCATGAGCCTCAGGGCTGTCAGTTTCGGCCATCGCAGCGGCGACCCCCCCCTGCGCCCAGGCCGAGCTGGCGCCGGTCCCCAGCGCCTCGGGCGAGATCATCACGACGGGTCGCGGTGCCAGTTTCAGCGCGGCATAGACGGCGGCCAATCCAGCGCCGATGATCACCACGCGCTTGGTGCTGACGTGTTGCATCCGCCCGGTCAGATACCCAGTTTGCGCGAAAGGTCTATCATCCGCTGAACTGACAAGCGGGCTTTGTCGGCCACATCTGCTTCAACTTCGACCTGTCCGGTCATGGTATCCAGCGCATAAAGCACTTTTTCGAGGGTGATTTTCTTCATGTATGGGCACATGTTGCAAGGACCCACAAAGTCGACCTCGGGCAGTTCGTCCGCAATGTTCGAAGCCATGGAGCATTCGGTGATCAGCAGCGCTTTTTCGGGTTTTTCATCCGTGACGTATTTGATGATGCCGCTGGTCGAGCCCGAGAAATCTGCCTCGGCCACCACGTCGGGGGGGCATTCCGGATGCGCGATCAGTCGGGTGCCCGGGTTCCATTCGCGGAAGTCTCGCAGGTCGCTGGCCGAGTATTGTTCGTGAACGATGCACGATCCTTCCCACCAGACAATGTTCTTTTGTGGAACGTCCCGTGCCACGTTCTGCGCCAAGTACTGATCAGGGGTCATGATGATGGTGTCGCTGTCCAGTGCCGCAACGATCTGTGCCGCGTTAGACGATGTGCAGCAGATGTCAGAGGCCGCTTTGACCTCGGCCGTGGTGTTGACGTAAGACACCACCGGTGCACCGGGATAACGACGGCGCATTTCGGCCACGCCGTCCGCCGTTATGGATTCGGCCAAAGAACACCCAGCTTCCATATCGGGCATTAAAACCGTCTTGTCCGGGCTAAGGATTTTGGATGTTTCGGCCATGAAGTGCACACCGCATTGCACGATCACGTCCGCTTCGACCTCGGTTGCCTTGATCGCCAGTTGCAGGCTGTCGCCGCCGAAATCCGAGATGCCGTGAAAAATCTCGGGCGTCATGTAGTTGTGGCCAAGGACAACTGCATTGCGTTCGGCCTTTAGGTCGTTGATCGCTTTGACATAAGGCGCATAGATCGCCCAATCCATCGGCGAAACGACGCGGGACATGCGCGCATAGATGTCTTCCATGCTGGCTGCCAGTTCCGCTGAGGGGCTAAGGTCGTACTTTTCGGAAAGATGCGCACGCTGCGCAGGTAGGTCGAACACGGGTCTGATATCTGCCTGTTTTACACTCGCGGCACTGAATATGTGATTTGAAAGTGATTGACCACCGCTCCGCTGGGAAGAATGTTCCAAAATTCCCGGCATCCACGGAACTATATTGTTTTCGTGTGGGATTTTTCTGTTCTATGAGTGCATTTGCCGCGCAAGGCACCGAATTTCGACAGCTTTCCGTCCTTTGTCGCAAGATTGGCGCAATGCTGCCACAAGGGGTGGCAATAACTCCGGTATTGCATCATTGGGTTGGTCGTTGGCGACTGACCCCAAGGATGTGTCGCGGCGGTAACTACGGTTTGGAAACTGGAACTTACCGATTAGCGAAATGTGACAGTTGAGATATCAAGGGCAGCGACCCAAAACGAGAAAAAACCAAAGCGACGTGTTCTAGAAAACGCGATCCCATCGCAAATAATCGAGCAGGACAGTTCGCGTTCGGAGGTTAAATGTTATTGTCTGTAGTCGTTCCTTGTATGAACGAAGAGGACTCTGTGCCGATGCTGGTCGAGCGTCTGGTCGCGGCAACTGATCCCTGGTCCACTGACCGGGAGATCGTGCTGGTGGATGATGGCTCTACCGATGGCACGTGGGACGAAATCTGCAAGCAGAGCGAAAGCCACGCAGGTGTTCGCGGCATAAAGCTGTCAACGAACCGTGGGCACCAAGTCGCTTTGACGGCGGGTTTGATGGCGGCCAAGGGGCAGCGGATTTTCATGCTGGACGCCGATTTGCAGGACCCGCCCGAACTGCTGCAAGATATGATGGCCATGATGGATCGCGGGTATGACGTGGTCTATGGGCGCCGCAGCGAACGCAAGGGCGAGAGCTGGTTCAAGAAGATGACCGCGCATGGGTTTTACCGGGTGCTGAATCGGCTGTCGGATGTGCCTATTCCCAACGATACGGGTGATTTCCGTTTAGTGAGCCGCCGCGCATTGGATGCGGTTTTGGATATGCCCGAGCGGTCCCGGTTCATCCGGGGAATGTTCGCTTGGGCTGGGTTCAAGCAGATTGGCATTGAATATGTTCGCGACCCGCGCGTGGCGGGTGAGACCAAGTACCCGATGTCCAAGATGATCCGTCTTGCGTTTGATGCCTTGTCCAGCTTCTCGATCAAGCCCTTGCAGATGGCCACCCGGCTGGCCTTTCTGACCTTGCTCATCGCCGCATTGATGGCTGTATACGTGTTCTGGTCACTGATCTTGTACAGCACGGTTGCTGGTTGGGCGTCGACCGTTTTGGTCATCAGCTTCTTTTCAGGCATTCAGTTGCTGACCCTTGGCATTATCGGAGAATACCTTGGACGGCTTTATGTCGAAGCAAAGGGGCGGCCCTTGTTCTTTGTGGATGAACAGGTTGGCAATGGTGTCGAAACTCTGTCCGAGAGAGCGCAGAAGACGTCATGAGTGAACCCAAACGCATATTTCGGTTTGCAGTGGTCGGAACCGGTGTCGCCGCATACTATTTTGTCACGTATCTTGGCCTGCTGCAGATATTCAATTCCCCTTGGATCGCAAACCTGCTGGCATTCGGGTCTGCAATCCTTATCCAGTATGTTGGCCAAACCGCTTGGACGTTTGGTAGGCCAGTGGTCGCGCCGGGTCAGTTTGGCCGCTTTTTGTGCATGATTGCGATCGGCTTAGTCGTTTCCTCGATGATAACGGGCATCCTTGCACCTAGGCTGGCCCTCGCCGAACCGGTCGCCGCCGGTTTGGTCGTAGTTGTTCTTCCCATCATAAATTTCGTGATCCTGCGTTTGTGGGTCTATCGCGAAGAAAGCTCAATTTAGAGAGTGGTCATGTCGCATATCTATTCCAACGAGTTCTTTGACTACATCGACCGTGGAGCGCGCAGCTCGGCTGTTCGGCTGATCGAAACGCTTCAATCCCATGTCAAACCAGACAGTGTCGTGGATTTTGGGTGTGGGCGCGGCGTCTGGTTGTCAGAATGGGCAGCCGCCGGGTGTCAGGATGTCGCAGGTGTGGATGGCGATTATGTCGATCGCGAGACATTGGCCATTCCAAAGGACTGCTTTTTTGGCAAAGACCTGAGTCAGCCTGTCGATTTGGGCCGTAAGTTTGGGTTGGCGCAATCGCTGGAAGTAGGCGAGCATTTGCCCCATGAGGCATCGGCCAGCCTGGTTCAAAGCCTAACAACGCATAGCGATCTGGTTCTGTTCTCAGCCGCCGTGCCGGGGCAGGGTGGTGAGTTCCACATCAATGAACAGCCTTTGTCGTTCTGGCAGGGACTGTTCGCTGAGCAGGGCTATGCGGCCTATGACTGTCTGCGCTCTATTCTGTTTGACGATGCCTCGATCGAACCCTGGTATCGCTATAACAGCGTCCTTTACGCAAACGAAGCTGGCGCCGCGACGCTTCCGGCAGAGGTTCTGTCGACCGAAGTGAAACCGGGCGCGTTGAAAGAGGTGGGCACGTTCGGCTGGAATTTGCGGAAAATGATCGTTCGCAGATTGCCACAAACGGCGGTCACCAAAATAGCACAGGTCCGCGCATCCGTCATCGCGCGCTCGCACCGGAGCCAGTGATGAACGTAAGACCTCTGTGGCAGGACCTATTGCGCCTGTGGTTGCTGGCTTTTGCGGCTTTGCTGGTGATTTACGGGCCGCTGGTTATTGATCCGCTTGTGCGCCACGATGACTTCCCCGCACTGCTGGGGCAAAAATTTATGGCCAATCGAAAAGCCTTGGATGAAGGGCGGTGGCTGAATTATTGGTGGCAGTTCAGGCCGTTTCTGTGGTCTTCGCCCGTTAGCTTTGCCTTATACCTGATGGCCTGGGCCACATTTTCCGCCTGTACATCAATCACGATGCTCGGGCGCGAGGCACCTGGATGGTACAAGGGTTATTTTGCGCTGTTTGTCGCGCTTTCTATCCCGGCATTCATGATCGCATTTTGGTTTAACACGCTACTGCCAGGCGTTTGGATCATTACTTTTTATGCGTTGGGCGTCGTGTTCCTGCCGCATCGGGTTTCGGTCGCATTGCTGATCGTCGCGGTGCCGTTGTCCTTTATGGCCTATACAACTTATCCGTTCCTTTTAATGGCCTTGGCGCTGATGTCCTACAAGGCGCCGAAAACATACAAGAGCATGGCGATTACTCTGTTCGTGTTCTTTTTCAGCCTCGGTGTAGGTATGCTGTCCGTTTACAGTCTGAATTACATCTATCACGGTGTTTTTGGCATACCGATTGCCGACTGGCGCGCCCCGTCCGAGGTCCAATCAACCGAGGATCTGATAAGGAACCTCGGTAAGTTGCGCATCTATCTTCAAACGACGATTAGACAGCTTGGAGGCGGAGCGGCTGGCAGTGGCGTTGTGCTACTGGCATTCTTCGCTATCGGTTGGGGCATATTGTTCCGCTCTCAGCGGTTCGTTGCCATTACGGTGTTGGTTGCGATGTTGGCGGGTCTTGTACCGTTGCTTGGCAAATCACTGATGTCGGGTGTTTTTGTCCCGGCCCGTGCATTTGGCTGGATTTGGCTATTGCTTGGGTTCACCTTCACCGCCGCAACTTTGCATCTGTCGTTGACGCCGGGAAGGGTGGCAAGTATCGCCCGGATCACCATTATGTACGTTCTGCTGATCAAGATCATTCTTTTTGGACGTGCGACATATGTCAGGGTTCCGCCATGGCAAGAAGCCACTCGGGACTTGGCTTCAGCGATACCTGACACCACGGAAACCGTGTATATCTATGGGCACTATCTTGGCCTGACTGGTGCAGGACCCGCCGGCATTCAGTTCCCCCGAGGTTTGAGGTTGCGTCTGGTTTATCTCACAGGTTTAGACGTCGTTATATGTGATGAGACACCCGACGAATGTGCTGACGTCGAGCCGCCGATTGATCCACGGGGTTGGACGCATATCCCAATTATAGAGTCCGAAGGTAATCAAACCTTCATGCTGATGCCTTACCCGCCGATCGGACCGTAGTCTGCGCGCATTTTGCTCATGCCGAAAAAAGCAATTTGTAACACTTAGGAGAAGGATTTATGAACGGGTTTCAGTTTAGCATTTAATCCAGTGGCGGGATGTTCGGCTTCTGGCCCTAGATAGCAGGCAAAATGATAGATCTGAGCGAATTGAAACCCTTGCGCAAAAGCCGCAACTACCTGATTTTTCAGCACCCCGAAAATGACAAGGCTTTGCTGAAGGTCAGGGTAGATGAGCCTGTCCGCAACCACCTTATCCCTCGATACGCCGAATGGCGCTATGGGAACCTGCGGCAATGGAACCGTGAGGCAAACGAATATCTGGCGGCGCTGCATCGTGGCCGCCCCGAGATTGAGCGTTTGGCGCGTTTTATGGGCTATGCTCCGACCTCGTTGGGGCCGGCAATTGTGGTCGAGAAACTGACAGGCCCGGATGGTGATCTTGCACCGACGCTGCATAAGGAACGGTTGGGCCTAAGGAATGATCCCGAAGGGTTGGAACGTCTGCGCCAGGAATTCATGGGTCTTCTGGATGATCTCGAAAAAGGCCGCATCATCGTTGGCGACATGAGCTATGAAAACATAGTGCGTGCACAAGAACGGGGTGGAAAACTCACTATCATCGACGGTCTGGGAGAGAGGGTTTTGTTCCCGCTTGCCTTAATCAGCGACTGGGCGTTTCGCTTGTCGATTCAACGGCGCCGCGATCGCTTGGGTGGCGGCTTCGGGTTTTGACCAAGCGGGTCTGAGATTTCACTAAGTCTTGAAAGCGTGCGGCTGCCTTAACTCTCAGGCTGACCGCCTGCTTGGTAGTATTAGTGGGCCGATCTCATGGCGGTAATGATCGCATGATGCAGTGACCCGGCCGAGGATCTGGGTCCATAAAGGCTAACATGGTCGGTACCGCGACACAGGGCGAAACACCCAATATGGTGAATTGAACCGCGCGCCGCGTACCCGGGCTCAAACCGTCGCAGATCCAATTGACACAGAAGTTCCAGAACCGCATTGATCCCATCGCCCTGCAAATCGAACCGCGCCCAGGCATCCGTTTGCTCCGTGACCGAAGCTATATCGCCGAAGATTGCCTTCACCTGATCCGCAAGGTCTTCGTGGCTGTCAATGGGTGCTTCGATCATCCACTGGTCTGGCCCTGACCAAAAGGCGATCACCTGATCTCCGGTAAATCGCTGAACTTCGGGCGCTGGCGCCCCAATCATTTTGGCCATGGCCTTTTGCGCCTGTGTTTCCTTCCCACGGCGCGCAGCGACCGAGGCCAAGGCCACACCTGGAACTTCAGTACATGTGACCGACCCAACTGTGTCAACACGCGGCTCAGACCCACCAAGGGCGGTTGTGGCGACAAGATCATGCACGAAGACGTTCTCCTTCGGGATCAACAAAATGGGCCGAGACGATTTCGACTTCGATCGTCAGGTCGGTCAGCGGGGAAACAAGGTGCATCTTCTCGCCCAGCCGTTCATCGCCACGTTTCAGCAGGCCCAGACCGATGTTGCTGTTCAGGCTGGGGGAATAGGCCACCGAGGTCACATATCCCTGATCATGCGCTGCATCGATGGGGCCTTCGACGTTCATAAGGTGGCCTCCGGCAGTTACCTTATCTTCAGGAGTGATCGGCTTTAGCCCCACCAGTTTCAATATGTCCGGTGCGGTCAAAGCCTCTCGCTCGGACAAAACCGACCCGATACTGTCCTTTTTCTTTGAGACCACCTTGCCCATGCCAAGGTTCAGAGCCGTGGTGGTTCCGTTCAACTCATTGCCGACCGGGTGGCCTTTTTCGATCCTCATTACGCTTAGTGCCTCGGTGCCATAGGGCGTGACGTCGAACTCCTCACCCTCAGTCATCAACCTTCGCATCAGCGCATCGCCATAGCGCGCGGGGACGGCGATCTCGAAGGCCAACTCGCCCGAGAACGAGATGCGGAACAGCCGTGCCCGCAGCCCACCGCAGACAGTGATCTTGCCGCAGGCCATGAAGGGAAACGCCTCGTTCGAGATATCGAATTCGGGGTCTACGATCTTTTGCAGAAGCTTGCGCGAATTTGGCCCTGCGACCGCGTATTGCGCCCAGCCGTCTGTGGTCGAGATCAGCTGCACATCCAGGTCTGGGAACAGGCACTGGCGCACAAATTCCATGTGGCGATAGACACTTACAGCGTTTGCGGTTGTGGTGGTGACGACGAAATGATCCTCGGCAAGACGCGCGGCGGTGCCGTCATCCATGACCATCCCATCCTCGCGCAGCATCAGGCCATACCGCGTTTTGCCGACCGCCAGCTTGGCGAAGCCGTTGGCGTAGACGCGGTTGAGGAAATCGGCGGCATCCGTGCCTTGAACGTCGATCTTGCCCAGCGTGGTGCAATCGCACACCCCGACCGAGGCTCGAGTCTGGCGCACCTCACGGTCGACGGATTCGCGCCAATGCGTTTCACCGGGTTGAGGGAACCACTGCGCGCGCAGCCAGTTCCCGGCCTCGACAAACACCGCTCCGCGCTCCTTGGCCCAATGATGTGACGGGGTCAGGCGGGTTGGGTGGAACTCCTTGCCAATCATCCGTCCTGCAAACGCGCCGATAGGAACGGGCGTGTACGGTGGGCGGAAAATGGTGGTGCCGGTTTCAGGGATCGACTTGCCCGCGACCTCGGCCATGATCGCAAGCCCCGTGATGTTCGAGGTCTTGCCCTGATCGGTTGCCATGCCCAGCGTAGTATAGCGTTTCAGATGCTCGACCGAGCGGAAGCCTTCCTGATAGCTGAGTTTCACATCCTTGACGGTCACGTCATTCTGCTGATCAACCCATGCCCGTTTGCAGCCCTGCACATACCAGAACGGCTTTTGTGCAATGGGCGAGTCCTCGGTCTCGGGCAGGTCGGGCAGGGTGGTTAGGTCCAGCGCGGTGGCGGCTGCTTGGGCGCCTGAGCGAAGCGCGCCATGGGTCGACATGACTCCATTGGCAGCGCCAGCGACGGACATGCCGACCGGTAGGTTTTCTCCCGGCACGAATGAAGCAAGGGCTTCGTTCCAAACAGGCTGCCCGCGCTGGTGGCAGGTCAGGTGGACATTCGGGTTCCAGCCGCCTGACACGCCCAGCGCGCCGCAATCCAGCATTCGGGTCGAGCCATCGGGCAGGGCGATCTCGACAAAGCTCAGGCCCAGACGACCCTTGGTGTTCAAGACCTGCGCGCCCTTTAAGACCTCGTAGTCATAGCTGAGCGGTGCGTCTTCGCGCACATCCACCACGGCGGCGATTTTCACACCTTTGGCGTGCAGGTCCGAGGCTGTGCGGTGACCGTCATCATTGTTGGTAAAGATCGCCACGCGCGGCGCGGCGGTTACTGCAAAGCGGTTGGCGTAGGTTCGAAGCGCGCTGGCGGTCATGATGCCGGGTCGATCATTGTTTTCAAACGCAATCGGCCGCTCGGTCGCCCCTGCACACAGCAGCGCCTTTTGACTATGGATCCGCCACAGGATCTGGCGCGGTTTTCCAGCGGGCAGCGAAGGCAGGTGATCGCCAGTCCGTTCCACGGCCCCATAGATTCCGTGGTCAAACGCTCCGATCACAGTGGTGCGCGGCATCAGCCGGACGTTCGGCATGGCGGAAAGTTCGGCAACGGCCTGCGCCGCCCAGTCGGTTGCGCTGTGGTCGCCGACCGAAAAGGTCTCGCTGTTCAGACGTCCGCCGAGCATGAAGTCCTCATCCGCCAGTATGACATCTGCGCCCGCGCGTCCGGCGGCCAGCGCTGCCATCAGACCTGCAGGCCCGGTACCGATGATCAACAGATCACAATGACGGAAGCCTTTGTCATATTCATCCGGGTCAGGCTGCATCGACAGCGATCCAAGGCCAGCGGCGCGGCGGATGATCGGCTCGTACAGCTTCTCCCAAAAGGCGGCGGGCCACATAAAGGTTTTGTAGTAGAACCCTGCCGACAGGAAGTTAGAAAACATGTCATTCACGGCCATCGCGTCGAACCGAAGACTTGGCCAACGGTTTTGCGAGTTTGCGATCAACCCGTCAAACATCTCGATGGTCGTGGCGCGGGTGTTGGGTTCTTTGTGCGCTCCGCTGCGCAGTTCCACCATACCGTTGGGTTCTTCGGAACCCGCCGTTAGCAACCCGCGCGGACGATGGTATTTGAACGACCGCCCAATCAGCCGCACATTGTTGGCCAGCAGCGCCGAGGCCAGAGTATCGCCGGGATGCGCAGTATAGCTGCGCCCGTCAAATCGGAAGTTCAGGGTCGTATCGCGGTCGATCTGCCCACCGGTCAGCCGGTTCGCCTGTGTCATTTCGAACGCCCCCGCGCGCGGGCCACATCGCGGGCCAGTTCCACCTTGGAAATCTCGTGGGTCAGTGTGTTGCGAGTGATGACCAGCCAAGACCGATCCCCGGCTTCGTGATACCAAAGCTCTTGATGCTCACCGGCGGGGTTGTCGCGCAGATAGGCATAGTTATAGAACGCGTCGGCGGCATTTTCGGCCATCCCGTCAGGCCGGTCGATCAGGGAGGCATCGCCCAGATATGTGAACTCCGAAGCATCGCGGGGCCCAAGCAGGGGGTGGTTGATGATCATGTCCGTGTTCCCCTTAGTGCAGGTTGGGCTGGTTGCCCGCGCCTTTTTCGTCGATCATCCGGCCAGTGCGGAACCGGTCCAGACGATAGGCGGTGGCAACGGGGTGCGGTTCATCTTTTGCCAGCAGGTGCGCAAAGCAATAGCCCGAGGCAGGCGTGGCCTTGAACCCTCCGTAGCACCAGCCGCCGTTGAAATAGAGCCCCTGAACCGGGGTGCGGTCGATGATCGGAGAGCCATCCATCGACATGTCCATCACACCACCCCACATCCGCAGTAATCGCGCGCGGCCGATCATGGGCATCAGGGCCATGCCGCCCTCACACACATCCTCGACCACAGGCAGATTGCCGCGTTGGGCATAGGTGTTATAGCCGTCGATATCGCCGCCAAAAACCAGCCCGCCCTTGTCGGATTGGCTGACATAGAAATGGCCCGCACCAAAGGTGATGACGCTGGGCAGAATGGGCTTTAGCCCCTCAGACACAAACGCCTGCAAGACGTGGCTTTCAATGGGCAGGCGCATCCCGGCCATGCCCATCACACGGCCCGAGTTTCCAGCGACCGCACAGCCCACTTTGCTGGCCCCGATAAAGCCCCGGCTGGTTTCGACCCCCAGACAGGTGCCGTTTTCGATCCGCAGGCCAGTGACCTCGCAATTTTGGATGATGTCGACCCCGTGTAAATCCGCCGACCTTGCATAACCCCAAGCCACCGCGTCATGGCGGGCCGTGCCCGCGCGACGCTGAACCAGACCTCCCTTGATAGGAAAGCGTGCGTCGTCGAAATTCAGATAGGGATGCTCGGCCCGGACCTGGTCGGCGTCCAGCAGTTCCGCATCCGCGCCGTTCAGGATCATCGCATTGCCGCGCCTTATATAGGCGTCGCGTTGTCCGTCGGTGTGAAATAGGTTGATGATCCCGCGCTGGCTCATCATCGCGTTATAGTTGACGTCCTGTTCCAACCCTTCCCACAGTTTAAGCGAGAATTCGTAGAAAGGCTCATTCCCGTCCAGCAAATAGTTCGAGCGTACAATCGTCGTATTTCGCCCTACGTTGCCGCCCCCGATCCAGCCTTTCTCGACCACGGCCACGTTGCGCAGTCCAAACACCTTGGACAGGTAGTGCGCCGTGGCCAGACCATGACCGCCGCCGCCAATGATGATGACGTCGTAGTGGGGCTTGGGCTCAGGCTCACGCCAGACCGGTTTCCAGCCCTTGTGACCGGTCAACGCCTCTTTGATGACTCGAAAGCCAGAATATCGCATGAATCGGACCTTTTTCGCCAGAATTCACTATTTTGGGGCGGTTGGATATCCTCAGATGCGACATCGACATGTCTGAATCAGACCCTTGCCTGAAAACGCACCAAGTCCGAGAACCAGTCGGCAAATTCGGACACGGCGGCAGAGTCGCGTTGGACCGACAGGAAATACCCCTCGCTGGCCGCCGCGGGTTGATCAAAAGCGGGCTGAACGGCCCCGGTTTTAAAGGCATGAGCTGCGATGATCGAGTTAACCAAGGCCACACCGTTTCCAGCCACTGCGAGTTGCAGCGCCAAACCATAGGAATCCACAAAATAAGTTGGGTGCCCGACCTGTTGGCCAGTTACCTCGGACCACGAAGCCCAACTGTCGGAGGTTCCCACAGATTCAATTAAAGGCAAGGTTTGCAGATCGCCAACCAACGCAGGTGCCTTGACTGGGATAAGGCGGTTCGGCTGCAAAGGAACCGCGTTCTTGCCGACCTGCTTTTCCGACCCGAACCTGATTTCGATATCCGCACGCGATGCCGCGTATTCGTCGGGCCAGATCGTGCTGACAAATCGCACTGATGTTTCGGGATGCTGCGACCTGAACCGTGGCAGGGCGGGTGCAATGACCCATTCGATTATACTGATCGAGGCCGCCACGGTGATATGCCGCTCTTTTTTCTCGGTCAGGTAGGGCGATGCGGCGGTCTCCAGCATCTCAAGCGCTGCTTCGACCTGTGGCAGCAGTTTTCGGCCTTCATCCGTCAGGGACAGCCCGCGCGCGTGCCGGTGAAACAGGACCACACCCAACCGCGTTTCCAGCGCGCGGATTTGCTGGCTGACGGCGGATTGCGTCAGGCCGATCTCATCAGCGGCAGCGGTAGAGCTTAGCCTGCGGGCGGCTGCTTCAAAGGACCTGAACCATGTAAGCGGGGGCAGTGTTTTTGCCATCGGTAACTGACCTATTAGTGATGGTAATACCTAAGGCTAAAGTTCTTTCGTTTGTCAAAAGATGATTCCGGCGGTGATATTTTGCCTGACTGAAAAAGGGGGCAACCGTGAAGCCAAACATCCGAAAAATCGTAACCTATGATGAGGAAGTTATGGTCGAAGGATTTCGTAAAGCCGACCGTACTTGGCGCATGTTTGCCGTTGCAGCGGTTGTGTCGAACCCGTGGGCTGGTCGGTATGTCGACGATCTGCGCGCTGAAATCCTTGCTTATGGACCGATCTTGGGTGAATTGCTGACCAACCGAATGGTCGCGCTGGCCGGAGGGGGCGATGCGATCGAGGCCTATGGCAAAGCTGCCGTTGTCGGATTGGACGGTGAGGTCGAGCACGCCTCGGGTCTGATCCACACCCTGCATTTCGGGAATTTTTTCCGGCAGGCGGTTGGTGCAAAATCCTACCTGTCTTTCACCAATACACGCGGGCCCGCGAACACGCCGATCATGGTGCCGATGATGGATAAGAACGACGCGGGCCGTCGGTCGCATTACCTGACGCTGCAATTTGCGATTCCCGACGCGCCGCGCGCTGATGAGGTTGTTGTGGTTCTGGGTGGTGCGACTTCGGGGCGGCCACATCATCGTATCGGAGACCGCTATCAGGATTTGAAGGATCTGGGTCATGACGTGGACAACCCGGCCTCGGTTTGAGTTTGGCGATCTTGCCGTCATAGAGTCAGGCGAGGGGCCGCTGGTCATCCTGTTACACGGGGTTGGCCTGCGGGCTGAGGCGTGGAATGCGCAGATTGATGCATTCGGCGCGGCAGGCTTCCGCGTGTTGTGTCCGGACATGTCTGGCCACGGTCGGTCACCCTTCCGTGACCCCGGTGGGCTGCTCAGCTACGTTAAAGCCGTTGAACCCCTATTGTCCGAACCATCCGTTCTAGTCGGACATTCGATGGGCGCGTTGGTAGCGTTGTCGTTGGCCGCGTCTGGACATGAGCATGTCAGGGGTGTTGCAGCCCTGAATGCAGTTTACCAGCGTGATCCCAAGGCGCGTGAGGCGGTTATTGCACGCGCCACTTCATTGAGTGCAGACGCATCGAACGATCCGTCAGGTACACTTAGACGCTGGTTCGGCGGTCACGAGACCAAAGAACGCGACGCGTGTGCCCAATGGCTGACCGAGGTGAACCCGGCGGCCTATAAAGCCGCCTACAGCGTCTTTGCTGAAAGCGATGGGTTGTCGGATGATGACCTATCCAAAATCACGTGTCCCGCGCTGTTCATGACAGGCGCGGACGAGCCGAACTCAACCCCCACTATGTCCCGCAAGATGGCAGATCTGGTGGCGCAGGGACGTGCCGAGATCGTGCCCGGCGCGGCGCACATGATGCCAATGACTCATCCGGTTGAGGTGAATTCGTATCTGTCGGGGTTCGTGCAGGAGTGCCTGATATGACGACCATCGACCCAAGGGCGCTGCGTGACGCTTTCGGCAGCTTCATGACCGGCGTAACCGTTGTGACCACACTTGATCCCAATGGGGCTCCGGTCGGATTCACGGCAAACTCATTTTCGTCCGTATCGCTGGATCCGCCTTTGTTGTTGGTTTGTCCGGGCAAGTTTCTGTCCAGCCACGATGTTTTTGCCAAGTGCTCGCATTTCGCTGTCAACATCCTGTCTGAGGGTCAGCAGGAAGTGTCCAACACCTTTGCAGGCTTTAAAGGCGACCGTTTTGCCAAGGTTGACCACTCCAGAGGGTTAGGTGACCTGCCATTGATCCAAGGGGCATTGGCCCAATTTTGTTGTGAAACGCATGCCGTTGTCCCTGCCGGGGATCATACGGTTTTGATCGGCCGAGTTCAGGAGTTTTCACACGCCAAGGGCAATGGTCTGGGTTATGTCGGCGGGGCGTATTTCAGCCTGGGTCTGGAGCGCGAGATCGACGCGAAAGAGCCAACAATCTGCGGTGCGTTGGTGCGGTCGAACGGCCATGTTTTGCTTGAGGTTCACAACGGTCGGCACCAACCGCTTCAGATCGCAGGTGTCGAACCCGGAGGGCAGCGCAATAGGTTGGCGCAAGGGCTGTCAGACCGTGGTGTGACTGCGCGGGTAGATCAGGTGTATTCCTCGTTTAGCGACGCGGCAAACGCGCTACACTATACGTTCTTTTTGACCACTTGCCACGATACCCCCGCAGTAGAAGGCACCAAATGGGTGCCTGTCGATGCATTGCCCAAGCTCACCTATACCACTCAAGCCATCCACGACATGATGACCCGCTTTGCGATCGAGGCGCAGGAGGGGAATTTCTCTCTCTACCTTGGCGACGCGAAACAAGGTGACATCCACAGTTTGAATGAAGGAGCCCGTTGATGGAGTTTTCCCTGTTTGCCCATATGGAGCGTCTGACGCCGCAGCAGCCTCATGACGTTCTTTACGATGAATTCGTTGGGCTTGTTAAAATGGCGGACGAGGGCGGGATGCGCGCGGTCTGGACGGGCGAGCATCATGGGATGGAGTTCACCATCGCGCCGAACCCATTTCTATCGTTGGTCGATCTGGCGCATCACACGCGCAACGTCCGTTTGGGGACTGGGACGGTTGTCGCCCCATTCTGGCATCCGATCAAACTGGCGGGTGAGGCAGCGGCAGCGGATCAGATCACCAAAGGGCGAATAGAGTTGGGGATCGCGCGCGGGGCGTATTCCTTTGAATACGAACGCCTAATGCCGGGCATGGACGCGTGGGAAGCGGGTCAAAGGATGCGCGAGTCGACGCCGTTGTTGAAAGAAATCTGGCGAGGGGACTGTGCACATGATGGTGAGTTCTATTCCTTCCCCGCAACGACGTCCGCGCCGAAGCCATTGCAAGAGGACGGACCCCCGATCTGGATCGCAGCACGCGACCCCAACAGTCACGAGTTTGGCGTCCATAATGGGTTTAACATTCAGGTCACCCCCTTGTGGCAAGGCATGGAAGAGATCGAAACCCTGATGGGGCGGTTCAACGATGCCTGCGACAGCTATTCTGGACCGCGCCCCAAAATCATGTTGCTTCATCACACATATGTCGGCGCTGATGAAGATGATGTTGCTCGGGGCGTCCAGGACTTGCGTCGGTATTACAATTATTTCGGTGCGTGGTTCTTGAACAAGCGCCCGATCACTCAGGGCTTGATTCAGCCGATCTCGCCAGACGAAATGGACGCGAACCCTATGTACACGACCGAGAAGCTGGCGGCCGATCTGACCGTCGGCACCCCGCAACAGGTCATCGACCGCATCAAGCGGTACGAAGATTTGGGCTATGATGAGTTTTCGTTCTGGATCGACAGTGGAATGACCAACGATCGCAAACGCGCGTCGTTGGCTCGGTTCATTGACGAAGTCATGCCGGTTTTTCAGTGAGGATCACGATGGGTAACTTGCCGCACTTTAAGCTTTTCATTGATGGCCGCCGGACCGAAGGCGCGTCGACACAGGTTATGACGTCTGAAAACCCGGCTACCGGTCAGGGTTGGGCGACCTTCGCCTGCGCCGCGCCCGAGGATGTTGACCGCGCTGTCGCAGCAGCAAAACGCGCGTTGGACGATCCGCTGTGGCGCGATCTGTCAGCAACCGCTCGGGGGAAACTGCTGTATCGACTGGCTGATCTGGTTGCCGAAAACGCATCGCGTCTGGCCGAGCTTGAGACAACGGACAGCGGTAAGTTGCTGGCGGAAACTGCGGCGCAAACGGGGTATGTCGCGGACTATTATCGGTATTTCGCGGGGTTGGCTGATAAGGTCGAGGGGACGGTTCTGCCAATCGACAAACCGGACATGCACGTGTTTACGACGCGCGAACCGATTGGAGTGGTCGCCGCGATCGTGCCGTGGAACGCGCAGATGTTCCTGACTGCAACAAAACTAGGCCCCGCTCTTGCGGCTGGGTGTGCCGTGATTCTGAAAGCCTCGGAAATCGCACCGGCCCCGATGCTGGAATTCGCTCGATTGATCGATGAGGCCGGTTTTCCGCCAGGTGTTGTGTCGGTTATCACAGGGGATGCCGAAAATTGCGCCATACCCCTGACGCGCCATCCCGACGTGGATCGCATCGCTTTCACAGGCGGGCCGGAAACCGCGCGCCACGTTGTGCGAAACTCGGCTGAAAATTTCGCGGTTACCTCTTTGGAACTGGGCGGTAAATCCCCGATACTGGTGTTTGAGGACGCGGATCTGGATGGGGCGGCGAACGGCTTGATTGCAGGTAACTTCGGCGCGTCCGGCCAAAGCTGCGTCGCGGGAACCCGTGGGCTGGTGCACCGGCCTGTTCTGGATGCTTTGATAGAGCGGATCGAAGAAAAATCCCGCGCGATTCAGGTGGGTGATCCTTTGCATGGGGACACGCATGTTGGCCCGCTCTGCACGCAAGCTCAGGTTCGCAAGATCCAAGAGACGCTGGCTGCAGCACGCGGGCAGGGTGCAGTGATACGGTTCGGTGGGGATACCGCAGACAGGCTGGGGAATTACATGAATCCGACGCTGGTTCAGTGCAACTCGCCCGAAACGGAGACCCTGAAGGTCGAAATGTTTGGCCCTGTGATGTCCCTATTGCCGTTTGATACCGAGGAGGAGGCCATATCGCTGGCAAATGCCACACCCTACGGGCTTGGATCTGGCGTTTTCACGCAGAACCTTGCGCGCGCGCACAGGGTTTCCAAGCGGATCAGGGCTGGCATCTGCTGGGTAAATACGTATCGCGCAATCTCGCCCATCGCGCCGTTTGGCGGGTTCAATCAATCCGGCTATGGGCGCGAGGCCGGGGTCGAGGCGGTATTGGATTACACACGGACCAAAACAACATGGATCAGCACCGCGCAAGAGCCGATGGCGAACCCGTTTGTAATGCGCTAAGTCTGGGCCGAAACAGGGAAGGGAGTATGCCCGTGAAATTGAAGAACCCGCATTTCAGGGCGCCAACGGACGCAAACCAGCGCAAGGGAATCCCTCCGGTCATCTGCTATTCGCCAGATACGTTGCCGCAGCCTGATTTGGGCGCGCTGAGCGCGCTTAGGCAGCAGGCATCCAAGATTGCCGAGGTGACTGCCGCACCGCGGGACGCGGCCTGCATAGATGTGCCTGCCGGCGCTTTCGTTCGGGTTGTTTCGGTCGATGGCCCACAGGTCGGCGATCTGAATATGTGGAACAAACACGACCTGTCTGAGCGGTTCTATTCCGGCAAAACCCGCGCCCTGCACGGGACACATCTGTCGACCGGAGATCGCATGTGGTCCAGCTTTCCCAACATGCGCCCAATGGCGACCATCGTGGGTGATACGTTGGACTGGTACGGGTTTGACGAATTTGGCGGCTCTGTTCATGACGTGATCGGCACGCGTTGTGATCCCTATACGGGCCGCCTTCTGTCTGGCGACGACTATCACTATTGCTGCCACTCGAACCTGACGCGGGCTCTGGCCAGCCATTGCGACCTGCCGCTTCATGAGGCGGAAATGCATGTGCATGACGTTCTGAATGTGTTCATGTGCACGGGGTTCACGCGCGATACCGGACAGTATTTCATGAAAGCCAGCCCAGTGCGCCCCGGCGATTTTCTGGAATTCTACGCTGAGATTGATCTGATCGTCGGGCTTTCGGCCTGTCCGGGAGGGGACTGTTCGTCCGAGCACTCCTCGGATTCCGCGGCCTGCTATCCGTTGCTGATTGAGGTGTATGATCCGGGGCAAGACGCGCGAGATGCGCATGTCCAGCCCGCACGATCAGCTTATGATCGTTCTCACGGCGCAGGCTAGGCGGTCATTCGACGCCCCAAGCGGTCGAGCATCCGACAGCAAAGCTCAAGCTGTTCAATCTCGACATATTCGTCTGCTTTATGGGCTTGGGTGATTGATCCCGGCCCGCAGACAATTGCCTGAACCCCAAGCTGTTGAAACAGCCCCGCTTCTGTCGCGAATGAAACGACGCCCGTGCCGTTGGCACCGGTCAGCTCGGCCACAAGGTCTCGGGCTGCGTTTTTGTCCATCGGTTCAAGGCCTGCAACTTCGGCGACGGCCTGTTGCGTAATATTGGCGGCGCTGTGCACGGCCTGCATTTCAGGCAGCAACGTGCGTTTGACATAGTCGGACAGAGTGCGCTTGACCAGATCCGCATCGCTGGACTGAACGGGCCGCATTTCCCAAGCAACCTCGGCTTTGCTGGCGATCACATTGTGCGCGACACCACCGGAAATAAGCCCGATATTCACGGTCGTCCAAGGTGGTTCAAACGGGCTGCCGGATGGTGCGCGGGACTTTAGGACTTGCCGCAATTCCAGCAGCTTTCCGATATAGCGGGCTGCATACTCAGCCGCGTTTACTCCGTCATCCGGGGCTGAGCTGTGCCCTTCGAGCCCGATAAAGGACGTGGTGTATTCATAGCAGCCCTTGTGGCCCTCAATCACGCGCATTTCTGTCGGTTCACCTATGATGGCGATATCTGGAACGATGCCACGCTCGGACAGGTCATCCACCAGATTGCGCGCGCCAAGGCACCCGGTTTCCTCGTCATAGGTGAACGAGAAATGCAGCGGTTGGGTCAACTGCTTCGCATCAAGAGTTTCCGCAAAAGCCAATGCCGCGGCTATGAACCCCTTCATGTCGCAGGTACCGCGCCCATACAGCTTTCCGTCACGCTCGACCATCTGGAACGGATCGCTGGTCCAGTCTTGATCGGCCACGGGAACAACATCCGTATGTCCGGACAAAACAATGCCGCCATCCATCTCTGGCCCAAGCTTGGCAAAGACGTTGGCCTTTGTTCCAGTCGCATCCTGAGTCTGAATACACCGCGCACCCAGTGCCGTAAGAAAGTCGGTCAAATAGTGGATGATCTCAAGATTGCTATCCGCCGAAACCGTTTCAAACGCGGTCAAATCGGACAGGATTTCCTTGGTTCTTTGCAATGTCATGGCTTTACGAACAGTTTGCGGGGGCGGTCACAGAAACACTCTGCTGGCCCGGATTCAGTGATCAGGATGGACTCGGTGATCTCAAGCCCCCAGTCATCCATCCAAAGGCCGGGCATGAAATGGAAGGTCATGCCAGGTTCAAGAACGGTTTCATCCTCGGGTCGAAGGGATATGGTGCGCTCGCCCCAATCTGGCGGATAACTGAGGCCAACAGGATAGCCGCACCGCGCGCCGCGTTCGATCCCGGAGCGTTCCAGCGGCGCGGCCAACGCAAGCGCAATATCGCGGGCCTGATTGCCCGCGCGGGCTGCATTCAAGCCTGCTTCGAGCCCCTCAACCAACGCCGCTTCGGCGCGCAGCAGGTGATCAGGTGGCTGACCAAGGAACACCGACCGGCAAAACGGGGTATGATAGCGGCGATAGCAGCCAGAAAGTTCAAAGAACGTGCACTCACCCGATCTGAACGGCGCGCCATCCCACGTTAGGTGGGGTGCCGCCGCGTCTGGCCCCGAAGGAAGCAAGGGCACAATGGCCGCATAGTCACCCCAATTCCCGTCAGCGCCATGAATTGCATCGCTATAAATCTGGGCCACTAATTCGTTTTTTCTAAGCCCCGGTTCCACGCGTTCCAGAACGCCGTCGATGATATGTTCTGAGATACGCGCGGCCTTGCGCATCAAGACAATCTCTTCGTCGGACTTAACCGCGCGTTGCCAATTGATCAGCGCGTTTGCGTCAATCAGTTCGGCGTTGGGAAGCTCTGCCTGAAGGGTCAGGTGGGCCTTGGCCGAATAATAGTAGTTGTCTAATTCGACACCGATACGCCCGTCGGCAAGACCGCAATCTGCAATCAACGCTGCAAGGTCCTGCATCGGGTGACGAACGGTCGACTGAACATATTCGTCCGCATAGCCGCGAATGCGGTCGTTCGTCATCCAGACAGTGCGGCGTGCCCCGTTGGCATCCTGACCTCGACCCCACCAGATCGGATCGGCATCGTGTAAAACCACGACGCCTTGATGCACGTAGAACGACCAGCCCTCATACCCCGTCAGCCACGCCATGTTCGAGGGGTCTTCGACAAACAGCGCGTCCAGGCCAGCCTTTGCCATCGCCGCGCGCGTCTTGGTCATGCGGCGGTCATACTCTGCCTGAGTAAATGCCGGATCAGCGTGGGCCATGGGCTGCTCCTGTCTGGTGTGAAGTCTTGTTGACAGAACTTGACGAAATCGGTCACGTCAATGGGCAACACAGGAAAGGCAGGCAATTGAAGATCTCATCCAACCCGTATCGCGGTGGTCAGAAACTGATCCCAGAGGCGCCATTCCCCTCAACCGACGCCGCGCGAGTTGCGGCCCTGTTGGGTCAGTGCCCCGCGGCCGCTGAAACTCCGCTGACTGAGGTTGGCGGCCTTGCCGGTGTCGCAAATCTCTGGGTGAAGGATGAGCGTGGGCGGATGAACCTTGGGTCGTTCAAGGCGTTGGGCGCGGCATATGTGATTGCGCGCCACGCTGCGGATATCTCCGACGCCCCCGACGATACAACCTTAACCGGGCGGACTTATGTGACCGCCAGCGCGGGCAATCACGGCATGAGTGTTGCGGCTGGTGCGCGGATATTTGGTGCAGATGCAGTGGTGTATATCGCTGAAACTGTGCCCGAAAGCTTTGCGGATCGCTTGCGGTCTCAGAACGCGCGGGTCGTGCGTCAGGGTGTTGATTATGCGGCCAGTATGGAGGCTGCGGCGCAGGCCGCTCGGGATAATGGCTGGACGTTGCTGTCTGACAGTTCCTGGCCCGGCTACTATGAACTGCCGCATATTCTGATGGAAGGCTACCTGCAAATGGCGGCCGAGGCCGTGCGTCAATGCCCACAGGTGCCCACGCATATCTTCTTGCAGGCTGGCGTAGGTGGGTTGGCAGGGGCCGTCGCCGCCTATGCCCGCCATGTATGGAAAGATGCTCCTCAGATTGTCGTGGTCGAGCCCGAGGCCGCGCCCGCTTTGCAGGCCAGTATCGAGGCGGGCGCGTGTGTCTTCGCCGATGGGCCAGACAGCGTAATGGGCCGCCTTGACTGTAAAGAGCCGTCGCTGATTGCGCTGAATGGTCTGGCACGAGACGCGGATATGTTTCTGACGCTCTCGGATGAAGAAGTTCTGCGTTATCTGCCGGCAATGGCCAAGGCAGGCATCGCAACAACGGCGTCTGGCGGAGCAGGGATCGCGGCGGTTATGAATGCTGGCCTGCGCACTGAATTGGGTATTGGCCCCGAGGCGCGGGTTCTATGCTTTTTGTCCGAGATCGCCGAATGAAGGGGTTTGAGGATACCGAATTCGCGGCACGCACCGAACGTGCCCAGCGTTTGATGAGCGAGCATGGGCTTTCGGCATTGCTGCTAACCACCGAGCCCGAAGTGCGCTATTTCACAGGTTACTTGACCCGGTTCTGGGAAAGTCCGACGCGCCCTTGGTTTCTGATCGTGCCTGCATCTGGCAGACCCATTGCCGTCATTCCTTCGATTGGCGCGGCGCTGATGGGACAAACGTGGATTGATGATATCCGTACGTGGAGCTCGCCGGATCTAAGCGATGATGGGATCAACCTGCTGGCAGACACACTACGAGAGGTGACTCAGCCTGGTTCCCGTATCGGATTACCAGACGGGCACGAAACACATATCCGAATGCCCCTGGCCGATTTATATCGCCTGAAACAGTTGGCGGACGATCGCGTATTTGCAGGCGACGCGGGTATTTTGCGCAGGCTCCGAATGGTGAAATCCGAAGCCGAGGTTGCAAAGATCGAAGCGGCTTGTACCATCGCGGGCCGTGCCTTCGCGCGTGTCCCAGAAATTGCGGGAGCCGGTGTCACGGTTGCCTCTGTTTTTCGCCACTTTCAGATGTTGTGTTTGGAAGAAGGGGCGGATTGGGTGCCTTACCTCGCCGGAGGCGCGGAACAGGGCGGGTATGCAGACGTGATTTCACCAGCCCGAGATACCGCTATGGCACCCGGAGATGTTCTGATGTTGGACACGGGATTGGTTTGGGACGGCTATTTTTGCGATTATGACCGCAACTGGTCGATCGGTCCGGCCACGGCAGGTGTCAAATCGGCATATGCAACCTTGATTGAGGCGACTGATGCCGCGTTTGAAGTCGCCCGTGCAGGCGCGCGTGCGTGCGATTTGTATCAGGCGATGAACTCTGTTCTGTCACGCCAAAGCGGGGACACCGGGGCAGGTCGGTTGGGGCATGGGCTTGGAATGTCATTGACAGAGTGGCCGTCGCTCATACCCGGCGATGAAACAGTTCTTGAGGCTGGTATGGTACTGACGCTTGAACCCGGCATCGCAGTTGGTGACAAAATTCTGGTTCACGAGGAAAACATAGTTATCACCGAAGACGCGCCGCAGTTTATCAGTCCTAAGTCTGGGACGGAGTTGATTGAGATATGAGTTACTTACCATACACTCTTGATGCAGATGACCCATCCGTCAGTCCGCTTGGATTGATTGTCCTGCAAACAGACGAAACAATCGAGCCCGAGTTCAGCGCCTATTTCGCGGATCGCAGCGTTCCGCTTTACGTATCAAGGATTCCAAGCGGGGCCGAAGTCACGACGGACACCCTGTCAGAAATGGAGAAATCATTGCCTGCGGCTGCGGACCTGTTGCCAAAAATCCGGCCGTACAAGGTTGTGGGATATGGCTGCACCTCAGCCAGTTCTGTGATTGGCTCAGATCAGGTTGAACGGATGGTTCAGCGCACATGTGACGTTGCAACCGTCACGAATCCTTTGCGCGCAGCTTCGGCCTGTGCCGCAGAACTTGAGGTTTCGAAATTCGCGCTTTTGTCCCCATATATCGAAGAAGTGAACGAACCTCTTCGACATGCTTTCTCTCAAAATGGGATTTCGATGGATGTTTTTGGCTCTTTTGGGGAGGCAGAGGAATCCAAAGTCGTGCGGATATCCCAACGATCCGTCACCGATGCCGCCATCCGGCTGGGTTCTGATTCGGCGGTCGAAGCTGTTTTCATAAGTTGCACGAATCTCAGAACTTTTGACGCGATCCCGGAAATCGAAAAACAGCTTGGTAAGCCCGTGCTTTCTAGCAATCAGAGCCTTGCCTGGCACATGCGGCACCTGAATTCCGCCTGAATATCAGGCGCGTGCCAATTTCTTTGTCATTCTCTAGACATATTTTGGTTGCGCGACGCGTCCCGCTTGTCCTTAAATGGGCCGGACAGGTCTTTGAGATCCGGATGAACCGGGCAACCAAGGACGGCACAGGGGAGCCAAGTTGGTAATGACTAATGACGCAGCGTTCGTCGAATTTCAGCGTGTCCAGAAATCTTATGATGGCGAAATACTCGTCGTAAAAGATTTAAATCTTTCAATGCCAAAGGGGGAATTCCTCACGATGCTGGGCCCGTCGGGTTCCGGCAAAACGACGTGTTTGATGATGCTTGCCGGTTTTGAAACGGCAACGCATGGCGAGATCATGTTGGACGGGCGACCGATCAACAACATCCCACCGCATAAGCGCGGCATTGGCATGGTTTTCCAAAACTATGCGCTGTTCCCGCACATGACTGTCGCCGAGAACCTATCGTTCCCGCTTGAGGTTCGGAAGATTTGCAAGGATGAGCGCGAAGAAAAGGTCAAACGCGCTTTGGATATGGTTCAGATGGGCGCCTTTGGCAGTCGTCGCCCTGCGCAATTGTCGGGTGGCCAACAGCAGCGTATCGCTCTTGCGCGTGCCTTGGTGTTCGAGCCTGAGCTTGTCTTGATGGACGAACCGCTGGGGGCCTTGGACAAGCAACTGCGTGAGCATATGCAGTTCGAAATCACACGTCTGGCTCATGAGTTGGGGATCACAACTGTTTACGTGACCCACGATCAGACCGAAGCCCTGACAATGTCGGATCGTGTCGCCGTGTTTGACGACGGACGCATTCAGCAACTTGCGCCGCCGGATCTGCTGTACGAAGAGCCGGAAAACAGTTTTGTTGCCCAGTTCATTGGGGAAAACAACACGTTGGAAGGTGTTGTTAAATCTATTGATGGCGACTCGTGCGTGGTCACACTTGACGATGGTTCTGAAATTGACGCCAAGCCAGTGAACGTCACCAAGGCAGGTGAGCGGACCAAGGTGTCGATCCGGCCTGAACGTGTTGAATTCAACAAGGATCGCCTGCACGCCGATGCCCACACTCTGAAGGCAACGGTGAAGGAGTTCATCTATATGGGTGACGTGTTCCGTTTCCGCCTGTCAGTGGCGGGCAATGATGACTTCATCATCAAGACCCGGAACGCACCTGACGCCATCAGGCTGTCCCCCGGCCAAGAGGTCGAGATCGGCTGGCTGGCGCATGATTGCCGGGCGCTTGACGCCTGAGGCATGAATACCCCGCCGTTGCGGGGCAAGAGTTGGCCGGGTTGCCCCGTGACCCGGTCTCAAAATCTAAATTTAACGGGTATAACAGGGAGTTAAACATGAAAGTTAAAACCACTCTGATGGCAAGCGCAGTTGCTGCCGTTGCCGGTGGCGCGATGGCCGAAGAGATGACCATCGTCTCCTGGGGCGGCGCGTATTCCAAGTCGCAGCTCAAAGCGTATCACGAACCCTATTCGGAAAAGACCGGCGTCACCATCCTGAATGATGACAGCTCGGCCGAGGCCGTTGCAAAGCTGCGCGCGATGAATGAAGCGGGCAACATCACTTGGGATGTGGTGGACGTTGTTGCCGCGGACGCGATCCGTCTGTGCGATGAAGGTCTGGCGCTTGAAATCGACTTTGACAGCCAACTTGCCGCTGCACCGGACGGGACACCGGCGTCCGAAGATTTCGGCGATCTTCTGGTTAGCGACTGCTTTATTCCGCAGATCGTGTATTCGACTACATTCGGCTATCGCACCGATCTGGTAGGCGATAACCCTCCGACCGAGATCTGCGCCGTTTTCGATCTGGAGAACTATCCGGGCAAGCGCTCGCTTGAAAAGCGTCCGATCAACAACATGGAATGGGCGCTACTGTGTGACGGCGTGGCCAAGGAAGACGTTTATGATGTTCTGGCAACACCGGAAGGTCAGGATCAGGCGCTGGCCAAGCTGGGTACCATCAAGGACAACGTTGTTTGGTGGTCTGCCGGTGCCGACACGCCGCAGTTGTTGGCCGACGGCGAAGTCATCATGGGCTCGACCTATAACGGTCGTCTGTTCAGCGTGATCGAAGAGCAGAAACAGCCCGTCGCAATGCTGTGGGACGCGCAGGTGTTCGATCTGGACGGCTGGATCATCCCCGCCGGTCTGAGCGAAGAGCGTCAGCAGCGCGCGTTGGACTACATCATGTTCGCAACCGACACGCAGCGTCTGGCGGATCAGGCCAAGTACATCTCGTACGGTCCGGCCCGTGCGTCTTCGGCGCCGCTGGTGGGTCAGCACGCCGATCTGGGTATCGACATGGCGCCGCACATGCCGACCGATCCGGAGAACGCCAAGAACACGTTCCTGTACAACTACGAGTTCTGGGCTGACTACCGCGACGACATCGACGCCAAGTTCCAGGCGTGGTTGGCGCAATAAGCCTGCTTTAAGTCATTGGTCGGGGCCGCCATTGGCCCCGATCCACCAAGAAAGACCAAGGGACGCAGATGACTGACGCAACTCAATCCGGTCCGATGCTGGCCGCCGATGGCACGCCGCTGAAGAAATCTCTGGCGCGGTCTTTGCGCCGCCGCAAGCTGAGGGCACTGGCCCTGATTGCGCCGCTGCTGCTGTTTGTCCTGCTTTCCTTTGTGATTCCGATCATGTCTATGCTGTTCCGCTCGGTCGAAAACAGCATCGTGGCCGACACGCTGCCTTTGACTGTGGTCGAATTACGAAATTGGGATGCCGACAGCGGTGAACTTCCGGATGAGGCGCTTTATGCGGCCTTCACCAAGGACATGATCACAGCGATCGACGAGAAAACGCACACCCGTCTGGGCTCGCGTTTGAACTATGAACAAACGGGTATGTCTTCGATGTTCCGCCGGTCTGGTCGTCAGATCAAAAAGTTGGATCCGGAAACAGACGGCCCGTTCAAAGACAAGCTGATTGATATTCACGATGGCTGGGGGGATGTTGAGACTTGGCGCACGATCAAGACGCACGCGGTTCCCATCACTAACGGCTATTTCCTGAATGCAATCGACATGCGCCGCACCCCCGAAGGCGCGCAGGCGCAACCTGAAGATAAGCAAATTCTGATCAAGCTGTTTGGCCGCACGCTGATGATGTCGCTGATTATTACGGCGTCTTGTATCCTGCTGGCTTACCCAGTGTCCTATCTGTTGGCGACGCTGCCGATGCGTGTGTCGAACCTGTTGATGATCCTTGTGTTGTTACCTTTCTGGACGTCACTTCTGGTGCGAACCTCGGCGTGGAAGGTGATGTTGCAACAGCAGGGCGTGATCAACGAAACGCTGGTCTGGCTGGGGCTGGTGGCTGATGATGCGCGATTGGTGATCATCAACAACCAATTCGGGACGATCATTGCGATGACGCATATCCTGCTGCCGTTTATGATCTTGCCGATGTATTCGGTGATGCAGACCATTCCAGACTCCTACACACGCGCGGCAAAATCCATGGGCGCGACCAACTGGACGACTTTCTGGCGCATCTACTTCCCGCAATCCATTCCAGGCATCGGCGCAGGGTCGATCCTCGTGTTCATCCTCGCAATCGGCTACTACATCACTCCCGAGATCGTGGGCGGCACTAAGGGTGTCTTCATCTCGAACCGGATCGCTTATCACATCTCGTCCTCGTTGAACTGGGGGCTGGCGGCGGCCTTGGGTACGATCCTGCTGGCGGTCGTTCTGTTACTCTACTGGTGCTATGACAAGATCGTGGGCATCGACAACGTGAAGCTGGGATAAAGACGATGGCAGCACTTACACCTATATCCCGCAAACCCATGTCGGTGGTTCTGCCCGCGGTGGCCATTGCCGGAGGTTTCCTTGGCATGTTCGTCGGGGCCGGGCAGGGCAGCGTCCTGCTGGGGATTTTGATCGGAGCCGCGCTTATGGCGGGGCTGGCCTGGGTCTATATGAACGTTCTGGACAATGAGAGCGTGGCTCGGTGGATCACTATACTAGGGCTGGGCGGGCTTGGCTTGCTGTTTGCCGGTGTTACCGGGCTGATTGTCGGGCTGCTGGCCGGATGGTTCTTCGCCTTCTTCATCTTCTGGCTTTATGAAGGCCGTTACCGGCAGAAACTGCTGCCGTATATGACCGGTCAACAGGTGTTCTGGCACTATACGTTCCGTGGGATCTGTGGTGCGATCTTCGTGTTCCTGATCACGCCGATCCTTGTGGTCCTGCCGCTGTCGTTCAACGCGCAGGATTTCTTCACCTTCACGCCCGAGATGCTGAGGCTGGACCCTGAAGGATATTCGCTGAAGCACTACCGCGACTTCTTCACCAATAATGAATGGCAGCGCAGCTTCAAAAACTCGCTGATCATCGCGCCGATTGCGACGTTCATTTCGGTTTCGCTGGGTACTTTGGCGGCCATCGGCCTCAGCCAGAGTCATGTTCCCGGGCGGCGTGCGATTATGGGTATCCTGATCTCACCCATGATCGTGCCGCTGATCATCTCGGCCACTGGTATGTTCTTTTTCTACAGCGATATTGGCCGGTTCCTTGAAGGCACATTGGGAATGGACAAGAACTTTGTGGGCTATGTGAAGGTCATTCTTGCCCACGCGGTTCTGGGTATTCCGTTTGTGATCATCACCGTGACGGCGACTCTGGTCGGGTTTGACCAGTCACTGACGCGGGCAGCGGCAAATATGGGGGCAGGGCCGGTGCGGACCTTCTTCAAGATCCAGATGCCGCTGATCCTGCCGGGTGTGATCTCGGGCGGATTGTTCGCCTTTATCACCTCGTTTGACGAGGTGGTTGTGGTGCTGTTCGTCGGCTCGGCCAGCCAGAAGACGCTGCCGTGGCAGATGTTCACCGGCCTGCGCGAACAGATCAGCCCGACCATTCTGGCGGTGGCGACGATCCTTGTGGTGATCTCAATCGCGCTGCTGACCACGGTTGAATTGCTGCGCCGCCGGTCCGAGCGTCTGCGGGGACTTTCCCCCGCTTGACGCACTCCGCGGCGTGATTTAGCCATTGCGACATGTAGCCCGGTCACGATGGCGTCGTGACAGTCAAACGGGCGCATGGCTCTCGGTTCCCGAGGCCGCTTGTCCTGAACGCCGGGACTTGTGGCCGGGCACCCTTCGTCCGGCATTGCAGGAGAGAGCATGATGACAGATCTGACAAACCGCCCCGAGTTCTTCACCAGCCACAATGGCGACAAGGCCCCGCTGCCGTTCAGCAAGGCAGAATACGCCCGCCGCCTGTCGGGCCTGCGCGCCATGATGGCCGCGCGGGATATACCGGCGGTGTTACTGACCTCGATGCACAATATCGCCTATTACTCGGGCTTTCTGTATTGCGCCTTTGGCCGTCCTTACGGCTGTGTTGTGACGCAGGACGCGTGTACGACGGTTTCGGCCAATATCGACGCGGGCCAGCCTTGGCGACGCTCGGTCGAGGAAAACGTCATCTACACCGACTGGAAACGCGACAATTACTGGCGCGCGGTGGCCGACCTGATCGGTGGTGCTAAGCGGATCGGTATTGAAGGCGACCACATGACACTGGCCGCACGCGACACGGCGCTTGCAATGCTGGGACAGCCCGAGTTGGTGGATGTGGCCGGTGATACGATGGCGGCCCGGATGGTGAAATCCGCAGAAGAGATAGAACTGATCAAGGGTGGGGCCCGCACCGCAGATGTGGGCGGTGCCGCTATCCACGCCGCGATCCGCGAAGGCGCGACTGAGATCGAGATCGCTATGGCCGGGCGTGACGCGATGGAGGCTGAGATTGCCCGCGCATACCCGGATGCCGAATACCGCGACACCTGGGTCTGGTTCCAGTCTGGCCTGAACACTGATGGCGCGCATAACCCCGTAACCAAGCGGGCCCTGCAAAAGGGCGATATCCTGTCGCTGAACACCTTCCCGATGATCTCGGGCTATTACACCGCGTTGGAGCGTACGCTGTTCCTGGGCGAGCCAGACGCTGACAGCCTGCGCATCTGGAAGGCCAACGTCGCCGCGCACGAATTGGGCCTAAGCCTGATTAAACCCGGCGCGACCTGTTCGGGCATCACCGCCGAGATCAACCGGTTCTTCGCTGATGAGGGCCTGCTGCAATACCGGTCGTTCGGCTATGGCCACTCGTTCGGCGTCCTCAGCCACTACTATGGGCGCGAAGCGGGGCTGGAGCTGCGCGAGGATATCGACACGGTGCTGGAGCCGGGCATGGTCGTGTCAATCGAGCCGATGCTGTGGATTCCCGAAGGTCAGCCCGGCGCGGGTGGTTATCGTGAGCATGACATTCTGGTTGTCGGCGATGACGGAGCCGAGAACATCACCGGCTTCCCCTATGGGCCGGAACACAACACGATCAACTGACACAAAGGGCAAGAGGGGCGTTTAGCCCCTCTTGCCACGTTCGTGAAAAATGAAGCCGATGAAATTCAGCAACACCTGCGCGGCTAGAATTTGTGTGCTTTCGGTTGGGTCGTAATTCGGCGCGACTTCGACCAGATCAATGCCTACCACATCGCCGCGTTGCGCCAGACCTTGCAGGATTTCCAGCACGTCATAATACAGAAAACCCCCGTGGCTGGGCGTGCCGGTGCCTGACGCAATCGAAGGGCAAAAAGCGTCGATATCAATCGTCACATAATACCGCGCGCCCTCAGGGATGCGGGCCAATACGCCCTCGGTTCCCAGTTTGCGGACCTGCCGCACCGACAGAATGTCTGAGCCACGGGCGCGGGCATCCTCGTAGCCTTCTTTCGCGGTCGAGGACACGTTGCGAATGCCCAACTGGGTCATGCCCGAGACATAGTCTTTCTCGATCGCGCGCCGCATCGGGTTGCCGTGCCCGGCAGTGACACCATGGCGTTCATCAACGAAATCCAGATGCGCGTCGATCTGGACCACATGGATAGGACCATTCTCGGCACAATTCGCGGCAAATGCGTTGATGCAAGGGATATTGACCGAGTGATCGCCGCCAATGGTGACAGGTAGGGCCCCTGCGTTCAGGATTTTCTGCACTCCGAACTGGATGTTGGCGTGGCTTTCCTCGGTCTTGGTGTGGATGATGTCGGCGTCCCCGATATCAACCATGCGGACCGAGCTATCCAGATAGGTCGCGTCATCTTCGTGATCATAGGCCCCCGCGTGACCAAAGCTGAACAAGGTCGACGCCTCGCGCACGGCACGCGGCCCGAACCGAGCGCCCGACCGCCACTGGGTGCCGAAATCGAACGGAGCGCCAAGAACGGCCACGTCTGCGTCTATCTGATCCCAGTCCTCGACATAGGGTGATTTGCCGAAGGTTGATATGCCTACGAAAGGTAGGTTGAGGCGTCCGCTGGAATACCCATGTGATGACATAGCTGAAGACCTGTTTCTTGTTTTCAAATCAAAACTTAGCCGGGTTCTTGGTCGGTGGATAGATCATCCAGATGAAGTTGGCGGTTGAATGTCCCCGCCGCCGGTGTCTATCTGACGGGGCGACTGGAAAGGAAATGCCGTGAGTGATCACGAACTGCCCCCGGAAACGGGTATTTTCTATATCAACTTGGACCGTGTCCCCGCACGGCGTGACTTTATGGAAGGGCAGTTTACCGCTGCAGGCGTGGCCGGTGCCGCACGGTTCAGCGCAGTCGATGGTCAGGTGCCGGGCGCCTTGGACAATAACGGCTATGTGCCGGGTGCAGGCAGCCGCTGGGGGCTGAAGCAAAGTGAAATTGCGTGCTTTGAAAGCCACCGTGCGGTTTGGCAGGCTGCGTTGGATCGCGGCCTTCAGTCGGTTGCAATATTTGAAGATGACGTGGAATTGTCTGCGGAAACGGGCAAGACAGTCTCGACCTTGCTGAGTAATCCGGCTGAGTACGATATGGTCAAGCTCGATTATTCCCCAAGGTCAATGAGGTTTGGAGAAGTAGGCCACATTTCGGACGTTCCGGTCAGACCTATGCTTGAGATGGCTCCTAGCTCAGCCGCTTATATTGTGACCCAAACCGCGTGTCGGAAGCTTCTTTCCTGGTCCGAGCAGTATTCAGACCATCTGGATGACTTCATTTCCTATCCGCGTACAGATTGGCGCATGTATCAGTGTTTTCCCGCCGTGGGCGTTCAGATGATCTGGTCAAAGCAACAGGATCAGACAGATGAAGAAGTAAAGGTCAGTGAGCGGTCGATAGACACCAAAACGAATACCGGTCTGGATAAAGGACCAAGCTGGTTCCGCATTCGGCGTGAACTTCGCGCGGCTCTGAGGAAATTGTACTGGCGGGTGGGCGGTGAAAAGCGATTGTTGGAGCAGGGCGGTTACGTCGGATTTATCCCCTGCGCAAAGGATCTAAAGGTGTAAGCGCGCAACGATTGCAGCGTCATTTGCACCGAACGTGGTCATTTGCCCTATAAGCGTTAACAAAACTACCATTTTGATATAACCTCGCGGTGTTGTTTCCAATTGGCACTTGGGTTTTTGGTATGAGTCAGACGATTTATGAACGCTATGGCGGCTTCAAAACGATCAGCCGGATCGTGATGACGTTCTACGAGATGGCTTTGGATTCCGACCAGATCGGAGATCATTTCGAAGACATTGACATGCCTCGCCTGATTGATCACCAAACCAAGTTTGTTTCTTCGCTTGTGGGCGGCCCGGCGTCGTTCAGCGATGACAGGATCGAGGCCGTTCATCGACACCTGAATATTTCTCATGCTGATTTTGACGAAATGGCGGATTTGTTCGGCCAGGCTTTGGAAATGCACGGTATGGAGGACGCTCATATCAAGATCGCGCTGAATGCCATTGAATCCAAGCGCGCAATCATCGTGACGCGCAACGCAGCATGAGCATTCTGGCGATAAATGAACAATTGCTGCGGGCAATTGGAGTGGGGATTGCCGTTGTGCGGGCCTCGGACCTTGGGTTTGTATTCTATAATGGTCCCTTTTCCGAATGGTTCGGAGCACCGTCCGAAGGGCAGACATTGCTGGATATGTTCCCCGATCTGGACCCGCGCGAGTTGGATGACGTCAAACAATCGGGTCTGCGCTACTCGGTCGAAATGCAGATCAAACCAAAGCGTCGGACTCTGGTCTTTGCGATGGCCGTGTCTCTGGCAAATGGTTCGGAAGAGCAGTTGCTGGTTGTTGAATACCAGAACATCACGCGCATCCGCGAGTTGGAGAGTATGATCGACAGCTACTCGACAATGGTCGAGCGTAACACACGTGAACTGGAGCGTGAAAAAGAGCGTGTCGAGCGTCTGTTGCTGAACCTGATGCCGCGCGCGGTGTATGAGGAGTTCAAGACCTTCGGCGTTGTCACGCCGCAGCTTTATGATCAGGTTTCAGTGGTCATGCTGGATTTCGTCGGTTTTACGGATTTCGCTGCGAAAACAGATCCCACAGTCACGTTGAGCGAGTTGAACGACATTTTCACGGCCTTTGACCGGATCGTCGAGCAATTCGGATGCGAGCGGATCAAAACAATCGGGGACGCCTACCTTGCCGTGTCCGGGATGCCGGACGCAACCCCGGATCACGCGACGGCGGTTGCGCATTGTGCGGTCAAATTCCTGCGTTATCTGGAAAGGCGCAACGAAAGCCACCCTCATAAATGGCAGGCCCGCATCGGGCTTGGAATGGGGCCTGCAGTGGGCTCTGTTGTCGGGATTCAGAAATATGTCTACGACGTGTTTGGACCGGCGGTGAACATCGCCTCGCGGCTGCAAGTCTTTGCTAACCCTATGAATATTGTCGCCCCTGAAGACATGAAATACGCCCTGATTGATGAATTCCAGGTTTCGGAGTTAGGACGTGTGGACATCAAGGGGATGGGGGAGATGGATCTGATCAATGTAACCTCTGGCCTTAGCTTGCCGCAGCCAAGGTCAGTGTTCTGATCAATCGTCTTGCGGCACCAATCCCAAACCCCTGAGATAAATGCCAATACCCGACTCCAGTAAGTCTTCGGGAGGGAAGGGCGATGTTGCACCGGTGTTTCTTGCATAAAGTTCCACGACACCGTGGCTCATGGCCCAAATATGGGCGCTGAACATGGAGGCTGGAGGGCGTTTTTCAGGTGGTATGTGCTGCGACAAGTCCGCTGCGGCCTTTTCCAATACGCTTTTTGCCCGGTTGGCAGCCAAGGAAAGTTCAGGCGTGCGGTTGATGGAAACGCCACTTTCGAACATCGCGATGTAATGGCCCGGGTGCTTGCGCGCAAATGCAAGATAGGCGCGCCCCGTTGCTTCGAACGCAGCAAGTGCCGACGGTTGCCCCTTGTCATAGGCATATTGCATGAGGTCCGCAAACATCTCGAACCCTTGTCTGGCTGCTTCGGCAATCAGGTCTTCACGGCCCTGAAAGTGCCGGTAGACCGCCGCTGGCGTCACCCCGGCGGTTTTGGCGGCCTCAGACAGGGTAAAACCCGTTGGGCCCTTTTCCTCGATCAGGGATAAAGCGGCCTCGATCAGGGCTTGTTTGAGGTTGCCGTGGTGATAGCCGCGTTTCGTCATCCCTGGGTCAGGTGCCTTTGTTGTCGTGAATGGGCGAAACTTGACATAATCCGAGTTGGCGCCTTCGTCCAATGTCTATCGCGTTGGAGACACGTGAATTTCATCACGAATCCCAGATTTCGGGGCCGCCGCAGATTTTCGTGTCGACCTCGCCTATGGCTTTGACGTCTTTCTCGTCATAGTCCAAGGCGTGTAGAACGGTTCGAATGGCGGCAAGGCGCGCACGTTTCTTGTCATCCGATCGCACGATGGTCCACGGGCACTGTTCGGTGTGGCTGCGCGTCAGGGTTTCCGAGATCGACTGGCTGTATTCATCCCATTTACCAAGTCCCTGAATATCAATCGGGCTGAGTTTCCATTGTTTCAACGGGTCAGTCTCGCGGGACAAGAACCGGTTAAGCTGCTCGGCCCGTCCCACATTCAGCCAGAACTTGAACAGATGAATTCCGTCGTTGATCAGACTGGTTTCCAGCGGCAAAACCTGTCGAAAGAACCTTTCGCGTTCTTCCGGGGTGCAAAACCCAAATACGTTCTCGACGACACCACGATTATACCAACTTCGGTCGAAGAACACGATTTCTCCAGCTGCGGGCAGGTGCGGGATATATCGTTGGAAATACCATTGGCTGCGTTCTTGATCAGAGGGTTTGCTAAGGGCAACGTTTCTGGCGCCCCGAGGGTTTAGGTTTTCTCGAAAGCGTTTGATCGTGCCGCCTTTGCCCGCCGCGTCGCGCCCTTCGAAAATGATAGCGATCCGGCGTTCGGTTTCCTTCACACAAGATTGCATCTTGACCAATTCAATCTGCAACGCCTCCATCTGTTTTTCATATTCTTTGCGCTTCATTCGCTCGTCATATGGAAAGCCGGGATTCAGGATGTCATCCTTATCTGCTTTCTCGATAGCGGATCGAACGTCCTTAGGAGCGTCTTTGCGGAAGTACTTTTCGATGGAACCTTTTTCAGACCGGGCCATGAACTACCTCTCGATAAAATCCAATTCCTACTATGGATTAGCCGAGGCTTTAACGCAAACCCGCCCGTTGAGCCGCCCGGTCGATGGCTTCGGCCACTTCAGGCGCGGCGACCACTTGTGGCATGTGTCCAATTCCCGGCAGTTCGATCAATTCGGCGCCGGGGATTTGTTCAATCAGGCGCTCGGAGTGCCACCCCAGCCCAACTGTATCGTCCGCAGTTCCATGCACAATCTCGGTAGGAACGGAAATGTCTATGTAACGCGGTTGCAGGGCGCGGATTTCTTCAAGAAGATTTGAGCGCTGTTTGGCATTTGCATGCATCGACGCTCGGCGAATGGTCAGGCCGGGCCCAAAGTGGCTGGCGTAGCCGTCTGGTGCGGACTGAGGGGCAAAAACCTGATCAAGCGCTTTTTCTACATACCAGTCCGGCACAAATGCGCTGATCAAAGGCAAAGCCAGTGTGTTGCCTGCCGAAGTTGACGCGAGCCTGTTGAACCCATCCAGCGGGGTTTCCCACGGGATCGCGGCGGGGGCGATCAGGACCAAACCCGCGATATTGTCCGGACGTGTAACGGCCCATGCAAGCGAGACTGAACCGCCATAACTCTGACCGGCAACAATCGGTTTGTCTGCGCCAAGCAGCGCGGCAGCTTTCTGAAGGATTTCTGCTTGTTCTTCAATCGTTTCCCCGTCGGGGTTAAAGCTTCCGCTATAGCCAAGACCGGGGCGGTCAAAAACGATCACCCGGAAGTTTTCAGCCAAAATCGGAGCCAACGCAAACGTCATATCTCGCGTATTCCCGCTGGACCCATGGATCAGAACCACATCCGGGCCTTGCCCCATCACGACCGCATGGATTGGGATGCCGTCCACATCGACAATCTGTCCTTCGGGCGGGAAGGATACTTCGGCGCGCGCTTCGTTTTGTGACGCGCGCCAAGCCGTTAATAGTGTAAGGCCAGATAGGAACAGCCCGAGGGTTATGACGGTTTTAACGGCCAATTGCATTCATATCGAATGGGGTCGACTGATAGATCTCATTGATCCAGTTGCCATAGAGCAGATGCGCGTGGCTACGCCACCGGTTCTGCGGAGATTGGCTTGGATCGTCATCCGGATAGTAGTTCTTTGGCACATTGATGGGCGCGCCGCTCGCTACGTCACGATCATATTCCTGCTTTAGCGTGTCACTGTCATATTCGAAGTGATTGAAAATGTAGATTGCGCGGTGCGCGGGGTCCTCGACAAGGCAGGGACCAACTTCTTCGCTGCCCAGCAAGGTCTTCAGTCCCTCAGCACTGTCAATCTCATCCTGTTTCATTTCGGTCCAGCGGCTGACAGGGATCACGCAATCGTCTGAAAATCCACGAAGAAACGGCGAGGCCGAGTCCAAGTTTCGATGCCGGAAGCACCCGAAAGCCTTGGCGTCCAGCATGTGTTTTTTGACGTCATGGAAGTGGTTGATCATCGCCATCCCACCCCAGCAAACGCCAAAGGTCGAGTGTACGTTGGTTTGTGTCCAGTCGAACACTTCGCTGATTTCGTCCCAATACGTCACATCCTGAAACTCCAGATGTTCGATTGGTGCGCCAGTGATGATCAGGCCATCGAATTTCTGATCCTTGACCTCCTGAAACGGGCGATAAAACTCGGCCATGTGTTCGGCTGCTGTGGTTTTGGTCCGATGCTCGGTCATGCGGATCAGCGACAGATCAATCTGCAATGGGGTCGCGCCGATTAGACGGGCAAACTGGTTTTCCGTCTGGATTTTCTTGGGCATCAAGTTCAACAGCCCGATGCGCAAGGGGCGAATATCCTGACGCATAGCCTGATCCTCGGCCATGACCATGACGCCCTCATTGGTGAGGACGTCAAATGCGGGCAGGTCGGCGGGAATCTTGATTGGCATCAGGTGCTAGCCTTTAGAATTATTGTGTAAGAGCGATAGTTAAGCGCGGTTTGGGCGTGTCTCAAGGGTGCGTTCGATCAACTCGTCGAAATCAGAGGCATCTCTGACGTCGTGCATGTCTTTAGCCGAGATGGATACACCCCAATTGTCGGCCATCGCCTGATAGCGCGGCTGCCGATGTGCAAGCGCGCGCGCATAGGTCCATCGGACGAAGGCATCCGGGTCAACTTGCGCGGGCTGGCACCCGTGTTCATCCAAATATTCCTCCCAGACCCGTGTAAGGAATTCGGGCTGGTAGGACATCGGTTTGGGGGCCTTGTCAAAACGGCGGATCAGCTCGGCTGTATGTTCCTCGTCGCCCTTTAGCCAGATCATCAGTGTCTGGCGTGACAATTCGGATAAGACCTGATCACGAGGGTCGTTTGGATCAACCCACTCACAGATCGAACCACCCGTGTCGCAAATGAAATGAGGGTACTGATACAGGCGTTCTGCGCGGTCGATGAAGTATTCCGTATCCAAAAGGGCGTGAATCTCGGCCATGCGAAACTGTTCCTGCCTGCGGCGATATTCTGACAGTTCCAGCCCGCCCAGCGCCGGATCACCCGGTTTGCCGAGATAAGCGGCAACCGGAGTTAGGTTTTCAAACGTGATGTTCGAGCCGATATAGATTGAGTCCGACAGCAGAAGGTCGCGCAGAAACGGCACTTTCATGGCCTGCGCTTTGGCATTGTCTGCGATGTACTCGCCCATGTATCGCGTTCCGATACGGTAATCGATCGAGTAGTGGAACCAGTCGCCAGAATCACGCAGGACATTGGAAACATAGGTCTTGCCAAGGCCCGACATGCCGAAAAACAGCACCTTCTTTCTTGCCGCCTCGCGCCACTCTTTTGCCGAGCTGTAGATCATGGTCCGCTATCCCTTTTTGCGACCTTGCTAAATGGGGCAGGGGGCGGCGTCAATCAGGAGTGGATGAGCGGTTGAGTATCAGCAGCCCCAGCGCGAGCACGGCGAACCCCGCATAGGCCTGAGGCTGCAAGGTTTCATCCCGAAGGATTGCGCCCAAAACAATCGCCACGGGCGGGATTATGAGGGTTACTAGCAATAGGTTTCCAGCACCTGCCATGGCCAGTACGCGGTAATACAACAGATATGCGCCCGCCGTGGCAATCAGCGCGTAATACGCGATGGCCAGCCAAGTTGATGCGGGCAACGCCAGCGATGGAACACCATCAACTGCAAGTGTTATCGGCAGGATAACGATGGTTGAGCTTGTAAGCATTCCCGCTGCCGCAACAATCGGTGGGAGGCCAGACAAAGTCTTTCGGGCCCATGCACCGGCCAATGCATATGAGATTGCGCCAGCGATGATCGCCAGTTGTGCGGCACTTTGCAGATCGAATTTGGTGAAGTTGTTTAGCCCAATAGCAATCGCCACGCCCGTAAAGCCCAGCCCCACGCCCAGGGCACGACCCTGAGTCAGTTTTTCATCTTTGAAGAACATGGCCGCGATCAATACGCCAAAGATCGCTGTCGCCGCATTCAGGATCGAGGTCAGGCCCGTTTCGATATGCAACTGCCCCCATGCCATCAAGGTAAAGGGTATCGCGTTATTCAGAAGCCCCATAACCAGAAACGCGCCCCAGATACGCGGGTTATTCGGGATTTTTGTTCCTTTGATCCATACGACGATCCAAAGTGCCAACATCGCCCACAGGACACGATGAAGAACCGAAGTCATGACGGGAATGGTGTCCAGCGCAATCCTGATAGAAACAAAGGATGCGCCCCAGATCAGCCCAAGCAACAAAAGCTCGGCCCAAGCCTGAGTGGATATGCGTTTCTGCGGTGCCATGCTGATGTTTCGCATTCAGCCGAAGGAAACGCGACCCGAAACATGCGAAAAGGCCCCGCCGATTGGCGAGGCCTCTATTCAGATCGTTTGACGCTTGATCAGTTCAGAGCGTAGGTCAGCTGCAGACCAACACTCCAGGCTGAGTTGCCCGAGAACTGACCGCCGGTGGTGGTCGTCGCATCACCAATGTCGGTGTAGCGGATACCGCCCGAAATCTGCGCCTGCTCGAACGAGTATGTGCCGCCCAGACCAAGGCTCCAGAACCCGTCAGTCGGGCCCAGGTTGGAGACCAGTGCGTCAGTCGAAGTTTCGTAACCAACGGAAACGGCCCCCGAGAATGCTTCGGAGAACTGATAGCCTACGCCCAGCGTGTAGGTGAAGGTATCGTCTTCGTAATCCACAAGGTTAGAACCGGTGATTGCAACATAGCTTGGCGGAGCCAGAACCGTTTGCGGCCAGTCAACCCAACGGACCGATCCAAAGACCAGAGTCTTGGGTGCAACACCTGTCTGAAAGTCCAGGTTGACCGATTGCGGTGTTTCTACCTCGGTTTCGGAAGAAACCGAAACAAGCGGGGCAGGAACCGGCGGTGGGCGCAAGTTGAAGGTCTCGGTGCCGGTGAAGTCGTGCGTGATCTTCGAGTTGTAGACCAGCGAGACACGCGCCGCGATCTCAGGGCGTTCCCATGCGACACCGACAACATAGCCGAAGTCAACTTCGGCGCCGGGATCAAACGAATACCCAGCAGCAGCAGGGACCGCAACGGACGCATCTGCACGCTGGCCACGGATACCACCAATGGCGCTGAAACCGCCATCGAACTTGTAGCGAAGCAGCGCAGTAATTGCGTCTACGTCAGCTTCGGCGCGCAGGACGTCGTTGTTGCGTCCGCCTGCAATAGCAAGCGGGTTTTGCGACAGCGGATAGGCGCTGGGATAGCTGACATCCGCACCGAACGGCTCGTCGTAGATGACCGCAAAATCCAGACGGTCATTGAACGAATGCTTGTACGCAAGGCCCGGCGAAAAGAAGCTGTTTGCCACGTTGCCGGACGGAACGCCATTCTGCGACCCGCTCACGTCCGGGTCAGCGTAGCCAAGCCGCAACTGAACAACATTGCCTTCTTCGAACAGAATGTTGACGCCCTGGCCGCTGCGGTCCAAACCGCCAGCATAGGCCCCAGTAGCACCAACGCACACAGCGCACGCCTGTAGAAGCGCTTTTTTCATCTAGTTCCTCCCTCAAAGGTCACTTGTTCGGTCAGCACTAGTGCTTGAGTGGATAAGGCTGACCACCTACATGATGCTCGTTATTCTCTGATGCTTTACCTTATCGTCAACAGGTGACGGTGCGTTACTTGTTTGGCTGGTCGCCGGGGAGTGTTGCTAATCGGTTACGATTTTCGGCGTGAACATTCATAAGGATACCTGAGAAGATCACGGCAGCGCCCAGAAGGGTCCATTGGTCAAGCGGTTCTTGGTAGAGAATCATACCGACGATCGCGATTGTCGGCAGTCGCGCAAAGTCAAAAGGCACCACGACAGTCGCCGGAGCAATCGCCAAAGCGTTCGTTATACAATAGTGGGCAAGCAGCCCCGCCAGACCAACCAACAGCAAAAACGGAGCCGTTTGTGCCGATGGCAAAGCGATTTGTCCGTCTATCCCAGATGCCACCAAACCCAGAATGGCCTGAATGATAGTCAGCCAGAACATGATGCATCCAATACTGGCGAATTGGGTTAGTTTCTTTGTCGATATTGTCGTGAGTGCAAAGAACACTGCTGAAAGAGCTGCAGTAATCAGGCCGGTACTCAGGGGGGCGGCTCCGGGGCGGGCGACGATTAGGATACCCGCGAACCCGATAAGTGCCGACATTACCCTTACGGTTGTCAGCCTTTCCCCCAGTAGCAAAGGAGAAAGAAGAATGACCCAGATCGGTTGCGTAAACTCAAGCGCGAAAACCTGCGCCAAAGGAATAACCGTAACGGCATAAAACCACAGGTTTTGCCCGGTGAAATGCATGACATTTCGCACACAATGCAGGCCAATGCGCTTGGTGGTAACGTGATGCCACGTGCCGGACAGAGTTAGAACCAAGGACACGACGACGATTCCAACAAGGCTGCGGTAAAACATGATTTCAAACGTGTCGTGCGTCACGCTCAACTCACGGCCCGCGATTGCCATTGACGAGAAGGACGCAATGGCCCCCGTCATCCAGAGCGCAGCCTTTCCGATCTGAGGTTTACTACTGTCCATTCACCAGCCTGAAGGAATCGTGGTTTCTGACATGAAACCTATGGGTTTCTGGGTGAAGTTAAATAAAAAAGCCGGGACAGAGCCCGGCTTTTTGTTTCATTCCCACTCGATCGTTCCGGGTGGTTTTGAGGTGATATCATATGTGCACCGATTGATGCCTTTGACCTCGTTGATAATCCGCGTGGCGGTTTCACCAAGGAATTCGTGGGTGAAGGGGTAATAATCGGCGGTCATGCCGTCCACCGACGTCACTGCCCGAAGCGCGCAGGCGTAATCATATGTGCGTCCGTCCCCCATCACGCCCACGGTGCGCACCGGCAGGATGGCCACGAAAGCCTGCCAGATCTCATCATAAAGGCCGTGCTTGCGAATCTGGTCGATATAGACGGCATCCGCCTCGCGCAGGATGTCCAGTTTCTCGCGGGTGATTTCACCGGGGCAACGGATCGCCAGACCAGGGCCGGGGAAGGGGTGTCGGCCGATGAAGCTGGATGGCAGGCCCAGTTCGCGGCCCAAAGCGCGGACCTCGTCCTTGAACAGTTCGCGCAGGGGTTCGACCAGTTTCAGGCCCATTTTCTCGGGCAGGCCGCCGACATTGTGGTGCGACTTGATCGTGACCGACGGGCCGCCGGAAAAGGACACCGATTCAATGACATCGGGGTAGAGCGTGCCCTGCGCCAGGAACTCGGCCCCGTCGATAGTGTCGGCATGTTTCTGGAACACGTCGATAAACAGCTTGCCGATGATCTTGCGCTTAGTCTCGGGGTCGGACTGGCCTTCGAGTTCGCCAAGGAACAACTCGCTTTCGTCAGCGTGGATCAGTTGGATGTTGTAGTTGTCGCGGAACATGCCGACGACTTCCTGGGCCTCGTTCTTGCGCAGCAGGCCGTGATCGACGAACACACAGGTCAACTGATCTCCGATCGCCTCATGGATCAGGATCGCCGCGACCGAGCTGTCGACGCCGCCAGACAACCCGCAGATGACCTTTTTGTCGCCCACCTGCTCGCGTATTTTGCGGATCATCTCGTCACGATAGGCACCCATCGTCCAGTCACCCTTGAACCCGGCCAGTTTGACGAAATTCTCGTACAGTTTCGCGCCTTTGGGGGTGTGATGCACCTCGGGGTGGAACTGAACGGCATAGAAGTGGCGTGTGCTGTCGGCAGTGATCGCAAAAGGCGCGTTGGGCGAGGTGCCGAACACCTCAAAACCCGGTGCGATTTCGCTGACGTGATCACCGTGGCTCATCCAGACCTGCTCGTCACCCTCGGAAAACCAGCCATCTAGAATGTCCAATTTGCCCTTGGGTGTGACAAAAGCACGACCGAATTCGGCGGTGCCGTGGCCGCTTTCGACCTTGCCACCCAATTGGTGCATCATCACCTGCTGGCCATAGCAGATGCCCAAAATCGGCACGCCATAGTCGAAAATCTCTTGCGGGGCGCGCGGTGAACCCTCGCGCGTTACGCTGTCGGGGCCGCCCGAGAAAATCACAGCTTTTGGCGCCATCTTGCGCACAAAGTCCATCGTGACATTCTGGTAGGGGTGGATTTCGCAATAGACGTTCAGCTCACGAAGGCGTCGCGCAATAAGCTGCGTTACCTGGCTGCCGAAGTCGATGATCAGAAGGCGGTCATGGGTGTCCTGGGTCATGGTTGGCTATTAGGTCGCAAGCCTTGCATGTGCAAGCGCAATGACATCATTTGTGCAATTGTGCCTCAGGATAACGCCAATAGGATCTTACATGTCAGAGATCACGTTGCGAAAAGCCACTCTTGCTGATGTAGGCAAGGTCACGAATTGTCTCGCCGCCGCTTATGCACCCGCATTGCGCGATATTCCGGATCTGCCGGATGTAACAGGGGGTGTGGCCGATGACATCCGGTCCCATGGCGGGGTTGTGGCCGAGATGAATGCTGAAATCGTTGGATACATCGTTTTTGGGCAAGTGGACGATGCAGTGATGATATTCAATCTTGCGGTGGCACCCAACGCACAAGGCCGAGGGATCGCGGGACGATTGCTGGACCAAGCAGAAAGCGTTGCGCGCGACAGGGGAATATCGCGCCTCACGCTGCGGACTCACCGTTTGATGCATTCCACGGTGTCCATGTACCAACATCTGGGTTGGAACGTGGAAAAACAAAGCGAAAACAGATTACTATTGGGTAAGTCTATATCAAAGTCGCCCTAATCAGCTAACTGGTGCGCTCAACGGAAATGTCGCTTTTTCACCTGTAGCGCCGTAATTTATATGCTTTGCCCCTGTCAGCTCCTGTAACAGAATTCTCAAACCAACCAACACACGGGATCTTCACATGGCTGAGGCAAACACCCGGCGCAGGGCGAGAGGTGGCGGTGGCGCTGCCCGCCGCGCCGAGCGCACCGCGGTACGAATCGAAACGGCAAAATACATCGAACGCAATATTCCGAACTTCGAAGTTCTGAACGAAGAAGCGTTGCAGATCATCGAAACCAACGCCGAAACCATTCTGGCCGAGGTCGGTGTCAACTTTGTCGACAACCCCGCCGCACTGGAGCGTTGGAAGGATGCGGGTGCAGATGTGGATGGCGAGCGTGTCCGCATCCCCCGAGGTCTTGCGCGCGAGCTGATCAAGACCGCCCCCAGCGAGTTCACCCAGCACGCACGCAACCCCGAGAAATCGGTGGTCATCGGTGGCCGTAATCTGGTTCTGGCCCCGGTCTATGGCCCGCCCTTCGTGCGTGATGCGCAGGGTGGCCGTCGCTATGCGACCATGGACGATTTCAACAAGTTCGTGAAGCTGGCTTATATGTCCAAGTGGCTGCATCACTCGGGCGGGACAGTCTGCGAACCCACCGACATCCCGGTGAACAAGCGTCACCTCGACATGCTGATGGCGCATATGACCCTGTCGGACAAACCGTTCATGGGATCCGTTACAGATCCGTCACGCGCGCAGGATTCGGTTGAGATGTGCGAGATCCTGTTCGGCAAGGAATTCGTGCAGGAAAACACGGTCATGACGTCGCTGACCAACATCAACTCGCCGATGACCTTCGATGATGTGATGATGGGCTCTTTGGAAGTCTACGCGGCCAACAATCAGGCCTGCATCATTTCGCCCTTTATTGTGGGTGGCGCGATGGCGCCGGTCTCGGTCGCTGGAACGCTGACGCAGGTTCTGGCCGAAGTTCTGGCTGGTGTAGCCTATAGCCAGATCATCCGTCCGGGTGCGCCTGCAATCTTTGGTGCGTTCGTGTCGTCGATCGACATGAACTCGGGTGCGCCGACCTTTGGGACACCCGAGGCGTCTATGGTCACCTACGGCGCGGGCCAGCTGGCACGTCGTCTGGGGCTGCCGTTCCGATCGGCGGGCTCGTTCTGCGGCTCAAAGCTGCCGGACGCACAGGCCGCGTATGAAACCGCGAACTCGCTGAACATGGGTCTGATGTCCGGCGTGAACTTCATGCTGCATTCCTGCGGCTGGCTGGAGGGCGGTCTGGTGGCCGACTTTGAAAAGTTCGTCATGGATGCCGACCAATTGGGCGTTCTGCACGGTATCGCCAAAGGCGTGGCCTATGATGAAAACGCGCAGGCCATGGATGCTATCCGCGAAGTCGGCCCCGGAGGACACTATCTGGGATGCGCTCATACGCAGGCCAACTTCAAAGAGGCGTTCTGGAAGTCCGATCTGCTGGATTACAAGCCGTTCGAAACCTGGGAAGACGAGGGCGGTCGTGACACGCGTCAACTGGCGACGTCGCGGGTCGAACACTTGCTGGCCAACTATCAGCAACCGCAGCTCGACCCAGGCGTCCATGCCGCTCTGAACGAGTACATTGAAAAGAAAAAGGCATCCATGCCGGACGCCTTTACCTAAGTCAGTGATATTGAGGGGCGCGACTGGCTTTGAACAGTTGCGCCTCTCCCAGTAGCGCGATCAAAATATCCAGATGCCGAACCAGAGAATAGGCAGCGTCTTCGGCCATTCTTTGCGCGTTGGCTTCTTTCTCCATCTCTATCAAGCGAACGAGGGCCGCCCCGTTTCCGGGCAATGAGCCATATCCCAAAATTCGCTGTAGATGACGATCCCGATCATAGTCTTGCGCGCCGTGCTTTGCAGCGCGGGCCAACAGGCGCGGGCGGCGTAGGGTCGAGATCATTGTCATCAGGTCTTGCATTTCAAAGTTCCATTGCAGTGTGGCAGTTGCCCTGCGTGTCACACAACCTAAGCGTGTGTTGCCTCAGCCACGGTCTGGCCGAACTCTGACTTCATGAGTGTTTATGTTTTTAAAACAAATCTGGTTCTTGTCCTCGCTGGTTAACGAACGAGTAACGAAAGCGACTCTAGTTAGAATTGGTTAACAAATTCACCGGGGGCGATAGAGAACAGAATTGCATTGTCTACGAGGGCAACTAACTATGGAAAATAACATGGCTTTCACCATTCCGGCTTGGGTTCCCGAAGGGGCGCAGCGGTATCTTGCGCATACCGAAACCGGACAGTCGATCCGCGACATTGCGCGGTCAGCAGGGTGCCATGCGTCAACCATACTCAGGCAGATACGACGTATCGAGTCGCGTCGGGACGATCCATTGGTGGATGCCGCGCTGCAATCTTTGGCTGCCGAGCATTTTTCGGAAAACGCGGCCAAAGATGAACCATTGTCTGGCCTTCGGGGCGATGACATCGCCGCAGCTGAAGAAGAATTTGAGCGTGAGGCACTAAGAGTTCTGCGACGGCTTTGCGAGACCGGGTCAGTCTTAGCCTTCGCCAAAGATATGGACAAAGCCGTGGTCGTTCGTGGCACGGGCGATCAGGGAAGCACACGAACGGCTGTCGTCGATTGCAGGGTTGCTCAGGCGCTTGCCCTAAAGGACTGGATTGCCTGTGATAATCCGGGCCGTATCTCACGGTACCGTATCTCTTCTGCCGGACGAACCGCGCTGAGTCAGTTGATGGCCGAGGTGGAAAACCGGGCGCGGACACGCAATGAACTCGGGATGTCCGAGGCGCAAACTCCGTTCCAGCCAATGACTGCACAGGCTCAGGCTGGGGGGGGCGGGGGATCGACCCCGCAGAATTCGCTACAGTGTCGCGGAAAGCCCATTGATCGGGCTGGCGCGCCGACGTGATCGGGACGGAAAGCCGTTTCTGGACGAAACGCTGGTCAGCGCCGGAGAACGCCTGCGGGAGGATTTTGAGTTGGCGCAAGTCGGGCCAAGGGTCGCGCAGAACTGGGATCACTTCCTGACCGCCGGAGGGCGCGGCAGCTTTGGGAACCATAGCGGTGATGGTTGCGGGTCATCGGATGCCCGTAATCGGGTTGAGAGTGCCCTTTCCGATCTTGGCCCCGGATTAAGTGACGTTGCATTGCGTTGTTGTTGTTATCTTGAAGGGTTGGAATTGGCAGAAAAGCGGATGGGGTGGTCTGCCCGGTCCGGAAAAATCGTACTGCGGATCGCACTTCAAAGGCTCAAACGACACTATGAGGAAAAGGCTGAACAAAACCGACTTATAGGGTGATCGGACCAGCGATAGTTCTGCCTTGCGGGTCTGGCGCGATATGATAATCAAAGGTTATGAATTTTACCCTTAGGCAATTGCAGTATTTTAACGCCGTGGCGGAACAGCGGAATTTTGGCAGGGCTGCGCAGGTCTGCCATGTTTCGCAACCCGCTTTGTCCGTTCAGATCAAGGCGTTGGAAGAGACACTTGGCGGAACGCTGTTTGAACGGCAAGCCCGCGATATTCTGCTGACCCCGTTGGGACGGGATGTGCTGGACTATGCACGGCAGGTTCTGGGGGCTGCGGATCGGCTGGATCAATTTGCAAAGGATCAGTCGGGTGGCCATAGATCGCTTTCGATTGGGATAATTCCAACAATTGCTCCGTACCTGCTGCCTGGGGTTCTTGCCGGGCTTCGCGCGGCGGATGTTTCTCTGAAGGTTCAGATACGAGAGGCAAGGACAGAAAGACTGCTCTCGATGCTTCGCGCGGGTGAGGTTGATGCCGGATTGTTGGCACTGCCGGCTGGAGGCTCCGAGTTGTTTGAGCTTCCGTTATTCGAAGACCGCTTTCTGTTGGCGGGCAGCGCCGGGCGGCTACAGTCTATGCCGCAACACCCTGAGGCGCTGCATCCATTGGATCTGCAGGCGACACAACTCATGCTGCTGGATGACGGTCATTGCCTAACGGATCAGGCGTTGGAGGTGTGTGGACAGGATCGAAGCAGTGGGTTGATCAACATGGGTGCGTCTTCGCTGGCCACCTTGTCCCGGCTGGTCGCCGAGGGGTTTGGCCTGACGCTGATGCCCGAACTTGCCGCCCGCGCCGAGACTGAGGCCGTTCCCGGCCTAAAGCTGCAGCGTTTCGGTGCGCCCCAACCATTCCGAACAATCGGTCTGGTGCGTCGTATGTCCACCAGCGCAGAAGATTGGTTCGACAGTCTCGCGGATGTCATACGTCAGGTTGGCGAAGACATCGTTGCTGGGACGCGAAAATAGTAAGACCCGCCGGGACGGGTCTTAATCTTTGAGCTTATGCGATTAAGCGAGGGCGGGTTCTTTCGCCTCATCCAGATGCTTCATCAGGTTATCGGGCGATGACACGCCGTAAGGATCTTCGGGGCAGTTGTCCATCAAGCCTGGTTCTTCAAACCAAGCCTCGACCACGCCGTCATTGACAATGGCAGCGTAACGCCAAGACCGCATTCCGAAACCAAGGTTGTCCTTGTCGACCAACATGCCCATTTTCCGGGTGAATTCCCCGGAACCATCAGGAATGACCTTTACGTTCTTCAGGCCTTGATCCTGCGCCCATTTGTTCATGACAAAGCTGTCATTCACAGACATGCAGTAAATGGCGTCGATTCCCTTTTCCGCAAAGTCGGCAAAACCGTTTTCGAACCCCGGAAGCTGATAGGTCGAGCATGTTGGCGTAAACGCGCCCGGCAGGGAAAACAGGATGACCCGCTTGCCCGAGAAAAAGTCCGCTGTGGTTTTGTCTTCCCAGCGATATGGATTTGGCCCTTCGACGGCCTCATCGCGAACGCGGGTGTGGAAGGTGACAGCAGGTAATTTTGTGCCGGTTTTCATCAACAAGCTCCTGTGATTCATGATGATTTGGCACGTATTTAAAATAGTTCTAAATTGGCTTCAACGTCAGAATTGCTGCAACCGCGAATTCCCCGAGGTTATTGAGAGAACGTCCATAATTTGCCCAGGATTGTTCATATGTTCTACGTTTCCGAAAAGCAGATACTATGTTGCATGTCAGGTATGTGTCGGTGGCATGGTACAGTTTGACGTACTATGTTAGAGCAAAGCAAATTGACCCAAAGTCAGGAAAGCCAGCCGTGCGTGATCTGAAGATCCCCGAACAACGTCACCCTGAAAAGGCGCATCGCCCGGACAACGCGCAGCCCAAAAAGCCCAGTTGGATTCGCGTCAAAGCACCGGGCGGCAAGGGCTATGCCGATACCCGCAAGATTATGCGGGACAACAACCTTGTCACCGTCTGCGAAGAAGCCGGTTGCCCGAACGTCGGCGAATGCTGGAGCCAGGGCCACGCCACCATGATGATCATGGGCGAAATTTGCACGCGCGGCTGCACCTTCTGCAATATCGCGACGGGACGGCCTGACGATCTGGATGTTTTCGAACCCGGACGCGTTGCCCATGCGGTCGAAAAACTGGGTCTGAACCATGTCGTCATCACCTCGGTCGATCGTGATGATCTTGCGGATGGCGGGGCGGATCATTTTGCGCAAACTATTCGCGCCATTCGTCATCGGTCCCCCAAAACGACCATCGAAATTCTGACGCCTGACTTTCTGAAATGTGAGCCCGAGGTTTTGGAAGTCGTGGTCGAAGCCAAGCCGGACGTGTTTAACCATAACCTTGAAACCGTACCGGGGCTTTATCCCGAGGTTCGGCCCGGCGCGCGGTATTTCCATTCTTTGCGCCTTTTGCAGCGTGTGAAAGAGCTTGACCCGTCTATCTTTACCAAGTCCGGCATCATGGTTGGTCTGGGTGAAAAGGAACAAGAGGTGCGGCAGGTCATGGACGACATGCGCGCGGCGGACATCGACTTTTTGACGATCGGCCAATACTTGCAACCCACGCCGAAGCACCACGGCGTCGACAGGTTCGTAACACCGGAAGAGTTCTCATCGTATGAGAAAGCGGCTTATGGCAAAGGGTTCCTGATGGTGTCGGCAACGCCGCTGACCCGCTCGTCCTACCACGCTGGCGATGACTTTGCGCGCCTGCGGGATGCGCGTCAAAAAATGCTGGAGCAAGGGTGACCCCGGACGCCCTTGAACGGCTCACGGTCTTACGCCGCGATCTTCACAGCTACCCCGAACTATCCGGGCAGGAGCGAGAGACTTCGGCGCGCGTGGTCGGTTTGTTGTCCGATCTTGGTGCGGACCGTATCTTGCAAGGGTTGGGCGGCTATGGAGTCGCTGCAGTCTTTGAGGGCAACAGGCCCGGCCCGACGGTCGCCATCCGCTGCGAGTTGGACGGCTTGCCAATTCAAGAGATCAGCAATGCGGAATACGCGTCGCAGAACGCTGGTAATGGCCATTTGTGTGGGCATGACGGCCATATGGTCATGGTGCTGGGTGTCGCTGAGGCGCTAAAGCGGTGTAGACCCTCCAAAGGGCGCGTCGTGCTGATTTTTCAGCCCGCCGAAGAAACCGGCAAAGGCGCTGCGGCGTTCCGAAATTCAACTGGTTTTTCGAACATCGCCCCAGATTATGTGTTTTCTCTTCACAACTTGCCGGGATTGGACCTTGGTTCGGTCGAACTGTGCGAAGGGCCCGCAAATTGTGCCTCTCGCGGAATGAAGGTGACACTGGTCGGGAAAACCTCACATGCCGCGGCACCGCAAGATGGGGTGTCTCCGGCATTTGCGTTGTCTGAGCTAGTCCCGAAATTGGCCAACCTAAGCCGCGGTGACGATCTGGACGAGGATTTTGCGCTGGTGACGGTCACTCATGCGAATTTGGGCGAGCGGACATTCGGCGTTGCACCTGGACAAGCAGAGCTATGGGTGACCTTGCGCACTGTGACGGATGCCAGAATGCATCAGATGATTGCGGACGCCGAAGCGTTGGTGCAGGACGCTGCGGCGTCTGATGGGTTGGCGTGCCAGATCACTTACGACGATGTGTTTGAAGCCTGCGTCAACCATCCTGAGGCGGTCGAATATCTGCAGACTGCATGCAAGACGTACGGCGTGCCTTGCAAGCTTGTCCAAAGCCCACAGAAATTCTCCGAGGACTTCGGCCAGTTTTCCAAAGGTGCAAAGACGGCCATGTTCTGGTTGGGTGCAGGTCGGACGCACCCGCAATTGCACAACCCGGATTATGATTTTCCGGATGACTTGATACCTGTAGGAACCGGCGTGTTCCTAAGCGCCATAGACGCAGTGCTGGAAGGGGTGTTCTAGTATCGGCCCGCCTAGTTGGCCAAATCGCTAACAATTCCAACGGCTTCTATTACAGTTTTCGTGTCGTCCGAGATGGAAAGAATTTCGTCGTCGACCCGAATGTAGCGTTGACCGGGACCCAGCGGCTTCAGCTTCCAGTTATCGAGGTCGTCAATGTAGTCAAAGTTCAGATCATTCGGCAATTTCTGGCCGCGCGTATACCGCTTGATTTGTCCGGGCGGAACAGCCTTGCCGTTTGAGTTTATAACTTTCTCAGCTTTATTTTTTTTAGCTCCGTGCCCTTTGCCCTTATTGTCCTTCGCGGACGATGCACCGGCAAACGCTACAATCGCCATAACTACACCAACGGTCGCAACAAGTCGCTTCATCAAATTCCTCCCACTTTCATGGAAAGAGTAAGGGTATTTCGCGGTCCTTGTCTATTTGTATTCGAAAGTTTGAATTTAGTTGGCTACGCAGACACGTGTTTTGTCATCTTAGCCGTCCACAAAACGCACCTTGCCGATGAAGGGCAGGTTGCGATTGCGTTGGGCGTAGTCGATGCCATAGCCGACGACAAATTCGTCCGGTATTTCAAACCCGATCCAGTCCGAGCGAAAGTCAACCTCACGCCGACTGGGTTTGTCGAGCAGGGCAATAGACTTGAGGCGGCTGGGCTTCCGACTGTTCAACAGCTTGGTTACATGATTCAACGTATGGCCTGTGTCGACGATGTCTTCGACCACCAGCACGTCACGCCCTTCAATTGCCCCACGCAAGTCTTTGAGAATACGAACTTCACGACTGCTTTCCATTGAGTTTCCGTAGGATGACGCCTCGAGGAAGTCCACCTCGATCGGCAGGTCGAGTTCGCGCACAAGATCGGCGATGAAGACAAAACTGCCACGCAGCAGGCCGACCACGATCAGCTTGTCGGTATTCCCGAATTCCTGCGTTATCTCGCGGCAAAGCTCTTCGATCCGGGCGGCGATCGCCTTGGCCGAGATCATCTCATCTATCACATATGCGCGGTCTGTCATCACTGCCCCCTTGATCTTTGGCGCGCAACATACGACATGACGCGCCATTGTCACCTGCAAATAGCGGACCGCCATGCCAACCCATTCCGAGACACGTCACCTGCCTTATACAGCCCAGCAGATGTATGACCTTGTCGCAGATGTGGCCAAGTATCCGCAGTTTCTACCGTGGTGCGCGGCAGCCCGGATCAGACGCACCTATGCGGCGGGCGAGGCGCAGGTGCTTGAGGCCGATCTTGTGATCTCGTTCAAAGTGTTCCGCGAACGGTTCGGCAGCCGTGTGACATTGCACGCCGAGGCTCGGCGGATCGACACCGAGTATCTGGACGGGCCATTCAAATACATGAAATCCGATTGGCAGTTCGCGGATGCGCCCGAGGGGGGATGCAACATCTCATTCCACGTGGATTTTGAGTTCAAGAACGCAATCTTACAGGGCATCATCGGAGTCGTCTTTAACGAGGCCATGCACCGGATTGTTCAGGCGTTCGAGAGCCGGGCTTCCGATTTATACGGCTAAGCCTTTACCAGGAATGGGCGCACGCTAGACTGCGCCTCATGACCGATTTCACTTCAGCTCTGGCCGAGTTTGCATCCGGCCCAATTTCGACTTCGTCCCAGACCCGTATTGTGAGGTCCCTTTCGGTACTCGACTGGATGGCCGTTGGTCGTGCGGGCGCCAACGAACCCGTTTCTATGACGGTGCGCGATCTTGTTTTGGGCGAAGGCGGCACAGGGCAGGCGCATCTATTTGGTGGCGGCCGCGCACCTTTGCGAGGGGCCGCGTTGGTTAATGGGACAGTTTCTCATGCTCTGGATTACGACGATACGCATTTCGCTCATATCGGGCACCCGTCGGTCGCGGTGCTGCCAGCAGCGTTGGCGCTATGTGAATGGGATGATCGGATACTTGTAGATTTTCTCGAGGCCGCTTTGGTCGGGATGGAGCTGTCCATCCGGATGGGGCTGTGGCTAGGGCGGGACCATTATCAGGCCGGGTTCCACCAAACCGCGACGTCCGGAGCGTTTGGAGCGGCGGCTGCAGCGGGCCGGGTGCTTGGCTTCGATGTGGATCAGATGCGCAAGGCTCTGGGTCTGACCGCCACCCGGGCGGCAGGTTTGAAAGCTCAGTTTGGAACGATGGGCAAACCCTATAATGCGGGGCTTGCAGCATCAGCGGGCGTCGAAGCCGCGCTGTTGGTCGCCAAGGGGTTCGAGCCTAGTTCCGATGCGTTGGAAGGTCCTTTTGGTTTCGGTGCAACGCATCAAGGTCAATCCGAGGCAGAAGCAGCATTGAACGGGCTAGGGGATGATTGGTTGTTCGAGTCGGTCAGCCACAAATTTCATGCCTGTTGTCATGGCCTGCACGCGGCGCTTGAGGCCGCCTTGGAACTGGACATAGCAGAACCAGAAGTGGCCGAAATCAAGATCAGGACCCATCCACGCTGGATGAGCGTGTGCAATCAGATGTCGCCCACAACGGGGTTGGGGGCCAAGTTTTCCTATCGGACAGTGATTGCGATGCAGGCGCTGGGTTATGACACGGCGTTGCCAGCCAGCTATTGCGAAAAAACATGCGCCGATCCGCGTCTACTTTCGCTGCGCGACCGTGTGACGGTCGAGGCAGATGAGACTTTATCTGAGACTCAAGCCCACCTGACCCTGCTGCGCCGTGACGGTATCCGCAAAGAGGCGAGCCATGATCTGTTGACCCAGTTGCCTCTGTCCGAGCGCGAGGATCGGGTGCGCGGCAAGGCCACCAAGCTGATCGGAGGGGATGAAGCGGACGCGATCTGGTCGATGCTACGCACCGGAGGCCGCGCCCGTGATCTGGCAGAGCTTCTGGCGGGTTAGACCACGCGCCAGTGCAGCGGAAATCCCGGATCGAACACTGTGACAGGCCCGTCACCGGACTCGATCTTGTCGGGATAGACGACCGGTTCGCCCTTGGTCAGCGTAATTGTGCCCTCATTAACCGGCAGGCCGTAAAATCCGGGGCCATTGAGCGACGTAAACCCTTCCAGCTTGTCCAAAGCGCCTTCACGGTCGAACATCTCGGCCACCAGCGACATGGTGTTTGTCGCGGTGAAACACCCGGCGCAGCCACAAGCCATTTCCTTGTTCGCATCCGTATGCGGCGCGCTGTCGGTACCCAAAAAGAACCTTGCATCGCCCGAGGTCGCAGCAGCCAAAAGCGCCAGCCGGTGTTCCTCGCGCTTGGCGACGGGCAGGCAATAGTAATGCGGCTTGATGCCACCGACCAGAATGTGGTTGCGGTTGATGATCAGATGATGAGCTGTGATCGTCGCGCCCAGATCACTGCCATTGGCCTTGACGTAGTCTACACCGTTCGCGGTGGTAATATGCTCCATCACCACACGCAGGCCGGGCGTCGACTTGCGGATCGGGTCCAGAACACGGTCGATGAACACGGCCTCGCGGTCAAAGATGTCGATCTCTGCATCCGTGACTTCGCCATGCACACACATGGGCAGGCCAATCTCGGCCATCTTTTCAAGCACCGGACGCATCTTGTCGAAATTCCGCACGCCCGAGGCCGAATTGGTCGTGGCCCCCGCCGGATACAGCTTGCACGCCTTGATCAGCCCGCTGGCATGGGCTGCAGCGACGTCCTCGGCGTCTGTGTTCTCGGTCAGATATAGGGTCATCAGCGGCTCGAACGTCATCCCGTCGGGCAGGGCGGCCAGAATGCGGTCGCGATAGGCGGCGGCCTGATCACCGCGCACCACGGGCGGCACGAGGTTCGGCATGATGATCGCACGGGCAAAATGGCGCGCGGTTTCGGGCAGGACGGCTTCCAGCATCGCGCCATCGCGCAGATGCAGATGCCAGTCGTCGGGGCGGCGGATCGTCAGGGTATCGGTCATGGCCCCCGGCTAGCACAGTGCGCGCAGCCGCGAAAGGCCCCGATTTTGCACCTATCTCTTGTCAACTTGTCGGAACGTCGTAAGTCACCTGAAAGCCGATGGTCTTGACGCGCGCGTTCGGTCATGACCTGTTGTGCCGAAGGGGAGAAAACCATGACGCAGCCAAATTCTATCGACGCCGTTCAGACCATGCTGGGCGAACAGGGCTATGTCTGTGGCCGGGCCTTGGCCACGGTCGTCTTCCTGTCGCTGAAACTGGGCCGCCCGCTGTTTCTGGAAGGCGAGGCCGGGGTCGGAAAGACCGAGATCGCCAAGGCGCTGGCCGCCGGGCTAAACCGCCGATTGATCCGACTGCAATGTTATGAGGGGCTGGATGCGTCCTCTGCCGTCTATGAATGGAACTTCCCGGCGCAGATGGTAGCGATCCGTACCGCCGAGGCATCTGGTGGCGCGGACCGGGGCGCACTTCAGACTGAGCTTTTCTCGGACGACTACCTTATCGAACGCCCTTTGCTGCAGGCCATGCGCCCGGACGAACACGGTGCGCCGGTCTTGCTGATTGATGAACTCGACCGCACGGATGAACCATTCGAGGCCTTCCTGCTCGAAGCCCTCAGCGATTTTCAGGTGACGATCCCCGAGCTGGGCACTGTGCAAGCGCCCGAGCCACCTATTGTCATCGTCACCTCAAACCGCACGCGCGAAGTGCATGATGCCCTTAAACGCCGCTGCCTCTACCACTGGGTCGACTACCCGGACTTCGAGCGTGAGATCGAAATCCTCCACGCCCGTGCCCCCGAAGCGGCCGAAGCCCTCAGCCGCGAGGTGGTGGCTTTTGTTCAGCACTTGCGCACCGAAGATCTTTTCAAGAAACCGGGTGTGGCTGAAACGATTGACTGGGCCAAGTGTCTGCTGGCCCTTGATGTGATCAACCTCAGCCCTGAAGTCATCGGCGACACGCTGGGCGCGATCCTGAAATACCAGGACGACATTCAGAAACTTCAGGGGTCCGAGGCGAAACGCATTTTGGACGAAGCCAAAGCCACTCTTGAACCGGCCTGATGTTTCTTCTGTTCAAAAATACTTCGGGGGTATGGGGGCAGAGCCCCCTTGATTTTTGATGGTCGAGCAACTCCCGCTGGATATCCCTGAAAATCCAAAGCTGGCGCAGAACATCACGCATTTTGCCCGGGCTCTGCGCAAAGCCGGACTGCCTATTGGCACAGGCCGTGTCGTGGACGCCATTCGTGCGGTGCAGGCGGCAGGATTCTCCGAGAAACAGGATTTCTATTGGACCCTCCATGCCTGTTTCGTGAACCGACCTGAACATCGAACTGTTTTCGCGCAAGTCTTTCGCATGTACTGGCGTGATCCGCGCTATATGGAGCACATGATGGCCATGATGCTGCCTGCCGTGCGGGGCGTTCAAGAGGATCGCAAGGCCGATGCGGGCGAAAAACGCGCGGCCGAGGCTCTATTGGACGGTGTCGAGCGTGACCTTCCTGAAACGTCTGAATCCGAGGAAGAGACCGAACTTGAAATTGACGCATCACAAACGGCGTCGTCCGAGGAACGGCTGCGCAGCCTTGACTTTGAACAGATGAGCACGGCCGAAATCGCATTGGCTAAGCGCATGTTGGCGCGGATGACCCTGCCGGTAAAACCCATCGAGTCGCGGCGTGGACAGGCCAGCCATTTAGGCAACCGCATTGACCGCGCCCGAACCCTGCGCGCGGCCATGCGCCAGGGTGGAGAACTGCGGGACATCCAGCATCTCAAGCCGAAACCGCGCTGGCCCAATCTTGTCGTGCTTTGCGATATTTCGGGGTCAATGAGCCAATACAGCAGGATCATCCTGCATTTCCTTCATACGGTTTCAAACGCAAAGGGGGCGGGCTGGGCCAAGGTTCACGCGTTTACCTTCGGCACCCGACTGACCAACATCACTCGGCATTTGCAGCAACGCGATGTGGATGCAGCCCTTGCGGCGGCAGGGTCCGAAGCGCAGGATTGGGAAGGGGGAACCCGCATTGGTGATTGCCTGCACACCTTCAATCGAGACTGGTCTCGGCGTGTTATGGGGCAGGGTGCGGTCGTGTTGTTGATTTCCGACGGGCTGGACCGCGGAGAACCCGAGGCTCTGGCCAAGGAAACTGAACGTTTGCACTTGTCATCGCGCCGCCTGATCTGGCTGAACCCGTTGCTGCGCTGGGACGGGTTTGCGCCCAAGGCGCAAGGTGTTGCAGCAATGCTGCCTCATGTGGACAGCTTTCGCGCGGGACATTCCATTGCCACGCTAGAAGACCTAGCAGACGTAATTTCTAAACCCGACGATGTGGGTGAGAAAGCGCGGCTCATGTCCGCGCTTTCCGGGTGAAGTCTAACTTAGTTGTTCTTCGTTGCATTTGCGGGCCATTTCCATGGCCTTGTAGGTGCCCGTCAGATCAACGGTAAAGGCGAATTCCTTTTCGGGGAACACGACCATGACCTTTTGCTTGGCGATGTCTTCGGCAAATTGCGGGTCGTCCGACAAGACATAGCCGCCCGAGTACCCTTTGGTAATGTTGCCCTTCATGCCGGTCGCTTCGCCGATATAAAGGTTATCACCCAACAGAACGGCCACGGCCTCGGTGTCGCCGCGTTTGATATCGGTCTTGGCTTTGGTGAAAACGCCGACATATCCAACACCGCGATCTTCGGTTAGGCCCATCTGAACCACATTTTCCGAGTCATCCACCGCTTCGATCAGGCAGGATTTCTTGTCTTGGTCGATGAATACTTTCCAGCCCTCAACCTCGCCATAGCGCAGGAATGTGTCTGCAGATGCGATCGTCGATGTGAACAGACCAATGGCTATTCCCAGTGTAACAATGCGTTTCAACTCTCTGTCTCCGTTGTAAAAATGAGATCTGTTATACGCTGGATGCTGCCAGCGGTGGGCTCAAGCTACGACCAAAGAACACGACAATCAACGGTTTGAAAAATCCGCCTCGAACTGAGCCTTTTTGCGCCGAACGGGCGCGATGAACCAATGGGTTAGAAACGGTCACGAACATATTGGCCTTTAGGCTCACTTTTCATTACGGCAAACCTCCCTATGTTGGATCAGAATACGCCGGGAGGGTGCCATGGACAGATTCGACAACAGCCCGGAAACGGCTTTGCGTTGGTATGATGAGGGTAAATCTGCCGCTCTTGCCACTGTCGTTGAAACCTGGGGCAGCGCGCCGCGCCGCGTCGGAGCGCAATTGGTCATCGCCGGAGATGGCCGGATCGAAGGGTCAGTGTCAGGCGGTTGCGTCGAAGGCGCAGTCATTGTCGAGGCGCTGGAAGCGATCGACGAGAAAGAGGCGCGATTGCTGGAATTCGGTGTCAGCGACGAAGACGCCTTTGCCGTTGGGCTTGCCTGCGGCGGTACGATCCGGGTTCTGGTCGAGCCCATCGGAAGCGTGCTGCCCGAAGCCATGTTGCGTGAACTGGTCGATGCGCGGGCCGGGCGCGAGCCTGTCGTGTACGAAGTTAATGTCGAAACGGGCCACAGAGCCCTGAAACGAGATGCCTATCCGCAGCGTGTGCGCATGGACCGATCGGGTTTTGAGGAAGACGGAAAGACATTTGTGGCGGTCCATAACCCTCCGCTACGTCTGATTATCGTGGGTGCTGTTCATATTGCGCAGGCGTTGGTGCCAATGGCGCGGATTGCCGGGTACGACCCCGCGATCATCGACCCGAGGGATGCATTTGCCTCGGACTCGCGTTTTCCCGGGGAAACCATACTGACCGATTGGCCTGACGAAGCCGTTGCCAAGCTCGGGTTGGATGTGCGCACTGCCGTCGTTTTGCTGACCCATGACCCCAAGCTGGATGATCCGGCGCTTGAATCTGCGCTTCGGGCCGGGGTGTTCTATATCGGTGCCTTGGGGTCCACCCGAACGCATGCGAAACGCGTTGCACGACTGACTGAGGCAGGCTTCACCAAAGCCCAGATCGCCCGAATCCACGGCCCGATTGGTTTGGATATCGGGGCCGCCGACCCGTCGGAGATTGCGGTGGCAATTCTGGCTCAGATGACCGCTGTACTAAGAGGCAAAGCGTGAAATTCGGACCCATTCCCGTGGCTGATGCAAACGGCGCGATACTTGCCCACTCGGTCAAGGTTGGTGAAAGCAAACTGCGCAAGGGGATTGTTCTTGCGCCTGAACATCTTGATCAGTTGACGGCTGCGGGCCACACCTCGGTTACAGTTGCGCGACTGGAACCGGGTGACTGCCATGAAGATGATGCCGCGCAGATGTTGGCGGACTCGCTTGCGCCAGACCCGGGCGCTGTCGGGCTGCGCGTGACGTCGCCCTTCACCGGCCGTGTGAACCTGCTTGCGGATGGGCCGGGTGTCGTCGTTTTGGATGTCGACGCGCTTGAGGAATTCAATCGGGTCAATCCGATGATTACCGTGGCGACCGTGCCGCAGTATCAGCAGATGAGCGAAGGGGGGATGGTCGCGACAATCAAGATCATTTCCTATGCCGTGCCGGGGGCTGATGTGCTGCATGCCTCTCGTCTTGCGAAAGCTTCCATTCGATTGGTCCAACCAACGCTGAAAACAGCGGGGCTTGTGGTGACAGATATCCCCGGCGGACCGTCCAACGAAAAGGGAATTGCGGCAATCCGCAACCGGGTCGAAACCTTGGGAATGCAGCTTACAGATGTGCGCATTGTCCCGCATAGCCCCGAGCCTTTGGCTGAGGCGATTGCAGCAATGTCCGGTGATCTGGTGATGATCTTAACCGGTTCTGCAACATCCGACGCTTATGATGTGGCACCCCAAGCGGTTCGCGCCGCCGGAGGGCAGGTGGATCGGTTTGGCATGCCTGTAGACCCCGGAAACCTGCTGTTTTTGGGGTCATTGGAATCCCGGCCGGTGATCGGTCTACCGGGATGTGCGCGCTCTCCGGCATTGAACGGGGCTGACTGGGTGTTGTCCCGCGTGGCGTGCGGGGTCGAAACTACGGGTGTCGATATTGCCGGGATGGGCGTTGGTGGCTTGCTCAAGGAAATTCCGACACGGCCACAGCCACGGTCATCGCGAAAGCGTAATTGAGTTCCGGCAATTCGCCAGACCGCAGAAAAATCGCAGTTTTTTGTTCTCAAATGAAAATCCTCGTGTTTAACTCTCGTTAAGGGAAAACACGAAATGGGAGGAATTCATGACACAGGTCTCGATGACTGTGAATGGCGTAGCTGTGAGCGGTGAGGTTGAGGGTCGGACGTTGTTGTCTGGTTTTTTGCGCGAGCATTTGTCTTTGACTGGTACGCATGTTGGGTGTGACACGGCGCAATGTGGTGCGTGTGTTGTGCATGTGGATGGTCAGGCTGTGAAGTCGTGCAACATGTTGGCTTTGGAGGCGGATGGAGCCGATGTTGGCACGATTGAGGGTCAGGCCAATGCGGATGGGTCGTTGAACGTGATTCAGCAGGCGTTTCAGGATCATCACGGTCTTCAGTGCGGCTTTTGCACGCCGGGGATGGTGATGAGCGCGGCGGCTTTGCTGAAAGAGAACCCGCGCCCGACGGAAGGAGAGATCCGGCATTACTTGGAGGGCAACCTGTGCCGGTGCACGGGCTATCATAACATCGTCAAGGCGATCATGGCCGCATCTGGTCAGGACGTGAGCAACATCGCCGCCGAATAAGCGGCCCGAGGGAGGAGAACAAGCAATGCCCAAAGACAGTGGCATCGGAGCCAGTTCCAAGCGGCGCGAGGACGTGCGCTTTCTGACCGGAGCAGGCAATTACACCGACGACATCAACGTGGCCGGACAGGCCTATGTGTATTTTCTGCGCTCGGATATCGCGCATGGTAAGATCAACAGCATCGACACCTCGGCGGCCGAGGCCATGCCGGGTGTGGTCAAGGTGTTTACCGGCAAGGATTTCGAAGGGGTGGGCGGCATCCCCTGCGGCTGGGAAGTGACCGACAAGCACGGCGCACCCATGCAGGAACCGGCGCATCCCATTCTGGCACAGGGCAAGGTGCGCCATGTGGGCGATCCCATCGCCGCCGTGGTGGCCGACAGCCTGGCCCAGGCCCGCGATGCGGCCGAGGCGATTGACGTCGACCTCGAGGAACTGCCTGCCGTGATCGACATGAAGGCGGCGGTGCAGGATGGCGCGACGCTGGTCCATGACGATCTGAAGAACAATGTCTGCTATGACTGGCAGTTGGGCGAGACCGACGATGCCAAGGTCAACGAGGTGTTCGCCAATGCGGCCCATGTGACCACGCTGGATCTGGTGAACAACCGTCTGGTTGCCAACCCGATGGAGCCGCGCGTGGCGGTGGCGGAATACAGCCGCGGGACCGAGGATTATACGCTCTATACCACCTCGCAGAACCCGCATGTGATCCGGCTGCTGATGTGTGCCTTTGTGTTGGGCCTGCCCGAGCATAAGGTGCGCGTGGTGGCCCCGGATGTGGGCGGTGGCTTTGGCACCAAGATCTTCCACTATGCGGAAGAGGCATTTGTGACCTTTGCCGCCAAGGCCTGCAACCGGCCCGTCAAATGGTCGGCCAGCCGGTCCGAGGCGTTCATGTCCGATGCCCATGGCCGCGATCACGTGACCACGATCGAACTGGCGCTGGATGCGGAGAACAACTTTGTCGGGCTGCGCACCAATACGCTGGCCAATATGGGGGCTTATCTGTCGACCTTTGCCAGCTCGGTACCCACATGGCTGCATGGCACGCTGGCGGCGGGCAATTACACCACGCCGGTCATTCAGGTGAACGTCAAGGCGACCTTCACCAACACGGTTCCGGTGGATGCCTATCGCGGCGCGGGCCGGCCCGAGGCGACGTACCAACTGGAGCGCGTGATCGACAAGGCCGCGCGCGAGCTGGGGGTCGACCCGATTGCCCTGCGGCGTCAGAACTTCATCACCCAGTTCCCCTATGACACGCCGGTCGCGCTGACCTATGACACCGGGGACTATAACGGGACCATGGACAAGCTTGAGGCTGCCGCCGATCTGGCGGGCTTTGCCGCGCGGCGTGCGGAAAGCGAAGCCAGGGGCAAGCTGCGGGGCCTGGGCATCAACTGCTATATTGAGGCGTGCGGCATTGCGCCCTCGAACATCGTGGGGATGCTGGGCGCGCGTGCGGGTCTGTATGATGCCGCCACCGTGCGGGTGAATGCCACCGGCTCGATCAGTGTCATGGTGGGCGCGCACAGCCATGGGCAAGGGCATGAGACCGCCTTCCCGCAGATTGTGGCCGACATGATCGGCATCGACGAGTCGATGGTCGAGATCGTGCATGGCGATACGTCCAAGATCCCGTTCGGCATGGGCACCTATGGCTCGCGCAGCCTCGCGGTCTGTGGCTCGGCCATGGTCAAGGCCACCGAGAAGGTGATCGACAAGGCCAAGAAGATCGCAGCCCACCTGCTCGAGGCCTCCGAGGCGGATATCGAGCTGAAGGACGGTCAGTTCAGCGTCGCGGGCACCGACAAGTCGGTGGCCTGGGGCGATGTGACCCTGACGGCTTATGTGCCGCATAACTACCCGCTGGAAGTCGAGCCGGGGCTGGAGGAGACCGCGTTTTACGACCCGGCCAACTTTACCTTCCCCTCGGGCGCCTATGCCTGCGAGGTCGAGCTGGACCCTGAGACCGGCAAGGTCACCATCGAGGCGTTCACCGCGGCCGATGACTTTGGCAACATCGTCAACCCGATGATCGTGGATGGCCAGGTGCATGGCGGTATCGGTCAGGGCATCGGTCAGGCGCTGCTGGAGAACTGCGCCTATGACGAGAACGGTCAACTGCTGAGTGCGTCCTATATGGACTACGCCATGCCGCGGGCCGATGACGTGCCTTTCTATGGCGTGGATCATTCCAGCCAGACGCCGTGTACGCATAACCCGCTGGGTGTGAAGGGCTGTGGTGAGGCCGGGGCCATCGGCTCGCCCCCCGCTGTGGTCAATGCGGTTCTGGATGCGATGCATTCGGGTGGCAAGGCTGTCGATCACATCGACATGCCGGTGAGCCCGTCGCGCGTCTGGGCGGCGATGAACAGTTGAGAGGTTGGGGTGCGAGGGGCCAGCCCCTCGCGCTCCCCGGGATATTTATAGCCAGATGAAGAACGGATCCGTGTTCTTCGGAAAGGAAATGCGAAATGTACAGTTTCGAGTTTGAGAAGCCTTCGACCATTGCCGATGCGGTTGCCGCGTTGGGGGCCGAGGACGCACAGGCGTTGGGCGGGGGGCAGACGCTGATCCCGACGCTGAAGCAGCGGTTGGCGGCCCCTTCGGCGCTGGTATCGCTGGGTGGGATTGCCGAGATGCAGGGCGTGTGCGTCGAGGATGACGGCTCGGTCTCGATCGGCGGGGCCACGCCCCATGCGGTGGTGGCGCGCGAGGCGGCGGGGTCCTATCCTGGGCTGGCGGCTTTGGCCGGGCAAATCGGTGATCCGGCGGTGCGCAATCGCGGCACCATTGGTGGCTCGGTGGCCAACAATGATCCGGCGGCCTGTTATCCGGCGGGCGTGCTGGGATCGGGCGCGACCATTGTGACCAACGCGCGGCAGATCGCGGCGGATGACTTTTTTCAGGGCATGTTCACAACGGCGTTGGACGAGGGCGAGATCATCACCCAGATCCGCTTTCCCGTGCCGCAGGCCGCGAGCTATCAGAAGTTCCTGCAACCTGCGTCGCGCTTTGCGTTGGTCGGCGTCTATCTGGCGCGGTTCGCAGATGGCGTGCGCGTGGCTGTCACCGGCGCCAGCGAGGATGGCGTGTTCCGTTGGTCCGAGGCTGAACAAGCGCTCAACACCGAGTTCCGCCCCGACGCCCTGACCGGCCTGAGCATCAACCCCGCAAACATGATCGGCGACCTGCACGGCAGCAAGGACTACCGCGCCCACCTCGTCAGCGTCATGACTAAACGCGCAATCAATGCCTGCTCGTAACACACCAATAAACCAAGGCCCGGAAACAAAGGGCCTTGGTTATGGTTTTCGAATTTTGGGTGCTTTCGAAGGCCTCCAATAAGCGCCGGTGTTTTCGCGCGCTTGTTGATATTGTCTTGCACGGTGGTGTGCGTCTTTGCCGCCCGCTTCGAAAAGATGCCCCAGGATACAGTCCAAAACAGCCATCGCGCCGGTAAAATTCGAGAAATCATGTAGGGAGCGGACGCTGACGGGAAACGTCACGTCAGGCTCAACTTTTGGCGCAATGACATCGCTGTCGGACACAAGGATGATTTTCATCCCTTTCTGCCTTGCGAACCGCATCGATTGAATTGTTTCGGCTGAATATGGGTGGACTGTAATCGCAATAAGACAGTCACTGTGGTCTGCGTCCAGCAAATCATCAACAGCCGACCCGACATGCCGGGGTGCAAGTTGAATGCCGGGATGTGCCATTCGTCCGACATAGGAAAAATAGTATGACAGCGCATAGCTGGCACGCGTGGCCGTCACAAAACACCTTTTGGATTTGGTGATGAAGTCAACGGCCCTGCGTATCTTTTCCGGGTGGATGAGCCTGAGCGATCGGGTTACGACGTTCTGAGCATTCTGCGCGTATTTTGCTTGTGATTGGCTTAGCTGGTCCCCTGATTGCAGATTTGCCAGCCAATCTTGACCCAATTCGCCCTCTCGGTCCGTAACCAGAGCTTGCCGAAAAGGTTCACGAAAAGCATCGAAGCCATCAAACCCCATGCGGTGGGCGAGGCGAACCAAAACGTTTGAACTGACGCCAATATGTGCAGCCGTTAGGCGAATAGGGTTCAGGCCAAAATCGCCCGGATAATCTATGATGTACTTTGCTGCGGCTTGAAGGCTGGGGGGCATCTGTTCGATGTCCCGGCGTAGCTTGTTGGTGAGGTTGTTGAGCGTGTCTTTCATAGCATGAAAAAAACATATGTTTTGCAAATTGCAAATTGAAAACACGGTGTGTGGGGGTAGATAAAATTGAACCGTGGAAGGCCGCTTTGATGACACCCGAGCAATTACAGCATGCACCGTATATTCTTGTGGCACCGAACGGCGCGCGCCGCGGGATAAGTGACCATCATAATCTGCCCGTTACGACCGAGCAGATTGTAGCGGCGGCGCAGGCCTGTTTCGATGCTGGTGCGCAAGGTATTCATCTGCACGTGCGCGATGAAAATGGGCAGCACAGTTTGGATGCTGGCCGATACATTGAAACGATTGCCGAGTTGCACAGGGTCGTCCCTGAAATGGACGTTCAGATTACGACCGAAGCTGCTGACATGTACGACGTTTCCGCTCAGTTAGAGTGTCTAGAGCGGGTCTGCCCCAAATGGGTTTCGATCGCGGTCAGAGAAATTGCCAGATCACCGGAGCTGGTCGACAAGGTTTATGGCGTTTGCGCCGAGCAAGGAACCCAGGTGCAACATATCTTGTACGATGCCGATGATGCCGCAGTGTTGGGTCGCTGGCAGGAACAGGGGCTGATCAGGTCGGGTCAGACAGACAGGTTGTTGGTTCTTGGTCGGTATGTGGAAGGACAGCAATCAAATCCGAAGGAACTGGACCTGTTTCCAACCGCTCAATCGCGATGGATGGCTTGTGCGTTTGGCCGGCAAGAGCATGAATGCCTGTTGGCAGCCGCCAGACGTGGCGGTGATGTGCGCGTCGGTTTTGAAAACAGCATGACTGATCGGGATGACATGCCCTGGAAGGACAATGGGTCCTCGGTGAAGGCATTTGTCGCAGCATTGAAGGAGAATGTTTCATGAGCCACGTCTTTCCACGCCATACAAAATCCAACTTGCCGATCGCTGTTGCAGGGGACGGGTGTTACGTCATTGACGCTGTAGGAAAGCGTTATCTGGATTGCGGGGATGCTGCGGTGTCTTGTTTAGGTCATTCGGATCAATCGGTTATTGAGGCCGTGCAGGATCAAGTGGGCAAGATCGCCTTTGCGCATACCGGTTTCATGACATCCGAACCAGCCGAAGCCTTGGCAGACCTGTTGATTGAACATGCGCCGGGTAATCTGGACCGCGTCTATTTTGTGTCCGGTGGGTCCGAGGCGACCGAAGCGGCGATCAAGCTGGCGCGACAGTATTTCCTTGAGATTGGTCAACCCGAACGCCGTCATGTGATTGCGCGTCGTCAAAGCTATCATGGAAATACGTTGGGGGCGTTGTCTGCGGGTGGCAATGCGTGGCGACGTGCGCAGTTCGCGCCGATGCTGATCGAGATGACACATATCGCCCCGTGTTATGAATACGCTGAGAAGCCGGATGACGAGAGCAGTTACGACTACGGTCAGCGTGTTGCAAACGAACTTAAGTCAGAGATTTTGCGATTGGGGCCTGAAACGGTGATGGCGTTCATGGCCGAGCCGGTTGTCGGCGCGACGTTGGGCGCGGTCCCGGCGGTCGAGGGGTATTTTCGCCGCATCCGAGAGATTTGCGATCAGTATGGTGTTCTGTTGATTCTGGACGAAGTGATGTGCGGTATGGGGCGAACCGGGCATTTGTTTGCTTGTGACCACGACGGAGTCTCTCCGGATATCCTGTGTATCGCAAAAGGTTTGGGGGCAGGGTATCAGCCTATCGGAGCGATGCTGTGCACCAGTAAGTTGTATGGCGCGATTGAGGAAGGTTCCGGTTTCTTTCAGCACGGGCACACGTATGTTGGCCATCCTGTAGCAACGGCTGCGTCCTTGGCAGTTGTTCAGCAACTGATACAACGCAACCTTCCAACGCGGGCCACCGAGCTGGGGGACGTTTTGCAAAATGCGCTGCTGGAGGAGTTTGGCCAGCATCCGAATGTCGGCGATATCCGGGGTCGTGGGTTGTTCCGAGGGTTGGAACTGGTTGGAGATCGTGCGACAAAAACACCGATTGATCCATCGCACGGCACAGCAGCCAAGATAAAAAAAGCCGCGTTTTCTGAAGGACTAATCTGTTATCCCATGTCCGGTACGCGGGATGGCAGGCATGGCGATCATATCCTATTGGCGCCGCCCTTCATTATCGGAAACTCGGAAATCGGCGAATTAGTCACAAAGTTGAGTAAAGCGCTATCTGCAGCCGTTTAACGTGTTTGTGAACTGACTAATCCTGTGTATCAATTAAAGTAATTGATTAGTTAATAGTGCACAGGTGACGAATGGTTCGCGATATTTGGCTGAGCTTTAGGGAATTACCCCTTTGGGTTCAGTTTTGGATGGCTTTCATACTTATTCCCGTCAACTTGGCTCCACTAGCATTTGTCGATCAACCACAAGGTGCATTGATCGCTGCGCTGTCGGTGACTGGAATGGCCCTGAACATTCCTATCATGCGCGCGGCCAGAGGTATGACAAAGGCGATGGCGCTGCCGCATTTGGTCTGTTGGGTTCCAATGCTGGCAATCGTCATAATGCTGTTGATGGATGCTTCCGCATTGTCACCGGGTTATGTGCAGTTTTTGGTGCTGCTGTTGGTGGTCGATCTCATTTCTCTTGGTTTCGATGTGAACGACTCGATCGTTTGGCTGCGTGAACGACAGGCGGAACAATAAAGCCCCCTGAAAAGGGGGCTTTGAAAAATTAAACAGAGTCAGATTTATTTCTGCGGCAACGGCCCGATCATCATGATCATTTGGCGGCCTTCCATCTTGGGCATGTTCTCGACCTTGCCCAGTTCCTTGATGTCCTCGGCCACACGTTCCAACAGCTCACGTCCCAGATTTTGGTGTGCCATTTCACGACCACGGAAGCGCAGGGTGACTTTGACCTTGTCGCCCTTTTCCAGAAACTTGAAGACGTTCTTCATCTTGACGTCATAGTCATGCGTATCGGTGTTGGGCCGGAATTTGACCTCTTTCACTTCGATGACTTTTTGTTTCTTGCGGGCTTCGCTTTCGCGTTTCTGCTGTTCGTACTTGAACTTGCCAAAATCCATGATCTTGCAGACCGGGGGGTTCGCGTTGGGCGAAATCTCAACCAGGTCGAGGCCGGCATCGGCGGCAAGTTGCATGGCTTTAGCGGGATGAACCACCCCGACGTTGTCACCATCGGCACCAATCAGGCGAATTTCGGGGGCACGGATCTTTTCATTGACGCGCGGGCCGGTTTCTCGTTGCGGCGGCGCGTTGTGAGGTCTGCGGGCTATGGGTTCATTCCTTTGATGATTGCAGAATTTCGAGCCCGAAATTTAGACTGCCACGCGCCCTGTTTCAAGCGCCAACCGCGCTGAAACGATTGAAATTCACATGATTCACGGCAGGTTTATGCGCCGGTCACAGTCTGTGCGGTGACCGGCACGGTCTGATCAGCCGACAAAGGCTTTTTCGATCACAAATTCCTTGGGCTCGGAATTTGCACCCTCGCGCAGGCCGAACCCTTCAAGGATTTCCTTGATATCGAGGTTAAAGGCCAGCGAACCACACACCATCGCGCGGTCGGTTTCAGGTTTGATGCCGCCTTCGATGCCAAGGTCCGCGAAAACGGTGCCGTCGTTCAGCAAATTGGTTATGCGGCCCATCTTTGGGCTCTCTTCCCGAGTCGTGGTCGGGTAGTAGCGGATCTTGTCTGCAAAACCTTCGCCCATCAGTTCGGCAAGCATCTCATCCTGACGTATGTCTTCGATCAGTTGACGGCCATATTCCAGCTCGGCCACTTCGCGGCAGGTGTGGGTGATGATGACTTCGTCGTAATCTTCGTAGGTCTGCGGCTCGCGCAGCAGCGAAGCGAAAGGCGCGAAACCGGTGCCGGTGGCAAAGAACCACAATCGCTTGCCCGGCAGCAGGGCGTCGTGGACCAGCGTGCCCACGGGCTTGGGCCGCAGGATGATCTGATCGCCGGGCTTGATATGCTGTAGCTTCGAGGTCAGCGGGCCATCCTGAACCTTGATCGAGTAGAACTCCAGCTCTTCATCCCACGATGGCGAAGCGATCGAATAGGCGCGCAGCAAAGGCTTTCCGTTGTCGCCCAACAGGCCGATCATCACGAACTCACCCGAGCGGAAGCGTAGCGAGGCAGGGCGCGATACCTTGAAGGAAAACAGGCTGTCGGTCCAATGCTTGACGTCAGTTACGGTCTGCGCGTCCGGCAGAACGGGGGCCTTCACGGTGGTTGCTTCGGTCACGGGCTTCATCTCTGTCATCGTTTCACTGTCGGTTTGCTAAACCGACATCTCCGTTTAATCTTTGATCCAAGTCAGGAAAAGGGGGCAGTTGCCGCAACGTCCTGTCGACAAGCTGTCGATTAGTTGCGGTTAACCGCGCAGGCGGGCTTGGTAGTTGTTCTCTTCCCAGTTCGCACGCGCTAGCCACTGATCTTCGGGCTGCCGATTTGCAAGGTTGTGATCTATTTCAACTTCGTCGAATCCGCTGCGGCGGGCCATGGCGTATTGATCGGCCAGGACATGCCCCTTTGCGCGCAAGCGGCCTGAATAGCCTTTCAAGCGCAGAATGCGTGCGATTGTAAAACCACGTCCGTCTGCCGAGGACGGAAAATCCACGCGTACCATCTTGGCGTTGCCCAGGCGTTCAAAAAGTTCATCGGGGTCAGTGTCCGAGGCAACGTCCAGCGCAACAACGTCGTTGGCGGTGTCTTCCAGTGTGACAAACCCATCGGTCCAGTCGTCGGGGGCAAAGCCCTCATCGGTAACGATTACGTTCATGATGTCTCTCCGGCGCGCATCATCTTGCCATCGACAAAATGGATGCCGCATTCTTCCTTGTTCTGGTCGCGCCAGCGTCCGGCGCGCGGGTCTTCGCCATCCTTGACCGGCGAGGTGCAGGGCGCACAGCCGATCGAAGGGTATCCTTTGGCCACCAGCGGATGCCGAGGCAGGTTGTTTTCGTCCATGTAGGCGCGCACATCCTCGGGTGCCCAATGCGCCAGCGGGTTGACCTTGATCCGGCCCGTTCCGTCCTCGACCTCAAAGAAGTCAAGCGCAGCGCGGGTGCCGGACTGAAACCGTTTGCGCCCAGTTATCCAACCGCTATAGCCCATAAGGGCCTTTTGCAGCGGAAAGGTCTTGCGCAAGTTGCAGCACGCATCCGTATCCCGCAAGCGCAAGGCTCCATAGGGGTCGTCACGTTGCACATCTTCGTCCTCGGCGCGGATGATCTGCAAGTTTTTCAGGCCCAGACGTTCGCTCACCCCCTGCTGGTATTCCAGCGTTTCGGTGAACAGCATCTGCGTGTCCACGAACAGCACCGGGGTCATCTTGTCGACGACCGCCGCCATGTGCAGCAACACCACCGACTCGGCCCCGAAACTAGACACCAGGGCAAGGTCTTCAATCTGGTCGATGGCACCGTGCATCACGTCATGCGCACTGTGGTGCCGGAACCGGGCGTTCAGCGCATCGACCTTTTCGGTCAGCTCGCTGCGGTCCTTGCCCAGTTCCGTCTGGATCAGATCAAGCGGCATTCGCCTGAGCCTCGGGGTACAGAGCAGCCTTGAACGGAGCCATGCCAACACGGCGGTAGGTTTGCAGGAACTCCTCTTCGGCGCTGTCGCGCTGTTCCAGATAGGTGTTCACGATCCGCTCGACTGCCGGGACGATCTCATCATAGGCAAAGCCGGGACCGGTGCGATCGCCAATGGCTGCTGTCTCGGTGCCGTCACCGCCCAGAGTGATCTGGTAGTTCTCGACTCCTGCACGATCCAGGCCCAGGATACCGATGTGACCCACATGGTGATGCCCACAGGCGTTGATGCAGCCCGAGATCTTGATCTTCAGGTGGCCGATATCATGCTCCAGCTTCAGGTCATCGAAGCGGGTTGCGATTTCCTGCGCAACCGGGATCGAGCGTGCTGTCGCCAGCGCGCAATAGTCCATGCCGGGGCAGGCGATAATGTCGCTGATCAGGCCAATATTGGCGGTGGCCAGTTCGTATTCCTTCAGCTTCGCGTGGATCGCGGGCAGGTCCGACTTGTGGACATGCGGCAGGATCACGTTCTGCTCATGGCTGATGCGCAGTTCGTCATAGGCGAATTCTTCGGCTAGGTCGGCCATCACACGCATCTGTTCGGCGGTCGCATCGCCCGGCGTTGCGCCGTGCTTTTTGATCGAGATCGTGACAATCGCGTGGTCCGCGTTCTTATGCGGCGCGATGTTGGTGTCGACCCACGAACGGAACACCGGATCGTTGCTGTAGGCACTCTCGAACGAGGCAACCGAAGTTTCGCGGAAATCGGGCGCGGCAAAGTGGGTTTTGATCTCATCCAGCAAGGCCATGTCGGCGCCCTTGAACTGCGGGCGAACCTGCAGGAAACGCTCGTTGACCTTGGCGCGGATCGTGTCGATGCCGTTTTCGTGCACAGTGATCTTGATGCGCGCCTTGTACTTGTTGTCGCGGCGACCGATCTGGTTCCACACGGACACTGTGGCCTCAAGGTACGCCAGCAGGTCATCAAAGGCGACGAAGTCCGACAGTTCTTTGCCGATCATCGGTGTGCGGCCTAGACCGCCGCCTATGACGACGCGGGCGCCCAGAACGCCGTCACGCTCGACCAGTTGCAAACCGATGTCATGTGCCTTGATCACGGCGCGGTCGTTTTCGCTGCCGGTGATGGCGATCTTGAACTTGCGCGGCATGAACTGGAATTCCGGGTGGTCGGTGGACCACTGGCGCAACAGTTCGGCATAGGGGCGCGGGTCGGCGACCTCATCCGCGGCGGCACCGGCGAAATGGTCGGCAGTTACGTTGCGGATGGTGTTGCCCGAGGTCTGAATGGCGTGCATTCCCACTTCGGCCAGCGCGTCCAGCATATCCGGCACGTCTTTTAGCTTGGGCCAGTTGTACTGGATGTTCTGCCGCGTGGTGAAATGGCCGTAACCTTTGTCCCACTTTTCGGCCAGCAGGGCCAGTTGGCGCATCTGCGCACTGGAGAGTGTGCCGTAAGGGATAGCGACCCTCAGCATATAGGCGTGCAATTGCAGATACAGGCCGTTCATCAGGCGCAGGGGTTTGAACTCGTCCTCGGTCAATGAGCCGTCAATGCGGCGCTCGACCTGTGCGCGGAACTGTTTGTTGCGTTCTGCCAAAAATGCTGTGTCGAACTCGGAGTAGCGATACATGATTAGCTGTCCTTGGTTGCAGCCCCGATACCTGGGGGCTTAATGGGGAGAGAGAGGGCCTGATCTCAGGTCCGGGGCTGCGGGGAAGTTTCCTGTTTGCCATGGGCATAATTGGACGGGCCAGTCCGACGGAAGTCTTCCCGAAAATGGGTCGGTTCGGGGCCGTTTTCACCGGCCACAGCGTCCGCAAGATACGCGCCGACGATGACATTTGCCTGACGTTCAGCATCCAGCAGGCGGACTTGCGCATGTGCTTCGTCGGTAATTAGCTCGGCCTCGGACAGGTCACGGGACCAGCGGTCGTCCTCGGTCAGATAGATCACGTCGCCTTCCAGCAAATGATTTGCGGTGATTACTTTTGGAGTAAAAGCGCGGGGCATCAGGCGTGCTCCTTCTTGTATTGGGTCAGGGCAGTAACCGCGTTGCGCGGTTCGAGGCCATAAAACATAAGGGTTGGGCCATCCATTTCGGCGGCAATTAAATCGTCAGGCAGTTGATCAAGTGTGGTCGCCATTACGTGCTGATCGGGTCGGGATGCGTTTTCGATCAGCGTTACCGGAGTCGCGCGATCTGCGCCGTGCATGATCAGACGACCTTGAATGAACCGAGCGGACTTTTTGCCCATATAGATCGCAGCGACAGATCCGGATTGGGCAAGCGCAGTCCAATCGTGGTCCGCGAAACCTTTCATGTCGTGGCCCGTCAGGAACCGGACCGAGGAATTGCGCCCCCGTTGGGTCAGGCTTTGACCGATCCCGGCAACAGCGGCAGAGGCCGCAGTAACGCCCGGAACAATGGTCCACGAGATCCCTGCGGCCTGAACCGCTTGGATTTCTTCATCAAGACGTCCAAACACCGTGGGATCGCCGGACTTAAGGCGAACTACGTGCTGACCGTTGGCAGCGTGACTGACGAGAAGGGCGTCGATGTCTTCTTGTTTCCAAGACGGACCAAACCCGGCCTTGCCTACGTCGACCAAAACAGCGTTTCGGCCAGCCAGCGCCAGTACCTCGGTGCTGATCAGTCGGTCATGCAGGACGACATCTGCACGCTCAAAGGCTTTTAGCGCCTTGAGGGTCAGCAACTCGGGATCGCCCGGACCTGCGCCGACAAAGTCGACGTGCCCAATGCCATCATTTGTTTGCGAATGCCGCATGTCCCGTTCCACGGTTGGTTTGACTTGGCTTGCAATATAGGAAATATTCCCAGTAATGCGCCATATGGGCGGGTAAATAAGAACAATCGTTCCAGTGGAGGGCCCATTTGGAACGAAAGTTTTAAAACGAAGGAAAAATTGGAATGTCGGTGCGGATTGACGATACGGATCGGAAAATTCTGGTAGAGCTTCAGCGCGATGCCAGTCAATCACTGGACGAAATTGCGGCTCGGGTCGGCAGTTCGAAGACCCCGGTCTGGAATCGTATTCGCAAGCTCAAGGGCGCAGGCGTTATTGGTCAACAAACCGTTTTGTTGGACGCCGAGGCGCTTGGATTCGAAGCGACTTTCTTTGTTCTAATTCGCACGTCCGAGCATGAGGCAGACTGGCAGAGAAAGTTCTTGAAAGCCCTTCGTGATCGTCCCGAAGTTCAGGAGGCTCACAGGCTGGCTGGTGACATTGACTATATCCTGAAAGTCCGGGTCAAAAACGCGCGTGCCTATGACGAATTCTATCAGACACTGATTTCTGAGGTGCGCGTTCATAATGTTACGGCGTTGCTGTCTATGGAGGAAATCAAATCCACGACAATGCTGCCCCTGAATGCCTTGATCGAAAGCTGAAGCTTTAAACCTCGACTATAAGTTGGCTCAACCCGTGAAAGTGATAACTGTTTGAATAGTCGGGGCCTTTGCTAAGGCGCAAATTCGGGCACCGTTCGAACAGAACTGAAAGCGCGATACGCATCTCGAGCCGTGCAAGCGGCGCGCCAACGCAGAAATGCAAGCCCCCTCCGAAGCTGCTGTTCGTTACTATCGTGCGGGTCGGATCGAAGGTATTGGGGTTTGCCCATACAACCGGATCACGGTTTGCCGCGCCTAGCAACAGTGCTACCTGATCCCCTCGCTTGAAGCTGTGATTGAATATCTCAATGTCTTCATAGGCATAGCGTGTGAACATATGCAGCGGAGGGTCAAAGCGCAGAACTTCTTCGACCGTCTTGTCGATCGCATCTGGTGAAAACGCGTCCTTGTGAATTCCAAGTTCTAATACCGTTTTGATCCCATTTCCCAGGGAATGAACCGTTGCTTCGTGCCCAGCGTTCAGCAGCAGGATGCAGGTGGCCACCAACTCTTCTTTGCTGAGTTTCTCACCATGCTCCTCGGCCTCGATCAGGCGGGTGATCAGGTCGTCGCGAGGATCATCGCGGCGCATTTCGATGTATGACGACAGAAACGCAGTGAAGTCCCGGGACGCGGTCGCCGCGTTGTCTTCGGTCTCACGGGTTTTGCTGGCCTGATACATGGCGACCATATCATGCGACCACCTAAGAAGGTCGGGCGACTTTTCCTCGGGAACGCCCAGAAGCCTGCAAATTGTAACGACAGGTATCTGAGTGCAGAAACCGCCCAGTATGTCAAACGGAGTTGCTGGAAACTGTTCAATCAGGGAATGGCTCAGATCGTAGATGGAATCTTCAAGGCCCGTAATGGCGCGGGACGTAAAGGCGCGCATCACAAGGGCGCGCAGGCGTGTGTGACGCGGCGGCTCTGCCTCTAGCAAAGAGTGCGCTTCGACGGCGAGCCACGGCGCAAGGTGGCTGGGGCCGGGGCTTTGCATTTCAACCGGGACTTCGCGGCCAAAACGACGGTCTTTCAGCAGTGTCTGCACGGCCTTGTGCGAAACGGCTGCGGGCATTTTGTACTCAGACCAATAGAACAGGTCGCCGTGCTCTCGGGCCCGGTCATAAAAAGGATAGGGGTTTTGGACGAAATCCGGGTCGACCGGCGATTGTGATAGGGTCTTCATGACGGGCACACTTGCCATGCGGCCCGGTGAATGCAAGACCCTATGACATGCAAAGGGTTTGGGTCGTACTGGGATTTTTGTTTGCTGTCGCGCTGTTGGCGGCCGGGGTGTGGTCCTATGGTTTCCGGCAGGCGTTGTCACAACTCAGCGAAAAAGCCCAGGCGGATTTGGAACTGGCAGCCGACCGCTTAAGCACGCAACTGCAAGTATATCAGGAATTGGCTGTTCTTATGGCCGGTCACCCGGACCTGAGAAACCTTCAGGGGGCGGATACCCCGGCGCAGGCGCGCGCTCTGTTGCTGGAGGTCGCCGACAAAACAGCGGCTGTCGACGTAATCTACGCCGATCCAACGGGCCGGGTACTGGCCGCTGCCCATGACGTGGTTGGCGGCAGCGTTTCCGGGCATCCGGCCTTCGAACGTGCGATGCAAGGCGCCCTCGGAAGCGAGCACGGTGTTTTGACAAGTCAGGGCGACCGGTTCTTTTCCTATGCGGCCCCGGATTTTTCCCCAAGCGGTCAGGTATCCGGCGCGCTGGTGGTGATTGCCGATGTTGAGGACATCGAACAGGAATGGCGCGGCAGCACCGAAGCTGTGTTTTTCGTAGATCGCAACGGGGTCGTCTTCATCAGCAACAGGACTGAACTGTTGTTCTGGAAGCGCGAGAAAGGTCAACCCGGCCTTACGCCGCCGGACGGTCAGACCTTATCGTTTGCCGCAGATCAGGTTGGTCCTTTTGAGGTTTGGGATTTGGGATGGGGGCCATACCTTCCCGCGCGGGCGTTGCATCTGAGCCGTGATTTGCCGGTGATCGGCATGACGGGCGAAGTTGTCATGGACATTGCGCCAGCCCAACGTCTTGCCAGTCTTCAGGCGGCAACTGTTGCCGCGATCTGCCTTGCGTTCGGTGCCTTGCTGTTCCTCGCGACCGAGCGCAGGCGTACCCTTGCGCAAGCCAATGCAGTTTTGGAAAGCCGGGTCGCGCAGAGAACCCACGCTCTCACGGCTGCGAATACGGCACTTCGCCGTGAAGTGCGCGAGCGGCAGGAGGCTGAGACAGCCTTGAAGCACGCCCAAGAGGACCTTATTCAAGCGGGTAAGTTGAATGCGCTGGGTCAGATGTCAGCCGGTATCAGTCACGAGTTGAACCAACCATTGATGGCCATCCAACAATTTGCGGACAATGGCACCGCGTTCCTGACACGAGGGCGCGAAGAAAGGGCAGCGGAAAACCTGATTCGTATCTCCGAGATGGCGGCGCGCATGGCGCGGATCATCAAGAACTTGCGTGCTTTTTCCCGAAATGAAAGCGAACCGATGGGCAAGGTCAATTTGGTACAGGTCATTGATACTGCGGTGGAGTTGACCCAAGCCCGGCTAAGGTCGGAACAGGTGCAAATGGATTGGGTCTCACCTGCGGAACCAGTTTATGCGTGGGGCGGTGAGGTGCGGCTGGTTCAGGTCTTTGTAAACCTCATCAATAACGCCGCTGATGCCATGAGCCATCAGGATGAAAGGCTGGTCCGAATTCGTATTCACATCGGATCGGGGTCCAAATTGTCTGTTACTGTTCGGGATATTGGTCCGGGCATAGAAAACTCGGAAAAACTGTTCGAGCCGTTTTACACGACAAAGACGGTTGGGTCTTCGGAAGGCATGGGGCTGGGGCTTTCGATTTCTTATGGTCTGATCCAGAGTTTTGGCGGAAATATTCGTGGCTCCAACACTGAAAGGGGTGCAGAGTTCACTGTTGAACTTGAACATTTCAGGGAAAAAGAAGCGATATGACCCGAAAGGTATTACTGGTCGATGACGATGCCGCCGTTCGCGAGGCACTGGCGCAAACGCTTGAACTGGCTGATTATGCGCCTGTGACAGCCGGGTCATTCGTTGCGGCCAAGGATCACATTCGGACCGATTTTCAGGGGGTAATTGTTTCGGATATCCGTATGCCCGGTCGGGATGGATTTCATCTGCTCACCTACGCGCACGGGGTCGATCCCGAGTTGCCGGTCATTCTGTTGACCGGAGAAGGCGACATCCCGATGGCTGTTCAGGCGATGGGGAAGGGGGCTTTTGATTTTCTGGAAAAGCCCTGTGCCGCCGCCGAGTTGCTCGAAGTTATTGGGCGGGCGACGGACGCGCGATCGCAGGTTTTGGAACAGCGGGCGCTTAAGCGAGAGCTTGAGCGCGGCGATCCGGCGGCCCGATTGCTGTTTGGGCATTCTCCCCAAGCGGAAGAACTACGAAACCGCACCCGGACCGTTGCCCCGACCAAAGCCGAGGTCCTTGTAACGGGGCCGGCGGGCAGTGGTATCGCCAAGGTCGCCGAGGTCATTCATATGCTGTCACCGCAGGCACAGGGTGCTTTTGTCAAACGACAGGTTTCCGGGCTTTCGCGTGAGGATTTGGTGCGGGCATGTGAAGATGCTGCGGGCGGCTCCTTGTTTCTGGATGAGATCGGGACGATGCCCGAGGCAACGCAATATGCAGCCCTTGAGATGCTGGAGCAGGGCGTCGAGGCAAGGATTCTGGCAGGAACGACGACCGACTTGGCCAGTTTGTCAGCCAAGGGACAGTTTAACGCCGATCTTTTCTATCGGTTGGACGTAATGCGGGTGCGCATTCCCTCTCTGGCTGAACGTCGTGAGGATATACCGGTAATTTTCAGGCACTATGTGGGGCAGGCGGCCGAGCAGACGGGGATTGCGGCCCCAGAAGTGACATCAGAGCATTTGGCATCGCTTATGGCCAGTGATTGGCCGGGTAACTCTCGGTCTTTGATGTCGGCTGCGATGCGCTTTGTCCTAGGTATGCCCGAAGAGGTATCCCGGGCAGCGGATTTGGGGTTGAATGAGCAGATGGCGCAAGTGGAAAGGTCATTGCTGATCGCGGCATTGGGTCGCTACAACGGCAAGGCGGCAGACGCAGCAAAGGCACTGAAACTTCCTAGGAAGACTTTCTATGACAAGCTTGCCCGATATCAGATTCGCCCAGAAGACTATCGCAGGTAGCATGCCCTCCCGCCCCCTTTTTCTGCATTGTCATGCAGTTAAAGGCGTTGGGGGTGGCAGTTCGCCCAAGCGAACTGCGGTCGATTCCGGGTGATTCTCGGTAAACGAATCGTCAATCGTGCGGAATTTCGCACAAAGTGGTTCAAACCTGTGCGGAATTTCGCACTGGCCTAATTCCCTTGACGCAGAGTTGGTTGGGAATGTCCAATAGGTATCTGAAAATAAACAAAAATAAGTTTTGAAACCTGGAATCGAACAAAAAGTTGAGGCGTAAGGGACGATTCGGTTCACTCCCCGGCATGCGACGCAGTCCATGCGTCCTTTGAATGCATCTATGAAGTCTGGGAGGAAGAGACTGATGAAATTCCTGACAACGGCTGCAACCGCTGTTGCGCTGACCGTAACTGCAACTGCTGGTATGGCGGCCTGCGATGACGGCGAAATCGTAGTGAAATTCGCCCATGTGACAAACACGGACAAACACCCCAAGGGTATTGCGGCCTCGCTGCTGGAACAGCGCGTCAATGATGAGATGAACGGCGTGATGTGCATGGAGGTGTTCCCAAACTCGACCCTCTATAATGACGACAAAGTGCTGGAAGCGATGCTGCAGGGCGACGTGCAACTGGCCGCTCCGTCGCTGTCAAAATTCGAGAAATTCACCAAGCAGTTCCGCCTGTTTGACCTGCCGTTCATGTTTAAGAACATCGACGCGGTCGATGCATTCCAGGCATCGGCAGACGGTCAGGCCATGAAAGACAGCATGCAGCGCCGCGGCCTGCAAGGGTTGGCGTTCTGGCACAATGGCATGAAGCAAATGTCGGCCAACAAACCTCTGGTCGATCCGACGGATGCGGATGGTCTGAAGTTCCGCGTTCAGTCCTCGGACGTTCTTGTGGCGCAGATGGAAGCTATCGGTGGCAGCCCGCAAAAAATGGCGTTCTCGGAAGTCTACGGCGCGTTGCAACAGGGTGTTGTGGACGGGCAGGAAAACACCTGGTCCAACATCTATGGCAAGAAGTTCTTTGAGGTACAGGACGGCATCACCGAGACCAACCACGGCATCATTGACTATCTGGTCGTGACCTCGGTCGACTGGCTGGACAGTCTCGAACCGGAAGTGCGTGAACAGTTCCTGACCATTCTGGACGAAGTGACAGAAACCCGGAACAAAGAAGCCTTTGCTGTGAACGAAGCGGCCAAAGCTTCGATCACCGACGCGGGTGGTATCATCCGTGACCTGAACCCTGAACAGCGTCAGGCCTGGGTCGATGCGATGAAGCCCGTCTGGGACAAATTCGCTGATGACGTGGGTCAGGACAAGATCGACGCCGCTCAGGCGATCAACGCCGGGTTCTAATCCCGGTTCAGGCAACGCGTCGGGGGACTGGGGAGTTATCGACGCGTCGCCCGGGCGGGCCATAATGTGCCCGCCCCAATATTTCTCATCACAAGAAAATGTGGGGACAGAAAGATGTCTGGTGCGAATCCCGGCCAAGGCGGGCTGATCGACCATATCGAGGAAACCCTGATCGCGGTGTTGCTTGGCCTGATGACGGCTGTGACCTTTGCCAATGTGATCGCGCGGTTTGCTTTCAATTCCAATATTCTGTGGGCGCTTGAGCTGACAGTGTTCATGTTCGGCTGGCTGGTTCTGCTGGGCGCATCCTATGCGGTCAAAAAGCACGCACATCTGGGCGTGGACGCGATCCTGAACATGCTGGCCCCTGGGCCGCGCCGCATTCTGGCGCTGATTTCGGTGGCGTGTTGCTTGGTTTTCTCGCTGTTGCTGCTGAAGGGGTCATACGACTATTGGGCGGTATTTGCAGACCTGCCGCCCACCTCCGGGCGTTGGTTCCCGACCGGGTTCGACACCGGCGCGCGCAGCCAGAGCTTCTATGAAGTTGACGACATTCCAATGGTCGCACCGCTGCGCTTTCTGGAAGATCTGATCAACTATGGCGAGGGCTACGAGAAGATCCCGAAAGTCATCCCGTATCTGGTTTTGCCGGTTTCCATGCTGCTGCTGGTAATCCGGTTTTCGCAGGTCGCTGTACAAATCTGGCGCGGCGAAACCGACCGCCTTGTCGCCAGCCACGAAGTCGAGGACGAGATTGAAGAAGTCCGCGCTCAGCAAGGAGAGCATAACTAATGGACGTCGTTCTTCTATTCTCAATGGTCATCGGCCTGCTGCTGATCGGTGTTCCGATTGCGGTGGCGCTTGGCCTCAGCTCGACACTGTTCCTGCTGATCTATTCCGATAGCTCTCTGGCCTCGGTCGCGGGCACGCTGTTTGAGGCATTCGAGGGGCATTTTACCCTGCTGGCGATCCCGTTCTTTATCCTCGCGTCGTCCTTCATGACGACGGGCGGGGTGGCGCGTCGGATCATCCGGTTCTCGATTGCCTGTGTTGGGCATCTGCCGGGCGGGTTGGCGATTGCGGGTGTGTTTGCCTGTATGTTGTTTGCCGCTTTGTCGGGGTCGTCCCCGGCGACTGTGGTAGCCATCGGTTCGATCGTGATCGCAGGTATGCGTCAGGTGGGCTATTCCAAAGAATTCGCCGCCGGTGTGATCTGTAACGCCGGTACGCTGGGCATCCTGATCCCGCCCTCCATCGTGATGGTGGTCTATGCCGCTGCGGTCGAGGTTTCGGTCGGGCGCATGTTCCTGGCCGGGGTTATTCCGGGCCTGATGGCTGGTCTGATGCTGATGATCACCATCTATGTCATGGCAAAGGTCAAGAACCTGCCCAAAGGTGACTGGAAAGGGTGGGGCGAGATCTTCGCCTCGGCCCGTGAGGCCGGGTGGGGCCTGTTCCTGATCGTTATTATTCTGGGTGGTATCTACGGCGGTATCTTCACCCCGACCGAGGCCGCAGCCGTGGCCGCCGTCTATGCGTTCCTGATCGCCAGCTTTGTCTACAAGGACATGGGCCCCCTGAGTACGGAAGAGGGGCAACCCAACCTGCCGCTGATCAAAAAGCCCTATGCGTTGATCACGGCGTTCATCCACCCCGACACCAAGCACACGCTGTTTGAGGCTGGGAAGTTGACCGTCACGCTGCTGTTCGTGATCGCCAACGCGCTGATCCTGAAACATGTGCTGACGGACGAGCAGGTACCGCAACATATCGCCAGCGCGATGCTTTCGGCTGGTCTGGGTCCGGTGACCTTCCTGATCGTGGTAAACGTGATCCTGCTGATCGGCGGTCAGTTCATGGAGCCCTCGGGCTTGCTGGTCATCGTTGCACCCTTGGTGTTTCCGATTGCCATCGAGCTGGGCATCGACCCGATCCATCTGGGCATCATCATGGTGGTCAACATGGAGATCGGGATGATCACACCTCCGGTCGGGCTGAACCTGTTCGTGACCTCGGGCGTTGCCGGAATGCCTATGATGAGCGTCGTGAAGGCGGCGCTGCCCTTCCTGGCGGTTCTGTTCGTCTTCCTAATCATGGTCACATATATCCCATGGATATCGACCTTCTTGCCCAACACCTTCATGGGGCCAGAGATCATAACGAACTAGCCGAAGCGGCACAAAAGCCGGGCCTCATCGGTCCGGCTTTTTCTTTTCTACCCCTCTTGATGACACTTCCGCCATCCCCATCTTGAGGGCAGAGGACGACCTCACCATTATGGTCAATCATTCGGGACGACCCGAACGGACATGAGGTGCCTCAATGCCTTGGGTTTTTCTGTTATTTGCCGGTCTGCTGGAAATCGTCTGGGCGGTTGCGATGAAGCAATCGGCAGGATATACGCGGCTTTGGCCTACGGCCCTGATGGGTGTTTCAATGATCGGATCGTTTGGCCTGTTGGCGCTGGCGATGCGCGACCTGCCACTGGGAACGGCCTACACAATCTGGACCGGGATCGGTGCGGTTGGCGCTTTTATGTTCGGGTTAATGTTTCTGGGCGAGGCTCTTACAGCCCCGCGCCTTGTTGCAGCGGCCTTGATCGTGGCTGGTCTGGTAATGATGAAGCTGGCCTGACGCTCAGGCGTTTTGCAGCGCGTCGATGATACCGGCGAAATCTTGCGCCTTGAGGCTGGCTCCGCCGACCAAAGCCCCGTCCACATTGGACACGGCAAAGATTTCAGCGGCATTACCCGGCTTGACCGACCCGCCATACAGCAGCCGGACCGAGCGGCCTACGCCCTCGCCAAATCGCCGTTCCAGACGGGCGCGGATAAAGTCGTGAACCTCACCAATTTCGTCCAAGGTCGGCACCTTGCCGGTGCCGATGGCCCAGATGGGTTCATATGCGACGATCAGGTTCTCGCCGGTGGATAGATCAGGAATCGAGCCCGACATCTGTCCACCGATGATATCCAGCGTATTGGCCGCCTCGCGCTGTTCAAGGCTTTCGCCAACGCAGATAATTGCCTTTAGACCTGCGTCTATGGCAGCGCGAGCCTTGGCGCGGACGTCTTCGTTTTGCTCATCATGATCTTCGCGCCGTTCGGAATGACCCAGGATAACGGCCGTGGCCCCCGCATCCACCAACATCTCGGCGCTGATATCACCTGTATGCGCGCCAGACCCGTTGGCGTGGCAATCCTGCCCTCCAACTTCGATATCGGTGGAATGCACCGTTTCGGCAGCCCTATGGAGCAATGTGGCAGGCGGACAAATCAGAACTTCAACCGACGGGGCGGGGTACGTATTTGCGAGCGACGTCAACTCCCCCAAAGCAGATGACGTTCCGTTCATTTTCCAATTACCTGCCGCCAGCTTGCGCCGCATCTTACGTACTCCCACATGATCTGTTGTTTGACCCTCGGATAACACCCGGGGCAGGGCGTGACAATTCTGGTTGCAGACCAGCGGCGAAATCGACAGAAATTCCGCAAAAGAATGAGGCAGATATGATCGACACTCTGGATCTGGAAAAACTGGATACCCGCAACAAGGTCGAGTTAGCCCGGCTGCAGCGCGCTGTCAGGGATGTCGGCTTTCTGTGTGTGTCCAACACGGGTTTGGACAATGCCCGCGTCGAGAGGGTGCTGTCGGAATACCGCGCGTTCTTTCATCTGCCGGAAGCTGAGAAAAGGCGCGTTGACATGGCTAGGACCGGCGCAAACCGGGGCTGGGGTGCATCCAGATCCGAGCAGGTTGACCCCAGCGCAAACCCTGATTTCAAAGAGGTGTTTGATTGCGGCTATGAACTGGCGGCTGGCGATCCCTATGCAAACCGGGGGTTGAGCGTCTATGCCCCGAACCTGTGGCCCCAATCGCCGTCAGGGTTTCGGGACACGATCCAAGATTACTATGACGATGCCTGTGCTGTTGCGCTGCGTATCCTGCGCGCTATTGCTGCCGCTTTGGGCCGGGACGCGCACAGCTTTGATACGGCTTTTGAGACACCCATGGCTTTGCTGAGGGGCAATTTCTACCCACAACGCCCCGCGTGGGCTGGCGCGCAGGATTTCGGTATCGGCGCACATACGGACTATGGCTGTCTGACCCTATTGGCCACAGATGGTACGCCGGGTCTTGAGGCGCAGGTGCCGGATGGTAACTGGGCCGAGGTGCGTGCTGATCCAGGCACCTTTATTATCAATTTCGGGGAAATGTTGGAGTTCTGGACCGAAGGGCAGGTTAAAGCGACGATGCACAGGGTTGTCGGAGGCGCGGAAGAGCGGCTTTCAATTCCGCTGTTTTTCAACCCGTCCTACGACACCAATGTCGCGCCACCGGACTCAGATCAAATTATATCCGCCGGAGAACACCTCACCCGTCGGTTCAATGAAACATACATCCACCTAAAGACGGCGTCTTAACGCTGTGTTGACAGGGTTTCGTCGAACTTAATGGATTCACCGCAACCGCAGGCATCGACAACGTTGGGGTTGCGGAACTTGAAACCGGATTCCAACAGCGACACTTCATAGTCAATCTCGGTTCCGAATAGGAACATCTGCGCCATCGGCGCGATCATGACCCGCGCACCGTCCTGTTCAACGACCTCATCATTGACATCGGCTTCGTCGACATAGTCCATCGTGTATTCCATGCCGGCACAACCGCCTTTCTTTACGCCAATACGCAAACCGGCATGTCCGCCAGTATCCATCAGGCGGGCAATCTGCGCAGCAGCTTTAGGCGTCATCGTCACGGCGTTTTTGCCGGGAATGCCGAACATGTTGATCTCCGTTTTCACAGGTTGGTTTCAATTTAATGCTGACTCGACGCAGTCTCAAGTCATAGCAGCCCTGCTTACCTAACTTTTCGAGTCAAGTTTGCGAAATGGGCCTGTATTCATTTGCTTTTGGCAACATGATGGTTTTAGCCTGAACCGTGTTTGAGCAGAGAATTCAGAGGGCACAATCTTATGAACAGTCGATTTAAGAAGACGCAGCGCGGATTGTTTGTTTTATCCGCGACCGCAGCAATTCTAGCCGTTTCGGGCATGTCGATGGCGGATGAGGCAGCTCGTCACCCTGTAAACTGCGCAACCGCCGAAGGTGATCTTCGCGCAATTGCCGCAGAAAAGAAACATGCGCAGGATCAGCAAGTTGAGAGCGCGATTGCGATCACCCCCGCAGGCGCGTTGCTGGGGCTGGTCACCGGAACCGAAAAGAAAAGACTTACAATGTTGTCAGGCGATTACGTCAAACAGTTGGACCAGCGCGCCGACGAGATAAAGACCACTTGCAACATTCAGTGATCGGCGGGATATCGGCCTGGTTGCCCTATTCAACTTAGGCCATTGTAATCACTGGGTTTACATGAAGCCCAGTTCAAGCCGCGCCTCGTCGGACATCATTTCCATGCCCCAGGGCGGCTCCCACGTCAGTTCGACGTCAACCTCTTTGACGCCAGCGACAGGCTCAATAGCCTCAACGATCCAGCCGGGCATTTCACCGGCAACAGGGCAACCCGGAGCCGTCAGTGTCATGATGACCTTGACTGCGTTATCGCTGGTAATGTCGATCGTATAGATCAGGCCCAGATCGTAAATATTTACAGGGATCTCAGGGTCATAGACCGTCCGGCAAGCTTCGACCACTGCGTCATACAGGGGGTGCTCGATGGTTGAAGGCGCGATCAGCGGGGTTCCTTCAAACTGTTCACTCGGATAAGTCATTTTTGCCTCGGGTCTGTTTCCTGAGAATTTATATAGGGAAAGCCACTGGCAGCGTCCAGTGGGGGTGTGGCGCCAAAAAGGGCGCCAGCGCTATTTTTCGTTGATGTCGTGGTTGAAGGTTTTCACCTGTCCATGGGGCAATGAATACATGCGCCGCAACACAAGCCAGGAAACCAATGACAACACCGCAAAGATCAGCAGCAAAATCGACAGCGACGGGGCGAAGCCGGGAATTACCAGCAAGATACCCGTAATTGCGGCACCGATCGCAAAGCCAAGAAAGATGAACCCGGGCAAGACGATCTCTAGGATGCCGAGGGCTAAAGCCCCGGCAAGCCAGATCCACCATGTCAGCCAGAACGGGTCGGCCATCACTTTGCTCCTTTCAGCATTTTGAACGCATCGCCGAATGCTTCAAGTGCGTTGGCGGGCACAACAATCGTTTGCGAACCGGTTCCGTTCCCCAGCGCATTCAGGGCTTCAACTTGTTTCAACGCGACCTGGTACTGGGCGGCTTCGATGCCATTGTCCTGAATGGCCTTGGCAACAACGCCGGTGGCATAAGCTTCGGCCTCGGCCTGAATACGGCGCGCCTTAGCAGTCTGTTCGGCCGCGTAAAGTTCTGCGTCCGCCTGAAGCTCGACCGAGCGTTTCTGACCTTCGGCCTCGGTAACCTGCGCACGGCGCGCACGTTCTGCGTTCAATTGCTGCAACATCGCGTCGCGGGTTGCCTGATCCAGGTTCACATCCAGAATCTCGGCCCGGGTCACTTCGATTCCCCAATCATCCACCGCGGTTTCAACGCTTTCCTGAATGCGGGTGATCAGTTGGGCACGGTTTGATTGCACCTCGTCCAGATCCATTTTACCGATCTCGGCTCGCACGATCCCCGCCACGGTGGTGGCAATCGCACCGTCTACGTCGCGGATACGGTAAACCGTCTTTTCCGGTTCCAGAATGCGATAGAACACCGAGGTGTCGATTTGCACCAGCACGTTGTCCTTGGTGATCGCGTCTTGCGTTGCATTGGGAAGTTGGCGTTCCAGAATGGATATCTTGTGGCGCGCAACATCCAGAAACGGAACGATAAAATTGATACCGGGGCCAAGGACCGAATGCAGTCGGCCAAACCGTTCAACCACGTATTTTTCGGATTGAGGTACGATTTTAATGCCTTTGAAAATAACGACGACAACCAGAACCGCCGCAAGTAAGTAGATTATATTTGATGAAAGCAGTCCAAAAATTTGGTCTTCGGTCATATCTGTCCTCTATTATTGTGTACGATGGTATACATTTGGGGATTGAATCGCACAATTTCAACTCAGGTATGAAGGGAATGCGCATAATTGCATATCTTTGACCTTAACGCCGTGTACCGGATTTTTGGGAATGTGGCTGCTTTGCATCCTGAAAAGGTTGGGTACGGTTGAGGTAAATGTACGAAGGCGACCCCACGGTTGGCGTTTATTCTCCGGGTTTTGTGCGATCCATAAAAACCGGGCTTTGCGCATCGACTTGCCGACGGGTTGCAATACAGCCTCAGATCAGGCAAATGCTGCCCAGTTCAGCGACCCAAAGAGCGATCCAATGACCGAGCGGTTTTCTTTCGAGCTAAAGGCCACCGATGGCAAGGCCAGAACGGGCGTCATAAACACGCCGCGTGGCGACGTACGTACACCCGCTTTTATGCCTGTTGGCACTGCGGCCACCGTAAAGGCGATGATGCCGGAAAGCGTGCGTGCGACCGGTGCGGATATATTGCTGGGCAACACCTATCACCTGATGCTTCGCCCAACTGCCGAGCGTATTGATCGGCTGGGTGGCCTGCACAAGTTCATGAACTGGGAACGTCCCATTCTGACGGATTCGGGTGGGTTTCAGGTCATGTCGCTGGCGGGCCTCCGTAAGCTGACTGAAAAGGGCGTGACCTTCAAATCTCATATCGACGGGTCAAAACATGAACTGACGCCAGAAAGGTCGATGGAAATCCAGCGTCTGCTGGGGTCTGACATCGTCATGTGTTTCGATGAATGTCCGGCGCTGCCTGCTGACCGTGATCGGATAGCCGATTCCATGCGCCTGTCGATGCGTTGGGCCGAGCGGTCGCGCGAGGCTTTTGGTGACCGTCCCGGTCATGCATTGTTCGGTATCCAGCAAGGGGGGCTGGAACAGGACTTTCGCGAGGAATCGGCCGACGCGTTGAAAGAAATCGGGTTCGAAGGTTACGCGGTCGGCGGATTGGCCGTTGGGGAAGGCCAAGAGGCCATGTTCGACGTGCTGGATTTCGCCCCCGATATGCTGCCGGCAGATAAGCCTCGGTATCTTATGGGTGTCGGAAAGCCCGACGATATCATTGGGGCCGTTGCACGCGGAATTGATATGATGGACTGCGTCCTTCCATCTCGGTCCGGGCGCACGGGGCAGGTGTTCACGCGCTATGGCGTTGTAAACATTAAGAATGCGCGCCACGCCGATGATCCACGCCCATTGGACGAGAATTGCGCGTGCCCGGCCTGTTCCAACTATTCCCGCGCATATCTGCACCACGTGTTCCGGTCGAATGAGATGATTTCGGGAATGCTTTTGACCTGGCATAACCTGCATTATTTTCAGGAAATCATGCAGGGAATGCGTGACGCTATCGCGGCGGGAAACTTTCAGGCGTGGCATTCCGAATTCCACGCGCAGCGCGCGCAAGGCGATATTGAGCCGATTTAACAACGCGGAACCGCCTTCATGAGGTAAAATCCGTGGATATATTGGCGCGACGCCTTGCAGTCCGAAAAACCACGCGTCATTCTGATTGAGACAAATGACGGTGAGGTTGAAAACGGGCGGTGAAGCCCCACCTTAATCGTCCAAACAGGAGACGGTCGGGCGTTGCCTCGATGAGGGACCGGTGCCGTCTTGCCAATGATAAGGATTGAGCATGCAAGAGCCTCTGAATTCCTCGTACCCAGTACTTCCGCTGCGCGACATTGTGGTATTCCCACACATGATCGTGCCGCTGTTCGTGGGTCGGGAAAAATCCGTCCGCGCGCTGGAAGAAGTGATGCAGGACGACAAGCAGATTCTGCTGTCCAGCCAGATTGACCCAAGCGATGATGATCCTTCGGAAGACAGCATCTATCGCTCAGGTGTTTTGGCGAATGTTCTGCAGCTGCTGAAACTGCCTGACGGTACTGTAAAAGTGCTGGTTGAAGGGCAGGCGCGTGTTCAGATCAACGAATTCCTGACGAATGACGAATTCTTTGAAGCCCGCGCGGAATACCTGACCGAAATTCCCGGTGACGTGACCACAACCGAAGCGTTGTTGCGCACCGTTGCCGATGAATTCGAGCGTTACGCGAAGGTACGCAAGAACATCCCAGAAGAAGCCCTTACTGCGGTAGGTGAAACTGCCGAACCGGCGAAGCTTGCTGATCTTGTGTCGGGTCATTTGGGCATCGAGGTTGAACAGAAGCAGGAGTTGCTGGAAACCCTCAGTGTCAGTGAACGGCTTGAGAAGGTCTATGGTCTGATGCAGGGCGAGATGTCGGTTCTGCAGGTCGAGAAAAAGATCAAGACCCGCGTGAAATCTCAGATGGAGAAGACCCAGCGCGAGTACTACCTGAATGAGCAGATGAAGGCCATTCAGAAGGAGCTGGGCGATGGTGAGGACGGCAGCAACGAAGTTGCTGAACTGGAAGCCAAAATCGCCGAGACCAAGCTGTCGAAAGAGGCGCGCGAAAAGGCCGAAGGCGAGCTGAAGAAGCTCAAGAACATGTCGCCCATGTCGGCTGAGGCCACAGTCGTGCGGAATTATCTGGACTGGATCTTGTCTCTGCCGTGGGGCACCAAATCCCGCGTCAAAAAGGACTTGGGCCGTGCGCAGGATATTCTGGATGCCGATCACTATGGCCTTGAGAAGGTCAAGGAACGGATCGTCGAATATCTAGCGGTTCAGCAGCGGTCGAAAAAGCTGAAAGGCCCGATCCTGTGTCTTGTTGGCCCCCCGGGTGTGGGTAAAACCTCGCTTGGCAAGTCGGTTGCCAAAGCCACGGGGCGCGAGTTCATTCGCATCTCGCTGGGTGGTGTGCGCGACGAATCCGAGATTCGAGGTCACCGCCGGACCTATATCGGCTCGATGCCCGGTAAGATCATTCAGGCGCTGAAGAAGGCAAAAACCACGAACCCGCTGATCTTGCTCGATGAAATCGACAAGATGGGGCAGGATTTCCGTGGCGACCCGGCTTCGGCGATGCTGGAAGTGTTGGACCCGGAACAGAACAGCACGTTCATGGACCACTACCTTGAGGTCGAATATGACCTATCCAACGTGATGTTCCTAACCACCTCGAACAGCTACAATATGCCTGGGCCTCTGTTGGACCGGATGGAGATCATTCCGCTGGCTGGCTATACGGAGGAAGAGAAGTCCGAGATCGCCAAGCAGCACCTGATCAGCAAGCAGGTCAAGAACCACGGTCTAAAGGCCAAGGAATTTGAACTGACCGATGAGGCGTTGCAGTCGATCATCCGCACCTATACTCGCGAGGCGGGCGTGCGGAACCTTGAACGTGAAATTGCCAAGGTTGCTCGGAAATCGCTGACCAAGATCATCAAGAAAGAGGCGGAATCGGTTACCGTGACGCCCGAAAATCTGGATGACTTTCTCGGCGTGCCCAAGTTCCGTTATGGTCTGGCCGAACAGGACGATCAGGTTGGTGTTGTAACCGGTCTGGCCTGGACGTCGGTTGGTGGCGATCTGCTGCACATCGAGGCGCTGAAACTGCCGGGCAAAGGTCGCATGAAGACCACGGGTAAGTTGGGCGATGTGATGAAAGAGTTGATCGACGCCGCTTCGTCTTATGTTCGTTCAATTTCGCCTCAGATCGGGGTCAAGCCGCCGAAATTTGACACGCTTGATATCCACGTTCACGTGCCGGACGGCGCGACGCCCAAGGATGGGCCCTCTGCCGGACTGGCAATGGTGACGTCGATCGTCTCGGTGCTAACCGGTATTCCGGTGCGCAAAGACATCGCCATGACGGGCGAAGTGTCGCTGCGCGGTAACGCAATGCCGATTGGGGGGCTGAAAGAAAAGCTGCTGGCGGCCCTGCGCGGTGGTATCAAGACGGTCCTGATCCCGGAAGAGAATGAAAAAGATCTGGCGGATATTCCGGACAATGTAAAAGAGGGGCTGGAAATCATTCCCGTAACCCACGTGTCCGAAGTTCTGAAACAAGCGCTGGTGCGCGAACCTGAGCCGATCGAATGGGACGAAGCCGCAGAAGAAGCAGCAGCGGCGGCGGCAAAGTCGAAGGATAGTTCAGGGGCGTCTGCAACGACGCACTAAGCTTTGATTTTATGGACTGGGCGGGGTTTCGACCTCGCCCTTCTTTTTATGCCCGGACGACAAGTCCAAAGGTCTGTTCGCGATGTTAAAAAGGGTAGGTGGTGGGTGATAAGAGATTTGAACTCCTGACATCTTCGATGTGAACGAAGCGCTCTACCACTGAGCTAATCACCCGTAAGGCGGCGTCTTACAGCGAGTCATTGACGTCTGCAAGAGGGGCCAATTGAGATTTGGTGTGTCGTTTGATATCCCCTGGAAGGAAAAGCCCCGAAGGTAATCTCCGGGGCTTTGGTCTTTACAGGCCAGGCAGGCCGGGAAGCTTGTCGAAAACTCCACGGCGTCCGAATGTGGTTCCGCGTTCGTTGCCGAAATTCATCCGGACCCCGACACCGATATAAGCTTCGTTCGTGTTACCCGAAACGACAGGCGAGGAGATATGCGCAACTCCGAGAATCCCGTAGACCTCGGCGTTGTCGCTGGCTGCGTAATTCGCGCCAAGTGCAAACAGATCAAAATCCAACACTCCGACAACGTCATTCACCAGATCATAGCTGGCGGTGAATTCCCATTTGTCGTTCAGGTCTGCCGTAACCGATACACCGAACATATTGCCGTCAACGTCCGAAAAATCGCTCAACTGTTGACGTGCGATATAGCCTTCAACCTCAGCTGGTCCTGCGTCGAAGCCAGTTTCCAGACCGTAGAATTCCACATCAAGAGAATCGATGCTTTCCTGCCCATAAAACGCACCGAATGAGGCGTTCTTGCTGGTGTGCCAGTTTGCGTGCAGCGTCCAGTTTGTCGCGTTTTCACCCAAATCCTGAAAGCGGTAACCGCCCAGGTCCAACTGCGCGCTGAATGCACGATTGAATGCCAGCTCGCCAGATCCGTTCAGGTTAAATACATCACCCAGATCGCTGTCTGTGAAAGTTCTGTAACCTAGATCCAGATAGCCACCGGTCACTTCGACTGCGTTGGCATGGCTTGCGGCAATTGTTACCGATAGTGCGCTGATAATGAATAATTTTTTCATTATTCTGCTCCGTCTTTTTCTTGTTTTGGGTAGCGTCTGATTGAGACTCTTCCGGTGAGCGCTGCTCTAGTCACCTAGGTCTGGAATGTGTACTGAGTCGATATGAAATCGTGTCGATGTTGCAGGCCAGACACACCTATAAGGAGATTGTCGGTTAAGGACTTCGTGTCGTCGTGAAATAACAATGTGTACTGCGAAGACGGGCAGGCGCGCCGACCTGTGGGCCAAGAAATTTTTGGAATTCGGAAAAATCTTCAAAACGCCGCTTGACGATGTCCGAGCCTAGCCATAATACACCCCAACGTTCAGCAACGAACGGGCAGCGGGCGGTTGTAGCTCAGTTGGTTAGAGTACCGGCCTGTCACGCCGGGGGTCGCGGGTTCGAGCCCCGTCAACCGCGCCATCGCTGCCAACCTTGGTCCAGGGTAAAGGCCATGAAAATAAGTGCGCGGTTGTAGCTCAGTTGGTTAGAGTACCGGCCTGTCACGCCGGGGGTCGCGGGTTCGAGCCCCGTCAACCGCGCCACTTTTCCTCAAAACCTGCCTTTTTTCCGAGCGAAATTCGTCGAGTATCGGCAGTACGTCAGTATGTGTCAGCAGGGATGGGCGATATTCCGACAGTTCACAGTTTGTTCTAATTTTTCTGTTGGAGACTCAGTGCGGCTCGCCTATTTCTAGGACACTTGTGTGTTGGGGGCCGAATATGGCTGAGCTGAAGAATATCGAGGTGCGCGGCGCGCGTGAACATAACCTCAAAAGTATTGATGTAGATATCCCTCGGGATCAGCTTGTGGTGATCACCGGGCTATCCGGTTCGGGCAAGTCATCCTTGGCGTTCGACACCATCTACGCCGAAGGCCAGCGGCGCTATGTGGAAAGCCTTTCTGCCTATGCCCGTCAGTTTTTAGACATGATGGAAAAGCCGGATGTGGATCACATCAGCGGTCTTTCCCCAGCGATTTCCATCGAGCAGAAGACGACCTCCAAGAATCCGCGTTCGACCGTGGGAACGGTGACCGAAATTTACGACTACATGCGCCTTCTGTTCGCGCGTGCTGGAACGCCGTACAGCCCCGCAACGGGCTTACCAATCGAAGCGCAGCAGGTTCAGGATATGGTCGACCGTATCATGTCCATGGAGGAGGGCACACGCGGATACCTTCTTGCTCCGATCGTACGAGACCGGAAAGGCGAATATAAGAAAGAGTTCCTTGAACTTCGTAAACAGGGCTTTCAGCGCGTCAAAGTGGACGGAGAGTTCTACGAACTGGATGAGCCACCGACTTTGGATAAGAAGTTTCGGCATGACATTGACGTGGTTGTTGACCGCCTTGTCGTGCGGGAAGGAATGGAAACGCGGCTTGCAGACAGCTTGCGCACCGCGCTGGATTTGGCAGACGGGATTGCGATCTTGGAAACTGCTCCACGTGAGGGCGACCCCGAGCGCATCACCTTTAGCGAAAACTTTGCCTGCCCGGTCAGTGGGTTCACCATCCCCGAGATCGAACCCCGTCTGTTTTCCTTCAACGCGCCTTTCGGTGCATGTCCGGATTGCGACGGGCTGGGTGTTGAACTGTTCTTTGACGAACGCCTTGTGGTGCCCGATCAAACGCTCAAGCTGTATGACGGGGCGCTTGCCCCATGGCGCAAAGGGAAATCCCCGTACTTTCTGCAGACGATCGAAGCCATCGCGCGGCATTATGAGTTCGACAAGAATACCCAGTGGAAAGACTTGCCCAAGAACGTCCAGCAGGTGTTTTTGCGGGGCTCGGGCGATGAGGAAATCCAGTTCCGCTATGATGAGGGCGGGCGCGTCTATCAGGTGACACGCAGCTTTGAAGGTGTGATCCCGAACATGGAGCGCCGCTATCGTGAAACCGACAGCGCATGGATCCGTGAAGAATTCGAGAGGTATCAGAACAACCGGCCGTGCGGGACCTGCGAAGGCTATCGTCTGCGGCCCGAAGCTCTGGCGGTTAAGATCGCGGGTCTGCATGTAGGGCAGGTGGTTCAGATGTCGATCCGTGAGGCCCTGGCGTGGGTCGAGGATGCGCCAAATCACCTGAGCGTTCAGAAGAATGAGATCGCGCGGGCCATTCTAAAGGAAATTCGCGAACGCCTTGGGTTTCTGAATAACGTGGGATTGGAATACCTTACGCTGTCGCGCTCAAGTGGAACGCTTTCGGGTGGGGAAAGTCAGCGCATTCGCTTGGCCAGCCAGATCGGGTCGGGTCTGACTGGGGTGCTTTATGTCTTGGATGAACCCTCAATTGGCTTGCATCAACGCGACAATGATCGGCTGCTCGGAACTTTGAAAAACCTTCGGGATCAAGGCAACACCGTAATTGTGGTCGAGCATGATGAAGAAGCCATACGTGAGGCTGATTATGTATTCGACATCGGCCCCGGCGCCGGTGTGCACGGTGGACAGGTCGTGAGCCAGGGTACGCCGTCTGAAATTGCGGCAGATGCGGCCTCGATGACGGGGCAGTATCTGGCCGGAACGCGGGAAATCTCGGTTCCCGCAAAGCGCCGCAAGGGCAACAAGAAGAAAGTCACCGTTGTCAAAGCGACGGGAAACAATCTCAAGAATGTCACGGCGGAATTCCCGTTAGGCAAGTTCGTTTGTGTGACCGGGGTCTCTGGCGGCGGTAAATCCACTCTGACAATTGAGACATTGTTCAAAACGGCCTCGATGCGCCTGAACGGGGCGCGGCAAACACCAGCGCCCTGTGAGACGATCAAAGGGTTGGAGCATCTGGACAAGGTTATCGACATCGACCAGCGGCCTATTGGCCGAACTCCGCGTTCGAATCCAGCGACTTATACTGGGGCGTTCACACCGATACGGGATTGGTTTGCCGGTCTGCCAGAAGCAAAGGCACGCGGCTATAAACCCGGTCGCTTCAGCTTTAACGTCAAAGGTGGCCGGTGCGAAGCCTGTCAGGGCGATGGCGTCATCAAGATTGAGATGCACTTTCTGCCCGATGTCTATGTCACCTGCGAAACCTGCAAAGGCGCGCGCTACAACCGCGAGACGCTTGAGATCAAATTCAAGGGTAAGTCCATCGCAGATGTCCTTGATATGACAGTAGAAGATGCGCAGGAGTTCTTTAAGGCCGTGCCCTCGATCCGCGACAAGATGGATGCGCTGGCCCGCGTCGGACTGGGTTATATCAAGGTCGGCCAACAGGCAACGACACTATCTGGTGGCGAAGCGCAGCGGGTAAAACTGTCGAAAGAGTTGTCGAAACGCTCAACCGGTCGGACGCTTTATATTCTGGACGAACCGACGACGGGCCTGCACTTCGAAGACGTGCGCAAGCTGCTCGAAGTGCTTCATGAACTGGTCGAGCAGGGTAACACCGTGGTCGTCATCGAACATAATCTGGATGTCGTGAAGACGGCAGATCATATCATTGATATCGGCCCCGAAGGCGGCGACGGGGGCGGTGAAATCGTTGCCACTGGAACGCCTGAAGACGTCTCCGACGTAGCGCGCAGCCATACCGGGCGGTATTTGAAACAGATGCTGGATGGCGCACGCGTCGCGGCAGAGTGATGGTGGTGTTAACCGACGGTCAGTACAGAATGTCCGCCACCGCCCCGATCAGGTTCAGAACCTTTCGCGTTTCCGGATCAACGCGATAAACGTAATCTCCGGCGCGGATATACGATCCGCCACGATTTAGGCCATAGCGGTACGGATCATTAATCCAACGGTAGTCGCGATCAATGTAGTCGCCTGTTCGGTAGTATTTTTTCGCTTGCCCGGGCGGCACACACGGCACGGCTTTCTTCGCAAGCCCCGGAGGGCAATGGCCTGCTTTGCCCTTTGCAAGCACCACCGGGGAATTCGGGACGCGAAATACTTTGTCGTTTGCCCGATTGTTGTCATTGGCCGCGAATACAGCCGTTGAGCTGCACGCGATAGCCGATGTCAGGAAAAGAACCTTAAAATGCCGCAGCATCTGTGTCACCTATGCTCGATTTCTCTGTCACATAGTTGGCCCTTGGCAACTTTCAGGTCAACCCGATGGGCAATAAGCTGCCAAGGGTGATCCGTTATTCCCGCCCCCGCTTTTCGAAGCGTGGTAGCATGGCCGAGAAATCCTTGCCTAAACCATCTTCGGCCTCAACAAAACGTTCGTACAGTGAAGTTGCGGCTTGTCCCATCGGCGTGTCAGCATCCGAACTTTCGGCGGCCTGTTGGCTAAGGCGCAAATCTTTCAACATAAGCTCTGCCGCGAAGCCGGGTTGGTAGTCATTGTCTGCAGGGCTGGCTGGACCTACACCCGGAGCTGGACAATAGGCGTTCATTGTCCAGCTATATCCAGACGAGGTGCTGACCACATCGAACATCTTTTGTCGGTCCAGCCCCAGCTTGTCAGCCAGGGCGAATGCTTCACATGTTGCGATCATGGTGACGCCAAGGATCATGTTGTTGCAGATCTTCGCTGCTTGCCCGGCCCCGGATTCGCCGCAATGGACTGCTTTTTGGCCCATGATGTCAAACAATGGCGCGGCTTTTGCAAAGGCTGCATCACTGCCGCCCGCCATGAACGTCAAGGTTCCTGCAGCGGCCCCGCCAATACCGCCCGAGACCGGGGCGTCAACGGCCAAGATTCCGGCCTTGGCAGCCTGTGATGCGACGGCGCGGGCGCTGTCTACGTCGACGGTTGAACAATCAATCCAAACCGACCCTTCGGACATGGATGGAATGATGTCTTCGGCGACGGCACGCAGGATTTGACCGTTGGGCAGCATCGTAATCACGATTTCAGCGCCCGAAGCCGCGTCCGCGCTGGAACTGGCCATCTCGACACCCGGAACGCTTACATTCGCGGTATCGAACCCGGTTACGGCATAACCAGCTTTCGCCAAATTGGCCGCCATCGGATTTCCCATATTCCCAAGACCAATAAATCCGATTTTCATCCGTTACTCCTCTTCGAATGTCAGGGTGTCCGCACCGAGCGGCCGAAGCATATTCGATACCTCCACAGCCGGAACAATTTGATCCTTATGGCGCCAGCGCGGCTTGCGGTCTTTATCGATGATCTGGGCGCGAATACCTTCCAGTAAATCACCGCTCTCCATTGCGCGGAAGGTAAAGCGATATTCATGCTCAAGTGCTTTGCGGATCGACAGGTTTGAACTACGCAAGCGGTGCAGCATTTCAATGGTACAAGCCATCGACAAAGGTGAGCTACGTTTCATCATCTTCAGGGCGTTTGCTGAAAACTCATCCTCTGAATGGTGTAGAGTGTTCAGAATATCGGCCAGGCCTTCACCTCCGAAGCCAGTGTCGATCTCAGCTTGAGCGATGGTCAAGCTACTGTCCGGTGGTGTCTGCGCATGGTTGGCAAGATGTTCAACGTCGCCGGACGCTTCCAAAAGCTGTATGATGTCGGGCCATTGGGACGAAGGGATGAAAGTATCCGCGAACCCCGCATAAATTGCGTCGCCGGGCCCCATGCGGTAGCCGGTCGTTCCCAGATATTCGCCCAGACGACCCGGTGCCAACGCCAACATAAGCGAGCTTCCAACGTCAGGGATCAGACCGATGCCGCATTCAGGCAACGCGATCTGGCTGGATTCGCAAACAATTCTGTGGCTGCCGTGGCATCCAATTCCGACCCCGCCACCCATCGTGAAACCTTGTAGAAAGCTGACAACTGGCTTCGGGTATTCAAAGATCAGCGTGTTAAGCCGGTATTCATCCCGCCAGAACGTTCGTCCATAGTCGAAATCGCCCTTTGTGCCTGTTTCATACAGTTCGGCAATATCGCCACCTGCACAGAATGCCTTTTCCCCCACCGCATCCAAAATGACTAAATCGACGGTGTCATCCTCGCGCCAATTTCGCATCGCTGCGTCAATAGCCATGCACATGTCGTAGCTGAGCGCATTAAGCGCCTGCGGCCGGGTCAACGTAATGCGTCCAGCGCGGCCTTCGGTACGGATTTCGATGTCTGACATTCGGACCTCAGCGTTGGGCCAGCATTTGACGCGAAACGATGACGCGCATGATCTCGTTTGTGCCTTCCAGAATCTGATGAACACGCAGGTCGCGGACAAGCTTTTCGATCCCGTAGTCAGCAAGATAGCCATAACCGCCATGAAGCTGCAGACATTGGTCCACGACTTTTGACCCGGTTTCTGTCACGAATTTCTTCGCCATGGCGCAGAATTTTGTCGCGTCGGGCGCGCCTTGGTCCAGCTTCCACGCGGCCTGACGCAGGAAGGTGCGGGCGGCTTGCAGTTCAATCTCCATATCGGCAAGACGGAACTGTAGGGCCTGAAACTGATCAATAGATTGCCCAAAGGCTTTGCGCTCGGACATATATTGCAAGGTCATGTTCAACCCGGTTTGCGCTGCGCCCAGAGAACACGAGGCAATGTTCAGGCGCCCGCCATCCAGCCCCATCATGGCATATTTGAACCCGTCACCTTCGGCACCGACAAGGTTCCCAGCTGGAATCTTGCAATCGTCAAACTGAACCTGCGCGGTGGGTTGGCTTTTCCATCCCATTTTTTGTTCCAGCGCACCAAAGCTAAGGCCGGGCGTTCCGTCTTCGACATAGACAGTCGAGATGCCTTTTGGTCCGTCCTCGCCCGTGCGAACCATGCAAACATAAGCATCGGAATAGCCACCACCCGAGATGAAAGCTTTGGTTCCGTTCAGAGTGTAGCCTTCGTTCGTACGCGCCGCCCGGGTCTTAAGCGCCGCGGCGTCCGAGCCCGAACCTGGTTCTGTCAGGCAATAGCTGAGTACGGTGTTCAGGCTTAGAACCTCTGGCATGATGCGCGACTTCAACTCATCGCTGGCAAAGCTGTCCAGCATCTTGGCGCACATGTTGTGGATCGACAAAAAGGCCGCGACTGAGGGGCAGGCCATGGACAGTGCTTCGAACACCAGGGTGGCGTCCAATCGGCTGAGGCCCGATCCACCACCGTCTTCTGAAACATATAGCGCTCCGAACCCCAGTTCGCCGATCCGGGGCCACAGGTCCTTGGGGATCGTTCCGTCGGCCTCCCACTGGCGCGCGTAAGGGGCGATGTTTTCCTGGCCAAAATCATAGGCCATATCGAAGATCGCTGTTTGCTCTTCGGTCATTGCGAAATCCATGGCTTGCCTCCCACGCCGTCGGATGAATTGAACAAGTGTTTATTTCCGAATTCTTACAGAAATTTTTCACGGTCAGCAATTCCCCAGCGGGGTACCGGCGGTTCGGGATTAAGCCGCCGAATTCCTAGTCAGAGATCCGCGTGGTATTCCTCTATCAGGTGTTTGACGACGGCCTTTCCGGGATCTTCGTCCCGGGCTGTGGCTTCTGCATAAACGCGACGCTGGCGGGTGGCCGATGTGCCGTTCTGAGCGATTTGCTGTAGGCGGGCCAGTTCGGTCATGGTCCCCAATGCCTCGGCGTCTTCGGCAAGTAATCCCATCAACTCCCCCATGAGTTCGGGCATCGGTTTGATGGAACGATCGCCAAAATCTATCATACCCTCACCAACGCCGTAACGCTGCGCACGCCATCGGTTTTCTCCAATGAGAAAACGGTCGTATTGACGCCACCGCAGGTTACGATCCTTTAATCGGCACAGCATACGCGTCAGGGCTTGCACCATCGCGGCCAGGGACAAGGCGTGTTCCAAGCGTGGCTGAACGTCCATTATCCGGGTCTCGAGCGTTGGAAAACGATGGGACGGTCGCAAGTCCCACCAGATTTTCGAGGTGTCTTCGATGACCCCCAGCTCGACCAGTATCCCGGTCGTCCGTTCATAATCCGCCCAGCTTGCCAGCACTGGCGGAAGACCCGTGCGGGGTAGGTTATCGAAAACGGTCAGGCGATAGGACGACAGGCCGGTATCCTCGCCGTTCCAATAGGGCGAGGACGTGGACAGGGCCAAAAGGTGCGGCAGAAAGTATGACAACTGAGGCATCAGGTCGGCCCGCAAAGCCGGGTCCTCGACGCCGACATGGACATGCATCCCACAGATGAGCATACGGCGCGCGACACCGCCCAGCGCGTGATGCAGGGCATCATACCTGTCTTTTCGTGTGTGATGCTGTTTCTTCCAATCCGCAAAAGGATGACAAGATACCGCAATGGGCGCCAGATTGTAGTCTGCGGCACGGCTTGCGACGCAGCTACGCAGCCGCTTTAGGTCTTCTCGGGCTGAACCGATCGTTGTGTGGGGGCGGGTGCCGACCTCAATTTGACATTGCAGGAATTCCGGGCTGACTTGCCCTTCAAAATCCGCCTGACACGCTTCCATAAGGGCTTCGGGTGCTTCGGCAAGTTCAAGACTGTCACGGTCAACCAGCAGATATTCTTCCTCGATGCCCAGTGTGAATTCCTGCTGCATGGCGGCCCTCATGGTTGATTATCGGACCAGTGAATACGGAATTTGGATTTTTGCCAAGTGTTTACCCGCGCGGTGCTTGCGGACTGCCTGTCTCCAAATGTAAGGACAGGATCAAATGAAATCCAAACCCGGAGTCTTCGATTGAAACCCAGGAAATTCCCTCGGCTGAATACGGTGCTTGACCAGTTTGGAGTAAAACTGATCGACAAGGTGACAGAGCGCGAGGAGCGCGCCCGTCTTGAGGCGTTTGAACGGGCAGGGGGGCTGACCCGCCCGGCCTATGCGCTTTCTCCTGGGATGGATAGGTTCGACATCACGCAGTTGGCCGACGAATATCGCCAGCACGCAGCCGCACTGGACGCCTTGAAAGACCCCGCGCGCAATCAAACCGGGTATCGCGTTGGAAACGGGTATTACGACAGCCCCGACGCAGACGCGCTGTATCTCATGATCCGCAGGTTTCAGCCCAAACGGGTGATCGAGGTCGGCTGCGGAAATTCGACACGCGTTACACGTCAGGCGATCATTGACGCAGGGCTGGACACGCAGATAACCGCGATCGACCCGTTTCCGCGTGCAGACATCGCGCATGTGGTGGATCAGTTCGAGCAAAAACGGCTGGAAGATGTCGATCCATCGGTATTCGATCAGCTTGAATCCGGTGACGTATTGTTCATCGACTCCAGCCATGTTGTCCGTATGAGCAACGACGTCGCGCATTTGTTCTGTCGGATCATTCCGAACCTGAAGCCCGGCGTCGTCATCCACGTGCACGATGTTTTTCTGCCTTACGAATATCCCAAGCGTTTCTTCTATGATTGTCCGGGTTGGGGCGAGCAGTATATGCTGCACGCCCTGTTGCAATCTGACGCCTTTTCAATGCTTTGGCCGGGATATTACCTGCAACAGGATCGTCTGGATGCGGTGGAAGCCCTGCCTTTCCTAAAGGACGGTCGGGCGCAAAGTATTTGGGTGCAGATAAAAGAAAATTGACCTCATTGTGATCCGGCTTCCGCAAAGGTGCGTACCCCTTTCCATACAACGCTGGAGAGGAGTTAACAGCCATGTTCCGCCGCACATTCATGGGCGCAGCCGCCGCAATCGCACTGACACTGCCAGTAAAGGCTCAGGCCGCTGACATCGTGGACACCGCAGTTTCTGCCGGGTCATTCAATACGCTGGTCGCAGCCGTTCAAGCCGCCGGTCTCGTCGACACGCTGAAAGGGAACGGACCTTACACAGTTTTCGCGCCGACCGACGAAGCGTTTGCCGCTCTGCCCGAAGGTACCGTGGAAACTTTGCTGCTGCCTGAAAACAAGGATCAACTTGTCGAGATTCTGACTTACCATGTTGTTCCCGCCAAGGTGATGTCGGGTGATATTGCCGGGAAGCGCGCCAAGGTTCTGACCGTTCAGGGCGATCGTTTGAGCGTGAATGCCAAGAACGGCGTCAAAGTGAATGGTGCAGAGGTCGTACAAGCCGACATCGAAGCAAGCAACGGCGTCATTCATGTTGTGGACGCAGTGATCCTGCCTGAGTAATCACTCATCAGAAAAAAAGCCCCGGTCCTTGTGACCGGGGCTTTGTTGTCAGATCAGTCGAACTTGGGTTCCGACTTTAACCAGAGGATACAACTCCTCAACATGCTGGTTATACAGACCGATACACCCAGACGAACTTTGGCGTCCGATCTTACGCGTGTCGTGTGTTCCGTGAACCAGATACGCTGGCCAGCCCAAATACATCGCGCGGGTGCCCAATGGATTACCGGGGTCTCCGCCCTCCATTCTAACGGGCAACGAGGGATCGCGTTCGCGCATTGACGCGGTTGGTGTCCAACTTGGGTTTTCTCGCTTGCGTACCACTTCGGTATATCCGCGCTTGGTCAGTTCTTCGCTCATGGGAACGGAACTTGGGTACAGTTTATAGGTTCCATCCGGACCCCAGTAGTGGACCGCGCGGCTGGTAATATCGGCCAGCAGACACCCAACCCCCAACTGGTCAAAGTGATCCTGCCAGTTCTGTTGCGAGAACGAGGATACATTGCGGCGTACAGGCAACTGTGTGCTGATCGCATCTTCTGTTTGCGGGAATGCATCCGTGCTTTGCGCGCGCACCAAAGCAGGTGTTGCCAGCAAGGACGCTGCACCCAACAAAGCTGTGCGGCGGGTCATACGGGGGTTTGACAATGTTGCCTCCGGATCAGGAACTGCTCGAACAAATTTGAGGTAAAATATTGCTGCCGGCACGGATTTGCCAGTGGTGTCAGTTTGAACTTATCGTGAGTTCGCCAAAAACTTGGATTTCGGCAGAGCTTTGCCGAAAAAACCCGGCCAATACAGGCCGGGTTTGGTGTTCATGGGGGACGCTTTTAATCAGTCCATGGCTTTGAAGTTAAACTCGCCACCTTCCTTGATGCCCGAGGGCCAGCGGGCCGTAACGGTCTTGGTGCGGGTATAGAACTTAAAGCTGTCAGGGCCGTGCTGGTTCAGGTCACCGAACATGGACTTCTTCCAGCCGCCAAAGGTGTGATAGGCCAGCGGAACAGGGATCGGTACATTGACGCCGACCATGCCGATATTCACGCGGCTTGAAAAGTCGCGTGCGGTGTCACCATCACGGGTAAAGATCGCGGTGCCGTTGCCGTATTCATGGTCCATCGCCAGCTTCAGCGCTTCCTCATAAGAACCGGCGCGGACGGTGGACAGGACAGGACCGAAGATCTCCTGCTTGTAGATATCCATCTCAGGCGTCACGTGGTCGAACAGGTGAGGACCGACAAAGAAACCGTCCTCATAGCCTTGCAGGCTGAAATCGCGATTATCGACGACCAGTTTTGCGCCCTGTTCCACGCCCGAGTTGATCAGGCCCAAAATGCGTTCTTTCGCGGCGGCTGTAACAACGGGGCCCATGTCCACGTCATCACCTGCAGTATAGGGGCCAACTTTGAGTTTTTCGATGCGCGGGATCAGCTTTTCGATCAACGCGTCGGCTGCTTCTTCCCCAACGGGAACCGCAACCGAAATCGCCATGCAGCGTTCGCCTGCTGCGCCGAAACCCGCACCGACCAGCGCATCGGCGGCCTGATCCATGTCTGCATCCGGCATCACGATCATGTGGTTCTTGGCACCGCCAAAGCACTGAGCACGTTTGCCGTTCGCCGTGGCGCGGGAATAGATGTACTGTGCAATCGGGGTCGAGCCCACGAAAGACACGCCCTGAATAATTTCGCTGTCCAGCAGGGTATCGACGGCCTCTTTATCGCCATTCACGACCTGAAAGACGCCTTTGGGCAGACCTGCCTCGATGAACAGTTCGGCCAGCATCAGCGGAACCGAGGGGTCACGTTCGGACGGTTTCAAAACGACAGCGTTACCACAGGCCAAAGCAGGGCCCACATGCCATAGAGGCATCATCGCCGGGAAGTTGAACGGCATGATCGAGGCCACAACACCCAACGGTTGACGCATCGAATACATGTCGATGCCCGGACCCGCGCTGTCCGTGAACTCACCCTTCAACATCTGAGGCGCGCCGATGCAGTACTCGATCACTTCCAGCCCGCGTTGAAGGTCACCCTTGGCGTCCGGGATGGTTTTGCCGTGTTCACGGCTGAGTGCCTCAGCCAGTTTGTCCATATCGCGGTTCATCAGATGAACCATTGCCATCATAACACGCGCGCGTTTCTGAGGGTTTGTCGCGCCCCAAGCAGGTTGCGCCGCCGCCGCACTTTCGATCGCAGCGGTGGTTTCAGCAGCGCTTGCCATGGGGCATTTGTACTGAACTTCGCCTGTTGCCGGATTGAACACATCGTCGAAGCGACCAGACGTGCCAGCGACATTCTCGCCATTGATAAAGTGGGACAGTTCGGACATTTCCATTTCCTCCGATAGATTTGCGGGCAGAATAGGCTTGCATAAATCGCGTGAACAGAGGCAATCTCCCAAAGGTGCTTTGCAAAAATGCAATGGGATAAAACGTGACGCCAAACTGGGATGATATGCGTGTATTTCTTGCGGTTGCCCGCGAGGAAAGTCTGTCGGCGGCTGGACGTTTGCTCAAAATTGATCCCGCTACGGTCGGGCGCAGGATCGGGCGGCTTGAAATGTCACTGGACACACCGCTTTTTTCAAAGTCCCCGCAGGGATATTTGCTGACCACCGCCGGTGAGCGCCTTCTGGAATACGGGCTGAAGGCGGAAGAGGCCATGCGTGCTGCGTCTGGTGCGTTGGCTGGATCGTCCAAGACGATGAGCGGCCAAATTCGGATCGGGGCACCTGATGGATGCGCCAATTATCTTTTGCCGCAGGTTTGCGCGAAGATCTGCGAAGCCAATCCTGAACTGGATATACAAATCCTGGCCTTACCGCGCGTCATAAACCTGTCACGCCGCGAAGCGGACATGGCGGTGACGGTAAGCGCGCCGACAGCGGGGAAGTTGCTGGTTCAGAAGATCACGGACTATAGGTTACATCTGGTTGCAACGCAGGATTACCTGCACGCTCACCCCACAATCAACTCAGTCGAGGCTTTAAGTGGGCACAGGCTGATCGGTTACATCCCGGACATGATCTTTGATCGCGAACTGGATTATCTGGTCGATATCGGTGTTGACCGTGTCGCGCTTGCATCGAATTCGGTTTCGGTTCAACTGAGGCAAGTCTCGCTGGGCTCAGGTATTTGCATGGCGCATGACTTTACCCTGCCGTTCCATCCATGTTTGCAGAAAATACTGACGGATCAGGTAAGTCTGACCCGAAGTTTCCACCTTGTCCGCCATCAGGGAGACCAACGAAATGAACGATTGAACCGTTTTGCGCAGGCCCTGACGCTTGGTATTCGCGAAGAGGTTGAGCGGCTTGAGGCCGAAGCTTCACCTTGACAGGTTTAGACATTCCGGCAACGCTTTGTAAAACAGGAAGTTATTTCGGAGGTTATCTATATGCTTGTACAGACCATTCTGAAATCCAAGGCCACCGAGGGGGTCGTTACTGTTACCCCCGATATTACCGTGTCCGAGGCTTCGAAAATACTAGCGGAAAAACGGATTGGTACGGTCGTGGTGTCTGTGGATGGTGGGGAAACAGCATCCGGTATCCTTTCCGAACGTGACATCGTGCGGGAATTGGCCGCAAGTGGCAGTGGCTGTCTGAATCGGTCCGTCAGTGCCTATATGACGAGTGATCTGGAAACCGCAACGCGGCAGGACAGTGTGCAAGATGTTCTTCAACGCATGACGACCGGCCGCTTTCGCCACATGCCGGTTGTGGAAGACGGACAGTTGATTGGAATTGTCACCCTGGGCGATGTCGTCAAAGCGCAATTGTCAGAACTTGCAATGGAAAAGGAAGCGCTGGAAACGATGATCATGGGGCATTAATCACCACTCAAACCTTACTTCCTATTGCACCTGCGGCAGAGTTATGTTTGCTTGCGCAGAAATTTTGTTGCGCAGGAGGCCGCGATGAGGGTTGGATTGTATCCCGGAACTTTTGATCCGATCACTTTGGGTCATATCGACATCATTCGCCGCGCTTCCGCGCTTGTCGACAAGCTGGTGATTGGCGTCGCAATTAATCGGGACAAAGGCCCCTTGTTCACCCTGGAAGAACGCGTCGCCATGATCGAGGCGGAATGCGCACTTCTGACGGAGCAAACGGGTACTGAAATCATCGCACATCCCTTTGAAAACCTTCTGATCGACTGCGCCCGCGATGTCGGCGCGCAGATTATCGTGCGTGGTTTGCGCGCGGTTGCTGACTTTGAGTATGAATTTCAAATGGTTGGCATGAATCGCGCGTTGGATAACTCGGTGGAAACCGTTTTCCTGATGGCCGAAGCACGTCACCAGGCGATCGCGTCGAAACTGGTTAAAGAAATCGCCCGGCTGGACGGGGACGTATCGAAATTCGTCACACCCCGCGTCAATACAGCATTGAAAGCGCGCTTAGGATAACGCACCCATCGCCGCTGCGGTATCCAGCATCCGGTTCGAGAATCCCCATTCATTGTCATACCAGGCCAACACCCGGACCAGAGTACCGTCGGTGACCTTTGTCTCGGGCAGCGACACGGTTGAGCTGTGGGAATCGTGGTTAAAATCGACGGAGATAAGCGGGCGTTGTTCGGCCGCCAATACGCCGGGGATTTTAGCCGCCGCTTCGACAAACAAGGCGTTGACCTCGTCTTCTGTGGTCGCGCGCGAGACCTCGGCCACCAGATCAACGACCGAGACATTCGGCGTCGGCACGCGGATGGCTTGACCGGTCAGTTTGCCCTGCAACTGCGGCAATACAAGACCAACGGCGGATGCAGCACCGGTTGTTGTCGGGATCATCGACAGAGCCGCCGCGCGTGATAGATAGGGGTCCTTGCCCGCGGAATCGTGCACCGGCTGACTGGCGGTATAGGCATGAACCGTCGTCATGTTGCCATGGACAATGCCAAGGCCCGCATCCAAAGCGGCAGCGACTGGTGACAGGCAGTTTGTGGTGCACGAGGCGTTTGAAACGATGGTGTCCTGCGCCGTCAGTTCGTGGTCGTTTACGCCGAATACGACTGTTTTAACGCCATCGTCTCCACGTGCCGGGGCCGAGATCAGAACCTTTTTCGACCCGTTCTCCAGATGGCGGGCGGCTGCCTCGCGCGTGCGGAACACGCCGGTACATTCCAGGACAACGTCCACATCGGACCAGTCAAGAGTCTCAGGGTCCCGCTCGCCGGTCAGTCGGATAGGGCCTGCACCGACATCCATACCGGCATCCGACAGGGTTACGGGTTTGGAATAGCGGCCATGGACACTGTCAAACTCGAACAGATGCGCATTCATTTCCGGTTTTGCCAGATCGTTGATGGCGACGATTTCAACATCGGTCCGGCCATTTTCCATAACAGCCCGCAACACGTTGCGTCCGATGCGTCCAAATCCATTGATTGCCAGTTTGAGTGTCATGGTTTGCTCCGTCCGTGTATCGGCCATGCTCTAGTTAGCGCTAACAACGTCAGAACGACGAAAAAGTCAAGCAAAACCTCTGTCATCGCCAGAAGGCGATCCAATCCAGAAAGGCATAGAATTTCTTGCCGAGGAACACGAAATGTTCGGGTCCAAACAGGGCAAAGTCCAGAAAAGCGCCGCCCAGAAGCAATAGACCCAGCCAGATTGCGATTTGATTGGTCATTTGGGCCCCGAACGAAAACACCCGCCCAGATAACCTGAGCGGGTAAATATGTTCAAGATTTCAACGACGTCTTAGTTAAGACGCCCCATCGCAACAGCGACGTCGGCCATACGCACCGAGAAGGCCCATTCGTTGTCGTACCACGCCAGCACCCGGACCATGCGGTCATTGACGACGCGAGTCTGGTCCGGCGCGAAGATCGAGCTTTCTTCGGTATGGTTGAAGTCGGTCGAAACCAGCGGCGCGGGCTCATAGCCCAGCACGCGCTGCATATGACCTTGCGAGGCTTCGCGGACGATGGCGTTCACTTCGTCCACGCTTACGTCACGCGCCGCGCGGAAGGTCAGGTCTACGGCAGAAACATTCGGCGTCGGAACACGGATGGCTGATCCATCCAGACGCCCCTTTAGGTTAGGCAGCACTTCACCCAGCGCCTTGGCCGCGCCGGTCGAGGTCGGGATCATCGACATAGCAGCGGCACGGGCGCGGTACAGGTCGCTGTGGCGACGGTCTAGTGTGGGCTGGTCGCCTGTATAGGCGTGGATCGTGGTCATTATGCCATGCTCGATCCCGATACCTTCGTCCAGAACCTTGGCAAGCGGGGCAAGGCAGTTCGTGGTGCAAGAACCATTCGAGACCATCTTGTCTTCTGTGGCCAGGCTGTTGTGGTTCACGCCATACACGATGGTTTTGTCGACATTCTTGCCAGGCGCGGACAACAGAACCTTTTGCGCGCCGCGCTCAAGGTGAGTCTTTGCCTTCAGGCCGTCGTTGAACTTGCCGGTACATTCAAGAACGACGTCGCAGCCTTCCCAGTCCAGTTCGTTCATATCGTAGGTCGAGAACATCTGCATCGGACCACGGCCCAAATCCATCGTATTGCCGTTGATGGCAACGTCACGAGGGAACCGGCCATGGACGCTGTCGTACTTCAGTAGGTGCGCGGTGGTTTCCAGCGGGCCGGTCGCGTTGACCTTGATCACTTCGATGTCGTTGCGGGCCGATGCCGCGATATGCGACAGGGTGCAGCGGCCGATACGGCCAAAACCATTGATGCCGACCTTGATGGTCATCTGACGTCTCCAAAATGCGCTTGCGTTGCAGGCGATATAGCGGCCCGAACGCGTTCCCAAAAGAGTAAAAGTGACATATTCTGAACGTGTTAGCGCAAACCTCGACCGGTATCGCTAACGCTTGCGCTAGCCGTGGGATCGGGTAGGGTCGGATTGCGGCAGGTGACTGGAAAGGAAGCAGCATGAGCGGTCTTTTGGCATTGTTGGATGACGTGGCGGGGATCGCAAAGGTTGCGGCGGCGTCAGTTGACGATGTGGTTGCTGCAGCGGGCAAGGCCGGGGCAAAAACTGCAGGCGTGATAATCGACGACGCGGCAGTTACCCCCAAATACGTTCAGGGCTTTGCTCCGGCCCGAGAGCTGCCGATTATATGGCGCATTGCGCGCGGTTCGGTGCTCAACAAGGTTGTTTTGTTGTTGCCCGTCGCCTTGTTGCTAGCGAATTTCGCGCCTTGGATGATCACGCCCTTGTTGATGTTGGGGGGGTCTTATTTGTGTTTTGAAGGGGCGGAGAAGATTTTCCACGTCCTTTTTCCGCACGGCAGCCATGTCATCAAAGAGGATATGGCCATCCGCGAACCGGGCCAGCTGGAAGAGCAAAAGGTCAAAGGGGCGATAAAGACAGACTTTATCCTGTCCGCCGAGATCATGACCATTGCGTTAGCCGCAGTTGAGGCCCCGAACCTTTGGATGCAGGCGGCCACTCTGGCCGTTGTGGGTGTCGGTGTCACGGTTGCGGTATATGGCTCGGTGGCGCTGATCGTAAAGATGGATGATATCGGGCTGTACATGGCACAGAACGCGTTCACCCCGATCGGGCGCGGGTTCGGTCGTGGGTTGGTCAAGGCGATGCCCATTGTCATGAAGGTTCTGTCCGTTGTCGGCACGGCTGCAATGTTGTGGGTCGGCGGGTCAATCCTCATTCATGGTATGGAAGAACTGGGCTTTGGCTGGTTGGGCCACCACATTCACGACTGGGCTTATGCGCTGGGGCATACCGTGTCCGAGCAATGGACCGGTGCCGTGGAGTGGATATCCAAGGCCGCGATGGATGGTGTGTTTGGTCTTGCCTACGGGCTGGTGCTGATTCCAATTGCAACCAAGATTATCGCGCCATTGATGGCTATGTTTTCGGGGCCAGACAAACAGCATTGAATACTCTGTTTTGACGTCGGGTCGTTATGGCCGGAAGCTAAACTACAGTTAAGCTGTGGGCTGAATTGCAAGAATCGGAAACCAAATGTCGTCTCACACCTTAGCCGAGGTTCTTGAGAGCCGTATGCCGGAAGGCGATGGTCTTAGCTATCCCGTACCAACCAACTGGATGCAAGGGCGGACAACGTTCGGCGGTTTTTCCTCGGCGCTCATGTTGGATGCGGTTCACACTAAGCATCAGGATCTACCGTCCTTGCGCTCGGCCCTGGTGAATTTCACCGCTCCTATTGGAACCTCGCCGACGATCGGCACCGAGGTTCTAAGGCAGGGGCGGAACGTGACCATCATCAATGCCCGTGCTGAGATTGACGGGAAGGTCGCTGCGATGGCGACTTTTTCCTTTGGTTATCCTCAGGATAGCCACGTAGCGTTCGAATGCCCGGCAAATTCAGCAGAGGAACCCGAAAACACGGGGTATTATTTTCCGCCAGATTTACCCAAGCCGCCCATACCGTTTCTGCAAAATTTTGATGTTAGGCTGATCGACGGTGCTTTGCCTTTCTCAGGCGCTGAGAAAGGGTACATGCGCCTTTGGGCACGGCATAAAGATCCGTGCATGTGGGACCGGATGGAAGGGTTGATCTCGGTTGCTGATCTGCCGCCGCCTGCAATCTATCCAACGCTCAAAAAGCCGGGTCCAAACTCATCGATGAACTGGATTTTCAATGTGTTGGCCGAAGAGATCAGGACGCGAGAAGGCTGGTGGTTGCTGGAACATCAACTGACTGCGGGGCGAAACGGTTATAGCTCTCAAGTCATGCGGGTCTGGAACACCGACGGTGACCTTGTTGTAGACGGGATGCAGTCAGTTATCATCTTTGTTTAACAAAAAAGCCCCGGCGCAGGCCGGGGCTTTTGACGTTATTGCTGCCGGGATCAACCCAGCAGTTCTTTAACCTTCGCAACTGCAGCCTCAGCCGTGATGCCAAAATGCTTGTACAGTTCGCTCGCTGGGGCCGAGGCACCAAAGCTCGACATGCCGATGAAACCGGCCTTGGCTTCGCGGCCGCGTTCACCCAGCAACCAGCGATCCCAGCCACCCGCGCGAACGGCGGCTTCGATGCCTACACGGACGGGACCAGCCGGAAGAACACGCTTACGATATGCTTCGTCCTGCTGTGCAAACAGTTCCATGCAGGGCATGGACACAACGCGGGTGCCTATGCCTTCGGCTTCAAGCATCGCTTTGGCTTCCATCGCCAGCGACACTTCGGAGCCGGTGGCAATCAGGATGGCCTGACGTTTGCCCTCGGCCTCGGCCAAAACATAAGCGCCCTGAGCGGTCAGGTTCTTGGTCTTGTGCTGGGTCCGAACGGTCGGCACGCCCTGACGGGTCAGCGACAGGACCGATGGGCTGCCCTTGAAGGTCAGCGCCAATTCCCAGGCTTCGGCCGTTTCAACCGTGTCAGCGGGGCGGAACACATAGGTGTTCGGCGTCGCGCGTGAAATTGCCAGATGTTCGACCGGCTGGTGAGTCGGGCCGTCTTCGCCCAGACCGATGGAATCGTGTGTCATCACGAAGACCGACGGCACTTTCATCAGCGCGGCCAGACGCATCGACGGGCGAGCATAATCGGTGAAGGCCATAAATGTCCCGCCATAGGGGCGGATACCGCCATGCAGCGCCATACCGTTCATCGCAGCGGCCATGCCGTGTTCACGGATACCGTAATGGATGTAACGGCCCTTGCGGTTTTCCGGCAGAAACACACCCATATCAGCCGACTTAGTATTGTTCGAGCCAGTCAGGTCGGCCGAACCGCCCACGGTTTCGGTCATGATCGGGTTGACGACGTTCAGAACCTTTTCCGACGAGGCGCGGGTGGCCAGTTTTGGCTGGTCTTCCGACATCTGTTTTTTGAATGAACGGATTGCACCGGCCAGTTTCTTGGGTGCTTCGAACGCATAGGCGCGGTTGAACTCGGCCTGCTTACGCTCGGATAGCGCAGCAAAGCGGGCCTCCCACGCGGTGCGCTCGGCACTCCCACGCGCGCCGATTGCTTCCCATGCGGTCTTCACGTTGGCGGGGATTTCGAACGCGTCATGCGGCCAGCCATAGCCTTCCTTGGCGGCCTTCAGTTGATCTTGATCCGTCAGCGCCCCGTGACCTTTCGAGGTATCCTGCGCTGCGTGACCCAAAGCGATGTGGCTTTCGCAGGCGATCATGGTCGGCTTGTTCGATTTTTTCGCATCCACGATTGCGGCGTCGATGGCCTGCGGGTCGTGACCGTCAATCTCAATCACATGCCAGCCCGAGGCCGCAAAACGGCGCACCTGATCGGTGCGATCAGCGATGTCCACGGTGCCGTCAATGGTGATGTTGTTGTTGTCCCAGAAGACGATCAGCTTGCTTAGTTCATGACGACCGGCAAGGGTGATCGCCTCTTGGCTGACGCCCTCCATTAGGCACCCATCGCCCGCGATCACGTAAGTGTAGTGATCGACGATTTTCTTGCCGTAATGTGCACGCTGGATTTCTTCGGCCATGGCAAAGCCCACGGCGTTCGAAATACCCTGACCCAGCGGGCCAGTTGTGGTTTCAATCCCGTCGACAAGGAAGTTTTCCGGGTGGCCCGCGGTTTTCGCGCCCAGTTGGCGGAAGTTCTTGATCTCGTCCAGCGTAACGTCTGCATGGCCTGTGAGATAGAGCAGCGAATAGACCAGCATCGAGCCGTGTCCGGCAGACAGGATAAACCGGTCGCGGTCCGGCCAGTTCGGGGCAGAGGCGTCAAATTTCAGGTGCTTTTCGAACAGCACGGTCGCAACATCGGCCATGCCCATGGGCATGCCGGAATGGCCGGAATTGGCGGCCGCGACGGCGTCGAGGGTCAGTGTGCGGATGGCCGCAGCTTTGTCCCAGTGTTCGGGGTTTGCATTGCGCAGCGCAGTCAGGTCCACGGGCGTTGTTCCTTTGGATTACAGGCAGATGGGCCGCTCAATACCACTCAGCCCTCAAAGTGCAAGCATAACTGGGGGTTGCGTCATATTCATGGATCAAGAACGCAGTCCAAGTTGTTGAAAGCAAAGAGTGGGTATTTTCTGCGCCGTTGGGTTAGACTAGAGCAAGACGCGGATTATGTTGATTCGGATGAACCGCGACACAAGGAACCTTGATAAAGAGGTGGCAGGGGCATGAGCCAGATCGAAGAATTACACCGCCGTATCGTCTCTGCGATGGAGAGAATTGGAACCGGGGTCGATGCCTTACAGAACGCAGCTCCGACCGGGGCAGTCCAAGACGATAGCTTGCGCGCGGCACTGGATGATGAACGTGTCGCCAATGCGCAGTTGGAAGAACGCCTGAAAACACTGAAACAGCGGCACGAACAAGAAGTCGACGCAATGCGTGCTGACATGGAAAGCCTGCGTTCAGCACCGTCCGACCACCCCGAAAACGGCGCATTGCGAGAGCAGTTGGCCGAAGCGACTGCGAAGCTAGAGGCGGTTGAAGCCGCTCGCGCGGAGTTGGCGGACGCAAAGGCCGCCTTGGAAAATCAGGATGAGGTCGAAACGCTTCGCACAGAGAATGAGCAACTGAGGGCCGCGGCAACAAAATCTCAGGAACTGGAAGCCGAGAACGCCCGATTGAAATCCGAATTGGCCGATAGTGAGCGTGTAGCCGAACTTAGTTCGGAACTTGAGATGTTGCGCGCGGAGCGCAGCAGCCATGGTGCCGCAATGTCCAGATTGGATGATGATCTGCAACGTATGCGCAAAGCCAATGAGCAGTTGCGCAAGTCTGTTGATGAGCTTCGGGCAGCGTCGCAGAACGGTCTGCCCGATGCGGAACTGTTGAACCGGGCCACAGTGGCGGAACTGGAAGCAACCCGCGCGGCGCAGGCAACAGATGCTGCCGAAGCCCATGCAGTTCTGGCGCGTTTGGAACCGCTGTTATCGCGAGCGAAACTGGCTGATGGGGAGGTGGAGTAATGCCCGAAGTAACCATTCAAATAGGTGGCCGTGGCTTTGATGTCTCTTGTCAGGAGGGGGAGGAAGTATTCCTGCAAGCCGCTGCAAAAATGCTGGATGACGAGGCGCAGGTATTGTCAGACCAGATTGGGCGTATGCCCGAGTCGCGAATGCTTCTTATGGCCGGGTTGATGCTTGCGGATAAGACCGCAGCGAATGATGACAAGATCAAGATGCTTGAACGTAAGTTGTCCGAGGTGGAAGCAGAGGTCAAAACCCTTCGTGAGATGCCAAAGCCAGAGCCCGAAAGGGTGGAAGTCGCAGTTGTGCCGCCGTCGGTGACGGATACGCTGGCGGAACTGGCTGCAAGGGCTGAGGCCCTGGCCTCGGTCATCGAAGACAAAACAGCAGGATAACGCATGTTCAGGATTGGCATTATTGCCGCTGCGATGCTTGCGTCAGGCGGATCGGCGCAGGCTGAGATCGACATCCTGCCTGTGACATTCACCTGTGAGAACAACGTCTCGCTTCAAGTGACGTATTTCAACGCGACTGACGGATCCAGCGCGGCGGCGATGTTGGTTGATGACACCCTGATCTCACTTAAGCAAGCACCCAGCGCCTCGGGTATCCGCTATGAATCTACGGGTGAGGAAGGCACTTATATTCTGCGGTCCAAAGGCTGGGATGCCATGGTCAGCTTTCTGGCGACGGGCGACGCCGCCAGTGAGCAGGACATTCTAAAGGATTGCTCCAGCCGTTAATCAGGCGTTCGCTTCGCGGATTTTGTCCGCAGCATCTTTGTCGTAGCCAACACCGTTGTCATCAAAAAGCGTGTCCAATTCACCCGACAGGGTCATCTCGGTGATGATATCGCACCCGCCGACGAATTCGCCTTTGACATACAGTTGCGGAACAGTCGGCCAGTCGGAGTAATCCTTGATACCCTGACGGACCTCTTCGTCGGACAGAACGTTTACGTCGGTATAGTCGACCCCCATGTAATTCAGCACACCAGCCACGCGGGACGAGAACCCACACTGAGGCATTTCCTTGGTGCCTTTCATATACAACACCACGTCGTTGGCTTTGACGGTTTCGTCGATCTGGGTCTTAACGTCGCTCATCCTGCGTTTCCTTGTCGATAGCGCTCATGAGCGCCAGTTTCGTGTTCAATTCGTTCGTTTTCCACCCGCACCTTAGTCATATTGGCAATCTTCAGCCTCAAAGGTGGTTCTTCGTCGTGACAAGGGTTTTCCGGCCAAATTGAAAAAGCCAGAAGTTCCCAAGCCACTCGCGTTATTCGGGCGCCTTAGTCGTTAACGCCAGCGCGTGTAGTTCTCCATCTGGGCCGTCCATTTTGCCTTTCAAGGCTGCATAGACCGCGCGCTGCTGTTGAACCCTGTTTTTTCCGCGAAAACTCTCATCCACAACCATGGCGGACATGTGTACACCATCGTTGCCGCCGACTTGAATTTCCGCATCCGGAAAAGCTTCGCGCAGCAGGTGTTCGATTTCGTGGGCGCTCATCGGCATGTAGGTAACTCCTGAAGGTCTTTCCCAAGATGTAGAGTGCCCGGGCGGGGCGTGCAAGGGTGTGGTGTCGGGCTAAAACGCACAAAACCTGCGCTTGAAACAGCGCAGGTTTCGCATTGCAAATCCCTGTTAAGATCAGGCGACAGCGGCGGCAAAGCTGCTGCGGAACGTCCCGGTCAATTCCTCTAGCGGGGCTTCCGAGCTTCCGATGCGAACCGCGTCTTTGGTGAAACGGCCAACCGAGGCCACTGGTACACCCGCCTGGGCTGCAGCAATCATCAGCGCCTCGGCCTGATCAAAGTTGCAGGCGACCAGATAACGGGCCTGATCTTCACCAAACAGAAACTCGGTCGAAGCTTCGTCGAGGCAAACGCCCACACCAGCCGCCTCGGCCAATTCAAACGCGGCCAGCGCAAGGCCGCCATCGGCCAGGTCGGTGCAGGCTTTGATCATCTCGCGGTTGGCGCGGATAAAATCGCCATTGCGCTTTTCTGCGTCCAGATCGACATGGGGCGCATCGCCGTCTTCGCGGTTGAACACCTCGGCCAGCAGGGCAGATTGGCCCAGATGGCCAGTCGTTTCACCGATAACCAGCGCCACATGACCCTCACGTACTTCGTTGCCGATGATGTCATCTGTATGGGCCAGTAAACCAACCGCGCCGATGGTCGGGGTCGGCAGGATCGCCTGACCGTCGGTTTCGTTATAAAGCGAGACGTTGCCCGACACGATGGGCATGTCCAGCGCGGCGACGGCTTCTCCGATGCCTTTGATCGCGCCGACGAACTGGCCCATGATCTCGGGCTTTTCGGGGTTGCCGAAGTTCAGGTTGTCGGTTGTCGCCAGCGGAGTGGCCCCAACAGCGGTCAGGTTTCGATAGGCTTCGGCCACCGCCTGCTTGCCGCCTTCAACGGGGTTGGCGCGCACATAGCGGGGCGTCACGTCGCTGGTGAAGGCCAGAGCCTTGTCGGTCCCATGCACGCGGACCATACCAGCGCCCAGACCCGGCGTGCGGGCGGTGTCGGCCATGACCATGGTGTCGTACTGTTCATAGACCCATTGCTTGCCCGCATAGTTGGGCGAGGAGAGCAGGGCGCGCAGACCGTCGATCGGATCAATCTGCGGAACTTCGGCCAATTCTTCGGCTTCCGGCGTCGCGACCCATGGGCGGTCATACTCAGGCGCGGTCGAGGAGAGTTTCGACAGGACCAGATCAGCTTTGACCTCACCATTGTGGACGATAAGGAAGCGGTCCTCGGCAATGGTTTCGCCAACGATCGCGAAATCCAGATCCCATTTTTCGAACACGGCGCGGGCTTCGGCTTCAAGCTCGGGCTTGAGGACCATCAGCATCCGTTCCTGAGATTCCGAAAGCATCATCTCATAGGCGGTCATGTTCTCTTCGCGCTGGGGGACGTTTTCCAGATCCAGACGCACGCCAAGGCCGCCCTTGTCGCCCATTTCAACCGCAGAGCAGGTCAGGCCCGCAGCCCCCATGTCCTGAATCGAGATCACGGCACCGGTCTGCATCAACTCCAGCGTTGCTTCCATCAGGCGCTTTTCGGTGAAGGGGTCGCCGACCTGAACGGTGGGGCGCTTTTCCTCGATCGTGTCGTCGAATTCGGCCGAGGCCATGGTTGCGCCACCCACGCCGTCGCGGCCTGTCTTAGCGCCCAGATACACGACTGGCATCCCGACGCCCGAGGCAGCCGAGTAGAATATCTTGTCACTGTCGGCCAGACCGGCGGCGAAGGCGTTTACAAGGCAGTTGCCGTTATAGGCAGAGTGAAATCGAACCTCACCGCCCACACAAGGAACGCCAAAGCAGTTGCCATAGCCGCCAATGCCCTCGACCACGCCATTCACAAGCTGACGGGTTTTGTGGTGGCCGGGTTCACCAAAGGAAAGCGCATTCATCGACGCGATGGGCCGCGCGCCCATAGTGAAGACGTCGCGCAGGATGCCGCCGACACCGGTCGCCGCGCCTTGATAAGGCTCGATGTACGAGGGGTGATTGTGGCTTTCCATTTTGAACACCACGGCCTGACCATCGCCGATATCGACCACACCCGCATTTTCACCGGGTCCGCAGATCACCTGAGGGCCCGAGGTGGGCAGGGTGCGCAGCCATTTCTTGGACGACTTGTACGAACAATGTTCGTTCCACATGGCCGAGAAGATGCCCAGCTCTGTAAAGGTCGGCTCGCGCCCGATGATCTCGAGGATCATGTCATATTCGTCGGGCTTCAGCCCGTGTGCGGCAATCAGATCCGGGGTGATGGCGGGCTCTTGCATCGTCTGTCCTGTGTCCAAAGGGGCCGAGATTGCGCGCCTTGTAGGGCAAGGACGCGCCCGTGGGAAGAGTCAAGTAACCGCAGGGCGGTCTAGATGAACAAAATCGGGCCCCGCAATCGTGCAGGGCCCGTGTATTGAATAATAAAGAGCCGGGTCAGGCGGGTGCTTCGCCCTTGTTGACGGCATCCGCTGCGGCTGCTCCGACCGCCGCCTTTTGTTCTTCCGTCAGGTTCTCGGCTTCTTCCAAACCGGGGATCGCCACGCGCACTTCGCGGCGGGCAAAGTCGATGCCGTTTTCCTTGAAGGCCGCTTTCACGCGATTGAAGATTTCCTTGCGCAACGTGAACTGCTTGCCCGGTTTGGCCATGAACTTACCTCGGATGATCATGCCAACATCGTCGAAATCAAACACACCCTGAGATTTGAATGGCTGAAGGAACCCGTCTTTGTGGGTTTCGTCTGCCATCATCTCGGCCCCAATCTTCTTGAAGATCTTTTTGACTTTGTTTGGATCGGTATCGAATGGAACGGTGAACTTGAGCTTCATGATCACCCAGTCGCGGCTGAAATTGGTCAGTTTCTGAATCTCGCCGTACGGGATCGTGTGAACCGGTCCGCGGTGGTGTCGCAGTTGCATGGAGCGGATCGAAATCTTCTCGACCGTTCCCATTGTGCCGCCAACATCGACATATTCACCGACGCGGAAGGCATCATCAATCAGGAAGAAGATGCCACCGACGATATCAGCCACCAACTTCTGTGCGCCAAAACCAATGGCCAGACCGAGAACACCAGCACCGGCCAGCAGCGGGGTGATGTTGATACCCAGCGCCCCCAGCGCCAGCAGCACAAAGATTACCGCGATCGAGACTTGTGCCGTCACGCGCAGCAAGGGCAAAACCGTCGCCAGACGTGATCCGCCAGCACCGCCGCCTTCGCCAGCTTCCTCGTCGGGGCTTTGTTCCGCTGCGGTCTGTTCCTTGGCCAGCCGGCGGTTGATCCACAGAGATACCGCTTCGTTCAGAATGTAGCCGACTGCGATGATGATAAAGAACTGAATGACCTTGCTGCCAGATTCCGTGCCACCGCCCGCAATCTCTTGCAGATCCAGATCCCAGGCGTTCGCGATCATTAGAATGATCAGGATACCGGCCAGAACACGGCCAATGCGGATATAGCTGCGCTTGGTCGACTTGTAGGCGCGTTCTGCAACCGGTCCATCGCCCAGCATCGGAGGCTGAAGATGACGCACGAGCCCGCGGATCAGCGTATCCAACGCCGGAGCGATCAGAAGCCAGAACATGGTGGTGAAATGGGCACCATGCGCCAGCAACTCGAACACGGCCGGGTTGCGCTGTGCCGAAAGGTATTCAACAAGCAGCCATGTACCCGCCGAGACACCTATGGCCAGATATGGATATAGGCGCGCGACTTCTTCGTCGAAACGCGTGCGGTCAGGGTCAGACCCCCGCATCATGTCAGACAGCCCATCGCGTGCGCGCCATGCGATTACGCCAATATAGATATGAATCGCTGTATTGAGCCAGAATCCCAAGCGCGATTCACCCGGCATGACACCATTGAGCGCATTAAAGTCCAGAATGAACAGCGTGAAGCCGATCAGCAGGAACAGGCCAATCAGGTTCCGATGCAGGTACTTTGCCCAATGGTCGTCGACGTTCACAAGCCGCAGGTCGTGCTGTTTGGGCGCCAAAATAAACCGCGAGATAGCCGCGCCCAGACGCGGGAACCAGATCATGTAGAATACAAAGGGGGCCGCCTGAGCTATCTGCTGTTCGTTCAACAACTGCCGTCCGACAAAAACGAGGGTGTAATAAAAGACCAGCAGGCCCAGAAACTCAAACAGGAATCGTTTGAATAGAAAGGTCACGGCCCCACGAAGGTTCGATGATGCGTCGCCATCGACGACCTTGATCCAGCGGCGCGTCCACAGACCGACGACGTTTTCCGCCGCATACCCAATCGCCAGCGCCAGGAACGTAAATCCAAACAGTGACATGAGGCCACTTGAACCGAAGGTTGCTCCGAAATTCGAGAAAGCCTCGACCTGGGCGCTTACCAGCAGAGGTATCTTTCGGATCACATCCAGCCATGAGGCGGTCATGCTGGTGACGGTGTCAGAAATTGTTTGAATCAGGCCCTTTCTGGCCTGAGTGGTTTCGGCCTGTTGCGCCGCCACAGCATCGAGACGTTCCAGCAAAATGGCGCGAACCTGATCGTCGGACATGCGCGCAACAAGGTCGTCCACCTGCTCGGGTGTCAGATCCTCGGGAATTGAGATGGAGGCTGTCGAACCGGAAGTACCGCTTTCCTGCGCGGCCAGAGGCCCTGAAAGTAAAATAACTGACAGCATCGCCAAAAGCAGGCGAAATGGGTGAAACATCGAATCTGTCCTCGAACACATCTATTGGTATTTTTTTCGGATCATAGGTCTAAGTGCCCGGCATTCCCAGATGTTTCACCAACTCAGGGCCCGTTCTGATGCTTGAAGGCAAAAAAAAGGCCGAGCACTAAGCTCGGCCATAGTCCAACAGGGAGGTATGAAGATGATGAGCGTTTCAGCATCACCGCCTTCGAGTGCTCATTTAGGGATCAGTTTATGAACGATCAAGATTTTTCAGACTGATGAATGGGAATGTCCGCTATGCCTTTCGTGCATAGCTAAAGTTTTCCCATTTGCTTCAATTGCTTGCGTTGTTCAATAATTTCATCCTGAACAAAGTCCCTAAACGCCGCAACGCGCTTGGAATGGCGCAATTCCTCGGGGTAGGCGAGGTAAACGGGAACATCGGCGGCTTCGATATCGCTCAAAATCGGAACCAGATGCGGGAAATCCTGGGTCACATAGTCCGGCAAGACACCGATACCAAGATTGTGCAAAACGCCCTGCAAAACGCCGAAATAGTTGTTCACTGTCAGCAACGACCCGGGGTTATAGGTCATAAGATGGCGAACCATTGATGCACTTGCGCCTACTTGTGGGGCTGCCGGAGTTTGACAAATCAGCCGATGGGTCGAAATTTCCTCGAGTGACCCGGGCGTACCGTTTTCGGCAAGGTATTCCTTTGTCGCATAAAGCTGCATCTGCACGGTCATCAACCGTTTGCGAACAAGGTCGGCCTGGCTGGGTTCCTTCATACGGATGGCGACGTCGGCCTCGCGCATTGGCAGGTCCAGCACACGTTCTTCCAGCATCAGGTCGATATTCAGGTCAGGATATTGCTCATAAAGTTTCGGGAGGCGCGGTGCCAACCAAAGCGTTCCGAACCCGAAGGTCGTTGTGACGCGCAGAACACCAAAAACCTCTTCTTCACTGTCGCGGATGCGTGCTGCCGCAGCATCCAGTCGTTTGGACATGGCCGAGGTTGCGTCGAACAACAGCTCACCTTGTTCGGTCAGGATCAAGCCGCGGGCGTGACGGTGAAACAGGGTCGAATCAAGCGATTCTTCCAATGCCCGAATTTGGCGGCTTACGGCGGATTGCGACAGGTTCAGTCGATCGCCCGCATGGGTCAGACTGCCTGCATCGGCCACTGCATGAAATATCCTAAGCTTGTCCCAGTCCATCGCCGCAACTTTCGTTATCCTTCGGAATGCCTATATGAAATAGGTAACAACTTCCACATTCAAACGGTGAAATCCTTATGTTTCAGAGGATAAACCCTATACAGGTCAGGAATTGTGACCTAATATGTGTATAAATGAAGCACACTGATCTGACGAGGGGAGACGTCTGATGAGTCAGCCACTGATATCACTAAATGACCGGTTCGATCTGGAGAAGAACCCGGTTCTGCTGAACGGAACACAGGCTTTGGTGCGCCTGATGTTGATCCAGAAAGCACGGGACAAACAAGCGGGACTAGACACAGCGGGTTTGGTTACCGGGTATCGGGGATCACCGCTTGGGGCCGTTGATCAGCAGATGATCCGTGCTCAGAAGCAATTGGCCGAAAGCGATGTAACTTTTCAGTACGGTTTGAACGAAGACCTCGCGGCCACCGCTCTGTGGGGCAGCCAACAGGCTGGTTTGCGTGGGGATGGAAAATACGACGGTGTCTTCGGCCTTTGGTACGGCAAAGGTCCCGGTGTTGACCGATCTGGTGACGTGATGCGCCATGCGAATATGGCTGGTACGGCCAAGCACGGCGGCGTTCTAATGGCGATGGGCGATGACCACACTGGCGAAAGCTCGACTGTATTGCATCAATCCGAGTGGTCACTGGTCGACACCTATATGCCCGTGGTCAGCCCGGCCGGGGTTCAGGAAATTCTGGATTACGGTGTCTATGGATTTGCACTCAGCCGGTTTGCCGGCGTCTGGGTTGGCCTGAAGACGATGAAGGACACGATCGAAGTGACGTCCGTCGTGGATGGCAGCGTTGACCGAATGAAGGTGATAACGCCGGACTTTGAGATGCCTGAGGGTGGCTTGAACATCCGGCTTGGCGACACACCGCACCTGCAAGAAGCGCGGATCATAGACTATAAGCGGTTCGCGGCGGAAACATTCTCGCGCGCCAACAAGATGGACAAGCGGGTTTGGGGTAAACCCGGTGCCAAGATCGGTTTTGTCGCTGCCGGGAAGAACTGGCTTGACCTTGTTCACGCCATGTCACTTTTGAACATCGACGAGGCCGAGGCCGAACGGCTTGGGATCACGACCTATAAAGTCGGGCAGACATTCCCGCTGGACATGGCCGGGTTCCACGAATGGGCCGAAGGGCTGGACCTGATCGTGATCGTCGAGGAAAAGCGCAAGCTGATCGAAGTACAGGTCAAAGAAGCCATTTTCGATGATCGCCGGGGGCGCCGGGTCTATGGATGGTACAAGGGCGGTGCAGGTACGCTGCACCGGGAAGAGCTTTTCCCGACACGTGGTGCACTTGACCCGATTATGATCGCCGAGAAATTAGGAGAAATCCTGATCGAGGAAGGTCGTGAAACCGACGGCATTCGCGGCGGCCTCGATTCGTTGTCCGCAGCCCGACGCGCTGACAACGCCGAAGAGATCGCAACACGCCTTCCGTATTTCTGTTCGGGCTGTCCGCATAACAGCTCGACCAAAGTGCCTGACGGAAGCCGCGCTTATGCCGGCATCGGGTGTCACTATATGGTTCAGTGGATGGACAGGAATACGTCCGGCTTTACCCAAATGGGCGGAGAGGGCGCGAACTGGATCGGTGAAGAGCCGTTCTCGACCACTCAGCACGTTTTCCAGAACCTTGGGGACGGCACCTATAACCACTCGGGTGTGCAAGCCATCCGGGCGGCATTGTCTGCGGGAACGAACATCACCTTCAAGATCCTGTTCAATGACGCGGTTGCTATGACCGGCGGGCAGGGGAACGAGGGCGATCTGACCGCCGAGCGGATCGTAGCCGAAGTTAAGGCGATGGGCGTAAAGGACGTTGCTTTGGTCTATGACGAGAAAGAGGATGTGAACTTCAAGGCTCTGCCCGCCGGGGTCGAGACATTCGAACGCGCGGAACTCATGCAGGTTCAGGAGCGGTTCCGAGACATCGAAGGAGTTTCCGTCATCGTCTACGTACAGACTTGCGCTGCCGAAAAACGGCGGCGTCGCAAGCGCGGTACTTTCCCCGATCCGGACAAGCGGGTGTTCATCAATACCGATATCTGCGAGGGCTGCGGCGATTGCGGCATTCAGTCGAACTGTGTGTCGATCGTGCCCCAAGAGACGGAACTGGGGCGCAAGCGCGCGATTGATCAATCCAGTTGCAACAAGGATTTTTCCTGTTTGAAAGGGTTTTGTCCGTCTTTTGTAACTCTGGAAGGGGCGGAAATCCGCAAAGAAGCCACGACCGAGATTGACCTGCCTGACCTGCCTTTGCCCACTCTGCCGACGATCCACGGCACTCATAACGTGGTGATTACCGGTATTGGCGGCACCGGGGTTGTTACACTTGGCGCGGTTTTGGCGCAGGCCGCTCAGATCGACGGCAAAGGCGCCGGGATGATGGAGATGGCTGGACTGGCGCAAAAAGGTGGCGCGGTGCACATTCACTGTCGCCTAGCCGACCGGCCCGAAGACATCAGCGCAATTCGCGTCGCTACGGGTGAAGCCCACGCATTGATCGGCGGTGACCTTGTTGTGTCCGCCGGGTCCGCGACGCTTGGTCTGACCCGCGCAGGGCAGACAGGAGCAGTGGTGAACAGCCACGAGACAGTCACGGGTGACTTCACCCGTGACACCAAGTTCCGCATTCCAGGTGACAGGTTGGAATTGGCATTGCAGGCGCGTTTGAAGGACGACGTTTCCCTGTTCGATGCCACCGAACTGGCGCGTGCCGTAATGGGCAATTCGATCTATTCCAACATGATGGTGTTTGGGGCCGCGTGGCAACGCGGGTTGCTACCAATCAGCCATGAGGCCGTTTTGACTGCGATCGAGCTGAATGGAACTGCGGTTGAGCGCAATAAACGGGCATTCGACATTGGACGCTGGGCCGTTTTGCACCCCGAAAAGGTCGGTGAAATTCTGCGCCCCAAGGTCGCCGAACTGCCCAAAACTCTGGATCAACTGATCGAGTTCCGGGCAAGCCATCTATCCGAGTACCAAAGTGCCCGGCTGGCAAAGCGATATAGGAAACTGATTGACTCGTTCGAAGATACGGAAATCAAAGAGGCTGCAGCAAAAGGGTATCACAAGCTGTTGTCCTATAAGGATGAATACGAGGTTGCTCGCTTGCTGTTGTCCAGTCGCGAAAAGGCTGCTGCTGAATTCGATGGGGACTTCAAGATGACCTTCCACCTTGCCCCTCCATTGCTGGGCGGCACCGGACCGGACGGACGTCCACGCAAACGCGATTTTGGCGAATGGATGCTGGGTCCGCTTAAGATAATGAGCAAGTTCAAATTCCTGCGCGGTACACCGTTGGATATCTTCGGCTACAGCGCGGAACGGCGCATGGAGCGTGCTTTGATCAAGCAATATGAGCGTGATTTCAAAGAGGTGTCTTCGCTGATCACGCCGCAGACAAAAGACGCCGTTGTTGCGTTGGCCCAGTTGCCACTGGATATCCGGGGTTTCGGACCTGTTTTGAAGGAAAACGAGGCCAAAGCAGCCAAGCGTCGCGAAGAACTGCTGGCAACGATCCGAAGCGGAGGGCCCGATTTGCGCGCGGCAGCCGAGTAAATCGTCACAGCCCTGTCACGATATCTAGGCAAACTTGATGCCTGCACATAAATAGCAGGCAACAAACCCCGGAGTCGTCCATGCCCTCGCGCCGCCATGTCGCTCGTGACATTTCTTATGCTTATTCCGCCGAAACCAAAGGTGGACGCATAGTCATTAAGCTGATGGAGAATACAACCGGCCGGATGCGGCTGATCAAGCGGGCCGACGGGTACGAGAAAGAAGTCGCCAACGGGCGCGATTTCTGGTCGGTGATGGTGGATCGGTACGGGCTTTCGCTGGATGTGGTTGGCGGGTCACTGGCGAATATTCCCAAGACTGGGCCGTTGATCCTGATCGCCAATCATCCCTATGGCATTCTGGACGGGATGATGATGGGGCATATGCTATCCCAGACCCGTGGCGATTTCCGCATTCTGGCGAACAGAGTGTTCCGCAAGGCCGAGGACCTGAACCGCATCGTCCTGCCAATTTCGTTTGATGACACGAAAGAGGCGGTGAAGCTGAACCTGGAGACTCGGAAAACAGCCTTGAACTACCTGGGTGAGGGTGGCGCAATCGGCATTTTCCCCGGTGGCACTGTCAGCACGGGCGCAAAGCCGTTTTCCCACCCGATGGATCCGGGGTGGCGTGGATTCACCGCGCGGATGGTCGCCAAGTCGAATGCTACTGTGGTTCCTGTCTTTTTCGACGGCCACACCTCGCGCCTGTTTCAGATCGCCAGCCATCTGCACAGCACCCTACGTATGGGTTTGTTGATAAAAGAGTTCAAAAAACGCGTAGATACACCTGTCAAAGTCGCCATCGGAGAGCCGATTGGCCGCGACGTTCTGAACCCTTTGGCGAAGGATACGCGCAAGATGATGGATTTCCTGCGCAAAGCCACGTATGAGCTGTCTCCAAAGCCGCTAAGGTCCTATGACTACGGCTATGAATTCGAGGAACGGCATCGCGCCTGAAGGGGCAAATGGCAGTAGGTATTTTTGATTCTGGTTTGGGCGGTTTAACCGTGCTGGACGCCGCGCAGCAACGTCTGCCGGACGTGGAGTTTCTGTATTTCGCAGACAGCGCGCACGCGCCTTATGGGGTGCGGGACGCCGAAAACATCTATGATCTGACGCGCAGCGCTGTGAACGATCTGTGGAGCCGCGGCTGTGATCTGGTGATTCTGGCGTGCAACACGGCAAGCGCCGCCGCCCTGCGTCGGATGCAAGAAGAGGGCGTGCCAGAAGGCAAGCGGGTTCTGGGTGTGTTCGTTCCATTGATCGAAGCGCTGACTGAACGTCAATGGGGCGATAATAGCCCCCCGCGCGAAGTCGCCGTGAAGCATGTTGCCCTGTTTGCAACCCCGGCCACCGTCGCCAGCCGAGCGTTTCAACGCGAACTGGCATTCCGGGCGATCGGTGTGGACGTTGAAGCTCAGGCCTGTGGCGGTGTGGTGGATGCGATCGAGGATGGCGATATGATCCTGGCCGAGGCGTTGGTGCGTAGCCATGTCGATGCGTTGAAACGCAAGATGCCGGAACCGCAGGCCGCCATTTTGGGGTGTACACATTACCCTTTGATGGCAGACACGTTCCAGCAGGCACTTGGCACCAATGTCGAGGTGTTCAGCCAGGGGGATCTGGTCGCGGAGAGTCTGGCGGACTACCTGCAGCGCCATCCCAAGATGCTTGGCGAAGGGAAAGGCGGTTTTCTGACAACCGGGAAGCCAGACGTTGTCAGTGATCGGGCGACACAGTTCCTCCGACGACAAATCACATTCGAGGCCGCCTGACTTAGGTCAAGGATAGTTAAAGGCTGGCTCCTTAGTTCAAAGATCGTCGCGTCGGCGGTCGTGATATGTGACATTCAGAAACAAGAGGTCTCAGATGACCCATAAAATCGCAATTCTGGGCGCTTCGGGATATACCGGCGCTGAACTTGTTCGGTTGATCGCCGAACATCCGAACATGGAAATCACCGCGCTTGCCGCCGAGCGCAAAGCGGGCCAGCCGATGGCGCAAGTCTTTCCTCATCTGCGTCATATGAACCTGCCGGATCTGTGCAAGATATCCGAAATCGACTTTTCGCAAGTCGACCTGTGTTTTTGCGCGCTGCCGCATAAGACCAGTCAGGAAGTCATCCGCAATCTGCCTAAAGAGTTAAAGATCGTTGATCTGTCCGCAGACTTTAGATTGCGTGACCCCGACGAATACGAAAAGTGGTACGGCAACCCTCATGTGGCCTTGGAACAGCAAGACGAAGCCGTCTATGGCTTGACCGAGTTCTATCGCGACGACATTAGCCAAGCTCGACTTGTTGCAGGAACGGGTTGCAACGCCGCGACGGGGCAATATGTGCTGCGCCCGTTGATCTCGGCCGGAGTGATTGATCTGGACGATATCGTTCTGGACCTGAAATGCGCCGTTTCGGGGGCAGGGCGCTCACTCAAAGAAAACTTGCTGCACGCGGAACTCAGCGAAGGGTATAACGCTTACGCTGTTGGCGGCACGCATCGGCATCTCGGAGAGTTTGATCAGGAGTTTTCAGCCTTGGCCGGACGTCCTGTGCATGTTCAGTTTACGCCGCACTTGATACCGGCGAACCGGGGAATTCTGGCGACCACCTACGTCAAGGGCGATCCTGCCAGTGTCTATGAGGTATTGTCCAAGACCTATGAGGATGAGCCGTTCATCAAGATGTTGCCCTTTGGCGAAACGCCTTCAACGCACCATGTGAGGGGGTCTAACTTTTGCCATATCGGAGTGGTTGCAGACCGGATTGAACGCCGCGCGATTGTGATCGGTGCACTTGATAACCTGACAAAAGGTAGCAGTGGACAAGCCTTGCAGAATGCCAACCTGATGTTAGGTGAAGCTGAAACCGCTGGTCTGATGATGGCCCCTCTGTTCCCGTGAGGATATCATGAAGTCACTCAAGAAACGTCGTCGCGTACAAATCATTCTGCTGGCCGTCGTGGCCTTGGTGTCCTCGACGGTGTTGATTGGTTGGGCATTGCAGGACGGTATCAACTTTTTCCGATCGCCCAGTGAAGTGATCGCTGAACCACCAAAACCTACCGAAGTGTTTCGGATCGGTGGCCTTGTCGAAGAAGGCTCGATTGTTCGCGGTCATGGTGAAACAGTGACATTTGTTGTGACGGATGGCGGAGAAAGCGTACCGGTCGCCTTTACGGGTGTTCTGCCAGACCTGTTTTCGGAAAATCAGGGCATGGTCGGCACCGGAAGTTACGTAAACGGTGTCTTTGAAGCTACTGAAATACTTGCAAAACATGATGAAACTTACATGCCGAAAGAGGTAGTGGATGCCCTCAAGGAACAAGGCGTATTTCAACACGCCGACGAAGGCTGATCCGACGATTTTCCATTAGGTAAAAGGGCGTTGCGTAGGAAGACTATTCAGCGCCCTTTCTTGTTTCCCGGACTTAACACTTTTGACTGACCGTTCCCTCACACTTTGAAGGAGGGTGCGGTGCAGACGGTTCGACAAATCGCAACACAGATTGTAGCCCGAGAGGGCGGGTTTGTAGATGACCCAGACGACCCGGGCGGCGCAACCAAGTATGGCGTTACAATCCACACAATGCGACGACTTGGTTTGGACCTTTCTGGTGACGGAAAGATAAACAGGGAAGATGTGAGGCTGCTCACCAAATCACAGGCGGTCGACATTTTTGTAACCCACTACTTCAAGGGTCCGCGTCTGGGGCTTTTGCCATTTGATCTTCAGCCTTCGTTATTCGACATGCACGTCAACTCTGGCGCACAAGCTGTTAAAATATTGCAGATATTACTGCGCGATATGGGGTTTTCACTGGCCGTAGATGGGGTCGTTGGACCGCAGACAGCAAACGCCGCACAAAAGGCATCGCGGCCAGAGCCTGTGGTTTTGAAAGACGCCTATGGCGTGGCCCGGAGGAACTATTACTTCCGATTTGCAGACCACCGACCCTCGGCCAGAAAATATGCACGGACGCGGGCAGGCGGCAAAGGTGGCTGGATACGCCGGGCTGAGGAGTTCATCTCGCCGGTCTACCATCTGAGTGATGCAGAGTTTCAGAAAAGGGTTGCGGGATGGGACTGATATCCGAGGTTTTGACGTTCCTCTTTGGCGGCGGAAGGAACGTGGTGCGCGAAACAACTGAGGTTTTTCGCCAAAATGCTGAAAACGCGGCCGTTCGTGATCTGACCTTACAACAACAGGCAATGCTTCAATTCGGCACCGAATTCCGCGCGGCCAACAAAAGCAGGTACGATCGGGTTCTGGATGGTCTTAATCGTTTACCTAGACCGGCGCTGGCCCTTGGCACACTTGGCTTGTTTGTCGCCGCAATGGTTGATCCGCTTTGGTTCGCAGCCCGGATGCAGGGGATTTCGTTGGTCCCTGAGCCGTTATGGTGGTTGTTGGGTGTGATCGTGTCCTTTTATTTTGGCGCCCGCCATCAGGCCAAGGCACAAGATTTGCAACGAGAGCTATCCGCGGCAATTAAGCGTGCGCCCCAAGTCGTGGAAAATATTAGGCTAATTGAGGGATTGCGTACCGAGACCATAGGTTCCGCAGACCCCGGCACTGACGCCGAATTGGCGGAAAACGCGCTTCGGCCCGATGCGAACCGCGCGCTAGAGGATTGGCGGCATCAGCGATCCGGCTGAAGCCGCGACACTATGTGCGCCCCTACGGGGCGAAAGTTATTGGTTCTCGCCCCGCATCAGGATTATATGCGGGGCCATGATTACTGAACTCGGTCACTTCACCCTGATACTCGCCTTTCTCGTCGCAATCGTTCAGACGGTTTTTCCACTTATTGGCGCGGGCTACCGCTGGACGGGTTGGATGAAGTTCGGTGAAACGGCTGCAATTGCGCAATTCGCGCTGGTCTCATTTTCTTTTGGCGCGCTGGTCTGGGCCTTTGCGACCTCTGACTTTTCGCTACGCATCGTGGTGGAAAACAGCCACTCTCTGAAGCCGATGCTGTACAAGATCAGCGGAACCTGGGGAAACCATGAGGGGTCGATGCTTCTGTGGGTTCTTATCGTTGCGCTGTTTGGTGCAATGGCTGCCTTCTTTGGTGCAGGTTTGCCACCCACACTCAAGGCCCGTGTACTGTCAGTGCAGGCCGCCATCGGTGTCGCGTTTTATGCGTTCATCTTGTTCACCTCTAATCCTTTCGACCGGCTCATCGTCGCTCCGTTCGACGGGCAGGACCTGAACCCTTTGTTGCAGGATCCGGGCTTGGCGTTTCACCCGCCGTTTTTGTATCTGGGCTATGTGGGTCTGAGCATGGCGTTCAGCTTTGCCGTCGCCGCCTTGATCGAGGGGCGTATCGACGCCGCATGGGGCCGCTGGGTACGGCCATGGACTTTGGCGGCGTGGATTTTTCTGACGATCGGCATCGCTCTGGGGTCGTGGTGGGCGTATTATGAACTGGGCTGGGGCGGTTTTTGGTTCTGGGACCCGGTTGAAAATGCCTCGTTCATGCCATGGCTTCTGGCTGCAGCCTTGTTGCATTCCGCCATCGTTGTCGAAAAACGTGAGGCTTTGAAAAGCTGGACGATCCTTCTGGCCATTATTGCCTTTGGCTTTTCGCTTATCGGGACGTTTATCGTTCGATCCGGCCTGCTGACATCCGTTCATGCCTTTGCGAATGACCCGGAACGCGGTGTGTTCATCCTGTTCATTCTTGTCATTTTTATTGGCGGCGCGCTTATCCTGTTTGCGGCCCGTGCTCAGGCGATGGAGGCAAAGGGCGTCTTTGGCATGGTAAGCCGGGAAAGTGCGCTGGTTCTCAATAACATCCTGCTGGCCGTAAGTTGCTTTGTCGTATTCTTCGGAACGATGTGGCCGATGGTGGCGGAAATGGCTTTTGACCGGAAACTTTCGGTTGGTCCGCCGTTCTTCAACGCGGCCTTCACGCCCTTCATGATCGCTTTGGGAATTGCCCTTCCTGTTGGGGCCATGCTTCCATGGAAACGGGGCAAGATTGCGAAAGCCGCCTATTCATTGCGCTTTGCCTTTGTTCTGGCGGTGGCTCTGGCGCTGTTGGTCTGGGCGATGCAGACGGGTCGCAGTTCATTGGGGCCTGCAGGTCTGTTTCTGGGTGCATGGATTACCTTTGGCGCAGCCGTGGATCTTTGGAGCCGCACCGGGCGCAAAGGCAACCTGTCGCGCCTGTTTCGCCTTCCTGGCGCGGATTGGGGCAAGGCCGTCGCACACACCGGGCTTGGCGTTACAATGTTTGCCATAGCGGGCCTTACCGCGTGGGAGGTTGAGGATATTCGTGTCGCCCAACCGGCAAAACCATTCGATGTGGGACAGTTTACATTCACATTGGAAGACGTCCGGCGGGTAGAGGGGCCGAACTACTTCTCAACCATGGCCGAGGTTTTGGTGGAAAAGGACGGACGACCCGTTGCAACCCTATACCCAGAGAAACGAGACTATCCGGTTGCCAGAATGCCCACTACCGAAGCGGCAATCGACTATCGTTTTCTACGCGACGTATATGTCGTGATCGGTGATCAACAGGCTGACGGTGGCTGGGTGATGCGGACCTATATCAAACCTCTGGCCAACTGGATTTGGGGTGGGTGTATTCTTATGGCCCTTGGTGGCTTCATAAGCTTGTCGGACCGCCGCTTCCGTGTTGCGGCAGGTGCGCGTAAGGCGCCTTCTGGTGGAGTTCCCGCAGAATGAAACGACTGCTTTTGATCCTCGCGTTTCTTGCATCGCCTGCGTGGGCGGTTCAACCGGACGAAGTTCTGGATGATCCGGTTCTGGAACAGCGCGCGCGCGACCTGAGCACGGGTCTGCGATGTCTTGTGTGCCGAAACGAGAGTATTGATGAAAGCAATGCCGACCTTGCACGTGACCTGCGCCTTTTGGTTAGGGAAAGACTGGTCGCAGGCGACACCGATGATGAGGCGATTGAATTCATCGTGGATCGCTACGGTGAATACGTTCTGTTGAAGCCTACCTCTTATGGGGCAAACCTTGTACTGTGGTTGGCCGGTCCAATCATGCTGTTGATCGCTGCGGGTCTGGGTTGGAACTTTGTGCGCAAGCGGTCAAACGCGCAACAATCCACAGGCGGTGAGGCCCTGAGCGACGCTGAAAAAGAGCGGTTAGAACAAATTCTTAAGGACTAACGGGTCGTCGGGCTTTCCCTCTCAAGGTAATTGCGTCAGGGTCGCGAGAAATCCAGGACGAACGGGAGGAACGCATGGACTACGAAACGCTGTTATTGGACGTTGCTGACGATCTGGCAGTAGTCACCTTGAACCGGCCAGACAAAATGAATGCGATGACCGCGCAGATGCGGGCCGAAGTCACACATGCCATGAAACACGCAGCCCGCAATGCCCGCGCAGTCGTATTGACGGGCGCGGGCGGCGCATTCTGTTCAGGTCAGGATCTGGGAGATTCCTCAAGCACCGGCAAGATCGACCTTGAGCGTACTCTGCGGGATGAGTACGAGCCAATGCTTGAAACCATTTATAACTGTCCGGTTCCCACCATCGCTGCGGTGAACGGTGCTGCGGCCGGGGCAGGGGCGAACCTAGCGCTTTGTGCCGACGTTGTGATCGCGTCGGAAAGTGCGTATTTCCTGCAGGCTTTTGCGCGAATTGGATTGTTGCCCGACGCGGGCGGCACATGGTTCACACCGCGGCAAATGGGGTTCGCTAAAGCCATGGGTGCTGCCTTGTTCGCCGAAAAGATCAGCGCGCGGCAAGCTGATGATTGGGGTTTGATTTGGGAAGCCGTTCCCGATGACGAATTTGAGGCGCATTGGCGCAAGCGCGCATCCTACCTTGCCAAAGGTCCAACTGCCGGTTTCGGAGCGATCAAGCAAGCCATTCGGGGCACTTACGACAAAACGCTAAGTCAGCAGCTAGAAATCGAAGCCCATTTACAGGGCGAATGCGGACGAACCCGAGACTTTGCTGAAGGCGTGGTGGCCTTCATGGAAAAACGCCCCCCGAAATTCGAGGGGCGCTGAACCTTATGCTCTGCGACGGCGGCGGGCCCTGCGTTCGGGCACGTCGGCCTCTTCGGTGCCGTCCGAGGCTGACGAAAACGGCCCGAGTGCTTCAGTAATCTGATCCAGTGTGGGGCGAGAGCCGCACGAAGTGGTATCAAGGGCTTCGCGCATCTTTCGAAGATGCGCTGGCATGGTGCCACAGCAGCCGCCAATGATCGTTGCGCCGGAGTCGCGAGCCATCGCTGCGTATTGCCCCATCAACTCGGGCGTACCGTCATAGTGGATATGGCCGTTGACGTATTTCGGGATGCCCGCGTTGCCTTTTGAGATCACAGGGCGCTCGGTCCCTTGGGCCACAAAACCAAGAACAGTGCGCAGGATGTCAGATGCACCTGTGCCGCAATTCGCACCGAAGGCCACGGGCGGGTTCGGTAGGGTCTCGACCAATTGGGCCAAATCCGCCGAAGTGACGCCCATCATGGTCCGCCCGGCGGTATCAAAGCTCATCGTGCCACACCAAGGCATGTCGGCCAGTGCAAAAGCTTCGGCTGCGGCCCGGAACTCTTCCGGGGCGCTGATTGTCTCAAGCCACAGAACGTCCGCACCGCCAGCCTTCAACGCTTCGGCTTGTTCATGGAACATCTCGACAGCGCCAGCATGGGACAGGCTTCCGATGGGTTCCATAATCTCGCCTGTCGGACCGACCGAACCGGCGACGATTACGGGGCGTCCGGCTTTGTCAGCGACCCCGCGGCCCAATTCAGCGCCGACCCGGTTCAGCTCAGCCACACGATTTTGAGCATCGTGCAGTTTCAACCGCGCCGAAGTTCCGCCAAACGTGTTTGTCAGAAACAGATCGCTGCCCGCATCGACCGAACCTTGATACAAAGCCTTGATTTTTTTGGGAGAATCCACGTTCCACAACTCAGGCGCGTCACCGGATTGCAAACCCATATTGAAAAGGTTTGTTCCGGTGGCACCATCAGCCAGAATCGTATCATTGGTTTCCAGAAATGTGTTGAGCGCGTTTGTCATTGAGGTTTCCAGATGTCGGCAAGGCCGAACAAGGCCGTATAAACTAAGATGCCCCGTCTCTCATGGACGGGGCATCAAATCAAATTCATAAAACTCATGAAGATCATGAGTTGGGCGTTGGCCTTACTGAGCTTCGCTCAGAATCTGCGCCTTGGCCTCAGGCAAAAGCTCGGCCATTTTCGCGCGGATTTCATCATCGGATGACAAAGAGCCAAGGTCGCCGGACACTTTGCGAACCACGTCCTCGTGGCCAGCTTCTTCCATATCGGCAATCACAACGGTTTTGGCATAATCTTCAGCCTCGGCACCGGACTTGCCCAGCTTTTCCGCGGCCCAAAGGCCCAAAAGCTTGTTGCAGCGTGCCTGTGCCTTGAACTGCATCTCTTCATCATGCGCAAACTTGGCTTCAAAGGCGTTTTCGCGTTCGTCAAACGTGGTCATTGATTGGGGACCCCTTGGATTACATCTTCTTAATTGATGATATGACTATAGCTGCGCCCGGACGCAAGGTATTTGCGCTGCGTCAAAGACCTTCGGGTCGTCGAACTTGCGGGAAAGTGGGGCTTGGACTATGACAGCGCCAAGAAGCATGGGAAATCCCCGGCTCAACAGTCTGGAAGGGTCGCTTATGGCGCGTCGCAAGAAAATCTACGAAGGCAAAGCCAAGATTCTGTATGAAGGCCCCGAGCCGGGTACCATTGTGCAGTACTTCAAGGATGACGCCACCGCGTTCAACGCGGAAAAGAAGGATGTCATCGACGGCAAGGGCGTTCTGAACAACCGCCTGAGCGAATTCTTCATGAACGGCCTGAACCAGATAGGCGTGCCGACCCATTTCATTCGTCGCCTCAACATGCGCGAACAACTGGTTCGTAGCTGCGAGATCGTGCCCCTTGAAGTGATCGTGCGCAATTATGCGGCCGGAACCATGTCCAAGCGCCTTGGAATTGCTGAGGGAACGCAGTTACCGCGTCCTATTGTTGAGTATTGCTACAAGGATGACGCTCTGGGTGACCCGCTGGTAACTGAAGAGCACATTGCAGCATTCGGTTGGGCCAGCCAGCAGGATATGGACGATATCCTTAGCCTTGCGTTGCGTGTGAACGACTTCATGAGCGGCATGATGCTGGCGGTGGGTATCCGTCTAATCGACTTCAAGATCGAGATCGGCCGTGTTTTCGAAGGCGATTTCCAACGCCTGATCGTAGCCGACGAGATCAGCCCGGACAGTTGCCGCCTGTGGGATATTGAAACGGGCCAGAAATTGGACAAGGACGTGTTCCGCCGCGATTTGGGCAGCCTGACAGATGCCTATTCAGAGGTGGCGCGTCGTCTGGGCGTACTTCCCAAGAGCAATGTGACCAAGCCCACACTCATCAATTGAGGCATCCCCTCATTCTGACTTTGAAACGCCGCATCTAATTGCGGCGTTTTTTATTTGCCGACGGACCTGCGGCAAACTGCGTGCGGACAAGGGTTGTCGAATGGCCAAAGGCGCGCTATCCCCCGCGCAACGGAACGGGCCGTGACCGAAGGCCCTTAGCTGGAGTTGCAGGAATGAAAGCACGGGTGCATGTGATGCTCAAGAACGGGGTTCTGGACCCGCAGGGTGAAGCGGTGCGTCATGCATTGGGCGCTATGGGCTTCGATCAGGTCGAAGGCGTGCGCCAGGGCAAAGTGATCGACCTGGAACTGGCCGAAGGCGCGACCGAGGCCGACGTGACCCAGATGTGCGAAAAGCTGTTGGCCAACACGATCATCGAACGCTACGAAATCGAACTGGTCTGACGGGATGCGGGATGCGCTCTATTCCGGGCGGTTGGCCGTGTTTGGCACCGGTGGAATGCCAAGTTGGCGCTATCCTTCACTTATATCGTTGATCGTTGGGGGCGGTGTTGATCTGAGCCCGCTGGCGTCACGTCAGAATTCACTGTCTCTGGTAAGTGAAAAACTTGCCGCTGTTGATCATCCGACGCCACTCGGCGTTGCCGTGGTCGCCGATTATTTGCATTAGGAGGCCCCGTAATGCGCGCAGCAGTCATCGTATTTCCCGGTTCGAACTGTGACCGGGATCTGGCCGTAGCCTTCGAACAGGCAGGTTTTCAGGTTGATATGGTCTGGCACAAGGACGCCGCCTTGCCCGAGGGGGTGGACATTGTCGGCGTACCCGGTGGTTTCTCGTACGGTGATTATCTGCGCTGCGGTGCGATCGCTGCGCAGTCCCCGATCTGCAAGGCCGTCGTGGATCACACAAAGCGGGGCGGCTACGCGCTGGGTGTTTGCAACGGTTTTCAGATTCTGACCGAAACCGGCATCCTTCCGGGCGCTTTGCTGCGAAATGCTGGCCTCAAGTACATCTGCCGAAAGGTCGGTCTGAAGGTCCAGACGAGCGCCAGTGCATTTACCGAAGGATATAACGCAGGGGATGTGATCGGGATTCCAATCGCGCACCACGACGGCAATTATTTCGCCGATGACGACACGCTGGCTCAACTACGGGACCAGGATCGGGTGGCGTTCACCTATACCGAGAATCCGAACGGCTCGGTTGGCGACATCGCTGGTATCCTGTCTGAAAACCGCCGCGTTCTTGGAATGATGCCGCATCCCGAACGTGCGGCAGACGAAGGTCACGGTGGAACAGACGGAACGGCATTGTTCCGCGCATTGTCAGGCGTGCTTGCACCCGCATGACTTGAGGTCGCAGACAAGCCCGCGTAGTTTCCGGGTATGAGTTCCGACGATCGCTCAGGGTGGGCTTCACTGCAAAAACCTTTCCGCGGCGCGCCTTTGGGTTGGCGCCTACGTGTTGCGGTTTCCATTCTGCTGATTTCAACCGTTGCAACGATCTGGGTGACCAATCGGTTGCTGACAGATCGGTTTACGGAATCCACGCGCAATCGGGCCGAATTGCGTCTGGCCCTGTATTCCGGCAACCTGCTGAGTGAACTGCGCAGGAACGCAATTGTTCCACAACTTTTAGCGCGGGATCCCACCCTGATTTCGGCGTTGCAATCCAGCGATTTTACGCTTTCAACACAGCGCCTTATATCATTTGTTGAAGAAATTGGTGCGGCATCATTGATGTTGTTGGACAGTGACGGGCGCACCGTTGCTGCCACAGATCGCAGCAGGTTGGGTGAAGCGCACCGAAACTCTCCTTACTACGTGGAGGCTGTCCGCGCGAATTCGACAATTTTCACCGTTATCGAGAATGAAACCGGGTCGTACAGCTTTACCTATTCACGCCGAATGGACGCCGGTTCGGATATTCTTGGGGTAATCGTTGTCGAAGTTGACCTGCAAAAGTTTGAGCGTGCTTGGGCGGGTATCTCTGACGCGGTGATGGTGGCCGATAGTACCGGCACGATTATTCTTTCGACTGAACCGAAGTGGCGGGGACTGGAAGAAAGTGCAGCCCTGGTGCGTCAACCACCCGAAGGCGCGATTGAGCGTGCCATCCGTGCGACAACCGATTGGACGGCATTGCCACCGGACGCCTATCTGCAAGGCGAAGCCGTGATGAGACTGGACACGCGGATTCCGTTCAGAGGATGGCAAATGACGTCGTTCACGACCTATTCCTCAATTCGGGAAAAGGTGAACAGCGTCATCGCGCTGGAAATCATGGGTTTTGCGATTCTTCTGGCGCTTGCCTTCTATGCGCTCAGTCGCCGGGCAACGTTCCGCATGGCCCTGTTCCAGCGCGAGTCGGCAGAGCTTCGCGCATTGAACACAAGGCTACAGCGGGAAATTGCTGAACGTGAGAGGGTCGAAAAGACGCTGGAAGTGGCAGAACAGACGCTTGCGCAAAGCTCAAAACTTGCGGCCCTTGGTGAGATGTCGGCGGCTGTCAGCCACGAGTTGAATCAACCACTGGCTGCAATGAAAACCTATTTGGCGGGCGCACGCCTGCTGCTGCGCCGAAACCGCCCAGAAGAGGCCTTGGCCAGCTTTGGCCGCATCGACGGTTTGATCGAGCGGATGGGAGCCATTACCCGACAGCTCAAGTCCTATGCGCGCAAGGGCGCGGATGCGTTTTCGCCTGTAAATCTTGGTGAAGCGCTGGCCTCGGCTCTGTCGATGATGGAACCGCAATTGCGGCAGCGCCATGTTAAGATCACGCAAATTCTCCCGGAAGAACCCGTGTTTGTGATGGGGGATCGGATGCGGATTGAACAGGTCATGGTGAACCTCTTGCGGAATGCGCTGGATGCCACCAAATCTGTAACAGAGCCAGATGTCGAAATAATTCTGGCCGTGGGCGACATGGCGGTGTTGACTGTAAGGGATAACGGTCACGGGATCGAAGACATCGAAAACCTGTTCGAGCCCTTCTACACGACCAAACAACCTGGCGATGGCGTTGGGCTGGGGCTTGCCATCTCGTCCGGGATCGTGAACGACCATGGCGGACGGCTGACCGCGCGCAACAGCCCGAACGGAGGCGCGGTGTTTGAAATGCAGCTGCCGACACTAGGAAGCGACGGCCTTGAGGCCGCGGAATAACGGGGAAAGACTATGGCACAAGCCATGAAGATTGCCATCGTGGACGACGAACAGGACATGCGCCAGTCGATCAGTCAGTGGTTGGCGTTGTCGGGATATGACACGGAAACCTTTTCCAGTGCCGAAGATGCGCTCAAGGTTCTTGGGCCTGAATACCCCGGGATCGTCATCTCCGACATCAAGATGCCGGGCATGGATGGCATTCAATTGTTGAAAAAGCTGATGGGTGCGGACAGTACTCTGCCGGTTATCATGATCACCGGACATGGCGATGTTCCCATGGCGGTAGAGGCCATGCGTGTCGGGGCGTTCGATTTTCTTGAGAAGCCGTTCAACCCGGATCGGATGTCAGAGCTTGCCAAGCGCGCCAGCAACGCGCGGCGCCTGACGCTCGACAACCGTGCCCTGCGGCGGGAATTATCGGACGGCACGCAGATCATGAACAAGTTGATCGGTGCCAGCCCTGTGATGGACCGTCTGCGTGAAGACATTCTGGATCTGGGTCAGGCCGACGGCCACGTGCTGATCGACGGCGAAACAGGTACTGGCAAGACGCTGGTGGCTCATGCATTGCACGCTGTTGGCAGCCGGGCAGGTAAGAAGTTTGTTCTGGTGTCTTGTGCAGCGCTTGAGGAAGAGGCCCTGTCAAAGCGCCTGTTCGGACCGATGATGCCCGAAGACGCACAATTACCAGCGATCGAAGAGGCGCGCGGCGGGACTTTGGTCTTGGAAGATATCGAAGCCCTGAGCGATACGTTACAGGCGCGGCTGCTGAGTGTGATGAACGATCAGGGAACACCGGCCGAAACGCGTATAATAGCGATTTCAAACCTTCAAGAAGCTGGCAAGACCAGCGAGGATGTGCTGCGCCCGGACCTCTTCTACCGTTTGGCTGCGTTGCGGATTACTATGCCCCCGTTGCGGCAGCGTGGTGAGGATATCCTGACGTTGTTCACCCGTCTGAGTGAGCAATTTGCCGAGGAATATGGCTGTGACGCACCTCAGGTCAGTGCTCAGGAAGCAGCGCAGTTGTTGCAGGCCCCGTGGCCGGGCAACGTGCGTCAGCTGATCAATATTGCCGAGCGTGCCGTTCTGCAATCGCGTCGCGGCTCGGGTACCATTGCTTCGTTGCTGATGTCGGATCACGAAGAAATGCAACCGGTGATGACGACCGAAGGCAAACCCCTGAAAGAGTATGTTGAGGCGTTCGAACGCATGTTGATCGACAATACGATGCGCCGCCACAAGGGCTCCATCGCGTCGGTGATGGAGGAACTGTGCCTTCCACGCCGCACGCTGAATGAGAAAATGGCCAAGTACGGGCTTCAGCGTTCCGACTATCTGTAAAGGCGAGGAGGGGGCCAGCCCCCTCTTGAGCCTTTGGCTCAATTCACCCCCGAAGTATTTTTGAACAGAAGAAGGTGCAGATGCCTGCTTGGAGGCGCTGTCATGCAGTTTGCCCATTGTCTTTTCCACAGGACTGCTTTTATTGTAACCGAACGGGCCGGGCCTTTTTGCGCCCTCAAGTCCCGAATCTTTGAGTTTCGCTGCAATGCCGCAGGTGGTGACAATCTCCCACACAGGCTGCGCAGACCGATTGTGCCCCGTATCGGGGCAAGTGAACGCCTGAACCCGTCGATACGGGTGATAGGAATAAATGGGCAGGCAGCGTAGGACCGCGCCTGTCGGAGAAGAACCGCGATGACGCGCGCGCAACGATTGACCATACGGGCAGGGGGCCACAGCGCCGGACCCTGCTGCGCGCCGTCCGAAATCGCCCTGACAAGACACCACCCCAAAAGCGCCTGTCCACCCGGACGGGCCAGGACAACGCGTTTGGCGCGGTGCACCAAGGACACATGGCTAAGAAAATGCTTATCGATGCCACCCACGCGGAGGAAACCCGCGTTGTGGTGGTCGACGGAAACAAGGTCGAGGAGTTCGATTTTGAATCCGAGAACAAACGCCAGCTTGCTGGCAACATTTATCTTGCAAAAGTAACGCGGGTCGAACCATCCCTGCAGGCTGCGTTCGTTGACTACGGTGGCAATCGCCACGGGTTTCTTGCGTTTTCAGAGATCCATCCGGATTATTACCAGATTCCTGTCGCTGACCGTGAAGCGTTGATGGAAGAAGAACGGGCTTATGCGGAAGCGTTGAAAGCACGTGATGAGGCGGAGGAATCCAAGCCGAAAAAACGCCGCTCGCGCTCTCGGACCAAAGCTGCTGACGTAAAAACCGAGGACGCGGTCGAAACGCTTGATGTTTCGAACGAGCCTACTGGTATGGAGACAATTGACCTCGGCGATGGGGAAGAAAATCCCGATCTAGAGGTGCCGGAGGGGACGTCCCCAGCTGATCGCGTTGCCGAAACACCTGTTGAGGAGCCTGTTGACGACGCACCGGAGGCATCCGAAGACGCGGCGGGCGAAGGCGTTGAAAGCGCGGCTGATGAGGCACCAGAAACCCAAGAAGCGGATGCAGCTGTCGAAACGCCGGCTGCTGAAGGCACCGCCGAGGACAGTTCGGACGGTGACTCCGGTGGGGAAGATGCGGGCGACGCTGCCCCCACCGCCGAAGCTGCTGAGCAGACGTCAGACGAAGGCGAAACCAAGGAAGATAGTGACGAGGCAGAGGCCCGTGCGGATGCGGCCGCCAAAGACGATTCAATCGAATCCGTTGCGGATGAGGATGACAGTGAGGACATTCGGCCTCCGCGTAAACCACGGCCGCGTCGTTACAAAATCCAAGAGGTTATCAAGGTTCGACAGGTCCTTTTGGTGCAGGTTGTCAAGGAAGAGCGTGGAAACAAGGGCGCTGCTCTGACGACGTACCTGTCTTTGGCCGGTCGTTATTGCGTTCTGATGCCCAACACAGCGCGCGGCGGCGGGATCAGCCGAAAAATCACGAATGCGCCTGACCGAAAGAAGCTGAAGGAAATCGCAGCCGAGATTGATGTGCCAACTGGCGCAGGACTGATTATTCGAACGGCTGGAGCCAAACGCACCAAGTCTGAAATCAAGCGCGACTATGAATATCTTCAGCGGATGTGGGAACAGATCCGCGAGCTGACATTGAAGTCTATCGCGCCGGCGAAAATTTATGAAGAAGGCGATCTGATCAAGCGGTCGATCCGCGATCTTTATAACCGCGACATCGACGAAGTTCTGGTTGAAGGTGAAACCGGTTACCGGATCGCCAAGGACTTCATGAAAATGATCATGCCGTCGCACGCGAAAAACGTGAAACGGTACGAGGACGCGCTGCCTCTGTTCGCGCGCTATCAGGTTGAAAGCTATTTGGCGGGGATGTTCAACCCGACCGTTCAGTTGAAGTCCGGTGGCTATATCGTGATCGGCGTGACCGAGGCACTGGTTGCGATTGACGTGAACTCGGGCCGGGCGACCAAGGAAGGCTCGATAGAGGACACCGCACTTAAGACCAACCTTGAAGCGGCCGAAGAAGTGGCCCGGCAATTGCGCCTGCGTGACCTGGCCGGTCTGATCGTCATCGACTTTATCGACATGGACGAGCGCAAGAACAACACGGCCGTTGAAAAGCGCCTGAAAGACAAGCTGAAAACCGACCGAGCGCGCATTCAGGTTGGCCGGATTTCCGGCTTTGGCTTGCTTGAGATGAGCCGTCAGCGTTTACGCCCCGGAATGCTGGAGGCAACGACGCAGCCTTGCCCGTCCTGCCATGGCACCGGCCTGATCCGCTCGGACGACAATATGGCGCTCACCATTTTACGCCAAATCGAAGAAGAGGGCACACGCCGCCGGTCGCGTGAGGTTCTTGTTCGCTGCCCGGTGAGTATCGCCAACTTCTTGATGAACCAAAAGCGCGAGCACATTGCCCAAATCGAAGCCCGGTATGGTCTGTCCGTCCGGATCGAAGGGGACGTGCATCTGGTCAGCCCTGATTTCTCGTTGGAGAAGTTCAAGACAGCGAGCCGTATTGTACCCGAGGCGAGTACCCCGGTTGTTTCCGTCGATGCCTCATTGATGGACCTTGTGGATGCTTCTGACGAAGAGCAGGTTGAGGACGAAGATTCTCAGGCGGAAGATGAGACAAAGCCCAAGCGCAAGCGTCGTCGTCGCCGTCGCAAGAAGAGCAGAAATTCGGGTGACGCGCCTGAGGTAAATGGAGAAGAGGGCGAAGAAGCACCGGCTGAACCTTCGGATGAGGCGGAAGCAGAAGCTGTTGCAGATGACGCGGCCGAAGAAGAAAAACCGGCTAAACCAAAACGCAGCCGTTCACCCCGCCGCAAGAAAAAAGATCCCGAAACGGCTGAAGCTTCTGAGGAAAGTCAGGCGTCGGACAGCAGCAATGAAAAGCCTGAAGAAACGGTGGACACCGAAATGACCGAACCTTTGGTCGCTGAGAGTGAACCCGTGACCGAGGCCGAAACCGCTGTTGAACCGGAACCAGAATCAGAATCGGTTTCCGAAGAGATTGCCGAGCCAGTAGCGGAAGCACCGGAAGAGCCTGCTCAGGACCCAGAACCGGAAGAACCCGCCGCAGAGCCGGTGTTGGAAGTGGTTGCAGAAGAGCCTGAGGCACCAAGCGATCCTGCCAAACCCAAGCGACGGGGTTGGTGGTCTTTGGGACAATAACAAGATCAGGCGGGTTTCAAGACCCGCCTTTTTTCTTTGAAAGCTGTGGTTTTTTGTCAGCCCGTCTTTTGAATGACGTAGATCTGGTGCCCGTCTGAATCCTCTTGCGAGATAAGCACGTGTCCACTTTCGGCGCAGAAATGTGGAACGTCAACAACAGCAGCGGGGTCGTCGGCCAGAATGCGCAACAAGGACCCTTTCGGCATAGATTTCAACCGTTTGCGCGCTTTGAGCACGGGCAGGGGGCACAACAGCCCCAATGCGTCGAGTGTTTCCGGCGTGTCAGACATGAATATCAAATATTTCCAGTTTTATCGGGTGTCCAGCATGCAACCACGAGGATGTGACCGAATTGCCCCGTGACGTCGGCGGAGTCATAACTTATGTGCTGAGTCATGTTCGGAATTGACATCATAGACGCGGGCCTTTTGCCTGCCATGTTCATCGCGATGCTGGGCGGCCTGATTAGCTTTTTGTCACCCTGCGTTTTACCAATTGTACCACCATATTTGGCGTATATGAGCGGCGTGTCCATCAACGACATGCAGGATCAGGCGCAGGCACGTCGAAAGGCGACCCTGACGGCCTTGTTCTTTGTTCTGGGTCTTTCAACGGTATTCCTGCTGTTGGGTTTTACAGCGTCTGCCTTTGGCGCGTTTGTACTGCAGAATCAGGTTCTTTTCGCCAAACTGTCTGGCGCGGTTGTGATTGTCTTTGGTTTGCATTTCCTGAACGTGTTTCGAATTCCGTTTCTTGACCGAGAGGCCCGTATCGAAACCGGTGATTCAGGTGGCTCGGTCTTTGGTGCTTACATTCTGGGTCTTGCGTTTGCCTTTGGATGGACGCCCTGCATTGGTCCCCAATTGGGCGCGATTCTGTCTCTTGCTGCATCCGAAGCGTCCGTGGCGCGTGGAACGCTGCTATTGGGGGTCTATGCGGCGGGGCTGGGAATACCCTTCCTTCTGGCGGCTATGTTCCTAAACCGCTCGATGACTGTGATGAACAAGATCAAACCGCACATGGCGACGATTGAAAAAGTCATGGGTGGCTTGCTGTTGTTTGTCGGCATCATGCTGATCACCGGCTTGTTTACCGAATTCAGTTGGTGGTTGCTGGAAACCTTCCCGGCACTGGCGAATTTCGGTTAATGACCTGATCTGTCTTACCTTGTCGGTAATGCTGCGGTAACTTGCGTGGCAGAAGGTAAGATCATGAGCAGTCAGGCCAAACAATCACGGGTTCGCAAACGCCGGGTGTTCTACATTCCCGGATACGACCCGATCCATCCACGCAGGTATCGTGAGCTGTACCGCAAGGAAAGCACTGTTCAGGCCAAACTCTCGGGTTTCGAGATATCCGTATCCGCCAAGTCGGGCGAAGGGCCATATGGCTGGCATGTGCGCTCGGAACAGGATGGTGCACAAGTCCAAAGCGATGTCGAGGTTCTGGTCTGGTCCGACATCGTTCGGGAAAGCATGTCCAATTCGATCCTCGCGACCTACTTGCAACTGGCACAAACAGCGTGGGTTTACATCTCTACCGGAACGCTTTGGCGGCTGATGCGTTTGCGAAAAGGCCCCGTGATTGCCGCGCTGTATCCCGTAGCGATGCTGCTGTTTCAACTGTTTCTGGCGTTCGGTGCAGCATGGGCTCTGACGGCTATTCTCATGCCAGTTGCATCTTGGTTCGCGATCCTGCCGGCGGCTCTGACCGGCTACGGTCTGTTGAGGTGGTTTCGAAAGGCAGACAACAAGTTGTTTGCCTACTACTTGATGCACGACTACGCCTATTCGGCATCTGAAAAAGGAGTGACGCCGGATGCCCTCGAAACTCGTCTGTCAGAATTTAGTGCGCTGATAGCGGAAGCCCTGAAAACAGATGCCGACGAAATTCTGGTCGTAGGACACAGTTCAGGGGCACATCTCGGAGTTAGTGTGCTGGCGCAGGTCTTACGGTCAACAGATCGTCCGGCAAAAGGGCCAGAGCTTTCGTTTCTTACGTTGGGACAGGTCGTTCCCATGGTGTCGTTTTTACCGGGCGCGCATAATTTGCGTAGTGACCTTCGCTATCTGTCTCAGCGGGACGATCTGACATGGCTGGACGTTTCAGCGCCCGGAGATGGGTGTTCATTTGCACTTTGCGATCCGGTTGCGGTTTCGGGTGTTGGAACGGACAGGTCGAAATGGCCACTTGTTCTGTCGGCGGCCTTCACGCAAACGCTGTCCGCCGAGCGTTGGAAAGAGCTCCGCTGGCGTTTCTTTCGCTTGCACTTTCAGTACCTTTGCGCGTTCGACCGGGTGGGGACATATGACTATTTTCGGATTACCGCCGGTCCAATGACATTGGCGCAAAGATATGAAGGGCGTGCGCCTTCAAAGTCCCGGATAGACGCACCAGTGTCAAAATTCAGGTCGGTGCAAGCATGACCCCGCCAAAGCCAGCCTCGCGCCCCGACAAGGTCTCGCTTTGGCGCTACTTCAAACTCTTTCGAAAAGATATCCTGTCAGCACAACCGCATCGTCTGTACCGGGCGTGGATGGCAGAGTTTCGAACCCCGTTCTTCAGGTCATACCTGATCAACCAACCTGAACTTGTTGATAAAGTTTTGAAAAAGCAACCTGATCAGTTTCCGAAATCGGAACGGATCAGCGAAGGGCTTCGCCCATTGTTAGGAAATTCGGTGTTCCTGACCAATGGCAAAACTTGGAAACGCCAGAGGCGCATTATCGACCCGGCATTTGACGGAGGCCGGTTGAAAGACACGTATCCAGCAATGCTGGACGCGGCGAATGCTGCGGTCGAGCGGTTGCGGCCTCTTGCGGGCACTGAATTGGAATGTGAACAGTTCACCAGCTACGCGGCGGCGGATGTCATCTTTAGGACGCTGTTCTCAGTCCCGATTGACCACAAGATCGCAGCCGAAGTGTTTGATAAATTTCACAGGTATCAGCGCGCGCAACCTCTGCTGAACCTTGCAGCCCTTTTTCCACTGCCAAAGTGGGCCCCGCGATTTCATTCGTCCGAAACCAAACGAAATGCCAAGGAGATCAGGTTTCTGATCAAACAGCTTACGGCTGACCGCGCGAAACAAATCGCCGCTGGTTGCGCCCCGAACGACCTGGCCACCAAGATCATGACCACGCCCGACCCGGCAACGGGGCAATGCTTTGGGCAAGATGAAATGGTGGATCAGGTCGCCATCTTTTTCCTCGCCGGTCATGAAACCAGTGCTTCTGCATTGGCCTGGACCCTCTATCTGATGGCGTTGTACCCAGATTGGCAGGACAATGTCGCCAACGAAGCGCAAAGCCTTTTCGACCAAGGTTTCACGACCATTCCCCGGTTGAAACTCAGTCGGGACGTGTTTCGCGAAGCATTGCGATTGTATCCGCCGGTTCCGATGATGGTCCGCGAGAATACCTGCCCGGTAACGTTTCGGGACCGGGTGGTTTCAGAAGGATCGCAAATAGTTATCAGTCCTTGGCATCTTCACCGGCACGAGCGATTGTGGGAAAACCCGGACGCATTTGATCCGGCCCGATGGGAAACCGAAAACGGACGCTCATGTCAAAGGGATGCCTTTATTCCCTTCTCGGCGGGCGCGCGCGTCTGCCCGGGTGCCGGATTTGCGATGATCGAGGGGCCTTTGTTGTTGTCGATGCTTCTGAAATCCTTCCGCTTTGAGCTGATTGAGGGGCGCGAACCCGTACCCGTTGCCCATCTTACGGTCAGATCGAAAGATGGGATTTGGTTGCGCGTGCGTGAGCGCTAAACGCCTATCAACATCCGACGCCTTGCTGTATGCGGTTGAAAACAGCGGAATCATTTCGAACGGGAAAGTCTTATGTCCAAATCAGAACAGCGCGAACAAATGTCTAACGGAGCGGGCTTTATTGCCGCTTTGGATCAAAGTGGCGGTTCAACCCCCAAGGCACTGGCGCTTTATGGGGTCGAGGCATCGGACTATTCTTCGGATGAAGAGATGTTTGGTGAAATCCAGAAGATGCGCGCTCGGATTATTCTGGGTAATGATTTCACCAAGGATAAGGTGATTGGCGCAATCCTGTTTGAACGCACTCTGTCCGAACAGATCGACGGGCGCCCCGTCGCCGACTACCTATGGTCGGTCAAGGGAATCGTTCCTTTTCTTAAGATCGACAAAGGGTTAGAGGACGAAGCGAACGGCGTTCAGATGATGAAGCCTATCCCGGGGCTGGCCGAAACGCTGGCCAAAGCAGAGGGTGTGTTTGGCACCAAAGAACGCTCGGTCATTCACGAAGCAAACGCCGAAGGCATTGCGGCCGTTGTCGCCCAACAGTTCGACGTCGCCCGTGAGGTTGTCGCCGGCGGTATGGTTCCGATTGTTGAGCCAGAAGTAAATATTAACTCTGCGACCAAAGCTGAAGCCGAGGACATCCTGAAAGCCGAAATCCTGAAGAATCTGGATCAGTTGCAGGATGGGCAGGATGTGATGCTTAAACTGACTATCCCCAGCCAAGCCAACTTGTACGATGAAGTGGCCGATCATCCACGCGTCGTCCGTGTAGTGGCCTTGTCAGGTGGGTACTCAACCGAGCAAGCCTGTGATCTGCTGGATCAAAATGAAAAGATGATCGCGTCTTTCTCACGCGCCTTGACCGAAGGCCTTTCAAAGCAACAGTCCGATGCAGAGTTCAACACCGCTTTGGGTGGGAACATCGACAAGATTTTCAAAGCCTCCGTCTAAAATCGGTTAGCTTACTGGTTTCGTGAAATCGCGGCGCAACTGCGCCGCTTTTTCGCGCATGATGCAACCAACAGCATGGTCGTTCACCAGACCCATCGCCTGCATAAAGGCGAATACCGTTGTTGGCCCTACAAATTTCCACCCCCGTTTCTTAAGGTCTTTCGACATCGCAATAGATTCTGGCGATGTTGAAGCTGTTTGCGGGTTTTCTGGCGTATCAGCCTCAAACCTCCAGACGTAGGCGGCAAGGGATCCTTCGGCTGCAACCAGTTCCTGGGCACGCCGGGGATTGTTGATAACAGCTTCGATCTTTCCACGATGGCGAACGATCCCTTCGTCCTGAAGCAGACGGTTAACATCAGCCTCATCAAACTCAGCCACCTGTGTGAAATCAAAGTGTTTAAACGCTTTTCTAAAGTTCTCGCGTTTAGACAAGATCGTGCGCCAACTTAGGCCAGACTGAAAACTCTCGAGGCACAGTTTTTCGAATAGCCGCTGGTCGTCCGCAACCGGATAACCCCATTCCTGATCGTGGTAGTCAAAAAACTCAGGCGCGGAGTTACACCATGCACAGCGTGGTTTGCCATCTGGCCCGGCTACGGTCTTGCTCATTAAATGTACCCCCTTTGTTCCCATATGACACTAAATAGTAATGTTCGAAAAACTCAACCGCTTTCCGTCAGGCCCGGTACCAATTCAGAATGAAAACGCGGATGGCCGATGCAAGCCCCACATCTGGGTCCCGCTGCACATCAATTTCCGCAGCTAACGCATTGATTGGAGTATTCTTTGACTTGGCGATATCCCGAAACGCCAGCCAAAACTCATCCTCCAACGACACGGATGTCCTGTGCCCTTTGAGCGTCAAAGATCGTTTGACAGGGCGGCCGCTCATTTATCCAACTCGTGCTTGTCGAGGTCTGAGCGTTGCTTTTCCTGTTGTTTTTGCAGGACTTCTTTTTCAGCCTTGCTGCGCCCGAATGCGACAGAGTTCTGATCCGCGCGGGCTTTTTTCTCAGCCCGCGCTTTTTCTTTTCGATACCGGTTGAGGTTAACCGGCTTTCCCATCAGCTTTTGGGTCCGATCATGTGTTCCGGACGGACCACTGCGTCAAAGGTTTCTTCGTCAACAAACCCAAGGGCGATCGCCTCTTCCTTGAGGGTTGTCCCATTCTTGTGGGCCGTTTTTGCGACGGTCGTAGCATTATCATACCCGATCGTGGGGGCCAGAGCGGTCACCAGCATCAGAGATTCTTTCATCAACTTTTCGATCCGAGGCTCGTTAGCCTGAATGCCCATCAACATGCGCTCGGTAAAGCTGTCGGCAGCGTCGCCCAACAACTGAATGGACTGCAGCAGGTTGTAGGACATCATTGGGTTATAGACGTTCAGTTCAAAATGTCCCTGGCTGCCCGCGAATTTGATTGCGGCGTCATTGCCCATAACATGCGCGGCGACTTGGGTAATCGCCTCGGCCTGCGTTGGATTTACCTTGCCCGGCATGATAGACGATCCGGGCTCATTTTCAGGCAAGATCAGTTCACCTAGACCCGAGCGCGGACCAGAGCCCAACAGGCGGATGTCATTCGCAATTTTGTAGCAGCTTCCTGCAATGGTCGCCAAAGCACCAGACAGGAAGACCATCGCATCGTGCGACGCCAAAGCCTCGAACTTGTTTGGGGCGGTGACGAAGGGCAGATCAGTAATCTCGGCCATATTGGCAGCGACGGCTTCGCTCCAGCCGTCATGCGTGTTCAGGCCGGTTCCGACGGCCGTACCGCCTTGTGCCAATTCATAAATTCCGGGCATCGCGGCCTTTACCCGTTCGATACCCTGACGAATTTGATGCGCATATCCACTGAATTCCTGACCCAGTGTCAGAGGCGTGGCATCCTGTGTATGCGTGCGCCCGATCTTGATGATCTCGCTGAATTCCTCGGATTTCTTCTCGAGCCCCGACGCCAGTTTTTCCAGTCCAGGCAGCAGAACATCGCGCACGCTCATGGCGGTGGCGATGTGCATCGCGGTTGGGAAGGTGTCGTTAGACGATTGCCCCATATTGCAGTGATCATTGGGATGAACCGGATCCTTCGAGCCGATCACGCCGCCCAAAATCTCGATCGCGCGGTTCGCAATCACCTCGTTCGAGTTCATGTTGGACTGCGTACCCGATCCGGTTTGCCAAACGACAAGCGGGAAGTTGTCGTCAAACTTGCCCTCGATCACCTCGCCAGCGGCCTGAATAACTGCGTCCGCGATCTTGGCGTCAAGCTTGCCGATCGCCTTGTTCTCCATCGCACAGGCTTTTTTGATCACACCAAGCGCGCGAACGATGGCGACGGGCTGCTTTTCCCATCCAATCGGGAAGTTCATGATTGAACGCTGAGTTTGCGCGCCCCAATATTTGTCAGAAGGAACTTCCAGCGGGCCAAAGCTATCGGATTCGGTGCGGGTCTGAGACATCGGTCACTCCGTCGTGTATACAGTCGTATGCCGTTTACCTGCAGCAGAGCCACCATGCAATCGGCCAGTTTCGCGCACCTTAAACTTAGGGAATGGAAAGGTATAGATAAGCGCGTGCCTGATTTTTCTTGAACCAATGACAATTCGCGCCATTGTCTGTGCCACCGGGTAGGCTAAGATAAACAGATCATAAATTTGGAGGCTAAGGTGGCCCAACTAACACGGCTTCACCCCCTGAAATTCTTCGCCTTTTTCACGGGCATCACTCTTTTCGTTTTCTTATTCAGCCTTCAGGCCCGCGCCGCAGACATTGAAGATTTTGTTGGCGATTACGTCGGTTCGGCGAATGTTGTGGATCAGGACGGCAGCGAAACACCGCGTGATATGAGCGTGTCAATCCAAGCCACCAAGGACGGCTTCAATGTCAGTTGGAAAACCACGACGTACAAAGCGGATGGCCGTGTGAAAGAGCAATCTTTTTCGATTGATTTCAAAGAATCCGAACGGTCGGACGTTTATTCTGCCGCAATGAGACGGAATGTCTTCGGTCACGAAGTCCCATTGGACCCGATGCAGGGCGAGCCCTTTGTTTGGGGCCGGATCGAAGGGGACACTATGACTGTGTTTTCGTTGTTTATTGACGAAAACGGCGGATACGAACTTCAGCAATTTGACCGGACGCTTGCCGACGGCGGATTAAACCTTTCATTTTCAAGGTTCCGAAATGGGATCAAATCCCGGTCGGTGGAGACCTTTCTAAAACGTCAGTAGAACAAGCCCGGGAATAATTACTTCCGAAAGCTGTCTAGTGACACTACATCCGCATCATGTTGATCCTGAGGTTCTTCTACCTCGATCGTTTCCTCGGCGACGTGCGGCATTTCTTCGTCATCTTCCGGGCTTTCAAAGCGAAGGCCGAATTCGACTGACGGGTCCACAAATGTCTTAATCGACGCGTAGGGAATATAAAGGGGTTCTGGCGCATCCCCGAAGTTCAGCGTAATTGCGAATCCGTTGTCACCCACCTCGAGGTTTTCGAACCAATGCTGCATGACGATAGTCATTTCATCGGGGTAACGCTCGCGCAGCCAATCCGCCAGCTCGACGCCGTCGTGGCCTGTGTCAAAAGTGATAAAGAAATGATGCGCACCGGGTAGGCCGCGCTCGGAAACTTCTGTCAAAACAGTCTTGATAAGGCCGCGCATGGCGGTGTGCATCAAGTTGCCATAATCAATGTCCTGCGACATGTGCCATCCTCAAAAGTAATTACCCCAAGCATAAGGGATTCCAACGGAAACGAAAGGCCGCGTATTCACAGGTTGTTCAAAGAAAATGAAATCCGATACCAGCCGCAGCCATGACCGCCAGCGTCAGCCCCATGCCAAATTTTAGTTTGAATATCAACACCCCAGCCAACATTGTCAGCACTACCGCCGACGGATTTAGACTGGCTGGATCAGGCCACGGAACCGAGGCAATGCCCAGCTGTTTCTGCGAAATATCGCCAAACAGAACATTAAGGCCAAACCAAACGGACAGATTGAGAATCACACCCACTACGGCCGCCGTTATCCCATGCAACGCAGCGGACAGTCGTGGGCGCGCGGCCAAGTGTTCCAGATACGGCGCGGCAAGAAATATCCAGAGGAAACACGGTGCGAACGTCGCCCAAAGCGCGACTGCACCTGCTGCGATCGCCAAAGACACACCGCCTTCGATCTGGCCCGTCAGCATGGCGACAAACTGTGTTACCAGAATTAGAGGTCCCGGAGTTGTCTCGGCAAGCCCAAGGGCGTCAATCATCTGGTCTGTGTTGATCCACTGATACTTGTCCACAACTGTCTGTGTCATATACGCAAGGACTGCGTAAGCGCCACCAAAGGTGACAACTGCAAGGCGGGCAAAGAACCAACCCAGATCACTCAGCAGTTTTTGTCCTGCTAGTCCCAACAGAAACAAAGGGGTCAGCCATAGACTCAACCAAATTACGCAGGTTCGAACCGGATGCGTCGCCGATACGGGCGGTGAGGAGCTCACCTGAGCACCTGTATTTTTGTACCGTGCGTATCCCCAAACGGCGGCCGCCAGGATGATCAGAGGAAAGGGCAGGTTCAACGCAAAAATTGCCAAAAACCCCAACCCGGCGATAATGCGATGTTCGGTGTCCGACAAAGCCTTGCGTGACAGTTTATGCAAAGCCTGCAGCACGATCACAATCACAGTCGCCTTAATGCCAAGAAAGCCGGCCTGAACCAAAGGCAGAGTGCCAAACGCAGCGTAGAGCCCAACCAGAACCGATATGACAAGGGCCCCGGGCAGAACGAAAAGACCACCTGCGATCAGACCGCCTGATACCCCACGAAGACGCCATCCAGCGAATGTGGCCAACTGCATAGCTTCTGGCCCGGGCAGCAACATGCACAGGGACAACGCCCTAAGATACGTCTGCTCATCCAGCCACGGACGCTTTTCCACCAATTCCTGATGCATCAACGAAATCTGCGCGGCGGGCCCGCCGAAAGACAACAGCCCAATCCGTCCGAAAACCCTGATCAAGTCGGCAATAGTCGGCGTCATGATTTCTTGTCCGTTGGCCAGTCGTGACGTTCTTCGAAACCGTCGCGTGCCCAGCGATACAGCGCATCATATAGCTGCAGTCCGGCCACAAGATTCTGGTGATCATCGCGGTATTGCCGGGACAGGCCTACAGAGATCGCCAGCAATCCCGCGGCTTCGGGGGATAGGTCATGACTGTTTGTATCCGCCGCGCGAATAACGGTTGCCATCCGATCCAATGCTGGGGTGCGCAGGGCAAATTCATCCAGCATCGTATCAAAGGTGCACTGGTCGTTACGGTGGCTCCAGAACACGTTTTCGACGTCAAAGGGGGTGGCTTCGAAAGCGTCTGCAACACTCTGAAACTCATTCGGGGCTACGAACAGAAACCGCGCTTTGGGGTCCACAAACCGTCGGATCAACCAGGGGCAGGCTATACGGTCAATCTTTGGCCGATGGCGCGTGACCCAAAGAGTATTCTCACCCCCCAATCCAGAGAGAGTTGATGCGGGGATCCGTGGCGCATCTGGTGTTTTCCGCCACGCATGCATCCCGCCGTCCAGATACTCGGCATCTACCCCCTCACTTCGCAACCAGGAAACAACTCCTTGGCTTAGTTTCTTGCCCTTTTGGCAGATGATCACAGCAGGGCGGTCGCCAACGGTCTCTTTCAAGCTGTCAAAATCAAGGGCGGAACGGCGGAACGATCCCGGTATCAGGAAAGGGTCCTTTTGAAAGTCTTCATCGACGCAAATGTCGACCAACACCGGGGCTTGAGGTGTTCCGATCAATCGTAACAGCTGCTTGGGGGTCATCGAATTGGGCGCGGGCATAGCATGTTTCCTGTGTTAGTCGGATACATGCGAAACTTGGGCAGGCGCCTCACGGGGCGTTCGCAATCTTACCCCATGCCCCTTGCTACAGTGCTTGGGACAGGGGGGTCAAGATTTCTTGCCGGGACTCTCAGGCCCAATCCAGCCTTTGACCTGTCATGCAGACGGGCAGGGTGTCTTGTGGAAATTGGCCGAGCTGCTCGAACAGTGAAATAAAGTCAAACTGGTTGTACGCCTCAACGACGCGCCCGTTTTTGATACGCCCGATCATGCTTCCGGTTGCCTGCAGCGGGGCACCGTTGTCGGCCCGGGTTGTGCTGACATGCAGAATCGCCGAAACCCAATCCCCATCCTCGATAATCTTGGGAATGTTGACCTGTATGTCGCCCAGAATATGCCGAAATGCCATGACCAAATCGCGAAATTCGTCCGCGCCGACCTGCATTTCCGGGATCAGCCCCTCAGCCATGGCTTCCGGGGCAAAGTATTGGTCGATTGCGTCGGTATTGCCGTTTTCCCAAACCTCAGAATACCACTCTCTGAGCACTTCTGCATGCGACATCTCAGTTCTCCTGTCTTTATGAACAGAGCATCACCGCAATCAGTGAATAAACTCTGAACATAAGAACAGAAGACTTCCGGAGCGACTTTGGGAAAATGCAGGTTTCTGTTGCCAGGTACCTGCGAACCCCGCCTTACGCGGCTAGGCGCAAGGGCTTAAGTTTCGGTCTTGTTACTGCTTACGCAGCAACTGCAACCGGAGCACGATTGTCGTTTGCAATTGTACTATTTTCGCCGGTAACGGTGGCAGACAGCCGAGACAAAGCTAACCCCTTTAGACGTTCGTCGATCCTATTTCGGCCCCATGATCCCCAAACGAGAGATATTGGTGGAGCCGCCGGGTACCGCCCCCGGGTCCGATCCGCTTATTACGAGCGCGTTTATGTCCATAGTCCCGAAGGACTCTCTCTATATAAGTGAGCATACGCCCGGATGCAAACGCGGAAACATCTGCAGTCTTTCTTATAAATTTTAGATAATTAGGTGGTCTTGTTGAAGTTCGCGAGGATCAGCCACAACGCCAGGACCAATTCGATTCCACCGAAGGTCAGTGCCTTGACCAGTGGTGGATTGTCCAGCACGACCGATACGAACCGCCCCAGTGCGGCACCCGCATAGACGACACCCAGCATCACATAGCCCATTGGATTATTCAGCAGCAAAACCACTGCACCGGTCACGACAAACAGCCCTCCGACCGACGCGCGCATTTCGCTCAACCCCATATTGCTGTCGGTTGGAGCCAAGTCCAGCGAGGCTGCGGTGAAGGCCGGGGCAAGGAATCCAAACAAGCCGAAACCGATGGTCAGGATCGCGGCAATTACATTAAGTCCTGTGGTCATCATGCCCTCATTAAACAGTTTTTTTGCGCCGATCAGCGACATCCTGCGCCAGCTTTCGGGTATAGTTTTCCAGCTTTACGAGTGTTTCATCAACAATGTCGGGTTCTCTTTCTTGCAGAGCATCCACGATCCGGCTGTGCAGCGAGATGATCTCTTCGCGTGATCTTTCCGTAAAGGTAATCATGTTCATCAAGGGCTGCATCGCCTCAACCGCGCCCGCCAATTGGTAGGACAGAACCGGATTTCCTGCACCGTCGACCAACGCGCGATGAAAGGCCACGTCTGAGGCACAAAATGCCTCATCCGTAAGGCCGGGTTGTTCTTGTCTGAAAATTTCAGCCCGCATCGTTGCCAATTGATCCGCTGTTCGACGCTGTGCCGACAAAGGCGCACAGGCGCGTTCCAGCGCATAGCGGGCTTCACACGCGGTATCGAAGTCCACGGCGTTCATAGACAGCAAAAGGGTCGATGTCGTGATTTGCTGCGAATACGCGTCTTCAAAGCTTAGACGATTGACAAAGGCCCCACCGGTCGCGCCCCGCTGCGTACGGATCAGAGACTGTGCAGCAAGCCGTTTCAGGGCTTCGCGGACGGTCGGGCGCGAAACCTGAAATTGATCGGCAAGTTCCGCTTCGGACGGCAACCGCTCATCAACGATCAACTGCCCTGAGATGATCGCGTCGCGGATAGCCTGAGCGATCTGCGCGGAGAGATCTACAGGTTTTTGAGGGTCGATTTTCACAATCTTAGACATTTTTCTAATTATTATTTGTCTGACATTTAAAAGTCTGACATTTGAAAAGCAAGGATTGAGTCGGGAGGCACAAGTGAGTCGCGCAGTTCTACGTAACGGCTTTTGGCTGGGCTTCTATGCTTTGATCCTTTGGGCGTGGTGGATGATGTTTGCCATGAGCCGTGACATGGACCTTGACTGGATTGGCCGCCCGGGCCCGATGGGTCAGGCGATGGCAGCCATGGACCCGCGCATGGATATGTACATGCCCATGGCCGAGTTCGGCCCTTTGTTCTGGATGTGGGCGATTATGATGGCGGCCATGATGCTGCCCACGCTGGTTCCAACCTTGCGCAGTTATGATGACCTGATCCGCAGTGCTGATGGTACGCGTGCTGGATGGCTTGGCGTTCTTAGCGGCTATTTTCTGGTTTGGGTCGGCTTTGCCGCGCTCATCACCGGCGTGCAGCTTGTTCTTCTGTATGGCGGCGTGGTGGATATGCTGGGCGTTTCCAAGTCCAACATACTTGCTGCCGGGCTACTTATCGCCGTTGGAGCGTTCCAATTCACCCGCGCAAAAGAAGTCTGCCATGGTGTGTGCCACGCCCCGATGACCTATTTTCTGGGCCATTGGAAAACAGGGTTTTCCGGCGGGCTGCGCATGGGGCTAGGCCTGGGCGCGTTTTGCGTGGGATGTTGTTGGGGCTTCATGGCGCTTGGGTTTGTCGGCGGCGTGATGAGCCTGTTGTGGATGGGTCTGGCGACCCTGTTCATGGTTTTCGAAAAACTACCTCAGATCGGGCACGCCGTGACGCGGCCGCTGGGGTTTGCTCTGATAGCGGGCGGACTTGTTCTGCTCGTTTACCCTTTTGCTTACGGAGGATAAGTATATGGCTAAAAACAGAAAACAAGACGCTGACCGTTTACCGATCAGCCAGCGCATCGACAGCCGTATGCCCAATCCAAAGCGGCGCGAAATGAGCCCGACAGATTGGGCGATCAAGGGTGAGCTGATACTTAACTGTTCCTGCGATGTGTTCTGCCCATGCGTCGTATCCCTGGGGGCGCACCCTCCGACGGAAGGGCATTGCCATGCATGGATGGGCGTGATCATCGACGAAGGTCACTATGAAGGCGAAGACCTCTCGGGGCTGAATGTCGGGCTGTTGGTCGATATTCCGGGTCGAATGGGCGAGGGCCAATGGAAAGTCGCCGCCTACGTGGACGAACGTTCCAGCGGAAAAGCTTATAACGGCTTGCTGCAAATCTTCAGCGGTCAGGCGGGCGGTACAACCGGTCTGTTCACCATGTTGGTAAGCGAAATAATTGGCGCCGAACGCGCCCCGGTGCAGATTGAGCGTGACGGGAACAAACGCCGCATCTCGATTGGCCGCAAAATTCAGGGCGAGATCGAAATGATGGCAGGCAAAGATGCCGACCATCCGGTCATGGTATCCAACTCCAAATACTGGATGGGGCCAGATATCATTGTCGCCCGTGGAACAAAGTCCAAGGTGCGCGATTATGGCAGGGTCTGGGACTTTGGTGGAAAGTCTGCGGAAATCTGCCCGATCGACTGGCACGGCCCCAAGTAGCGAGGATTTGCAATGGCACAGATTTCGCTTTCCCGTCGTTTGCGCCGTACCCCTTTTTCCGAAGGCGTTGAGGCTGCGGGTGTCAAGGCATACACGGTTTACAACCGCATGCTTTTGCCAACGGTTTTCGAATCCGTCGAAGACGATTACCGACATCTGAAAACCCATGTTCAGGTATGGGATGTCTCATGCGAGCGGCAGGTGGAATTGCGCGGGCCAGAAGCGACGCGCTTGATGCAGATGCTGACTCCGCGTGATCTGCGGGGCATGCTTCCGGGGCAGTGTTTCTATGTTCCCATCGTAGATGAAACCGGCGGGATGTTGAATGATCCCGTCGCAGTGAAACTGTCTGAAGACCGTTGGTGGATCTCGATTGCAGACAGCGATTTGCTGCTGTGGGTCAAGGGCATTGCGAACGGATACCGTCTAGACGTGCTCGTTGATGAGCCAGACGTGTCACCGCTTGCAGTGCAAGGCCCCAAGGCGGACGAATTGATGTCACGGGTCTTTGGTGATCGCGTTCGGGACGTCCGCTTTTTCAAGTTCGACATGTTCGACTTTCAAGGGCGCGATCTGGCCGTGGCCCGGTCAGGGTATTCCAAACAGGGCGGGTTCGAGATTTATGTCGAAGGGTCCGACATCGGGATGCCGCTGTGGAACGCCTTGTTCGAGGCAGGAAAGGACCTGAACGTTCGTGCGGGATGTCCGAACCTAATTGAACGCATCGAAGGCGGTTTACTGTCATACGGCAATGATATGACCGACGACAACACGCCGCATGAATGTGGCTTGGGCAAGTTCTGCAACACGCATACGGCCATCGGTTGCATCGGGCGGGACGCTTTGTTGCGCGTGGCCAAGGAGGGCCCGGTTCAGCAAATTCGGCCCCTGGCAATCGACGGAGACCCGGTACCTGCCTGTCATGGCACGTGGCCGATTTTGGCCGGCGGTAAACGGGTAGGGCAGGTGACCTCGGCCGCATGGTCCCCTGACTTCAAGACAAACGTGTCGATTGGGATGCTCCGGCTGAGCCATTGGGACGCGGGAACTGAAGTCATGGTTGAAACACCGCAAGGAACACGCCGCGCCGTCGTTCAGGAAAAATTCTGGATTTGATCACGTCGCCAGACGTGCAGCACACAAGAAATGAAAGGAAATCATATGTTTAACGCGCTGGTTATGGATAAGGATGAAGAAAGCGGGCTTGCAAGCGCCTCGATAAAGCCGCTTTCGACTGATGACCTGCCTCACGGTGAAGTCACCGTGGCTGTCGAATATTCTACCGTGAACTACAAGGACGGCCTGTGCTTGTCTGCAAAGGGCGGCGGACTGGTCAGAAACTATCCTCACGTGCCCGGCGTCGATTACAGCGGTACAGTCGAATCTTCGACCGACGATCGCTACAAACCCGGTGACAAAGTGGTTTCAACCGGCTGGCGCGTCGGCGAAGCTCATTGGGGTGGATATGCGCAAAGAGCCAGCGCTTTGGCCGATTGGCTGGTGCCTTTGCCCGACGGACTGAACACACGGCAGGCGATGGCAGTTGGTACTGCGGGATTCACGGCCATGCTGGCCGTAATGGCGCTGGAAGACCACGGTCTGACACCTGGTAACGGACCTGTTTTGGTAACTGGCGCCGCTGGTGGTGTCGGATCTGTAGCGACCGCAATTCTTGCCAATCTCGGCTATGAGGTCGCAGCCGTCACCGGCCGCCCAGAAGCGGGCGAATACCTCAAATCACTGGGTGCGACCACCATCGTTCCGCGTGAGGACCTGAACGAGACTGTCAAACGCCCGTTGGAGAGCGAAACGTGGGCGGGATGCGTCGACGCGGTAGGCGGCGAGATGCTGGCGCGCGTTCTGGGTCAGATGAAGTATGGGGCATCCGTTGCAGCGGTTGGTCTGGCCGGAGGGGCAGGGCTTCCGGCCTCGGTCATTCCGTTCTTGTTGCGTGGCGTGAATCTTTTGGGCATCGACAGCGTGATGCAGCCTTATGAAAACCGCGTGCGTGCGTGGCAAAGGGTGGCAACCGACCTGCCGATGGACAAGCTTGATGCGATGATTCAACCCGCCACGCTGAATGATCTGCCACAATTGGGGGGCGATATCCTTAAAGGGCAGGTTAAAGGGCGTGTTGTTGTAGACGTAAACGCCTGATCCCGAAGTCTTCCTGGGGACCGACCGGTCAGTGGACCGGTCGGTCTTTTTGCCTTCTGAAGAACTCGAAAATACCGGAAACAACTCTGGTCATTGACGCATTTCCCCATCATCATTGCTATACATCCCAACCGTGATGTCTTATGAGCCTAGCAAATAGCACCTGAAGACGGGGAGTGAGCAGCATGTCTGACGATTTCGAACTGGACACTGACGATCTAAAGCGCCGCATGGATGGCGCCATGTCCAACCTCAGAACCGAGTTTGCGTCACTGCGGACTGGTCGCGCGTCAGCGTCGATGCTGGAACCAGTAATGGTTGACGCGTATGGCTCCATGACCCCAATCAATCAGGTTGGCACGGTAAACGTTCCCGAACCCCGTATGGTTACGGTCAACGTGTGGGACAAAGGTCTTGTCGGCAAAGTCGAAAAGGCCATTCGTGAAAGCGGGTTGGGAATTAACCCTCAACTGAACGGCACGATCATTATGCTGCCGATCCCCGAATTGAACGAAGAACGCCGCCGCGAGCTTGGCAAGGTCGCGGGACAGTATGCAGAACATGCACGGGTCTCGATCCGCAATGTACGCCGTGACGGTATGGACCAGATCAAGAAAGCCAAGGCTGACGGAATGTCCGAAGACGACCAGAAGTTCTGGGAAAGCGAAGTTCAGGACCTGACCGACGAGATGATCAAGTCCGTCGACGCCGCGCTTGAAACGAAACAGTCTGAAATCATGCAGGTTTGACGCCACTATGCCCGACACCGCACATACTGCACCAGTGGATGGTCCTCGTCACGTTGCCATAATCATGGATGGCAACGGTCGCTGGGCTCAGGCACGGGGCAGGCCGCGCCTGTTCGGGCATCAGGCAGGCGCGCGCCGCGTGCGTGACGTGGTCGAGGCGTGCCCGGGCCTGGGAGTAAAATATCTGACCGTCTTTGCGTTCTCGACCGAAAACTGGAAACGCACACAGGCAGAAGTTGCCGGTCTGATGAGTTTGTTCCGGCGCTATATCATCAAGGAAACACGAAACCTGACCAACAATGGGGTGCGGGTTCGGTTCATCGGTGATCGCGTTCGTCTGGATCGAAAGCTTATCGACCTGATGGATACTCTGGAAGACGCTACCAAGAACAATGATCTGGTACACTTGACCATTGCCATCAACTATGGCGGTCGGGATGAGGTCGCACGGGCCACCAAACGTCTGGCAAAGGATGTCGCGGAAGGGCGTCTGAAACCAGAAGATGTGGATGAGGAAACCCTGCCCAAGTATCTGGACACACATGTTCTTCCGGATCCTGACCTTGTTATACGCACAAGCGGTGAAGCAAGGATTTCCAATTTCCTTCTGTGGCAATCCGCCTACTCGGAATATGAGTTTATCGACACGCTGTGGCCTGATTTCACCGCAGAGGAACTCGAACGTTTGTGCCGCAATTTCGGGACGCGAGAGCGTCGGTTCGGAGCAATTTCAGCATGAGCGAAGGCCGATGGTCTGACCTGACGGCGCGCGTCCTGTCGGCGGCAGTTCTTGTCGCGATTGGCTCGATCGAGGTTTGGCTGGGCGGTCTTTGGTTTGAAGCCTTCATCGCAATTGCTTGTGGCCTGATGACATGGGAACTGGTCCGGATGATCGACCCGGATCGAACTGCGGTGGCTGTGCAATTGTCTATCCTGACGGGTGTGGCCGTTGTTCTAAGCTACCACGTGCCGCCGCTTTGTAAGTTGCCGTTCCTGCTGGCACCAGCCCTTGTCGGGGCGGGGCAGATCAGTCGCGCCAAGGGGACATATGCACTGTTTGCCGTGTGGATTGCCGCTGCGGGCCTTGGGTTCATCTCAATCCGCGAAAATATGGGCTTTGGCTGGATGGTCTGGTTGATTGCCGTCGTGGTCGCCACAGATGTTGCGGGTTATTTCGTCGGCAAGGCATTTGGCGGCCCGAAATTCTGGCCGAAAGTCAGCCCTAAGAAAACGTGGTCGGGCACCGCCGGCGGGTGGGTCGCCGCTGCGGTGGTCGGGACTATTTTTGCCGTCTATGCCGGATTTGGCGTCTTGTTCGTTCTGGTTTCGGTACTGGCTTCGATGGCAAGTCAGGCCGGAGACATCATAGAAAGCGCCACCAAACGTAAGTTCGGAGTAAAGGACAGCTCGAACCTTATCCCTGGCCATGGTGGCTTTCTGGATCGCTTCGATGGGATGATGGGGGCCGCGTTGTTCGTGTTGATTGCCGGTCTGATTTACACTCCGGGTGCAATGTAATGCGCAAAGTTTCAATTTTTGGCGCGACGGGTTCCATCGGTCAAAACACGATAGACTTGATTGGCAGGGACCCGTCTGCATATGACGTCGTTGCACTTACTGGGGGCGCCAAGATTGAACAGCTTGCCAAGGACGCGCGTCGTTTGAACGCCGACTTGGCTGTGACAGCCCACGAGGACAGGCTGGGCGATCTTCGCGACGCATTGGCGGGCAGCGGTATTGAAGCGGCCGCCGGACAGCAAGCCCTGACCGAAGCAGCCGCGCGTCCGGCAGACTGGGTTATGTCGGCCATTGTCGGCTCGGCAGGCCTTCCGCCTGGCCTTGAGGCGCTGAAGCAAGGCGCAACCCTTGCACTGGCCAACAAGGAAACGCTGGTCTGCGCAGGCGCTCTAGTGCTTGAGACAGCGCGCAAGCATGACGCAAAGCTTCTGCCTGTCGACAGCGAACACTCTGCCGTGTTTCAAGCACTGGTTGGCGAGGATATGCAGGCCGTCGAACGTATCATCATAACGGCAAGCGGCGGAGCATTTCGCGACTGGCCCCTTAGCGATTTGGCAAGCGCCACGGTCGAACAGGCGTCAAGCCACCCAAATTGGAATATGGGCCAGAGGATTACTATCGACAGCGCGTCGATGTTCAACAAAGCCCTGGAATTGATTGAGACAAAAGAGTTCTTCGGCGTCGCACCAAGTCAGATCGAAGTATTGGTTCATCCCGAATCCATCGTTCATTCCTTGGTGGGATTTACTGATGGCGCGGTCATGGCCCATATGGGTGCGCCCGACATGCGTCACGCCATAGGATACGCCCTGAATTGGCCGGACCGACGCGACCTGCCGGTTGACCGGTTGAACCTTGCAAAATTGGGTCAACTTCGGTTCCACGACCCGGACGAGGCACGATACCCGGCCCTAAGGCTGGCGCGTCATGTGATGGAGCGGGGCGGGTTGTCAGGCGCAATCTTCAACGCGGCCAAGGAACGGGCGCTGGATCATTTTATCGACCGCAAGATCGGCTTTTTGGAAATGGCTGACATCGTCGAAACCGCTCTGGACAGAGCAGAGGCCGAAAGCAGCCTTATTGATGCCCCTTTGACACTTGATAACGTGCTGCAAACGGACCATCTGGCACGTAAGTGGGTAGATGAAACCGTAGCCCAACGCGCAGGATAGAATTTTGGACGTACTTTCACTGATCCCCCAATTCGGTAATCTGGTTTACACCATTGTTGCGTTTGTCATTGCGTTGTCGGTGATCGTGGCGGTGCATGAATACGGCCACTATATCGTGGGTCGGTGGTCTGGGATCCACGCCGAGGTATTCTCGATCGGGTTTGGCCCAGTCCTTTGGAGCCGAGTCGACAAGCGTGGAACACGGTGGCAGATCGCGGCGCTACCCTTTGGCGGATATGTGAAATTTCTGGGCGACGCCAATGCGGCATCGGGCAAGGACGAAGCCGCCATGTCCGAGATCACGCAGCAAAGCCCGGAAGAGTTGCGCAGAACGATGCATGGCGCGCCGCTTTGGGCACGTGCGGCTACGGTCGCTGCCGGGCCGGTTTTCAATTTCGCCATGTCCATCTTGGTTTTTGGGATGATCTTCCTGTCTCAGGGCGTAACGAAAGAGCCGTTGACGGTTGGCGCACTCGCCCCCTTGCCGGGTACGGTTCAGGAGCTTCGTGACGGGGATGAGATCATCGCCATCGCAGGCGTTCCACTACCCGAATTTGGAGAAGAGGGGGTGTGGTCCGAATTCTTGGAAGCGCTACCAGTTGAACCTGTGCTGGACTACACGGTCGTCAGAGATGGTCAGACATTGGACGTTTCCGCCCCCTGGCTGATGCCTCCGTTAATCCAGCAGGTGGCCCCGCGCAGCGCCGCAATGGATATCGACCTGAAGCAGGGTGACGTCATCACTGCGGTTGACGGTGAGCCGATCTTTGCGTTCGAACAGTTGAAGGACCATGTGGAAGCGTCTGACGGCAAGGTTCTTTTGCTGGATGTATGGCGCGACGGAGCGGAGCTGGAGTTTGCGCTGGCACCACGCCGCACCGATGAACCTCAGCCGGACGGCGGTTTTGTCACCCATTGGCGGATCGGGATTGTCGGCGGCATGATGCTGGAACCAGCTACGGAACCGGCGGGTATCGGCGATTCCCTTTCCGGTGGCGTAAGGCAGACAATTCGGATCGTTGAAGGATCCCTTTCGGGGATTTGGCATATGGTTACAGGTGCTATCAGTACATGTAACATGTCAGGGCCTATCGGTATCGCCGAAACCTCAGGGGCGATGGCAAGCCAAGGCGCGCAGAACTTCATCTTTTTCATAGCGGTACTGTCGACGGCGGTTGGTCTTTTGAACCTGTTTCCCATCCCGGCTTTGGATGGCGGGCATCTGGTTTTCTACGCTTACGAGGCGGTTGCAGGTAAACCACCCAGCGATGGTGTACTGCGCGTGCTGATGGGTGTCGGTGTATCGTTGATCTTGGGCTTGATGCTTTTCTCGGTATCCAACGATTTGTTCTGCTGATTGTGGCGCGTTCGGCGCGGAAAGGCCGCAATTCCGCCCCAATTTATGAGTAATCTCTATGGCAATCGGATGATTGTTTCAGAGGATGCCATGACACGGGCCCTGCAAAAGTCGTATAAAAGCTTCAGCTTCCTATTCCTGTTGAACTGGGACTCGATCCTGTTCTTCGGCGCGACCGCTTTGGCGATGTTTGGATGCGCTTATCTGATCACGATGTGATTCTCGCATTCCACTGAAAAACAACAGTTGGCGACCTTCTGGGTCGCTTTACTTTTTGGGCTTTTGACAAGATTTCTGAATACCGCTACTCAAACCTAAAGTCCTGAAAATTTGGGTAGAGAAAAATATGACTGATAGGCGAGGCGCAGGCACATCCTGCGGGGGGCAGAAGCTAACAAACAATATTTTGTGGCGAACGCTATCCGTTTTTTCCCTTATTGTTTTAGTGAGTTTAGTGTCGGCGCCGCAGGTCGCACAGGCGCAGAGTTACACCATCAATTCCTTCGACGTTGACGGGAACCGTAGGATCGAAACATCCACGATTATTGCCCGTACTGGCATCCAGCCCGGTCAGACCGTGACCGCCGGAGAATTGAACGACGCGTTTCAGCGTTTGCTTGACAGTGGTGTTTTTGAGACAGTCGAACTGACCCCGCGCGGCAATACTCTGCTGATCGAGGTTCAGGAATACCCGACGATCAACCAGATCAGCATCGAAGGAAACCGCCGCGTAAAAGATGACGTTCTGATCGAAGCAATCTCGTCTCAGCCACGCCGCGTGTTCACGCCACAGGTCGCCGAAGCCGACGCAGATCTGATCGCAGAGATTTACTCGGCGCAGGGCAGGGTGTCGGCCACCGTTATTCCGCGCATCATACGCCGCAGCGACAACCGCGTTGATCTTGTCTTTGAAATTGCTGAAGGCACGACAATCGAGGTTGAGCGCGTCAGCTTTGTCGGCAACCGCGCGTTTTCCGACCGCCGCTTGCGTCGGGTGCTTGAGACCAAGCAAGCCAATTTCCTGCGGACTTTCCTGCGGGGCGACACGTTTATCGCGGACCGGATCGAATTCGACAAACAGGTCATCCGCGATTTCTATCTGTCTCGCGGCTATGTCGACTTTCGCGTCAACAGCGCGAATGTGGAATTCACCCGCGAACGTGATGCGTTCTTCCTAGTGATGAATATCACCGAAGGGCAAAAGTTCTCGTTCGGTAAGATCTCGACTGTCAGCGAAATTCCCGGCGTCGATGCGGCTCCGTATCAGCAGGCGTTAAAAATCAAGCCCGGTGTGACTTATTCACCGTCGTTGGTTGAGAACTCGATCGCTCGTCAGGAGCGTTTGGGTATCAAGCAGGGCGTTGATTTCCTGCGCGTCGAACCGCGTGTCACTCGTAACCCACGCGACCTGACGTTGGATGTTCAGTTCGTCCTGACCAAAGGACCGCGTATCTTTGTTGAACGCATCGACATTGAAGGCAACACCACAACGCTGGACCGTGTCATTCGCCGTCAGTTCGACACCGTTGAAGGCGATCCTTTCAATCCGCGCGAAATCCGGCAGGCAGCCGAACGTATCCGTGCACTGGGCTTCTTTGCGGTGGCAGACGTTGAACCGCGCGAAGGCTCGACGGCCAGCCAGGTCATCGTCGACGTGGACGTGGAAGAGCAGCCGACCGGCTCGCTGAGCCTTGGTGGTAGCTACTCGGTTTCCGACGGTTTCGGGATTGCAATCGGCCTGAATGAATTGAACTTCCTTGGCCGAGGTCAGAATCTGGGTGTGACCCTGTCGACCGCGCAGGATGCCGAGCAATATACGCTGAACTTCACCGAACCCTACCTGTTGGGACGTAGGTTGCGTTTTGATCTTGGTCTGGGCCTTGCGTCCACGAACTCGAGCTTTGCAAGCTACGACACAGAACGGGTTTTCTTCAACCCACAGCTTAGCTACTCGATTGGTGAACTTTCCGCCTTGCGCGTGCGCTATGGCTGGGACCGCAGCGAGATGACGCAACAGGATGACGAAGTAAACGGCGCTGTGATTTCGTCAGAGATTGATCAGGGTAAGCGTACAACCAGTTCCTTGGGCGTTTCCTATGTGTACGACAGCCGGATTGGCGGTCTGAACCCGAATGCTGGTGTGTTGTTCGAAGTTGGTCTTGATGCCGCCGGACTGGGCGGAGACAACGAGTACTACAAATCAACCGCCAGAGCGATCGCTCAAACCCGTGTGCTCAGCGAAGAAGTCGTCTTGCGTGCCACGCTTGAAGCGGGTGCACTGCATTGGAGAGGCGACGACTTTAGCCGGACGATCGACCGGTTTGTGCTTGGTCCGAACACGTTCCGCGGCTTTGAACCCGCGGGTCTTGGTCCGCGCGATCTGTCCAACGGTCAGGACGACGCGATTGGCGGCAACTACTACTGGGTTGCCAGATTTGAATTGGACTTCCCGCTGGGCCTGCCCGAGGAACTGGGACTACGCGGTGGCGTGTTCTATGACGTGGGTAACCTGTATAACATCGACGATGTGAATACGGCCGGTGCTGATATCGTTGGTGCAAATGGCTCAATTCGCCACGTCATAGGGGTGTCGGTGCTTTGGGAAACACCGTTTGGACCTTTGCGGTTCAACTTCTCGAAGGCACTAAAGAAAGAAGACTTCGACCAGGAGCAGAATTTCGACCTGACCATTCAGGCGCAATTCTGACCAGAGGATGATGAACACATTATCTCTTAAACTGCAGGGCCCCTTTCGGGCCCTGTGTGTTTTTTTGCTCATTTTCCTTGCCGGTCCTGCTCAGGCTCAGCAACTGGGGGTTCCGCAAACGGCGGTTCTGACGATTTCCAGTGAGCGTCTGTTCGCAGATTCCGAATTTGGCCAACGTGTCCTGCGTGAGATCGAGGCTGAGGGCACATTGCTGGCCGAAGAGAATGAACGGATCGTTGCTGAGCTTAGTCGTGAAGAAAAAGACTTAACAGAGCAACGGGCCGAGCTTCCGCCGGAAGAGTTTCGACCGCTGGCTGAAGCATTCGATGAAAAGGTGCAATCCCATCGGGACGGGCAGCGGGCAAAGCTGGACGCACTTGCTCGGCGAAGTGAAGAAGCCCAGCAGATGTTTTTTGAGTTGATTCAGCCCGTGCTGATAGACCTGCTTCGTGAATCCGGAGCAACTGTCATTATAGAACGTTCAAGTGTCTTTTTAAGCTCGGACCGCACAGATGTGACCGAATCCGCGATTGCCCGGATTAACGTGGTAATCGGGGACGGAAGCACAATAGAAAACCAGGCGAACGAATAGGTTTGCTTGCCCTTGGGTCGCGGTGTTGCTAACCACGCCGGAAAGAGAAATCCAGAACGGGACACCTTCATCATGAGTACGGAAACCAAGAGCGCAGACATTCAGCTGATCCAGCGGATATTGCCGCACCGCTATCCGTTTCTGCTGGTGGACAAGGTCATCAACATCTCGGGCTATCAGTCTGCGGTTGGCATCAAGAACGTCACCATGAATGAACCGCATTTTCAGGGGCATTTTCCAGGTACTCCGATCATGCCGGGCGTCACCATCGTCGAGGCGATGGCGCAGACCGCCGGTGTGATGTTGGGCGTGGGCATGGATGTGATTGACAGCGAACTTCTGATCTATTTCATGAATATCGACAAATGCAAATTCCGCCGCAAAGTCGTACCGGGCGACGTGCTTGAGATGCATGTGGAAACTGTGCGTGGTAAAAAAGGCGGTAAGATTTTCAAGTTCAGCGGCCGCGCGACTGTTGAAGGCGAGGTAGCCGCCGAAGCTGAATTCTCGGCCTATGTTGATTGGGGCATGGAAAAAACGACATGAGCGGCATTCACCCCAGCGCAATCATCGAAGACGGTGCGCAGATCGGTGAAGACTGCATCATCGGGCCGTTCTGCTATGTCGGGCCTCAGGTCAAACTGAGCGACCGGGTCGAGCTGAAATCGCATGTGGTCGTGACCGGCGATACCTCGGTCGGGGATGACACGGTCATCTTCAATTTCTCGGTGATCGGTGAGATTCCGCAGGACCTGAAATTCGGCGGCGAAAATACCCGACTTGAGATCGGTAAGCGCAATCGAATCCGCGAGCATGTGACAGTAAATACGGGCACGGATGGCGGTGGCGGCGTGACCCGGATCGGGGATGATTGTCTGTTGATGGCAGGCGTTCACGTGGCGCACGACGTTCAGATCGGCAACCGGGTGATCATGGTGAACCACGCCGGTGCGGCTGGGCACTGCATCATTGAAGATGACGTGATCGTAGGTGGTATTTCTGGTTTGCATCAGTGGGTCCGGGTCGGACGCGGCGCGATCATCGGTGCGCTGACGATGGTGCCGAACGACGTCATTCCCTATGGGCTGGTTCAGGCACCGCGCGGCGAGTTGGACGGGCTGAACCTGGTTGGTCTGAAACGCAAAGGTGTTTCTCGCGAGGATATCTCGGCCCTGCGCGCGGCCTTCCGTGAGCTATCGACGGGCGATGGCACATTTATGGAACGTGCGCAGCGTGTCGGCGCAGAAAACGAAAGCGAATACGTGCAACGGATCGTCGATTTTGTCACCGGACAGACAGACCGTTCTTTCCTGACCCCGAGGAAGTAACCCATGCTGGCGCTGATTGCGGGAACGGGCGCATTGCCGGATGAGGTGGTTGGCCACCTCGAAACCAAACCGATCATTTGCGCAATGGAAGGGTTCACTCCGGATAAGCTCACCGCCGATATCGTCTTTCCGCTGGAGCATCTGGGCAGTTTCATTGCCGATCTGAAAGGGCGTGGTGTCACCGAAATCTGTATGGCGGGCGCTGTAAAGCGGCCTCAGATAAACGCCTCGCGCATTGATGCCGCCACGATGCCTCTTGTGCCCGTGATTCAGCAGGCGCTGATGTCCGGGGATGATAGTGCGCTGCGCGCTGTGATCGGCATTCTTGAAGAATCCGGTCTGACGGTACGCGCAGCACATGAAATCGCACCGGCCTTGTTGCCGCAACTTGGTTGTTTGACTAACACGCAGCCGTCGGATGGCGATCTGGCCGATGTAGACAGGGCGGCTGGTATTCTGCGCGCAATGGGAACGGCCGACATCGGTCAGGCCTGTGCGGTCTCAAAAGGGCAAGCGCTTGCTATTGAAAGCATCTTTGGAACTGACTGGATGCTGCAATCGCTGACCCAACGCCCCGATGCGGGCGGAGGAGTTTTGTTCAAAGCCCCTAAACCAGATCAGGACCGTCGTGCCGATCTTCCAACAATCGGCCCCGGCACAGTCTCGGGCGCCGTGGCTGCGGGTCTGACCGGAATCGTTATCGAAAAGGGCGGTGTCATTGTGTTGGATCAGGCGCGTGTCATTGAAGAATGCGACCGCCTCGGCCTGTTCCTATATGTCCGCGAGCGGGCCAACTGATGCGAGTTTTTCTGGTTGCCGGCGAACCTTCGGGCGACCGTCTTGGCGGATCGTTGATGGAAGGGTTGCGCAGCCTTGTTCCGGATGTTGAGTTCGACGGTGTTGGCGGCCCCTTGATGCAGGCGCAGGGTCTAAACAGCCGCTTTCCAATGTCGGAACTCTCGGTAATGGGTTTGGTCGAGGTTCTGCCAAAGTTCTTTCACCTCAAACGTCGCATTGCCGAAACTGCTCAGGCGGTTTTGGATATAAAGCCGGATGTTCTGATTACAATCGACAGCCCGGATTTTTCCTTGCGTGTCGCCAAGATTGTCAAAGCTCAAAGCAATATCAGAACCGTACACTATGTCGCCCCAACCGTATGGGCGTGGCGACCGGGGCGTGCGGATAAAATGGCCAAAGTCATTGATCACGTTCTGGCGCTGCTGCCCTTTGAACCCGCCTACATGGAACGGGCGGGGATGGAGTGTGATTTTGTCGGCCACCCTGTCGCCACTGAGCCAGTCGCCTCGGATCAGGAAATCACCAATTTTCGTACGGCCCATGAATTGGGTGATGCTCCGCTTTTGCTTGCTCTACCGGGTTCGCGCCGGGGTGAGGTTGATCGTTTGGCTCCAGTATTTGGACAGGCGCTTACGCTTTTTCTTCGTGATCACCCGGACATGCGGGTGGTTGTTCCGACGGTTTCGCATATGGTCGATGCGGTCCGTGAACATCTCAAAGACTGGCCGGGCAATCCGGTGGTTGTGGATCCGCGCGACCTGCCCACAGATCAAGCCGTAGCCGAGAAACGGGCCGCGTTTGCATCGGCGGATTTGGCGCTTGCAGCCTCGGGCACTGTTTCACTGGAATTGGCCGCACAAAACACACCGATGGTCATCGCCTACAAGCTCAGCTGGCTGACCCAGAAAATTGCAGAGCGCTTGGTAAAGCTGAAAACGGTCACCCTCGTAAATCTGGTCTCTGATACCCATGCGGTCCCGGAACGTCTGCTGGATGACTGCACTCCGGAACTCATATTTGAGGCTTTGGCCGAAGTTTATTCCAACCCCAAGGCGCAGCAGACAGCGATGGACGTGACAATGAATCGTTTGGGACGCGGCGGCGAGGCTCCGGGCCTTCGTGCGGCACGAGCGGTGTTGGACAGGCTGCCCGCGCGCCATGGTTGAACATATTCTATTTGCCATTTCTGCCGGGATTGTGACGATTTCGACCAACTTGGACAACCTTGTCATGTTGTTTGGTCTGGTAATGGTGATGAAGACGGCACGCGCCGTTATCGGTTTTGCGGTTGCGCAAGTTCTGATCCTGTCCTTGTCGCTCGCTATTGCCAGCGGGTTGGATCAAACGAGCTTTCTGCACTGGGTCGGGTATCTTGGGATTGTTCCTCTTGCGCTTGGCCTGCGCGGTATTTGGCACCAGATGTCCGGGAAAGATGATCACAAGATACCTGAGCGTGGCGCGGTCACATCGGTCGTTGTCCTGTTTCTGAGCCTGTCAATCGACACACTTGCGGCGATGACGCCTTTGTTGGCGGATTCAACACCTGCGTTCCGGGCAACCGCACTGATCGGTGCGGCCTTCGCGCTTACCGGGTTGATTGCCTTGGCGAGCTGGGGTGCCCCTCGTGCGCAAAACCTTGGTCCACGCATCGCACGACTGGACAGAATAGCCCCTTACATCATGGTTTCCGTCGGTCTTTATATCCTGATCAACAGCCCAACCGACACCATGTGATTTTAGCGGATCAGTAGCCGCGCCAAATCCAGCCGCCGCCAAAGATTCGGCTGCCTTCAGACGCGTAGAAGACACAGGCCTGACCCGGAGAAATGCCCTCCTCGGGCGTCAGCAGCTCGACTTCGGCGGTGGTGTCTGACAGGGGGCGAACGATCGCCTCGCGCGGTGGGCGAGTGGACCGGACCTTGACCTTCAGATGCCATTCCTCGCGCGACGTGAACGGCTCATCCCCAAGCCAGTTGATTTCGCGCACGGGTACTGTACGGGTTGCCAGCATTTCCTTGGGGCCGACAACCACCTGCTTCTTGTCCACGTCCAGCTTGACGACATAAAGCGGTTCGCTCAGGCCGCCAATGCCAAGCCCGCGCCGTTGGCCAATCGTATAGTGGATTACGCCGTTATGCTGTGCCAGCACACGACCGTCGGCATGGACGATCTCGCCGGGTTCAGCCGCACCGGGGCGCAGTTTTTCGATCACGCTGGCATAGTTGCCATCGGGCACGAAACAGATGTCCTGACTATCGGGTTTGTCGGCCACGGCCAGCCCGTATTGCGCCGCCATCTCGCGCGTCGCGTCTTTCGAGGGCAGGTGGCCCAGCGGAAACCGGAGGAAATCCAACTGTTCAGACGTCGTCGAGAACAGGAAATAGGACTGATCGCGGTTCGCATCCTCGGCGCTGTGCAATTCCGGGCCGTTCGGGCCCATCTTGCGCTGAATATAGTGACCGGTGGCCATGCAGTCAGCCTCAAGGTCCTTGGCGGTTTCCAGCAGGTCCTTGAACTTTACCCGCTCATTGCAGCGGATGCAGGGCACCGGGGTGGCGCCCGCCAGATAGCTGTCGGCAAACTCGTCGATCACCGCGTCCTTAAAGATGTTCTCATAGTCCAGAACGTAGTGCGGAAAGCCGCGTTCTTCCGCTACGCGCCGCGCATCGTGAATGTCGATCCCTGCACAGCACGCGCCTTTCTTAGCCAGCGCCGCACCATGGTCATACAACTGCAGCGTCACACCCACGACGTCATAGCCCTGATCGGCCAGATGTGCCGCCACAACAGAACTGTCCACACCGCCGGACATGGCCACAACCACCCGCGTTTCCGACGGGGGTTTAGCAATGCCAAGCGAGTTCAACGGTGTCTCGGTATCGAGGGCCATGACGATTCCAGTGCGGATTAAGAAAGACCGGCAGAATATAGGAAAATTCTACACACTCTCAAGGGGTGGTTTCACCCAGCGTTAAGTACGCTGGCTTCAGCGTTGTCGCAGCAGAAAAGGTTATGAAGATGTATTTGCACAAAGTTGAAGGACCACGATCCGTAACCCTACCGGATGGAACGGTTTTGTCGCGCGCAGACCTTCCTCCTGCGGACACGACACGATGGGTGGCGTCGCGAAAAATCGTTGTTGTTCGCGGCGTACTTTACGGCCTGATCACGCTGTCTGACGCAAAGTCACGGTATGGGTTGAGCGATGAGGAGTTCAATTCCTGGGTCTCGGCCGTTGCGGAGCATGGAAAAGACGCCCTGAAAGTGACGGCTTTAAAAAAATGTCGACAACCTAAAGATGAAAGTGAATAAGTGATTCAACGGTAACGTCAGGTTAACCATTTTTGAGCAGGCTTAACCTAATTGGTACGTTGAACCGAATTGGAGCAGTAAATGCGTATACTTCTTGTCGAGGATGATCCCACTACGTCGAAAAGCATCGAATTGATGTTGACCCACGCCAACCTCAATGTCTATGCGACCGACCTCGGCGAGGAGGGTATCGATCTAGCAAAACTTTATGATTACGACCTGATCCTTCTGGACCTGAACCTGCCTGATATGAATGGGCACGAAGTATTACGTCAATTGCGCATTGCGCGGGTTGAATCCCCGATCCTGATCCTGTCTGGCGCTGACGACACCGAAAGCAAAATCAAAGGTTTCGGTTTTGGTGCTGACGACTACATGACCAAACCTTTCCACCGTGAAGAACTGGTTGCACGTATTCACGCAATCATTCGCCGATCAAAGGGCCATTCCCAATCCGTGATCCACACGGGCCGCGACGCGGTGAACCTGGATGCCAAAACGGTTGAAGTCGAAGGCAAAGCCGTGCACCAGACCGGCAAGGAACACCAGATGCTAGAACTGTTGAGTTTGCGCAAAGGCACGACGTTGACCAAGGAGATGTTCCTGAATCACCTCTATGGCGGCATGGACGAACCCGAACTCAAGATCATCGACGTCTTTATCTGCAAGCTCCGCAAGAAACTCAGCAACGCGACGGGCGGCGAAAACTATATCGAGACAGTCTGGGGCAGGGGATACGTCCTGCGAGACCCACAAAGTAACAGAATGGTCGACAGGCGGGTGGCGGTCGGTGCGTAACCCGGATTTTGAAATCTGGCCGTTGGTTCAGAGCGGTACCTTCAGTCTGTGAACGGCACGTCTGGACGTGAGAATAACCTCGCCCTATCACTGAGTTCCAAGATTACGTGACAGGGCGAGGGCATGAGCGATTCAACACCAGTATCCGAGCTGACAGAAGCACAGGCCCGATCCGAGCTTGTACGGCTGGCCCCGCTGATTTTACAGGCCAACACACTGTACCACTCGGAAGACGCACCCGAGATTTCGGACGCCGTGTACGACAGCCTCAAACAGCGAAACGCTGAGATTGAACGCCGCTTTCCGCACCTGAAAAGAACGGACAGCCCATCCGACCAGGTAGGTGCCCGACCTTCTGACGGGTTTTCTAAGGTCTCCCACGCCGTCCGAATGATGTCTCTTGGAAATGCGTTCAGCGAAGAAGATGTCGTCGATTTTGACCGCTCAGTTCGCAAGTATTTGGGTTTGTCGGATACGCAGCCGCTGTCCTTTACGGCGGAGCCAAAAATAGATGGTTTGTCTCTATCGCTCAGATACGAAAAGGGAATTTTGGTTCAGGCAGCGACCCGAGGGGATGGAGAGGTCGGCGAAAACGTGACAGCAAATGCGCGTACGATTTCCGATATTCCCCAGATCGTATCAGATGCTCCCGATATTCTTGAGGTCCGGGGCGAAGTTTACATGTCTCACAAGGATTTTGAGGACCTGAATGCACGTCAGGAGGCTTTGGGTGACAAACTTTTTGCCAACCCACGCAACGCGGCTGCCGGATCTCTCAGGCAACTGGATTCGGCAATCACGCGATCGCGACCGCTCAGGTTTTTTGCCTATGCATGGGGCGAATTGTCCGAACCTTTGGCCGACACGCAAATGGGCGCAATTGAGCGATTGGCCGGTTTTGGGTTTTCGACCAATCCACTGACCGCCGTTTGTGACACCAAGGACCAAATCCTGAACCACTACCGAAGTATCGAAGCGCAGCGCGCAACGCTTGGGTATGATATTGATGGCGTCGTTTACAAAGTAAATGACCTGTCTTTGCAATCTCGGCTTGGATTCAGGTCCACGACACCCAGATGGGCAATTGCTCATAAGTTCCCAGCAGAACTCGCATGGACCCGGCTTGAGGCGATCGACATTCAGGTTGGCCGAACAGGGGCGCTTAGCCCGGTCGCGCGCCTGCATCCGGTGACAGTCGGCGGTGTTGTCGTATCTAATGCGACGCTCCACAACGAGGACTACATCGTCGGGCGCGACGCCAAAGGTGGGATTATTCGGGAGGGTAAGGATTTTCGCATCGGCGACTGGGTTCAGGTTTACCGAGCAGGTGATGTCATTCCCAAACTTGCGGATGTCGACATTTCGAAACGCCCGGCTGACGCAAAACCTTATGTGTTCCCAACGACTTGCCCAGAATGCCAAAGCGACGCGGTTCGCGAGGAAGGCGACGCCGTAAGGCGCTGTACAGGAGGCATAATCTGCCCAGCCCAAGCCGTTGAGAAGCTGAAGCACTTTGTCTCGCGTAAGGCATTCGACATCGAAGGTCTGGGTGCCAAACAAATTGAGATGTTCTATGACGACTCTGATCTTCCGGTCAGAACCCCAGTTGATATCTTCACCCTGCAATCCCGCGACGCCGCAAACCTGAACAAGCTGGCGAACCGCAAGGGCTGGGGCGCGCAAAGCGCTGGTAACCTGTGGGCTGCGATTGATGAAAAGCGGGACATACCGTTCGGACGTCTTTTGTTTGCGCTGGGAATCCGCCACATGGGCGAAGCCGCGTCAAACCTGATCGCCAACCATTATGGGTCCTGGGAAGAGTTCGAAGAAGCCATCACCGCCGCCGCGGATTTTGTCGGTCCTGAGTGGGAAGATTTGCTGGCCATTGACGGGATCGGAGAGATCATGGCCCGCGCATTAGTTTCAGCATTTGCCCAAAATGCCGAGCGGTCCAGCATCGACGCTCTGGTGGCTCAGTTGGACGTACAGAAAGCGACTAGACCCGACACCTCTGGTAGTCCTGTGGCTGGTAAAACAGTTGTCTTCACCGGCACACTGGAAAAAATGACCCGCGCCGAAGCCAAGGCACGGGCCGAATCCCTGGGTGCGAAAGTATCCGGCTCGGTCAGTAAGAAAACCGATTTGCTCGTGGCTGGACCGGGCGCTGGATCAAAGGCAAAAAAGGCGGCGGAATTGGGTATCCAAACGCTGGACGAAGACGGCTGGCTGACCTTGATCGGCGCGTCATGAGCGGAAGGCCCGAAGTCCTGTTCCCACTGTTTGCCGGGCTAGAAACACTGGAAGGAGTGGGTCCCAAGACCGCGCAAACCATGGTGCAGGCCGGGGTTGAAACACCCCGAGATGTGCTTTTCGGTTTGCCTTATGCAGTGATAGATCGACGTAAAAGGGATACGATCCAGGGCGCTGATCTCCCGACAACCTTGACGGTTGAGGTGACGGTGGGACCGCATAGACCGCCGCGCAATAAGGGTGGTGCCTATCGTGTTTACGTCGAGGATTCGCAGGCAGAGTTCCAATTGGTTTTCTTCCATGCACGCGGAGATTACTTGAAAAAGGTTCTGCCCGAAGGATCGCGACGGGTGATATCGGGCAAACTAGAGCTGTTCGACGGCATGGCCCAGATGGTTCACCCCGATCATATGCTTCCGTTGGAAAACGCCTGCGACATACCGGAGTTTGAACCGGTCTATCACCTGACTCAGGGGATAACGCAAAAGACGGCTTACAAAGCAGCTCGTAGCGCATTGTCCCATGCGCCTGAACTGGCTGAATGGATTGATCCGGCGCAAGTCACCAAACAAGAGTGGCCTGACTGGGCAACTGCAGTCAAAGCAGCCCACAACCCACAAGGCGCGGATGATATCGCAAGCCATGCCCCTGCAAGACAACGCTTGGCTTATGATGAGTTGTTCGCTCATCAGATGACCCTCGCTTTGGCCCGGCAAAGGGAGCGAAAGGCGAGGGGCGTTGTCAGTGTTGGAACAGGCGCGCTTCAATCCAAGGTTCTGGCGAGCCTTCCGTACAAGCCAACCGGCGCGCAGATGCGGGCAATTGATCAGATCGCGGCGGATTTGGCCTCGGACGCGCGGATGAATCGTCTGTTGCAGGGGGATGTCGGTGCCGGCAAGACGCTGGTGGCATTCATGGCGCTGCTGGTCGCGGTCGAGGCCGGAGGGCAGGGCGTGATGATGGCTCCGACCGAGATACTTGCCCGTCAACATCTTGAAGGGCTGCGCCCCCTTGCCGAAGAGGCCGGAATTGTTCTGGAGATACTGACAGGACGCGATAAAGGGGGCGAACGGCGCAACAAATTGGATGCATTAAAAAAGGGTGACATTCAAATTCTGGTCGGAACCCATGCGGTCTTCCAAAATGACGTGGAATTTCGCGACTTGCGACTGGCGATCGTGGATGAGCAGCACCGATTTGGTGTTCGGCAAAGGATGGAACTGTCCGAAAAAGGGCGTGGTGCCGATGTATTGGTGATGACGGCAACGCCAATCCCGCGCAGTCTGGCTTTGGCCCAATATGGCGACATGGACGTGTCTGTTCTGGATGAAAAGCCTCCGGGCCGCAAACCCATCAAGACGGCTGTTGTCAGCACAGACCGTATGGAAGAAGTGATCACTCACTTGCGGCGGGCCATGGACGAGGGGCGGCAATGTTATTGGGTGTGCCCGCTGGTTGACGAGTCCGAAGTATCGGACCTCACAGCCGCTGAAGAGCGCTTCAAGCGGTTGCGAGCAATTCTCGGGGATAACGTGGTGGGTTTGGTGCATGGCCAAATGCCACCGGCAGACAAAGACGCCGCCATGAAAGCGTTTCAGGAAGGTCAGACCAAGGTTCTGGTCGCGACCACTGTTATCGAAGTCGGCGTAAACGTTCCCAACGCCACCATCATGGTCATTGAGCGCGCCGAGATCTTCGGTTTGGCGCAATTACACCAACTGCGAGGCCGTGTCGGTCGTGGAGTAGCGGATTCGACCTGCTTGTTGATGTACCAACCCCCGCTGAGTGAGGGCGGGCGCAAACGTCTGGAAGTATTGCGTGAAACCGAGGATGGATTTCGGATATCCGAAACAGATCTGCAGATGCGCGGCGCCGGAGACCTTATTGGGACGGCCCAATCCGGGTTGCCCAAATTTCGGATCGCTGATCTTGAGCGGCAAGCCGGTCTGATGGCCATCGCGCAAACGGATGCCAGAGCTTTCCTAGCGAAAGACCCAAAACTAAGCTCGGACAGGGGGCAAGCGGTGCGTGTTCTTCTGTGGCTGATGAAGCAGGATCAGGCGATCCGTTTGATTTCAGTTGGTTAGAGAAAAATTTGCCGTTAGTTCACAAATGTTCTCAAAAAGTTCTTTACCGACTCAATGAAATGTGAGAACAAAAGGTCAACAAAGGATTAAAGCTCTGACCGGAGGTGACCCATGTTGACCCAGATAAAGACCGCCATCACCCGCTCGCAATCTACGCTTTTGCAGGATGCAGCCGGTGCCGTTTCTTTGGTGGTTATTCTGATGGTTGCCCTCCACCTGCCCGGAGCGTTCTAACCTTTTCTGCCTGCGATCTCGTGCCGACCAAACCCGCGCTGTCATCCCCATATCAGTCAAGGGTGACCTGCCTGTCCCAATTCCCTTGAAGGGGCCTTGCCTCGGCCCCGTGCGGACCTCCGGACCCACACGAGAAACGCACATCCTGCCGCCGCCCTTTCCGCCCGGAAGGTGCGGCGGTTTTTTTACAATTGCCCGGTTTTCATAATTTCCAGCATCGCCGACAGAACAGAGTTCACGGCGACAGAGGCCAATATCATCCCCATGACACGGCTTATGATCGCGGCACCGGAATGGCCAATCAGCCGAATGATAGGCTCGGCCAGCAGCATAAGCACAAATGCAATGGCCACGACCGAAATCATGACAAGTGCCGTAATTCCCTGGTCAGCAACGCTGTATCTGTTGTTGTCCGTCAGAATTACGATGGCCAACATAGCACCGGGCGAGGCCAAAGATGGAACCGCCAGCGGAAAAATGGCCGGGTTGTGCTGGTGCATCTGGTCTTTGATATCTTCCTCGGCGGCGCGTTGTTCAGTGTCCTGCTTGCTTTCGCCAAAAATCATGGTCAGCGCGAACAGGAACAGAATAATGCCGCCTGCAACCTGAAATGAGTTCAGCCCGATATCCAGCGCCTCGATCAGCAATTGCCCGAAGACTAGAAAGAACAGAAGAATTCCAGCGCTGATAATTGATGCAACCAACGCCATCTTGCGCCTTGCTGCAGCCTCCAGCCCGGCGGTAACGGCAATGAAAACGGGGATCGTGCCGATGGGATCAATCACAACCCAAAGCGTGACGAAATGTTCCAGCAAGTTGTTCAAGTCACAAACTCCCCCTGATTTCGCAGGAGGTTAGACTGAATTGCCAGAAAAAACTATGGTTACGCGCAGTTTGCTTGTTCAGCCTGCTCCATCGCTTCGGCCGTTGCGTCCAAAGCAAGTAGAATCGAAGCATGGCGGTTCTTATATTCGCGGGCAGGCATCAAAACCTCCAACCCGTCAAACGGGGCGTCAGGGGCAGGGCCATCCTTTTTGAGCATATCGGCCAGTTGATCGCGCGCCGTTTCTATCTGCGCTCTGGTTGCCCCGATAACAGCGCCCCCAACAACGGCGGCCGATGCCTGACCCAAGGCACAGGCTTTCACATCCTGCCCAAATTCCGCAACATGCCCATCCTGAACCTTCACATCAACGGTCACGGTCGATCCGCAAAGAGGCGAGCGTTTCTTCACCGTCGCGTCCGGATTCTCAAGCCGGTCCAAATGGGGAATATCCGAAGCCAGCGCCAGAATTCGGCCAGAGTATAACTTAATCAGGTCATTATCGCCGGACATGGCTTTTCCTCGTTGATTGTTCCTCATACATAGTGAGCATCCACCCGGATGCAAAAGGTTTTTATGATGCAAGCAAGCGCCACATTCGACCCGACCACTTTGAAATATAACGATGCGGGTCTTATCCCTGCCATTGCTCAGGACGAAACTTCGGGCGAAGTTCTGATGATGGCGTGGATGAATGCGGAAGCCATTAAAAAAACGCTGGAAACGGGCCGCATCACCTATTGGTCGCGTTCACGTCAGTCCTTTTGGATCAAAGGAGAAAGCTCTGGCCACACGCAGGAGTTGGTGGATTTCCGTGTGGATTGTGACCGCGATTGCTTGCTTGTTCTCGTTCATCAGACCGGCCCGGCCTGCCACACAAATCGGCGGAGCTGTTTTTATACTGCCGTTCGGGAAGGTGACGAGATCGAACTAATGTCACCTATGACATAAACCCACCATCGCCCTTATATCCGCCGGGCTTTGGCCCTCGGCGCGGTACTTTGCGATCGCGCGCGCATCGTCACGTTTTGCTAGTCGTTTGCCGGTGTCATCACGGATCAATTTGTGATGATGGTAAACCGGAGAGGTCAAGCCAAGCAGAGACTGCAACAGAATGTGGATCCGTGTTGCCTCAAACAGATCCTGCCCGCGTACCACGTGGCTAACGCCCTGTTCCGCGTCATCCAATACAACGGACAGGTGGTATGAAGTGCCCATATCCCGCCGGGACAAAACGACGTCACCGATCGTTTCGATCATTTCTTGCCCGCTGAAAGTAATCCACCCGGTTTCACCTTCAGGCCCCACTCCATCTTCTTGAAACCCTGCCGATTTTCCAAACAAATCAACTGTGCGATCCACCGCCGCAACCATGTCCAATCTCAGCGGTACTGTTCGTGGCATCGGTCCGGTTCTATCCGATTTTTTCCGGCATGTACCCGGGTAGATTATGCCATCAGGCCCAAGCAAAGGGGCACCTTCCTGCGGTGCCCCAACGGCTGCAGCAATATCGCGGCGATTGCACGTACAAGGATAAAGCAAACCATTGTTCCAGAGCGTTTCAAGGGCGTGCTCATACACATCCAGCCGCAAAGATTGTCTCATAACCGGCGTGGGCCAAGTAATTCCAAGCCAGTGTAAATCGTCGAAAATCCGGGTTTCCCATTGCGGACGCGAACGTGCGCGGTCGATGTCTTCTATCCTGAGAAGAAATGAACCCTCATGCGACGTGGCCATATCGCAGGCCAAAAGCGCCGAATACGCATGTCCAAGATGCAGGGGGCCCGTCGGAGAGGGCGCAAACCTAGTTACGAATGTCACGACTTTTCAACAATATAGACATCTGATTTGAGGTCCATCCCCGGCAGATGAGGGCCATGCTCACGAAACAGCAGGCGCGTCGCCCCCATGTCCAGCCAATCGTTCAGCCGACAGGTATAAGTGTGATCTGCAAGTGTGTGATCATTGAATGAAAATGCCAGAAGACCCCCATTGGGCAAAGCATTCATCAACAGATCAAATGTCTCGGGCGGGGCGGCGCCGACGCTGATGACACCAATGGCGGCAATCGCCTTGTACGCACCTTGCTGCAAAGGGTTTGGGTCGGACAGATCGAACGTCGACAACCGTCTGTAAACCCCCTTGGCCTCGGCGCCTTCTAACATCTTTGGTGAAGGGTCTACGCCGTCGATGACCCTGAATCCAACCGCGTGCAGCGCCTCGCCGGACAAACCAGTGCCACAGCCATAGTCCAGAACAGGCGTCTGAGCTTCGGGCATATGCGACCAAAGCGCCTCGGCAACGCGACCGGGAGTGACATAGCCATGGGCAGCCACTTCGGAATCGTATGACGACGCCCATTTCTGATAGTGCGCGCGCGTGGCTTCGGGTGTGTCCAGCCCATACGCGTCTTTTAGGTAATCGTCGTTCATGCCCGTATGTTAGGCCGCTGACACGGGCTGCGTCCAGTCAGCAATGTGACAGCCACTTGGACCACTCGGCCTTGGCACGGTCTGTGTAGGCCTTGTAACGGTCTTTCCGCCCTCGGCGGCCCCCTTTGAGGCCATCAACAGGACGAAACAGGCCGAAATTTACGTTCATGGGCTGAAACGTCTTTGCTTCGGCCCCGCCTGTAATGTGGTGAATCAAGGCACCCGTGGCGCTGTCCTGCGGGACCGTCGGCATATCCTGCCCAAGGATTTCCGCGGCGGCCAGACGCCCCGCCAGCAATCCCATGGCCGCGCTTTCCACATAACCCTCAACACCAGTGATTTGCCCGGCAAATCGAATGTTGGGCTTGGACTTCAACCGCATTTGCGAATCCAAAAGCGTGGGCGAATTGATGAAAGTGTTCCGGTGGATACCGCCCAGACGCGCGAAGCTTGCATTTTCCAGACCAGGGATCATCCGGAACACCTCAGTCTGAGCGCCGTATTTCATCTTGGTCTGAAAGCCCACGATGTTGAACAGCGTGCCAAGCGCGTTGTCGCGCCTAAGCTGAACAACCGCATGGGGTTTCACATCAGGCTGATGCGGGTTGGTAAGGCCGACTGGTTTCATAGGGCCATGTCGGAGAGTCTCGCGCCCGCGTTCAGACATAACCTCAATCGGCAGGCAGCCGTCGAAATAGCCAGCAGTTTCGCCTTCGTGAAACTCGGTCTTTTCGGCGGCCAACAGCGCATCAATGAACGCCTCATACTGTTCCCGATCCATTGGACAATTCAAATAGGCGGTCCGCTCTTCCTCGGTCTCGCCTTTGTCGTATCGCGATTGCATCCACGCTTTGCTCATGTCGATGCTGTCTGCATAGACGATTGGTGCAATCGCGTCGAAAAACGCCAACGAGTCCGCTCCGGTTTCCGCGCGGATCGAATCTCCGAGCGCTGTCGAAGTCAAAGGCCCCGTCGCAAAGATCCATTTGCCATCATCGGGCAGGGCGGTCACTTCCTCTTCCGAGATCTGCACACGGTCATGCGACTTGAGCTTTGCGGTCACGGCCTCGGCAAACGGGTCGCGATCCACGGCAAGCGCACCACCGGCTGGCAAGCGGTGTGCATCAGCCGTGGTCATGATCAAACCGTTTGCCGCGCGCATTTCCCAATGCAGCAGCCCAACCGCATTCTGCTCGTCATCGTCCGATCGGAACGAGTTCGAGCACACCATCTCGGCCAGGTTACCGGTTTGATGCGCAAAGGTGCCAACTTTGGGCCGCATTTCGTGGATGACCACGTCAACGCCCATTTCCGCTGCTTGCCAAGCTGCTTCGGACCCGGCCATGCCGCCGCCCACGATATGCAATGTCTGTGTCATGTGCTGCCACATAGGGCAGAGCGCACGCCAACGCAAACGACTGTTGATCAGGGGAAAGAAAAAGGGGAGGTTTTTTGGGATCGCCGCTGCGGGAATGTCAACGCCAGTGAGAGAAACCAGCTCGGAGGGACCTTCCGCCCACGGCGACCCAAAAGTTTAAGCAAGGCCTTAGCCTTGTCTCAGCATTGCCACAGTGTCGCCCTTTTGAAAAGTCCAAAAATACGAACAGTGGCGAAAAAGGTTTAATATCGTCGCCTTATTGATCCCAATTTGGCGGCCTTTTTTCGATAAATGCAGATATTCCTTCTTCGGTATCCCGATGCAGCATATTTTGTGCCATTACCTCACCCGTATACGCGTAGGCTTGTTCAATGGGCATTTCCAGTTGCTGATAGAAGGCCTGTTTCCCGATTTTCACCGCTGATCCAAGCTTGGTCGCCAGTTGATCTGCCAGCGCCTGTGTCTCGTGTTCCAGCAGCATTTCTGGTGCCACGCGATTGACCAGACCCAGTTCAGACGCCCGTTCCGCCGAGATGAAGTCGCCTGTTGTCAGCATTTCGAAAGCACGCTTTCGCGGGATATTGCGGCTGAGGGCCACCATCGGCGTTGAACAAAACAAGCCGATATTCACACCGTTGACACCAAACCGCGTCCCTTCGGCAGCAACCGCCAGATCGCAACTGGCAACCAATTGGCAGCCCGCTGCAGTCGCAATCCCATGTACCTGTGCAATAACAGGCTGAGGAAGAGATTGGATCGACAGCATCATTCGGGTGCACTGGGCGAACAAGTCCTGAAAATACGCCTTTCCTCTATCTTCAGCCTGACGACCAGCGGTCATCTGCTTTAGATCGTGGCCAGCGCAAAACCCTTTCCCGGCCCCCGAAAGGATAACGACGCGAATAGAACTGTCCTCTCGAAGCGCATCAAGTTCCGCTTGCAGAGCAGCAAGCATTTCCTCGCTGAGGGCATTCAGGCGATCCGGCGCGTTCATCTTCAGCCTGGCAACGGCACCTGTGTCGCTACGTTCCAGAATTCCCATCTTGCCCTCCGATCTGATGTGAGGCCAACTCTAGGTCGGCAATTCGAGGAGGGGAAGTATGTCGTTGGTTTTGAACCGCGAAGAGCTGTCGGATTACATGGCGCAGGTGTTTCCGCAGGTACAGGATGACTTTGTCGTTGAAGACGTGACAAAAGATACGATCGTCATGCGACTCGTCGTCGAGGACAGGCACCTGAGGCCGGGCGGAACCGTATCGGGGCCCTCGATGTTCGGCTTGGCGGATGTCTGCGTTTACGCGCTCATCCTTGCGCGAAAGGGGCGATTGTCCCTTGCGGTTACAACAGGATGCTCGATGGATTTCATGCGCAAACCAGATGGAGACAAGGACATGATTGCCCGTTGCAGGTTGCTAAAGCTTGGAAGGACTTTGGCGGTCGGGGATGTGCTTATGTATTCGGTAGGTTCGGACAAGCCGGTTGCCCGGGCCACAATGACGTATTCACTTCCGCCGGAAGGGTCTTCTGCCGAATCCTTTGGATAAAAAATGGCCGGGCGAGCCCGGCCAAGGAAGAGGTCCCTTATGGGACTGGGGAAAACCTATCCGTGCCAGAACGGACGATTGATCTCGCGGTCTGCCTGATGGCGGGTCAGCCCGACATCACGCAGCATCCGATCATCCAGTTTTGACAAATTGACCCTGCTGCGGCGCTGACGTTCCCACTTGGTGACAGTCGCCGCAAACCGCACGGCCAGCGCAGCGATCAAAGGCAGCCGAGGGCTGTCGTTCAGCAGCAAAAGGGCGGGGGTGTGCATTGCGCGTGTCATAGTGGGTATCCTTTCAATTGTATTGACACAAACGTAATATGTTCGGTATGTGTGATTGATACATTTCCAATTGTGTCGAAATCAAAGGAAGAATTGTAATGGATACAATTTGGCCGGAGTCACTGCCAAAATCCAAAGGCCCCAAGTATACATTGGTGGCCGACACAATTCGAAAAGCCATTGATAACAAGTTACTGGACGTCGGAGCCAAGCTTCCACCGGTCCGTGAATTGGCGTATCGGTTACAAATCACGCCCGGGACCGTTGCACGAGCCTACACGATCCTGACTGATGAGGGGTTGTTACAAGCCGAAGTCGGGCGTGGTACATTCGTGGCCCCTCCGAAATCACCGATTCTGGACGATGTCTGGGCGCGGCAGTTGCATCTGCGGGACGACAAATACAATGCCAATGTCAGTTTGTTCAGCCCGCGATTGGCAGATGTGGGGCAGGTGACCCTTATCCGGGAATGCCTTAACAAGGTTTCGCAGGCAGATCCGGGGCTGTTCCTGAACTATCCGACCCGCGACGCCTATCAATCCGTACGACAAACTGTGGTCGAATGGTTGTCGGACCTGCCGTTGGGGGCGCTGTCACATGACGACATTGTACTGACACATGGCGGCCAGAACGGACTTTGCCTTGTGTTTCAAACCATCTTGCGTGGACCTAAACCTGTCGTTCTGGTCGAAGACCTTTCCTATGCAGGGTTTCGCCGCGCCGGAGAGTTGATGCGCGCCGAAGTTGTCGGCGTGAAAATGGACAAGTGGGGGATTGATCCACAAGCCATGGAACAAGTTTTGCGCCAAACCGCCGCGCAGGCCGTCTGTGTTTCGCCCGAGGTGCAGAATCCAACTGGCGCCCACGCTCCGCTGGAGCGGCGCAAGGAAATCGTGGAAATTGCCCGCCGCTTTGATTTGCAAATCATAGAAGACGACTGCTATCGCATGGGCGATGCCCGCGAACCCAGCTACCGCGCACTGGCACCGGAACGCGGGTGGCATGTGTCGTCAATCTCAAAAACGCTGACACCGGCATTGCGGGTTGGCTTTGCGATCGCGCCGCGGGAACGAAGTGTCGATCTGCGTCGATCTGCGGAATACGGGTATTTTGGCCTTGCACAGCCTCTGGCGGAATTGACTCGGTTACTGTTGTCAGACCCGAGAACCCGACGGATCGCAAAGGATGTGCGCCTGAAAATGGGCGAATATGTGCGTGTGACTGTCAACGCTCTTGGCGGTTTCGACCTGAGCTGGGCGCCGGATGTGCCATTTGTCTGGCTGAATTTGCCCTCAGGCTGGCGCGCGGCCGCATTCAGCCGCGCTGCCGAACGGGAAGGCATACAACTGAGGTCGGCCGACGAGTTCGCATTGCGTGACGGTCGCGCCCCAAACGCGGTGCGCATTGCAATGAACGGCCATGTGTCTCTGGAACGGTTTGAAGAGGCAATGCAGCGGCTGAGATCCCTGTTGGACAATCCACCCGAGCAAATCAGCGTCTAATCATGGGGTAAAATAATACCTATTTTTCAAATCTTTGTTATTAAACAATTTTATTAGACTTAACGTTGTTGACGTGCACCACGCACCCCTCTAAATACGCTCCATCGAATTCGGGCCGCTCTGTCTTGGGGCGGTCTTTCACATCAAACAGGACTATCCTGCCATGAAAACCTTTTCTGCAACACCTGCAGACATCGACAAGAAATGGATCCTGATCGACGCCGAAGGCGTTGTTCTGGGTCGTCTTGCCTCGATCGTCGCCATGCGCCTGCGTGGCAAGCACAAAGCGTCGTTCACACCCAACATGGACATGGGCGACAATGTCATCGTGATCAACGCTGACAAAATCCAGATGACCGGCAAGAAGCGCGAAGAGAACTTCTACTGGCACACGGGTCACCCGGGCGGCATTAAATCCCGCACCAAGCAGCAGATCCTCGAGGGTGCACACCCCGAGCGCGTCGTGACCCAAGCGGTCAAGCGCATGCTGCCGGGCAACCGTCTGGCGCGTCAGCAGATGACCAACCTGCGCGTTTATGCCGGTGCCGAGCACCCTCATGAGGCGCAAGCGCCCGAAGTTCTGGACGTTAAGTCCATGAACAAGAAAAACACCCGGAGCTAATGACCGATGGCTGATCAGATCAATACTCTCGAAGAGCTGAGCGCCGTCGCAGGCGTTGAAACCGTGGCCGAAGAAGTCATCGCACGTGAGCCCGTGCGTGACGAGCTGGGCCGCTCCTACGCCACCGGCAAGCGTAAAGACGCTGTTGCCCGCGTTTGGATCAAGCCGGGTTCCGGCAAGGTCACCGTCAACGGCAAAGACCAGGACAAGTACTTCGCTCGTCCCGTTCTGCAGCTGATCCTGCGCCAGCCTTTCCAGGTTGCCGGTGTAGAAGGTGAGTTCGACGTTGTTGCAACCGTCAAAGGCGGTGGCCTGACCGGTCAAGCCGGCGCGGTCAAGCACGGCATCTCGAAAGCGCTGCAACTCTATGATCCGTCGCTGCGTGGCGCACTGAAAGCCGCTGGCTTCCTGACCCGCGACAGCCGCGTTGTGGAACGTAAGAAATACGGTAAGCGCAAAGCGCGTCGTTCGTTCCAGTTCTCGAAGCGTTAATCGCTGCGGATATCGAATTGGAAAGGGCTCGCGTCTGCGAGCCCTTTTTCTTTGGAACGGTTATTCTTCGTAGACTTTTTTCCAGACGCCGTTGTCAACAACACTGACATAGACGGTATCCGCACCCTGGTGATCGTCGGGACCGTAGGTGATCTCATTCCCAACCAACTCATCTGTGTAGTTCAACGACTCCATCGCGGCGATAAAGCTGTCATGCGTCAGATCGGGCCCTGCGGCTTCCAGCGCTTTGACCATCATTTCAGCCGCTGCGTAGCCAAGCATCGAAAATCCTACAGGGTCTTCACCGGTTGCGGCTTTGTATTCCTCGATAAAGGCGGCCGGGGCAGGTTCCTCCGCACGCGCCCACAGGTCCTGCCACGAGGCGGCGGCATAAAACCCGTCGGTCACTCCGCCAGGTACCTGAGCGACCACGGTCAGGAAACTGGCCGACGTTCCGAGGAATTTCATATCCTCCAAACCCATCTTCTTGGCTGTTCCGACGACCGTGATCACCTGACGGACCCCCAAGGCCATCGTTACAATGTCGCAGCCTTCTTCCTTGAGCTTGCTCAGCGATCCCACAAAATCGGTTTCATCAGGCTTGTGCGTTGTTTCAGCGGCGAATTCAATTCCGGCTTCTTCGGCACCGGCCTTGCTGCCTTCTAGAATTTCTTCGCCGAAATCCGTGGGCAGGTACATCGTGCACACCTTTTGCGACCCGAACTGGTCGGCGATGTATTTCACACCCACACGGCTTTGGTCAAAGTAAGTCGAGAAGGACGTGAATTTGTTCTTCATCGGCTCTTGCAACATCTGACGCGCGGCGGTCAAAGGGGCAACGTTCGGAATACCTTTTGGATCCAACAGCTTGAACCCTGCAAGGTTCATAGGTGTGCCCAATGATTGCATCATCGCAAAAACCTTGTCTCGGTTCAGCAACTTGTTATAGCCCTGCATCGCGCGCGGCATCTGATAACCGTTGTCTTCAACGACAAACCGGATCGTGCGCCCGTGCACGCCACCTTCGGCATTCACGCGATCAAACACCACGTTGGCCCCCTTGGTGGACGGCACACCAACCGCAGCGAAAATACCGCTCAGATCATTGACCGATCCGATGACGATCTCATCATCTGTCACGCCCTGAGTTTGCGCGCTGGCGAATGTCGCCGAAGCGGTCAGCGCAGTGGCTGCAGCCATCCCTTTGATCAGAGTCCTCATGTTTTTCCTCCCTTTGGGTAATCCCTTGTCTATTTGTACATGTCTTCAATAAGGTGCCCGTGTTTCTTTTCGACAAAGCTGCGCTTAAGTTTCATGGTCGCAGTAAGTTCATCGTCATCTGCTGTCAGCAAAACGTCGATTAGACGAAAATCCTTGATCTGTTCTACGCGCGCGAACTCTTTGTTGACCTCTGCAACTTCTGACGCGATCTGATCCTTCACATCGGCTGCTGCACACAAAGATGCAAAGTTAGAGAACGGAATTTTTCGATCCTGCGCGAACTTCTCGACGTTTTCCTGATCTATCATAATCAGCGCCGTCAGGAACTTTCGCTTGTCACCGATCACCACTGCGTCCGAGATATAGTGGCTGAATTTCAGTCGGCTTTCGATCTCGGCCGGGGTGATGTTCTTGCCACCTGCGGTAATGATGATGTCCTTTAACCGGCCTGTGATGGAAACATAGCCTTCCTTGTCAATCTGCCCCATGTCACCGGTTTTCAGCCAGCCATCGGCCGTGAATGTCTCGGCGGTTTTTGCGTTATTACGCCAATATCCCTGAAAGACGTTCAGCCCCTTGATTTGAATCTCACCTTCATCTGAGATGCGAACATCATTGCCGGGAACCGGTTTGCCAATCGTGCCGATCTTATTGTCCTCGATGGTATTCAGCGTCGCCAAGCCAGAGGTCTCCGTCATACCGAATCCTTCGACCAACGGCACACCAATGGCCCAATACCACTTGAGCAGATCGGTCGAGATCGGAGCGGCCCCACTACCGCCCCGCCGCATTTTGTCCATGCCGAGCATTCGGCGAAGGTTGCGCAGCACAAGGCGGTCCCACAGCCAGAATTTTGCAGCCACACCCGCAGGCACGGGTTGGCCAGACAGAATGTACTCTGCCCGGGCAAGCCCCGCCTTTAACGCCATCCCAAAAGCGGCACGACCAGCAGGGGTTGCATCCTGCGTCATGATCTGGACCTGAGAATATATTTTCTCCCAAACGCGCGGAACCGCGGTGAAGGTTGAAGGAGAAACCTCTTGCAGGTTCGAAAAGACAGTCTCGGGGCTTTCTGCGAAATTAACCACGCACTTAGCAGCCAATGGGAAATACACGGACACATCCCGTTCCAGGATGTGGCACAGCGGCAAGAAACACAGTTGCTCATCCGTTTCATGGGTCGGCAGAGAATTGGCGCCACACTCGATTGCCGCCAGAACATTTTCATGACTCAGCATTGCCCCCTTGGGAGCGCCCGTCGTACCCGATGTATAAACCAGCAGGGCCGTGTCCTGCGGTGATGCCAAGGCGATTTCGGCCTCGAACCGATCGGGTTCTTCGGCCTCGGCCTGACGCCCGATGTTGTATAGGGCGTCGATCATCATACAACGGTCGTGGTCCAGATCGTGCAGGCCCTCATCCTCAAGGATGATGACGTTCAACAGGCCGGGAACTTCGGTTTCGATTTCAAGGAATTTGTCCAGTTGCTCTTCATTCTCGACCACCAGAAACCGGCTATCGCTGTCATTCACCAAGTATTTCAATTGATTGGCGGAATCAGTCGTGTAGACCCCCGAAGCGATCCCGCCCACGCATTGAATTCCCATATCGAACCAGGCCCATTCCTTGCGGTCCTCGGACAGGATCGAGACAACCTCACCCCTTTGCAAACCCAGCTTTCGCAGGGCCAACCCGATCCACTTTGCGTGTTGCCAGTAATCTGCCCAGGAATAGGCTTTCCAGATGCCGAAGTCCTTTTCCCGATGCGCCGTGCGCGTACCCAGATCGGCACAGCGTTTTTGGAATAGCTGGCTGATGGTCTGGCATTCGTCCACCAGCACGGGGCGTTGGCCGGGGGTGGCGTTGAATTGCACGCCGTTGATCTTGGTCTGAGGGGGCAGGGTGCTGATATTCATTCCACTCACCTCCAGGTCTTTCTGCGTTTCCAGCGGCGGTTTTCCCGCGCGCCTTCTTCCTGAACGCCCAAATAAAAATTTTGGATGTCTTCGGATTTCATCAAGACATCTGCGTCGCCATCCATCACGATGCGCCCGACCTCCATCACGTACCCATGATGCGCTAGCTCCAGCGCAGCGTTGGCGTTCTGCTCGACCAGCATCATGGTCCTGTTCTGCTCGTCATTAAGGCGTTTTAGGATGCCGAAAATCTCCTGCACCAGTAGGGGCGACAGCCCTAGTGAGGGCTCGTCCAACAGCATGATCTTCGGGTTCGCCATCAGCCCACGCCCGATTGCCAGCATCTGTTGCTGTCCGCCCGACAGGGTTCCGGCCTCTTGATTGCGGCGCTCTTTGAGGATCGGGAAGTACGAAAACACCAGCTCGCGGTCATGGTCGATCTGTCCCTTATCCGTCGCCGTATAGGCCCCGAGGCTGAGGTTTTCATCGACCGTCAGAAGCGGAAACACTTCGCGTCCTTCGGGGACATGGACGATGCCTTTTTGCACGACCTTATGCGGCTCTGATCCTTGGATTTCGTCGCCGTCAAAGGTGATCTTGCCCTTTTCTGGGTCCATAACGCCTGACACGGTTTTCATCAGCGTCGTCTTGCCTGCACCGTTCGCGCCCAGGATCGACACGATCTGCCCGGGATGTACGTCCAGCGACACGCCGCGAATGGCCATGATCGGGCCATAGAAGCTTTCGATATTGCGAATGGTCAGGATCGGCGCGCTCATGAGGCTTTCCCCAGATAGGCTTCGACCACCGCCGGATGGGACTGCACTTGCGCCGGTGTCCCCAGCGCCAGCATCGCGCCATCGGCCATTGCCAACACCCGGTCAGACACGCCCGAGACCAGCCCCATGTCATGTTCCACCATCAGTACCGTGATCCCCATCTGCCGCCGGATATCGTCGATCCACCAGCGCATATCCGTTGTTTCCTCGACCGACAGGCCCGAGGCCGGTTCGTCCAGCAACAGCAGCTTGGGATCGGTGGCCAATGCGCGGGCGACCTCGACCACTTTGCGCACTCCGTAGGGCAGGCCCGAGATCATCTTGTCGCGGTACGCCTGAAGATCGAGGAAGTCGATGATCTCCTCGACCTTTTCGCGGTTTTCCAGTTCTTGCCGACGAGCCGAAGGCAGGAACAGCACCTCGGACAGCAGGTTGGTTTTGCGGTGCCGATGCCGCCCGACCAGCAGGTTCTGCAACACAGTCGCATGTTCGAACAATTCGATATTCTGAAACGTCCGCGCCACGCCATACGCCGCCACGCCCGAGGGCTTGACCTGCAGCAGATCATGCCCGTCAAAACGGATCGACCCGGCAAACGGATCGTAGAACCGCGAAAACAGGTTGAACACGGTCGACTTGCCCGCGCCGTTGGGGCCAACGATGGCAAAGACTTCGCCTTCCTCAACCGCAAAGGACAGGTCATTCACCGCCGTCAGGCCACCGAATTTCAGGGTCACGTTCTGGAACTCAAGCAAGCTCATCTCAGGCGCTCCGTCTTGAGGTAAGATTTCTGACGTTTGAACATGTCTTTGCGGTAGAAGGGGAACAGTTCGAACCATGTGCGGATTTTCAGCCATCGGCCATACATGCCCATCGGTTCGAACAGGATGAAAGCGATCAGAATCATGCCGAAGATGCCGAACTCCAGCCCTGGAATAGCAACGGTATTGCCGCCGAACAGAGCGCCCACATATTCCTTTGAGATCGACAGGAATTGCGGAAGGAACCCGATAACAACAGCACCCAGAAATGCGCCGTGGATCGACCCCAGCCCACCAATCACGATCATCATCAGCAGTTGAATCGAGATCACAACGCTGAAGGTTTCATTGTTGAACGCGCCCGAGAACATCCCCATCAGCGCACCCGCCCATCCAGTGACGGCGCAGGATAGCGCGAATGAGATCATCTTGGTCCGCGCGATATCAACACCCATCGCCTGCGCTGAAACTTCAGAGTCGCGAACGGCGATAAAGCTGCGCCCCAAAGGTGCACGCAGCAGATTGATATAGCCCAGCGTGACCAGAACCGTAACGCCCAAGACCAGCCAGAAGAATTGAACAGGGGTACCCCAACGGTCGATCGTCAGGCCAAAGATATTTACGCCTCCGATGAATTTTCCGCCGACACCGCCCGTAAGAGGCTCGGCCAGTACGATCACGTCATCCATCAGAATCGAAAGTGCCATGGTGAAGATCGCGAGGTAAATACCGTGCAACCGCAGGGCAGGGATGGCGACCGTCACGCCGGCGATGCCTGTTAGGATACCGGCTAACGGGAAAGCGATCAGGAAGGGTACCCCGGCCTCGAGCAGGATGACATTGGCATAGCAGCCAAAAGCTAGAAACGCCGCGTGGCCCAGACTGACTTGCCCGGTGTGGCCCGTCAGCACCATCAGGCCCAGACCGGCGATGGCCCAGATCAGGACGTTCGTCAGCTCACCCAGATAGAAGTCGTCCAGCCACCAGGGGGCCGCCGCCACCACTGCCAGCAGAGCAAGGTAAAGCCCAAGCTGATAGCCGTCTTTCCAAGGCCGGATGTCCTGCATGTAGTTGGTTTTGAAAACAATCCGCATATGCCTAGACCTTTTTGACCCGAACCTGACTGAACAGCCCGTTGGGGCGGAAGATCAGCACCGCCAGCAACAGCGCATAAGGTGCAATCTGGCTGTATCCTGCAGCGATGTAGCGGCTGGCAAAGGGCTCGATGACGCCGACGATCAACCCTCCGGCCAGCGCACCGGGCAGGCTGCCGAACCCGCCGATCACAGCCGCGGCAAACGCCTTGATCCCCAGCAGGCCCGTAGTTGGATCGACCGAACCTTTGGCGGCAAACAGGATACCCGCGATACCAGCGACCACGCCAGCTAGCCCCCAGATAAACCCCTGAACACGTTTGACGGGGATACCCATGTAATAGGCCGCCAACTGGTTTTGCGATGCCCCCTGCATGGCCAATCCCAGCTTCGTGCGGCTAAAGAAGATGTATAGCCCCCAAGTCAGCAAGACTGTGACGACGATAACCGCAACATCCTCCATCCCCAGCACGAGGCCGCCAAAACGGACCTCTTTCCCGGCCAAAGGGTTCTGCAGCGTTTGCGGCTCGTGCCCCCAGATCAAACCCGCGGCAAACCGGATCACGAAGCCCAATGCGATAGTCAGAATCACAACCGCCGTCTGGCTTTCACCGAACAGTCTTCGGATGATCAACCGGTCCAGCAAATACCCCAGCGCACCCATGATCCCCAACGAGATCGGCAACGCCATCCAGAAAGGAAGCCCCATATATTCGGTATTTGTAAGCCCGATGGTGACGAAAGCCCCCAGCATCATGAAATCGCCTTGCGCGAAATTCACAGCTTCGGTCGCCTTATAAATCAAAACAAAGCCAAGAGCGATCAGGCCATAGACACAGCCGTTCGCCAGCCCGCTGATCAACAGCTGAGCGTTATCCAAGTTCACCTCCCATTACCGGTTCAACCGGTATTTTTGGCGCTCCGAACATCCTCCTTTGTCCAGAGCTTTGTTCTACTATGGCGCGATTATCACCTTGCCGTCACCCTTTTTCAGCGCATCCGCCAGACCCGTCACCACGTTCCTAAGAGGAAGCCGTTGCGATACATCCGTTTTCCAGCGACCGTCAGCGAAACGCGCCTGCACTTCACCAACAACGCGCATCTGATCCTCAGGCGGAGTCGAGGTCATCCATTTCGTCAACCAGAACCCTTCAATCTGCTTTCCCATAAAAATTAACTGGCCGGTCTGCGTCAGCGCGGGGGTTTCCGTGCTGAGCTTGCCATAACAAACCCAACGTGCACCGTTAGGCATGGCGCAAAAAATCTGCTCAGATATCTGGTCAGCAACTGCGTCCAGAAAAACCCGTGGCTTCAACTCAGAACTCAGCTTGGAAAATTTCTCCAGCATCATTGAATCCGAGGTAACCAGCACGTCGTGCGCCCCCAAGGATTTCAACGCTTCAACTGCATCTGCGCGACGAACGATCGCGATGGGCTTTAGCCCCAGGTCGCGCCCCAAGCTGCACATCAGCTTGCCTAACTGGCTGGTCGCCGCAGACACGATGAAGGCCTCGCCCGAGTTCTTTGCGATATCGACCATGGCAATGGCGGTCAGCGGGTTTACGATCTGTGCCGATCCATCCTCGTCACTGACATCTGGTCGAAGCGGAATACACATCAGCGCCTGTGTCACGACATATTCGGCCCAAGCCCCAGCGCCCGCCGCAATAAAAGCCACGCGTTTCCCTTGTAACGCCTCGGCGCCTGTGCCCGTTGCCACGACATCCCCACAGCCTTCGAACCCCGCTGCGGTCCCTTTGACACGTGGCTGGCCGTATTCACCTTTGATGAAATGGATATCCGACGGATTTACAGAAGAAGCCCGCAGCTTGATTAAAACCTGTCCGGGACCGGGTACCGGTACCGGTAGATCAGCTTCCGCAAGCCAATCGGCGGCATCATCAATGAATGGTCCTGAGGCTGTGTCCGAATAGCCGTCATGCGTCTGAATAACTGCAAACATTTTAGAGGGCAGGGCGGCCATCGCAAATCCTCTTCTTTGGGTGTTATCTCCACGCCGTGCCAAAAATTTTGACAAGACTTCGCGAAAACACTTCCAGGTACGTGTCAGGTTTTCAGTCAGCCAAACAAAGGTTTCGCGCTACGTCAACTTTGTCGGAGACTTACCTAACGGAACTCCGCCACGCGGCCAACGCATCGGGCCGCCACCAATTTGGCGGCCCGCTTTTTTTATTGTCCCTGAAGCAAGGCCTGCAATTCCTGCAGTTTTGCTGCGAACAATTCAGGAGAGGCTTTGATTTCGTCCAGAATGGATATGGCCTTCGTTTTCATATCCTGCGCCAATGCGCTGTTCTGGACCGACGCGACCATCGCATCATAATCGAAATTTTGCACCGTCAGCGTGCCTTCTTCGATCCAGGAATTCAGTAGATCCTGACCTTGCTCTGCCAAAGCAGCCACTTCTTCGCCAGCTTGATTTGCAAGGTCCGCCGCTGCCTGACCTGCTTGATCTGTTGCGTCAGAGGCCTGTTCTGTAACCGACTCCACGGCGTCACTGACGGCATCACCTGCATCCTGAGCCGCTGATTGCAACCGTTCCGCTGGGGTCGGCTCGGGTTGATTCAAATAGTAGTAGATACCAGCACCAATAGCGGCGACCACTACACCTAACACGATAGTACGCGACATCGAAATCTCCTCAGAATATGTGTAACCGGGATGGCTTAAAGATAGGGATTATCCAAGGGGAAATCCTCGGCCACGTCATCAATAAGCGAGTTTAAGCCGGGCAACGCCGATCCCATGCGAAACACCGGCAACATCGCGCCACAAAGGCAAAAAAGCGCACAATACATTTGGGGATAGTGGCGGAGAGACAGGGATTCGAACCCTGGGTGGGCTTGCACCCACAACGGTTTTCGAGACCGCCCCGTTCGACCACTCCGGCACCTCTCCGCGGGGGTCTGTGAGGGGGGGATTTAGTGAGGAACGCGCAGGGGTGCAAGCAGAAAATTCCTGAAATTCAATCTGACGGGATTTTCCATTGCCTGTTGGCGTAAAACGCCTAGGCTCTGATACCATGATACACTCTGCACGCTCTGCCTTTCAGTCGATTTCAGCCCTTGTTGCCACGCTTGCCACACTGTCCCTTCCGGCTGGTGCGGCGGATAGGGACCGGATCGAAGCCTTTCTAACCACCACCGGTTTCGACGTCGCATTGGAAAGCATCGCGCTGGCGTCGGCGTCGGCACCGCAAATGCTGGGAATTGACCCCGAGGGATTCGGCTCGGACTGGACACGCCTGACCGAAGAGGTCTTTGACACCGAAGACATGCACGAAACGGCCGTGTCGATATTGGAACAAACACTCAGCGACGATGCGCTGAACCACGCGGTCGAGTTCTATGCCTCGGATCTTGGGCAGCGTCTGGTCGAGGCCGAGAACGATTCTCATATGATCGAGGATGACGACACCAAACAGCTTGAGGGTCAGGAAATCGTTTCCAGTTTGGTCCAGGAGGGATCCAAGAGGGTGGAAAGCCTCAAACGCATGAACACGGCCATTGACGCCAGTGGTACGGCTTTGCGCGCCCTTCAGGAAATCCAGGTCCGATTCCTGTTGGCCGCCAGCGCGTCCGGCGTCATTGACCTTCAGCTTAGCGCCGACGAACTGCGCCAGATGATGCAGCAAAACGAAATCGGTATGCGACAGGCTTTGCAGCTTTCCGCACTGGCAGGCGCGGCGTACACCTATCAAGGCTTTTCCGACGACGAGGTGATCGCCTATGCCGAAGCGTTGGAAGACCCCCTAATGCAGGAAGTATATGAATTGTTAAACGCGATTCAGTACGAAATCATGGCGATGAAGTTCGAGGTGCTGGCAGTACGAATGGCGGATCTACATCCCGCACAGGATATCTGATGCGCTTCTTGACCACTTTGTTCGTCGCTGTGCTGTGGATCACTCCGCTGAGTGCCGCAGAAAAAGTGGACCGCCTTATGGAGGCGCTGCGCCTGTCCGAGGTTGTCGACATCCTGACAAGCGAAGGTAAAGCGCAAGCGCACACGATGAACGAAACCTTTCTGGGAAACTCAGGCGGTGAGTACTTTCACACCCAGATAGAAGACATCTATAATCCGGACTGGATACATGATCAGATTTCCATGGCCTTCCTCGAAACCCTGACAGACAGCCAGTTGGACCGCGCAATCGTGTTTTTTGAAAGCGACTTGGGTCAAACGATTGTTTCGCTTGAAAACTCGGCTCGATTGGCAATTCAGGACGAAACCATCAAGGAAATGGCGCAGGACAGCTATTTCGCAATCGACCGATCCTCGCAATCTTATCGGCTGATTGACGAATATATCGAGGTCAACGACCTGATCGAAAAGAATGTCCAGAGTTCCCTAAACGCCGACTACAACTTTTTCCGTGCACTCACAGAAGATGCTGGCGGTGACGGGACTGACTTGATTGAGCAATTGCTTCTCGACAAAGACAACATTGAACGGGAAACCGTTACGTGGTTGTATTCCTTCCTGCTTTTGGCCTATCAGCCACTGACCGAGGCACAGATGCGTGAAAACATTGCATTCTCGCGAACGGACACGGGCCGTGCCATGAATGATGCGTTTTTTCTTGGCTTCAATCGTATGTACGACGACGTGTATTACCGCCTCGGTCTAGCAGTTTCGCATGTCCTGAGCGGATCGGACCTGTAAACCGTATTTGATGTTGACTTTCCTCTTCAATCTATGGATAAGCGCGCATCCCGGCCGGATTTTCCGCGCCGGGTCTCGTTATTATTGACCTAAGGGGTTACCCCGAAAGGTCGTCACACAGCCCGAAAAGGGCGCGCTGTTCGAGGTGGCTGAGGCCATTAATGCCCGCAAGGGGACCACAGAACGCGGTTAGACAAAGGAAAGACGCAATGTTTGCGGTCCTCAAGACTGGCGGCAAGCAGTACAAGGTTCAGGCGGGCGATATCCTCCGCGTTGAAAAGCTGGCTGCCGACGCAGGTGAAAAAGTTCAATTCAACGATGTTCTGATGCTGGGCGGTGACGCTCCGGTCGTTGGCGCACCTTTCGTTGAAGGCGCAGGCGTACAGGCCGAAGTGATCGAACAGATCAAAGGTGACAAGGTCATCAAGTTCGTCAAGCGCCGTCGTAAGCACAGCTCGAAGCGTACCGTTGGCCACCGTCAGAAACTGACTCTGGTCAAGATCACTGACATCCTGTCGTCGGGCGCTGACAAGTCGGGCATCAAAGCCGCAACCGGTTCCGCGCCTGCTGGCGAAGCTGCTCCGGCGGCGAAAAAGCCCGCTGCGAAGAAAGCTGAAGCCAAAGCAGAAGCACCCGCTGCTGCTGCCGCTGACGATCTGACCAAGCTGAACGGTGTCGGCCCCGCCGCCGCCAAAAAGCTGAACGACGCTGGTATCGAGAGCTTTGCCGCTCTGGCCGCCTTGTCGGACGAGCAGATTGCTGCTATCGACACCGTCAAAGTGAAACCCGAATGGGTTGAACAGGCCAAAGAACTGGCCAAAGGCTAAGGAGAGAGAGAATGGCACATAAAAAAGCTGGCGGTTCCTCCCGTAACGGTCGCGACTCAGCGGGTCGTCGCCTTGGCGTAAAACTCTATGGTGGCCAAGCGGCCATCGCAGGCAACATCATCGTACGTCAGCGCGGCACCAAGTTCTGGCCGGGCGAAGGCGTAGGCATGGGCAAGGATCACACAATCTTTGCAACTGTTGATGGCGCCGTGAAGTTCCATAAGGGACTCAAGAACCGCACCTTTATTTCGGTCCTGCCAGTGGCGGAGGCCGCAGAGTAAGCCGAAACCCATAAGGTTTAGAAATAAATGGGGGACCGGCAGAAAATGCCGGTCCCCTTTCTCGTTTTTAACACAGTTTTGATCTATGAGCCCGATGACACACGCAGCAAGCACCATACCGCCCCTGTTTCAGGGACGGATTGCCCATGCGGTTGAAGATCGTCTGGGCCGCAAATATCTGATGTGGGCGTTAATTGGTTTCACTGTTGCGTCCGCAATTTACGTGTTGTTCGGAGGAGGAACGCACTCATGAAGCTTGAGACAATAATAAACCAGCCGGTGATAGAAACCGAGCGGTTCGACCTGCGCCCGTTGCGCCGGTCGGATATGGGTCTCATTGAACACTATGCAGGTGATGAACGCGTGGCGCGGATGACGACAGCAATCCCACATCCGCTGCCGCCTGGATCGACCGAAGCCTTTGTGACCCGTGCCATGTCTGATGACCGGGACGAGGATGTTTGGGCCATGGACGCGACCAAGGATGGCGGCCCCGAGCTTATCGGCCTGATTTCGTTGACGCGACTGGATCGCAACCAATCCGAAGTTGGCTATTGGGTCGCGCCCGTCTACTGGAACACGGGCGTCGCTTCGCTGGCTGTAGAAGCGTTGGTAAACTCCAACCCGTTGGAGAACGCCAACATGTTCGCCAGTGTATTTCAGGACAACCCTGCCTCGGCGCGGGTTCTGACCCATTGTGGGTTTGAATATCTGGGCGATGCGGAAAGCTATTCGGTGGCGCGCGATGCAAATGTGCCCACCTGGACATATACAAAGAAACTCTGACTTGTGGCCGATGGGGCCTTTGCAGTAGGGGACAGACATGAAATTTCTCGATCTTGCAAAGGTCTACATCCGGTCCGGGGCCGGTGGGGGCGGCTGCGTCAGTTTCCGGCGCGAAAAATACATTGAATATGGCGGCCCTGATGGCGGCGATGGCGGCAAAGGCGGTTCCGTTTGGGTTGAGGTTGTAGACAGCCTGAACACACTGATCGACTTCCGCTATCAGCAGCATTTCTTTGCCAAGAACGGCCAACCCGGCCGCGGCCAGCAGCGTACCGGCAAGGACGGCGATGATATCGTCCTCCGCGTGCCTGTTGGGACCGAAATTCTGGACGAAGACGAAGAGACCGTGATCTGCGACCTGACCGAGGTCGGGCAGCGCGTGCTGCTGGCCAAGGGTGGCAATGGCGGTTTCGGCAACCTGCATTTCAAGTCGGCCACCAACCAGGCGCCGCGCCGGGCCAATCCGGGGCAGGCAGGGATCGACCGCACCATCTGGTTGCGGCTCAAGCTGATCGCCGATGTCGGTCTGTTGGGGATGCCCAATGCGGGCAAATCGACCTTTCTGGCGGCGACCTCGAACGCACGGCCCAAAATCGCGGATTATCCTTTTACTACTTTGCACCCCAATCTGGGCGTTGTAGCCGTGGATAACGTGGAATTTGTTGTCGCCGACATCCCCGGCCTGATCGAAGGCGCGCATGAGGGGCGCGGCATTGGCGACCGCTTTCTGGGCCATGTCGAACGCTGCGCCGTGTTGCTGCATCTGGTCGATGGCACCTCGGAATCCGTGGCCGAAGATTACCGCACCATCATTCACGAGCTTGAGGCCTATGGCGGAGAACTGGCCGAGAAACCTCGGATCACGGTGCTGAACAAGGTCGACGCACTAGATGACGAAGAACAAGAACTAGCCAAGGCTGAACTGGAAGAAGCGGTGGGCCGCCCCGTCATGGCCATGTCCGGTGTTGCGCATCTGGGCGTGACCGAGGTGCTGCGTGCGTTACGTGCCGAAATTGATGACAACCGCGTGCGCCACAAACCCGCCGAGGAGGCCGCACCTTGGCAACCCTGACGTCGGCGAAACGACTGGTTGTAAAGATCGGGTCCGCCTTGCTGGTGGACCGAAATTCAGGGTTGTTGCGTTCAGATTGGCTGCATTCACTGGCACAGGACGTAGCGTGGCTCAAGGGGCAGGGGACTGACGTCATTTTGGTGTCGTCCGGGTCGATCGCCTTAGGGCGGGGTGTCTTAGGGCTGCCTATGGATGCCCTGCCTCTGGAACAATCACAAGCCGCGGCCGCCGTTGGTCAAATCCGGCTGGCCCGCGCCTATGAAGAGGCGCTGACCCCGCACAATATTACGACAGCACAGGTTCTGGTGACCTTGGAGGATAGCGCCGACCGCCGCCGCTACCTGAACTCACGCGCGACGCTTGAGACATTGCTAAGCCTTGGCGTGGTGCCGATTGTCAACGAGAATGACACGGTCGCAACGGATGAGATCCGGTACGGCGACAATGATCGTCTGGCTGCCCAGATCGCCGTTACAGTCGGTGCAGATCAGTTGATCCTGCTGTCGGACGTGGATGGATTCTATACCGGCAACCCTGTTCAGGATGCCTCGGCCACACGCTATGACGTGATCGAGGAAATCACGCCAGAGATTGAAGAAATGGCGGGTGACGCCGGTTCGGGCCTGTCCAAGGGTGGGATGAAAACCAAATTGCTGGCGGCTAAGATGGCGACGGCGGCAGGTTGCGATATGGCAATCACCGAAGGTTCACCACTGAACCCACTGAAAACACTCGAAAATGGTGCCAATTGCACATGGTTCACCGCAACGGTCGATCCGCACGCGGCGCGCAAACGCTGGATTTCGGCCATGAAACCGCGTGGTGAAATCGTGGTTGATGCGGGCGCGGCGAGGGCCCTTGGCAATGGCAAAAGCCTGCTGCCAGCGGGTATCGTCGAAGTGACCGGAGATTTCGGGCGCGGCGATCCTGTGGCAATCATCGACCCACAGGCGCGGCGGTTGGCCCAAGGACTCAGCCGCTATACCGCGCAAGAGGCGGACGCAATCAAGGGCCGCAAGTCGTCAGAGATCGAAGCCACGCTGGGCTATCCCGGCCGCGCTGTTCTCATCCACCGGGACGACCTGGCGCTATGAAAAACACACGAGAAAGGCACCTGAGATGAAGGATTTTGACAGCATTCCCGCCCTGATGGCTGATCTCGGTGCACGGGCGAAGGCCGCTTCGTCCGAACTGGCCTTTGCCAGTGCCGAGCGTAAGCACGCCGCCCTGATCGCGGCGGCCGATGCAGTATGGGCACGTCGCGCAGAGATCGTCGAAGCCAACAAGAAAGACCTCGAGTTCGGGCGCGAAAAGGGCCTGAGCCCGGCCATGATGGATCGTCTGATGCTGGACGAAGCCCGTGTGCAAGGTATGGTCGATGGGCTGCTAACCGTGGCTGATCAAGCTGACCCAGTCGGTGAGGTTCTTTCCGAATGGGACATGGCGTCCGGCCTCAACATTCAGCGCGTGCGTACACCGCTCGGCGTCATTGGCGTCATCTATGAAAGTCGCCCGAACGTGACGGCGGATGCCGGTGCCTTGTGCCTGAAATCAGGGAATGCCGTGATCCTGCGCGGCGGGTCCGAGAGCTTTCACTCTTCGAGCGCGATCCATGCCTGCCTGGTCGAAGGATTGAAGGCCGCGAACCTGCCCGAAGACGCTATTCAGTTAGTCCCCACACGGGATAGGGCGGCCGTTCAGGAATTGTTGCGAATGACCGACTATGTCGACGTCATTGTCCCGCGCGGCGGCAAAGGTCTGGTTGGGTTGGTGCAACGCGAAGCCCGCGTACCGGTCTTTGCGCATCTCGAAGGGATCGTGCACATCTATATCGACAAAGCTGCGGACCCGGCCAAAACGCTCGACGTGGTGCTGAACGCCAAGACCCGCCGGACGGGGATATGCGGTGCTGCCGAATGCCTGCTGATCCATCAGGATGTGGCCGAGACGCTGGGCCACGATGTCATCGCCGCCTTGCTGGCCACCGGGGTCGAGGTTCATGCCGAGGGCGCCTTGGCCGTCGAAGGCACGCAAGCCGCCAGCGATGAAGACTGGGGAAAGGAATTCCTCGATAGTATCATCGCCGCCAAGCCCGTCGCGGATATCGACGCGGCCATCGCGCATATCCGTCAGTACGGCTCGAACCATACCGACTGCATCATGACCGAAGATACGCAGGCCGCTGCCCGGTTCTTTGAACGCCTCGACAGCGCGATCCTGATGCACAACGCCTCGACCCAATTTGCTGATGGCGGTGAGTTTGGGATGGGCGCCGAGATCGGGATCGCCACCGGTAAAATGCACGCACGTGGGCCGGTGGGGGCGGCTCAGTTGACCAGTTTCAAATATCTGGTGCGCGGCAACGGCACCGTCCGCAGTTAGTACCGGATCACAATTCGGGTTGCAGTGGTCTCTACAGCAACCCGTCGCCCCATTGCAGCGGCCGCATCCGGAAGAAGGGCGAACTGAACCTGCGCCGGGGTCACTTTGTCTACAAAACGGCCCGTCGGGAGGTTTTTCCAAAGGCCACCATCAAGGTTGAGCCTGTCGGCAACGCCTGTGATGACCCAGTTTAGCCCGTCATTTTGCACGTTGACCTCTCCGCCCAGTGGCATCGCGCTTTCGCAGCACATCATCGCCAGAAACGCCAGTTTGACCTGATTGCGCGGAACGGCTTCGGTCAGATGCCAGCTCACGCGCACCCGACCTGCCTTTTCCACATCGTTCAAAAGCTCGGCGACTTCAGCCCGGCCAAGGGGCTGATCACTTGTGGACCCGAAGGCCACGCGAAAGAACCTTATCCGCGCCCCAGCGCTGCCCACGCTGCCCGCGATCAGTTCCATCTCTGGACCTTGCGTGCCGCCAACCATCTCCAGCAGTTCCAGCCCGTTGGTGATCGCGCCAATTGGGCTGATCAGGTCGTGGCAGATCCGCGAGCCGATCAGTTCGGCCAGGTTGACGTCTGTAGCGCTCATGCGTACCTCCTGCTGTATCTGCCACCGGACCCGGAGCCCAGTCATGTCAGACCTCAATGCCATTCTTGCACCGGGCATGTATGTCCGCCACCCCGATTTCCCCGATTGGGGCATTGGACAGGTGCAGTCCAACATCGGTGGCAAAATCACCGTTAACTTCCGCGAGCAGGGGAAAGTGGTGATTGACGGATCGCGCATCGCCCTGATGCCTGTCTTTGATCCGTGAAACTGGTTTAGGAAAGGTTAACGTCCGGTCGGTCTTACCCTATGTTGCCATCCCCCCGAAACCTGCGGTATCAGCGCTGAAACAACACGGAACATCAGATGCCGGACGCGGGCCCATCCTTCACCGTCAAACTTGCCGAGACAGAGGCCGAACTGCGCGCTGCGCAGCGCCTTCGATATGACGTGTTCGTGCGGGAGCTGGGCGGCGGCGGAGAGATGGTCGACCACGAGGCTGGGCTTGAGCGGGATCGCTTCGATCCCTATTTCGATCACATGCTAGCCATCGACGACCAGACCGGCGAAACTGTGGGTGTTTACAGGCTGTTGCCGGGCGAACGTGCCGCAGAGTTGGGTCAATTCTATTCCGAAGACGAATACGATCTGACCGTCCTGAGAGACAGCGGCCGTAGGCTGTTGGAACTGGGCCGTTCCTGCTTGCACCCCAACTATCGGGGCAGTACGGCGATGTACCATCTGTGGAATGGTCTGGCGAGGTATGTGTCAGAACGACAGATCGAAGTTCTGTTCGGCGTTGCCAGCTTTCACGGCACCGATGTGCAGGCTTTGGCGCAGCCTCTGTCCATGCTGCATCACAACCATCTTGCCCCACCGGACTTAAGGGTCCGGGCGCAACCTGACGTGTTTCAGTCTATGAATATCGTCGACGCGGACGCGTTGGATCGTCGCGCGGCCATGGTGCGAGTGCCCGCCCTAATCAAAGCCTATTTGCGACTGGGCGGGTTCGTGGGCGAGGGGGCGTTTATCGACCACACCTTTAACACAACGGATGTGTGCCTGATCCTCGACACGGCGCGCATGAATGAACGCCAACGGCGAATTTATAGCGGAGCATGAAGCGTTGAGTGAATCGTCCTGGCACAGCGAAGATGCCCCTGACCCCATCGAACTTGGCGTTTCGGGCTGGGCGCTTGCCATCCTACGGGGTGTACCGTTGGTTGTGTTGCTGCTTGGCGGCCTTGCCATCCTTCTCGTCCTGCGTCTGATCGAAATCCCCTTTTTCGGGCTACGTCGCCCAGTGACTCCGTTCATTACGCAATTCGTCTGTCGAAATGCCCTGCGTATTCTCGGCATCGGGTTCAAAGGGTCCGGTGAATTGATGACGCAGCGCGGAGCGGTTGTCGCAAACCACTCATCCTGGCTGGACATTTTTTCGCTGAACGCGCGCAAAAGAGTATACTTTGTGTCGAAGGCAGAGGTCGCCAAATGGCCCGGCATCGGTTGGCTGGCCCGCGCAACTGGCACGGTTTTCATCGAAAGAAACCGCAAAAAGGCGCGCGAACAGACGCTTCTTTTTCAAGAGCGTTTGACCGCCGGTCACAAATTGCTGTTCTTCCCCGAGGGCACATCGACGGACGGGTTGCGCGTTTTGCCATTTAAAACAACGCTCTTTGCGGCGTTCTTCACAGATGAACTACGTGATTTCATGTACGTACAGCCGGTTTCGGTGATCTATCACGCGCCCCAAGGGGAGCCAGACAGGTTTTACGGATGGTGGGGGGACATGGATTTCGGACCGCATCTGCTGAAAACACTCGGGGCGCGGCGTCAGGGCTCTATCGAATTGATTTACCACACACCCGCTAAGGTCAGCGACTTCGCCAACCGCAAAGAACTGGCGGCGCATTGCGAAGCGGCGGTTCGTCACGCACACAGTCTGGCGCAGCTTGAAAAATAAGGGCAAAAGCCTCTTGCGTTGCTATTAAAGCTGCCGTATACGCGCGCCATTCAAACCCGCAGGCGGGGTTTGGGCTTTTTGAGGGAGACATCCTCATCAGGACCGCCGGTTGGAGCATCCGCTTCTTTCACCCCCGCCAAGGCGTAAACCGGAAAAGGAAAATAGCATGGCTCTTCCCGAGTTCACCATGCGTCAGCTGTTGGAAGCTGGCGTTCACTTTGGTCACCAGACACAGCGTTGGAATCCCCGCATGGGCCCGTTCATCTACGGCTCGCGCAATGGCATCCACATCATGGACCTGACCCAGACCGTTCCGATGCTGGATCAGGCGCTGCAGGCCGTTCGTGACACCGTTGCAAAAGGTGGCCGCGTTCTGTTCGTTGGTACCAAGCGTCAGGCCGCTGGCCCGATCGCTGAAGCGGCTGAAAAGTCGGCTCAGTACTACATGAACCACCGCTGGTTGGGTGGCACGCTGACCAACTGGAAAACCGTTTCCCAGTCGATCAATCGTCTGAACCAGATCGACGAAGCGATGGAATCCGGTGCCGAAGGCCTGACCAAGAAAGAGCGTCTGGGCATGGAGCGTGACCAAGCTAAGCTGCAGGCTTCGCTGGGCGGTATCCGCGAAATGGGCGGGGTTCCTGACCTGCTGTTCGTCATCGACGTCAAAAAAGAAGCACTGGCCATCGCCGAAGCCAACAAGCTGGGTATCCCGGTTGTGGCTGTTGTCGACACCAACTGCTCGCCCGACGGCGTGGACTACATCATCCCCGGAAACGACGACGCAGCCCGCGCAATCGGCCTGTACTGTGACCTGGCCGCACGTGCAGCTCTGGACGGTATGACCGCTCAGATGGGTGCCGCAGGCGTTGACCTGGGCGCGTTCGAAGAAGCTCCGGTTGAAGAAGCCGTTGCGGAAGAAGCGCCCGCAGAAGCCGACGCAGAAACCCCTGCCGAAGCGTAAGCTGCCCGTCACGTAAATGACATATGGGGCAGGGTATGACCTGCCCCAATTCCGTTTGAATTGAGGAGAGCCAAAAATGGCAATCACAGCAGCAATGGTAAAAGAACTGCGCGACTCGACCGGCGCAGGCATGATGGACGCGAAAAAAGCACTGACCGAAACCGGCGGCAACATGGATGAGGCCGTTGATTGGCTGCGCACCAAAGGTCTGGCCAAGGCGGCCAAGAAATCGGGCCGTACCGCAGCCGAAGGTCTGGTTGCTGTTCACGTTGACGGCGGCAATGGTGTCGCTGTCGAAGTGAACTCTGAAACCGACTTCGTTGCGAAGAACGCCGAGTTCCAGGAAATGGTTGGCAAGATCGCTTATGCGGCTGAAGGCGTTGCTGATGTTGACGCACTGCTGGCGGCTGACCTGGGTGGCAAGACCGTTGCAGACACACTGACCGACAAGATCGCCACCATCGGCGAAAACATGTCGGTTCGCCGCATGGCCAAGCTGTCGGGCGACACTGTTGTGTCTTATGTCCACAACGCGGCCACCAACGGCATGGGCAAGATCGGCGTTCTGGTCGCTTTGACCGGTGGCGACGAAGCGATCGGCAAGCAGGTTGCGATGCACATCGCGGCTGTGAACCCTGCAGCTCTGTCCGAAGCCGATATGGATCCGGCGGTTGTCGAGAAGGAAAAGCAGGTTCAGATGGACATCGCCCGCGAATCCGGCAAGCCCGAGCAGGTGATCGAGAAGATGATCGAAGGCCGCATGAAGAAGTTCGTGGCGGAATCGACTCTGCTGAACCAGCAATTCGTTGTGAACCCCGACCTGACCGTTGAAGCAGCGGCCAAAGAGGCGGGCGCAACCATCACCGGCTTCATCCGTTTGGAAGTTGGCGAAGGCATCGTTGTCGAAAAAGAAGACTTCGCAGCCGAAGTTGCCAAAGCCGCTCAGGGCTAAATTTGATCTCAGGACCTGCTTTGGGGTTCTGAGATAACTGCAAAGGCCGGTTACGCATTGCGTGGCCGGCCTTTTGCTTGCGCAAATAAAAAAGGACACCGAAGTGTCCTGTACTCATTGGTTAGAATGAGGGGCCCCGCATGATGGGGATGGTCGAGGCCCCCCACAATTTCCGACATAGGTACGTGGACGAATAGACGCCCCTTTGCCAGAGCGATCAAAGAGCTTTGTTATTGCAAAGATCCGACCAAATGTTCCCAGGCTAAAGCCACCACTCACGGAACAATATCACTTTGCAACCAAACGCTCAGATTCGGGAAGTCATGTTTTCCTTACCTAGGGTAAATTGACGCAGAGAAGCGTCAATAACTCAGCGATTTTGCCTACATAATGAACATTTGGTTTTGCAGCGATGCTTTGAGAACAGCTTGAGCCGTCGTCTCCACGGCAAGCGACTCGCGTGCAAGCCTGAGATGCTTTTCGACAGTCGCTGCGGTCAGCCCCATCAGCAGGGCAATGTCCTGCGTCGTTTTACCGTCACCCACCCATTCCAGAGCTTCGCGCTGCCGCTTAGTCAGCGCGCGGTTGGGGGCATTGTAGGGCAGGGTCAAAATCTTGAGATGCGCGACATTGTTCATCAACAAAATGTCTTCGCCATGCTCGGCCCATACCTCATCAACTTCTTCCTGTGTGCGCGAGCCGCAGCCTGAAAGAGAGATTGCACCCTTCGAGCGCATAGATACAGAATTGAAGCTGACCGTATAACCGGCCGCAACACCCTTGGAACGATTGAACTCAATAACCTTGCGCTCAAGCTCTGTAAGCGTGCCGTCCTCCATCATGTCCTGAGTAATTTTCCAACTACCGGCGCCTTCGTTCTGCAGTGCCCATTTCAGCATCGGAGCGTTGAAATACAGACCATCCCGCAGGAACCCGTCCAGATAATCCCTGCCATGGTTGGTCAGGATCACAAAGTCTTCGGGATCACCCAGCGACGTTTCAGTTCTATAGCGCGTGAACCCATAGAGCAGGCGATCGAAACCATACTCGGCCATTTGCCTGCAATGAGCGTCCCAAAGCTCCTCCAGCGTTTTTGTATAGCTGAGAAAATGGAGATACTCTGCTAGCTTCATGTAGAAGCCCTTGCGTTCAAATGGGCAGACAATGCATCCAGTGCCAATATATAGCTCTGCGGTCCAAACCCGCAAATTTGCCCGATTGCCACACGCGCAATGTACGAGTTGTGCCGAAAGCTTTCACGCGCATGGATATTGGACAGGTGTACTTCGACAACAGGCAACTCAACTGATGCGATGGCATCCATCAACGCGATCGACGTATGCGTATACGCTCCAGCGTTCAGAACGATTCCGTGCTGGGTGCCCTTGGCAACGTGAATTGCATCAATAAGCTGACCTTCATGATTGGATTGGAAATGCGATACGTCCAAACCGACAGAATTGCCGTGTTTCACACACAAGCTTTCAATCATTTCAAGCGTGGTGCTACCGTAAACCTTAGGCTGACGCGTGCCCAGAAGATTTAGGTTCGGACCGTTTAAAATCAGAGCTTTGTGCATTATCTCACTGTTCCTGTTTACAAGTTCATAAACGCGAAAAGGTAGGAATGTCCACCGCCTGCAATTTTTCGAACATAAGGGAATGGCCCTTCCCACACAGTTCCATGGAGCGGCTGTTCGCCTTCCCGAGCTGCGCGCTACGACGAAAACCGCTTTACCCAAGATGCGACTGTCCAACGGTGTCAGCGAAACCAAGATCACGCTCCTTCAGGCGCGACGTTGAGTAATGCTTGCATGTCGTCCCCGTTATCCCTGTTATCCAATCAGAAAGAACACTGGCGTCACCGCAAAAAACATCACGATCCCGGCCAAGCGCACCTTCAAATTGCAGTTGCGCGCCGGATCGCGGCAGTCTTTGCACGCCAACCAAAGCTCGGAGGAGAAAGATCATGACCCCAGAAACGTTGTTCTCAATGAACGGCAAAACAGCGCTCGTGACAGGTGGCGCGACTGGAATTGGGCGCATGGCCGCCGAAGCCTTGGTTAGGGCAGGGGCCCGTGTTCTGATCGCCTCGCGAAACCGCGATGCCTGCGAAGCCGTGGCAGAGGAGTTGAATGCCCTGGATGCCCCGGGCAGCGCCGAAGGGTTCGGAGGCGACGTCGGCACCAAAGAGGGTATCGATGACATGGTGTCCAAGGTTGGGAAGCGGACGGAAAGACTCGACATCCTTATGAACAATGCGGGCGTTACTTGGGGCGCGCCGATGGGGCAGTTTCCCTACGAAGCCTGGGACAAAGTGATGTCTGTAAACGTCGCCGGGATTTTTGACCTGACCCAAAAACTGTTGCCAATGCTGATGAAGTCCGGCACGCCCGATGATCCTGCCCGCGTGGTCAACGTCGGATCCGTGATGGGAGAGGTCCCAATGGGGGACGGTGCCTATAGCTACTCGGCATCGAAGGCGGCGGTTCTGCACCTGACAAAGATCATGGCAAAGGAACTGTCACCATACAATGTCACCGTGAACGCGTTGGCCCCGGGGCCGTTTGTTTCCCGAATGACAGCGTTCGCGACTGCAGACGAGGACGTAAGGGCCAAAGTAGGGAAATCCGTTCCGCTTGGCCGGGTCGGCAGCGAAGAAGACATTGCCGGTTGTATGCTGTTTCTCTGCGGGCGCGGCGGCAGCTATGTAACCGGAGCCGTCATTCCGGTTTCAGGTGGCATTAACGTGGTGACCGCTGGAAACATCTTCGCTGAGGCCCTCTAAGACTATGTTGCGGTAGATGCCGAAGTTTCCGAGCCTTTAAACTGACTAACAGTTTGAGCATACGCACTTCGGCCAACGGGCGACAATTAATCACGACGGACCGGACAGCTCTAGTTCAAGGTTGCCAAGGCTGTTCTTTCCAAAGAACATCTCAGACCCAACAAAGAACGTAGGCACACCGAATACGCCCTTTCTTACAGCAGCTTTTGTTTGATCCTTAAGCTGCTGTTTGACCTCGACACTTGTCATCGCCTCGCGAAGCTTGCGAACAGGCAATTCGTTTTCCTGTAGGATATCCATCAAAACGCCAAGCTCATCAACCTTTTGGCCATGCACCCAAATCGCGTCAAATAAGGCATCTACATATTTGTTTTCCCATGATTTTCCCTTGGCATAAACTGCACCCCGCATGGCAAATTTCGTGTTTACGGGAAAGTGCGGGCTCATGTGGAAACTCAAACCGCGACGTCTGGCAAAACGGTGCAGGTCATGCGTGAGGTAAGCACTTTTCTGACGGATGTCGGAAAAGGCCTGAAACGGGCTTTGGTTATTCGTGGCCTTGAAAACTGTTGCCAGCAACACTGGCACCAAGTTGATTTCCACGTCGTGTCTGTCGGCCAATTCCGGCAGTATCTTATGCGCAAGAAACGCATTTGGACTGCAGAAATCATAAATAAAATCTATGGCTTGCGACATGTTCTTCCTCCTGAAGGAATATGGCTACTACGCACTCACCACAAGCAAATGATTCTCCAACTGCTAACAGTTTAACAGACTGATGCCCTTAAAGTGCGACAGCAGGCGAATTCCGCCGATTTCCTGCCGATCTGCTTAGTGATGCCTCATGAAATCGATTCACCCTACGGCATTCAGTCAGGGCAATTATTGAACGAAACGGGCTAGGCTGTTACGCCATGTCTTAAATCCAATTGGAGACCCCGTATGACCGAGGCAGAACGTATTCTCATAGACCTTTTGAACCTCGAAAGATTGGAAGTTGACCTTTATCGGGGCGTAGGGTCAGGCGGCGAAACATCCACACGGATATTCGGCGGGCAGGTGGTTGCCCAGGCGCTTGCCGCCGCGTATCGCACAGTGGACGAACGGCTGTGCCATTCCTTACACGCATATTTTATTCGACCTGGCGATCCATCAATACCTGTTATTTATCAAGTTGATAGAGCCCGAGATGGAGGTTCATTTACAACGCGCCGGGTCGTTGCAATTCAACACGGAAAGCAAATCCTGAACATGTCCGCATCGTTTCATGTGCGCGACGAAGGCTGGGATCATCAGCATGATATGCCGCAACTGGAAAAGCCGGAAAATTATCCAGCACGCACAGAGCTAAAGGAAAAATACCTGAGCGCGCTTCCGGAACGATTGCATGGCGAACTGATGCGTGAACGTCCAATTGAAGTGCGAGAAGTCAACCATGTGCATCCTTTGAAACCAGAGAAAACAGACGATCGCAACCAAATGTGGATGCGCATGAATGCCGCAAAGCAAGCAGATGAAAGAACGCAACAATTACTATTGACCTATGCGTCCGACATGAGCCTGTTGAGTTCTGGGATGCGACCACATGGGCTGAGCTGGTTCACAGGCGAAGTTAATGGCGCAAGCCTTGACCACGCCATGTGGTTTCACGCCCCGGTGCGGTTCGAGAACTGGCACTTATACTCAATGGATTCCCCGTGGACCGGACGAGGCCGGAATTTTAATCGAGGCTCAATCTATTCCGAAGACGGAATCCTGGTGGCATCGGTTGCTCAGGAAGGGTTAATGCGGAAAGTCCAAAGGAGCTCGTAAGATTCTGTTTTAACAACAAATTTCCAAGGCAAATGCTGTTTGTACGGCTGTTTTCTAACGCCGCATATTCACAATTTAACCATAATACAGATTATGCGGAACAATCATTGCAGCCCTACAATGAAAAATCGCAGGACTTCCATCCTGCGATTCAACAGTAAAATCCCCTTAGTAAAACGCCTGCAATCCGGTTTGCGCGCGTCCGAGGATCAAGGCATGCACGTCATGCGTTCCTTCATAGGTGTTTACCGTCTCAAGGTTGACCATGTGGCGGATCACCTGGAATTCCAGAGAAATCCCGTTGCCGCCATGCATGTCGCGGGCCATGCGTGCGATTTCAAGCGCCTTACCACAGTTGTTGCGCTTGACGATCGAAATCATCTCAGGCGCTGCTTCGGCCTGATCCATCAGACGACCGACACGCAGACTGCCCTGCAACCCCAACGCAATCTCGGTCTGCATGTCAGCTAGCTTGCGTTGGAACAACTGTGTTTGGGCCAAAGGTTTGTCGAATTGCTTTCGGTCCAAGCCGTATTGACGTGCGCCATGCCAACAAGCCTCGGCTGCGCCCATGACGCCCCAGCTAATTCCATAGCGTGCGCGATTCAGACAGCCAAACGGGCCTTTCAAACCTTGCACATGCGGTAACAAAGCATCGTCGCCCACTTCGACACCATCCAGAACGATCTCACCAGTGATCGACGCACGCAAGCTCATCTTGTTTTGAATTTTCGGAGCACTCAGCCCCTTGAGGCCTTTTTCCAAAACGAACCCACGAATTTTACCGTCATGCGCATCCGACTTGGCCCAGATCACGAAGACATCCGAAATCGGAGAGTTCGAAATCCACATTTTGCTGCCGGTCAGCCGATAGCCGCCGTCAATCTTTTCGGCACGGGTTTTCATACCGGCCGGGTCTGAACCAGCATCCGGTTCGGTCAGCCCGAAACACCCAATCCATTCACCGCTGGCAAGTTTGGGCAGATATTTTCGGCGTTGTTCTTCGCTGCCATAGGCATAGATCGGGTACATCACCAATGAGCTTTGAACCGACATCATCGAACGATAACCAGAGTCCACGCGCTCTACTTCACGGGCGACCAAACCATAGGAAACGTATCCCCCGCCCAAGCCACCGTATTCTTCAGGGATCGTTGTCCCCAACAGGCCCATTTCACCCATTTCCAGAAAGATCTCGGGGTCGGTTTCTTCGTTCTGAAAGGCGTCGGTGACTCGGGGCTGCAGCTTTTCCTGCGCATAAGCCCGCGCGCTGTCGGAAATCATCCGCTCGTCTTCCGTCAACTGATCAGACAGACGGAATGGATCGTCCCAGGCGAATTGCCCCAAGTCCGGTGCATCTTTGGCGCGCAAGGTGGGCTTCGTATTGGGGGCGTTCATGGTGTGTCTCCGCTCAAATATCTGGGCGCAAACTAACCTGTCAGCCTTTCAAATGACAGTAAGAGATTCGCAACCAACCATGAGTTTTTCTCATGGTCGATTACGCGTGTCCCCTGCCCGGCTTTACCCCAGAGCGTAACCTGCACCGCGTACGGTGCGAACAGGATCTTCGCCACCATGTTGGGTCAATGCTTTGCGCAACCGTCCGATATGCACATCTACCGTCCGTGTATCGACATAGATATCGCGGCCCCACACGCGGTCCAATAGCTGCTCACGGCTCCAAACACGCCCCGGCTTTTCCATGAACGTGCTCAGAAGACGGAATTCTGTCGGGCCAAGCTTCAGAGGTTTACTGTCTCGGCTGACCTTATGTGTTTCGGAATCCAGTATGATATCACCGAACTCCAGCCTAATGCCCACTGTTGCAGGCCGTACGCGCCGCAGTTGAGTTCTGACCCGGGCCATCAGTTCGACAACCGAATATGGCTTGACCACATAGTCATCCGCTCCGGTTTCCAGACCGCGCACCTTGTCGACCTCTTCCGTGCGAGCAGACAGCATAATGATCGGAATGGAACGCGTATCGGGCCTTGATTTTAGCCTGCGGCAAACCTCGATCCCGCTGAGATTTGGCATCATCCAGTCCAGAACGATGATGTCCGGACTGTCCTCATCGACCAAAAGCAGGGCCTCGTCCCCGTTCTCGGCCTTGGCCACCCGAAACCCCTCGGCCTCAAGGTTGTACGCCAGCACCTCACGCTGTGCCAGCTCATCTTCGACCACAAGAACGGTGGGTTGGTCGGCGGACATGTGTCAGATCTCCTGCGGGGTGTGCGACGTGATATCGGCCTTGGGTCGCGCCTCGGCGGGGCGTTCACCCGTGACAAGATAGACAACCTGTTCGGCAATGGCGGTGACGTGGTCGCCCATGCGTTCGATGTTCTTGGCAATGAAATGCAAGTGCATACAGGAAGAAATGTTGCGCGGGTCTTCGGCCATGAAGGTCAGAAACTCGCGGAAGAGGCCGTTATACATTTGGTCCACCTCTTCATCACGGTTGATGACATCGGTGGCCAGTTCTGCGTCACGTTGGATATAGGCGTCCAGCGCGTCACGCAGCATATGTTCAACCTCGCGGGCCATACGGCGAAGAGCCGCAGCGCTGCCGTTGATCTCACCCGCATTGACCAGAACCGTAGTGCGCTTGGCGATGTTCTTGGCATAGTCCCCAATACGTTCCAGGTTGCCTGAAACCTTTAGCACCGACAGCACCAGACGCAGATCACTGGCCGTTGGCGCCCGCAAGGCGATAAGACGCGCAGTTTCTTCGTCGATCAACTCTTCCAGCGCGTCGATGGCCTTGTCGCCTGCGCGGACCTGCTGGGCCAGCTCTTCATCTCGTGATTCCAGCGAGCGAGCGGCGCCCATGATGGCGGCCTCAACCAGACCGCCCATTTTCATGATGTGGGCCTGAATCGCTTCGAGATCGCGGTCGAAAGCGGATGCAATATGTTGTTCAGTCATGATCTGATACCTGTCCTCAACCGATCCGGCCGGTGATGTAGCTTTCGGTGCGGGGATCTTCGGGGTTGGTGAAAATCTGGCCTGTCTCGCCAAATTCAACGAGGTTCCCAAGGTGGAAAAACGCAGTTTTCTGGCTGACCCGTGCGGCCTGCTGCATCGAGTGGGTCACGATCACCACCGAATAGCGCGAACGCAACTCGTCAATCAGTTCCTCGACCTGTGCGGTTGCAATTGGATCAAGGGCCGAGCACGGCTCATCCATCAGAAGGACTTCCGGTGCAGTCGCAATGGCGCGTGCGATGCACAGACGCTGCTGCTGACCACCGGATAGGCCGGTGCCGGGGGCATCCAGACGATCCTTGACCTCATCCCAGATCGCACCACGGCGTAGGGATTTTTCAACGATTTCGTCCAGTTCCGACTTGTTCTTGGCAAGGCCGTGAATGCGTGGGCCATAGGCCACGTTGTCATAGATAGACTTGGGGAACGGGTTCGGCTTCTGGAACACCATACCCACTTTGGCGCGCAGCTGCACCGGATCAACGCGCTTGTCATAGATATCTTCACCATCCAGCAAGATGTCGCCCTCAACCCGGCAGATGTCGATCGTGTCGTTCATCCGATTCAGACAGCGCAGAAAAGTGGACTTGCCGCAACCCGACGGGCCAATGAACGCTGTCACAGTTTTTTCTTCAATCTCAACGTTCACGTCCTTGATGGCGTGAGTGTCGCCGTAATAGACCTGAACCTTGTTCGCGGCGATCTTGATAGCTTTGGAGTCCACGGCTCTCTCCACTCGTGTCATATCGTTCATAATTAGCCCCTTACCAGCGGCGTTCAAAGCGGCGGCGCAGGAGTACCGCGATGGTGTTCATTGTCACGAGGAAGATCAACAGAATGATGATTCCCCCCCAAGCACGTTCGTAAAAAGCAGGGTCAGCGCGTTTGGACCATTCGTAGATTTGTGCAGGCATGGCCGAGTTCGGCGATAGGAACCCCGCCACAATCCCATCCGGCGGGTTCGAGGCGATAAAGCCCACCATCCCGATCAAAAGCAGCGGTGCGGTTTCGCCAAGCGCCTGCGCCAGACCAATGATGGTCCCGGTCAAAATGCCGGGAGCGGCCAGCGGCAGCACATGGTGGAACACAGCCTGCATTTTCGAGGCCCCTACCCCAAGGGCTGCATCGCGTATCGACGGCGGCACCGCCTTCAGCGACGCGCGTGTCGAGATGATGATCGTCGGCAACGTCATCAGCGTCAGCACCAGACCGCCCACCAGCGGCGCCGAGGTCGGTAGGTGCATATAGTTGATGAACACGGCCAGACCCAGAATACCAAACACAATCGACGGGACGGCGGCCAGGTTCGAAATGTTCACCTCAATGATATCTGTCAGCCGGTTCTGTGGCGCAAATTCCTCAAGATAGATCGAGGCCGCAACACCGATCGGCAGCGCCAAAGCCAACACCACGAACATCATGAACAGCGATCCCAGCATAGACACACCGATCCCCGCGGCCTCGGGCCGTTGGTCTGAAGCGTCAGAGCCGAAGATGAAATCGGGGTTGAACGCCTTATACAGCACACCCGCGTCCCGCAGTTGATCTACAAAATCCAACTGTGCAGCCGTTATGCTTTTGTCATTGGCGATGGACTCACGGGTGACGCGGCCTTTCATATACCCATCGACGCGGCTGTTGACCAGAAAGCGGAAGCTGACGGTTTTGCCGATCTCATCTGGGTTGGCGATCACGTAGTTCCGCAACTGAGCCTGCGCCGATTTTGACAGGATCTTACCCATATCTTTGGGTTTCAGATCCGTCTGAATGCCAAGTTTTTGTACTTCGGCCTCAAGCGCCGAGGCAATCAGCGGGGCGTAACCGAAGGTCGAGACCTTTTTGATATCTTCGATGTTGCGGTTGCCCTTCTTGTCCAGCTTGTCGGCCTTTAGTTCGACATTCAGCTCAAGAAAGCTCTGCTGGAAGGCGCCGGTGCCTGCTGTCACGATATTCGTGACCAGAATGATCAGCATCAGCAGGCCGATCCCGATGGCGGCAATTCCGTACAGCTTGAACCGACCCTCGGCGGCATTACGGCGTTTGGTGCGCGCGTCTTTCTCGAACAGTGAGCCACCCCTGGGCTTTGCAGCAGGAGCAGCGCCAGGCGTTTGGGAAATATCGGTCATTCGTACTGCTCCCGGTATTTGCGTACGATATAAAGGGCGAAGATGTTCAGCCCCAGCGTGATGATGAACAGGGTCAGACCCAGCGCAAAAGCCACCAGCGTCTCAGGGCTGGCAAAGTCGGTATCGCCGGTCAACTGACTGACGATCCGGGTTGTGATGGTCGTCATCGCCTCGAACGGGTTGCCCGAGAACTTGGCGATTGCACCGGCGGCCATAACCACGATCATTGTCTCACCAATGGCGCGGCTGGCGGCCAGCAGGATCGCACCCACGATACCCGGCAAAGCGGCGGGCAGAACCACCTGACGCACGGTTTCGGACTTTGTAGCACCCAATCCCAACGACCCATCGCGCATCGACTGCGGAACCGCGTTGATGATGTCATCCGACAGCGAGGACACGAACGGGATCAGCATGATGCCCATTACCAGCCCCGCAGTCAGCACCGCGTTCGAGCTGGCCATCCAGCCAACCCCCAGCGCACCGCCTTCGCCGAACATCGACACCAATGCGGGGCCGACCGTCAAAAGGGCAAACAGACCGTAAACGATGGTCGGGATACCGGCTAGGATTTCAAGCAGCGGTTTCGCCACAGCGCGCGTCGCGCCCGTGGCGTATTCCGACAGGTAGATCGCCGCGAACAGGCCAATCGGTACCGCGACCAGCAACGCAATCAACGAGATATAGAGCGTACCCCACAGCAGCGGAAGGATCGACAGCTCTGACCCGCCACGGAAGTTGGGGGCCCAAGTACTGCCAAAGAAGAAGTCTTTCCACGAATGAAGCTGGAAGAAGTTCAGCGTTTCAAAGAGCATCGACAAAACGATGCCCACGGTTGTCAGGATCGCGATAGAGGCCGCCAGCAGCAGTAGCGCCAGAACCGCCTGCTCGACCACGTTACGGGCGCGGAATTCTTTATGCGTGCGGATATAAGCGAACGCTGCCCCCAAAAGTGCGACAGCCAGAACAATGGCCTGCATGGCAACCGATCCGGTCGACGTCATACTGCGGTATTTTTGCGCCGCAATCAGGATCGGCTGAGAAATCTCCTGTGTCAGTACCTGCCCGGCGTCCTTTAGTGTTGCCGTCAGTTGATCAATATCCGAATTCGCGTCTTGGGCCTGCGCTTCGGTCATTGCGCCTGCGGCGACTGCCCCATCCAACCCAACGGCCACACGACGTACTTCGCTCATTATGAGGCCGCGATCAGAACCTTCTGGGATCGACTGCTCGGGGATAAGGCTGGAAACCGTACTGTTCACGATCATCGGCTGGGCAAGAAGCCATACAATCAAAACGCCAAGTGCCGGAACCAACGCTGACAGGCCGACATTGTACCCATAATAGGACGGCAGCGAATGCAAATCGCGCGCGTCTCCTCCTGCGCTTGCCAAGGCACGGGAGCGACCCGTGAAGAAACCGATCACTGCCAGCGCAAGCAGGATAAGCAGCAGCCAGGATAATGCCATGAGAACTCCGATGGTATCGCAAGTGGAGGAGTCAAAAAGAACCGGGGCGCGAATATTACGCCCCGGTTCCGTTCACAAGATATATTAGGAACCGCCGCCCAGAACGGTTTCGTTCGCAACTGTTTCCTGTACTTTCGCCAGTTCAGGATCCGAGACCAGACCGTATTCTGCCAGCGGGCCGTCGGGGCCTGCGATCTCGTCCGCGACGAAGAACTCAGCATATTCTTTCAGACCGGGGATCACGCCGATATGGGCTTTTTTCACGTAGAAGAACAGCGGACGCGAAACCGGATACTCACCTGATGCGATCGACTCGGTCGAGGGAACAACGCCCGACATGGTCGCAACTTGCAGCTTGTCGGTATTGTTCTCGTAGAAGGCCAGACCAAAGACGCCGATGCCGTCCTTGTTGCTGTCGATACGGGCCAGAGTTTCGGTGTAGTCGCCGTCGATGTCGACCGACACGCCGTCGGTGCGGATCGCGATGCACTGTTTCTCGGCTGCTTTCTTGTCGTCGCCGGCAGCTGCCTTGAACACTTCGAAATCGCCCAGGTGCTCACAGCCAGCCAAGATAACCTTATCTTCGAACACTTCACGGGTGCCGTGCTTGGTGCCCGGAATGAAGGTTGCGATCGGCTGCGCCGGGAAGTCCGGGTTCACGTCGGCCCAGGTCTTGTTGGGGTTGTCGACAACTTCACCGTCCACGACGATTTTGGCTGCCAGCGCTTTGTACCAGTCTTCCGGCGTGAACTCGAACGAGTTGCCGTTGATGTCGGATGCGAAAACGATGCCGTCATAGCCGATCTGAACTTCGATGATGTCCGTTACACCGTTTTCGGCGCAGGCTTTGATTTCTTTCTCGCGGATAGCGCGCGATGCGTTGGCAACGTCGATGGTGTTTTCGCCAACACCTTCGCAGAAGCGCTTGAGGCCAGCCGACGAACCGCCCGATTCAACAACCGGTGTCGGGAAGTCAAAGTTCTCACCGAAGGCTTCAGCAACAATCGAAGCATAAGGCAGGACGGTCGAAGAACCAGCTACCTGAACCTGATCACGAGCAGCGGCAGCAGTGGCCGAGATTGCAGAGATGGCAAGAGCCGAAGCCGACAGTTTTACAAAGGACATTTCAGTCTCCCTGAAAGGATAGAATTTGATCACCCCCATGATGATCCTGCGGCACCCCTAAGAGCCGTGCGTAAGCCTTTTGTGACAGGTTTGTAACGCTTTTATGACACCTTGCTTTGTTTGAAGGTGACGTTACGAAAGAAATATCGGCCAAAAACTGACAAATTGGACGACCATAGACAGAATCTGAACCGAGTTATCGCGGCAAAATAACTGTAAACACAGAACCTTTTCCAAGGTCGCTTTCCACGCGCAGGCGACCACGGTGGCGATTTACAATATGCTTCACAATGGCCAAGCCCAGCCCCGTTCCGCCCAGCTCACGCGATCTATGACTGTCGGCGCGATAGAATCGCTCAGTCAGACGCGGCAAGTGTGTCGCATCGATTCCCGGCCCCTTGTCGATGACCTGTACCCTTACAGCAGGACCACGCATCGCCGTATCCCGGTCCGAGGACGTGATGCGTACCTTGACCACTCCACCGCTGCCGCCGTATTTGATTCCGTTTTCGATCAGGTTGGTGAAAACCTGACGCAGCTGATCGCTGTCACCGGTTAACGTAACAGGCCCCTGATCCGCCGAAAGGGTCAGTTCGACACCGGCGTCCTCGGCCAAAGGACGTACCGAGTTCAAAATCGACTGCATCATTCCCGTCAGTTCCAGTTGCTCTTTCGGGCGGACGCGTTCTTCGCTTTCAACCCGGTTCAATGAAAGCAAATCACCCACCAACCTGTTCATGCGGTTGGCTTCCTCGGTCATGATCTTAAGAAACCGCTCGCGCGCGACGGCATCGTCACGGGCAGGTCCCCGTAGGGTTTCAATGAACCCCATCAAGGCGGTCAGAGGGGTTCGCAGCTCGTGACTGACATTGGCAACGAAGTCACGACGCATCTGACCGGCCTGCTCCAGATGGGTGACATCCTGAAAGATGGCCAACACAGCGCCGCCGGAAACCGCTCCGACGCCGTTCATATACCGGCACTGAACTTCGAAGGTTGTGTCCTGCGCCCCGTCGTTCGCCAGATGACGCGTTTTCGCCGGCCCTTTTGTGCGCAGGCTCTGCTCCATGGCTTCGATGACCTGAGGCTGCCTCAGGATCGTTGCGAAGTGCCGACCCTCGATCCCCGCGCCAAGCAAGGTTTTGGCGTGCGTGTTGGCGGCGATAATGCGTTCCGTTTGATCGACCACCAAAGCCGGCATGGGAACGGCCGCGACAAATTCGGTGAGCTGGTCATTTGACATGGAAAAAACCTCTTGGAGGTAATCAGACCGCCGTCATCGTATCCCGGAACCTGCGCATATTGCTCTGGTAATGCAGGGCGCTTAGGGTCAGACCCTTCGCGGCTGCATCGTCCAATGTGCGCACAACCTTGCCCGGTGATCCCATAACAAGTGAATTATCCGGTATCTCTTTGCCTTCCGTAATCAAAGCCCCTGCCCCGATCAGGCAATTCTTGCCAATCTTTGCCCCATTCAGGACGATCGCCCCCATTCCAATCAGAGAGTTCTCGCCAATCGTACAGCCATGCAGCATAACCTTGTGGCCGATGGTGCAGTTCTTGCCAATAGTCAGGGGAAAACCTGCATCAATATGCATGACGCAGTTTTCTTGAACATTGCTGCCTTCGCCGATGCGGATCTCTTCATGGTCGGCGCGGATGGTGGACCCAAACCAGACCGAGGCGCCCTGCTCCATCACCACTTTACCGATCAGGTTGGCGTCCGGTGCAACCCATGTGTCATCGTGAATTTGCGGCGTATGCTCGCCCAAGGCGTAGATTGTCATGACAGGCCCTCAAATTCATTTTGTAGTGCGCGAACGTGGTTTTGAAGGCTGGGTTGCTGAATACGGCGCATACGTTCGGCGCTGACGATGGTCTTCAGCTTTTCTTCCGTCGAATCCAGATCGTCATTGACCAGAACGTAATCGTAATACCCCCAATGGCTGATTTCGTCCCAGCTCTTGAGCATCCGTTTGGTGATCACGTCGTCACTGTCCTGGCCACGGCTTTCCAACCGACGGCGCAGTTCCGGGATCGAGGGCGGCAGGATAAAGATCGAAAGCGCGTGTTTGCCAAGGTCCGAGTTGCGGATCTGAACTTCACCCTGCCAATCCACATCGAACAAAACGTCCTTTCCGCTGTTGATCGACTCGCGGACAGGCCCGGCTGGTGAGCCGTAGAAGTTCCCGAAAACATGCGCGTGTTCCAGCATCTGCCCTTCGGCGACCTGCTGTTTGAACGCATCCTCCGTCAGAAAGAAATACTCGCGACCGTGTTCTTCGCCCGGACGCGGCGCGCGGGTGGTGGCCGAGACCGAAAACTCCAGATCGGTATCCCACTGCATCAACCGTTTGGCCAATGTGGATTTTCCTGCACCAGAGGGCGAGGACAGAATGATAAGTAGGCCGCGTCGATCCGCCATTTGGCGCTCCTGTCGTTATTCCACGTTCTGAACTTGTTCGCGCATCTGATCTATAACGGCTTTCAACTCAAGCCCTACCGAAGTCAGATCGGCACTTTGCGCCTTTGAACACAGGGTATTGGCCTCCCGGTTGAACTCCTGCATCAGAAAGTCAAGCTTTCGGCCAACTGCAACGTCCTGTTCAAGCAAGTCCCGCGCAGCCAAGACATGCGCTTTCAGGCGATCAATTTCTTCGGTGATATCGGCCTTGACCGCGATCAGTGCAAGTTCCTGCGCAACACGGTCCGGGTCGGCACCCTGCGCGTTATCCATGACGCGCGACAGGTTCTCGCGTAGCGTTTCTGCGACCTTGTCCTTTCGCTGCTCCGCCAGAATTGCAGCCTGTTCTGTCAATTCCGCCACCGTTTCCAGTTGACCGTTCAATATTTGCGAAAGCGACTGACCTTCGGTCTCGCGCATCGCGATAAATTCGGTCAAAAGCCCCGGGAACTCAGCGATTAGATGTCCGACCAATGGCGCAGGATCGTCTACGTCGCTGCCTGCATCCAGCATACCTTTTAACGCGATAAGGTCAGAAGCACGCGACGGGGCAAGCATGATATCCCGCGCTTCTGCCATTTGCTGCGTTTTTGCCAGGGCCTCCAGCGCAGCCCCCATTGCGACTTCGTTCAAAACAAGGTCCGGCGCAGATTCATCACGGTTAAGCCGCAGGGACAGCGTGACGCTTCCCCGGCTCAGGGCCTTGGACAATTGCCCACGTAATGCGACCTCTAACCCCGTCAACCAGTCCGGAGCACGCACGCGCATGTCTAGCCCCTTGCCATTGACGCTGCGCAACTCCCACGTCCAGCTATGCGGCCCAAACGCCCCCTTGCCAGAGGCAAATCCAGTCATGGATCTGATCATGCCCGCCCTTTCGTCGCTGCTCGTCTCAGAATACTTGACCGCACCTAATGCCATCACAGCACGCAGGGCAAGAGTTTGCTGGGTTTCGCCTGAAGACAGCTAAGTTAACCATTCATTAAAGAATTCCTCCAAGAGTGGCACCAACCATGTCAGTTTGGCCCCTGTCAGAACTGGTCATTCGAAAGATGCCCCCGATATCTGGCATTTTAGGAAAATGATGGCCACTTGGCGTTAGGGCTATGAAATGACAACCTTTTTCGGAAACGGGTCCGGGTCTAACTTTGGAAAGATCATCGCGATGGATCGCTTTGACAGTGGCCGCATATTTTCGCCCATTCGCCAGGCTGAGGCTTATTGGAGCGCGCTGCTATCGGGTGGCGAGATTCCAATGCGATCGCAGATTGATCCGCGCGGACTTGAGAACATTTTGGAAAACACCTTTATCCTCGAACGCATAGCACCCGGCCTGGCCAGGTTTCGCCTTGCGGGCAGTCATCTGAACAGGCTTGCCGGGATGGAGGTTCGGGGCATGCCTCTGACCGCCTTTTTCGAACCGTCGGCACGATCTCAGGTTACAGAGATATTGGAGCAGGTTTTTGCAGGACCTGCGATTGCCGAGTTTGAACTTGCAGGCGCTGGGAAACCGGGGCGCGCCCATCTGGATGCGCGCATGATCCTGCTGCCACTGAAAAGCGATTTAGGGGACGTAAGCCGCGTCTTGGGCGTACTTGCCAGCAATGGCGCCATCGGTGCCACGCCCAGACGGTTCGGCGTGCTTGGTCAGAAGGTTCGCACAGTGGCGTCCGTTCAATCACCGCGTACGAAGATCGAACCGACCTCAGCAGGATTTGCCGAGGGACAAAGGGAGTTTGATCACTCAAAATCCCATTTGCGTCTGGTTGTATCGCGAGATGATTAAGTAACAAAAAAGCGGGCCTTTGCCCGCTTTTTCTATGATTTAGCTCGCCGCTCGTTTGCTGCGATCGCGCCTCAGGTTAGTCAGTTCCTCGGCCACAAGAAAGGCCAGTTCAAGGGACTGCGACGCGTTCAAACGAGGGTCGCAGGCGGTGTGGTAGCGGTCTGAAAGATCCTCTTCCGTCACGGCGCGCACGCCGCCCGTGCATTCGGTTACATCCAGACCGGTCATCTCGAAATGTACACCACCGGGGATAGTACCCTCGGCCTGATGTACGCCAAAGAAGTCGCGAACTTCGCGCAGGACTGAATCAAACGGACGCGTTTTATAGCCCGTTGCCGATTTGATGGTATTGCCGTGCATCGGATCGCAGACCCAAGTCACATTAGCACCCTCTTCCTTCACGGCTTTGACCAGACGCGGCAGATGCTCACCGGCTTTGCCCGCTCCGAACCGCGCGATCAGGGTCAGGCGACCCTCTTCGTTTTCGGGGTTTAGCTTTGACATCAGAACCTTCAGGTCTTCCGCCGTCGTGGTCGGACCGCATTTTAGACCAATTGGGTTCAATACACCGCGGCAGAATTCCACATGCGCGCCGTCGGGCTGACGGGTGCGGTCGCCGATCCAGATCATATGGCCAGACCCGGCCAGCCAGTTGCCCGAGGTCGAATCCAGACGCGTCAACGCCTCTTCATACTCCAGCAGCAGACTTTCGTGGCTGGTATAGAACTCGACGGTCGAGAACTCATGCGTGGTGTCGGCGGTGATACCAGCCGCGTGCATAAAGTCGATCGTGTCCTGAATCCGGTCCGCAATCTCAGAGTATTTCTGAACGTCCTGTTCGTCCGTGAAGCCCAAAGTCCACGAATGCACCATGCTCATATCCGCGAAGCCTCCGGTCGAGAAGGCCCGCAAAAGGTTAAGCGTCGCCGCGGCCTGCGTATAGGCCTGCAACATCTTGCCGGGATTCGGAATACGCGCTTCGGGCGTGAACGCCAGTTCGTTGATGATGTCGCCACGATAACTTGGCAGTTCCACACCATCGACAACCTCGGTCGGGGCGCTGCGTGGCTTGGCAAACTGTCCCGCCATCCGGCCAACTTTGACCACGGGAACTTTGGCGCCATACGTCAGCACCATCGCCATTTGCAGCATCACCTTGAAGGTATCACGGATTGCGTCGGCGCTGAATTGTTCAAAGCTTTCAGCACAGTCGCCACCTTGCAGCAGGAACGCCTCTCCACGTCCGGCGGCACCCAAAAGCTGTTTCAGGCGGCGCGCTTCCCCGGCAAAAACCAGCGGGGGATACTGCGAAAGCTGGGCCTCGACCTTAGACAGCGCGTCCGCGTCGGTATAATCTGGCATCTGAACCCGGGGCTTGTTGCGCCAGTTCGATTTTTGCCACTCGGTCATAGCTTTGATCTCCGCTGAAGTATTCAGGTCGTCTCTATACAAAATGCATTGAAGAGTGACCATATACGATTTGCGCCTCTTGACGCGGGAAACAAGCTTTGATCATGGTTGCTGTCAAATCTGTCGCCGACGCAACGTCATTAGGCGCCGAATCAAGGACACCTCGCCATGCAAGAGCAACGCCAAGTTGTCACGGTGGAAGACACTGCGGCCAACCCTAAGAATTTCGTATTTGTCTTGCTGGACAAATTTTCGCTGCTGTCCTTTGCTTCGGCGCTGGACAGCCTGCGTATTGCCAATCGCATGGCCGACAAAGAGCTGTATTCGTGGACTTTTGCAGGCGAAGGCGGTGATACCGTCAAATGCTCGGCCGGGACCGAGTTCAAGCTGGACACCGATCTGAACGAATTGCAGCGCGACGACGTTGTGATCATATGCGGCGGTGTAGACGTTCAGGCGGCGACCACCAAGAAAGTTCTGAATTGGGTTCGGCGCGAGGCACGGCGTGGTCTGAAAATCGGCGGGCTTTGCACAGCGGCCTATACTCTGGCCAAGGCCGGACTTCTGGACGGCAAACGTGCGACGATCCACTGGGAAAACTCGGACAGCTTTATCGAGGAATTCGATGAGGTCGAGCTAACAAAGTCTGTTTTCCAAATTGATGGCAACCGGATGACAACTGCGGGCGGGACCTCATCCATCGACCTGATGCTGAAGATCATCGCTGATGATTACGGCGAAGATCTTGCCAACGCGGTCGCCGACCAGATGATCTATTCCTCGATCCGCACCGATCAGGACACGCAGCGCCTGTCCACCCCTACCCGCATCGGCGTGCGCCATCCCAAGTTGAGCCAGGTCATCCTGATGATGGAAAAAAACATCGAGGAACCGATCTCACCTTCGATCCTTGCCAAGGATGTGGGCATGTCCACGCGCCAGTTGGAACGCCTGTTCCGTCGCTACCTGAGCCGTTCTCCCAAGCGGTACTACATGGAGCTTAGGCTGCACAAAGCACGCAACCTGCTGATGCAGACAGATATGAGTGTCATTAACGTGGCGCTTGCCTGCGGCTTCGCCAGCCCCTCGCATTTCTCGAAATGCTACCGCGCGCACTATAATACGACACCATACCGGGAGCGCGGTGCACAAAGTGGTCGCCTTTCGGTTTAACCTCCGGGCGACATCCGAAAAACCGCGCCTTCTCCTACGGAAATAAACCAGATGGACCCGTCAGGCGCTTCGACAATGTCCCGGACGCGCTCGGTCTCGGCTCCTTTGATTTGCTCGACTTCCTTTAGGGGTGACCCCTCAAGCCGGGCGATGTAGTTGAACTTGAGCGACCCCACGAAGATGTCGCCCTTCCACTCGGGCCAGAGTTTTCCGGAATACACCATCAATCCCGAAGGTGCGATGGATGGGTCCCAGTAGAATTTCGGTTGCTGCATCCCGGACTTCGCGGTGCCTTCGCCGATTGACTTGCCTGAATAATGCTTACCGTAGGAAATAACCGGCCAACCGAAGTTCTGACCTGGCAGAACAAGATTCACCTCATCCCCGCCCCGCGCACCATGTTCCGACGTCCACAGTCGCCCTTGTGCATCAAGACCCGCGCCCTGCGGGTTTCTATGCCCATAAGACCAAATCTCGGGCCTTAAATCGGGTTGACCGACAAACGGGTTGTCAGACGGGACCGAACCATCCCGGTTTATCCGGATTACCGAGCCGATATGGTTCGACCTGTCCTGAGCTTGAGGCCGGTCACCGCGATCACCGATTGTGACAAACAAGGTTCCGTCATCGGCTTCTACGACCCGAGACCCAAAATGCCGACCACCAGATCCCCCCGGCATGGCTTCGAAGATCACCCTTAGATTTGTAAGGCGTTTTCCGTTCTCTGACAGGCGTGCGACCGCCACGGCAGTTCCTGCACCACCCTTCTGACTTTTTGAAAAAGTAAGAAAAATTTCACGACTTTGGGCAAAATCGCGTGCGATGGTCACGTCCAGCAACCCACCCTGCCCTTTGGCCACCACATCCGGTGCACCGCGCACCCGGCGCGCGTCCCCGTCAGTGACATATAATAGCTGTCCGTCACGCTCGGTCACCAGAAACGTGCCGTCTGGCAGTATCCCAACCGCCCACGGAGTATCCAGCCCATCGACAAGTGCGCTCACCTGCACCGGACCGGCTGATGTTCTTAGTTCATCGGCGTCGGCCACCATTGGACCGAACAACAGGAGTGAAACCGCGAACGCTCTGAGCATGGGGATCTCCACTTTAGGGGCACTGCGACAACCGCAACAAAACAAATAGGATTATGGGCCGCAAAAACACGTTTGCGTTAGGACTTTTCTTTTCCGAACAGCTTGCCTAGGGTCATGCCCAGAACGAATACGTTCACAATAGGGAGTAACCATATGAAAAAGCTGCTTACAGCAACTGCAGCAACCGCTCTGCTGTCCGGCACCGCAATGGCCGAAGATGTCACACTGGGCGTTCTGTTCGGCTTTACCGGTCCGATTAAATCGCTGGCGCCTGCCATGGGCTCGGGTGCGGAACTGGCAATGGCCGAAGTCACCGAATCCGGAAAACTGCTGGACGGTTCGTCTGTTTCGGCATCCCGGGCTGACACCGGCTGCATCGACAACGGTTTGGCCACCTCGAACGGCGAGCGCATGATTGCAGACGGTGTCGCTGGCATCATCGGCGGCGACTGCTCGGGCGTGACCGGAGCGATCCTGCAGAACGTCGCGATTCCGAACGGCATGGTCATGATCTCACCGTCGGCAACCTCGCCCGGCCTGTCGACCATGGAAGACAATGGCCTGTTCTTCCGCACCGCCCCGTCGGATGCGCGCGAAGGTCAGGTAATGGCCGACATCCTGAACGATCGCGGAATCAGCTCGATCGCTCTGACCTACACCAACAACGACTATGGTAAAGGTCTGGCGGACGCGATCCAGTCGTCGTTCGAGGCTTCGGGTGGCGAAGTCACTATCGTGGCCGCGCACGAAGACGGCAAGGCCGACTACTCGGCCGAAGTGGGCGCGCTGGCCTCGGCCGGTGGCGACATACTGGTGGTCGCGGGCTATCTGGATCAGGGCGGTCTGGGCATCATCCAGTCGGCGCTGGACAGCGGTGCGTTTGACACATTCGGTCTGCCCGGTGGCATGATCGGTGACTCGTTGCCCAATAACGTCGGCCCCGACCTGAACGGCTCGTTCGGTCAGATCGCCGGTTCGGGCGGTGAAGGTGCTGAAAAGTACTTTGCCATGGCCGAAGCTGCGGGTTTCGACGGCTCTTCGCCCTATTCGCCCGAAAGCTATGACGCCGCAGCGCTGTTCATGCTGGCAATGCAGGCCGCCGGGTCCACCAACCCTGCGGACTATGGCGCCAAGATTATGGACGTCGCCAACGCTCCGGGTGAAAAGATCTATCCCGGTGAACTGGCCAAGGGTCTGGAAATGCTGGCCGCAGGTCAGGACATCGACTATGTCGGCGCGTCGGGCGTTGAACTGATCGGCCCCGGTGAAAGCGCCGGTTCGTATCGTGAGATCGAAGTCACCGACGGCGAAAACAAGACCGTCAACTTCCGTTGATCGGACTTAAATAGTCATAAAAACAAGCAGCCCGGGCCTTGTGTCCGGGCTGTTTCAATGAAAAAAGGCCGCACCCCGGCAAACGGGGATGGGACAACAACGCCGAAAACGGCGGCTAGGGGAAAAGATGATCGTCGTCGAAGACGTGCACAAGCATTTCGGCGGGTTTCATGCGGTGGACGGGGCATCGCTGGAAATCCAAAAGGGCTCGATCACCGGTCTGATTGGGCCGAACGGGGCCGGAAAAACCACTCTGTTCAACGTGATCGCGGGCGTTCTGCCGCCGACCAGCGGCAAGGTTCATATGGACGGTGAGGACATCACCGGCCTGCCCCCGCATGAGCTGTTCCACAAAGGCCTGCTGCGCACGTTCCAGATCGCGCATGAGTTTTCCTCGATGTCGTGCCGTGAAAACCTGATGATGGTGCCCGGCGCGCAATCGGGTGAATCGCTTTGGAACACATGGTTTGGGCGCAAACGCATCGCTGACGAGGAACGCGCGCTGCGCGCCAAGGCCGATGAGGTGCTTGAGTTCCTGACCATCGAACATCTGGCCGATCACAAGGCCGGTCAGGTCTCGGGCGGGCAGAAAAAACTGCTGGAACTGGGTCGCACCATGATGGTCGACGCCAAGATCGTCTTTCTGGACGAGGTTGGTGCAGGCGTGAACCGTACCCTGCTGATGACCATCGCCGACACGATCCTGCGCCTGAACAAGGAACGCGGCTATACCTTCGTGGTTATTGAGCATGACATGGATTTCATCGGCAAAATCTGCGACCCGGTCATCTGTATGGCCGAGGGCAAGGTGCTGGCCGAAGGTACCTTGGATGAGATCAAAGCAAATGAGCACGTGATCGAAGCCTATCTAGGCACCGGCCTGAAGAACAAAGACAAGCTGGAGGCCGGGGCGTGAGCGACAATCCTTATCACGACGACAAGGGCAACAAGGACGCCTCGATTACCAATACGCATGGTGTCGGCACCATGACCCCCGCCCATCGCAAAAGCGGTGAAACGCATAAGGTCGAGGGCGGCCCCTTCCTGATCGGCGACACGATGACGGGCGGTTACGGCAAAGGGCCGGATATCCTGCACGACTGCACCATCGCCGTCGACAAAGGCGAGATTGCGGTGATCGTCGGCCCTAATGGCGCGGGCAAATCGACCGCGATGAAGGCTGTATTCGGCATGCTAGACGTCCGCGCCGGAGCCGTTCGACTGGATGGCGAAGACATCACCAAACTGTCGCCGCAGGACCGTGTGATCAAGGGCATGGGCTTTGTTCCGCAGACGTCGAACATCTTCACCTCAATGACGGTGGAGGAGAACCTCGAGATGGGCGCTTTCATCCGCCGCGACGATATTTCGGGAACGATGGAGCAGGTCTATGACCTTTTCCCCATCTTACGCGATAAACGCAATCAGGCAGCCGGAGAGCTATCGGGCGGCCAACGCCAACAGGTCGCCGTGGGCCGCGCGCTGATGACTCAGCCCAAGGTGCTGATGCTGGACGAACCCACCGCCGGGGTCTCGCCCATCGTGATGGATGAGCTGTTCGACCGGATCATCGAAGTTTCGCGCACCGGGCTGCCGATCCTGATGGTCGAACAGAACGCCCGTCAGGCGCTGGAGATCGCGGACAAGGGATATGTGCTGGTTCAGGGGCGGAACGCCTATACCGGCACGGGCAAGGAACTGCTGGCCGATCCCGAAGTGCGCAAGAGCTTCTTGGGGGGGTGAGGATGCGATTTTCATTCACGCTGCTAATTGCGTGGCTTCTCCAATCTTCCACCCTTTTTGCTGCCTTGGATCAAACAGGATATCGCGCAAACTGCACTATTTATTCCGCGTGTGAGGACGAAGTTTGTGTGGGCGTAACAGTGCCACTTTACTCTCTTACTCTGATCCGTGAAGGAGAAGCATACTTTCTGATAGGCAATGCAAGCGAGCGTCGAAAACTCGGGCTTTTCGAAGACCCGATCAATGCAACAAGTTACCTTAACGAGAACCCAAGACCTGATTTTTCGACCGTCGTGATACCAAACAATGAAATCGCCGATGGATTTGGCCTGAACTTTATCCCACTAGTTCGCAGTAGAGACCTTGTTGTCATGTCTAATCGGATCACGAAATTTACTTGTACCACTATTGGAGATGGGCTGTACTAATGGACTTCCTCAACGCCCTTGTGGCGCTCTCCAACTTCGTTCTTGTTCCCGCAATCGCCTATGGCAGCCAGTTGGCGCTGGGGGCGCTGGGGGTGACACTGATCTATGGCATCCTGCGGTTCTCGAATTTTGCTCATGGCGACACAATGGCCTTTGGCGCGATGATTGCTGTGTTGGTAACTTGGGGTCTGCAAGCGGCAGGCGTCAGTTTCGGACCGCTGCCGACCGCTCTGCTTGCCCTGCCCTTTGCCATACTGGGCTGTATCGTTCTGGTTCTGGTCACCGACCGACTGGTTTACAGGTTCTACCGCGAACAAAAGGCCAAGCCGGTCATTCTGGTAATCGTGTCGATGGGCGTGATGTTCATCATGAACGGGATCGTGCGATTCATCATCGGTCCTGATGATCAACGCTTCTCGGACGGCGCGCGGTTCATCGTCTCGGCTCGTGACTTCAAAGCGATGACCGGGCTACGTGAAGGGCTGGCGATCAAGACCTCTCAGGGCATTACCGTGGTTGTTGCGGTTGTCGCCGTGGTGCTGTTGTTCTGGTTCTTGAACAAGACACGCACCGGCAAGTCGATGCGCGCCTATTCCGATAACGAGGATTTGGCGCTGCTGTCCGGCATCAACCCAGAACGCGTGGTGATGATCACATGGATCATTGTCGCGGCGCTGGCGACTACGGCGGGTGTGCTCTATGGTCTCGACAAAAGCTTCAAACCCTTCGTCTATTTCCAGCTTCTGCTGCCGATCTTCGCCTCGGCCATTGTCGGCGGTCTTGGCAACCCGATTGGTGCCATCGCGGGCGGGTTCATCATCGCGTTTTCCGAAGTCACCATCACCTATGCGTGGAAAAAGGTGCTGACCTATCTAGCACCCGAAGGTCTAGAGCCCTCGGGCCTCGTCCAGTTCCTATCCACCGATTACAAATTCGCCGTCAGTTTCGTGATCCTGCTGATCGTGCTTCTGTTTAAGCCCACGGGCCTGTTCAAGGGGAAAGCGGTATGACCGAGTCCGTCAAAAACACGCTGCTTTTCATTGCGGTCGGCTCTCTGATCCTGCTGACAGGATTCACGCAAAGCTGGAACTCGGCCATTTTGATCCTGAACATGGGGCTGATCTCGGCGATCATGGCGATCGGGGTGAACCTGCAATGGGGCTTTGCGGGCCTGTTCAATGTAGGCGTCATGGGATTTGTCGCGCTGGGCGGATTGGCTGTGGTACTGATCTCAACCCCGCCCACGCCGGGCGCTTGGTCGGCCGGGGGGTACGGTATTCTGCTAGCCCTGCTTTTGGGTGCCGCGACAGTGGTCGCAGCCGTGCTTGTCGCCACGCGAATGCCAAAGGGACGGATGCAAACCCTGTCTATCATCGGTATTCTCATCGCCGGGTTCTTTATCTATCGCGCGGTGTTCGATCCCAGCATCGCCGCGGTCGAGGCGATTGATCCCGCAGTCGCAGGCAATATCGGCGGTTTGAACCTGCCGGTTCTGTTGGCATGGCCTGCGGGCGGCTTGCTGGCAGCGGGCGCGGCCTGGTTGATCGGGAAAACTGCGCTGGGCCTGCGGTCAGACTATCTGGCGATTGCGACGCTGGGTATCGCCGAGATCATCATCGCCGTCATGAAGAACGAAGACTGGCTGGCTCGTGGCGTCAAGAATGTCTACGGCATCCCGCGCCCCGCCCCAGTGGTGGGTTATGAGGTCGAGTTGCAGGCCGATCCCGGCTTTATCGCCCGCGCCGAATGGCTGGGGCTTGATCCCGTCACGGCCTCGACCCTTTCGGTCAAGCTGGGCTATTCGTTGCTGTTCACAATCGTCCTGCTGGCGCTGCTATGGATGGCGCAAATGGCGCTAAAAAGCCCATGGGGTCGGATGATGCGCGCCATTCGCGACAACGAAGTCGCGGCCGAAGCAATGGGCAAGGACGTCACCCGCCGCCACTTGCAAATCTTCGTTTTGGGGTCGGCGATCTGCGGCATTGCTGGCGCGATGATGACCACGCTTGACGGCCAGTTGACGCCCGGCACCTACAATCCGCTGCGGTTTACATTCCTTGTTTGGGTCATGGTAATTGTCGGCGGGTCCGGCAACAATTTCGGCGCAGTTCTGGGGGCTTTCCTGATCTGGTTCCTGTGGGTCCAGGTCGAGCCGATTGGCTTGTGGATGATGAACCTGATTACGGCAGGAATGCCGGACGGCAGCGCGCTTAAGGCACACCTGATTGAAAGTGCCGCTCATATGCGGCTGTTCACTATGGGTCTGATCCTTCTCATCGTGCTCAGGTTCAGCCCACGAGGATTGATACCCGAAAAATAGACTGACCCAAGGTTAAGTTTCAAACCGCGCCAAGTGTTTGGCGCGGTTTGTTGATTTCAGCGTATCGCTTGTTTACACGATAGGTGACCGCAGTGCTTCAGGCCGGTGTTCCTCTCACCCTGGATAACGCGGACGGCCTGATGAGTATGAAAAGAGTTCACATGAAAACCTTGATCACCAAAACAGTTCTTTTTCTACCGCTTGTCGCAGGTTTGTCGGGATGTATTCCGTCACCCGAAGACGTCGAAAGCGCACCGGTGAAAGTTCAAACCCCCAAGGGCGAAGTCACCTGCCAGCTTTATCGCCTGGACCGGGTAATCTGGGATCGCGCCACTGACTTCCCGGCTGACAAGATGTCGGTGCCAGAGGCGGACGCCTACTGTAAGCAGGAAGGCCAGCGCCGCCTGAAGTGATCCGGCTGGCTGCGCGCTGAACCAAATTGGTCCGGCGCGCAGCCCCTAATTGTTTTTAAACAATCCACCAAGGATACCGCGAACAATGCGGCGTCCGGTGGTGCCTTTCAGCTCTTTGATGACCGCCTCGCTCATCGCCGACGTAAACGTATCCCTTTTGCGGGTTACGCGGGACGAGGACCGCCCCACCCTGCTGCCGGAATAGCGTCGCGCTGTCGAAAATTCACGTTCGGCCACGGATTGAGTTTCTTCGTGTTCTTCGGCCTCAGCAGCGGCTGCGGCGGCGGCCGAAGCACGGGATTTCAAAATCTCGAAGGCGGACTCTCGGTCTTGCAGCGCATCATATTTTGCTTTCATCGGGGACGTATCCATCACGGCCTGACGCTCGGCCGCAGTCACCGGGCCAAGCTGCGAGCCCGGCGGTCTGATCAAAGTACGTTCGACAATACCGGGCACGCCCTTTTTCTGAAGCATCGAAGTAACGGCTTCGCCAACCCCGACTTCACGGATTGCGGCCTCGGTATCAAAATCCGGGTTCTCGCGATATGTCTCGGCTGCAAGGCGCAGGTTCTTTCTGTCCCGCGCCGTAAAAGCGCGCAGTGCATGCTGAATACGGTTTCCGAGCTGACCCAGAATATCTTCTGGGATATCTGCGGGGTTCTGAGAAATGAAATAAACACCAACCCCCTTCGAACGGATCAGGCGCGCAACCTGTTCGACCTTGTCCACCAAAACTTTTGGGGCGTCTTCAAAAAGCAGGTGCGCCTCATCAAAGAAAAACACCAGCTTTGGCTTATCCGGATCGCCGACTTCGGGCAGTTCTTCGAACAATTCACTAAGCAGCCACAAAAGGAACGTCGCATAAAGACGCGGCGCACCCATCAGCTTGTCCGAGACAAGGATATTCACGACGCCCTGCCCGTTTTCGTCAACGCGCATCAAATCCGCAAGTTCCAAAGCAGGCTCGCCGAACAGGTTAGTGCCACCTTGGTTTTCAAGAACCAAGAGGCGTCGCTGAATGGCCCCTATCGAAGCCGTCGAGACATTGCCAAAGCGTAAGGACAACTGGGTTCGATTTTCACCGATCCACACCAGCAGCGATTGCAAATCCTTAAGGTCCAGCAGCGGCAACCCTTCTTCGTCCGCCACACGAAAGGCGATGTTCAAAATACCTTCCTGTGCCTCGCTCAGATCCATTAGACGAGACAGAAGAAGCGGTCCCATCTCAGTTACGGTTGTACGGACGGGGTGCCCTTGTTTGCCAAACAGATCCCAAAAGGCGACAGGGCACGCCGCATAAGAATAATCTGTGAAGCCAATTCTTTCGGCGCGTTCGTGAAAAGACTTGTGCAGTTTATGCGCTTCACTACCCGCCTTGGCCAACCCGGACAGATCACCCTTAACATCGGACAAAAACACCGGAACACCTGCCTGCGAAAATCCCTCGGCAAGAATTTGCAATGTCACCGTTTTTCCGGTTCCAGTCGCACCAGCGATCAATCCATGCCGATTGGCATATTTCAACGTCAATGATTGAGGCTGGCCATACTCGTCACCCGCGCCACCCAAAAAAATACCATTTTCCATATGATTATGGTCCCAATATCCACCGATCTGACGGCAGCATACAAATTTAATATTTAACTGCGATAGTCTATTCGTTGTCTCCGCAGTGAGAGGTGCGAGGCAACGATCTTCCTCCCTGTCGACTGGCCGCGCTTTCGGGCGCGGCTTTTTTTTAAGATTGCGGCCTATGTCATTAAATTTTCAGGTTTGCAGTTGACCGATGCGCTCCCCTCTCGTAACGTCTGCGCATAACTAAGTCGGCCAGTCCGACGGGGAGAAAATTCAGTTGAAGGGAGCCGCTCCACCGGCTCCCTTCTTCGTTGGAAAAAGCCCCGAAAATCGCGGCAAACCGGCAAGATTCCGATCACTTCCCTGCATTTTGAAAGCTTAGTGCCTGACACCCTGCCACAAGGATGTTAGACCGGGCAAAAAGCTTAACCAATCTGCCGAGGCGTTCATGTTCAAGAAACTTCTCTCACTAAACATTGTTGGCGCCGTGCTTCTATCAGGCGCGGTTGCTGCTCAGGAAACTCAATCCGGTGAATCCCAACCGGCGCAGGCAGACAGCGGTCTTGATCTGGGTCAGCCCGGGCCGCGCGTCGGCGAACAGTTCATCAAGGAAAAGTCAGGCGACTGGGAGGTTTCCTGCATCAAGGCCGAAGAGGGCAATGACCCCTGCGCCTTGGTCCAGATCCTGAACGGTCAGCAGGGTGAACCTATTGCCGAAGTCACCATTGGTAAATTGCCCGCTGGTGGAGCTGCCGCTGCATGGGCCAGTGTGATCGTTCCCCTTGAAACCCTGCTTCAGGCGCAGCTTGCCCTGTCAATCGACGGAGCACCGCGCAAACTCTACAATTACCACCACTGTGTTCCTGTCGGCTGCGTTGCCCAACTTGGGTTGAGCCAAGGCGATGTCGACGCAATGAAAGCAGGCAGCAAAGCGGTTCTGTCGCTGGTTCCGGCCCGTTTTCCGGATCAGGTTCTGTCAATGGACATGTCGCTTGCGGGATTCACGTCGGGGTTTGACAGCCTGACGGCACAGCAAAACTAAGAACGGCAGACAAAGGCGGCTGAAGAAATAGTCGCCTTTCTTTTCCGCCCGACGTGCTTAGACACGTTTCAGCGCCAAAACCGCATTCAGGCCGCCAAAGGCAAACGCATTGCTCAGCGCCACATCCACTTTGGCATCACGCGCGTCATTTGGCACCACGTCCAAGGCGCACTCGGGATCAGGTTCTTCATAGCCTATGGTTGGCGCGATCAACCCGTCGCGCAAAGCCATTATGCAGGCCAGCAACTCAACAGCTCCGGTTCCTCCAATCAAGTGACCGTGCATCGACTTGGTGGACGAGATCATCAACTCGTCCGCATGCGGCCCAAAGACATCAGCAACGGCAGCACATTCGGTTTTGTCGTTGGCTGCCGTCCCCGTGCCGTGCGCATTGATATAACCAACCTGATCTGCGTTCAGACCCGCATCGGACAACGCACCAGACATGGCCCGCGCCGCGCCCTGCTTGCTGGGCATTACGATATCCGATGCATCGGATGACATAGCGAAGCCGACGACCTCGCACAATATGTCCGCACCACGGGCGCGCGCGTGTTCATATTCCTCGAACACAAAAACTCCAGCGCCTTCACCCTGAACCATTCCATTCCGGTTCGCGCTGAACGGGCGGCAGGCGTCCTTGGACATGACGCGCAGTCCCTCCCACGCTTTGACGCCGCCAAAGCAGAGCATGGATTCCGAACCACCGGTCAGCATCGTTGGCGCAGCGCCGCTGCGCACCATCTGAAATGCTAGCGCCATAGCGTGGTTCGAGGACGCACAGGCCGTCGAAACAGTAAAGCTTGGCCCCTTGAGGTTATGTTCCATCGACACATGGCTGGCAGCAGCATTATTCATCAATTTGGGCACGACGAACGGGTGAACCCGGTTCTTTCCATCCTCATAGACAGAGCGATAATTGTCGTCCCACGTCGAAACGCCCCCTCCGGCCGTGCCCAGCACAACACCGGACCGCGCGGCCAGATCACCGTGAAACTCGATACCGGATTGTTCGATTGCTTCCTTAGCAGCCGTCAGCGTGAACTGCGTGAACCGATCGTACAGGGTCATTTGCTGTCGGTTAAACCGGCCCTCGGCCTCGAACCCCCGGACCTGACCACCGATTTTGATGGCCAACCTCTCAACGTCGCGGAACTCCAGTTCGGAAATCCCACAGCGGCCCTCACGCATTGCTTCAAGTGTGGCGGGAACGGAGTGGCCCAGCGAATTGATCGTCCCGGCCCCGGTAATGACAACGCGTTTCATGATCTTGTGTCAGACCTTTTCCGACACAAGTTTTTCGATGCCGGAAATGATCGCTGCCACGTTCGAGATGTCGAAATCACTTGCCGTGGGTTCGTTGGCATTGAATGGAACGGTGATATCGAACTCTTCCTCGATGGCGAAAATGCTTTCCACCAGACCAAGGCTGTCGATTCCAAGATCCTCGAGCGTACTTTCGGGCGTCACATCCGAAGGTTCCAACACGGCCTGTTCGGCGATGATGGCGATGACGCGTTCGGTGATGCTCATGTCGAACCTCTGATTGTCCCGTTGAGGGTGATTTAATCGTTCGGAGCCTGTTTGAAAACAGCCTTTTTGAGCGCCTCTACGTCACGCGCCATGCGTGGAAGGCGGCGCTGGGCTTTGTACATGTCCGTATGCGTTTCCATCTTTACGCCCGGATACCCCATAATCACACGCCCGGCCGGCACATTGGAAAGGATTTTCGTACCCCCACCTGCGATCACACCGTCGCCGATAAAAATGTTATCGGCCACACCGGTTTGACCGCCAAGAACCACGTTATTGCCGATCTCGACCGAACCTGAGACGCCTGTTTGTCCGCACAGTAGGCAATCTTTACCAACACGCGTGTTGTGGCCGACATGCACTAGATTATCCAATTTTGAGCCATCACCGATATACGTGTTTCGGATTGTGCCGTTATCGACCGTGCAATTTGCGCCGACTTCGACATCGTCCCCGATTTCAACCGCGCCAAGCGAGTGGATACGCAACCAACTTTGCGCCCGCGCATCGCCCTGGTCACCCAACGTTTTACGCACGTTTTCTACGCCTGACACCTCGGGCGTAACAAAGCTAAACCCGTCGCCACCAATCCGGGCACCCGGTTGCGCAATGAAACGATGGCCGATTTGGGCTCGGGCGCCGATGCTGACCATCTCGCGCAGCAACGCGTTCTCACCCAAGACGGCATCCATTCCGATCACACAATGCGCGCCAATCACGGCCCCTTTGCCGATCTTTGCGCGCGCGCCAATCACCGCCAATGGACCAATCGAAACGCCGTCGGCCAAGTCTGCCGTTGGGTCAACCACCGCCGAGGGGTGAATGCCAGGCGCAACACCCTGCCCCGGATCAAGCATCGAAGTGATCCCGGCCATGGCCATTCTGGGACGAGCAACAAAAATAGCAGCCTTCAGGCCCAATGCCCGCCAATCGGCCCCTGCCCACAGAACCGCCGCCTGCGCGTTCCCCGCACCAAGAGCGTCGGCATATTTTGGCGACATGGCCATTGCCAAATCCAAAGGCCCCGCATCACCGGGTTCTGCTGCGCGCTCAATGGCAAGATCACCTTCGCCCTGGTATTCAGCACCCAGGGCTTCGGCGATTTGTAGAATTGTGTACTGCATGTCGGGCTTCCCGGAACTAGGACTTAACCCGGTGATTACCCCTGAACGTCCGGCAGGGCTACCCCTGCTTTCTGGAGCGCCTCCCAGATTTTCCGGTCGCGGTCGTAGACATCACGCCGATACTGCACCTCACCCTTCGGGCCGATATAGGCCGTTCGATAGATCAGATGAACCGGCACGTGTTGCTCCAACGGCACCGTGGTCTCTTTTCCGGTGGCAAGAATGCGATGGAAGAACGCCTTGGGGTCTTCTTCCTGTTTGGCCAGAAGCGCATAGGCAAACTCGAACGGTTGAGCCAGACGAATACACCCGTGCGAGAACGCCCGAACCTCACGCGCGAACAGAGATTTCTGAGGCGTATCATGCAGATAGATATTGTATTGATTTGGGAACATGAACTTTACCAGCCCCAAAGCGTTACTTTGGCTCGGCGGCTGTCGCATGGCAAACGGAAAGTTGCGAGCGTTGAATTGGGTAAAGTCCACGGCCCCCCGGTTCACTTGCCGACCACTGCGGTCGGTGATGTGAATATGCCCAACAGCATTAGGGTTGGACTGCAGCTTTGGCAGGTATTCCTTGGTGATAATCGAACGTGGCACGTACCAACTGGGGTTGATAACCATATGCTCCATTTCGTCCGAAAATTCAGGGCTGCGCCGATCATGAGTGTTCTTACCGATCACCGTCCGGGTTTCGAATGAGACCAAGCCATCATCAACAATCTTGGCAGAAAAATCCGCCTGATTGACAAGGATATGCCGCGCGCCCCGCTCTTTCGGCAACCAGCGTTCACGCTCGAGCGCCACATATACGGACTTCAGGCGGTCAGATGCCGTCCGGTTCAACTCTGAGATTGTTCCTTGACCGGCCACCCCATCCGCAGCAAGGCCATGATCGGATTGAAACCTCTTTACAGCATCCAGCAACGCATCGTCGAATTCAGGGCTTGCCGTGGACTTCAAATACCCCATGGAAATCAGACGATTGCGCAGTTTAATTACATTCGGCCCCGTGTCACCGTATTCCAGCTTATCCGAGGGAACGCCCGCCCCCCAGCCGCCTTGTCGAATAAGGTTTTCAAGCGCGATCTTCTGCTTCATCAGCGCGCGGTACTGTGCGTTTTGCGGGGTAAGCAGATCAAAATACGCGGCATCGTGATCCACCAAGCCCTGCAGATGCTGGGCGGCTGTCCGGCGTTCGACCTTGCGCACCAGCCCGTCGTCAATCTGGGATGGGCGTAAGGCGCCCGAGTACATGTCATTGGCGTAGGCGACGAAAGCACGGCTCAGCGACATTTCGACCGCACCTAGATCGCGCTGGGTTTGCGCGTCCTGCATCTGAGCCAGCAAACCCTGCACGTCGTAAGCGCCCTGTGGCAAACCGTGCATGTCAACGCTGGACAGTGCGCGGATCAAACCTGACCTGCGTGCCTGATGTGCGGCCGAATTGCCAACCCAAACCGGAGAAAACCCGTTAGAGCGGTAAAAATCGGACATTCCAGAGCCTGAGGGCAGAAATTCGGCAACGGACATCTGAAACGCGGTCGCGGGTTTGGAATCGGTGTTCGCCATCGCCGCAGACGCCGCAATGCAGGCTGCGAATATGAAACCAGATGGCGCACGTAAAAATGCTCGCATGGGATGACCCTGATTATTCAATAACTTGGACGCTTTTTAAGTTCACGCCGAACAAATATGATTGCGGGTCAGACCGCTTGTCCATTCACAAATGCATCACTTCAAATCTTCTTTTTGGCCGTGATGCGCGTTTGCATCGTCAAGGGACCAGCATAACCCATCTGCTTAAAGACTATACCGAAATGCATCATCTGCGCAAAAAACTGCCGAAAATTCCCCCTTGAATAGATGAGTATGAAAGACTTCTTGGCGGTCTTTCGCGTCTGTGCCATAAATTCGGCATCTGGGATGGGAAAAAATTAAGAACGCGCGCGTAACATCGTGTGCAGGCAGGAACAGTACGGGACGAAACTATAATGACTACGAGCAGTACTTCGGGCTTGACCCGGCGTGCCCTATTGGGCGCATTCGCAGCTACGGCAGTTGTCGCGGCACCGACTTATTCCAATGCAGCAGGATTTCTCCGCGGCGGTGGCGACATTCGCCGTATTCGCATGTATTCGGGTCGCACCGGTGAACGGATCGACATGATCTACTGGGTCGACGGCAAATACATCAAGGATGCCGTCAAGGAAGTGAACCACTTCATGCGTGATTGGCGCACCGATCAGGTCAAACCTATGGATCTGCGCACCATCGACATCATGGCTGCCTCTCACAATCTCCTGAATGTTGACGAGCCTTATATGCTGCTGTCGGGCTATCGCTCGCCGCAGACAAACGCGATGTTGCGGTCACGGTCGCGTCGCGTTGCCAAGAACTCATTGCACATGAAAGGTCAGGCTGCTGACCTGCGCCTATCGTCCCGTTCAGTCTCGCAAATGGCCAAGGCCGCAATGTCCTGCCGGGCCGGTGGTGTTGGCAAATATTCCCGCTCGAATTTCGTCCACATGGATTGCGGTGAAATCCGAAGCTGGGGCGGCTAATAACAACCCACCCCCCAAAACACAGAGCGCCCACGGGCGCTTTTTGTTTTTCTGGAAGGTCTGACGACGGGCGCAATACCGACAAATGCAGAATTGCGACGTCAGGATAGATAAACTGATCGGATGATCATGGCGCACCTGAGAGGATTCGAACCTCTGGCCTCTGCCTTCGGAGGGCTGTTCTTTTGTGTTTTTTATCAATGCCTTACGTGTATTACCTTGGTTTTTTGACGGAATTTTGACGAGTTTTTGCGGCAATTTCCTCCTTGGGGAACTGAAAACAAATAACTTAACAGATCTGTAGACACCCTAAATTGCTGTAGTTTAAGGATAATGGTGTACGAATTCAGCCCTCAACACGCCGACTGATCAGAAATTTTAGAATAGAGCACTGCCCTATAAGCTGCCTTGAAAAGCAAAACTTGAGTCAAACTTTACGCTCTGTCCAAGTGAACCCCGGGCCATAACTAATTGTAGTTGGACAAATGATTGAATTTGAAAATTTGACTGATTGGCACCCAGCAGATAATGACCACTGCTTTCTATGTGGCGTGAATCTTCACAGCGAGAATAGAACTGCCGAGCATGTCTTCCCCACTTGGCTTCAGTCCCGCTTGAATCTTTGGGACAAGAAACTGACGCTCGTAAACCAAACACTGCTACCCTATCGACAATTGAAAATCCCTGCATGTTGAAGCTGCAACGGCACTCATCTTTCAAGGCTTGAAAGCGATTTTCAGAATATTGCATTGGACCCAAGTCGAGAACTGAATGATATCCCAGAGTGGCTTGTCTATTTGTGGTGTGCGAAGGTCTTTTTCGGCATTCTTTACAAAGAAAAAGAACTACTTCGTAAAAGAAGTGATCCCAGCGCTGGCACGATTTGGCCTCGCTCAATCCTTGACGGATTCGACCTATTGCACTTCTCGCTGCAGAAGGTCCGGCATCGCTTGGAGTTTCTGGGTGAGCAATCTGAAACTCCAGGAACAGTGTACTCGTTTAACACCAAATACAACGAACAGGAGAACTTTGACCTCATAACAAGCGTTAACGGCGCCGGCCTGGCGGTCCGTATTCAAAACAGAGGGTTTGTCGTTGTATTCGACGGGGGAATGCAAGAGATGCACAAAGATACTTCCCCTCAAATTCATTCGGAGCTTGTGCTACACCCCGTTCAATTCATAGATCTAGCCGGTCACATTCTCTATAAAGAGAAGCGCAGATGTGCGTCATTCGGATATCTGCTCTCGCAGTTTGATGGGGACCCACCAATATTTGGAATGACCCAGACTGGAATACGCTCTGAGAACGAAATGGTGTATTTGCCAGACGGTTCACTCAAGGTGTATGAAGACTTCGACCCTGTCATCTTCGGGAAGTACCTCTCCATGTTGTGGCGTCATTGGGGTATACCCGATGGAGCACCTGAAGGGCATTACATCTCGTATATAGGCGAAGGAAAATTTACCAATATCCCATTGGACTAAAAGGGGAGATTCATAAATGCGGGTATGGCGCTCGCGACAGGATTCGAACCTGTGACCTTCGCCTTCGGAGGGCGACACTCTATCCAGCTGAGCTACGCGAGCATGAGGGCGTTAGTACCATGTTGTCGTTCAATGACAAGTCGTTTCTGCGCCTCGACATCACATAGAATTTGAGTGCAGCCCCGCCGCTGCAGTAGGGGATAGGAGATCGTCAAAAGACACACTTATCAATTATGAAGTTTGGAAAGCTCACTGTGCACAACTTTATAATAGGTGTCTGCTCGAACACCCTAGGATGTCCCGCAAACTCAGGTTTTCTGAAAAGCGGTGCGTATCTTTTTGACGAAATTTTGCGGAATGTTCTGCATCGGGTGTCTCTCACGTGCAGTTGTATGCAACTCTGGGTGTCTCCCGTAAGATACAAAAAAGGCAACTTCAGCCGCCTTTTTTTATTTTCTTACAATGTGTTACGGGTTGCGCGCCTAGTAGGACCTGATTTTGTGACCTCAATCTTCGGAGGGCAGCGCTCTATCCAGCTGAGCTACAGGTGCGTTGGTCGTTAGCTAACCTTGATCCGATCCGGGTGCAACTGCAAATCGCCCCATAGCGCCGGCATCTACGCAAACAAATCATGCGCCAGTTCAAGCGCGTCGACCAGCGTATCGACCTCATCCGTCGTGTTGTAAAGACCAAAGCTCGCGCGGCAAGTTGCGGTAACACCAAAGAAATCCATCAGTGGCCCCGCGCAATGATGACCGGCGCGGACCGCGACGCCCTTCTTGTCCAGAATGGTGGACACATCATGCGCATGTCCGGCCCCATCAAGCGTGAAGCTAAAGATCGCGGCCTTGTCCGGACGCATGCCTTGAACCTGAAGCCAATTGAGACCAGCAAGTTTCTCAAACGCATAATCGCGCAGCCCCGCCTCATGCGCGGCAATGTTCTCCATACCTAGATCCATCATGTAATCCAGCGCGACACCTAGCCCGATGGTCTGAACTATGCCGGGGGTACCGGCCTCGAACTTCATGGGAGGGTCGTTATAGATCACCTGATCTTTGCTGACTTCTTTGATCATGTCGCCACCGCCGATAAAGGGGCGCATCTCGGCCATGCGCTCGGATTTGATGTAGATCGCACCCGAACCGGACGGACCATACAGCTTATGCCCCGTGATCGCATAGAAGTCGCAGCCGATTTCCTGCACGTTCACCGGCATGTGTACGGCGCCCTGACTTCCGTCCACCAGCACTGGAACGCCCTTGGCGTGTGCGCCTTCGGTAATTGCCTTTACGTCGACAACTGTGCCAAGAACATTCGAACACTGTGTTACGGCAACCAGCTTGGTCTTGGGGCCGATCGCGTCAATAACCGCTTTCGGGTCCAGCCCGCCGTCCGGATCAATGTCGACCCATTTCAGGACAACGCCCTGCCGCTCGCGCAGGAAGTGCCAGGGAACGATGTTGGCATGGTGCTCCATGACGCTCAGGACGATTTCATCACCGGCCTCGAGACGCGGCATCGCCCAGCCATAGGCTACAAGGTTAATTCCCTCAGTCGTGCCAGAATTCAAAACGACTTCGTTTTCATCTTGGGCGCCAAGGAACCGCGCGATGGTGCCACGAACGGATTCGTATTTCTCGGTCGCGAGGTTCGACAGATAATGCAAACCGCGATGAACATTTGAATATTCTTCGGCATACGCCCGCGTCACCGCATCAATCACGACCTGAGGTTTCTGCGCCGAAGCGCCATTGTCCAGATAGGTTAGCGGCTTTCCATTCACCTCTCGGGACAGGATCGGGAAGTCAGAGCGGATTTTCTGCACATCATACATGGTATTTTCTTTCCTACACCGGACCACTGGGTGTCAGCACAAGGACAAATGGCAATGCAACCAAAGCCGACAACACAATGACCCCAAAGGATTTGAGGAGTGAGCCGAACTTATGCGCTTCGTTCAGGAAATGCAGTGTGACGTAAAGGCTTAGTATCGCCGTCGCCAGCATCAACATGACCATAAAGAAGGGCACGACCAGTGACACCAGCAGAGTCACAGTAAGCGCGACAATTTGAAGAAACTGCAACCAAACGGACAGAATCATGATGTCTTCAAATGAGGCGGTACCACCCATGAACTTTCCAATGAACAGGAAGGCCGCGATACTCAGCAGCATGGCACCCGCCGATCGCACAAGGTTCAAAAGCACCGGTTCAGGTTCCAACACGCCCTGTCCCTGCGGAACTACGATAAGTTGGTCGATTCCAACCTGAACGAGTCCATTCAGAACAACCGCCAGGAAAAAGGCCAACCATAAAACCTCGCGCCCCGGACGCAGTGACAGCAAGCGGCGGGCGGCTTCGGCTGGATTGGTTACGGTGAGAACCGCAAGATGGCTGAGAGAGGCACTATTCATTCTGAGAACCCCTGCGCTTGCCGCAAACCGGACATCCAAAACCACAGAAATACCGCGACCCAGATCAGGCCGACCGCTGAAAGCGTTGGCCCCGGCCCAATAAATCCCGCAACCAGCCCATTTAGCAGAACCAGCGGCGTCGATGACAATAGAGCCCAGAACAGCGCGACCCGCGCGCCATAGGCCGAACCTTTGCCGCCAATCAAACGCGCTGCGCCGTACGATATGAACGCCAGCAAATAAAAGAAGAGAGGCAGGATAATCACCGTACCCAAAAGCGCACCGCCCATGAGCATGTTCAACTCAAGCCCTTCAAGATGCGCGCGTCGGGACAGGCTGGGTAGTTGCGCAATGAAGGCCACGACACAAAACGCCATGACAAAGACCAAAGCGCGATCTTCACGTTGCCCCAATTCGAGAAGCCGGCGCACGACACGGCCCGGCCCTCGATATGTGGCCACAATATCGGACGTAACCGGCATCAGCTATGTCGCGACAACCAGCCTTCCAGCTGGCTCACGATCGCTTCAGCCAAGGCTTCATCCTCGATCTCGTCCACGGCCTCGGCCAGAAACGCCAACGTCAGCATGTTGGTCGCGTCTTTGGTCGGAACTCCGCGCGAGCGCAGGTAGAAAAGAGCCGTTTCGTCGATCGCGCCCGAAGTCGAGCCATGCGAGCATGCAACGTCGTCGGCATAGATCTCAAGCTCGGGTTTGGCGAGAAACTGGCTGTCATCGTCCAACAGCAACGATTGGCTGATCTGATACCCGTCAGTTTTCTGCGCGCCCTCTTTCACAAGGATCTTGCCCTGGAAAACGCCGGTAGCGCCGTTGCGCAAAACCTTCTTGAACACCTGACGGCTTTCGCAGTTCACCGCGTCATGGGTGACAAAAACCGTATCATCGTGGTGAAAATCACCGTCGCCAACACAAGCACCCGCCACATGCGCCACGGCGTCATCGCCGGTCAGTTCGATGACTTGCTCGTTGCGGGTCAGCACTCCGTTCACGGTCAGTGTAAAGGACTTGTAGACCGACTCCTTACCCAAACGGGTGAACATATGGGTGGCGGCCCGACGCTCATGGTCCCGGCCTTGTGCGCGTACATGGTGCAGAACGCCTTCATCGGCGATGTCGATTTCCATGCATTTGTTGAAACGCGACGCGGCTGGCCCATTCTCAAGAATGGTCACTTCTGCTCCGGATTCCACGCGAATGATATGATGCAACATCGCATCCGAGGTTTCCGACGCGTGCCGATAAATAAAGCTGATCGGCTTCGAGGGCTTCCCAGTCACATGAATCGCTATACCGTCTGCGGCAAATGCCGTATTCAACGCAGCAAGCGGACGCTGCACCGGAGTCTGCCCACGTGCTTCCAGAACGCCATACAGTTCTTTTGCCCAGTGGATGTCTTTGCAGCAGATGTCTTCGATCCGATCAATCGTGATGCCTTCCAGCTCAAGATCATCCGACTCTTCGGGACTGAAAACACCGTCCACGAACACGATTTTCAAGCGGTCAAACTCGCTGAACAGCATCGCCTCATCAGGGTGGAACAAGGCAGCAGTGGGCGCCTCGGCCGAGACCAGCGTATCGGGGCGTGTATACTTCCAATACTCATCACGCCGCCCCGGCAGACCCATTTCAAGAACCCGCGCCAGCGCATCTTCGCGCGCGGCGCGCGTGCAACCAGCGTCGGGCATAACCAGATTGGCCAGGCGCGCCTCGGTTGCGGTTTGTTTCACTTCGGGCAGCGCCATCAGTTCACCTCGGCCAGAATGTCAGCGTAACCGTTGTTTTCAACCTCAAGCGCCAGATCAGGACCGCCGGTCTTGACGATCTTACCATCTGCCATGATGTGCACGACATCCGGTTTGATATGATCCAACAGACGCTGATAGTGCGTGATTACCAGGAACCCACGACCTTCGTCGCGCAGCGCGTTCACGCCTTCTGCGACCAGTTTCATCGCGTCGACATCAAGACCCGAATCCGTTTCATCCAGGATGCACATCTTGGGCTCAAGCATCGCCATTTGCAGGATCTCGTTACGCTTTTTCTCACCGCCCGAGAAGCCGACATTGACGGGGCGTTTCAGCATGTCCGCGTCGATCTTCAAGGATTTCGCCTTGGCGCGAACCTCTTTCAGGAAATCAGCGGCCGACAGTTCGTCTTCGCCGCGTGCTTTGCGTTGTGCATTCACAGCGGTGCGCAGGAAGGTCATGTTGCCAACGCCCGGAATTTCGACCGGGTATTGGAAGGCCAAGAAAACACCGGCGGCGGCGCGTTCCTCGGGCTCCATCTCCAGCAGGTCCTCACCATCCAACGTGGCTGACCCATTGGTGACTTCGTATCCGTCCCTACCCGACAGCACATAGCTGAGTGTCGATTTACCTGAGCCATTCGGCCCCATGATCGCATGCACTTTTCCCGCCTCGACGGTAAGGTCGACACCTTTGAGGATTTGCTTTTCCTCTTCCTCGAGTTTCACGTGCAGGTTTTTGATTTCCAGCATTTTTTGACCCTTTAGCATATCGCAAGGGACCACCCGGCCCCGATAAATTCAGATTTCAAGAGAGAGTTCAGGGTTACCCGACAGAACCTTCAAGGCTGATCGCAACCAATTGCTGCGCTTCCATGGCAAACTCCATCGGCAGCGCCTGCAGGACGTCCTTGCAGAACCCATTGACAACCAGCGCCACGGCCTCTTCCTCGTCCATGCCGCGTTGACGGCAATAGAAAAGCTGATCGTCATCCACCTTGGATGTCGTTGCCTCATGCTCAACCCGGCTCGAGTTGTTCTTAACCTCGATATACGGCACCGTATGCGCCCCGCATTTGTCGCCAATCAGCAGGCTGTCACACTGGGTATAGTTCCGGCTGTTCTTGGCCTTGGGATGCATCGAGACCAGCCCACGGTAGGTGTTTTGCGCCTTACCCGCACTGATGCCTTTGGACACGATCCGCGACTTGGTGTTCTTGCCAAGGTGAACCATCTTGGTGCCGGTATCGGCCTGCTGGTAGTTGTTCGTGATCGCGATCGAATAGAACTCACCCTGGCTTTCCTCACCACGCAGGATGCAGGACGGGTATTTCCACGTCACAGCCGAACCGGTTTCAACCTGCGTCCACATCACCTTGGAGCGATCCCCCCGGCAATCGGCGCGTTTGGTCACGAAGTTATAGATACCGCCCTTGCCGTTCTCATCCCCGGGGAACCAGTTCTGAACGGTCGAGTATTTCACCTCGGCGTCTTCCTCGATGATGATCTCAACCACAGCGGCGTGCAGTTGCGCGGTATCGCGCTGCGGCGCGGTGCAGCCTTCCAAATAGGACACATACGATCCCTTGTCGGCGATGATCAGCGTCCGCTCAAACTGACCGGTGTTTTCCGCGTTAATGCGGAAATAGGTGCTCAGCTCCATCGGGCAGCGCACACCCGGCGGGATGTAGACGAACGAGCCATCCGAGAACACGGCCGAATTCAGCGTGGCGTAGAAGTTGTCCGAGACCGGAACCACTGACCCAAGGTATTTCTTGACCAGTTCGGGGTGCTCGCGGATCGCCTCGGAAATCGAACAAAAGATCACACCGGCTTTCTTCAATTCGGCCTGAAATGTTGTTCCGACGGACACCGAATCAAACACCGCGTCCACGGCAACCTTGCGACCTTCGGCGGGCGCATCCTCGGCCCCCTCGACGCCAGCCAGAATCATCTGTTCTTTCAGCGGAATACCCAGCTTTTCATAAGTGGCCAACAGCTTGGGATCGACCTCGTCCAGCGACTTGGGCTTTTCTTCCATCGACTTGGGCCGGGCATAGTAATACTGGTCCTGAAAGTCGATCTTGGGATAGTTGACCATCGCCCAGTTCGGCTCTTCGATCTGTGTCCAGCGCTCGAACGCAGCCAGACGCCACTCGGTCATCCACTCGGGCTCTTCGTTCTTTTCCGAGATCAGACGGACGATATCGGGGTTCACGCCCTTGGGCGCATACTCCATCTCGATATCAGTGTCCCAACCGTATTTATAGGTTCCGACCTCGCGTACCGCGTCCACGGTTTCCTGATCGACACCCTCTTTTACCTGGGTATGGTCCAAAGCGGCCATAAGTCACCCTCCGTCAGATCACGCGGCCCGCGCGCGATGTTTCTTTTCTTTTGCCAGCCACGTTTCCGCGAAACGCAGCACATCTTCTTCCGTTGTCTGATGTCCAAGCGACACGCGCACTGCGCTGGATGCCACCTCCTCATCAAAACCCATTGCGGTCAAAACCGCGCTTGCCCGGACCTTGCCGCTGGAGCAGGCCGAGCCAGCACTGACCGCAAACCCTGATAAATCCATCTGCATGACCTGCGTCTCGCCTTTCCAGCCGGGAGTGGCAAAACACAGCGTGTTCGGCAGGCGATCCTGACCATTCCCGATAAAAATAGTAGTTTTAGAACCAGCCTCAAGAGCCATTTCTAGAATATTTCTAAATTCTTCAACCTGCGCCCAAACCCCATTGGCCAGATCGCGCGCAGCCGCCTCAGCCGCCGCTCCGAAACCCGCGATTCCAATGACATTTTCGGTGCCGGACCGACGCCCCATTTCCTGTCCGCCGCCCTTTATTCGGGCGGCCAGATCAGTTCCACGCTTCATTACGACTGCGCCAACCCCTTTTGGCCCACCCAGTTTGTGCGCCGAGATCAACGCCATTTGTACGTCCAGCCAGCTGAACGCCACGGGCAATTTTCCAAACGCCTGCGTCGCATCCGTTACTGCCAGACCCGCAGGCAAAGACTGGATGATCCCCGTCTCGGAATTAGCAAGCTGCAAGGTGGCGTTTTGCGGCTCTGGTACATTGACCAGTCCGTTTTCGGAAACTGTAAGGTCTTCCTGTATCCAGGCCCTGACCGCATCATGCTCAATCCCGGCTCCATGCAAGCCGCGGCCCTCCAACGCCAGCGCCGCACCTTCGGTCGACCCAGAGGTAAAAACGATATCGGCACCATCCGCCCCAAACGCCGCAGCAACCTGGGCGCGCGCCCGCTCAATCAGCGCCTTGGCCGCACGCCCTTCCGCATGGACCGACGACGGATTGCCACACAAATCCATTGCCGCCAGCATAGCATCCCGTGCTTCGGGCCGCAGAGGAGCTGTCGCGTTATGATCCAGATTAACGCGATTCATGGATGCACCTTTAACGGCTCATCATGTCGTATGATTGCCCTGAATGCGCAATTTATCATTTCAGTCGTCCACGACCGAAAATAGATTTGGAACTGCCGGGCAAGGCGCCAGATCATTTTTGATGACGTCAGAAAGACGGGTCTGATGCAAAAAGACATAGACATGTGCGCTCAGACCTTCCCACAACCTGTTGGTCAAGGATTGCGCGCGACTGCCAGAGGATCCGCCTGACGCTCCTGCGCCCTTTTGCAGCGCATCCACAGTCTCATCAACCGCAGCCAAAACTTCGACAACACGGATTTCCGAAGCGGGTCGCGCCAGCCGATAGCCACCACCCGGCCCTCTGACTGACGACACCAGATTGGCGCGACGCAGTTTGACGAACAATTGTTCGAGATAAGCTAAGGAAATGTCCTGTCTTTCCGAGATTTCGCCCAACGTCACCAGCCCGTCGGGCGGTTGAAGTGCGATATCAGCCAAAGCGACCATCGCATAACGACCTTTGGTCGACAGCTTCATTTTCTTTCCCTCTTGGCTGACATCGCGCGAAAACATTGACGCCGCCGCTGCCAGTGCGTATCTCCGACTGACAGCGCCAAAGCGCGCAGCATTACAATTAGAACCGTTCTAAGGTGCCTGACGATAACAGTCAAGTATAGACAGGCACCCAGAAGAAAAAGACAGGACCGACGCACACATGCCCGAGGTGATTTTTCCCGGACCAGAAGGCCGCCTGGAAGGCCGTTACCACCCGCAAAAGGAAAAAGACGCACCGATCGCCATCGTGCTGCACCCGCATCCTCAATTCGGCGGGACCATGAACAACAAGGTGGTCTATAATCTTCACTATGCGTTCTACAACATGGGCTTCACCGTTCTGCGGTTCAATTTCCGTGGAGTGGGCCGCAGCCAGGGCGAGTATGATCAAGGTGTCGGTGAACTGAGCGATGCCGCCTCGGCGCTGGATTACCTGCAGTCGATGAATAACAACTCGAAACACTGCTGGGTGGCCGGATTCTCGTTCGGTGCGTGGATCGGTATGCAACTGCTGATGCGTCGTCCGGAAATCACCGGCTTTATTAGTGTATCGCCCCCGGCCAACATGTACGATTTTTCGTTCCTGGCCCCCTGCCCCTCGTCCGGGCTGATCATCAACGGTTCCGCAGACCGTGTTGCACCACCTGCAGACACAACATCGCTGGTCAACAAACTGCACGAGCAAAAGGGCATCACCATCACCCATAACGAGGTTGAAGGCGCTGATCACTTTTTCCAGGATCGCCACATGGACACCCTGATCACCGATGTCAGCGACTATGTGAAACGCCGGCTGACCGAGACCACGCGCTGATGTCTGACACGCTCAACTCGCTTGCGGCGAAACTGGCCGAAGACACGTTGAAAGTCATGGATGAAACCGGTGACGATCGCTTCTTTGTCGAGGTCGGCGACTTGCTGGGCGCATCCTCTCAGACATTGGAAGAGGCATTTCTGACGGAAATCCGGGTGCGACTGGCCGAACGCAAGGCGCGACAGTTCGTCATCAAGCGCCTGTCGGAACACCGCAAGCAAGTAAAAGCGATTGAAAAGCAATGACTGACAGGCTGTCCGCGCAAGTTGAGTTCCTGAATCGCGCGGACAAACTGAAATCGGTTGATCGCGCCAACGCATTGTTGGATCAGTCCCGTGCCGAAAATGCGGCCGAGCATAGCTGGCAATTAGCTCTTTGGGCCTTGGTCATGCAGCCTTTGGCTAGCGATGACGTTGATATCGACCGCGTCATACGAATGCTTCTGCTGCATGATCTGGTTGAGATCATAGTCGGCGATCATCCGATCCACCTAGAGACAGACTGGCAGGCCGTTGAGCGCGCGGAACAAGCAGCGGCAGCAGAGTTGTTCGGGCTGCTTCCTGACGATCAGTCGCAGTCGTTCCTGTCGCTATGGCAAGAATTTGAGGCGGACACATCCGCAGACGCCCGTTTCGCCAAGATCCTTGACCGGTGCCAACCCATGTTCCAGGTACTGTGCGCGCCGAAACCGCGCTCTGACCATTTGGACGTCGTCCGCGACAACCTGAACGGCGGACGTGCGGCTTATCTGGAAACAGACTTCCCCGAAGCGTTCCGGCTTGCCCGTGCAATGCTGGAAAACACGGATGGCCAAGACACACCGTTTGCAAGACGTCTTCCTTTCCTAACCGAGTCTGACCAGCTCAAATCCGTGTCACGGGCGTCGCGGCTATTGTCCGGAGAGCGGTTCGAAAACTCTGCGGAGCATTCCTGGCACATCATGCTGTTTGCGTGGGTGTTGTCCGAGTACGCCGACCCGGATGTATCAATCGACCGGGTCCTCAAAATGCTCTTATTGCACGACATCGTCGAAATTGACGCCGGTGATCATCCAATCCACGGTCAGGTAGACCACGCCGCCCAGGAAGCCGAGGAACAGGCTGCGGCGACCCGGTTGTTCGGAATGCTCCCGCCTGAGCAGAACATGAAGTTTTATGCACTTTGGCAGGAGTTCGAAGCCGCGGAGACGACAGATGCATGTTTTGCCAAAGCGATTGACCGGTTTCAAACCCCGATCGGAAATCTGGAAACCGGTGGCGGATCGTGGGTGGATTACAACGTGACCTTTGCCCAGATCGAAAGCCGCGTCGGCAAACCTATTTCGCGGGGCGCCCCAAAACTGTGGTCATGGCTGCGCCCCCAACTGGATAGGTATTTTTCAGAAACGCTGGCCGAATAACGAAAGAAGGGGCGCAAATGCCCCTTCTCCCCGCAACCGGCGGGCGCTTAGACCCGAGCACCATTTAACCATTCAACATTGTCGGCCACACTGTCGTTTACTTCCCCTCCGTCAGTCAGCCGCCCCAGCGCCACAATCAAAGCCGATACAGCAATGACAGAAATTGCAAATTTCGTCATGAAAATTACTCATAAAATACAACCTTCTAACACCTCCCGAATGCCACAAATTTGCGTGTCTAAACAGTAAGGTAAACCGGACCTTCAACGGAGTTTCTTGCTCTTTCCCCCTCGAAAAACCTGATCATCCAAAAAGGTCTTGCAGTGATCAGAAAAACCGTGCTCAACAACGCTTGGTTCAATCATATCGAGACCTACCGTGCCCAAAGCCTATTTGATCCTTCTTCTGGCAGTAATTGCTGAAACCGTTGGGACAACGTCATTGCAAGCCAGCCAGCAATTCAGCCGATTCTGGCCATCAGTACTTGTTGTTGTGGGCTATGGCATCGCGTTCTATCTGCTGGGTCTGACGTTGAAGTACATGCCAGTCGGAATCGTTTACGCGATTTGGTCCGGTCTTGGCATCTTTCTGATTGCGATCATCGGGTTTATTGTCTTCGGCCAAAAGCTGGACTGGCCAGCCGTACTCGGACTGACAATGATATTGACCGGAATCCTTGTCATTCATCTGTTTTCAAAAACCGCTGGCCACTGATCGCCGGTTAGGGCTGGTCTATTTGGTCAAACCACGTTATGCGCGCGGCAACTTCCCGTTCAAAGGCTGACCTCTCATGGACCTGCGCAATATCGCAATCATCGCTCACGTGGACCACGGCAAGACGACCCTGGTGGATGAGCTGCTCAAACAATCCGGCGCGTTCCGGGAAAATCAGGCCGTGGCGGAACGCGCCATGGACAGCAACGATCTGGAGCGCGAGCGCGGGATCACCATCCTGGCCAAGGCAACTTCGGTCGAATGGAAAGGCACGCGCATCAACATCGTCGACACCCCCGGCCACGCCGATTTCGGCGGCGAGGTTGAGCGAATCCTGTCGATGGTCGACGGTGTGGTTCTGCTGGTCGATGCCGCCGAAGGCCCGATGCCGCAGACCAAGTTCGTGACCTCCAAGGCGCTGGCGCTGGGCTTGCGTCCAATCGTGGTGCTGAACAAGGTAGACAAACCCGACGCTGAACCCGACCGGGCGCTGGACGAATGCTTCGACCTGTTCGCCAATCTCGGCGCTGATGATGACCAGTTGGACTTCCCGGCGATGTACGCCTCGGGCCGATCCGGCTGGGCGGATATGGAGCTAGACGGTCCGCGCAAGGACCTGACCGCCTTGTTCGACCTGATCGTCGATCACGTCCCTGCCCCCAAACAGGCCGACAAGAAAGACGAGCCGTTTCGTATGCTGGCAACGACGCTGGGCAGCGACCCGTTCATCGGCCGAATCCTGACCGGCCGCGTCGAGAGCGGCACACTGAAAGCGGGCGACAGCCTAAAGGCGCTCAGCCGCGATGGCACGCTGATCGAGAACTTCCGCGCATCGAAAATCCTGGCCTTCCGTGGTCTGGCGCAACAACCGATCGACGTAGCCGAGGCCGGTGACATCGTCACCATCGCTGGCATGAGCAAAGCGACCGTTGCGGATTCTCTGGTATCCCCGCAGGTTGAAGAGGCCCTGCCCGCCCAACCCATCGACCCGCCGACCATCACAGTGACCTTTGGCATCAACGACTCGCCTCTGGCCGGTCGTGACGGAAAAAAGGTTCAGTCCCGCGTGATCCGCGACCGTCTGATGAAAGAGGCCGAATCGAACGTCGCCATCCGCATCACCGATACGCCCGGCGGCGAAGCGTTCGAGGTCGCAGGCCGTGGCGAATTGCAAATGGGCGTTCTGATCGAAAACATGCGTCGCGAAGGGTTCGAACTCAGCATCTCGCGCCCACAGGTTCTGTTCCGCGAAGAAGACGGTCAGCGCATGGAACCCATCGAAGAAGTCACCATCGACGTCGACGACGAATTCTCGGGCGCTGTGATCGAGAAAGTCACCGGCGCGCGCAAAGGCGAGTTGGTGGAAATGCGCCCTGCAGGCGCCGGTAAGACCCGCATTATCGCGCATGTGCCGTCGCGGGGTCTGATCGGCTATCACGGCGAGTTTCTGACCGACACGCGCGGCACCGGCGTGCTGAACCGCGTGTTTCACGGCTGGGCGGCCCATAAAGGCCAAATACCCGGTCGTCGTGCAGGTGTTCTGATCTCGATGGAAAACGGACAGGCTGTCGCCTACGCCCTGTGGAACCTTGAGGAACGCGGTCGCATGTTCGTGGCTCCGCAGACCGATGTCTATCAGGGCATGGTGATCGGCGAACATTCCCGCGACAACGATCTGGAAGTGAACCCACTCAAGGGCAAAAAACTGACGAACGTGCGCGCTAGCGGGTCTGATGACGCGGTACGACTGACGCCGCATGTCCAGTTCTCGCTAGAAGAGGCGATTGCCTATATCGACGACGACGAACTTGTTGAGGTTACGCCCAACGCCATCCGGCTTCGCAAGCGCTATCTTGATCCGCATGAACGCAAGCGGATGGCCAAGTCTGCATAGGGTTTTCAGTGAATAACTTCACAACCCAAAAACAATGACATGAGTGTTGTATTTTTGATCCCCATTTGGGGACAATCGCACCCTAAAAGCCCACCCACCCGGTGGGCTTTTTCCTTGTTTAGAAACGACTTTCTACCTATGGGCGATTAAAATTAACTTTTCTTTTACCCTCACTTCTTGAAATTATGGCGAAGGATGGATGTATTTGTGGTCAAACTGTGACATCATTGTGTCCAGTAGTGACGTGTTAAAGAGTTCGAAGGAGTGACGCTATGCGCGTGAAATCCCGTTTGTTATCTGTGGTCTTTGTGTCCGCAACTTTCCCCTTTCTTTCGGTCGGGGCCGCTCAGGCCAACGAAATGTGCACGGTCAAAACCGCGCGGCAATCAGTGTCCACCGAAACACTTTGTAGTTGCCAGACGGTAGACGCCCGAATGCTGCGTTACATTCAGCGCCGGCCAGACTTTGACGACATTCTCGCGCGCACTTTAGAGGCCTGCCCCGCGTTCGCGGCTGTTCTGACTGATATTCCGACAGCGGCCATTGGCAATTCACAACGCTCCGGCGACGGGCCTGCAAATAACGATCCTAGTTTTCAAACTGCTTCTGACGATTCGGGCGGCGGCGGTACTGGTGGTGGATCTGGTGGCGGTAATGACGGTGGTTCCGGCGGCGGTTCTGGCGGCGGATCTAGTCCGTCACCGACTAGCGGCGCACCAGGTGGCGGTAATAACGACGACAGCGGCGATAACGGAAACGGAAACGGCGACGATAACGGAAACGGTGACGATAACGGCGACGGAAACGGCGGCGATAACGGAAACGGTGACGATAACGGCGACGGAAACGGCGGCGACAATGGCGACGGCGACGACAACGGTGACGGAAACGGCGGCGACAATGGCGACGGCGACGACAACGGCGACGGAAACGGCGGCGACAATGGCGACGGCGACGACAACGGTGACGGAAACGGCGGCGACAATGGCGACGACAACGGTGACGGAAACGGCGGCGACAATGGCGACGGCGACGACAACGGAAATGGAAACGGCGGCACAAACCGCTCTGGCCATGACGACGGTACTAATCCCGGCGGCCAAACCAACAACCCGAATGGCTCCGATAACCCAGGTGGCGGTAACGGTGGAAGCAATAATGGCGGCAACACCAACGGGCGCGGCAACGGCGGAAACAACAACGTCGATATTTTCGGCGGAAACGGCCAGGGCGGAAGCAACGGAAACGGTGGCGGAGGCAACTCGCGCGGACCGGGCCGTGGTGGTATTTTCGACTGATACAATTTCGGTCGGGCCGGAGATACCTGCCTATAACTCAATCCAAAAGGGCGGCCCTACGGGCGCCCTTTTATTTTTCTCTCTACTCCAATCAAATTCGAGTTCCAGATTGGGTCTAGCTTTTTCTGTAGACACCAACCCAATTACTGGGCTGTCTTGGGTCCTGCATCCTAAGAAAGAGGTAACGCGTTGAAGACCAAGGTTTTATCCGGTTGGTCAGATTGTCCAGGATCAGATCCCCGCCCGCAGAGCGATACACCAAAACAGCATGTGCCCGCCGCCGAGTATCCAATACGGTCGCGATCAAAAGTTTGCTTGGATCAATGCCTGCCCGGATCAAATCCCGCTTCTTGAGTAGTGCAAAGTCTTCACAATCACCCCCGCGCGAGGTGGGCAGCGCCCATCGCTCGACGGTTCTGTACTGCGACTGGTCCGTGACTTCTCGGGTGGTTGCGTTGACTTGGCGATTAACCCTGTGGACGATCTGCATTTCCTGCTGGGTCGACAAGGAAAGCGACGCCTTACTTGAACACGCCCATGAATATTGTCTGCACAACTGGCGCGCACCCGACGGAGGGGGCGACGCAGCCACCGCGCGGATAAAGCTTCCTTCGCTTGCCTGAACATTCGAGCCACCAAACATGGCGGCGCATGCCAAAGCAGATATTCCAATGGCCCGCCCTAGCGACAGGGCCGACCTCTTAACAATTGCTCTGTTTTCAATCCCAACAGAATCCATGCCTGTCCCTCGATCCTTGTGTCTCCAAGCGATTGCAAACAGACCGGACCGTATCCCCAGTTCGGAAACTATCGGTAAACGGAACCGCCTGCGCAATCTGACGTGACCGTGCGAAGGAAAAGAGGCGGAATTTCGTGACTCAATTTGACCATTTGGAGCAAGAATTGCGTTGAGTCAGCCACAATTATGGCACGCAGGGCGCGAGTTGCGTTCAGAAACCTGACGCAACTCATTGTAAACAGTAAAATATTAGAATGACATTGTGAGATCGGCGAAGGCCACAATTGGGATTTTGCGCGTTGGCTGAAATCCGCGCAATAAACACAGCCGCCGGGTTTGTTGTTACCCGGCGACCGAAAATACTGATTCTACTCGGTTATTTCCACGACCACGAGTTCACGCTCACTTGCGCCGCGCGCGTGGTCCAGGGCTTCTTGATACTCGGGCGAGTTATAGCATTCGACCGCAGCTTCTACGGACGGAAACCGGGCAACCACGTTGCGCGGCCGTTCTTTGCCTTCAAGCTGCACATATCGCGCGGCGCGCGCGATAAATTCTCCGCCGTGCTTGGCTATCGCTGGTCCAGCAAGCTCGGCGTATTTTCCATAAGCCTCGGTGTCCGTCACCGTGACATGTGCGATCCAAAGTGCGGGCATCCTACCCCTCCAGTACCTGTTCCGCGGCTTTGATCGCCGCATCAGAATTCGAAGCATCCTTGCCGCCACCCTGCGCCATGTCAGGGCGGCCACCACCGCCCTTACCGCCCAGTTCCGCGACAGCGGCGCGAACCAGATCGACCGCCGAAACTTTTTCGGTCAGGTCCCGCGTTACACCAGCCGCGACAGCCGCCTTGCCGCCTGCATCCGCAATCAGCAAAACAGCCCCCGATCCCAGACGGCTTTTGTGTTCGTCGATCAATGCAGGCAGGTCCTTGCCGGACACACCAGTTAGCGCCTGCGCCAGGAAAGGCACGCCGTTCACGTCTTTTGCTTCAGCGCCACCCTGACCTGAGCCCCCGGCCATCGCCAAATCGCGACGCAACTGCGCCACTTCGTTCTGCAAGGCCTTGCGCTCGTCCAACAGGGTCTTCACCCGGCTGACTACGTCGTCGGGCTGTGCCTTTAGTTCGGACGCAATCTGCCCCAACCGCTGATCCTGCGCCGACAAATGGCGGAAAGCCTCATCCCCGGTCAATGCTTCGATACGGCGCACACCCGCGCTGCTGGCGCTGTCGCCAATAACAACAAAGGTTCCGATATCGCCGGTCTGTTTGACATGCGTACCACCGCATAGCTCGATCGACCACGTTTCGCCGTCCTGCCCTTTGCCTGTGGGCGCTTTGCCCATCGAAACAACGCGTACCTCGTCGCCGTATTTCTCGCCAAACAGCGCCTGCGCGCCCAGTTCGCGCGCATCGTCCGGCGTCATGATCCGAGTTTCCACGGTCGAGTTCTGGCGGATAAAGGCATTCACCTCACGCTCGACCTTTTGCAGTTCCTCTGTGCTCAGCGCCTTGGAGTGGCTGAAATCAAACCGAAGCCGATCAGAGGCGTTCAGCGACCCGCGCTGTGCCACGTGATCACCCAACGTTTCGCGCAGCGCCTCATGCAGCAGGTGCGTGGCCGAATGGTTGGCCCGGATCGCACTGCGGCGGGTATGGTCCACCTCAAGCTCGACGCCGTCACCCTTGGACAGCGCACCCTGACTGACCGTCACACGATGCGCATAGACCTTACCTTCGGCGAATTTACGAGTGTCTTCGACCTCGGCCACATCCTGCATATTCTCAAGCCGTCGGATTTCACCGGTATCCCCAACCTGACCACCGGCCTCACCATAGAATGGGGTTTGGTTCACGATGACCCAGCCGGTGCCGCCCTGTTCGATAGTGTCGACCAGCGCGCCATCCACGACCAGAGCAGCCACCTGCCCTTCGGCCTTTTCAGTATCATAGCCTAGAAAATCCGTGGCCCCGGCACTGTCCAGCACGTCAAACCAAACTGCCTGATCGGCGGCCTCGCCCGAGCCCGCCCATGCGGCGCGTGCTTTGGCCTTTTGTTCGGCCATCGCCTCATCAAATCCATCGGCATCCACGGTTCGGCCCTTTTCACGCAGCGCATCCTGCGTCAGGTCCAGCGGGAAACCATAAGTGTCATACAGTTTGAATGCCGCTTCACCGGGCAGAGCGGCCCCTTCGGGCAGGCCCGCAACCTCATCATCAAGCAGTTTCAGACCGCGATCCAGTGTCTGCTTGAACCGGGTTTCCTCAAGCAGCAGCGTTTCTTCGATCAGCGCCTGCGCCTGTCCCAGTTCCGTGTATTGCGCGCCCATCAGCTGCACCAAAGAGGGCACAAGGCGGTGCATCACCGGGTCTTTCGCACCCAGCAAATGCGCGTGACGCATGGCGCGACGCATAATCCGGCGCAGAACATATCCGCGCCCGTCATTGCTGGGCATCACCCCATCGGCAATCAGGAATGAAGTCGACCGCAAGTGATCAGCGATTACGCGGTGATGCACGTTTTGATCGCCGTACGGATCAACGCCGGTCGCATCGGCCGACGCCTCAATCAGCGTTTTGAACAGGTCGGTGTCATAGTTGTCATGGCTGCCCTGCAACAACGCGCCAATCCGTTCCAGCCCCATGCCAGTGTCGATGGACTGCATGTCCAGCTCCACCATCGAGCCGTCTTCGAACTGTTCGTTCTGCATGAAAACGATGTTCCAGATCTCGATGAACCGATCACCGTCTTCCTCGGCCGAACCCGGAGGGCCGCCCCAGATGTGGTCGCCATGATCATAGAAAATCTCGGTGCACGGACCACAGGGTCCGGTCGGACCCATTTGCCAGAAGTTGTCACTGGTGGCGATGCGGATAATCCGATCCTCGGGGACGCCGACCTTCTTCCAGATCTCAAACGCCTCATCATCAGTGTGGTAGACCGTTGTCAGCAGGCGGTTCTTGTCGATACCGAATTCCTTAGTGATCAGCTCCCACGCGAAGGGGATCGCGTCATGCTTGAAGTAATCCCCGAACGAGAAATTTCCCAGCATCTCAAAGAACGTATGGTGACGTGCGGTGTAACCCACATTGTCCAGATCGTTATGCTTGCCGCCTGCGCGCACACATTTCTGCGCCGTCGTCGCGCGCTGATAGTCGCGGGTTTCAACGCCGGTAAACAGGTTCTTGAACTGCACCATGCCCGAATTTACGAACATCAGTGTCGGGTCATTGCGGGGCACCAAAGGGCTGGACGCCACCACTTCGTGCCCTTGTTTGGCAAAGTAGTTCAGAAAGGTCGATCGAATATCGTTCAGCGTTGGCATAAGGCTCTCTCAGCGCGCAGTCATCTTGTTCCAGAAGGGTTTATCCCCGTCCCATGGGATAGTCCACAGGATTGGAAGACCAAACGAAACAAGGCGGCCCCGAAGGACCGCCCGTCAGTCAGAAATCGGGATCGGATCAGGCTTCGAGGATGTCGTCATCCTCGGCCGCACCGGGCGGCATATCAAAATCCAACCCATGCGCAGCTCGGATCTTGTCTTCGATTTCAAGCGCGATCCGGCTGTTGTCACGCAGGTATTGCTTGGCATTCTCACGCCCCTGCCCGATCCTCTCGTCGCCATAGCTGAACCACGAGCCAGATTTCTCGACCACACCAGCCTTGACGCCCAGATCCAGCAGCTCGCCCATCTTGCTGATGCCTTCGCCATACATAATGTCGAATTCCACCTGCTTGAACGGAGGTGCCACCTTGTTCTTGACGACCTTCACACGGGTCTGGTTGCCCACCACTTCGTCGCGATCCTTGATCGCACCAATTCGGCGGATATCAAGACGGACCGAGCTGTAGAATTTCAGAGCGTTGCCCCCGGTCGTGGTCTCAGGGCTGCCAAACATCACGCCGATCTTCATCCGAATCTGGTTGATGAAAATCACCATGCAGTTGCTGCGGCTGATCGAGCCGGTCAGCTTGCGCATCGCCTGGCTCATCAAACGGGCCTGAACGCCGACATTACTGTCGCCCATGTCGCCTTCCAGTTCAGACTTCGGCGTCAAGGCTGCGACCGAGTCGACCACGACCATGTTCACTGCGCCCGAGCGCACCAGCGTATCAGTAATCTCAAGCGCCTGTTCGCCGGTATCGGGTTGCGAGATCAACAACTCATCCAGATCAACGCCCAACTTGCGGGCATATTGCGGGTCCAGCGCATGTTCCGCGTCAACGAACGCACAGACACCGCCGCGCTTCTGCTGTTCTGCAATACAATGCAACGTAAGCGTGGTCTTACCCGAGCTTTCGGGTCCGTAAATCTCAACAATCCGGCCCATCGGCAGGCCACCGATTCCCAACGCGATATCCAACCCCAGCGACCCGGTTGAGCTAGCGTCAATATCCTGCTTGGCATCTTCGCCCAGCTTCATGATCGAGCCCTTACCGAACTGCCGTTCGATCTGTGCCAGCGCACTGTCGAGCGCCTTTTGCTTGTCTGCGTTTTTCTTGTCGCTCATCGTCAGAAGATCCGCCATTGTCCTGTCGCCTTCCCTTTTGTCACACCCTTTAACGGGCGGCAATCACTGCTTTGTTCGCCTCTTGTTCCTTATGGGACCAAAAAGAGAACATTTCAATAAAAACTTACAGAAAGTACTGTTCAGCAATTGTGTTAAAGAGTCGTTTACGCCACTCTGCCCTTGTGACAAACTTGGCCAAGGACGCGATAATTGCTTGTTTTCTATAAAGAACGTCTTGCGTTCCTGGCCGTACCTAAAACCGGAAGTACAGCGTACCACACGGCGTTGCAGGATCGTGCTGACTTTGTGATTACCGGCCCGCCGGACCTGAAACACGCGCCGGTCCGACGCTATGATCGTTTTTTTCAGAATATCTTTCGAAAAATGTACGACACCGAGATGGAAATCATGGCCGTCGTCCGAGAGCCGATCGACTGGCTTGGCAGTTGGTACAAGTTTCGCGCCCGGCCCGAGCGTCTGGGCCACCCTCATTCCACCCACGACCTGAGCTTTGATGATTTCGTTCAAGCTTACATGCAGACCCCGCGCCAGGACTTCGCGGATGTAGGCAGTCAGAGCCAGTTTTTTCGCACACGGAACAACGGTGTTGGCGCAAGTCACGTTTTCAAATACGAAAATCAGGACAAAATACTGGATTTCCTACAAGACCGACTTGGCACCGAGATTTCTTTGACCCAAGAGAATGTCTCGCCAAAACGCGATTTGAGTTTGAGCCCGGAAACGGAAATAGCATTTCGCCAATCACATGCCGCCGAATTCGCATGTCATGACGCCGCGCTCTGACCGTTTCAATTGATTTGTTGAAACACCGCTTCTGTAAGTTGGTTCAAAGAAAAGGGTTTCGGCAGGAAGGTCGAATTGCTGATATCGTGGTCCGAGTTCCCGAATGCGCCTTCGGTATAGCCTGACATGAAGATGACCCGGACATCGGGACGATCTTCCATCGCCTTGCGAACCCATGTCGGCCCATCCATGCCGGGCATAACGACATCGGTGACAAAAACGTCCACATTCAAGGACCCGTCTTCCAGCAACCGTAAAGCCTCTTCCGCACAATCCGCCTCAAGCACCGTGTACCCTTTCAACCTCAACGCGCGGGTGGCAAATGCGCGGACCGGTGCTTCATCCTCAACCAAGAGGACAACGCCTTCGCCCGAGCGAGCAACCTGAGCGTCAGGCAAGGTGGCTTCTTCGGGAACAACCCGCTCCTCTGCGCCAGAGACAGGCAGGAATACCGTGAATTCGGTTCCGCGCCCAATCAGACTGTCAACAAAGATGAACCCCCCCGTCTGCTTTACGATTCCGTAAACAGTAGACAGGCCCAGCCCGGTGCCTTCGCCGGTTCTTTTCGTCGTGTAGAAGGGTTCAAACACCTTTTGCAATTTGTCCGAAGCAATCCCGGTGCCGCTATCAATGACCTTAACAGTAACGTATTCGCCGGGTTGAACCGTCGCGCGGTCCCTGCGAAGTGGCTCTGTCATACGAACAACCTCAGTTTCAATTCGCACATCCCCCCCTTCCGGCATGGCGTCCCGTGCATTCACGACAAGGTTCATGAAAACCTGTTCCAGTTGGCGCTTATCTGCCCGCACGGGTTTGAGAACCGGATCATGGCTGAGGATCAGGCGAATTTTCTCTCCGACCAGTCGGTTCAACAGATGGATGAGGTCAGAAATTGTATCCCGCAAGTCCAGAACTTCGGGCTGAAGGGTCTGTTTGCGTGAGAACGCCAGCAATTGACTTACCAGCGCAGCCGCGCGGTTGGCGTTTTGGTTGATCTGAACCAAATCTCCGTAGTTTGGATCATTCTGATCATGTCTAAGCAGCAACAGGTCACAATGCCCCGAGATCGCCGTTAGCAGATTGTTGAAGTCATGCGCGACACCACCCGCCAGTTGCCCAACGGCCTGCATCTTTTGTCCCTGAACGAACTGGGCCTCCAAAGTCTTGAGCTCCGTCGCATCGTTCAGCACGGCGATCAGGCAAACTTCGCCCTTGTTGACGACCTTGCTCAGAGTGACCTGAACGAAGACCTCTTTATCCTTGCGACTTAACCTAAGAAATTCCGAACACGGTACTGCATCATCGGCGGCAGAACGTGCCAGCCATTCGTGGATTGGATAGCCCAGCCCTTGCATGATCTGCGCCACGTTCGTTTCACCCGGGCGGATATCCCCGACAAGCTTGGCGGCCAGACGGTTGACCTCTTTGATCTGCCCGTCAAGCGAAAGGCACATGAGGGGGACTGGTAAATCATCAAATGGGGCCTCAGGCGCGGGGCCGGCTGACACATTCACTGGAAGAATAAGTGTATCTTGAACTGATCCCGAGCGTGAAAGCTCACACACTGTCACCGGGATTGACGTATCGGCAGTTTCGGCACGCACAATTTCACCAGCAGGCGGGAGTTCTGTCGCAAAGACTTGCTCTATGGTCTCAGGCCGGAAACCAAGCAGACTTTCTGCAGCCCCGTTGACACGCAGCAGCGCGCCATTTCTTCCGTGCGTCAGAACAGGAACATCCGCATCGTCCCATTGCCCCCGCTCGTCCATTTTGAAGCGCCAGCAATATAAGCCGTGCCCAACATCAAAGACCGAGACCGGCACAGTCGACCCAATGGTGACAACGTCTTCACGTGCCTTTCCGTGAATTTCCGCCAAAGCTTGCAGACGAAGCAAAACCGCAGACGGGTTGGCAAACACGGACTTGAGAGAACTGTCCAGCCTGACCCCCGGAAAAGCACGGAACCGAGCCGAAGCCCTGGAATTCGCGTGGCGCACGCACCCTTCGGAATCCGCGATCACGCAGGAAAACATGTCCTGTTCTGCGAACGATGCCATGACCTTGATGGCCTGCCGAAGGAATAGTTCTGCGATCTGCCCCCTGAGCACGACCAAAAATGCAGTCGACAGAAATGAGGCACCGACGACCAGAAATCCAGTTGCAATAGCTTCCGGTAGGTCTTTGGCAAAGGGTGCGAAACTAAGTGCGCCACCCAGCATGACCAAAGCAACAAGCCTTACGTTGGCAGGAAATTTCCTGAGGGAATGTTCAGAAATCAAGGCTAGGGTTTCAGGCATTAACAACTCGGATCAAAAGATTTTTTGGAGATCAGCCCAAATTGATTAACACCCTATTAATTTTCTCGCCACAATCTACCCCAAGTTGTTTGATGCGTCAAAATTACCGCTTTAGATGTGATGCGAAGAAACCGTCCGCGCCCTCAGTCGGCAACCACCTTTTGCGAAATGCCTCTCTCCATTCGGAATGCAGCGCCGTAAACCTGTCGACGACTTCGTCGTTTTCGGGCCTCAACATCGAACAGGTCGCGTAGGCCAGTGTTCCGCCTTGACCGACCAGCGACGACGTTGCCTCCAAAATTTCAAACTGCAATTCAGTCAACTCAGTCAGGCGCTGTGGGGTCAATGCCCACTTCCCGGCAGGTGCACGCCGCCATGAACCGCTTCCTGAACATGGTGCATCAACCAACACGATATCAAAAGGACCGTGTTTCCGAACTTCTTGCGTGGACACTGTCGTAATCTTGGCACCAGCGCGGTCAGCGCGTGCAGGAATGTCACGCATCCGACCTGCGTTAACATCATGTGCGAAAACTTCGACACCGTCATGCGCAGCCAAGGCCAAAGACTTTCCTCCGCCGCCAGCGCAATAGTCGAGAACGCGCAGACCGGGCTGCAAGTCCAGCGCAGATACGACAGCTTGACTTGCCGCATCCTGAAGTTCGACAAGCCCTTCTTTATAAGCCGGACTTTGTGCGATCTTGCGGGCCCCTTCGACGACTTCAAGTGCAGTGTCACTGGCCGGATGAGCGCGTGCAACGATCCCATCCTGATCCAGTGCCACAATTGCGTCGGACCGATTGGTTTTGATCAGGTTGGCGCGTAGATGGATCGGAGCACGTCTTTGCAACGCTTCTGCAGCAGGAACAGCCTGATCCCCCAAGGAATCCTTGAACACCGGCCATAACCAATCGGGGATATCGTACCGCTCTGCATCAGATGCAAAGTCTCGCCCGGCTTCCGTTTCCAGCACAGCAGTCGGCGCGTGGCGTTCGCCGGTGAAAAGCGCGGCAAGGTCAGCCTGGGCTGCGCGTGACGCGCCAATCATCAGCCCCCGCCCGGTTGCCGCTCCGCCAAGTGCTGCAAAGGATCGTTTGCAACGAACAGCACCGAATACATGGTCACGAATGGCCGCACGATCTTTTGACCCCGCAAAACGGCTTCGGCGCGCCCATCCCGTAAGAGCCTTTTCAACCGGCGTTCCGCCAAGAATCTCGTCCAGAATCTCGATGGAGGCCTGAACGCGGGCTGCTGGTGTCATCGGGCTGTCCCTTGCTCTTTAGAAACACAAAACGGCGCCCAAACAGGCGCCGCATTGCACAATTCGAGAGTTTACATCACGCGGTAGTTCGGGCTTTCGCGCGTGATCTGAACGTCATGCACATGGCTTTCCTTCAGCCCCGCGCCCGTGATTTTGACAAAGTTGCAGTTGCGTCGCATCTCTTCCACGGTTGCGCAGCCCGTATAGCCCATCGCCGCCCGCAGGCCGCCAACCAACTGATGCACAACGGCGCTGGCCGAGCCTTTGTAGGGCACCTGCCCTTCGATCCCTTCGGGCACCAGCTTGTCGTTGGCGGCGTCTTTCTGGAAGTACCGATCCGCCGAGCCGCGCGCCATTGCGCCCAAGCTACCCATACCGCGATATGATTTGAACGAGCGGCCCTGATACAAAATCACTTCACCGGGGCTTTCATCGGTGCCCGCGATCATAGAACCGACCATCGCGCAGGACGCCCCCGCCGCGATTGCCTTGGCAAAATCGCCCGAGAATTTAATGCCGCCATCGGCGATTACCGGCACATCCCCGGCCGCCGCAGCGCAATCCATGATCGCGGTCAACTGCGGCACGCCCACACCGGCCACCATCCGTGTGGTACAGATCGAGCCCGGCCCAATCCCCACCTTGATCGAGTCCGCGCCCGCGTCGATCAACGCTTTGGTCGCCTCGCCAGTGGCCACATTACCGGCAATGATCTGAACCTCGTTCGACAGGGTCTTTACCCGTTTCACCGCGTCCAGAACGCCTTGTGAATGGCCGTGTGCGGTGTCCACAACAATGATGTCGACGCCTGAATCCACCAATTGCTCGGAACGCTCAAACCCGGCATCCCCGACCGAAGTCGCCGCCGCAACACGCAGGCGGCCCAGGCGGTCTTTGCACGCAGTCGGATTCAGCACCGCTTGTTCTGTATCTTTCAGGGTCAGCAGGCCAGTCAGTTTGCCTTCGGCGTCAACAACCAGCAGCTTTTCGATCCGGCGCGCCTTCATCAGGCTTTTAGCTTCTTCCAGATCGGCGGGTTCCTGCAGCATCGCCAGATTGTCGGCGGTCATCATCGCGTGGATCGGCGTGTCGTCCGAGGTCGCAAACCGCATGTCGCGGTTGGTCACGATACCGACAACGCGCCCCTCGGGGTCGACAACGGGAAAACCGGTGAAGTTATACCGCTCGACCAGCGCCTTGGCATCAGCCAGCGTCTGATCCGCGCGCAATGTCACAGGGTTATAGACGATGCCGGATTCGAACCGCTTGACCCGGCGTACCTCGCGGGCCTGTTCCTCGGTGCTCAGGTTCTTGTGGATCACGCCGATGCCGCCCGCTTGCGCCATGGCGATGGCCATGCGCGCCTCGGTCACTGTGTCCATCGCTGAACTCAGCAGCGGGATGTTCATGGTAATCTCGCGCGTCACGCGCGTCGTCGTGTTCGCCGTTGCGGGCAGCACAGAAGATGCGCCCGGAACCAGAAGAACGTCGTCAAAGGTGAGTGCCTCACGAATCTGCATCTGCTAACCCCATGCAAAACCCCGTTTGACGGCGACCCTATTGCATGGATTCAAGCTAAGGAAAAGCCCCTGACCTAAACTAGTTTTGCCCTGCGGGACATTGCCGCGGCAAAAAACGACGCAAGACGGTCAAAACCTGCCGCTGATTGCCCTTTCCCTTTGCGCACAAACCCATATCTTGCGCGGCAGATGCGCGAATACAAAAGGCAGGCCAGATATGACCACCGAACCCCTTGTCGTTTTTACCCCCTCGGGCAAACGTGGGCATTTCCCTGTCGGCACCCCGGTTCTGACCGCTGCCCGGCAGTTAGGTGTCGATCTGGATTCGGTCTGCGGCGGGCGCGGGATTTGTTCGAAATGCCAAATCACGCCCAGCTATGGTGAGTTTCCCAAGCACGGCGTGTCGGTATCCGAAGGCGCGCTGAGCGAATGGAACGCGGTGGAACAACGCTATGACGACAAGCGCGGGTTGAAGCCGGGGCGCCGTTTGGGGTGTCAGGCCACCGTTCAAGGTGACGTGGTGATTGACGTGCCGCCCGAATCTCAGGTCCATCGTCAGGTCGTGCGCAAAGCGGCTGCGGCCCGTGCCATCACCATGGATCCGGCGACGCGGCTGTATTTCGTGGTGGTCGAGGAACCCGACATGCACTCGCCCACCGGCGATCTGGAGCGGCTGGAACGCGCCCTGCGCGAGCAGTGGAAGATCGACGCCGTCACCGCCGATCTGTCGCTGATGGCAAAGTTGCAGCCTGTGCTGCGCAAAGGCAAGTGGGAGGTTACCGTAGCCGTCCACAAAGGCCACAAGGATGAGGTCGCGCAGATCGTGGAAATCTGGCCCGGCCTGCATGAACAAGGGCTGTACGGTCTGGCGATCGACCTTGGCTCAACCACCGTCGCCGCCCACTTGACCGATCTGGAAACCGGTGAGGTCAAGGCATCGTCCGGCTTGATGAACCCGCAGATCCGCTTTGGTGAAGACCTGATGAGCCGCGTGTCCTACGCCATGATGAACCCCGGCGGTGATCAGGAAATGACCCGCGCCGTGCGCGAGGCGATCAACGACCTGACCACCTCGATCGCGGATGAGGCCGGGATCGACGCCGCGCTGATCGTGGAAACGGTATTTGTATGCAACCCGGTCATGCACCACCTGCTGCTGGGACTGGACCCGGTCGAACTGGGGCAGGCTCCGTTCGCGCTGGCGACATCGGAAAGCATGTCCCTGCCCGCGCGTCAGATGGACCTGACCAAGATGAACCCCCGCGCACAGGTCTATATCCTGCCCTGTATTGCGGGACATGTGGGGGCCGACTGTGCCGCCGTTGCCCTGTCCGAGGAACCGGGCAAGTCGGAAGACCTCGTGCTGATCGTCGATGTCGGCACCAATGCCGAAATCCTGCTGGGCAACACCACACGCGTGCTGGCTTGTTCCTCGCCCACCGGCCCCGCCTTTGAAGGCGCGCAGATCAGTTCTGGCCAGCGCGCTGCGCCCGGCGCGATTGAACGGATCGAGATCGACCCCATTACCAAGGAACCCCGCTTCCGCATCATCGGGTCTGACAAGTGGTCCGACGAGGACGGGTTCGATCAGGACATCGCCACCACCGGAATCACTGGCATCTGCGGCTCAGGCATTATCGAAGCCGTGGCGGAAATGCGCATCGCCGGGCTGCTGGATGAAAGCGGCCTGATCGGATCGGCTGAACAAACCGGCACCACGCGCTGCATCCCCGAAGGGCGCACACATTCCTATTTGATCCACGACGCCAGCGCCGAAGGCGGCCCGCGTATCACTGTGACCCAAGGTGACATCCGCGCCATCCAACTGGCGAAATCGGCGCTTTATGCCGGTGCGCGCCTGCTAATGGATGAGATGCAGGTCGACACCGTGGATCGCGTGGTTCTGGCCGGGGCGTTCGGCGCGCATATCTCGACCAAACATGCGATGGTTTTGGGGATGATCCCCGACGCACCGTTGGACAAGGTCTCCAGCGCAGGAAACGCGGCCGGTACCGGCGCGCGGATCGCCCTGTGCAACATCGGATCGCGCAAGGAAATTGAACGTGTCGTGCGCGAGATCACCAAAGTCGAAACCGCGATTGAGCCCAAGTTTCAGGACCATTTCGTAGCCTCCAACGCGATCCCGCACAAAACCGACCCATTTCCGGAACTGGCGCAGGTGGTCACCCTCCCCTCGCCTTCATTCAACACCGGTGGCGGGGATGAGGAAAAATCTGGCCGCCGCCGCCGCCGCAGGTCATAGTTACCCCAAAGAACCGGAGGCGACATGGCGATAACAAACGAAGAACAGGCTGAATTCTGGGGCAACTCACCCTCGGGTGCGAAATGGCTGACCTATGAGGATCAGATGGATGCCCTTCTGGCCCCGGTTCTGGATCTGGTGCTGGATCGCGCCGCTCTTCAACCGGGGCATCGTGTGTTGGACATCGGCTGCGGCACGGGCGCGAGCACGGTTCAGGCCGCCCAGGTCGTTGGCCCCAAAGGTCACGTTCTAGCCGCTGATTTTTCACAGCCTTTTCTGGATCGAGCTGCGGTACGCGCAGAGGCAGCCGGGCATTCAAATGTCGGCTTTCAATTCGCAGACGCGCAGACCCACCCTTTTGACGAAGGCGACCGGGATGCCATGATCTCGCGTTTTGGCGTGATGTTCTTCGATGATACGGTTGCCGCCTTTGCAAACATGGCACGAGCCCTGAAGCCCGGCGGGCAAATGACTTTTGCCGCTTGGGGGCCGCTCTCCGGCAACCCCTGGTTCTTTATTCCACACATTGCGGCCACCGCGCGCCTAGGAACACCACCAAAAGTGGATCGCAACGCACCCGGACCTTTGGCCTTTCATGATCAGGATCGCGTCACAGGTTTGCTGGCAGACGCCGGACTGACTGACATCAAGGTCGACGCGGTTGACCTGACCTTACCGGTATACGGAACGCTAGAGGATTGCGCTGCACTCTGTACACGAGTTGGCCCAGCGGCGCGGGTGATCGCCCACTTCGACGGTGGACCCGAAGATATCGCGGTCATTCGGGACGCAGTAGCAGGTGAATTCCAGCCCTATCAAGCAGGGGATATGGTCAACGTACCTGCGCTCATAAACTTGTTTCAGGCACGTAGGCCCGAGTAACTGGAGCGGGTAGCGGGAATCGAACCCGCGCGTTCAGCTTGGGAAGCTGATCAGCAACAGGTTGATTCGTCATATTTCATTGGGGTTTGGTGCGTTTTATTCAAATTCTTGTTCAAATTCTACTGAACCGAATTGAACCAAAAAGGCCCGTCATGGGATGGAACCACCGTTTGACTTACGCCGGAACAAAGTTAGAACTTTCAACATGCGCAAGTGGCCACGAACAATTCCGTATGATCTACGCTGCCGACTAGAGTCGCTGCATGAATACCGCAGCGCACCTAGCATCCAAACCCAATGGGGCGAAGTCTTGGAATGGCTGGAAAAGCATGGCGTAGAACCACCAGATCATGCGTTGCCGATTGCGCCCGAGTTGGACGGGCCGGTTGGTCACAGTTAGGACGCCAGACTATCCAGCTTGGCAATCTCTTTTGACTTGGCCGTCTCAATGATGACGTTGTGTCCATCTTTTGTCTCAACCGCGAAAAGCGTCGTGCCACGTGATCGCGCACCGTAGGCCGCACCAACCAGAGCACCAAACGGACCAGCCACAACTGCGCCTGCCGTTCCCCAGCCCGCAGCAGCACCGACAGACCGTGTCGTGCCGGACTCGGGCAGTTTAGTTACCTTGGTGATTTTGTGTTCGCGCAAGACATTCCCTCGCCCTATCGTTTGCTGAACAAACGGGGTGCCAAACCGCCAGACGAACCTGACGTCATAGCCGGTGTCCATATCGTGATTGATAACTTTGATCATTATTAGGCCGTCGGTTGCACAACTGTCCCCGCCACATATTCAATGTGACGAGGGCCAAAGTCCTTTATGCAAAAAGCTACCTATCAGAACTGCTTCTTTTTTTCAGGCGCACACTGGACTTCAGGCAGGGTAGAAATACTGTTCCTACCCAACACGCAATGTTTGACCGTGCCAGTTCTTGTGTCCACCACGTAAACGCCACCTTTCTCTCCACCGGCATTCAGAGCCACAAACGGCCCTTGCTGCGCTTGAGCAGTAGTCGCTGTCAAAGTAAGTATCACTGCCGAAATAATGAGCTTCATTTCCTGTTCCTCAGATTTGCAATTGGTAGCAATTTGATACCTCATCAAAGAAACGGGCTTTTTTTTGACGTTGCAGGAGAAAAAACCGCCACCAAGGTGGTGTCGTGCAGCTACCAGCCTGACAGCGGATTGATCACAATTGAGTTTGCATCATGAAACATCAGAGAAAAGGTGTAGCATCGAACGCCGCAGCGGGCCGTGCGTTTGAAAAAATCGCGCAAACCGTTCTGGCCGATCGCGGCATCAATGTGGACCTTGGCCACACGGTTCAAATCGGTGTCGGTGCGGTCAAAAAGGATCGTCATTACGATCTGGGTTCGGCTGATCCTGCGGTGCTTGTCGAATGTAAGTCATACAAAGTTAGTGAAAACAACTTTGGCGCAAGGTCCCTAAGGCTTGAAAGGGAAATGTATTGTTTTCACATCGCGCCTACCGAGTACCGGAAAATCTTGTTTGTTGAACGGTCGACCCGTGACGGCTACGACGAAAGTTTTGCCGAACGCTTTGTTCGCCTGAAACGCCATTTTATTCCCGATGATGTGGAAATCTGGGAATACGACCACGCGACCAAAAGTGTTCGGGTTCTACCGGAAAAAACGTGATCGATCAGTCGTCGCAAGAAACGTCATAGACAAGCACCATCGGGGCCGGAGATTCAATGTTACCAAAAGCATTAATAACAATGTCGCCTTTTCGCTCCAAGACGTTGAAGTGTGGTGCGTCGTAGTCCCAACAGGTGAACCCAGTGTGCCAGCACTCGTAATCGATTTGGTGAGGTTTGTTGGTTTCTGCGCCGTAGTAACGATGTACAGCCCACTCATCGCCAAAAATAAACGCTTCTTCTTGTCCCTTTGAAGTTATGTATTTGCATGTGACTTGGTCGTCGTTGGCGTTAGCAGCGTTAGACAGAACTATCAAAAACATTACAGACGACAACCTGATCATCAGATAACTCCATTTGCTGATTTTCAAACAGACTATTTCTCGTTGGCAGTCGTTAGTCCAATGACCATGAAACGGCCAAGTCTAAAGGGCTGGATAAACGGTACGTACGGGCCGCTTGGGGGTAAGTTATACATCTGTTTTTCTTTCGCTTGGCAGAAATTGGTATTCTTTTGGCCCAAAATCGAAAGAAATCAGGCCAAAGCTGAGCAGCCTCAACTGACTGGTCCAAGTTGATTGTTAGTGCATCATCGGCCAGTGATCCATCGGGATGATGGTTTCGGGCGCTGGCGGGCGGTAACCCAGAGCACTGTGGGGTCGTTTTGTGTTGTAGTGTTTTCTCCATTGTTCGATCAGGATTTGTGCTTCGCGCAAGCTGTAGAAGATCTCTCCGTTGAGTAGCTCATCCCTGAACCGGCCATTGAAGCTTTCACAATATCCGTTCTCCCATGGGCTGCCGGGTTCGATGTAAGCCGTCTTGGCGCCGACGGCAGCAATCCAGTCTCGGACAGCCTGGGCGACAAATTCCGGCCCATTGTCAGAACGTATGAAACTCGGCACGCCGCGAAGTATGAACAGATCCGTCAGAACGTCGATTACATCGGTCGAGTTCAGTTTCCGCTCGACCCTGATTGCCAAGCATTCCCTACTGTATTCATCAAGGATGTTCAGCGTTCGGAAGGCTTTTCCATCATCGGTTCGGCAATGGACGAAGTCATACGACCAAACATGGTTGCGAAACTCTGGCCGTAGCCGAACACACGACCCATCGTTCAGCCAGAGCCGTCCTTTCTTCGGTTGTTTCACTGGCACTTTCAGCCCCTCCCGTCGCCAAAGCCGTTCAATCCGCCCATCACTGACAGACCAGCCAGCCTCTCTCAGCAGTGCAGCGATCCTGCGATAGCCATATCGACCGTATTGACGGGTCAGCTCGATCATGTCGGCCACCAATCGGTCTTCGTCTGCGCGACCTTCTGGGACACGCCGTTGCGTGGACCGGTGTTGTCCAAGCACGCGGCAGGCGCGTCTCTCGGAAACGTTCAGATGGCTACGAACATGATCGATGCAGGCACGACGACGAGCGGGGCTCAGTAGTTTCCCTTTGCGGCTTCCGTCAGGATCAGTTTGTCCAGCGTCAGATCTGAAACCGCGCGTCTCAGTCGCTCGTTCTCTTTCTGAAGCCGCTTGAGTTCTTTCAACTGATCTACACCCATTCCACCGTACTTCTTTCTCCAGCGGTAATAGGTTTGTTCAACAACGCCGATCTGCCTGATCGCATCAAGACGGGACATGCCTTGCCCCATCAGAACTTCAACCTGCCGTAACTTCGAGACAATCTCTTCGGGCTTTGGTCTCTTGTTTGCCATTCGTGGTCCTCCGTTTCCTAAACATAACGGTGGACCAGTTCAGTGGGGGAGGCTCAATTGTCGGATTTACAATAAATCTTACCGCCCTCCTGCATTGCGTGCAGATAATCCATTCCTTCAAACGACCCCGAAAGGTACGCGGTCGCCAAGGTACGGTCTATTTCACGGTCGCTTTCCAGCTCTTTTAACAACTGGTCCGCAGTTGGCTGGGCAACAGCCGCAGATGACATAGCGACCATCGTCATGACGGGTAGAAAAAGCGATTTCTTCATAGGAGCCATACCCATTTGTTCAAAAATTGTTCAAATTTGTTCATAAACCGATTTGAATACGCTTGACCACCTTTTTGAACTATCCTGAACTAAGCCCATTGTTTTTATTGGAAAGATTTTGGAGCGGGTAGCGGGAATCGAACCCGCGCGTTCAGCTTGGGAAGCTGACAGGCTACCATTACATCATACCCGCCGCGCGGGTTTGAATAACATTGGCTCACGACCAGCTTCAAGCGCGTTTCGACAGGATGCCGCAAGATTATTCTGTCCGGGCTCGCAGGCTGTCGATCAGCGATTTTTCAACGTCCAACACTTCGCACGCAGCATCAAGGGTTCGCTGATCCAGATGTTGCGGGCTCAGGTCGATGTCCCTGGAGAACGCCTCAACAATCGTTCGCATCGTCTTGATCCGGGCGTATTTCTTGTTGTTGGCGGGGATCACGTGCCACGGCGCTATCTGGGTCGAGGTGCGCGCCAGCATCTCATCCACCGCGACTTCCGCCTCGGACCAGTGTTCGCGGTTGCGGAAATCCTCATAGGTCAGTTTCCAGCGCTTCAGCGGGTTGCGTAGACGTTCGGTGAATCGCGCCATCTGTTCCTCGGGCGAGATGTGGAAGAACAGCTTTACGATCCGCGTGCCGTCATCCACCAGCATTCGCTCGAAATCGTTGATCTCACCATAAGCGGCGCGCCAGCGATCTTCGGAGGTGAACTTTTCCAACCGCTCGACCAGCACCCGCCCATACCAGCTTCGGTCAAAAGCCGAGATCGCGCCCTCGGGCGGTAGCCGTTCCCAGAACCGCAACAGGTAATGACGATTCAGGTAGTAGTTGCGCGGCGCACCAATCGGCCAAACCTTGAAGCTGCGCGGGTCCAACGCCTGACTGATCCGCCGGATCGTGCCGCCTTTGCCCGCCGCGTCCCATCCTTCGAACACCAGCACGCCCTTGGTCCCGTGAAACAAAAACGCCTGTTGGATCAACGCCAGTTGCGCCTGCAACTCTACCAGTTCCTCAAAATACTCTTTCTTGCCCAGCCTCAGCGACAGATCTGCCTCGGTCAGTTTCGGGGGAACATGCTTGGTCATAATGGCGCCCTGATCTGCGAAAAAATCACAACCAGTGTCACTACAACGGCCACAAGAGGCATTGATCGGTGTCAAACGAAAAAAAGCCGGGCACTAGGCCCGGCTTTGACTCAAAATGTGATGCGGATCACGCGCGGCGGCGACGTCCACCACCACGACGACCACCTGCGGCACCGGCTGCCGCGGCTTCTTCAGGCGACTTGTTGAACTTGATCCATGCCCCGCCATGCGGGTCGTTGTTGGTCAGCAGGTTAGCGGCGCGGATGGCCTCCATCTCTTTGCCGGCGCGCGGTTGGGTCGAGCCCAGGCCGAACAGTTGGCAGAAGGTCTCATCATCCATATCCGCAGGCAGTACGATGCCTTTGGCTGCTACCTCGGCCTTCTTTTCAGCCAGCTTTTTGGGACCAACTGGCAAGGCCACAGGGTTCATGATCGCCGAGGTCATGCCAGCGCCCATTGCCATCGGCAGGAAGGCATTGTTGATGCCGTGACGGTTCGGCAGACCGAACGAGATGTTGGATGCACCGCAAGTCGTATTCACGCCCAGTTCCTCGCGCAGGCGACGAACCAATGCAAATACCTGCTGGCCAGCGGTTGCCATCGCGCCGATGGGCATAACCAGCGGGTCAACCACGATGTCATGGGCCGGAATGCCGAAATCGGCGGCGCGTTCAACGATCTTCTTAGCGACGTCAAACCGCACATCAGGGTCTTCGGAAATCCCGGTGTCGTCGTTCGAGATTGCCACAACCGGCACGTTGTATTTCTTGACCAGCGGCAGCACCAATTCCAGACGCTCTTCTTCACCGGTAACCGAATTCAGAAGCGGGCGGCCCTCAGCCGCCTCAAGACCGGCTTCCAGAGCGCCCGGAACCGACGAGTCGATACAGAGCGGGACGTCAACCAGGCCCTGAACCAGCTCAACGATCTTGGTCATAAGCGGTGGCTCGGTCTCGTTCGGGTTGGGGTTCGAGTTGTAGACAACGCCCGCATTGATATCCAGAACGGTCGCGCCTGCTGCAACCTGCGCGATGGCGTCCTTCTCGACAGTCGAGAAATCGCCCGCTTCCAGTTCTGCGGCCAGTTTCTTTCGGCCAGTGGGGTTAATCCGCTCACCGATCACGCAGAACGGTTCGTCAAAGCCCAGAACGGCGGTTTTTGTTTTTGATTCTACGACAGTACGGGTCATGTCCGTTCCTTAGGTATTTGCAGGCTTTGCCGAAGCGCCGCCATTGTTGATAGCCCAGTTGGCGTTGGTCTTGACGCCGCCAAGCGGGAAGAAATGTACGTTGGTGATGTTGAAATCCGGGTTGGCCGCTTTGTGGTTGGCCAATTCGGTGATCACATCGGTCGGCTCATAAGGCAGCAACAGCTTGGATACATCCATCGCGCGCTTTTGCAGAACCTTCAGCGATGGACCAACGCCACAGGCAATCGCGAATTTGATCAGGGTCTGCAACTTGGCCGGACCCGCAATACCAATATGGATCGGTAGGTCGATCCCCGCGGCCTTCAGACCGTCTGCCCATTCGATGATCGGCTTCGCGTCGAACGCAAATTGTGTCGCCAGCGCCATTTCGGCGTCGGTTGTCTCGCTGAATTTCTGTTTCCAGCGCAGCGCATCGTCAACATTCTTGGTCGAGCCGTCCGGGTCGATATCCTTGTTGCCCTCGGGGTGACCAGCCACGTGCAGACGCTTGAAACCTGCCTTGTCAAACAGGCCGGTCTCCATCAGTTGCATCGAACTGTCAAAATCACCCTGCGGCCTGTCCAGTCCACCGGCCAGCAGCAGCGCCTGATCCACGCCCGCTTCGCCCTGATACATAGAAATCCAGTTTTCCAGCGTCGCCGCGTCCTTAATGATCCGCGCAGGAAAGTGCGGCATGACCGGATAGCCCTCGGCAGCGATGCGCTTGGCGGTCTTGACCATGTCCTCGATCGGGGTGCCCTCGATATGGGCGATGTAGACGCGGGTGCCGTCGGGCAGCAGAGCGCGGAAATCCTCGACCTTTTCGGCCGTACGGGGCATTACCTCGATCGAATAGCCCTGCAAAAAGGCTTCGACGGTCGGGTTCACAGGGCCGTTTTCGGCCGCATCACGTTTCTTGAAGTTCAGCAAAGCCATCGCGGCCTCCCATATAGATTTCGGGCTCATGCCCAACCGTCATTTGCAATCAGCGCCTTGATGCGGTCCTGATCATATTCCGCTTCCAGACGCACGGCCTCGGCCTCGGCGATCTCGGACGGGTCGCCCTCAACCGCAAAAGGTTCGGCCTTGCGCCACTCGGCCAGATAGGCGTCGCTATCCTTGGCGTTCACCTTCATAGCCGCGCGGTCGATGGCTTGCTCGAACCGTTCCTCCAACTGCCGCTTTGCGCCCCGGCGGCCTTTGCCGACGATGACTTGAGCTGGGATATCGCGCCAAAAAACGATGGTGACGTCAGGCATCGCGTTTGATTCCTCCTAACCAGATGGATCGGTTCTAAACTTCAATATGGGCTCAGGTCGGTCGATTTTCGACACAAGGCAGAGTTCTAACGACCTTTTTACCCACGATGGGATACCGGCCTTGTAACGAAGTCTTGAGCAAACCCTCACATCAAAATTCTCATCACCTTAATGAGCGTCTTGCACGACGCAGGCGCGCGACCTATGGTCGGGGTAACTCGAAAATCGGAGGGCGTTACGATGGCGCCCAAGCGTCCCAAAGGTGCGGGCGCGTTCCCGAAGGCGGTCGAAAGCCCCGCGCCGGCAAGACCCGATCCAGATGCGTTGTATGCGGCGCTGGATCTGGGGACAAATAGCTGCCGCATGTTGATAGCCCAGCCCAAGGGCAGCGGGTTCCATGTGGTCGACAGCTTCTCAAAATCCGTGCAATTGGGCGCGGGTCTTGAGCGGACCGGGCGTTTGTCCCGGTCATCCATGGCGCGCACCATTCAGGCGCTGCGGATTTGCCAGCAAAAACTGAAACGCAATAAAGTCCGACGAATGCGGCTGGTTGCGACCGAAGCTTGTCGGCGCGCCAAAAACTCACGCGACTTCATCCGGCAGGTGCGGCGCGAAACCGGGCTGACGCTTGAGATCATCCAGCCCGAGGAAGAAGCACGGCTTGCCGTGATCTCCTGCGCGCCTCTGGTTTCAACCAAGACCGAACAATTGCTGGTCGTGGATATCGGCGGCGGCTCGACCGAACTGGTGTGGATCGACATCTCATCCGTTCCGCGCCGGGACAGACCTGCGGCGATCATGCGCCTGCACAATGGGTTCCACGCGGCCGAAAGCCCATTTCCTGCGGCCAAGGTTGTGGACTGGATCAGTGTTCCCTTGGGGGTCGCGACCCTTCGGGATCAGTTCAATGACGTCGAGGATGACTCGGCTCGGTTTGCCTTGATGAGCTGGTTTTTCGAAGAGAACCTGGCCGATTTCGCCCCCTACAAAGATGAGCAGGCACGTGAAGGGTTTCAGATTGTAGGCACCAGCGGCACGGTCACAACCGTTGCTGCCTCCCACCTTGGGCTCAAACGGTATGACCGAACCAAGGTCGATGGCCTGCGCATGACCAGCGATCAGATTGACAAAGTGATACGTGGTTATCTAGAACTCGGCCCTCAGGGTCGGCGCCGGGATCCGCGTATCGGTGATGACCGGCAGGCCCTGATCATGTCCGGCTCGGCCATTTTGCAGGCACTATTACGCTGCTGGCCCACCGACCGCCTTTCCGTGGCGGATCGTGGGCTGCGCGAGGGTTTGCTTTATGCACAAATGAGCGCGGACGGCGTATTGGAAGACGGACCGTTCTGATGGCGAAGACACCGACTGGCAAAAACAACTCGGGCCGCGGACAGCGCGACCTGAAGGTTAAGGTCAAGACTGCACGTGGGCGCAAGCTCAGCTCAACCCGCTGGCTCGAACGGCAGTTGAATGACCCTTATGTCAAGCGCGCTAATGCCGAAGGGTATCGCGGACGCGCGGCCTATAAGATATTGGAACTGGACGACAAGTTTCGCTTTCTGGTCCCCGGCGCGCGCGTCGTTGATCTGGGCTGCGCGCCCGGCGGGTGGTTGCAGGTCGCTGTCAAGCGGGTGAATGCGCTGGGCGAAAAAAGCGGCAAGCGGATCGGCACGGTTCTGGGCGTGGACCTGCAAGAAGTCGAGCCGGTCGCTGGCGCAACGGCCCATGTGCTGGACTTCATGGAAGACGACGCCGACCAAAAGGTTAAAGAATGGCTGGGCGGCAAGGCCGATGTGGTAATGTCGGACATGGCAGCCGCCTCATCGGGGCATAAGCAAACCGACCATTTGCGGATCATGGCACTGTGTGAGACAGCCGCCTATTTCGCATTTGATGTTTTGGAAGAAGGCGGCACCTTCGTCGCTAAAGTCCTGGCCGGTGGTGCCGAGGGCGATCTGCAAAAACTTCTGAAACAGAAATTCACCAAGGTCGCCAACGTCAAACCACCTGCGTCCCGCTCAGACAGTTCCGAGAAATTTGTTGTAGCGACTGGGTTTCGGGGCGACTCTTAATCCTCTAACGAAACCCGCTCTCCTGTCAGAACCTGTTCGCGCAGGGACGCAGCTGCGATGCCCTGTAGCAGCAGAGCCTCGCCATGGTTAAGGTATTGCGGCTTCCGTGTGCGCAGATCTTCAATGCGCTGGGACATTGATAGCGGTCGTTGCAATTGCGATATCCGAACCGGTTTTCCAAGCATTTCAAACCCCTTACCGAAAAAAGCTTCTACTCCTTCCGATTTAGATACCGATAGATTTTGCCGTGAACGTGGCCGAAAGCGGGTATTACAATGCCAATTCAGCGCCCGATCTGGGCCTTTAATTGCAGCAATTCGGGGTGGTTTGGAACCCGCGACAACCCTTCAGCAAGAACGCTCTGCGCGGCCTCGACCCCACGGTTCAATTGAACGAGTTGAACCAGTATCGGCCACGCTTCAGCACGCTGCGGGTCAAGGGTAATCACTTCGGCAAAGGCGCGTTCGGCCGCTTCAGGATTGCGAAGCGTCAAAGCCATGCCACCCAGCACCATGTGCGTTTCGGGAAAATCCAGGCGGTTGGCAATCGCGCCTTGCCACTCGGACATACCCTGCCCGGCCAGTTGCCCTTGTTCGCGGGTCATTACTTGCGGCGGAATGGTCAGAAACTCTTTCGCCGCTGCAATCCGAACATTACGGCGCGGGTCCGACAACAACGGTTCCAACCGCTGAACCCGATCCGACATACTCGCATATCGTTGCAGAGTGGCTGCGTTGGCGCGGACAACCGGATCAACGTCCGCCAGCAAAGACGCCGTCTGAGCCGCAATTTCGTCCGAGCCAAAATCCTGCAGCAAATACGCCGCTGTCGCGCGAACGATGCCCGCCTGCCCGGGATCGGTGGCGATATCAAGCAATGCGGCGGGTCCGTCCGCGCGGCCTGTCAGCGCTTGCTGAAACGACGTGCCATAATGCGTGCCACGCTGTTCCGACTGGGGAAACCATGCCTCAATCTGTGTCGCCGCCCATTCCTGATCCTCGTCCTTATGACAATCGGTGCAGGCATCTTCGCCAAGCCCCAAGTCCGGGCGCGGGATACGGAAACTGTGATCACGCCGACCATCAACCCCCATGTAGACACGCTCGATCATATGGCACGACTTGCAGTGTGCGCCGTCGCTGCCGTCAGGATGGTGGTGATGATCTGGCGAGTCATATTCTTTTGACATCAAGGTCGGAAATCGGCTGTTCCCAGCGGGAGAATGGCACTGTGTGCAAACACCATTCCCCTCGGCCCGCAACGTTGCGCTGTGAGGCTCGTGGCAATCCATGCACCCTACGCCTTGCGCGTACATTTTGGACTGCAGGAACGAGCCATAGACATAGACTTCATCCAGTATCTGCCCATCCGGGTGGTACAATCCCGGCCTTAGGACCGCGAGGTTATAGGCATCATGATACGGCGTTCCCGGCAAGGGGTTGCCGTCACCATGTGCTTCACGGCGTGAATGGCATCCGGCACATTGCTGGATTTCAGCTTCGGTCTGACTGCTGCCCCAATCCGTAGTGAACCCGTATTCTGTCAGGTCGCCGCCGACACTTTGGCCGTTGGTCCAGTCGATATGGGCAGAACCCGGGCCATGGCACGCCTCACACCCGACACCTATTTCCGACTGTATTGATGTGTAACTGCGGGTTTGCGCGTCGTAGTTCTTTTCAAAAGCAGTCGCATGACATTCTGCGCAGCGGGCATTCCAGTTTTTGTAGGGTCCGGTCCAATGCAAGCCGTCATCCGGGGGCAGATCTTGATCGGGGTAAAGGTGAAACCAACGCTTTTGCTCGGTATCCCAAACCACGTCAAAGCTTTGCAAGCGGCCCGGTTCGGTTTCGAACAGATATTGCTGAAGTGGCGCGATGCCAATCACCGAGTGCACATCATACTCGGTCGCTACACCGTCTTTCTCGGTGACCCGAGCACGCAGGGTATCGTCGCTGGAAAACTCGACAGACATGCCGTCATGCTCAAATCTGGTGCCGTCAAAGTCAGCGACAACATGACCGGCATCTGCCTCGGTCCACGCCAATGCGTGATGAGATTTGGCCCATGCGTCGGCTTCGGCCTTATGACACTCAACACATTTATCCGAGCCGACATAAGACGGAACCTGTGCCCAAGCGAACGCCGGGAAAAGCACTAACAAACCGAAAAGAAAATGTCTCAATCCACGGTCCCTTCGCCGGAATTCTGAAGGTCCATCAAAGCGCCGTTAAACTCAGCGCCCAAAATCAGGATCGCGGCGCATAGATACAGGAAGATCAAGGCCGCCATTGCACCGGCCAATCCGGCGTAGGTCGTGCTGTAAGACGCAAACTGACCGATATAGATCGAGAACGCCCATCCCCCTGCTGCCCATAGCGCCAGCGTAAGAACCACGCCGGGCAGAATCTGCATCACGGAATGTCGACGTGTCGGCAAAAGAAGATGCGCCAGAATCACGGTTCCGGCTGGAACGGCAACCGTAAAGGTCCATCGCAGCCGATCCACGGACAACCACTCTGATACGTTTACATCAGTCCTTTCAGACACAAGTTTTGTATAGACCGGCAAGACCACCTCGACCGCAGCGATCGCCAGAATCGTGGCGCCACCGATTACCACCAGCGCCAAACAGAACAGCCGGGTTTTCCAGAACGGCCAGCTATCGTGATCATGATATGCCTGGTTCATCGCTGCACGAACGGCCGCAACTCCGTTGGATGCGAAGAACACGGCCAACAAACCCCCGATGGTTATGACCCCTGAACCGGATTCTTCCAGCACGGCCCGCAGCTCGGCCACAATAGGGTCGGCCACGTCTTGCGGCCAAGCCCCAAAGATCAGCTCAATCAATTCGTTGGTGACATAATCCTGAGACAAGGATCCGGCCAAGGCCACAGTAAACAAGACGAACGGAAACAAGGCGAGCATAAGGGACATGGCGACATGGCTGCTCATCACCAACCCGTTCTTGGCACCAAAGCGACCAAGGGCCAGCCACAGCGCCTGAAGAGGCCGGCCAAAAAGGGGAATCACGTTCGCGCTCATGCCGAAAGCCTACCCCGGCTCATTGGATCACAGAACCATCAAATCCAGTATAAAGACAAATTAATCCGTACAAATATCTGGGTGCATTGCATAATCCCGCGCGGCTGTGCAGGATCAGGACAGGATAACCAGCTTGAGGCAATCTCAGCTCAGCGGCGGGAAACCGATGCCCTTGGACCAAAACGATACGTATACGACACCCCGGCTGAAGCTGTCTGTCGTCCGCGATACCGCCATTGTTGCCACGCTGACCGTGCTGGGCCTGTATGCCGGGTCCGCATTTCTTATTCCCTTGACGATGGCATTGCTGATCAACGTTCTGATTATCGCCCTAAGCGACCGGGTGATTTCTGTCACCCACGCCCCTGTCTGGCTGGCCAATGTCGCTGGTGTGACAGTCGTTTTGGCGGGCTTGTTCATGATCATGTATATTCTGGGCAGCCAAGCGACCCAGTTCGCGCGTTCCATCAGCACCTATGAAAATCAGTTCGACGGCGCGGTAAACCGCGTCACAGGGCTGGTCGGCAATGACGTGACTACCTTTATCAGGGACAACCTAATCAGCATCGACATGTCTTATGTCGCTCGCGTTCTGTTGGGCAGCGCCACGTCCTTGCTGAACCATTTCTTCCTGATCAGCCTTTATGTGGCTTTCCTCATGGCTGAACGGCTGGCCTTTCGAAAAAAGATACAACTGGCGGCAGGAAACCCTCAGACCGGGGCCGAATTTGCGTCGGTACTGGACGCGATCTCTTACAGCCTGCAGCGTTATGTCGGTGTTAAGACATTCATCAGCCTGATCACCGCCGGAATCAGCTATTCGGTTTTCAAACTATTGGGTCTTGAATACGCCGAAACATGGGCTGTACTTACTTTTGCGCTGAATTTCATCCCCTCAATCGGTTCGATCATTGCGGTGATTTTTCCTGCGATGATTGCACTTGTTCAGTTCGACAGCATCGGTCCGTTCCTCATCATCGTATTTGGATGCGGGACGATCCAGTTCCTCATCGGCAATTTTCTGGACCCCGCCATGCTGGGGCGTTCGCTGAACATGTCGACGTTTCTAGTCATTCTCGCGCTGACCTTCTGGACAACCGTCTGGGGCATGATCGGCGCCTTTCTAAGTGTACCTCTGACGGTCTGCATCCTTATTGTCTTCAGCCACATCCCCGCGCTGCGCCCGATCGCAATCCTGATGTCGCTGGATGGACGACTGGGTGAAGATCAACAACCAACTTCCACCACCTGAGCGATGCGCCCACTGTTCATCGGATCAGAGATCTATCGAAACTCGACCTATGGTTCGAAACACCCGCTTGCGATCCCGCGCGTTTCAACGGTTATTGATCTATGCCGGGCGCAAGGATGGCTTCCCCCCGAGGCATATCGGGTCAGCCCCCGGGCCAAGCCTAACGCCCTGCGCCTCTTTCACACGCCCGATTATATTGCCGCGCTTCAAAAAGCGGAAAAGACACAGTCGGTTTCCGATGAAACGCGCAAGAAATACGGCCTTGGCACACTTTCAAATCCAGTTTTCGCCGAAATGTTTCGCAGGCCAGCAACCGCCGCAGGGGGATCGTTGCTGGCCGCAGAACTACTGCGGGAGGGAGGGATTGTTTATAATCCGGCCGGTGGGACGCATCACGGCCTGCCTGACCGCGCAAACGGGTTCTGCTATCTGAACGATCCTGTACTTGCGATCCTGACCTTTCTGAATGCAGGTCTAGAGCGTATCGTTTACGTGGATATCGACGCGCATCATTGTGACGGGGTCGAAGCCGCCTTTTGCGGATCTTCCAAAGTCAGAATGATCTCGGTCCACGAGGCGCGGCGCTGGCCCTTTACCGGCGCGCTTGAAGACACGGCTGGGGGTGCTGCGTTCAACCTGCCAGTCGCGCGCGGACTGAACGATAGTGAGTTCTACGCGATACTGGATCAGGTGATCCTGCCCGCCACGGCAACGTTTCGCCCGCAGGCGATTATCCTTCAATGTGGCACGGATGCTGTCGCCGAAGACCCGCTGTCGCGCCTGTCTCTGTCAAACAACGCCCATTGGCGCGCCGTGGCACACCTAAGAGATATGGCACCCAGGTTTCTTGTTCTGGGCGGAGGCGGCTATAACCCATGGTCAGTCGCCCGGCTGTGGACCGGCGTTTGGGCGGTGCTTAATGGCTTTGAAATCCCTCAGGAATTAAACGCCGATGCGCAATCCGTCCTCGGCGCTTTGACGTGGAACCGGGCCGCTGGCAAACAGCCGCCGGGCCATTGGTTCAAGACGTTGCGCGACAATCCAAACACCGGAGAGATCAGGCCCGATCTGTTGGCGGATATGAGGCGGCTTGCAAGCCGGATTTCGTAGTGGATTGACTTCGGAAGGGCTGCTAACCTGCAGTCATTACGAAATATTTCTGACCGCCCGGATAATTTGGAAACCTGCCAGCCTGTTTTAACCGATTGGCTGCAATTGGATCACCAAAATGAATGCACACGAACAAATAAGCGACCTCAAGGCCCGAATGGGACAGTCCATCATTGGCCAGACCGAAGTCATTGATCGCCTGATCATCGGTTTGCTGGCAAACGGTAACCTGTTGATCGAAGGATTGCCCGGCCTTGCAAAGACCCGCGCCGTCAAAGCAATGGCGCGCAACATGGACGCCAGTTTCAGCCGGATTCAGTTCACGCCAGACCTTCTTCCGTCAGACGTGACCGGAACCGAAGTGTTTCAGCAAACCGATACGGGCAGCACGTTTCGCTTCGATCCCGGCCCGATCTTTGCCAACATCGTATTGGCGGACGAAATCAACAGAGCCCCGGCCAAGGTTCAGGCCGCGCTGCTTGAGGCGATGGAAGAACGGCAGGTCACGGTTTCCGGAACAACGCACAAAATGGACCCGTTGTTCATCGTAATGGCCACGCAAAACCCCATTGAACAAGAGGGCACGTACCCCCTGCCCGAAGCGCAAATGGACCGGTTTCTGATGCATGTTCAGATCACCTACCCGCCGGTCGAAGACGAGGTCGAAGTCATACGCCTGGTCCGGAACGAGGAAATCGCAACAGGCCGGGAAATGTCTGGGGAACGCCCTGCCCCAATCCCACAGGATGCTGTGTTCACCGCGCGTTCGGAAATCGGCCAGATCCATGTCTCGGACGCGATGGACAGGTATATGGCAGATCTTGTGCAAGCGACCCGAACACCAGAAAACCTGAGCGAAGAGCTTGCCAACTGGATCGAGATCGGGGCCAGCCCCCGCGCGTCATTGGCGCTTGATAAGTGCGGGCGCGCTCATGCCTGGATGAACGGGCGCGACTATGTCGACCCCGCCGACATTCGCGCTATTGCCCATGACGTCTTTCGCCATCGCATATCCTTAAGCTTCGAAGCGCAGGGCAGCACCAAATCAGCCGATGATGTCATCGCGGAAATCCTACGCCTTGTGGCGTTGCCGTAAGGGCCCCACATGGCGCAGACAGCCACATATCCCTCAGACCCGCGCATCCATGTGAATGCCGAACATTTACAACGACTGGGTCCGAAATCGCGATCGCTCAGCCTTTTGCCCCGGCAACCCGCGCGATCAATCCTCAATGGACGTCACGCATCGCGTTTACGCGGACGTGGGCTGAACTTTGAGGAATTGCGCACGTATATGCCAGGTGACGACATTCGAACAATTGACTGGAAGGTCACCGCACGCACCGGCACACCCCATGTTCGGGTCTATACGGAAGAGCGCGATCGCCCCGCCCTTTTGTTGGTCGACCAAAGGGTATCCATGTTCTACGGAACCGAGATCTATATGAAATCCGTGATCGCGGCAGAAGCCGCAGCCATTGCCGCACATCGGGTTCTGGGGCAAGGCGACCGTGTTGGCGGGATTGTTTTCGGTGATACGGACTTGGCCGAGCATCACCCGCAACGGCGCCCTGCTGCACTGACGCGGTTCCTATCATCTGTTGGAGAATTGAATTGTAGCCTGAACGCGAAGCTGCGCCCAAAACCAACTGTGACACTGAACGACGTACTGAAACAGGCCGTCCGACTTGCACACACGAACGCATTGGTGTGCGTGTTTTCCGATTTCGACGGGATCAACGACAGGTCCGAACGTCTTTTCAGCAGGTTATCGCGATCAAATGATCTGATCCTTTTCAATGTTTTTGATCCAAGTTCGCGCGCATTACTTCCGGGGGTAAAACTGACGGTATCCGACGGGGACAACCAGATCGAAATCGACAGCTCAATCCCTGATCTGCACGATCGCATCAAATCAGCGATGGAGGACAGGCTTTCGCAGTTGAACCTGTGGTCCCGCCGCTATGGCTTCCCAATTGTCCCTCTGACAACAGCGGTCCCTGCTCTGGATCAGTTGCTGAAGCTGTTCGGGCATCCGGGGGGACGATGATGGCGGTCGATGTTTCGGGCAAATCACTGGTTGAACTTTTGGATATGCTAGAGCCTGCTCCGGCCCCAGATCCAATCGCAATGACCCCGCAAACATGGGGTTGGGCGGTTCTTGCAGTGGTGCTGGCAACGGCCTGGACCTCTTGCTTCTACCTGGCCCGTCGACATTGGTCGGCAAATGCCTACCGACGCTCGGCCCTTGCAGAACTGGAGCGGGCCGGAACCGATGCGGCACGCGCGGCCGAGATTCTGCGGCGGACCGCTCTGGTCGCTTTTCCGCGTGCGACTGTGGCAAGTCTTCACGGGCAAGAGTGGTTGAATTTTTTAAATCAGACGTATGAAAAGAAAGAATTTAAAGGCGCCTCCGGCGAAGTCCTCCTTGCCGCGCCGTATCAAGAAACCGTTCAAAACACCGACGTCCCAGATCTGGTTCGCAGTTGGATCAAACTCCACAAAAGGGACCAAGGGGCATGACCTACACCTTCGCCGCGCCCTGGGTCTTTGTTCTTTTGCCATTGCCTTTGGTCGTGTTTTGGTTCGCCCCACCACATAAGGAAAAGGTGCAAGCCACACGCATTCCGTTTTTCCGGCACATCGCGGCCGCGACCGGCCTTGAACCCAAAACCGGATCAAGCATTCTAGGACGAACATGGTTGCAATCTATAATTGCGACGCTGGTTTGGGTCTTGTTGGTTACAGCGCTGGCACGCCCTGAACGGCTGGCAGATCCCATCGTGGTGGAAAAATCGGCGAGGGATGTGGTCCTGGCCCTAGATATATCCGGGTCAATGGACCAACGGGATTTCACGTCCGAGGATGGAACCCCCAAACAGCGCCTCGCAGCGGTCAAAGATGTACTGCGGGACTTCATTGCAGCGCGTCAGGGGGATCGAATGGCCCTGATCATCTTTGGGACACGCGCGTTTGTACAGGCACCGTTCACCGAAGATTTGAATAGTTTGAATGGGTTCCTCGACCAGACTGAAGTGGGAATGGCTGGGCCGAACACGGCGCTTGGCGATGCCATTGGGTTGGGCATACAGCTGTTTGACTCGAGCGAAGTTGACCAACGCCTGATGATCGTCCTCAGCGACGGGGCCGACACGTCAAGCCGCATGACACCCGTCAACGCGTCGGCAATCGCTGCGGACAAAAATGTGGTCATTTATACGATCGGAGTTGGCGACCCGAACGCAACAGGTGAAGACCGCGTAGATTTGCAAGCCCTTCAAGACATCGCGCAAACGACTGGCGGACAATACTTTTTTGCCGATGACGAAGCCGCTTTGACGCAGACCTACCAACAGATCGACGAGCAAAATCCAAGAGTTGTTGAAACCCAAAGCTATCGACCGCGCGAAAGCCTTACCCATATACCGCTTTTAATCGTCATTGCCGTGATCCTGTTCAGTTCCGCAGGATTTCATATCGCGCAACACCGGCGGAGTGTTCGATGATTGAGGCACTCGCAGATTTCCACTTTATCCGAGCGGCTTGGCTTCTTTTCCTGATACCGGTTTTTGCAGTTTGGTGGCTGATCCGTCCAAGATCGGAACGGTCCACTCAAATTCCAGACGGTATCGCCCCGCACCTGGCCCAAGCCCTTAAGGTGGGCGACACGGACAAACGCAAGCTGAACCCCGTAGACGGGGTCATGGCCATTGCAGTGCTGGTCACCTTGGCCGCCGCGGGCCCAACGTGGTCGCGCGCCCCTAACCCACTGATTGCAGACACCGCGCCGTTGGTTATTGCGCTGAAAGTCACCGAAAGCATGGAAGGCACCGACCTGCCCCCATCCCGGCTTGAGCGTGCGAAATACAAGATCACCGATCTGATCAACACGCGCTCAGGGGCGCGGACCGCTTTGATCGCGTATGCAGGCAGTCCGCACCGCGTTGCCCCCCTGACCGAGGATGCCAACATCCTTCGCCCGCTGCTGGAAGGGTTAACGCCCGCCGTTATGCCGCTGAAAGGCGACGCGGCAGCCGATGCCCTGGCACTGGCTCAGAACATACTCGCCGATGCGGAAACCCCGGGCGCCATTTTGTTTGTGCTGGACGATATCGACCCGTCGCAGGTTCAGGCAATGAATAGTGCAGAGGCCGACCTGTTGTTTCTTACGATGTTGCCAGAAGGCGAAAGACTGGTTCAGCTAGACGCGTTATCATCCGCGACCGTGGCGCCATTTTCGACGGGAGATCAGGATGTTACGCGACTAAACAGAGGTATTCACAACGCCTATGTCGACGCTCTGGACGAAGAGGATCAGTTGGATTGGCAGGATCAGGGTTGGATTTTGGCCTGGCCTGCGGCGTTGCTCTCACTTTTGTGGTTCCGGCGCGGCTGGGTCATTCGGTGGGCATTTTTGATGTTATTCATCACGCACCCATCCGGTCATGCGTGGGCCGAAGGTTGGAAGGACTGGTTCCTAACACCTGATCAACAAGGCCAGATCGCCATGAACCAAAAGCGCTTTTCTGACGCGGCCGATTTGTTTCAGGACCCATACCACCAAGGATACGCCATGCTCAAAGCAGGCCGCTATCCTGAGGCGACCGAGGTCTTTTCGTCGTTGAACACACCTGAAGCCGCGTTTGCGGAAGGAATGGCGCGCATCCGTAACCGCGAGTACCGCCCAGCGATTGCAGCATTTGAAACCGCGTTAGAACGTCGACCAGACTGGCCAGAAGCCCAGCACAATTTGGAAGTTGCAACAGCAATTCTGGAGTATGTCGAAACCACCCGAGAGCAATCGGATACCAGCGAAGAGGCCGGGATCGGCGCGGATGATACAGTATTCGACAATGAAGGCGCGCGTGGTCAGGACACCACAGTGCAAGCCCAGACCGAAGTAGCGCAGCCGATGTCTGCAGACCAGTGGATCAGCGCAATTGATACCGACATGCAGGACTTTCTGAGAAACCGGTTCCTGCTGGAAAATCAGGTGCAATCGCAATGAGATATTTTCTATTCCTCATTTTACTGTTCCTGCCGACGGTGGTCACTCCGCAGACCCCAACAGATATTGCCCCACTTGTAACAGTGGACCTTGCAGAGGGCGATGTGATCGTCGGGCAACCCACCATTTTGCGCGTCAAGGTTTTGGTTCCTACCTTCATGCCGGCCCCTCCGGTCTTTCCGTCATTGGAGCAAGAAAACTTATTGGTCCGCTTGCCCGAGCGCGCATCCGGCCCGGTCAGCGAAACTGTGCAAGGCGACACGTGGTCTGGTGTTCAGCGCGGCTATCGCCTTTATCCTTTGCAAGTTGGAAAAATCCAGTTGGGCCAGATGGATATTCTGGTTACTTACGCCGATCCTGATACCAACGCACCGATTGAGGTTTCGGTCCCGCTGCCACCAATATCCTTTGACGCTGTGATCCCGCAAGGCGCGCAAAATCTGGACCCGCTTATTCTGGCGTCGGGCTTTTCCATTGAACAAACGCTGGATGGTGACACTGACATTCAAACCGGAGGCGCGATTACGCGAAAGCTCACAGCCAAAATTTCGGGGACTACTCCGATCTTGATACCTCCTCTGATTCCGGAAAATCAGGATGAACTTCTGCGTGCATACCCAAAAGAGCCGCGTTTTACCGAAGCTGAAGATCGCGGAGTTTTGTCAGGTCAGCGCGTTGATGAAGTTGTCTATCTGGCTCAGGCAGATGGGCAGACGCAACTTCCTGCTGTTTCGATCGACTGGTTCAACCTGACAACCCAACAGGTTGAAACTGTTGATATCCCTGCAGTCGACTTAACCTTGGCTGCACCCAAAACGCCCCCGAAAGACATGGGCGATTTTCTTAGGCTTGGCTTAGGGGTAACACTCGTGTTGCTGATGATCTGGACCGGCTGGCGTTGGGTTGCACCCCGCTTCAGGACGCGCCGGGAAGAACGCGAACGTGCTTATAGGTCCTCAGCCGAATATGCCCTTGCACAGCTCAGGCTGTCTTTGAAAAACCACGACCTGTCAGGCGCCTATTCGGCACTGGATCTTTTGAAGGCACGCGCAGAAACACCCATGGATTTACATAAGCTTGAAGCGCAATTGGCATTGATCGGCGCAACACGCTACGGGTCTGATGCCGGCCGGCAGGCCCCGCATTGGTCCGAGGCTATCGCCACCCTTGACACCTTTGTCCGGCCGCGAGGGGCTAACGCCAATTCGTTGCCCCTATTGAACCCTTGAACCCATTGAACCCATTGAACCCATTGAACCCATTGAACCCATTGAACCCATGATGCTTAGTTCTGACAATTTGCAATAAGGCCACGCCGGTCCTTTAGAAGCACGCGGCCATAGCCCACCTCGACAAAACCAAGATCAGCAAGGCGGTGCAGACTACGGTGAAGTGTCGGTTGCGAGACCGCTATCATCTCGGCCAGCTCCTCTTGCGACACCTCAATCCAACCGTCGGACTTCGAAGTGCCCTCGTCCAGATGGAGAAGGCGCAGCGCAAGGCGCTTTTCCGTACCAGTCACTACAAGGTTCGCCACGATACGCAGCGCGGTCTGCATATTCTCATGACTGAGCGCATAGAAATCCCTAACATAATCAGGCTTCTCCTGAACTAACTTCGTGACACGCGAGTTTGGAAAGAACAGGGCGCGGGTTGTCTGTGTCGCGACAACACTGACCAGCCTTGAGGAATCGGCGAACAAAGCCAGGTCGCCAACCCAGAAACCTGCGCCTTCGCGGTGTATGACGAACTCCTGCCCATCATCGGCTGGCACGGTTATCTGTACGCCCCCCTCAAGGACGGCGAAAATACCGTTCACTGTATCACCATAATGATACAATGCCTCGCTCGCTTCAAAGTCCTTCGCGATTCCACACTCCAGCAAGTCGCGCTGAAATGCGGTCGAACGGTTGCTGAACCAGCCGCCTTTCCGCAAGGTCTTAAGATTGTTGGATTTGTTTAACATTAGAATTTTCCAAACTCGTCAAATGATAAGTTTTTAACACAGATCATCGCCTATGCTAATTCCGTTCGATTCCTTCTATCACGCATTATCGCAGATCAATATCGAACCAACTTTCAGGCCGCGTTTTTAATTAGTTATCGCGCCAAATTTAAGTTTCAACAAAGGGTCGTACAGGGCCCAGCAAAACGGGAGAAAACCATGTCACCACCACGTTCAATGGCAGACACTTGGCGCAGGGGCTTACGTAGATTCGCTGTCGCAACGGTTGCGGTCGCGCTGGCGGTTCCCGCATGGGCGCAAGACCAAAAGCCAAATATTCTGGTGATCTGGGGCGATGACGTCGGGCAATCCAACATCTCGGCCTACACGATGGGTCTGATGGGTTATCAGACGCCAAATATCGACCGTGTCGCGAAGGAGGGAATGATCTTTACCGATTACTACGGCGAGCAATCCTGTACCGCCGGTCGATCCTCTTACATCATGGGTCAATCCGTATTTCGGACCGGGCTGTCCAAGGTGGGTTTGCCGGGCGCCGATCTTGGTATGCAAGTCGAAGATCCGACCATACCCGGTCTGCTTAAGGATCATGGCTATGTCACGGGTCAATTCGGCAAGAACCACCTAGGCGACAAGGATGAACATCTTCCGACAAACCACGGTTTTGATGAATTTTTCGGAAACCTGTATCACCTGAACGCTGAGGAAGAGCCCGAAAACGAAGACTATCCCGGTGATACTGTACTGGCTGACGGTCGCACCTTTCGCGAAGCCTATGGCCCGCGCGGGGTGATCAAGTCAAAGGCCGACGGCACCATCGAAGACACCGGTCCGCTGACCAAAAAGCGTATGGAAACGGTGGATGACGAAACCGTTGCCGCAGCGATCGACTTTATCAAGCGTGCCCACGAACAGGGTCAGCCTTTCTATGTCTGGTGGAACGGGACGCGCATGCACTTCCGGACCCACGTCAAGGACGAGATGCGCGCTCAGGCCAACGAAATCGTTGGCGGAGTGGCTGACGAATACACCGCTGGCATGATCGAACATGACATGCATGTGGGTCAGTTGCTTGATCTGCTGGATGAACTCGGCATCGCCGACAACACCATCGTCCACTACTCAACCGATAACGGCCCCCATATGAACACGTGGCCTGATGCGGCGGCGACCCCGTTCTGGGGCGAAAAGAACACCAACTGGGAAGGCGGCTGGCGTGTGCCCTCAATGGTGCGTTGGCCCGGCAAGATCGAAGCCGGTTCTGTAACCAACGAGATCGTTCACCATATGGACTGGCTGCCAACCTATCTGGCCGTCGCCGGTGATCCGGAAATCAAGGACAAGCTGAAGGCGGGATACAGCTCTTCGGGCATGGGCCGTGATTACAAGGTGCATTTGGATGGCTACAACATCCTGCCCCTTCTGACTGGTGAGGCGACCGAAAGCCCGCGTAAGGAGATCTTCTATTTCTCAGACGATGGCGACCTGACCGCGCTGCGCTTTGAGGATTGGAAACTGATCTTCCTTGAGCAGAAAGCCTGGGCAACGCTTCGTGCGTGGATCGAGCCGTGGACCGAATTGCGCATTCCACTGATCGTCAATCTGCGCCGCGATCCGTATGAACGGGCCTATCGTACGTCCAACACTTATTACGATTGGTTGCTGGAACGTGCGTACTTCCTGGTGCCTGCGCAGCAGTATGTCGGATCCTTCCTTGAAACATTCCAGGAATTCCCGCCTCGACAGAAGGCGGCCAGCTTCAACCTGGATCAAGTGATGGAGAAACTGGCCACACCGACAAACAACTGAGGCCAGACAACAACAAACAAGGGGCCGCCACGCACATGGCGGCCCTTCTAAGATATTAAGGGTTTAGAATTTCTTATGAAGGCAGCTCTGTTCACCACGTTCCTTTCGATAACAGCGACGACCTTGTTCGCCGACCCGCTGCCCAGTTGGGATGATGGAGACTCCAAGTCCCGGATCGTTGAATTCGTGAGCACGGTGACCGACCCAAACCACTCGGATTATGTAACTCCAGCCGAACGGATCGCAGTATTCGACAACGACGGCACTCTATGGGCCGAACAGCCGGTCTATTTTCAGTTGATCTTTGCCATGGATCGGCTTGAAGAACTTGCAAAAACAGACCCGTCCATCCTGAACTCCCCCATTTTGGAAGCCGCAGCCAAAGGCGATGTCCAAACCATTGCAGAAGGCGGGCATAAAGCATTGATCGAGGTAATCAACGCCTCACACGCGGGCGCCAGCGTCGATGAGTTTCAGGCTTCCGTAGCCGACTGGCTGCAATCAGCGCGCCACCCTGACACGGGCCTGCCTTACGACCAAATGACCTATCAGCCGATGGTGGAACTTCTGCGGTATCTCCGGGACGAGGGTTTTAGCACCTATATCGTGTCCGGCGGCGGCCTGCACTTCATGCGCGTTTTCGCCGAAGACGCATATGGCATTCCACCCGAGCAAGTGCTTGGCACATATGCTGACGCCACATACGAATCCATCGACGGTACGCCCACTATTGTAAAGTCACCCGGAATTGCGTTCATCGACGACAAACAGGGAAAACCCATCAACATAGAACGTACAATTGGCCGACGTCCCATATTGGCGGCTGGCAACTCGGATGGCGATTTTGCGATGTTGGAGTGGACGACTGCTGGGGAAGGCAATCGTCTTGGGGTATTGATCCATCACACGGATTCTGAACGTGAATGGGCCTATGACCGCGAAAGCCCGATTGGCAAGCTTGTGGACGGGCTGGACAAAGGCCCGGACATGGGATGGGTCATCGTCGATATGGCGGAAGATTGGAAACGCGTCTACACTGGGGCAAACTAGGTAGAACAGAGACTGATAACCCCATGTGGACACTACTTGTTTCCGCGTTTGTCTTTATCCTATATGTCACCGCGATCCTCTTTGCGATCCGGGCGGCGCAAACGGCGCGCACGCCACAAGGTGCGGTTGGGTGGGTTGTCTTGTTGATCTCTGCTCCGGTGTTTGGCGTGCCGCTCTATCTGTTTTTAGGGCACCACCGGTTTCGCGGGTATCGGATTGCGCGCAAACAAAGCGAAACCGTGGTCGAAGGCATCAAGACTTTCGCCGACTTCTCAAAACCCGACCCAGACACAATGCAGGTGAACCCAAGACCGTTTGAGGCGCTGGCGCACCTGCCTGTATCTCGTGGAAACGGGGCCGAGTTGCTGATCGACGGTCAGGCCACGTTCGATTCCATTTTCGAGGCGATTGACGCCGCGCAGAATTACGTCCTGATCCAGTTCTACATCGTGCGCGATGACGCATTGGGCCAACAACTTCAGGCAAAGCTGATCGAAGCGGCTGAACGCGGTGTCAGTGTTCGATTCATGACCGATGCGGTCGGCAGTTATGGCCTGCCCACGGCGTATCTGGACAAACTACGCTCTGCAGGGGTTGAGATCGCCAATCCACGTGACCGACGCGGCCCGCAAAACCGGTTTCAGCTCAATTACCGCAACCACAGAAAAACCGTGATCATTGACGGGGAAACCGGTTTTATCGGCGGGCACAATGTGGGCGACGAATATCTGGGACAGGATCCGCATTTCGGCCATTGGCGGGATACGCATATCAAAATGTTCGGCCATATTGTCCGCCAGTTGCAACTTATCTTCTGCGAAGATTGGCATTGGGCACATGAAGAGGATCTGATTGATCAACTGGACTGGGCCGGAACAGAGGCCGAGCAGGACATGAACGCGCTTCTGGTCGCCACAGGTCCCGGCGACGATACCGAGACCGGGGCAATGATGTTCTTCGCCGCCATCGCTGCGGCAAAAGAAAGAATCTGGATCGCATCCCCCTATTTCGTGCCTGACATCGACATCATGACGGCGTTGCAACATGCCTCATTGCGCGGAGTGGATGTTCGAATTCTTGTGCCTGACGTGATTGACCACCGCCTGCCCTGGCTGGCCGCTTTTGCCTATTTTGACGAAATTCGCGAATGCGGTGCGCGCGTTTTTCGCTATACAAACGGGTTCATGCATCAAAAGGCATTTGTCGTTGATGATACTCTTGCGGCGGTCGGCACGACCAATCTGGACAATCGCTCTTTCCGATTGAACTTTGAGGCGATGGCCCTGTTCTTTGACGAACGCGCAGCGCAGGCTGTGGACGATATGCTAAAGGCCGATTTCAAAAACTGTTACGAACTAGAGCGGAACTTGCCTGAACAACCCGCCTTTATCCGCTTTGGCTCTCCACTGGCGCGGCTGTTTGCCCCGATCCTTTAGGACATCAATTCCTCTTTGAACACCTGAGTCATCAAGGCAACCATAAAGGCCGTCGACAATCCAAAGGCCAGCAAACCCGTGACGGAAGCAAACGCGCCAAAAATCCGCAGGTCCTCACCCAAAACGATGTCGCCATAGCCAAGCGTCGTGAAGGTCACCAAAGAGAAATAAAGCGCCGAATTCCAATCCGGCAGGGTTTCCCCAAGAACCCAGACGATCGCCCATAGCCACACCTGAAACGTGTGAATCGCGACGATAAACACCAAGGCAACGCAGATCGGTGCGGCGATTGTGACAAACCGTTTACTTTCTTCCAGTTTCAACGCCATGCTGCGGATCGTCTGCGTGCACCAAGTCAGCAGAACAAGTTCAATCAAAAAGCAAATACCAAGATAGATACTGCCCCAAAGAATCTGCTGCGCTAAGGTCATAATTCGGTATCTCTTGTCTTGGTCAGTGAATGCAGCGTCAGAATGACCGTTTAGGCAAAGGCTCACAACCCCGCCTCGGGCACCGCGACGAATAGAACCGAATCTGTGTCGGGTCTGGACTCTGCCCGGGTGGGTTCCACATTGTTGCAAATACGACCCGAGGCTTACTGATGCTGTTGAAAATAGACAATGTTCAGAAATCCTATCCCGGAGGGCGCCCTGTCCTGCGCGGCGTCTCGCTGGCGCTGGACAAGGGGCAAACGCTTGCGCTTACCGGTGAAAGCGGCAGCGGGAAAAGCACGCTGCTGAACCTTGCCGCCGCGCTGGACAGTTTCGACGGCGGAGAGATCACGCTGGACGGAACCGATCTGTCCGGGCTGGATGATCCCGGTCGTGCCGCGTTGCGCCGCCAGAGCGTTTCTTTGGTGTTTCAGCAATTCAACCTGATCCCTTCTTTGACCGTCGCACAGAACTTGTCCTTTCACGCGCGTCTGGCAGGAAGACCGGACGACACATGGTCAAACCATCTTGCGGACAGACTGGGGCTGTCGGATTTACTGGACCGCTATCCCGAAAATCTGTCGGGCGGCCAACAGCAGCGTGTTGCGATTGGGCGCGCTATGGCTGCGCAGCCTAAACTGCTGCTTGCAGATGAACCCACCGGAAATCTGGATGAAACCGCCAGCGCAACCGTTCTGGACCTCATGCTATCCCTCGTAGCCGAAACTGGGTCTGCGCTGCTGCTGGTCACGCATTCACAGGACATTGCCGCACGGCTGGACCGACGAGCGCATCTGTCCGGTGGGCGTATCACATGACTGTCGCGATTATTCAGGTGCTGCTGTCTCATTGGCGGCGGCACCGCTTGCAACTTGCAACCCTGTTGATCGGGATTGCGCTGGCGACCGGCCTGTGGTCAGCGGTTCAGGCTATCAACGCCGAAGCACGGGCAAGCTATCAGCGCGCCAACGAACAACTCGCGCTGGGACAACACGACGAGTTGAGAAATCCGGCTGGTCCAATCACGATCGACAGATATCTGTCATTGCGGCGGGCCGGATGGCAAGTTGCGGCCGTGTTGGAAGAAACCACGCGCATAGGGGGGCGCAGCATCCGCGTCATGGGCGTTGACATGGTCGCCTATCCAGCGCTGCCTGCTGTTACGCGCATTGAGCAAAGCGCCACCGCACCGGACCCGGCTGACATGCTGACCGCCCCCGGTCGGTTGCTGGCATCACCTGACTTGGCGCGGTTTCTGAGCAACCAAACCGGACTGCCGCCTGTTCTGACAAGCCCGGACCTTCCCCCTGATCTGATCCTGACAGATATCGGTGTGGCCGAGGTTTTGCTGGACAGGAAAGGTCAAATCTCAAGGCTGATCATTCTGCCAGACCAGCCACGCGCGCTTCCTGCAATCTCCGCGATAACACCCGAGCTAGAGCGGGTCGAAGCGTCGTCGCAACTGGACACGACGCAACTGACCGACAGTTTTCACTTGAACCTGTCAGCCTTTGGGCTGTTGTCTTTCGCCGTTGGCCTGTTCATCGTGCACGGAACGGTTGGGCTGGCTTTTGCGCAGCGTCGGGGGATGATCCGAACGCTGCGGGCGCTTGGCGTTTCCATGCGGCAACTGGTCTGGGTGATCCTTTTGGAACTGTCCTTGCTGGCACTGTTCGGCGGGTTGGCAGGGCTGATGCTTGGGTACTTTCTGGCGGGCGCGCTCTTGCCTGATGTCGCAGCAACCTTGCGGGGGCTGTACGGAGCTCCGGTAAGCGGCGAAATTGCATTACAGCCGAAATGGGCGGTGGCTGGTTTGGCAATGGCTCTGGGCGGAACGCTGCTGGCCAGTGGTCACGCACTAATCCGATTGTCCCATATGCCCCTGCTGTCCGGCGCCGGAATTCAAGCGTGGCGGACAGCCGCCTTTAACGGTTTCACCACCCCGCTTTTGGGCCTGTTGATCATATTGGTCGGCATCATCGTGCAACTGTCCATTGGTGGATTGGTCGCCGGGTTTACACTGATTGCCGGTATGCTGCTGGGTGCGGCGATGCTTTTGCCGTCCTTGCTTTCGCTGGTGATCTCGATTTTTCAACGCTTTACCAAAAGCCCAATAGCCCAGTGGATCTGGTCGGATATGCGCGCGCAGTTGCCCGGCCTATCCCTGGCGTTGATGGCGCTTCTACTGGCCCTTGCGGCCAATATCGGCGTTGGAACGATGGTTTCCAGCTTTCGCCTGACCTTCACAGGCTGGCTGGATCAACGCCTGACGTCCGAGCTGTATCTGACGGCAAAGGATGACCAGCAAGGGCGCGAAATCTCAAATTGGTTAGCGCCGCAAGTAGACGCAATTCTGCCAATTCGCAGCGTGGAACTGGCGCATCCCAGCGGACCCCTTTTTCTGTACGGAGTCGTCGACGATCAAACCTACCGCCAGCATTGGCCTCTGATTGCCTCGGGTGCGGATGTCTGGGATCGCGTGAATGCGGGCGAAGCGGTGCTGATCAATGAACAACTCGCCCGCCGTCAGGACCTGTGGCCCGGTGACGATCTTATAATCAACCGTGAATACACATTGCCCGTTGCTGGCGTGTACTCTGACTATGGCAACCCAACTGGACAAGCGATTGTCTCGATGACGCGGCTGGATCAAATCGCCCCGGGGGTTGAGGCAAGGCGCTTCGGGATACGTACGCGCGCCGAAAGTGCAACGGAACTGGCACACGTGCTACAGGACAGATTTAACCTTCCAAGGCAGGCCGTGATCCAACAGGCCGCGATGAAGGCACAATCCATGGCCGTGTTTGAAAAAACCTTTGTGGTCACTTCGGCGCTGAATGTGCTGACGCTGGGTGTCGCGGGGTTTGCCATTCTGACCAGCCTGCTGACCCTCTGGACCCAACGCCTGCCGCAGATTGCCCCCGTTTGGGCGTTGGGCCTGACCCGCGCCAAACTCGCGCAGTTTGAGCTGTTGCGCAGCGTATTGTTGGCGGCGATTACCGCGATTATTGCGCTGCCCCTTGGCTTGGCTCTAGCCTGGACCCTTTTGGCCATCATCAATGTCGAGGCATTTGGCTGGCGCCTGCCGATGTACCTGTTTCCCGCAGATTGGGCCCGATTATTCCTTCTAACCTTGCTGGCGGCTTTGGTTGCAGCGGCTTTACCCGCCATGCGCCTTCTGCGCCTGCCTCCGGCTGAATTGCTAAGGGTGTTCGCCAATGAACGTTAAATCGTGGCTATTGATCCTTGCTCTGCTGCTTCCATCCTTCGCGCAGGCCCAAGGATATGCGGGGTTGGGCGGATCGGCTGAAGGGTTCGACATTCCGCAGCCGGGATACCGATTCAAGTTTCCGCAGGACCACGGCCCACACCCGTCCTTTCGCATTGAATGGTGGTACCTAACGGCAAACCTGACCGGAGAGAACGGGCGGCCCTACGGTATTCAATGGACGTTGTTTCGTTCTGCCCTCAAACCCAAAGAAACCGAGGGTTGGCAAAGCCCCCAACTATGGATGGGGCACGCGGCGGTTACGACCCCGGATCACCACTACTTTGCGGAAAGACTATCACGCGGCGGCATCGGGCAGGCTGGTGTGACGGCGCAACCGTTCGAGGCTTGGATAGACGACTGGCACATGCGCGGGCCGGATATCAATAAGCTGTCCCTTTCGGCCAATGGGGGCAATTTCGGATATGACCTAAACCTGAACGCTCAGGGCCCGCTGGTGTTTCACGGCGACCAGGGATATTCGGTGAAATCAGGGGATGGACAGGCCAGCTACTATTACTCTCAGCCATTTTTCGCGGTCGAGGGCACGTTGCACCTGCCGGATCAGGATATCGCGGTCACCGGTCAAGGCTGGCTGGATCGCGAATGGTCATCGCAACCGCTGGCAACAGATCAAAGCGGATGGGACTGGTTTTCGCTTAGTTTCGACGACGGGAACAAACTTATGGCGTTTCGCCTGCGCGGGGATCGCAGTGACTTTACGGCAGCGACCCTGATCTCGGCAGAGGGCGAGACAACTGCCCTGCCCGATGGTTCCGTCACGTTTAGCCCGCTCGAAACGTCCACGGTCGCTGGCCGCACGATCCCGACACGCTGGCGCGTGACGCTGCCTGACCGGAACCTTGATGTCGACGTGTCCGCACTGACACCCGAGGCTTGGATGGCGACAAGGTTCGAATATTGGGAAGGTCCGGTTACGATCTCGGGCAGCCACTCGGGGCGTGGATACCTTGAGATGACAGGATACTGAGCCCTAGCGCACGACATAGACCGAAACCGTCGAATGCCGCACAACCCGCGCAGCGTTCGGGCCCAGCAAGTAATCCTTCAGGTCCGGTTTATGCGCCCCGATCACGATCAGATCGCTGCCTGCGCCCTCGGCCGTTTTCAGAATTTCCTGATAGGCCGTTCCCGTCGCGACAACATGGCGGATTTTTTCGTTCCGCTCTTTGCCAACCGCTGCGACGCACATCTCGACCAGTTTGGAATGCGCTTCTTCCATCGCCTTGTCGTGAAAGTCTGGCTGGAAGAACCCGGAAACCCAGCTTTCCCCGAAATCGGGAAGCACCGTCACCACATCCAGTTGCGCATTATCCTGATCCGCCAGAGCCGCGGCTTTGCTCAAGACATTGCTATCCAGTTCGCCGTTGCTGATGTCGACGGCACAAAGCACCGAGTTCGTCATGCGGGCACCTCTTGTCTGGCGGCTCGGCCGCGTTGCAGGAATGCGATCAGACCCAGAAAGATCATAGCGGGAATGTAGATCAATTGCTTGGGAGGCTGGCTGGACGGCAGGCTGACCGAGGTTAGACGCACCGCGTCATCGCCGTAATAGTCGAACATATCCAGCTCATCCGCCACGGGCGTGCCAAACAGCGGCTCTTCTAGTTTGACCAACCCGTCTTCTTCCAGAAGAAGCAAGCCCATGGCATCAACCCGCGCCGCGCCGCCCTCTTCGCTGCCGACCGTGACGACAACGGTTGTGTCAGTCATCTCGAGCGTGTCGAAATCCGGGCCGCTGACGACCATGCGTACTTCGGTTCCGGGCGGGGTCTGCCCGATGGTTTCCACAAATGCAGCAGGCTCGACCGATGTATAGGGCGGCGCGATGCGGTCCATGAAATAATCCGGCCTGAACAATGCAAAGGCCACCGCGATCAACGCCACGCTTTCGTAGATGCGGCTGTGGGTCAGGAAGTACCCCATCGTTCCCGCCGTAAAGACAAGGATCGCTATGGTCGCAAATATCGCGACGATTATCCCTTCTACCCACGTCACATCGATCAACAGCAGGTCAGTGTTGAAGATGAACACAAAAGGCAGCGCCACGGTGCGCAGGCTGTAGAAGAACGCGGTGAACCCGGTCTTGATCGCATCCCCACCAGATACAGCAGCGGCGGCGAAACTGGCCAGGCCCACAGGCGGTGTCACATCCGCCATGATACCGAAGTAGAACACAAAGAGATGGACCGCGATCAGCGGCACGATCAGTCCGCTTTGCGCACCCAGTTCAACGACAACCCCGGCCATCAATGAGCTTACTACGATATAGTTCGCGGTGGTTGGCAGGCCCATGCCAAGGATCAGACTCAGCAGACCGACCATCACCAGCATCAGGATCAGATTTCCGCCTGACAGGAACTCGACCAGGTCGGCCATGACCTGCCCCACTCCGGTCAGGGTCACGGTACCCACGATCACACCCGCGGTGGCCGTGGCCAGAGCGATCCCGATCATATTGCGAGCGCCGTCGATCAGGCCCTGCCACAGGTCGGCAACACCGTCGATGAACGTGTCATAAAGATTGCTTTGCCCCCGGAACAGCGCCTTGAGCGGCTTCTGCGTCAGCAGGATCACAAACAACAGCGTCGTCGCCCAGAACGCCGACAACCCGGGAGATTTCTGTTCGATCATCAGGAAATAAACCAACACGATGATCGGCAGCAGGTAATGCAGACCGGCTTTGTAGATATCCGCGATCACCGGCAGCGTAACTTCCTTGGCATTCGGATCGTCGGGCTCAAGGTCAGGCACCTGCGCGGCAAGATACAGCAGCGCCACGTACACCGCGCAGACAATAAGGCTCAGGATCAAACCCGCCGACGACGGTGCCCAGCTTGTCACGGCCTCGACCGGGAACTGCGAGCCATAGCAAAGACCGGCAAAGACCAGGAAGAAGGACAACATTCCCACAACAGTCCGCGCCAGATGCACATCGCGGTCACCCAGCGTGGGCATGTTCCGCTTCACCGCCTCAAGGTGGACGATATAGACCAGTGCGATGTAGGAAATCGCGGCAGGCAGGAAAGCATGGGTGATCACCTCGACATAGGAAATGCCCACATATTCCACCATCAGGAAGGCGGCAGCCCCCATAACGGGCGGCATGATCTGACCATTCACGGAGGAGGCAACCTCGACCGAGCCTGCCTGTTCACTGGAAAAGCCTACCCGCTTCATCAGCGGAATGGTGAAAGTGCCGGTGGTCACCACGTTCGCAATCGACGAGCCCGAGATCAGGCCGGTCGCGGCCGAACCCACAACGGCGGCTTTGGCCGGACCGCCACGCAGGTGGCCCAATGCACCAAAGGCCATCTTGATAAAATAGTTCCCCGCCCCCGCCTTATCCAAAAGCGCACCGAACAGAACGAAGAGGAACACGAATTTGGTGGACACACCCAAGGCAATGCCGAACACGCCCTCGGACGTGATCCACATATGGCTCATGGCTTTCTTGAGGCTGGCCCCTTTCCAACGGATAACTTCGGGCACCCATTCCGACGAGCCAAAAAAGACATAGGCCAGGAATATGGTCGCGATGATCGCCATCGCAGGGCCGAGCGCACGGCGCGCGGCCTCAAACAGCAGCAGCAGACCACCCAGCGCGACCCATTTATCGGTGTCATCGGCCAGACCGCCTGCGTTTACGATCTTGTCGTAGAAGAAATACCCATACAACGCCACAAAGGCGCCAAGCGCGCCCATGATCCAATCCTGCACGGGGATATAATCCCGAGGGCTGGACTTGAGCGCAGGATAGGCGGCAAACGCCAAAAACATAGCGAAAGCCAGATGAATCTGGCGCGAGTTGTTCACCACGCTGCCCGGCAGCACCACATTCGAAACAGGTGAGGCCAAAACAACCTGAAACACGGACCACAGCGCCGCGACAACAGCCAGAAAAATTCCGACATTACCGACCGGATTACGCCCGCCCGCATCGGACGAGGCGACAAGGTCCTGTAGCTCTTCTTCGGATAGCGGTCGGTTGGATTGGGTGTCGGAACTCATCAAGATGTCTCCCCGTCATGCGGCCTTTTGACCTTATTTACTGCCCGGTCGAGCCGGGCTTGGGTTGCGGGGCGCCCGAAGGCACCCCGCGTCAGGTCTGGCTTACTGAATCCAGCCTTTTTCTTTGTAGTACTTCTCGGCACCCGGATGCAGAGGTGCCGACAGGCCGTCTGCGATCATTTCCTCGGGCTTGAGGTTGGCAAATGCCGGGTGCAGCTTTTTGAAGTCGTCGAAGTTTTCGAAGACCGAGCTGACAACCGCGTAAACCGCGTCATCCGACACGTCGGCCGAGGTCACAAAGGTTGCACCCACACCGAAGGTTGTGGTGTCGCCGTCCGACCCACGATACATGCCCCCCGGAATGGTCGCGGTGCGGTAGTATGAATTGCCGTCGATCAGACCGTCGATCGCATCGCCGGTCACGTTGACCAGAACGGAATCACAGGCTGTGGTCGCTTCCTGGATCGAACCCGACGGGTGACCTACGGTGTAGATCATCGCGTCGATCTGGTTGTCGCACAGAGCCGCCGACTGTTCGGCCGCCTTCAGCTCGGACGCCAGTTCGAAATCGTCAAGGCTCCAGCCCATCGCTTCGAGAACGACGTCCATGGTGCCGCGCTGACCGGAACCGGGGTTGCCGATATTCACGCGCTTGCCCTTGAGGTCTTCAAAGCTGGCAATGCCGGAGTCAGCACGGGCCACAACGGTGAACGGCTCGGGGTGGACCGAGAACACCGCGCGCAGGCTTTCGAAGGGACCAGCCTCTTCGAATTTCGAGGTGCCGTTGTAAGCGTGGAACTGCCAGTCGGACTGGGCAACACCAAACTCCAGCTCGCCTTCGCGGATGGTGTTGATGTTGTAGACCGAACCACCGGTAAACTCGACCGAGCAACGCACGCCGTGCTCTTTGCGGCCTTTGTTGACCAGACGGCAGATCGCACCGCCTGTCGGATAGTACACACCGGTTACACCGCCGGTACCAATTGTGATGAATTCCTCGGCGTATGCGGCCGGAGCCATAAATGCCGCGGTTACGACCGCGCCAAGGCTAAGCTTGCTGCTGTTTTTCATTTTTGAGAACTCCCAAACTCTTATTATGGATGAGAGACTTTTCAGCGGTCCCTCATCTGGGACCTTGCCGGTACGACAAGCCACCCCGTCTTGCAACAGGGTCAAGCATCTGAATTTTCAAAATCTCCCAACTTATTTGACGTTTCATTCAGACACTCCGCTTGTCAACCCCCGCGCCCCCCTCAACCGCCCCGAGCAGCAAATGTGAGAGAATTTCCAGAACTTTCCCCCCGAGATCAGGGGAATTCACCAGAACTGGTCGGATTGCCTTTGTTCGAAGGTGCTCACATTGAATGACGACACAGCGTGTAAAGCACGCCGGTCCTTTCGGTCATGCGCGCAAATGGACTAAGCTGGCAGAAACGGCGCAGAAAGGCCTCGGATCGTGGACAGGAAATCCCCCAGCCCGCTTTTGATAATTGCTCTGACCCTCAGCGCGGCCATCGCTGGATGGGGCATTGCCGATCCGCATGGACTGGGTCGCCTTGCGACTGCGGCTGTCGAGACACAATTCAGCAGCCGTGGCTGGTTTATCATGCTCGAAGTCAGCGGCCTTCTGTTTGTTGCAATCTATCTGGCCTTTTCGCGCTTTGGCGAAATACGTCTGGGGACCGATACGTCCGAGCCCGAATTTTCAACGCCCGTCTGGATCGCGATGCTGTTTGCAGCCGGGATGGGCGTGGGTCTGCTGTTTTACGGAACGGCCGAACCCCTGACGCATTTTGAGCTTTTGCAAAACTATAGCGACGATGCCGAAGCCGCCAGTCACGCCATGTTCGTGACCTACTTGAACTGGGGTTTCCACGCCTGGGCGATATACGGGATCGTAGCGTTGGTCATTGCCTATTTCGCCTACCGTAAAGGCCGCGCACTGCTGCTAAGCGCACCACTGCTCGCCGCATTGGGAGAGGCTCGCTGGGTCAAGGCGTTGGGCTGGGTTTTCGATCTGCTTTCAATCGTCGCCATCGCGGTTGGTCTGGCGGGATCTATGGCGATGGGCGTCTTTCAAATTCAAACCGGGGTGGCCGGTCTGATTGGTATTGAGCAGCCCGATAGCCTGACCCTTCCAATATTTGGAGCCCTATGCATCGCCTTCATCATTCCCCTGCGCAGAGACCTCGGCGACGGCATGGCGCTTTTGTCGAATGCCGCGATGCTGATAGCCGTAGGGCTGATGATCTACCTTTTGATCTTCGGCCCGACTTCGTATGTGATGGACGACATCGTATCGGGGTTTGGGCGCTACCTGTTCGGCGTTCTGCCCGCTGGTTTTTCAACGGCCGGATTCTTTGACCAAAAAATCGTCAACTGGTTCCATAGCTGGACGCTGAATTACATGATCTGGTGGCTCGCTTGGTCACCATTTGTGGGTATTTTCATCGCCCGCATCTCGCGCGGGCGAACGATACGAGAGTTTTTGATCGGCGTTATTGTCACCCCCACCCTGTTTTCCATCCTTTGGTTCGGAATCTTCGGGGGGCTAGGATTCTTTGACACTCTCAGACAGGACGGAACGCTGGCCGCGGTAAATGCCGAAAACCTTGACGCGACCACATTTGCATTACTTGAAAAGTTTCCGCTGGACGGTTTGACCCGCACGGCGACAGTTCTGGCTGCGTTCCTGTTCGTCGTTACAAGCGTAGTCAGCGCAGGCTTTACCCTTGCTATGATTGGCGCCGGAGGGGATGAGAACCCTTCGCCCCGCATTCGTACAATTTGGGGCGGGATTCTGGGGGCCCTTGGACTTGCAATGATTTTGGTCGGGGATATCGGCCTAGTGCGCTCGATCATCGCGCTATCCGCCATTGCTTTTGTGTTTATTGTTCCGGTTCTGGTCATTTGCTTGTTCAAGTCCCTCACCAAGGAGGAAAACGCATGACTGGTGGACTGATTGATACAGTGCTGAACCTAAGTGTGTTCGCCTATGTAGGCTTTCTGATTTGGCTCAGCCAGCGCCCGGATCCGTGATCCACGGTTGCACAACTTAGAAGGCGACGCTGAACACCACGCACAAAACAGCCGCCACGCCGAACCCCATTGCAAAGCGACTGAACAGCTTTGACCCCGTGATTTCCTTCCACGCCAATTGAAAAGGTTTCAAATATAGCTCGACGATCGACCCAAACGGGTTGGGTTCGGCGCGTGAAATGCCAAATTCCAGCTTTTCGTATCCTTTTGGAACGTAAAGCGTGCCAAACAACCAATCCCAAATCGCGAAGATAAAGCCAAAGTTTTTGTCAAAGTGCTTTTCGTCAATCGAGTGATGGGTTTGGTGCTGCGCCGGGCTGATGAAGATGTAAGACAGCCAGCGCGGATAACTGAGCCAGATATGCGAATGCCTCAGATTGTACCCCAATAGGTAAAATCCAAAGAGCACAACATTCAGCCCTCCGATCGTAAGCTGCGCGGGTTCGGACATCGTCAGATAGGCATAGAACGCAAAAGCGACCTCGGTCAGAACCACCATGAACGTACCCGTAATGAACAGGTCGACCGGGTGTTGACGATAGACAGTTACGATGTTCAGCACTTCGGCAGAGTGATGAACAGAATGGAAATGCCACAACGGTGCAAACTTATGCTGCACGTAATGGGTTAGGAAAATGGCAAAATCAATCGCAAGGACCGCCACCAGAGTATATGCCAGTGACGTGAATACGGACAACGTGAACAGGGCCTCCTGACGCGGTCCGAGCACTGACTCAAAGACGTTACCGAATGCGTTGAACACGATATGCCCCGAGATCATAAAGTGGGCAATGATCCCAGAATAGATGAAAGTGTTTACGACAAAGAAATAATAATCCTGCTTTGAAGACGGGTGAAGCCAGACTTTTCGGTCAAAAATATACCCAAAAAGACCCTTCTCGATCTCATCAGGTCGGCGCTCGCCCTCTTTTCTTTCGAAGAAGAAAAACACCGTAGCCGAGATGATAAACGCTGAAACAACATAGAGATAGAATAGGCTTGTCGATGGCAGCAACGGTGCCATGAAGTTCTGAATAACTCCGTCTTTGAACAGATCAACAAACACTGCTGGATGTACCTTTTACTTCTTTTCCCAAACAGTGAGCGGAACGAGGCCGCAAGTCAACGTGCGCCTCAACCAGTCAATTTGGAAACACTGCGCGGAACGGCAGCAAGCACCGCAGGTCGCGCACGCGCGACTTTTCATTAGACCTAAGACCGCTTCCAGATTAGCACTTGAAGACTTAGTTTATTTTCGGAGCTTTGTCGGATGAGTTACTGGTTAGCTTTGTTGCTTGCGATTTGCGGAAATATTGGCGCGAACTTTGCTTTCAAGAAATTTACAGTTGAAACCGAGATATCCCGCTCGTGGTCTTCCATGCTGTCTGCCGCACTGCACCCGATGCTGTGGGTTGGACTGACGTTGGGTGTCATGCTTTTACTCAGTTATCTATATGCTTTGCGCGGGCTTCCTTTGCGCACCGCGTACACGCTTGCGACAAGCCTCTCTATCGTCGGAATTTCAAGCGTCGGGATGATCTTTTTTGGCGAGGTCATAGGTTTGAAAGCGGTACTTGGAATTGCCTTTGTTATTGTTGGAGTCGGGCTTCTGACAACCGGGTGACCTGTCCAGCAGTTTCAATTTTTACTCTTTCCTCAAAAGCAAACCGTATCCAAGGTCACCGAACTCAATCTTCTCGCCATTGGCAATCGCTTGCTTAGGCATTTTTGAGTAAACTTCCGTCAGATTACTGGCTTGCTTCAGAGCCAAGGCAGAGGGTGCAATGACGTCTGGGTAGATCATGACCTGATGACCACTATCCATGGTACCCTCCAGCCGACTAAGTATGACGTCGGTCTGTGTGTCCTTGGCAAAAATCGTATCGGCGGCGCCTACATAATTTAGATATTTAAACAACGGCCAGTCGGCCCCAATGATAACCAAGTCCTTCTCGCCAAGGCGGGTAATGGCGGGTTCGGCCAGTATGCGATTGTAGTCCCGCGTTGCATTGGCAAACACTCCAACGCCTGCAAACCAGTTATGAACTCCAAAGACCGCGACAATTAAAACAAGTACCGACACATGCCCAGAGCGTTGCAGAGGTCCGGAAATACGACTTCCCAACAATAAAAATACAGGCACAAGCGTTGGCAACCACGCTTCGAAACCTTCGGGGTGCAATCCCAGCACCATAAGCGCCTGCACGGTCAAAAGCGAAATCGCACTTAGTTCAGGGCTGGTCAGCGGGCGTCTTTCACGCGCCTTAAGAACGCGAACGACTGCAAGCAGCAACAAAACCAATGCTGCCGGAATCGTAAGAAGGAATAGGCGGTAACCCCAATAGGCCGGGTCAGTGGCGACCAACTCGTGCATGAAATGGTCCGCAAACTTGCTTTCGATGACATCCCGTGTTGGTGGGAACGCAAACATCCAATTCGCCGACAACAGGTTTTGAAAGAACGCCACCGCCGAAGCGGAAAGGCTGACCATGTCGGGCAGCACAACAACTTTGCCGTCCGTATCTAAAATTGTGTGCAACGGATCGCTGGATCCCCCGGTGCGTGCCAAGCTTAGGAACCCCGCCGCCAAGAACAGACCGTAGATTGCACAGTATTGAATAAGGTCTTTCATGACCCGCCGGGACAGGAAGAATACCGGGATTGCTATGCCTGCGACGATGCCCAACGGCTGATAGAAAAACGAAGCAACTGCACCCGCTATCGCAGTGATCCAGATCCGTTTTGACCGCGCAGAGGGCACCATCCCCGCCGAAGAGAAGGCCAAGGTAAGCAGAACTATCGTGAACAACATCGCTGAGGGATAAACCTCAAGCTCGGTTGCGTATCGCCATGTGCCGTAACTGACCCCGAATGTAGCGGCAGTAAGCCAAGACGCAGGTGAAGGCACAGCGAATTGTCGCGATAACAACCGTTCAAGCAAGATGACTGAAAGCGAAGCAAATATCGCGTTGGCGATACTCAGGATCAAAAACGGATCGGGCTCGGCCTGAAAAATTGAAACTATCCGGTAAAGCAACTGCATCGAAGACAGCCACAACAACAGCCGGACTGGCGCCTCGAAAAGGTCATGTTGCGAGATAATCTCGGCGAAATAATACGAGTCGATTGCTGTCGTATGATACTCAGGCGCAGTCACCAGATAGGAAACAGTGAGAATGCAGAACACGCTGACTCTCAGCAGCGCCTGAAAGGATTGGGTTTGCCGTGCCGCAATCATCGGGTGGCGCTCGTTTCTTGGGCCAAATCGACGGCATCCGTGTCTTCGACGGCGAAATCCGGTCTTCGCAAAGGCAGCTCGGTGCTATTCAGAGTCTTCGCGTGCCCAGCCATCGTCGTGACGTCATACTCTGCGTTCAGTTTGGACAAGAAGCGCTTCATGCGGGCAAGCTTTTCAGTAGAGGGTTGGTTCATACCGGGGAAAAAAGCCAACTGCTGCACGTCATCCCCCCCCATGAAGTCCAGCGGATGCAGTAACATCGAAGGGGCTACACCGGCCACATCACAAGCTCGTAAAGCGGATGCGTAATAGGCCGAAGCCAGCCCCTCGGACGCGCCTGCGATCCAGTGCAAATAACTGTAATGGAACGGTATTCGAGTAAACGGCATAGTCGAAACTGGGATTTCGACTATCCGCTCTCGGTTCAGGTCCCATGCATAGGGTTTTAAGGGTCGAAAGCCATCCTTTATCCCGCCGAACAGGACTTTTCGCCTTTCCTTTTGATCTGATGACAAGCGCGACTTGGCAAAATAATAAGCCCGCGCCAGAGGGCCGACGATCGTGGGAAAGGTCGAGCAGTCATAGTCATACCCACGTTGTTTCAGTACGTCCAAAACGGTTTCTGACAAACTGTAACCCGGACCCCGGAACCCCTTGGGCGTAACGCCTGTAGCAGAGTGGATCGCCTCTTCCGCGCGTTCGATTTCCTTACCGATCTCCTCGGGGGAATAAAGGTGCAACCAAGGTTCATGGTTGAATGAGTGATTGGCGATCTCGTGACCGGCATCGGCGATGGATTTTAGGATCGGTTTGTTTTCCTTGATCACCGCATCCTGCCCGACAATGAAAACCGTCATGCTTATGGAAAGCTCGTCAAGCATGTCCAGAAACCGCGGCACGACAACGTCCAAATATCCGGGAAAATCCTGCCATCCCGGATCGCCATGCGTTTTCATGTAGGACCACAGGTTATCAAGATCGAGCGACAGGCTTGCGAGCTTCTTTGTCATGCTGCTGGCCTCGCCTCGGCTTTGGTGCGACCCAGTTCGAGTTTCGCCATGGCCTCGTCCAAAACGCCCAGTGTCGCATCGACGTTCAACGTCCCGTCAATGATCTGGGCCGAGTTCACAAAGTAAAGGCCAGGCACCGAAGTCACCGATTGCGGAGCGTTCTCACGATACCCAATGGTTGGCACGGCCATCACCTCGCGTACTCTTGATACTTTTATGTCCAGAACATCGGTGCTTGCGACGTCCGGATGCACCTTTCGCAGCGCGTCGATAAATTGCAGCGCGATCCCTTCATCGCTTAGGGCCCAATACGGATCATCCTGCGTGACGTAACGTGGTAAATAGACCAGGGTTTTGCCGTCAAACGCATCGGTGCCCGTCAAAGCAGACATTTCAACGATGCCCGTGAAAGGCAGCGCCTCGTCTGTCAGGTAGGTCAGATAATAACCGGCCAGCGGTCGATCCAGTACAACAGACGCGCAGATTATGCCCTGGTAAACCACCCCATCCAGACGGTTTTTCTCGTCGGCATCCAGCCCCTCGCACACTGCCAGATTTGCTTTTGTCGGAAGTGTCGAGACAACATTTTGGAATACCTGCCTGCCGGATGGGGTTTCGACGCAAACACCTGCGGCGGAACCAAAAACCCGGCTTACGGGGGTGTTGGTTTGCACCTCGATCCCTCTTGCGGTCAACGTATCGCGAAGGGCGTTCAGGATACGGGCATAGCCACCATTCTTTACAAAACCAAGCTGTTCAACTTTTTGAACACCCTGCCGCGCAAGGTACAAACGGCGTATGCTTGACCAAATGAACGCCGCCGATGCCCGCGATGCATTATCACCCAACTTTGCCCTGAGTAGCGGCCGCCAGAGCCGTTCAAACCCAGCCTGTCCACACCAGCGGGTTAACCACTCCTGAACGCTGATCTGCTCAAGCGGAGCCCCATCCCTGATCCGTCCAGCCGCCATCAACAGATAGGCAACCCGCATCTTGGTCACCAAACCAATTGATCTGAGGCGCAGATAGTCGAGTGCCCCGTTCAGCGGCATCAGCCGTCCGTCGCTGAAAAAACCTGTTCGCGTTGACCTCCATTCAACGTCGTCCCCCAACCCTATGTCGTCGAGCAGAGCGAGAGTTCGTTTATCAAACGGCAAAATCACGTGATAGAACTTGTCGTAGGTGATACCTCCGACCTGCTGCGCCATTGCAAGACCGCCCAACTCTGGCGCGGCTTCAATTAGGGTCACGCGCTTACCGGCTTTCTGCAACCGAAGCGCCAGTGCCTGACCCAAAATCCCCCCGCCAAGGACCGCCCACGTATCCGCCTGCCCAACAGTCATGACACGCTTTCCAACTCGGACGAAACGACCCCGTCTTGATAACTGTATTGCCGGTCGCACTTTGGGCAGGTCACCCTTCCCTGCCCTTCAAGGCTTCCACGGACCAAAACGTGGCCGCATTTGCAGACAGCCCCCTTCAGCCGGGCCGGGTTACCAAATACCAGATGGAACGCGCCCACGTCTTTGGTGACAACCGATCCCATTCCTACCATTGCGAACTCAGCAATTGTTATCCCGCCAGAGATTCTGCTGCCCGCTCCGATGGTGACACCGTCCCCAACAAAGGTCGGGAGCGTACTATCCTGCGGACCGGAATCCAAAAGCTGTGTGATGTCGGGGTCAGTGGCACGCGGTGTGATGTCATTGGTAAAAATAGTGCCCGCAGAAATCATCACGCCATTCCCGACCCTGACGGCATTCGGAATGTAGACAAACGAGTTTATCTTTACGAAATCGCCGACTTCGACCCCGTACGCGATATAGCTTTTGCCACCAATAATGCAGTTGCTGCCGATCTTACTGGGACCGCGCAGATGAACGTTGTCCCATACCGATGTGCCGGCGCCGATTTCTACGCCCTTCTCGACGATCGCCGTTGGGTGAATCCTGGGCGTCACGACACCACACTCTTGGGCATGACCCTGCCGATGGTGGCAACGCCGTCAACATCAACCCATCTGCCGCCTTCTGCAATCGATGTGTAACCGGCGGATATCACGTCCACTGACGCCAGAATATCCCGCCCTGTCGCAAGGCTTTTGGTTGGTTCTCCGCGAACTCCGGCTGCAAAATCCAAGACCTGATTGGAGAATGCCTGCACCTTTCCATAACCGGCGCCAAAGGTTTCCCACTGTCCGGTCAAAGGACGCCGTATGCGCGAGGACTTCCAACCGACTTCAATGACGCCTTCGTCGCCGTACAACGCCAAGTAGTCCGAACTGTCCTTGTGGATACTCCAAGACGTTTCGATCTGCGCCAGAGCCCCGTTTGCCGTCCTGAGCGACATGAAGACGTGGTCTTCAACGCTGATATCCTGAAGACTTGGGCCCACCATGGCAGAGGCGGCGACAATACCGCCCGTGAAGAAGCGCACTATATCCACGCAATGCGTGCCATTATCCACCAAGACGCCACCGCCAGATATATCAGGCTGCGCGTTCCACCGGTCGGTCATGTCCACCACGCCCGTAAAGACGTTCTCGATCAGTTTGAGTTCGCCAATCTCTCCCGCAGCCACCTTTTCCCGCGCGATCTGAACGTCATCCACATAGCGGAACTTTGACGCCATCGAGATCAGAATGCCTTTCTCACCAGCCGCCGACGCCATTCTGCGCGCACTTACACCGTTAATCGCAAAAGGTTTTTCGCAGAGCACGGGTAAACCCGCCTCAATCAGATCCAAAACCACAGCTTCATGGGTCGCGGGCGGTGTGGATACGATCACCGCGTCACACAGCCCTGACAACGCCAATTCCCGATGCGACGCAAACGTCGCAGCGCCGTGGCCATCGGCCAACGAACTTGCGGCATCAAATACCGTATCTGCAACGGCAGCCAGGCAGACGCCTTCGGCCTGCTGCAGTGCTTCGGCATACGCTTTTGCAATGGCGCCAGCCCCAACAATACCAAATCGTACCATCAGCTTTACTCCGCCACGTCCAGATGCGGCACGTCAGAACACACAGCGGCAATCTGTTGTGCCAAGTAATCGACGTGCTCGTCGGTGTAACGCTCGTTCCACGGCAGAACGAGAACATCGTTCAGGAAAGAATAGGTTCCCTCAAATCGCTCGGGCGCATAGTCAACAGCTTCGGGCCGGGCAAGGTTAAAGGGAAAGCCGCTGTCTCCGAACGTCTGTTGATCACGGATCACAGCGCACTCAAACGCAGGCTTCTGGATGTATCGTGGCGCCGAGTTGATGCCAAATCCGCGTAACGCCTCGGCAACACGAACGGGGCCGCCAATTTCGGTCTGAACGATCAGCGGATATTTCCAATAGCTGTGAACAGTTTGGTCATCCGAATACGGAGCCACCAGCATAGGCAGGCCAGATATCGCGTCCGTCAGCTTTTGGGCCATCGCTTTTCTCTGGTGTACGCTGTCATCAAGCTTGGCGAACTGAGCAAGCGCCACCGCGCCTTGAAGTTCGGTCATCCGCCCGTTCAGCGCGACAAAGTAATGATCCGGCTTTGGATCTCCGTAACCCCACGCCTTGTCGATAAACAACCGTATGCGCCGAGCAAGACCTTCGTCGTTGGACGTTACAATTCCACCTTCGCCGGTCGTGATGTGTTTACCTTGCTGAAGGCTAAAGCACCCGATGTCGCCAAATGTCCCGACATGACGACCGTCTATGGTTGCGCCATACGCTTGCGCACAGTCTTCAATCACTGAAATTCCATGCTGACGGGCAACAGCGCAAATCGCCCGCATGTCTGCGGGATACCCAAAAAGGTGCGTGACGATGATGGCTTTCGTGCGGTCACTAATCGCGCGCTCAATCGTTTCCGCCGTCAGGTTTCCCGTGATCGGATCGACATCCGCAAAAACAGGTATGGCGGTCTGGTACAAGATCGGGGTTATGGCACCCATATCGGTGATCGCCGAGGTGATGATCTCGTCGCCGGGACTTGGGTCAATTGCTGAAACCGCGGCATGGATCGCCCCTGTACCCGAACTGCAGGCATACCCGAACACAGCCCCGATGGATTGGGCGAATTTGGACTGAAACTCTTTTACGAAATGACCTTTGGTCGACGTAAGCGTACCAGAGCGAATTGCGGACGTCAGGGCCACGATTTCTTCTTCACCCAACTGGCGACCGCTAGCATCCTGATCTGAAGGGAAATCGGGAACAGATGTACTCGTCATTAATCTCTTTCTCCACGAACTTGAGGGCCCGCAGAAACTTCCTGCGGGGGGATACGGTTAAAAAAAATCTTTCCGACTGCGATACTGGACATCAAGGACAGGTGATCGCGAACCACCCGCATCAGCTTCAGCTTGGACTGCCCGTATTTGCGTGTTGTCAAAACGGCCGGAACCTCGTCAATGCGCCACCCACGGCGGTCCAGCAAAGCAAGAACCTCGGCCACACCGGAAAACCCGTCATGCCGGCGGGGTAAAGATACAACCGAGCTTTTCCGATACAGGCGAAAGCACGACGTGTACGTAGCCAGATTGTTCCGAAGCAACTGCCGATAACCCCAAGACGCGCCCTTGGACAAAAACAGACGCCATTCTGGTACACCTTCCACTTGTCCCTGCGGATGGTACGGCGATGCCGTCACGATCGACGTGTCTTCTTTCAGCAAGGGCAGCATCTTGGAAATAAGCGCCGGATCGTAAGAACAATCGCTGTCGATGACGGCGACCGCCTCGTCTGTCGATGCCGCTATCCCGGTTGCCGTCGCCGCCATGATACCAAGATTTTCCTTATGACGCAGGCAGGTAACGTTCGGCGAACGCCCGAACAGGTCGTGCATGACATCCCACGTGTTGTCAGTGCTTCCGTCATCGACCAGAACGATCGACAGAACCACCTGCGAACCAAGGTTCGTCTGCAATTTGGCAAGCTTCTCTGCCAAATAATGCAGCCCCTCTTCCTCGTTGAAACACGGTGCGACCACGGTCAAGGACTGGTGATCAAGGAAGGTATCCGCCCCACTTTGTGCGCGCGGATTGGCCGCCGGAGTGGGATCGGACAAACGCGTCATTGCACCGTCCCCGCAGCAGCCAATTCAACGGCACGCGCCACCGTCTGCCTTTTTTGCAGGATGTCCAATATCCTGGCTGCGCTGTTTCCCCGGCCAAATGGGTTTTCAACCTCTCCGACCTTTGTGGCCCAACTTTTGGGGCAATCAAGCTCCATAAGTTCTTCCTGCAAGCGTTGCGCCGATTGACCGACAAGCCGCGCGATCCCACAGCTCACGGCTTCCGAACGTTCGGTTTCTTCACGCAAAATCAGCAGCGGCTTCCCGAGGCTTGGTGCCTCTTCCTGAATGCCTCCTGAATCTGACAGAATAACCCACGAGGCCGCCAGCACGTGCAGGAAATCCGGATAGGCCAAAGGCTCAACCAAGTGAATCTGATCGGACCCGGATAACTCGGCGCGCGCTACATTCTTGACCTGCGGATTGGGGTGGACCGGGAACACGAGGCTGATATCCGGCCGTTCTTCGACATAGCGGCGCAAGACCTTAAGGCGATCGCACATAACGGACCCAAAGCTCTCTCTTCTATGCGTCGTCAACACAATAATTCGACGCCCCTTAAGGCTGGATATCAACGACGCAACAGGCTTGGAGGGACGCCTTTGCCCCATTACATGCCTGATCGAGTCCACCACCGTATTGCCAGTCAGGAAAACCCCCTGCGCCGGTACCTTCTCGGCCAGCAACGCGTTTTTATTGCTTAGGGTTGGTGCGAAATGAAAACTGGCTATGCGGGAAATCAGCCTCCTGTTCGCCTCTTCGGGGAACGGAGAATCGATACTCGCAGTCCGCAGTCCAGCCTCGACATGACCAACAGGTATCTGGCGCTGCCACGCAGCCAAAGCACTGCCAAACGCGCTTGAGGTATCGCCCTGAACAAGAACCACATCTGGCCTCTCTTCCTCCAGAACGCGATCAATCCGTCCAACAACCCGAGAAATCACGTCATTCAATGACTGCGCGTGCTTCATGACTTCAAGGTCGTAATCAACGGGGATTGCCCATTCTTTAGCCAGAGACCGCACAAGGTCAGTGTGCTGGGACGTCATCACTGTAATCAGCTCAACATCTTCACGCTCACCCGCTTCGCGAATAATCGGCAGCATCTTGATTAATTCCGGGCGCGTTCCAAAAACCAACATGACTTTCAACGCCGCACGACGTGATTGTCTGCCCGAACGCCGACCCAAAGGTGCCTTTCCAAACACCTTTTGTTCAGACCTATTTTCCGAATGAGGGTTCCCCATAACGCTTAAACAGCGCCGAAAACTGCGCCCATTCGAGCGCACAAATAACCAAATTCACACAAACCAAACACCCCACTATTCATCATTACCTCGGGCGTAAAACTCCGCCCAAGTCACAATACTTTTCGTACTGCTCTGCTATGAATAGTCGCGAGATTTTTACTCGCAAAAATTGCCTGCCCCCACATTCAAAGTCCGTTATGGGATGCAGAATTGTCAATCGATTCGTTTAAAACGGCCTGAATTCGCCCCCGAGCATCCAGTCTTTTTAACAATTTAGGGCAAAGCGAAAGGGAAACTGAACGACAAAAAAGTGTCCACGAAAGAGAAACAATTATGGCTATTTTGGAAATATTGACGCCCAATTTATCCCGTCAACCGTCACAAAGATCTGACTTTCAATCAGCCGTCAACGCGCCCGAACTAAGTGCGACTTGATGTCAATTTAATTGTCGATCATTCAATCCATACGCCTTTAATTTTGACGATCGCGCACAGATTTGCGACATGTTGAAGACCGATTTGAACAATTGCGGCGGGATTTGCCGAGTGAAACATGCATGTGAATTAAAAACAGGCGAAAGCTCAATTTGCCCGGCCTGTGAAAATAGAACCGAATTTGCATTCGCCAAAAACGGACACTCGATTATGCAATGCCCGGCCTGCGGAAACCGCTCGGTTGCAGGCTTGTTTGATCAGGACCACGTTGCATCAGTTTATGACGATAGCTATTTTTTTGGTGGTGGCGCTGGGTATTCCGATTACCTGAGTGAGGCTCAGTTGTTGCGAGACCAAGGCCGACGGTACGGAGAACTCCTGTCCCGCCATTCAAAAAATGGGCGGCTTCTTGAGGTTGGTAGTGCCGCAGGCTTTCTTCAAGCCGGGATGGAGGATGCAGGCTGGGCGACGACAGGCCTGGACCCCAACCAGACGATGGTTTCGCACGCTCGGGACACGCTGGGTCTGAACGCGCTGCAGGGAAGCCTTGAAGACTGCAAAGGACTGGAACCTTTCGATGCCGTCAGTTTGATACAGGTTATCGGCCACTTTCACGACCTGCCCAAGGCCATGAAATCGGTCGCGGATTTGACGCGGCCAGGCGGTATTTGCGTGATCGAATACTGGCGTCTGGACAGTTGGATGGCCCGGCTGATGGGCAAGCGCTGGCACGAGTATTCACCCCCAAGCGTCCTGCATTGGTTTACGCGATCCGGGCTTGATACGTTGATGCGGCGCCATTCTTTTTCGGTGATTGATAGCGGCAAACCAAAGAAATACATATCCGCTGGACACGCCGCGTCGTTGCTGGAACATCTTCTGGGCAGCAAGATGCCTGTTAAGCCCCTACGAATGCTGCATCCTGACGCGAAAATCCGCTATCCGTCATTTGATCTTGAATGGAGGCTGTATCGCCGCGGGTAACGTGCACGAAACCACCAAGTAGACAGCCGACTGGACGGACGGACCAAACGCATCGGCGGAAATCGCTTGCCTCGAAGCGCCAAAAATATGGCTGCCGCATTGCGCAACAAATTCACAAACGTCGAAATCGGAATTGTGGTGCCCAAGGAGAGACTCGAACTCTCACGCCCGTGAAGGCGGGGGATTTTGAATCCCCTGCGTCTACCATTCCGCCACTTGGGCCACGGACACTGAATTATCGCCCAAGAACCGGAACGTCCAGAGGCAAAAAACACCCCAACGCCAGATTGTTTTCCTCCGGTAGGTTGACGACACATCTGGCCCGTGATTTTGCTTGAACATCAAACCAACAGGATTTTAGCACCTAATGTTGCGATCGCTTTATGACTGGACCATTCGTCTGGCCGAACATCCGCACGCGCTGTGGGCGCTGGCCGTGGTTGCCTTTATCGAAAGCTCGTTTTTTCCGATTCCCCCCGACGTACTGATGATTCCAATGATCATCGCCCGACCGTCGCGCGCATGGTTGATCGCGACCGTTGCCTTGGTTGCTTCGGTATTGGGCGGATTGCTGGGTTATGCCATTGGTGCGTTTTTCTATGAAAGCATTGGACAGCCCATTCTGGAATCCATGGGCAAGGCGCACGCCATGGAGGAATTCAACACGCGATTCAACGATTTCGGATTCTGGGCCGTTCTCGGCGCGGGAGTGACTCCGTTTCCCTACAAGGTCATTACGATCATGTCCGGGTGGACCGGTATGCCATTGGGCACCTTCGTCGCGACGTCTATTCTGGCGCGTGCTTTGCGCTTTTACGTTGTGGCAGGGCTGCTATGGGGATTCGGGGAACCCATTCGCGCCTTTATCGAAAAGCGCCTTGGCCTCATGTTCACGCTGTTTATCATCCTGCTGTTTGGCGGGTTTATTGCGGTGAAGTACCTATGACGCGTCGAAACCTTTATGTCCTGATCGCCGCCGGAGGCTCTGCTGCGCTTTTACTTGGGGCCTGGGGTTTTCAGTATTTGGGTGGACTGCCGCCCTGCAAGATGTGCATCTGGCAGCGATACCCGCATGGGGCGGCCGTTTTGATTGGTGTATTGGCGCTAGTCCTGCCCCGTAACACGTTGCTTCCGGTATTGGGCGCTCTTGCAGCGATGACAACCGCCGCCATTGGCGTTTTTCACGCAGGCGTAGAGCAGAAATGGTGGGAAGGCCCGTCAAGCTGCACTTCAGGAGACATTGGAGGCCTGTCCACACAAGAACTGATGGACCAGATCATGTCTGCCCCATTGGTACGCTGTGACGACATCCCGTGGGAGTTTCTGGGTTTATCCATGGCCGGCTGGAATGCGGCTATCTCGGCTGTGCTGGTTATGATCTGGCTCGCAGTGCGACGCGCCAGCGATTAAAACTCATCCAATTCTGCATCCCAGTACAGAAAATCAATCCAGCTATCGTGCAGGTGGTTTGGCGGGAATTTCCGACCGATATTCCGAAGCGCCTCGGCGTCCGGTTGACGTGGGGGCTTGCGCAACGCCATCCCGGCCTGACGCAACGATTTTGACCCCTTCTTCAAGTTGCAGGGGCTGCACGCTGCCACAACGTTTTGCCAGCTTGTCACGCCACCTGCCGCGCGGGGGACGACGTGGTCAAACGTCAGGTCTCCGCGTGCGCCGCAGTATTGGCAACGGAACTCATCCCTCAGAAATAAATTAAAGCGCGTGAAGGCCACGCGCTTTCTGGGTTTTACATAATCTTTGAGGACAACGACCGAGGGTATTCGTATCTCGGTACTCGGGCTTCGCACGACTTCGTCATATTCTGCGACGATGTCCACCCGGTCAAGCCAGGCCGCCTTGATCGCCTCCTGCCAGGGCCACAATGACAGTGGGTAATAGGACAAGGGGCGGTAATCGGCGTTCAAAACCAATGCCGGATGATGCTTTAGCGCACCGGGTTCCCTGACAAATTCGGTTCTGAAGTCTCCATCCATATCAGAATCGCTCCTCGCTCTGCTCTGCCCGTTTTGACATCAGAGCGGGGAACACCCGCCCCGGCCTTAACTCAACTATATATCGTGTTAAAACTCTGACAAGCCCTGAGTTTCCACAATATCTCGGGCATGGGGTAAGCTGCCTAAGTAACAGGCACGTGACAGTTATCCACAGGTTGCGTTGCCTGTGTCGCTCGGGCTATGGCGTGACCTATGTCCTGGTTCATCCGCTTCAACAAACCTTTCGACGTGTTGCCGCAGTTCACCGATCGCGCCAATGCAGATTCGCCGCGCAGCACCTTGTCTGACTTCATTGATTTACCCGGCGTTTATCCCGCCGGACGATTGGATCGCGATAGCGAAGGGTTGATGCTGCTGACCGACAATGGCCGGTTGCAGGCGCAGATATCTGACCCGCAGCACAAGATGCTAAAAACCTATTGGGTTCAGGTTGAAGGTCTGCCCGATGCTTCCGCGCTGAAGGCGCTGAGGAACGGGGTCGAACTGAAGGACGGTTTGACCCGCCCTGCAAAGGCACGCCTGATGGATGAACCCGACCGGCTGTGGCCGCGCACACCTCCGATACGGGTTCGTCAGACAGTGCCTGATTGCTGGATCGAATTGACCCTGCGCGAGGGTAAGAACCGGCAGGTCCGCCGGATGACGGCCGCGGTTAGCCACCCAACCCTGCGCCTAATCCGGGCCCGCATCGGAGACTGGACACTTGACGGGCTGGAACCGGGCCAATGGGACAGCCTGCCTGCACCTGCAATCGATGTCGCGCCTCAGCGCAAACGGGACCGCCGCCCGCGCCGGTGACAAAAACCGCGTTTTGTGATAGACTTACGCCATGAAAGTCACACCAGACATACCAAGAGCACAAGGTGTTCTGGAGGCCGCACTTTACGTCGATGATCTGGATTCAGCAGAACGGTTCTATGGCGAAATATTGGGGCTGGAGAAAATTCAACGTGTCACCGACCGCCATGTTTTCTACCGCCTCGGTGCAACGGTTTTGCTGATCTTCAATGCGGATGAAACTGAAAAGGCCCCAACGAACCTGGACCTTCCTGTTCCGCCCCACGGGGCACGCGGGCCCGGGCATGTCTGCCTGTCCATGCCACGCGCGCAGATACAAGTGATGCGCAAACATCTGCTGGACTGGAATGTACCCATTGAGGCCGAGTTCGACTGGCCGAATGGCGCGCGCTCACTCTATATCCGTGACCCGGCTGGAAACTCGGTGGAATTCGCCGAACCTCACCTTTGGGGCTAGACTTAGCGAAGGGGTTGCTTTTCGCCCCCGACGATGCGGCAGATATCGCTAGACGTCACCCCTGCTTCGCCCAATGCCGCCCGAAACGCGGCCATATGCGGAGCGGCAAAGTGCGCCTCGAGTGCAGCTTGGCTTTCCCATTCCTCATACACGCGGAACCGGTTGGTGTGGCCTAGGACCTGACTGAACTCATAGGTGATGCAGCCTGCTTCCTTGACCGTTTCCGCCACCATTTCCAAAGCCGCTTTCTCAGCCTTTTCAACACCTTCCGGCGCAACTTCAACCGTTCCTGTGACAACCAGCATTCTTAGCCCCTTCTCAATTCAAACCGTTTGGAAATCCGATCCACCGGGGTACCGTCCCTAAGAGGAACACCATAAGAGACCGAGTAATCCTGAAACCCCATTTTTTCGTAATAGCTTAGCCCCTGCCGGTTATCGGCCCTTATCGTCGCGTTGATCGCCCGCAGCCCAAGCGCCCCGGCATGTTTCGAAGTCTCGGCAAACAACGCCCGCCCTGCACCCTTCAACAGAGGCTCTCGGCGCGTGAATGTGGCGATGTCAGCGCATCCGTTGGGCAGAGCTTGGTTCAAACCCAACCATTGAAAGCCGGCGACTTCGCCCTGTTCATCAAGCGCGACATGGCAACAGATCTTGTCCGGCCCATCAAAGTAGCTTTGCGTGAATAAGGCCTCGGAATACGGGATTTCATGTGCGGTCGTGCCGCCGATGTCTATGATTTGGTTGAGGACATGGCAGGCAACTGCCACGTCCTCTCGCATCATCGGACGGACCGCGATCACGGGGTCAGAGGCTCAGCTTGTCGCGCATAAAGGCCAGCGCAACGCTGAGGCCGTCGGGCGCGATACCGTGGCCAGTGCCTTTCATGACATGGGCAAAAACCTCTTTGAAATCGGCGGCCTGCAACGCCTCGGCCGCCTCGGGCAAGGATTGCGGTGGAACCACGTCATCCGCATCTCCATGTACCAGAAGGATCGGCATCCGGCTGACGGTTTCATCGGGTAGTAGGTCTGGCTCCAGCAAACGGCCCGAGAAGGCTACGATCCCGGCCACCGGGTCTTCGCGGCGGGGGGCGACATACAAGCTCATCATCGTGCCTTGCGAAAACCCAAACAGAACCACCTGTTCGGGCAGAACGTCCTCGTCCACCATCAGCGCATCGAGAAACGCGTTGAAATCCTCAACCGCCATCGCCATTCCGCGCCGTGCTTCTTCCTCGGACGATCCGTCAATCCACGGGATCGGGAACCACTGGTAACCATTCGGCATTCCCGGGATTTGTTCCGGTGCATCAGGCGCCACGAAAAGCGTGTCGGGCAGGTGTTCGCCCAGTACATCCGCGATCCCCAGCAGGTCTGCGCCATTGGCCCCATAACCATGCACAAATACCACGACCGAGCGCGTGTCGCCCGAAACCGGCTCTTTTCGGAGCGCATTTAATACTCGAGTCATCTGATCCCTTCTCGTTCCTTTGCCACCCGGTAATAGGCCCACAGCACCCGCGCCGCAACCGACCGCCAAGGCGACCACGCCTCGGCCATTTGTCTCAGTTCTTTGTCGGTTGGACGCTTGGGCAGGTCATAGAGAATACGCGCGGCCTCTTGCAGGGCCAGATCACCGGGCGCGATCACATCCGCTCGGCCCAGCGAAAACATCGCGTAGATCTCGGCGGTCCAGACGCCAATGCCCGAAACCTCGGTAAGGATCGCGACAACTTCGTCGTTTGGGGCATCCCTCAACGCTTTGTAATCTATACGTGCCTCCGCCAGCGCGCGGGCATAGCGTATTTTCTGTCGGCTCAATCCGACGGCGCGCAGATCGTCATCCGTGGCCCACATTATCTTGCGCGGGCCGGTTAGTTTCGCATCCTGCAAGCGTTTCCAGATCGCATTGGCCGAGGCCACGCTGACCTGCTGACTGACAATCGCGCTAAGCAGTTGAGCGAATCCGTCCGGTCGCCGACGTAGAGGCAACGGCCCCACCTGATTCAACGCGTAAGCCATACGCGGGCAAGCGCTGGCCAGCCACACGGCACCCTCGCTGACACAGTCATTGGTTTCGATGATACGTCCGACGGACATGTGCGCTCCGGGGGCTGAATAATCACGAGCACGTTAGGCTGCTTTGCCGTATATGCAACCCGCTTGTATGCCACGCTTTTCACGGATACGCATAGGCACATGACAATGACCGCCTCTTCCCCAAATGATAGTGTGGCCAAGCGCAACGTCGCTGTGCTGGTCGCGGTGCAAGCCGTGCTTGGCGCGCAACTGCCGATTATCTTTATCGTCGCTGGATTGGCGGGGCAGTCTCTGGCAACCAACGCTTGCCTGGCAACACTTCCGATTTCGTTGATCGTGCTGGGGTCAATGCTGGCGGCTACGCCGATCTCCGCGATCATGCAACGCTGGGGCCGGCGCGCGGGTTTTCTTTTGGGGGCAACGGCCGGTGCCCTAGGCGGGCTTGTCGGCGCGTATGGGCTGTACCTTGGGTCTTTCCCAGTGTTTCTTTTTGGAAGCCTTCTGACCGGCATCTACATGAGCGCGCACGGCTTCTATCGCTTTGCCGCTGCAGACACGGCCTCGGATGAGTTTCGCCCCAAGGCAATTTCTTACGTTATGGCAGGCGGTCTGGTTGCAGCAATCATCGGGCCTCAGATCGTCAAGCTTACCTCGACGGCATATGTCATCCCTTTTCTCGGTACTTATCTGGCTGTGATTGCTTTGAACGTTGTTGGTTCAGGTCTGTTCTTCTTTCTGGACACCCCAACCCCCAACATGGCCGAGAAAGGCACACCAAGGGGCAGAACCCGGCTTGAGATGCTAAAGACGCCGCGCATCGCCGTGGCCGTCATCTGTGCGATGGTGTCCTACGCGCTGATGAACCTTGTCATGACTTCGACCCCGCTGGCTGTCGTAGGCTGCGGATACTCGGCGAATGATGCGGCGGATGTGGTAACCGGTCACGTGTTGGCCATGTATATTCCCAGTTTCTTCACCGGCCAGTTGATCGCACGTTTCGGGGTCGAAAAGATCGTTGCGCTTGGCCTCGCCATTCTGGGCGGTGCGGGTATCGTGGCCTTGCAAGGCGTTGAACTTGAAAACTTCTTTATTGCCCTGATCTTGCTGGGTGTCGGCTGGAATTTCGGCTTTATCGGGGCAACCACGATGCTGGCCGCCTCACACGACGTAAATGAACGCGGTCGGATGCAGGGCCTGAACGACCTGTTGGTGTTCGGCGGTGTGACGTTAGCCTCTTTGTCCTCGGGCGGGTTGATGAACTGTTCGGGCGGGTCCCCGGTTGAGGGGTGGACTGCCGTCAACCTTGCCATGATCCCGCTGTTGACTTTGGCTGGGGGCGCGTTGCTGTGGCTGGTCCTGCGCCCGACTGAACCGGAAACGGCTTGACCGTTACCAGCGCCCCCGGGCGACGTTCCACATCAGTGACAGCCTACGCCGGATTTCACCTTGCGCCAGCGCACTAGCGGCGACGCGATCTGGTTGCGCAATCGCCTGCCGCAACACCCATTCTGCCTGCCAACCGGCGTACAGGGCCGGACGCGCTTCGTTTGAGACAGCAGATCGCTGAGCGCGGGCGGCGTGAAGTCGATCCAGTGCCGATTTTGCCAATTGCTGCACCCCGTCCGGTGTTCCATCCAACAGGGGAACACGCCCGCGCGCCTCAAGCTCGGGGATCGCCCGCAACCAGTTCGCGACACCCACTGCATAACCGAAATTGCGCAGAACCTGTTCGTCCGCCTCGCCCAACGCCTGCGCGGACGCGACAATCAAAGTTCCGGCGCTATGGTTGAAATAGGACTCAAAATGCGCCTGATCCTCAAACGGATCACGGTAGATATCCCAACGCCTTACGGCCACATACTCATCCAACTGAGCCGCCAAATGCGGCGACAGAATACGGGACAAAGGCGTCACGACCTCATGCCTGCGTACCGCCTGCCCCTCGGCAATCTCCTGCAAAGCGTCACGCCACCATTGAAGGCGCATTTCGGCAATCATGGGTTCCTGCGTGACCCATGGTGCGCGGGCGACTTCGACATTCAACGCATAGATCGGAAACAGAACCGCCCGTGCTGTGACGGGGGCAGCCATTGCCGCCATAAACCGATCCGGGTCGGCGCGATGCACCAGTGCGGCACAGGCCTTTACGTCATCGTCGAAGGCAACGCTCACTCGGCCACCGCCGTCTGCGGTCCGCAATCGCGAACCAGTTTCCACTGAATCGCATCCAAAAGCGCCTCGAACGAGGCATCGACTATGTTCGCGCTGACGCCCACGGTCGACCAGCGCCGCCCCTGCCCGTCTTCGCTGTCGATGATGACGCGGGTGACAGCCTCGGTCCCGCCTTGCGTAATGCGCACCTTAAAGTCCACCAACCGCATATCCGCCAGCACCTGCGAATATTGCCCCAGATCCTTCGCCAGCGCTTTGGCCAGCGCGTTCACCGGGCCGCGATCGCTGCCATCCTCGTCCAAAGACTCGCTAACCGACAGCTTCTTTTCGCCGTCGACCTTCACCACGACCACGGCCTCGGACAGGCTGACCATCTTGTTGTACTTGTTCTTGCGCCGCTCGACCGTGACCTTGTATCGCTTGACCTCAAAGAACGCTGGCAATTGCCCCAGTTCGACCCGCGCCAGCAATTCGAAGCTCGCCTGAGCAGTGTCGTAGGAATAGCCCTCAGCCTCGCGCTGCTTGATCCGATCAAGGATACGCCCCAATGCCGGGTCGCCTTTATCCACCGACAAACCTGCCTCGGTCAGGCGTTTTCGCAGGTTCGATTGCCCCGCCTGATTGGACATCGGAATGATCCGCGCATTACCAACCGCACCCGGATCCACATGCTCATAGGTCGATGGATCCTTGAGGATCGCGCTGGCGTGCAGCCCCGCCTTATGCGCAAAAGCCGAAGCCCCCACATAGGCCGACTGCTTGCTGGGCACCCGGTTCAGAATATCATCCAGCATCCGGCTGATCCGCGTCAGACCGGCCAGCGCTTGCGCACTGACGCCGATTTCAAACTGCGAGGCATAGGGTTCTTTCAGCAACAAGGTCGGGATCAAGGCGGTCAGGTTCGCATTGCCGCACCGCTCTCCCAGCCCGTTCAGCGTGCCTTGTACCTGGCGTGCGCCTGCGTCCACGGCGGCCAGCGAACAGGCTACCGCGTTTTCCGTATCGTTGTGGGTGTGGATGCCCAACCGGTCGCCCGGCAGCCCTGCGGCGATCACCTCGGCCACAATGCGTGAAACCTCGGCAGGCAGCGCGCCGCCGTTCGTGTCACAAAGCACGACCCAACGGGCGCCTGCCTCCAACGCGGCCCGGCAGACATGAACCGCATAGCCGGGATTGTCCTTATAGCCATCAAAGAAATGCTCAGCATCGAACAACGCCTCGCGCCCCCGTGCCACAATATGCGCGACCGAGGCTCGGACATTCTCGACATTCTCCTCCAGCGTGGTCCCAAGCGCGTGGGTCACGTGGTAGTCATGCGACTTGCCCACCAGACAGACGGCTTGCGTGCCCGCATTCATCACAGCGGCCAGCACATCGTCATTCTCGGCCGACCGGCCCGATCGTTTGGTCATCCCAAACGCCGTCAACCGGGCCGAGGTCTGTGGCGCAACCTCAAAGAACGCGCTGTCGGTGGGGTTCGCACCGGGCCAGCCGCCTTCGATATAGTCCACACCCAACTCGTCCAGAGCCTTGGCGATCTGCACCTTTTCAGAGGTCGAGAACTGCACCCCCTGCGTCTGCTGCCCGTCGCGCAGTGTGGTGTCGTAGAGATAAAGCCGTTCCTTCGACATCACACACCCTCCAACTTGGTCGCATCGAAGCCCGCGCCGGGTACAAGATCCACACCGTCCTTGCTCATCCGCACTTCGAGCCCTGCCGCGACATAGGCCGCCTTGAGCCGGTCCACTTCCGAGAAGTCCTTGCTTTGCATCGCTTCGACTCGCGCATCGGCCAGACGCGCCGCATGGCCCGAAAGATCTGCCGAGCCCGTATCGGCCCAATCACCCATCTCAGGCTCCAACAACCCCAGAACCCGTGAACTGGCCAACAGTCCGGCGGCATCACCATCAGATGCCAAACGGTGCAGTTCCGTAAGAGCCCCCGCCGTGTTGAGGTCATCACTCAGCGCCGCGATCACCGAGGGGGCCGCGCTGGCGGCGGGCTCGATGCCAGCTGTCAGCGCCCGCCATTTGCGCAGCGTCGCTTCGGCCTCGCGCGCCTTCTTCTCGGTCCAGTCCATCGGCTTGCGGTAATGCGTCTGTAAGAACACAAACCGGATCACCTCACCCGGCACGCCCTGATCCAAAAGATCATGAACGGTGAAGAAATTGCCCAGAGATTTGGACATTTTCTTACCCTCAACCTGCAACATCTCATTGTGCAGCCAAACCCGAGCGAACTCGCCCTCGGGGTGCGCGCAGCAGCTTTGTGCGATCTCGTTCTCATGATGCGGGAACATCAAGTCATTGCCACCGCCATGAATGTCGAAACTTTCACCCAACAGTTCATAGCTCATAGCCGAGCACTCAATATGCCATCCCGGACGCCCGCGCCCCCATGGGCTGTCCCAACCCGGCAGTTCATCGCTTGACGGTTTCCACAGCACGAAATCCATCGGGTTCTTCTTGTAGGGCGCAACCTCGACCCGCGCCCCCGCGATCATGTCATCGACCGAGCGGCCCGACAGTGCGCCGTAACGCTCTTTCCAGCTATCCACAGCGAACAGAACATGCCCCTCGGCGACATAAGCGTGGCCTTTGTCAATCAACCCTTCGATCATCGCGATCATCTGCGGGATATACTCGGTCGCGCGCGGCATCTCGTTCGGTTCAAGCGCGCCCAAAGCGCCCATATCGTGCAGATACCAGCCAATCGTTTCGTCCGAACGTTCTTGTACCAATTGCTCCAACGTGCCTGGCGAACTTGCTTTTTGCCGCGCCAAGGCCGTGGCGTTGATCTTGTCATCCACGTCAGTGAAATTGCGCACATAGGTCACGTGATCCGCGCCATAGACATGGCGCAGCAACCGATACAGCACATCAAACACCACCACTGGCCGCGCATTGCCCAGATGGGCACGGTCATAGACCGTGGGACCACAGACATACATCCGCACATTGTCGGCGCTGATCGGCACGAAATCCTCTTTCGTCCGCGTCCGTGTGTTGTGCAGTTTGATCGTCTTCATCGGTCGGCTCCTCAGAACAGCATGGGCTGTGTCGCGTTGGCGCGGGCATAGCAACTTGTCTCAGGGATGAAAACGAAAGAAACCGGCCCGCTTGAATAATCAGCAGGAAATGCAGCAAATAATGATGCAGGTCATCCGGTTCATGACACCCTGATTATCACGCAGCATCACTCTCGCCAAGTCCCCACGATCCGGCGGGTATTCGATTGACAATTGAAACGCCCTCTGGCCCTTTCAGCCCAAAAGACCACCACAGGAGCGTGCCATGAAACTGTCGCAGCGTATCACTCATCTAACCCCGGGCGGCAACGACGGCTGGGATGTGTTCTATCGTGCGCGCCGGATGATCAGTGAGGGCCACGCAATTACTGAGCTGACTATTGGCGAACATGACATTCGCACCGACCCGTCGATCCTGCAGGCAATGGACCTGTCTGCCCGGCAAGGTCACACCGGATACGCGATGGTCCCTGGCACAGATTTGTTGCGTGATACGGTCGCGGCCCGTGTGCAGGCCCGCACGGGCGTACCCACTTCGCGCCGCAATGTCCTGATCACGCCAGGGGGCCAAGCCGCACTGTTTGCCGCCCATGTTGCGGTCTGCAATCCGGGTGACGTCGGGTTGTTTCTCGATCCATACTACGCCACGTATCCCGGTACGATCCGTGGCGCAGGCGCAATTGCCCGCCCGGTGCAAACCACCGCGGACGATGCCTTTCAACCCCGCGCCGAGCGGATCGACGAAGCAGCCGAAGGTGCTGTCTCATTGCTGATCAATACGCCCAATAACCCGACCGGCGTGACATATTCCCGGCAGACACTTGAGGAAATCGCCAAGGTTTGCCGCAGGCGTGACCTGTGGCTGATCTCGGACGAGGTCTACGACACTCAGGTTTGGGAGGGCGACCATATCTCTCCGCGAAGCTTGCCCGACATGGTCGAACGGACGTTGATTGTGGGGTCGATGTCAAAATCTCATGCGATGACAGGCTCCCGTTGTGGCTGGATTGTTGGTCCCGAGGACGTCATCTCACATCTGATCAATCTTGCAACCCATACGACCTATGGCGTTCCCGGTTTCATACAGGATGCAGCCAGTTTCGCGTTGACGGCAGGCGTGGCAATGGAAGAGGAAATCGCCGCGCCATTTCGCAGGCGACGCGCCAAAGCGGTTGAAATTCTTGCGGCACAAAACACGGTCGGTCTGGTTCCGGCGCAAGGTGCCATGTACCTGATGCTGGATATCCGCGCCACCGGTCAAAGCGGCGAAGGTTTTGCCAATGCCTTGCTGGATAGGCACGCGATCGCGGTCATGCCGGGTGAAAGTTTCGGTGATGCTGCTGCGGGGCACATTCGCGTAGCTATGACAATTGACGATGACCGCTTTGCTTCGGCGCTTCAGACAATTTGTAACTTTGCAAGTGAACTGGCCGACCGCCGCGCAGCCGAGTAGCGGTGTTCAAAACCGAAACGTTGTCCGCAGGTTGAACACGTTGGAATCAAGGCCGCCTTCGGAGCGGGTGACATCGTCGAAATTCTGGCGCAGCGCCTCGCCACTGATGACAAAGTTCTCACCGATCGGATAAGCGACGCCAATGCCGTAGACAGCGGCGGTGTCATTATCGACCGTCGAATCCACGCGCGCGGCTCCGACCACGACATACCCCAGCGCGGATCCAAAATCGTATCCACCCCGCAATTTCAGACGTGTCATGCTGTCCAGGCTACCCTCACCCTGCCCTAGATTCAGAGACAAGCGGTTATATTCCAGCTCACCCCCAAGCACGAAGTTCCCGAAGTCATGATCGTACCCGACATGAGGACCAAAAGTCAGGTCATTGCCGCTTGAACCATTGGGCCCATCTGCGTCGGCATACCCAAAGCTTAACCCGGCATAGGCCCCGCTCCAATCCTCGGCTGCTGCCGGGGCAGCGCACGTTATGATCAGAGTGGCGATAAGGGCCGAACGGGGTATCACAACTTTCACCAAAAACCTTTCAATAAGGAATTCGAGAATTTAGTTCACTTTCGCATAAAACTGGGTCGCAATCGTTAACAATCAATTGAGATCACGAACCGCTCTTAAATAAGTGACAGAAGTATAACAGATTTCCCGCGTTTCGGTAGAAATTATTGAACTCCTTCGCATCTTTGATCCGCACCCAAGCATCCATTTCGTTTTTGAACCCCAAAGTCGCAAACAGGACAGAATGTCGCGACCTGTATTGAAAGACTGATAGCATAAGGTGAGGACCTGCATGCAAAGCGACGTTTGGAAGATCCGTCTGATCAGCCGCACAATAGGCGCGGATCGAGGACGCGCGGCCCGAGGGCGCCCGACGGGGGTGTAACCACATTCACCCCCCTCACGTGCCACCTAGCGGAATCTCAACATGAACGATCAATCCCGTAATAATTCGCGCAGCGGCGGACGCGCCGCGCGCCGTGCCGCCCGTGCCTCTGCCCTTCCGGATCATTTGCGTCCCATACGCCCGGGGCTTGAGGGCGGAACCTACAAGCCGTTGACCCAAACTCAGGTTGAACAAATCCACGACGCAGCGCTGACCGCGCTTGAAACGATTGGTTTGGCAGACGCCCCGCAAAGCGGGATCGACTATCTGGTCGGTGCCGGATGCACATTGGGCGATGATGGCCGCATACGGTTTCCCCGGGCGTTGGTTGAAGACACGATCGCCAATGCCAACCGATCAGTTACCCTGTGCAGTCGTGACGGGAATACCGATCTGGAACTCTCGGGCACTCGCGTTCACTACGGCACAGCCGGGGCTGCTGTCAGCATGGTGGACGTGCACGGGCGCGAATATCGCGACTCGACCGTGCAGGACCTGCACGACGCAGCCCGGATTTGTCAGCAACTTGATAATATCCATTTTGTTCAACGCCCTATGGTGTGTCGTGACATTTTCGACAATCAGGAAATGGACCTGAACACAATCTACGCAAGCTGTTCGGGAACTTTCAAACATATCGGCACGTCTTTCACTGAACCAAGCCATGTCGCCCCGGCCATGGAAATGCTCCACATGATTGCGGGTGGTGAGGACAAGTGGCGCGAACGTCCGTTCGTCTCAAACTCGAATTGCTTTGTCGTGCCGCCGATGAAGTTCGCCACCGAAAGCTGCGAAGTGATGGAAGAATGCATCAAAGCAGGCATGCCCGTTCTTCTTCTTTCCGCAGGGATGGCCGGAGCGACCGCACCTTCAACCATCGCCGGTGCCATCACGCAAGCCACGGCGGAATGTCTTGCAGGATTGGTTTACGTAAATGCCGTAAGTCCTGGGGCACCAGCCGTTTTTGGCACTTGGCCATTTGGTTTGGACCTGCGCACCGGGGCAATGTCCATCGGCTCGGGTGAACAGGCCCTTTTGACCGCAGGCTGCGCCCAGATGCACCAGTTCTACGACCTGCCCGGTGGGGCTGCAGCGGGGGCGTCGGATTCGAAACTGCCGGACATGCAAGCAGGATGGGAGCAAATGTGCTCGAATGTCATGGCGGGGCTGTCTGGGGTTAATATGGTTTACGAAGCAGCCGGAATGCACGCTTCGCTGCTAGGATTTTGCTTTGAAAGCCTGATCTTGGGGGACGATCTTATCGGACAGGCCCAGCGTTGCATTCGCGGAATTGAAGTGAACGAAGAAACGCTGGCCTTGGATCAGATCGCCGAGGTTTGCATGGGCGGACCCGGGCACTATCTGGGTACCGACGCAACACTCAGCCGTATGCAGGCGGACTATGTCTATCCGACCTTCGGTGACCGGACATCACCAAAAGAATGGGCCGAACTAGGCAAGCCGGACCTGATCGAAAAGGCGACCGCGCGGAAAGAGGAAATCCTGTCCAGCCCGTCACGTGCACAGTTTGATCCGCTGCTGGATGCCCAGATCCGCGCCCGGTTCAACATTCACCTTCCGACGTAATCCAAGAAAAAAAGGGGGCCGAAGCCCCCTTTAAGTTTCGCCATCCAGGCTCATATCGTTGACCGCCCGGTGTTTTTTTGCCTGCGGCCTGGACTGCGCATGGGACGAGCGCACCCGTCCCGTGAAAGAGTGGGAAAGAGCAATATTCCGCCCCACCCTGTTCCCGGTCGACACGGGCATGTCGACCGAGTGGAGCAAGGCAGCTTGGGTAAGTCTCAGTGCCTTGCTCCGTATTCGTCGGGACCGGATATCCGGGGGGAAGATCGCGGTCCCTACACCCCGTTGCCGGGGCGTTTGCTTTATTGTTTTTTCCGAACCACCTCAAAAACAGAGGGTATCCTCATCTCTAACTCAGATGGAATTCGGTCCGAACCGTGCGTCGGGAAGCGACCATTGAAGCTACTCAACACGCTAATCTGATCTCGTTTGTCGAAAGACTTAAGTTCCACCACCGACCCCGGCGCCCAATGTTCAAAGATATCGTCCAAATCAAGATACAGGACACAAACTTCGTGATCGCCTTGAGTTTCGAAAGGTGCAACTACTTCACGTTTAAGCTTCCCAATCTGACAAATACCTTGGAACATTCGTTGGCCTCCTTTAGCTACACCCGCTTGTTGCCCCGCAGGTGTTGCATTTCATGCAGGTGCCGTTCCGCACCAGCGTATAATTTCCGCATTCGCCACAAGGATCGCCCTCATAGCCTTGCATCTTGGCTTTGGTCCGGGCGTCCATTCCGGTTGCGACGGCGGTTTCCGCGACAGGGGCCTCAAACGCCGCAGCAGCTTCGGCCATACCGGACAAATCCGCCTGGGGATTGAACACCGCCAGATCCTGCGGCAACCGCTTGCGCAGATACCCGGTCGAACTGATTTGTTTCAGCACTTCCAGCGACTTGGATGCCGCAGTATCAGTGACTTCGGAGACATTCGAGACACCTTCTTCCTCACCGCGGCCCAGATCATCGAAAGTTGCACCTTCGGGCTTTACGTGGGCCAGATCGGTGCGATCCAGATAGCTGACGGCCAGTTCGCGGAAGATGTAATCTAAGATCGACGTCGCGTTCTTGATCGAGTCGTTGCCCTGCACCATCCCCGCCGGTTCGAACTTGGTAAAGGTGAAGGCATCTACAAACTCTTCCAGCGGCACACCGTATTGCAGGCCAACCGAGACCGCGATGGCAAAGTTGTTCATCATCGCCCGGAATCCAGCACCTTCCTTGTGCATGTCGATGAAGATTTCACCCAATTGCCCGTCTTCGAACTCACCGGTGCGCAGGTAAACTTTATGGCCCCCTACGATCGCCTTCTGAGTGTACCCCTTGCGGCGATGCGGCAGTTTTTCACGATGGCTACGGATGACTTCCTTGACGACCACCTTTTCGATGACCTTTTCGGCCAGCACCTTCGCCTTTTCCTGCGGCGAGCCGCTTTCCAGAACTTCGGCCGCCTCGTCGTCATCCTCGACCAGCGCAGCCGCCAGCGGTTGCGACAGTTTCGAGCCGTCGCGATAGAGCGCGTTCGCTTTCACACCCAGTGACCACGACAGTTCATACGCCTTCTGGCAATCTTCGATGGTCGCGTCATTCGGCATGTTGATCGTTTTCGAGATCGCACCCGAGATAAAGCTTTGGGCCGCGGCCATCATGGTGATGTGGCTATCAACCCCAAGGAAACGCTTGCCTTTCTTGCCGCATGGGTTGGCACAATCGAAGATCGCATAATGCTCTTCTTTCAGGTGCGGGGCACCTTCCAGTGTCATGGTTCCGCAGACGTGGTCATTGGCTGCTTCAATATCGGCCTTGGTGAACCCAAGATGGCGCAGCAGGTCAAAGGTCGGGTCATTCAGCTTGGTCGCCGGGATGCCCAACACGCCGGTGCAGAAATCCTCGCCCAGCGTCCACTGGTTGAAGACAAACCGGATGTCGAACGCACTTTCCAGCGCGGCGTCCACCTTGGCCAGTTCATTCGGCCCAAACCCGTGACCAGTCAGCGACGTATGGTTGATCCCCGGCGCGTTGCCGATGGTGCCATGGCCTACCGCATAACCCACGATCTCTTCGATCTGCGCCGAGGAATAGCCCAGCTTTTCCAGCGCCGACGGCACCGAGCGGTTGATGATCTTGAAGTAACCGCCACCCGCCAGCTTTTTGAATTTGACCAGCGCAAAGTCCGGCTCAATCCCCGTAGTGTCGCAATCCATCACCAGCCCGATGGTACCGGTCGGCGCTATCACGGTGGCCTGCGCGTTGCGATAGCCGTTCTTTTCGCCCAAGCTTAAGGCATCATCCCAAGCGGACATTGCCAGATCGACCAAACGCTTATCGGGGCAGTTGCCGTGATCCAGAGGCACCGGCTTCACGGCCAGCTTTTCATAGCCCGTCGTGACACCCTGCGACGCGCGGCGGTGGTTACGAATAACACGCAGCATGTGGTCCGCGTTCCGCTCGTATCCCTTGAAAGGCCCCAGTTCACCCGCAATCTCGGCCGAGGTCGCATAGGCCACACCGGTCATGATCGCGGTCAGCGCGCCACAGATCGCCCGGCCCTCATCCGAGTCGTAGCTGTAGCCCATGTTCATCAACAGACCACCGATATTGGCATAGCCCAGACCCAAAGTGCGGAAGTCATAGGACAGCTGCGCGATTTCCTTTGACGGGAACTGCGCCATCGTCACCGAGATTTCCAGCGTCAGCGTCCAAAGGCGCGAGGCGTGCATATAATCCGCCGCCTGGAACTCACCCTCCTTGAGGAAGGTCAGCAGGTTCATCGACGCCAGGTTACAGGCCGTATCATCCAGGAACATATACTCGGAACACGGGTTCGAGCCGCGAATCTCACCATCCTCGGGGCATGTGTGCCACTCATTGACGGTGTCATGGAACTGAATACCCGGATCGGCACAGGCCCATGCAGCGTGGCCGACCTTTTCCCACAGATCGCGCGCCTTGACGGTCTTGGCGACTTGGCCATCGGTCCGATTGATCAGCTCCCAATCGGCGTCTTTCTCGACCGCAGTCAGGAACGCGTTGGTCACGCGGATCGAGTTGTTCGAGTTCTGACCCGAAACCGAGCTGTAGGCTTCGGAATCCCAATCCGTATCATAGGTGGGGAATTCGATGCTGTCGTGGCCCTGCCGCGCATAATCCAGCACGCGCTTGATGTAAGTCTCGGGGATCGCGACCTTTTTTGCCTCGCGAACCGCTTTCTTCAGGCTGTCATTCTTGTTGGGATCATACGCATCGTCCTGCGCGCCGTCCCATGAGCGGATGGCCTCGAAAATGCCGTTCAGCATCTTCTCGTGCATCTTCGATCCGGCAACGATCGAGGCCACCTTCTGCTCTTCGATCACCTTCCATTCGATGAATTGCTCGATGTCCGGGTGATCTGCATCGACGATTACCATCTTTGCTGCTCGACGGGTTGTCCCGCCTGATTTGATCGCGCCAGCGGCGCGGTCGCCGATCTTGAGAAAGCCCATAAGGCCCGAGGACTTGCCGCCACCCGACAGCGCTTCGCCCTCTGCACGCAGATGGCTGAAGTTGGTCCCGGTACCCGAGCCATACTTGAACAGGCGCGCCTCGCGCACCCACAAATCCATGATGCCGCCTTCGTTCACCAGATCATCATCGACGGACTGGATGAAACACGCGTGCGGCTGCGGATGCTCGTAAGCAGATTTCGATTTTGTCAGCTTGCCGGTTTTATAGTCGACATAGTGGTGACCCTGCGCAGGACCGTCGATTCCATAAGCCCAATGCAAACCGGTGTTGAACCACTGCGGGCTGTTCGGCGCGGCGCGCTGAGTGGCCAGCATATGGCGCATCTCGTCGAAATAGGCGCGCGCGTCTTCCTCGGTCGAGAAATAGCCGCCCTTCCAGCCCCAATACGCCCATGCACCTGCCAAGCGGTCAAAGACCTGCTTGGACGACGTCTCACCGTCGAATTCAGCGCCATCGGCAGGCACCGAGCGCCACAGGAATTCGGGAACGTCTTTCTCTTTAACCTTTTTCAGCTTGGACGGAACACCGGCTTTGCGAAAGTACTTCTGCGCAATGACATCGCTTGCGACCTGGCTCCAGCTGGCAGGAACTTCAATGTTATCCAGGCGAAATACTATCGTCCCGTCTGGGTTCCGAATCTCGGACGTTGCAGACACAAAGTCCAGGTCCGCATATGCATCCTGCCCCGATGTAGTGAATTTTCTGTCAATCTTCATGTCCGCCGCCCTAGATTCAATCAACTTATTCTTTGGTTTCAGGTCCGAAACTGTAGACCTTCGACCGCGCCAGAAATTTGGGCGCAAAAGACCGTTCGCTGCCTATGACAGCGCAACCCGTCCAAACGGTTGCACGTTAGTATAGCTGTGCTTTCCGACCCTCGCCCTGTACCATCTCTGGATTTACTACCAGATTTAGTGGCACCACCTTCGGCCCATACAAGTTGACGCATTCAGCCATAGATCGTCAACGTCATTTTTCGGTCATTTTTTGAATCTTTACTGTTGACCGGTTCGCATTCGAACACTCTCGAACTTTGGTGGCCGATTCCTCCACAGCTTCATCCACCACTCTTGGCCGATGAACACATGTTCGGGAGAACCAATTAACTGTGTTGCCTAGTATGGTTATCGGCATTTGATAAACCCGCGCTATGATTGCCGTGTCAAAAAAGAATCGGTGCAAGGACGGTCATGAAGAAAAATTCGGTCGGAAATTTTTGCAGGCCAAAAATTGGGCAAGCAGTCTGATGAGATGGATTGGATTGGTTCCTCTGATTGGCCTGATCGTGGCCTGTACACCACAAGATGTGCCCCTTCCATCGCGCAGCGCGCAATTCGAAAACTATCCAGAGCGCTTGTTTAAAACCTTTGAAATCGGATGCGACGGACCCGGCGAACAGTTTCAACGGCTTGGGAATCGGGTTTTTGAATGCTCCGAGTTGCTACCCCCGGATACGACGGCTTACCTGATTCTCAACTACGACGGTTACCCGCAGGATCTTCCCACCAGTGTCATGCGGCTGACATCGACCAAGAACTCAACCGGGTACCGAGTGGATGCTGATTTGTATTTTGACGTACCGCGACGAACAGGGCCTGCCGTTCAGGTCCCTGTGGAAAGCGAAACGCTGGATAAGGCGCTGACAGCGCTTTATCAGGCTATGGGTGGATCACCAGCGATTTAAGAAGAAGTGGTCGGGGCGGCAGGATTCGAACCTACGACCCCCTGTACCCAAAACAGGTGCGCTACCAGACTGCGCCACGCCCCGGACCGTGCGCCTTCCTAACGATGCCTTTCTGATTTGAAAAGCCCTAACAGGGCCAAATTGCGGGACCTTGTGCAAAAATTTCGTGCTGCACCTCGGTTCCCGGCGTAATCGAATACCGTGCAGACAGCCCGGCGTTGATTTCCAGTACGGCAAACACGGAATCACCGCCTTCAATCGGCGTCAAATCGCCAGGAACAGCGCCCTGATGAATGTGTGTGATTACACCTGCCCGGTCGATGAAAATGATATCGAGGGGAATCAGTGTGTTCTTCATCCAGAACACAACAGGTTGTGGAGGATCGAAAACAAAAAGCATGCCCGACCGTGTCTGCAGTGATTCCCGGAACATCAACCCACGGGATCGCTCTTGCGGCGTGATGGCGAGCTCGACATCAAAACCCGCCTGCATCTTGTCATTCTTCAGGTTAACGCGATCCGCACGGCACGCGGCCAGCGCATCTTCGGTCCATAGCAGAGAGTTAAAAGCAAGAACCGTGAGAAACCTGAGCATTGTCCGACTTATTCGTCCAAAGCCGCTTCCCAGGCCAGCACCTGAGCCGCCATACGCCCGCGCTTGCCGTCGATAACGCGCATCGCCAACGCCTCTCCGGGCTGAAGATCAGCCAATCCGGATCGACGTAGAACCTCGATGTGAAGGAATACATCTTCGTCGCGCCCAAAGACATTCGCAAAGCCAAAGCCTTTGCCCTTATCGAACCACTTCACGCGTGCAGCTTCCAACGGAGCTTGCGCGATCACCACTGGATCGAGCTCGGCAAAATCGGCAAGCATCATCGAGTCGGTACGCACCGGCGGGTCGACGCTGACCACTTCAACCGCCTGAACACCACGATCGGTGCGATGCGTCATAATCTCGATTCCCGCGCCGTCAGCTACCGAGCTTTGGCCGAAATTGCGCAAAACATTTACATGCAACAGAATATCAGGACCGCCCTCATCAGACACAACGAATCCGTACCCCTTGGCGGGATCGAACCATTTTACGTGTCCACGGACGCGGTACATGCTGTTCAGGTCTTCTGGCACAGTGTTTCCATCGCGAGTTTTAGCACTTCGTTAAGAGTTCGATGTGTATGGGAATGGTCCGCAATTTCAAGCCGAAAAAATCCTTTATTCTCCGAGTCTTGCATTTCACGATACGCGAACGTCATGGATTCAGCCTTTGAATTTGCCAGGGCGAGCCCGAATGATCGCGTTGCCATCGAAACCGATCGTGCAGTCGAAACGCTCCGTCCGCCCAAAACTCGATCTCGACCGGCTCCAGCCTGTAACCACCCCAGAACGGAGGGCGCGGCGGATTCGGCCCCAGTTTCGCCGTTACTTTGGCAACCTCAGCCATCAAAGCCGCGCGACTACTCAGAGGCTGCGACTGCTTCGATGCCCAGGCCCCCAAACGGCTTTTTAAAGAACGGGACGCATAGTATTCGTCTGCCTGCGGCCCACTCTCGCGTGTTATTGTACCACGAACTCGGATTTGACGCCGCAAAGATTTCCAATGCATCACAAATGCGGCTTTGCCAGCACTGTCGAGCTCAGCAGCTTTGGCGCTTTCATAGTTTGTATAGAAAACAAAAGCGTTCTGTTCGATCTCTTTCAACAGAACCATGCGCACGTTCGGCAAACCAGAATCATCCACGGTTGCCAAGGCAATCGCGTTCGGATCGTTCGGTTCACTATCCCTGGCCTCGTCCAACCACCGCGCCGCGATAACAAACGGATCGGTGCCGGCGAAAATGCCGTCTCGTTCGTTCATTTCCATCCCCTGGAAACTCTTGCCTTCCACCCTAGGGCGAGAACCCGCCTCGGGCAAGAGCGCGCGGCCTTGATGCCGCGCATCCAATGGCATAAACCATCTCAACATGACGCGAAGACAGGCGGAGAACCGAACATGTCAAATCAGTTGATGGCCGGAAAGCGCGGCCTCATCATGGGACTGGCCAATGATAAATCAATCGCTTGGGGAATTGCCCGTGCATTGTCAGAAGCCGGAGCAGAGCTGGCTTTTTCCTACCAAGGGGACGCGCTTAAGAAACGCGTCGACCCTTTGGCAGCGCAACTCGGCAGCGAAATCGTGCTGCCCTGTGACGTCAGCGATGAAGAGTCAATCGACGGGCTTTTCACGGCGCTGTCGGAAAAGTGGGGCAAGCTGGACTTTGTCGTTCACGCCATTGGGTTCTCGGACAAGAACGAACTGCGCGGTCGTTATGTCGATACATCGCGCGCAAACTTCAAACTGACGATGGATGTTTCGGTCTACTCCTTCACTGCCGTCATGCAGCGCGCCGAAAAGATGATGTCTGAAGGCGGCAGCGCCGTCACCCTCACATATTATGGTGCCGAACAGGTTATGCCGCATTACAACGTCATGGGCGTTGCAAAGGCTGCGCTGGAAGCTTCTGTAAAGTACCTGGCCGAAGATCTTGGCAAGGACGGCATCCGGGTCAACGCGATCTCGGCCGGCCCCATCAAGACACTGGCCGCCAGCGGCATTGGCGATTTCCGCTATATCATGAAGTGGAACGAGTATAACTCGCCCCTGCGCCGCAACGTGACAATCGACGATGTGGGCAAGTCGGCCCTGTACCTGTTGTCAGATCTCAGCAGCGGTGTGACCGGCGAAAACCTGCACGTGGATTCGGGATATCATATCGTCGGCATGAAGGCTGTCGACGCGCCAGACGTTGAGAAGGGTTAACAGCATGAGCGCCAAGGACCGTCTGCCCCACGAAAAAGGTTTTCACATCAGCTGGGATCAGATCCATCGCGATTCCCGTGCTTTGGCGTGGCGTCTGGATGGGCAAGGCCCCGACGACGGCGCATGGCGCGCTGTGGTTGCCATCACGCGTGGTGGCATGGCCCCTGCGATGATTGTCAGCCGTGAACTCGACATTCGAACCGTCGATACCATCAGCGTGCGGTCCTATCACCATCAGGAACAAGGCGAGGCCGAAGTGCTCAAGGCTCCGGACGCGGATTTGATGGGCGACGGAACCGGCGTTCTGATCATCGACGATCTTGTCGACAGTGGAAAAACGCTGGAGCTGGTACGCGCGATGTATCCCAACGCCCATTTTGCGACCGTCTATGCCAAACCCAAGGGTCGGCCAATGGTGGACACCTTCATCACCGAAGTCAGCCAGGACACCTGGATTTTCTTCCCGTGGGACATGGCCCTGCAATATGTCGAACCCTATCGAGGAACCGACTGACGCCAACAGCAATAACACTCAGTTTTCCAACGGTCAGAGAATACAAATGCCCCGGACACGCACTGCCTCAACCTTCGCGCCACCGGTGATGGAGGCGAGGCGTTGGCTAGACGGCGTGGAATTCCCGGAAGATCGCCCGCTTATCAACGTCAGTCAGGCAGCCCCGGTTGATCCACCGCCACTGGCTCTGCGACAGGCAATGGCAGAGTTCGCGATTTCCGAAGATGCGGCCCACCTTTATGGGCCGGTGCTGGGCAATACGAACCTGCGAGATGAACTGGCAGGCCAGATCAGCGCACATTACGATGCAAAGGTTCACCCGGATCAGGTAGCAATAACCTCGGGGTGCAATCAGGCATTCTCAGCGGTGATATCAGCGATCACGGATCAAGACGATGAGGTTATCCTTCCAACCCCTTGGTACTTCAACCACAAAATGTGGCTGGATATGGCTGGCGTGCGTGCGGTTGACCTACCGACCGGCGACGACCTTCTGCCCGACCCTGATGCGGCCCGAGCGCTGCTGACCGATAAAACCCGGGCAATTGCGTTGGTTACTCCCAACAATCCGGGCGGCGTTGAATACCCTGCCGATCTGGTGTTGGCCTTCTACCAGCTATGTCGTGACGCTGGTATCCGCTTTATCGTGGACGAAACCTATCGTGACTTTGACAGCCGCAGCGGGCCGCCGCACGATTTGTTTCAGCAGCCGGGGTGGGAAAAAACTCTGGTGCATCTCTATTCGTTCTCGAAAGCCTACCGGCTGACTGGCCACCGTGTTGGTGCAATCGCAACCGATGTCGCGCTTTTGGCTGAGATTGAAAAGTTTCTGGACACCGTTGCGATCTGCCCCGGTCAGATCGGCCAGTTCGCAGCACTTTGGGGAATGAAGAACCTTCCAGAATGGCTTGCGGGTGAAAGACAAGAAATTCTGGACCGGCGCGCTGCCATTCAGGAACTGCTGCCTGTGTTAACGTACAAGGGATGGCGTCTGCTTGGGCTTGGGGCCTATTTCGCGTATTTTGAGCATCCGTTCGATACTCCGTCTGACGAGCTGGCCCGTCGTCTGGTGCCAGAGGCCGGTGTGCTTTTACTGCCAGGCACCATGTTCACGCCCACGGGCGACCCAGCAGGAAAACGCCAGGTACGCATCGCATTCGCCAATCTGGATCGCACCGGGCTGGGACAATTGTTCGATCGGCTACGTACCCTTTCCTTCTGAGCTTGCCCCCCGGCGGTGCGCGTCGTATTCAGGGCCGCAACCGACGGGGCAGTAACCTGCCACAAAGCACAAAGAGGGCAAAATGGCCGCAGGCATGAAAAACCTTTCGAAGACCTTTGTCTGGATATTGATGGGCCTTCTGATGCTGGGTCTTGCAGGGTTCGGAGCAACCAGCCTGACCGGAACAGTTCGGACAGTGGCGCAGGTGGGCGACGAGGATATCTCGGTCAACGAATATGTGCGTGAGCTTCAGCGAGAAATCCGTGCCGTCGAAAATCAGACCGGTCAACCGCTGCAAATGTCCCAAGCGATTGAGATCGGATTGGATCAGCTTGCCCTATCTCGCCTGACCGCGTTGGCCGCGATTGATAACGAAGTTGGCTTGCTTGGCATTTCGATCGGCGACGAGAACCTGCAAAAGGAAATTCTGGCGATCCCCGCCTTTCAGGGTGTCAACGGCACATTCGACCGCGAGGCCTATCAGTTCCAGCTAGAACAGGTCGGCATGACCGACACAGAGTTCGAGACCGACCTTCGCAAGGAATCGGCCCGTACCATCGTACAGGGCGCAATCATGGGTGGTATTGAGATGCCGCAGGCCCTGACCGATGTCCTGACGGATTTCATCGGCGCACGGCGCAGCTTTACCGTTGCTACGCTGACACCTGATGCCCTGACCACGCCGGTTGCCGACCCGACGGACGCGCAGGTGCAGGCGTACTATGATGAAAATTCCGACCAATTCACCCTGCCCCGCACCAAGCAGCTAACCTATGCAATCCTGTCACCTGACATGCTGTTGGACAGTGTCGAGGTTGACGAGGATTCGGTTCGCCGCCTGTATGACCAGCGCTCGGCTGAGTTTTTGCAACCCGAACGCCGCTTGGTCGAACGCCTTCCCTTCCCGTCCGAGGAAGAAGCAAAAGACGCAATGGCGCAGCTTGAGGTCGGCGGCACGTCTTTCGAGCAACTTGTTCGCGACCGCGAGCTTGAACTTAGCGACGTCGACCTTGGCGACGTGACCCGTGAGGATCTGGAAGGTGCCGCCGACGCTGTTTTCGCGGCAGAACTGGATACCGTCGTCGGACCTTTGCCGTCGGTTTTCGGACCTGCCTTGTTCCGGATCAACGGATCGCTTGCTGAAAACAACACCTCGTTTGAAGACGCCGCCCCGATCCTGCATGAAGAACTGGCAGCAGACCGCGCCCGCCGTCAGATCGAGGCACAGTCCGAAGACATCAATGACTTGCTGGCTGGTGGTGCCACATTGGAAGAACTGGTCGCGGAAACCGAGATGGAGTTGGGCCAGATCGACTGGACACGCCAGAGCGAAGACGGTGTTGCCGCCTATGAAGGTTTCCGTGCCGCCGCCGAGGCAGTTCAAGAAGGTGACTTCCCCGAGGTTGCTTTTCTGGAAGATGGCTCGATCTTTGCGATGCGCCTGAACGAAGTGCTGCCCCGCCGACCTGAACCTCTGGACACAGCCCGCGAACGCGTGGCCATGGCGTGGACCCTGGCCGAAACCGGCAAAGCCCTTGAAGAACAGGCAAACGTGGTTCTGGAACAACTGAAGGAAGACGGCGACTTTACCGCCACGGTCCTGCCGTTCCGGGTGGAAAATGCCCTTACCCGCACGGCCTTCCTTGATGACGTGCCTGCCGACTTCATGACGCAGGTATTTGAGATGGAGCCGGACGAACTGCGGGTAGTTCCCGGCGCGGGAACCGCCCTGATCGTGCGTCTGGATGAGCTGTTGCCGCCAGATGAGACTGACGAGCTGCGTCAAGCACAAGAGGCATTGGCCGCCCAGTTGAATCAAGCTCTGGCACAGAACATTTTCGACGTTTACGTCCGCGATGCACAGGTGCGCGCGCGCCCCGTCGTGGATCAACGTGCCCTGAACGCCGTGCAAGCGAGCTATTAAAGAGACCAAAGATGGCCCTTACCCCAGAATTCGACAGTTTCGCGCGCGCTTACGAGGCGGGTGAAAATCAGGTCGTTTACACGCGTCTTGCCGCTGATCTGGACACTCCGGTATCGCTGATGCTGAAGCTGACCGGCGCGCAAAAAGATGCATTTATGCTGGAATCGGTGACTGGCGGCGAAGTCCGTGGACGGTACTCGATCATCGGTATGAAACCTGACCTGATCTGGCGGTGCCAAGGCGAAACCTCGGCCCTGAACCGCTCGGCCCGGTTTGATCCCGAAGCGTTTACCGCGCAAGATGGCAACCCAATGGACAACCTGCGGGCGCTGTTGGCGGAAAGTCGGATTGCCTTGCCCGAAGACCTGCCGCAGGCCGCTGCTGGATTGTTCGGGTATCTTGGATATGACATGGTTCGTCTGGTCGAATATCTGCCGGATGTGAACCCAGACCCGCTTGGCCTGCCGGATGCGGTCATGCTGCGCCCTTCGGTCGTTGCTGTGCTCGACGGGGTCAAGGGCGAGGTAACCGTCGTGTCGCCTGCATGGGTCAGCGAAGGACAATCTGCAAAAGCGGCCTACGCTCAGGCGGCAGAGCGCGTTATGGATGCGGTACGCGATCTTGAACGCGCAATGCCTGCCGAAACACGCGATTTGGGGGATGCGTCCGAGGTCGCCGCGCCGGTATCCAACTTTACCAAATCCGGCTATATGGAGGCCGTTGAGAAGGCCAAGGAATATATCCGCGCAGGCGATATCTTTCAGGTCGTTCCCGCGCAACGCTGGACTCAGGATTTCCCGCAGCCGCCCTTTGCGCTCTACCGGTCCCTGCGGCGCACAAACCCGTCGCCCTTCATGTTCTACTTCAACTTCGGTGGTTTTCAGGTTGTTGGTGCCAGCCCCGAGATTCTGGTCAGGGTGTTCGGGGATGAGGTTACAATCCGCCCGATCGCCGGAACCCGTCCGCGTGGCGCGACCCCCGAAGAAGATAAGGCCAACGAAGTGGATCTGCTGGCCGACAAGAAAGAGCTTGCCGAACACCTGATGCTTCTGGATCTGGGTCGCAACGATACCGGTCGGGTCGCAAAGATCGGCACTGTGCGCCCGACAGAAGAGTTCATCATCGAACGGTACAGCCACGTCATGCACATCGTATCGAACGTTGTCGGTGAACTGGCCGACGACAAAGACGCATTGGACGCGTTTTTTGCCGGAATGCCGGCTGGCACGGTCTCGGGCGCGCCCAAAGTGCGGGCGATGGAAATCATCGACGAACTAGAACCTGAAAAGCGCGGAATTTACGGCGGCGGCGTGGGGTATTTCAGCGCAGGCGGTGACATGGATATGTGTATCGCGCTGAGAACGGCAATCGTGAAAGACCACAAACTCTATATTCAGGCAGGCGGCGGTGTTGTCTACGACAGCGACCCCGAGGCCGAATTCATGGAGACCGTCCACAAGTCGAACGCGATCAGGCGCGCAGCCGCAGATGCCGCGCGATTTACCGGCACCGGGAACAGTTAAGCCAGAGGCCAATCGCTGATTGGCCTCGCAACAGTGTTATTGAACTTCTTGCATCATGACTGCTGAAATTGGCGCCATGGCGACCCGACCACCGCGATCTTCCAGCCCCCACAACAGCAGGGCAGAGATCGTGTCAGGCCGCAACCTGCCAAGCATAACGACGGTTCCTTCCTGACCAGCGCGAAACGCCGCTTGATCCAAAAAACGACGCATGATTTTCGGGTCCTGCCGGGCGCCATCCATGTCACGAAAGATCACGCCCGACGGGATACCGTTTCGCGCAGCCAGTTTCTGCACTGTGTTCAGACCATTATCCTGCGTAATCAACCCACGCCCTGTGCCACCTGCAATCGCAGCGACCTGATCTGCGAGTTTTCTGTTGCCCTGAATTCCTGTCTCAACACCTTCGAGAATACCGACGGTTTCGGGCAGCATATCCAGCCATACAGACAAAGAGACCTCGGCATCCTGTGCGCTCGCCGCCTTGGGCAAATCTGCCATGGCCAATACCTCGAACCCTGCTGCACGGTGCTTAGCCATCTTTTCGGCAGCGTCCGGATCAGCGGGGCTGATGGCAAAACTGATTGGGTACGGGAAATCCTGCAGCGCTTCGGCACCAAACGCACCTTCGTCGTCAATCAGAATGATGGACATCAAGGGTTTCGCTTCGGGATTTTCAAACTCAGCCGAATACGCTTCGATCGGTTTTCCCGTGGCAACAACGGTTCCGTCAGCCGATTCGACAATCGGTGCGTCATCACGCTCGGTCAAGGGCACAATCCGCTTGCCGACCGAATTCGAGCTTGCATCAATCTGCTCTCCTCCGATCTGGGGAACAGACGCAATTCGCGGCAGTTCGGCCGGCGCGACCTCTTCCTCACCTTCAACTGCGATCGGATTGTCCTGCGGAAGGGTTTCGTCCTGATCCAGCGTTTCGGCATCTGCGACTTCGTCGCTCTGATCCTGAGGAATTTCTTCCACTTCGGCCTCTTCCACTACAGGCGCAGGAGGTTCAGGGGACTGTTCAGCCACCTCCGGACCCGTTTCTTCCAACGGCGTATCTGGCAACGGTGCAGGTGCTTGCGGCGCGATCGGCGCTTCGGTCGACACGGTCACATCCTGTGCTTCGGTCGGCTGTGTCGCCTGTTCCACCTGAGTCGCCGTATCGTTGACCTGAGGCTGCGTGTCTGTGGCGGTTTCCGCCTCATCCAAACCTGCTAATGTATCGGCCTGTTCCTCGGCCGGTTCAGCGTCTTGCGGTGGAATTTTGACAAGCCCGGCATCGGAGACGCTTTCTTCCACTTCAGAGTCGCTTGAAACTGATTCCACCGGCGCCGGTTCCGGAGCGTCCTCGGCGACAATGGGTTTTCTGGTCAAAGGTGTATTCAGGGACAAAACTGCACCAAGCAGTAACACAACGACCGCGCCTGCGATCATTCCACCCATAAATCCGCCCATAACAATTGCCTCTCGTCTAATTCCTGCTTCGACCGCCAGTGTGCCATCTTGCGCAGCACTCACCTGCCGGTTCGTCAAGAATGGGATGTCCTCTTGACGCTGCCCCGCAAGCCTGAGCATGTATGTGCAAACATTATATCGCGGCTCGGGGCTGCATCACCAGCCCGAAATGCCCAATCCGAGACAAGTGCCCAAATGCTGCTGCTCATCGACAACTATGACTCGTTCACCTACAACCTCGTCCATTATTTAGGCGAGCTTGGCGCTGAAATGGTCATTCGCCGAAACGACGCACTGAACGTGCAGGAAGCGATGGCCATGAACCCGGCCGGTATCCTTCTTAGCCCCGGACCGTGTGATCCCGATCAGGCCGGAATTTGCCTTGCCCTGACCGAAGCGGCGGCTGAAACCGGAACACCTCTGTTGGGGGTTTGCCTTGGGCATCAAACAATCGGGCAGGCTTTTGGGGGAAACGTTGTTCGCTGTCATGAAATCGTACATGGCAAGATGGGCACAATGCACCACACGGGCAAAGGCCTGTTTGCGGGTCTGCCCTCGCCTTTTGAAGCAACGCGGTATCATTCCCTGATCATAGAGCGGGAAACACTACCCGATTGCCTTGAGGTCACCGCCGAATTGGAAGATGGCACCATCATGGGTCTGCAACACAAAGAACTGCCGATCCACGGGGTTCAGTTCCACCCCGAATCCATCGCTTCCGAGCACGGTCATGCCATGCTCAAGAATTTCCTGACTGAAATGAAAGTCCCTGCATGAGCGACGCCCTTAAACCGCTGATCGGTGCCGCAGCCGACCGGCCCTTGTCTCGTGCCGAAGCAGAACAAGCCTTTGGCATCCTATTTGACGGTGCAGCCACGCCCAGCCAGATCGGTGGGCTGCTAATGGCCATGCGTACACGGGGTGAAACCGTTGAGGAATACGCGGCAGCCGCCGCTGTGATGCGCGCAAAATGCAATGCCGTCAAAGCCCCGGCGGGCGCCATGGATATCGTTGGAACCGGGGGTGACGGCAAAGGGACGCTGAATATATCGACCGCGACTGCGTTTGTCGTCGCAGGTGCCGGTGTCACGGTCGCCAAGCACGGCAACCGCAATCTCAGTTCAAAGTCTGGCGCGGCCGATGCGCTTGGACAACTGGGCATCAACGTTATGGTCGGCCCACAAACCGTTGAAAAGGCTTTGGAAGAGGCCGGTATTGGCTTCATGATGGCCCCGATGCATCATCCCGCAATCGCGCATGTCATGCCCACCCGCCAAGAGCTGGGAACTCGGACGATATTCAACATTCTGGGGCCGCTGACCAATCCTGCAGGGGTCAAACGGCAACTGACCGGTGCTTTTTGCCGCGAATTGATCCGCCCCATGGCCGAAACTCTGGGTTTGTTGGGATCAGAGCACGCCTGGTTGGTCCATGGCTCTGACGGAACCGATGAACTGACCATAACCGGCGTGAGCTGGGTTGCCTCAGTAGAAGACGGCGTAATCAAAGAAGTTGAGCTTCATCCCGAAGATGCCGGACTGCCGGTTCATCCTTTCGAAGATATTATCGGCGGCACCCCCGAAGAAAACGCCGTCGCTTTTCGTGCCCTTCTGGACGGTGCGCCGTCAGCCTATCGTGACGCGGTATTGCTGAACGCCGCCGCTGCGCTGGTTGTGGCGGATGCGGCTGGCGACTTGAAGGAAGGCGTTGCCAAAGCTGCCGAAAGCATCGACAGCGGGCGCGCCAAAGAAAAAATAGCGGTACTGGCCCGCATCACTCAGGAGGCCGCATGACCGAGACGGTACTGGACAAGATCAAGGCTTACAAGCTTGAGGAAGTTGCTTCAGATAAGACGCACAAGTCACTGGAAACATTAGAGAGTGAGGCCAGGTCCGCCCCGGAAGTTCGCGGTTTTGCAAAAGCACTCCAAACCGCGGCGCGTCAGGGCTATGGGTTGATTGCAGAAGTCAAGAAAGCCAGCCCGTCCAAGGGCTTGATCCGTGCTGATTTTAATCCGCCTCTACTTGCGCAAGCCTATGAGGAAGGCGGTGCAGCTTGCCTTTCCGTTCTAACAGACGCACCCAGCTTTCAGGGTGCCAAAGAATACCTGACCCAAGCGCGTGAGGCTTGTGGGTTACCCGCGCTACGCAAAGACTTCATGTATGATCCATATCAGGTCGTCGAAGCCCGTGCTTTGGGCGCAGACTGTATCCTGATCATAATGGCCTCGGTCGAGGACGAACAAGCCGCCGAGCTTGAGCAGACAGCTTTTGATTGGGACATGGACGTTTTGATCGAAGTTCACGATGAAACCGAGTTGGAGCGCGCAACAAAACTTAAAAGCCCGCTGATTGGAATAAACAACCGCAATCTCAAGACGTTCGAAACCACACTTGATACGACAAGACGCCTGTCCAAGCTGGTACCGGCAGATCGGACGATCGTGTGTGAGAGTGGCCTCAGCAACCCGGAAGACCTAGCGGATATCGCCCGCTATGGTGCGCGCAGTTTCCTGATTGGTGAAAGCCTGATGCGACAAGACGACGTTGCGCTTGCCACGCGCACCCTGTTGGCGAACCCACTGATACCCGGAGTGATGTGATGCCTTTGACGCATTTTGATGCCCAGGGTCAGGCCCATATGGTTGACGTCTCGGACAAGGCTGTAACCGACCGCGTTGCCGTTGCCGCAGGACACATCCAGATGGCGCAGGAAACCTTTGATTTAATATCCGAAGGTCGCGCAAAAAAAGGGGATGTGCTTGGTATCGCTCGATTGGCGGGGATTATGGGGGCGAAGAAAACGCCAGACCTAATTCCTTTGTGCCATCCCTTGCCTGTGACGAAGGTAGCCGTTGAACTGACGTTAGACCCCGATCTACCCGGAGTTCAAATTGAGGCTACCGTAAAAACATCCGGGCAAACCGGAGTGGAGATGGAGGCGCTTACGGCAGTATCAACCGCTGCGCTGACGGTGTACGACATGACTAAAGCCGTGGACAAGGCGATGGAGATTGGCGGCATTCGCGTTATCCTGAAAGATGGCGGTAAATCAGGACGTTATGAGGCGTCATGATTACAGTTGAAGACGCACGAGCACTGCTTTTCGACCTAGTGGAACAACAACCCATCGAAATGGTTCCGCTGGCGCAGGCCGCTGGACGTGTGTTGGCGCAAGATATCGCCGCGACGCGGGATCAGCCGCCCTTTGCGGCCTCATCCATGGATGGATATGCGGTCAAATCGTCCGAAGTGGAACCGCACGCGATGTTCAAGATCGTGGGGGAATCCGCTGCCGGACGCCGGTACGAGGGCCAAGTCGGTGCCGGGCAAGCCGTGCGCATCTTTACCGGCGCACCGGTTCCGGAAGGTGCTGATTTCGTTGTAATTCAAGAAGATACGGAACGCCGTGAAGATCTTCTTACGATCACCGACAATCCCGGCGCCAAGGATAACATCCGCCCGTCTGGCGTGGACTTCAAAGCTGGCACCAAGATCACGTCGCCTCGGCTTTTGCGACCCGAAGACCTTGCGCTGATGGCCGCCATGAATGTCGCAGTGGTCCCGGTTGCGCGCAAACCGTCGTTTGCGCTGATTTCGACCGGAGACGAGCTGGTTATGCCGGGTGAGGTTCCTGGACCGGATCAGATCATCGCGTCAAATACCTTTGGCCTCAAGGCGTTGCTCGAAAAAGCTGGGGCGGATGTTAGAATCCTTCCCATTGCGCGCGATACGATTTCTTCGCTGGAGGCCGCTTTTGGCCTCGCACAGGGGGCTGACCTAGTTGTCACCATTGGTGGGGCATCGGTTGGGGATTATGATTTGGTTTCAGAGGCCTCTACCGGATTGGGTATGGAGAGGTCTTTTTACAAAATCCGAATGCGACCCGGGAAACCTCTGATGGCTGGCCGGTTGGGGGACAAACCAATGGTTGGACTTCCGGGGAATCCTGTCAGTGCAATGGTTTGCGGGTATTTGTTCCTAGCTCCCATGGTCTTCCGCATGTTGGGGATTGAACAGGCTGTACCCTCCTTCCGCAACGCTGCGCTGACAGCTCCATTAACAGAGAACGGCCCGCGCGAGCATTACATGCGGGCGGTTCTGGACGAAACCGGCATCCGGGCTTGTGATGATCAGGACAGTTCGCTGCTTAGTGTCTTGGCCCATGCAAACGCATTATTGGTCCGCGACCCCAATGATCCGGCACGCGCTGCCGGAGAGATAGTCAGGTACCTGCCAATCTGAACGGCGCGCAAATCCATTGACACAAAACGTGAACATGCGTAGAACAAAATAAAACGCATGACCGACGAGGTGTGAGCAATGCTGACCAAGAAGCAGTTGGATTTGTTGGAATTCATCCACAAACGCGTGCAAGCGGATGGTGTTCCCCCCAGTTTTGACGAGATGAAGGCCGCATTGGACCTCAGATCCAAGTCGGGCATCCATCGACTAATTACCGCGCTCGAAGAACGCGGGTTTATTCGTCGATTGGCGCATCGTGCTCGTGCGATCGAAATCGTCAAGCTACCAGAAAGTCTTGGCGGTGAGCCAACGGTTGCTTTCAAACCCCGCGTGATTGAGGGCGACAAACCTCAAGGCCCGAGACCAGCGAATTTTGAACCGGTGACGGTCGACGCCATGGAACTGCCCGTAATGGGACGTATCGCCGCCGGTGTGCCGATCGAAGCGATCAGCCATGTGTCGCATCGCGTTGCTGTCCCCGGCAGCATGGTGTCCGGCAAAGGCGAACATTATGCGCTGGAGGTGCGTGGCGATTCGATGATCGACGCGGGCATCAATGATGGCGACGTCGTTGTGATCAAAGAAACCTCTGTCGCGGATAATGGTGATATCGTTGTGGCCCTTGTTGAAGATCAAGAGGCGACTTTGAAGCGGTTCTTCCGCCGTGGTCACGCCATCGCACTGGAGGCTGCCAACCCCGCCTATGAAACCCGCGTCCTGCCCGAAGAAAAAGTCAAGGTCCAAGGCCGGCTGGTTGGTTTGATCCGCAGCTACTGATCGAACTTGTGGTCCTTGTCCTCAATCGGGGACCACAGTCTATTGCCAATTTCATCCCTGCTGGTTCTGAACGTGTTGCCATGGAGCGCAAGGCTCCCGATTTTCGAAAGGCGCTGAGGGTCAAATATCTGGCAGTTGCCCGGCAGTTCCATAGAAACAGCGGATATGATGATCTGATGCTCGGCACATTCGTCAAATGCGCGCGCGGCGCGTTTGCCGGTGATATGGATCAGCTCTTTGCCACGCCACAAATGGCGTTGAACCAAGTCTGAACCCTGAGGCCAGCGATCTGCCGATTGAATCTGATCCACGCCATCCCCGTCGTTCTCTAACCAGACCGTAGCGACAAAACCGCTGGCTTTCCCTTTGCTCACCGCCCTGCCCTTGTCCGTCATGACGCCAACAAGACCTCCGGATTCCGCGACCAGGACTTCGGGGCGATCACCCTGCCCCCAAAGAAGGAACGCGGCCAGGACCACCACCCCACCGATCCACCGCGCGGACCCAAGCCATAGCGCTAGCCACAATGCGCCCAATGCGAACATCGGCAACACATGGAAGGGCGGGCTGACCACGTGACTTTGCGCGCCATCCAATCCGGATACCCAATCCGATACTGTCAGAATCCATTCAAGCCCAAGGCCCATTACACCCAAAGCCACCCCCTCAAGACCAAAGGGGGCGAGCAAGGCGGCGACCACCGCCGACGGAACCACTACGGTTCCCATCACGGGAACAGACAGCATGTTGGCCAACAATCCATAGTGCGACAAACTGTTGAAATGCGCAGCGCCAATAGGAGCCGTCGCCAACCCGGCAATGGCAGACGACAAAAGTAAGCCAATTACAGGCTTGAACCATTTCGGGCCTGGCAAAGGGCCATAGTCACGCAATTCACCAAACACCGCGACCAAGGCCGTTGTTGCTGCGAATGACATCTGAAAACCCGGACTCAGCAGAGTTTCCGGCCGTAAACACAGGACAATAAGGGCCGCAACCGCAACTGCGCGCAGAGAAATCGCGCGGCGGTCGATCAGAACGGCGACCAGCATGACACTTGCCATGATAAAGGCGCGTTCGGTGGCGACATTCCCGCCGGACAACATCAGATAGATGACAGCCGCAAGCAATGCGCAAACCGCCGCCAATTTACGGACCGGCCACCTAAGGGAAATCACGGGCAACGCCGACAGCGCGATCCGGCAGGCAAAAAATACAAACCCGGTCAAAAGCCCCATGTGCAGGCCAGAAATCGCAAGAAGATGGGCAAGGTTGGACGCGCGCAGGGTTGTCAGCGTTTCTTGCCCCATGCCGCTGCGGTCGCCAGTGGTCACAGCGGCCGCGAACCCTCCGACCTCACCCGGTAGTTTCGTTCGAACATGGTTGGATATCACCATGCGCCATGCGGTAATACGCAGTCCAGTTTCGTTAGCAGCGGAAGCCGTCAGAACAGGAACACGGGTATACCCAACAGCCCCGAGCCCCTGAAACCACGCGTGACGGCGAAAATCGAAGCCGCCCGGTTCAACCGGGCCTTGCGGAGGAGATAGGTGACCTGTGGTCATGATCCTTTGCCCCGGCGACACTGATACATCCGTGCCGTGCAGAGACAGGCGAACCCGCTGGGGGCGCAAGTCTTCCGGCACATCATTCAGCCGCACTTGATCAAGTGTCAACCTGAGCGCGTCAGAGGCGGAACGATCAATTGCGACCACGCGCCCTTCGATCGGACCATAGTACCGCCATCCAAGAACCGGTTCCGCTACAGAGTGCGCCCGCACACCTGCCAGAACAAATCCAGCCGCGACAAGCATACCGCCAATCGCCAAGGACACCCGGACCGAACGCCAGTGTCTGACAGCCCACGCACCCACAGCGATGACGCCCAATAGGGCTCCATAAAAGTGCCATCCCGGTTCAAGCCTGAGCGAGAAATACAGCGCAATGCCAATGGCAAGACACACTGGAGACCACTGGAACAAATGGCCCGTCTGGTTCAGCAATGCCGCCTCGACCCGTGCCAGAACACGCATGGTTGCCCCCGTCCCTCCGGCTCGTTAGACAGGCGCCAAACTATGCCCGACACGGTTACCAAAAGGTTAATCCACACAATGTCCGATCAGGTCGTCACTCGTTTCGCTCCTTCACCCACCGGCTTCTTGCACATCGGCGGCGCGCGTACTGCGCTGTTCAACTGGCTTTATGCTCGTGGACGTGGTGGTAAGTTCCTGCTGCGGATCGAAGACACCGACCGCGAACGCTCGACCCCCGAGGCGACAGCGGCAATCTTGCAAGGCATGGCATGGCTGGGGCTGGATCATGATGGCGACGTGATCAGCCAATTCGAAGGTGCCGACCGCCACGCCGAGGTTGCCCGTCAATTGCTGGCCGAGGGTAAGGCTTACAAATGTTTTTCGACCCAGGATGAGATTGCAGCGTTCCGTGAACAGGCCCGCGCCGAGGGCACGTCCACCTTGTTCCGCAGCCCATGGCGCGACGCAGATCCTGCGACCCACCCGGACGCGCCCTTTGTGATCCGCATCAAGGCCCCGCAAGACGGTGCAACCGTGATCCGCGATCAGGTGCAGGGAGAAGTAACCATCCGCAACGATCAGTTGGACGACATGATCCTGCTGCGCTCGGACGGGACGCCGGTCTATATGTTGGCCGTGGTGGTAGACGATCACGACATGGGCGTCACCCATGTGATCCGGGGCGACGACCACCTGAACAACGCCGCGCGCCAGATGATGATTTACGAGGCGATGGGATGGGACGTACCGGTCTGGGCCCACATCCCCCTGATCCACGGACCTGACGGCAAGAAGCTGTCCAAACGCCACGGCGCATTGGGTGCGCAGGAATATCAAGCCATGGGTTACCCCGCTGCCGGGATGCGCAATTACCTCGCGCGGCTGGGTTGGAGCCATGGGGACGATGAGTTCTTTACCGACGAACAGGCCAAAGAATGGTTTGATCTTGACGGAATCGGCAAAAGCCCGGCCCGTTTCGATCTGAAAAAGCTCGAGAACCTGTGCGGCCAACACATAGCCGTTGCAGATGATGCTGCATTGCGGCAAGAGATCGAAGCCTATCTTGCCGCGGCTGGATTGCCTGCTCTCAGCGACACACAATCCAGTGATCTACAACGTGCGATGTATTGCCTCAAGGATCGGGCCCGCACCTTTCCTGAACTCCTTGAAAAAGCGCAGTTTGTATTGGCATCCCGCCCCATTCAACCAGATGAGAAAGCCCAAAAAGCCCTTAACTCTGTATCCGATGGTATACTGAATGAATTGACGCCGCAGTTGCAAAATGTTAGCTGGTCGCGAAACGAACTGGAGGATGCCCTGAATTCCTTTGCGGAAGCGAATGGGCTGAAGTTCGGCAAGCTGGCTGGACCCTTGCGGGCGGCATTGGCCGGTCGGGCTGTGACACCTTCGGTCTTTGACATGATGCTTGTGTTGGGGCGAGAAGAAACCCTTGCACGGCTTTCTGATGCAGCAAGTTAAACCAAAGCTTCACATTTGGGTAACGCTGCTCCGCTAACACCCGGACTGCGCGTCTGCGCGCATCCGTTGCCCGTAAGTTCGGACAGCGATCCGACTTGCGCATGAATGAGGAAGGGACACTATGACCGACAGCAATAAATCAGCCACTCTGACAGTCCATGGTGAAACGTACGAGTTGCCGGTTCATTCGCCGACCGCCGGTCCTGACGTAATCGACATCCGCAAACTGTATGGGCAGGCGGGTGTGTTCACGTATGACCCCGGTTTCACCTCAACCGCGAGCTGCGACAGTACCATCACCTATATTGACGGTGAAAAGGGTGAACTGCTGCACCGCGGCTATCCGATCGACCAGTTGGCTGGCAAGTCTCACTTCCTCGAGGTGTGCTACCTGCTGCTTTACGGAGAACTGCCGACAGCACCCGTTCTTGAAAAGTTCGAGACGACGATCACCCGCCACACTATGCTGCACGAGCAGATGCAGTACTTCTACCGTGGCTTCCGCCGTGACGCGCACCCGATGGCAATCATGGTTGGCGTAGTTGGTGCGATGTCCGCCTTCTATCACGACTCGACCGATATCTCGGACCCGCATCAGCGCGAGGTCGCCTCGCACCGCCTGATCGCCAAGATGCCGACGATTGCGGCGTGGGCGTTCAAGTATCACACCGGTCAGCCCTTCGTGTATCCGCGCAACGATCTGGACTATGCGTCGAACTTCCTGCGCATGTGTTTCAGCGTTCCGGCGGAAGAATATGAGGTCAACCCGATCCTCAGCCGTGCTATGGATCGTATTTTCACCCTGCACGCGGACCACGAACAGAACGCCTCGACCTCGACCGTGCGCTTGGCCTCGTCCTCGGGTGCGAACCCGTTCGCCTGTATCGCGGCCGGCATCGCATGTTTGTGGGGTCCGGCCCATGGTGGTGCGAACCAGGCCTGTCTGGAAATGCTGGAAGAGATCGGCAGCGTTGATCGAATCCCCGAATTTATCGCCCGCGCGAAGGACAAGAACGACCCGTTCCGTCTGATGGGCTTTGGCCACCGGGTTTACAAGAACTTCGACCCCCGTGCGAAAGTGATGAAGCAGTCGGCGGACGAAGTGCTGGACCTCTTGGGCATCGAGGACAACCCGAAGCTGCAGGTCGCCAAAGCGCTGGAAAAACAGGCTCTGGAAGATCCGTATTTCGCCGAGAAGAAACTGTTCCCGAACGTCGACTTCTACTCGGGCATCATCCTCGAGGCGATGGGCTTCCCGACGTCGATGTTCACCCCGATCTTTGCCTTGTCGCGCACCGTTGGCTGGGTCAGCCAGTGGAAAGAGATGATCGCGGATCCGCAGAACAAGATCGGCCGTCCGCGTCAGTTGTATTTGGGTGAAACCAACCGCGACTATGTGGATATCGAAAACCGCTGATTTGCCAGACTAAAACAAACCGCCCCGGATCAGAACTCCGGGGCGGTTTTGATTCAGAACAGGCAAAGTTGATCTCCGGCCTGCGCTGGTTTGGAAAACAAATCACATCGCAGGGACGGAGTTCGCATCGCAAGACCCAACCGTTTGACGGCCAAGGCGAATCTTTTTGCGATCACCCCTGCGTATTCCCCCTCTCCGCGCATCCGGTGCCCCCAACGCGGATCATAATCCCGCCCCCCGTGCATCTCGCGGAGTTTTGACATGATCTTTTCGGCGCGGGCCGGTTCGTGTTGCTTCAACCAGTCCTGCCACAAGCCCGATACTTCGCGCGGCAACCGCAGCATGATCCAGCTTGCGGCGTCTGCACCTGCATCTCGCCCGGCTTCCAGCAGGGCCTCCAACTCGTGATCTGTTAGCCCCGGGATCAAGGGCGACGTCATGACGCGCACCGGCACCCCTGCCCCAGTCAACCTTCGAATAACGGCTAGACGACGCTGGGGTGATGGCGCGCGTGGCTCCATCCTTCGAGACAGGTCAGCGTCCAAGGTGGTCAATGAAATCCCGACCCTCACCAACCCGTCCTGCGCCATTTCTGACAGTATGTCCAAATCCCGCTCGATCAGAGTGCCCTTGGTCACAATTCCGATGGGATGCCGAAACTCCTGCAGAACTGTCAAACAAGATCTGGTGATTGATAGGTCACGCTCAATAGGTTGATATGGATCGGTGTTTGTTCCCAACGCAATTGGCGCGACCTTATAACCACGCGCCGACAGCTCTTTTCTGAGGACCGCCGCCGCGTTGGGTCGCGCAACCAAACGGGTTTCAAAATCCAATCCCGGGGAAAGGCCAAGATAGGCGTGGCTTGGACGCGCAAAGCAATAGACACACCCATGTTCACATCCCCGATAGGGATTAATGGAACGGTCAAATGGCAAGTCGGGCGATCGGTTATAGGTTATCACGCTGCGCGCAACCTCTTGGCGAACCTCGGTCCGAAGAACAGGTAGATCGTCCTCCGCATCCCACCCATCGTCAAAAGATTCGGTCTCATACCTCTCAAACCGGCCTGCGGAATTTGACAGGGTCCCCCGGGCCTTGATGTTGTGCGAAACCATGATGTTTCCCTTTTGTTCTCACCTATGCATACGCCCGTTCTGCGTCTGCGGCAAGCATTTCGGAAGTTTCGTTGGGAATTGAGCATCCGGACAAAGACCCGCGTACCGCCACCTTTTCTGAACGAAATGCAGGATGTTCATGCAGAAAATGACGTCGAGTTGATCAATAATTTGCCGTATAGGTCGGTCCCGGAACCGCCAAGGTCGCAATCGTCACAGTCGAACTGCGGCGAAATGGCCAAAACGGAAAAAATGCCACCACGGGCGCAATGCCCGAACAGCTCAGGGAAACGCCCCATGTCCGATGAAGAAGACATCGTCCTGTCCGAACTAAATGACGACGAACTGGTCGAACAGATGTTCGACGATCTTTATGACGGCCTGAAAGAAGAAATCGAAGAAGGTGTGAACATCCTGCTGGAGCGCGGATGGACCCCCTATGACATCCTGACCAAAGCCCTGGTCGGTGGCATGACCATCGTTGGCCATGACTTCCGCGACGGCATCCTGTTCGTGCCGGAGGTTCTGCTGGCCGCAAATGCAATGAAGGGTGGCATGGCCATCCTGAAACCGCTGTTGGCTGAAACCGGTGCACCGCGCGTTGGTAAGATGGTTATCGGCACCGTGAAAGGCGACATCCATGACATCGGCAAGAACCTTGTTTCGATGATGATGGAAGGCGCTGGCTTCGATGTTGTGGATATCGGCATCAACAACCCGGTCGAAAACTACCTCGAAGCGCTGGAATCCGAGAAACCCGACATTCTGGGCATGTCCGCCCTGCTGACCACGACCATGCCCTACATGAAGGTTGTGATCGACACTATGGTCGAACAAGGCCTGCGCGAAGAGTATATTGTTCTGGTCGGTGGCGCACCGCTGAACGAAGAGTTCGGCAAAGCGATTGGGGCCGATGGCTACTGCCGCGATGCGGCTGTGGCCGTGGAAATGGCCAAGGACTTCGTTTCTCGCAAACACAATCAACTCGCCGGTTGACAATAGTGACACAGATTTGAACGAGACCGCCCAACCCGGGCGGTCTTTTTGTTGGACGCCTTGAAAAGAACTTCATTATTTTAGAGTTTGGTTTCGTGATGCCGAGCTTTGCGATTTAAGCTCGATAAGTGACCAGTTTTTACGAGGTAGTTTATGCCTACGACGTTCAATGTGCTTTTCCTCGGAACGCTTCCGATCATCGACCCGACCGAGGGCAACAACACTGCTGAAAACGCGGGTGCGCTTGTCGGCCAGACCTTTGGTAGCCAAGGCGACCCCCTGTTCGAGGAAGCCGCTGTCTGGAGCCCGGTGGGAAATCCCGGCGGCACCTATGAAAACAACGCAAATGTCGACACCGACTCTTTCTCGATTGATGGCAACACGGCCCAATTCGATGCGGCGGTCGCGTATAACGCTACAATTACCTATGTCGACGGAACTACGGCGAACATAACTGCCGTAGTGGCGCAGGATGATGCTGGAAATACCTATCTGGTGCCGGAGTTTTCGGCCAACACGGATCAGGCCGCGCTAGAGGATCAGGGCATCCGCTCCGTAACCTTCAACAGTATTAACACCGATACAGCCAGCGGTCTGAACTCTAACCGCCAAGAGTGGGACATTGCCACGTGCTTTACCACCGGCACCCTGATTGAAACAGAATACGGAGCTGTCGCGGTTGAAGACCTTCGGATCGGCGACAGGATTAAAACACTGGATCACGGATTGCAGACGTTGCGCTGGGTCGGTCGCCGAACCGTTCGCGCCACCGGTGCATTCGCGCCCGTTCTTTTCAAGGCCGGAGCACTTGGAAACAGCAGGGATTTGCTGGTGTCCCAACAGCACAGAATGCTGATCGACACCTGGCAGGTTGAATTGAACACCGGATTTTCCGAGGCGCTGGCGCCCGCAACTCAATTGGTGAACGGCAACGACATCGTGATGCAAGCGGGCGGCCTTATCACCTATTATCACCTGATGTTTGATCGACATGAACTGGTCTGGGCCGAGGGGTGTTTGACCGAGAGCTTTCATCCGGGCATCCAAGCCTGGAATAGTTTGACCGACGCGACACGGACCGAGATTCTGAACCTGTTCCCGACACTGGCAGATCAAGGAATTACCGCATACGGTCCCCCTGCCCGTCCGTCGCTGCAGCACTTCGAGACGCAAGCGTCGGTCGCCTAGCGCGGGATGTCGTAAGCAGGCTTGTCTTCACCCCGATTTCGGCCTTTGATGTCGCAATCGCAGCCGGAACAATGCCATGCAGCACAACAGCCCGCCAGATGACGAAAGCCTGACGTCGCAATGCTATAGTGAAACCGGGCGCTCGGGCAGTATTCTTCTGCTGGCCTGTGGCGCGCTGGCGCGTGAAATTCTTGACCTGAAAAATCGTAACGGCTGGGATCACATCTCGCTGACCTGCCTGCCCGCGATATTGCATGTTCATCCAGAACGGATCACGCAAGCTGTTGAAGAGGCCGTCGCCAAGCATCGCGACGAATATGACCAGATCTTTGTTGTCTATGCTGATTGCGGCACCGGAGGGCTGCTCCAGAAGGCCTGTGCCGAATTGGGGGTTGAGATGGTTCAGGGCCCGCACTGCTATTCGTTTTTTGAAGGCAATCAGGCCTTCGACGCGCGTGGCGAAGACGAGACCACGGCGTTCTATCTGACGGACTTTCTGGCCCGCCAATTCGATGCCTTTGTCTGGAAACCGCTGGGCTTGGATCGTCACCCCGAACTCAGGGACATGTATTTCGGGAATTACACGAAACTGGTCTATCAGGCACAGACGGACGATCCGGATCTGACAGATCGCGCCCGCGACTGCGCCGACCGGATGGGGCTGGCGTTCGAGCGTCGCTTTACCGGGTATGGAGACCTTGAAACCACGCTTGCCGATTGGGCCACTCGCAGGCCCAATAACTAACGGGGTCAGGCGTTTTCCTGAGCCACTTCCCGAATGCGCTGGATCATCGCCCGCAGGCCATTTGAACGCTGGGCGGACAGGTGATCATTTAGGCCCAGCCGCGCCAATTCTCCGCCTGCATCGACCTTTGGCACCTCTGCAACCGGCAAGCCGTTATAAAGCGACCGCAGCACAGCGATCAGGCCCCGCACGATCAACGCATCGCTGTCGCCATCAAAGCGAAACACACCACCTTCAATAATGGGTTGCAACCATACTTGGCTGGCACAGCCATTCACCTTTGTGGCAGGCACCTTGAGCGCATCGTCCAACGGCTCCATCGCTTTGCCCTGTTCTATGACGTGGCGGTACCGGTCTTCCCAGTCCTCCAGAAACTCGAAATCCTCAACGATTTCTTCAAAGGCTGGCGTTGCCATCTTGCGGCGATCCTTTTGTTGCGACCATACAGGAGAACTATGCCGCGCACCCGCATCTGTCCAGCCCTGCCATGGGTTTTCAAAGCTTGCAAATTACGATAACCCATTGCGGAATTTAATGCTCTGAGCTGGGTCTATGCAAAAATCACTGTCACTCCTTATGATCGCCGCACTGACCCTGTCTGCCTGCAACAGTTGGAGCGACTCGCGGGCGAACCCATCCAACTGGTTCGGGTCCAGCACGTCGACCCCACCACCCACCGAGGCGGCCTATGACCCCAACGTCCTGGTACCGCCAGAACGCGAAGGGTCCGGCCTGTTTTCAAGACCTGATCCCGTGGACAACAGCGTGCCGATCGCCAAGGTTGATGAGCTGCGGATTAACCCCACGCCCTCGGGTGCCATCATTTATGTAAGGGGTACCGCTGCGCGCCAAGGCGCTTATGGGGCCCAACTTGTCCGGGTTGAAAACGCAGAGAACCAAAAGAACGGGGTTCTGGAGTTCACGTTCAGGGTCAGCTACCCCAGTTACGCCACCAATCAGGGGACAGAACGGTCACGAGCGGTGTCCGATGCGGTTAATGTTAGCCTGGATGACCTGCAAAACACCCGTCTGGTTCGGGTCGTCGGTCAGCAGAACGCACTGGAATCCCGGCGCCGGTAACTGTCGCTAAAGCGTGACGACCTTCACCGTTTGCCCCTTGGCAGCCAAAGCGATCTTACCTTCACACAGTTTGAGGGCGTCCTCGCCGAACACCTCGAAACGCCAGCCTGACATGGCGGGCACGTCGCGCTCACCGGCGGCAATCTGATCCAACTCGGAACTGGTTGCGATCAGCTTTGCCGCAACGCCCGCGCTTTCGGTTTTTGACTTCAGCAACACGCGCAAAAGGTCCGCCAGCGCAGGATTGACCTTAAGCTTGTCTCGGCTGGTGTCCACGCGCGGCATTTGTTCGGGCGGGCAACTGACCCCTTGTTTGACAGCGTTCAAAATACCTTCGGCAATAGCCCCCTTGCGGGCTTCGCGCAGCAACAAACGAGAGCCACCCAGGTCTGACGGCGATTTCGGCTTGGTAGATGCAAGTTCGATCAGTGCATCATCCTTGAACACACGGCTGCGCGGTACATTATTTTCCTGCGCATAAGCCTCGCGGAACCGGGCCAATTCGCGCACGACGGCCAGAAACTTGGCGGAATTTGTCCGCGTCTTTACCCGCTTCCAAGCGTCTTCTGGGCGAATATCGTATGTGTCAGGCAAGGTCAGTGTCCGCAACTCTTCGGCGACCCAATGACTACGCTGGGATTTCTCCAACTCAGCGGCCAAATGTTCGTAGATTTGCCGCAGGTGCGTTACATCTGCTAGAGCATAGGTTTTTTGCGCTTCGGACAGAGGCCGCCGGGACCAATCTGTAAAGCGTGAGGTCTTGTCCAAACCTTGTTTGCAAATCTTGCGCACCAGCGTTTCATAACCAACCTGTTCACCAAAACCGCAAACCATCGCCGCCACTTGCGTGTCAAACAACGGCTTGGGGAACACGCCAGCCTCGACCCAGAAAATCTCAAGATCCTGCCGGGCCGCATGGAAGACTTTGACAACACTTTCGTTAGCAAAAAGCTCGTACAACGGGTCCAGCGACAGTCCGTCCGACAAAGGATCAACAAGAACAGCACTGCCCTCGTCCGAGGAAGGAACCGCAAGTTGCAGCAGGCAGAGTTTGGAATAGTAGGTGCGTTCCCGGAGAAACTCGGTGTCCACGGTGACATAGTCATGATCCGCAGCCGCCGTGCAGAACTCGGCCAACTCTTGCGTCGTTGTCAGGGTTTTCATTCGTGGTGCTATTCTTGCTTTTGTTCTTTGTGACTGCCCGTCAGTTTTTTGACATACCGAGCCGTAGTGCAGACCATAGGCCGAATAACACGTAAGTGTAAATCACCCTGAAATGTTCAAGGTAGCAACACCGGAGTGCGATCCGCGCCTGCATAACGTCTAAGCACCGTCGGGTAGAGTTTGTGCTCTAATACCAGGACACGTGCAGCCAACGCTTCGGGCGTCTCATCTGGTTCAATGTTCAAACGGGCCTGACCCAGGATTGGACCGTCATCCAATGCGGCCGTGACCTCATGAACCGAGCAGCCATGTTCAACATCGTCTGCTTCGATTGCCCGGGCGTGGGTATTCAAACCCTTGTATTTTGGCAACAGTGACGGGTGGATATTCAGCATCCGACCCTGAAATCGCGACACAAAATCCGCCGTCAAAACCCGCATGAAACCAGCAAGGCATACGATGTCAGGCTGGGCTTGCTCCAAGGGCTTCAGCAACTCGGCCTCAAAAGCGGCGCGGTCCCCCTTGAACGGTCGGTGATCAACCGCAGCCGTAGCGATGCCGCGGTCGGCGGCTTTCACTAAGCCGCCCGCCTGCGGATCGTTGGCCAGCACCAGACACGGTCGCGCAGGGTGATCACCAGTCATGCTGTCGACCAGCGACACCATGTTGGAACCGCCACCCGAAATTAAGATCGCGACGCGCTTGTAGCTCACAGCAGGTGGCCCGAATAAGATACGCCGGGCACGTCTGTGACGCTGCCGATCCGGGCAACGGTCTCACCTGCCTCGGCCAACAAAGTGGTCAGTTCATCTGCTTGCGCGGCGTCGCAAACGACGATCATGCCGATACCGCAGTTGAAGGTCTTTAGCATTTCAGCCTCGGCGATGCCGCCAACGTCAGCCATCCAGCGGAAAACGGGCGGCAAGTCCCACGCATTCAGATCAATCTGCACACCCAACTCATCAGGCAGTACGCGCGGCAGGTTTTCAGTCAGGCCGCCACCAGTGATGTGCGCCAGCGCGTGAACGCCCCCTGCCCGGATCGCTTGCAACGCCTGTTTGACATACAGACGCGTCGGCGTCAGTAGCGCCTCGCCCAGCGAACCTTCGCTGAACGGCGAGGCGGCATCCCAGCCCAGCCCCGAGAGTTCAACCAGTTTGCGCACCAGCGAATAGCCGTTGGAATGCACCCCGTTCGAGGCCAACCCTAGCAGCACATCACCCTGTTGCACGTCTGCGGGCAGATGCGCGCCACGCTCCATCGCGCCGACCGAGAAACCGGCCAGGTCGAAATCGCCTTCGGGGTACATGCCAGGCATTTCAGCGGTCTCACCCCCGATCAGGGCGCAACCAGACTGTACACAGCCCTCAGCGATGCCTTCGATGATCCGCGCGGCGGTATCTGTGTCCAGCTTGCCGGTGGCGAAATAGTCGAGGAAGAACAGCGGCTCGGCGCCCTGACAGATCAGGTCGTTGACGCACATGGCCACCAGGTCAATGCCCACCCCGTCAACTACGCCGGTATCAATGGCGATGCGCAGCTTGGTACCTACACCATCGGTCGCGCCCACCAGAATCGGGTCGCTATAACCTGCGTCCTTGAGGTCGAACAGCGCGCCAAATCCGCCCAGACCGCTCATCACGCCCGAGCGGTTCGTCCGCTTGGCCGCAGGCTTGATCCGGTCGACCAGAGCGTTCCCCGCATCAATGTCAACGCCTGCATCAGCATAGGTGATTCCGTTCTTGCCCGCTGTCATGGCCAACCCCTTATGAATGGTTCACGCGCGGGTTAGTCGATTGTTGGACATGTTGCAACGGTCAGGCTTGACGCGGCTGTTCACCGTGGTACGCAAGGCGCTTAGGCGGGCCTGTAGCTCAATTGGTTAGAGCAGAGCGCTCATAACGCTTTGGTTGGGGGTTCGAGTCCCTCCGGGCCTACCAAAAACCGCTTCAACGCAAGCCCACATACTGACAGGCTGTGTAGAATTCGTCACAGGGTTCAAACCACCCGAAATAAATCACGCCTGCAATTACGACACCAATAAAAATAAGCAACTTATTCAAAATTTTACCCTCACCATTTACCAAGGCGCGCAAATCAGAAATTTCGACTTTCGGTCAATGTGAATACACCGACGCGAAACACGCGCGACCGGACCTTTGACCTGAATCCCCGACAGACGGCCTACAAAAGCATAAACGCTCTCTACCCTTCCTTCGGGTTCATCCTAGCACATTTTGGCAATTGTCAAAAAACCTGCGTCCAAAGCGGACCAGTTGCCCCGAGTCATCGACCGATGATTATGTCCGCGCACAACCCGCCCAGCCTTTCGCTTTTGCCCAAGCGTAATACCCCGCCATGCGCGCGCGCGATGTCCGAGACGATCGCAAGGCCAAGGCCGACACCGCTACCTTGATTCTGATTCCGAGCGGGATCAAGGCGAGAAAACGGTTTGACGGCCTCGGTGCGCTGATCCTGTGGAATACCTGGACCGTCATCCTCGACCCGAAGACGGATCGTCTTGGGTGTCATCGACAGACTGACTTCAGCCCGGTTTCCGTACCTGACCGCGTTTCCGATCAAGTTCTCAACGGCCCGGCGAATGGCAGTGGGACGCAGCAAGGCCGTACCCTCGCCCTCGACCGAGACCAGGCTGGCCTCGTGACCTGCGCGACGTGCATCCTCGACAATCTGCCTCAGCAAAATCTCGGGCTGAACGGTTTCCGGCGGGCCCTCTGCGGCCCCGCGCGAAAAGTCCAGAAATGCGTCCAACAGCAACTGCATTTCATCCACATCCTGTTGCAGCGGCGCGGCCTCATCCTCGGGCAGCATGGACAGGCCCAGTTTCAGTCGCGTCAACGGGGTTCTGAGATCGTGACTGACCCCCGACAACATCAGTGTGCGCTGTTCCATCTGGCGTTCAATTCGCGCGCGCATGTCCAAAAACGCACTGCCCGCTGCGCGGACTTCAATTGCCCCTCCGGGTGAATAAGGCACAACCCTGCCCCGGCCAAATGCCTGCGCTGCATTCGCCAGTCGAGTGATCGGCCGAAGTTGATTGCGCATGTACAAAAAGGAAATCGAAGTCATGATCACCGCGAAGAAAACCATGGTCACGATCAACTGGTGCGGCGCGGTTGGGGACAAGCGACGGCGATCCAGTGTCAGCTCAAGCAAGCCTAGATGGGTCCGCATATACAGCCGCGCCTGATCGCCCGTTGGCAGAGCGACTGCCACAAGATCCAGCAATTGTTCGTGCAGATCGGCTTCTACCTGTGGCGCGATGAAGTCATACCATCTGCGGTATCCAATATCGGGCCCTTCATTGATCCCTAAAAATCGGGCCTTCATTTCCAATGAGGCAATGTCCTGTCGAATCGCGGCAATGGCCTGATGCTGCGTTTCGGCGTCTGCCATCGTGTCTGTAATCAGGTCGACCTCACGTGCAGCCGCGCTGGTCATTTGCGCGGTCACATCCTCAAGGTGTTTTTGAATGAACGCGACGCCGACCACCAACAGAAGAACGATCACCGGAAGAACCAGGATCAGAACCGCACGCGCATAGAGACTGCGCGGCATATAGGATTTGAGCCACCGACTGGACATGCGCTAAACCTAACGGGCTGATCCGACAAGAGAAAGAGTACAGAATGCAGGCTCCCGACGATTTCAACCCGCGCCCAGGTATGGCTGTCGAGTTACAGACGGGCCTAAGGCGCATTCTGGCCCCCAATCCATCGCCAATGACATATCGGGGCACCAACACATATCTATTGGGTGAAAAGGACTGCGCCGTCATTGATCCCGGCCCACTGAATGAGGATCATCTTCAGGCGATTCTGGATGCTTTGCAGCCCGGCCAGCGGATCAGCCATATTATTGTAACGCACACGCATCTTGATCACTCGCCCCTTGCCGCACCATTGGCCGCCCGCACAGGTGCCCCGATTTTGGCATTTGGCGGCCCCGAATCTGGCCGCAGCGCAGTTATGTCCGAATTGGCGGAACAGGGCCTCGCAGGCGGCGGCGAAGGCATCGACACCGATTTCCGTCCGGATATCGAGGTTTCAGACGGCGAAGTTATCCAAGGCGACGGCTGGCAACTCGACGTCATTCACACCCCCGGTCATCTGGGCAACCATATCGCGCTGGGTTGGTCGGATGTCTGTTTTACCGCAGATCACGTCATGGGTTGGGCCAGCTCTCTTGTGTCACCACCAGATGGTGATCTGACTGATTTCATGAACGCCTGCTACCGCCTGCGCGAACGTGACTGGAGCAGTTTTCATGCCGGTCACGGAGCACCAATTCAGAATCCAACCGAGCGTCTGGACTGGCTGATCAATCACCGGCTTGAACGCGAAGCCCAGATTCTGACCGCACTGGAGGAAAAGCCCGGCACCGCACGCGACCTGGCCGAAAGGATATACACAGAAACCCCTGCGGCCCTTCTACCCGCCGCCGAGCGCAATGTTTTTGCACATCTTGTCGATTTATGCGGAAAATCAAAGGCTTCACCAAAAGGCCAGCTTTCCGTGAATGCGCTTTTTGAAAGGTTGGGCTAACCAAAGAACTTTTTTCAGCTCTTATGACGATCTTGTCTTGTCGGCCAAAAACGAGGTTGCTATACGGCCCTCAGTTCCGGCGTAGCTCAGCGGTAGAGCAGTTGACTGTTAATCAATTGGTCGTAGGTTCGATCCCTACCGCCGGAGCCAAATTCCCCTTCAGATTTCAGAAGAATGGTTCGGCGAATTTCCCTGCGCCGTGGACAGTCAACCTTCGTCAAAAAAACTTCGCGCACCCCTCTGGACGCCGCAGAGTCGTATTGATATACGGCGCGGACCGTTCCGGCGTAGCTCAGCGGTAGAGCAGTTGACTGTTAATCAATTGGTCGTAGGTTCGATCCCTACCGCCGGAGCCATTTTCCCTTATTTTAAATACTTAGCCCGTAAGGGCATCCGAAAAGTCCGCACGAAGGTTGCGCTTAAGCACCTTGCCCGTAGCGTTCAGTGGCAGCGCGTCCACAAAGACAACCTTGTCAGGAATCTGCCATTTGGCAATTTTGCCGTCGAAGTATGACAGCAGTTCGTCCTCCGACGGGTCCTGCCCCTCGGCCTTTACCGCAACCAATAGAGGGCGCTCGTCCCACTTGGGGTGCGGAACACCGATCACAGCGGCCGTCGCAAGCTTGGGATGGGCAACGGCGATATTCTCCAACTCAACTGAACTGATCCATTCGCCACCAGATTTAATGATATCCTTGGATCGGTCACGGATGGTCATGTACCCGTCGGCATCCAAAGTCGCCACATCACCAGTGGCGAACCAGCCATCCTGCAGCAGGTTCTGATCCTGCAGTTCAAAATAGCTGTCCAGCACCCAATACCCGCGAACCAGCAAATCACCCTGAGTTTCACCATCGCGGGGCAGTTCATTGCCGTCATCGTCAACGATTTTCAGTTCGACGCCATAGCACGGCCGGCCCTGACTCTCGCGCAGCTTGTGCTGCTGTTCAATCGGCAGATCAGCGTGTTTCGCCATGGGTTGATTCGCCGTACCCAACGGGCTCATCTCGCTCATGCCCCAGGCGTGAACAGTGTCTACATCATAGGTGTCACGGAATGTTTCGATCATCGAGGGTGGGCAGGCCGCGCCGCCGATAACCGTTCGCTCCAGACTGGTAAGTTTACTGCCCGACTTTCCAGCATGGGCCAGCAAACCCTGCCAGATCGTCGGAACACCCATCGCCAGTGTAACGCCATAGGTGTCAATCAAGTTCACCAACGCCTCACCATGCAGATCAGGCCCAGGCAGAACCATGCGCGAGCCTGACATCGCGCAGGCATAAGGCGACCCCCACGCATTCACATGGAACATCGGCACCACCGGCATCACAACGTCCACGGCGGAGTACCCGATGACATCCCGCGTATTCGAACCGAAGCTATGCAACACGGTCGAACGGTGGGAATACAACACGCCCTTCGGATTTCCCGTTGTGCCGGATGTGTAACACAGGCTGGACGCAGTGTTTTCGTCAAAGCTGGGCCATTGGAACCCTTCATCACCTGTTTCGATCAGCTCATCATAGAACTGAACACCGGGAACCCGCGCGATCGCGTCATCGTTCTTTGGCCCCATCAGCACGAAATGCTGAACTTCGGTCAGATGTTCTTTGATCGCCGCAACCAGCGGAATAAAGGTCGCGTCAAAGAACAGAACCCGGTCTTTCGCGTGGTTGATGATGTAGGTGAGCTGTTCGGGAAACAGTCTGGGGTTGATCGTGTGACACACAAAGCCTGCACCAGAAGTTCCATAATATATTTCCAGGTGCCGCCGATTGTTCCACGCCAGTGTCCCGATACGCGCTTGCGGTTCGAGGTCCAGTTTGGTCAAGGCTGACGCCAGCTTTCGCGCATTCACCGCCACTTGTGACCAAGTGCTTTCGGTCACGGACCCGTCGGTCTCAACCGAGATGATCTCGGTCTGACCATGATAGCGATCCGCGTGTTCAATCAGTGACGAGATCAGCAGCGGCTGCGTCATCATTTGTCCCAGCATGGACATCCTCCCTGTAGTTGCACCATTTCTTTGCGACAGTGCATTTGTTCCGCCCCCTGCAACGACCAGCAGGGCATCTGTTCGGGGACCCACCCTGCCAAGCATTTAATTTGCTGACAATAATAGAATGCAGCATTCCGCTGCGGCAAAAAGAAGTTTTTTCCTCAGTCCCGATGGCGCATCACATACGCCACCAACGCGGCGGTCGAACCATCCTTTTCAGACGCCGATTCCTCACCTTCCACGATCGGGCCAAGCGATGTTGCCAGTTCCTTACCTAGTTCGACACCCCATTGGTCAAACGAGTTAATTCCCAACAGCACACCTTCGACAAATACACGATGTTCATACAGCGCGATTATCTGCCCCAAAACAAACGGCGTAAGTTTTGGGTATATCAATGTGGTTGAAGGTCGGTTTCCGGAAAAGACCCGGTGGCGGGCCTGACGTTCCAGCTCGGCGCCTTCCAACCCCTTCGCGGCCATGCGTTGCCGTGCTTCGGGCAGCGAACGCCCTCGCATCAACGCCTCGGATTGAGCCAAACAATTCGCCAACAATAGACGGTGGTGATGCGAAAGCTCCGGCTCGTGCCCTTCGGCTGCAACCATGAATTCGCAGGGGATCACGTCGGTGCCTTGATGGATCAATTGATAGAAAGCGTGCTGCCCATTGGTTCCAGGCTCGCCCCAAACGACTGGTCCGGAAGGAACCGCCAATGCAGCGCCATCCATCGCCACGGATTTTCCGTTCGACTCCATCTCGAGTTGCTGAAAATACGCGGCCAACCGCAACAACCGCTGATCATAAGGCAGAACCGCACGGCTGGCATGGCCAAGAACCTGCCGGTGCCAGATACCGACGAGAGCCAGCATGACAGGCATGTTTTCACCCCAGTCAGCCGCTCGGAAATGCACATCCATGGCCTGACCGCCCCGCAAGAAGGCATCAAAAGCATTCGATCCGACGGCGATCATCACGGGCAAACCAACCGGCCCCCAGACCGAGTACCTTCCGCCGACCCAATCCGCAAAGCCGAATACCCTGTTTTCGGGAATGCCAAAGGCTTGCGTCTTGTCCAAAGCGGTGGACACCGCCGCGAATTGTGTCGCCGGGTCGCCCCCACCTTCGGTCATCCACGCCCGAGCCGTTCGCGCATTGGTCATGGTCTCAATGGTTGTGAAGGTTTTCGAGGCGACAATGACCAGCGTCCGCGTCGGATCCAGTTGTCTCAACGTATCGGCGATATGCGCGCCGTCCACGTTCGACACATAATGCAACCTTGGCCCATCGTGATACGGGGACAAAGCATGAGTGGCCATAACCGGACCCAGATCGGACCCACCGATTCCGATATTCACCACATCCGTAAAGCTGCCCCCTGCCCCGATGACGGCACCGCCGCGCACCTCTTCGGCAAAGACCCGCATACGTTGAAGCGTGTCCAAAACGTCAGGCATGACATCCAGACCATCAACTTCTACCGGGCCACCGTCCAAATTGCGAAGAGCCGTGTGCAGCACCGCGCGGCCTTCGGTTTCGTTGATCTTGGTACCGCTGAACATCGCCTCGCGACGGTCGGCCAAATCTGCCTCATCGCATAACTGAATTAGGGCATCGCGGATCGTCGTATCCAACTGGGTCTTCGAGTAATCAAACAGCAAGTCCCCGGTCGAAGCCGAGAAAATGCGCGCCCTGTCGGCCGAATGTTCGAACAAGTCCAAAATCGCGCGGTCCTGCGCGCCGGCTGCCAGAGTTCTGAGGTTATCCAGTTTCATTGTCGTCACTCCGCCCAGTGAACCGTCATCCCACTTAGCACCGCTGCGATCGGTGCCTCTTCCGGATGCAAGGTAAGTGCTTGTTTCAACGCCTCGCGCTTTGCAGCCCCGAAGATCACCAGATGTTTGGACAAGGCCCCGTCCAGAACCGGTGCCGTCAGGGTTATGCGCGCCTCTGGCTGGACTTCGGTCCGGGCGATGGCCAGCGGCGGCGCGTGCCTATCAAGGGCCTCTTCCAATCCCTGCATTCCAGGAAAAAGTGACGCCGTATGCATGTCCTCTCCCATCCCCAGAACAAGAACCGACAGGGGAAGGACCGGAGTGATCAGGCTTTCGACTTCCGGCAGTACTGTCTCGGGGTCCTTGCCGTCCAGATACAGCGGAACATATTGCGCCGCTGATGCGCGATTTGTCAGCAGACGCTCGCGGATCAGTTTTTCGTTGGATCGGTCGCTACTGCCTGGCACGCAACGCTCATCCGTCGGTAAAATCCGCACTCTGTCCCATTCCAGATCAGCGGCACACAACCCGTCAAAAATCGGCCCCGGAGTAGTGCCGCCGGGAACCGCCAGCGAAATCATGTCGTGATGCAGCAACGCGGCTTCCAGATCTCCGGCCAAGACGTTGGCGACGTCGATGGCCAGCATGTCCCTGTCGGCGTATTCCTGTATTTTCATGGGTTTATCCCTTGCCACCGGCGACCATCCCGTTTCATCAGCAGTTCGGCGTCGCCCGGGCCGGTACTGCCACTTTCATATGGTTTCGGCACGTCCCCACGCGACTGCCAACCCGCAATAATAGGGTCGGTCCACGCCCATGCGGCCTCGACTTCGTCGCCGCGCATGAACAGGGTCTGATTGCCGCGGATCACATCCATCACCAGCCGTTCATATGCGTCCGGCGGCTCTTGGTTTTCAGGCCCCAGCGCCTCGGCAAAGCTCATGTCCAAGGGCACGTCGACCAGACGCATGCCCCCCTGCCCAGGCTCCTTGATCGTCACCTTCAGGGTGATCCCTTCGTTCGGCTGCAGTCGAATCGACAGGACATTCGCGTGACGGCCAGCCTGTTCACCAAAGATCGAGTGCGGCGCATCCTTAAACATAACATTGATGACCGACGAGCGCGCCACCAACCGTTTGCCCGTTCGCAAATAAAACGGTGTACCAGCCCATCGCCAGTTGCTGACATGCGCCCGCAGCGCCACGTAACTTTCAGTGGTCGATCGTGGATTGCCCGCGATCTGACGATAGCTTGGCCCGCCCCCTTCAAACTGACCGCGCACGATATGGTGCGGTTCAACCGGGTCCAAGGCGCGGATAACCTTGAGTTTTTCATCTCGCACGGCGTCTGGGTCGAATTTCGCCGGCGGTTCCATCGCGATCAGGCACAAAAGCTGCATCAGGTGGTTCTGCATCATGTCGCGCATCGCACCGGCGCGCTCATAATACTCTTCCCGCCCATCTATACCTACGGATTCGGCCACGGTGATCTGAATGTGATCTACGTACTGGCTGTTCCAGAGAGGCTCAAACAACATGTTTCCGAACCGTACTGCCATCAAGTTCTGAACCGTTTCTTTGCCCAGATAATGGTCGATCCGGTAGATTTGCTTTTCCCTGAAATGCGCAGCCAAGGTCGCGTTCAACACCTTCGCGCTGTCCAAATCGTGACCAAACGGTTTTTCAACGACAATTCGGGTCTGTTCGGTCGCAAGATCATGTGACTGAATTCGCTCGGCCAACGAACCGAACAGCCTTGGCCCAACGGAAAAATAGAAGGCGCGCACCATGTCGGGCTGAAGCTTGGCCGCCAATGTCGACCACCCTTCGTCGGAACCACCATCTAGTGCAACGTAATCGACGCAATGAAGAAATGCCGCCAGCGCCGCCGCATCCTTGCACTGGACCGAGGCATGCGTTTTCAGCGATTCGGCCACAACTTGCCGAAAGGTTGCGCCGTCGTGCTTTGTTCTGGCGGCGCCAATAATCTGCACCCCATCGGCCCATTGACCAGCACAAAACCGACGGAACAGCGCCGGAAGGATCTTGCGCTGCGCCAGATCACCGGTTCCGCCAAAAATGACCAGATCAAAGGGGTCGACGGGTATGACACGAGAAACCATGTGTTTTCCTTACCTTGCCCCTAAGGCCATGTCCAATGTTAGCGCAACCATATTTGCGGCAATCTGCGTCTTCACAACTCTGTCAGTTCGGTTCTGCCCACTTAACGAACACAGGCCAAGGCGCTAAGTCTTTCACACGAGCTCAAAGAACCGGAAACCGGAATGAAAGACAACGCCCCTCAAAGCGCCAATATTGGCAAATTTCAGAACAAATTGGTGACAGCAGACGGGCAAACCCGTGCATCCGTGGCGTTGAAGGATCCTCAGACGCTTTGGTTCAATACTGGCACGCTGTGCAATATCGAATGCACCAACTGCTATATCGCAAGCAGCCCGACCAACAACGCGCTGGTTTACATAACCGCAGATGAGGTTTGCGCATATCTGGACCAGATCGAAGAACGCGCGTGGCCGGTACGTGAAATAGGCTTCACCGGCGGTGAACCTTTCATGAATCCCCAAATGATCGGGATGACGCGCGCCGCGCTTGAACGTGGGTTCGAGGTGCTGATCCTCACCAACGCAATGCAGCCCATGATGCGTCCCAAGGTCCGCGAAGGCTTGTTGGACCTGCAACGTGACTTCGGCGACAAGCTGACTTTGCGGATTTCTGTCGATCACTTCCGCCCTGACCTTCACGACGAAGAGCGTGGGCAAGGCAGCTTTGACAAGACCGTCGAAGGTATGAAATGGCTACGCGACAACGGGTTTCAAATGGCAGTGGCCGGGCGTTCGGTTTGGGGGGATACCGACGCAGAAAGCCGTGCAGGATATGCCGCATTATATGAGGCCCATGGTTTTGACATCGACGCGCAGGACCCCGCGCGGACCGTTCTGTTCCCCGAGATGGACGAAACCATCGAAGTGCCTGAGATCACAACCGCTTGCTGGGGCATTCTGGATAAATCACCCGAGGCGGTCATGTGCTCAAACGCAAGGATGGTCGTGAAACGCAAGGGCTCTGACAAACCCGCCGTGCTTGCCTGCACCCTGCTGGCCTACGAACCAGAGTTCGAGATGGGAGAAACATTGGCCGAGGCCGAAGCTGATGTGCACCTGAACCACCCGCACTGCGCCAAGTTCTGCGTATTGGGCGGCGCAAGCTGTTCGGGCTGATCAGTTCAACTCGGGCGATTTCCAGTATTTGGTTCCCGACGCCCCTGCCGAAACGCGCCACCCCTTCTTGCTAAGGACAAAGAAGGAACGGCCATCGGTAAACCTGAGTGTCTCGTCAGTGCGTTCTTCACCGTACATGGCGTCCGATTGGGCCGTAGCGTCGTATCCATAGTCAATGAACTTGTCCAAATCCGCCTGCGTTTCAAACAGGATAACGAACTTGGTTTCAAACCCACCGATTCCAATCGCGGCACCGACCCCTCCGGTTCCCATGTTCATATAGGTGTGCTGTCCGGTCTCTTTCGACACGGCCACACCACGCCCGTATCCGGCGGACACCGGGAATACCGTCACCTTTCTGGAATCAAAAACCGCGTATCCGGCGCTGACATCGTAAAGCGCCTGAGCCTCGGGGTTCTCTGCCATAAGCTGGGTAAGAACCTCGTTTGCCATGACGTCAAGTTTCGCGCGTGTCTCTTCCGGGGTGGCTTCGTTCGACATCAGATCGGCAGTGGAGTCGATGGTGTCATCCACGGCGCTCACGCCCTTTTCGACTGTGTTCCCAACCGACTCGGCCCCACGCCCAATGGCGTTTGCAGTGTCTTCAGCACCCTTCTTGATTTTATCCAGGACGCCTTCGGCAGCGACGGGACCGCCAAGCATTGTGACGGCAAAAGCGAGATACAGAATTCGAGACATTGTGACTTTCCATATGGCAAACGGTTTGCATGCCACTCTACTCAATAAAACCGCGTTGAGAATGCCTGTTCAGTTTATCCTGAATTCACCGACCATGTTGCGCCATTCTCCGGGGGCAATCATTTTCCGGTGCGTGTACCTCACCGAATGCAGCGGTCCTTCAATCTCGCGCTGCCAGAATTCGATGAAATCAAACAGTTTCGGGTGGTCCGGGGCAAGATCGTAATCCTGCCAGATGAACGTATTCAGAACGTGGATATAGTCGGGCATGTGATAGAAGAATTCCGCCGTCGTCAGCCCATATCCCTTGAGCATTAATTCAGTTTCGCTTTGCTCCATGCAGACCTCCAATTTCTTGCAAGGTCTCGTTAGGGTAACATGGAAACCCTCAAACTATTGAATAACAATATGTTACTCCGGTGTTACTGTGGTTTTTTGCCGGAAATGCTCAGCTGGCTTGCACCTTATGTGCCGGGTCTGATAAGATGCACACACAAGATATAGACCCAAGCCAAAGATCGGGCAGTTTACGTGAGCGATACGCCAGAAACCCCAGAAAACATGGATGAAACCCCGCCTGAGCGTCCCGTTTATGACGGTCCGACGGTGTCCATCGAATCCGAGATGCGCACGTCCTATCTGGACTATGCCATGTCGGTCATCGTGTCCCGTGCGATCCCTGATCTGCGCGATGGCTTGAAACCGGTGCATCGGCGGATTCTGTACGCCATGCACGAAACCGGGAACACGCATGACAAAGCGTATCGTAAATCGGCGCGTCCCGTTGGTGATGTGATGGGTAAGTACCACCCGCACGGCGACAGCGCGATCTATGACGCGCTGGTGCGGATGGCACAGGATTTCTCGATGTCGCTGCCGCTGCTGGACGGTCAGGGCAACTTTGGTTCGATGGACGGCGATAACCCGGCGGCCATGCGTTATACCGAAGTGCGGATGGACAAGCCTGCCGCATCCCTGCTGGCCGATATCGAAAAAGAAACGGTCGATTTTCAGGACAACTATGACGGCAAGGACAAAGAGCCGACTGTCCTGCCCGCGCGGTTCCCGAACATGCTGGTCAATGGGGCCGGTGGTATCGCCGTGGGCATGGCCACGAACATCCCGCCACACAATCTGGGCGAAGTGGTCGATGCTACGCTTGCACTGATCGACGATCCGGACCTGACCTCTGAACAGTTGATCGAATACGTCCCCGGCCCTGATTTCCCGACCGGCGGTGTGATGCTAGGCCGGTCAGGTGCGCGCAAAGCCTATCTGGAAGGTCGCGGTAGTGTCATCATCCGCGCCAAAACGCGGACCGAGGAAATTCGAAAAGACCGCTATGCCATCATCGTGGACGAGATCCCCTATCAGGTGAACAAGGCGTCGATGATCGAAAAGATCGCCGAGGCCGTGCGGGAAAAACGCATCGAAGGCGTGGCGCACGTACAGGACGAATCTGACCGCAACGGCGTACGGGTTGTTGTGGAACTGAAACGCGATGCAACGCCCGAAGTGGTTCTGAACCAGCTCTACCGTTTCTCGCCGATGCAAACGTCCTTCGGCTGCAACATGCTGGCGTTGAATGGTGGTCGGCCTGAACAGTTGACTCTGCGCCGGTTCCTGACCTCGTTCATCGACTTCCGCGAAGATGTTGTCGCTCGCCGCACGGCCTATGATCTGCGCAAGGCGCGCGAACGCAGCCACATCCTGTGTGGCCTGGCTGTGGCCGTTTCAAACGTGGACGAAGTGGTTGCCACCATCCGGTCGTCAGCAGATGCCGCCGAGGCGCGCGAAAAGCTGATGACCCGCCGTTGGCCTGCGGCCGAGATCGAAGGCTATCTACGCCTGATCGACGATCCACTGTCCAAGATGAACGACGATGGCACCTATAACCTGACTGAGGTACAGGCCCGTGCGATTCTGGAGCTGCGCCTGCAACGCCTGACCCAATTGGGCGTCAAAGAAGTCACGGATGAGTTGGAGCAACTGGCTGCCAAGATCAAGGAATACCTTGATATTCTGTCCTCGCGCGAACGCATCATGTCGATCATCGGCGATGAGTTGCGCGAAGTGCGTGATCAGTTCGCCGTTCCGCGCCGCACCGAGATCGTCGACTGGTCCGGCGACATGGAAGACGAGGACCTGATTGAGCGCGAAGACATGGTCGTGACCGTAACCTCGGGCGGCTATATCAAGCGAACGCCGCTGGCTGATTTCCGCGCACAAAAGCGTGGCGGCAAGGGCCTGTCAGGGATGCAGACCAAGGAAGAGGACGTCGTTACCAACCTCTTCGTTGCGAACACACATACGCAACTACTGTTCTTCACCACCGAGGGGATGGTCTACAAGCTCAAGACCTGGCGCTTGCCGCAGTCCAGCCGCACCGGAAAGGGCAAGGCGATCGTCAACATCCTGCCGATCCCCACGGGCGTGTCTATTGCCGCAATCATGCCAGTGGATGTGCCGGACGACGAATGGGAAAACCTGCAAATCGTCTTCGCCACCAGCGCAGGCGACGTGCGACGAAACCGCCTGTCAGATTTCACCAATGTGCGCCGCAACGGCAAGATTGCGATGAAACTCCCCGAAGATGTTGAACTGGTGAATGCACGCATCTGTTCCGAAGATGAAGATGTGATGCTGGTCACCAATTCTGGCCGTGCGATCCGCTTCCGCACCACTGACGTGCGCGTCTTCAACTCGCGCGAGTCGACCGGGGTGCGCGGTATCAAGCTGACCAATGGCGACCGCGTTGTGTCGATGTCTGTCATCCGCCATTTCGAGGCCGGACCGGACGAGCGCGCGGCCTACCTCAAGATGCGCCGTGCCGTTGCGGGCATCGCCGATGACGGCGAAACGGACGAGGATGAAGCCGCACCCGGCACGATCACGCAGGAACGCTATGCCGAGATGTCGGCAGCCGAGAACCTAATCCTAACGATCACCTCGGGGGGCGCGGGTAAGCTGAGTTCCAGCCACGATTACCCCGTGCGCGGGCGCGGCGGCATGGGCGTCGCGGCAATGGACAAGGCCATGCGCGGCGGTGAACTGGTGGCGTCGTTCCCGGTTGAAATCGACGACCAGATCATGCTGGCCACTTCCAAAGGCCAATCGATCCGTGTGCCGGTTGAGGGCATTTCCTTCCGCTCGCGTAGCGCGGGCGGTGTACGTGTGTTCAACACCGGCAAGGGCGAAGAAGTCGTCAGCGTCGCCTGGATCGCCGATCAGGGCGACGAGGACGAAGACGAATAAACCAGCCCCAAAAGAATTTGTAAGACCCCGTAGGCCAGCCTGCGGGGTTTTTTATCAAACGTCGCGCTCTGCTTGACCGGTTTCAAAGGACCACAGTCACTACACAGGTTTCAGCGCATTCCGGATAGACGAACACCCCTCTCCATCCGTACCTGGGACACTCTATTGACCGGGGGATGGAATTCACGTGCCTACGCGTTCAAGCGGGCATGTTACAGGCAGTAAATCTCGCCAAATTTGTCTTCCAGATACGCCATCAAAGGCTCTGGCCCCGGCTCAACCCCGCTTGCACGGGTAATGATGTCCCGCGGGGCATAAAGCCCGCCATATTGCTGTAGATTTTCGCGCAGCCACCCCGTTGCGCCCGAGGTATCGCCCTGCGCCAGTTGCGTATCCAGATCAGGCAGCGCCGCGCGCAGGGTCTGGTAAAGGCAACCGGCATAGACATTACCCAGTGCATAAGTCGGGAAATAGCCAAACAGCCCCACCGACCAGTGCACATCCTGCAGACAACCATTAGACGGCTTGTCGACCGCATAGCCGAAATCGGCCTTGAACCGGTCATTCCACGCAGCTTCCAGATCGCTGACCTGCAAGTCCCCGGCCATCAGGGCGCGCTCCAGATCAAAGCGCAACATGATGTGCAGGTTATATTGCACCTCATCCGCCTCGGTCCGGATGTACCCGTTATGGACACCGTTGACGGTGGCGTAGAAGGCGTCGGCGTCGCTGATCCCGAAATCGCCAAAGGCTGCTGTCATCTGAGCGAACAACCAACCGGTAAAGGCGCGGGATCGGCCCAATTGGTTTTCGTAAATCCGGCTTTGGCTTTCATGCACACCCATCGACACCCCACTGCCCAGCGGGGTCAACACATAGGCTTGGTCGATGCCTTGTTCATAGGCGGCGTGGCCGACCTCGTGAATGGTCGAGTAGAAACAGTTGAACGGGTCGGTTTCACTGGTACGGGTGGTGATACGCACATCCAGTCCACTACCCGAGCTGAATGGGTGCACAGCCTTGTCCACACGACCTGTGTTCAGGTCATAGCCAAAGGTGGTCGCCAGCTTCTGCGACAGGCGCATCTGGGTCAGTTCGTCAAATGTGCCAGTCAGGCTCTGCGGCACAGGGCGGTCCAGTACAGCGGCGCGTAAGGCCACCAGACGTGGACGCATCTGGTCGAATATATCGGCAATCTGGGTGCCGGTTGTGTAGGGCTCGTAATCCTCGACCATGGCGTCATAGACGTCACCGCCTTGGGCCAGCGCCGCACCCTCTTCACGTTTCAGGGCGACGACCTCTTGCAGCACAGGCAGAAACGCCGCTACGTCCTCATCCGCTCGTGCCTGCGCCCATGTGCCCTGGGCCGACGAAGTCACGCGGGCGATGGCCTTGGCCAGATCGGCGGGCACTTTGACCGTGCGCTTAAAAGACCGGCGAATTTCGCGGATCTGTGCCTTGCCGACCTCATCCTGCGGGTCGGCCTGATCCAGCCACTCGGCCACGCGTGGGTCGGATCGGCGGGCGTGCAGAACGGATTCGATCGCAGCCATTTCCTCGGCCCGTTGCGGGGCCGCCCCGCGCGGCATCACCGTTTCCTGATCCCAGCCCAGCCGCCCGGCAATCTGCCCCAGCGCCGAGGTTTCGCGTTGAAAGGCCATCAGGTCATCAAAGGCGGTCATGTCAAACTCCTCGGATCGAGGCTGCGATTGGGTAGGCGGTCAGGAAGCGCGCGCGCAGGATCAGTGTCCAGACGACAACGGCCATGAACTGATGGAAGATCGCGATCTGCCACGGCGCGGCATAGACCACGGTAACGATGCCGATCACCACTTGCAGCGCCAGCGCCGCAAAGGCGGCATTAAAGGCGAAACGCGTCTGCGGATGCGCACTGGTGCCACCCCGTCGCCAGATGATGACGCTGAAGATCAGTAGCAGATAGCCCGCGCAACGGTGAATAAACTGCACCAATCCGGGGCTTTCGAAGAAGTTACGCCACATCGGCTCCAGCATCGTGGCATCGGGCGGCAAAAACTGCCCACCGATCAGAGGCCAGTCGGTATAGGACCGCCCCGCGTCGATCCCCGCGACCAAAGCGCCAATCAGGATTTGCAGGAACGCAAAGTGCATTAGGCCAGTCGATAACGAGAACAATTTCGCCTCTTTCGCGCGGCGGGCCTGCATCAGGTCACGTTCTTCGCGGCCTAGCTCAAAGATGTACCACGCAAGAAACCCGAGGATCACAAAAGCCAGCCCCAGATGCACAGCCAGACGATAGCTGGCGACGGCGGTCATACCCTCGCCCTGCGTTACGCCCGAGGCGACCATCCACCAGCCCACGGCGCCCTGAACCCCGCCCAAAGCACCGGGTATAAGCAGCTTACCCGTCCAACCAGTTGGAATTTTCCGCGCCATAAGGAAGCCAAAGAACCCGATTGCCCAGACCAGACCAATCACGCGGCCCAGTTGGCGATGGCCCCATTCCCACCAGTAGATCGTTTTGAAATCGTCCAATTCCATCCACTGGTTCTGGATGCGCCACTGGTCGATTTCCTTGTATTTGTCGAACTCGGACTGCCAGTCGGCTTCGGACATCGGCGGGATTGCCCCGGTGAAGGGCCGCCACTCGGTGATCGACAAGCCGCTGTCGGTCAGGCGCGTCAGACCGCCCACGGCGATCATGATCACAACCAGCGCAAACAGCATCATCAGCCAAGCCCGGATCGCCTTGCGTGCACCGCCACGCCCACGGTCGATCATACCGGGCTGAATTGCCTCTTGTTTCTGGTCGCCCGAGACCTCTTCGAAGATGCTGCGCTTGCCGCTCATGCTGTCCTCATGTCCTTGTTTCGTCGCACGCTAGGGTGAAGCGGAAGATAGGTCCAGCCTCAGCCCTTGTCCTTCCAGCGGACCATCTGCCGCATGATCCCGTGCAGCATCTGCACATCCGCCCGCGTCAGCCGCATCCGAGACCAAAGGTTGCGCAGGTTGGTCTTCATGCCTTCGGCCTTTTCGGGGGGATAGAAAAAGCCCGCCTCGTCCAGCCGGTCCTCATAATGTTCGACCAGCTTTTCGACCTCGATCCCCGTGGCCCAGTCACCCTTGCCCAGATCGGTGGCCTCATGCACCACATCGGCACTTTGGCGCATCCACTCATATGCAGTCAGCAACACACATTGCCCAAGGTTGAGCGAGGCATATTCGGGGTTCACCGAGACCGAGATGATGGCGTTGGCCTTGGCAATATCCTCATTCTCAAGCCCGGCGCGTTCGGGGCCGAACAGCACGGCAACCTTTTCGCCCGCCGCGACCTTTTCAGCGGCGATCTGCATCGCGCGCTCGGGGCTGTAGACCGGCTTGGTCAGCCCCCGTTGGCGCGCCGTGGTGGCGAAGACAAACGTGCTGTCCGCCAACGACCCAGCCAGATCGTCAAACAACAGCGCCTCATCCAGCAACCGCCCAGCCCCGCTGGACATGGCAACGGCCTTGGGGTTCGGCCAGCCATCGCGCGGCGCCACAATCCGCATTCGGTCCAGCCCGAAATTCCACATCGCGCGCGCGGCGGCGCCGATGTTTTCCCCCATCTGAGGGCGCACAAGCACAAAAGAAGGCTGAGGTTGATCGCTGGGCATACCTTACTCCGAAAGTTCCGCCTGCTCTAATCGCCCCGCCTGATTAGGGCAAGCCGCCGCTGCTTCTTCTGTTCCCAAATACCCGCTCGGCAGGCTAAAAAGTTTGCTTCCCCCGCTCAATCCGCTAAACCGCGCCGAGAACTGAAAACTGAAGGACGCGCCATGGATACCCCCGAGCAGCCGCAGATTTACCTGATTACGCCTCCGACCATTGCGCTTAGTACCTTCCCCGACCAATTGGGCCGCGTGCTGGACAGCACAGAAATCGCCTGCATCCGGTTGGCCTTGGCGGGCAGCGACGAAGACACCATCGCCCGCGCGGCTGATGCCTGCCGCGAGGTTGCCCACGCGCGTGATGTCGCCATCGTCATCTCAAACCATGTCCTGCTGGCGCAACGGCTGGGTTTGGACGGGGTACATCTGGATGATGGTGCCCGATCAGTTCGGGCTACGCGCAAAGAACTGGGCGCGGATGCCATCGTCGGCAGCTTTTGCGCGGCCTCCAGCCATGACGGCATGACCGCAGGCGAAAACGGAGCGGATTACGTGGCTTTTGGCCCAGTCGGCTCGTCAGCTTTGGGTGATGGCAGCATCGCTGAAAAGGACCTGTTCCAATGGTGGTCCGAGATGATCGAGGTTCCGGTCGTGGCCGAAGGCGGCCTGACCCCAGACCTGATCCGCGACCTTGCTCCCCATACCGATTTCTTTGGCATAGGCGACGAAATTTGGTCGCAAGACGATCCGGTTGCTGCGCTAAAAACGCTCACCGACGCGATGTGAGCGTTAACCCTTGCACCTGCTGTGACGCTGCGGCATGACACGGGCATGACCCAGACTAGTGACATCCTGTGTATCGGCTCGGTCCTGTGGGACGTGATCGGACGCTCGGCCAGCGCCATGCGGCAGGGATCAGACGTACCGGGGCGGATTACACGCCTGCCTGGCGGCGTGGCGATGAATATCGCCATGACGCTGGTGCGGTTCGGCATGACGCCCACCTTGCTGACTGCCATTGGCCGTGACCCCGAAGGGGATGAGCTGGTTAATGCCTGCGCCCGGCTGGGCATGGTCACGGATCACATCTATCGCTCACTGGACTTGCCGACCGATCGTTACATGGCTGTCGAAGGGGCAAACGGGCTGATCGCAGCCATCGCCGACGCGCACTCGCTCGAGGCTGCGGGGGCCAAAATTCTGCGCCCCCTGATGCACGGGCCATTGGGCTACGAGAACACTCCGTTCGAAGGCCCGATCGCGCTGGACGGCAACCTGACACTGACCCTGCTGGAAGAAATCGCCCAAAGCCCAGCCTTCGCCAAAGCCGACCTGCGCGTAGCTCCCGCCTCACCCGGCAAGGCCGAGCGCCTGCTGCCCTTCCTCAAACACGCTCGCGCCACGTTATACGTGAACCTTGAGGAAGCTGGCATTCTGTGCCAACGCGAGTTCGCCGATTCCGAAAGCGCCGCCAAAGGTCTGCTAGACCGGGGCGCGTTGCGGGTGTTGGTCACAGATGGCGGTAACTCTGCCACTGTCGGCACCTCGGATGAAATCCTGACCCAGACACCCCCGTCCGTTCTGGTCACCCGTGTGACCGGCGCAGGCGATACTTTCATGGCGGCGCATATCGCGTCCGAGGCCGCCGGGGCCGCCCCCGACGCTGCCCTGACCCGCGCCCTGCACGCCGCCGCCACTTACGTTTCCGGAGAAACCCCACTGTGATCGACATCCAATACTCGGCCGAAGTGCGCGCCGCCAAAGACGCGGGCCACCCCATTGTTGCGCTGGAAAGCACCATCATCACCCACGGCATGCCCTACCCGCAGAATATCGAGGTCGCAGCGCAGGTCGAACAAGATATCCGTGACGCAGGCGCAGTACCCGCCACCATGGCGGTGATCAAAGGCAAGCTGCATGTGGGGCTCGAGGCCGACCAGCTAAAGGCACTGGGACAGGCGCAGGGCGTCGCCAAAATCTCACGCGCCGACATGGCCGCTTGCATCGCCACCGGTGGAACCGGCGCCACCACCGTTGCCGCCACGATGATCGCCGCGCAATATGCCGGGATCGAGGTCTTTGCCACCGGCGGCATTGGCGGCGTGCATCAAGGGGCGGAGACTTCGTTTGACATCTCGGCAGACCTGCATGAGTTGGCGCAAACCCGCGTGACCGTGGTGGCAGCAGGGGCCAAAGCGATCCTTGATCTGGCCAAAACGCTCGAGGTGTTGGAAACGCTGGGCGTGCCCGTGATCGCCTATGGCCAGGACGAATTCCCCGCCTTCTGGTCGGCGCAATCTCCCTACGCAGCGCCATTGCGCATGGACAGCGCAGCAGAAATCGCCAAGGCCCACGCCACCCGTCGCGCCCTTGGCCTGCCCGGCGGCCAGTTGGTCGCCAACCCGATCCCCGCCGCTGATCAAATCCCGGCGCTGGAACTGGCCCCGATCATCGCTTCGGCTCAGGCTGATGCCGACGCACACAGGATCACCGGCAAAGACGTTACTCCCTACCTACTGCAGCGCATTTATGAACAGACCGAGGGGCGGTCGCTGACCGCGAACATCGCATTGGTCAGAAATAACGCAAAATTGGCCGCCGGCATCGCCCGTGCCCTGTCCGAGTGAGCAAAGCTATTGTACCAAAGCCCCGGACTGCTTAACTAAATTGGCAAACACGCAGGACCGTAATGAACACGCCCTTTGACGAAGAACCTCACCGCCGACCGGGTCTGTTTTCCCGGCTGCGCGCGTCATTTCTGACGGGCATCGTTGTCATCGCTCCGGTCTGGCTGACCATCTGGCTGATCTGGTCCGTGGTGGGCTGGATCGACAGCGCGGTCCTGCCGCTGATCCCGCAGAAATTCCAACCCTCGGAATATGTGGGGGTGAACCTGCGCGGCGTGGGCGTGGTGATCTTCCTGATCTTCACCGTGCTTGTCGGCTGGATTGCCAAAGGAATTCTTGGCCGCTCGCTGATCCACTTTGCCGAAAGCCTCGTAAACCGGATGCCGGTGGTGCGCTCGGTTTATTCGGGGATCAAGCAAATATCGGAAACGGTGTTTGCCCAGACGGAACGGTCCTTTGAAAAAGCCTGCCTGATCCAATATCCCCGCCGGGGTATCTGGGCGATCGGATTTGTCTCGACCACTGCGCGGGGTGAGGTCAGCGACCGCGCTGAAACCGGTGGCAACCTGTTGAGTGTTTTTGTGCCAACCACACCCAACCCGACCTCTGGATTTCTGCTGTTCTTCCCGGAAGAGGACGTGATCCTGCTGGACATGTCGATCGAGGACGCGGCCAAACTGGTGATTTCGGCAGGTCTTGTTTATCCAAACGAAAAAGACCCGTCGCAGCCGCCCGAGTGATCAGCCGAACATTTCGGGTAGATTGACCGTGCTGCGCGTGCCAAGGTCGGATTTGTGCTCCGCCAGAAACCGATCCATGGCTCTGCGCCCTGCATCCTTGAGCTTGTGCAACACGACCGGGTTTGGCACGGTCTTGGTGGCCACCGACAAATCATTCATAAGATCATCATCTGCGATCATGTGAACCAGAACGCGGCTCATCTCTCCGGCCTTTAGTTTTCCATCCGCCAATAAGCGCTGAACAAAGCTGATCGCGCGCAGTTCTCGAAACAGGGAGGAATTGAAACTGATCTCATTGATACGGTTCTGAATCTGCTGCGGCGTCCGCGGTATCTCGTCCCGTTCCAGCGGGTTTATATTCACGATCACCACGTCGTCAGGCAGATCGCCATTGAACAACGGATAAAGCGCCGGATTGCCGGTATATCCACCGTCCCAATAAGCTTCGGTTCTGCCGGACTTGGGATCAAAAATCTCGACCGCCTGAAACAGGTTCGGCAAACAGGCCGAGGCCAAAATGGCACCGGTCGAAACCTCTTGCCCGGTAAAAACCCGTATCTTTCCGCTGCGCACACAGGTTGCACAGACAAAAAGCTGCGGCCCGTCATCTGCGCAAATCTCGTCAAAATTGAACCGATCCACCACGGGCTCAAGCGGATTGCGATAAAAGGGACCATACGCATAAGGCGAGATCAATCTCGACCATGCATCGCCCACGGAAAACGGTAGCGAATATTCCATGGCCTGTGCGATCTGCGCGGGCTCCAACGACTGCATCCAGTTGGCAAGGCGCATGTCACCAACCGCACCCATCCGGGACCAAAGACCATTCAGATTTTCCCGCGCCCCCGCGCGGCCATCGTGCACCATGCCCGATTTGAACGCCGCCCCATTCAACGCCCCGGCCGAGGTTCCAGTGATCGCCGCGACCTCGATATCCTCTTCATCAAGAATTCGATCCAACACACCCCAGGTAAACGCCCCATGTGCGCCACCGCCTTGCAAAGCCAGATTGATCCTCTTCACGACCCACCCCTTCTTCTGTTTAGAAATACTTCGGGGGTGTGGGGGCAGCGCCCCCACGTAATCTCACAAAGCGGTCCAACCGCCATCCACGGAAATCGTCGTCCCCGTGATCTGCGCCGCCGCGTCCGAGCACAAAAACACCGTCGTGCCCCCCAGTTGCTCAACCGTTGCAAATTCTTTCGACGGTTGCCGCTCCAGCAGGACGTTCTTCACGACGTCCTCACGGCTCATGTTGTATTCCTTCATCGTGTTCGGAATCTGAGCGTCCACCAAAGGCGTCAGCACATAGCCCGGACAAATCGCGTTGCAGGTGATTGGTTCCTGCGCGGTCTCAAGCGCAATTGTCTTCGTCATCCCCACGACCCCGTGTTTGGCAGCGACATACGCCGCCTTATAAGGAGAGGCGGTCAGCCCATGCGCCGACGCGATATTAACCACACGACCCCATCCTGCCTTTCGCATCATCGGCAAAGCGGCGGCAGTCGTGTGAAAGGCCGAGCTCATGTTGATCGCAATGATTGCATCCCACTTGTCGACCGGAAACAGGTCGATCGGCGAGACATGCTGAATACCCGCGTTATTAACAAGGATATCGCAAGCCCCGGCCTGTTCGATCAGGGCGCGGCATTCGTCCCCCTTGGACATATCTGCCTTGATATAGCGCGCGTTGGTGCCAGTCTCCTGAGAGACTTCCGCAGCAAGGGCGTGGTCTTCGTCAAGGTCGGTAAAGGAATTCAGAACCACATCTGCGCCGGCCTTGGCCAATTCACGGGCAACCCCCAATCCGATCCCTGAGTTCGACCCCGTTACGATTGCAGTTTTTCCCTTAAGGCTCATGGCCGCTCTCCCTTAGAATCCGTATCGGCGACACAGTGCCATGCTGCACGTGCAAAGAAAACGAAGAATGACCTCGCGGAACGGATTGACAAAAACTCGGCCAAAAAAAACGCCCGCACGAAGCGGGCGTTAAGTTATTGAGGCAGGTTTCATACAGGCAAGAAACCTATCGAGCAGTGCACCCTTTATAAGCAATTCCACGCCTTCGTCCAAGCTAAAAGTTTGAAAAGAAGAAAAATCATCGGTACGATGAATCCCAACAAAATAAGGCCAGAGCAGGATTGTTTCCAAAATGAGCCCCGATTTTCTACGACCCGCACGCCCAGTGATCACGGGAATCACTTTCCTTTTGGGGGCCGCAATCGCCAGCGCAGAATCGGCGCATGGCATAGCTATGTACGGAGAGCCCGCCCTACCACCGGATTTTGTGTCTCTGCCCTACGCAAACCCCGACGCGCCCAAAGGCGGAAAAGTCGTTTTCGGAAATACGGGCGGCTATAACAGTTTGAACCCGTTTGTGCAAAAAGGGACCTCCCCATGGCAGTTGCGGTTTTGGACGCATGAAAGCCTGATGGGGCGATCTTGGGACGAACCTTTCACACTTTACGGCCTGTTAGCCGAATCAGTTGAGACGGCGCCGGACCGGTCTTGGGTCGAATTTACACTACGCGAAGGGGCACAATTTTCGGACGGCACACCCGTCACCGTTGATGATGTCATCTGGTCGTATGAGATTTTGGGAACCGAAGGGCATCTGCGGTATCGCGGTCTTTGGAGCAAGATCGACAGCATCGAAGCAACCGGCCCGCGCACCGTGCGGATCACATTCAACGAGCCCGACCGCGAACTGGCCTTGATCGCCGGTCTGCGCCCGATCCTGCAAAAGGCACAGTGGGACGGTAAGGATTTTGCCAATGCCACGCTGCACGATATTCCCGTCGGCACCGGCCCGTATGTGATCGACAGCTATGAGCCGGGACGATACGTCAACCTGCGGCGTAACCCCAATTACTGGGGAAGCGATGTTCCCTTCCGTCGGGGTACGATAAATCTTGATGAGATGCGGATCGAATTCTACGGGGACGGCACCGTTCTGTTTGAGGCTTTCAAAGCTGGTGAACTGACCGCCGTGCGCGAGTTCAACGCAGACAAGTGGGAAACACAGTACAACTTCCCAGCCGTTCAGCGCGGCGATGTAGTAAAAACCGAAATCCCTCATGGTAAGCCATCGGGCATGACCGGATATGTCATGAACACCCGCAAAGCGCCGTTCGAAGACTGGCGCGTTCGCGAAGCCCTGACGCTGGCCTTCAATTTCGAGTTCATCAACGACACGATCACCGGCGGGGCGCAGCCCAGGATCACGTCCTATTTCTCGGGCTCCGTTCTCGCCATGCAACCTGCCGCAGCAACAGGCCGCGTGGAAGAGCTGCTTCAACCCTACGCGGCAGACCTGCCGCCCGGAACGCTTGAGGGATACGTCCTGCCGGAAGGTGACGGCTCGGCCCGCAACCGGTCAAACATCCGTAAAGCGACCAAGCTGCTGTCTGAAGCAGGCTGGACCATTCAGGACGGCGTCCTTCGCAACGCAAACGGTGATGCGTTCACGCTGAACGTGTTGCTGCAACAGGGCGACAGCGAAGGCGAGACCGCCATCGAGATCTATAGCCGTGCGCTGGAACGTCTGGGAATTCAAGTATCAACAGAACAGGTAGACAGCGCGCAATTCACCGGGCGTACCTCAGATCTGGATTTTGACATGACGTTTTTCCGACGCGCCCTCTCGTTATCGCCGGGCAACGAACAACGGCTGTATTGGGGGAGTGAAAATGCCGATACGCCCGGCACCCGCAACCTGATGGGCGTGGCCTCACCTGCTGTGGACGGATTAATTGATGCCATGCTTGCGTCAGAAAGCCATGAGGACTTCGTTGCCGCCACCCGCGCCTTGGACCGCGTGTTGACAGCCGGACGATACGTCATTCCGATCTGGAATTTCGACGTCGGGCGGATCGCGCACGCCAAAGAACTGAAGCAACCGGAAACCCTGCCAATTTACGGCGACGGGCCCGAGTATATGCCGCAGGTCTGGTGGTTCGAAGAGTAACGCAAACGCACGGACCAGACCCGATTTCAGGCGGAATTCAATTGCGTTCGGCTTTTCGGCGAAAAACGGCACACGCGCCAATAGGCCCAACATCTTGCGTCACAAATTGGGACGGCTGCTACAGATTGGTACGGATACTAATTTGAGTTAATAAACAAAAACTTCGCACAAAAAGCTTTACGCAATGCATCCATGCGTTGTAGCCTTGCAGCATTATAGCGCTTTGCGCGACCTGATTATTGCTTTGAATTTCGGAACATAGCCTTTTCTCAGCCTCGCAGCGTGCGCCTTTTACGGACCAGCCCCCACTCACTCCAAACTTGGGTCCGTATGCCCGTTGCGGATTGCCTGCAACGGGCATTTTGATCCTTGCAGCAGATCGGAAATGGGTGCGACATTTTGTCATGCGCTGACGACCCATGCCCCTTCGTACCCTGTTTATGGCCGAGCAGCTTTGAAACCTGGAAACCGGAAAGCTTGCAGATGTTGAACTGGAATGACCTGACGCAAGACTGGGACGCAATGTATTCGCGCGCCAAACGGCGCTTTCCAAACCTGCGCGACAAGGACAAGCCGCTGTTCAGCAAGGATCGCAAAGGATTTGAGGCTTACCTTGCAGAACGTCACCACCTGACAGTGAACGAAGCCCACGAAGAGCTTGAGGACTTTCTGTTCACGGAAGGCCTGAACCGAGAATTCAGCCGGTCGTTAACTAAGTGACGTCACCCAAAGGATCGTCGCGTCTTCGTCGCTGACAGACACCACGTTGTGCCCCATGCTGCCGTCGTAATAGGCGCTGTCGCCGCGGCGCATTTCCACAGGTTCATAAAACTCGGTGTAAAGACGTACAACGCCTGTAAGCACGTAAAGAAATTCTTCCCCGTCGTGGCGAACCCAACCCTCGAACTCGTCCATCGACCGCGCCCGCACACGCGCCCGATAGGGCAGCATCTGCTTTTTCGTCAGCGTTTCGGCCAGCAACTCGTGCTCGTATGTCGTCGTGGGATGGGCTGTGCCCTCTCCCATCCGGGTGACGGCCATACGGCCAATCACCTGTTCCCGCTGTGGCGGGGTGAAGAGCTGGGGCACTGAAATCTCAAGCCCGGTCGCCAGCTTTTTCAGCGCATCATAGGTCGGAGACATCTGGCCATTTTCGATTTTGCTGAGTGTCGAACGCGCCAACCCTGCCTGAGTTGCCGCTTGTTCCAACGTCCATTTGCGCGCCTTGCGCAGCTCGCGCACGCGGGCGCCAAGGTCCAGCGGCTCAACCTCCGCGGGCTCGCCCGAGTCTCGGGCCAATCGGATCAGGGATGTCTGTTCGTGCGTACTCATGTGCAATTCTATAGGGCTAGGTTGACCTGCTTGCAACGGAACAGACGTCGCGTTAGCCAGTCGCTATGCTTTCTGTCTTCGATCAAGGCCCTGCTTTGGCCTGTCCATCCCCGTTCAATCTGGCGGCGCATGTATTGCGTCAGGCCAATCGGCTGGCCGACAAAACCGCCCTGTCAGTTGTCGGGTCGACCAAGGCGGAACACTGGTCATACGCACAGTTGAAACGCGCCATTCTTGGCACCGGAACTGGTTTGCTGCAGTCCGGCTTAAACCCCGGAGACATCGCTTTGATGAGGCTGGGCAACACGGTCGACTTCCCCATCGCCTATCTGGGTGCGATATCGGTGGGGATCGTACCTGTGCCGACCTCGTCCCAATTGACCGAACCCGAAACCGCAAAGATCATCCAAGACCTAAAGCCAGCAGCCGTTCTGCGTGACCTGACCGTGGCCTGCGCCAACCATCCTGTGCAGATCACTTTGCCCGATCTGACCGCCATGCGGGACCTGTCCCCAGCCACATTCCAGATGGGCGATCCCGAGAGGATGGCTTACGTCGTCTATACCTCGGGCACCTCTGGGAAACCTCGGGCTGTCGCACACGCCCATCGCGCAATCTGGGCCCGGCAGATGATGGTGGATGGGTGGTACGGTCTACGCGAAAATGACCGCCTGTGCCACGCCGGAGCGTTCAACTGGACCTACACATTAGGCACGGGTTTGATGGACCCGTGGACGATCGGCGCGACAGCGTTGATCCCCGAGCCCGGAACCGATCTGTCCACCCTTCCTGCGCTTCTGCGTGACCACCAAGCCACTATTTTCGCGGCCGCACCGGGTGTCTTTCGAAAAATCGTCGGAACGACCGATCAGCTAACCTTGCCGCACCTACGGCATGGGCTCTGCGCAGGTGAGAAGCTGTCGCCCACGCTTCATACACAATGGAAACGCGCCACAGGGACCGAACTGTTTGAGGCCTATGGCATGTCCGAATGCTCGACCTTCATCTCGTCCAGCCCCGAACACCCCGCGCGGGGTGAGGCCTTGGGCCAACCGCAGCCCGGCCGGCGCGTGGCCATCCTTGGGCCAGATGGTCCAGTCCCGCAAGGAACCGAGGGCACCATCGCCATCCACCGCTCGGATCCTGGCCTGATGCTAACCTATCTGAATGCCCCGGACGAAGCGCAGGCGCGGATGCAGGGCGATTGGTTTCTGACCGGCGATCAGGGCGCGATGGCTGTGGATGGGCAGATAACTTATCTGGGCCGCGACGACGATATGATGAACGCGGGCGGGTACCGCGTGTCCCCTGTCGAGGTTGAGGCCGTGCTGTCACAATACCCCGGCATCACGCAGGCAGGTGCCGCCGCCGTCGAGGTGAAACAGGACACATTCCTGATAGCAGCCTTCTATACAGGCCCGGAAAAGCTGGACGAAGATGCCCTGCGCACCTATGTGGAAGCAAATCTGGCGCGCTACAAGCAACCGCGCGCCTTTATCCACCTGCCCGAGCTGCCGACTGGCGGCAATGGCAAACTCCTGCGCCGGGCGCTTCCGGCCTATTTCAAGGCGACCACCGAATGACCCAGACCGTCAAGCTTGACATCATGTCCGACCCGATCTGCCCGTGGTGCTATATCGGCAAGACCCATCTGGACAAGGCGCTGGCCGCGATCCCAGATCACCCCTTTGTCATCGAATGGCACCCTTTCCAACTGAATCCAGACATGCCGGACGAGGGCATGGGCCGCCGCGAATATCTGGAACGCAAGTTTGGCGGCAAAGAAGGTGCTGTCCGTGCCTACGCCCCGGTTGTTGAGCACGCTGAAAACGCTGGCCTGAAAATCGACTTTGAAGGGATGAAGCGCACTCCCAACACGCTGGACGCCCACCGCCTGATCCACTGGGCCGGGATCGAAGGGAAACAAAACGCGGCGGTCGACGCACTGTTCGACGCCTATTTCGTTCAGACACGCGACATCGGAGATCACGAGGTTCTGGCGGACATCGCCGACGGTATCGGTATGGACGCTGCGATCGTGCTGAAACTGCTGAAATCAGATGCTGATCGTCAGGACATCAGTGACCGCGACACGCATTCGCGCCAGATGGGAGTGAACTCGGTCCCGACCTTCATCGTCGCCAACCAGCACGCGGTTCCCGGCGCCCAACCTCCTGAAATGTGGGAGCGCGTGATCGGTGAAATCATGTCTCAACTTGAGGCTTCCCCTGCAAATTAGCACAGCCCTCTGTGCACATTTAGTCTCTGGTGCCACCTGACCTACCGTGATAGCGCGATCAGGTCAGGAGGGCACAATGGCCGGTCGTATGTCACGAGGAGAGTTCGTCGCACTTGTCGCGATGATGTTCGCAACAATAGCGTTCTCGATCGATTCCATGCTGCCCGCCCTGCCCGAAATCGGCGCGCAGCTCAGCCCGGATGACATCAACCAAGCGCAGTTGATCCTGACCTCATTCGTTCTGGGGATGGGGATCGGGACATTCTTTACCGGTCCGTTGTCTGATGCATTCGGGCGTAAACCAGTCATCTACGTCGGCTCTGCACTGTATATCCTGTCGGCGGCGGTGGCATGGTCCAGTTCCTCGCTTGAGATGCTGCTGATCGCGCGGATTTTTCAGGGTATCGGCTGTTCTGCCCCGCGCGTTGTCGCGATGGCAATTATCCGGGATTTGTATTCCGGCCGCGAAATGGCCCGTATTGTCTCGATCGCGATGATGATCTTTACGCTGGTTCCAGCCATCGCGCCAATGATGGGCGCCGGAATTATCGCACTGACCGGATGGCGCGGAATTTTCGCGTCTTTCGTGCTGTTTTCACTGATCACAATCGTCTGGATGGGGCTGCGCCTGCCGGAATCTCTGGCTGCTGAAAACCGACGTCCTTTGCGTCTGCCGCTGATGCTGGACGCGGCGCGCCAGATGTTTGCACATCCAACGGTAAGGGTTTCGATTATGGTGCAGACCCTGTGCCTTGGGATGCTATTCACCATGCTGACCATGGTGCAGCCGATCTATGACGTTATCCACGACAGCGCCGAAAGCTTTCCCTTCTGGTTCGGTTTCGTGGCGCTTATGTCCGGCTCTGCGAGCCTGCTGAACGCAGCCCTTGTCATCCGTCTGGGAATGCGCCGGATCGTGACGTGGGTTCTGGGTGCGCAGATCGTTTTCACGACTTCGGTCATCGTTCTGAACAGCATGGACCTGTCACCGACCCTGTCATTCGCCGTATTCGTTAGCTGGCAAACCGCCGTATTCTTTATGGCGGGCATGACCATGGGCAACCTCAACGCCATCGCGATGGAACCTATGGGCCATATCGCTGGCATGGCGGCCTCGGTCATCGGAGCGATCTCAACGGTTCTTGCCGCGGCGATCGCTGCACCCATTGGCCTGCTGTTCGACGGATCAATCGCACCTTTGGCAACCGGGATACTGACGATGAGCACACTGGGTTTTGGCCTAATGCTGCACATGGGTCGGATCGAAAACAGATTGCCAGCCTGATCTGTGCACCCCCGGTGAATCAGGTTAACCTCCGCTCAACCCGAGTGGAGATTTTCAATGAGCGACTATTACGATCTGGGAACCCATACCTGCACGGTCACCACCGCCTCGGCCAAAGCGCAGCTATGGTTCGACCGCGGGTTGGTCTGGACCTACGGTTATAACCACGATGAGGCCGTAGCCTGTTTCCAGCGAGCGGTCGAAGCCGATCCGAATTGCGCAATGGCACATTGGGGCGTCGCCTATGCCGCCGGTCCCAACTATAATGTGCCGTGGAATCTGTTGGATGACCGCGGCAAGAAGAAGGCGCTGACATTGGCATTTGACGCGACGCAACGGGCGCTTGCTTTGGTCGATGGCTGTACCCCAGTCGAGCAGGCACTGATCCACGCCCTGCCCACGCGTTATCCGCAGGACGACCCAACAGATGATATGCACCAATGGGACTATGACTTTGCAGACGCTATGCGCGCGGCGTTTGCTGAACGACCCGACCATCTGGACCTGCGTACCATCTATGTTGAATCGCTCCTGAACCTCACGCCTTGGCAGATGTGGGACCTGAAGTCGGGGAAACCAGCTGAGGGTGCTGCGACGCTTGAAGCCCAAAAAGCGCTGGAAGATGCGATGGCGAACGATCCAGCAGCCATCTCTCATCCCGGTCTTCTCCATCTATATGTGCACCTGATGGAGATGTCGCCAACCCCCGAAAAAGCGTTGAAAGCAGGGGATGTTCTGCGAACATTGGTGCCTGATGCGGGCCATTTGGTGCATATGCCCACCCATATCGACGTATTGTGCGGTCACTATCAAAACGTCGTTCATTGGAACGAAAAGGCGATCGAGGCAGACCTTAAGTATTACGAGCGCGAGGGCGCTTTCAACGTGTACACAGGCTATCGCCAGCACGATTATCACTTTGTCATCTACGGCGCGTTGTTCCAGGGTCAGATCGAGCCGGCCCTGCGCGCCAATCAGGGCATGTGGGACACTACACCCGAAGAGATGCTGCGCATCGAAAGCCCGCCAATGGCGGACTACTTCGAAAGCTATATGTCCATGGGCCCTCACATCCTGATCCGTTTTGGCCGCTGGGAAGAAGCCAAGGCGCTTGAGCCACCAGAAGACACCGACCTGTTCCTGACCCTGACCGCGACGACCTACTATGCCCGCGCTATCGCTTTTGCGGCGACGGGACATGTGGCCGAAGCCGAGGCCGAGGAACAGCTTTTTCTTGCTGCCAAGGCCCGCGTCCCCGACACCCGGCTGATGCACAACAACCGTGTTACTGACCTGCTGGAGATCGCGCAGGAGATGCTGAGGGGCGAGATTGAGTACCGCAAGAGTAATTACGATGTGGCCTATGCCCATCTGCGACGCTCGGTCGAGTTGGACGACAACCTGCCTTATGATGAGCCGTGGGGCTGGATGCAGCCGACCCGTCACGCATTGGGCGCGTTGTTGTTCGAACAGGGCCAAACTGCCGAAGCTGAAGCTGTTTATCGCGAAGATTTGGGACTGGGCGGCACTCTTAGCCGCGCCTCGATCCATCCAGACAATGTCTGGAGCCTTAAGGGGTTGCACGATTGCCTGAAAGCGCGTGGCGAGGTCGACGAGATCAAGCAAATCAGCCAAAGACTGGATCTGGCACTTGCCCGCGCCGACCGTGCCGTCGGCGCATCCTGCTTTTGCGCGCAGGCGGCGATGAAGGCCGCTGAATGAAGCCCCTTCTGCTTGTTGCCGCCTTTACCTGCGGCCCGGCGCTGGCGGATCGCCAGACCTTTCCCCCTGTGGATGAGGCTGACCAAGACCCAAGCCTTTTGGCGTTTCGGGCCGAGTTGTTGACCAAGGTCAAAGCGCGTGACGCTGACGCGGTCATAGCGGCGGCCTGTCCTGACATTTACCTTAGCCACGGCGGGAATGGCGGCCCCGAAGAGTTCCGAGAGCTTTTGGCCCCCGATCCGGCCACCTTGCCTGAACAAGGAGGCGAGACCTATTGGTCCGATCTTGAAAACACCTTGTTACAGCCCGGCTATTTCGACGAAGACGGTGAGTTCTGGATGCCGCATCAGTGGCAGATCACCCTGCCCGCCACGTTAGACCCTTATATGGCTTACTTCGTCAATGCTGCGGACGTGACTCTGCGCCAGTCTCCAAACCGGGGCGCGCCGATTCTGGATCTGATCAGCCATGAGGTCGTCATAGTCCGGGACTATTCCGAGATTGACGAATACCAGCAGGTTTTGCTGACCGATGGCGGCCAGGGCTACATGCACAGCATGTTCCTGTGGCCGATGGTCGGGTATCGGGCCGCATTCGCCAAGTCAGAGGGCGGTCAATGGCAGTTATGCACCTTCGTCGCCGGTGACTAAGGTGTCACCGGACCGAGCAATGTGATTTAGGTTTTGGCCTTTTTTCTCGGCCATAACCTTTTCGGCCAGGTCCCGCGCAATAGAGAAGGCACCTTTGATCTTATCGTTGTCCTTCTTCCAGTCACGCCGCACGACGATCTTGTTGTCTTTAACCTTAGCCAACCCGCGCTGGTTCTGGATGAATTCGACCAATCCCTGAGGTGACGCGAATTTGTCATTGTGGAACTGGATCGTCGCGCCCTTTGGCCCGCCATCCAGTTTCGCAATACCCGCGCGTTTGCACATGGTTTTGATGCGGACGACCAGCATCAATGTGTTCACCTCTTTCGGCAATTTTCCAAATCGGTCAATCAGTTCCGCCGCGAATCCTTCCAGTTCAACCTTTGTCGACAGCGATGACAGGCGACGATAGAGGCCCAGACGAACATCCAGATCGGGCACGTAGTCCTCGGGGATCAGAACCGGCACGCCTAGATTGATCTGCGGGGCCCATTGGTCATCGCTGTCTGACAGCCCCTCCATCTCACCGGCTTTGATCTTGGCAATCGCTTCTTCCAGCATCGACTGGTAGAGTTCATAGCCCACATCGCGCATTTGCCCCGATTGTTCTTCGCCCAGTAGGTTACCCGCGCCACGAATGTCCAAGTCTTGGCTAGCCAGCGTGAACCCCGCCCCCAGTGTATCCAACGAGCCCAGAACGCGCAGACGTTTCTCGGCCGTGGCAGTCAGCTTCTGGCGCGGCTTGGTGGTTAGATAGGCATAGGCGCGGGTTTTTGAGCGCCCCACCCGACCACGGATTTGGTACAATTGGGCCAGACCGAACATATCCGCCCGATGCACAACCATCGTGTTCGCGGTTGGGATATCCAGCCCACTTTCTACAATCGTTGTGGCCAGCAGAACGTCGTATTTGCCGTCGTAAAAGGCGTTCATGCGATCGTCGAGTTCACCCGCCGCCATCTGACCGTGGGCCACCACATAGGTCAGTTCGGGCAGTTGTTCCTTCAGGAACTCCTCGATCTCGGGCAGGTCCGAAATGCGCGGGACCACGTAAAAGCTCTGGCCACCGCGATAATGTTCACGCAGCAGGGCCTCGCGGATCGTGACCGCGTCAAACTCGCTGACATAGGTGCGGATCGCCAGACGGTCGATGGGCGGCGTGCCGATGATCGACAGGTCGCGCACGCCAGTTAGCGAAAGTTGCAGGGTGCGCGGGATCGGCGTGGCGGTCAGGGTCAGGACGTGGATGTCGCTGCGCAGCTGTTTCAGGCGTTCTTTGTGGCCGACGCCGAAATGCTGTTCCTCGTCGATGATCAGCAGGCCCAGATTGTTGAACCGGATGCCCTTGGCCAACAGCGCGTGGGTGCCGATCACGATATCGACCGTGCCGCGCGCCAAGCCGTCTCGTGTTTGCTGCGCCTCTTTCGCTGAGACAAAGCGCGATAACTGTCGCACCTCCAGCGGGAATCCCCGAAACCGCTCCTTGAAGCTGGCCGCATGCTGGCGGGCCAGCAGGGTGGTTGGCGCGATCACCGCCACCTGCACGCCCGACATGGCGGCGACAAAGGCCGCGCGCATGGCAACCTCGGTCTTACCAAAGCCCACATCGCCGCAGATCAGGCGATCCATCGGCGCGCCCGAATGCATATCCTCCATCACCTCAGAAATCGCGCGCAACTGATCGTCGGTTTCCTGATAAGGGAAACGGGCGCTGAATTCCTCCCACGCATGGGGCGGAGGGTCCATGATGGGGGCTTTGCGCAAGGCCCGTTCGGCTGCGATGCGGATCAGCTTGTCCGCCATTTCGCGGATACGCTCTTTTAGCTTGGCCTTTTTCGCCTGCCACGCGCCGCCGCCCAGACGGTCTAGCAGACCTTCGTCATGGCCGTATTTGGACAGCAACTCTATATTTTCGACCGGCAGGTACAGTTTTGATTGCTCGGCATATTCCAGCAGCAGGCATTCATGAGCGGCACCGGCGGCAGTGACGACCTCCATCCCCATATAACGACCGATGCCGTGATCCACATGCACCACAAGATCGCCGGGCGTCAGGGATTGGGTCTCAGTCAGGAAGTTCTCGGCCTTGCGGCGTTTCTTGGGCTGACGGATCAGGCGATCACCCAGCACGTCCTGTTCGGCAATCACCGTCAGGTCGGGGGTCTCGAACCCATGCTCCAGCGCCCAGACGGCCAGATGCAGGCCGCGTTTGCCAACGCGGGTGCCATCGGTGACGGGGATCACCTCGGCCAGCCCTTCATCCTCGATCAGCCCGGTCAGACGTTCGCGCGCGCCTTCGGAATAAGACGCGATCAGCACCGGGCCTTTGGCCATTTTGTCGGTGATATGCGCAGCTAGGGCACCAAACAGGCTGATGCTTTCCTGCTGCCGTTCGGGTGCAAAGTTTCGACCGATCCGTCCGCCTGCGTCGATCACGCCCGGTCCGCTGGCTTGTGGCAGGGGGCCGAACTGCAGAACCCGCCGGTCGCCAATCGCCTGTTCCCACGAAGCATCGTCCAGATACAACAATCCGGGTGGCGTCGGCTTATACACCGTATCCATGCGCGTTCGGTTTTCCAAAGCCAAGCGCCGGGTTTCATACTGATCGGCAATCGTATCCCACCGCGCAAGACGCGCGGGCGTCACCTGATCATCCAGCGAGATCGTTGCCCCCGGCAGGTAATCGAAAAGTGTCTCCAGCCTTTCGTGAAAGAACGGAAGCCAATGTTCGACACCTTGATGTTTGCGCCCCGCACTGACGGCCTCGTACAAAGGATCATCGGTCCCCGCCGCGCCAAATTCGATGCGGTAGTTTTGGCGAAACCGAGTAATGGCGGCCTCGTCCAGAATAACCTCGCACACCGGGGCCAATTCCACGACCTCAAGCTTTTCGGTCGTTCGTTGTGAGACAGGATCAAACCGGCGCGCACCGTCCAGAACATCGCCGAACAGGTCCAGCCGCACGGGACCGGACTCACCGGGCGGGAAAATGTCTATGATGCCGCCGCGAACCGCATAATCTCCGGGCTCCATCACGGTGGGACTTTGGGCAAATCCCATGCGGACCAGAAACGCGCGCAGGGCCTGTTCATCGACACGATGATTCACGCGTGCGGTAAAGGCAGCTTGTCTTAGCACGTCCCGCGCTGGAACGCGCTGTGTTGCCGCGTTCAGGGTTGTCAGCAAAACGAAACGTTCTGGCATCTGATGGACCAGAGCTGCCAATGTCGCGACCCGCGCCGCCGCAATATCCGCATTCGGCGACACCCGATCGTATGGCAGGCAATCCCAGCCGGGAAACACAAAGACGGGAACGTCCGGTGCGAAGAAAGCCAGCGCCGCGCGCATCGCTTCCATCCGCTTGTCATCACGCGCGACATGACAGACCGGACCGCCGCTCCGGGTCATTTCGTTCAGAACAAGCTGTGCGTCAAACCCTTCGGGGGCGCCGCCAACCGTCACATGGTTCGGAGCCGTCATCGCCTTGCCTTTCCGAATTCTCTATCCCAGAACGCCGATGGAAAAGTTCTGATACATACCCCAAAGCGATGTGATCAAGATCGAAATTATTCCAACGATCTGCGTATAGATTCTGCATCGCGTGAGAATTTTTGACACGACATCCATGCCCGGTTCGGTCCGTTGTAACTTGCGCGCAGCGGAAATGTTGATCAGCATCACCACACAAAGCGGAAACAAAAGCAGAAAGACCGCCTGAGCGAACTCAACTCCGTAGAAAAACCCAAGTATCGCCAGCCCGGTAAAGAAAAAGCAACTTAACGCCAAAATGACCAGCCCGGACACATCCACGATGTATAAAAGCCGGTTCTTGTTGATCCTGACGACGTCCAACAGGTCTTCTTCAGCCTGCCCACCGATGCGGCGTGCGCGAACGACCAGGTCATAAGGAACCCCCATGGCCCAGTGGCTGGCCGACGACCATAGAACGGCCAAACCGATCCAATACCAAAGGTTGGAAAAGCTGCGCATGTCGATGAGTTCAAAAATCGAAGAGTATAAGTCCACGCGTCAGCCCTTTGTTCACTGTCCTTAGGGACCCTCTTCGCATAGGCGCGTCCATCGTTACCCTTGAGACTACGCGGAATTCATGCCACCCAATGCGAGAATATTCAAGGAGAGCGCGACATGAAACCGACCATCGCCCCTTTTCCATTGGCTCGTTTCCGTAGAGCGCGGCAATCTCAGGCCATTCGGGGTCTTGTGCGCGAAAACACACTGACCACAGATGACCTGATCTGGCCGGTATTTGTGCGCGACGGCGAAGGGATAGAAGAACCGGTTCCTTCTATGCCTGGTGTTGTACGGCGGTCCGTCGATCTGATTGCGAAGGCTGCAGTCGAAGCACAAGCACTTGGAATACCTGTGATCTGCATCTTTCCTTACACTGACCCCAGTCTGAAAACCGAAGACTGTGCCGAGGCGTGGAATCCCGACAACCTGTCGAACCGCGCCATTCGCGCCATCAAGTCCGCAGCTCCGGATATTGCAGTGATGACGGATGTGGCATTGGACCCCTACAACATCAACGGTCATGACGGATATGTCGTCGATGGCGAGATTGTGAACGATCAGACGGTTGAGGCGCTGGTGAAGATGACGCTGGCCCAGGCCGACGCGGGTGCTGACATCATCGGGCCATCTGACATGATGGACGGCCGGATCGGGGAAATGCGCCGCGCGCTGGAATCCGCAGGCCACCAGAATGTGATGATTCTGAGCTACGCCGCCAAATACGCCAGCGCCTTCTATGGTCCGTTCCGAGATGCAGTTGGCGCGTCTGGTGCGCTGACGGGTGACAAGAAGACCTACCAGATGGACCCGGCCAATTCGAACGAGGCCATGCGCCTGATCGAACGTGATCTGACGGAAGGAGCCGACATGGTCATGATCAAGCCGGGCATGCCCTATCTGGACATCTGCCGACGCGTCAAAGACACGTTCGGCGCCCCCACTTATGCCTATCAGGTGTCCGGTGAATACGCGATGATTCAGGCCGCTACGCAGAACGGCTGGATCGATGGGGAAAAGGTCATGCTGGAAAGCCTTCTCGCGTTCAAGCGCGCGGGATGTGACGGCATCCTGACCTACTTTGCCCCAGAGGTCGCCCGGCACCTTCAGGGCTAAGACCTCAAACTGTCGCGATAATTCGCCTATTGTGATCGGGGGTGATGCAGCTTTCCCGTGACACGTGGACTCAATAGGCGTATCCTCGCCCATAAGATCGGGAACACCCGACAACTCAGGCAGTCATACAGAGAAAAAACATGAGCAGTTCCAATCCCATTCGACTAAGTCGTCGTGGCTTTGCCTTTGGCATGGCCGGGCTGACCCTAACCGCAGCTTGCGGCAACGGTGTCGGCAACTCGAACGCGGCAACGATCGACGCGCGCGTCGATGCCACGCTGACCGAAATGTATTCACGCTATCCGAACACGGTGGAAATCGCAGAAAAAGCCAACGGCATGCTGGTCATGCCCTTGATAACCGAAGCCGGGTTCGTTTTTGGCGGCGGTTATGGCCGTGGCGCATTGCGGATCAATGGCGCAACCGTGGACTACTATTCTGCCGTAAAAGGCACCGCTGGATTGCAGGTCGGGGCACAGCAATACGCCCACGTCCTGTTCTTCATGACACAGGACGCGCTGAATGACTTCCGTCGTTCCAGCGGATGGACGGCTGGCGCGGATATCGGCTACGTGGTCAGCGATCAGGGCGACTCTCTTTCGACCAACACAACAACGTTGCGCTCCCCGGTACTGGCCGCCGTTTTCGGTCAGGCGGGTCTGCAGATCGGCGCAACCGTCGATGGCACGAAATACACTCGGATCATCCCGTAACACAGCACTAACCCTCTCAGTGCTTAACCCCTACCATGGACGTATCTCTGTGGCAGGGGTTTTTCTTTGCGACGTTGCGCAAAGATACACAATCTTCCGGCGTTCCTCTTTCGGTTGGGATGGGCTTCTACTAATCTGACGCCAAACGGAGATAGATAAGAAAATGGGCCTCAGATGGGATTAGTATTTCGTTGGCTGGTGCGCCTCGCCACGGGCCTCGTTCTTCTTAGTCTGGCCGCCGTCATTCTGGTCTACTTTCTGGCCAGCCAATCCCTGCCCGAATACGATCAAACCGTTGAGGTACGCGGGCTGACTGCGCCCGTGGAAATCGTGCGCGATACCGCCAATGTGCCGCATATTCTGGGCGAGACTGACCCGGATGTCTTCTTCGGGCTTGGGTACGCACATGCGCAGGACCGTCTGTGGCAAATGACCGTCCTGCGACGCACCGCCCAAGGGCGCTTGTCCGAAGTGTTCGGCGCGCGCACGGTTTCAATCGACAAGTTGCTGCGACGGCTTGACCTTTACGGCCTTGCCCATCGCTCGGTCGATGTGCAGGACGACTATACCAAGGCTGCGCTGCGCGCTTACGCGACCGGTGTCAACGCGCGGCTGGACGAAATCAACGAGATGGCGCTTGGGCGTGGCGCGCCCGAAATGTTCCTGTTCAATGCGCCTGTTTCCCCTTGGCAACCCGGTGACAGCCTCGCTGTGATCAAATTGATGAGCCTTCAGTTGTCCGGCCATCTTGAGGACGAAGTGCTGAGGGCGCGCACCTCGCTCATGCTGAACACCCCGGCGCGGCTGGCCGATATCCTGCCCGATGTACCGGGTGCCGGAATTGCGGCCCTGCCCGAATATGCCGCCTTGTTCCCGGGTTTGCCCCGATATGCAGCCGGATCGCCGATGCCAGACAGTCCGCTTTCGCCATTCCCGAAACGTGGATTAGCCGGGGCATCAAACGCCTGGACTGCCGCACCATCACGATCGGCCATTGGTGGGACGCTGCTAGCGAACGACCCGCATCTGGGTTTCACTGCACCCGGAGTTTGGTATCTGGCCCGGCTGGAACTTGAAAAAGGTGGCGTCATCGGCGCAACAATTCCGGGCATTCCTTCGGTCATGGCGGGGCGCAGTGATCGGCTGGGATGGGGGCTGACCTCATCTTATCTGGATGATCAGGACGTTCATATTGAACAGCTCAACCCCGACAATCCCGAAGAATATCTGACCCCGGACGGGTACAAGTCATTCCGAACCCGCCCGTCAATCATCGAGATCAAGGATGAGGCGCCCATCACACTGACCCTCCGATGGACGGAGAATGGACCCCTTCTGCCCGGCAGCCACTACGATCTGGGAACCATAACACCGCAGGGCCACGTTGCATCGCTGTCCTGGACGGCCCTAAGTGCGCAAGACACGTCAATGACCGCGTCGATGGCCTTGATGAATTCTGATACCGTGCCGCAGGCGATTGACGCAGCCGAACTGTTCATCTCCCCATCTCAGAACCTGTCGCTGGTGGATAAGGACACGATCGGCATGAAGCTGATCGGGGCCATGCCCAAGCGCGACCTGCGCAATCAAAGCCGTGGACGCATCCCCACCCCCGGATGGCTGACCGAGAACCGCTGGCAGGGCCGCCTGCCCTATGCGGACAACCCCGAGTTTGTGGCCCCTGCCGGTGGCATACTGGGCAACACAAACAACAAGGTCATAGACCGCCCCTTCCCCGAGCATGTTTCATATGAATGGGGTGACACGCAGCGCATTCACCGCTGGGAACGCCTAATGCAATCGCGCGAGGTTCACACGCGTGACAGCTTTATCGAGGCGCAACTGGACACCGTCAGCTTTACCGCCCGCTCGCTGCTGCCCTTGATTGGCGCGGACCTGTGGTTCACCGGAGCATCGGCCCCAGAAGGCACGCCCGAGCGTCAGCGCCAGATCGCGCTGGGATTGCTGGCCGAGTGGAATGGCGAGATGAACGAACATCTGCCCGAACCTCTGATCTATGCCGCTTGGCTGCATGCGCTGCAAATCCGCCTGATCTCGGACGAGCTTGGCCCGTTGGCTGCCAAATACAAACATGTTGAGCCGCTGTTCATAGAACGTGTTTACCGCGATATCGACGGCGCGGCAGTATGGTGTGACGTACGTCAAAGTGCGCCCACGGAAACCTGCACCGACATGGCGCGGCTGGCGCTGGACGACGCGCTGATCTGGATTTCCGAGAAATATGGCGGGTCGCTGGAATCCCTGCGCTGGGGCGATGCTCATCAGGCGACCCATGATCACCCGGTGCTGGGCTCGGTCCCGGTTCTGCGGTTCTTCGTCAATATCCGCCAATCCACCAGCGGCGGCGACAATACATTGCTGCGTGGGCGCACTTCGGGCGAAGGGCCGGACCCGTTTCAGAACGTGCACGGCGCGGGTTATCGGGGCGTCTATGATTTCGCGGACCCTGACAGTTCGGTCTTCATTACGGCCACCGGTCAATCGGGCCATTTCCTGTCGCGCTACTATGACGATCAGGCGCAACTTTGGCGGCGTGGGGAGTATATTCCGATGTCGCTGGATCTTGATCTGGCCCGTGCAGCGGCCGTTGGCGTGACGAATTTGATCCCGCGCTGATTTCGTCTGTTCGGCAAGACCTTGCCCCTTTTTCACGGTTGCGTGGACGCAGCCCCTTGTTTTGGCTTACGATCCCAGTGGTCATTGATTGGAACCGGGGGGTATTCATGGCCAGTATTCGGGACACGTTGAACAACCTCGCGCGGGATTACGCAATCGCGTGGAGCTCTGGCGATCCCGAAGCGGTCGCCGGTTTTTTTGCACCGGATGGAACAATCACAGTCAATCGTGGTGATCCGTTTGTCGGACGCTCGGCAATCGCGGATATGGCGCGCGGGTTCTTTGACGAGTTTGTCGACCTAGAAGTTCGATGCGATATGCTGAGATGGGCCGGAACCCACGCAATCTTTGTCTGGACACTGGAAGGGCACCACGCCGAAACCCGCAATCACGTCATCACCCGGGGTTGGGAAGAATGGGACATGACGGCTGACAACAAGGTTCAGTCTTCGCTGTGGTGGTACGACGCCGAAGACTATCAGCGGCAGATCGACGGGGTCTGACCCAGCCTACCCCTTGGTAATCTGGTACGAACGTGGGATGCCCTGCGTGATCCCGAACCAGTCCGAGTTTTGCGTGCGTTCCTGATGCGCATCAAACGACGTTTGATCCCGAAACACCTCGTTGACATTAAACCGACCCGGGGTTTCCGCGTCTTCGGTGACTTCGAAGGACAAGCACCCCGGTTTCGCCCGTGTCAGCGCAATATGCTTGGGCAATGCGGCGCGTACTTGCTCAAGACGATCTATCGGTACGTCGATATGACCAGTCAAAAAGACCTTGCTTTCGGACACTGTGCCCCCCGTCAACTCAAAGCGCCGAAAACTGAGCGGCCTGCTTGTCGGTCCAGAGAACCGTGATCTGGAACCCGTCCTCTGTCTGCTTTTCGGATCGGACGACGTCCTGACGGAATAGCCACGCGCGCTTGTCGCCTTCGGCAAATCCAAGGGTCAACGTGCTTTCGTGCCGTACGCCCTGCAGTTTGACCGCGATATCGGCCAGTAGCGGCTCTATCCCCTCACCCGTCACTGCGGAAATCGCAAAGATCGCAGGATCGCGATCCGAACGCGCTACGGCGGCTTCGCGATCCTCGTCGCTCAATAGGTCGATCTTGTTCCAAACCTCAAGCCGCGGACGTTCATCATCAACCCCAAGCGAGCTCAGGATCGTTTCGACATCCCGCGCCTGTTCGTCGGTTTCGTCATGGCTGATATCGCGCACATGAACAATGATATCGGCGCCCAGAACCTCTTCCAGCGTGGCGCGGAAGGCCGCGACCAGCTCGGTCGGCAGGTTCGAGATAAACCCAACTGTATCCGACAGGATCACCTCGGGGCCATCAGGCAGTTCAACCCGGCGCATAGTCGGGTCCAACGTGGCGAACAACATGTCCTTGGCCATCACCTCTGCCCCAGTTAGCCGGTTGAACAGCGTCGACTTGCCTGCGTTCGTGTAGCCCACTAGCGCAACGATGGGATATGGCACCTTAGCGCGCGCCGCACGGTGCAGGGTGCGGGTCTTGACCACCTTCTGCAATTGGCGACGCAAACGAACAAGCTGTTCGTCAATGGCGCGTCGGTCGGCTTCGATCTGTGTTTCACCCGGACCGCCGACAAATCCCAGCCCGCCCCGCTGCCGTTCAAGGTGGGTCCACGCCCGAACAAGGCGCGTCCGCTGATAGCTAAGCGCAGCCATTTCGACTTGCAGAACACCCTCGCGGGTCCGCGCACGATCGCTGAAAATCTCAAGGATCAGCCCCGTCCGATCAAGGATTTTGACCTTCCAGGCTTTTTCAAGGTTGCGCTGCTGAACAGGGGTAACCGGCCCGTCAATCAGAACCAGTTCGATTTTGTTATCGTGCAGCCGTTCTGCCAGTTCTTCAATCTTGCCGCTGCCGAACAGCAACCCGGGCTGGGCGCGTTGCAGGCGCACGATTTCCGAGCCGACCACGTCAAGGTCGGGCAAAGCGGCAGCCAGTGCCACCGCCTCTTCCAGCGCCGGTTCAGGAACACGGCGCTGTTCATCTGACTTGATTTCCGGATGCAGCACCCAAGCGCGGGTGCGCGTCCTATCGTGTTCCATCAAGAGGCGTCTTCGCCCTCATACAGGCTGATCGGCTGCGACGGCATGATGGTCGAAATCGCGTGCTTGTAGACCAACTGCGACTGTCCGTCGCGGCGCAACAACACGCAGAAGTTATCGAACCAGGTAATCACACCCTGCAATTTCACACCGTTGATCAGGAAAATTGTGACCGGGACCTTTGCTTTCCGTACATTATTCAGGAACGCGTCCTGCAGATTCTGTCTGTCCGAAGCCATATTTTTATAATCTCGCCATTGTTCTTGCTACGCGCTGCGGACCAACGCGCTCCCTCCGGCAGAGTATGGAGTGTCGTTAACCGAGTTTCCAGATGAAAAATAAGACATTCTGCGGGTGTGGATTCTTAGCCCCGCCAAAGTGTTGGCGTTATCAGCGCTACAATCGCCAGTGTTTCAAGCCGACCAATGACCATTGCGGCGCACATTGTCAGCTTGGCGCCTTCCGACAAGTCCACCAGCCGCAGCGGAACATCCGTGGCCAGTTCGATCAACGGCCCGGTCGTACTAAGCGCGGCAACCGTCAGAACCATCGCCTGTTCAAACCCAGCCCCGGTCGCGGCCAGCAGCAAGTTGAAGGCCGCAGCGGTCAGCGCAAACATCATCAAAAAGATCCAAGCGATGAAGGCACCATCGCTTTGGATGCGTCTGTTGCCGCCACCCACCCCACTTACCGAGGACGGATAGATCAGTCGATCAATTTCGCGCGCACCGTTGAGGTACAGGGCAAACACGCGCAACAGTTTGACGCCACCTGCCGTTGTCGCAACGCCCCCGCCAATCAAGGCCAACCCCATCAGGATCAGGCCGGGTGTTCCCAATCCGGACAATTGCTGCGCGTCGTTCCAGTTGGCACTTTCGAATCCTGCAGTCGTGAGAAAGGACAAGGCCGTGAATGTCATGCCCCAGATAACGTTCAACGCCTGCAGCGGTTCCATCGTGTTGCCAATTTCATTCACACCCGCCCACACACGAATGAACAGCAGTATCGCGACCGAAAGGACAATCATCAGCCCGATCCGGAACTCCGGGTCTTTGTCCAGCCGAGAATACCCTGTCATGGCTGTATCGGTCGAAAACGTCAGACGGGAAAGCGCGAAGAAGAGAAACAGAAACAAAATCGCCTCGCCGGTAATTCCCGCCTGCGCGCCCTCAAGCCCCCCCACAGGCGAAATGCCGGACGTTGCCATGGTAGACATGGCATGGCAGATCGCGGTCAAACCCTGCTCACCCGCGATCAGCAGAAGCAACCAGATCACTGCCGTCAGACCTGCGTAGACGGGCGTCAGAGTACGCGCGACACGTATCAAACGACCACGCGGATCGACCTTTTCACTCTGCGCCACGCCCGAGACCGGGCGTCCCGGCTGCCCTCGGGCCGTTACTTCGAACCCACCCAGTGACAAGGGTGCCAGAATAGCTGCGGCAGAAATCCACATCAGCAAGCCACCCATCCATCCCACTTGCGCCCGCCATAGATGTAGCGGCGCGGTCAATCGGTCAGGGTCGGGAAAAATGTCCGCTCCGGTCGTCGTCAATGCGCTGACCATGTCGAAATACGCATTCAGGAACGTGGTGTTCCCCAAAGCATCATGCAGCGGGATCGCCAGAAAGATCGGCAGGATTGTAAAACAGGCCAGCAACACAGCCAACTGCCCCAATGTGCCGCGCCGTGGAACCCGGTTGGATGATGCAAGCGCAACGGTTGCAACGACAAACAACCCCAACAACCCCGAATAGAAGAAAGACCGGGACGTGTCGTGGTCATCCAGCGCGAGCGCATAGATCGCGGGGACCCACATCGACAAAGCAGCGATGCCCCAGATGAGCAGGAACAACGGCAATCGCCGCACCAGCCCGATCCTGTGTGCCTGCGCCCGCTCCATCAGAAGAAATCAATCGAGACCTGTAGCAACCGTTCGACCTCGGGCACGTCCTTGGCCATGGCAAAGATGGCGACCACGTCTTTTTCCTCGATCCGCAAGCTGCCGGTTGGCCGAAACAATTCTTCCCCTTTGCGAACCGCGCCAACAAGGACACCTTCGGGAAAGTCGATATCGCGCAACCGCTGCCCCGCCATAGGTGAGGTGGACAGAACCTCAGCCTCGATCACTTCGGCCTCGGCATCGCCGATGGAATAAACCTGCCGAACACGTCCATGGCGAATGTGACGCAGGATCGAGCTGACCGTGGTCGCGCGTGGGTTGATATAGGCATCAATTCCCAAAGGTCCCATCAAAGCGACCATGCTGGGGTCATTGATCAGCGCAATCGCCAGTGCACAGCCTTCGGCCTTGGCGCGCACGGCAGCCAGCATGTTGGCACGGTCGTCGTCAGTGACGGCCAGCATCGCGTCTGCACGTTCAATCCCGGCCTCGCGCAGCAAAGCGGCATCAAGCCCGTCGCCATTCAGAACAATCGTACGCTCCAGCGCCTCGGCCGCGAGTTCGGCGCAATTGCGGTCCCGTTCGATGATTTTGGCACGTACGCGGCTTTCGCGTTCTTCCAGCGTGCGGGCAACTTCGAGCCCGACATTCCCGCCGCCGACGATGACGACGCGATCCTGTTTCTTTTGCGCCTTTCCGAACACTTCCATCGTGCGGTCCACGTCTTTGACATTGGCAAAGACATAGCATTCGTCGTCGACGAAAAGTTGGTCCTCGGATTCGGGGGCAAAAAGGGTGCCTTCGCGCCGCACCCCGACGACAACAGAGCTGAGCGTGGAGAATAGATCGGTCAATTGCCGCAAAGGGGTGTTCACAATTGGGCAATCCTCGTCGATGCGAATCCCCAAAAGCTGCGCCTGGCCGTCCATGAACATTTCGGTATCAAAGGCTGAAGGCGCCGAAAGGCGGCGCATGGCGGCGGCTGCGACCTCTCGCTCTGGGCTGATCACCACGTCGATGGGAAGGTGATCCCGGCGATAAAGATCCGAGTGGATCGCCTCAAGATAAGATTTTGACCGCAGTCGCGCGATTTTCCGCTGAATCGAGAATACCGAATGCGCCATTTGGCAGGTGACCATATTCACCTCGTCCGAATGGGTGGCGGCAATGATCATCTCGGCGTCGCGCGCACCTGCGCGTTCCAACACGTCGGGGTAGCTGGCGAACCCGGCGATGCCCTGAACGTCCAGTGTTTCCGTCGCCCGCCGCACGAGGTCCGGGTTATTGTCCACAACCGTTACATCATTCAATTCGCCCGACAGGTGCCGTGCAATCTGCCAGCCAACCTGACCAGCACCGCATATGATGACCTTCATGTTTTTGGCCCTCTTGCCTGAAATCTTTGAATGACAGATGCCCTTATAGCGGTCAATTGAATTGTCATACCCGTGCAATCAAGGCAAGATAACCCTATGAAAACAGTGCTTCGATTGCTTATTCCTGTTCTGACGCTCACCTCATGCGGCCCACTTTCCATGTATTACCGTGAGGGTGAAAGCGTATCGCGCATGCAAACGGACACGACCGAGTGTCGGGTGCAGGCGGTCAACAACGTGCCAGTCGCCACTCAAGTGCGGCAATCCCCGCCAACATATTGGCCCGGTCGAACCTATTGTCACGGTAACGGAAGATGCTACCGATCGGCTGGATGGTGGCAGCCGGGGCAAGTCTACACCGTGGATGTGAACCAAGGCCTGCGCAACAATGTCGAAGCGCAGTGCATGGCCAAAAAGGGATATCGACCCGTCAGCTTGCCGTCGTGCAGGCAAAATGTGAAATCACGGGTTCCTGCGCAGCGAACAACACAACTCCCGCCGCTGAGCACCGAGTCGTGTTTCGTAAAATTTAACGACGGCGCGTTTCAGATCATAACCCCCGGGGTACCGGGCTAAAGTCACCGGCAGCTTATTCTGCCGGCTCCGGTTCATCCAATTGCGCGACACGTGCACCCGACTTGTTCGACGTCACAACGCCCAGCGATTTCAGCTTGCGGTGCAGCGCACTGCGCTCCATCCCGACGAAGCTGGCGGTGCGGCTGATATTGCCACCGAAACGGTTGATCTGCGTCAGCAGATATTCACGTTCGAACGCCTCGCGCGCCTCACGCAAGGGCAACGTGGCCAATGCACCTGACAGTACGACACGGCCGGAATCGTCCGCTTTCTCATCCTCGGCGGGCAGCTCCTTGGCCTCGATTGGGCCCGTGCCGTCACCCAGGATCAACACCCGTTCGATCAGGTTCTTCAACTGGCGTACATTGCCCGGCCAGGTCATCGTCTGCAGCAGAGCGACGGCTTCCTCAGATATCTCACGCATGGGTAGACCTTGGGATTCATTGCACATTTCGATGAAATGCTGCGCCAGAACCGGGATGTCCTCGCGCCGGTCTTCAAGCGAAGGCACATCAATCGGCACGACGTTCAAACGGTGATACAACTCTTCCCGGAACCGTTCTGCCGCGATCTCTGCGTCAAGATCCTTGTTCGTCGAAGAGATCACCCGCAAATCCACCCGCACCTTGTCAGATCCGCCGACGCGCTGAAACTGCTGATCGACCAATACGCGCAATATCTTGGATTGCGTGCCAAGCGGCATATCCGCAACCTCGTCAAAGTAGACCACGCCCCCATGCGCTTCTTCCAGAAGCCCGGATTCAACACCGCGCTCCGACGACTCTCGTCCGAACAGAACCTCTTCGACCCGCTCAGGCTCGATACCTGCGCAGTTTACAGTCACGAAAGGTGCATTCGCCCGATTAGAATGGGCGTGAATATAACGCGCCGCGATTTCCTTGCCGGACCCGGCAGGGCCGCTCAACATTACACGGCCATTCGATTTGGTAACTTTGTCCAACTGACTTTGCATCGAACGGAAGGCGGCGGACTTGCCGATCATGTCCGAATTCGTGACTTCTTTGCGCTTGAGCGATGCATTCTCGCGGCGCAGGCGCGAGGTTTCCATTGCGCGCCGGATCACCACCATCAACTGATCAATGTTAAAAGGCTTTTCGATAAAGTCGTAAGCCCCCTGTTTGATTGCAGCCACGGCAATTTCAATATTCCCGTGCCCCGAGATGATCACCACTGGCACATCGGGATTGTCACGTTTCACAGCCTTGAGGATGTCGATTCCGTCCATGCGGCTGTCCTTTAGCCAAATGTCCAAAATCAAAAGCCCCGGCGGTTCCGAATTGATTGCCGCCATGCACTCGTCCGAGTTGCCAGCCAGCCGGGTTGAATAGCCTTCGTCCTCCAGAATGTCGGACACCAGCTCGCGAATATCGCGTTCGTCATCTACGATCAGAATGTCACTCATCTTTGGCCTGCTTTCAGTTTGTTTATATGATTTGCCTGCTTTTGTGGCGCAGCCGTCTGGGTAAATTTGCCCCCCGGCAAACGGATAACGGCCATCGCGCCAAAATGGTCCTGTCCGTCAAATACCGGTGCATCTTCCAACGTCAGCGCACCGCCATGTTCTTCGATAATCTTCTTGACGATAGGCAGTCCCAGACCGGTTCCCTCGTCACGTGTGGTTACGTATGGCTCAAACAGCCGCGCCCGATCTTCGGGCAACCCTATTCCGTTGTCTGCAATGGTGATGATTGTCCCTGCATCATCACAGGTTACATCCACTTTTATCTGTGGTTTGAGATTTTTCGGAGCACCTTTTTTCTTCAAGGTTTCAATCGCTTCTCCGGCATTCTTGATAAGATTGGTCAAAGCCTGATTCAGCATCGTCGCGTCCAGATCCGCCACGACTGGGTGGTTCGGAAGCGTTGCATCAATCTGAACGTCGGGCTGACCGGATTGTTGCAGCAACACCGCCTCGCGTACCAGATCGACGACGTTTTCCTCGTGTCGGTCAGGTTCGGGCATACGCGCAAACTTCGAAAACTCGTCCACGATCCGCCTTAGATCATTGGTCTGCCGCACAATCACGTCCGTCATGGATTCGAGGCTGTTGCAATCTTCCTCATCCAGCTTGCGAGAGAATTTTCGTTTGATCCGCTCGGCACTCAGTTGAATTGGGGTCAGCGGGTTCTTGATCTCATGCGCAATGCGGCGGGCCACATCACCCCAGGCCGCCATGCGCTGCGCGCTGACCAGATCGGTTACGTCATCAAAGGCCACAACGTAACCTTCCAGACCACCATCCTCGCCCCGCCGGATTGCCATGCGCACCAGAAGGTTCTCCAACCTGCCCTTTCGGGTCACTTTGACCTCGCCCTGAACGGCTTCCTGACCGCTGTCCTTGAGGCTTTCAAACAAAGGAAGGAACTCCGGCACGGCAATACCGATGGCCAGATGTTCTTCCTTACTGGACCAGTCCAAAAGGCGTTCCGCCGACCGGTTCACGAATGTCACGCAACCATCGGAATCCACACCCACAACGCCGGACGTTACAGAGCTGAGGACCGAGTCGAACAGCCGCCGACGCCGCTCAATCTGGCGCGTATTTTCAAGCAGAGTGTCGCGTTGGCCTTTCAGTTGCCGAGTCATCTGGTTGAAATAACGGCCCAGCATGGCGATTTCGTCGTCGCTGGCCTCTTCGATCACCTGCACACTCAAGTCACCCGCCCCAACCCGCTGCGCCGCCGTGGTCAATCGTCCGACAGGGCGTGACAGTCGCTCGGCAAACCACATGCCCAAAGACACAGCCGCCAAAATCAGGATCACCGCAAAGCCCAGATAAAGCAGGCCAAACTCGAACAGTACCCTGCCCCGTTCGTTTTCAAGCTGTTGATAGAACTGGACTGTTTCTTTGGTGTCATCCAACAAGGTAAGCAGTTGCCCGTCTACCTCACGACTGACGTAAAGATAGCGATCCAAATAGGCCTGAAGGGGTACCAAGGCCCGAAACTCGCTGTTTTGCCAATCGGCAATTATCAGCAATCCGGTGTCCGTCGCTTCGATCATCTGCTCAGGCGTAGGGGCTTCGTAGTTGAACAGGTACGAACGATCGCCCCGGGATTTGATCTCGCCACTGCCGTCGATGACGTAAGCCTCGCGCAAGCCTCGCTGAATCTGCGACTGACCCTGCGCCAGAACGGTGCGCAATTCGGCGTCCGAAATGTAGTAATCCCGCGCTCGAGCCGTATCCAAGAACCGCGCCAGAACGGTGGCGTCTTGGGTAAGTCCTTCGCGGTGCTCCTGTTCATAAGCCTCAGCAGCGGTCAAGGACGAGCCTACAACTTCGCGGACGCGGTCCGAGAACCAACCTTCAAGCCCGATATTCACCGTCAGCCCTGCGAAAATCGCGACGGTGACTGTTGGCACCAGCGCCAACAGCGTGAAAGCGCCGATCAGACGCAAATGAAGACGAGAACCCGCGGATTTAGCCCTTCGCGCGGCGATCAGGCTTCCAAGTTGGCTTAGGACCAGTGCCGCAACGACCAGAACATATACCAGGTCAGCCAGCAAGATCAGGCGCAGCGTCGGCGCCGTCGTTCCCAGATCGAATGGACCAATGACAAGGTAAGTGGCCAACGCAAGGACGGGGCCCAGCAAAACCAGACCCAAGGTGCTAAAATTGCGCAGCTTTCGTGACTTTCTCCACCGATTGATCGATAGGATCAGCCCGCTCTGTGCCCGGGTTGCCACCGTCTGCCCTCATCCTGATGTGCCGCTTGCGCGGCTTACCGCCATATTTCGTGGTCGTTGCCGGACATAGGCCCGGATGCCACGCTTTGTGTGGCTATATTACATCAGTTTGCGTCGCCGTGTCACCTGAATATCGAGATCAGTAATCTTTTTCCGGAGCGTATTCCGGTTTATGCCCAGCAGATCGGCACATTTCGCCTGATTTCCGCCGGTTGCGTCCAATGCCAGCTCGATCAAAGGGGCCTCAACCTCGCGCAGGATGCGTTGATACAGGCCCGGAGGTGGCAATAAATTGCCGTGCAGATCAAAGTAACGACGCAAATGACGCGCGACAGAGGCGGACAGTTTTTCGCGCTCACCATCCCCCAGAACCGGTTCGGCTTCGGGTTGACTGCCCAAGACCATCTCGACCTCGGCCTTCGAAATCTCGTCGGCGCGGCTGGTCAGGCTTAGACGGCGGATCGCATTTTCAAGCTGCCGCACGTTGCCGGGCCACGAATACCGGCGTACCAGTTCCACTGCCTCGGGGCTGAGCCAGCGTTTTGCGCCATGCTCGCGCTCCTCTCGCGCCAGAAAATGATCGGCCAAAAGCGTGATGTCATCCACCCGTTCGCGCAGGGCCGGAACATGGATTGTTGCGCCACACAGCCGGTAATACAGGTCCTGCCGAACACGACCGCTTTCCATCGCTTCAGTCAGGTCCGACTGGCTGGTGGCCATGAATCGGGGGACATGATCGCCCGGTGTGTCCATCATCCGCACAATCCGGGCCTGCAATTCATCTTCGATATCCGCGATCTCATCAATCAGCAGCGTGCCGCCACGCACACGGGCCATCACGCGGGCCGGACCTTCCAGATCACGCAAGTCCGCAGCCGTGGCTGTGACAAACGGCAACGTCCGGCGATCAGAGAAATCATGAATAGCACGTGCTATCAGAGACTTACCTGTTCCGCTTTCACCCGAAATCATCACTGAAAGATCGGTATTCATCACCCGCGCAACCAGACGATAAAGCGCCTGCATGACCGGTGTCCTACCGACCAGCGGCAGTTCTTCAGGGCGATCATCCGACGGTTCCGTGACCTCGGTTTGAACCCGCTGTTTCTGCTCCAACGCCCGCGCGGTGCGCTTCATCAGGTCTGGAAGGTCGAACGGTTTGGGCAAATAGTCATATGCGTCCGCCTCTGCCGCCTGAATCGCCGTCATGATCGTGTTTTGCGCGGAAATGACGATCACCGGCAGACCGGGCCGATCTTGGGCGATCTTGGGCAACATCTCCAACCCGTTCCCGTCCGGCATGACAACGTCCGAGATCACGACGTCACCCTTACCTTCACCGACCCAGCGCATCAGCGTGGTCAGCGAGGATGTCGCATGTACCTTGCACCCTGCCCGCGTCAGGGCCTGTGTCAGGACCGTGCGGATTGTGCGATCGTCATCTGCGACCAATACTGTTCCATCCATCGGGTGCTCTCCTTATCTTCAGCTCTTGCCGGCTGTGTTCTACGTTGCGTCTTTTGGCGCCCGCCTCAGCGAGATGCGGAACACCGTGCGACCCGGCACCGAGTCGGCGGAAATCCAGCCGTCATGGTCCGAGATGATCTTGCTCACCAGCGCCAGCCCAAGGCCGGTGCCGTTTTCCTTGCCCGACACGAACGGGTCAAAAATATCGCTGCGAATCTTGTCCGGCAAACCCGGCCCGTCATCCATGATTTCGATCTGCAGGGGCAGCGAATGCCCCGATCCATCGCTGCGCCGCAGTCGGAAGGAATGTTCGAAGTACGTGCGAAGCCGGATTGTTCCCCCTTTAGGATCAGCTGCTTCCGACGCGTTCTTCAACAAGTTCAGTACAACTTGCAGAAACTGATCCGGGTCTCCATAGGCCAACGGCAACGAGGGGTCGTAATCTTCGATGATCGTCATATGGGCACCAAACCCCAGCAGCGCAGAGCGCCTTGCACGGTCCAGAACATCGTGAATATTGACCGGCTTGAAATCGGGCTGCGAGAGGTTGCCGAACTGCTCCACCTGCTCCAACAGCTTTACGATCCGGCGGCTTTCAGCGACGATAAGATCCGTTAATTCAAGGTCTTGCTGCGAGATATTCATGCTCAATAACTGCGCTGCCCCAGTTATTCCGGCCAACGGATTCTTGATCTCGTGCGCCAGCATTTCGGCCATGCCGATGGCGGACTGCGCCGCAGATTTGACCGTATTGCCGCGTGTCATCCGCCCTGCCAATTCGCGCGGCGAGATGATCATGATCATCGACCCCGTATGCCCAACTAAAGGTGCAATCTGCAACGCGCATTGCAGCGGTGCGCGGCTGCCGGACCCCACGTCGACGTCGTTCACGAACAATGGTGTGCTTTGCTGACGGGCGCGCAGAAACGCCTCTTCCAGCGGGGCATCGACAGCGATCTGGTCCCAGACTGGGTTGCCGATTACGGACTTGCGGGACGCATTCAAAAACCCTTCACCCGCCGAATTTACATCGGTGATCCGGTCCTCGGCGTCAATAATGAAGGCTGGAACCGGCAATGAGGCCCAAATGCTCTGATCCGAAGTCATGCCGCAGCCTCCGCATCGCCTATAAGCGCATCGCCCAGCAGACGCAGAACCTCAGCCGTGTCGCGGGACGTCAGCACAGCGCGACGCAAACTCGGGGGGGTATCTGCCTCATCCATGTACCAGCCAAGGTGTTTTCGTGCGACCCGCAGCCCCAGGTCTGCACCGTAGAATTCGAGCATTGACTGATAGTGCCCCTGCACCATTTCAACCAGATCATCCCCTGTCGGAACGACCGGAGCTTGGGCGCCATACAAGTCGTGGCAAATCTGCGCCAGCAACCACGGCTTACCCTGGGCACCCCGCCCGATCATGACCCCATCTGCGCCCGACTTTTCCAGTGCAGTCCGCGCCGCGCTTGCGTCCACGATATCGCCATTGGCAATGACAGGGATCGATACAGCCTCTTTCACGGCCAGAATTGCGGCCCAATCCGCGCGCCCCTTATAGAACTGACACCGCGTGCGGCCATGGATCGTGACCATACGGATACCCGTGTCCTGCGCACGCCGCGCAACGTCCGGGGCATTCAACAGGTTATCGTCCCAGCCAAGGCGCGTCTTCAGCGTGACCGGCACGTCAACGGCATTCACGACTGCCTCGATCAGCGTCAGCGCGTGATCCGGTGTCTTCAACAACGCCGATCCGGAATAGCCGTTCGTCACCTTCTTGGCCGGGCACCCCATGTTAATGTCAATCACCCGTGCACCCCGATCTGCAACCTGCCGTGCAGCTTCGGCCATCCAATATGCCTCGCGCCCTGCTAGTTGAACGGCGGTGTTTTCGACGTCGGCCGAAAGCTCGGCCCGTTCGCGCACGCCGGGCTTAGCTTGAACCATCTCCTGACTGGCGACCATCTCACTGACGACCATCCCGGCGCCAAAGCGCATCACCAGATCACGAAACGGTCGGTCGGTGATTCCGGCCATCGGAGCCAGCATGACTGGCGGGTCTAGGTGTTTGTCAGCGAGTTGCAGGGTCAACGTGCTTAATCCTTGGGCAGTTGCGGCTTTGATATCGAATTGAGCGTATATGAACAACAAAACGGGGGGGGTAAAAGCCCGGAAAATCATCACGTGCCTATTTTTTAGGCACGGTTACGCGGGTGATTGCCTCTGCATTCACCGCACCCTAAACATTGCGCTCAAATCACCGGAGTGACCGCCCCATGACCACCGCCGCAATCATCGTCGCCGCAGGACGCGGAACGCGCGTTGGAGGGGATATTCCAAAACAGTGGCGACCACTTGCGGGGCGTCGCGTCGCGGACTGGACGATTGACCGCTTTCAGGGTCAGGTCGACCACATCGTTCTTGTCCTGTCCGAGGGCGATCAATCCGCCTGGAGCGAGTTTGAAAGAACGAACCTGATCCTCGCCGCAGGTGGGTCGGACAGGGCAGCGTCTGTGCGCAACGGACTGGACGCGCTGGCCGATTTGGAAATCGAACATGTTCTGATTCACGATGTGGCGCGCCCTTGCGTGACCACCGATCTTATTCAGTGTGTTCTGTCGGCCCTGAACGATTCCCCTGCTGCCGCTCCGGGGCTTGCCGTCACGGATGCCTTATGGACCGGAGATGGACATTTCGTTACGGGAACACAGGACCGAACCGGCCTGTTCGCTGCGCAAACGCCACAAGGCTTTCACTATGGTGCGATTGTCTCAGCCCACGCGGCCCATCCCGGAGGCGCAGCAGACGATGTCGAAGCCGCACGCGCGGCGGGTCTGGACGTGGCGATTGTTCCAGGTGATGCGGACAACTTGAAGATTACACGGCCCGAGGATTTTGCCCGGGCTGAACGCATAATGGGAACGAATATGAATGTAAGACTGGGCAACGGGTACGACGTGCATCGGTTTGGCGACGGGGATCATGTGATCCTGTGCGGCGTGAAAGTTCCACATGATCGCGGCCTACAGGGCCACTCAGACGCAGATGTGGGAATGCACGCCGTGACTGATGCGATCTATGGCGCGCTGGCACAGGGTGATATTGGCCAGCACTTCCCGCCCTCGGACCCGCAATGGAAGGGCGCGGCCAGCGAGATTTTCCTGCGTCACGCGGTCGAACTGGCCGAAACGATGGGTTACGCAATTTCGAATGTGGATTGCACGCTGGTCTGCGAATACCCCAAGATCGGCCCCCATGCGAGCGCGATGCGCGCGGAAATGGCCCGGATCATGGGCCTACGGGCCGATCAGGTCTCGGTCAAAGCGACCACATCTGAACGTCTGGGCTTTACCGGCCGAAGCGAGGGGATCGCCTCGCTTGCCACCGCCTGTCTGGTGAAGTCATGACCGCCGCGCGCCTGATCGGAACGGTCTGCGGTGTGGGTTATCTGCGCCCTGCGCCGGGCACATGGGGATCGCTGGTCGCCCTGCCCCTTGCGTGGCTGCTGCATACGCTGGGCGGCTTTCCCCTGCTGGTGATCGCCACGCTGGCAGCGTTCCTGGGTGGCCTTTGGGCGACCCGCGTGATGACTGCAGGGCAAGAGGATCACGATCCGTCCGAGATCGTTATAGATGAGGTCGCGGGCCAGTTCATCGCGCTTTGGGCGGTTTCCTACCCCTCATGGGCGCATGGGATCGACATCACCGCACTCTGGCCCGGTTGGATTGCCGGTTTCCTGCTATTCCGGCTGTTCGACATCACCAAGCCCGGTCCGGTTGGTTGGGCCGACCGCAAGGGGGATGCGATGGGCGTTATGCTGGACGATGTGATCGCCGGGGTATTCGCCGCCATTGGTGTGATACTGCTGGCAGGGCTTGCACATGGAGTTCTTGGGCTATGAACCTGACTGACCTGCTTGACCGCGCCAAGGTGCAAGGGGTGATGATCGCCACCGCCGAAAGTTGCACAGGGGGCATGGTGGCCGCAGCGCTGACCGACATTCCTGGAAGCTCGGCGGTGGTTGACCGCGGTTTCGTCACGTACACCAACACCGCCAAGCAACAGATGCTGGGTGTTAACGCCGGGACGCTGGACGCCCATGGCGCAGTCTCGGAACAGGTCGCCCGCGAGATGGCCGAAGGAGCGTTAGAGCATTCAGAGGCGCAATTGGCCGTGTCCATTACCGGTATCGCAGGCCCCGGCGGGTCCGAGTTCAAACCCGAAGGGCGCGTGTGCTTCGGACTAGCTGCCAGCGGGATGCCAACGCATGTTGAAACCATCGAATTCGGCGCGCTCGGCCGTGACAAGGTTCGCGTTGCCGCGCGCGATCACGCGTTGAACTTGCTTTCAACTGGGCTTTTCACACTCGCCCAAAAATAAGGCATTTTGCCAGAATTGATGCGCATTTAACCATCACTTCACAAAAAGCCCCCAAAATAGGCGGGTTTTTCGATCATTGCCTCTTTTTTCCACGCTCTCCCTCCGCTTCAAGCCCCGCCACACATGCTGATGAGGAGAGCGGCCAATGAATGGAGCCGATACCGCCTGGATCATAGTTGCAACCGCACTGGTCCTTTTCATGACACTTCCGGGCCTGGCCCTGTTCTATGGCGGCCTTGTGCGTGCCCGTAACGTGCTGAGCGTTTTCATGCACTGTTTCTCGATCGCATGCCTGATGAGCATTCTGTGGCTGGTCGCGGGCTACTCGATTGCGTTCGGCGACGGCGGGTCGGGCCTGTGGGGCGGTCTGGGCAAAGCCTTTCTGAACGGCGTCGATGCAGACAGCCTTTCAGGCAATCTGCCCGAGGTTCTTTTCTTCGCGTTCCAGATGACATTTGCCATCATCACGCCCGCGCTGATCGTGGGTGCCTATGTGGAACGCGTTGGTTTTGGCTTCGTGCTGACCTTCTCGGGCCTGTGGATGCTGCTGTGCTATGCGCCGGTGGTGCATTGGATCTGGGGCGGAGGCATGCTGACCGATGGCGGTATTCTGGGTGAGGTCGGCGTGCGCGACTTTGCAGGCGGAATTGTGGTGCATGAAACCGCAGGTCTGGCCGCGTTGATCATTGCCGTGGTGCTTGGTCCCCGCCTTAACCGCACGACGCCGCCGCACAACCCCGGATTCGTGATGATTGGTGCCGCGATGCTGTGGGTCGGCTGGTTCGGCTTCAACGGCGGGTCGCAACTGGCCGCTGACGGCGGTGCCGCGATGGCGATGACCGTGACACATATCTCGGCCGCAACCGCCTCGCTGACATGGGCGCTGTACGAGCGGATCAAGTACGGCAAAGCCTCGATGGTTGGTCTGGTGACCGGCACGATTGCGGGTCTGGCGTCAATCACCCCGGCTTCGGGCTATGTCGATCCGGTGCAGGCGCTGATCATCGGTGCTGTCGCAGGTGTGTTGTGCCAAGAGGCCGTCAATGTCATCCGCAACGTGCTGAAAATCGACGACACGCTGGATGTCTTTGCCGTGCATGGTGTCGGAGGCATTTTCGGCACGATCATGATCGCGGTGTTCGGCCTTGGCGCTTGGACCGCACAGTTGGGCGGGTTGGTTATCGTGGGTGCCTTTACGGCAGTTGTCACATTTGTGTTGATCAAGGTGGTTGCACTGATCACCCCGCTTCGCGTAGACGCCGAGACCGAGACAAACGGCCTCGACCTGTCGGTACACGGTGAGCGGGCCTATGACATGAGCAGCTAAGCCCACCTTGGCGCTCGGGCCCTTTTGGGCCATGGCGGGCCTCGCATCTGCGGGGTCCGCTTTTCTTTTGCCCGCCCTCTCGACTCTGGGTGGCGGGGCGCGCTATCAGCCCGCAACGTGTTTTCAGCCCAGAGGTTTGCACCATGATCCCCAGCTCGTACCCCGACAGCACCGAAATCGCCCGCCTGACCGCGCGGATGCTGCTGGAGATCAAAGCCGTCCACTTCAATTCGCGTGAGCCGTTCACGCTCGCTTCGGGCCTGCCTAGCCCAACCTATATCGACTGCCGCAAGCTGATTTCATATCCGCGCATCCGCTCGACTCTGATGGATTTCCTGACCGTCACCGTGATGCGCGACGCGGGGTTCGAAGCGTTCGACAACATCGCGGGTGGAGAAACCGCTGGCATCCCGTTTGCCGCCATGGTGGCCGAACGCATGGCCCTGCCGATGACCTATGTACGCAAAAAACCCAAAGGCTATGGCCGCAATGCCAGGATTGAGGGCGCAATGTCCGAGGGTGAGCGGGTCTTGCTGGTCGAAGACCTGACCACCGATGGCGGTTCCAAGCTGTCATTCGTCGACGCGATCCGCGATACGGGTGCCATCTGCGGCCATACGGCGGTGATCTTCTACTATGGGATCTTCCCCGAGACCGAAAAAACCCTGGGCGACCACGGCGTGAAGCTGCATCACCTGTGCACCTGGTGGGATGTTCTGGCCGAAGCAAAGGCGCAGAAAGCCTTTGATGCAGAGACACTTGATGGGGTCGAAGCCTTCCTGAATGATCCGCGTGGATGGCAGGAAACCCACAAAAGCTGATAATCCACCTGTGCATAAGCTGGGGGTAACTCGGCGTAGAATCGCCCCCAGACGCTTGCATCTAGTGTCGCCGGCTGGATGGCGCACTAAATGTTGCGCGGCGCAGCGTTCTTTGGCAAAGTTGTCCAAACTTATCCCAAGCTGAAGCTGAGTTATACGCAACTTATCTTCAGAGATTTACAGATGGCCCAACGGGCGCCGGATTGATTAGAACTGTCGCACGGGCAGCGGGGACAAAATGAACGAGATTAGCAGCATCGAGCAGGCAGCGGCGCAGATTCAGAATGCCGAAACTATGCCGCACTCCATCGAGGCCGAGCAGCAGCTTCTGGGCGCGATCCTGACGAATAATGATCTGTATGACCGGGTAGCCTCGATCATCGGGGCCGAGCATTTCTATGACCCGGTCCACGCCCGCATCTATGAAGTCGCCGCCAACCGCATCGCCAAGAATGCGCTGGCCTCACCCGTCACGCTGAAATCCTTCATGGCCGAGGATGAGGGCCTGAAGGAATTGGGCGGCCCCGCCTATCTGGTCAAACTGGCGGGCGCTTCGATCAGTGCGTTTGCCGTGCATGATTATGCCCAGATGATCTATGACCTGGCAATTCGGCGCGAGTTGATCCGACTGGGTCGGGACATTTCGGACAAGGCGGCGCGGGTCGATGTATCAAGCGAACCAAAAGAACAAATCGTCGAGGCCGAGCAACAGCTTTATCAGTTATCCGAGCAGGGCCAGACCGAACAGGGATTTCAATCCTTCCTCAAGGCGGTCACAGAAGCCGTCAACGTCACCAACGAAGCGTACCAGCGCGGCGGTGGCATGGCGGGGATATCCACCGGTCTGGCCGACTTGGACAAACAGCTTGGGGGCCTGCACCCCTCGGACCTGATCATTCTGGCCGGGCGTCCGTCGATGGGGAAAACCTCGCTTGCGACCAACGTGGCGTTCAACGTGGCCAAAGCATACAAGCGCGGCACCAAATCGGATGGGTCCGAAGGAGCGGTTGACGGCGGCGTGGTCGGGTTCTTTTCACTGGAAATGAGCGCCGAGCAGTTGGCGGGCCGGGTTCTGGCCGAAGCGTCCGAAATCTCAAGCCACAAAATCCGTCAGGGTGACATGACGGAATCCGAATTCCGCCGTTTCGTGGATGCCGCGAAGGAGTTGGAAGCCTGCCCGTTGTTCATCGACGACACCCCGGCCCTGCCGATCTCACAACTTGCCGCCCGCGCGCGGCGGTTGAAGCGGACACATGGGCTGGACCTGCTGGTGATCGACTATTTGCAACTCTGCCGGGGTATGTCCGACAATCGGGTGAACGAAATTGCCGAGATTTCGATGGGCATGAAGGCCATCGCCAAGGAACTGAACATCCCGGTCATCGCTCTGTCGCAGCTTTCCCGTCAGGTCGAAAGCCGAGACGACAAGCGCCCGCAACTGTCAGACCTGCGGGAATCAGGCTCGATCGAACAGGATGCCGACGTGGTGATGTTCGTGTTCCGCGAGGAATATTATAAGGAACGCGAAAAGCCCGGCGATCATGAGCTGGAAAAGATGGAAGAGTGGAAACAGGCGATGGAACGCCTGCACGGCAAGGCCGAAGTCATTGTCGGCAAGCAGCGACATGGTCCCATTGGCACGGTCGAACTGTCGTTCGAGGCGCAATTCACCCGCTTCGGCAATCTGGTCAAACCCTGGCAGCAGGACGGCCAGATCGAAGGCTACTGACCTACCACAATTCAGGCTTGTCAAACGCGGGAACGCAGCGCGACGGACCAGAGAAAGGGGCCGCGTCGCCCTCAGCCAACGACTGGCCAATCCATCCGTGCGGCTGACTTAGCGTCTGCGGTGGACGGGCGAAATCCTGCGCCATCGGTTTGAACCCTGTCTTTCCGTAGTAGGCAGGATCACCGTAAGTTATCGCGAAATCAACGCCTTGCCCCTTCAGGTCGTCCAGCGCGAAACGGATCAGCCTTTGCCCAATCCCTGCTTTCTGGCGATCGGTTTTAACGGCGACCGGCGACATCAAAACGACGTTGCGCGGGTCTTCATCGTAAAACAAGCGCGAAAAGAGGATGCACCCCAAAAGCTCTTCACCTTCGCTTGCCAGATAGCAGCGCAGATCGTCGTCTTCGGATGTTCCCATCAAATCCTGCACCAACGACGTCAAAGCCTGACCTTCGGCCACTCCTTCGGAGGCTGTGAAAACGTCCCCATAAAACGATGGTATCTGCGCCTCAAAACCGGCGTATCCCGACGTAAGTTCAATCATGTTCGCCCTTTTCCCGCCGTCACAGCCCAAGTGAACGATTCCCCTGGCTGACCGCTGTTGATCACAAGTTAAACACAATAGGGCACCCGTAAAAACGAAAACTCGACCGGCAATTTGGCGCGCCCGTTTCGAAATACAGGCCGCATGCCGCCCAAGTTCCCGTCAATCGAGGCAATAATCGGCCCGTACCCCCTTGACCTGCCGCGATCCAATGTCATGAACAGAGCCATGAGTACCGCACGTTTGACGATCAACCTTCATGCGCTGGCCAGCAACTGGCAGGCGCTCGACGCGAAAACCAATGTCGAGACCGGCGCCGTGGTCAAGGCCGACGCTTATGGCCTTGGGGCCGAGCCCGTTTCGGCAACGCTGGCCGAAGAAGGCGTGCGCAAGTTCTTTGTGGCGGCCGCGGAAGAAGGGGCCGCCGTCCGTCAGGCCGTCGGGCCTATGCCAATGATCGGCGTGTTCTCGGGCCATATGGAAGGCGACACAGATCTGTTGCGCGACCATGACCTGACACCTTTAATCAATTCACCCGAGCAGTTCCTACGCCATGTCGAGGCCCTGCCCGATCAGGCGTTCGGGGTTCAACTGGACAGCGGCATGAACCGTCTGGGCCTAGAGCCTGCGGACTGGGCGGAACTGCGCCCCAGGATCGAACCGCTGAAACCGCTTGTTGTGATGTCGCATTTGGCGTGCTCGGACGAACCTGACCACCCCATGAACCAACAGCAGTTGCGAACCTTCCGCGAGATGACCGATGGAATTTCCGCGCCGCGTTCACTGGCGGCCACTGGGGGAACGCTGCTTGGCCCCGAATTCCATTTCGACTTTTGCCGCCCAGGGATCGGTTTGTACGGTGGAATGCCGTTCGCTGACGCAAAACCGGTGGTGACCGTAGACTTGCCTGTCATTCAGGTCCGCCAACTGGCGGTCGGAGAAACGGTTGGCTATGGCAACAGTTGGACGGCCCGGCGGCCGTCGCGCATTGCAACTGTCGCGGCGGGATACGCGGATGGGTTGCACAGGGCGATTGGCGGCGGGATCGACGCGTTCGCCGGTGGTCAGCCCTGCCCAGTCGTTGGACGCATTTCGATGGACCTGATTACCGTCGATGTCACCGATTTGCCCAATGACCCCGAGCGTATGCGTATCCTGAACGGTCACCAGACTGTCGATGATCTGGCCGAGGCCGCTGGCACCATTGGATATGAAATCCTCACATCGCTAGGCGCGCGATATTCCCGAGGCTACGTGGAATGAGTGCGCTGGACTTGCTGGGCGGTCTTGGTCGCGCAGTGCTGACCCTGCTTGCGACCTTTGGCAAGGTGGCCTTGTTTTCCATTGACGCCATCTCACACATCTTCAGGCCGCCTTATTACCCACGCGAATTTGCCGTTGCGCTGATGAATATCGGATGGCTGTCTTTGCCCGTTGTCGGATTGACCGCCATCTTTACCGGCGGTGCGCTAGCGCTGCAAATCTATGCAGGCGGTGCGCGTTTCAACGCCGAGGCCGTGGTACCGCAGATCGTTGCCATTGGCATGGTGCGCGAGCTTGGTCCGGTTCTGGTCGGCCTGATGATCGCCGCCCGTGTTACCTCGTCCATCGCGGCTGAGATTGCGACCATGAAGGTGACCGAACAGATCGACGCGCTGGTTACGCTGTCGACCCACCCGATGAAATACCTAACAGCGCCCCGCGTTCTGGCCGCGCTAATTACCGTGCCCCTGCTGGTAGGCATCGGGGATATCATCGGCATCGCCGGAGGGTATGTCGTCGCGACCGAGAATCTGGGCTTCAACGCAGCGACCTATCTGCAAAACACGGTCAATTTCCTTGAAACACGCGACATTGTCTCGTCGCTGGTCAAAGGGGCGGCTTTTGGCCTGATCGCGGCGATCATGGGCTGCTACTACGGCATGAATTCGGGACGCGGCGCGCAAGGCGTCGGTCGGGCGACCAAGTCCTCGGTCGAATCTGCTGCAATCATGATTCTGGCCGCAAACTTCATTCTGACAGGGGTGTTCTTCTCGGTATGATCAGGATGGAAAATGTACACAAAGCCTTTGGCTCCAATCAGGTTCTGCGCGGCATGAGCCTTGATATCCCCAAGGGCACCTCGATGGTCATCATCGGCGGGTCGGGCACCGGAAAGTCCGTTGCACTGAAATGTATTCTTGGCCTGATCAAACCCGACAGTGGCATGATCTATGTTGACGGCAAAGACGCCACCAAGGGCGACCGGGATGCGTTTCTGGCGCGGTTCGGGATGTTGTTTCAAGGGGCGGCGTTGTTTGACTCGCTCCCCGTCTGGCAAAACGTTGCCTTCCGCCTGCTGCGTGGCCCGTTAAAGCGCCCCCCGGAATATGCGCGCGAGATTGCGATCGAGAAACTGCGGCGGGTTGGTCTGAAATCCGATGTGGCAGACCGCTTTCCGTCTGAACTGTCGGGCGGGATGCAGAAACGCGTGGGCCTCGCCCGTGCCATCGCCGCCGAGCCCGAGATCATTTTCTTTGACGAGCCCACAACCGGTCTGGACCCGATCATGTCCGGCGTCATCAACGACCTAATCCGCGAAATCGTGACCGAGATGGGCGCCACCGCGATGACCATTACCCACGACATGAGTTCGGTCCGCGCGATTGCCGACAACGTCGCCATGCTGCACGGAGGGGTGATCCAGTGGACCGGCCCGGTCAGCCAGATGGATGCCTCGGGCGATCCTTATGTGGAGCAGTTTATTAGTGGCAGCGCTGAGGGTCCGATTGAGGCGGTGCGCTAACTCACATTTGCCTGCTGTTCACGCTCCAATTTGTCAGAGGCACGTTTGGCATAGTCATATCGCAACAAATATTGTCTGCCAGCGACGACAAATTCCGGCGCCTGAATTCGGACAACACCCAATGCTTGCATCAAATGAGCTCCTGAAACCGGGAAATAGTCCGGATCTTCGCCGGAGAGCCTGTTGTAAATTCGCCCTCCGAACCAACTTGCTCTGCGTCTGGCACGGTCCGTTTCGTGCAACCGAAAATGCAGAACTCCAAGAAGCTGTTCGCGATCAAACGGCAATCTGTCTGCAGCGGTGCTTCCTTTCGAAACCAAAGAATTTGCACCGCCTGTTACGGCACTAGAAATACCCTTGCTGAACGCAGAAGGGCCATTCGGTATTTTTATGACTGGATCAACCACTTCAACCCACACAAGAACACCCCAGTCAAAATACACCTGAACCAAAGCTTTGTCTGCGACAACAAATACTTGCAGCCCTTCATGCAGCCTCATAGGTATTCATACGGATTATTCGGGATTGCCAATGACCCTCCGCCTCGCCACCCTCTCGCTACTGATCCTCTACCCTATCGCGTGGTTCGCCCCGCTGATGCGCGCGGGGCTGTTGCCAATCTTCGGCCTCAGTGAGATCAGCGTCATCACCGGCCTGCAATCCCTGTGGAAATCCGATATCTTCCTGGCGCTGATCGTCACCGTCTTTGCCCTGTTCGCGCCCTACATCAAGACAATTGGAACGGCTCTGGTGCAGTGGGACCTGCTGGATGCCCGCGTTCAACCCGCGCTCAACATCATGGGCAAGTTGGCGATGGCCGACATCTTTCTGATCGCGCTGTACATCACGCTGGCCAAGGGCATTTCCTATGCCACGATCGAAACCGCATGGGGATTGTACCTGTTTACAGCCTGCATTCTGGCCTCGATCGCGCTGGGATACATTACGGAAATGACATCCAGTTCACGAAAACCTCAGACCTAATTGATTGAAAACCTTCATCTGGGTATCATCTTAATATTTCGAGCAGCAACAATTAGTAGTTTCAGGTCCGCAGCGGATCAATCTGCGTGTGTTAATTGCATCCCGCTCTGGCCTGGTTTGTACCGGTTTGAGAAGGAGTTCGTCTATCATGACCGCCCTCCATAATATGACTTTGCAATTTCAGAATGCGTTTTTAAGACTTACTTTTTTGCTGATTTGTGCTGCGGCACTGTTCTCTGTTTCAACGACAATACTTTCTGCTTTCGGCGTGCTGCCATGGTTGTCCATGCAAGCCGGTTTCGGCACGGGAACCTATGTTGATGCGGGTATGTTCATACAGATAGCACTGACAGCACTGATTCTCATGCTGGCGTTCTATCTGCCGGCAAATGCGCGAATGATGGCGCTGGAAAACGCCCATCGGAAGTTCTCGCTGAACATGCAGGACATCTCTTACGCGTACCAGTTGGCGCATGCGGCTGATCGTGGGGATACCTTTCTACTGTCCTCGGAATTCGATGCGGTCAAGGAACGGATGGCGTTTCTGCGCCACCATCCAGACCTGCAATCGCTTGAGCCGGAAATCCTGGAACTGGCCGCGCAGATGAGCCAAATCAGTCACGAGCTGGCTGAAACCTATGGCGATGCCAAAGTTTCCCGCGCGCGTATGTTCCTGCAACAGCGACAGGAAGAGATCGAACAATTCCAGCAGCGGATCGGCGACGCCCAGACCATTCAGCAGGAACTGCGACAGTGGACACGCGATATCGAGATCGAAGAATCCATTGCCAAGTCTCAGCTTGCTCGGCTGCGCGATGAGTTGTTCGAACTTCTGCCAGAGCTGTCAGCCCAGTTACAGACGCCGGCCGAAGATCGTGAAACTTCGGCATCCAGCGTAATTGCAATGTCACCACCACGCGCGGCGGAATAGGCGCGTCAGCGCCTGCTGTCGACGATGACCCGTCGGGTCTGAGGACGCAGCCCGCCACCGTCGGAGAGGAAAGCCCATAAGGGCTTGAAGAACCGACCGTCCTCGGGCACCAAGGACGGCATGGTGAAGACGACTTCTTTTTCTTGTTCGGCCTGTGGTGCTACCCATTCCCGTTGGTCCGGGCGATGCGACAGTTGCGGCGAATGGAACACGATTGCGCAGGATGTACCCCTTTCGGCTGGCCCTGCAAAAAAATCCCTCGGCGGCAAACGTGGCCAGCCCATCGCACTCACGGACCTGTCGACCGAGGAAACTCCCCCGCCCCGCACGCTGTGCGGGGTTGATGAACTGGACCGTGTTCTGGGTGGCGGCCTTGTTCCGGCCTCGGCCTTGCTGGTGGGCGGTGACCCCGGAATCGGCAAGTCCACTTTGCTGCTGCAGGCTGCCGCCCGGTTCTCGCGTGCTGGCGTCAAGACCATTTATGTGTCCGGCGAAGAAGCCAGCGCGCAGGTGCGGATGCGCGCGCGTCGCCTTGGGCTAGAAGACGCACCAGTGCAACTGGCGGCGGAAACCAACTTGCGCAACATCCTGACCACGCTTGAGACGGAAAAGCCCGGCCTTGCCATTATCGACTCGATTCAGACCATGTGGGCCGACAATGTCGACAGCGCCCCCGGCTCGGTTTCACAAGTAAGGGCCGCTGCGCATGAATTGACCACGTTTGCGAAACGACACGGGATTTCGATCATCATGGTCGGCCATGTCACGAAAGAGGGTCAAATCGCAGGCCCCCGGGTCGTCGAGCATATGGTCGATACAGTGCTGTATTTTGAGGGCGAACGCGGTCATCAGTTCCGTATCCTGCGCGCAGTCAAGAACCGTTTCGGCCCTGCAGATGAGATCGGCGTGTTTGAAATGACGGGCAAAGGTCTGGCTCAGGTCACGAACCCTTCGGCCCTGTTCCTGTCCGAACGTGGCGCTCCCAGCCCCGGTTCGGCAGTATTCGCTGGGATCGAAGGTACGCGCCCTGTTTTGGTTGAATTACAAGCACTTGTCGCACCTTCCCCACACTCTCAGCCCCGCCGCACGGTCGTGGGTTGGGACAGCGGGCGACTGGCCATGATCCTGGCCGTGCTAGAGGCACGGTGCGGTGTGCCCTTCACCGGGCTTGACGTTTACCTCAACGTGGCCGGTGGCCTGAAAGTCAGCGAACCCGCTGCCGACCTTGCGGTTGCAGCCGCATTGCTCAGCGCACGCGAAGACACGGCCCTGCCCGCAGACACGGTCGTCTTCGGGGAAATCTCGTTATCCGGGGCACTTAGGCCAGCCTCTCAAACTGAAAATAGGTTGAAAGAAGCCCAGAAACTTGGTTTCACATCAGCCATAGCTCCGGCAGGTGGCAAAACTGGTAGTGTGGCAGGTCTGACACTCACCCGACCCTCTGATTTGGTGGGGTTTGTTGGCGAAACCTTCGGAGCAGGTTAAGGTAACGCCTTGAGAGGCTAAAAAAAATACAGGCGAGGGCCATGGAAGGTTTTACAATTATTGACGGGGTGGTTGCCCTGATCGTCGTGGTGTCGGGCCTATTGGCCTATTCCCGCGGCCTTTTGAGAGAGATTCTGGCGATTGCGGGTTGGGTCGCAGCCGCCGTGCTTGCCTTTATTTTCGCACCCCAAGCTGTGCCGCTGATCAAAGAGATCCCCGTCGTTGGTGATTTCCTGCGCGACAGTTGCGAATTGTCGGTGATAACCGGGTTCGCAGCCGTATTTGCAGTGGCCTTGATCGTGGTCAGCATATTTGCACCCCTGTTTTCCTCGGTCGTGCAACGCTCGGCGCTGGGTGGACTGGATCAGGCGCTTGGGTTCTTTTTCGGTATCGCGCGCGGCATCTTGTTGGTCGCCATCGCGTTCTTCGTCTACGACACGGTCATGACCGGCCAGTCCTATACCATCGTGGACGAAAGCCGTTCGGCGAAAGTTTTCGAACAATTCGGGGAAAAGATCGAAGAGCAAAACCCCGAGGCCGCTTTGGGTTGGGTCACCCAGCAATACGAAGAACTGGTCGCAAGCTGCACAGAGGGGTCAGCCCCCACCGAAAGCTCTACTCCGACCGAAGAAACGACGACACCAACAACGAACGAATAACAAAAAAGCCCGGCTCAGACCGGGCTTTTTCTTTGGCCGTGAGACTTTGCTTCAGGTAAAGCCTTCACCCGCGCACACCGTACAGCGGACGTTCTTCAGGCCGAAACAGCCGGTACAGTTGCTGTATATAGGTTTTCCATAGACATCGCGGCTTTTGACGACCTCGCCCGCCCCATTGCAAATCGGGCACGGAGCACGGCCCATTCCACGACAACGATGGCATCGCCGCTTGGACGGCTCTTCCTTTTTTTGTCCTTGTTTGTGCTGCCACATTTTTCAAAACCCTGCCCGATATTTTTCTATATCAGACAATCATTCTTGCGGAATTGACAGCATAAGCCGCACCGAACGTCACCTTTTGATGCTCATTGTGACAAAATCCACCTGCGTCAAATCGCAAATGTGATCCTTTGATGACACCGGCACCGTAAGGCATTATGTGAGAGCCGAACTGACATGGAATCGGAGCCACCGATCTTGCTGTATCTGTTTTTCTTCGCGCCAACCCTTCGTGACGCAGGCGCGTCTGCCCCTAAGTTTAGACGGGCAGTACAAAGCATAGATACTCCCATGCGCCCGTTCCAAACCGCGTCGCACGTCAAAACGTCATAGAAATTGGAGCCCGTACATGTGTGGGATTTTGGGGATCGCAAGCAGAACGCATGATGTGTTTGCGGAAATCTATGACGGGCTGCTGATGTTGCAGCACCGGGGTCAGGATGCCTCGGGGATCGTCACCTATACCGGAGAGTTCTTTCGCGAGAAAAAGGCCAACGGTTTGGTCAAGGACGTGTTCAACGCCAAGGACGCGGAAACCCTGCTGGGCAAGGTCGGGATTGGCCACGTCCGCTATCCGACCGCCGGGTCGCTCAGCGCGTCTGAGGCGCAGCCATTCTTCGTGAACGCCCCCTACGGCATCTATCTGGTCCACAACGGCAACATCACCAATACCGCCCAACAGCGTGCAAAGGTAACGGGCAAATACAGCCGCCACCTGCGCACGACATCAGATTCCGAGATTTTGCTGAACGTTTTGGCCGACAAAGTGGCCGATGCGATCAAAGTCAACGGCAATGCCGATCCGATCCGCAACATCTTCGCCGGTGTGAAGATGACGATGGAACGTGTTCAGGGTGCCTATTCCGTCATTTGCCTGATCGCTGGGGTCGGCATGTTGGCGTTTCGTGACCCGCATGGCATCCGCCCGCTGTCCGTTGCGATCCGCGAGGAAGGCGGCAAAGGAGATGACTATGCCTTTGCCTCGGAAGATGTTGCTTTTGGGATCAACGGGTTCAGCAAATTGCGTGACCTGCGTCCGGGCGAAGCGATCCTAATCGACCTTGACGGAAACAAACACGAGTTCCAGGCCGTCGAAGGCAAGCTGACACCCTGTATCTTTGAATATGTGTATCTTGCACGTCCGGATTCGTTGCTGGATGGCGTATCCGTTTACAAGACCCAGATGCGCATGGGGCAGACTCTGGCCAAACAAATTCAGGATTCAGGGCTTGAGATCGACCGGATCATCCCGGTTCCCGACAGCGCCCGCCCCGTCGCACTTGAGGCTGCCAAGATTACTGGTATTCCCTATCGCGAAGGTTTGGTGAAGAACCGCTATGTCGGGCGTACCTTTATCATGCCCGGTCAGGAAGAGCGTCAGAAATCCGTGCGCCGCAAGCTGAATGCGGTTCCGCTGGAGTTCGATGGGCATAACGTGCTGCTGATCGACGATTCCATCGTGCGCGGCAACACGATCAAAAAGATCGTCCAAATGTGCCGTGAGGCCGGTGCAAAAAAGGTCTATATCGCCAGCGCCTCGCCTCCGGTGAAGTACCCCAACGTCTATGGGATCGACATGCCCACCAAGCATGAATTGATCGCCAACGGTAAAGAGATCGAGGAAATTCGGCAGGAGTTGGGTGCAGACGCTTTGTTCTATCAGCACCTCGACGACCTGATCTGGGCGGCCAAGGAAGGCAACCCCGAGATCGAGGCCTTTGACTGTTCATGCTTTGACGGCAAGTACATCACCGGCAGCGTCAGCGAAGACTATTTAGACACGCTGGAAAACAGCACTCGGGTCAGCAAAAAGCGCGAGGACATGCAGATACCGGGCGGGTCGTGGAACGCGGCCAAGCTAGCCTCTGGCTAAGAGCTACATCGCGAATCAGTTGTGACAATGGCCCGCGTTGCTTAGGCGATCGGGCCATTTTTCATGCCCAGAGAGGGAACGATTGGTTGATTTCCGCGCACAACCCTCTGGCGAAGGAGGCGCATTCGCAATGGGTTCGCTGGGTCGGTATAGTATGTGGCGGAACGGCCTGCCAACCGCACCTTTTGTTCCGGCCGCGCCTTTGATAGCCCCCCTGTCACCAACCACTCAACACAAGGGGTTGGGGCCATGCGCCCCGGCCGCAGTTCATGTCAAACGCCACCGTCAAAAGCGCTGCCACGCAGAAGGGCGCGTTAAAAAAGAACTCAGTTTCCTTACTTGGAATTTTTGGCTCCAAAACCGATATGCGTGCTTTGGTGCGCTTGTCATCGGGCCGCGTGAAAGAGGTCAAACCGGGTAGCCGCATTGCCTCGGGCACCGTGGTCGCCATTGATGACGACGGAGTGATGCTGCGACAAAGCGGCCAAACCAAGCGGATCGCCATCCCCGGCAGCTAATCCTGTCTTGACGCTTTGCGCCCAGGGGTCCAAACCGCATCCATGACCGATCAGACCAAAATCGCCCTTATCACCGGGGCCTCGCGCGGCCTGGGTGCTGCTTTGGCCGAGGCCCTCGCGCCGGAGTATCACATTGTTGCCGTCGCCCGCACGACCGGCGGGTTGGAAGAACTGGACGACCGCATTCAGGCCAAAGGTGGCTCAGCGACGCTGGCCCCCATGGATATCGCCGATCCAAACGCAATGGCCACCCTGTGCCGCAGCATCCATGACCGTTGGGGCAAGGTGGATTTGTGGGCGCATACTGCTATCCACACCTCGGCGCTGACGCCCGTTCATTTTGTAGATCCCAAAGAGTGGGCAAAGGCCGCAAGCATCAACGCGACGGCAACGTCCGTTCTTATCCCATACGTGGCCCCTTTGTTGGGTGAAACTGGACATGCCGTGTTTTTCGACGATCCAAAGGCGGGCCAAAAATTCTATGGTATTTATGGTGCGACCAAAGCAGCCCAGATCGCGTTGGCGCGGAGTTGGGCGGCAGAGACCGAACGCACCGGTCCGCGCGTTTCGATCATTGAGCCTGCGCCTATGCCAACGGCTGTACGCGCCAGGTTCCACCCCGGTGAGGATCGCGCCGCGCTAACACCCACGACAGACGAAGCCGCGCGGATATTGGCCCTGCTCTAGGAATGGCCCTTTCGGGCCATGCCTCCGGCGGGGATATTTTTAGCCAGATGAAGCGGGCGGATCAGCCTATTTGGGTGCCGCTGCGCCCAGCCAGATCGACGAAGAATTGCCACGCGACGCGGCCCGAGCGCGCGCCACGGGTGGCCTGCCATTCGATCGCTTCGGCGCGCAGAGTGTCAGCGTCGACCGTGACTCCGTAGGCGGCGCAATAGCGATCGATCATCGCAAGGTATTCATCTTGATCGCAGGGGTGGAAGCCCAACCACAACCCGAAGCGATCGGACAGCGAGACCTTTTCCTCGACCGCCTCGGACGGGTTGATGGCGCTGGAGCGTTCGTTTTCGATCATGTCCCTTGGCATCAGGTGGCGGCGGTTCGAAGTAGCATAGAAAACAACGTTTTCCGGGCGGCCTTCGATGCCGCCATCCAACACGGCCTTGAGCGATTTGTAATGCTGGTCATCATGGCTGAACGAGAGATCGTCACAGAACAGGATGAACCGGTACGGCGCGGCGCGCAAATGGTTCAGCAGGCGCGCGACCGAGCCCATATCCTCGCGCTGGAGTTCCACCAGTTTCAGGTTGGGGTGGTCCGATTGCAAGGTGCCGTGGACCGCTTTGACAAGGCTGGATTTTCCCATCCCGCGCGCTCCCCACAAAAGCGCGTTGTTGGCTTTGAAACCGGATGCAAAGCGGCGGGTATTATCCAGCAACGTGTCTCGGGACCGGTTGATCCCAACCAGTAGGTCCAGATCAACCCGGTTGACCTTGGTCACCGGCTCAAGCCGGTCGGGGTCCACGTGCCAGACAAATGCCGGGGCCGCACTGAAATCAGGTGCGGCCAAGGGTGCAGGGGCCATCCGTTCCAGAGCGTCAGCAATGCGGTTCAGGGCTTGGTTGTCCATCGGGGCCTCCGGTCTTGTCGTCGCGGTTTCAAACCATGTTCCGGCTTGCGCAACAAGGTCCAGAAAAGAAAAAGGCGCGCCTAGCGGTGGCGCGCCCGATTTTCAGTTCAAAGAGCGGTTATTTACCGTCTTCGTCGCGAATAATCTCGGCATCCGCCTCTTCTTCATCATCATCGTAATAGCCATCGGCGCGCAGCTGTTCCTCGCGCTTTTTCTCGACGCGGGCGACGAGGAAGATCGAGATTTCATACAGCCCGTAGACCACCACAAACAAAATGACCTGAGTGATCACGTCCGGTGGAGTCACCAGCGCGGCCAGCACCAGAATGGCGACCACGGCGTATTTGCGGACTGATCCCAGGCCTTCGGCCGTCACCAGCCCCGCCTTCCCCATCAGGGTCAGCAGAACCGGCAGTTGAAAGCACAGGCCAAAGGCCACGATGAACTTGATCGTCAGGTTCAGGTATTCCTGCGCCGAGCCCTGGAAGACCACGCTCAGCGGGGCGGCAGTTGCACCTTCGGTCACCACCTCACCTTCGGCCCCGAATTGCTGGAACCCAAGGAAGAAGTCATAGGCCAACGGCGTAACGACGTAGAAGGCAAAACTTGCACCCAGCAGGAACATGAAGGGCGAGGCCAGCATGAACGGCAGGAACGCGTTCTTTTCGGATTTATACAACCCCGGAGCAACGAACCGCCACATCTGCATCCCGATATAGGGGAACGCCAGAATGAACCCGCCAAGCAGCGAGACCTTGATGGCCACAAAGAAACCTTCCTGCGGCGAAATGAAGATTAGTCCGCAATCCTGCCCGCGTTCGGCCAGAACATCGCATAACGGGCGCGTCAGGAAGTTAAAAAGCGGCGTGGCCACCGTAAAACAGATGATCATGCCAATCAGAAACGCTACGACGCAGTGAATAAGCCGCGTGCGAAGCTCCGCCAGATGCTCGATCAATGGGGCCGAGCTGTCCTCGATCTCGTCGGTCTTGGTCATGTCTTGCTTTCGGTATTCAGCGCGGCCTCGGCTTCTTCCGCTTTGGCCAAAGCTTCAGCAGCTTCCTTGGCCTTGCGTTCGGCAGCCGCGCGCGCGGTCGAGGCCTGAATCTTTTTCGCCTGCTCTGCCCGTTCAGCCGCCAGTTTGCCGGTTTCGCTGTCGGGGTCGAACTTGGTCGGATCCATGCTCTTGGCCATTTCCTGTGCGGCTTCTTTCACGCCGTCCATGGCTGTGCCAACCGGATTGGTCGCCGCGTTCAGCCCCTTTTTGATTTCATTGACACCAGCCTGATCTGCGGCCTCGTTCATCGCACTGCTGAATTCGCGCGCCATACCACGTGCCTTGCCGACCCAACGGCCAACATTGCGGAACAGCACAGGCAGGTCCTTTGGCCCCACAACGATCAGGGCCACGATGCCAATGACCAGAAGCTCGGTCCAGCCCAGATCAAACATCTGGTCTTATGCCTTATCTTTGTCAGTCTCGGGCGTGACGTCCTTTGCGAGCTCGGACGCGTCCTGCTCCAACTCATCCGCGCCTTCTTTGACGCCCTTTTTGAACGAAGTGATACCCTTGCCCACTTCACCCATGAGCGAGCTGATCTTGCCACGGCCAAACAGCACTAGCACCACAACCGCAATCAGCAGAAGACCGGGAAGGCCGATATTGTTGAGCATGTCATATCTCCTTGTACATCGACGCACTGCGCCGGGAATGTGATCTGAGTTCGTGTCTACGCCCGGATCCCCGATTGCAAAAGTCAGGGCTTGCAATTTGTGCAGTAAATTTGATCGCCCTACCCTTTTTTTGAGGCTCGCTTTTTGCAACTGACAGGTTTATGTCAGTTGTAGTTGGCTAGGTAGAGGACATCGAAACCTGGTCAACGGAGACTCAAATGACCCATGTTGCAGAAATCGTCACCTTCAGCCTCGCCAATAGCACCACGCCGGAAGAGTTTGTGAAACTTAGCCGGGCCTCCGAAGGCTTTGTCCGGTCTGCTCCCGGCTTCACCCATCGACACTTAAGCCAGGGCGAAGATGGCCGCTGGACCGACTATGTGGTCTGGACGGATATGAAAGCGGCCAAAGACGCCGCCGCGCAATTCCCGCAGCAGGACTTTTGCGCGGATCTGATGGCTGCGATCGATCCGGAAAGCATCCAGATGCGCCATGAGAATGTGCTATGGAACATGACCGCCTGATCGCGGTCGAAACGGTGTGTCATGCGCCGCACTGACCGCCTGTTCGACATCATCCAGATTCTGCGCGACGGTAAACTGCACCGCGCGCAGGACGTTGCGGACCGGCTTGAGGTGTCGGTTCGCACGATCTACCGCGACATGGATACTCTCGTCGCCTCGGGCGTCCCGGTCGAGGGGGAGCGCGGCGTAGGCTACATGGTGCGCGAACAAATCACCCTGCCCCCCCTGAACCTGACCCCAGCCGAGCTAGAAGCGCTGAACCTCGGCATGGCGATCGTGGCCGAAGCCGCCGACCCGGATCTGAAAGCCGCCGCCGAAACTCTCGCCGACAAGATCGACGCGGTGCTACCGGCACAGGTCGTGGCCGAGGCCGACGCCTGGAAATTCGCCGTTTATCCCTTTGCCGATGCCGCGCGCGGGCTGGCGCATATGGCGCCAATCCGATCCGCCATCAAGTCGCGCCAAAAGCTCCTCCTGTCCTACCGCCGCATCGACGGCGTATTGACAGAACGCACGATCCGCCCACTGCATATGGACTACTGGGGCCGCGTCTGGACCCTGACGGCATGGTGCGAATTGCGCGCAGGCTTCCGTGTCTTCCGCGTAGACCTGATCGAATCCGTGCACCCCTTGCCAGAAATCTTTGCCGACGAGCCCGGCAAAAGACTAAGCGACTTCGACCCCGAAGCGTGATCCGCGCTTCATCTGGCTAAAAATATCCCCACCGGAGGTATGGCCCGATCAGGGCCATTCCCTTTAGTTCAAGTAGGGTTCCGGATCGACGGCCTCGAATCCTTTCCGAACCTCGAAATGGACATAAGCATTGTCGCCGCCGCGCAATGCAGCAATCTTTTCGCCCCGGCGCACACGATCGCCCTTTTTCACCGCGATGTTTTCGACATTGGCATAAACGGTTAGCAAGTCGTTCTTGTGCTTCACAACGATGATCGGCACCTGATCAGCGTCTGCGGTGATCGCGGCCACCGTACCGGCTTCGGCGGCTTTCACCGCAGTTCCCGGTGCCGCCGCGATATCAATGCCCTCGTTCTTTCCCTTGCTATAGGTACGGATAATCGTCCCCGTGACGGGCAGACCCAACAGGGAGTTGCTCTGGTTGGTTGGGGCTTCGGCCGTAACATCAGGCGCAGGTTTTGCTGGCGCAATCACTTCTTCCGGCAAAGGTTGCGTCGCGCTTGGCGGAGTGGGCGTCGGCGACCCCTGCCCCGGCTGCGTGACATTGGTTGCCGGTTGGCTTACCTGTTGCGGCGCAGGCTGGCTTTTGATCGGGATCAGCAGGAACTGCCCCTCACGCACAGTAAAGTCTGAATCCAAGCCGTTCCAATCGGCAAGCGCGTCCACCGGCACATCGTAAAGCCTTGAGATCGTAAAGGCTGTTTCACCCCGCTTGACCTTGTGCCGGATCGGTTCTGGGCCAGCTGGGGCCGGGACTGGTGCCGCGGCAGGTTGCGCAGGCTCCAGTGTCGACGTTCGAACAGACCCATCCGTCGGCGCGTCGTCAATAGCTGTTCCGGCGATCGTTGCGATATCCACTGTACTGGCGGCACCAACCGCCCGAGGCAGGGCAACAACCTCGCCATCACGCAGGGTGTCCGTCGGCTTGAGGCCGTTGAAGGTGGCAAGCTCGCCCTCGGGCAACCCGACCCGTGCGGCCACGTCCCTCACTGTGTCACCACGGCGCGCTATGGCGACCTGATACGTCGGATAGGTGATCACGCCGCGTGCATCCGGCGCCGGTCGGCTTGTTGTCGCGGATTGCGCCGCGTCAGTTGTCGAAAACCCGCCGACCTGCCCGCGCAGATCATAATCGAGCGGACCTTCACATCCCGCCAAAAGGGCCAGAGCCGCGGCTCCGGTTGCGCAGCGTCGTATCGCTGACTTGGAAACTGCTCTCATTTTGCTGTCCTCATCACCTGCCCCTGTTGGCCGGGGTTCCGGTGCATCTGCAAAGTAATCCTTTACGCCCCTTCTTTTCCCAACCCCTCTAGCAGAGGTACGAAACGAACGGGCAACAATTCATCATATTCCAGACCGGTCTCGGTTCGCCGCACGCGGATCAACGTCTGAACCGCATCCGACTGCCCCACCGGTAAAACCATGATACCGCCGATTTTGAGCTGCGCCAAGAGCGGCCCGGGAGGGTCTTCCGCAGCCGCCGTCACAATGATGCGGTCGAACGGTGCCTGTTCCGGCAGACCAAAGGATCCATCCGACAGCATCGCTGTCACGTTGGTCAGCCCCATATCGCGGAACAGTTCCCCCGTTTCACGGACCAACCTCTTGTGGCGCTCGACGGTGTAAACCCGGCGCGCCAGCTTGGACAGGACGGCGGCCTGATATCCGGACCCCGTGCCGATTTCCAGAACTGTATCGCGCGGACGCACGTCCAGCGCCTGCGTCATAAGCCCAACAACTGACGGCTGACTTATTGTTTGACCACAGGCAATCGGCAACGGAGTGTCTTCATAGGCGCGCTCAGAAAACAGGCCTTTGACAAACTTTCCGCGATCAATCTGCTCCATCGCGGCCAGAACACGTGCATCCGTCACCCCGCGCGAGCGCAAGGCAAACAGAAATTGCATAATGGTTTCTGCGCTTGGTCCGCTCATTCGATCGACTTCAATGCCTCAAGCGTGTCATGCGCTGTCAGGTCCGCGCGCATCGGCGTAACCGAAATATAACCGGCCAGATTTACTGCGGCGTCCGTTCCGGGCGCGGTCGGGTTGTGCTGATAGCCCCCCTTGATCCACAAAAAGCGCCGCCCCGAAGGAGAGCTGTGAGGTTCGACCGAGAAATGTGTATCCCGGCGGAACCCCTGCGGCGCGATCCGCGTCCCCAACACTTCGTCCGCAGGAACCGGAGGGAAATTCACGTTATAAAACAATCGGTAATCGCCCTGTTCTGCTGGGGTAGCATCCAGAATTTTCCGCACAAGGTCGGCGCCGTGCCGGGTTGCTGTCTCAAAGGGATCGTCCAGCCCAAGATTACGCGGGCCGAAATACTGCGACAACGCGATCGCGGGGATACCTTGTAAGGCAGCTTCCATCGCGCCGCCCACGGTTCCGGAATACAGCGTGTTTTCGGCCGAGTTGTTTCCACGATTCACACCCGACAAAACCAAATCCGGCAGCGCATCCTTCATCACGTCGTGCAAGCCAGCCAGCACGCAATCGGCGGGCGACCCTTCAGCCGCAAACCGACGTTCACCCAACTGGGCCATCATCATCGGATGCGTATAGCTGATGCAGTGACCAACGCCGGATTGTTCGAATGCCGGCGCGACGACCCAAACCTCCCCATCCGGCCCTGCAAGTTCTGCGGCAATCGCCTCGAGCGCGATAAGCCCCGGGGCGTTGATTCCATCATCGTTGGTCAGAAGAATACGCATATGCCCCATCCGTCCCTGCGTTTTTTCCTTGATAGACCCGCCCCTGCGCGGCGGCAAGCGACCCGCGCACGCAATCTGCGGCTTTCACGCACCACTTGGCCCTAATCTGTGGTTACAGGCGTTACTCGGGGAACACGAAACACCGGTCCCGGCGGACCGTCAGCCACATAACGCGTCCCGGCTGGGGCACAAAGACGTTGGGTACCGTCGCTTTCAGGATCGAGCCGTCATGATCCATGCGAAACTCAACAAGGCTTTCGTTGCCCAGAAACCGCGAACGCTCGACCACGCCTCGGGCCGCGACGCCATCCGTCGCCGTTGGGAGCGGCCCTTTGCCGTTGCGATCAAAGTCCAAGCGAACGTGCTGAGGGCGGAAAACGATCTCGACATTCGTGCCATCAGCGACGCCGGGCGCCAGAAACTGCCCAAACGGCGTGTCCGCCAAGGCCCCATTCACTTGCGACCTTAAAGTATTGAGATCGCTAAAAAAGGCCACGGCCGCCTTATCAGCCGGGCGTGTATAAACGTTATAGGGCGCGCCTTGCTGAACGATCTTGCCCCGTCGCATCAACGCGATTTCGTCTGCCATGCGCATGGCCTCTTCGGGTTCATGAGTGACCAGAACCACAGCCGCGTCTTCCTGCTTGAGGATCGCCAGGGTCTCATCCCTGATGCCATCGCGCAGCCGGTTGTCCAGCCCCGAGAAGGGTTCATCCATTAACATGATACGCGGGCGCGGTGCCAGAGCACGCGCCAATGCCACCCTTTGCTGCTCACCCCCTGACAGGTGATGCGGAAAATCGTCTATGAACCGCATCATGTCGACCTTGCGCAGCAGTTCTTCGACGCGGGCGCGTTTTTCGTCCTTGCGCCCTTTCAAGCCAAAAGCGACGTTGTCCGCCACGCTGAGATGGGGAAACAGGGCAAAGTCCTGAAACATCAACCCAATTTCGCGACGTTCCGGAGGCACGCGAAACACGGTGTCGCAGATCAGTTTCCCGTCGACGTAAATCTCACCGGATTCCTGCATGTCGACCCCTGCGATCATCCGCAGCGTCGTTGACTTGCCACAACCCGACGGCCCCAGCAAACAGGTGACCTGCCCCGCCTGAACGGTCAGCGAGACATCGTCAACCACAACCCGCCCTTCATAGCGCGCGACCAGATTGCGAATTTCCAGACGTGGAGGAGTTGCGTCTACTGTCACCGATGGACCCCGTTGCCTTTCCCGATCAATTCCATCGGACTTGGGCGGGGATAGCAACCCCGCCCCTCAGGCGCAAGGGATCAGCAACACCCGCCGGACAGAGCTTCTCCGGCGGCTTCAAACGGGCTTTCCCCGCCACACCCTTCGAAAATGCCATAATGGGTCGAGAAATCGCCGATAAAGTCGAAATGCCGGGCAAATCGTGTGTCTTTCAACATCATCCACGTATTACCGCAAACCGGAAAGACCTTGCCGGTTTCAATCGCATGATGGTCATCCAACTCAAACAGATGCGGAGCATGAGGGATGGTGCCCTTGTAGATCACCGCCTGCCCGTAATCCTCGCAAGCTGGCTCCAGCTCCGGCAGCTTGAACAGACGATACGTCGCGGACAGGAACTTCAACGGCGCAACGCGCTCCTCCAGCACCGGGTTTTCAATGGTCAGCGGTCGGTGAGTCACACGGCGTGGATCGCCAAATCCTGCCTTGCGCGAGATCGACAGGAAATCATTCCAATACAGCGCCCCGGACAGGCATTCACCGTACAAAACCTCATCCTCGGCCATAGCCTGAGGCACGCGTCGATCGGCGTAGACGTCCGAGAAATACATCTCGCCGCCTTCTTTCAGCAGGCGGTGCGCCCCGCGCAAAACCGCCTCTTTATCGGTGGCCAGATTGATGACGCAGTTCGAGACGATGATGTCGAACGAGCCGGGCTCAAGGTCCAATTCGTCCAGTTTTTCGATATAGCCGTGATGGAATTCAACATTCGACGCTCCGTGACCAAAGGCCTGTGCGTGATAATCCTGATGCGCTCGGGCGACGTCCAGTTGCTCGGGCGTCATATCCACACCAACCACGCGGCCTTTTTCGCCCACCATAGCGGACAGAGCGTAGACGTCGCGCCCGGCCCCACAGCCCAAGTCGAGGATGCTCATCCCCTCAAGATCCAGCGGGGCGATCAACCCGCATCCATAGTAACGGGTCAACACATCGTCATGAATTTGCGAAAGAATTTTCTTTACATGATCCGGCATGTCATCCGGCGTGCAACATGCGTTGGTCTGCAGGTCAGAACTGCCTTGCAAGACTTCGCCATAGTAATTCTGCACCGACTCATGCTTCATCCCGAGCTTCCCTCTGTTTCGCGACAGACATCAGCTAGATCAGAGCGGTGTCAGGTGCAATCCAAGCCTTCGACATTTAACAGAACTGTGAGTTGCCCGCCTCAACCCAGCAGTTCGAAATCGACGCCCGCGCGCACCCGACCATTCACCTGAATTTCCAACCGATGTGCGCCGGGGACCAGCTTGAAGGTTGTCGCATCGGCTTTAAGCTTGTGCTTCTTTCCCAGTTTTAACGCCCCGTCGCGCAAAGCCGATTGCTTGAGTTTATGCACCTTTGTTGAAGTTTTTCCTCCAGGCCTTTGAAAGTGAATAATATAATCTACCAAAACGGGTTGATCACTCTCTCCGGTCAAAGCCACATCAAACTCCAACGCCCCGCTAATCCTGGCCTCACCAAGAACAGCGATGCTTGCCGAAACCTCGGCTTCTGGGTCAAAGCCCAGCATCTTCATGGCCTTGGGGTGGCCCGATTTGACTAGCCCGCGCAGAGTGTGCGTTGTCATCCATCGCAATTCGTCAGCGTCTTGATGCGCGTCCTGCGACCAGCTTTGCAAGCGGCTCAGAACCAGTTCGGGGTCCTTCTTTGTGATATCATTCAGATGATTGGCGACCGAGCGTGTCACGTAACGAGTCTTGTCCACGTGAAGCCGGTCCAACAATGGTAACGGATCAGTCAGGTCCAGCCCGACCGCCTGCCCCCACGGCAGCCTTGGCCGCGTTCCTTCGCTAACCAGTCTGCGCACGTGATAGCTGTCGTGATCGCACCAAACTTCCATACGCGCCATCACCTTATCAGGATGGTGGTTAAGGAATGGGCGAATGGCCCATTCCATTGAGAACCTCTGCGTCAGTTCTTCGATCACGTCCAGCGCCAGATCGGGATGGTCCAACCCAACGTCCACAACCCAATCGCCCAAGGGCGCAAAGATGAAGTCACCGAAATCATCATCCGTCTTGGTCGGGTCCAACGGAGGGGGCAAGGCTTTCAACAACGTCGGCGCAACGTCCGGCAGATCACCGGGAACGGCCTGTTGCAGACACGTGGCGATCCACGCCATACGCTCTTTCAACTCAAGACCAGACAGGCGGGACATGACCTGCGCTTGAAGCGCATCCACATCGAAACCGGGGTCGGCTGCCGCGAAAAGCCCCGCCAGATAGCGGGTCTTTTCTGCATTAAATAACTGATCTTTCAGTGAAAAATTTTTCGCCATCATCTACATCGTCAGGTTGGTCCCGCCGCCGTCCAGCAGGATATTCTGACCCACGATAAACCCCGCGTGCTGGGAACACAGAAAAGCGCAGGCCGCGCCAAATTCCTGCCGTGTGCCATAGCGGCGCGCGGGGATCGTGGCGGCGCGTTCGGCACGGGCGTCTTCCATCGAGATGTTCTTTTGCAAGGAAACCCCGCTGTCCAGCGCATCGGCGCGGTCGGTGGCGTGAATGCCGGGCAACAGATTGTTGATCGTCACCCCTTGGGGGGCCACCTGACGCGCGGTTCCGGCGACATAGCCAGTCAGCCCCGTCCGCGCCGCGTTCGACAGGCCCAGCACGGCGATGGGCGCGCGCACGGATTGCGAGGTGATATTGACCACGCGCCCCCAGCCTTTGTCCATCATTCCCGGCAGCAAGGCCTTCATAAAGGCAATCGGCGTCAGCATGTTGGCGTCCAGCGCTTTGATGAAATCTTCACGCTCCCAATCCGACCACATACCCGGAGGGGGACCACCCGCGTTTGTCACAAGAATATCAACACCCTGCGCAGCTTCTATGACCTGCTCCTGACCGTCCGGCGAAGTGACATCGCACGCGACCGTCTGAACGTCCACGCCATGGTCCGAGCGCAACCGCGCGGCTTCAAACTCTAACGCCTCGGAACCGCGCGCGTTCATCACGAGATCGACCCCCGCTGCAGCCAATGACTCGGCACAGCCCAGACCCAATCCCTTGCTACTGGCACAAACCAGCGCGCGTTTTCCTTTGATTCCCAGATCCATCTGATCCTCCCCATCTGTTGTTGTTGCCATGTCTAGCACCGGCCAGACAGGGAAGACCAGAATTCAAGAACGATCAGTAAAAGAACTCTTCCCGAACAATTTTTCCGTTCGCCACATGATAGACGCCAACCTCTTGCATATCAAAGGCTTCACCGGTTTCTTTCACCTTGCCCTGCACTGAAAAAATCACCGCAAAGCGATCTTCACCATGAGGAAAGGGATCACTGACCGAAGCGCCCGAGACCTCGTGCGCGCCTTCCCACCATTCGTGTTTACCTCGAATGGCGTCGCGACCGTGGGTTTCACGCCCCATATCCATGAAATCCTGCCCTTCGACCGAAACGGCATCCTCGGCATAGAGCTTATCCAGATTTTCCTTGGCGCGGTCTTCGCGACAACCAGCCACCAGCTCATCGGCAATCTCTTTCAAATTCATTTATCCACTCCACTATTTGTTCACTATATGTTCTTATTGCCATAGCTGTACGATTCGAACCACCCCCTTTGTCTTGCCTCGGCAGGATTCCCCGCCTATACGCGCGATTATGCTTGATACCTCGAACCAACCCTCCCTGCCGCCCGAGATCGCCCGTCGCCGGACCTTTGCGATCATCTCGCACCCGGATGCGGGCAAGACGACGCTGACGGAAAAGTTCCTTCTATACGGAGGCGCGATCCAGATGGCCGGTCAGGTCCGCGCCAAAGGTGAGGCGCGGCGCACACGCTCGGACTTCATGCAGATGGAAAAGGATCGCGGTATCTCGGTTTCCGCTTCGGCAATGTCGTTCGACTATGGGAACTTCCGTTTCAATCTGGTTGATACACCCGGTCACAGCGATTTCTCGGAAGATACCTATCGGACGCTCACCGCTGTAGACGCTGCTGTGATGGTGATCGACGGCGCGAAAGGTGTGGAAAGCCAGACGCAGAAACTGTTCGAGGTCTGCCGCCTGCGCGATCTGCCGATCCTGACCTTCTGTAACAAGATGGACCGCGAAAGCCGCGATACGTTCGAGATCATCGACGAAATTCAAGAGATGCTGGCCATCGACGTCACTCCCGCCGCCTGGCCGATTGGCGTGGGGCGCGATTTCATCGGCTGCTATGACATGCTGCGCGACCGCTTGGAACTGATGGACCGCGCCGACCGCAACAAAGTGGCCGAGAGCATTCAGATCGACGGTTTGGACGATCCCAAGCTGGCCGAACACGTCCCAGAACATCTGCTGGAGAAACTGCTGGAAGAGGTCGAAATGGCGCGCGAATTGTTGCCCAAGCTCGACCCGCAGGCAGTGCTTGAGGGGCATATGACCCCAATCTGGTTCGGCTCGGCGATTAACTCGTTCGGCGTCAAGGAATTGATGGAAGGCATCGGTGCATACGGCCCGCAGCCACAGGTTCAATCGGCTGAACCGCGTCAGATCGCGCCGGATGAAAAGAAGGTCGCAGGCTTTGTCTTCAAGGTGCAGGCCAATATGGACCCTAAGCACCGCGACCGCGTAGCGTTTGTGCGAATGGCCTCGGGACATTTCAAACGCGGCATGAAGCTGACTCATGTACGGTCGAAAAAGCCCATGGCGATCTCGAACCCGGTGCTGTTTCTGGCCTCCGACCGCGAATTGGCTGAAGAGGCATGGGCCGGCGACATCATCGGCATCCCCAACCACGGGCAACTGCGCATCGGGGACACCCTGACCGAGGGTGAGGCGTTGCGCGTCACCGGAATTCCGTCCTTTGCGCCGGAACTGCTGCAAACCGTCCGCGCGGCAGATCCGTTAAAAGCCAAGCATCTGGAAAAGGCTTTGATGCAGTTCGCCGAGGAAGGTGCAGCCAAAGTGTTCAAACCCTCGATCGGGTCTGGCTTTATCGTAGGTGTGGTCGGTGCGCTGCAATTCGAAGTGCTCGCCAGCCGGATCGAGATGGAATACGGCCTGCCTGTTCGGTTCGAGGCGTCGCAGTTCACTTCGGCCCGTTGGGTCAGCGGTGACAAGGTCGAGGTTGAAAAATTCGTCAACGCCAACAAACAGCACATCGCGCATGACCATGACGGCGACATCGTTTATCTGACGCGCCTGCAATGGGATATCGACCGGGTTGTGCGGGACTATCCGGCATTGAACCTGACGGCGACCAAGGAAATGATGGTTTGATTGCAGTGGCAAACACCCCGCCGCAATCTCTTGGGCATGAAAGAGATTGATCTGACCTATCCCGACGGTCTGACAGGCGTCCTGGACCGTTTTGAGGGCCGCCGCGCCCCGTTCGACTTTGGCGCTGAAATGCTGCCGCCTGCTGATGCTGCTCTGGAGCCTTTGACTGTTCAGATCGTTGCTGAGGATGCGGCGCGGCTGGGTCCGGGGTCGCCCAACACATCTTGGGCGCGCAAACGGGCGCGGATCGCGGAAGAAATCGTAGGCACGACCGAACTGGCATTCCTGAACGCTCAGTTGATCGCAAACCTGCGTAAAAGGGATTTTCCGACACAATGCCCGACCCTGTTTCAGCGCCTCTGGGCCGAGCAATCGGCGCATCTGTTGCAGGTGTTGGACCTGCGTTGGCTGGTATCCTCGGTGCAGACATTTGCAGATCACGGCATGACCCCGACCCAACGTGAGGTCGGTCATGCCTTGCGCATGTTGTTTGGTCTGGTCAAACTGTATGAGTTTGAACGTCTGTTTTCCGGCCACCTACCCTCGGATGCCTTTCGGTTGCGACACAAAGTCGATGCCGCCCTAACAATGGGGATGGAGGGGTTTTCGCTGGATAGTGGTGGTCTGGATATCAACCTTATTGCGCCGATCTGGTCCAAAGCTTTGACCGACCCAACCATAGCGCTGTTGGCCGATCATCTTCTGAACAGGCTTAACGCGGACCCCGGCACTGTGTTCCGACGCCTGAAACTAATGCGAGAGATGCGGGCGGCGCGGCAAAGGGCGCGGCAGTGACAACTTGGGGCATCGTATCGACTGTTCGGGGAACAGCAAAGGACATCCTGCGATTTGTGGCCTATCACCTCGATCTTGGGGCCGATCAAATCTTTCTGTTTCTGGACGAGCCCTGCCCCGACGCCTTCAACGTGCTTATTCGCCACCCGAAGGTCGAGGTTCGCATCTGCGACGCAAGGTTCTGGACCTACAGGCAACGCAAAAGGCCCGATACGCATCAGGTGCGACAGACCGCAAATGCCAGCTTTACTTATCGAAAGGCACAAGTTGACTGGCTGACTCATATTGATCTGGACGAATTCCTGTGGTCCCAGACCCCTATTGATGAACAGTTGGCAGAGATTCCGGATGACGTCCCCGCGGTTCGTGTCCGTCCGATTGAACCCGTCGGGGGCACGCAGGATCAGTACAAGGCCTATATTCCTACCGGTCAGGGCCGCGACGGGATTATGCAAACGCTTTATCCGAATTACGGCGCATTTGTACTGGGTGGATTCCTCAGCCACGTTCAGGGCAAGCTCTTCGTGCGTACCGGCCTGCCCCAGATCAATTTCCGCATCCACAACCTGTTTCAGAACGGAGAGATGTGCCCGGTAAAGACCGAGTTACCCGGAATCGACCTGTGCCACCGCCACGCGCCTGACTGGGATCATTTCCGGGCGCATGTCCAATTTCGGATGCAAAGCGGATCATACAGGGCCGGAATGTCCCCGAACGTGCCACGCGAACATGGCGGGTTGAACATGAACGAACTGCTGAGCTGGATAATGACCGAAGGCGGCGAAACCGGGCTTCGTGCGTTTTACGATGAAATCAGCGGTACAGACCCCGAGGTTTACGCGCGATTGAAGCAACATGGGTTGATCCGCTATCGCCCGTTCAATCTGGACGAAAAGCTCGCGAAACACTTCCCCGGAACCGCCTGAATTGTTGCTCGAAATCCAGACTATCACGGACCGCCGTTACGTTAACGTGTCTTCATTTGACGCTGATCGACGTTTTTGTTATGTCCCCGCCCAAGCCGAAATGCGCGCTGCTGCGTATGGTCATCCGGACCCGGCATTCCTTTGACGCGCGGGCCAGGTCTAGTGTCCGCAAAAACGGACATACATGACAAAGTTTAACGAACTGAACCTGAACCCGAAGGTCCTCAAAGCCATTGAGGAAGCCGGATACGAAACCCCCACCCCGATCCAGGAAGGTGCAATTCCCCCTGCGCTTGAGGGCAAGGATGTTCTGGGTATCGCCCAGACCGGCACCGGGAAAACCGCAAGTTTTACTCTGCCGATGATCACCCTGCTGGCCCGTGGCCGCGCACGTGCGCGGATGCCGCGATCGCTGGTGCTTTGCCCGACGCGGGAACTGGCCGCGCAGGTGGCCGAGAACTTCGACACATATACCAAGCACCTGAAACTGACCAAGGCGCTGTTGATCGGAGGCGTCAGCTTCAAGGAACAAGAGGCGCTGATAGATCGGGGCGTTGACGTTCTGATCGCCACGCCCGGCCGTCTGCTGGACCATTTCGAACGTGGCAAACTGCTGCTAACCGGCGTTCAGATCATGGTGGTGGATGAGGCTGACCGGATGCTGGATATGGGCTTTATCCCCGATATCGAGCGCATCTTTTCGCTGACGCCGTTTACGCGCCAGACACTGTTTTTCTCGGCCACCATGGCCTCTGAGATCGAGCGTATTACTGACACGTTCCTGTCAGCCCCTGCCCGCATCGAGGTTGCCCGCCAGGCGACGGCGTCTGAAACAATCGAACAGGGCGTGGTGATGTTCAAAGGTGGTCGCCGCGACCGTGAGGCCAGCAATAAACGCAAGGTCCTGCGCGCACTGATCGACGCCGAAGGCGACAAATGTACGAACGCGATCATCTTCTGCAACCGCAAGACGGATGTTGATATCTGCGCGAAGTCGCTGAAGAAATACGGCTATAACGCCGCCGCCATCCATGGTGATCTGGACCAGTCGCAGCGTATGAAAACGCTGGACGGGTTCCGCGACGGGTCTCTGCGCCTGTTGGTGGCCTCGGATGTGGCCGCGCGGGGTCTGGATATCCCGTCGGTCAGCCACGTGTTCAACTTTGACGTGCCCAGCCATGCCGAAGATTACGTTCACCGGATTGGCCGGACGGGTCGTGCCGGTCGTGAGGGCAAGGCAATCACCATCTGCTCGGGCCGCGACGAAAAGGCGCTGGATGCAATCGAAAAGCTGATCCAAAAGGAAATCCCCCGGATCGACAACCCGATCAAGGACGAGCCGAAGTCGGACGCGCCCAAGCAAGAGAAAAAAGCCAAGCCGTCGGATGAAAAGAAAAGCGACAGCAAAAAGAGCGACCGTAAAAGGGAAGAAGAACCCAGGGGCCGCAATCGTCGCGACGGTGGTGGCGCGAATGTTGTAGGAATGGGCGATCATATGCCCAGCTTTATCGCGCTCAGCTTTGATGAGCGCCGAGCCGGTTAAATCGACAACACCAGCACAACTATCGACGCACCCAGCAATGTCATCCCGGCGATCTCGCGCCGGGTGATGGTCTCGCGGAAGAACAGCAGCGAGGCGAAAAGGCTCAGGATCAACTCGACCTGCCCCAGCGCTTTGACATATGCCGCGTTCTGCAATGTGAAGGCTAGAAACCAGCAAAATGACCCGCTCAGGCTGGTGAGGCCGACAAATACTCCGGTCCGGCGGGTGTCCCAGACAGCCCGTAATTCGGCCCGGTCCCGCCACAAAAGCCAAAGCCCCATGCTGAGAAACTGGAACGACACCACAACAGCCAGTGTCACCAGCGCACGGAACCACGCGTCGATATCACCCAATTCCAACGAAGCCCCGCGGTAACTGACCGAGGAAAACGCGAACAGAACACCCGACCCAAGCCCCAATCGCGAGGCGCGATTGGTCAGGTGTTTCCACCACGCGCCATCCCCGCCGGGGTTTTTCGACAGCAACAGAACCGCCGTCAGCCCCAGAATGATCGCCGCAAACGCCCCCGCCGACACCTGATCGCCAAGGACCAGAAAACCCACAATGGCGGTCTGGATGACTTCGGTTTTCTTGAAGGTGATCCCGACGGCAAAATTGCGCTGCTTGAACAAAGCGACCACACAGATCGTCGCAAGAATCTGAGTTGTCCCGCCAATCACTGCGAACATCCAAAATTTGGCGGTCAGATGCGGAAGGCCATACCCTGTCAGCATCAAAGCCACAGCCAACCCTAGCACCGCCAGAGGCATCGAATACGCAAACCGCGCAAATGTCGCGCCAGCCGCACTCAGCTTCACGCTACTCAGCGATTTTTGCAGCATGAAGCGAACGGTTTGAAACGAAGCAGCCGCGAGAGTGACGGGAATCCAAAGGCTCATGCCGACCCTTGTGGCCTTAAATCAATCCCTTGGCCAGAGCGGATGCGCAACCGGGTCCTTCGCACGCACGAAGAACGTGCGGAAAATTTCTGCGTAAGAGCGATACACATAGGCGCTGTTTCTAGCCAGATAGCGGTCTTTCCCCTCGTGATACAAAGATGGCAGCTTGTACCAGGGCGCTGCAGGGTTCATGTGATGAACTACGTGCAAGTTATTGTTCAGAAACAGAAACGCCAGCGGACCACGGTCTTCGACGATGACGGTTCTGGCACCTGCATCTTCGTGTGCCCGGTGTTCCAGAAAAGTTCGGATCTTAACCAGACCCAACCCGATATATGCAGACGTGACATAGGCCCAAATCGGCATACCGGACTGCGCAACGACCCCAAGAACAACAGCAACTCCGACAAGATGCAGCGCCCACGCCCTCAGAACATTCCGGTCACCGCGAAAGGTGGCGCGCAGCTCATCCCGCGTGAAGACATATTGCCCAATCGCCGGGCCCAGAACGATACGCCCCAGCAGAGTGTTATTCGCAGACAGCAACAGCCGTTGCCAACCGCGTAGACGACCCCAGACCTTCGGATCGAGGTAATTCGACTCCGGGTCGTCGTACGGGTCGGTCAAGGTTGCGTCCCTGTGGTGGGCAAGATGCAGGTCTCGAAAACGCTGATACGGAATGAACAGCGTCAACGGCAGGGCCATCAAAGCCTCGTTCAACCAGTTTTGCCGGAATGGATGCCCGTGCAACGCTTCATGCGTCAGTGAGGAATGCATGGCGGCGACACACCCCATCGCCGGGATTGCCACCCATAAAGGCGCGTAGAAAATCACACCCAGCCAAGCTGCATAACATGTCAGAATCAGCGCGAAGGTGATCCACTCGGGCCCCTCACGCTCAGACATTGCGACCCCACGTGATACCAGCCCAAACGCGTTCATAAATTACGTACAAGGTCAGACCGATCGCGGTGTTCACAATCGCCAATGTCCCGCCGATTGCAGCGGACCCAGTTGCCACCAACCCAACAAGGGTCATGACAATCAGCCCCATCGCATTCCACAGCACCGCCTTCACGACCGATCTTCGTCGTGTTTCCATTCCGTCACCCATATTCTTGTTATGTCTCAAGAATTACGGACAAGAGGTCAGGTTGAAAATTCTGAATATGATTAACAAAATTCATCAAATGTGATATTTTCAAACATATGCAGAATAAAATCGACAAACGAGACCGCGCAGCACAGTTCCGACAGCGCCTTGCTCGCGCCATGGAAGAAAGGCGGGTCAGTCAAAGCGCGCTGGCACGTGAGATCGGAGTGGACCGTTCAACTGTGTCGCAGCTTTTGACGCTCGATGGCGCTCGGCTGCCGAACGCGCATGTGGTCGGCAGTTGCGCTTCGGCCTTGGGTGTGTCGGCGGATTGGCTGCTGAGCCTTTCTGACCGCCCTGAAAGCGCGGCAGAGTTACTGGCAAGCTCGCTCACCATGACAGAAGCGCCACGCGCCCTTGTGGATGAACGGATATTTGAATGGCACAAAGAGGCTGCAGGCTACAAAATCCGTTATGTTCCAGCAACTTTGCCTGACATGTTGAAAACCCGCGCAGTGCTGGAATGGGAATACGCGCCGCATCTGGGCAGAACAGCAGATCAAGCAATCGGGGCGTCAGAAGACCGCCTGACCTGGATGCGCCAGGCACAATCAGACTACGAAGTCGCGATGCCGCTGTTTGAAATCGACAGCTTTGCTAACGCGACCGGTTACTATCACGGACTGGACCTTCAGACGCGTCGGGAACAGATCGACCATCTGCTTGCCTTGTGCGAACAACTTTACCCCCGAATGCGCATCTATCTTTTTGATGCAAAGCGACTTTATTCTGCGCCCGTCACGATATTTGGCCCGCTGCTGTGTGTGTTTTATGCCGGAAGTCATTATATGGCGTTCCGAGACCGTGATCGTATCGAAACCTTCACGCGCCACTTTGACACACTGGTCCGCGAGGCCGACGTGACCGCGCGGGATTTTCCATGCCACCTGAAGTCGTTACGCGAAAGGATGCGTTAACCTCCAACCTGTGTTATCGTCGATTGGCGCGAACTTACGGGCATTCCGACCACAGACGGAGGACCACAGGAATGGACGCACTACAAACCGCACAATACGCACGCGCCCTTTATTCGGCGCACGGTGACCGGGCCGAGGCCGAAGCCGCGCTTAAAATGCGCGAATGCCAAGCCGCTGGAAACATACAGCAAGCGCAGGACTGGCAGGCGGTTCGTCAGACCATCCGCCAAATACGCGGGCCAAATCAGGGATAGTCAGAGTTTTGGATCGGGGTTGACGGTATGGCCGTCCACGGCGATCACCTGCCCCGACACCAGCCGTGCCGAATCCGAGGCAAGGAACACGGCCATATCCGCGATGTCCCGTCCCTCGACAAACCGGCCCATCGAAGTGCCGGACGCATAGCCGTTATACACTTGGTCGCGGGTCATCCCCTTGGCCGCCGCCTCACGCTCTAGCACACCTTCCATGCGCGGGCCTTCTACAGCGCCGGGGCAGATCGTGTTGCAACGCACGCCAAACGGCCCAAGCTCCATGGCAAGCGTCTTGGCCAGTCCGATCACCCCCCATTTCGCCGCCGCGTAGGGCGCGCGATTGGGGTATCCGTATTGTCCGGCAGTCGAGGATGTGATCACCACAGCCCCGCTTTTTTGACGCTTCATGATCGGCGCGGCGTATTTCGCGCACAAGAACGCACCTTCAAGATTCACCGACAGGCACGCCCGCCAATCCTCAATAGCCACGTCCTCTACCACGGCCGTCGGCCCGGCAACGCCTGCATTGGCGCATAACGTATCCAAACCGCCCCACTCGGCTTCGATCTTCGCGAAGATATCCGCGACGGTGATTTCCTCAGCCACGTTGATTTCGGACTTTCGCCAATGCGACGGGCAATGCGACAGGGCCTCGGGATCCAGGTCCGCCACCCAGACTTGCGCACCCGCCGCGTCAAACGCTTCGGCCATGGCCCGACCGACGCCCGAAGCGCCGGCTGTAATCAAAACACGCCCGCTCATGACGGTTTGCGGATCGCAGCACCCGCGCCTTCGGGATACGGCAAGGCGGCCTGCGCTTCGGAAATCCGGGCCATCGCTGCCTCAATCTCAGCTGACGGAGCACCGGGGCGGCGGGTCTCAAGACTGACATGAAGCAGGAAGCTCTCGCCCGTGGCCAGCAGCTTGTCACCCTCATACATGCTGTGGAAAACATGCAGCTTCTTGCCCTGCCCCAGCAACAACTGCGTGCGCACCTCAATCTTCGCGCCCGCATGTACTTCGTCGATATACCGAATGTGGTTTTCGGCGGTAAAATAGCTACCGCCCGAGGCGATATAGTCCGCATCACAGCCCATGATCTCCATGAACCGGTCAGTGGCGGCGGCAAAGGCTTCCAGATAGCGCGCCTCGTTCATGTGGCCGTTATAGTCCGTCCAATCCAACGGCACTGCACGCGCGACGGTCAGAATCGGCTGGCTCAGGTCGGCTTGGTCGATCGTTGGCAGGGCACCGGGCTTCAACACGGAATCGTGTTGGTTCAGGACCGCCCCCGCACCCCAGTTCTGCGCCTTGAGCGCCCGCATCATCCCCACAAGATTGTTGTCCCGAATACGCTCCAATTCACGAATCGAGTGCATACCCGACTGCGCATCCGACTGGTCGGCGATCATATCGACCAACTCATCAGTGAACTCGGGCACATCCATCAGCTTGGTCCATGGCCATTTCAGCGCTGGCCCGAACTGCGCCATAAAGTGCCGCATCCCGGCTTCACCGCCTGCCACGCGGTAGGTCTCGAACAGGCCCATCTGCGCCCAGCGGATGCCAAACCCCATGCGGATCGCCTCATCAACCTCTTCGGTGGTGGCGATGCCATCCTTGACCAGCCACAGCGCCTCGCGCCAGACGGCCTCAAGAAAGCGGTCTGCAATATGAGCGTCGATCTCTTTCTTGATGTGCAAAGGGAAGAAACCGACGGATTTCAGCAGCCCCTGCGCGCGCTCGACCATTTTTGTCGGGTTCTTGTCGGTCGGCACCAGTTCGATCAGCGGCAGCAGATAAACCGGGTTGAACGGATGCGTCACCACGATCTGTTGAGGCCGCAGCGCACCTTCTTGCAGTTCCGAAGGCTTGAATCCGCTGGTCGACGACCCGATGATCGCCGCCGGGTCACACGCCTCTTGCAGGCCCTTGTAAACCTTCAACTTCAGGTCCAACCGCTCGGGCACGCTTTCCTGAATCCACTCCGCGCCCTGCACGGCATCGGCCAAATCGTCATGGAAACTCAGCACGCCCTCGGGCGGCAACGGCACATCACTTAACCCCGGCAGCGACCGCCGCGCATTGTCCAGAACCTCCCCGATCTTGCGCTCGGCCTCAGGATCAGGGTCAAAAACCCGCACATCCCAACCGTTCAGCAAAAACCGCGCGGCCCACCCGCCGCCGATCACGCCACCACCAATGATTGCCGCCGTGTTTGTCATATCACGCCCCAAACTTCATCTTTTCCAAAATACTCCGGGGGTTTGGGGGCTGGCCCCCAATCCATGCCTACTTCGCCACAGGCGCACGCTTGGTCAAACCAAGCTTCTCGCGCACCTCGGCAGGCCCAATGACCTTCGCCCCCATATTTTCGATGATCGTCCCGGCACGTTCCACCAACTGCCAGTTCTCGGCCAGCACACCCTTGTCGAGCCACAGGTTATCCTCCAGCCCCACGCGCACATTGCCGCCCGCCAGCACCGAGGCCGCAACATAAGCCATCTGGTTTCTCGCCAGCGAGAACGCGCTGAAGGTCCAGTCATCCGGCACATTGTTCACCATCGCCATAAAGGTGTTCAGATCATCCGGCGCGCCCCATGGCACACCCATGCACAGTTGAACCAAAGCGTTGGGTTCCAGCACCCCCTCTTTCACCAGTTGCTTGGCGAACCAAAGATGGCCGGTATCAAAAGCCTCGATCTCGGGCTTAACGCCCATGTCTGTCATCATCTGCCCCATCGCCCGCAGTGCACCGGGCGTGTTGGTCATGACATAATCCGCCTCGGCAAAGTTCATGGTGCCGCAATCCAAGGTACAAATCTCAGGCAGGCATTCGGCGATGTGCGCCACACGCTCGGACGCGCCGATCATGTCTGTCCCTTCAGCCACTGGAAACGGGCTTTCCACCCCGCCAAACACGATGTCCCCGCCCATCCCGGCGGTGAGGTTCAGCACAACGTCCACATCAGCGTCGCGAATGCGGTCCGTAACCTCACGATACAGGTCCAGACGGCGGCTGGGGACTCCGGTCTCCGGGTCGCGCACATGGCAATGGACAACGGCGGCCCCGGCCTTGGCTGCTGCAATCGCACTGTCGGCAATCTGCTGCGGTGAACGCGGCACATGTGGGCTGCGATCCTGCGTTCCACCTGATCCAGTAATGGCACAGGTGATGAAGACTTCGCGGTTCATTTCCAGAGGCATGACGTTTTCCCCAAGTTATACCCGGTTTTGCCTTGAGTATTCCCCAGACTTCTCCCCGGATTCCGATTTGCTTTCGGGCCCGAGTTTGACGCAGCCTTGTGAAAACACTTGCCAGAATACGAATCAGACTTGATGAAATCCGCAAAAAACATACTGCAGCCCGAACACCGCGCCCTGAAAACGGCGGTTTTGGTGCTGGACGAATGCAACACGCTCAGCTTCGCCTCGGCCGTTGACCCGATGCGCGCAGCCAATCGCCTGGCAGATCGCCCCGCCTTTGACTGGGACTATGTAACCGCCACACCAGAACCCGCGATGCTGACCAGCGCGCTGACCGTTCCCGGAATTCCCCTGGCCCGCCTGCAGGGCTGCGATCTTATGATCGTGGTTGCCGGGTTCCAACTGGCGCGCCACGCCACCCCCAGCCTGCTGGCCGGTTTGCGCCGCATTGCCAGCAGCGGCGCAACCATCGCTGGCATAGACGGCGGCCCCTGGCTGCTCGCCGAAGCTGGTCTTCTGGACGATCATGCCGCCACCACACATTGGGAAGATTTGGACAACTTTGCCAACCGGTTCCCCGAGGTTGACGTGCGCCCTGACCGTTTCACAGTCTCGGGCAATCGCCTGACATCCGGCGGGGCCATTCCAGCCGTTGAAATGATGCTGCACATAATCGCCGCCCGGCACGGGGCGGGATTTGCCGCGCGGGTGTCTGGTCTGTTCCTCTATGACGGTGCCCCTGCCCCGACAAAACCCCAAAGCCGCATTGGCGCACCGCACCGCCACACGGCGCTGACAGCCAAAGCCAACAGCCTGATGGAATCGTCCCTGGATGAACCCTTGCCGCTTGCCGATATCGCCGAGACCCTTGGAACCAGCCCCCGCACACTACAGCAGCAGTTTCGCCTGCGCCTGAACACCACACCGCAAGACCACTACCTGCAACTGCGTCTGGCCGAGGCGCGTCGTCTGGTCACCGACACCGACATGCCTCTGATGGATGTGGCGCTTGCTACGGGCTTTGGCTCACAATCCAGCTTCGCACGCGCTTTCCGAACGGCCCACGGCCTCTCGGCCCGCGATCTGCGACAAGACCGGACGCACCCCACCCATCACTGAGCTGGATCCCCCTTCATCTGGCTAAAAATATCCCGGGGGAGTCGCGCGGCACGCGCGGCGGGGGCAGAGCCCCCTAGAACGGCATTGGATGCGCGCGGTGCGCCTCGGTAATGTCCGCCAAAACCTCGTCCGACAACTGCAGGTCCTTGCCGCTCAGGATGTGGGCAAGTTGCTCGACTGATGTTGCACCAAAGATCGCGGACATCATGAATGGGCGTGTCTGACACCAGGCCAACGCCATATGCACAGGGTCCAGTCCATGGCGCGCGGCAACCTCAAGATAAGCCCCAACCGCATCAAAGGCACGCGTTCGATGCCGCCCGCCCATTTCTGGTACCAATGACATGCGCGACCCTTCAGGCACCGCGCCACCCTGGTACTTTCCAGTGAGGAACCCGGCAGCCAGAGGCGAAAAGGCCATCAGACCCACATCCTCATGAACACTCAGCTCGGCCATATCCGTATCGAAGTGCCGGCACATTAACGAGTATTCGTTCTGCACCGAAGCGACTCTGGGACCCGCTCCGTTCTCAGCCAGACGCAACCACTGCGCGGTGCCCCAAGCGCTTTCGTTCGACAGGCCAAAGGCGCGGATATTGCCCTTGTCGACCTGCGCCTGAAGCGCCTCAAGACATTCCCGCATATTGTCCAGCACCTCGTCGGTGTTGTGGCCCGACGGCGCATAGGTCCAGTTCTGGCGGAACATATAGCTGCCCCGGTTCGGCCAGTGGAACTGATACAGGTCGATGCAGTCCGTTTTCAGGCGGCGCAGCGACCCTTCGATCGCCTCGGGGATTGTCTGACCCGAGATCGGCGCTCCATCTCGCGCATGTGCAAAACCGGCCCCCGAGTGTTTAGTGGCCAGAACATAATCAGCCCGCCGGGACGGTTGCGCGGTGTTCCAGTTACCCAGTATCTCTTCTGTGCGCCCTACAGTCTCTTTCGATATGGGGTTCACCGGATACATCTCAGCCGCATCGACAAAGTTAATACCGGCGTCCAGTGCCATGTCGATCTGCGTATGTGCATCGGCTTCGGTGGTCTGGGTGCCAAAGGTCATGGTCCCCAAACACAGGTCGGTGACCATGATACCCGTGCGGCCCAAGGGCTTCATTTCCATCTGTCAATCTCCTGAAATATCATTGAAGAAAAGGCGTTACGCCTCGGACTTCATCTCCCATCGGCCCGACTCCTCGGACCAGTATTTGGCGGCGCATCCAGCACCGGTCAACGCTTTCCACTGCCCCCGGGCATGTTGAACCGCCTGCGGGTCATTGCCGTCAAACAGGATGCAGACACGTTCCAGAGCGTTCACCTCATCCGGTTCGACAGGTGCGCCGTCGACGGCCATCACGCAGGACGGTCCGTTGGCGGCCTGCATCTCGGTCGTCAGTAAAATGGGCTGCCTAGCATCATGCGGGCCGCCTTCCCGACCATGTGGTAGGAACCCGTCATCCGGCCCCAACCACAGTCTTTCGTCCAGCCAGTCCATCCGCGCAGGATTAGTACCCCGCACGGCGATCTTCCACCCGGCCTGCCGCGCCTTGTCCAGAAGAACCGGCAAAGTATGTTCCAGCGGCTGGCGGGTCAGGTGGTAGAAATAGACGGCACCCACGGACTTACTCGAAATTGTCCTGCACAAATCGGCTCAGTGCGCGCACACCCCACCCGGTTGCGCCTTTCGGCGCATAGGATGTCTCGGCCGCGACCGAGGCGACGCCGGCGATATCAAGGTGAATCCACGGGGTTTCCTCTTTCACGAAGCGCTGCAGGAACTGCGCCGCTGTGATCGAGCCCGCAGGCCGTCCGCCCACGTTCTTCACATCGGCGATGCGCGACTTCAGCAGGTCGTCATAGGCCTTGCCCAAAGGCATCCGCCAGGCACCCTCGTCCTCAGCCCCAGCCGCTTTCAGGAAGGCGTTGCAGAATGTGTCATTGTTCGAAAACACCCCTGCGTTTTCGTGGCCCAACCCGATAATGATCGCACCCGTCAGCGTGGCCAGATCAACCATGCCCACGGGGCTGAACCGCTCTTGCGCGTACCACATGACGTCGCACAGGACCAAACGGCCTTCGGCGTCTGTGTTGATGATCTCGACCGTGTCGCCCTTCATCGACTTGACCACATCACCCGGGCGCGTTGCGTTGCCCGAGGGCATGTTCTCGACCAGCCCCACAAGCCCGACCACATTGGCCTGGGCCTTGCGTTTGGCCAGCGCGCGCATTGTGCCAGCGACGACACCCGCACCGCCCATGTCCATGGTCATATCTTCCATGCCACCGGCGGGCTTCAGTGAAATGCCGCCTGTGTCGAACACAACCCCCTTACCGACAAGGGCAAGCGGTGCGTCACCTTTATTGCCGCCGTTCCACTGCATTACCACAACCTTGGACGGGCTGACCGAGCCCTGCCCAACGCTCAGCAGCGTGCGCATTCCTAGTTCGGCCAGCTTGTCTTCTTCCAGTACCTCGACCTCAAGACCTAGGTCTTTCATCTCGGCCAGACGGTCAGCAAATTCGGTCGTGGTCAGAACATTGGCCGGTTCGTTGGTCAGATCGCGCGTCATCCGCACCCCGTCCGCAATGGCGTAAAGCGGTGCAAACGCAGCCTCAACCTCATCCGGTTTTTGGTGGCTGATCGTGACATTGGCGGTGCGTTCGGATTCTTTCGACTTGTGCGCATCGAAATCATAACTGCGCAGAGCGATCCCAAGCGCCAGCTCTTCGGCCCGAACCTGATTACCGGCCATCAGCAGCACATCCCGGTTGTCGGCCAGTTTCGCCAGCTTTGCACCGGCCTTGCGGGCCTCGGCCGCGTCCGGACGGCGCGACAGAACCAGAATGTCCAGCGCCTCGGCCGCCATGCCGGTTGGCCAAGCAAGCGACAGCACATCCCCTGACTTAACCTTTGCAAAGCGGTCGCTTTCAATCAGACGCACCACGGTGCCGCGGGTCAGACGGTTCGCGCGGCGAACGGCGGGGCTCATCTTGCCGTCCGGCGATATGATGATGACAACGCGGCCTTCAGCCTGCGTCATTGCGTCGACGTCAAAAGCCTGAAACTGGATCGGGATTAGACTGCTCATTGCGAACTCCTGAAAATCTGTTCCCCAAGACCTAGCCCGCACTGGCGCTATTGACCAGATAGCAGTTTTCCCCGACCGGCAATTGCAGTACAGTCCCGAAAAAATTCCGGCAAGATCGGGGGAAAGTACAGTGGCAAGACAGGGCAGGCATAAGCCATCGCTTCGTGGCGCATGCTGCAATGATTCCTGCTTGAACCTGACAGTGCCCGCTTTGCGCCCAACCCCTGCGGGGTTTCGCCCGTGATCCTTGACCGCTATTTTGCCCGCCGGTTCATCCAAAGCTTTCTGGTTATCGGCGGCATCTTCCTGTCTTTGTTGATTCTGATCGACCTGATCGAACAGGTGCGACGCTTTGACGAAGTTGACCTGTCCTTTGGCCAACTTCTGCACCTGACGCTGCTGAATACCCCGGCGGCCATCAGTGAAATGCTGCCCTTGCTGGTGATTCTTTCGACAATCGCGCTGTTTGTCGGCCTTGCGCGCAGTTCTGAGTTGGTCGTGACCCGAGCCATTGGCCGTTCGGGTATTCGTGCGCTGCTGGCCCCTGCAGGATTGGCCCTGGCGATCGGGGCGGCTGCCGTTGCCCTGCTGAACCCGATTTCGGCAGCCACGTCCGAGGAATACTCACGACTGTCTGACTCGTATCGCAACAACGGCGGGTCGGCCTTTTCGATCAGCGGCGAAGGTATGTGGCTGCGGCAGGGCTCGCAAAACGGCCAGTCTGTGATCCACGCGCGGGGCACGTCAAATGGCGATACGCTGAAGTTGAACGAAGTGACGATCATCGCATTTTCGCCGGACGGTACGCCGACGCAACAGATTGCCGCTGACAGCGCTGTCCTAGACGACGGCAACTGGACTTTGTCCAACGCCAAAGTCTGGTCCTTGAATCAGGACATCAACCCGGAAACCAACGCCGTCGAGCATTCGACGCTTGAAATCCCTACGTCGCTGACGCGCGAGCGCATTTTGGACACGCTGGGGCGGCAAGGGGCCGTTTCGGTCTACGACTTGCCACAGCTTATTCGTGACCTAGGCGAAGCCGGGTTTTCCACCAAGCAATACGAAGTCTGGCTGCAAGTGCAACTTGCGCGCCCGATCTTCTTGGTGTCGATGGTCCTGATCGGGGCAGCGTTCACCATGCGCCATGTCCGCTTTGGCGGAACCGGGATCGCGGTTCTGTCCGCGGTACTGTTGGGTTTTGGCATATACTTCGTGCGCAACTTTGCCCAAATTCTGGGGGAAAACGGACAACTGCCTATCTTTGTTGCGGCGTGGGCTCCGCCCTTCGCAGCCATATTGCTGTCCCTCGGTCTGTTGTTGCACGCGGAGGACGGCTGATGCGGCTTCTATCCTGCCTGTTTTTGTCCGGCGCTCTGGCGTTGGCCATACCACAGGGCGCGGGCGCCCAAAATCAGCCCGCTGGCGGCCCGCCGCAAAGTACTCCGCAAGAGGAAGAACCAGCCCTTCTGGTTGCAGATCGGATTTTCATCACTCCGCAAAGAGTGCTTGTCGCCGAGGGCAACGTCGAAGCGTTTCAAGGCGACATCAAAGTTACTGCGCAACGGATTACCTATGACCGCGACACCGGCGAACTTTTGCTTGAGGGACCGGTCCGCATTGATCAGGGCGGCGCAACGACTCTGCTGGCGGATTCAGCGGAATTGGACAGCGGCATCCAAAACGGCCTGCTCATCGGCGCTAGAATGGTGTTCCAGCAGCAAGTCCAGATCGCGTCGGTCCAGGCCAAGCGTGCGGCTGGGCGCTATACGCAATTCAGCAAGGTCTCGGCCACGTCGTGCCACGTCTGCGCCAACGGTAAACCTCCGATATGGCAGATCCGTGCGCGCAAAGTCACCCATGACCAGCTGGAACGGCAGTTATATTTTGAAGGTGCACAGTTCCGAATTCTGGACTTTCCGGTATTCTATTTTCCGTACCTGCGTCTTCCCGATCCTACACTGGACCGCGCGACGGGCTTTCTCGTCCCCTCGGTCAGAACCACGTCGCAACTGGGCACCGGCCTACAGGTGCCGTATTTCTTCAAGTTGGGCGACCACAAGGACCTGACGCTGACGCCATATGTATCGTCCAAGACCAAAACGCTGGGCTTCCGGTATCGTCAGGCGTTCAAACGTGGACGTATCCGAATCTTGGGCGCCTATACAAAAGATGACCTTCAACCAGACGAGCAGCGCGGGTATCTATTTGCGGATGGCGCATTCAACCTGCGGGACGGCTATCGGTTCACCTTTGACCTGAAGACCACGTCTGACGATGCGTATTTGGCCGACTACGGCCTGCCCGATTTCGACCGATTGCGCAGCGAAGTCGCGCTGGAACGGATCAAACGGGATACGGCGTTCCGCACCAGCTTCATCCACTACCAGACTTTGCGCGACAGCGAAGATCAGGATGAAATCCCTTCGCGCGTGTTCGACCTGTACTATCAGAAACGCCACTTCCCGACCGCAGTGGGTGGCGAGGTTCGGCTCGGCTTTGTCGCACACGCCCATGAACGTACTAGCGACGAAGACATTGTGGGCCGTGATGTCGCGCGAGCAACTTTCGATGCCGTATGGATGCGCAGTTGGATATTCACCACGGGACTGCGCGCGGACGCCAGGTTGGGCGCGTCTGTCGATACGTTCAATATTCGTCATGACAGCGGGTTCCCTAGTCAGGTTACCCGCACCACACCACGCGCGGCGCTGACGCTGCGCTACCCAATGTCACGGCGGGAAAAGTCGGGCGCGACCCAAGTCCTTGAACCGATCGCACAAGTCGGCTGGACCCATGTTTCAACCAACGACGTGCCGATCGACGAAAGTACGTTTCAGGAATTCGATCAAGGCAACCTTCTGTCCCTTTCGCGATTTCCGGCCCCCGACCGTCGGGAAGACGGCGCAACCGGAGTGGTCGGCATAAACTGGGCCCGATACGGAGCAAAGGGATGGCGCGCACTGGCAACAGTTGGTCAGGTCTTTCGCGCGGATGCCGACCCTGAATTCAACGTAACCTCGGGTTTGCAGGGAACAGCGTCAGACCTGTTGATTGCTGGTCAGTTGGAAACGGCCAATGGCTGGTCATTGGCAGGGCGCGGATTGCTCAACGGTGACTTCAGTTTCGCCAAGGCTGAATTGCGCGCCGCCTGGAGCCAAGAAACAACCAGCCTGTCGGGCACTTATGTCTGGCAGGAACCCGATCCAGCGGAAAACGCGGAAGATGAAATCTCGGAAGTTCGCGTCAATGGTCGTTACCGTATCGACCAAAACTGGCTGACCCGTGCATTCGCCCGCTATGACCTCGCCGAGTCCGAACCGATCCGTTATGGGTTGGGCGTGACCTACCAAAACGAATGTGTACAGGCAAATATGATCGTGAGTAGACGATTTACCTCGTCTTCGAGTATTGAGCCTTCGACAGAATTCGGCTTTACCGTAGCCCTGACAGGATATTCTGTTGAAGGTGGCGGACAACAGTTCAAGAGAAGATGCAGTTGATTTCACGTTTCTCCAGTTTCGTTCGTTCCGGTTGGCTGCCCTCGGTGGCTCAGGCACTGGCCGTTGCGGTAGTGAGTCTTACGCCCATGGAAGCGCAAGCCCAAAGCCCATTCTCGCCTGCGATCAAGGTTAATCAGGATATTGTCACCTGGTATGAACTGGACCAGCGCCTGCAGTTCCTTTTAGCTCTGGGCGCTCCCGGAGCATCCGAGGACGAGGTGCGAGAGGCCCTGATCGACGACCGTCTGCGCAAGCAAGCCATGCGAGAGGCGGGAATTGAAATCAACCCAGAGGATGTTCAGGTCGGCATTGACGAGTTCGCTGCGCGCGGGCGGTTGTCGACGGATCAGTTCCTGCAACTTCTTGCCGATGCGGGTGTGTCCCAAGAAACCGTCAGGGATTTTGTCGCAGACCAGCTTTCGTGGCGCGACTATGTCAGCGCCCGTTTCCTGTCGCAGGCGCGCCCGTCCGAGGATGAAATCAACCGGGCGCTGGGACAAGCCGGTGGCGGTGGATTGCAGGTTCTGATGTCCGAGATCATAATTCCGGTCAATCAGCAGACCATCGCCCAGGCCGAGTTGTTGGCCGAAGAGATCGCGCAATTGGAAGGATTTGATGCCTTTTCAGCGGCAGCCACCCAATATTCCGCCGCCGGCACACGGGACAATGGCGGTCGGTTGGAATGGCTGAACCTGACCGATCTGCCCCCTGCCTTGCAGCCGGTTATCCTTGGCCTCAAGAATGGGGATATAACACAGCCCATCAACCTGCCAAACGCCATTGCCCTGTTCCAGATGCGCGGCCTGCGCGAGGTCGCGTCTGGCGCGCCGCGTTATTCGAAAATCGACTATGCCATCTACAACCTTCCCGGCGGTCGCAGCGCCGACACGCTGGCCCGCGCCGCCAAATTGCGGGAAGAGATCGACACCTGCGATGACCTCTATGGAATTGCACAAGACCAACCGGCTGAGGTTCTGCAACGGATCGAAGCCAGCCCCTCGGAAATTCCGCGGGACGTCGCACTGGAACTAGCCAAGCTGGATCTTAACGAAGTTTCGACGAATCTGACCGCCAATAACGGCCAGACCCTCCGTTTCCTGATGTTGTGCACCCGGACGCTCGACCGAGGCGAAGAAACTTCGCGCGTTGATGTGGCCAATGCGCTGACGCAACAGCGGCTGCAGGCCTTTTCCGAAAGCCTGCTAGAGCAGCTACGCGCGGACGCAACGATAATCGAGCAATGATCGCCCCGATCGCGCTCAGTTGTGGCGACCCTGCCGGTATAGGCCCAGAGATCGCGGCTAAAGCATGGGCAGAACTACGAGATACCTGCCCGTTTTTCTATATCGGGGACGCGGCGCATATTCCTCAGGGAACTCCGGTGCATCAAATCAGCGACCCGGCAGAGTCACTTCGTATCAGCGCCTCGGCAATGCCTGTTCTGCAACTGAACTTCCCCGAACCCAATCGCCCCGGTACACCCTCAGCCGCAAATGCGCCCGGCGTCATAAACGCGATTGAACGAGGCGTGTCACTGGTTCAGTCGGGCGCGGCGTCGGCCCTCTGCACCGCGCCGATCCACAAGAAAGCACTGATTGACGGGGCCGGGTTCGCCTATCCCGGCCATACCGAGTTTCTTGCCGCGCTGGCCGGGCGTAAACGCGTTGTGATGATGCTGGCCAGCGATGAATTGCGCGTGGTGCCCACAACGATCCATATTCCCCTGTCCCGCGTCCCGTCCGAACTCACGCCAGCCCTGTTGCGCGATACGATTGAAATCACAGCCGAGGGGTTGCGAAAGCAATTCGGCATTGCTCACCCCCGCATCGCCATTGCCGGGCTGAACCCCCATGCGGGGGAAGGTGGTAAGATGGGGCTTGAAGAGCTGGACTGGATCGGCCCGCTGATTTCTTCGCTTCCTTCGGAAGACTACACTGTCAGCGGCCCAAACCCTGCGGACACCATGTTTCATGCCGCAGCCCGCGCCCATTATGACGCAGCCATTGCAATGTATCATGATCAGGCGCTGATTCCGATCAAAACGCTGGATTTCGACCGCGGCGTAAACGTGACGCTCGGCCTGCCTTTCATACGCACATCGCCCGACCACGGCACCGCCCTTGATATCGCAGGGCAAGGTATCGCAAACCCATCTAGCCTGATCGAAGCTTTGAAACTCGCCCACCGCATGGCAAAAAGCTCTTGATCCTTCACCTGGCTGAAAATATCCCCGCCGGAGGCAAAAAATCTCTGGTGCACGCAATCCCTCCTGCGCCACGGTAATCTGAAAATGAGCGCTATCGACAATCTTCCCCCTCTGCGCGAGGTCATCGCAACCCACCAGCTTTCGGCGCGAAAGTCGCTGGGCCAGAACTTCCTGCTGGACCTGAATCTGACCGCCAAGATTGCGCGACAGGCCGGAGATCTGTCCGCGTGCGATGTGTTGGAAATCGGCCCTGGCCCAGGAGGTCTGACTCGGGGTTTGCTGTCCGAGGGCGCGCGGAAAGTGGTCGCGGTCGAGAAAGACACCCGCTGCATTGCGGCCCTGAACGACATTGCCGCTGCATATCCCGGCCGTTTGGAGGTCATCAACGGTGACGCGCTCGAGATTGACCCGCTGACACATCTAACGCCACCAATCCGCGTCGCAGCCAACCTGCCCTACAACGTCGGAACTGAGCTTCTTGTGCGGTGGCTGACCCCCCCCGAATGGCCCCCGTTCTGGCAAAGCCTGACCTTGATGTTTCAGCGCGAGGTCGCTGAACGGATCGTGGCGCAGCCCGGCGGCAAAGCCTACGGACGCCTTGCCATCCTTGCGCAATGGCGCGCCGAGGCTCGGATTGCCATGTCTTTACCTCCCGGCGCGTTTACGCCTCCGCCCAAGGTTTCAAGCGCCGTGGTCCATCTAACTGCCCTGCCCGAACCCAGGTATCCCGCGAACCCCGCCACACTATCCCGTGTCGTGGCTGCAGCCTTCAACCAACGCCGCAAAATGCTGCGCGCATCGCTAAAGGGCATCGCCCCGAATATCGAAGACAGGTTATTGGCGGCCGGGATTCAACCAACTGAACGGGCCGAGCAGGTGCCGCTTGAAGCCTTCTGTGCATTGTCGCGCGAGGTTGATAACGCTTGAAACAAAAAAGCCCCGGGTCGAACCTCGGGGCTTTGTCTTGTTTTGTGCGCCTTTGATTACTCGGCGGCCTCGGGCGCATCACCTTTGTCCGACGATGCGTCTTCCGACGGCGCAGGCTTGGGCTTGCGCGTACGGGGACGGCGCGCCGGTTTTTCCTTCTTCTCGGCAGCTTCGCCTTCAGCACCCTTATTTTCAGGGGTCTCCACCAAACCGGATTCAGGCGAAGCGGCTGCGGGTGTGAAATCCATCACGTCAGGTTGCGGTGCATCGGCCGGATCTGATTGGCGCGCGGCTTCGCGTTCCTGACGCTCAGCGCGTTCGCGATCACGTTCAGCCTGACGTTCACGGTTCTGCCGCTCCTGTTCTTCGCGGCGCGCTTCCATTTCGCGTTGCGCTTCACTTAGCAGACGCAGGTAGTGCTCGGCGTGTTGCTGGAAATTTTCCGCGGCCACGCGGTCATTAGACAACTGCGCGTCACGAGCAAGCTGGTTGTACTTGTCAATGATCTGCTGGGGCGTGCCACGCACTTTACCCTCTGGGCCCGAGCTGTCGAAAACCCGGTTTACTACGTTGCCTCCAGAAGGACGATTGCGGTTATTCTTGGCCCGCGAGCGGGATTTGGAAGATCTCATCTACTTTCGTCAGCCTTGTCATTCGATGTCGAACCTTTCGCGTCTTGCACTGCTCAAAGGCTTTTGCTGTGACGCGATGTCGACTTTTTGGGCTTGGCGTCAGGGGCGCGCTGTAACGGCGTCAACCTCGCTGACTAATCCTGAGTAAACATGTCCGGCGCGTGCAGACAAGGGGTTTGTACTAAATTTCGCAGCTTTTTTACATCAATCGGCGTATTTCAGCCTCAGCGCACAGATTCACTGCGACATTCTGGCAAATACAACACGGTCGCGACCATCCAAATCGGGAATTATCCTTATGTCGACCAATCCAGCAGCATCAAACAGCGCAGAAACGCTCAGGCCCTGCGTCGGCCCAATTTCGACCAGCAAACGCCCACCGGGTAACAGAAAATCAGGAACACCGGCAGCAATACGACGGTAAGCTCCCAAACCGTCGCCCTCGTCCGTCAGTGCCATGCGCGGTTCATGCTCACGCACTTCGGGGGACAATTCCGCCATTTCCGGCAGAGAAATATACGGCGGATTGGAAACAATCAGGTCAAAGTTACCATTAATGTCTCCGAACCAATCAGACTTGATAATCTCGATACGGTTTTGAACTTGATGCTGAACCGCGTTCGCGCTGGCTTGCAGGCAAGCAGCCTCACTTAGGTCAACGCCTAGCCCCGTTGCGCTGGTTCTTTCCGCCAATAAGGTGATCAGAATGCACCCGGACCCGACCCCAAGGTCCAGAACATGACCGAAAGGTTCGCTCAACGCCGCCTCGATCAGCGCCTCGGTCTCCGGTCGAGGGTCCAACACATCGCCGCTGACCCGAAAGCGGCGGCCATAAAACTCCCTTTCCCCCAGCAGGTGGGAGACCGGCACTCGAATGGCGCGCAAGGATATCAATTGGTCGTACCGTTCGGCGATCTCCGGCGAAAGCTCCTCGGGGGCGATCAACGTGACGCGGCTGGCTTCGATTCGCGCGGCATGGGCCAACAACACTCGGGCGTCACGCGCCGGATCAGCAACCCCGGCAGCCCGAAGCCGCGCCGTTGCAGCGACCATGGCCTGCGCCGCTGTCAACGCAGCAATCATTGCGCCATCTCAGCCAGCAGGCGGGCTTGGTCATCGGCTGTCAGCGCATCTATGACCTCGTCCAGATCGCCCTGCATGACCTGATCCAGCTTGTACAAAGTCAGGTTTATGCGGTGATCGGTCATCCGGCCCTGTGGAAAGTTATACGTCCTGATCCGCTCGGAACGGTCGCCAGAGCCCACTTGGCTGGCTCGGTCGGCGGACCGTTCGCTGTCGATCCTCTGACGCTCCAAATCATAAAGTCGCGTCTTCAGAACCTGCATTGCGATTTCACGATTACGGTGCTGGGACTTCTCAGAGCTTGTAACCACAAGACCGGTCGGAAGGTGGGTGATGCGCACAGCCGAATCTGTCGTGTTCACGTGCTGACCACCCGCACCCGAACTGCGCATGGTGTCGATACGAATGTCATTCGCGTCAATCTGGATATCCACATCTTCGGCCTCGGGCAGCACCGCAACCGTCGCAGCCGATGTGTGAATCCGCCCACCGCTTTCCGTTTCGGGAACGCGCTGAACTCTGTGAACTCCGGATTCATATTTTAACCGCGCAAAGACGTTGTCGCCCTTTATATGCGCCACGACCTCTTTGATGCCCCCAAGGTCCGAAGCCTGTTCTTCGATGATCTCAAAACGCCAGCCGTGTGCCTCGGCATAGCGTTGATACATGCGCAACAGGTCTCCCGCGAACAAGGCAGCCTCGTCCCCTCCGGTTCCGGGGCGAATTTCCAGCATCGCAGGGCGCGCATCGGCCGCGTCACGGGGCAGCAATGCCAATTGCAGCGCGTGTTCCGCTTCGGGGATGCGGGCCTGCAAGTCTGGGATTTCTTCTTCGGCCAACTCCTTCATATCGGGGTCTGCCAGCATCGCCTGCGCTTCCGCCAAATCCGCCACCAACAGTCGCCAGGCCGTGATCTGTTCGACAACCGGTTTGAGGTCAGAATACTCCTTGGCCAAAGCAGCAATGTCCCCACCCGCCGCGCCGTCTGACATCGCCGCTTCGAGGTATTGGAATCGCTGAGTTATCTGTTCTAGGCGTTCTTCGGGGATCATCCCCGGGGGTGTCTAACAATCCGGGGCTTTGGTCAAGGGCCGACCGTATGCTAAGCTGCTGCGCATGAGATGGTTTACGCTTGTCCTGACGCTGTTTTCCACACCGGCCATGGCCGACTATGTTGGCCCGGATGGCAAGGTGCGCGATTGCTATTGCACCGATACATCCGGCACCCGCATCGAACTGGGCGAGATGATCTGCCTGCAGGTCGATGGCCGTATGTTCATGGCACAGTGCCAAATGTCGCTGAACGTACCAATGTGGCGCGAAGTGCAGGAAGGCTGCCTGTCCTCAGGGCTTGAGCGCAGTCAGCCACCCATCAACACGGTTGCGGTTTACCCCAAAATCTGAGCGCCCAAAGCGCAGGCGCGCGTGGATGCGCAGCGTGTCGCCATCCTGCTGGGCGGTCGCGTAGTCGGGAAAGCCGATCACTTTGGTGCGGGTGACATAGGTGACCATCCCTTTGTCCACTGACCCCGCCAAAACCGTTGTACGGGGTGTGTTACGCGCAATTGCATCCAGACGCGCCAGCCCGTCGGGGCCAGTTTCCAAAACCCGAAACACTCCGCCTTGCATATCGCGATCCGCCTGACCGGTGGGCACTACGTGCCATCGCGTAGGATCGGACGGTGCCAGCCTGATATAAGCGCCCAGTACGACGACCGCCGCAACAACAAGGAAAATGAGCATTTTCTTCATCCCGACCCTATTCTTTTAGCAACCTTATTCGGAATACAGGCCTGGACAAGTCGTGAGGCAGGCTTTTACCGCGACGTCACACCTGGCAGGATGCACATAAGCTCGAACAAAAGGTTAGCCGCCGTCAGCGCCGTGTTGCCGGTCGTGTCATAGGGCGGCGAGACCTCGACTAGATCGCACCCCACAACGGTCAGACCGCTGAGTGCATGGATCAACTGCAAGGCCTGCGGCGTGGTTAGCCCCGCTATTTCTGGCGTGCCCGTTCCCGGAGCAAAAGCCGGATCAAGGCTGTCAATGTCGAAGGTGATATAAGTCGGGTGATCCCCGATTGTCTTCCGTATCTGAGAGCCAACTTCCGTCAGGTTCTGCTGCCACAATTCCAACGCCGGAAACTGCCGAAATCCCCATTCCTTTGCTTCGTTGAAATCCGTCGTTGAATAACCCGAACCGCGAATTCCGACCTGAAAGACCTTGTCAGGAACGATCAGACCTTCTTCGTAGGCGCGGCGAAAGACGGTGCCGTGTGTCTCACGCTCACCAAACATTTCGTCGTCTACACCTGCGTGGGCATCCACGTGAACCAACGCCACAGGCCCGTGCTTGGCCGCAATTGCCCGTAAAATCGGCAGGGTGATCGAATGATCACCTCCCATCGCGACGGGCGTCACATCCTGCGCCAGAATAGCATCATAGCTTTCCTTAATGATCTCGAGGCTTTCGGACAGGGAAAACGTGTTGATCGCAAGATCACCGATATCGGCAATCTGCAGGTTGTCGAACGGAGCCGCGAATGTGGCCATGTTGAAAGGCCGGATCATCGCGCTTTCGCTGCGGATCTGTTTCGGCCCGAACCGTGTGCCCGACCGCCATGAGGTGCCGATATCCATCGGAATACCCAAAACGGCCACATCCAACCCGGCCAACGAATCCACTTGCGGCAAGCGCATGAACGTATTCGGCCCGGAAAACCGTGCCAGATCATTGCCGCTGAGGGGCTGGTTGAAGTCTTTCATGCCAGTATCTCTCCCATCCGTTATTTTGGTTAACGTGATAGAGGAAAGATGGCTAACCAATTGTTAAGGCTGCAACTTGTTCCACCCCAAAAGGCAAATAATCTGCGTGGCGACATGCGCGCCGGCGATCGCCGTTGCGCCGGATGTATCAAACGGCGGAGATACCTCGACAACGTCCCCGCCCTTGATGTTGATACCGGCGATATCGCGCAAGATGATCTGCGCCTGAATGGAACTCAGCCCACCCCAGACGGGTGTACCTGTACCCGGCGCAAAAGCGGGATCCAGACCGTCGATATCAAAGCTAAGGTAAACGGGACTGTCACCCAGAATGCCCTTAATCTTCTGCGCGACGGCAGCGGGGCCGGATTCATAAACCTCGCGCGCGTCGATGATGTTGACACCCAGCGTGTCCTCGTTGGTGGTCCGGATTCCGACCTGCACCGATCGCTTGGGATCCACGATGCCCGACTTCACCGCCTTGTAGAACATCGTTCCGTGATCCACGCGCGACATGTCGTCATCGGCCCACGTGTCCGTATGCGCATCAAACTGCAGCAAGGAAATCGGCCCGAATTTCTCGGCATAAGCCTTGAGGATCGGAAAGCTGATATAGTGATCCCCGCCCAAAGTGACCGAAGCCACATCGGCGGCTAGTATCGTGCGGATATGATCGGTCAGCGTATCTGGAAACGCCGGGATATTGGCGTAGTCATAGGCCATGTCACCATAATCGACGATCGCCAGTTCACTCAGCGCGTCAAAAGGCCAGCCATAGGGCGCATCGGGTGATTGCAGCGCACTGGCCTCTCGGATTGCGCGCGGGCCAAGTCGGGTTCCGGGGCGGTTGGTCACCGCCTGATCGAACGGCACTCCAGTCACGGCTATGTCCACGCCCTTTAGGTCCTTGGTGTACAGCCGCCGCAGAAAGGACGTCGCCCCGCCAAACGTATTTTCATAGGACAACCCCTTGAGGTCAGGATTGGTAAACGCCTCGTCTACCTGATTTTTTGCATCTTCCAGTGCCATTTATTCCCCCGTTCAGCCCAGCGGCTGCGCCTTTTCGACAATCCGCGCGAAAAAGGATGCCCCAACCGGCGCGATCTCGTCGTTAAAATTGTATTTTGGATGATGCAACCCGGCACTTTCACCTTGCCCCAGAAACAGGTACGCCCCCGGACGCGCATTCAGCATGAACGAGAAATCCTCGGCCCCCATCATCGCAGATATGTTCGTGAACACCCATTCGTCTCCCGCCACGTCCCGCGCGACATCGGCGGCAAACCCGGCTTTGTCTGCGTCATTGATCGTTGCGGGGTAATTGATCTCATAATCCAACCTTGCTTCAACCCCATAAGACAGTGCTTGCCCCTGCACGATCTGCTCCATCCGTTCCATCACCATCTTCTGAACAGACGGATCGAAGGTGCGGACGGTTCCGTTGATATAGGCAGTATCCGGGATCACGTTGTTGACCGTTCCGGTGTGAATCTGGGTGACCGAGATAACCAGATCGTCCAGCGCATAGTTGTTGCGGCTGACAATGGTCTGAATGGCCTGTGCTATTCCACAGGCCGCCATCACTGGATCGCGAGTTTCGTGTGGCATGGCCCCGTGGCCGCCAAGACCCTGAATGTGAACTTCAAACGTGTCGACAGCCGCCATGATCGGGCCGGGCGTCGTCTGGAATGCCCCCGCAGGGACACCGGGCGCATTGTGCAATGCATAGACCTGAGAAATATCGAACCGGTCCATAAGCCCCTCCTCGACCATGACGCCTGCTCCGCCGCCTTCTTCTTCCGCAGGCTGAAAGATCAGGGCCACGCGGCCGCGGAAATTTCGTGTCTCAGCCAGATAACGCGCTGCGCCCAACAACATTGTCGTATGACCGTCATGGCCACAGGCATGCATATTACCCGGTTTGGTCGACGCATATTCGACCCCGGTTTCCTCGGGGATCGGTAGGGCATCCATGTCCGCGCGCAGGCCGATTGTCGGCCCCTCGCCCTGCCCGTTGATGATCGCGACAATCCCGGTTTTGGCAATTCCTTCATGCAGCTCGTCAACGCCAAATTCACGCAGTCTGTCGGTGACAAAAGCTGCGGTTTCATGGCATTCGAACTCCAACTCGGGAATCGAATGCAGGTGTTGTCGCCAAGCGGTCATATCGGCGGCAAAATCGGCAATTCGGTTGACGACGGGCATCTGGGGTGGACTCCTGATCCTGACTGCGGAATGGATGCATCTGACACCGGAACGAAAGGGTTCGCAATGGCCGAAAATCCTCTGATCCACGATAGCGACGCAGGGATCGAGCGCCTGCTGGAAATCATGCGCCGCCTACGCGACCCGCAGACCGGCTGCCCTTGGGATATCGAACAGGATTTCGCCACCATCGCCCCCTACACCATCGAAGAAGCCTATGAGGTCGCCGACGCCATCGAGCGTGAGGCGTATGACGAGCTGAAAGGCGAATTGGGCGATTTGCTGTTCCAATCCGTCTTTCATGCGCAGATGGCCGAGGAAGCCGGGCATTTCACCTTTCAGGACGTAGTCCGCACCATGTCAGACAAAATGGTCACGCGTCATCCTCACGTGTTCGGCGACGAATCCCGCGACAAATCTGCCGAGCAGCAGACGCTGGATTGGGAAACCATCAAGGCAGCGGAACGCGCTGGCAACGAACAAAAAGGCGCGCTGGATGGAGTGGCGGCTAACCTGCCCGCCCTGTTGCGCGCGCATAAGCTGCAAAAACGCGCCGCCCGCGTGGGGTTCGACTGGCCCGATGCCAGTCATGTGCTGGCGAAGATCACCGAAGAGGCCGCCGAGTTGGAAGAGGCCCGCGACAGCATGGACGCCGACGCACTAGAGGATGAGTTCGGTGACTTGCTCTTCGTGATTGTCAATCTGGGCCGCCATCTCGGGATTGAACCCGAGGCAGCCCTGCGCCGCACCAATGCCAAGTTCACCCGCCGGTTCGAACAGGTCGAGGCCCGCCTTGCGGCGCGTGGCAAAATGCCTTCACAAAGCGATCTGGCCGAGATGGACGCCCTTTGGGACGAGGTGAAAACCGAAGAACACCGCGCCAACGGCAAACTCCCGCCGGTGGATGCGGTTGCGGACACCTAAAAACGGCTGGACAAGTGCCGGGACACTTGCGAGTGTCCGACCTTCACGCCCCCGGAGACGCCCATGCCCCCTCGTAAAATCATCATCGATACTGACCCCGGCCAGGACGACGCCGTGGCCATCCTGCTGGCGCTGGCCAGCCCCCAAGAGATTGAGGTTCTGGGCATAACCGCCGTCGCTGGGAACGTGCCGTTAGACCTGACGTCCAAGAACGCCCGTATCGTCTGCGAACTGGCCGGACATACCGAGGTGCCGGTTTACGCCGGGTGCGACCGCCCATTGAAACGAGCGCTGGTCACGGCAGAACATGTGCACGGAAAAACCGGTCTGGACGGCCCGGATCTGCCTGATCCGCAGATGCAACTGACCGACGGGCATGCGGTCGACTTCATTATCGACACCCTGCGCGCGCATGAGCCAGGAACGGTCACGTTATGCCCGCTGGGGCCACTGACAAACATCGCAACCGCCTTTACCAAAGCGCCTGATATCGTGGATCGAGTGCAGGAAATCGTGCTGATGGGCGGCGCGTATTTCGAGGTTGGCAACATTACCCCCACCGCAGAATTCAACATTCACGTCGACCCAGAAGCTGCTGATATCGTGTTTAAATCAGGTCGCCCTATTGTCGTTATGCCGTTGGATGTCACGCACAAGGCGCTGGTCACCAAACCCCGCAACGACGCCTTCCGCGCGCTGGGAACCAAGGTCGGTATCGCCGTGGCCGAGATGACGGATTTCTTCGAACGCTTTGACAAGGAAAAATACGGCAGCCAAGGGGCACCACTGCATGACCCGTGCGTCACAGCCTATCTGATCAAGCCCGAATTGTTCTCGGGTCGTTTCGTGAATGTCGAGATTGAGACCCAATCAGAACTCACGATGGGTATGACGGTCGCCGACTGGTGGCGCGTCACCGATCGCAAACCCAACGCGACATTCATAGGAGATGTGGACGCGGACGGGTTCTTTACCCTGTTGACCGAACGGCTGGCCCGACTATGAGCGCTGCCCTGCGGCTTGCCCGCCCCGAAGATCTGGACCGCTTGGTGGGCCTGGTCACTGCATTCCACTCCGAGGAAGGTATCGCTCAGGATGCGGATCAGACCCGCAACGCTCTGGCCCCGCTATTAGAGGGCATCCCCCACGGATGTGTCTACCTAATCGGACCCGGACGGGCACCGTTGGGATACATCATCCTGACATTCGGTTGGTCCGTCGAATTCGGCGGCATGGACGGCTTTGTGGACGAGATCTACATTCGCCCTGCCGTTCGCGGCCGAGGAATTGCATCCGAAGTATTGCTAGACCTGCCAAAGGCACTGGCCGGAGCTGGGCTTACCGCCCTGCATCTTGAGGTCGACCGCACAAACGAGGCAGCTCAGAAACTGTATCTGCGCACCGGGTTCAAACCGCGCGATCGGTATTTGTTAATGAGTAAGAAGCTCTGAATTCAGATCAATCACGGACGTCACTGCCCGTGATGTCACGCACAGGCCTTAGCGAGCCTCACCACGATAGATGTAAGTGGGCGATTCCATATCCCGAACCGGGTCACTTGCTGAAACCGGATCGCCAGTGATCGGATATGTGCCAGGTGCTGAACATGCCGCCAAAAATACAGTGCCGACTACCGACGCTACGAGAAGGAATTTAGAACCAGTCATGGTGTTCTCCTTTCTGTAATAAAGTCAGGGTACGAGACCAACCGGCCCTCCTAATAGGGAAAAGTTCACACATAAGTGCAATAATGCTCACTTAAGTAGCGGTTTTTTAAATTTCTCCTTCAATAACAACAGGAAAGAATGTCGAAAAATTTCGACTTTTTTAGCCCAAAATCGCGCTATTCCTGCAAATCCATTTCAAAAAACAGCAGATGACCATCTGCAACCTCGGGGATTTCCGAATAGGCGTCACGCAATTCAAACCCCATCGACAGATAAAGGCGTGTTGCGGCCTCAAGTGGTTTTCCTGTGTCCATCCGAATAATACGAAACCCCTTCAGGCGGCAGGTTTGGATCAGATCACTCATGATCGCGTACCCGGCACCGGTACCTCGGGCTTTCTCGTTCACGAATACACGCTTGATTTCAGCCACACCGGGTTCAATCGTATGGAACATCCCACATCCGACAGGCTGATCATCCTTTAACGCTAGCCGGACACCTCCTGTGGGTGCCGCGTGCTCAACCTCGATGGCATCCATCAAACGGGCGTATTTCTCACGCGGGTAGAATGTTCTGACAATGCGTTGGGATTTTTCATCCAGCGTCAGAAGAAATGCGCGGTATTCCCAACACAAACGCCGGACCGCATCAAAGTGGTCCGGCGTTTTGGGGTCTATGATTGAAAGCAAAACCTGATCCTCGAAACAAATTCGAGGATCAGGTTAACATTCACCGCTTCAGGATCGAAGCCCCAGCGTATTCGGCGACCTCGCCCAGCGATTCCTCGATGCGGATCAGCTGGTTGTACTTGGCCAACCGGTCCGACCGCGCCAGCGAGCCGGTCTTGATCTGGCCGCAATTGGTCGCCACGGCCAGATCGGCAATGGTGGCGTCCTCGGTCTCGCCCGAGCGGTGCGACATCACGTTGGTATAGCGCGCGCGGTGGGCCATATCGACGGCGCGCAGGGTTTCGGTCAGCGATCCGATCTGGTTCACCTTGACCAGCATCGAGTTCGCGCAGCCGCGCTCGATCCCTTCGGCCAGACGCGCGGGATTGGTCACAAACAGGTCGTCGCCCACAAGCTGGACCTTGTCGCCGATAGCGTCGGTCAGGGCCTTCCACCCGTCCCAGTCATCCTCGGACATGCCGTCTTCGATTGAGATGATCGGATAGTCTTTGACCAGCGCCGCCAGATACTCGGCGTTTTCCTCGGAGGTCAGCGAAATATTCTCGCCCGACAGAACGTATTTGCCGTCCCTGTAGTACTCGGTGGCGGCGCAATCCAGGGCAAGGTGGATTTCCTCGCCCGGCTTGTAACCTGCCTTTTCAATGGCTTGCAGGATGAAATCCAGCGCTTCGCGTGTGGATGCGATGTTGGGTGCAAAGCCCCCCTCATCGCCGACGCCAGTGGCCAGACCTGCCGCCGACAGTTCGCGTTTCAGCGTGTGGAACACCTCGGACCCCATGCGCACCGCTTCGCGAATATTCGCGGCCGAGGTCGGCATGATCATGAATTCCTGAATGTCGATCGGGTTGTCCGCGTGCTCACCACCATTGATGATGTTCATCATCGGCACGGGCAGAACGCGCGCCGACGTGCCGCCGACATAGCGATACAGAGGCTGCGTGGTGAAATCGGCTGCGGCCTTGGCCGTGGCCAGCGAGACACCCAGAATGGCGTTCGCGCCCAGACGGCCCTTGTTCTCGGTTCCGTCCAGTTCGATCATCGCCTGGTCGATGGCGACCTGTTCAGTCGCGTCAAAGCCAACCAGTTCTTCCGCGATCTCACCGTTCACCGCAGCAACGGCTTCCAGCACGCCCTTGCCCATATAGCGCGCCTTGTCGCCATCGCGCTTTTCCACCGCCTCATAGGCGCCGGTCGAGGCCCCCGACGGCACCGCCGCCCGGCCCATCGTGCCGTCTTCCAAAATCACGTCCACCTCAACCGTCGGGTTGCCCCGACTGTCAAGAATTTCACGGGCGTGGATGTCGATGATTGTGCTCATTAGGCCGATCCCTGTGGCTGCATTCAGTTGCACGCCTCATAGCATCACGGATTCAAAAGTAAACCGGACCCGTTATCGCTAACACTCGTATTTCCACAGGTTTAGGGCTAACAGCCAATTGTTTGGGCTAACGTGCGACGATCCGTCAGGCGGCAACGGCCAATTCGCGCGCCAAACGACGCTCACGGATAAAAGTATACATGCCAGACAGGATAATCAGAGAGGCCCCGGCAAGTGTCATTACGTCAGGACGTTCGCCGAACATCAGCATCCCCGCAGCAATCGAAAAGACAAGGCGCGTATAGCGGAACGGTGTCAGCGCCGAGGCCTCTCCGATCCGCATTGCCGTTACGATGGCGTAATACGCCAAAACGCCAAAGCCGATCGCGCCCAGATAAGGTCCAACTTGTCCGGTCTGCAGCGGAGCGACGGGTTGCGCCGACAAGACCATAAGGGCTGCACCCGCCAGCGCGATCGCCACATAAGCCTGCAACGCCACAACGGACGACGCCACACGCGCATCAAGCTTGCGCGTAATCAAATCGCGCGCAGCGATTGCGACTACGGTTGCCACAACGAAAAGCGATTCGGGCTGAAACCCCGCCAAACCAGGGCGAATAATCATCAGGACGCCGACAAAACCAATTCCGATTGCACTCCACCGCCGCCAGCCGACATGTTCCCCTAGAAACAGCGCGGCCCCCATGGTTACCGCCAAAGGCATGGCCTGAAAGACCGCAGCGACTGTTGACAGTTCCACCAGCGACAATGCCGTGACAAAAGTCACCGCCCCGAATGCCTCGGCCCCTGCCCGCGCCATCGGCAACGGTTGCCATGCCAGCGGATCAAATATGCGCTTTCGGGTTACCAGCGACATACCTGTAAACAGGAACCCGCAGCTTACCCCCAGAACAATCATGATCTGACCGGTGGGAACACTGGTCGACAGGTGCTTGATGAACATATCCTCAAGCGCAAAGGCCGCCATCGACCCGATGATCAGCAAAATGCCGTGTACGTTGTTCATGCGCGTTTCCAAAGAAAGGGGCAGGTAAATGCCAAGCCCTCAAATCAGGAAAACCGTAACATCCCAAACGCCGCAAGCGATATTGCGACGTGTTTCATGAAATCGCGTGCGACTGCCAATCGCGTTTCGTGATGGGTCAGTCCTGTTCCAGCGGAACACCGTACAGTTCTAGCCGGTGCCCTTTCAGCTTGTATCCCAGCTTTGCCGCGATCTTCTCTTGCAGCGCTTCGATGTCGGGGTCTACGAATTCGATGACTTTGCCCGACTGCATGTCGATGAGGTGGTCATGATGATCCCTCTCAGCGTCCTCATAGCGCGCGCGGCCGTCGCCAAATTCCAGACGTTCCAGAATTCCCGCCTCTTCGAACAGTTTCACGGTGCGGTACACGGTAGCTATCGAGATCCCCGAATCCACCTCTGATGCGCGCGCATACAGCTCTTCGACATCCGGGTGATCCTCACTTTGCTGCAGCACATGTGCAATGGTACGGCGCTGACCTGTCATGCGCAGGCCCTTGGCCTCACAACGGGCGATGATCGTATCGGACATGAGTGACCCTCGGGGCTTTTTCGGTTCTCTGTCTTAATACGTCTGTGCGGCTGGCGCCACAGGGGATTTGCATTCTATGCGGCGCGCCGAAGATCAGCCCATATCGGTAAATGATCCGAAGCGATATGCGCGGGCCGAGCGTCATGGACACCATGCAGGATGGCCTCTAACCCGTCGCCCAGCGCAATCCTGTCCAACGCGCCCAGCGGCTGCGCGGCGGGAAAGCTGGGAACTGGTGGCAGAAACCGCATGTCCGGCGCCAGATGATCCAACACCGGCTGCCGCGACCATTCGTTGAAATCGCCTGCCCAGACCGTCGGCATCTGATCGAGATCATCATCGAACCGCCGCAGATGAGTGATCTGCTGACGTCTGGACGCAGGCAACAGGCCCAGATGCATCCCCATAACCCGCAGTGGGCCGATTTGGGTATCAAACTCGACCCGTACCGCGCCCCTAGGCTCTAACCCCGGCAGGTCGTGGTGACCTTTCTGGCGTTCCTGAATTTTATCGCCACGCCAGATGACAGCGTTGCCGTGCCAGCCCAGACTGCCCGCACCGCCCAGATCAACGATCTGCCAACCCGCTTCATCCAACATAAAATGAGGCAGAGCCGCCGGTCGTGGAGGCAGGCGTTTGTCAGCCTCTTGCAACACCACGATATCGGCTTCCATGCTTTCGATCACCTGCAGGATGCGCTGAGGCTGGCGACGAAAATCAAGCCCGACGCATTTCTGGATATTGTAACTCGCAATGCGCAGGGTTGAATGAGTTTGCATTTGGACCTGATCAAACATTTGAACCAAGAGTGCCACGATGGTTGTCAGGTGCAACCCCCCGACGCCCGAATGATGCGCTTATACAGAATTTTGAAGGCGGCCTCGTTCAACAGCCCATGATATCCGCGTTTCAAAGCCGGACATGGACCGACGTACATGTTCCACTTGATCCCCAGCCAACGTTCACTCTATCCCGGCGACAGGCTAGTGTTGCTTGCCGATTTTCGAGGACGTTCATGATTTCGAACCCAGTTCATACGGACAATACCACCCGCGCCAGCGTAATCCTTGTCATTGGCGGAATGATGTGGGGGCTGTATTGGATTCCGGTCCGGTTCTTCTATGACCTTGGCTTGACAGGTCCGTGGCCGGGTATCGCGATGTATAGCTCGGCCCTGCTTGTTTTGATCCCTCTGGTTTGGCGCGAGCGTCTGGCACTGGCCTTACAATGGCGCAATCTCGCCCTTAGCGGGATGTTCACCGGGGCAGCGTTCAGCCTGTATTCCCTGAGTCTTGTCTACACGGACGTCGTCCGCTCGATCCTTCTGTTCTATTTGACGCCAATCTGGGGGACGATGCTTGGGCTGGCTTTCCTGGGCGAGCGTCTAAGCTGGGGTCGCTTTGCCGGGCTGGTCTGCGGGATCGCAGGGTTGTTCGTTGTGCTGGGCGGCGACGGCTTTGTGCCATGGCCGCAAAACGCAGGCGACTGGCTGGCGCTGGCGTCGGGCATCTGTTGGGCGCTGGGGACCCTTGGGCTGTATCGGGCCAGCAGTATTTCCGTTTCCGGGCAGGTGTTTGCCTTTGTGTTGGGCGCACTGATCCTGTCTTTTCTCAGCCTCGCCCTTATTCGCGGCCCGGTTCTGCCCGCCCTCGCCCAAGGCGACTATCTTTGGGTCCTTCAACTTGCCCTTCTGTCCGCCCTATACACGCTGCCCATGGTCTATATGACGATCTGGCCCGCGACCAAGCTGTCGCCCGCGCGGGTCGGCATCCTGTTGATGAGCGAGGTTGTCGTCGGTATCGCTTCGGCGGCTGCATTTTCGGGCGAACCCTTCGGTTTGCGCGAACTGTTGGGTGCCGTCCTGATCGTCAGCGCAGCAGTCTTGGAAATCGTGCGCAAATAACCACAAACACTTACGTCCCACAGAATGTCGCGTGCACCACTTCGCTCTGAGTCGGCGGGCGTTTGAGGTCGGCCTCATCGGGTTGTTCCTTAAACGGCTGCGCCAGAACCCGGTTCAAGCGATGGAACGGGCCATAGTCACCTTGCACAGCCGCCTCAATCATTTGTTCAACCCGATGGTTGCGCGGGATAAAGGCGGGGTTTGCTGCGGCCATGACCGGGAATGGATCGTCTTCCCGCTGCAACCGAGCCTTCCAACCCTCAGCCCATGTGTCAAACGCAGCCGGGTCCGTGAATTGAGCGCGGGCTGTATCGCTGCCCAGCGCGCGGAACGTATTGGTGAAGTCGGCCTGATTTTGCGCCATGCGCACCAATAGATCAGTAATCAACCCCTCATCCCCCTCTTCCGAGATCGACAGTCCCAATTTGGACCGAAAGCGCGCTTGCCAGTTCTCTTGCAGCAAGTCCGGCATGGCATGAACAATCTCGGTCGCCTCTTCTACTGCGGCCTGCTTGTCCTCGACCTGCTGGATCAGGGCGGTGGCAAGCTGCGCGCCGTTCCAAACGGCAATCTCAGGCTGGTTGGAATAGGCGTAGCGGCCCATACGGTCGATTGAGCTGTAGACCGTATTCGGGTGATAGGTGTCCATAAAGGCGCAGGGTCCATAATCTATGGTCTCGCCCGCGATCGAGCTGTTGTCGGTGTTCATAACGCCGTGAATGAAGCCCACGCTCATCCATGCGGCGATCAGTTCGGATTGTTTCTGGACAACGGCGCGCAACAGACCCATTGGCCCTTTGGCCTGAGGGTAGTGCCGTTGAATCGCGTAGTCCGTCAGTTGGCGCAGGCTGTCAAACTGGCCGCGCGACGCAAAGACTTGAAACGTCCCCACACGCAGATGGCTTTGCGCAACCCTTGTAAGCACAGCGCCGGGCATAGGCCCTTCGCGCAAGACAACTTCACCGGTCTCAACCGCAGCCAGCGCCCGCGTCGTTGGAATGCCCAGCGCGTGCATCGCCTCAGACACGATGTATTCCCGCAGGACCGGACCCAGCCAGGCCCGTCCGTCGCCCTGTCGGGAAAACGGTGTTGGGCCCGAGCCTTTGAGCTGAATGTCCCGGCGCACCCCGTCGTTTCCAACGGTCTCCCCCAACAGCACGGCGCGACCGTCACCAAGTTGAGGGTTGTAGTTTCCGAACTGGTGCCCAGAATAAAGCTGCGCGATCGGCTCTGACCCATCGGGCAGCGTGTTTCCCGCAAACGCCTCGGCCATTTCATGCACATCGCCTGGAGTGACGCGCAAAACACGCGCAAGGTCTTCGTTGAACGTGATCAGTTGCGGCGCGCGTACGGGGATCGGAGCCTGCCTTGCATAAAAGCTGTTGGGAAGCCGGGCATAGGTGTTGTCGAACGGGATCATCAGGGTCATGCGGCAAACATATTCCTGATCCGGCCGAATACCATAGCGGATCACGCAAACCCGTGCATAATCATTCGCAACCACGAGGCACCAATGACTGCACAAGACATCATCGACCACCTGAAACTGCAACAACACCCCGAAGGCGGCTGGTTTCGCGAAACCTGGCGCGCGGAAAACGAAGGTCGCGCCACGGGCACCTGCATCTATTTCCTATTGGCAGAGGGCGAGCGCAGCCACTGGCACCGCGTCGACGCGACCGAGATTTGGCTATTCCACGCTGGTGCGCCGCTTATCCTGTCCATCAGCGATACAGATACCGGGCCTGCCGTGGATCACGTGCTGATCCCTGACCTTTCCAAGGGCGCGCCCCAACTGATTGTGCCAAAAGGCCATTGGCAAGCCGCCCTGTCCACCGGAGCTTACACCTTGGTCAGTTGCACCGTGTCACCGGGGTTTGAGTTTGACGGCTTTGAACTGGCCGACCCCGGCTTTGACATTCCCCGAGGTTGAAGAATGGATCACCGTGCCCTCATAGCCTCGATTCCGCCAGAGGAAAAAGACCGCCTGCAAGAGCGTTCGAACCTCGCAGGATTGCGGCACCTTTCCCTATATGTCCTGCTGCTTTTGGTTACGAGTTTAGGCATTGCCTTACGGGTCCCGCTCTGGCCACTTCTGCTGCTGCCTCAGGGTCTGCTTCTGGTGTTTCTGTTTACACTCAGCCACGAGTGCACGCATAAGACGCCCTTTCGCACCGGCTGGCTGAACGACGCGGTTGGTCACCTTGTTTCGGTGCCTATTGCCCTGCCCTTCACGTGGTTTCGGTACTTTCATCTGGCCCACCACAAATGGACCAATGACCCGGACAAAGACCCGGAACTGGACGGCAAACCCAGACCGGAGCGCTGGCCTGACCTTTTGATCTACCTCAGTGGCTGGCCGTACTGGAAAGGCATGGCGCTCGTTCTCTTTCGCAACGCGACCGGAAAGATCGACGCGCCCTACCTACCCCAGCGACAGCATCGCGCCATACGGATTGAGGCAGTTATGTTGCTGGGCCTCTATACGCTTGCTGGCATCAGCCTGATCTTCACACCGATCCTGTTCTGGCTGTGGCTGCTTCCGGTTCTAATTGGACAGCCATTTCTGCGCCTTTACCTATTGGCAGAACACGGCCTCTGCCCACCGGTCGCCAATATGCTTGAGAATTCACGCACCACCTTCACCAACCGGATAATCCGGTTTTTGGCGTGGAACATGCCCTTTCACGCGGAACATCATGCGTTTCCGAATGTGCCTTTCCACCAATTACCGTCCCTGCACGGCTGGACGAAAGCCCATCTGCAATCCACCTCGGACGGATATTCTGAGTTTACGGCAGACTACGTGCACGCGCTGGAGCGCTGATCATACCACCGCCAACAAGCGCCCTGACTCCGGTCGTTCCCGGGCACGAGGTCGGCAAACCCTTGGCCACGCGGACGGCGAGATAGGCGAAGGCCTGCGCTTCCAGCATGTCTCCGTCCAGACCTACGGCCTCGACCGGTTCGACCGCGCAGTCGAGGCCCGCGCGCAGCATTTCCATCAAGACCGGATTGCGGCGGCCTCCGCCCGTGACCAGTACGCGCGCGGGGCGCTTGGGGCAATGCTCCATCCCCTGCATCACGCCTGCGGCGCACATGCCCGTCAAGGTTGCCACGGCATCGGCGTCGGACAGTTCCTGTACCAACCCGATCATTTCTGCGAAATCGTTCCGGTCCAGCGATTTGGGCGGCACCTTGTTAAAGAACGGCTCGGCCAGAAACAATTCAAGCGCACCCATCTCGACCGTTCCGCCGCGCGCAACTGCGCCATCCCGGTCCATCGGCAAACCAAGCCGTGTTTGCATCAGGTCATCGACCGGCGCGTTGGCCGGACCGGTATCAAAGGCCAGCAGCGCGCCGGGGGCTTCGGGGCCATCAAAACTGGGGTCCACGTAAGTCAGGTTCCCCACCCCGCCGAGGTTCAGAAAACACAGAGGTTCCTTAGCTCCGATCCATTTGGCACAGGCGAAGTGAAAGAACGGCGCGAGCGGTGCGCCCTCACCCCCCATCGCCACGTCGTCACTGCGGAAATCCCACACGACGGGAACACCCAACGCCTGAGTCAAACCGTCTCCGTCGCCCACCTGCAAGGTTCCCCGCCCACCCGGTTCATGTGCAAGGGTCTGGCCATGAAAGCCGATCAGATCGATCTCATCGAATTCAGACAATGCTTCGGCATGGGCGATGGTCACCAGTTCAGCGGCGGCATCGACTTCGGGACCATGCCAATGGCCCAGCGCAGACCTGAGTGTGGCACGTTCTTCGTCGGAATAAGCGCGATAGCCGCTGGGACCGAACCCCATGATGCGCACCCCGTCGGTTTCGACCACGGCTGCGTCCACGCCATCCAAAGACGTGCCCGACATTGCGCCCAGTGCTTTGACCGTATCCGTCTTGCCTATTACCCGGCTCATGCCTTACCTCTTGCGTCTTTCGCGCCCGTTGGATCAGCGCGTTGGCCACAACCTGCACGGTAACGTAAACACAACGCAAGCCACATAAGGCGCACCGCGTGCTTTTCCTGCAAAAGGTGCCTTTTCCTTGCCACCCCCACCGCCTATACACTGCCCCGCAACACAAACCCAAAGGGCACGGATATGACCTACCACCCCAAATCGGATTTCATCGCCACGATGATCGAGCGCGGCTTTCTTGCCGACTGCACCGATTATCAAGGCCTTGACGACGCGCTGATCAGTGGGGTGCAAACAGCCTATATCGGTTATGACGCAACCGCGCAGTCGCTGCATGTCGGTCACCTGATGAACATTATGGTTCTGCGCTGGCTGCAAAAGACCGGTCACAAGCCGATCACCCTGATGGGCGGCGGCACCACCAAGGTGGGTGACCCCTCATTCCGGTCGGACGAACGCCCCCTGCTGGGCCCCGAACAGATCGACGCCAACATCGCCGGGATGCAGAAGGTTTTCGCCAAGTACCTGTCCTATGATGACGGCGACACCGGCGCGTTGATGCTGAACAATGCAGAATGGCTGGACAGCCTGAACTACCTCGATTTCTTGCGCGATATCGGGCGGCATTTCTCGGTCAACCGGATGCTGTCCTTTGAATCCGTAAAATCCCGTCTGGACCGCGAACAATCGCTGTCTTTCCTCGAATTTAACTACATGATCCTGCAGGCCTATGACTTCCTTGAGCTGAACCGTCGCTATGGCTGTGTTCTGCAGATGGGTGGCAGCGACCAGTGGGGCAACATCGTCAACGGGATCGACCTGACGCGCCGGGTTCTGGATCAGGAGATTTATGGCCTGACGACGCCTCTGCTGACCACCAGCGACGGCCGCAAGATGGGCAAATCGCAGGGCGGAGCGATCTGGCTGAACGGAGATATGCTGTCGCCTTATGAGTTCTGGCAGTTCTGGCGCAACACCACCGACGCCGACGTTGGCCGCTTTCTGAAGATTTTCACAGAACTGCCCGTGGGCGAGTGTGACCGTCTGGCCGCGCTGCAAGGGTCCGAGATCAACGAGGCCAAAATCCGCCTCGCCAACGAGGTCACCACCCTGCTGCACGGGGCCGAGGCCGCCGCGACCGCGGAAGCCACAGCGCGCGAGGTGTTCGAGAAAGGCGGCGTGGGTGACGATCTTCCGACCCTGACCATCGGTGCGGATGAATTGCCTGCCTCAATCGTGCAGTTGATCGTTAAGTCCGGCCTCGCCAAATCCGGCAAGGAAGCCAAGCGTCTGATCGCCGAAAACGGAGCCAAACTGGACGACGCACCACTGACCGACGCGGGGTTGATGATCGACGCAGGTGCGCTGTCATCGCCGATCAAGCTGAGCGCAGGAAAAAAGCGGCACGCGCTGGTGCAACTGGGCTGAACGCTCGATTGAACCGATAGGCAACACAAGAAAACGGCCACCCTATTGGGCGGCCGTAATTTTTTGGAAAGCTGGTTTTGAGGCCTCAGCGTTTCCCGCCGTTGCCGTTTCCGCCGCCATTGCCGTTTCCACCGCCTTGGCCGTTGTTGCTACCGCCGTTACCGGTCCCGGGGCCTGAGCCTCCGGTGTTTCCACCGCCATTACCAGAGTTGCCGCTGTTCCCGTTTCCATTTCCGGGGCCGCCATTGCTGCCACCGTTGCCGTTTCCGCCGCCTTGGCCGTTGTTGCTGCCGCCGTTACCGGTTCCGGGTCCCGAGCCTCCGGTGTTACCACCACCGTTACCAGGATTGCCGCCGTTGCCGTTGCCGTTGCCGGGGCCGCCGTTGTTTCCACCGTTGCCACCGCCGTCGTTGTTGCCGCCGCCGCCGTCATTGTTGCCGCCGCCGCCGTCATTGTTGCCGCCGCCGCCGTCATTGTTCCCGCCGCCGCCGTCATTGTTGCCGCCGCCGCCGTCATTGTTGCCGCCGCCGCCGTCATTGTTGCCGCCGCCGCCGTCATTGTTCCCGCCGCCGCCGTCGTTGTTCCCGCCGCCGCCGTCATTGTTGCCGCCGCCGCCGTCATTGTTGCCGCCGCTGTCGTTGTTGCCGCCGCCATCATTGTTGCCGCCGCCGCCGTCATTGTTGCCGCCGCCGTTATTGCCACCCGGACCAGATCCCGCTTGGTTCCCTTGATCGTCGTTCGGGTTTTCACCCGAATTGGAAGTTGCCCCAATCGACGCCGTCGAGAAATCTGTCAACAATGCGGCCAAAGCGGGGCATTGCTCGCCCGTGACGGCTAATGTTGCTTCGAAATCCGACCGCCGCTGCAGGCGCTCTATGAAGCTTGGCGTCACTTGCGTACAATCACACAGGGCTTGATATTCGCCCGCGTTGGCCGCGATCCGTGCCGTTCTTGCGTTGCAAACTTCTGTCGAAGCCTGCGCAGTTGTTGCCATCAACACCCCGACGAACGGGGACACCACCAAGGCTGAAACGCTTGATTTCAGTCTTATCCGCATCATTAATCTCCTTGCGCCCTAAAAACCCAAGTCCTTCAGGATCTTCGATTACAAAGTGGAAGCCGCAGATGAAGCGCGGTTAAGCGCATGCTGAAAATGCGTTAACAAAGGGCTCGCCACCACTCATCACACTCGACCAGAACACCAGTTGTGACGGTTATGGCGCATGGATATACAATATGTACCTGCGCCACCAATCAAATGTGGTCACAATGTGTCAAAATTAAGGAGAGGTTACCGAAATGCAACTACCCTCAACCGGCGCCATAGTCACAGGCGGCGCATCCGGGCTTGGAGAGGCAACCGCTCGGTACTTTGCCGAAAACGGAGCACAGGTCACTATTCTGGATCGTGACGCCGAGCGCGGAAATGAGGTTGCGGCCGAAATCGGCGGGCACTTTGTCGAGACGGATGTGACGGATGAGGCGTCGGTCGCCGCTGCGATTGACTATGCGGTAGACAAGATGGGTCGGATCACCACTGCTGTGAACTGTGCTGGCATAGCCGTAGGCATCAAGACGGTTGGGAAAGAGGGCCCTCACCCACTGGACCCATTTCAACGCACGATCGACATTAATCTGGTTGGAACTTTCAATGTTTCGCGTCTTGCAGCCGAACAGATGGCAAAGAACGCACCCGAGTCCGACGGCGCACGAGGCGTGATCATCAACACGGCGTCGATTGCGGCGTTTGATGGTCAGAAAGGCCAAACCGCCTATGCCGCATCCAAGGGTGGCATTGTGGGTATGACATTGCCCATGGCCCGTGACCTGGCCTCATCCGGTATCCGCGTGATGGCCATTGCACCGGGAATTTTCATGACGCCCATGCTCGCTGGCCTGCCGGAAGAAGTGCAACAGCAACTGGCGGCGGATGTCCCGAACCCTGCCCGCCTTGGCGACCCGCGTGAATTCGGGCGGTTGGCCGGGTTCATCGTCGAAATGGGCTATCTGAACGGTGAAGTGATCCGTATCGACGGCGCCCTGCGGATGAGGTGACCGTCAGACGCCTTCGGCCTTTTCTTCCAGCATCAGCCATTCTTCTTCGGCTGCTGCTAGCTTCTCTTGCCGTTCAACCAGCGCCTCGGTCGCTTTCTGGAACTTGACCGGCTCGCGGGTGAACAAGTCGGGATCGGACATGAGCTCTTCGAGCTTACCGATCTCGGCCTCAAGCCGTTCCATTTCAGCAGGTAGCTTTTCCAGACGGTGTTTTTCGGAAAACGACAGGCCCGATTTGGGCTGATTTTCCTGCTTTACCTTAGGTTTTGAAGGTTTTGTTTTCTCAGCCTTCCTTTCGAAAACGTCACCGCGCTGCGCAATATAGTCGGACCACCCGCCCGCGTAGACTGTGGCGCGGCAATTGCCCTCCATCGCGATGGTGGTCGTGGCGACGCGGTCCAGAAAATCCCGGTCGTGACTGACCAACAGAACGGTCCCGTCATAATCGTCCAGCAGTTCCTGCAGCAGGTCTAGCGTTTCCACATCCAGATCGTTGGTCGGTTCGTCCAGCACCAGCAGGTTCGAGGACTTTGCCATCAGCTTGGCCAACAAAAGCCGCGCTTTTTCTCCACCTGACAAGGACTTGACGGCAGCCCTTGCCTGCCGTTCGTCGAAAAGGAATTCCTTGAGGTAGCCGACAACATGCTTGGGCTGGCCGCCCACCATCACCTGATCAGCTTTGCCGGAAACGCGCATCTCGGGGTCACCGGTCAGGCTGTCCCACAGGGTCATTTCCGGGTCCAACTGCGCGCGGGTCTGATCAAAAACGGCAATCTCAAGGTTGGTTCCAAGCGACACAGAGCCTTCGTCCGGTTGCTCCTGCCCCAGCAACATTTTCAGCAGGGTCGTCTTCCCCACACCGTTGGGGCCGACAAAGGCCACCCTGTCCCCGCGCTGCACCAACAGATCAAAGTTCCGAACGATCTGCTGCGCCCCGAAAGATTTGGCCAGCCCCTTAGCCTCGATCACTTTTCTGCCTGACTTGGGTCCGGCTTCCAGCGTCATCGCAGCCGAGCCCTGACGCTTGATCTGCGCTGCTTTCTCGGCCCGCAGCGCCTGCAACGCGCGAACCCGACCCTGATTGCGCTTACGCCTCGCACTGATGCCTTCGACGGCCCATTTCGCCTCAGATTTGATCAGGCGGTTCAGTTTGTGACGCTGCTGATCTTCTTCTTCCCAGACTTTGTCGCGCCACGCCTCGAATGCTTCAAAGCCCTGTTCTTGCCGCCGAACAACCCCACGGTCGATCCACAGAGTCGCGCGGGTCAACGCGCGCAGGAATGCACGGTCGTGCGAGATCAGGACATAAGCCGCACGGGTCGACCCCAACTCGCGTTCCAACCAAGCAATCGCCTCGATATCCAGATGGTTGGTCGGCTCATCCAACAGCATCAGGTCGGGCGCTTCGGCCATCAGCTTGGCCAGCGCTGCACGGCGGCGTTCACCGCCCGAGGCTGTCTCAACAGCGCGCGACGGATCAAATTTCAAACCCTCACCCGCGCGTTCGACCTTGTAAAGCTCTCCGGGCTCCAACCCGCTGGAGGCATAATCGCCAAGCGTGGCAAACCCCTCCATCCCCGAGTCCTGCTCCATATAACCCACAGATTTTCCAGGGGGGATGACGATGTCGCCTTGATCGGCCTCAACCAGCCCCGCCATAACTTTCATTAGTGTCGACTTACCGGACCCGTTCCGCCCGACCAGCGCAACGCGGTCGCCCGGCTGAACCACCAGATCCAGCCCCGAAAACACCGGGTCGCCCCCAAAGGTCAGGGAAATACCGGCCATCTGCAACAAAGGAATTCTCGCCATGCCCGCCAGCTAAACCGGCAGGGCCAAGGCGTCAACGGCGATTACCCGACAACCGCGCGCAACAGCCGCTTTCGCGCCGGAGGGATCGCCCTAATCTCAAGCCCGGTAAAGACGTGGAGCGTATTCATGTGGCGATCGACAACAGCGTGATCGCTGACCCAGCCGCCCATCATCAGATAAGTGCGCAGCAACGGCGGCATCCGCAGCATTGCCTTCTTGGCATCGGGCCTGCGTCGCAGCCTTGCGGCAAAGCGGAACACATCGGGCGCCTTTACGCGCGGCAACCAGCGCTTTGGGGCCAGGTGGCGATGTTTCAGCATGGCAAACGCGTCCAGATATTCGGAAGTTTCTGTCCCGGCAAACGATGAGCAACCGAACAGCATTTCCACATTGTTTTCGTCCACATAGGCGGTCATTGCCCCCCATGCGACGCGCAGGATATCGGGGTCAGTCCAGTCAGGGTGAACGCAGAATCGCCCCATCTCGACCATACGTCCGGTGAATCCTTCAAGCGCCGAGAGGTCATAGAACTGGGCGGAATAGCTGCGGCTGATCTCGGACCCCTGATCCATCGTTAGCATCCGAAAGCAGCAAACCACTTGCCCCTCGGCGCGCGTATCCTCGACCAGAATATGCGCGCAGAGAGGATCGAAACCGTCCTGATCCACCTGTTCTGTTCCAAAGGCCAGCGTCCGCAGTCCCTGCGCCGCCGCAATATCCTGCGGCGTTCGCGCCAGACGCGCGCGGTACCGGCCCTTGCCGAGCAATAGTGCCATGGTCGCACCTCCGCGGTTGCAGACCCGTTTCTTCCTGCTGCGTGACTATCACACTATGTGTGACCATCGTGTGACTGCGACAAGAACTGGCTTCAAATTAATTGGTCGCGCCGGGAATGTTCGCAGGGTTGAAGTTGCCAATGTTGCCAAGCAGTTGACGCAGGAAGCCCCGACCCTCGATACTGGAATCGGTCACGCGGCGATCCAACTGAACGACAACTCCGTCCTCAAGCCCGTAGCGCTCGATGTTGCGGACGACGCCGCGCTGATCAAAGCTGATCGCGACCAGTTGACGTTCGACGACTTCGGGGCGTTTAGGGCCGTAGTGACGGACTTTGGAACGCACATAGTAATAACCGGAATCCCGTACCACGCCGGACGACGTTGGCGCGCCGACGGCTTCGACCACGCTGTCGCGGGTGTCTACGCCGACTTTGATCTCGGCCAGTTCTTCTGGTGTGGGGACATACCCGTGATTCTCGAAAACAGGCGTACACGCACCAGCGACAACCAGACACGCCCCAAATACAAGCGCTTTGGACGCTGGTTTCAACCTGTTCACAACCTTCAACATTCACACCCTCTTGCCTTGGCCCCTTGCGGACCCTATCCGATTACATCAAACCGCAGCCCCGGTTCAACACAGGAAAGGGTCACGAATGAGCAACCAGACGTCTCTGCGGGTCGCAGACCTGCCCCAGAACACGCCAACCGCCTTTGATCTGCGCCCGGATGCCAGATGGCTGGATGTGATCAAAGAGGATCTTGGCCTGCTCGGATTGCGCAAACTCAGCTTCGTGGGCGAACTGCGCGCGCAAGGCAAACGGGACTGGGCTTTGACCGGTAAATTGGGTGCAACGGTCATTCAGCCGTGCGTCGTGACATTGGAACCGGTCACGGCCAGGATCGACACGCCAGTATCCCGCATGTTTCTGGCAGATTGGTCAGACCCGGACGAAGAAGAGTTCGAGATTCCCGAAGGCGACGACTCGGAACCTTTGGGAGCAGAGATCGACCCGGCGCAGGTCATGATCGAGGCGCTGTCGCTGGCGCTGCCGCAATACCCGCGCAAGGACGGTGCGGAACTGGAACAAGCCGACTATACTGAACCGGGCAAACAGGCGATGACAGATGAAGACGTCAAACCCTTTGCCGGGCTTGCCAGTTTGCGCGATGCGATGAAAAAAGACGAGTGACACCGCGCAGATTTCCTGTCATAGCACGCCCTCAGAAAAATCGCTTGAACATGTCGAGAATCGCAGTATTTTCGCGCGCTCATCGGAATTTGGGTTGGACATTGCGGGGCTCGTCCCCTAAACGCGCGTCAAACCACGAGAAAAACGAAGAATGAAACCCGGCCCACAGCGAATCTGTTGGCCCTTAGTAGACAAAGGTTGAGACCATGGCTGTCCAACAGAACAAAGTTTCCAAGTCGCGCCGCAACAACCGCCGCGCACATGACGCTCTGGTTGCTGCAAACCCGAACGAATGCCCCAACTGTGGTGAGCTGAAGCGCCCGCACCACGTCTGTGCGTCCTGCGGCCGCTATGATGACCGTGAAGTCGTCGCTCAGGCCGACGAAATCGACCTGGACGAAGACGCGGCCTAAGCCTTTCTTAGTGCAGGCCAAGGCATGACAGATAAGCCCAAGCACGCCGGACGGATTACCATTTCGGTTGACGCAATGGGCGGAGATTTCGGGGCCTGCCACAGTTGTGGCAGGTATTGCGCAATCAGCGAACAAGAACCCCGACATTGCCTTCATCCTGCACGGGCCCGAAGCCCTGCTGCGCAAACTTGTCGCCAAACGACGTGTCCTGAATGGGCGCGTCGTTTTTCGTGATTGCCCCGATGTGGTCACGATGGAAGACAAGCCTAGTCAGGTTGTTCGCAACGGCAAGCAGACCTCGATGTGGTCGACGCTGGAATCAGTCCGTCTGGGCGAGGCGCATGGCGCCGTGTCCTGCGGCAATACCGGCGCGCTTATGGCCCTATCCATGATGCGGCTTCGCAAACTGCCGGGCGTGAACCGTCCGGCGATTGCGATTCTGTGGCCTTCTCGCAACCCGCAGGGCTTTAACGTGATGCTGGATGTCGGCGCAGATGTACGCGCCGACGCCAAGGACCTGCTTCAATACGCGCTGATGGGCGCGTCCTATGCCCGCAACGGCATGGCGTTGGAACGACCACGCATCGGATTGCTCAACGTCGGAACGGAAGAGCACAAAGGCCGCGCCGAATTGAAAGAAGCGCATTCGATGATCGCGGACTTCGCGGATCAGGCCAGCTTTGACTTTGTGGGCTTTGTCGAGGGCAGTGACATTCCCGGAGATAAGGCGGATGTCGTTGTAACCGATGGGTTTACCGGCAACGTCGCCATCAAAACCGGAGAGGGCACCGCTAGCCTGATCGGTGACCTGCTGCGCGAGGCGTTCAAGTACTCTCCGTTGTCCCGCCTGGCCTCTGTGCTTGCAATCACTTCGCTGAATCGCCTCAAAAAGCGTATCGACCCGCGCCGTGTGAATGGCGGAGTTTTTCTGGGTCTGAACGGGACAGTGGTCAAGTCACATGGCGGCGCTGACGCGACAGGGGTGTCAGCGGCGGTAAAACTGGCTTTCACCTTGGCCCAATCGGGGTTTGCTGAAAAATTGGCGGCACGGGTTGCATCCACAGCCGAGCTTGCACAAGATGCCGCGCACGCACCGCCGAAAGCGGGCGAATAACAAAAAAGGCAGTACCTCAGGATGGCAGGCCGTTCAGTTGTAGTTGGTGTCGGACATTATTTGCCAGAGCGCATTGTTCCGAATTCCGAGTTTGAAAAGACGCTCGATACGACGGATGAGTGGATCAGAACCCGCTCGGGTATCGAACGGCGCCACTTTGCCGCAGACGATGAAACAACGTCGGATATGGCAACCAAGGCCGCCGAAGCTGCGCTGGCAGACGCCGGCCTTACGGCTGATGACATTGATGCCATCGTTCTGGCAACTTCGACGTCGGACCTGACCTTCCCTTCTGCCGCCACCATGGTGCAGTCGCGACTGGGTATGACCAGGGGTTTCGCCTTTGACGTTCAGGCCGTGTGCGCCGGGTTTGTCTATGCCCTGACCAACGCCAACGCCCTGATTCTGTCGGAACAGGCCAAGCGCGTGCTGGTCATCGGGGCCGAGACATTTTCGCGCATCATGGACTGGACTGACCGATCGACCTGCGTGTTGTTTGGCGACGGTGCAGGCGCGCTGATCCTGGAGCGTCAGGAAGGCAACGGAACCTCGGACGACCGGGGCATTCTGGCCACCGATCTAAACTCTGACGGGCGCTACAAGGACCTGCTTTATGTCGATGGCGGTGTTTCCACTCAAACCACCGGCTTTCTGCGGATGAAGGGTAACCAGCTATTCCGCCAAGCTGTTGAACGTTTGACGTCAACTGCCGAAAATTGCTTGGAAAAAGCCGGTTTAGGTCATGAGGATGTGGACTGGATCGTCCCTCATCAGGCAAATATCCGCATCATTCAGGGCACCGCCAAGAAGCTGGGCGTTCCGATGGATCATGTCGTTGTTACGCTTCAGGACCACGGCAATACTTCGGCCGCTTCGATTCCGCTTGCGATGTCAGTGGCAAAGCAACGCGGTCAGTTCAAACCGGGCGATCTGCTTGTGACTGAGGCAATCGGTGGTGGATTGGCATGGGGTTCAGTCATCCTGCGGTGGTAACAGGCGCAAAACGGCTTACACACACGACTGCAATTCATTGATATTGACAGTGAATTTGCCCTGACCCTATGCTTTACCATCAATAGGGGAATAGGCATGGGCGACAAAACACTGACCCGAATGGATCTGAGCGAGGCCGTCTTTCGAGAAGTTGGCCTTTCACGCAACGAAAGCGCGCAACTGGTTGAAAGCGTTCTAAACCATATGTCCGACGCGCTTGTGCGTGGTGAGCAGGTCAAGATTTCGTCGTTCGGCACGTTCAGTGTGCGCGACAAAACTGCCCGTATCGGCCGCAACCCCAAAACCGGTGAAGAAGTTCCAATTCAGCCGCGCCGCGTGCTGACCTTCCGCCCGTCGCACCTGATGAAGGATCGCGTCGCCGCAGGAAACCGTAAATAAGATCAGGACAGCAGGGTCATGAGCAAGTCCCCAGACGCCTTTCGCACAATCAGTGAAGTTGCGGATTGGCTGGGTGTGCAAGCTCATGTGCTGCGATTCTGGGAAAGCCGTTTCAGCCAGGTAAAACCGGTAAAGCGCGCAGGTGGTCGTCGGTACTATCGTCCGAATGACATGCGGCTGCTTGGTGGTATCAAGAAACTGCTGCATGAGGATGGCATTACCATCAAAGGCGTTCAGCGCATCCTTCGGGAACAAGGTATAGCGCATGTCGCTTCGCTGTCGCAGGGTCTCGACGAAACGGCACAACCCGATCCGATCGCTGACAATAACGTTGTTGTTCCATTTGCAACCAAGCCAGCCCCTGCCCAAGAGCAGATTACGCTGGATCTGGAGGCGGCCAAGCCACCTGAACCTGCGCGACCGGAACCGGCTCCGGTCGTCGAAACATCACAAAATGACGCCCCTCAGCAATCCGAACCAGAATATCTGGATGAAGCACCGCTGATGGGGGGCATTGCGACTCAGGCGTGGAACAGAACGGATTTCGACGACAGTCTGTTGCGCCAAATCGCACCGGTCGCCAAAGAGCTGCGGGCCGTGCTGGATCGAATTGAAAACCGATCGGCGGGATAAGAAAAAAGGCGATGATTTCCTCTTGCCCCTGCCGGGAAAGTCTTTATGAACACCCCAACGTCGGGCTATGGCGCAGCCTGGTAGCGCGTCCGTCTGGGGGACGGAAGGTCGCAGGTTCGAGTCCTGCTAGCCCGACCAAATCACACCGACGTTTATGGCAGACAGGCCAGATCCCGCTCTGGCAACAGGGTGGATCGGAATGACAGGCGTATGTCCAAACCAGCAGATCGAAGGCATGATTGCGCGCGGTGAGATTACCGCCGAGCCCGCGATCATCGACCCGCAGGTGCAGCCGGCCAGCCTGGACTTGCGCCTGGGAACAGTGGCTTACCGCGTACGCGCATCCTTTCTGGCGGGCGAAGGACGCTCAGTCGCCGACCGTTTGGCCGAGTTCGAGATGCACCGGATTGATATCAGCCATGGCGCGGTTCTGGAAAAGGGCTGCGTTTATCTTGTTCCGTTGATGGAATCACTTGCCCTGCCCGACAGCATAACCGCAGTCGCCAATGCCAAAAGCTCGACCGGGCGACTGGACTTGTTGACCCGCACCATCACCGATGGCGGGACCGAGTTTGACCGGGTGCCCGCAGGGTATTCTGGCCCCTTGTATGCCGAAATCTGCCCCCGCTCGTTCTCGGTTCTTGTACGGCCGGGTATGCGGTTGAACCAGATTCGCTTCCGCGAGGGTCAAGCGGTGCTGAGCGACGCGGAACTGACCGCACTGCACAACGACTCGCCCCTTGTCGATGGGCCTGCCGTCATTCAGGACGGGTTGGGTTTTTCGGTCGATCTGCAACTGCCGGACACCGATCTGGTCGGCTATCGCGCCAAACCGCATACTGGTGTGATCGACCTTGACCGGATTGGAGAATACGACCCACAGGAATACTGGGAGGAGGTGCGTACCACCGATGGCCGCATCATCCTTGATCCCGGTGCGTTCTACATTCTGGTCAGCCGCGAGGCGGTTCATATTCCGCCCATGTACGCTGCGGAAATGGCCCCTTACCTGGCCATGGTTGGCGAATTCCGCGTGCATTATGCTGGTTTCTTCGATCCCGGGTTCGGACATGCCGCTGCTGGCGGCGCGGGATCGCGCGGCGTTCTGGAAGTGCGCTGCCACGAAGCCCCCTTCGTGCTGGAGCACGGGCAGGTTGTCGGACGGCTGGTGTATGAGAAAATGGCCGAAATGCCCACTCAGCTTTATGGAGCGGGTATCGCCTCAAACTATCAGGGACAGGGCCTGAAACTGTCCAAGCATTTCAAAGCAGTCAGCTAGAACTTTATGAAACGGCGCATCTGACGGGTCATCCGCTGCGCCTGCTTCATATTCTGTTTCTGCCGATTGGCGTTCTGCTGCATGTGACGGTCAGCCGTTGGGTCAGCTTTGGCGTTTGGCTGTTTTCCGGATTGGCGCCCCACACGACCTGCCATGTCAAAGCCTTTGTCCACACCCTTACTGACAAGGCGGCGCATAACCTGACGCACAATCATGTCGATCAGTCGATTGGCATTCATCGCTTAACTCCGTCTTCCAGATCCGAACATAATCCTTTGGCGCCGCGACAAAAGGGACGCTCGATCACTCTTCCTCGAACAGTTCGGTCTGATCTTCGTCATCTTCGCCATCCTGCCCTTCCCCCAAGGGCATTGCACCCGGTGGTGGTCGGTTTTCCAGAAGGCCCGCAGCGCGCAATTCCTTGAGCCCTGGCAGATCGCGCGCATTCTCCAGACCGAAGTGGTCCAAGAATTGCGGGGTCACAACAAAGGTCACCGGACGCCCGGGGGTCATGCGGCGACGGCCCAGCCTGATCCACTCCATCTCAAGCAACTGATCAATGGTGCCGCGTGAAACGGAAACACCACGGATTTCCTCAATCTCGGCCCGTGTACAGGGTTGATGATACGCGACAATCGCCAATGTCTCGATCGCGGCACGGCTGAGTTTCCGCGTCTCGACCGTTTCCTTTTGCATCAGGAAACCTAAATCGGGCGCGGTGCGAATCGCCCAAGCCTCGCCCACACGGACCACGCGGACACCGCGCCCTTCGTATCGTTTATGCAGCAGTTCAACAGCTTGCGCCGCGTCGCTGCCATGGGGCATCCGGGCCTCAAGATCGGCAATCGTCACCGGTTCGGCGCTGGCGAACAGCACAGCCTCGACCATCCGCTCCTGTTCGGCCAACGGAGGGGCCTCGAACAGGGTGCCGGTGCCTTCGTCTTCGGGGGCGTCAGTCACGTGTTTCGGTCCTTTTACGCAGGTGGATCGGAGCAAAGGTCTCGCTTTGCTTGATCTCCATATGTCCTTCTTTCACCAGCTCCAGCGAGGCCGCAAAAGTCGCAGCCGTGGCCGAGCGTCGGCGCACTGGATCCGCATCCCAGCCATCGGGCAGGTAGGTTTCCATATCCGTCCATGTCCCGGCAAAACCGATCAGCGGGCGCATCCGTTCCAGCGCCTGCTCCATCGTGAAGACGGCGTCGCGGTCCATGACAAAGGGGCGGAACTCATCCCGAGTGCGGATACGGGCATATCCCTGCATCAGATCCAACAGCGTGGCCGAGTAGGTCACGGTACGGATACGCGTGATATCCTCGCCCTGCCCGCGTTTGAAGAAATCGCGCCCCAGTTGGTCCCGCGCCATCAGACGGGCGGCGGCGTCGCGCATCGCTTGCAGGCGTTCCAGTTGGAAAGCCAGATGGGCGGCCAGTTCCTCGCCCGACGGTCCTTCGTCATCCGGGTCGGGTGGCAGTAAAAGGCGGGATTTCAGAAAGGCCAACCACGCTGCCATGACCAGATAGTCCGCCGCCAGCTCGATACGCAGCGCACGCGCCTTTTCGACAAAGGCCAAGTACTGCTGCGCAAGAGCCAGAACCGAGATCTTCCGAAGATCAACCTTTTGCGTCCGCGACAGGGTCAGCAAGACATCCAACGGGCCTTCAAACCCGTCGACATCAACGATCAGGGCTTCGGCCGCAAGGCGATCCGCGACCGAGACCGGGTCTTCGCTGAAAAGGTTATCGTTCATACACCTGCCCGCCCATTAGGGCAGATAGTTCAGCCTCAGCCGCAGGGATGTCAAGTTCCGCTGGCTTCTGCCGCATCGACAGCGCCTTTTCCGCGCGGGATTGTGCCCGGTCGGTCATGTCTCCGGCGGCCTCCAGTACGCGTGCCCGGGCGTCGAACGATCCGTTGCAATGCAGAACCACGTCGCACCCTGCGTCCAGCGCCTGACGCGCGATATCCTCTGGCGCGCCGCTCAGAGCTTTCATCGAGATGTCGTCGGTCATGATCAGCCCGTCAAAGCCAATTCGGTCGCGGATCAGTTGGATCATCACGGATGAAATCGTCGCTGGCTGGGGATCAATCTGATCATATACCAAATGAGCGGTCATACCCATCGGCAGGTCGTTCAAAGCGCGGAACGGGGCAAAGTCGTCGCGGTTCAACTCATCCAAAGGCAAATCCACGTGGGGCAGATCATGATGGCTGTCCATGGTTGAAAGACCATGGCCGGGCATATGCTTGATCACTGGAAGCACACCACCATCAAGATGCCCTTTGGCGACGGCGCGCCCAATTCTAGAAACCTGATCCGGATCGGAACCATAGCAGCGGTTTTGCAGGAAAGGATGAGTGTCCTCGCGCGCCAGATCGACCATAGGGGCACAGTTGCTGTCGATCCCCAGCTCGAATAATTCCTGCGCGATCAGCCGATACCGCAGATACATCGCACTCTCGGCCTTTTCGCCAGAACGTGTGGTGTGATCCAGTGGCGGCATCCATTCGCGGGCGATTGGGCTCCGCAGGCGCTGCACGCGGCCACCTTCCTGATCAATGGTAATAGGACAATTGCGGCCCACCGCCTCTCGGAAGTCGTCACATAGGGCGCGTACCTGATCAGCCGTGTCGATATTGCGGGCGAACAAAATGAACCCAAACGGGTTCATCTCGCGGAACAGGCTTTTTTCTTCATCCGACAGGCGCAGGCCTTCTGCGTCAGTGATTGCAGCGCCAAACGTCAACGAGCGGCAACCGGGATGCAGTCAGCGCCTTCCGCCTGGAGGGCCGCGCAGAATTGACGCGAGTCGCTCAGGTCATCGAACCCCAATACACGAAGCCGGTAAAAGGTGCGCCCACCGCTTGAGGTTTTCTGTATAACACGCTGTTTTCCTGCCATATATTCGCCAAATCGGCCGTTCAGACGATCCCATTCGGTGCGGGCCACATCAGAACTTTCATATGCACCAAGCTGGGCAAGGCGCGTTCCCTTTGACAGTGCGTCGGGGTCCACATCCAGACCAACCGCCGCTTTGACGGCTGCGTTGATTGCGTTCTCGGTTGTACTGTTCGGTGTAATCGCCGCCGGTGTCGTTCGCGCCGGGCGCGTAATCGGGCGCAGCGAACGCCGGACGCCGGGCAAGGCCGCCAATTCCGGGTCGGGTAGCTGCGCCACCAGATCGGCAGGGTCAATCGCAGGCTCTTCTTCCGGGATAACCAACGATGCCAGTTGCACGCCCTGCTCTGCCGGGGTGTCGGTTGCGGTATTTTCATCTGCAAGTTCTGCAACCAACGCGTCCACCGCGCTCTGGCGCATTTGGGCAGCTTCCTGATCAGAAATCTCTTCCTCAACCAGATGCACGGCTTTGGTCGGCTTCAACGCTTCGACCGGTGTGTCTTCATCAGCTAGCGAAACCGGGCGCGGAGCAAGGATCAGTCGATCCGCAGGCGGTGCAGCCGTTCCAACCGCGGCAACAGCATTAACGGCCAACCCCTGATGATCCGCCGGAGTTCCGCCGGGGTTTTCAGGTTGAATCCTCATTGGCCCTTCCAGAGCGCGCACAACGGGCACACCACTCACGTCCCGCATTACAAGCTTGTAACCCCAGATGCCGATACCTGCGACCAAAGCCAGCGACGCGACTGCGCCCAGCGTATTTACGATACGCCCCAACCCCGCTGTCTGCGGTGCCGCTTCATATTCCAGCATGTCATCGGAATATTCGGACCCATCCTGAGGATGCGGTTGATTCGTGTAATGCATCTGCTCGGGGCGCATTTGCCCCGAGTAATCGTAATTCGCCATGTCCGCCTCACTGCCCGTTTCGCGCCAGAAAATAAGGCGCGCGGGTCATTTCTTGCCTACCTCGTACCGGCGGTTCGGGCGATATTTGTTACCGCATCTCCTGCGCCGGAGTAACGCCAAGAATACCCAAGCCCGCTGAAATCACAACAGAAACGGAACGGGCGAGTGCGATTTTTGACTGACTTGTGTCAACATCGCCATCCTGAATGAACCGAAGCTGAGTTTCGTCGTTCCCCTTGTTCCACAAAGCGTGAAAATCCCCAGCTAATTCATACAGATAGAAGGCAACGCGGTGCGGTTCGTTGGTTCGCGCGGCAATTTTGACCAGACGTGGCCATTCGGCCAGCTTCTTGGCAACAGTCAATTCCGAAGCATGATCAATCTTGCTCAGGTCCGCGCCTGCAAGGGCGGTATCATCGGCGTCAATCCCGGCCTCAGCCGCGCGACGCAGAACGCTCATGACGCGGGCATGGGCATATTGCACGTAGAACACCGGGTTCTCACGGCTCTGTTCCAGCACCTTGTCGAAATCGAAATCCAAAGGCGCGTCGTTCTTGCGGGTCAGCATGACAAACCGGGTCACATCCGGCCCTACCTGATCGACCACGTCGCGCAGGGTCACAAAGTTCCCTGCCCGTTTGGACATCTTGAACGGCTCGCCATTCCTCCACAGCTTCACCAACTGCGTCAGCTTGATATCCAGCGGTACCTTGCCATCGGACAGCGCTGAAACGGCGGCCTTCATACGTTTGACATAGCCGCCGTGATCCGCGCCAAACACGTCGATCAGTGCGTCAAAGCCCCGGCTCACCTTGTCATAGTGATAGGCAATATCGGGGGCGAAATAGGTCCACGAGCCGTCCGATTTTTTAACCGGGCGGTCAACGTCGTCGCCATGTTCGGTCGATTTGAACAGGGTCTGCTCGCGCGGCTCCCAATCCTCGGGCTTTTTGCCCTTGGGCGGCTCCAGAACGCCTTCATAGATCAGGCCCTTGTCGGTCAGCGCTTGCAGCGCAGATTCAATCCGGCCCGTGCCATAGAGCGACTTTTCCGAGAAGAACACGTCCATCTCAACGCCCAGCGCCTTCAGATCTGCGCGGATCAGGTCCATCATCGCGTCGGTGGCAAAGTTGCGCAGATCGTCCAGCCATTCGCTCTCGGGCTTGTCGATCAGGCTATCGCCGTATTTCTCTTTCAGCGCTTCACCGATCGGGATCAGATAGTCGCCGGGGTATAGCCCCTCGGCGATCTCGGGGCTCAGGCCATTGGCCTCGCGATACCGCTCATAAGCGGACCGTGCCAGCACATCCACCTGCGCGCCACCGTCGTTAATGTAATATTCGCGTGTCACCTCATGACCCGAATAGGCCAGCAAACTCGCCAAGGCATCGCCGAACACCGCACCCCGCGTATGACCCACGTGCAGCGGGCCGGTCGGGTTGGCCGAGACATATTCTACGTTCACCTTCTGCCCGGCCCCCATGGTCGAGCGGCCATAGTCAACACCCTTTTCAAGCACAGCAGCAAGCACGCCCTGCCAAACCGAAGATGCAAGCCGCAGGTTCAGGAAACCCGGCCCGGCCACCTCGGCACTGGTGATCCGATCGTCGGCTGCCAGTTTCCCGGCCAACACCTCGGCAATGTCGCGCGGCTTCATCTTGGCCGGTTTCGCCAGCACCATCGCCGCGTTCGTGGCCATATCGCCATGCGCCGCATCACGCGGAGGTTCAACCGCCACGTTGTCGAAGTTCAACCCCTCGGGCAGAGCACCTTCGGACTGCATCTGCGCCAGCGCGTCCAACACAAGGCCGCGGATCTCGGAAAACAGGTTCATTTCGGATGTCCTTTTGCTTGCCCGGCGGTTTATCACGCAACACAGCAAGGTCAATGGATGCCTAAAGTTTGACCTTGGTTTGGACGCAATCCTCGCTACAGTCGGCCCGAAACGCCCAATCGGAGTCCATTCATGCGCCTTGCATTGCCCCTGACCCTGCTTTTGTCCTCAGCTCTGCCCGCCTTGGCCGAGATGCCAGCACCCCAAGGTCATGTGCTGGTGACACTGGGCGGCGCAGTAAGCGAAACAAACCTGCCCGCCCGGGGCGAAAACGACGGCGGCCTTCTTGGGTTTCTTGAAGTGACCCATGATGGGGCTGCAGGCTTTGATGCCGCCTTGCTGGACAGCCTGCCTCAGGTCAAGATCTCCATCCCCTACGGCGCGCCCGAACATCAGCGCGACTTTACCTTCAGTGGCCCCCTGTTGTCAGAGGTCATGACAATGGCTGGGGCCGAAGGCAAAACCGCACGCCCCATGGCGATGGACGGGTATCAGGCGGAAATCCCGTGGGACAGCATTTCGACTTACCAACCCATATTGGCCACCCACGCCGATGGCGCACCGATGGGCATTGGCGGATACGGCCCCACCATGATCGTATTCCCGCCTTCACAGAACCAGGACGTCGCCGACGAGCAAGCCGGTCAACAGGTCTGGGCATTGGCTTACATCGAGGTTGAGTGAGCCGCAGTCAAAGGTTTACCCGTCAGCCGTGCATGATCCTGAATCGCAAACCGGTCCGTCATTCCTGCGATGTAATCTGACACGATCCGCGCCAGAGAGGTCTCATCAGCCGCAGCCTCGATATCTGCATGCCATCGTTCGGGCATCTGCTTGGGGTCGTTCAGGTAAATTGGGAACAGTTCTTCTACAATCCGGCTGACTTCGGCGCGCACCTCCATCACCGAAGGCGCTCGATACATTCGGGTGAACAAAAACGCCCGGATTTCTTTCAACTGCGCCCATAGCCCGTCCGAGAACCGGACAACTGGGCGGCCCAGATCGCGAATTTCTTCCACGGACTGCGCCCCTGACTCGGCAATCAACATTGCAGAGGTGTCGATGACGTCCGACACCATCACGCCAAACACACGCCGCAAAGCCTGATGCCTGCGCCGGTAGGGATCAAGCGCTGGGTATTTGCGATCGACCCCGGCATAACACTCACCCACGATTGGCAGGCATTGTATTTCCTCATCGGTGAACAAGTCAGCCCGCAGGCCATCCAACAGGTCATGGTTGTTATAGGCGATATCGTCCGAAAGGGCGGCTACTTGTGCTTCGGCGCTGGCGTGGGTGTGCAGTTCCAGATCGAACGCCTCAGTGCATTCAGCCAACGCCCAGGGCAACGCGCCCGATACGGGGCCGTTGTGCTTTGCGATCCCCTCCAACGTCTCCCACGTCAGGTTACAACCATCGAACTCGGCATAATGCCGTTCCAATTTGGTGACGATCCGAATGGCCTGCGCATTGTGATCAAACCCGCCATAAGGCTGCATGATCGCGTGCAATGCGTCCTCACCCGTATGCCCAAACGGAGTGTGACCCAGATCATGGGCCAAAGCCACTGCTTCGGTCAGTTCCGGGTTCAACGCCAAAGCCCCGGCAATGGTCCGCGCCACCTGCGCGACTTCAATGGAATGCGTCAATCGCGTGCGATAGCTATCCCCTTCATGCTCAACGAAAACCTGCGTTTTGTGTTTAAGCCGTCGAAACGCGCTAGCGTGAATGATCCTGTCCCGATCCCGCTGAAAGCACGACCGGAAACTGCTTTCTTCCTCTGGCACCAGACGCCCTCGTGCGCGCGCTGGGTCAGATGCAAAACCTGCTCTTTCCAAAGGTCTTGTCCTTGTCGCCTGCCATTGCGTTTTCTATATGGTAGAGTGAGAAAGAAATAAACCTTTGGAGTGCGGCATGAATTTGCCCCCAACAGTCACTGAACGCGCCTTTGAACGTCTGGCCGAAATCGGCGCCGCCGATCAAGGACAAGCTTTACGCGTCGCGGTGGAAGGCGGCGGCTGTTCCGGGTTCCAATACGAAATTGCACTGGATGAGCCGAAGGATGACGACCTCATCCTTGAAGGCAAAGGTCAGAAGGTCATCGTTGATTCTGTTTCTCTGCCGTTTCTGGAAAACGCCGTCATAGATTTTACCCAGGAACTGATCGGCGCGCGGTTTGTAATCGACAATCCCAACGCAACTTCATCATGTGGCTGTGGTACGTCTTTTTCGATGTAGTCGCCGGTGGGGGCTTTGCCCCCACACCCCCAGGATATTTTCAACCAGATGAAGCAGGGATCCGCTCTCCGACCCTTCCGCCGGAGAGCTTCACCTGGCGCGGCCATCGGCGTCCCCGCCTGTTCCGCACGGCACTAATCGCAGAAATTGGTTAACGATCCGTTTCTTCATCTGGCTTAAAATATCCCGGAGCGCGAGGCAGAGCCTCGCATCCCTCGCCCTCCGACTTGCCGATGGGTTCATTCTGCGCAATAGGTTGCCAAAGGCTTCGGAGGATCGCGTATGAAAATCGCCACGTTCAACATCAACGGCATAAAGGCGCGGGCCGAAGCTCTTCCACGCTGGTTGGACGACGCTCAGCCAGACGTTGTGCTGCTGCAAGAGATCAAATCTATTGATGAAAACTTCCCGCGCGAAATGTTCGAGGATCGCGGCTACAACGTCGAAACCCACGGCCAGAAAGGCTTTAATGGCGTTGCGATCCTATCCAAATTCCCTCTTGAAGATGTGACCCGCGGATTGCCCGGTGATAAAACTGATGAGCAGGCCCGTTGGATAGAGGCCACGGTTGTCGGGAAGAAAGCGTTACGCATCTGTGGGCTGTACCTGCCGAATGGAAACCCTGCCCCCGGGCCAAAATACGAGTATAAACTGGCTTGGATGGAACGCCTTTACCACCGGGCGCAAGAACTGATTGCCAGTGAAGAACCCGCGTTGATGGCAGGTGATTACAATATTATTCCGCAAGCTGAGGACGCAGCACGCCCCGATGCCTGGCGTGAGGATGCCCTGTTTCGACCCGAAAGCCGTGAGGCATTTCGAAAAATCTTGAACCTTGGATTTACCGAGGCGTTCCGTGCGCGAACTCAAGGCCCAGGACATTATTCATTTTGGGATTATCAGGCAGGCGCGTGGAACCGGAATGACGGAATACGCATCGACCATTTTCTACTGACACCCCAAGCAGCCGATCTGATGCGGGATTGTCGGATCGACTCCGAAATTCGTGGGCACGAGAAACCATCTGACCACGTTCCGGTGTGGATAGAACTCGACCTCTGAAGGGCTAGCTGGTCGCGTCGTAGCTGTAAACCCATTCATATTTGCGGGCCAGTTTTGGACCGGCAACCTTCAACGCCATTTGCGCGGCCAACCGCATTGGTCCGCGCAAATGAAAGTTTCGAGCGTTGGAACCGGCCGCTGCAACGACCTTGCGCGCTCTGGACCGGCGTAGCGTCTCATAGGCCTGCAGCGCCTGTGACACGTCGGATTGTTCGTCGAATGACCGGACTAATATCCAGGCATCCTCTAACGCCAGACACGCCCCTTGTGCCATGAAAGGCAGCGTTGGATGCGCAGCGTCGCCCAAAAGAGCCAGATGTCCGTTTTGCCAATTTTCGGCAACAGGGCGCAGAAACAAGGCCCACAGATAGGTTTCTGTCACCTTCTCGAATTTATCGCGCACGCCGCCTCCGAAATCCGAAAAACGCGCACGCAAGTCACCTGGGTCGCCTTGCAGTCGCCACCCTTCCTGCTGCCAGTCCGACCGCTCTTCGACTGCAACGATGTTCATCAGGGACTGATCCCGCAATGGATAGGTCACCACGTGACGCTCTGGCCCCATCGTCAAAGACGCGCGCGGAACGTCGCCTTGAGGGGACCACGGGATCGTTGCGCGCCAAGCGACCTGACCGGTGAATTGCGGCGTTTCGGCCCCGTTCAGAATCGAGCGGAGAATACTGCGCCCTCCATCACTTGCTATAGCGCACTCGCATCGCAGGCGCTCGCCGTCGTTCAGTACGACCTCGGCCTCGGCCTGGTGCTTTGTGACGGTCGAAACCCGAGCGCCCAATCTTATCCTCACGCCAGCACGCACAGCTTCGCTGTGCAGAATGTCCAGAAGATCAGCGCGGTGAAAATAATAAGTTGGACCGGATGCCGGGCCCGGAAGGTGGCTGATCACGCGGCCGTTTCGATAGTCCCTAAGGGTTGTGCCTTGCGACAACTGCCCGATCTCCAGCGATTTGCCTGCAATACCCAGTGCACGCAGAACGGTCACGCCATTGGCGCTAATCTGAAGCCCCGCGCCGACCTCTGTCAGCGCTGGCGCCTGCTCAAGCACCGTGACATCTGCCCCGCGCTGCCGCAGCGCCAATGCACTGGCCAGGCCGCCTATTCCGCCGCCGATCACAACAAAACTGAGACCGTCAATATTCATGTTCAACGCTTAACGCAAAAACGCCGGAGCGACAGGCCCCGGCGTCTGAGATTATTGAATTCTTCAGCGATTAATCGTCGCGGTGGACTTTCTCGCGGCGTTCATGACGCTCCTGTGCTTCCAGCGTCATTGTTGCAATCGGACGCGCATCCAGACGCTTCAACGAGATCGGATCACCGGTCATCTCACAATAGCCATACTCGCCTTCGTCAATCCGGCGCAGGGCCGAGTCGATCTTGGCAACCAGCTTGCGCTGGCGGTCACGGGTACGCAGCTCCAGCGCGCGGTCGGTTTCCTCGCTTGCGCGGTCGGCAACATCAGGGATGTTTCGGGTGTTGTCTTGCAGCCCCTCAATGGTATCACGGCTGCCTGCCAAAAGTTCGCTTTTCCAGTCCAGCAACTTACGGCGAAAATACTCCAGTTGCTTGTCGTTCATAAATGGTTCGTCTTCGGCTGGACGATAATCTTCGGGCAGAAATACTTCCTGCTTCATTTTTGCTCCCTCGGTGTGGCCTGCAACGCCGAGTGCTCTCTCTTCACCAGACATGAGGCATTCCCTTCTGCGGAGCGTTTATCTGACGGCGCGAGGATTGTCACTATGCAAACGTGTCGGCGGCACCGTGTGACCCTGTGTCGTCTAAATATGAGACATAAAACAACAAAACGTTGTTTTTCTGTGAAACTCACCGGGCGATTTCGTGGCGTAAGTTAAAAATTTTCCACGACCTGAAAGGCACCGAATCGTGCCAAGCATTTAAGTTGCTTGGAAATTTGGCGGCACGCGACGCTGCAACCTGCCTTGTCAAAATTCCTGTGCCGCGATAACCCCATGTTGCAATTACCGCGCGACACTTGATGAGGGGCCGATGACCGCACGATTCCAAGGAACAGCAGAATATGTTGCCACTGACGACCTAACGATAGCGGTGAACGCCGCCGTGACGCTGGAACGTCCGCTGCTGGTCAAGGGCGAGCCGGGCACAGGCAAGACCGAATTGGCCAAACAAGTCGCCGGGGCGTTGGGCCTGAAGATGATCGAGTGGAACGTTAAATCGACCACGCGCGCGCAGCAGGGTCTGTACGAATACGATGCGGTAAGCCGTCTGCGCGACAGCCAGTTGGGTGACGAGCGGGTTCAGGACGTGTCCAACTATATCCGCAAGGGCAAACTATGGCAGGCGTTTGAAGCCGACGAAAAGGTCGTGCTGCTGATTGATGAAATCGACAAGGCCGATATCGAATTTCCCAACGACCTGCTGCAGGAACTCGACAAGATGGAGTTCCACGTCTACGAGACCGGCGAAACGATCCGGGCCAAGAACCGCCCCATCGTGATCATCACCTCGAATAACGAAAAGGAACTGCCCGACGCGTTCCTACGCCGCTGTTTTTTCCACTACATCCGGTTCCCCGACGAAACCACGATGCGCCGTATCGTCGAAGTGCACCATCCCGGTATCAAAGACGGGCTGCTGACCACCGCCCTGACACAGTTCTACGAAATCCGTGAAACGCAGGGGCTGAAGAAAAAGCCGTCGACCTCCGAGGTGCTGGACTGGCTCAAGCTGCTTCTGGCCGAGGATCTGACGGCCGAGGACCTCAAGCGTGACGGTGCCAACGCTCTGCCCAAGCTACACGGCGCGCTGCTGAAAAATGAGCAGGACGTGCATTTGTTCGAACGTCTGGCGTTCATGGCCCGCAGCAAACGCTAAGAGATGTGAAGTTCCGCTGATCGACGCTTGCCTTATAGAAGGCCGGGTGTCAGCATCAGCGCAGAGGCGTCCGGGTCAGTCCGGGCGCTTGCTCACGTTACGAATGGGACATGTTGCTTGCCTGATACTCTTACAATTCGCGCATTGCGGCCCGAAGATCGCCCGGAATGGCAAGAGATGTGGCACGACTATCTGGCATTCTATGAAACAACTGTTTCAGCCGAGATTTACGACAGCACCTTTGCACGTCTGCTGGCGGACGATCCGCACGATTTTTCCTGTTTCGTCGCCGAAAAAGACGGGCAGTTGATTGGTCTGACCCACTACCTTTTTCACCGCCATGCATGGAAAGTGGAAAGCGTATGCTATCTGCAGGACCTCTTTGCCCGACCAGAGGCGCGTGGGACAGGTGTGGGACGGGCCCTGATTCAGGCCGTTTATGACGAGGCCGACAGAGAGGGTGCTCCGTCCGTTTACTGGCTGACACAGGAATTCAACCATACGGCGCGCAAGCTGTATGACCGTATCGGCAAGGAAACGCCCTTTATCCGGTATCAACGCCCATGATGCGATGGGCGTTAATCCTTTTTGGGCTTGCCCTGGTCGGGTGTACTGCGGTTCCCCCGCCCCAACCGCCGACACGTGTGAACGCGGTTGAAGAAATCCTACCGCCGGTCAAGGCCTTCACGGCGTCGTACCCCACCGCCCCATCGCGGTCGAACACCAATATCGCGTCGGACTTCATCAACCTGCATTTCGCGTTGGAAAGCGGCACCCCGCTGCCCGCGTTGACGCGGTTCGAAGGACTGGTAACCCTGCGTTTGACGGGCACACCGACCCCGTCCATGCAGCGTGATCTGACCCGGCTTCTGACCCGTCTGCAACGCGAGGCCAGGATTGACATCCGCCAGATTTCAGAGGGTCAGGCCAACATCACGGTCGAGGCCGTCAGTCAGGACCAGATTCACGATATTCTGCCGAACGCGGCCTGTTTCGTTGTCCCCAACTCATCCAGCTTTGAAGAGTACAGCCGCGATCGCCGCAAACGGAAAAGCAGTTGGACCGCCTTGCGCAACCGGGAACGGATAGGAATTTTCATACCATACGACGTCAGCCCGCAGGAAAAACGGGATTGCCTGCATGAAGAGATCGCGCAAGCACTGGGGCCGCTGAACGACCTGTATCACCTGCCAGATTCCGTCTTTAACGACGACAACATCCACACCGTTCTGACCGGTTTCGACATGTTGATCCTGCGCGCAACTTATGCCCCCGAACTGCAAAGCGGCATGACGCGCGAACAGGTCGAGGCCGCCATCCCCGGTATCCTGTCGCGGCTGAACCCGCGCGGGGACGCGATCCAACCGCAACCCATCACTGAAACCCCGCGCGAGTGGGTCAACGCCATTCAAAAATCCGTCGGTCCGGGGCCCGGATCGCGCAAACGCTTTCGCGCCGCGCAAAAAGCTGCCCTGATAGGTCAGGAACAGGGATGGACGGACCACCGCCGCGCCTTTCCCTATTACCTGATGGGACGCATGGTGCAGTTCGACGATCCGCAGCAGGCTTTGCTGCACTATGACGTCGCCCTGCAATTTCTCCGCGCCAACCCGGGCACCGAGTTACACCGCGCCTATGTCACGACCCAAACCGCCTCTTACGCGCTGGCGCAGGGGAAGGGTTCCGAGGTTCTGCCCGAATTGGACAAGGCCATCGACGTGATGACACGCGCTGAGAATGCCTCGCAACTGGCTACTTTGTTGCTGCTGAAGTCAGAAGCGCTCAGTCAGACTGGGCGGCTTACGCAGGCACGCTCCGTCAGGCTGGACAGTCTGGGATGGGCGCGCTACGGCTTCGGCTCAGAAATCGTGGTCAGGTCGCTGGTGCAGGACGTTGCCGAAGCCCCTGCAAACAACAAAGGCGGGTAACGCATGGTAGTGGTTATGGGCATGGCAATCCTTGGGGCTATCCTTGGGGCATTGACCGCGCGCAAGCGCAACGGCAGCACGGCGGATATTGCCCAATACGCAGCAGGTTACGGCATTGCCTTTGCCTTAGTCGGCCTTGTACTTTCCCTCATCCTTGTTCGTTTGGTGGTCTGAGCCATGTTCCTGCCCTTCTTCGAAAATCTCCGCAAAGCCGGTATTCCCGTTTCACTCCGCGAGTACCTCACTTTTCTGGAGGGTATGAAAAAGGGCCTCGCGACCCATGACGTTGAGGCGTTCTATTATCTGGCCCGCGTCTCGATGGTGAAAGACGAACGCAACATCGACAAATTCGACCAGGCATTTGCCGCCAGTTTCAAAGGGCTGGAAGAAATCAGCTTTGATCAGGTTTTGGAAGCCGTCGACATCCCGGCCGAGTGGTTGGCGAAGATGGCCGAAAAGCACCTGTCAGACGAAGAAAAGGCCGAGATCGAGGCACTTGGCGGGTTTGACAAGCTGATGGAAAAGCTGCGCGAGCGGCTCAAGGATCAGGAAGGCCGCCATCAGGGCGGCAACAAGTGGATCGGCACCGCAGGAACATCACCGTTCGGGGCCTATGGCTATAACCCCGAGGGCGTGCGTATCGGCCAGAAGGAAAGCCGCCACCAGCGTGCGGTCAAGGTCTGGGACAAGCGTGAATTCAAGAACCTGGATGACACGGTTGAACTGGGCACGCGCAATATAAAGGTGGCCCTGAAGCGCCTGCGCCGTTGGGTCCGCGAAGGTGCGGCGGATGAGCTGGACTTGGACGGCACAATCCGCGCCACGGCCGAGCACGGCTATCTGGACGTCAAAACCCGGCCCGAGCGTCACAATGCAGTCAAAGTCCTACTGTTTCTGGACGTAGGCGGATCAATGGACCCGCATATCAAGGTGGTCGAAGAACTGTTCTCGGCTGCGCGGACCGAGTTCAAACATCTGGAATACTACTACTTCCACAATTGCCTGTACGAAGGCCTCTGGCGGGACAATGTACGTCGTTGGGACCAACAAACCCCGACCCACGAGGTGCTGCGGACCTATGGCCCGGACTACAAGTGCATCTTTGTCGGGGATGCATCCATGAGCCCGTATGAGATCGCCTATCCTGGCGGCGCGAGCGAGCACTGGAATCAAGAACCCGGTCAGGTCTGGCTGCAACGGGCCCGCGAACAGTGGGCATCGCATCTTTGGATCAATCCGGTGCCCGAAAAGTATTGGCAGTACACCCACTCGATCAATATGGTCCGCGAGATATTCGAAGACCGCATGGTGCCAATGACATTGGCCGGGCTGGAACAGGGAATGAAGGAACTGACACGATAGGTCTTTTGGACTTTCGTTCCCAGCCGATGCGGTTTCCGATCCCGAAACAATACGGCAAATTCCAGGAAAAAATCCGGAAATCGCAGCCCCTGTAGAAACAATCCCCCTTAGTCCGGCCAGGATTCCCAAATCCGTGGTATATTGCGAAGTGGTTAAGGCTGGGGGGCTAAAATGACCAAGTTTCGTTTCCGCGCATTTCTTACGACCATTGTTACATCCGCTTCTTTAATCCTGACATCTGGGGCCGTTGCCACGTTTGCACTTGCCCCAGACGCTGCGTTTGCCAAAAGCGACAAGGCAAAAGGCGCAGGGAAAGGTCGCGGCAAAGGCAGCGGAAAAGGAAAAGCTGGAAAAGGCAACAAAAACAGCAAGACAAGCGAATACGGGAAAAGCCGGGATAAAGCCCGAAAGAACAATTCCTTTCAGAACTTGTTCAAAAAGAACAACGGCTCGAATAAAGCCAAAAGCAAGCCTAAAAACGGAACCACGCAAAGGGTTTCGTTTTCAGAATTCGGACGCGAGTTCAAACGGGACGTCGAAGAATTGTTTGGAACGCGCTCAAGCTCTCGGTCGAATCGCGGTTCGAAACCGGTCAAAAAGTCATACCGACAAGCCTCGATAGACCCGGTAGATCGGTCGCCGCGCCCGGTGGCACGGTCCACGGGGGCATATACATGGCATCAGGATGACGGGGATCTGAAACCGCCAAAACGGCGCAAGCGCGATCCTCTTGTTGCGTCGATTACCGATCCGTATGGCTCGGACAAGTTGCGCAACTTGAACGCTTCAAATGCGGCAGCGCCTGCTTTCCGAAATGCGTCACCGAACAGTAATGTCGGAAAGATCGCGACCTATCAGGCCGAAGCAACCGAGTATTACGATCTGCGCGCCGACCTATACGAGGCGCGCCGTGATTTGCGCGACCTCAACGAAGGATATGATGGCCGTTCGAGCTATGAAATTGCTGATGACATCGCCGGGCTTGATCCAAGTGACCCGGACTATGATGAGCAACTAGATGAGCTGGAGGCTGAACTGCGCGAAGCTGAATTGTACGAGGAAACACGCGACGACCTTCGGCAGGATGTCAAAGACTTGTCATACGAGACCAAGGATGCGTTGGCCGACGCAGAATCCGCCTTTTTCGAAGCATCAAAAGGGCGCACTCTGACCCGCAGCGCGTTGGGTGAGTTTCACGAAAATCTTGATCTGCCACAACCAAAAGATCGCCTTCAGGACGACGTGACGATTCAGCCGGTGCCCTACGACCCTGACTATCACCGCTATTCTGATAACCATGCGTATTTTGCCAAAGACGCCGCTTATATTCTGCGCTACGACGACGTCGAATACCCGCACAAAAAGGGCTGGAACCGTTACAAACGCGATCCGCTTGTCGCCGCGATCACGGACCCTTACGGATCGGACAAGTTGCGGAACCTGAACGCCTCAAACGCGGCGGCTCCTGCGTTCCAGAATGCGGCACCCAACAGTAACGTCGGAAAGATTGCGTCCTACCAGTTTGAGGCATCCGAGTATTACGAACTGCGGGCTGAGCTATACGAAACAAGGCGCAACTTGCGGGCATTGAACGAAAACTACGGCGGTCGCAGCAGCGATGAGATTGCAGACGACATTGCCGATCTCGACCTTGGTGATCCGAATTATGACGACAAGCTGGATACTCTGGAACGAGAGTTGCTTGAAGCGGAGGCGTATGAGGAAATTCGGGACAATCTGCGTGCTGATCTCAAAGACCTGCGGGTCGATACATTGGTCGCCCAGAAAGAGGCCGAGTATGCATTCTTTCAGGCGTCCAAGGGCGAGGTGTTGACCACAGACACTCTTTCCGACCTGCATGATAACCTAGACCTACCCACGCCTGTCGAGTGATCGGACACACAGCTATGGTCCCAAACCGGCAAAGCAGGAACTTGTGGCTTGTCTAGTTCGCGCGCGCGGCCCATATCTGAATTATGCTTCGCCTAACCCCAATATTGCTGGCAATCGCCTATGCCGTTGTCATGTATCGAATTTCCGTCTGGCGCACCCACCGGGAACTGGACGCCAAGTCAACAGAACTGGCCGACCCCGCTCTCAAACGCATGACGGATCGGCTTGCGGCGGCGCTGGGGATCGACCGCGTGCCGGTTTATATCTACGAGATTGACCCGGTGAACGGGCTTGCCGCACCGGATGGACGAATTTTCATAACACGCGGATTCTACCGTAAATTCAGCAATGGTGAGGTTTCGGCCGAAGAAATGGCCAGCGTGATTGCGCATGAACTTGGCCATGTTGCGCTAGGCCATGCCCGGCGCCGCATGATTGATTTCTCGGGGCAGAATGCGCTTCGGGCGGCGTTGATGATGTTGCTGAACCGTTTCATCCCATTCATTGGAGCGTGGATCGCAAACATGCTCACCCATCTTCTGGCATCACGACTGTCGCGGGGGGACGAGTATGAGGCCGATGAATACGCCGCCGCATTGCTGACCAAGGCCGGAATCGGGATCGAGCCGCAAAAGTCCCTGTTTCACAAACTCGAAGATCTGACGCAACAACGCGCAGGTGTGACCCCCGCTTGGCTGATGAGCCATCCCAAAACCGATGAGCGTATTGCGGCGCTTGAAGTGCTTGAACAGCGTTGGGGCGCGGGCGGATAGGCTGGATCCTTATCTAGTTTGCGAGCGCCTTGCCCAGACGCGGAAGGCGGGCTTTTTTCATCAGGGCACGGAGGTTCCATTGGTCGCCCGACAGACGGTTGGCTTCGGCCAGAACCCTGTCGGCGAGCTCTGCCATGTCGACCGGATTTTCCGACCAGAACCCGTGAAGCAGCGCGTCGGGATCGCGGCGCTCAAGCCCTTCTTCCGAAAGGACGTTTCTTGGGAAATCCCTTGCATTCACGGTAACGATGACATCCGCAGACGAGGAAACAGCCGTCGCCAGAACATGAATATCCGCCGGGTCGGGCAACCAAAGTCTCTGCGCTAGCCCTGGGTTCTCCGCGTGTTCGGCTTTTGGCCAGTTTGCCTGTGTCAAAGCAATTTCAGCGCGAGCTTGCGCCTCACCTTCCGGGCCGAGTTTACGGGCCGCGCGCGCCCATTCTTCTAGAATGCGCGCGGACCAAACCGGTGTAAAATGACCAAGTTTGGCCGCCCCCAGCAGCATCTCTCGCATCACCGTCGGGTAAATGACGCAGGTATCAAGAACGGCCTTCACAGCCGATAAAACACAGCTTTGAGGTAACCGCTTTCGGCCAATTGCGGCAATTGCGGGTGATCGGGTCCGGCAAACCCGGTGTGGATAAGCTGCGCCTGCCGCCCTGCCCGACCAATCCCGCGCGAAGAAGCATCGCGGAACCGACCAAGGTCAGCCGCGTGCGAGCAAGAACACAGGCCAAGATAACCGCCCGCTTTCACCAGCGGTGCGGCCAGTCGCGCCACACGTTCATACGCGCGCAGCCCCGCGTCCAGTGCCTGTTTCGACGGGGCAAAGGCCGGCGGATCACAGATAACGACGTCGAATTGAGCCCCCTCCTGCCCCAGTTGTGTCAGAACATCGAAGGCGTCGCCTTGCCGGGTGTCGAACCTTCCGTCAAACCCCGAGGCTTGCGCACCCTTGGTGGCCAGTTCCAGCGCAGCGGCTGAGCCATCGACGGAAAGCGCGCGTGCCGCACCGCCGGCCAGCATCGCAAGACCAAACCCACCAACGTGGCTAAAAACATCCAACACTTGTGCGCCGGGTTGCACCAAACGCGCGGCAAACGCGTGGTTGGGGCGCTGATCGTAGAAAAGACCGGTCTTTTGCCCGCCGGTCAGATCGGCCATGTAGGTCGCGCCATTCATTGGAACCGGCAGCGGGTCATCGGGGGCCTTGCCGCGCAACGTGAGGTTAGCATCATCCAACCCCTCAAGGCCGCGTGTCCGGCCCGAAGCGTTTTTCAACACGACCGAAACGCCCGTCACAGAAACCAGAGCATCGGTCAGAGTCTCAAGGTGTTTTTCAGCCCAAGCCGCATTTGGCTGAATAACGCAGGCATCACCGAAACGGTCGATGATCACGCCGGGAAATCCGTCCGCTTCGGCATGGATCAGGCGATAATATGGCGCGTCAAACAGCCGTTCACGCATCTGAAGCGCGCGGCGCAGACGGGTCTCAAACCAATCGGAATCCAACGTGGCCTCCAGATCACGGTCCAGAACGCGGCACATGATCTTGGAGTTCGGGTTCACCGCGACCAGCGCAATGGGCGAGCGCTTTTCATCTTCGAGAACCGCAAGGGCACCGGCCTCGATCTTACGCGTCCGGCGGTCGGTCACGATGTCATTTGCATAGACCCAGGGAAAGCCATGGCGCAGCCCGCGTGCGTTGGCTTTGGGTTTCAGGCGAATACGGGGGCGATCGGCGGCTTGGGTCATGGCGCCCTCTTAGTGCCGATTGCCCGCAGGGAAAAGCCCTAGCGCGAACGCGAACGCCATCCGCCCCGTCTTTTAGGGGTTTTGGCGGCTTGCAGACCTTCGGCCAGAACCTGCGTCATAGGATGATCCGCTGCCTGCGCTGAATAGGCGGCGTGTAGGTCGACCAGCGCCAGAGCCTGATCCCGTTCCGCAGGCAGGCTGAGCGCCCAGTCCAGAAAGATAGAGCGGCATTCCGGCAAAGTGATGCCATCAATGCGATAGGCTTCGCGGATAAGACCTTTGTGGTCGTTCGGATCGTCACTGCGCGCCATTGCCGTCCTCCTTGATCACGCTGGCGATAATTTCGGCAGCGCTTGAATACCTCTGCTGCAGCGCGGCCTGAAGCTGTTCAACCTGTTCGAACCCAGTGGCCCGGCACAGGAAATCTGACCCGCCCTGGCCTATTTTGTCCGCTTCGATCATCTTACCGGACAGCAGCCGAGCCGCACATTGTACAGACCAGCATAAATCGTAGCATTCTTTGAGTGTTTGCGCCTGCGCGACGTCCAAAAGCCCGGCAGCGACCGCGCCGTCCAACCCTGCGTGAACATCGTGCTTGGTCTCACCCGACAACAAGGCTCCGGTTTCGGCCAACAACTCAATATCCATCATGCGCCCTGCGCCGTTCTTGGCGTCCCAAATACCAGACGGGGATTTCGCCGCCGCCAAACGGACGCGCATTTCTGCCACATCGTTCAATATCTGCGCTTGGTCTCGGGGGTGGGACAGGAGTACTGCGCGAAACGCCTCAATATCCTCGGCCAGTCCCGGATCGCCCGCCACGACCCTGGCACGGGTCAGGGCGAGATGTTCCCAAACCCACGCTTCATTTCGTTGATAATTGGTGAAACTCGCCCAACTCGTCGCAACGGGACCCTGATTGCCGGAAGGGCGCAGGCGCATGTCCACCTCATACAACCTGCCCTGAGACATAGGGGCAGACAGCGCCGTAATCAGCGCCTGCGTGAACCGGGCATAGTAAGTCCGGGTTGCCAAAGGTCGCGGGCCGTCAGACATGTCCTGATCCAGCGGATCGTAGATCAGGATGATATCCAGATCGGATTGCGAGCTTATTCGGCCAGCGCCAAGCGACCCCATGCCCAGAACGGCGGCCCCACGTCCCGGCGCGGGGCCGTGTTTCAGGGCGAATTGTTCTTCCACGCATGGCAGGATCGCGGCGATCACAGCCCCTGCCAGTTCCGCATATTGTTGTCCGGCCTGCGCCCCGTCGATCAATCCACGCAAGTGATGCACACCGACCCGAAAGTGCCACTCTTTGCACCAACGCCGCGCGAGGTCCAACTGGCTTTCATAATCCCCTTCCTGCGCCAGTGCCTGCTGCAAATCGGCTTGCAGAGCAGATTGCCCCGGCCAGTCATCAAAGAAGCTGCCCCCAATCACCGCATCAAACACCGAAGAATTGCGCGACAGGTGCGCCGCCAGCGCATGAGAGGTTCCGACAATGTCAATCAACAGGTCAATCAGGTGAGGGTTGGCTTCGAACAACGAAAATAGCTGTACACCCGCCGGCAAGCCCGAAAGAAACCCGTCCAGTGCCAACAGCGCCTCATCCGGTTTCGCAGTTTTCGAAAGGCGCGACAGAAGCTCGGGCTTAAGCCTCTCGAAAATATGCGCGCCCCGTTGCGATCGCAACGCCGGATAGGTGGGCCAGCGGGCCAGAATGCTTTGATCAAACCCGGCCTCTCCGGCAGGTTTCGGCGTAGACGAGCCGGGCGCAAAGAACCCTTCGGTCAGCTCGTGGACTTCGGTCAGGCGGCGGGTCAGGTCCGCCGTCAGTTCGGCGCTGTCGATCCCCATGAGGCAGGCGACACGTTCGATCCCATCAGGCGACTGAGGCACCTTGTGGGTCTGGGCATCGTGGATCATCTGAATCCGATGCTCGACATCCCGATGGGCGCGATAATGGTCCGTCAGCTTTTCCGCGACATCCCGTGGAACCCAGCCCTTGTCAGCCAAGGCTGCCAGCCCGGGCACCGTACCACGAACCCGCAGATCTGGGTCGCGCCCTCCGGCGATCAACTGGCGGGTCTGTGTAAAGAATTCGATCTCACGGATGCCGCCCTGCCCCAGCTTCATGTCATGGCCCGGTATGGTCAACGCGCCGCCGGTGCCTTTGTTCTCGCGGATACGCAGACGCATGTCATGGGCATCCTGAATGGCGGCAAAATCCAGATGCCGCCGCCAGACAAACGGCCGCAGCGTGTCCAAAAAGCGCTGTCCTGCCTCGATATCACCTGCGCAGGGCCGCGCTTTGATATAGGCTGCGCGCTCCCATGTGCGGCCAAGGCTTTCGTAATACCGTTCGGCGGCCTCAGCCGCGATGCACACAGGCGTCACCCCCGGATCGGGACGCAGACGCAGATCGGTGCGGAACACATAGCCATCTGCCGTCTTGTCGCTGAGCGTCGCGCAGAAATTCCGTGTGGCCCGGACCATTCCGTGTCGCGCATCATAGAAATCGTCCGGATCAAACCGGGTTTCATCAAACAGAACGATCAGGTCGATATCCGAACTATAGTTCAGCTCGTGCGCACCCATCTTTCCCATGGCCAGAATGATCATCCCGGCAGCAGTTTCCACATCGTCCTCGGTCATGCCCGGCAGTTTGCCCCGCCGGATCAGCGCGGCGATCTCAGCTTTGGCCGCAACGTCGGCCGCTAGTGCGCCAAAATCCGTAAGGGCCGCCGTAACTTTCTCCAACGGCCACGCACCAGCCAGATCAGCCAGAGCGGTCAGAAGCGCCACCCGCCGTTTGGCCTGTCGTAATCCGGGCTTCAACTGATCCGCTGGCAGATTTTGTACGCCCTGCATCACATCTGCCAGTGCCTGATCTGGCTGAGTTAAAGCCTGCGCAAGCCAGTCCTTTTCTTGCGCGACAAGCCCATTCAGATAAGGGCTCGATCCGGCGGCCCCAGCGATAAGTTCGCCGGCTTCAGGTGCGAGATCAGTGACAAGCGCACGCGCCTCTGCCCCCAACGACAGATCGAAAGGTCGAGGCATTCGTTGGATGGCGAGTGGTCCTGACATTAACCCTCCGGCGGAAAGACTATACAAGGGATTCAAGCCCCAATTAGGAGATGGCGTAATTTCAATGTCTTGCGCAAGCGGAAACTAACCTTTTCTCGGCGCTTTGCTATGCACCGCCCATCCAAGATGTAAATCTTTTTCACATTCACCCCTTGCAACCTGCCGCATACCCCCCATCTAGATGATGTGAACGAAATTTACATTAACCCGGAGACCCCAAATGACCGCACTTTCCGACCACGCCGTCCCTGAAAATCCGGGATGGCTCTACCGCGCCGAAGCCTGGCTTGATGATAAGGGAAAAGGGGCCTGGATCGCTGTAATGGTCCTTGGATTCATCTTCTTCTGGCCCGTAGGCCTGGCCATTCTGGCCTATATGATCTGGAGCAAACGCATGTTCAGCAAGTCCTGCAGCCGCCGCAAAACCTGGCACAGCCACATGAGCGCCATGAAACCCTCGGGCAACAGCGCCTTTGATGCATATAAGGCCGACACCCTTGCCCGTCTGGAGCGCGAACAACAGGATTTTGAAGCGTTCCTGCGCCGCCTGCGCGAAGCCAAGGACAAGGCCGAGTTCGATCAGTTCATGGACGAACGCGCCCGCGAAAACCGCGATCCAAGCGAAAACGGCGAGAACGCCTGATCCAGACTTGCCCTGCCCCGCCTGATCGGGACAGGGTAAACCACACAACAACTCGGAAATTCCCTACATGACCCATTTGCCTGACCCTGACCGCCAACCGGAGTTCTATCAGTCCGTGGCGATCAAACGCTTTGTCGCGTGGTTGTTTGACATCGCCTTTGTCTCGCTGCTCTGCACAGTTGCGATCTTTCTGACCTTGGGCATGGGCTTGTTTATTCTTGCCCTGATCTACGCGGTCGTCAGCTTTATCTATCGTGTCGTGACCATCGCAAATGGCTCAGCCACTTTGGGTATGCGGTTCATGGGCATAGAATTGCGCGATTCCTTTGGGGCCCGCATGGATACCGGCAAAGCCTTGGCACACACCGCGGGCTATTTCGTCAGCATGGCTTTCCCAGTTCTGCAGATCATCTCGGTCATCATGATGCTGACCAGCGCGCGGTGCCAGGGGCTAACAGATGCTTTCCTTGGAACGGTCATGATCAACCAGCGCGCGTAAAAATTCTCCAACTGCTTGAATCACTTGGCGGTACCGGGATCGGTTGTTATCATCCGTTTCAGGAAACCTGGAACATTCATGCGACACACGCTGCCAATAGCGCCACAATTTTATGTGACGGCCCCACAACCCTGCCCTTATCTTGAGGGCAGGATGGAGCGTAAGTTGTTCACCGCCCTACAGGGCGAAGGCGCGGATCAGCTCAACAACTCGCTGTCTCAACAAGGATTCCGCCGGTCCCAGAACGTGCTGTACCGCCCGTCTTGCGCCGATTGCGCAGCCTGCCTGTCCGCCCGGATAAACGTCTCCGAGTTTTGCACCAGCAAAAGCCAGAAACGCGCCATCAAACGCAACGCCTACCTCCAGCGCAAGGCGAACTCGCCTTGGGCAACAGATGAACAATACGAACTGTTCCGCCGATATCTGGACACGCGCCACGCGGACGGCGGCATGGCCGATATGGATGTATTCGAATTTGCCGCGATGATCGAGGAAACTCCGATCCGCAGCCGGGTCGTGGAGTACGCGGACCCGACCACCGGTGACCTGATCGCCGTAAGCCTGACGGACGTCTTGGATGACGGGCTTAGCATGGTCTATTCTTTTTACGACCCGAACCAGCCGCAAAGCTCTTTGGGGACGTACATGATCCTCGATCACATCGACATCGCCCGCGAAGCTGGCCTGCCATACGTCTATTTGGGGTATTGGGTACCCGGAAGCCCCAAAATGGGATACAAGGCCCGCTTCTCCGGGCTCGAAGCGTACGTTCGGGGCGAATGGATCAATGTCGGCAATCCGTCGGAGTTGCCGGACTCCAGTCATCATCCACTTTCCACTGCCCCCATTGCCGAACAGGTAGCCAATATCCAACTACCCGACCGCCACCCGACCAAGGGCTGAGGCAACATGCGCCAAAGCCTTCACGCGGTGACGCTAGTGGTCCCGGATTATGATGCAGCCATCGCTTTCTACTCGCAAACACTGAAATTCACCGTCCTGCAGGATATTGACCTGGGCGCAGGAAAGCGATGGGTCCGCATCGCACCGCCAGGATCAAAGCAGGGATCGCTACTGCTCGCCCGTGCGGACGGACCTGACCAATCCGCAGTAATCGGCAACCAGACCGGTGGGCGCGTAGGCTTCTTTCTGGAAACCGATGACTTCGACCGCGACCACGCCAAAATGAACGCCGCAGGTGTTCACTTCGAGGAAGCCCCCCGACACGAGCCCTACGGAACGGTCGCCGTCTGGCGCGATCCCTTCGGAAACCGCTGGGACCTCATTCAGTTCACCTGATCCATCCCTTCATCTGGCCAAAAATATCCCGGGGTTGAATTGGCCGCAGGCCAAGAAGGGGCTGGCCCCTTCCCAAAACGCCAAAGCAAAGGGGGCCAGCAGGCCCCCTTTTCATTTTCACTGAATGACACCCAAAGATCAGTTCGGGATCAGATCCGGAACGATTGTCACAATCGACGGGAAGAACCACAGGATTGCGATTCCGACCACCTGGATCAGCACGAAAGGAATGATCCCGCGATAGATATGCCCAGTCGTGACCTCCTTCGGTGCAACCCCCCTCAGATAGAACAAGGCAAATCCGAACGGTGGCGTCAGGAACGAGGTCTGCAGGTTCACCGCGACCATGATCGTGACCCATTTCGGATCAAACGATCCGCCATAGATCACCGGGCCTACGATGGGGATCACGATGTAGATGATCTCAAGGAAATCCAGCACGAACCCAAGGATGAACAAGACCAGCATCACGATCAGGAAAACCGTAAACTCGTTGTCAAAGCTCCTGAGGAATTGCTGAATGTAATGTTCCCCACCAAACGAGATCACCACAAGGTTCAACAATTGCGACCCGATCAGGATGGTGAACACCATCGAGGTCACCTTGGCGGTTTCCCGTACCACCGGCGTCAGAACACCACTGGTAAACAGAACCCAGCACCCATAGATCAGGCCGAACAGGGCGAACAGGTAAGCGCCATACGCGATGAAGAAGGCAATCCAGGTTTCCGCCGTCACACCGCCCTGGTTGATGCGCAGGTCAAAGTTGACCCCCATGAGCAGGGCAATGATCACGGCAAATGTCGACCAGATGATCACCTTGCCGGATCGTCCCTGATCCTGCAGTTTGCGATAGGCCGCCAGCATGATCGCACCACCAGCCCCCAGCGCAGCCGCCGGAGTTGGGTTCGTCACACCACCCAGGATCGAGCCGAGAACCGCGATGATCAGAACCAGCGGTGGGAACACCACACGGATCAGATCATTGGTCGCGCACCGCGCCGCAGCTTCCTTACAGCCATACATGGCCAGCGCAAACGGCACCGCCAACAGCAGGAAGGTCGCCCCGGACGATGTTGTCGGCGCGATCAGAAGCACATCCACCAATAGCATCAGCAACAGGCCAATGGCCCCAACGATCAGGGGCTGCGTAGACTGCGACGGTGCAATTCCCCGTCCCATGACCAGCGTCAGACCCAGCAGAACAACCATCACGGCGACACCTGTTCCGATCGGTGCAGCCGCTGCGATTTTGGCTTCCTGAGCAGCGGCCAGTTCCTCTTCGGTCAGTCGTGTGGCTTCGCTGGTTCCTCCTGCAGCGTCGATGGCCTCCTGCTCGGCCACGGCCTGATCCCAGGCGGATTGACCATGCAGGTCGATCATCGAGGCCTTACATTCCGCAGACACGTTGGTGCGCAGGGATGCGCCCTCGCCAATGTCAGAGAACGCCGAAACGCTGATGTTCTGGCTGCCGATGATACCGGCGCTACTTAGCATTACCGCGCCCACGATCAGGGCGACCGGCGCGCCCAGCAACCAGGTCAGACCTTCGGCGCGAGTAATCACTTCGCCACTGCCGCCCGACAGTTCAACAGCCGGAGCCTTATCGGGGTTAAGCAACGCATATCCGAACGCATAGAGCGCATAGAGCAATGCCAGCATGATCCCCGGCAGCAGCGCCGCCTGGAACAACGTGCCGACCGAAACCACCGCCGGCTCACCCAGATAGGTCAGCGCGTCGGTACAGCCCGCTTCAACTGCGCGGGTTTCCTGAGCGGTTGAATACAAATCTCCCGCCAGAGTTCCCAGCAGAACGATCACGATCGAGGGCGGAATAATCTGCCCCAACGTACCCGAAGCGGCGATCACACCCGTCGCCAGTTCAGGCGAATAGTTGTTCCGCAACATCGTCGGCAACGCCAGCAGGCCCATGGTCACCACGGTGGCCCCGACGATCCCGGTCGAGGCCGCAAGGAACGCGCCCACAACAACAATCGACACAGCCAGACCGCCCGGCAGCGGTCCGAAAACGCGCGCCATCGTCGTCAGCAGATCGTTTGCAATCTTCGAGCGTTCAAGCGTGATGCCCATCAGGACGAACATCAGCACGGCCAGCAGAGTTTCGATCGACTGCCCCGCCAGAACACGTTCATTCATGCGGTTCACGATGAACGAGACGTTGCGGTCAAGGGCCGTTTCCCAGCCCGATACAAAGACCGGCTCAGCTATGCGCGGTAAGTCCGGGTATCGGAACACCGATATCACATCTGGCTTGATCCCAGAATTCACCACATCCCGATAGGCTTGTGAGCTGGTATCAATCGCTTGGTGTATCAGCAGCCCGGCACTGTCCAGCGCCGCAATGATCCCGAATGAGATGATCCCCGCCCCACCGATGGCAAAGGCCACCGGAAAGCCGGACAGAATGCCTCCGAAAAGGCAGAAGAACACGATAATGAGGCCTATCTCGACGCCATCAAGTCCGAATAACATAGTCTGGGTCCCCGTCCCTAATGTGCGCCTTCGTAGGCTTCTTCACCCTCACCAAGGCTGTCCTTGTCGAGGTATTTTCCAACGCTGTCTGGCCCTTCCACATATTCCAGATACGACCGGTACAGGAACGCGATGGCGTGCAGGAACACCATGCCCGCGAAAGCCACCAGAAGAATCTTGAACAGGAAGTAGGCGTTGAACCCATTCGGGCTGAAGCCGATGGTTTCCACGTTCCAACGCAGCGCGCGGGATTTCAGAACCAGCTTGTCCAGCGTATCGCTGGCCGAGGGCTTCGGCACGATTAGGTGCCGCCACATGAAGTACCATCCGTACATCCATGTCAGCACCGCCATCGGCATCATGAACAACAACGCACCCAGCATGTCGATCACACGTTTGGCCCGGTGGCTGATGCCTGCATAGATCAGGTCAACCCGAACATGTCCGCCCTGCACGAAGGTATAGGTGCAGCACAGGCACACGACCATTGCGTTATAAAGCTTCAGTTCTTCGGCATACCAACTGATATCCATCTGGATCGGGATACCGAAACCAAAGGCCATATCGGGCCGCGCGAACACCCGCTGCATGAAAACGATGACGATTTGCTGGATGACCATCAGCAGGCCCGCCCACGCAAAGAAGCGTCCGGTTGTGTTGGCGAACCCCTCAAGGCCGCGCACCATGCCCCACATGAAGTTCCGATAATACAGACCGATGGCGGTCAGAACCAAAAAGATGGTGAAGATCACAAAGAAGAACTCGACCGACCCGCCATAATAGACAAAGCGCATGATGGCTTCTTTGTCCGACCAGTTCAGCCAGAGTTGCGGATGCGTGATGGCATATCCGAAATTATAGAAGGCTTCGGCAATGTTCTGAATGAACCAAACCAGTCCATTCCACAGGGCGCCGAAGAACGAGATACCGTTTTCGTCCTGCATGTTGTCCCCAGGTCGCGTCAGTTGCACCGCAGCTTATTGTTGGCTTGTCCGAGCCCTGCATGTGCAACGGGAAAGGTTTCCCCGCACCAGGCGGGGAAACCAATTGAGTTTAGTTCCTGCGATTAGCCGCGAACGCGGTCGCGCTGTGCAGTGTAGGCACCCGACGACAGGTTCAACCAGGCCGAAGACGCCGCCATCGAAGCCATCGCGCTGTCGTGGATCTTCTTGAACAGCTCGTCGCCCATGTTTTCGTCCAGAACTTCCTGGCTGGCGGTGCCGAAGGCATCCCAAACGCTGTCCGGGAATTCCATGACCTTCACGCCGCCCGACTGCAGACGCTGCAGGGCCGCACCGTTGTTGGCCAGGAATTGCGCCAGGTTCCACTGGTGCGCTTCGGCGGCAGCGATCTCGATGATCTTCTGCTGTGCGGGTGTCAGTTCCTCGAACACGTCGCGGTTGGTCGCCAGCGACAGACCTGCGCCCGGCTCGTGGAAGCCAGCGGTGTAGTAGGTCTTGGTGATTTCCTGGAAACCGGCCTTTTCGTCGGCCCAAGGTCCGATCCACTCGGTCCCGTCGATCGCGCCGGAGGACAGTGCCTGATACACTTCCGAACCCGGGATGTTCTGAACGGACGCGCCCAGTTTACCCAGGGCTTTACCGCCCAGACCCGGCATGCGGAACTTCAGCCCGTTAAAGTCTTCGGGGCTGTTGATCTCTTTCGAGAACCAGCCGCCCGCCTGCGCACCGGTGTTACCGGCCAGGAACGACTTCAGGCCAAAGATCTGACCCAGCTCGTCATGAGCTTCCATGCCGCCATCATGGTAGTACCAGTTCACCAGTTCCTGCGCGGTCATGCCGAACGGAACAGCGGTGAAGAAGGCATAGCCCGGGTGCTGACCCACAAAGTAATAGTCCGCCGCATGGTACATGTCGGCCTGACCCGACGATACCGCGTCGAAAACTTCGAACGCGCCAACCAGTTCACCGGCTGCTTTGATGTCAACGGTCAGGTTGCCGTCAGACATTGCGGTGATGCTGTCGGCGCAACGCTGCGCGCTGTCGAAAACACCTGCCAGACCACGACCCCACGAGGTCACCATGGTCAGAGTGCGCTTGCCCTGCGCGTAAGCCGGAGCCGCCAGCGTGGTGGCCGCAGCTGCCGAGCCGCCCAGAGCAGATGTTTTCAGAAATGAACGACGATCCATATGAGTGTTCCTCCCCTACATATCCAATACCCCAGCCGATGCCGGGGGCAGTCGTTGTCAGTGCGCGCCAGCCTAATGACCCCGAATTGAATGTGAATACCTACTACTACGTAGGAACCTCGGTTTTTGGGCGGCTTGGGTCGTGAATTTGACGCCAAACACCACAATTTTCTGACCTATGGCCGGGAAGAACGATCAAAAGTCCAAAAATTTTGCAATTTGCCGCAGGCTTGCGTATCGATTCGACCATGAGGGGATTCCGAAATCTGATTTCGCTGACCTATGGCCAGAAATTGTCGCTTGTCGCGGCGATTCCCTTGGTCGTGGCCGTCGCTGCGATCGCACTGTTCGTGACGTATGAATCCCGTGCAACGGCCGAGCGCGAGATTCAGGCGCTGGAACGCAGGCTGATCGAGGCCAAGAAGGAAGAACTGCGCAACTATGTAACCCAAGCCCGCAACGGGTTCGCTTACATCTATGGCCGCGCATCAACTGACGACAAGGTGGCACAGAACCTTGTGACGCAAATCCTGTCGGCGATGATATACGGCAAGGATGGGTTCTTTTTCGTTTATGACTATGACGGTAACAATCTGGTCAGCCCGCGCCAAACCCAGTTCATCAACCGAAACTGGGAAGGTCTGACCGACAGCGACGGCACGCCCATTGTTGATGAGTTCATTCGCCTCGCTCGTCAGGGGGCCGGATGGCACAGTTTCATGTGGCAAAAGCCCTCAACCGGGGAAGAGGCGCAGATGATCGCCTATGTCGTCGGCCTGCAAGATTGGCGCTGGGCCGTGGGGACCGGTGTTTTCATAGACGATATCGTTGCCACCGTCGCCAATGCCCGCGCCGAGGTCGAGGCGCGCGTTCAGCGTACCTTCATGTATATCGGCGGCATCGTACTGGCCGCCGTACTGATCGTCTTTGCCTCGGGCATGTTGCTGAACTTCCGCGAACGCAGGCTGGCCGACGCCAAACTGAAAGAGCTGACCCAGCGTGTGTTTGACGCGCAGGAAGAAGAACGCGGTCGCGTGGCCCGTGAGCTGCATGACGGGATCAGTCAGATATTGGTCGGTGTGCGCTATGCTTTGGACAACGCCCGTCGCCGCTTGGCGCGGGGTGATGACGCAGGCGCACGCGATCCGTTGGAGAAAGGGATCGACCACCTTGGCACTGCCATCACCGAGGTCCGCCGCATCAGCCGCGACCTGCGCCCGGGCGTTTTGGACGATCTGGGGCTTGGCCCGGCGCTCAAGGCGCTAACCGACGATTTCCGCGAACGCACCGGGATTGAGACCGAGTTTTCAACCGTTGTCTTCCGTAACCGTCTGGATCAGGACAGCAAGATCGCGCTGTATCGCATCGCCCAAGAAGCCCTCACCAATATTGAGCGTCATTCGGGGGCAACGCGCGTTACAATTGATTTGCGCGGCCATAAGAAAGGCGCGACAATGCGCATTACCGATAACGGTCGTGGTCTGCGTAGCGACCCCGGACAGGCAAGCGCCGGGATCGGATTGCGGAATATGCAAGAGCGTATCGAACAGCTTGACGGCTCATTGCGTATTCTGTCATCACGCGGCCCACGCAGCGGCACGGTGATCGAGGCCAGCCTGCCCCTGAGTCATTTGTTGCCACCACGCGAAGACGCGACCCCAAACCGAAAGGCCGGTACATGAGCGACCAAACGATCCGGGTCCTTATTGTAGATGACCACCCGATGGTTGCCGAAGGGATTCAGTCGATCCTTGAAAGCTATGACGAAATTCAGGTCGTCGGAACGCTCAGTAGCGGACAAGAGGCGGTGGAAAAGGCGACAGACCTGGCCCCAGACGTCATCCTGATGGACCTGAATATGCCGGGGCTTGGCGGGTTAAGCGCCACCGAGATCATCCTGGAACGCCTGCCCCGGACCCGCATCCTTATCCTGTCAATGCATGACAGCCCGGAATACATCTCGACCGCGCTAAGTCACGGTGCCAAGGGATATGTCCTCAAGGACGTCCCAACCGAAGAGATCAAACAGGCCATCGACGCCGTAATGCGCGGGGAACAATACCTTTGCACGGGTGCCAGCGGCTCGTTACAGCCCAAGGGCGAAAGCACCCGTGAGGCGCTGACTGGGCGCGAACAGACAATCCTGCTGGAGCTCGCCCAAGGCAAGTCGAATAAAGAAGTCGCTCAGGCGCTGGATATCTCTGTTCGCACCGTCGAGACGCACCGCAAGAACATCAAACGCAAACTAGGCATATCATCGACAGCCGGTCTTACACGCTATGCGCTGGAACACGGCGTCCTACAAGGCACAAGCCCCGGATTTTGATCCCGCAGCGCGCAGCGCAGCGACGCCCAACCAGCGGAGGCGCGCCAAAGGCGCGTCGACAATGGGCGGGAGGGCCTTCCGCCGACCAGCATCAGTCAAGCAGACTGTCTCGCCTTACCCCTTCCCGATCCAGGTGATGCGGCAAAACACGGCCATATAATTGCCGAGTTCGTTCGACCCCGCCGCACATACCTTCGGCCTCGACAAATGAAAAAATCCCCACATACCGGCTGCACGACCCTTTGACAGGCGCAACGCGGTGTAGGGAGTAGCGCCCTTTGAATATCTGCAGGTCGCCGGGTTGCAGTTCAAGCTTGCGCACCCGCGCTCTGTTCCCGTCCAACACCGAAGCGACCGTGTCAAAATTCTCGTCCGAAGAACTGCGCAGGTTCGGCACATACTCGAACGCGCCGCCCTCCTCTCCGTTTTGGATGGCCAATGTCACGGTGTAGTTGTTGGTGTCGAAATGCCAAGGGAAGCCCTGCCCTTCCTCAACGACATTGATAATGACGTCCGCCAGCGGGTCATCATAGCGAAAGAACCGATCCTCGGCCTCATCCAAGGCCGCGCGGATGAAAGGTAGAAAGCCCTCAAATTCATAGATTCGGCGCAAAGGTCCGGATGTTTTGAAATTATCAGCCGGCACAAAGGCATTGGACCGATCATAGAACCGCCGGACAGGATGATCCGCCGCCAACCCAGGATCATCCTTCGTGAAATAGGCGTTTGTTCGATTGAACGAGCGATGCGCTTTTGGGGCGGTCGCCCGCGCCTCTTGCAGCAATTGCGCCAACCCTTCGGCGTGCACAAAACCCGGCAGGACGGCGCATCCGTCCTGATCCAGTTCACGCCGCAAATCGCCGATCAATTGATCATACGCCCGCGAGCCCGGACAATCGATCGGATACCGTCCCAGATCCACAAGATCGTGCAACATTTCCCGCCTCCTCTGCCTGCAAAGACAAAGTCAGCGTACTCAACCCAATCGGCCGATCATGCTTGTTTGGGACATTGCCATGACGCTTTCCGACACTGTTATTTTTGCGATGCACATGCAGACGACAGGAAATCTTCTCGAATCTTCCGGCCAGGCGCCAAAACGCGCAATAAAATGTCGCAAAATTCACCGCTCAAGATACAAAATTGGTACGATTGCCTGTTGACGCCCCCTTTTACCGCCCATAATGTCCCTGCACGCAAAAAAGGAGCCTCTGGCGATGAAAGCGCTAGTCGTAATCGTAGGAAACACGCGCATGGGCCGGTAACGGTAAACCATAATCCAACCCATGCGCCTCCGAAAATCTCGGGGGCTTTTTTTTGGCAAAACGCAAGACACATGTCGCGAACGGAGCAAAGCAGATGACACGTGAGATGACCGGCGCAAAGATGGTGGTTCAGGCCCTCAAGGATCAGGGCGTGGACACGGTATTCGGATACCCCGGCGGCGCCGTGCTACCGATCTATGATGAGATTTTTCTGCAAAACGACATTCGCCACATTCTGGTGCGTCACGAACAAGGGGCCGTCCACGCCGCCGAAGGCTATGCCCGGTCAACCGGCAAACCCGGCGTTGCGCTTGTGACCTCGGGTCCCGGTGCCACTAACGCGGTGACCGGCCTGACCGACGCGCTGCTCGACTCGATCCCGATTGTTGTTCTGACCGGTCAGGTACCGACCTTCATGATCGGCTCGGACGCGTTCCAAGAGGCTGACACCGTCGGCATCACCCGCCCCTGCACCAAGCATAACTGGCTGGTGAAGGACACGGATTCGCTGGCCGAGACCATGCATGAAGCTTTCCACGTCGCCACCTCGGGCCGCCCCGGTCCGGTGCTGATCGACATTCCAAAGGACGTGCAATTCGCATCGGGTGAATATATCAGCCCGAAACCCTCGACCTCGCATTACCAACCGGTAATGAAGGGCGATCTGGAAGAGATCACCGAACTGGTCGCCGCGATGGAGACCGCCAAGAAGCCCGTCTTTTATACTGGCGGTGGCGTGATCAACTCAGGCCCTGCGGCCAGCCAGTTGCTGCGTGAACTGGTGGATTCGACCGGCTTTCCCATCACCTCGACCCTGATGGGTTTAGGTGCATATCCAGCTTCGGGTGAAAACTGGCTGGGCATGCTGGGCATGCACGGCCTTTATGAGGCCAATCTGGCGATGCATGATTGCGACCTGATGATCAATATCGGCGCTCGGTTTGATGACCGGATCACGGGGCGGATTGATGCCTTTTCGCCGAATTCGAAGAAGGCCCATATCGACATTGATCCCTCGTCCATCAACAAGGTGATCCGTGTGGACATCCCGATTGTGGGCGACGTCGCGCATGTTCTTGAGGATATCCTGAAGGTCTGGAAAGCGCGCGGTCGCAAGACCGATGCTGCGGCAGTTTCCAAATGGCAGGAACAGATCAGTGACTGGCGCAAGGTCAACTGTCTGGCCTACACCAACAGCGAAAAGACGATCAAACCGCAATATGCGCTGCAACGCCTTGAAGAGCTGACCAAAAAACACGACCGCTATATCACCACCGAGGTCGGCCAGCACCAGATGTGGGCCGCGCAGTATCTGGGCTTTGAAGACCCCAACCGCTGGATGACATCCGGTGGTCTGGGCACCATGGGCTATGGCACCCCGGCCTCGATCGGTGTGCAGATGGCCCACCCGGACGCGCTGGTGATCAACGTCGCGGGTGAGGCTTCGTGGCTGATGAACATGCAGGAGATGGGCACCGCCGTTCAGTACCGCCTGCCTGTGAAACAGTTCATCCTGAACAACGAACGCCTGGGTATGGTCCGCCAGTGGCAGGAGCTGCTGCATGGTGAGCGGTACTCGCATTCGTGGTCCGAAGCCCTGCCCGACTTCGTTAAACTCGCCGAGGCATTCGGGGCCAAGGGTATCCTGTGTTCCGACCCCGCAGATCTGGATGACGCGATCATGGAAATGATCAACTATGATGGCCCCGTTATCTTTGATTGTCTGGTAGAAAAGCACGAAAACTGCTTCCCCATGATTCCGTCGGGCAAAGCCCATAACGAGATGCTGCTGGGCGAGGCCGAGACGCAGGGCGTGATCGACTCCAAAGGTTCGGTTCTGGTTTAACAAAATTCGTCGAATTTTGTCGGGCGCCCCAGTGCCCGACCTTCGCAGGATGATGAAAGGGACGTAAATGTCTGCCCTACATATCAAAAAAGGCGCCACTCGCCATTCGGCCTATAACCTACGGCCCACCTTCTCGGACGTTCAGGAACGTCACACGATAGCAGTTCTCGTCGAGAATGAGCCCGGTGTACTGGCGCGTGTGATCGGGCTGTTCTCTGGTCGCGGCTATAACATCGAAAGTCTGACCGTGGCCGAGGTTGATCATACCGGCCATCTCAGCCGTATCACCATCGTCACCACCGGTACCCCACAGGTGATCGAACAGATCAAAGCGCAGTTGGGTCGGATCGTGACGGTGCACGATGTCCACGACCTGACTGTCGAAGGCCCCTCGGTCGAGCGGGAATTGGCGATCATCAAGGTCGTCGGCGAAGGCGACAAGCGGGTCGAAGCCCTGCGTCTAGCCGATATTTTCCGCGCCAACGTGGTCGACAGCACCTTGAATTCGTTCATTTTCGAAATCACCGGCGCTCCGGACAAGATCGACGCCTTTGCCGATCTAATGCGCCCGCTGGGATTGGTCGAAGTGGCCCGCACCGGAGTCGCAGCCCTGCTGCGCGGTGACTGATAATATCCACCCCGCCCTTGGACGACCCCGTGGGCGGGGTATCTGTTTCCAAAATCCGCACCTAGCAGGATTTCGGGATTCCCTTTTCCGCCCTCTGCGGAAAACCGCCATAAAGATCAAACAAAACGAACTAAAGCCTATTGCGTTTACGCTTTTGCACGCTAGCATCATGGAGTAGCGTGGCGTTGGGATGCGCCCGTTAGCGTATTCAGTGAGATTAAGCGCAATACCATTCGTTGGGCCGTGCGCTGTTTGTTACCCTGAAAGGTCACAATAAGAACCTGGGACACAAATGACGAATAACACTCGCAGCCCGGCGGAACTGCGCAAGATGTTCGGCGCAAATCTACGGCGATTGGCAAGGCAGTACCCCTCGGTTTCCGAACTCTGCCGCCAGCTTGGAATAAACCGGACGCAATTCAACAGATATCTCGGCGGTGAAAGCTTTCCGCGCCCGGACGTTCTGGACCGGATTTGCAATTTCTTCGAGGTCGACGCGCGCATTCTTCTGCGCCCTATTGACGAGATCGACTTACCCCCGGTCCACCCAGCAGCCTCGGCGCTGACTGAATTTCTGGGTTCCGGCCCCGGGACACTTACGGAAAACCTGCTTCCGGCGGGTTTCTATTTTGTCTCCGAGACAGGGCTGGACGAACCCCATGCGACCCGGCACAGGGTCCTGCATGCGCGCAGGCTACCGCAATGCACACTGGTCCGAAGCTATGAACCACCCTCAGGAGAAGATAGCGTTGCGTCCAACCTGCGTGAGGTTCAGGGTATTGCAGCATGCGCTGGCCGCCAGATCTATATCCTCATGTCCAGCCGCGCATCGCAGAACAGTCGAATTTACCTCGTGAAACGCGGGAACGACGCGCAATCTGATCAATGGCGAGGCGTTGCGATTTGTCTGTCAAAAACCACCGCGAATGACACAACAATGCGCAGGCTTGCGCTGCGCTATCTTGGCCCCAAACCCAAGGCGGCGCTTTCAGCGGCAAGGGCCGCCCGACGCGCGGAACGAACAGCCGAAGAAATAGTGGCCTGAACTGAAAACTTAATCCGGCTCTACCGTTTCTGCCTGAGTAATCAAGCGGTAGAGATGCCAACTTGCATGGCCAAGCAGAGGCAACACCAAAAACAAGCCCAGAAACCAGGGCACCATCGCGACAAAAGTCAGAACAGCCACGAACACGCCCCACCCCAGCATGACTGGAAAATTTGCGCTGACATAGCTGTAACTGGCAATCATGGCGGTCACAAAGTCCAATTCCCGATCCAAAAGCATCGGAATTGACAGCACCGTGATCATGTAAAGAACGGTTGCGAAAACCGCCCCGACCACCGATCCCACTGCCAGCATCGTAAGTCCATTGGGCGTCAGATACACCTCAAGCGAGGTGGATACGTTGGTCATGGTGGACAATCCCATGAACAGGGCAAAGATCATATGACCCAGAAAGAACCAAAACAGAAACATCACGACGATGATCGCACAGATAGATGGCAGTTGACGCCGACCTTGTTGTGCAACCACCCCAAAGATTGCCCCGAATCCCAGCGGCTCATTCTGCTCTAGCCTGTGCGACACCTCATACAATCCAACAGCGGCAAACGGACCGAGCAGAGGAAACCCAATCGCGGCCAACACAAGCCAGTAAGACGTTTGCGTCTGAATCGTGACCCAGGCAATGGCCCAACCCGCCACCACGTAGACCCCGGCAAAAATCAACCCGAACATCGGCGCGCGACGAAAATCCACCCAGGCCCGGCGCATGGCCTCGCGCAGCATGTCCGTCGTGGCGGGCCCCATCTTCGGAACGCCAAAAGGCTTTTCCATTCTCAGTCTCTCCTCCCCTTATTCCACCCGAATTCGTCAGGCGGGTCGCTTCTGCGGCCATTTCGTAGCTTCGTGATACGCAGCCCCAATGGACAAAACACGCGCGTCCGCACCACGAGGTCCAAAAATCTGCATACCCATCGGCATCCCGTCGGGCCCAAACCCAGCCGGAACCGACAAACTTGGAAGTCCGATCAGGCTGACGGGCACAACAACTTGCATCCACCGATGGTAGGTATCCATCTTTTTCCCGGCGATTTCGGTGGGGTACGGCGTATCCAGATTAAAAGGCCAAACCTGCGCAGAAGGCAGGGCTAAGACATCAAATTCGTCAAACACCTCAACTGCGCGACGAAACCAGTCCGACCGCACGAGGCTTGCTCGATGCACCTGCATTGCAGTCAACCCCAGCCCGCGATCAAGCTCCCACTGGGCTGTATCCTTCAGCATCGACCTGTGCTCGGTAAGCGGTGCAAGACCCGCGGCCACACTCCATGATCTCAGAGTCTCCCAGCTTTTCCACATCCTCTCAGATTCGAATGGCGCATCTACGGCTTCAACAGTGGCCCCTAAGCGCGAGAAAACCTTCAGCGCATCCTCACAAAGATCGAATATTCCATCCTCATATGGAAATGCGCCGCCCCAATCCCTCAACCAGCCTATGCGCACCCCTTTCAGATCAGCCGGTGTAACCGGTGATACGGCCTGAACTGGCACGCTCAGAGGCTGCCGCTTATCGGGGCCGGAAATCACGTCCAGCAAAAGCCCAAGATCCTCAGGGCTTCGGGCCATCGGCCCCAATGTCGATAATTGGTGCAGAAACCCATCCCCAATGGGCTGCGCGGGTACGCGCCCCCACGACGGGCGGAACCCGTAGACATTATTCCACGCAGCCGGGTTACGCAGACTGCCCATCATGTCCGACCCATCCGCTAAAGTAACCATCCCGGTGGCTAACGCAACAGCAGCGCCTCCGGATGATCCACCGCAGGATCGTTCCGAGTCATAGGGGTTTCGTGTAGCCCCGTAGACAGGGTTAAACGTATGCGACCCAAGCCCAAATTCGGGCGTGTTAGTCTTACCGATCAATATCGCACCAGCATCCCGCATCCGCGCCGCGATCAGATCGTCCTCGTCAGGCACATCATCCTTGAATAATGGCGACCCCTGCGAGGTCGGGATCCCCGCCACATTCACAAGGTCTTTGACAGCGACGGGCAACCCATGCAGCGGTCCTTTGATCGGCCCCTCATCCAAGGCCCGCGCCTCTGCCATCAGATCATCTTCGTCGCGCAAAGCAACGATAGCATTCAAAGCTCCGTTGACCTCAGCGATTTTGTCCAGGGTTGCGCGCATAACGGCGACTGCTGAAACACGTCGCCCGGACATCTCTGCCAACAATGCAGTCGCGCTCGTTTGTCTTAGGTCCATTCGGGGCTCTTTGGCATTCTCATCACTCTGTAGTGGTCAGCCTAGCGGGGGTGCCCTGTCAATAAAACCCACTGTTTAGATGTATCTTTCCCGGCCACCCGCAACCTGGGGATCCCCTTCATCTGGCCCAAAATATCCCGGGGGAGTTGCGGCTTGCCGCGGCGGGGGCAGCGCCCCCTACCCAGCTTAATCGCTCTGCGCCTCGGACCGGCTTTTGCCCGCCACGTTCAGCGCCAGCGTCGCCGCCATGAACTCATCCAGATCACCATCAAGTACACCTTTGGTGTCCGAAGTTTCGTGGTTCGTCCGCAAATCCTTGACCATCTGATAGGGCTGCAACACGTAAGACCGAATCTGGTTACCCCAACCTGCGTCACCCTTGGCCTCGTGCGCGGCGTTGATATCGGCGTTCCTGCGATCCAGCTCTTGCTGGTACAAGCGCGATTTCAGGGCCTTCATCGCAATATCGCGGTTCTGGTGCTGCGATTTCTCGGAACTCGTCACAACTATGCCAGTTGGGATGTGCGTAATCCGCACGGCAGAATCCGTGGTGTTCACGTGCTGACCACCTGCGCCAGAAGACCGATAGGTATCAATTCGAATATCCGACGGATTCACCTCAATCTCGATATTGTCGTCCACCACCGGGTAAACCCAGACCGAACTGAACGAGGTATGCCGCTTGGCCGCCGAGTCATAGGGCGAAATCCGCACCAACCGATGCACACCGCTTTCCGACTTCAGCCAGCCATAGGCATTATGGCCGGAAATCTTGTAAGCTGCGGACTTAATCCCCGCTTCTTCTCCGGCGGTCTCAGATTGTAGCTCGACCGTGTAACCCTTCTTCTCGGCCCAACGCACATACATCCGCGCCAGCATTGACGCCCAGTCGCAGCTTTCTGTGCCGCCCGCGCCCGAGTTAATCTCGAGAAAGGTGTCGTTGCTGTCCGCCTCACCGTCCAACAGCGCTTCAAGCTCTTTCTTGGCGGCTTTGGCCTGCAAGGACTTGATCGCAGACTCGGCGTCTTCGACAACCTCGTTGTCCTCTTCCATCTCGCCCAGTTCGATCAGTTCGATATTGTCGCTCAAATCCGTCTTGATCGACTCATATGTCTCGATCGCGTCTACCAGCATCTGACGCTCGCGCATCAGTTTCTGCGCGTTTTCCGGGCTGTCCCAGAGGTTGGGATCCTCAACCCTCGCGTTGAATTCCTCCAACCGATGCGGCGCAGTTTCATAGTCCATGCGCTGCGCAAGCAGCTCCAGAGACTTTTCGATTTCCGCCACGATATTCTGGGTTTCGGCGCGCATGGTTACGTCCCAACTTGCTCAATCAGGCCTGCGTGATAGCAAGTGCGTGGGGTCACCACAAGACGGCGTGACCCCGAATACTGCGCATCGTTAATATAGCCCGCCGCCCTGCAACTCACCCTGGCTGGCATTTGGGCCGACGGTGACTGTGTTGCCTGTCGATGTGGTCACCTGACGGCCTGAACTGTGGACCTCTTCAAACAAGGGCAGATCTGACCCCATCGCAAAACCGCCGTCGTAAACGCGGTCGATAAAGCCATCTACGCCGTCACGGAAATACTCGGCCACAACGTATTCGCCGGTTGCATCCGCAGGCAGGCGCGCGCCGCTGAAGCGGTCGATTTTAATGAAATGTCCACCCGGGGGAACTTCGAATGGACCCCCGCCGTACTTTTCGACGGCTTTTTCCATAAAACTCTGGAACACCGGGCCGCACATCGTGCCACCATACGCCCCCCGCCCCATCGGGCGCGGGCGGTCATATCCAATGTAGCAACCAGCGACGATGTTTGATGTAAAGCCAATGAACCAAGCGTCCTTGGATTCATTGGTCGTGCCGGTTTTGCCAGCCGTCGGCACCGGAAGATTGACGTGGCTCGACGCTGTACCGCGATCGACAACGCCCTTCATCATCGAGGTCAACTGATAAGCCGTTATCGCATCCATGACCTGACTACGGTTGGTTTCGATGGTGGGCGACTCGTCCGGTTCCAGCCAGCTTGAGTTACAATCCAGACATTGCCGGTCATCGTGGCGGTAGATTGTCTTGCCGAACCGATCCTGAATCCGGTCAACCAGTGTCGGTTCAACCCGCTCGCCCCCGTTTGCGAACATCGCATAGGCTGCGACCATCTTGTAAAGCGTCGTTTCCTCGGACCCCAAAGAGTTGGCAAGGAACGCACCCATCCGGTCATACACACCAAAGCGTTCGGCGTATCCGGCTACCACCGGCATCGTGACCTCTTGCGCCAGACGAATGGTCATCAGGTTCCGCGACTGTTCAATCCCGGTGCGCAGCGGAGTCGGGCCGTAGAACTTGTTGGACGAGTTCTTAGGCCGCCACAAACCTTGCGGGGTATTCACCTCAATCGGGGCGTCCACAACGATCGTTGCCGGGCTGTATCCGCTGTCAAGCGCCGCGGCATAGACGAAGGGCTTGAAGCTCGACCCCGGCTGACGTTGCGCCTGCGTCGCTCGGTTGAACACCGAGTCCTGGTATGAGAACCCGCCCTGCATCGCCAGAACACGCCCCGAGTTTACGTCCATCGCGACGAAACCGCCCTGTACTTCGGGCACCTGTCGGGCGGACCATTGGCCCTCTTCCCCGGCCATGACCAGAATGACATCTCCGCGCTTGAAATTATCCTGAAAATTACCCTGCATCCACTGAATGTCAGAGCGCGGGACAGTGCCGTCTGCTGGGCCATTTTCAATACCCACGGTCAGTGACTGATCGGCGACATTCAAAACGACGGCAGGATACCATTGCGTTGGCAGGACCACGTCACGCGGGACTTCGGTGATGGCCAGCGCCTCGCGCCACTGCACCTCATCCGTCAGCTTGTTTTCAGGGATCACCTCGCCCGTGCCACGCCATTTACCGCGGGAACGGTCGTATTTTTGCAAAGCTACACGCAAAGCTCGGGCCGCCTCGACCTGCATCTCTTCGTCAACCGAGGCGCGGACGGTAAAGCCACCGGTGAAAAATTCGCCCTCACCAAAATCCTCACTCAATTGGCGGCGGATTTCGTCGGTGAAGTAATCACGCGGCGGCAAAGCGGTGCGGAAGCTTTCGAAATCACCGTTCTGGACCGAGCGCAGAGGCATGTTGGTTTCTGCCTCAAAGGTCGCCTGATCAATATATCCGTTCTGGTTCATCTCACGCAGCACATAGTTGCGGCGGGCCAGCAGGCGCTCTTTCTCGCGCACCGGGTGGAAATCGGACGGTGCCTTGGGCATAGCGGCAAGGGTTGCCGCCTCATGCGGGGCAAGTTCCTGCAAAGTTTTGTTGAAATAGGTCTGGGCCGCTGCGGTGACACCGTATGAGTTCTGACCCAGAAAGATTTCATTCATATACAGCTCAAGGATCTGTTCTTTGTCCAGCGTATCCTCAAGCCGCGTGGCGAGGATGATTTCCTTGATCTTTCGCTCGGCCCGACGGTCGCCGGATAGCAAAAAGTTCTTCATCACCTGCTGTGTGATCGTGGACGCCCCGCGCACATTCTCTCCCTTGGATTTCACCGCTTCGACGCCCGCCGCAATGATGCCGCGCGGGTCATAGCCCTGATGGGTGTAGAAGTTCTTGTCCTCGGCCGAGATAAACGCCTGTTTCACCAGATCCGGAATTTCCTCGGACGGTGTGAACAGGCGGCGTTCCTGCGCGAATTCGTCGATCAATTGACCCTCGCCGGAATAAATCCGGCTGATCGTCGGCGGCTTGTATTGCGCCAGCGATTCATGGCTGGGCAGATCGCGCCCATACATCCAAAAGACCGCACCAATCACCAGCGCGGCCATGAAAATGCCCAAGGTCACGAGGCTAAAGATCGCCCCGAAAATGGATAGAATGAAACGGATCACGTTACTGCCTTTTGCTCGCGGTGCCGCCTATATAGTGATGCCCCTGCCCGGGGTCAAAACACGATGGCCAATATTAGCCGTTTTGCGCCGCAGGGTCACTGCCCAATAAGCGACCGTCTGACCAGATCATCCTGACGCCAGCGCTCCAGCCCGTCGCGAATGCCGCGCGCCATACCGGTACGCCATTCAGGGTTTCGTATGTTCTCAAGGTCTCTGGGGCTGGACAGAAACCCCAGTTCAATCAGAACAGATGGGATGTCAGCCGCCTTTAACACCGAAAACGAGGCCTTTCGGATCGGGCGGTTGTTCATCGGCCCACCCTGCTGTGTCATCCCTTCGGCCAAAGCTCGCGCAAGCGCGTCGGTGCGCGGCTTGGTTTCCCTGCGGGCAATGTCCAACAAAACATCCGCCACCTGATCGTCCGAACCGCTCAGATCAATTCCAGATATCAGATCGCCGCGATCATGACGCTCCGCCAGTCTGAGGCTGGCCACATCCGACGCATCCTCGGACAGAGTATAGACGGCAGCACCGTGCGCCCGCCCCTCGGACAGAATGTCTGCATGCAACGAGATAAAGACGTCAGCACCTGCCCGATGCGCCAGCGTGATGCGGCGCTCCAACGACACGAACTGATCGTCGACGCGGGTCATGACCACGTCGTATCCCCCAGCACGCAACAGCATTTCGCGCAGCTCGCGCGCAAAGGTCAGCATGAGGGTCTTTTCGTTGAGCCCGCCAACCTCGGCACCGGGGTCGATCCCGCCGTGCCCAGGATCCAGCATCACCCGAAGCAGGCGTGTTCCGTCCTCATCCCGCGCCGGAGGGGTAACCGATGCTTCCGGCAGATCCCAACCGGGCTGGCGCGGCGCGCCCGCACTGGCGGAAAACGTATCAAAATCAGCCCCTTTCAAGTCCAAGATCAACTGCGCCTTACCCGATACCGGATCAACGCGCATATCCGAAGTCTCAACCGCCAAAGGCGCCCCAAGCTCCAGAACCATGCGCGACCACCCGGGCACATAGGCCCCATACTGCACTCCACTGACGCGATCCGTTTGCAAAAAGCTGTCGCGGTCCAGGCCGGTCCAGTCGACCTCCTGGAAATCCAGAACCATTCGATAGGGATCGCGCAGGGTGAATACCCGGTATGGCACACCCTGACTGAGACCAAGCTGCACCTGAACTCCGGCGCGCCCGTTATCAGCGACACGGCTGTCATCGGGCAACACGCGTGCAAGCGCACTGAAATCATGCGCAACGGCAGCACCGTTCAGCGCCCAGATCAGCGCAATGGCGAATAGAATTCTGCTCATGGCCTCAAGTTTTCCCGAGATCGTTTGACGCCCAGCTTAGCCGAACAACGCCCGCTTGTGAACGCCCCGCGCTCAACCCACCGACACAGAGCGTTCAGCCATGAACCGCTGCAGACGCAACAGGCCTTCTTCTATGTCTGCCGTCGATCTGGCGTAGGAAAACCGCAATGTCGTATGGCCACGCACAGGATCGAAATCGAGACCCGGAGTGACCGCCACACCCGCCTTTTCAAGGATTTCCGCAGCAAAGCTACGGCTATCATGCGTCAGGTCGGACACATCGGCATAGACATAAAATGCCCCGTCAGGCGGTGCGATGTTCGTGAAGCCTGCCTTGGGCAACCCCTTAAGCATCAGGGCGCGGTTGGCCCGGTAGACATCAAGGTTTGCCTGCAATTCATCTTCGCACTCCATCGCGGCCAAAGCCGCAACCTGACTGGCGTGCGGCGCGCAGATGAACATATTCTGGGCGATCCTCTCGACAACGCGCACCTGATCTTCGGGCACAACCATCCAGCCCACACGCCAGCCCGTCATCGAGAAATATTTCGAGAACGAATTGATCACATAGCAGTCATCCGTCACCTCCAACGCTGTGACGGCCTTGGCCTCATGTTCCAGCCCATGATAAATCTCATCACTGATGAACGAGGCGCCCTGCTCGTGCGCGGCCCCGATAAGCGCCTGCATCGCCGTATGATCCAGCATTGTCCCAGTTGGATTGGCTGGCGACGCGACCATAAGCCCCTGAAGATCAAGCCCCGAGAAATCTGACGGCACAGGCTGGAGACGGTTTTCCGGCGCGGTTGGCAGATCGACCGGCACCAGCCCCAAAGCCTTCAAAATCTGTCGGTAGGACGGATAACCCGGCGCGCCTATACCGACACGATCGCCGCTGTCAAATAGCGCCGTGAAGGCCAAAAGGAATCCGCCTGATGAGCCCGGCGTGACCACAACACGCTCGGGGTTGAGGTCGACGTTATACCATTCACCATACATCCGCGCGATCCGCTGCCGCAGAGCCGGAAGGCCCAGAGCAACCGTGTACCCCAGTGGCCCTTCTTTCATGGCCTTTGCCAGAGCATCAGTCGCTCCTTGCGGCGCACCGGTTCCCGGTTGGCCAACCTCCATGTGAATGATGGTGCGTCCGGCCTCTTCAGCCCGGCGCGCGGCCTCCATAACGTCCATCACGATAAAGGGATCGACCCCGGACCGGGTTGAGTTTCTCATGCCCATCTCCCATGTTGCAGCCATGGCTTTTGAGCGCGTATCCAGGCTGGCGTCAATCCCGGCCCTGTTGCTGATCGCAGTGACATGGTTTTCAAGCGCCATTCAAACCGCAGCGCAAAGCCTGATCCGTGACCCCGATATCGAATACGGGCTGCGTGAATTGGCATTTCCCGTCTTGCGCGCAGCGGGGCTGAACACCAATCGTGTGCAAATTCTGGTGGTGAATGACAGCACGTTCAACGCCTTCGTCATCGACTATAACGCGATCTACCTGAATTACGGTCTGATCCTGACGGTCGAAAGCCCGGAAATGCTGCAGGCGGTGATTGCACACGAAGCCGCGCATATCGCCAATGGCCATCTGGCACGGCGGGTGGAGAACCTGAAAGCCGCGCAAAGGAACGCGCAGTTGGGAACCGCACTTGCCCTTGTGGTGGCCGCCGCGGGCGGTGGCGAGGCTGCTGCTGGCATCGCGGCGGGCACCTCCGGCTCGGCCCTGCGCAGTTTTCTGGCACATACCCGTGCCGAAGAATCTTCGGCTGATCGCAGTGCTGCCAGCTACCTCAGATGGGCGGGTATCTCGCCCAGCGGAATGGTTGCGCTGCACCAGAAATTTGCGGGACAGGAACTGTTGAGCACAATCAATCAAGACCCCTACATGCGCTCGCACCCCACCAGCCGTGAGCGCCTGCGGGCTGCCGAAGCTTTCATGGAAGAATTCGGAGATAAAGCGCAACCCAACCAAAGTGCTGATTACTGGTTCGCGCGCACGAAGGGTAAACTGTCGGCCTTTCTACGGTCACCGACCTGGACCATGCGCCGGGCTAAGGAAGAAAGCGCGCGGGACATCCGCCTCATGCGCGAAGCGGCGGCCTATCACCAGAACCGCGATCTGGCGAACGCCAGAGCCGCAATCAACCAAGCACTGGATATTCGGCCCGATGATCCATTTTATTACGAACTCAAAGGGCAAATATTGTTGGAAAACCGCAAGGTACAGGACGCGGTTGCTGCATATGGCAAGGCAGTGGATCTGGCCCCCAACAATGCGCTGATCCTTGCCGGATACGGTCGGGCGCTCCTGGCGCAAGGTCAGACCAATAACGCATTACAAGCCCTTGAAAAGGCAAGAAATAGAGACTACCGAAACGCCCGATTGATGCAGGATTTGGGCGTTGCATATGCGAAAGTCGGCAACAAAGGCATGGCCTCGGCCGTGACGGCCGAAAGATATGCCTTGCAAGGTCGGCTGGCAGATGCAGGTATTCACGCAAGACGGGCTGTCGGGCAATTGCCCGAAGGCTCACCTGGTTGGCAACGCGCACAGGATGTGCTGATTGCCTCAGAACAAGCTAAGAAAACAAAAAGGAAACGAAAATGATCCTCAGACACGCTGCGCCAGCCCTGCTGGGGCTTTCGTTGATCACAGGCCCCGCTCAGGCATTGGACCTGAACGCCATGACCGAGGCTGAAAAGCAACAATTCGGAGAACAGGTTCGCGAGTATCTTCTGGAAAACCCGGAAGTGATCATCGAGGCCATCAATATCCTTGAGCAGCGAAATGCCGTGGCCGAAGCACAGGCCGACAAGGAGTTGGTGAGCGCCAACGCCGATGAGTTGTTCAATGATGGATATAGCTGGGTTGGCGGCAACCCGGACGGCGATATCACTCTGGTCGAGTTCATGGACTATCGCTGTGGCTATTGCCGCCGGGCCGTCCCCGAAGTGGCCGAGCTTTTGTCAGAAGACGGCAATATCCGATTGGTTATAAAAGAGTTTCCGATTTTGGGCGATGCATCGGTCCTGTCATCACGCTTTGCCGTTGCAACCAAACATGTGGCTGGCGACGACGCTTACAAACAGGTTCACGACGCACTTCTGGAATTCGGCGGCGAGCCGTCCGAAGTAACCCTGCGCCGTATCTCGGACGGGTTGGGTCTGGACAGCGACGCAATCCTCGAAGCGATGAACAGTGATCAGGTGACGAATGAGATCAACCAAACGCGCGAGTTGGCGCGGCGCATGCAGATTTCCGGCACGCCTTCGTTTGTTCTGGGAACCGAGATGCTGCGCGGATACCTGACGGCTGACCAGATGCTGCAAATCGCAGACGCTGTGCGGGCCGAACAGGGCTGAATTTGAATAGTGGCGGTGCGCATCTGTGCGCCGCCCTATCCCTTACCGATCTGCTACAGCCATCGGAATTTCACGCAGCAATTTGCGCCGAAGGGCTGCGGCATAATCCTCGTAACCCGCGGCAATTTCCACAAACGCGCCCTGCCCTGAAATGACGTGGTCGACGTAATAGGCCAGCACTTCGGGCTCGGCCCCCTCAATCACAAGCGCGTTCACGGTGACACCCTGCATCACCTGCATCTCGCGCGCGACATGGGGACGATAGCCGTTATTGTGTTTGCCGTCCCCCGACACATCAATGACGCGCCGACGGCAATCCGGCCCGTAGTCGAACATCAACGCCCCGAACGCCACCGCCGGACCGATGCCGGTTCCACCCGTTGCACTTCGAGGGGCCGCCAGCACCTCGGCGGCGATCGCTTTCAATTCGTTTAGCCCTCGGACCAGACGCCAGGCCGAAATCTGCGTCTGTTGCCGCGAGTTTGACCACTCATACACCATCAAGGCCACACCACCGGGTTGGGCAGAAATTGCCGTCACCACGTCAGGGTCCAGCAAGGCTGCGGCGACGCCATCGCGTTGCAACTGATGTTCGCTCTCATTGACGCTGCCCGACACATCCAACGCAAAGGCCAAGGCCAATTCACACGCGCGCGCCGCGCCAAAGGGGGCGGTCCACATCAGTAAAACAAGGACGAGTAAAGCCTTCATAGGCCCGACTTGGCCCCAGAACAGCGCGGCCTGTCAACACAGACCTCTTCACCCTGTCGAGAACCCGGCCCTGCCCAGAGCCGTGTGCTTGCGCTATTCCGCAGCCTCGGCCGCTGCGTCCAGTTCAGCCGCTTTCTTTTCGACCTGTTCAACGATGTGCTCGATCATCTGATCGTTAGACATCTTGTGACTGGCCTTACCCGCAAGATAGACCATGCCAGAACCGGCTCCACCGCCGGTAAAGCCAACATCGGTCATCAGCGCCTCACCCGGCCCGTTCACGACGCAGCCGATGATGGATAGGCTCATGGGCGTCTTGATGTGTTCCAGTCGCTGCTCCAATGCTTCAACTGTCTTGATCACGTCGAATCCCTGCCGCGCACAGGATGGGCACGAAATGATGTTCACGCCGCGATGGCGCAGGCCCAGAGATTTCAGAATCTCATAGCCCACCTTCACCTCTTCGACCGGGTCGGCGGACAGGCTGACACGGATCGTATCGCCGATACCCATCCACAGCAGATTGCCCAGACCGATGGCCGATTTGATTGTGCCGCTGACCAGCCCCCCAGCCTCGGTGATGCCCAGATGGATGGGGGCGTCGGTGGCCTCGGCAATACCCTGATAGGCGGCGGCTGACAGGAACACGTCGCTGGCCTTCACGCTGATCTTGAAGTTGTGAAAGTCGTTGTCTTGTAGAATGCGGATATGTTCCAATCCGCTTTCGACCATCGCGTCGGGGCACGGCTCGCCATATTTTTCAAGCAGGTGCTTTTCCAAAGACCCAGCGTTAACCCCGATACGGATCGAGCAATCGTGGTCACGCGCGGCCTTGATAACCTCCTGCACGCGTTTTTCATCACCGATGTTGCCCGGATTGATCCGCAGGCAGGCGGCACCTGCCTCAGCAGCCTCGATCCCGCGTTTATAGTGGAAATGGATATCGGCAACGATCGGAACCGGGCTTTCGCGCACGATTTCCTTCAGGGCCTTTGAGGACGCCTCATCAGGGACCGAAACCCGCACGATATCCGCTCCTGCCTCGGCCGCCGCCTGAACCTGCGCCACGGTCGCCGCGACATCCGTCGTCAGGGTGTTCGTCATCGTCTGCACGGCGATGGGCGCATCGCCCCCGACCGGAACACTGCCAACCATGATCTGTCGGGACTTGCGGCGATAGATGTTTCGCCACGGGCGAACGTGATTAAGGGACATGGGATCGGGTCCAAGGCAGTCTGAGTTGCAGCTTTAAATAGTTCGCCTGCCAAGGCTCCGCAATGGCAAGATCACTCAGTCGGGTCTTGCAGCGCCTCAGCCTGCAATTCGGCGACCAAACGCTTAAGGGCGCTATTCTGTTCAGCCTCAAGATCGGCAACATCGTAACGCTCAGCCACGGCATCCTTGGACAGGATTACGCCTTTTGCGACCGTTCCAGAATTTCCAACAGGGCCAAAATGTTCACCGTTCATCGAGAAATATACCGAACCGGACGCCCCGGCGCGCAGTTGCGGAGGTTCTTCTGTAAGCGGAACTTCGAACGTGTTGCCCTGCTCGACCGTGCCAAGAGTGCCTTCGAATATGATACTGCCATCCGCGGCTGTAACCCGCATCCATGCCGGGTTGACGGCTACGATTTTGAGCGTCGTGTCCAGTTGTTCAACCACCTGCGGTAGTGCCGGGCGTTCTACAGTGTGAACCTCGGCCACTTCGATCTTTGGCGGCTCTGGTGGAAGGAATGTTCCGACCGAACGCGGATCAAGCGTGGAAATCGGTGCGTCACGTGCGACAAGCACGGGAACATCCAGGGCCTGTGGCCGATACAAACGATCCAGTGCTTCGGCGCTGGGGGTTTGAATGGTCGCCACCTCTTCCACTGACCCGTCAGCACGCGCGACATTTAGCGGGTCAAGGTCGGACAGAACGACAGGGGCTTGTTCAACCGGGCTAACCTGCACTTGCTGGATTTTGTTCAGAACTGCCCACCCGCCGTAGCCAATACCGCAGATCAAAGCCAACAGCACGGCGGACGATCCAATCGCACGAGGTTCAATTTGGCTGACCAGAGACTCTTTGCCAGGAATATACGGCGTATTCGGCGAAATGAACGGGTCGCGGCCCATCGGACCACGGGCAGGCAAGCCGCCCACCGGTTTGCGGACAACGGACGCCTCTGCGGACATGCCGTGCGCGACCTCAAATCCGCTTTCTTTGCAGAAGGCCGCAAATGTCTCATCAGGGTTCATACCCAGATAACGCGCGTAAGAACGCACATACCCGGCGATGAAGCCGGGTGTGTCGAAGGCATCTGGATCAGAGTCTTCTATGGCTGCGATGTAATTGGCTTTGATCCGCAATTCTCGCTGAACATCCAGTAGAGATTTGCCCATGGTGGCGCGTTCGCCGCGCATCATATCACCAAGTCGCACCTCATAATCGTCATAGCCTTTCGGCCGGACGTCAACGTCGTCTTCGGATTCGCGCTGAGATCTGCGCCCAATCATCCCTGCTGCCCCATTTTGCCTACGCGTGTTTTACGCTAGCGCCGAATCACTGCCTAAATGATTCGAACACTGATTTTGTTAGCGTAAGCTTAACACGCGACAAACAAGTTGCACACTTTGGCGTGAGGTTAACCAGCAAGTTCGGCGCGATTTAGCGCACAATGTGACCAAAGTTCGTCCATCGCGACCACCAGACGGTTCATTTCGTCGGGCCCATGCACCGGCGAAGGGGTGAATCGCAAGCGCTCGGTTCCACGCGGAACCGTCGGGAAATTGATCGGCTGAACGTAAATTCCATGGTCGTCCAACAACCGATCGCTCAGGATTTTGGTGTGGACCGGGTTACCGACGATCAGAGGAACGATGTGGCTGCCGTGATCAATCAAAGGCAGTCCCAGCCCCTTGAGGCGCAGTTTGAGGATCTGTGCCTGAGTTCGATGCTGTTCGCGCAGTTCTGTCGCATTCTTAAGATACGCGACAGACGCCGCTGCGCCCGCTGCGACCGCAGGCGGCAGAGAGGTCGTGAAGATGAAGCCCGGCGCGTAAGAGCGTACGGCGTCGCACATCTTTTCACTCGCGGCAATGTAGCCACCCATCACGCCAAAAGCTTTTGCCAATGTACCGTTGATGATGTCGATACGATGCGCCAAACGATCCCGCTCTGTCACACCGCCTCCGCGCGGGCCGTACATGCCGACAGCGTGGACCTCATCAATGTAGGTTAACGCGCCGAATTCATCCGCCAAGTCGCAGATTTCTTCGATCGGGCCAAAATCACCGTCCATCGAATACACGGATTCAAATGCGATCAGCTTGGGCACCTTGGGATCGTCAGCCTCAAGCAACTCTCGCAGATGGGCGACATCATTGTGGCGGAATATGCGCTTGGCACCTCCATTGCGGCGCACACCTTCGATCATTGAGGCGTGGTTCAATGCATCAGAATAGATGATCAGACCCGGAAACAGCTTTGGCAGCGTGCTCAGCGTTGCGTCATTGGCGATATAGGCGCTTGTGAACAGCAGCGCCGCTTCTTTTCCGTGCAGATCAGCAAGCTCGGCTTCAAGCTGGTTGTGATACACAGTCGTCCCCGAGATGTTGCGCGTGCCGCCCGAACCAGCTCCGGCGGCGTCAACGGCCTCGTGCATCGCGTTTAGTACCACCGGGTGTTGCCCCATACCCAAATAGTCGTTGCCACACCATACGGTGATATCCTGCTGCGACCCGTCAGGACGCGTCCGAACAGCATGAGGAAAGTGGCCATTGCGCCGTTCGATATCAATGAAAGTCCGGTAGCGGCCTTCGTCATGTAGCCTTGCGATCGCTGAATCAAGCTGAGCAGTATAGTCCACCGGTTTCTCCTTACTTGCCCGACCTTGTTCACAACGGTCGAACGTCTTTCATGGCACCGATTCCGGAAGATCCGAAACTGCACCGATGCACTCAATTTAAGCTCAAGACATATAACGAGCTAAGAGAATGCGTATTTGATTTGCATCAAATATCTTTTTGCATCCCACTCGACAAGTAAAGTTTCGGCAAACAGACGCGGGGAAACGACGCAGGCAATACGGAAAATCCACCTACTATTTTCGCCTCCCGCCCTACGATCGTCAAAAGCGCACTGGACGGCGCCGATAGCGCTGATAGGGTTCCGCCAAATCATCATGGCAGGAGACCCCCAATGTCGCTGGACTCTGTTCTGGACCGTATCGACACCGATCTTCAAACCTCAATTGACCGCCTGATGGAACTGCTCCGCATTCCTTCGGTTTCAACGGATCCGGCCTATGACGCTGATGTCAGTCAGGCCGCCGACTGGTTGGTCTCGGATTTGAAATCCATCGGAGTTGCGGCGGAAAAGCGGGAAACCACCGGGCATCCCATGGTCGTGGGACATATAGGTGAGGGCAGCGACGCGCCGCATGTGCTGTTCTATGGTCACTATGACGTGCAGCCCGTCGACCCTTTGAACCTGTGGAATCGTGACCCGTTCGATCCTGCGATTGAAGAGACCGAAAAAGGCCCTGTTATCCGGGGCCGAGGCTCATCCGATGACAAAGGTCAATTGATGACCTTCGTCGAAGCATGCCGCGCCTGGAAAGCCGTTCACGGCACCCTACCCTGCCGCATCACTTTCTTCTTTGAAGGTGAAGAGGAATCCGGCTCGCCCTCACTGGTCCCGTTCCTGCGCGAAAACGCGGCTGAACTAAAGGCAGATCTGGCCTTGGTCTGCGACACGTCAATGGTGTCACGTGGCGTTCCCTCCATCGCATCTCAACTACGCGGGATGCTCAAAGACGAATTCACAATCATCGGACCCCGGATTGACCTGCATTCGGGTCACTATGGTGGCCCCGGCCTGAATCCCCTTCGCGAATTATCTAAAATTGTGGCGTCCTTTTACGATGAAGAAACTGGCCGCGTCGCCGTTAACGGTTTTTATGAAGGTGTCCACGACGTTCCAGCCGAACAGCTTCGCCAATGGGAAGGCTGCGGGTTTGATAAGGCCGAATATCTCAACTCAGTTGGATACACGCAGCCACACGGCGAAAAAGGGTTTTCCGCGCTTGAACAGCAATGGGCCCGCCCAACGCTTGAGGTAAACGGGCTTTGGGGTGGATACAACGGTGCCGGGTCAAAAACGGTTATCCCGTCGCGAGCCCATTGCAAAATCACTTGCCGTCTTGTCGGCGAGATGGATCCGGATGACTTGCGCGACAAGATTCGAAAACATGTCGAACAACGCCTGTCGACGGATGCAAAAATCGAATGGGATAACGACCTAGAAGGCTCGCCCGCTTCTGTCATGAATCTGGACCGCCCCGAATTCGAAGCAGCGCGGGGTGCCTTATCCGATGAATGGGGCCGCGAGGCCGTCTTCACAGGTATGGGCGGCTCTATCCCGGTCGTCGGCTATTTCAACACTGAACTCGGGCTGGACTCGATGCTGGTTGGTTTCGCCAACGACGATGACGCGATCCATTCCCCCAATGAGAAATACGACGTCAAAAGCTTCCACAAGGGCATCCGATCGTGGGCGCGCATTCTGGACGCTCTGACCAGATAGACTTTAATGCGAGGCTCTGCCTCGCGCTCCGGGATATTTGGGGCCAGATGAAGTACGGATCCCCCGCTTCATCTGGCTAAAAATATCCCGGGGGAGTCGCCCGGTACGGGCGGCGGGGGCAGAGCCCCCATGCTCGGCCCATCACATATGGATTACCCGGTCATAGGCGTCCAGTACGCTTTCATGCATCATTTCCGACAGTGTCGGATGCGGGAAGACCGTATTCATCAGGTCTTCTTCGGTTGTCTCCAACTGACGCCCGACAACATACCCCTGAATCAACTCCGTGACTTCGGCGCCGATCATATGTGCACCCAAGAGCTCTCCGGTCTTGGCGTCGAAAATAGTCTTGATCATCCCTTCAGGTTCGCCCAACGCGATCGCCTTGCCATTGCCGATGAAAGGGAAGCGGCCAACTTTGATATCATAGCCTAGCTCTTTGGCTTTCGCCTCGGAATACCCCACTGACGCGACCTGCGGCTGGCAATAGGTACAGCCCGCGATGCTTTCTGGCTTGACCGGGTGCGCGTGCTTGCCCGCGATCAGGTCGGCAACCATGACCCCTTCGTGGCTGGCCTTGTGCGCCAGCCACGGAGCGCCTGCGATATCACCAATGGCGTATAGGCCATCGACCCCGGTCCGGCAGTATTCGTCCGTCACCACATGTGTCCGGTCAATCTTGACGCCCAATTCTTCGAGGCCCAACCCCTCGACATTGCCAACGATTCCGACCGCTGAGATTACAGCGTCAAAGTCGTGCTTTTCCACTTTTCCCTTGACCTCAATATGTGCGGTCACCTTGCCCTTGGCACGGTCCAACTGTTTGACCATCGCCTGTTCCATGATGGTCATGCCCTGTTTGGTAAACGCTTTTTTGGCGAAGGCGCTTATTTCTGCATCTTCGACGGGCAACACGCGATCCATCACCTCGACCACTGTCGTATCTGCCCCCAACGTGTTGTAGAAGCTGGCGAATTCGATACCGATCGCACCGGATCCGATGACAAGCAGTTTCTTGGGCATGCGCGGCGGCTGCAATGCGTGCTTGTAGGTCCAGACCAGATCGCCGTCCGCCTCAAGGCCCGGCAATTCACGAGCGCGGGCGCCTGTGGCCAGAACAATGTTCTTGGCCGTCAGCTCTTCGGTTCCCTTGTCGGTTTTAACCGAAACCTTGCCTTTGGCAGGGATTGTCGCCTCGCCCATCACCACGGTGACCTTGTTCTTCTTCAGCAGATGACCAATGCCGCCGGACAACTGCGCGGCAACCCCGCGTGAGCGTTTGACAACAGCGTCCAGATCATAGCCGATCTTGTCCGCCTTCAGTCCGAAATCCTTGGCCCGTTCCATCAGGTGAAATACCTCTGACGACCGCAGCAGCGCCTTGGTCGGGATACATCCCCAGTTCAGGCAGATGCCGCCAAGATGTTCACGTTCTACTACAGCGGTTTTCAGGCCTAGCTGGGCCGCGCGAATAGCTGCGACATACCCGCCGGGACCGGCGCCAATTACGATCAGATCAAAAGATTGTGCAGCCATGTTTCCCTCTCGGCGCAGGTCGATTTAGAAATTAGTTTACCATTAAACTAATTGCTTTAACGCATCAATACATTGCCCCCGCGACAAAAGCGACGCAGGGTCAAGTGGCGCCAAATGCACTGATTTGAGCCTATACCCAGCGGCCTTCTATGGCTAGAAGTTAGGGGCCAGTCGTCGATGGCAATTGTTTAACCCAAGAAATTCAAGAGGCTTATCATGGCCAGAACGCTTAAAGATCTGTTACTTGCATTGCTGAACGCCACACTCATCCTGGTAGCGCTGTGTCTGTTTCTGGGGTGGAAATTGGCCTCAACGGTCGAAGGCATCACGACAGCCTTCGCTGAGAATATCCAGATTGTTGCTCCCCTCAAACAGGAACTCCAGGGGGTTCGAGGTGAGTTGGCGGCTTTGCGCAGCGACTTGTCCTCGATTCAAATTGGCGAAAGCCTTGCGAATAGCGCAGCGGCACAGAAAATCTCGACCGCTTTAGCCAAGCTCGACGATTTGGAAAAAGAGCTACAGGCAAAGCAGGCCCGGATTTCGGAACTGACTGAATCACCGGACGAATTGATCAATACGGCCATTGAGGCCTCGGCCGACGCAATCGCCGACCGGATCATTGAAATACGTGGATGCGTGCCTGCGTCTTAACCGGCGGCCTGCAACTCTCGGACCGTCGCGCCATAGCCGCCCATGTCCACATACGCCGCTTCAGGCTCGGTCATTGGCCGCGACAGCGCTTCGTTGCGGTATGGGAACCGCCCAAATTGCCGGATTACCTCACGGTGTGCACGCGCATGCAAAAGATTACTCGAATCCTTGCTGACATTTTGACACATCAACCGCACACAGCGTTCCTGATCACACAGATTTTCCGAATGCATCAGGGGAAGATAAAAGAACTGCCTTGCGGGCTCGTCGATCTTCAGATCCCACCCCTTGTCCACAGCGCATTTGGCCGCTGACAAGGCCGCACGGTCAGATGCAAACGCCTTGGCGCTGCCTCGGAACATGTTGCGTGGAAATTGATCCATCAGGATGATGTAGGCCAACGCACCACTGGGATAGGTCAGCCAAAGGGAAAACTTGCCCTCATTTGCTGCCTCCCACATGGTTTGGAATTTTTCGCGGATTTCAGCGTCAAGCGCATCGTCCTGCAAATACCAACCCTTGGGACCGACTTCATCCAACCAAAAACTCAGTACGTCTTCAGGCCCTGCCATTGCCCTAAACTCCGTCTGTTCGCCTCCCCCAGGGACGTAACGTCATTTAAGGACGTTTTACAGGTTTGTTACAGTAACATATTGCAACACTTGCGACATAAATCTGTGTCTTAGGCAATATCTTGCGTGTCCTGCTCGGCTTCCGCCGCCTCGATGGCCACTTCCTGCGCTACTTCAAACGCAACGGGTGAGGCTGTGGGGTAAAGCGGAGACATCGTACCCGTTTCGTCGACCGGGATCGCGGCGCGTTGAGTCATGCGATACATTGCGTACCCTGCGGTTATGACCAGCAACATCGCAATGAACAGGAAAAACCCCTGAGGGCCAAACACGGCGTCGCCCATTAACCAACCGGTGATCAGCGGCCCAGCAATCGCACCCAACCCGTTGATAAAAACCAGACCGCCAGAAGCGGCCGCCATATCCTCATGCTCGAGGAAGTCATTGGCATGCGCAATCAACAGGGAATAGAGCGGATTCGACATCCCACCGATCACGAAAGCGGCAATCAGCAGGATCGGAAATGTCGTTCCGAACAACATGCCGGCAATCGACCCTCCGGCCCCGGCGATGGCGACCAGCATGATAAGAAACCGGCGATCCATGCGGTCGGAAAACCAGCCAAGCGGATATTGCAAGACGACGGCCCCGACGTAGAACGCGGCGATAAAGGTCGAGATTTCGACCAACGTCAGCCCAGCCCGTGCACCATACACCGACGCCATACCGAACTGAGCCGAGAACACGCCGCCCAACAGGAACATGCCGACACAGCCGAGCGGTGACTTACCCATCAATTCGCGCAGGGTCATCGGCTTGGTCGTGTCAAAGGCTGGTGTAGGTGAAATTGACAACAGGATCGGCCCGAAGGAAATCGAAACCAGAATCGACGCGATCACGAAAGTCTCATAGCCCGCGGGGTCTCCGACCAGCATCAAGCCTTGCGCCGTAATGATCCCGGTCATCTGGACGATCATATACAGCGAAAGCGCCTGCCCCCTGTTTTCGTTGCTGGCGGCATTGTTCAGCCAACTTTCGGCCGTAACGTACACGCCGGAAAAGCAAAACCCGATAACGACACGGCCCAGGATCCAAGCCACAGGCTCGGTCAGCATCGGATACATGATCATCACGGCCGAAATGAACGAAGCCAGCGCTGCAAAGACACGGACGTGCCCCACGCGCCGGATCATCTCAGGCGCCAAGCGCGATCCGCCGAGGAAACCCACGAAATACGCCGACATCACAAAGGACATCTCGAGAGTCGAGAACCCCTCAATCTCGCCGCGAACACCAAGGATCGTGCCTTGCAAACCGTTGCCGACCATAAGCAGGCCCACGCCAAGAAGAAGCGCCCATGCGCTGGACAGGACCTGGATCATTAGGACCTCCGCGAAAAATCGGTCTGAATTACGGATTCATTTTGATATGAAAAACGGCTCTGGGCATGCTTGTCTACGACATAACCGTAATGCGATCCCGACAACGCGGCGGTCACGGTATCAAAAGCGACGCATCTCCGTAGGAAAAGAACCGATATTTCTGGTCGATTGCGTGGGCGTAGACATCGCTCATGCGAGTCTGCCCCATCAAGGCCGACACCAGCATAAGAAGCGTGGATTTCGGCAAGTGAAAGTTGGTCATCAGCGCGTCGGTGACGTGAAATTGGAAGCCGGGATAGATGAATATGTCTGTCTCGCCTTCCCACGGTTCGATCCGGCCAGAGCGCGCGGCGCTTTCGATCAGGCGCAGCGCAGTGGTTCCAACTGGTATAACCCGTCCGCCAGCGGCCTTGGTCTTTTGGATTTCGTGGGCAGCCTGCGCGCTGACCCTGCCCCATTCAGCGTGCATTTTATGCGTAGTCACGTCTTCGACTTTCACCGGCAGAAAGGTCCCCGCACCGACATGCAGTGTGACATGAGTGATTTGCACACCGCGCTCGTCCAACGCGCGCATAAGCGCGTCGTCGAAATGCAGCGACGCGGTCGGTGCAGCCACCGCACCCGAATTTCGGGCCCAGATTGTCTGGTAATCTGTCTTGTCTTGATCGTCCGCCGGACGCTTGGCCGCAATATAGGGCGGCAAGGGCATCGCACCGGCATGTTCCAGCGCGGCATCAAAGTCCTCTCCGGTCAGGTTGAACCGCAGAAACGCCTGCCCGTCATCTACCCGCTCCAAAGTGGCGCTGAGTTGGTCCGAGAACCTGATCTCTTCGTGCAGCTTCACCTTCTTCAGCGGTTTGATCAGCGCGGCCCACGTTCCATCGGCTTGCGGGTCTAGCAGGGTTGCTTCGATCGCCGCTGAAACGGGGCCCTGTGCGCTGTCACGGTGCCGCCGTCCGTTCAGGCGCGCCGGGATCACACGCGTATCGTTAAGGACAAGGCGATCCCCGGGCTGCAACCAATCGGGTAGATCAAACACATGCGCGTCCGAGATTGCGTCGCCATCGACCACAAGCAATCGCGCCGACGAACGCGGCGTTGCCGGGCGTGTGGCAATCAGATCTTCGGGCAGGTGGAAATCGAAATCGCTGAGTTTCATGCGCGCGCCATACAAGGCCAGACCGGATTCAGCAACAGCCCAGATCAATGATCCTTCGGAGGGGAGCCAAAGGTCTTTTTCGGCTCATCAGGCTTTACAGGCAGGGAATTCGGGCCGTCGGTCACAGTGGGAGCCGGGGCGCGCAAGAGGTTGCGCAAGAACAACGGCGCAAGGCCCGACAAGGGGTTCACAGACACTTTGGGCGAAGTCAGTGGGCCCGTTAGATTATAATTGAAGCCAATAACGCCCTCACCCTTTTTGGTGAAAACGCTGCCGATCGCGTTGACCAGATAAATCGGCGAAATCGCACCCCGCAGATTCAGCATTCCCGCGACCGTATCTATCGTCCCATCAAAAGACAGCCCCATGGACGGGCCAACCGCGCTTCCGCTGAGGACTTTGACCTCGGTCGGCGTAATGCGCATCCGGCTTTCAATGGTCGAGAAAAAGATACCCTGCCCCGCCATTTCATCCAACAAACCAACAAGGCTGATCGCGTTCAGCAAGGCGGCCATCGCAGGGGCATCCGTGATCCGCGTATTCACGATCTTTAGGTTAACGTCATAGTTCCCGGGCGCGCCAACGGGCTCGAGGCTCATATCGAGCGAGCCGCCACGTGCCTGAGTGATGACCCCTGCCGATCGCAGCACCTCACCGGCATCGGACGACTTTAATTCCACGGCGCTGCGCCCACCGCGTGGGGTGACCTGCCCGCGAACCGACGCGCCTCCGTTCACGCCGGCGGTGAATGCGCCAGTGATGCCGCCCGACGTCTGGAATGATCCGTTGAATCCCGTCAGCGCGACCGATTCTGTGACCTGCAAGCGGTCCAGCACGACGTCCAGTGCAGGCCCGCGCCCGCCGCCTCCACCACCGCTGCTACCTTCGCCGAAAGTGGCACCACCCAAATTCATGACACCGCCCAGCACGCGGATATCCGGCAAGGAAGACCCACGATTCACCAGCTCGGCAGGGACGGCCAGCCAGTTGCCCAGATCGAAAGAGCTGAACTGAACCTTGTTAAAATCCCCCCCTTCGCGAAACGAGATCGAAGCCGTGGTACGCAAACCCGCCGCATCCAGCTTTAGCTCATCCACACGCAACTGATCGCCCAGCGTGGCGTCGACGTTCAATGTTCCGGTGGTCTGTCTGCCTTTGCGCCAGCCAAGTTCGGGTATGGCCAAGGCAACACCAACCAGATCAGAGGTCGCTGCCAGCTTTATTGGATCGCCTGCTCCGACGCCGATAGAGACCTGTGCGGTTCCCTGCCCCGTCAGCATACCCTGCGGTAATCCGGCTTTCAGCTCGGTCATCAGACGGGGCGACAGTTCGATTTCACCGGTAACCTCGCTGCGTTGTGGGCCTGAACCACCGATGGGTTGGCGCCATGTCACGTCAACCGGAACATCACCAAACAGACCATACCCGCCAATCTCGACCGAATTCTGATCGCCCTGTACATTCAGGCGGTCTGAACTGACCGAGAATCCCGGCACCAACCGGTCGCTTGCAACGTTGTCGATTTCGCCGGTGAAGTGGAACTCTGTTTCTTCGAATTTCAAACCTTTCTTCATAGGCAACGCCAAAGTACCCGACAGGTTGACCTCACCCTGAGCCAGATCCACAGGCAGCCCGGCTTTCGTCAACAACTTTAGAGGCTTACGATCAAGCAGCGACAGCGCCGCAGTCGCTGAACCCCGCGCTTTTATCCGGGCAATGGCCGGTGACGGACCCTTGATTGTTGTATCGGGAATGATGAACGACGTGCCCGAAGCATCGACCGCCCCGCCAGCATCGGCGATCACCACCCCGCTTTCGGCAGATGCGGTAAACCGATCGTCAAGCAAGCTGACCCGACCCTGCGCGTCCTGAATGGGGGGTAAGGTCTTGGCGTAGCGGATTTTGGCGTTTTCGAACCCAAGCCCCAAGTAAATGTCCGGCTTGCGCCCCGGTTGCAGTCGCAATGCAAACTCGACGTTCCTAAATTGGCCATCATACAGGTTTTCAGACACCCAGAGCCGTGGTTTCGGGGCCAGAATTTCAGGCCAGTAATTCAGCAACCGGTCGGCAGTCATTGTATCCAGATGCGCATCCAGCGCCGCCACCCATCCATCCGGGCGGCCGATCAAATTACCCGAAGCACGCAAAGTGTGGTCTGCGTCGACCAGCGTCAGTTGCCCCAATCGCACCTCGAACGGTGCCAGCTTCAGTTGGAAATCAAGATTTGCCCGTGCGGATTCAAGTGACTCGGGGAAAAGACCACCGGGATAGATATCAATTTTGTTCAGATCCAGTTGCGCCGTCAGGCTTTCCAATGTCCCGTCGTCAATCCCCTGCAGATAAGCCGAGCCGCTGGCCTGAACCGCCCCCAGATCGGAAACGATCGAGACTTCGTTGAAATCCAGCACCTGAGCAGCGGGATCATAGGTGAAATAGGTCCGCGCAGAGTCAAATCGAATGGGTTGTGTCTCGGGCGTCGGCTGGATGACACCTGCGGCAATATTCAGTGTCGCGAACAGGGGGCCCAATGCGGCCTGATCGTCGACGCTGCCGCGAAGGGCGCCGGAAATCGGCGCGTCAAGCTCTTGCAACCACGCCAGCGCAAGGCTTTGTCCTGCGATATCCTCGGCGGGCAGATCGGTGATGGAAATGCCGAAACTTGCCTCGGGCGTGCCCAAAACGCTGGAATAATTGGCCTCGATCGAGCTGGCATAATCCCGGCCGGTCAAAACCGAAAACCCGGTGGCAAGGCGCATTTCGTCCCCGCTGCGCGCAATCGAAATATGCCCTCCGTCGAACACCCAGGCACGGCCCAGGCGCAAATCCTGATAGTCCAACGTCAGGTTCTGCAACTCAACCGATCTAAGGCCCGACAGGATCGGAGAAAGAAATACATCGTCGGATTCTTCGATCAGTTCAGCCAGTGTGGGTGCCTGCTGTACAGGCGAGCTGCCGGTGCCGACCGTCAGCGATAGCGCGCCATCTTCGCCGCGCGTCAGGGCGATCTGGGCATCTTGCAAGACTATGCGCCTTGGCCGGATTTGCCCCCGCAAAAGCCCCCGCATCGACAGGCGTGTGCGCAAGTCCGACACTTGAGCGATCTGCTGTCCGGCGGCATCGCTAATGGTCACATCCGTCAGGCGAAGCCGGGGGCGCCACTGCTCATTTACAAAAAAGGTGGCATCCCCGAAGCGGATTTTCAGCCCGCCCAGCGTTTGATCAAGCCGCTTTTCAGCCTGAACCCGCATCCAGTTCGGGGCGTGCAGTTGCTGACCAATCAGAAAGAACCACCCTGCAAAAGCCATCGCAGCAAGCGAAAGAGCGAACCACATCGTCCAGCGAAGGGCAGTACGACGACGCGACCGACCGCGCCGGGGTTTGCCCGGATGGTCTGCACTTTTGTCTTCGTGCTGCACCAATTTTCTATCCACGCCTTTCAACCCGCTCGCGCCGCCCTATGATGACGGGCAGCACTTAAAAACCTTTAACGGAGTTTCCAATGCCCGACGTTACAGACACCGCCCCTGATTTCACGTTGCCCCGCGACGGCGGTGGCGAGGTCACGTTGTCAGACCTGCGCGGCGGTGCCGTCGTTCTTTTCTTCTATCCCCGCGATGATACGCCGGGCTGCACCAAGGAATCCATCGGTTTCTCGGAACAACTTCAAGCCTTTGCCGAGGCGGGCGCTCAAGTTTTCGGCATTTCGCGGGACACCATTGCCAAGCACGACAAGTTTGTAGCCAAGCACAACCTGACCACCCCGCTACTGTCTGACGAGGGGTCAACCGTTTGCGAGGACTTTGGCGTCTGGGTGGAAAAGAACATGTACGGGCGCAAATCGATGGGGATCGAACGCTCGACCTTTCTGATCGACGCCGACGGCAAGATCGCCCGCGTCTGGCGCAAGGTCAAAGTTCCCGGTCACGTGGATGAGGTACTTGAGGCTGCTCGCGCGCTCTGACCCTCTTTTCTGCAACCGCCATCCAGTCTAAGACCCTCGCAAACGCAGAAGCGGAGAAACCCGGTGTCGAAAACACTGACCCAGATGGCGACCGAAGTCCTGACCACTGCAGAAGGGCGCGCAAAAACCGCCCTTTCCAAACGCTATGCCGCTGAATGGTTCGCGTCGCGCAAGGGTGATGCACCTGAGATTGAGATTGGGACAGCGACCCCACCGCTTTACCCGTCGCGGCCAGAAAAGCCTGAATTGCTGTCGCCCCGCGATGTTCCAAAACGCCGACCAGGAACCGAGGCCGGGCGGATTGCCCTGCTGCACGCCGTGGCTCATATCGAACTGAACGCCGTTGATCTGCACTGGAACATCATCGCCCGGTTCGGACATGTGCCGATGCCAATCGGTTTCTACGACGACTGGGTGAAATGCGCAGAAGAAGAGTCACGTCATTTCGAGATGGTTTGCGACTGCCTTGAGCAGATGGGCAGCTATTACGGTGCCCTGCCCGCCCATTCGGGAATGTGGCGCGCGGCCAAAGATACGGCCGAGGATTTGATGGGACGGCTGGCTGTGGTTCCGATGGTGCTGGAAGCCCGCGGGCTGGATGTAACCCCCGGAATGATTGACATCTTCCGCAAGGCGAAGGCTGAGAACGCCATCGCCGCACTCGAGGTGATTTACGCCGAAGAAGTCGGGCACGTGGCCTATGGATCAAAGTGGTTTCATTTATATGCCAACCATTTCGTTCCAGAGGGAGCTTCGAGCACCTAAACCTTTGTAAATTATTAAAAATATTTTCATCAGGTCAGGTTCTCGCTTCGAAAGACTTGCTTCATCACTTGGGATTACAGAACAAGTATTTTTCGGATGGAACTTTCGAAATGTGGCCACATACACATACGCAGCGCCTACAAAAAACAAATCATCACAATGCCTTACAAGATTGGACGTTCTGGGATCAAAAATGACCGACAGCACTTGATGCCACTTAGTTAGGTACTCGTTGCTGACTAGATTTGACTGGAACGCCAGATCGGGGCGTTCGTCGATCACTACAACAACCATCGCTACCACGAGAGCCGGGACAACCTAACCCCCGCCGATGTCTATCACGGCCGCAGCGCGAAGAACCTAAAGAGGAGAGAGGAGATCAAGAAGCAGACAATCCGAAAACGCAGGTTGCAGCACCAAGCCGCTGCTGCCTAAACTCAAACAGAAACCGAACCAGAGCCTCCGTTACAAAACGGCCTAAATTCTCCGGAAAACCCTGACGACGTACAGGGCTGAGAGCGGTCATCGATTGGTCGGGTTCTCTACTAAATTAGACAAAATCATCCCCACACGACTTATCCACAGGACACACTGTCCGGGAATTAAGGGCACAGTGACATTTGTAGAAGCGCTTATCTTGTTTTTTGCGCCTTGCAAGAAAGAACACCCCCGCGCAGTGCGTCGCCATAGACTTGTCCTTTCGGCCCTATAAAGACCAGACGCGTGTGTGGACCTGTCTCTGTCCAACAGTCGCCCTCTCGCATGCTCCATCTGGAACCGACTCTTTGGAAGATCAAACGCTGATCCGGCTTTTGGGCAATGAAAACAAATCCCTTTGCCCTGAGTATCGTATCAGGCAGATCAGAGAAGAACTGCTGCAAAGCTTTTTCGTCGAGCGCGTCGTTGGTTTCCACACTGATGGTTTCAAAACCGTGTTCGGCTTCGGGCACAGGGGATTCATAATCGGAGACGTCTTGTTTTGTGTCAATGCCAAGCGCCACATCTGTCGGTATCCGGCCTTCAATAGCCTCAAGTATTGGCGTATCCGCATACAGAGCCCCGACGCGCGACTTTGCTCGAGCGCGGCTTTCATCGGAAAGCAAATCAAGTTTGCTCAGCAAAATCATGTCCGCTGACACGAGTTGGGCGTTGAATAATTCGCGTGTCGCAGGGTCGCTCGCACGTGCTTCAAGTGTTTCCGCGTCGACAACTGTGATGATACCGTCAAGCCGGATCGCTTCATTTGCAAGCGCGATCTGAGCAATCGAGCCGGGTTCGGAAATGCCGCTACATTCCAGAACGATGGCATCTGGGCGATCTCTACGCTGGGCAATGTCGACGAGTGATTTGGACAGGTCACTCGCAACAGCACAACAGGCGCACCCGTTGGTCAAAGTAATCGTGTCGTCGGTTTGTTCGGCAATAAGTTCCGCATCGATGTTGATCTTGCCGAAGTCGTTCACCAAAACAACGATTTTGCGGCCTTGCGGGTCCGCCAGTAACCGATTGAGTAGAGTGGTTTTCCCCGCGCCGAGAAATCCTCCGATGATTGTTAAAGGCAGCGACCTTGCAGGGGCCGCCAATTCGCGAGGCATCGACATGGCGGCAAAGATCAAGCCAGCAATTGTTTGCCTCTGGTCAAGCGCTCGCATGAATTGATCATGCCGCGACGCGGTGTTTTGAGCATGCGGGCGCTCAGTCATTCGGCGCCTCAATAACGCGTCCACCCAAGACTGTGCCCCAAATACCAATGTCTTTGATTTTCTCTGGTTCGACTTCCATCGGGTCTTCCTCCAAGACGCAAAAATCCGCGAACTTGCCAACTTCAAGGCTTCCAATTTCGTTTTCGAGATTGAGAATGTAGGCGGCATCAATAGTAACAGCGCGCAATGCCCGCTCCACACTGATCCGCTCGCCAGGTGCGACGACTGTCTTTTCGTCTTCGGCCAGACGAGTGACGGCTGCATACACGGCAGTCAAAGGATGCATTGGCACGACGACCTGCGGGTAATCGGAGTGCAGCGCAAAAATCACGCCCTCTTTTTCCAAACTTCCAAGGCGGGCTTCGGTCTGCGCGCGGTCTGGGCCATAGGCATTTTCAGAATGCAGGAGAGCGCGGAAATGCGAGAAGTAATTGTTCACACTGGCGTTAGCGCCTAGGGCCTTAAGGCGGCGCGCCTGCATCGGGTTGCTCATGGCATAGTGCTCGATGGTAAACCGATGATCGAACCGAGGATGTTCTGCCTGTAATCGAGCAAGTAAGTCCAAAGTAAAGTCTACCGCCTGATCGCCATTGGCATGGCAGTGGATCTGGTGGCCACCTTTCCAAAACGGCACCATGCCTTCATAAGTGGCGTCGCCCGGGAAACCATTTCCACCGTCCAGGTAGCCGGGAAAGTTCAACAGCGCTCCCATGAGTGGGAACGACCCGTCGCTCAGGAATTTAACACCGCCAATAAACAGGTTGTCCTTTTCGTGCTTGGCGAGCTCCCAAACAACGTCGGATGCCTTGTCCCCATGCGCCCCCACAAAGGACATGGCATGCGGTTTCAGACAGAACCGGATAGGCAGGTTCGGGTCTTCTGTTGCAGTTTCGTGGTCATTCAGTTCGGCGTCAATGTTCATCACGCCGAACATAAGGTCGGCGACTGTCGTAATGCCTGCCTTTAGAGCAATTTGACCAAAAAACTTCAAGCCGTCCACGCCACCCAATTGGGCGATAATTGGCATGATCGGGGCGATGCCAATCGAAACACCTTCCACCTCCGTGAAAACGCCGTTCAAGCGCCCGTCCGGATACTGCAAAATGTGGGTCGGGTTTGCACCATCCGCCACGTTGGCCATTTCGATGGCAGCTGAGTTCAGATAGGCGAAATGCGGTGCAAAACCCAAAATGTAAATGGGCCGCGTGGCCGTGATCTTGTCGAGCGTGTCACGATCAATCGACCCGCCTTGGTTCGCAGGGTCAAAGCCCCATGCGATGATGGGTTCACCTTCCTTTTTCGTCTCGTGGAGTTCGCCAAGATATTCGATCACATCGTCAAAGTGCGGATGCGCAGGGTTCATGCCCTCGCGTCCCGGCCAAGGCAGCGGCCCGATGTAGTCGACCGCCATGAAGCCTGCGGACATCCAGCAATGCGAATGCGGCTCGATCAAGCCTGGCAAGACGATTTTGTCTTTCAGAGTTTCATCGACCGTCACGTCGTAGCGCGACAGCCAAGGCTGCATCTGATCTATCGTTCCGAGCGAAAGGATACGGCCGTTCAAAACCGCGACGGCATCAGCCTCAGGTCGGCCCGGGTCCATCGTGCGAAATTTCTTAGCGATGAAAACCGTGACTTTTTCCTTGGTCATCCCAAACTCCTAAAATATCTCCATAACAAGGTTAATGCTCGGGATCGGGCAATCAAAGTAAATTGTGGAGAGTCGGACAATGCACACAACCGCAATCCTCGCCTAAAACGAAAAATAAGCATTTTGAGTTACGTGAGTGGGAGGATCCGTGTCAGCATCGTGTATGAGACTGGACACAAATTCTTAGGAGCCACTTCGGGCTTATCCCTCGTGATTATGGAAACAAGAATTCTAAAATGTCGTTTTGGACACTTCTCATGATAAAAGTGCCTGCGGAGAAGGCAAAGCAAACCGCAGAAGCATTCATTCACCGCAACATTATCGAGGAATGCGCCGATGCCATTCCAGGATTTCGCCACGGCGAGTTGATGGTGTCGCATGAAGGCGATGGGCAGCTTTGCGTTATGTGCAACTGGACGGATAAAGCCGCCTACGAGCAATGGGTCGCAAGCCCCATTCGTGACAAGCAAAATGTGGACGCCCTCGGCTTCCTAACAGAAAAAGGTTACGAAGCGACTGACATGCATACACTCATGTTCGACAGTCTGCACACCGTCGCACAACAATAGCAACAAAATCGCTTTTGCTTCTTGGCTTTTCCCTGCGCCTGAGGGCAGACGCAGGACTCCGTTTTTAGTGCGTCATTTGTAAGACTGCGCCGCCGGGCAGCGATGCTGGCTCTTTCGATGGTTTGAACCGATGCACAATTTCGCCACTGGCCGGCACCCCGTCACACCCGGCGGGTTTTTTGTTTTTAGCTCCAATCATTTATTGGCTTGAGAGAGCTTTGACTGATACCGCCCTGCCCTTCTCAGATAGCATAAGTCCATTTTTCATTGGCATCTCACATATGCATTTGTATGAAAAGTTTTTTAATCATGCAGTTAGCCGCATAGTCGCCAAAGTTTCAACGCGTTCCAGAAAGCGACCCCAAGACGGAAAATTTTCGGCCCTCTAAGTTGAGGTTCGCCGCTGCGGTAGTTCGCTGGGTTCGGCACCATAGGACTCTTCCGCGGTCACGGAATCTGGGATTTCATCCCGCTTGAACTTTGTAATTCCAATACCAATCAAAACGACGGGTGTGATCCAGAGCAGGACGGCGTAAGGCGCTATCGAAAGAACGCCTATGCCCATTGTGCCCGCCACAAAGGCGCCATGAACGTTCCACGGAATCAATGGTGAAAAAATGGACCCTGATCCCGCTATTGCTGCTGAGGCGACATATGGTTCCAGACGAGCCTTTATATAGCGTTCTCGATAGGTCGCTGAATTTAGTATTATCGACATGTAAGGATCTGCCGTAGCCGCGTTCAAGCCAATTCCAGTTACTGCTGTAGCGACAATCAGACGTGCGCCTCCAGTGGCCCATGCCAGCAGCGGAGCAAGCAAGCGCCTAAGCATCCCGGAAAACTCGACCAGCGCTCCAAATGCAGCCGCAACGAGTATCAACCAAATAGTCGGCAACATGGACACAACGCCACCGCCTACGAATGTGGAGTCGAGTGTTTCACTCCCGCTGTTTAGTGAAAAACCGTTGCCCAATACTTCAAGTGAAAGCTTACCCCAGCCTCCTAACGTTCCAAGGCCCTCGTCGATCATTAACGCGTCAATCAGATCCTGCTGTGTAAATGCAGCGAGTACTGCCGCAGTTATTGCTCCTGCCATTAGCGACAAGAACGCGGTCGTCCGCGCCGACAGCACGAGAACCAAGATGAGTGGCAAGAATGAGATGAAAGACACGGTAAAATGCTCTTCAATAGCCTGGAGTATTTGAGCACTGTCATAGTTGTCAGACATACCGTGTCGCCAACCAAGAAAAAGGAAAAGCACTGCGCTAGCAATCCAGCCAGGCGCAAGGACAGTACGTAGCGCGCGTGCGTGGTCCTTAGCTTCGGCACCCACCACCGATGCCGTGAGAATGAAGGTATCCGAAATTCGACCTAGGCTGTCCCCCGTAAACGCTCCACAAACGGCAGCGGCTGCTGTGACCAGTGGAGAAACATGCATAGCTGGTGCGAGAGCTACAAACGGCAAACCCACAGCGGCTATCGTGGTGAATGAACTTCCAATTGCATACGAAAGACCAGATGCGACCACAAAGACGATTATGTACAGAAAGCGCGGCGAACCGTATTGAGCTCCGAAATAAATCACTGAAGCAATCGTCCCAGACATAAAAAGTGCTCCAATTAGAGCACCCACCGCAATCAGCACAAAAATTGTTCCCAGAGCTGAATTGATACTATCGGACATGACCGCCGCGAGGTCTTCGGCGGAATTGCCAGTCGTGATGGCGATCACAAGTGCAAGTGTGAGACCAAGCGTCATGGCAATCTGTAATGGACCATCTTCGGCTTTTTCACCGAACAGCAAAACTGATGCGAATATCAGTGACACCATTCCACCGACGGTTACGAGCGAGGCGATCAAAGAACTGGTAGCGCGAGATTCCACTTCATCGTTCATAACATCAATCCCCTGAGCCGATTGTTTTAAGGTTCAATTGGTTTGCAACCTGGCGTTGCTTCCATATTGATATCGAAACGTGTTTCCGTACCGCAGACTGCAACAAAGCATACTTGGTCGTATCTTTCTAGTTTCCGGTTGTTTGCGGCCAAGTTCCTAAAACCAAGTGGGGGTTTGAAGGTGGGACTTTCCACGGCTTTCGTTCATGAGGGTTTGTCTTCTCGAGATTGACGGAGCGGGCTGTTTTCTTCATCGTTCGGTGTACTTTCCTCGCTCTTGCTTGTTTCTTCAGCCTCAGGCTCCTCAACCGACAACGGTTCCTCAACACTGCTTTTCTCATCGTCCGGGCCATCAAATTCCGGAGATCCTCTTGGGGGATAACGTAACGTGCCCTCAAGCCTGTCGCGTTCGGCAGTTGCAAAATCCGGGAATGGAAGTTCACGCCGGCGGCGCCACTGTTCAACCTGTTCGACGGCATGCTTTGACTTTGCAGCATCAAGCCCTCCGTCCTGAGACATGTAAACCGTTTGGCTGGGAAACGCGAAGCCAGTACCCGAAGCTTCGACAATTTCCTTCATTCTGAACAAGACATCTTCCTGAATAGCATAAAAAGCGTTCCACTCGCGGGTTTGAGCGTAAACACGGATTTCAATATTCAGAGATGAGTCTCCATACCCTATAAACCTCACCCGCGCTGTATCTGAAGTGATACGTGGGTGTGCGTACATCATTGAACGAGTTTCGGCGAGAACATACCTCAACTGGTCAGTATCCGTTTCAAGTCGCAAGCCAAGCGTTGTCCGGATCATCATTTCATCACAACGGGCCCAGTTGACGAGCTCCATATTCACAAACTTTGAATTCGGAATGGCTATCGTGGTTCGGTCCAATCCACGAACATGGGTTGATCGTACTCCAATGCTTTCAATTGTTCCTTCCTTGTCGAGGAACGAACAATAATCACCAACCTTCACAGCCTTTTCCATATAGATCACAAAGCCGCTGATCAGGTTCTCAAGGGTCGGGCGGATCGCGAGCGCGACTGCAAGACCGCCAACGCCAAGTCCTGCTATAATGCTTAAGAGCGGGAATCCTAGGGTTTGCGCACCGTAGGCGAGAATCCATGTGGCTCCAACAAGAGCGATAATATGGTTGAGCAAACGCATCATACTTTCATCATACTGACGCACAATGGACGTTTTTTTCTCGGCTACCCTGTCGCTTAAGAGCGACATAAATCGCCAGAAGGTTACAGCCGCAGCTGCATAGATCGCGATTGTTGCAAAGAACGTCTCCGTTAGAGCCAAAGAACCTGTCAAAAAGAGTTGGTTGTTAAAGAAATTGTTGAGCGCGAGTAAGATCAAAAGCCCTGCGCTGGCAAAAACGAACTTCCTTGTCGACTCTGGCATTTGTCCCGAAGCAACGCGACGGTTAAGCAGAAAACTAAGCCCGTAAAGAAGTGCCAGAGAGACAATTAAGAAGAAGACAGTGAAACAAATCTTCCAAATTGGAGTTCCCCAAAAGATTTTACGGGAGGCGGGGGGAAGGGCGTTTTCGACAAACAAAGGGATAAACGGTCCACTCAGTTGAAGAAAACGAGTGCTCCATAACTCGCCGATGCGATGCGGTGACTGCATTGCAATTTCACGCAAGTAGCGTGGAGCGATTTGCGACGAACTCGCCGAGAAAAGAAACTCACCCTCCCGGTTTCCCGCGTTGACCCTTTGGATTATTAGTGGGGTATTGGGCACCAAAAAAGTAGTTCGATCCTCCAAGTACACCGTCTCATCGTCGGGTAGAGCTTCCGCTTCTTCCGTTCCAACTTCACCAATGATGTCGATGAGAGCCAGGGCAGTTCTAATGCTCGCATCACGTCTCTCCGCAACGTTTTCTTCCGTTAGATCAAGAAGTGAAATGAGCGCATCACCGATTAGAACCAGTTGCTCCCATTGTTGAGCTGATTTCCCAACCTGGTATTCCAAGTAGATACCAATGAGTGCATCGCGCAAATTTTCCAATGACTGCAACGTGTCTCGTGGCGAATGCGTCAAAACTGGCGGCAGGCTTTCGAATGGCTCAATATCTTCCGTAATTGCCTGCGCAATCACTTGCTGACCGATAAATATCCAGCAAAGAAATGCGGCGATGACCTTTGTCCAGCGGCGTAAACCAAGAACACTCAGCACTGACGTGCCAAAAGAACATCTTTTTGCAGCACACTTCGCGCAAAAATCTTCTTGCTTTCGGGTGACGCGTAGCTCGTGTTCTTGGCTTGCTGGAAGGTTGATCATGCGCTCATTTTTTCCTCAAACCCCCTGATCCAATGCTTCCCGGAGATCATTCGTCCAATCAGCATCCCTAGGCCAATCGCGAGGAGATTACCAAACAGCGGCATGAGGTCTGCAATACCTGTCATCTCACCATGAGAAATCCACGTTTCGATTTCACGAACACCGTGAGATCCCGGCGACAACGCAAAAACGACCGGCACCATCAGCACAAACGTCGGAACAGCGCGTGGTTTTTGTGAAATCCACAAGCTTACGTACATACACACTGCTGCTGAAACCAACGTCCCAAAGATACCATTTGTGCCTATCGCTACGGCCTGCGCTGTTGCCGTGGAGAGCAGCAAGACGCCCAGTGCAGTCAGGAAATGGTCTTTGTCCATCTGAAACGCCCACATGATACCAAGAAGGAATGGAATTCGAGCGAAATAGATGGCCCACCACGGAAACTCCTCGCCGTCAGGCGCAACAGGGAGAAGAGCTGAGACCGGTGTCGAAGTAACAACCGCAGCGAAGTATGCACCAGAAGCCAACAGCACCAGTATGAAGACACTGTAGAAAAATCGATCTACCGCAGGCGACCACCTACCCTGCGCCAGCTCGTAAGCCTGCATACTGATGGAGTCTCCTGGGATGAAGACAAAAGTGGATGCGATCAGCAAAAGTCCCGGTGCAGCTAAGGCATAACCCGTTTGCCAACCGACCATAGCAATCAGGCCACTCGCAAATGCTGCAATTAAGGGACCAAGCCTCGCCAAAGCCGGGTTCTTGTCCACGGCCAAAAACACAGCACCAGTTGCCATGCCCGTCAAAATACCGAAAAAGATACCTTCCCACGTACCGACGACTTCAACAGCAAAAGCCGCCGACACCGAGACGACGCCAAGCCAAACGAGCAATGGCGAATAAGGAGGTTTACTCGACTTCAGATCAGAAAGATTTTTGCAGGCTTCTTCCGGAGTCAGCTTGCCTTCAAAGACATCTGCGAGGTGGTTCTTTAGTTTTTGAGTGTTCGTGAGCGCCGGGAACCCAGGCATATCTACCTTCACGAGAACCGTCTGACCTTTGTACTCCAATATTGCAGACTCTGCACCATAGACGACCGTGACATCCTTTACACCAAAAGAGGCCGCAGCCTTTTCTACGACTTCCTCATGGCCTACGACCCCTTCCCAACTCCACGATAGAAGGAGCTGCATTAGATCGACCAAGTATTCCCTGATTTGTGCGTCGGGTTTCGCCGGGTCTGGTGTTTTGTTAGTCACTCGTTTTCCCTCTCATACGCTGGTCAAAGAAATCGTGTTGCACGCTTGGCCTACTATTCCATCTCCAGGAATTCGACTGTGATGCCGTCTGAGTTACGGACCCAAGCAACGGCATTAACCGGGCTGGAAAAATGATCGCTGTCCACCTCAATGAAGTCACCCAGAAGCGCAAAGCCGTGCCCGGTGGCTTTGGCAACCGCAGCCTTGGCATCATCAACGTAAACTCCGATGTGGACGGACCCCGTATCTACTGGCGTTGAGGAAATGACCGTGCGATTGGGCGGCGACTGGTAACAAAGCAACTCGATACGACTTCCGTTACCGGTCAGAAAAGCCTGCTCTGCCGTCGCATCTGCCACACCGATAAGGCGTCCGATCACCCCCGGCACCTGCTGCCGGAGCTCTACTTGGTAACCGAGACATTCCTCGAAAAACTGAATAGTCTTTCCAATATCGGTGACCGTAAAGCATGTATGATTCAGACTAACACAGTCGCTTTGTTCCACGAGCCTCTATCTCCGGTCCTAGAATAGTGCGATGTGGGCCGCGCGAAAGCATACGAGCGGCCCATCGATATTCAACCGCCTGCCAACTGCTTTGCCGCTGCGCGCATATAGCCGGGGTTGAGGTCCGGCGCGAGATTGACAGGCGACGTCGAGAAGAACACGCCCACGACATCGCGAGCCGGATCGGTGTAAATGCCCTGATACAAGTTACCGTGCTTGAAAAGCGCTCCGTCTTCCCACACTGCATCCCACTGGTGCGAGTTGAAGATTGGCATATCATTACCAAAGCACATCTTTACCCACGAATGGTCGGTAAAATCACCCGCCAGGTAGGCCTCTTTGCTGCTGGCGGTCTGCATCTTGCGCAGCACATCCGGCGACACTACGGGCTCTGCCGAAACCTTGCGCCAGCTTGGCGTAAATATCAGCGCATAGCGCGCTAGGTCTTCAAGCGTGGAATTCAATAAACCATAGCCAATGGCCAAACCGGCAGGAGAAATATTGATCGCCAATGGCGACCGCGCGCCGATTTTCGACCAGATACGCTCGCCAAGATAGGCGGTGTAGGTTTGTCCGGTCACGCTTTCCACTGCTGCGCACAATACTTTGGTGATAACGGAGCTATAGCGCGCAACTTTGCCCGGCGACTCGCCTGCTATGGGGGCTACGTCGCGCAGCACCTCATATTCATCTTCCTTTACCCCATCCGCATTCGGGATCCCAAAATCAGCCGCCAGCATCCGTTGAAACACAGAATGGGGGTCCATCGTGGCCTTGGCATCCTCGGAGATATCGAGACCTGACGCCATGTTCATCGCATCGATGAGCGCGACCTTGTCCCACTCGGACCCTTTTAGCATAGCCGCAAAATCAGTAACTGGCTTGGATGTGTCGACCTTGCCTTCAAGCTCTAGCATCGTAAGCAGAGTGCCCACGGCCGACTTAGCGACTGAAGCCCAGATGTGCATCTGTTCAGGATGCATGCCCGGAAAGGCTTCGTAGACGACCTCGCCTTTGTGCAGGATCATCACGCCTTGAAGCCTCGTGTCAAAATCCGCGATGTGGTCATCCAAGGTTGCACTTTCACTGCCGTCACCCAGCATGTAGGTTAAGTCCCCCAGCGATGGGTTTGGTCGACGAGCTAGTTCACTGACCGGACCTTTGGAATAGGTAAAGGCAGCCGGCACGAATTCGGTCATGTTTGTGGTGTAATACAGCGCGTGGTCGCCACCCAACTGCATGTGCGTGTTGCTAAAGTTTTTTCGGGCTGCGGCGACGAACTCGAGGTCGAACCCATCGTGTACGGCACCTACTGGCAGCGTTACTTTAGCGCCTGGTACGCTCATTGGATCGTCTGGTGCATGAACAATACGATGGCCTAAGGGCAGAAAAATACCAGAAATCTCTGACAGGGGCGTTCGTGGTTTCATTTCAGTTTTTCCTTTTCACAGTGCATTAGTTTTGCTCAGTCAAAAAGCCCCGACGTCGCGATGGGCCTCAGGTATTGCATGATCGAATTGTCCGCCGCGTTCACCGAAAAATGCACGATAACCAAATCGCGAGACGACGACGCATAGATTGCCTGCCGTTGGAAGCCAGCCTTGAACATGTCGCCGTCCGGCCAGAGTGATTGTGCCGAAATTCTTGGGTTCAGTCGCGATTTTACCGATTTCCGGGTTGATGGGCTTCGGCAGGGCAGCTGGTGGCAACAGGTTCGGGGCGGGACCACTGGTCATAATTGCTTACTCCTATTGAAAAATCAGATCGGAGGAGGCAGAATCTTCTCACCTTTTTGGCTATTCACAATTCGGCTGGGTTGAGCACTGATCCGCCGCGCAACCACGCCAGTTCTTTTGATGGATTGAAACAGTCCGAAACCTCTCCCGTTGCTCGAATGTCCTTCTTAAGATCGAACATTACGACCGGCGCTCCGTCGCTCAGGTTGAGCTTGTGCAAATCTATCCAAGCGACTGTCGGATTCTGAGTGAACTCGAAATAATACCTTCCATTGGTCAGATCACTGATCGTGCGCCAGCGGGTGGGAGAGACGTTGGGCCGGGTTGGATCACTAATACCCCAAGGCGTTGACATGTTCCGAATGACGGCCAGTACATTTGCGACAGCCTCATGGTAGTCAGCCGGCTCCTCAGGCAGCGCACTGAGATAATAGGCGCCGCGCACAAAACGTTCGTCGGCCTGCGAGCCGCCCGGAAGCGGTTGATCCCCGCCAAGACCAACATACTTCTTCATGTTTTCAAGCTGTTGTTCGTATGGTGGCGAGTTCGTCATGATTGTGACATCACGGCCTTTGTGAACGCTGAACTTTCCGTCCAACACCTCGATTACCGCCGAGTTGCCGGTCTTGTCGGCAATTGAGTAGTGGAAGGGTGACTGCACCTTGTCATCAAAATGCATCATGTAGATCGGCACGATCTGAATGCTGTCTAGCGCAGCGAGCACTTCGTCCACCGTCGCGAAGTTGTCGAGCATCCATTGCGCAAAAATCGAAACTGACAGACCGCCCTTTGAGGTATCGCGAGGGCCAAAGTCCGACTCCGCGAGATACAACAGGTTGGCGTTCAATCCCGCTTCGTTCATGCCATCAGTAATTGCCGCGCCGTAGCAGGCCCCAACTATACTTCCGTACTTCGATGTCCAGGTCTCAGGATTGTCGTCTACCGCGCCGTCACGCTTCATCCCTTTGGGAAACGCGTAAACTTTGGTTTGCAAGCTCTCGAACCAATCCTCATTCCGGCCTACCAGCATTGGTTGGCCATCCTTGTTGAAAAAAATGCGCGAACACATGGTCTTCTCCCTGTCTCAGACTCTACTGTTGATCTTGGCCTGACTGTCGCTTCAAAACTTTGAAGGTTACCTAGGCAGCGGATTACCGTTGATTGCCCGAACGATAGCACGCGCCATGCCTTCTTCCTGGTTTTCCCCATCACTGGTGCTGAAGAATGCCACGACGGTGTCGGTCTCGGGTGAGATGTAAATCCCCTGCCCGCCCACTCCGGCCTTGAACAGGTCGCCGTCTGAAAAGACAGCATCCCACTGGTAACGGTTAGAGATCGCGCCGGCATCATCCCAGAAGGTGATGCTGTTCTTCTTGCCGATCCAGCCCTTGTCGTACATGTCGAGATACGTCCGGTCATAGATCTTGGCCATGACCGCGTCAGGGATCAGTTGCTCACCAGCCAGCTTCGCGCAGCTTGGCGAAAAGGCCATGCCGAACCTGGCCAGATCGCGCAGCGTAGAGTTCATGCCGAAAAAACCGAGTGTATTTCCGGTCGGGCTGACCACGTAAAAAGCGTCATGCTCCATGCCAAGCTTAGACCACAACCGTTCTGAGAACTGCGCGTAGAGCGGTTTGTCGGCGATCCGCTCATTAATCCGGTTCATGACAAAGGTGTCGATGGAGTTGTATTCAAACTTCTGATGCGGTGGAGAATGCCGCTCCATATCGCGCAAGACATCAACCCATGTTTCATTGCGACCGCGCACATCGGGCAACATGCCGACCGCGCTCGTCGCCGCCCAGCGAAACCAGATTTGGTCAGGATCGGTGCGCGAGTTTGGCTCCGGCTCATCGTGCTCTGTGCCGTTGAGGCCCGTGGCCATGTCCATGGCTTCGACGACTTTCACCGTGTCCCATACCGATCCTTGCAATTCTGTCAGGTAGGAACTGACCGGCGCGTCCACATCGACATTCCCCTCATGTTCATGCATCGCCATCATGGTTGACCCGGTGACTTTGGTGACGGACATCCACAGATGCTTCTCATGCGGTTTCATCGTGCGATAGCGTTCGTAAACGATCTCACCACCTTTCACGACCATCATGGCGTCGATTGGTTTGGTGGCAAAATGTTCATCCACGCTGACCCAGTCACCATGCTTGTTCCGGTATTCGATATTCCCGATTGACGGGTCGACTGCGTAGGGCAGGTCGACCACGGGTCCACCGCGCATTACCTGCGCCGTTGGTCTGATTTTTGAGAAGTTCACATAGGAGTACTGCGTTTCAGGAGATGGAAACTGTACCTTGACCATATTCTCCGGCGCGTTGAGATAGGCGCTGATCTCGAGAACGCGGTCAAGCGGCACGTTTGTACTGAGATCTTCGGGTTTCGCGAGGATAGGTCCATCGGTCGATGTATTCGCCACTTTTTTGCTCCCAGCTGTAATGAAACTTGCGTTTGTCCAATATCACAATGAAATCAAACAAGATCATAAATCGAGATAGATGCAACTGTTTTCTGGTCAAACTTGTGGGTCATTCGCTTGGCGCCCCTATCTTGACCAAAGGTGCCTTACCAAAGACGTGGAAAGTAACCTTCCCCCGGTCTTTCGCGTGATGGGATACAGCCCGCCAGACCGGATCAAAGTCGGTGAATTCCTTGGTATCGAGGCGGAAGCCTAAAGTTACCCCTGAAGCTTGCGAGTCGCCGTTGAAAAAAGCTGCCCACAAGTAGGCACTTCGACAGATTTTTCTTTTTTCGCACTTTCACCAGTCGAGAGATGCACGTGCACCTCGCGACCTGTTTGATCAACAGCAAGACAATACACAATCGATTGAGAAACCGATCCAGTGGCGGCAAGAAGTCTTTTCAGGGCACTATGGCCAGAATGACGAGTCCGACGACGATAAATGTCAAGCTGGATACAGCGCCTGGTAAGCCAAAGGCAACAGCCGGTGCGGAACTCTTGGCATCCTTGCAGACCTCAGCGATTGCGACGCCTGTCATGACGCCAGTCGTGGCACCGGCGTTCTCAGCAACGTTCAACCTCATGATGAAGTGCCCGAACAAGAAACAAGAAATCGTGCAAACCGTCGTCACAAATGCTCCGGCAATCAGAAGGTTTACCCCAAAAGCCTGCATGGTCGAAATCAACGAACCACCTGCGCCAATTGCGACAGCCGCGATAAAGAGTGACAACCCTAGGTCAGAGAGCGCCGTTGCCGCGGGCGCGGATACCGACCCCATGCTGGGGCTGCGGGTCCTTAACCAACCGAGAATAGCCCCGCCAAACATGGCACCCATTGCGGACCCCCCGAGGGGTGGAATTTCAATCCCGGCTACGGTCACTGAAATCGTACCCAAGGCCGCAAATATGGCGATGAAAAATGAAGTATTCATCAAATCAGTCGTCATCTGGTTTGTGACCTCGTAACCGACTTCGTCGGCAAATATCGACACACACCGTGCTGAACCAAACACAAACAGCACGTCCCCAGCGATCAGTTCAAAATCCTCGTCGTCTATTGGCATTTCTGTACCGAGCCGCACTACGCGCTCCAGGCTGACACCGTAGCCATGCTCGTTTAGCAGTTCCGAGAGTCTTCTGCCGACGTGTGCATTGTTGGTGAGAACGAGTTCTGCCGATGCCATATCCACGGCCAAAGCGTCATTATCCGCAACTTCCGGCCCCAGCGTCTCATTACCCCTCAAGAGCAAATGGCTGGGCGCAAGGAAGGTCAAGATATCATCTTTTGCAAGGACCAGATCATCGGTGACGGTCAAACGTTCTCCATTGCGAATTACCTGCTCAAGTGAAGGTAAAGCTCCTTCTTCTCGCCGCTTTTCAACGTTTTTGACAAGCTCGCCAGTTGTACTTCCGATGTACTTCGGTAATTCCAGCCTCCAGGCCCGAACGGATGGCGCTACGCGCTTCTGGGGCACACTCCCGACTGCGTCAAGTTTCGCCGCTTCTTTAGCTATGTCTGCTCCCACAAGCGTTGGGCACAATTTAATAAGGATAATTAGTCCAAATGTGCCATACAGATAAGTGATGGCGTAGGCGCTGGCGAGGATATTGCCCGCATCTGACGGCGCCATACCCTCTGGAAGCTGGACCGATCCGGAAAACACAGCGCCTTGAGCGGCGGCTAGGACCGCAGATGTTGTGACCGCGCCGGCAGTCAGCCCACCGGCGACAATGTTGTTCAAGCCAAACACCAAAGCCATGAGATAAACCGAGACCCCAGCGACCACGGCAGTAAAAACGCACATTACCAAGTATTTGAAAGCCGACTTACTTGTTAAAACACGCACCAGGCCAGGTCCAACCATCGTTCCCAGAACAAAAAGGTAAATTGTAAACGTCAACCCTTTGATTATTTCCGGAACTTCGATTTGTGCCAATCCGATAACCAACCCGACAATCAGTATTCCTGTAGTTGGTCCAAGCCCGATACCGGCAATCTTCAGCTTGCCGACCAGATACCCCAATCCGATGACAACAAAGAGAAGAATGACAACATTTTCTCGAGCATAAGAAATCAAAGCTTCCACACGTCTCTCCCGATCAGGCTAGTTCCTCAACTGCAATATTGCGGCACACCAATCGATGTCCAAGGCCAAGTATTTTGTTTCAAACACCTTCGTTTCTGGCTGCTTTAGGCAAGTTATTCAGCAAAATATGACTTGTCATCAAGCGTTTTCAACAGCTTCACAATGTAGGCAATCATTCTGTGACACAGGGCTGTCACACGGGGCAAGGCTAGCTAAGGAGGAGAGTGAACGCGCCATTTCAGCCTGTTTAGGATTGCAATTGGAAAACTCATAAGATCAAGATACATCTCGATTAATGCATTATTGTGATCTCATCAAACGATGCCATGACCATGGACTCCTTGCGCCTTAAAGCTGCTATCAAATTGGCGTTGGCTTTGGTGCTTGCGTATTGGATCGCTTTGTCGATGGACTGGGCTAAGCCCTACTGGGCCGGTCTCTCAATAGTTGCTTGTTCGTTGACAACATTTGGCGAGTCCTTTCACAAAGGACTACTCCGGCTGGGTGGCACGTTCTTGGCAATTGTCGTTGCGATTGCTCTGCTGTCGCTGTTCCCGCAGGATCGTTGGCTATTTATCGCAGCGCTCAGTTTATGGCTGGCATTCTGTTGCTTCAATATGTTTCGAACGTCTCGCTCATACTTCTGGATGACTGCCGGATTTGTGGTGCCCATATTGGTCATTGGAGGCGGCGAAAACCCGGTCAATGATTTTACTGTTGTGGTTCTTCGGGCTCAGCAAACCGTCCTTGGTATTGTGTGCTTCAGTGTCGTCTACTCACTGCTATGGCCCTACAGCAGTCGGGAACAGTTCGAAGAAGAAGTACGCAAAGCACTTACTTTAAAACGACGTCTTCTCATGGCGACCTTGGACATCTTGACTGGAAATGAGCGCAAGGAAGACCTGCCAAAGCTTCGGATGCAGATCGCTCAATTGCGCTCCACTGTCGAAAGGCTTTTGGATGCCGCAATTGTCGATAGTTATGACGTCTGGGATAGACGCCTTGTCTGGCGGCAATTCGTGGCAAATATGGCGTCACTGGACCGAGAGCTTCAGCGTTTATATTTGAACGCAAGAGACTTGGAAGACTCCCGTGACACAGCCCAAGTCCAATCTCTTTGCTCCGCGATACTGAGTACCGAGCAATATCTTCTTGAAGCGGAGAAAATTCTGTCCGCAACCGCATCGCAAGCTGGGTATCACACCGAAAACCAGATTACCCAAGAAATGGTCAACAGCGGGCTAGGACACTTCCAACTTGCTGCCATGACTGCCACCCGTCACAATGTCCAACGGTCGCTAGAATACAGTCGGTCTTTGTCAGATTTGATGACCAACATTAAAGATGCAAGCTGGAAGGCAAACACCCGGCATTTGGCCTCATCCCAACAACCTAAACCCACATCCGAATTCCTTGATCGGGATATGTGGAGCGCGCTAATCCGTGTTCAGGTTATATTTCTTGCGACAGTGGCATGTGTCCTGTTTGTTCCAGGCTTTCCCAATCCGGCTCTTGTAATATGCATAGGCGTTTCTCTCGCTCTGAACCTTGCTTTACATCCGCAGGCGTCTGTCTCCGTCGCGCTGCCTTTCGCAGCGATCCTACTGTTGATTGTTGGAACTGTGCACCTTGTTCTATTACCGCTATTGGCCACCTTCTGGCAGTTGGCTTTATTAATCTTCGGCACCACAGTCCTGGTGGCTTACTTAACTTCCCGCCCGGAACAAATGATTGTTCGAAGTTTTTTCCTGAACTTGTTTCTGGTCGGCCTTCAGATCGATAATCAGCAGCAATACAGTTTCCTCTTCTTTGCAACCATGTTCATCGGTTTGTTCTGTGTAATTGTGATCATCGAATGCACGCGTTTTTTCCCGGTTTCTTTAAGGCCGGAAATCCGTGTGGAAGCTCTAATAAAGCGTTTCTTTTCTAGCGCGGATTATGTGGTCCGACACAGCCTTACCGACCAAAGAGAGCAACCAAACTGGTTTAATCGGATGCGCCTTTCGCTACATGTCAGCGAGATAGATAGCATTCCGACCAAACTTGTTCCTTGGCTATCTGCATTGTCGGAACCAGCACTGGGCAATACCAAAAGGACGGATACGCTTCAAATCGCGACAAGTTTGGAAGCGCTGAGCAGCAAGCTAATTGAATTTGCCGCAACCCGAAGACTGTCACAGGCAGCTTCACTGAGAGAAGGCGGTGGCGAAGCAATGAAGCAGTGGCGCTTGGCCGTTGCGGATGTAATGTTGGATATTGAACGCGACCCAGGGGGGATTGACCCTGAATATCTGCAAAACAGGCTTCAAAGCGCTACTGTAGCCCTTGAGAAGACTGTAGAAGTCCTAATTAACAAAGAGTCTAGTTCAAATTTGAATACCGCTGACTACGAAAACATGTATCGTCTTCTTGGCGCGTATCGCGGTCTTGCGGAGGGTGTTTTGGGGTACACCGGCAGAGCGGAATTCATTGATTGGCACGCACTACGAGAGTCCCGTTTCTGAAGTCGAGGAAAAAATGCTACCTGTTCCAAGCGAATTCGACTTTTTTGGCGTCTACCTCTCACCACTTTTCATATCTTCCCTACTGGCAGTCGTTCTAACTATGATGACGGCGCGTGTTTTGAACCGTTTCCGAATGTCGCGTTTCATCTCTCATCCGGCGTTGGTTTTTGTTGCACTTGTAGCAATCTATACGTCCGTCATCGGAACCTTTCTTATCCCGGCATAGTCAAATGAACCGAAACACCAAGTTGATCGTCACAGTTGCAATCGTACTCGTCGCTTTGGGCGCCGTGTTCTTGAAATATGCCATTTACGTATCCAACCCATGGACGCGCAATGGGCAGGTTCGCGCAAATGTTCTAGAAGTTGCACCGCGCGTTTCCGGGCCAATCGTCAACCTTCCGATACGAGACAACCAGTTTGTAAAGGCTGGGGATCTTCTCTTCGAAATCGATCCGCGCACTTTCGAAGCAGCACTGTCGCAAGCACAAGCGAGATTCGACAAAACCGTCGAAGATCTGGCTTCTTTGGATAAGCAAATTAAGGCCGCCCGTGCGAGTGTTCAGCAATATGAATCGTCGATCCAACAAGCCGAGTCTCAATTGTCTTCCGCAAAAGCCCAGCAGACAGAGGCACAACGTCAATTTGACCGGGCCTCTGTTTTGGTAAGCGACGGTCGCATCCCCGAGTCACAGTTCGACGAATTACAAAGAGATTTGGACGTTGCTCAAGCAAACACCGCCAGAGCACAAGGCGGAGTGGTTCAAGCCAAAGCCGCGCTCGCCCAAGCGCAGGCTTCGCTGGAGGGCTCAATTGCAAGCCGCGGCGTAACTGGTGAGGAAAACTCAAGCCTCCGCGAGGCTAAAGCTGCTCTAGAAGCTGCGCGCCTCAACCTTGAATTCACTAAAGTACATGCCTCAGTTGACGGATATGTGGCAAATCTGACATTGCGTCTCGGCAGCCAGGCTGTCGCTAATCAACCGATCCTTGCACTCATTGATGCCCAAAGCTTTTGGGTCGACGCTTATTTCCGCGAAAACTATGTAGGCGATATATCCCCTGGTAACCGCGCCGCCATAACGCTCATGTCTAACCCCGATATCGTAATTCCTGGGGTGGTGGATAGCATCGGGCGAGGAATTGCCAAAAGTGATGGGAGTGTTGGAGTCAATCTCTTGCCAAACGTGAGTCCAACGTTTGAATGGATCCGACTGGCACAGCGAATTCCGGTAAGAGTAGAAATTGACCAACTCCCCGAGGGAGTCGAATTGCTTGTAGGCACAACGGCGTCGGTTCTTGTGATGACTAATACGGATTCAACCGATGTAAATGAAGCGTTACCACCGCCGGCGCCGACAATTCTACAATAGTCGGTTCAATAGGTTCGGTACTCGCGAGGCCTACAAGACGACTGGTTGGTGATACGTGAGTGGTTGGAAGCGCACGGTGTCGCTGCCCCTGATCGCGTCTTTTCTAAAGTGCCTGAGTTGGCGGGCAACATGTCCGATTGGCGCCCTATGTCAAAGCATGGCGCACAAGACTAGTGACGAGACGCCAGTTCTGCTGGCCACCAGTTGTAGTGCCGCATTCCTAGTTATAACAGTGCTTTGTCAGTATCGAGAGGCGCAAAATGAGCAGAAGACACCCCATTTGGTATGGCATAGGCGTTACTATTATCCCGTTGGTCGTTCTGATTGTCGGGTACTTTAATATCCACCCAGAAATCTATCGAGGAATCCCGCAAGGCTTTGGATCGGAGCGAGACTCTTCGCGATCTGGTATCGCGTGGGACGATGATGAAAAGGAAGATCCGCCCTTGGATTATGTGTCTGATTCTTTCGAGGGATTGTACATTTCAACCGAACGGGCGTCCGTGACTAGCTTTTGGAGCCTTTGGAACGCACCAAGCTCAGAAATCGAGTATGAATGGCGATACCGAGTTAAGAACCTGACTGATGATGACCTACGAATTTCCGTCGAATATGAACTCGTTGGAAAACATGATCGGGTTTTTGCCACGTCTGACGGCTACGAAGATGCCAAACCCGGCGAAACGGTGGAAATCACCGGCAAGGGCCGTATCGACTATTTCGACGCCAGACAGGTTTTGGGTTCAAGATGGGGAATTCGTCGAAGGCCAGTTCCTGGATCGTAGCACCGAGAGATTACAACGAGCACAGGGTTTGCCGCGAAACGAGGACTCAGGCACAGTGTCCGCACGGGGGTAGCTGGATAGGATTGTGCCCGCGGACACATCTAAGTGTGGCATGAGAGGCACTTCACAACTGTGACGTCTTGAGCTATGCCTAAGTTATGACTTGCTGCGTACACCAATTGAGCAACCGAATAACTCGCTGATTCAGCGAGCCTTTGGGAGTGCCATGGTGGGCCAGGAGTCTTATAAGCTCTTTACGCCAGATTAGCGTCGACGGTAAGGGATCATGCCCCTCCACTCCTACCATTTAGGAGGAGTCCGTCATGTCGGATAGCAATATCGGCGTCGTCGATTATGGCGACATCAAGAATTCAGTTGAGAAAGAGCTGGGTTACACGCCCGACGGCTGGGCAGGTCATGTCACGGATCTTTTCCAGAAGATCAAGGAGCACTGCGACAAGCAGGAGGTCGAGTATCCTGTGGTCTCTCAGATAAAGCAAAAGTTTGGCCAGTTGCGTATCTATTTCAGGACTGTGGTTAAGGACGAGCGGATCGACAGCTTGTTTCAAGCGACAATCGAACGAGCCAATCACAGCTGCGAAAAGTGCAGCAACGCAGCCCAGGTGCAGCTCGTAGAGGGCTTTGTCACAACGCTGTGCTGTTGGTGTGCACATGAGCTCGTGTCGTCCAGGCGTCCGCAGAGTAAGCGCCTATTCGGAGATGGGCGGCCTTTGAAGGATGGGATGGCCTGCAATGTGTGTGGCTATAGGGGTCAGATCGACCGGACTGATGAGCACGGACGTTGCCCTGCTTGCGTGAAGAAGAATTGGTGAAACATGCTCAAAGTCGTTGTCTTTGTGAATGAGAGAGAGGTTGCCAGGGCGCACCTGAGCAACATCAGCGACCTCGCTGAAATCTCCGACTATGAAGTCCAAATGAACGAAAGAGAATGCGCCAAGCTCGGCATTGCAGAGCGAGGCATCAAGGGCGAGATCCTGAGCCACAAGCGCAAGCAGACCGTCTGGGCTTTGGTCGAGAAGGCCGCAACGCTCTGGATGCGGAAAACAGGTGAGCGAGGTGATGAACTGACTAGGGCATTCCTGGCAAGGAGTAAGGCCGAGTTTATCGCCGGGCGACTGCCGCTGTCTGATCCGATCACCGCAGAAGAGATCAGGGCGCGCAAAGTGTATGATGAGAATGACGATGAGAGTGATTGAGCCGGTTTACACCGAGACTGAAGATCCGCGTTTTAGCGGATGACATTTGCTGTCAGAGACGACGAAAGCGGCCGGTGGTTTCCCATCGGACCAAAGGATCGCGCAGACCTGACTTATGAAGAGATGGCGGAAAAGCGGAGCTCTGAGATCATCGACGCGAAGGCGGAGTAGCTGAAAGGAGGGCGAAATGAACGGAATCCATTTGAGGCCTGAAGAAATCGCCTATGGCTGGGCCGCATGGCGAGAGCAGATGGTCCTTCAACTCGAAGACGATGATGCGCCTGAGTATATCAAGCGAACCGTTAGGGAGTGGTTTTTCGAGGAATACGAGAAAGCCACCCTCCGCGGCATGGAGATGCCCTGCCCTGATTTCTTCGACATCCGGTGGACCGGCAATGATGGACTTATCACGCAACATGAGGACACGCCCATGGCAAACATCCTAGCATCGACGCTGCGAACGAAGCTCCAAGCTAACGTCATCCAGATCGAGAAGTTCATTGATCGGTGGCAGTTGTGACTATCGTCAGAGTTGTTTTCTGCGATAGATTCAATGTCCAGAGGTGTACCGAGAGAATTCGCTAGATTCTACTCAGCTTCTTCTTCAATTTCGGATACCAATCTGGTCAAAGATAGACCAAGTGCGCCACTGAGAAGTTGTAGCGTTCCGAGAGTTGGTTGGTGGTGGCCGGATTCCAGAAGTGAGATGTATTGCATGCTTCGGTTAGCCTGCGTGGCGAGCTCTAGTTGCGATAACTTCTTGGCGAGTCTGTGGCGACGCAAAACTCTTGAAAATGCCAATAGCAGAGGGTCGTTTTTTGCGTTCGCCATATTTTGACAAATCGCCCACGTAACGCTAGTCGTCTATACAGTATACTTTGAATCTCGGGGTAAATTTCAACTGCACAAAGGTTTGGCAAAAAGCGGGGGCCGTTAAATGGCGGAAAGAGTTCATCTGACAGAAACCCAGATGATTGAAATACTGAACAGACTGGAAATGCGCTTTTTGGAGCGATTGGCTCTCGAAAATGAACACAAGATTTTTGTCAAACCGCACCTTGCATCAGGTGAAAAACCAACTCGAACAGGTAGAAGGCCAAGGTCTCAATACGTTGGGCAACTGCATCTCTCGATTTTGGAGGAAGATGAAGCTTGGTTCAAAAAGACTGCACAAGCCAACAACCTTCAATACGGAAAGTTCTTCACCTGCTTACGCCAAATTTTCGAGCGACACGGTTAGGTTCGTAATGAAAGAAGGTCAAAAGCCAAACAGCTTTATGCTTAGCAAAGGCGCGAAAGTATAAACGGGATTTGAATCCAAATACCTGATGGGGGGGGCTCAAGGGCTACTGCACCGCAATCTAGGGCTGCGATGATTAAGGTCGTCACCCCCGATAGCAGTGCTGTATCCCGCTTCGTCTAGTTTACCAGCCCCACTCACCGATCCGTGCGCCAGTATCCCGAGTTAAAGGGCTGGCTCATCAACTCGGATTCAGTCCGCTCATCAACCGTCCGATCTTCTATTGAACCGGTCACTCAATATGCGCTCTCACGGACACACAGCCGTTGAATCGGGAGCGCATGACGGTTCAGACCACGCAGCAACCTGAAATCTGGACGCAGGCTGCGCCCTATAGTAGGCGTACTGGGCAACCTTAAAAAGTTTGTTGCACCATTTGGTTAAAAGCCAAGCTCTGATAATTCTACCGGCCCGGGAGCAAGTTACCCATTGTCTAGCCGTACTGAAAAAGATGCTGAAACGCAGCATCCGACTACGCTAACTGCGATGGCAGTCGACGTGCTCTCTACGAAGGATGGTCACGCAAAAACAGCCAAATCACGAGCTTACGCTTCTGTTTGGAAAACTGCGCGGACTACAGGGGAAGTCATTGAAATCGGACGTTCTATTCCACCAGATCATCCTGCTCGCCCGCGGCAACCAGAGTTGCTCAGCCCCCGCGACGTACCAAAGCGCAAGCCTGGATCTCCGGCAGGAAGAATAGCGCTGCTGCATGCAGTCGCTCATATCGAACTCAATGCAGTCGATCTGCACTGGGATATTATCTCACGTTTCGCCCACGTACCGATGCCGATGGGATTTTATGACGATTGGGTGAAAGCCGCAGACGACGAAGCAAAACACTTCAGTCTAATCTGTGATTGCCTGGAAACGATGGGAAGCTACTACGGAGCCCTGCCCGCTCATGATGGAATGTGGCGTGCGGCATCAGATACTGCAAATGACCTGCAAGGGCGGTTAGCTATCGTTCCAATGGTATTGGAGGCACGAGGGCTAGATGTAACGCCAGGAATGATAGAAATTTTCGAGAAAGCCGGCGAGACCGCGGCTGTTGAAAGCCTCAAAACCATCTACAGCGAGGAAGTCAGCCACGTGGCGTATGGGGCGAAATGGTTTAACTTCGGCTGTGGCAGGGAAAACAGTGATCCAAAAGAAGTATTCCATGCGCTAGTGAAGCGCTATTTCAAAGCGGGCTTAAAGCCTCCGTTCAACGAAGAAAAACGCGCAGACGCCGGATTGCCACCTGATTTTTATTGGCCGCTCGTTGAGGAGCTTCCACCCTATGTTCGCTGAGTATATTGGCATTTGCCCGCGCCACTGAAGCGTTTTGCTTGCGGACCTCGTACTTCAAGTGGTCACCTGCGCGTCGATTCACTAGGCGACAGTTCCGGCGCACAGACGCGAAACCGCTTCGGCAAGCGGGATCTCGTCCAAGCAAAGCAGAAGAATTGCCCAAGCCAAACCCCTTTCTCTTCCCGTTTGCGGCTTCTGTCCTCGATTCGATCCGGATTGGAACTCAAGCGCATGGAACTTTTGATAGGGTTTTAAGGAGAAGAAGTTCCATAATGCACGTGGAACTTTTTGAAGTGGAAGTTTTTCGGCTCCATGCATTGATTGTTACAAGGGGATTTCGCTGATTGATACGGGAAAAAATCGGTTTTGGTTGGTATAACGACTTCCTATGTGGGCGTGAGAATGCCGACCCAAAGGATGTGTTTCACGAATTGGTCCGGCGGTATTTCCACGGCGTCCTGAAGCCCCCTTTCAACGAGGAAAAACGCGCCGAAGCGGGGTTGCCGCCAGATTTCTACTGGCCTTTGACTGAAGACCTGCCTCAGCCCGGACACGACCATTAAACGTGCTCAAGTTGACGTTATCGGCAATTTCCCGCCGAGAATTGGCGGGAAAAACCTACTTTGTTGGGTAAACTGGTTAACAAACTTGCCCAAAACCTGAGCTCCCTCTATGCACTTCGGCCAAGGGACGGCTATCACTCACGACCGAGTCCGATCTTGGGGATTAAGAGGGAAGACGCGTGCGAACACGTCTGGCAATCAAACTACACTCGCTGCTTGAACGGCATTTTCCGGAACGCAGGGTTTTTCTGAAATCCGACAACGACACACGGTTCATCCGGCTTAGTTCGGAAACGCAGATCGCTGCTGTTGCTGGCGTTGCGGTGATTGTTGGCTGGACCGCTGTCGCGACCGCGATCTTGCTGATGGACAGCATCGGATCCGGCAACTTCCGCGAACAGGCGAAGCGAGATCAGGCCACCTATCAGGAACGGCTGAATGTTCTGTCGGCCGAACGGGACGTCCGCGCGCAAGAAGCGTTGATGGCGCAAGACCGGTTCAACGCGGCGCTCGAACAGATTTCCGCCATGCAGTCCGAGCTGCTGGCCTCGGAAAACCGCCGCCGCGAGCTTGAGACCGGGATCGAAGTGATCCAGACGACCTTGCGCGCGACAATGAAGCAGCGCGAAGAAGCCCGCACAGAGCTGGCCAAGATGAACCAAGAGGCAGGTTCGGGCGAGGTGCAGATGGCATATGCCACTAACCCTGCCCAAATGAACTTCATGACCGAGGCATTGGTCAGGACCGCGATGGAACGTGATCAGATCGCGGCCGATGCCAAGGTTGCGCTGGATCAGCGCGACGAGCTGGAACTGGAAATCCAGCTAATGCAGGAACGCAGCGACGAAATTTTCCGTCAGCTAGAAGAGGCAATGGTCATCTCTGTCGAGCCGCTCGACAAGATGTTCCGCAAAGCAGGAATGCCCACCGACCGTATCATCGAAGAAGTGCGGCGTGGGTACAGTGGCATGGGTGGCCCCCTAACCCCCATATCCTTCAGCACGCGCGGTGAGGAACTGACCCCCGACGAAATCCGCGCGAATACCCTGCTGCAGCAGATGGATCAGCTGAACCTCTATCGCATTGCTGCAGAAAAAGCGCCGTTTGCAAGCCCGGTAAACGCGGTTGTCCGCTTCACCAGTGGCTACGGGACACGCCGCGACCCCAAGACCGGAGGTCGCCGCATGCATAACGGTGCTGATTTTGCAGGTGCACATGGAACGGATATATTTGCGACCGCTGACGGAGTGGTCACCCATGCAGGCTGGCAATCCGGGTTTGGACGGCTGGTAAAAATCAAGCATGCCTTCGGAATTGAGACACTTTACGCCCATAATACCAAGATCAAGGTAAAGGTTGGTCAAAGGGTCTCGCGCGGGGATCATATTGCTGATATGGGTAGCACCGGACGGTCGACCGGCACGCATCTGCACTATGAAGTACGCGTGAACGGAAAACCTGTTAACCCAATGACTTACATCAAGGCTGCGAGAAATGTTTTCTAAGAGCAAAATCAACGAGCCCGGTTCGAATGCACCAGAAGCGGCAAAACCCGCCGCACCAGCAACACCGGCTGCCCCTGCACCGTCAGAAAACAAGGCGAGCACCGCGCCCAAGCCCAAGCCTCCGGCGTCGGTTCTGTCTTCGGATCTGCACATCACCGGCAACCTGAAAACCTCGGGCGATATCCAGGTTGAAGGAACTGTCGAAGGCGACATTCGCGCGCATCTTCTGACGATCGGTGAAACCGCGACCATCAAGGGCGAAGTCACCGCAGATGACGTGGTAATCAACGGCCGTATTGTGGGCCGTGTGCGTGGTCTAAAAGTACGCCTGACCTCGACCGCACGTGTCGAAGGCGACATCATTCACAAGACCATCGCCATCGAAAGCGGCGCGCATTTCGAAGGTTCGGTCCAGCGTCAGGACGACCCGCTGAACCCTGGCCGTAGTGCCAAGGGCGGCGCAAATCCGGCGGCGGAGGTCAAGCAGTAACACCTGCTTCGCCCGGATTGAAAATTCAACGCCGCAGGGAAACCTGCGGCGTTTCTTTTTTGCCTTGGACCACGGCGCACTTTCAGGTTCCAAGACGCAACCCGCCTGTATAAGCTTGTGAAATGTGGATTTTCTTTGCCTTAGTTCTGTTGATCGCAGGCTTTTTTACCTATCGCCATTGGGCCAGAACACAGGAGCGTAAGGCCCTGCTGTCCACCCCACTTACCCCTGAACAGCGCGCCATAATCGAAGCCCAGGTTCCCTTGGTGCGCCGTTTGCCGCCTGACCTGCGCGTAGGCCTCGACGGCAAGGTGAACCTGTTTCTGAATCAGGTCCGGTTTTTTGGTTGTGACGGTCTTGAGGTCACGGAAGAAATGCGTCTGGCCATCGCCGCGCAGGCATGTCTCCTGATTATCAACAACACGCTCTGGTACGATCACCTCACCACGATCCTGATCTACCCCAACGCCTTCAAGTCCCGGCAACGCAGGCAGGACGGCTATGTGGTCAGCGAAAAGGAAATCATCCGCACCGGGGAAAGCTGGGATCGGGGGCCGGTCATTCTGTCGTGGTCTCACAGCAGGCAAGGCGCATTGGATGATCATGATGGACAAAACGTAGTCCTGCACGAATTCGCACATCAGATCGACGATCTGTCGGGCGGAACCAACGGCGTTCCAATCCTCAGCGAAGGCCAGACCTTCGCCGAGTGGGAACGAGCATTTCTGGCGGCATACGATGCCCATGTTCAATCCGTAGAAAAAGGGCGGCACACGGTCATCGACCCATATGGCGCCGTCGGGCACGAAGAGTTCTTTGCGGTATCGGTCGAGGTCTTTTTTGAACGGCCCCGCGCCTTGAAGTCCGAGGCGCCCGGCATTTACGAGCAGTTGGCCAAGCTGTTCCGGCTGGATCCCGTGACCTGGAATTAACCTGCCTTGGCGGAACCGGGTTCCGTAAAAATTTCACAAAACAGGTTTTTTGAATTACACTGAACCCATTGTTTTTCGGAGGGCTTTTCATGTCATCAAAACTCATGGCCGAATTCTTCGGCACGTTCTGGCTGGTACTGGGCGGCTGCGGCAGCGCCGTCTTAGCGGCAGGCGTCGCCGATGTCGGCATCGGCTGGCTGGGTGTATCTTTCGCTTTTGGCTTAACCGTTCTGACAATGGCATACGCAGTCGGCCATATTTCGGGCGGGCACTTCAATCCTGCCGTCAGTCTTGGCCTGATGATCGGTGGAAGGTTCCCGGCAAAAGACCTTATTCCCTATTGGATCGCCCAGGTCGTCGGCGCAATTGCCGCAGCGGTCGTCCTGTACCTGATCGTAAGCGGCGCACCCGAATTCACTGGGGTCGGAAGCTTTGCCAGCAACGGCTATGGCGAAGCGTCCCCCGAAGGGTATTCGATGATGTCCGCCTTGATCATCGAGATCGTACTGACGGCGTTTTTCATCGTAATCATTCTGGGCGCGACGTCTGAGGGTGCTCCGGCTGGTTTCGGCCCCATCGCCATCGGGTTGGGCCTGACTCTGATCCACCTGATTTCGATCCCGGTGACGAATACATCCGTAAACCCGGCGCGCTCAACCGGTGTTGCGCTGTTTGCCGACGGCCCGGCCCTTTCACAACTCTGGTTATTCTGGTTGGCCCCGCTGATCGGCGGTGCGATTGGGGCCGTGATCTGGAAAGCCATGGGCGACGACTAAGCCCCGTCTATCAAAAAGGCCCCGGCGCAATCTGCGTCGGGGCCTTTTTTGTTACTCGGTTACAGTAACTTTTTTCATCACGTCGGGCTGTCCGATGACTGCTCCGTTGGGGCCATCGCCACGCTTGATCGCGTCGACAATGTCCATCCCGTCGGTCACCTGTCCAACAACAGTATATTGGCCGTTCAGAAACGGACCGGGCGCAAACATGATGAAGAACTGCGAATTGGCACTGTTGGGGTCCTGTGCCCGTGCCATGCCCACGACACCGCGGTCGTAATTGAAGTCCGAGAACTCGGCAGGCAGGTCAGGCCGGTCCGACCCACCGGTGCCAGCACGACGCAGATCGCTGCCCAGACGGCCATGTTCCACGTCGCCGGTCTGTGCCATGAAGCCGTCGATCACGCGGTGAAAGACCACACCGTCATACTTGCCTTCGGCGGCAAGGGTGCTGATCTGTTCAACGTGCTTCGGAGCCAGATCGTCAAACAAATCAACGGTTACGGTGCCATTAGCCCCCTCGCCCTCGATCTCGATCTGCAAACCAGTGGCCAACGCGGGGCTGGCCAGCAAAGCAAATGCGGCTGCCAGCTTATACATCGGCTGCCACCTTAACGCTGATCATACGGTCAGGACTCATCGGCGGCTCACCCCGGACGATGGCGTCCACGTGCTCCATCCCGTCGATAACGCGGCCATAGACGGTGTACTGGCCGTTCAGGAAGTGATTGTCCTTGAAGTTGATGAAGAACTGCGAGTTGGCCGAGTTTGGGTTCTGCGAACGTGCCGCGCCCAATGTGCCGCGATCGTGGGGCAGTTTCGAAAATTCTGCCGGAACGTTCGGCAGCGACGACCCACCTGTACCGGCCATGCGGATGTTGAATCCGTCTTCCATATCGCCGTGCTGCACGTCGCCTGTCTGCGCCATGAAACCGTCGATCACACGGTGGAAGGCCACGTTGTCATACTCACCACCACGGGCCAGTTCTTTCATCCGGGCCGAGTGCTGGGGGGCCACATCGGGCAGCAGCTCGATGACGACATTGCCGTCTTTCAGTTCGATGATGATGGTGTTTTCGGGATCCTTGATCTCGGCCATGAGGCCCTCCTGTCGTTTATCTTGCGCAAATACCTATGACGCGGACGCATGAATGCCAAGTGACGCATTGACCTGAGGGCAAAATGCAGGAAAAGAACCGCCTAAAGCGGTTGTAACGACAAGGATGAAACGATGGGCTGGAAAACGCTGGATGATATGGACCTGAACGGCAAGCGTGTGCTGGTACGCGTGGACATCAACGTACCAGTTGTTGACGGCGTTGTGACCGACGCGACCCGCATCCAGCGCATCGTGCCCACGGTACGCGACATCCTTGCGGCGGGCGGCAAACCGATCCTGCTGGCGCATTTTGGACGCCCCGGCGGTGAACGCCGCGAGAACCTGTCGCTGAAGCAATTGGTCCCGACGCTTGAGACCGCTTTTGGCTCGACTGTCCTATTCGCCGCCGATTGCGTCGGCACCGAGGCGGAACTGGCCGCCGAACAGTTGCAACCCGGTCAGGTGCTGCTTTTGGAAAACACCCGCTTTCACGCAGCGGAAACCAAGAATGACGCTGATCTGGCTGCCGGTATGGCGCGTCTGGGCGATGTATATTGCAACGACGCATTTTCCGCCGCGCACCGCGCTCACAGCTCGACCGAGGCTATTGCCCGCATGCTGCCTGCCTGCGCTGGTCGGCTGATGCAGGCCGAGCTTGAGGCGCTTGAGGGCGCTTTGGGCGCGCCCAAACGCCCTGTGACAGCCGTTGTGGGCGGGGCCAAGGTCTCGACCAAGCTGGAACTGCTGGGCAATCTGATCGACAAGGTGGACTACCTGGTTATCGGTGGCGGCATGGCCAACACGTTTCTGGTGGCCAAGGGTCTGAACGTGGGCAAATCGCTGGCGGAAACAGCGATGAAGGACACCGCAGCCGAGATCATGACCAAGGCCGAAACCTCGGGCTGTACCATCGTCCTGCCCACCGACATCGTCGTGGCCGAAAAGTTCGAAGCAGGTGCCCCTCATCAGGTTCTGCCCGCCGATCAATGTACGGATGACGGAATGATCCTTGACGCAGGCCCCGACAGCGTGGCGGCGATTTCAGACATCTTCGGACAAAGCCAGACCCTGATCTGGAACGGGCCGCTGGGCGCGTTCGAGATTGAGCCTTTCGATACCGCAACCAACGCGGCAGCGCTGAAAGCCGCGGCACTGACGCGGTCCGGGCAATTGGTCTCGGTCGCGGGTGGGGGTGACACGGTCGCGGCTTTGAATGCGTCGGGTGCGGCCAAGGATTTCTCGTACATCTCGACTGCAGGCGGCGCGTTCCTGGAATGGATGGAAGGCAAAACCCTACCCGGTGTTGCCGCGCTAGAGCAATAAATCCGCTAGCCCGCGCGTTTTTGTCGAATCAGGGGATTCACAACCCGAATCACCTGTGACATAGTGCTTTCAGAGGTCCAAAAAGGACCCGTTATTGAGGCAGACTTCATACGGCGGTAAACAGAGTGTCCCGTTCCAATCGGCCCGGTTTGGGCGCAGTCGCATTCTTTATGGTGGCGTTTATGCTGGGTGTTTATTTCACCTTTGCCGCCGTGCAAGGTGACTATGGCCTGTTCCGACGGGTCGAGATTGCAGCGGAACGGGACGCTCTGTCGCGCGACCTCGACAAGCTCGAGGCTGAAATTGCAGAGATGGAGAACCTGACCCGCCGTTTGTCGGATACTTATCTGGACTTGGATTTGTTGGACCAGCAAGCACGCTCTGTGCTGGGAATGATCCGCTCAGATGAGGTTGTCATCCGTTGATCCTCCACTGAATTGTTCGATTTTGAAGCAAGCCGCACCCCGATTTTCGCGAGATCGGACGCTGCGTCACATTTACCCTCGCCAGAAAGCGGCAAATGCTTTATGAGATAGTTTAACGCTAAACTATCTTGCCGAGAGGGGGAGATCGCCACAATGGCTGCGCGAAAAACCGCAAAGAAACCAAATGTTTCGTCGGAAGAACTGACCACCTACTACCGAGAGATGCTGCTGATCCGCCGATTCGAAGAAAAGGCCGGTCAACTTTATGGCATGGGTCTTATTGGTGGATTCTGTCACCTGTATATTGGCCAGGAAGCCGTTGTTGTGGGCCTCGAGGCCGCAGCCAAGGACGGCGACAAGCGGATTACTTCTTACCGCGACCACGGTCACATGCTGGCCTGCGGCATGGATCCGGGCGGTGTGATGGCCGAACTGACCGGACGTATTGGCGGCCTGTCCAAGGGCAAGGGCGGCTCGATGCACATGTTCTCTAAAGAGAAGCACTTCTATGGTGGGCACGGCATCGTTGGCGCGCAGGTCCCGTTGGGCGCAGGTCTGGCCTTTGCCGACAAGTACAAGGAAAACGGTGGAGTCACCTTTACTTATTTCGGTGATGGTGCGGCCAACCAGGGTCAGGTTTACGAGACATTCAACATGGCCGCCCTGTGGGAATTGCCCGTCGTATTCGTGATCGAAAACAATCAATACGCTATGGGGACCTCTCAGGCGCGCTCGACCTCGACCAAAGACATCTACCACCGAGGTGAGGCCTTCGGTATCCCCGGTGAAATTGTCAATGGCATGGACGTTCTGGCCGTCAAAGAGGCCGGTGAGAAAGCCGTCGCCCACTGTCGCGCCGGTAAGGGACCCTACATCCTCGAGGTCAAAACCTATCGCTATCGCGGCCACTCGATGTCCGACCCGGCCAAGTATCGCACCCGCGAAGAGGTTCAGAAGGTCCGCGAGCAAAGCGATCCAATTGAGCATGTGCGCGAACTACTGCTGACCGGCAAACACGCGACCGAGGACGACCTGAAGGCGATCGACAAAGAGATCAAAGAGATCGTCAATCAGGCTGCCGAATTCTCGAAAGAAAGCCCCGAGCCTTCTGTGGAAGAGCTCTGGGCAGATATCTACGCCGAGGCCTGACAGATGCCGCATTTCGAAATTCACGTCAGTGACGTCGAACAGGCCAAGGCGTTCTATACCGGCCTATTCGACTGGGCGTTCACACCAATGCCCGGCGGCGAAGAAGTCGGCTATCATCTGATCAGTGGCGACCAGATCGGCGGCAGCCTAGGGCTGACCGGTGGCCTGATGCAGCGCCATGGCGAAGCGCCCGCTGCCGGTAGCCCGGTGCGCGGCGGCACCATGACCTTTGAGGTCGGTGATTGCGACGAACGCTATGCGTGGGCATTGGCAAATGGCGGCGCCGAAGCGTTGCCGCCAACCGATTATCCTGGCATAGGCCGCTGCGCCTATGTGGAAGATGGACAAGGAAACATCGTCGGGATGATTACCCCGGCCCCGGAAGGAAACTGAGACATGGCAACCGAAATTCTCATGCCCGCCCTTTCGCCCACGATGGAAGAGGGCACGCTGGCCAAGTGGCTGGTCAAAGAAGGCGACACCGTATCCTCGGGCGATATCATGGCCGAGATTGAAACCGACAAGGCCACGATGGAGTTCGAGGCCGTTGACGAAGGCATCGTCGGCAAAATTCTGATCGCGGAAGGTACCGAAGGGGTCAAGGTGAACACACCTATCGCGGTCCTTGTGGAAGAAGGCGAGGACGCCTCTGCCCTGCCCACGGCTGCGCCCGCAGCCGCAGCGGTGGCTGAGGCCGCCCCTGCGGCGGTTGAGGCCCCCGCTCCTGCCGCTGCCCCTGCTGCACCGGTGGTCGATCTATCCCCGGACTGGCCTGCGGACGCCGAGATGAAATCCGAAACCGTTCGCGAAGCCCTGCGCGACGCGATGGCCGAAGAAATGCGCGGCGATGAAGACGTCTACCTGATGGGCGAAGAGGTCGCCGAATATCAGGGGGCATACAAGATCAGCCAAGGCCTGCTGGACGAATTCGGCAGCAAGCGTGTGATCGACACGCCCATCACCGAACACGGTTTTGCCGGGATCGCAGTTGGTTCGGCCTTTGGTGGGTTGAAGCCGATTGTCGAGTTCATGACCTTTAACTTCGCCATGCAGGCGATTGACCAAATCATCAACTCTGCTGCCAAAACGCTTTATATGTCCGGCGGTCAAATGGGTTGCCCCATCGTGTTCCGGGGGCCCAACGGTGCTGCCGCCCGCGTGGCCGCACAGCATTCTCAGGACTATGCCGCCTGGTACATGCAGATCCCCGGTCTGAAAGTGGTCATGCCTTACTCGGCTGCTGATGCAAAAGGGTTGCTGAAATCGGCGATCCGCGACCCCAACCCGGTGATCTTCCTTGAAAACGAGATCCTTTACGGACGCTCTTTCGATGTCCCGCAAGTGGATGATCTGACCATCCCGCTGGGCAAGGCGCGCATCTGGCGCGAAGGCTCGGACGTGACCATCGTGAGCTTTGGCATCGGCATGCAATACGCGCTGGAAGCCGCTGACAAGCTGGCCGAGGAAGGTATCAGCGCCGAGGTGATCGACCTGCGCACTATCCGCCCGATGGACACCGGCGCGATCATTAACTCGGTGATGAAAACCAACCGTCTGGTGACAGTCGAAGAAGGCTGGCCGCAAGGCTCGGTCGGCAGCTATATCAGTTCGGTGGTGATGCAAGAGGCGTTCGACTATCTGGATGCTCCGGTCATCAACTGCACCGGCAAGGACGTTCCGATGCCTTATGCAGCGAACCTCGAAAAACTGGCACTGATCACCACCGATGAGGTGATCGCAGCCGTCAAACAAGTGACCTACCGGTAAGGAGCGACACAGATGCCCACAGAAATTCTGATGCCCGCCCTTTCCCCCACAATGGAGGAAGGCACCCTTGCCAAATGGCTGGTCAAAGAGGGCGACACCGTATCAAGCGGCGACCTGCTGGCCGAGATCGAAACCGACAAGGCCACGATGGAGTTTGAGGCCGTTGACGAAGGCACCATCGGCAAGATCCTGATCCCCGAGGGCACCGAAGGAGTCAAGGTCAACACCGCCATCGCAGTTCTGCTGGAAGATGGCGAAAGTGCTGACGACATCAGCGCGTCAGATACCGCAGCCCCCGCGGCTGCTCCGGCAGCCGCCGCGGGTAACGAGGCCGCCTCTGGGGCGTCCGAGGCACCTGCCCCTGCTCCGGCAGCACCGGCCAAAGCCGACGGTGGCCGTATCTTCGCCTCGCCGCTGGCCCGTCGTATCGCTGCGCAAAAGGGTCTTGATCTGGCGCAGATCACCGGTTCGGGACCGCATGGCCGTATCGTCAAAGTAGATGTGGAAGGCGCTACAGCCACCGCGCCTGCTCCGGCCCCTGCACCTGCAGCAGCGGCTCCGGCAGCGGCAGCCCCGGCTGGCCCGTCGGCGGATGCCGTGGCAAAAATGTACGAAACCCGCGATTACGAAGAAATCAAGCTGGACGGGATGCGCAAAACCATTGCCGCGCGCCTGTCCGAGGCCAAGCAGACCATCCCGCATTTCTACCTGCGTCGCGATATTAAGCTGGATGCGCTGCTCAAGTTCCGCAGCCAGTTGAACAAACAGCTTGAAGGCCGTGGCGTGAAGCTGAGCGTCAACGACTTCATCATCAAGGCTGTCGCAAACGCGTTGCAGCAGGTTCCGGCCTGCAACGCGGTCTGGGCCGGTGACCGGGTGCTGCAACTGAAACCCTCGGACGTGGCCGTGGCTGTCGCTATCGAGGGCGGTCTGTTCACCCCGGTTCTACAGGATGCCGACACCAAGTCGCTGTCCGCGTTGTCGACCGAGATGAAAGACCTTGCCGGTCGCGCTCGTGAACGCAAACTGGCACCGCATGAATATCAGGGCGGCACATTCGCAATCTCGAATCTGGGCATGTTTGGCATCGACAATTTCGACGCCATCGTGAACCCGCCGCACGCTGGCATTCTTGCAGTGGGTACAGGCGTCAAAAAACCAGTTGTAGGCGATGACGGAGAGCTGACCGTTGCAACAGTGATGTCCGTAACGATGTCCGTGGACCACCGCGTGATCGACGGAGCGCTTGGCGCGGAACTGCTGCAAGCCATTGTCGAAAACCTTGAGAACCCCATGGTCATGCTGGCCTAACACCAAGAGAAACCGCAACAGCCGCGCCCGCACGTTCTGGCGCGGCTTTTTCGTGTCTGGCCGGGAAGTGAGGAAACGTGATCCGGCCAACTGTTGTTTGGGCACGCGCGGGGCGTCAAGTTGTTTGCAAATCAGACACGGATGCAAAGGTGCCCCATGACCTTCACACGGCTTACTCGGACAGGTTTGATTTTGTTGATGCTGGCTTCAATTGCACCTGCGGATGCCTATGCCAAGCCCAACAGCTATCCAGGTGAAAACTCGAAGTTCAATTCCAAAAGCGCGGTTGCCAAATGGGAAGCCGAGCGCAGCAAGCGGATTGAAGAGCGAAAGAAACGGCGGGAAGAAAAGCGGCTCAAGCGGTTGAACGAAAAGAACAACCGCCCGAACTGAGTGTGAGTTACTGATCTTTGCCCAGCATGTGGTCCATTGAAATTGCAGGCTGATCACAACCTGCTTCGCCGACAATCTTTGCAGGAATGCCCGCAACGGTTTTGCACGCAGGCACGGCCTGCAAGACAACCGATCCGGCAGCAATTCGGCTGCAATGACCCACTTCAATATTGCCAAGCACCTTAGCACCCGCACCAATCAGAACACCGTCACCAATTTTCGGATGGCGCTGTTCTTCTTCCTTGCCGGTCCCGCCAAGCGTGACGGAATGCAGCATCGACACATTGTCACCGACAACCGCAGTTTCGCCGATTACGATGGAATGGGCGTGATCAATCATGATCCCTTTGCCTATTTTCGCGGCCGGGTGGATATCAATCCCGAATATCTCGGACGAGCGCATCTGGAAGAAATACGCCAGATCGTAGCGCTTCTTTTGCCATAGCCAATGCGCCACGCGATAGGCTTGCATTGCCTGATAGCCCTTAAAGTACAGAATCGGCTGCAGCAGGCGATGGCAAGCCGGGTCGCGCTCGTACACAGCCATCAAGTCGGCACGGGCCGCCTCGATCAGCGAGTGATCATCCGCATAAGCTTCGTCCACGATCTCTCGTAATACCATCATGGACATTTCATTCGAGCACAGCTTGGCCGATACCCGGTAGGACAATGCCCTATCTAGACTGCGGTGGTGCAGAATACAGGCGTGCACCAACCCGCCCATCAACGGCTCATTCTCAACGGCCAATTGAGCTTCGGTCGTGATGCGATCCCAGACGGGGTCGACGGGTTTAACGTGACTGCGCGTTTCCAACATGGCTTTTGATCCTTTGCTGCGCCTAGAATGCCATTTAGAGGCAAAAACGCCAAACGCAAACCCGTGATCAGCAGGATAACGAAAATGAATGCTTCTTTGATGGCCGAATTCGAGGCCCGAATACGCAGTCGTTTAGCGGAACTTGCTGACAACTCGGAAGCAGGAAAGAAGGCGCAAGCCATTGTTGAACTGGACCAACAAGCCATAGGGCGCCTTAGCAGGATGGACGCGTTGCAGAACCAGGCAATGGCCAAGGCTCAGCAAGCCAACAGGGACGTCGAAATGAACAGATTAAAGGCGGCATTGCTTAGGATCGACGAGGGAGAATACGGATTCTGCGAAGACTGCGGTGAAGAGATCCCAATTGGTCGCCTGAACTTGGATCATGCGGCCACCAAGTGCGTTAGCTGCGCATCCGGGTGAGCCGTTTACTTGGTTATTTTTGCATTCTCACCACTCTGTCGGTGATTTTGCCTCGCTCACCATACAGGCGAAATGGCGATGTCGTGTCGCAGGCGGCGCCTTTTGTTGCTCACGTCGCCTGAGAAGGCTTCTAAGAAGAAGGCTAATTACTTAGCCATCTAACCTACCGTAAGAAATGCTTGCAGACCGGGACCATAGCTGGCCGAAACCTGTGCCACCTGGACTGTGTAGGAACCGGACACACCGTCGGCGAGTTTTGCAGCCGACGTATATGTCCAGCGGGAAATTTGAACCAATTCCTCACGCACCAATGACCCTTCGGCCCAAATCTGTATCAGATAAGCTTCGGACTCTTCGCCCAACGGGACGTCGATTCCGGCCCCGAACTCATCCATCGCGTCAATCGCCGCCTGCGCCCAGCCCGCAGGACCAACGCCCTGCACAGTGCGGTCGGCCAGCACATAGGCGCACCATTCCTCAAGCGGCCCCTGTAGTTGCGCGCCGACCACTACGATACCACAGGCATCCGCATGCGCCCCCACTGTCACCGCAGGGTCCAGTGCCACTACGATACGATCCAAACCGGGCACTTTATCTACCCGCGCCGCATCCAGCATCGAGCCTGTCCACAACGCGCCCTCAGCATCCGACAGCAAAACCCCATCCAATTCCTGCCGCCCCAGCCGCGTACCAGCATAGCGCGCGCGTACCTCGGCCAGAAACGAGTCCGCCAGATTGGCCCGGTTCGCCTCGGTCGGCGCGTGGGTCTGCACGGTGGACGGAGAGGCCAGCAAATCCTTCAAAACCTTCACATCGCGCGGCGTGGTCGTCACGCAGACCCGCGGCCGCTCACCCAGACGCAAGGCAAACTGCAACATATCCCAGGTCTCTTCGGCCTTTTTCCACTTGGCCAGTTCGTCTACCCACGCGGCATCGAATTGCGGGCCGCGCAGCCCTTCGGGATCATGCGCCGAAAACGCCTGCGCCTCGGCTCCGTTGGGCCAGATCAACTTGCGTTCCGATGCCTTCCAAACAGGTCGACGATCCGGGGGCGAGCATTGCAAAATCCCGCTATCGCCAAAAATCATCACGTCGCGCACCTGATCAAATGTCTCGCCCACCAACGCCACCCGACTGGCCTCTCCCCTGTCCAGCGGCTTAGCCCCTTCGACCATCGCACGCACCCACTCGGACCCTGAGCGCGTCTTACCTGCCCCGCGTCCACCCATGATCACCCACGACCGCCAGTCCCCCTCGGGCGGCAATTGATGCGGCAGCGCCCAAAACTCGAACAGGAAAGGGAGGGCACACAGCCCCCCCTCCCCGATCTCACTCAGAAATCTGTCCCTCACCGCAGCATCGGCGGAGGCGAGCCAGCCTGCACCCGATTTCAAATCGAGCGCGCTGAAGGTCGAGCGCATAGCCCCCTTGGGCAATTCCGGCTTGTCTGTGATGTTGTTCGACAAAGCTTATCTCCACTTTCTGGCAACTTCGGATCAGCCCCTCTAACTGACCCAGTTGCTTGCCTGCTCCGGCAAAGTCTGCATCCTCCCCGGCACCGATCTGCCTGCGCAGTTCTTCCGCTGCTTCGCGCAGATCGCGAATGGATCGCTCAAGCGACTGCAACAAGTCAGCCGTCTGGGTAATCCGCTCTTCCGGGGTAATCAAAGTCATGTGTGCCTGTGACCTCATGCGTGAGTTTTCTCCGCACGAGAGAAGCAAAAATCGGCCACCGGGCTTACCCGCGCCGATACCCACCTCTTCTAGCATGACACCAAGCCTAAGATAATAAGTTCGTAAAGTCAAATAGTTACGCAACACTCACGCAACAGGAACCGACCTGTAATTTAACTATTTCTCAAGACCTTCCACCTCTGGGTCACGACCCGCCATATCCTTGACAACAAGCACACCGATTGGGAAACTCGACAATTACACAGCGGTAAACTTGACATTCCCTCGCCAAACACGCATGTGCCCCGAAACAAGGCGCTTCCGCGTGAGCATAGACGGTCGTATTCGACCTTACAGCGCCCAAACCTCTCCAGTTCCCCTTCACGCAGGGTTCTTGTTGCGATGGCCGGACGGCACAGGGCTCGCCTGCGCGTCCCGAGGCTTCGCGAAACCCTGTAGGCTCGTGCGGTGCGCACGTGTCGATGTATTTGTTCGTGGCTAATAGGCGGCCACGGATTGAAAAGGATGATTACTTGTTCGACTTTGACATGCTGGGCCTTGCCCCGGCCCTGAATGACGCGCTGAAACGCGCAAACTTTACGCAACCCACACCGATCCAGAATCAGGCCATTCCGATGGCGCTGCAGGGTCACGACATTATGGGGCTGGCGCAAACCGGCACCGGAAAAACTCTGGCCTTTGGGTTGCCGCTGATTGATCACCTGCTGGCGCAACCCGGCAAACCTGCCCCCAAGACAGCCAAGGCGTTGATCCTTGCGCCGACGCGTGAGCTGGTCAATCAGATCGCGGAAAGCCTGCGAACCCTGACAAAAAAAACAAAAATCCGCGTCGCAACCGTTGTGGGTGGTCAGTCTATCGGCAAGCAGATTTCCTTCCTTGCACGCGGAACCGATATCCTTGTCGCAACACCCGGTCGCCTGATTGATTTGATGGAACGCGGCGCTGTTGATCTCAGCTCGGTCCGCCATCTGGTGTTGGACGAGGCTGACCAGATGCTGGACATGGGGTTCATTCACGCCTTGCGCCGTATCGCGCCCGAACTTGGCACACCGCGTCAAACCATGTTGTTTTCCGCTACGATGCCCAAGCAGATGGAAGAAATCAGCCAGACCTATCTAACGAACCCACAGCGCATTCAGGTCTCTCCTCCGGGGAAGGCGGCTGACAAGATCACACAGTCGATCCACTTCCTGAGCCGGACTGAAAAGCCCGCCAAGCTGCGCGAGATTCTGTCTGAAGACGCCGATGCTCTGACATTGGTATTTGCGCGCACCAAGCATGGCGCAGAGCGATTGATGAAAGACCTCGTCGCTGACGGCTTTAACGCGGCCTCCATTCACGGCAACAAAAGCCAAGGCCAACGCGACCGTGCAATCAAGGCGTTTCGCGCGGGTGAGATCAACGTGCTTGTGGCAACTGACGTGGCCGCGCGCGGCATCGACATTCCCGGCGTGGCATATGTAATTAACTACGATCTTCCCGAGGTGCCCGACAACTATGTGCACCGGATCGGCCGCACCGCTCGCGCAGGTCGCGAAGGTGAAGCTATTGCATTCTGTGCGCCGGATGAACTGGATCAGTTGAAGCAGATTCAAAAGCTGATGAAGATCGAAATCCCCGTCGCCAGCGGCACAATGCCCGAGTTTGCAGAGCCCAAAAAACCGCGCAAACGTGGCGGGTTCCGCCGTCGTGGGCCAAAGCCACAGGCAGCCAACGCGTCGGCCAAGCCCAGGTCAAACCAGCGTCGGCGGCAGAAAAGAAAACCGGCCGCATGAATTGAAAAAGGTGCCGCAACACGCGGCACCTTTTTTAGTTTCCTGAACTTTGGCGTTCGGCTTCTATCTCACGCCATTTGGCGACATTACGGTTATGCTCGTCCAACGTTTCCGCAAAAGCATGCCCGCCTGTACCGTCCGCAACAAAGAACACATAGTTCGTGTCTTCCGGGGCTACGGCGGCTTCCAGGCTTGCTAGACCTGGACTTGCAATCGGAGTTGGCGGCAAACCGTCAATCACATACGTATTCCAAGGCGTTGCGCGGCGAAGTTCGCTCCGACGCAAGCCGCGACCCAAGGTCCCTTGACCTTTCGTTACGCCGTAAATGACGGTCGGGTCTGTCTGCAACTTCATGCCACGCTCAAGACGGTTCACGAAAACACTGGCCACCTGTCCACGCTCATGCGGAACGCCTGTTTCCTTTTCGATGATCGACGCGAGAATTAGCATTTCTTCCGGGCTGCTGATTGGCAGATCATCCTGTCGCTTTTCCCAGACCGCGTTGACGCGCAACTGCTGCCTGTCCTGCATACCCTGCAGAATGGCGTTCCTGTCAGCGCCGCGTACCACATCATAACTGTCGGGTGCCAACATTCCCTCTGCAGGAATTTCGGTAACTTCCCCGGTCAGCGCATCAATCTGCTTCAGCCCTTCGACCACCTGCCACGCGGTAACGCCTTCGGCCACCGAAACCCGATAGCGCGTATCAGCGTCATTGCGTTTCTCGGTATAGGCCGCGGGTGCCTCCTCTTCGGCGACATCGAATGACGCAATCTCATCAAAATCGAGCGTTGCTGGATTCAGCTCACGCACCCGAGTCTGGATACGCGTCACACCAATGCGGTACTCAATCTCGGACCCGCAGGTACTGGCACCGCTACGCGTGATTTCGTCGATGATCTGCTCCATCGACGAACCTTCGCGCACCAGGAAACTGCCCGCTTTCAACTGCGGGGCTTTGTCCGTGTAATCTGCCGCCATACGAAAGATCATCGCGCTACTGATCGCGCCCTGATCCTCCAGTTTCTGACTGACTTCGGTCATGTTGGACCCGCGCTCGACCTGAAGGCAGATCGCGGTTTCCAGTGGGCCTTCGTTTTTGTAACGCGACTGCCCCCAAAGGATAAGTCCGCCCGACAAGAACAGGCCGACAACCAGAATGGTCAGCATATTGGACGCCAGAGCGCGCCACATTTAGCTGGCCTTTCCGAAGATCACGCTGGCATTCGTGCCACCAAACCCGAACGAGTTGGACAGTGCCACGTTGATCTCACGCTCTCGCTTGGCGTTCGGAGCCAAGTCGATAGGTGTTTCAACAGCGGGATTGTCCAGATTGATCGTCGGCGGGGCCACCTGATCCCGGATTGCCAGGATAGAAAAGATCGCCTCAATCGCGCCAGCAGCCCCAAGCAGGTGGCCTGTGGCAGATTTGGTCGAGGACATGGTCGCGTTTGCGGCGTGTTCGCCTAGCAAACGTTCAACTGCGCCCAGCTCAATTGTGTCCGCCATGGTCGACGTGCCGTGCGCGTTGATATAGTCCAGATCCTTTGGCTCCAGCCCGGCACTGCGCAGCGCGGCCTGCATTGAACGCTCTGCACCATCACCATCCTCGCTGGGGGCGGTGATATGGTAGGCGTCGCCGGACATGCCGTATCCCAACACTTCGGCATAAATCTTCGCGCCACGCGCCTTGGCGTGCTCGTATTCTTCCAGAATGACGATTCCGGACCCCTCACCCATGACAAACCCGTCACGATCAACATCGTAAGGACGGCTCGCGGCTTTGGGGTTATCTGCATATTTGGTCGATAGCGCCTTGCAGGCATTGAAGCCCGCGATGCCGATCTCGCAGATGCAGCCTTCGCCGCCACCTGCGACCATGACATCGGCGTCTCCTGCACGGATAATCCGGCTTGCGTCGCCGATTGCGTGGGCGCCTGTCGAACATGCAGTCACCACCGAATGGTTCGGCCCCCTGAAACCGTGGCGGATGGAAACCTGACCCGAGGCCAGGTTGATCAACGCGCCGGGAATAAAGAAGGGGGACACCCTGCGTGGCCCCTTGTCACGGATCAAGTTCGCCGTTTCCGCAATGGATCCCAGACCACCAATCCCCGAACCGATCAGAACACCGGTACGTAGGCGCGCCTCTTCATCTTCGGGAAGCCAATCCGCGTCCTTGCAGGCCATTTCAGCAGCCGCGATCGAATATAGAATGAAGTCTTCAACCTTACGCTGCTCTTTTGGCGACATCCATTCATCGGGGTTGAACGTCCCGTTTGTTCCATCGCCGCGGGGGACTTCGCAGGCATAGGTCGTCGTGACCCCACTTGCCTCGGCGTCGAACAGCGTGATTGGTCCCGCGCCGGATTCTCCATCCAACAGCCGTGACCAGGTTTCCTCGACCCCGCTGGCCAACGGAGTGACCAATCCCAGACCGGTTACAACGACTCTGCGCATGAAGTGCCTCTTGCCTGCTTCGTGTTTAAGAAACGCTCATACCCCGTGCCGGGGTGCGGGGGCAAGAGCAACAGCAAATTCTGCGTTGAACACCTGACGCTGCGAAAGGCAAAGAAATGCCGAAAGCGGTAACCCCAAGCCTAAAAAATAATCCGCCCCCTCAAAATAGATGAGGAGGCGGACAGAGGATTCGGACTTATCTTACTGAAATTCCGCCACGGGCTCATGAGCCGCGCTTGCGACGCTCAGGGCTTCTGACAAGTCAATTGTCTTGCGGAACAACGCCCGACCGACAAGTGCACCCGAGATATTGGGGATGTAGGCCAAACGAGAAATGTCATCCGCAGTACGCACAACGCCGCTTGCGATGATAGGCGTACGAGACTTTTCGGCCAGACCCGAGATCAAACCCAACTGCGCCTCAACGTCTTCCATATCGCTGTCGATATCAGTCACGAGAATGGCGGCGAAAGGCGTGTCGGCGAATGCCTCAATAAATGCCTCGGGGGTAAAGGCGCTCTGACTGCGCCAGCCCTCGGTCATGACCTGACCCTGCCAGACGTCCACGGCCAAAACGATCTGGTCCGGATGCAGCTTGGCAAGCTCTTTGACCAGATTGGGGTCCCAGGCCGCCAAGGTACCGATCACGATCCGCCCGGCGCCCTTGTCGATCCAATATTCAACTTGCTCGCGGGTCCGCATGCCACCCGCCAACTGCACGGGAATCTCTGCCGAACGGATAATCTCTTCGACCAGTTCCGAGTTCGTGTCGCGCCCTTCGATTGCGTCGAAATCCGTCAGGTGCATCCACTCAGCTCCGGCGGTGGCCCAGCCATGCGCCGTTTCTGAAGGATTCACATGCCAAATCATCGCCTCGTCCAAGCGGCCCTTGTCCAGCGTAACGCACCGGCCGCCCTGCAGTTCCATCGTGGGGTAAATCCTCATGAGCTTGCTCCTCCGCCCAATCAATCTGGAAATCCAGAATATCATAGTCAGAGAGCAGCGGCCGCGTTCTTCCAGTTTCGGCAAACTACGGGCAATTTGCGGCATCGCACCTTGCGTTTCAGTGGCGCATAGGAGGTCCGTTTCGACGCAAAAGATGAACGGGTGAACCTTGGAACTCGCTTTCTCTTATCAACTCGTACCCCAGCTTTTCCGCCAGCTTCTGAGAAGACGAATTTGAAGAATTCACCAATGCAACCAATGGCCCAGGCATAATTCGATCAAACCAATCATGCGCGGCCTGCGCCGCCTCCAAGCCCAAACCCCGACCCTGCGCTTCGGGTGCCAGAACCCATCCAGCCTCAGGAAAACTGTCAAAGTCGTCGCCCAAGGCACGATTTCCATAGAAAAACCCCGCCTGCCCGATCATCTGACGATTCGATTGTTGAATGACCGCCCACTGGCCAAATCCGGCCATTTGCCAGTGCCCTGCGTTTCTAAGGAACGAATCCCACGCTTCGCCACGGGATCGAGGCGTGCCGCCGATATGGCGCACGACACAGGGGTTGCGCCAGATTTCGGCGAACCGGTTAAAATCCTCGGGCCGCATGCCGCAAAGCGTCAGACGTGCCGTGTTGATCATCGGGGTGGATCGTATCATGCCCTGCCCGCTCAGATATTTATGCCTCGCCCAAATGGTTGCGTAGGAATATCACGGCTGACAAGCAAGAATTCCGCTGGGGCACAAAAAACGGCGCCTCCGTTGCCCGGAAGCGCCGCTTTTTACTGAATTCGAAGGTCTTAGGACGCTTCAGAGATGAACTTGACGGCGTCGCCAAAGGTCTGGATGGTCTCGGCTGCGTCATCGGGGATTTCGATGCCGAACTCTTCTTCGAAGGCCATGACCAGTTCAACAGTGTCCAGGCTGTCCGCGCCCAGATCGTCGATGAAAGAAGCGTTTTCCGCTACTTTGTCTTCTTCGACACCCAGGTGCTCAACAACGATCTTTTTAACGCGATCTGCGACGTCGCTCATGTCTATTCCTCATTCCGTTTCAGGGCGTAGTGCCCGGTTCTGCCCTTGCCCGCTCAGGCTGGCTTTGATTTGCCCGATCCGGGCGGTTAAGGTCCCCGATTACCGGGAAAGTAGAAGGCCGACCATGTGGCCGACCCCTGCATTTATGCGCCGCCTATAGCACAGACAACGCCCGAGGCAAACGCTTTCGCACCTGCCCCGATCCGCGCTCACAACATGGCCATACCGCCGTTAACATGCAAGGTGGTTCCGGTAACATATCCAGCTTCGGGGCTGGCAAGATACAGAACCGCCGCCGCAATTTCCGAGGCATCCCCCATGCGACCTGCAGGAACCTGTCCCAGAATTCCCGCCTTCTGGTCGTCTGTCAGCTTGTCGGTCATTGCGGTCGTGATGAACCCCGGTGCCACAGCGTTCGCTGTAATCCCGCGGCTGGCAACCTCATAGGCCAGAGACTTGGTCATACCAACCATTCCCGCCTTTGACGCGGCATAGTTCGCCTGACCGGGGTTGCCCGTGGCCCCCACAACAGACGAGATGTTGATGATCCGGCCCCAACGCGCCTTCATCATGCCACGCAGCACGCCTTTGCACAGCTTCGCGGTCGAGGTCATGTTGACGTCGATCACACTCTGCCATTCCTCGTCCGACATACGCATAAACAGGTTGTCGCGGGTAATACCTGCGTTGTTGACCAGAATATCGACCGACCCCATTGCATCGGCCGCCTGCTTCGGCAGGGCTGCCACAGCCTCGGGGTCACTCAGATTACAGGGCAGCACATGGGCGCGACCACCCAGTTCGCCAGCAAGGGCTTCCAACGGCTCAACCCGAGTACCCGACAGCGCAACAGTCGCGCCCGCAGAATGCAAAACGCGCGCGATCTCACCGCCAATCCCGCCCGAGGCACCGGTGATCAGTGCGTTCTTACCTGTCAAATCAAACATTCGATTATCCTTTTCATACGCATCCAGCGATGCGCTGTGTCTTACAATTCGGCCTGGGTCACATTCTGCACGTCATCCGGCGTGCCAACAGCTTTACCCGCGATCGCGCGGTCGATTTTGCGGATCATGCCCGACAAGGCTTTGCCTGCCCCGATCTCCCACGTTTCGGTCACGCCCTGCGCGGCCATGTACTGAACGCTTTCGCGCCAACGGACCGAGCCGGTGACCTGTTCGACCAGCAACTGGCGGATCAGATCCGGGTCACTAACGGCCTCGGCGCGGACATTTGCGATCACCGGCACGGCAGGCGCCTTGATTTCAACCCCGGCCAGAGCTTCAGCCATCACATCCGCCGCAGGCTGCATCAACCCGCAGTGGAAAGGGGCGCTCACCGGCAACATCACGGCACGCTTGGCACCTTTTTCCTTGGCAATTTCAGCAGCGCGTTCCACAGCGGCCTTCGCTCCCGAAACCACAACCTGCGTCGGATCGTTGTCGTTTGCAGCCTGACAAACCTCACCCTGCGCGGCTTCGTCGGCCACAGCGCGGACGGCATCCAAATCCAGCCCAAGGATCGCGGCCATTGCGCCCTCGCCCACTGGAACAGCGCTTTGCATCGCTTGTCCCCGGGTGCGCAACAGGCGCGCCGTATCCGAAACAGACAACGCACCAGCCGCTGCCAGAGCCGAATACTCGCCCAACGAATGACCCGCCACAAATGCGGCATCCGTGATGGAAACGCCCTCAGCCTCCAATGCGCGCATCGCTGCGATCGACGTGGCCATCAATGCGGGCTGTGCATTCTGGGTCAGAGTCAGTTCAGCGATATCGCCTTCCCAGATCAGGCTGCTCAGCTTTTCGCCCAATGCCTCATCGACCTCGTCGAATACCGCCTGCGCGGTGGGATACGCCTCGGCCAGAGCCTTGCCCATTCCGATGGTCTGGGCGCCCTGCCCGGGGAAAACAAATGCGCGTGTCATTGCAACCTCTTGGATGACGTTAGGTTGCGGCGGGGTGTAAACCGTGTGACCGCGCGGCACAAGCACTGCCTTGGGTCTGCGCCTTGGCACCATAGCTGTGCGCGGCCCGCTATTGTGTCCTGACTGTATGGCGATAGGTTGATCAAAGCGATACTACCTCCGGAGCATCAGATGTCCGCGACGAATACCTTCTCCAGTTATGGCAGCGTCACAAAGACCTTTCATTGGCTGACCGCCCTGTTGATTTTGACCGCCCTACCGCTGGGCTGGATCGCAAACGACATTGCCCATGCCATTTATGATCCGACGGTCCCAACCACCGAGGACGACATCGCGCGGGCTGCTCGTCTGTTTTCAATGCACAAGACTGTGGGCATCACGGTTTTCTTCGTCGCGCTCGCCCGTATCCTTTGGGCTTTCTCACAAACCAAGCCCGGCCTCTTGAACGCCGATAACAAACCCGAAGCCTTCGCCGCCGAGACCGTTCATTGGCTTCTCTATGGGTCATTGGTTCTGGTCCCTCTGACCGGTTGGGTGCATCACGCAGCGGCGGAAGGTTTTGCGCCGATCCTGTGGCCGTTCGGGCAAAACTTGCCATTCGTTCCAAAATCCGCGCATCTGGCAGAGCTCACAGCCAGCCTGCATTGGCTGTTCGTCTGGACACTTGCGGGATCTCTGGTCCTGCACATTACCGGGGCACTCAAGCACCATGTCGTCGACAAGGACAGCACCCTTCGGCGAATGCTGCCGGGCAACGCAAAGGCACCTGAACCACCTGCGCAACATCACTCGGCCATTCCGGCTTTTACAGCACTGGCTGTCTGGGGCGCAGTTCTGATCAGCGGATGGAGCATCGGTGCATTCGACCATCATTCCCACGCCGACACCGACACCACCGAACTGGCCGAGGTACAATCCGACTGGCAAGTTCAAGAGGGCACCCTAGCCATAACGATCGCACAATTGGGCAGCCCCGTGACAGGTCAATTCGAGGAATGGACCGCCGCCATCGCGTTTGATGAGCCGGAACAGCCCGGGCTAGCCGGGTCAGCCGAGGTGACGATTGCTATCCCATCGCTCAGCCTTGGCACTGTCAGCGGTCAGGCCATGGGCGCGGATTTCTTTGACAGCGCGCAGTTTCCAACAGCCCAGTTCAAAGCAGACCTGTACAAAACCGAAACCGGGTATGAGGCACGAGGGCCCCTGTCAATCCGTGACAAATCCGTAGATGTCATTCTGCCATTCACGCTGGACCTTGAAGGCGATCGCGCAACCGTCAACGGGCAATTAGAGCTGAACCGTATGGATTTCGACATCGGCACATCACAGCCCACCGAGGAGTCCTTGGGCTTTGCTGTTGTTGTCTCGGTGGACCTGACCGCGACACGCGGCGAATGATAAAAACCGCCGGAGCTTATGGCTCCGGCGGTTTCGCATTCGATATCTGAGATTGCCTTAGTCGGCTTTCTGGGCCTCGACGGAAATGCGCACCTCAACCTCATCACCAACGAAAGGCGCGAATTGGCCAAGGTCGAACTCGCTGCGCACAAGTGTCGTTGTTGCGTCGAAACCCGCCCAAGGCTTGCCAGCCATCGGGTGTTCGCCAACCTGATTGAGCTTGGCGTCCAGTACAACCGACTTGGTCACGCCATTCATGGTCAGGTCACCTGTGATATTCGCAGTATTCTCGCCAGTGACCTCGATACCAGTCGAGGTGAATGTCACCAGATCACCTTCAACTGCGCCAAAGAAATCCTCGGTCATGAAGTGATCTTCGCGCGGCTTCCAACCTGTGAACATCTCAACAACAGGCATGGACACGGTCACGCTCGAAGCTGCCGGGTTTTCCTGATCAAACATGATCTCGCCTTCAAATCCCGAGAACATGCCGTAAGTGGTCGAAAAGCCAAGGTGGTTATAGCTGAAGATGACTTGGCTGTGGCTGGGGTCCAGAACGTATTTTTCAGCGCTCGCAAACACCGAAGTCGCTGATACGGCCAGTGCAGCAGCAAGAAGTGTGGATTTCATGACAATCTCCGCAATGTTATGGATGCAAACCTGTTGGGTTGCTCGATAACGAAAATGTGCCGCCCAAGGGCGGCACACAAGTCTTATTCTCTCACAACATCTGTTCCTTTTTGAACAGAGTGGAAATCACGCGAAGATCGTTACACTTCCGCTCAATTGACCCTTGAGCGCTCGGCTGACATCCGCCGACTGCAGTGGCAACTTCATCAACAGGCTGCCATCGACGTCGAACAGCTCAACCTGATCGTCGGAAAATTTGGCACCACCCAGCGTGTCATAGCTGCGACGCAGTACGGTCTGAGGGCGTCCATTTTCGTTCTTTTGCAACACCCGAACCTCGCGGCGGATCGGGTCGAAATAGGCATCAGGCCGCGCATCCAGAACCTGAATTGTCAGCAGACTGACCCCAACGATCAAGAAAGCAAGCGATGCAACCAGTTTGATTGGCCATACTTCCGCAGCCATGACCGAGCCCGGTGCCAGCCACATCGAAAAGGACATTACAATCAGAAATGCGCCTACAACGCGGGCCAGAACCATCCGCACCTTCCAGTTGGGGGCGAAAGTGATGAGGACTGGAACTGATTTTTCAAAAGCCGCGTTGCTCGCGGACTGTTCAAACGTATTCGTATTAATCGCGGTCATTTTTCTCACCCTGTTTTCAGGTTGCCGACTTGGGTCCGGTGTGTGGTCCGGTTTTTGTCCCGGTATGCAATTCAATTTCGAATTGAAAAGCGTCAGGAATTGGGCAACCCAAAGGAAATAGCAGGACTTCACCAAGGCATATGTGACGGGACTTGCCCCCCGGCCATAAACGTGTATACGGGGCCATCCTTCGCTAATCGTATGAATCGCGCAGCCTCTCGTGGCAGGGTCGCGAAGGGTTGAATGGCCCCGCCTTTGAAGTGCGCCTTGATATAAACAGGAGTGCACATGCCACTGTATGAGCATGTAGTGATCGCGCGTCAGGATCTGTCCAACGCGCAGGCAGAAAGCCTTGTCGAACATTTCGGCACCGTTCTGGCTGACAACGGCGGCAGCGTCGTCGACAGCGAGTACTGGGGCGTCAAGACGATGGCTTACAAGATCAACAAAAACCGCAAAGGCCATTACGCCTTCCTCAAGACTGACGCGCCTGTGGCTGCGAAAGACGAGATGGAGCGCCTGATGCAACTGCACGACGATGTTATGCGCGTTCTGACCATCAAGGTCGACGAGCATGCCGAGGGCCCTTCGGTCCAGATGCAGAAGCGCGATGAGCGCGAAGGCCGCCGCGAGCGCCGCTGATCAACGCCTGACGAAAGGACATAAACCATGGCCGCAAAACCATTTTTCCGCCGCCGCAAGGTCTGCCCGTTCTCGGGTGAGAATGCGCCGAAGATCGACTATAAAGACACCCGTCTGCTGCAGCGCTACATCTCTGAGCGTGGCAAGATCGTTCCCTCGCGCATCACCGCCGTTTCGGCCAAAAAGCAGCGTGAACTGGCCCGTGCTATCAAGCGCGCCCGCTTCCTCGCCCTGCTGCCCTACGCCGTGAAGTAAGGAGAGACTGACATGCAAGTTATCCTGCTGGAACGCGTTGCGAAACTGGGTCAGATGGGCGACGTCGTTGACGTAAAGCCCGGCTTTGCCCGCAACTTCCTGCTGCCCCAAGGCAAAGCCCTGAGCGCATCGGACGCCAACATCGCGTCGTTCGAAGCCCAGAAAGCACAGCTTGAAGCACGCAACCTGGAAACCAAGAAAGAAGCTGAAGCGCTGGCTGAAAAGCTGGACGGTCAGCAGTTCATCGTGATTCGCTCGGCATCGGATGCTGGCGCGCTGTACGGCTCGGTCACCCCGCGTGACGCCGCAGACGCCGCGACCGAAGCTGGCTTTACCGTCGACAAAAAACAGGTCGCTCTGGTCGCCCCGATCAAAGAGCTGGGCCTTCACGCGGTTGCAGTCAAACTGCACCCCGAAGTCGAAGTTGAGATCAAGATGAACGTCGCCCGCTCGGAAGAAGAAGCCGAACTGCAGGCTTCGGGCAAATCGATTCAAGAACTGGCGGCTGAAGAAGAAGCCGCCGCAGAGTTCGAGATCGCCGAGCTGTTTGATGATATTGGGTCCGCTGCGTCTGAAGACGAAGATCTGGTGGCCGAAGAAGCTCCGGCTGAGGAAGAAGACGAAACCAAAGCCTGATTTTGGTAGTCTAACCTATGAAAAGGCTGCACGGTTCGTGCGGCCTTTTTTTGTCGGCTCGTTTTACGGGCAAAATTCGGCCAGATTTTTCACCTACGCTTGCAGTCTGACGATTGATTCCTATCATCACGCCCAGAATGACCGGAGACCTTTTATGCCCCTCCTCCTACGACGCAGCGTTTTGGCCATGCTGCTTGCCGCCCCCCTAGCCGCTTGCGGTGGCCCTGAAACGCCAACCCGCGCCCAGTTCGATCCGCCGCTTTACCCCAACGAAACGCCCGAACTGCGTGCTTCGATCAACAAATGGGCCGATCATTATGAATTGCCTCGCGAGCTTGTCCACAAACTGGCAATCCGGGAAAGCACCCACCGCCCATGGGCAGTAAACCGGCCTTATTATGGCTTGCTCCAGATCCTTCCCGCGACTGCAAGGTCAATGGGATATACCGGTACCCCCAAAGGCTTGCTTGATGCGGATACCAATCTGGAGTTTGCAGGAAAATACCTGCGAGGCGCTTGGCTTTTGTCTGACGGCGATCAGCAGCGCGCAATCTTTTTGTACGCGAAAGGGTATTACCCCGAGGCGAAAGTGCGCGGGATGCTTGTTGAGACCGGCCTGAGGTCAGAATAGCGGCGTCGCGACAAGCAAAAATCCACCGACAGAATGTCACGTTGGCCCTTTGTTCGCAGCTAATTCACTGCGACACACCTGCCGAAGCCTCACAAATTGCTTGCCCTTCATGGCATAGGTGACACAACGTATGATTTAGTATGGACAGATATGGCTTTTCTTTGGGGAAAGAACTGCCGCCACAAAGGTTGGACAAGTGAAACTAATAGACTTGGCCGCGATCGACCATGAGGAGAAGTCGGCCGCCGACATATTAAATGCCGTCTGCCAGGAGCTCGGCTTTGACTATGCGTCTTACGCCACGTTCAATCCCGTCAAGGGGGATGTGCAGGGGTACGCGAACTATCCCGATGAATGGAAGATTCACTATGGGAACCAAGGTTTTCACCATTTTGACCCCACACTGCATCAATCTCTCCTCAGCATCGCACCTGTGGATTGGAGCCGGTTCCATCACGACGAAAAATTCCACACCGTATTTCGCGACGCGCATGATTTCGGGATTACGTCCCGCGGATTAACGGTGCCGGTGCGGGGGCCTTACGGCGATTGTGGGCTGCTAAATGTTACCCGGGACTGCTCGGATGACGAGTGGGAAAGGCTGAAAAGACATATCATGGGCGATTTGCAACTGGCCGCGGTGCAAGCCCATGACACGGTCATGCAATCCGGCCTGTTGGCCAAAGCGCTATACCTGCCCGCCTTGTCGACGCGGGAAAAAGAAATCCTGCAGTGGGTCGCGGAAGGTAAGTCTCAGCAGGACATCGGCGACATCCTTTCAATTTCGCATCGTACCGTTGAAGTACACATGCGGTCTGGTCGGGAAAAGCTTGGGGCCTTGACGACTCCGCAGGCGATTGGGCGCGCAATTGGTCTTGGTTTGATAGCTCCTGGTTAACAAAACCACAAAACCCTACGGGATACCCCCAATAGCCTAAGATTCGAACATGGTTAATTTTGCCTCCACGGTAACCAGACTGTAGGGGGATGGATATGATCATCGTAATTGATGGTATCAACCAACATAAATTCAAAGATGTCCTTGATGAAATGTACCAATTGCGGGCGCGTGTATTCGGCGACCGGTTGGGATGGGATGTAAACATTGTAAACGGGCGCGAACGCGATCAGTTCGACGACTTGCACCCTGCACATGTTGTCAGCATCAACGACGATGGGGATGTCGTTGGCTGCATGCGGCTGTTGCAGACCACGGGGCCACACATGCTGTCCGATGTGTTTCATTCGATTTTGGACGGTGAACCTCCGATCCGCAGCGCGCAGGTCTGGGAAGCCACCCGGTTTTGCGTCGACACCAAAAAGTTATCGCATGGTCGTGGCAAGAACACCGTTTCATATGTCACCAGCGAAGTCATGATCGGCTCTTTCGAATATGCGATGGCCGCGGGGGTATTGGACTCTGTTGCCGTGATTGATCCCGTCATGAACCGGGTTCTGCAACGGTCCGGCAACGCACCATACGACTATGTTGGCACTGCCAAGCCGATGGGCAAAGTGGTCGCAATGGCGGCGTTGATGGATTGCTCCGAAGAGCGGATTTCAGGAATTCGGGACTACGCGGGTATCAAACATGATGTCTTTCTAAGCGACGAGGCTGCGCTGGATCTGTTCGCCGGAACGAAAATCAAGCCAAAGCAGGTTGCAAACTTCGACCGCAAGCCACTGACCCAATTGGAAAAATATTTTGTGGAACAGATGAAAGCCGCCACAACCAAAGCAGAGGTCAAATCCGTTCTGCAATTGATTGAAACGCTGTCCGCGAGTTTCACGCCAGAGCAAAAGATCGCTCTGCTGAATACCCCCCGTGCTTTAGCTTATGAGGCCTAACCCCCTTACCTCATTCAACTAAAGCCACTCAAGCGGAGCCGTCATTACCAGACGGCTCCGCGTTTTTCTTTGCCCACCCAAGATGGGCGGAAAAGGCTTATTCCTCTTCCAAAGCCTCTACAGCTTTTTGCAGGTCGTCTTTGCTGACTTCTTTGTCAGCCACCTGAGCCAGCTCGACAATATAGTCGATGACTTTGTCTTCGAAGATCGGCGCGCGCAGTTGCTGCTGCATCTGGGCGTTCTGCTGAACGAATTCAAAGAACTGACGTTCCTGACCCGGGTACTGACGTGCCTGGTTCATGATCGCCTGAGTCATTTCGGCATCAGTCACCTCAACCTCGGCTTTCTGGCCCAGTTCCGCCAGCAGCAGGCCCAGACGTACGCGACGTTCAGCCAGCTTGTTGTGCTCGTCTGTAGGCTCGATCTCACCATGGTCGTGGCCTTCCACGTCCGGGTTTTCCTCATGCCAAAGCTGATGCGCGATCTGTTTAGCTTCGGCTTCCACCAGCGACGGTGGCAGGTCGAACGAAACCTTCTCGTCCAGCACGTCCAGCAGCGCACGTTTCATCACCGCGCGCGAAGCACCCGCATATTCAGCTTCCAGACGCTCGGCGATCTGTCCCTTCAGGGCTTCCAGATCTTCGGCACCGAACTTAGTGGCCAGCTCGTCGTTTACTTCGGCTGCGACAGGCTCTTTCACTTCTTTCACAGTGCAGGTAAAGACAGCCTCTTTGCCCGCCAGATGCTCGGCACCATATTCTTCGGGGAAAGTGACGTTGACGTCTTTTTCTTCCTCGGCTTTCACACCAACCAGTTGCTCTTCAAAACCGGGGATGAAGCTGTTGGAACCCAGAACCAGCGGGTAATCTTCGGCCGAGCCACCTTCGAATTCTTCGCCGTCCACTTTGCCGACAAAGTCGATCACGACCTGATCGCCATCCTTGGCTTTTGAACCCTTACGGCGCGCTTTAAAGTCTTGCGCGGTTTCGGCCAGATTGTTCAGTGCTTCTTCGATGGCCGCGTCGTCGGCTTTTACGACCAGCTTTTCCAGTTCAACCGATTTCAGGTCAACTTCGGGGATCGCAGGCAGCGCCTCATAAGACATCTCGACATGGACGTCGTCGCCTTCTTTCCAGTCCTCGTTGGTCATCTTGACCTCGGGCTGCAGCGCAGGACGATCACCGCTGTCTTCAAAGTGCTTGTTCATCGCACCGTCGATGCTTTCCTGCATCGCTTCGCCCAGCAGGCGCTGACCAAACTGCTTTTTCAGCAGCGCCATCGGCACCTTGCCTTTACGGAAGCCTTTCATTTCGACTTCCGGCTGCGCCTCGGTCAGCTTTTCGTTGACCTTTTCATCCAGCTCAGCGGCGGATACGACGATGTTGTAGCCGCGTTTCAGACCTTCGTTCAGCGTCTCGGTAACCTGCATTATGGTAGTCCCCATAGGATTCGGGGCGCGCAAAACGGCGCGCCGGGCAAATTTGACGCCTTCTATTTGTCCTGTAGCCCGCGTGCAAGAGGCAAAGCCGGGATCAACCTTGTTTTACCGCCGAAAAGGGCAAAAAAACGCCCCGAAATGCGCCGGGACGTTTCAGGCCGTTTTACAACAGATCAGAAGCGCCAGCGCGCACCCAAGGCCCAGGCTTCGTTGTTGTCAAAATCCACAGTTCCATCGAAATCATGGCTGCGATATTTCAGGTAAGCATCGGTATTGATGCTGTCGATCCGCTGAACGACCGCGATCCCCCAGGACTTGGTGCTGGACCCTTCATTATTGAAGTCAGAACCGTCGAAATAGTCGATGCCGATCCCGGTTTGCCCCCACGAAATCCAGTCGTCTTCATAGGCAACCTTGGCATACCAGTAATCGGGGTCGCTTGCGCCTGCGGCTGTGTCATCACGTGTACCCAAGGCCGCCGTAAAGCTAAATCCGCTGGGCAACAGAACAGAGGCCGACCCGATCGTGTCCTTCCGCTCTCCGGAACTGTCATCGAAATCACGTACCGCGTAAGCAATGCTTGCGGCGAACTCTACCCCGTTGGCAAAGGTGTTCCCGTATGAAACCGCGATATCGTAATAGTCATCATCATCGCTGTCGGACAGGATATTCTGGCCGTATGCGATGGCCGCAGAAAAACCGTTGAAATCCGGGGTGTCATAGCGAATTCTTCCCCTGCGACCACCGTCGAAGTTGCTGGCCGAATCGCCAACCGTGATCGCACTCAGCAGACCGTCAGGCTGCCTGTAGAAGAACGCCCCGTTTTCATCGTTTGTGAACGAATAGAGCGTCGTACCGACATAAGACAGATCAACTTCGGCAGCGCCGTCCGACGCCATGCTGCCCTGTCCTGCCGAGAATTTTCCATAGCTTCCCCGCAGCGCAAAATCCACGTGGCGCAGATCTTCTCGTGACCAACCATCGTTGTTGGTTCCATCCTGGTTGGCCGAACCTGTGCTGGGCAGGCCAAGGCCGGTTTCGAACCAGAACGTAAACTCGTTGCTGCCATAGGGTTGCATCAGACGCAGTCCGACACGGCTGTTCGACAGATCGTTGTCAAGCAAGCGCGTTTCCGTTTCCTCGCCATCGTCAACAGAGACAATCACCGGGTGGAATTGCCCGTATAACTCGACATATCCACCACTGTTATTTTCATACTTAAGCTCTGCCACAGCAGGCGCTGCTGCAGACGCCGCCAAAACAGTTGCCACTGAACTAAGCACAATTCTCTGGGTCATTTCACTCACCATGAAAAAATTCCGGTTTCCGGCACTGCCCAATCGCGCACCAATCCCCATTTTTTAACAAGCATCCAGCCATTCCGATCAAGTCGCGTAAGTCGAGCGCAACCGCTGTAACCAAACGCTTGTAATATTAATATTATTTAAAATCTCAAAAGGTGTTTCGTTTATTCCCTCCCTACGCTTAAAGAGTGCCGCCCAGCCACGCGTGTTGCAAACATTCGCTGCTGATCCGCAATGCTTCGGTAAGCCAATAGCCGCCGAGATTGATTACGCTCGGCCAAATACCGCCGAAACAATCACATATTCATTTTTTTAAAAACGCAAGGCAATTGTTCGGACAAATCCTCTGCAATCAGCCCGGGACCGAATGTCAGCGCGCATTCAACATGCAACCAGGCGGCAAATTCCGCTGCCTGCATCGGGTCAAATCCCCGCGCCAAAAGCCCTGCGATGAACCCTGCCAGCACATCCCCCGACCCTGCCGTCGCCAGCCAGGGCGCCGCGCGCTCATAGAATGCCCCGTTGATCGAGCACCTCCCGTCCGGAGCAGCAATGACTGTATCCGGCCCTTTGAACAACACGACACATCCCGCCCTTTCGGCGGCTTCGCGGGTGGCCTCTACTTTGGAATAGGCCGGGCCTGTGGTCGGGGTGGCTGACAGTTTCTCGACAATATCCGGGAACAGCCGCGCGAACTCTCCCCCATGCGGGGTCAAAACGCAATTTTCATGCAGAAGGGTAAACAAGGCCGCCGGATCATCCGCAAAAGCCGTCAGCGCGTCGGCATCCAGCACCGTTCCCCGCCTTGCCTCAAGCGCAACCGGCACCAATTCCCGCGCTCGCTCAACCCCTATACCGGGACCAAGACACAGGGCATTCAGACGTTCATCCCTCAGCACATCGGACAATCCGTCCGCCCCTTCGACCCGCAGCAACATGATCGCCGTCACCTGCGCCGCCACTTCCATCTGAGCACCCGGAGGAACACCCAGCGTCACCAACCCCGCTCCAATCCGCAAAGCCCCCCGCGCAGCAAGCCGCGCCGCGCCAGTCTTGGCTGGACCACCTGAGAGGATAAGGGCGTGACCGTGGGTGTATTTGTGCTGTCCAGTCCACTTGCCGTGGAATCCCCTACTTGCAGGATCAGGCGCCAACTGAACAATACTCTTGGCATAGGCGGGCTTTAGGCCGATATCGGAAATCACAAGTTTACCCGAAAGCCCCGGTCCTCCGCCATAATGACCATCTCCCATCAAGAAAAGTCCCAGTTTTGGAGAGTGAAACGAAACGGTCAAATCCGTTGGCAGAGCGCCGAAATTCATTCCGGAATCGCAACACAGCCCGCTAGGGCAGTCCACTGCTACATATTTCGGCCTGCGATCTTGTGGATGAGTACCGGTGACCGTTGGAACGAACCCATTCCATGTTCGATATGTATCATCCGGCATTGATCTGGTTATTCCTGTCCCAAACAACGCATCGACAACTAGGTCATGCTCTTGCTCATCCAAAATGTCCTCGATTTCTTCATCATCCCAATCATGAACGACGTTGGAGGCTGACCAATTTGCAAAATTCTTCTTTGCATCCGGCGGCAGCTTCTCGGCGTCCCCATACAAAAACACCTCAACCTGCCACCCCAGCCCATGCAACAGCCGCGCCACGACAAACCCGTCACCGCCGTTATTTCCCGGCCCGCACAGCACCACAGCGCGCAGCGGATCCTCTTCATCTGGCCCCAAATATCCCGGGGAGCGCGAGGGGCTGGCCCCTCGCCTGTCCAACTCCGGCCATTCCTCGAAAATTGCCTCGAAAACACCCTGCCCGGCGCGCTCCATCAACTCCAGCCCGGTGACTTCACCAGACTCAATTGCTGCCTGTTCAATGGCCCTCATCTGCGCGGCGGTCAGTAATTCCGTCATCTCAATCCCCCAGTCGATTCAATACTGATTACTTTTTGTGCAAGTCGATCAAAATTTAACCGGCGCACTATTTTCTCTTCACCCAAACAGGGGCAATTACGCAATCAGATTGCCGACCGATCTTAGACGTGGTCAGTCCCAGTCTGACAAGAGTTAAAGGGAGCCCGGGATGAAGAAGATCGAAGCGATCATCAAACCGTTCAAACTCGATGAAGTGAAAGAGGCCTTGCAGGACGTCGGCGTCCAGGGCCTCAGCGTGATCGAGGTGAAAGGGTTTGGTCGTCAGAAAGGCCACACCGAACTGTATCGCGGTGCGGAATATGTGGTCGACTTTCTGCCCAAGGTGAAGGTCGAAGTCGTTTTGGACGACGATCAGGTCGATGCTGCCATCGACGCCATCGTCTCAGCCGCTAAGACCGACAAGATCGGCGACGGCAAGATCTTTGTCTCGCCCGTTGAACAAGCCATTCGCATTCGGACCGGTGAGACCGGCTCGGAAGCACTGTAATCGAACGCACTCAAATCAGAGGAATAGAAAGTATGAGCAAGGACGCAGTTCTTCAGCTGATCCGTGATGAAGACGCAGAATACGTCGACATCCGCTTTACCGACCCGCGCGGCAAGCTTCAGCACGTCACCATCATGTCCGATCAGGTTGACGAAGACTTCCTGGAAGAAGGCTTCATGTTCGACGGTTCGTCGATCGCTGGCTGGAAGTCGATCGAAGCATCAGACATGAAACTGATGCCCGACACGGAAAGCGCCTATGTCGATCCGTTCTACGCGGAAAAGACCATCTGCCTGCACTGCTCGATTGTTGAGCCCGACACCGGCGAAGCCTATGAGCGTGACCCGCGCGGCACCGCCCAGAAAGCCGAAGCTTACCTGAAATCTTCGGGTATCGGCGATGTGGCTTACATGGGCCCCGAAGCTGAATTCTTCCTGTTTGACGACGTCCGTTTCTCGAACAGCATCAACAAGGTATCCTACGAAGTTGATGCAACCGACGCGTCGTGGAACACCGACACCGAGTACGAGATGGGCAACATGGGCCACCGTCCGGGCGTCAAGGGTGGCTACTTCCCGGTGAACCCGGTTGACGAAGCGCAGGATCTGCGTTCGGAAATGCTGTCGACCATGAAACGTCTGGGCATGAAAGTCGACAAGCACCACCACGAGGTTGCGTCCTGTCAGCACGAACTGGGCCTGATCTTTGACAGCCTGACCAAACAGGCCGACGAGCTGCAGAAGTACAAATACGTCATCCACAACGTTGCACATGCCTACGGCAAATCGGCCACCTTCATGCCGAAGCCGATCGCAGGGGACAACGGCACCGGTATGCACGTGAACATGTCGATCTGGAAAGACGGCAAACCGCTGTTCGCTGGCGACAAATATGCCGACCTGTCAGACGAAGCGATCTACTTCATCGGCGGCATCCTGAAGCACGCGAAGACGCTGAACGCCTTCACCAACCCGTCGACCAACAGCTACAAGCGTCTGATCCCGGGCTTTGAGGCCCCCGTTCTGCGCGCCTACTCGGCCCGTAACCGTTCGGGTTGTGTCCGTATTCCGTGGACCGAAAGCCCGAAAGCCAAGCGCGTTGAGGCCCGCTTCCCTGACCCAGCCGCGAATCCCTACCTGGCGTTTGCTGCGCTGCTGATGGCTGGTCTGGACGGCATCAAGAATAAGATCGATCCGGGCGAAGCCATGGACAAGAACCTGTACGATCTGCCTGCCGAAGAACTGGCCGACATCCCGACCGTTTGCGGTTCGCTGCGTGAGGCTCTGGAAGCTCTGGCATCCGATCACGACTTCCTGCTGCAGGGCGACGTGTTCACCAAAGACCAGATCGACGGCTACATCGCACTGAAGATGGAAGAGGTCGAAACCTACGAGCACACCCCGCACCCGGTAGAATACGGTATGTACTATAGCTGCTGATCCGGACTGGGTTTACATCTACAAGGGCGTCCGTTCGGGCGCCCTTGTTTCATTTGGGGCGATCTTCCAAACTGGGACGACAGGAGAAGATCGCATGGACACTGAATTTTTAGACTTCGTGACCACCACCGAAGAGTTAGAGCAGATAACCGGCGCTCCTCTGCCTCAGGTTATCGCCAAAGAGCTGCCTGCGCTGGATCAGATGTGCCGTGACTTTATCGCCAAGTCTTCCTTCTGCGTGATCGCCTCGGCCAACCCCGACGGACATTTGGATGTTTCACCGCGCGGCGATCCGGCAGGTTTTGTTCACGTGTTGTCGGACAGTTTGATCGCAATTCCCGACCGCCCCGGCAACAAACGCGTGGATACGTTTCACAATGTTCTGAAAGACCCCCGCGTCAGCCTGATTTTGTTTATTCCTGGCAAGATGGAGACACTGCGTATCCGCGGCGCAGCCCGTATTTGCGCGGACCCTGCGTTGCTACGTAAAATGGCGGTGCAGGATCACCCTCCCAAACTCGCCCTGCTGATTCAGGTTCAGACCGTTTTTGCCCATTGCCCCAAATGCGTCATCCGATCAGGCATCTGGCAGCCGGACGCTTGGCCGGACTCGTCGGATCTGCCAAACATGAACGCGATGATGGTCAAACATGCCAAAATCAACAAAACGCCTGATGAGTGGTTTGAAAGCCTGAAGGGAACAGGCGAACTGGACCTGTATTAAACTTCTTTGCGCATCGGGGAATACGGCATAGGCTTGGATACAGTATTTCAGCCGACCGGATTTTGACCGTGCTTCGATTAGCCTTCATCCTTGCCATGTCGCTTCCAACGATTGGCGCGGCAGCGCCCTGCGGAAATACCGGCGCAGGTTTTGAGGCGTGGAAGTCCGACTTTGCCCGGACAGCCAAACGCGCCGGAGTGAAAAAGCGGGGGCTGCAAGCCTTATCCCAGACAACTTACGCAACGCGCACTATCGCTGCTGATCGCAACCAAAAGAGCTTCAAGTACTCGCTGGACAAGTTCATGCAGGTGCGCGGCGCAAATGCGATCGTCGCACAAGGCCGCAAACGCAAAGCCCGCAACCCACAGTTTTATGCAGCTCTTGAGCGGCAATACGGGGTGCCGGCGGGTGTACTGATCGCGATCCACGGTATGGAAACCGGCTTTGGCAACTTTATGGGGGACAGTCAGGTAGTGTCAGCAATAACGACGCTTGCCTATGATTGTCGCCGATCCGAGTTCTTTGTCCCTCATGCCATCGGCGCCCTTAAACTGGTCGATCAAGGCAGCATTACGACAGCGACACAGGGGGCGAAACATGGCGAATTGGGGCACACGCAGTTCCTGCCCGGTAACGCTCTGACATATGGGGTCGACGCCACAGGCGACGGCAAGGTCGATTTCTACAATATGACTGACGCATTGGCCTCAACCGCCAATTTTTTGCGCAAGAAGGGTTGGAAACCTGGCCGGGGCTATCAGCCCGGACAACCTAATTTTGCCGTCATTCAACAGTGGAACGCGGCCACTGTGTATCAGCAATCTATTGCGATCATGGCCGCCCGAATCGACGGCTGAGGGCGCCACAATTTCAAGCCAGACCTCCTCAATTCCGCCACATTGCTGCCATATACATTAAAAGGCCCCTAAAATGCCTAGGTTTCCAGAGCGTAATCAATCTTGGCGTTTTCTGATTTTTTTCCATTTTCGCCTAAATCTGCCCAATATCGCTTGGTAAATTTGTTTGCACTACGGGATGCGACAAAGGAAAAAGCAGTGACACCGAAGCACAGCTACCATGGCGGTCTGCAATTCAACGGTAATACCGATGGCGCGATCGAGCGGTTCGCAGCAATCGTCGCGGCCACGCTGGAAGACTACGGTCATCTGATCGAGCGCAAGACCGTTCGGGACACGACCGAGGCCAGTATCGTATCCAGCCAGTACCTCGTGCGCATGACTTTGGACACACAGGTTGTTCAGACCGAAGACCGCTTTGAACGTATGGATCGTGCGGCGGGTTTGAAAACCATTGAAAGACCCGCTGTAACGCTGCCTGAAAACCGGCTTACAATCACGATCAGCCCGGTATCCGCCCTGTTGGACGACAGTGAGATCTCCGAGCTTATGCTGGTTGTGATCCTGTACCGTATGGTCGACATTTGTGCGACCCAGCGGGTTGAATGGCTAACGCCCAATACCGTACTGACAATCGAACAGTTCCTAAGTGCCTTTGACACTCTACCGCCCGCAAAAAAGCGGAATAGAAAACAGATTTTCGAGGCAGTTTCCGGCCCGTTCGCAGGGCAGAAAATTAATGAAGAAGTCCTGGACGAGCCACAAAAAACGGCGCTGAAACCAGCAGCCCGGCCGATCCAGTTGTCGGATGAGCAGTTGCTCAGCATCGCTTTTCGGACAGAAACAGAAACAACCGAGCAGTCATCAGATCGGGACGACACGCCCCCCCTCGACCACGACCAACCCAGTGATATCCTCCGGCTTACAAGCTGGGGTCTCACGGGTGCCGTGGCTAGTGTGTCGGTCCCGATTGCGGCGTCCATGGCCGCTGTGAACCTGATCAGGGGCGAAGACTTTCGTCTGAACACGCAGGTACTTGCCTATACGGTCGCGATATCCGCTCTCAGCACAAGCGGTGCGTTCGCCGGCGTTGCCAGCGCCTTGGGCATGTAGTTCACACTCCAAAGACCCTCCTAGGAGGCCCCGCCATCAGGCGGGGTTTTCCATTTTTGGCAGGCTGCTTGCCTCCAGAACATAGGTATGAATTGAAAACACCACCGCTCGGGTCTTGGGCAGTCGCAATAGGGTTTGCCGTTCACTGCGTAAATACCGGGCGTCGCCGGGCGTCGTTGTTTCGCGCCGTGCGTTTTCACTTCGGGGTTGGTGCAGCTCGGCATCCTCATACCACAACGCATTGAACCGCCAGAGCGGACGGTCAGGTTGAATCCCGTCGAACAAACGCTGGACACGACGCGCGATATTCTCGTCATAACTCGCAACCGGCACGTGGATATCGACCAAGGGGCGCATGAACTTTTCGGACAAGCGCCAACTGGCAGGAAAACACAGAATTGCACCTGTCAGTACATGCTCATCCCCATGTTTTTGCAGAATGCAGATGTCCTCTTGAACCAGGCGGCACAAAGTATCCATCGGATTTTTATGGTCGACCGACACCTCTTTGCCATCCGGTCTAACGACGTGATCCGAACACCCCGGATAGGCGTGTTGCAGCACGAGGTCCAGAACCTCCTGCGCTGCGGGTTCGGCGAAAGTATCCAGCGCCAGAACATCGTCGCGCCTTTCCCTTAGCAGGGCTTCCCGGTGCTGCATCTGGGCGGCAAAGGCGTCATCGCGGTGCAGCCAAGTGTCCAGCGACGTTGGCTGAATGCCCGGCAAAGGCCGGGGGGTCAGCGGGTCATAAGGGATCGAGTTTTGCAGTATGATCGTCATGAGATTCACCTATCACCAGAAGCCCTCCCTGTCGGTCAAAAAGCGACGAACAGGTCGTCGCATTTTTTCCAGACTAGACAGTAATGTTTCTCCACGGTTTACGAACAAGCAGGGAGGCCCAACATGAACGAACACTATCGGGACAACCGCAAGATCGACCCGACAAAAGGAGCCACTCTTGGGGACGGCACCCCGAACGATTTGGACCGGATCGAGATCGGCCCCACCCAACTCGCCTTCGCCGAGTGGGAGGCAGCGGGCCTGAGCCTACCCAATCTGAGCCAGATGCGAGAGTTTCGGTGGAAACGTTTGACGCAAGCAATCGTGGACCGGGGGTATGGCGGTTTGCTGATGTTTGACCCCCTCAACATCCGCTATGCGACCGACAGCACGAACATGCAACTTTGGAACACCCATAACCCGTTCCGCGCGGTTCTGCTGTGCGCCGATGGCTACATGGTGATCTGGGACTACAAAAATTCACCGTTCCTTTCGACGTTCAACCCGCTGGTGCGCGAGCAACGATCCGGTGCCGATCTGTTCTACTTCGACCGAGGCGACAAGGTTGATATCGCAGCAGATGTGTTTTCAAACGAAGTACGCGTGTTGATCGAAGAGCATGGCGGCGGCAACAAGCGGCTGGCAGTCGACAAGATCATGCTGCACGGCCTGCGCGCGCTTGAGGCACAAGGGTTCGAGATCACGGAGGGCGAAGAGGTCACCGAGAAAACCCGCGCGATCAAAGGCCCTGATGAAATACTGGCCATGCGCTGCGCCAACCATGCCTGCCAAGCCGCCGTGGCCGAGATGGAGAAATTCGCCCGCGCCAATGTGGGCGATGGAAAGACGTCCGAGGATGACATTTGGGCCGTTCTGCACGCGGAAAACATCCGACGTGGCGGTGAATGGATTGAAACCCGCCTGTTGGCCTCGGGGCAACGCACGAACCCGTGGTTTCAGGAATGCGGGCCTCGGATCACGCAAAAGAACGAAATCATCGCCTTTGATACCGACCTGATTGGATCTTACGGCATCTGCATCGACATCTCGCGCACTTGGTGGGTTGGGGACAAGAAACCTCGGGCCGATATGGTCTATGCCATGCAGCACGCGCACGAGCACATCATGACCAACATGGAGATGCTGAAACCCGGCGTGATGATCCCCGACCTGACCGCCAACACCCACAGGTTGGACGACAAATTTCAGGCTCAGAAATATGGCTGCCTGATGCACGGGGTCGGACTGTGTGATGAATGGCCGCTGGTTGCTTACCCGGACAAGGCGGTGGAAGGCGCTTATGATTACCCACTGGAACCCGGCATGGTGCTTTGCGTCGAAGCCGCAGTCGGAGAGGTTGGTGGTGACTTTTCAATCAAACTCGAAGATCAGGTTTTGATCACCGAGGATGGGTACGAAAACCTCACCACCTACCCGTTCGATCCAATGCTGATGGGACAAAGCTGACCCCTTAGCCGGGCCAGTTTGAACGCCGCACATTGCCGTGCCAGTCTTCGACTTCCGTGCCAACCGACGGGGTCACCAAAGGTTGCGACGAATACTGGCCGGCAGCGAAGCCGATAATCCCGGTCAGGACAATCGCGATCAGAATGTTAGGACGCGGGGCAAATCCGCGTGATGCTGTGATGATATGCGCCATGATACCCTCCTTGGCTGCAAACTAATGACAGGCAAAAGATGAGGGTGAGAGATCAATTCTAAAAACGAATATTTATTTGCGTCAACATCACAAACATTGATACTTTAATTTACTCCCCAACATCAGGCGTCCCCGACCTCCCACTGTCGGCTCACCTTCCCGTGACGCTTCCTACATAGGGGTTGAGCAGCCCACTTGTTGACCACAATATTGACGGCATCAAGAAGTGTAAGGAGCCGCCATGCCTACGGAACGCATCACATTCGCCGGTCACGACGGCAATCAGTTGGCGGCTCGCCTTGATCTTCCGGACGGACCAGTTCTGGCAACAGCCTTGTTCGCGCATTGTTTTACCTGTTCCAAGGATATTCCTGCGGCCCGCCGGATTGCGGCGCGCTTGGCGGGTATGGGTATTGCCGTTCTGCGTTTCGACTTTACCGGCCTTGGCCATTCGGAAGGCGAGTTTGCAAACACCACTTTCACGTCGAATGTCGAGGACCTGGTCGCCGCAGCCCAGTATCTGGCCGGGCGCAACATGGCTCCGTCGTTGTTGATTGGTCATTCGTTGGGGGGCGCAGCCGTATTGCGCGCGCGTGCGGGCATTCCCACCGTGAAAGCCATAGCAACGCTGGGTGCCCCGGCCGATCCGGGGCATGTGTCGCACCACTTTGAAAACGCCCTACCCGAGATTCAACAGCAAGGCTCTGCCGAGGTCACGCTGGGCGGGCGCCCTTTCCGTATTGGCAAAGCCTTCGTAGACGACATCTCGGAATCCGCTTTGACACCTGCCATTGCTAATCTGAAAGCCGCGCTTTTGGTTTTGCACGCCCCGTTGGATGAAACGGTCAGTGTAGACAACGCCAGCACGATCTTTCTAGCAGCCAAACATCCCAAAAGCTTTGTGACGCTGGACGATGCGGATCACCTGATCACACGAGCAGCGGATGCTGAATATGCCGCTGACGTAATCGCGGCATGGGTCACACGTTATGTTCCTCTGTGTCCGCCAGCCCCTCCGCCGGGCGCGCCCGAAGGTGTCGTGCGCGTGACCGAGGCTGATCCTGCGGGGTTTCTGCAGGATATCCAGTCCGGCCCCCGGCATCACGCCGTAGCCGACGAGCCCGCCTCGTACGGAGGCACCGATCAGGGCATGTCGCCCTACGGCTTTGTGTCGTCAGGGTTAGGGGCCTGCACCTCGATGACGATCCGCATGTATGCGCGGCGCAAGGGCTGGCCGCTGACCGGCATCACTGTAGACGTCTGCCACGACAAGGTTCACGCACAGGACGCTGGTCTGGTCAGTGACGGCAAAGTCGACCTGTTTCGGCGGAAAATCCGTCTGGAAGGTCCGCTTGACGAAACCCAACGCGCGCGCCTGCTAGAGATTGCCGACAAGTGCCCTGTACACAGGACACTTGAGGGCTCAGCTCAGATCACAACCGAGCTCCTGACCTGACGAACTCAGCGCCGCGGGGCCGGACGGTGAATTGGCGGTCGCGCCGCAGGTGGGCGCGCGACCGGCGGGCGCGGACGCGCCGGTGGTTTGGCCACGGGAGGTCTGGGGCGTGCGGGCGGCTTGGCCACGGGCGGTTTGGGACGCGCTGGTGGTTTGGCCACGGGCGGACGTGGACGACCTGGGCGGTCTACGTCAATGTCGATGTCCACGTCGTGATAATAGTCGTTCCACAGCATCGAGTCGTAGAACGGATCGTACCCGTACCCAACCCCGACCGTCACGCCATCACAAGCCGACAAGGTAAAACTTGCAGCACCAAGACCTAGCGCCAGAATAGACCGTTTCAACAGTTTATGTGTCATCGGAGCCTCCCTACTGCGCGGACCGGAACGATGCGAACACAGCGTTCAGATCGTCCACATAGGCCGGATCAGCGCCGTCGCGCAGTACGGCTATGATCACCGCGACACGGTCGCGCGGCAGGTCAATCACGGTAGCGGTAAAGTTCACGCCACGCCCCTCGCGCGTGCCTGTCCCTCGGATCACTCGGGCAGGCAAACCACCGATCTGCGTAGTGACGGTCTCGGAAACGTCGGGGTCTTTTACAAGGAACTTGTCTATATCCTGCAGGTAACGAAGCCCTCCGTTGATTGAGGCGACACCGGCAGGCGAAACAAACCCCATCCACGCGCCGTCATCGGTCACGGGGCGAACGCCAATCACGCGCGCAACGGCGCGCGGGTCGCCCAGTTCGGTATCCTCAATCTCGCGCGGGCCGCCGGTACGGACCGCCCAGAAATCAGGGACTGCAAAGCTGAACAGGGCACGCCCTTGGTCTGTGTAAGTGATCGGAGTATCCGCAACAGCCGGAGCACCGCCCAACAGCAATGCCGCGCACGTGGGCAAGACGGCAGCCAATCGAATATGCATGTCTCAAAAACCTTTTGTTTCAGTCAATTTAAACTGAACTGTGGCGGTGCGACTTGTCCAGTATCTGAATGCAACAAAAAACCCGCGCCGGGTCTTCCCGGCGCGGGTTCATTCATTGCGAATATGCCGTGGATCAGGTGCGGGCGTCGCCGACCAGCTTCCACAGGCCAGGGATCAACAGCGCAGCCAAAGCCAGCTTGATCGCGTCACCCACCAGGAACGGTGTCAGACCCCATTCCAGGATTGGCTTGTCCCAGCCATAAAGCTGACCCAGCCACAGCAGGCCGGGGACATAGATCAGGACGTTGGCCAGAACCAGTGCCAGCGCCAGCTTGCCAACCGAACGGTCCCAGCCGCGCGCAGCCAGAGCGCCCAGCAGGACGGTCGCCATCAGGTAACCCACCAGATAGCCGCCAGTGCCACCCATCATGTAAGTCAGGCCAAATTTTTCAGCCGAAGACCCAGCGAAAACGTCAAAGCCCAGCGCCCCAACCAGCAGGTAACCCAGCATCGTCACCAGACCCAAACGGGCGCCATAGGCGGTGCCGATGGTCAAAACAGCAAAGGTACCCATCGTGATCGGCACAGGCCACATCGGTACTTTGATCTTCGCAGCAACGGCCAGGGCAACGATGCCCAGCGCAACCAGAACAACCTGCTTGACACGCAGCGCTGTTCCCTCGCGCGGACCAATCGCGTTGGCCAGAACATTTGCATTCATCTTCACTTCTCCCAATTCGGACCGAAATTCTGCGACAGCAATGCCCTGTCGTAGCTAATTCTGCAAGATGATTACGCTACCGCAGCATAAATTCCATGTCCATTTCATAGGATTTCCGAGGTCCGGACACGATCCACCGCACCTTCCAATGCGGCCAGTTCGAAAAATCGTACTCTGCATCATAGCTGTCCGGCGGGCAGTCATGGTGATCCGACGCAAACGTCTTTCCTAGCTTTAGCGTGTGGAAAAAGCGGCCGTCGTCGAAATGCACGGCGATACCATCGCCGCCATCACGCCAAAGATAGCGACGCGTTCCCTTCATAGCTGGTTGCCCCGGAAGGCGCAAAGAAACGTCTTCATCATAGACCAGCCCATCGTCAGACCGGCTCAGGATCGCTGTTCCGTCTGCGCGCACGACGTGCCCTGCCCTGGCATCGCGAATGACACGGGTCAGGCTCCAGCGGCCCTCAAAGTCCGAAAGGCTTTGCGGCAAGGTCATTTAGCGTAAGTTCCGTCTGTTAGCTCGCCATTGCTGTCGACAAACCGAATGATATGCCCCGAACGGTGCACGTCATAACAGGCCCAAAGCTCTGACGGGGGCCAGACCGAGCAGTATTGGTCCCCCCGCACAACCCAACGCCCCGCGCTTGGACCGCCTGAGAAGTAGTTTGTCACCCCAGATGCGTCGAATGTCTGCCAGATGCCTTTGCCGTAGCCAAGCTTATGGCCGGTCAAAGCCTCCAGAATCTCATCTCCAGTCAGCGCGCGGAACTCCTCTGCGGCCAAAATACTAGGCCAGAGCAACAAAATCAGGGCAAACCGTCTCATACCTGCACTCGTACCTTGTTCCCACAGACCTGCACGGCTAAACCCCGCGCCAACGCCTAATCCCAATCACAAAAAGGTGCTGCCGCCAATGATTCCCCGCTATTCCCGCCCCGAGATGGTCGCCATCTGGTCGCCCGAGACCAAGTTCCGCATCTGGTACGAAATCGAAGCCCATGCCTGCGAAGCCATGGCCGATCTGGGCGTGATCCCGCGCGAAAACGCCGATGCTGTGTGGAAAGCCAAGGACGTGGAATTCGACGTGGCCCGCATTGACGAGATCGAGGCCGTCACCAAGCACGACGTCATCGCATTCCTGACCCACCTGGCCGAGCATGTGGGCAGCGAAGAGGCCCGCTTTGTGCATCAGGGCATGACGTCTTCGGATGTGCTGGACACCTGCTTCAACGTACAGCTTACCCGCGCGGCAGATATCCTGATCGCTGATCTCGAAGGTCTGCTGGCTGCCCTGAAACGCCGCGCTTACGAGCATAAGGAAACTGTTCGTATTGGCCGCAGCCACGGCATCCACGCCGAACCCACAACTATGGGCCTGACCTTTGCGCGCTTCTATGCCGAGATGGACCGCAACCTGTCCCGTATGCGCGACGCGCGTGCCGAAATCGCCACCGGCGCGATCAGTGGCGCGGTCGGTACATTCGCCAATATCGACCCGCGCGTCGAAGAACATGTCTGCGATCAACTGGGTCTGGTGCCCGAGCCGATCAGCACGCAGGTTATCCCCCGCGACCGCCACGCAGCCTTCTTTGCAACGCTGGGCGTCATCGCCAGCAGCATTGAAAACATCGCCATCGAAGTCCGCCACATGCAGCGGACCGAGGTTCTGGAGGCCGAAGAGTTCTTTTCGAAAGGTCAAAAAGGCTCGTCCGCGATGCCGCACAAGCGCAACCCGGTTCTGACCGAAAACCTGACTGGTCTGGCCCGACTGGTTCGTATGGCCGTAGTACCCGCAATGGAAAACGTGGCCCTCTGGCACGAGCGTGATATCTCGCACAGCTCGGTCGAGCGCAACATCGGCCCTGATGCCACCGTTACGCTGGACTTTGCCCTGTCACGCCTGACCAGCGTGGTCGACAAACTGGTCGTCTACCCGGAAAACATGCTGGCCAACATGAACAAGTTCCGTGGTCTGGTCATGAGCCAGCGCGTGCTTCTTGCCCTGACCCAAGCTGGCGTCAGCCGCGAAGACGCCTATCGTCTGGTACAGCGCAACGCGATGAAGGTCTGGGAAGAAGGCAAGGACTTCAAAACCGAGCTTCTTGGGGATGCCGACGTTACCGCCGCCCTGAGCACTGATGAAATCGAAGAGAAATTCGACCTCGGCTACCACACAAAGCACGTCGATACGATCTTCGCCCGTGTTTTTGGAGAATAAGTAAGCCTATTCAAACAGCGAAAACGGCCCGGACCTCAAGATCAGGTCCGGGCCGTTCTTTTTGCCAGAACGTTCATTTTCGGGTAACATGTCGGTGTATTTCCGAATAGGAGACCCAAAGATGATCCGCATCCTTCTTTGCGCACTTGCACTTTCTTGCACAACTTCCGCCGCGTTGGCCTGCAGCGGCCATTCAAAGCAAACGCAATCCTGTGCGCCCGGCACCTATTGGGACGCCGATAGCCATAGTTGCGCAAAAATTGTGAATAGCTGAGAATATCTTTCCTACTTGTGAATAAAAGCGAGCGAACTGCTGGTAGCTTTTCGCCAGAACGCGCTAGCTTGGTTAGAACGGCCCAGATAACGGAGTAGGAAAATGCGCATCGTATTCGCTTCAGCTATTGTCCTTCAGGCATTCGCATTCGCACCTGCGTTGCACGCAGCAGGCGGGGACAGCGCAAGCCCTCCCAAGCCGACGAACACCACCAAGAAATGCCTGTTCGGACGCGTTTTTGACAAAGAACGCGGTCGCTGCGTCAAGCCTGACAAAACAAACTTCACCCAAGACGAACTTTATGAGGCCGTTCGCGAACTGGCTTATGACGGGCAGTTTGAGAATGCGCAAAGCATTCTGCAGGTCATGGATCAGAACGATGATCGCGTGATGACATACTGGGGCTTCACCTACCGTAAGATAGGCGAACTAGAGTTGGCGAATGCTTTCTACACCAACGCGATTCAGGCGAACCCGGACAACCTGCTGGCCCGGTCCTACATGGCACAGGGTTTTGTTTCAGAAGGAAAAACCGACCTCGCGATCGAGCAGTGGCGTGAAATCAAAGCACGCGGCGGCGAAGGTACATGGGCCGAAGCGTCGCTGCGCGAAGCGATCCGCACAGGCCTGACATATAGCTACTGAGGTTCAGTCTTTCTTTACCCGACTCTCGCTAACCTGACTGCGGAACAAAAGAGTGGCACCGCAGGCAGATGCAGGACGCGAATACTTTGGTACAGGTGGCATCGGGCGCAAACGCCCCGTTGCCCGAACAAAACCACGAAACGCCGCGTGTAGTTCCACGCAAGCTCAGCAACAGGCAAAAGGCTGCGGTCGTCGTGCGCCTTTTGTTGAACGATGGCGCGGATATACCCCTGGAAGAGCTTCCGGATGCGTTGCAGGAAACGCTGACCCACCAACTTGGCCAGATGGGCTTGGTGGACCGCGTAACACTTGACGCGGTCGCACAAGAGTTTGCTGAGGCTTTGGAAAGCGTCGGCCTGTCTTTTCCGCATGGACTTGCGGGGGCTCTGGACGCGGTGAACGGGAAAATTGCACCCACAACGGCAGCGCGCCTGCGCAAGGTCGCAGGTGTGCGTCAGGTTGGTGATCCATGGGAACGCCTGCGCCAGACCCCGCCCGAAAAGTTGGCTGAGATGGTTCAAGCGGAAAGCACCGAAATCGCCGCTGTCATGCTGTCAAAACTTGAAACAGCAATGGCCGCGCAGCTTCTGGGACATCTTCCGGGTCCGGTCGCGCGACGTATTACCTATGCCATTTCAAAAACCGCCAATGTCACCCCCGAGGCCGTTGAACAGATCGGGTGGTCTCTTACGGCGCAGCTCGATCAGCGCCCTGCCACAGCCTTCGCTGACGGGCCCGGGGAGCGCGTAGGCGCCATATTGAACCAATCTGCCGCCGCAATGCGGGACGGATTGCTTGTCGCGCTGGACGAAGAGGATTCGGATTTTGCCAGTATCGTAAGACAGTCGATCTTTACCTTCGCGCATATCCCTGCGCGCCTGATGCCTCGGGATGTACCCGCTGTTTTACGAGGGGTGGACCAGCCCGTATTGGTCACAGCCCTCGCAGGCGCAGAAACCGACGGGGACAAGGCTGCTGTGGATTTTATGTTGTCCAACATGTCGTCGCGCATGGCTGAAAATCTGCGCGACGAAATCGGCGAACGCGGCAAGGTCAAACAGGCCGAGGCCGAAGACGCCATGGCACAAATCGTTGGCGCCGTTCGGGCCTTAGTGGAAGCCGACACCATCACATTGATCAAGGAAGAGAAAGAAGAATAGGCCGACGCGACTGCACAAACCACTGGCTCTGCGTTGAATGCTTGTGGTTACGGGTTCCGGCTTGTATGTCTGACCCGGCAATTTCAAATAGTCGCCGAGACCCCCTGATGCCCGTTGAAAAGTCTGAACTCAGCCGCTTTGAGCTTGGCAAATACTACCTGACAGGCCTATTTCTCAAGGGCGTCGTGGGAACCATGCGGCTTTTGCCTTATGAACGGCGCATCGCTACGATGGGTGCTATCGTGCGCGGTCTTGCCCCTGTAGTGGGCTTCTCGAAACGGGTCCGCAACAACCTGAACCTGACCTGCCCCGAGCTTTCCGAAGCCGAAGTGGCGCGTATTTGCCGTGCCGTTCCCGACAATGCGGGCCGGGCGATCATGGAGCATTTTTCGCCCGAAGGGTTTACTGAGCGTCAGCGCACTGCAAAAATCTCGGGCCCCGGGGTCGAGGCATTTGATGCAGCCATTGCCGAGGGAAAGCCGATCATGATGATCACGGCGCATTTCGGGCACTATCTTGCAGCGCGCGTCGCGCTACAGGCACGAAGCGGAAAAGCAATCGGTTGCCTGTACCGCCGTATGGCGAACCCCTATTTCAACGACATGTATGTGGATGCCTTCTACAAAACCGGAGCTCCGATGTTCGAACAAGGACGCCGTGGCATGGTTGAAATGGTGCGCTCGTTGAAAAAGGGTGAGATCATCGCGATCGTTTCCGATCTCCATGCCCATGGCGGAGAGGAACTGATGTTCTTTGGCAAACCCGCAGTCACATCAGTGCTGAACGCGGAACTTGCGATGAAGTACAAGGCAGTCATGATCCCCTGTTACGCCGTGCGGCAAGAAAATGGGCTGGATTTTGAAATTGTGCTCCACGATCCGGTGCCACACACCGATGCCAAAACGATGACTCAGTACACCAATGACGATCTGGAATCCGTAGTCAGACAGCACATGGGACAGTGGTTCTGGATTCACCGACGCTGGAAACCATGGAACGGGCTTGGGGTTCAACCCCAAGACATGCCCTGATCATTCCACCCGAGCAGCGGCAATGATGGGGCCGTGCCCCACCCTCTGAACAAGAACAACGGCTGGCAGGTCGGATACTAATGAGACGGAAAACTCTTGCGGGGCATCGCCGGTCCACTGACCGGCGATCTGCCAGCTTTCGACCACGTTTGCGTAATCCAGTTCATGCCCGGCCAACTCACCGCGCCGTATCGACGCGTGGCGCATCGGCGAATACTGGACAACCCGAACGTCAAACAGCGCGCCCTTTGGCACATCAACCGGAGTCACGTCGATTGTCACCTGATCCCCTGCATGTTTCGCCGTTACAGATGCCTCGGGCGCTGCCTTCAAATGCGCATCAATCAGTTTGTCCAATTCACGAGATTGCGCGCCAACGACGTCCTGCTGGCCATTGACCACCATCTGCGGCGTATAGATCATTGTCCGACCGCCCTCGCGGGCATAGGCTCTCTGCCGTGTTGTATGACCGGGGTCGGCGTATTCGTCTTTCCAACCAATGTAGTCCCAGTAATCCACGTGCAAGGCCAGGCCGATGACATCCTCTCGGCCTGCAAGATCGTGCATGATCCGATCCGCAGGCGGACACGACGAACACCCCTGAGATGTAAACAACTCGACCACGACAGGATCACTTTCAGCAGCGGCTGACGTAGCCAAAAGCAGGGAAACGAACGCAGTCAACTGAGCGATTCTGGACATTTGGGTCTCAAGATTTTGTACGGTGCCCAGTCGGTTTAAACGGATCGTCGTTCAACCTCCAATCAAGGTTTCTTGAGAGTCTGGACAAAGGCGCCGGGGAAAAATGTGTGCAATGGTATACAAAAAGCAGGGGGTTGAGCGCCTAGAACCTTGAACCGCGCGCTGTGGTAATGCAGATAACCATCAGCGAGTCCCAAAATCCAAGTCATTTGAGAGGGAGGCCAAAATTATGCCCATCAAAGTCGGACAGGATACCGCCAAGACACGTCGCAGCCTGAACGTGAATGGCAAGTCCATCTCTTATTATTCTATCCCCGCGGCGCAGGATGCCGGTCTGGGTGACTTTTCCAAATTGCCAGCCGCGCTGAAAGTGGTGCTAGAGAATATGCTGCGGTTCGAGGATGACGGGTTTTCCGTGTCCGTCGACGACATCAAAGCCTTTGCCGAATGGGGCGCGAATGGCGGTCAGAACCCGCGTGAGATCGCCTATCGCCCGGCCCGCGTGCTGATGCAGGATTTCACCGGCGTTCCGGCGGTGGTTGATCTGGCCGCGATGCGCGATGGCATCAAGGGCTTGGGCGGCGACGCGCAAAAGATCAACCCGCTGAACCCGGTTGATCTGGTCATCGACCACTCGGTCATGATTGATGAGTTCGGCAACCCGCGCGCGTTCCAGATGAACGTGGACCGCGAGTATGAGCGCAACATGGAACGCTATCAGTTTCTGAAGTGGGGCCAGAATGCCTTTAACAACTTCCGCGTTGTGCCCCCCGGAACCGGTATCTGCCATCAGGTGAACCTGGAATATCTGGCCCAAACCGTCTGGACCGACACCGATCAGGACGGCAACGAAGTCGCCTACCCTGACACGCTGGTTGGCACCGACAGCCACACCACCATGGTCAACGGTATGGCCGTTCTGGGCTGGGGCGTTGGCGGGATCGAGGCCGAGGCTGCGATGCTGGGTCAGCCGATCTCGATGCTGATCCCCGAGGTTGTGGGCTTTGAACTGACCGGTGAGATGGTTGAAGGCACAACCGGAACTGATCTGGTGCTGAAAGTGGTTGAAATGCTGCGCGAGAAAGGCGTGGTAGGCAAATTCGTCGAGTTCTACGGCGAGGGTCTGGACTGTCTGCCGCTGGCCGACCGAGCGACCATTGCGAACATGGCCCCGGAATACGGTGCAACCTGCGGCTTCTTCCCAATCGACGGCGAAACGCTGCGCTACATGCGTAATACCGGTCGCGACGAGGATCGTATTGCGCTGGTCGAAGCCTATGCCAAGGAAAACGGGTTCTGGCGCGGCGCGGATTATACGCCGATCTATACCGACACCCTCTCGCTGGATATGGGGACTATTGTCCCCGCGATCTCGGGTCCGAAACGTCCTCAGGACTATGTGGCGTTGACGGATGCGAAGGCCGCGTTCACCAAAGAGATGGCCGAGACATTCAAGCGCCCGATGGGCAAGCAGGTCGAGGTCAAAGGTGAAAACTATGGCATGGAATCGGGCAAGGTCGTGATCGCCTCGATCACTTCTTGCACCAACACGTCGAACCCCTACGTGATGATCGGCGCGGGGCTTGTGGCACGCAAAGCAGCGGCATTGGGTTTGGATCGCAAGCCGTGGGTCAAAACCTCACTGGCGCCGGGGTCGCAGGTCGTCTCCGCCTATCTGGAGGCCGCGGGTCTTCAGAAAGATCTGGACAAGATCGGATTCAACCTTGTTGGTTATGGCTGTACCACATGCATCGGTAACTCAGGTCCAATCCAGAAAGAGATCTCGGAAGCCATCGCCGAGGGCGATCTGGTCGCCACTTCGGTTCTGTCGGGCAATCGCAACTTTGAAGGCCGCATTTCGCCCGATGTGCGCGCCAACTATCTAGCCTCGCCGCCGCTGGTCGTGGTCTACGCACTTGCCGGCACTCTGGACATTGACCTGACGTCGGAACCGATTGGCCAGGACATGAATGGCAACGATGTCTTCATGAAGGATATCTGGCCGTCGACCCAAGAGATTGCCGAACTGGTTGAACAGACAGTGACGCGCGAAGCGTTCCAGTCGAAATACGCCGACGTTTTCAAGGGCGACGAGAAATGGCAGAGCGTCGAGGTTCCGCAGCAGGAAACTTATGACTGGCCACCCGCGTCGACCTACATCCAGAACCCACCCTATTTCCAGGGCATGGGCGCTGAGCCGGGCACCATCTCGAATATCGAAGGAGCCAAGGTTCTGCTGATCCTGGGTGACATGATCACCACCGACCATATCTCACCCGCTGGGTCGTTTGCGACGACAACGCCAGCTGGAAAGTATCTGATCGACCGGCAGGTTCAGCCGCGCGAGTTCAATTCTTACGGGTCGCGCCGCGGCAACCACGAGATCATGATGCGTGGCACCTTCGCCAACATCCGCGTCAAGAATGAGATGTTAGATGGTGTTGAAGGCGGCTACACCAAAGGCCCCGATGGGCAGCAAACCTCGGTCTACGAGGCATCGATGGCTTATCAAGAACAAGGCACCCCGCTGGTTGTCTTTGGCGGTGAACAATATGGCGCGGGTTCTTCGCGGGATTGGGCCGCCAAAGGAACAGCATTGCTGGGCGTCAAGGCCGTAATTGCCGAAAGCTTTGAGCGCATTCACCGTTCGAACCTTGTTGGAATGGGCGTGATCCCGTTCGAATTCACCGGCGGTGACACCCGCAAGACGCTGGGCCTGAAGGGCGACGAGACTGTTTCGATTGAAGGATTGGATGCGGTCGAGCCCCTGCAAGAGGTGCCCTGCACAATCGTCTACGGTGACGGCACCGAGAAAACCATCACTCTGAAGTGCCGCATCGATACCGCGCCCGAGATCGAATACATCGAAAACGGCGGTGTGCTGCAATATGTTCTGCGGAACCTCGCCAAGGCGGGGTGATGGTTGGGTAAGCCCGAACAATAAAGGACGCCTGCGGGCGTCCTTTATTCTTGCGAGGCTCTGCCTCGCGCTCCGAAGTATTTTTCAACAGGAGAAGGGGCGAGGTTTAGTTGGCTGCCGCTTTTTCTAGGGCCGGTCGGATCGTGCTTTCGATCACGCGCTGCGTTATTGGTCCGGGAAACCGCAAGATGATCGTGCCCTGCCCGTCTATGACATAGGTTTCAGGCACGCCGTAAACGCCCCAGTCAAGGCCCAACCGCCCCTGTTCATCCCGTCCAATCCCGGCATAGGGATCGCCCAGTTCGGACAGGAAGCTTTCGGCATTGTTCAACTGATCTTTGTAGTTGATTCCATAAACCGGGATACCCTCATCCGACAGAGCTTGCAGATTAGGATGCTCGACCCGGCAAGGCGCGCACCAACTGGCCCAGTAGTTCACCAACTTGACCTCGCCATCGCGCAGCGTGGCGTCATCAAAGCTGGCTTTGCCGGGAAATTCGGTCAAAACGACGGGCGGCGCCGGATGCCCCTCCAAAGCCGATGGGAGTGTTTCATCAGACCCGCTTTGCAATTGCACCAAGGCTGTGATCGCGAAAATTCCAAAGATCACTGGCGGAGCGATCATCAACGGCGAGATTTTAGCCATTTCGGGTCATCCTGTCCTCGACCTTCTCAAGTTCGGCCCTAACCTTGCGCCCTCGCATTACGCTAAATGCGACCAGCACCACCAACAGGCCGATGGATACGACATAAGACCAGATAACCGTATCGGCGTATTTTCCAAGATCAGGGATCATCCGTTTACCCTTTCCCGTGCCAGCAGTGCCTTGATCCGGCGCGCGCGAATTTCCGTACCCGTGCGGTACAGCACCAGCGCAATGAACAGCAGGACAAACCCGATGATGCACAGAAGCAGCGGGTAGAAATAGATGTTGCTGACCTTTTCTTCTGTATCCTTTCCGGTAATCGCAGCAGCGCGCATTACCGAAGCCCCCTGATGCAGGCCCTGGTTCCAGAAATTCACCGCATAGCGGCTGAGGATCGCAAAGACCGAGCCCACCAGACACAGGACCGATGTCAGGTCGGCGGCTGTATCAGGGTCTTCGATCGCTTCCCAGAGGGCCACGTAGCCCAGGTAGAACAGGAACAGGATCAGGAACGAGGTCAGGCGCGGATCCCACGCCCACCAGGTACCCCACATGGGTTGGCCCCAGATTGCGCCCGTCGCCAATGCGATCAGTGTCATCACGATGCCGATGGGAGCAGCCGCGCGGGCCGCCAGCGCGCTGACATGGTGACGGCGTACCAGCCAGACCAACGAGGTTACCAGCATCATCAGCCAGCAGTTGATCGCCATCAGCGCCGCAGGAACGTGCAGGTAGATGATCTTGACGGTCGAGCCCTGTTTGTAGTCATCCGGCGTAAAAAAAAACCCCCACACCAGCCCCACCACGATGCTCGCGACAGAGGTGATCCAGAAAAACGGCATTACCCGTTCGCTGGTGGCAAGGAACTTGCGCGGATTGGCGTATTCCCAGAGGGCGTTGGCTTTAGCTGCGATAGACATGGGCCTTATCTAGTCCGAGTCGGTTTCGTTCTCAATTGACCTTGGTCAATCTTTAAATGGGTCACCGAAGGTTGATACGCAAAACGGCGGCGCTGGCAAAGGGCAACAGCGCAATTGTCGCGGCGGTGATCCCGGCCAGCATGAGCAGTGGGGTCTGTGTCTCCATCCCCGTGGCACCACGCCGGGCGACTTCGGCGCCAAAGATCAGCGTGGGGACATAAAGCGGCAGGACCAGCAGCGAAAGCAGCAAGCCGCCACGTTTCAGGCCCACGGTCAGGGCAGCGCCGAAGGTTCCGATAACGCTCATGGCCGGGGTGCCGATCAGCAGCGAGATGACCAGCCAGAAATACCCCGGCACCGGCAGGTTCAGCAGAACGCCCAAAAAGGGTGCGGCCAGAACCAGCGGCAGGCCAGTGGTCAGCCAATGGGCCAGAGCCTTGATCGTCACTACCGATTCCAGTGGCAGCGGCGCGGTGGCCAGCAGGTCAAGCGAGCCGTCCTCCCAATCCAGCGCCAGTAGGCGGTCCAGCGATAGCAGGCAGGCAAGCAGCGCGCCTAGCCACAGGATACCCGGCGCGATGGTCGACAACAGCGAGGATTGCGGCCCGACTGAGAAAGGCACCAGCACAGTGACAATCAGGAAGAAGGCCAGTCCCAGGCCAAACCCTCCGCCCGCGCGGAAGGCCAGTTTCAGGTCACGCAGCAGCAGAGCGATCACAGGAAACCTCCGTCGAAATCGTCAATGGGTTTGGCCTTGTTGGGGCCGACATCCAAAACCTCCCCGTCCAGACCGAGGTCGATATGGGTGGCGATCAGGGCCGAGCCCCCCTGCCTCAGATGCGCACGTACGGCATCAGCGAACATTCTCACCGCATTTTTGTCCAGCGATACGGTGGGTTCGTCCAGCATCCAGATCGGCCGCCCCGTGACCAGCATCCGCGCCAACCCTAGCCGCCGCTTTTGTCCGGCCGACAGGTTGCCCGCATGCCGGTCCGATAGCTCATTCAGAGCAAATGCGTCCAATGCAGGCTGTATACCCCTTGTGCCAAAAACCGATGCCCAAAACGCCAAATTCTCGACCACTGTCAGAGTTGGCTTTATCCCGTCAGAATGCGACGCATAGGCGATCTGATCCTCGGCCCCCTCGATTTGACCTGCGATAGGAGGTTGCAGCCCCGCAAGTGTCCGAAGAAGGGTTGTCTTCCCGATCCCGTTCGGGCCGCGCAGGATCAGCGCCTTGCCGGGCTGAAGCGCAAAGTTGAGCCCTTCGAGCACGGGAACGCCCCCTCGGGCGATGGCCAGTTCAGTTACAGTCAGTGTCATGTCCTTCGCTTAACGGATTGCACGAAAGGACAAAAGGAAGGATTTGCAGCAGAACTTGAATAGGGTTTGTGGTGACACTGGAGGAAGCGAGGGGCCTGCCCCGCCGCCAATGGCGCTTGAACCAAAGGCGCGCCTATGCCGGCTCCCCGGGATATTTTTGGCTAGATGAAGACGGATCCCTTAGACAGGGATTAGGGCCAGCGCGACGCGGCGCCCCTCGGACAGCAGTACATTATACGTGCGGCAGGCAGCGGGAGAGCTCATGATCTCGACCCCGATGCCCGCGCTTTCAAGTTTGGTCCGGAGATCGGCCGGAATATGGGCAAGTTCGGCCCCGGTACCGATGAACAGTACATCTATGTGATCGGCCAACGCCAACAATGCGGCTTCGTCCGAATAGCCATTCCAAACCGTTGTCCCCTGAGGGCTGGTCAGAACCGTGCCTTCGTGGATCTCACCGCCAATCCGGAAGAACCCCGGGCCATAGCCGTCAATGGGTACTGCGTTGTTATACGTGATCTCATTCAGGCGCATGGATGCGTTCTAGCCCCAAAGAGGCAGGCCGGACAAGGCCGCAAGCGCAATCGCAAGATAGGCAGCAATGCGATAGGCTTTTTCACGCGAAGGGCGAAACAACCAACCACCGAGCCAATTGCCCAAAAAGTTCGGGATCGCCAGCAGAAATCCCAATGCAGCCGCGGACAGCGTGACCAATCCCATGCCGGACAAATAACCCAAGATCAGGAAATCGAAGGCAAACAGAAAAAGCAAAATAGTGGCGCGGATAACTTCAATCGGCAGAGGGCGAGACATGTAGAAAAGAATGACGGCTGGCCCTGGCAGCCCCGCCACACCGCCCAGAAAACCTGCCGCGGCACCGATGCTCATAACCATCTTTCGACCGACGTGACCGTGATAGCGCAGCCCCGAAATCAAGATCACCAGCATTGCAATCGCCAGAATACTGACCGTATAGCGAAAAACGTCCGGCTCAACTTGGGTCAGCAGCCACAATCCCACAGGCAGCAGTATCGCGCAGCCTCCGACAAGCCGAAGCAAGTCGCCTCGATCGACAGCCCCCCAAGCGCGGCGCAAATTCGGCAGGGGTCCGAAGATATCCATAATGGTCAGGCCGATCAGCGCCCCAAACGGGCCAAGGTAGGGTGTTGCGATCGGTAAAAAGATCAGCGCGGTTCCAAAGCCGGAAAAGCCGCGAACTATACCGCCCAGAAAGGCCGCGAAAATAATGACGGCCAGCCCCGTCGGGGACTGGCCGAAAACATCAGGCATCTACGTTGGCAAACTGGTTGCCCGCCGTGTTCGACGGCTTGGACCAGTCGCGTTTGACCCCCAGCCACAGCAGGATGGTCGACGCCACGAAGACCGAGGAATACGTCCCCACGATCACACCCCAGATCATCGCAAAGACAAAGCCTCGGATGACGTCCCCGCCCAGTACGTACAGCGATATCAGCGCAAGCAGGGTTGTGACCGAGGTCATGACCGTCCGGCTGAGGGTTTCGTTGATCGAGATATTCAGAACCTCTTTCAGCTCTTTCTTTTTGTATTTGCGCAGATTTTCACGGACGCGGTCGAAGACAACCACGGTGTCGTTCAGCGAATAGCCTACGATGGTCAAAAGCGCCGCGATGATGGCCAGATCGAAGCGGATTTGTAGTTCCGAGAAGATACCGATTGTCAGGATCACATCGTGCACAAGTGCGGCGACTGCACCCAAAGCAAACTGCCATTCAAAGCGCAGCCAGATATAGACCAGCACGGCCCCGATCGCGAGGACAACGGCGATCACAGCAGTCTGAATCAACTCACCCGAAACTTTGGGGCCGACGGATTCGACGGATACGAAAACAATGTCCGGGGCCGCCCCTTTTAGCGCTGCTTCTACGGCCGTGACGGTTGCGGCCGAAACAGCCTCGGCATCGACTTGCGCCTGAATACGGATCATTGCGACGTTTTCGTCTTCACCGAAGGTCGGATCGAAAATCTCTGTGATAGTTACATCACCCAATTCCAGCGGCGCAATGGCATCGCGATAAGCGCCTACGTCGATTTCCTGCGCTGATTGGGTGCGGATCGTAGTGCCTCCTCGGAAGTCGATACCGAAGTTCAGCCCTTGCAACAGGAAAGACGTGAAGGCGATCACCATCATCAGCCCCGAGATGCCAAGCCAGATCTTCCAGCGACTGAAGAAATCGAACGAGGTGTTTTGCGGGACAAGTTTCAGTCTCATGATCAAACCTCGATCGTTTTCGGGCGGCGGCGTTCAAACCACATCACGATCATCAGGCGCGTCACGAAGATCGCGGTGAAGACCGAGGTGAGGATACCCAGACCCAGAGTGATGGCAAAGCCGCGCACCGGCCCGCTGCCCATGGCAAACAGGATCACGGCAGTGATGAAGGTGGTCACGTTTGCGTCCAGAATGGCTGACAGTGCCTTTTCATAGCCCAGTTCGATGGCGCGGGCGGGGCCTTTGGCGGATTTCAGTTCCTCGCGGATACGTTCAAAGATCAGCACGTTGGCGTCCACCGCCATACCGACCGTCAGTACGATACCCGCGATCCCCGGCAGGGTCAGCGTGGCCCCGATCATAGACAGAAGGCCAAACAGTAGTCCCACGTTCAGGATCAGCGCGATATTGGCAAAAACACCAAACAGACCATAGCTGAGCGCCATAAAGACCAGCACGGCGACGAATGCCACGATGGTTGCGACCTTACCGGCGTCGATGCTGTCTTGCCCCAGTTCCGGGCCGATGGTGCGTTCTTCCAGGAACTCCAACCCGGCTGGCAAAGCACCCGCACGCAACAGAACAGCCAAATTGGTGCTTTCTTCAACGGTGAAGTTACCGGTGATGATCCCCGATCCGCCCGGAATATGGCTTTGGATGACAGGGGCCGAGATGACCTCATCGTCCAGTACAATCGCAAAGGGCGCACCGATATTTTCCAGCGTATAGTCGCCGAATTTGCGGGCTCCGGACGTGTTGAACCGGAAGTTCACCGCAGGGCGACCGTTCTGGTCGAACGCAGGTTGCGCATCCACCAATTCTTCGCCCGTCACCACGGGCGCAGCGTCAAGCGTGTAATACACGCCATCTTCGTCGATGGACGGGACAACTTTCTCACCCACACCAGCAACCGCATCGGGGTTGGTGCCACGGCTGACAACCGGGTTAAACGTCAGTTGCGCGGTTGTGCCGATAATCTCTTTCAACTCACCCGCGCTGCCGATGCCCGGAACCTGAATCAAAATCCGGTCTGTGCCTTGACGCTGAATCGTCGGCTCTCGGGTGCCGACTTCGTCGATCCGGCGGCGAATGATCTCAAGCGACTGACGCACTGTGCGGTCGTCCGAGGCAAGCTGTTCAGCCTCGGACAATCGCACGATGATCGTGTCACCCTCGGCCCGCGCTTCGATATCCGTTGCGCCTACGCCGGTCAGCGTCTGCACCTGACGGGCCAGTCCGCGCACGACTTCCAGCGCGCGGGACATGCCTTCGGGCTGGCTGATGCGCACCCGAATCTCGTCCGGAGCCGAATCCTGCCGGCGAATAGTGCCAACTGTGCCCCGTTCATCACGCAATGCGTCGCGGATTTCCGGCCACATCGCATCCATGCGGGATTCGTAGACATCGCCAACCTGCACTTCGGCCAGCAGATGCGCGCCCCCACGAAGATCAAGGCCAAGATTGACCAGAGATGACGGCAACCAATTCGGCCATTGCCCCGCCTCGGCCTGCATCTCGGGGGTGTCGATGCCAAGCTCAATTGCGGCCTTGGCATCGTTGGATTGCTCGACGCGCGTGTAAAACGCATTCGGCAGGGCCATCAGCAGACCGATCACACAGACCGCCCAGATCAGAACCCGCTTCCAGGTATCAATTTGCAGCATTACCCTGCCTTTTCAACGAGATGTCGTGCGAAGTTACTTCGCTGGCTCGGTCTTGTTCAGAACCTGCGCAATGGTCGATTTGACCACACGGACCTTGACGCCTTCTGCGATCTCAACCTCGATCTCGTTGTCGCCTTCCTTGACCTTTGACACCTTGCCGATCAGGCCACCCTGGGTGACCACCTGATCGCCCCGGCGCACGGCTTCGACCATGGCCTGATGTTCCTTCATCTTCTTCTGCTGCGGACGGATCAGCAGGAAATACATGATCGCGAAGATCAGGATCAGCGGGAGAAACTGGGCGATTGCGCCACCTTCCATGGGATATTCCTTTTGGTTTGGTCTTGCGGAAGCGCTCCGCAAATTTGGCGAGAACCTATTCTTTGAACCGCCTGTTTGCAAGGAATGGTGGCGCAGGTTTTTTCAATGATTGGCTCATATTAATCACAGTGGCAGGCCGAAGTTGCGACTGCGTTCTAGGAACACCGGATTGGATAGATATAGTTGAGCCGTGGGAGGGCGAATGACGCAATTAATCCATACCCTTGGCCTGTTTCGCCAACTGCTGATTGCAGTCTTATTCTTCGCGTTGCTGGCACCCTTGGCATTTGCGCAGGAAACGGACACGCAAACCGAAATTGCCGAAGAACAATCTGATACGTTCAAAGCCCCCGTGATCGTGGATGGCGATACGCTGTTTTTTCTAAGGGGTTCAAGCGCCCTTCCCGCGCAAGAGCGAGCCGAAACCGTTCAGGACAACATCGTCAAAGCGGCCGAATCCTCCGACAGCCCGACCGTGACGATTGCCTACGAGGAAACGGATCTTGGCACCCGCATCCTTGTTGACGGTTTTGCGGTTTCAGTGGTCACCGTCGCCGATTCCGAACTGGAACAAATGGAGCTGGACGTTCTCAGCTTCCTCCATGGTGAAGCGATCGAAGATGCAATCGTGGCATACAGGGCCAATCGGACCGACCAGGCGCGAGTGTCCGGCGCAATCGAAGCCATCGCATGGACTGCCGGTTTTGCAGCATTCGTCGCCCTGATCCTTTGGATACATCGACGGATCAGACGCCGAACCGTAAAATTCGTGAAGCGTCATCTTAGAGATGTCGAGACCGCCACAGCTAAAAGCGTTCAGGCCGAAGCAATCGCAGCCTTAGTACGGTACGGGCTGAACTTCGTCCTGCTCGTGATTTTCTTCCTTGGGTTCTACTACTACCTGTCTTTCGTCCTGCTGGCCTTTGCCGAGACTCGGTATTTCGCCCAATTATTGTTGACGTACCTGACCGAGCCGGTTCTTCTGATCTTCAAGGGGATCATCAGCTATATCCCCAACCTGATCATGCTTGCGCTGATCTCGTGGGTGGCGATGTACATCATCAAGGGAATGCGCGTTTTCTTCGATGCCGTCGAGGCCGGCACATTCGACATGGGCGATTTCGAGCGTCACTGGGTCAACCCGACCTTCAACATCGCCCGCGTCGTCGTCATCCTGATCGCGCTTGTATTTGCCGTGCCTTACATCCCCGGTTCAGATTCTGCCGCCTTCCAAGGGTTGACTATTCTGGTCGGCGCGATGCTTTCGCTGGGTGCGAACTCGGTCGTATCAAACATGCTAGCCGGGCTGTTCGTGATCTATCGCCGGTCAACCTCAATCGGGGATCGGATTCAAATCGGCGATCACATCGGCGATGTCGTCCAGATCAAGCTGATGGAAACACATCTGAAGTCGATAAAGAACGAGCTGATCTCGATCCCCAACGCGCAGCTTATGAATTCGGATGTGGTGAACTTCTCCAAGAAAACCGACGGCAGCGGGTTGCTTTTGCACACCACCGTGGGAATCGGATACGAGGAACCGCCTGAAAAAGTTGAGGCCATGCTGATCGAAGCAGCAAGCCGCACCAAGGGGATCAAGGCCAAGCCGGAACCTTTTGTTTTATGGACGGCTTTGGCCGATTACGCGATCAACTATCAGATCAACGGATATTCGACGCGCGGCAGTATTATCCCAAAGATCCGCTCGGACCTGCATCGCAACATCGTCGCTGTGTTCAATGAGAACAACGTGCAGATCATGACGCCCTCTTACATGGCTGACCCGCCCGAACCGAAAATCCCGACCGAGGACTGGAACGGGCATCTGGCGCATGAAACCCACGAGGACACCGATAAGTCGTAACCGGTGCTACACCCCGCCTTTCAGATGGTGCATAAGCGGTTTCAGTGATTCACGCATTCAAGGACCTGAACCATGCACGACATCCGCGCCATTCGCGAAAACCCAGCCGCCTTCGACGCCGCACTTGCGCGCCGTGGGGACGCGCCGGTGTCGTCAGACCTGTTGCGGTTGGACGAAAGCCGCCGCGCCAAGATTTTGGCGGCTGAGACCGCGCAGGCCGAACAGAACAAGGCCAGCAAAGAAGTCGGCGCTGCCAAGGGTCGCGGTGATGAGGCCGAATTCGAGCGTTTGAGGGCTCTGGTCGCCGAAAAGAAGGCCGAAGTCGCCCGGATGCAGACCGAAGCTAAGGATCTGGACGCGCTGTTGACAGATCAATTGATCCGCATCGCCAACCTACCCGCCGAGGATGTGCCCGAAGGCGCAGATGAAAACGACAATGTCGAGGTGAACCGCTGGGGCACCCCGCGCGAACTGGACTTTGCCCCGAAAGAGCATTTTGAGGTTGAGGCCGTCCAAACCGGCATGGATTTCGAGACCGCTGCCAAACTGTCCGGCTCGCGCTTTGTATTGCTGTCGGGCGGCGTTGCACGCATCCACCGCGCGTTGGCGCAGTTCATGCTGGACACGCATATCAACGAAAACGAGTTGACCGAGGTCAACGGTCCCGTTCTGGTTCTGTCCGAGATGATGCAGGGCACTGGCCAGTTGCCGAAATTCGGCGAAGACAGCTATCAGACCCGTGAAGGTTGGTGGCTGATCCCGACCTCCGAAGTCTCGCTGACCAACATCGTGAACGACACGATGATCGAGGAAAGCTACCTGCCCCGCCGCTATACCGCGCATTCGCTGTGCTTCCGGTCCGAGGCAGGCAGCGCGGGCAAGGACACCCGCGGGATGTTGCGCCAGCACCAATTCGAGAAAGTTGAGATGGTCTCGGTCACGCACCCGGACAATTCCGACGATGAACAAAAGCGTATGTTGCGGTGCGCTGAAGGGATTCTTGAGAAACTGGGCGTCCCGTATCGCACTGTGATCCTGTGTACCGGCGATATGGGCTTCGGCGCACGCCGTACCTATGACATCGAAGCATGGCTGCCCGGTCAGGGCACGTATCGCGAGATCAGCTCGGTTTCGACCTGCGGCGATTTTCAGGCCCGCCGCATGAATGCGCGCTTCCGGCCCGAAGGTGGCGGCAAACCGGAATATGTCCACACGCTGAACGGCTCGGGCCTGGCGGTGGGGCGCTGCCTGATCGCGGTGCTGGAAAACGGCCAGAACTCCGATGGCACTGTCACCCTGCCCGAGGTGTTGGCCCCATATTTGGGCGGTAAGCTGACGCTGCAACTGGACGGCACTCTGGCATAAGAAAACCGACGCGCCACAGCCGCCGGTTTCTATTCGATCAAAGGCGAGGAAGGCTTACTTCTTCGCTTTTTTCTTGTCCTTCTTCTTATCGCTCTTTTTGGCGTCTTTCTTCTTGTCGCCCTTTTTCTTATCGTCTTTCTTCTTACCGTCCTTTTTGGACTTTTTATCCTTTTTCGCCTTGGCCTTTACCTTGTCCTTGGCTTTCGAGAACACAGCCTCCATTTCGGCGCGCTTCTTGGCAGCTTTCTCAGCCTTGGCTTTGGCCTTTGCCTTCTTCTTGGCTTTAGCCTCTGCCATCGCAGCCGCTGCTTTTTCTTCGGCTGCTTTACGGGCCGCTTCCTCGGCTCGCTTTTCTGCTGCGGCGGCGGCCACGGTTTTACGCGCGGCTGGCTTTCGGGCCGCAGGTTTTCGCGAAGGCGCACGGCGCGTCGCCGGCTTCGCAGCGGGTTTGGCTGCGATCGCCTGTTTCGCGGCGGCGATCAGCACTGGCGCACGTGCCGCACCTATTCGAGGGACTTTGACCAGAGCGTCGGGGGTTGCCTTGGCGATGGCTTCGGCAGTTTTGAAGCCATTGGCGGTCAGCAATTGGCCAAGCGCCTCACCTACACCATTTACGTCGGTCACTGCGGTCATTCTTTGTCCTTTCAGTTTCTCCCTGCACATACGTATATACGCTGGATATACGCATCCACAAGACAGGGTAACACGTAGATCCCGATCGGGCGTCAATTACTGTGGGCAAGCCCGGCAGACCGATCCTTTTTGGGAAACGGAACAAGGCGCTTTGCGTCCTCATCCCACAATTTCAGGTTCAGGGCCGCGACCGCCTCGGGGAATTTGATACGCCGCGGGGTGTATTCCGGTGGCAGGTTATAATGACATGCACGCAGTCGATACGACGGAATACGTGCGTTGAAGTGGTGAATATCGTGTAACGTGATGCAGGCCACGGCATTGTCAAACCACCAGCCGAAATCCAGCGCCGACGATCCTTGCAACGCTGCCAGCTTGGGGTCCAAATCCGGGCGGCGGTCCCAATAAGTGTCCTCGAAATTGTGTTGCAGGTAGACAAGGAACACACCCAACATCCCGCCCAAAAGGGAAAATACAAGCCAGACCAGAATACCGGTCATCCCTGCGATCAAATAAAGCAGCCCAAGGAACACAACAATTGACAGGTTGTGCAACAGGACACCCGTGACACCAAACCGGACTGTATTCTTGGGCCAGCGGTACCGGATGAAATAGGTAAACAGCGCGCCCACCGGGACAAGGATAAACGGGTTGCGGTAAAGGCGATAGAACAACCGCGCCTTCCAATCCGCCTCATTCCACTCGCGCACAGTCATCGTATGAATCTCGCCGGTCTCGCGATGTTCGAGGTTGCCGATGCCCGAATGATGAAGGTTATGGTTTTGCTTCATCACTTCAAACGGAGCAAATGTGAACGGAGACAGCCCATGCCCGGCCCATTCATTCTGTTGACGCGTTTCAAACAGGGAATGGTGCCCACAGTCATGTTGCAGAACGTAAAGACGCACAGCCGAGAACGCGAAGACGATTCCGGCGGGGACCATGATGTACCAGCGATCCACATAGATGATCGCCAAAGCCAGCGATGCAAAATACACCGCAAAAGTCCCGAAGTAACTTAGCGCGGCCAGACGATTATCTTGCACCGCATATTGCCTAGTGTATTCCCTCAAATCCATAACGTCCGCTCCCCACGATGGCCCGCTTCAATATGGGTTCGAAACTGTGTGCGGAAACTCCGCAAACAAGCAGCGCGTGCGAAAACAAATGCACGCACCTGAATGCTAGCGCGGGGAACTCGGGCTGTCACGCCCCTGAGCCAAAAATGCTGAAAATTGGCGCAGTTACGCGCGGCCCTTGAGATGCTTTGCCAGCGCGCCCGCGTTTTTCTTGCGGCGTCCCTTATAGGGGTTCTTGTCGCCCTGCCCACGCAACGTCAGGCGGATCGGAGTGCCCGGCATATCAAAATCCTCGCGCAGTCCGTTGACCAGATACCGGTTATAGCTTTCGGGCATCTTGTCAGGGTGCGAGCACATGACGACAAATCCAGGTGGGCGGGTTTTGGCCTGAGTCATATAACGCAGCTTGATGCGACGGCCTTGCGGTGCTGGAGGTGGATGTTGTTCCAGCATTACAGTCAGCCAGCGGTTTAGCGCAGCGGTCGGCACACGACGATTCCACACGTCATGGGCGCGCAGGATGGCGGCACGCAGACGTTCCAAACCCCTGCCCGTCTTGGCTGACACGGTAATCAACGGCGCGCCGCGCAGTTGCGGAAGAAGGCGTTCAAAGGATTCTTTGAGGTCGCGCAGCTTTTCTTGCTTGTCCTCTTCGATGTCCCATTTGTTCACGGCGACGACCACAGCACGCCCTTCGCGCTCTGCCAGATCCGCAATTCGCAGGTCTTGCTGTTCAAACGGAATAGCCGCATCCAGCAGGACCACCACGACCTCGGCAAACTTCACGGCACGCAGACCGTCCGAGACCGACAGTTTTTCCAGCTTTTCCTGCACCTTGGCCTTTTTGCGCATCCCGGCGGTGTCGAAAATGCGCATCGGGGTGCTGTTGCCATCTGGGTCGGCCCAGTCGATCCGAAGGCTGATCGCGTCGCGGGTGATCCCGGCCTCGGGGCCGGTCAGCAGGCGATCTTCACCCATGATCTTGTTGATCAGCGTGGATTTCCCGGCATTCGGACGGCCCACAACGGCGACCTGCAACGGCTTGTCAGCGGTGATGAGCGGCGTTTCGCCCTCGCCATCCTCATCCAATTCGATATCGGTTTCCGGCGCATCATCCTGCGCCTTTTCAGCCGCAGCGTCGGCCAGAGGCATCAATTGCGCATAAAGGTCTGTCATCCCCTCGCCATGCTCGCCGGACAAACGCACCGGTTCGCCAAGGCCAAGGTTATAGGCCTCAAGCACACCTGCATCCGCCGCACTGCCTTCTGCCTTGTTGGCCGCAAGGATAACGTGTTTGGAGCGCTTGCGCAGGATTTCGGCGAACATCTCATCCGTCGGCGTCAGCCCCACCCGCGCGTCGATCATGAACAGGCACACGTCGGCCATATCCACGGCGCCTTCTGTAAGGCGACGCATCCGGCCCTGCAGGCTATCGTCAGTCGCATCCTCAAGCCCAGCGGTGTCGATCACGGTGAACCGCAGATCGCCCAAGCGCCCTTCGCCTTCGCGCAGGTCACGCGTCACGCCGGGTTGGTCGTCGACCAAAGCAAGACGTTTACCCACAAGGCGGTTGAACAGGGTGGATTTGCCCACATTGGGGCGCCCCACAATGGCGAGGGTCAGCGACATGATACTCAACTTTCAAGACTCAGACGCGCCCTTTAGCGCATCTTTCGGTCAACGGAAAGCGTGTAGATCACCTTTGGTGGACACGACATAAAGCGTCTGCCCGGCAACAACCGGTGCCGTGGTCGCACCGCCGGGTACTTCGACGCGGTGCACAAGGGTGCCGTCAACCGGGCTGAAGAACCGAAGGTATCCATCATTGGATGCAATCACCAGACGCCCCCCAGCCATGATCGGCCCGTAATGCGCCACAATGGGGCCCCGGCGATTAGGCTTGTCCTTCACAAAGCCGGGCAAGTCCTGCGCCCAGACAACTTCACCCGTCGCAGCATCCAGACGAATAAGCTGACTGCGGTCACTGATTTGGAAAAGGCTGTTCCCGGCGGGCCAAACGGTATCGACCGCACCCTCATCCGCCGTCCATTTCCGCTCGCCCGAGCTTGCATCAAAGGCCACGGTCCGGCCCGAGTGGTTCCCAATAAAGATCGTATCACCAGACACCATCGGACCACCGGTCACGTCAATGATCTGAGCTGCGGCCCGACCCCGCCGTCCTCCGGCGACCGAGGCGTTCCACCGACGGATACCGCCCTTGCGGAAGGTTGCGGAAACATCACCAGACCCGAACGCGAAGACCGCGAATTCGGACGCGATCACAGGCGCAGGCGCGCCCAGCACATTGCCGACGCTTGGCGTGCCTTGAATCTGCCACGCGATGCGGCCGTCTTTGGTATCAATGGCCCAACCGGTTTCATCACCGGCCACAAGATACAACAGGCCACCATTCACCAGCGGAGCGCCGCTGCCAGTCGCATTCAGACGTTTTTGCCACCGGATTGCCCCTGATCTGGCATCCAGCGCGGTCAGCCGCCCAAATCCCGACGAGACATATAATACACCATCGGCATAAGCGATGCCGCCGCCAGTCGCGTCCGAGTCACCGTCCGAAGCAGGAATAAGATCCGTGCTCCAGACCCGCTGACCCTGGGGCGAAACGGCGGAAACCGTCGCCCCGGAATCGAGCGTGTAGATCAATCCACCGGCAACGACCGGTTCCGCCGTGATTCGCTGCTTGCGCGAGTCGCCTTTGCCGATCGATGCGGACCAGACCCGCTGTGGCGTGGCCCGAAGTTGAGCGTTCGTCGTGCGAAACGCTGCCGTTCCCGGGCTTTGCGGCCAACTTGCATTCGCCTTCTGAGTCGGCAGGCTGATTGGCTTAGACCCGCGCTTCTCGACGGTTTCCGTATCCGCCGCAGGACGGATGTCTTCGCGCGGACCGGGCAGGATGACTTCGGGTTCCTCACAAGCCGCGAGAACGGTCAGGGATACAGCCGCAACCGACAATCCAACTCGGGAAAGAAGATTTGTTACCATGGTTTTCCGAACTCGCCTGCCATTATTCGTTACGCTGCGGATCATCCCTGCCGGGCTACCAACGGTTCGGGTTCACCCCCAAGTGCCACGATCAACTGGGCTGCGCGCTGCTGAAGGTCAACGCCAATCTCGGCGTCCTGCCGTAGCGCCTGCAATCTTTCGATAGCGGCGTCGACATTGCCTTCGGATACGTCGATTAGGGCCAGTTGTTCTTCGGCCAGCAACCTAAGCGGAGCGCCGGGCGCAGCCAAAGCCTCAAACTGCTGACGCCGGTCTGCCGGGGGCAGGGTGTCGCTTTGCAGAAGCAACGCCTTGAAGGTTGCGATCGCGCGATAGATTTCCGGCAGATCGCCCTGAACCGCAATCGCATTCAGGCTGTTCACAGCCTCTTCCACCGAACCGGCCTCGAATTGGGACGCAGACAACAGCATATCTACTACCGCATCGCCACCCGGTGAAGCCGCCGCGACGCTTTCCAGGCTACCGGCCCGTTCAGCCGAGTCATTCTGAGCTAGCGCCGAAAGAATCGCATCGCCCAGTTCTTCGGCCTGCGACGTCGCGCGTGCTTTGCGGATTTCATTGAATGCGGCGCCGCCAACAATCAAGACAACCGCCAGCACACCAACCCATCCCCACCGGCGCAGCAGCAGAAACAGACGGTCACGGCGCACCTCTTCGGTCACCTCATCAATAAAACTGTCGACGTCGCTCATCCCTGCGCTCCGGGCTAATTCAATTACGTATGGCGCAATGTCATACCCCGGCGACCTTGCCAAGCCAAGGGTGCGATTTTGGGCATTTAAGGCGGGTTGAACACCGCTTGCGGAAAAAAACAAACCGAACTATTCAGTTCAGTGTGGAAAAGATACATAATGCGCCCCACATTTAAGATTAGGCGCCGTAGAAATCCGGGCGAAGAATTTGGGGAGAAATTCTGAATGCGTTTGATTTCAATCGTAAATGCTTTGCTGGTGGTCGTTGCACTATTCCTGCTTGTGTTTGAACGCGATACCCTATTTGCAATTGCTGGCCGGGCCGAAGCCGAGGCAAGCCCGTCATCTGCGGATGAATCCGAAGGCTCCGCATCCGAGAATCGGAATGCTATCGGCGTGGTGGCCGTTCGCTCGGTAGCGCGCGAGATTGACAGCGCCGTGTTGCTGCGCGGCCAAACAAAAGCCAACCGACAGGTCGAAGTTCTGGCCGAAACGACCTCGACGGTCATTTCGGAACCAAAGCGCAAAGGAACGTTCGTAGAATCGGGCGACCTGCTGTGTGAACTGGATCCCGGCACCCGCCCCGCCAGCCTTGCTGAGGCGATGGCAGGCAAGCTTGAGGCCGAGAGCCGCATCCCCGAAGCTGAAGCGCGTCTTGAAGAAGCACATGCCTTGGTCGCCGAAGCTCAGATCAACCTGACAGCTGCGCAGAAACTTTCGGAAACCGGGTTCGGCTCGGAAACGCGCAGGATATCCAGCCAGGCCGCAATGCGAAGCGCCGAAGCAGGCGTAAAGACAGCCGAAGCTGGTCTAGAGGCGACGCGCGCAGGGATTGAAGCGGCAACAGCCGAGGTCGCCGCCGCAGAACGCGAAATTGACCGCCAGACCATCGAGGCCCCGTTCAAGGGTCTGCTGGAAAGCGACACGGCTGAGTTGGGCAGCCTGATGCAGCCCGGATCGCTTTGCGCAACCGTCATTCAGCTTGATCCGATCAAACTGGTAGGTTTTGTCCCCGAGGCCGAAGTTAACCGCGTCATCGTAGGCTCCGAGGCCTCGGCGCAACTGGTCACAGGCCTGCAGGTTGCGGGCCGCGTGACATTCCTGAGCCGGTCCGCCGACGAAACAACCCGGACCTTCGAAGTTGAGATCACTGTTCCGAATCCCGAACTTGCCATTCGGGACGGGCAAACCGCAGACATCCGCATTTCTGCCGAAGGTGCCAAGGCGCATCTGCTGCCGCAATCTGCCCTTACGCTCAATAAAGAAGGTCAGGTTGGCGTTCGAAGCGTCGGGCAAGGCGACGTTGCCGATTTCTTCCCTGTCGAGCTATTGCGTGACACGTCGGAAGGCGTATGGGTCGGCGGCCTTCCTGAAACCGTGGACATAATCGTCGTCGGGCAGGAATTCGTGACAAGTGGCGTAAGCGTTAAGCCCACCTATCGGGACGCTGCAAAATGACCGGAATCGTCAGTTGGGCTGCTGGCCGGGCGCGAATGGTTCTGGCCTTTATCGCAATCTCGCTTGTTGTGGGCGGGTTTGCCTATGTCAATTTGCCCAAAGAGGGTGAGCCCGACATTGAAATCCCTGCCCTGTTTGTCTCGGTTCAATTCCCCGGCATTTCGGCTGAAGATTCCGAGAACCTGCTGGTCAAGCCGATGGAGACCGAGCTGGCCGATCTGGACGGCCTAAAGGAAATGACGTCTACGGCCTCGGAAGGTTATGCAGGGGTCGCGCTGGAATTCGATTTTGGCTGGGACAAAACCGCGATCATGGCCGACGTGCGCGACGCGATGAACAGCGCACAGGCTGAATTCCCCGAAGGCGCTGAGCAGTATTCACTGTTCGAGATCAACTTTTCGGAATTCCCGATCGTCATCGTCAACCTGACCGGGGCTGTGCCGGAACGCACAATGGCCCGCGTCGCCAAAGATTTGCAGGACGAGCTTGAATCGCTGGATTCGGTGCTTGAGGCAGGGATTGCAGGCAATCGTGACGAACTGCTTGAGGTTATCATCGACCCGCTCCGGCTCGAGGCGTACAACGTCACCGCAGCCGAGCTGATCAACGTCGTCCAAAACAACAACCAGCTTATCGCAGCGGGCGAAGTCGAGACTGAGCAAGGAACATTCTCGGTCAAGATCCCTTCGTCCTTCAAAACAGCACAAGACGTTTATGACCTGCCGGTCAAGGTCAATGGCGACCGGGTCGTCACGATGGGCGAGCTTGCGCAGATCAACTATACATTCGAAGATCGCGAAGGCACGGCACGTTTTAACGGCGAGCCCACAATTGCCCTGCAAGTGGTCAAGCGCAAAGGTTACAACCTGATCGACACGGTCGAGGCCGTCAAAACAACCATTGCCGCAGCGCAGGCCAAGTGGCCGCCCGAGATGCAGGCCGCCATCGAACTGGGCACGTCGAACGACCAAAGCCGCATCGTCGGTTCGATGGTCAGCCAGCTTGAGGGTTCGGTCCTGACAGCCATTGCGCTGGTGATGATCGTGGTTTTGGCGTCGCTGGGTACGCGCGCGGCGCTGCTGGTGGGCTTTGCCATTCCGACATCGTTCCTGCTGTGCTTTGCCTTCCTCGCCGTGATGGGCGTCAGTATTTCCAACATCGTGATGTTCGGCCTGATCCTGGCGGTGGGTATGCTAGTCGACGGGGCGATCGTTGTTGTGGAATACGCCGACAAGCGCATCAAGGAAGGTGTTGGCCCGATGCACGCCTATGTCGAGGCAGCGCAGCGGATGTTCTGGCCTATCGTGTCATCCACGGCGACTACGCTCTGCGCCTTTCTTCCCATGCTGTTCTGGCCCGGTGTTCCGGGTGAGTTCATGGGAATGCTGCCCGTCACGCTGATCTTTGTACTGTCTGCATCACTGATCGTGGCATTGATTTATCTTCCCGTAATGGGCGGTGTATCCGGGCGGCTGAGCCGTTTCTTCGACCATTCTTCTGAATGGTTGAAAGCCCGCACCCCGTGGTGGTTGCGCGTCGTGATGGTCCCCCCGTCGCTTTACATGATTTTCCTCGGGGCCATGCAGGTTCTGAACCCGGCCTATCTGCTGCCTGCGGGAGCGCCGGGTGGAATGCTCTTTGGTGCGCTTCTGTTTATCCTTGGCGCGTTTGCAGGGTCCGTGACCCTGAGCGCGGCCAAGATCGAGCGTACCCCGGATCAGCATGTGCACACGGTCCGCGAACACACACCTTTTGGCCACGTCATCAAGTTCCTCGTTGGCAATCCGATCATGCCGATCGTGTCTATCGTCGCCGTCGGATTTGCCGTTGTCACGGTCATGTCCATCTATGGCAGCAACAACCGCGGCGTAGAGTTTTTCGTCGAGAATGAGCCTGAGCAAGCAACGGCATATGTCAGGGCGCGCGGCAACATCTCTCTGGCGGAAAAAGACGAGATGGTGCTGGCGGCCGAAGAAATCATCAGCGCGCACCCTGCGGTCATCAATGTCTTTTCCTTCGCGGGCGAAGGTGGCCTAAGCCAGAATAATGGCGGCGCACAAGCGCCCGCTGACACAGTTGGTCGCGTTCAGTTTGAAATCATTCCATGGGAAGATCGGCCGAACGTGTCCGAACCCATCCTAGGTGGGCTGGTCGATCGGCAAACTGTTGCGCCAGACTATGACGGCGATTTCGTGCTGGATCAGCTAAACGCGGAACTTGCCGAGATTCCGGGCATCATTGTTGAGATTCTGCCGCTGTCCCAAGGTCCGGCCTCGGCCAAACCGGTGCATCTGCGCATCAAGGGCGATGGCTGGGAAGAGCTGACCGCGGCAACACTGGCCGCACGCGATGTGTTTGATAACACACCCGGCCTGATCAAGATCGAAGACACGCTTCCCCTGCCCGGCATTGATTGGCAGATTGACGTCGATGTGGCCAAGGCAGGTCGTTTTGGTGCCGATGTCGCCACGGTCGGTGCCATGGTTCAGTTGGTGACCCGTGGGCTTTTGCTGGGTGAAATGCGTCCGGAAAACGTGGATGAAGAAATTGAAATCCGCGTCCGCCTGCCCGACGAAGATCGCGTTCTTTCGACCCTCGATACCCTCAAGGTTCGAACGCCGGATGGCCTTGTACCCTTGTCGAACTTTGTCACCCGCAAGCCCGTTGCGAAACTGGCCCAGATCGACCGCGTGAATCAGCAGCGGTACTACGATGTCAAAGCCGACGTAGAACCCGGCCTGAGCAAGGTGACCATAGAAGCCTCTGATGGATCGCAAGAGCGTGTGGCCGTCGTCAGAGAGTTGACCGACGACGCAATTCCCGAAGGCACGACTGTCACCGGACCCAACGGATCCGAATACGAGGTCGTAAAGACAACTGGTGCTTTGGATGCCGAACAGATACGGTCGCAGATCACCTCGGGCGACGCGCGCATCGCGCCAATCAATCCCAATGAACGGATCGCCGTCCTGACAGAATGGCTTGAGACCGATCCGCTTGGCAGCGCAGTAAGCTGGGAATGGACCGGCGATCAGGAAGATCAGGAAGAATCCGGAGCGTTCCTCATGAACGCTTTTGCCGGTGCCTTGGGTCTGATGTTTGTCATACTGTTGGCGCAGTTCAACTCGTTCTACAATTCCGTTCTTGTCCTGTTGGCGGTTGTTCTTTCGACCACCGGGGTCCTGATCGGGATGCTGGTCATGCAACAGCCGTTTTCGATCATCATGACCGGAACGGGGATTGTGGCCCTCGCGGGAATTGTGGTGAACAACAATATTGTCCTGATTGACACCTATCAGGAATACAGCCGCTATATGCCGCGGATTGAGGCCATTGTGCGCACCGCCGAAGCCCGCATTCGCCCGGTTCTGCTGACCACCCTGACCACGATGGCAGGCCTGACACCGATGATGTTCGGCCTTTCGCTCGACTTCATCAACGGCGGCTATTCCATCAACAGCCCCACCGCCTTGTGGTGGAAACAGCTTGCAACGGCGGTGGTGTTCGGGCTTGGCATTGCGACCGTTCTTACCCTGATCGTGACGCCTTCTTTCCTGGCGCTGCGTGTGTGGGTTTCGACCTATACGATCTGGTTGGGCAAACTTCTGGCACGCGCAACGGCGGGTCGATCCAGTCAGGTCGCGCAGGATATGGCCATAGGAAAAGCGGCGCGTCAGGCGCAAGCCACCGAGGTAATCTGGACCGACGAACCATGGACGGCGGAACTCGAAACGGATCGCACACCGGATGCACCGCCGGGCTCTCCTCTCAAAGCAGCCGAATGAATCAGAAGGGGCCGGTCAAGAACCGGCCCCCTTTTCTTTACGCCCCGCACAAGAATACTACGCGGCTTCCAAGTCGTTTTGCTGCCGGTTCCACAATTGGGCATAGCGCCCGTTTTGCTCTAGCAACTCATCATGTGTGCCTTGTTCGATGATCTCACCACGTTCCAGAACGACGATACGATCCGCCTCGGCAATAGTGCTGAGCCGGTGGGCAATCGTAATGACGGTTCGCCCTTCACCCGCGCGCGCCAAGGCGTCCTTGATGTCCTTTTCAGTGTCTGTGTCCAGCGCCGATGTCGCCTCATCCAGCAAGAGGATCGGCGGGTTCTTGAGCAACGTCCGCGCGATCCCGACGCGTTGCTTTTCACCGCCTGACAGCTTCAAACCACGCTCACCAACCTTGGTGTCATAGCCTTCGGGTAAAGTAATGATGAAGTCATGGATCTGTGCCGCCTTGGCCGCCGCTTCCACGTCGTCTTGCGTGGCATTGTCACGTCCATAAGCAATATTATAGCCGATGGTGTCATTAAACAGCACGGTATCCTGCGGCACGACGCCTATGGCCGCGTGCAAACTGTTTTGGGACGCATCGCGCACATCCTGCCCATCAATCCTGAGCGTTCCGCCGGTTACGTCGTAGAACCGGAAAAGCAAGCGGCCAATGGTGGATTTGCCAGAACCCGTCGATCCGACAATCGCAACCGTTTGACCAGCCGGAACGGTCAGAGATACGCCTTTCAGGATTTCCCGATCCGCGTCGTAGCCAAAGCGGACATCCTCTAACGTCACCTCTCCACCTGAAACCACCAAATCCGGCGCGTCGGGTTTGTCCGTGACTTCGGCGGGTTGTTCCAGTAAGTCGAACATCTGGCCCATATCAACAAGGGCCTGACGGATTTCCCGGTAGACCGTACCCAGAAAGTTCAAAGGTACGGTAATCTGGATCATATAGGCGTTCACCATCACGAAATCACCAACGGTCAGGGTGCCATTTTGCACGCCGATTGCCGCCAGAACCATGACACCGATCAGGCCACAGGTGATCAAGAAAGACTGACCGAAATTCAGGAACGCCAGCGAATAAGCCGTCTTTAGCGCAGCGCCCGCATACGCCTTCATCGACACATCATAACGCTCCGCTTCGCGCGTTTCCGCATTGAAATACTTGACCGTTTCAAAGTTCAGAAGGCTGTCGATGGCGCGTTGATTGGCCTCGGTATCCTGATCGTTCATCTCGCGGCGCAGCTTCACGCGCCATTCGGTGACCGCAAAGGTAAACCAGATATACAGGGCGATCGTGACGGCCACGACCACAAGATACCAGACATCGAACAGCCACATCAGGATGATAGCCACCAGCAACAGCTCAAGAATCAGAGGACCAATCGAAAACAGCAGAAACCGCAATAGGAACTCAACGCCCTTTACACCCCGTTCGATAATACGGCTAAGGCCCCCGGTCCGGCGCGTGACGTGATATCGCATAGAAAGCTGGTGAATATGCCTGAACGTCTCAAGGGCCAAGGCGCGCAGCGCGCGCTGACCAACAGGTGCAAAGGCCGCGTCGCGAAGCTGTTGAAAGCCCACAGTCATCATCCGGGCCACGCCATAGGCAACGGTCAGACCAACGGCACCCAACGCCAGCGGTGGCACCCCCTCACCCGCCAGACCATCGACCGCGCCTTTATAGAGAATCGGCGTATAGACCGCGATGAGCTTTGCCAGCACCAGCATTCCCATTGCCAGTACAACACGCCGCTTTACCCAGGGTTCATCCTCGGGCCAAAGATAGGGCGCGACTTTGCGGATCGTGCGCAAACCGGATCGTTGCTCGTCGATCTCGGACATATCATCAGAATGCATAGGGGCTGCTCGTCTCATCACGTACCAATACTGCGGTCAGAGATAGACCCCCGACCCAAGAGGGCCAGAGGTACAGGTTTATTCCGGAATGGTGAAGACTTGCCCAGGATAGATCAGATCCGGATCGCGGATCGAGTCCCGGTTAGCGTCGAACAGGCGCACAAACAGTATGCCGTCACCGTACCGCTCGCGTGAAATGGCCCAAAGGGTGTCGCCTTCTTGAACGGTCACCGACCGGATGGTGGCCTGTGTCGATTGCTCTGCGGAACTGTCTGGCGCATCACTTGCGCGCAAAACTTCTAGCGGTTCGCGTTTGAACGGAGTCTCTAGGCGGCTGACGACGGTCCCGTCCGAGCCGACTTCATCCACCCGCAGGGTGTAGACACCGGGATCAACCCCCTCAAGCTCGCTGCGCCACTTTCCGTCATCCGCAGGCGGCAAATCCGCGACAAGGCGGTTGTTCAAATACAGTCGCACAACAGACCCGTCCGGTACGCGGCCTGTCAGTTCAACCTCGCCTTCGTCTGAATACCCGATCGTATCCAGCGCGACCTGTGCGGCCTCTCCTGCCTGAGACGCCGGAGGCTGCACCAGCTCCACACCATCTTCACCTGAACGTAAAACCGTAACCTGCTGGTTCTGAACAGCTTCAGGCGCAGCTTCAGCGGTTTGCGCGGTCTGCTCCGCCTGCGGCCCAGCGGTTTGTTCAGTCTGTGGCTCAGCGGTTTGCGCGGTCTGCTCTGTCTGCGGTTCGATGGAGGCTTCGGCTGTGTCGGTCGGCGCGGCTTCGTCGATTTCTGTGTTCGACTCTTGCGCAACGTCGGTCTGTGCCTCCCCACTCTCAGAGTTTTCCAGCGCCGGTGATTCGACTTGTGGTTCCGGCAATGCCGCGATGAGGTAGTCATCGGAGCGCAGTTGTTCTTCGCCCGCATCTGTTTCCAACGTCAGGCCACGCGCGGTGTTGGAAAACGGGATACTGACGAACTCTGCGAACTGTCCGCTGCCGTCCACCGTGAAACTGTGGACAGCCTCACCGTCCAGCAGAACGCGAATTACGGCACCCGGTTCGGCGTTTCCGGACAAGACCGCATTGCCGTCCGGCTCTACAAAAATCTGGTCCAGGGTTGGTGGCGTAGCTTCCGCCGCGACCTGCGGCTGCACTTCGCCATCCGTTGCTTCGGGTTCGGCTTGGTTCGCGGTCTGTTCAGTCGTTTGTGGCTGATCGACTGACGGCTCTGCCGGCTGCGACTCGGTCGACGTTACCTCGGCTTCTGTCGGGGTTTCCTCTTCGGCAGCTTCGTCCGGTGCTTGTGCCGCCACTTCAGTTTCTGTCGTGACTTCCTCTGGGGCAGCGTCAAAGACACCCGACCAATACGCACCACCTGCGCCGACAAGAACCAGAATACCGACAATCACAACCCAGGTGTTCGGGCCCGGGCTTTCGTTTTCCGACTTCGCGTCCATCATTTTCCTTTCACTCCGTCGCGCAAATGGTTTCAGAGCAACGCATTCTGCCAGACGGTTGAGCCAATCTATCAATCTCGCTATCAGGGGTCAAAACCCCAGATACAACCCCGGAGAAGCCCTCTTATGTCCCAGAAATCCGTCTGTGTGTATTGCGGGTCACGCAATGGTGTGAACTCAGCCTATTCCGACGCCGCCCGCACATTCGGCCAGCTTCTTGCGAATGAAGGCTGGAGGCTGGTGTACGGTGCCGGGGATGTAGGTTTGATGGGCGAGGTTGCGCGTGCCGCACAAGCCGCCGGAGGGGATACGTTCGGCGTCATCCCCGTTCACCTGCTACAGCGCGAAGTTGGCAAAACCGACCTGACGCGTTTCGTGGTCACCGAAACGATGCACGAACGCAAGAAAGTCATGATCATGAACGCGGACGCCGTCGTGGTTCTACCCGGTGGTCCGGGCTCGCTGGACGAACTGTTCGAGGCGCTGACATGGCGGCAGTTGGGCCTGCATGACAAGCCCATTCTGGTCATGAACGTGGATGGATACTGGAACGCCTTGCACGACTTGGTACAGCAGGTCATCGGTCAGGGTTTCGCAGACAGCTCTCTGGCCGATTTCATCACATGGGTCGATAGCCCACACGCGGCGATGTCTGCCTTGCGGCCACTCCTGTCCGAACCCGGTGCGTAAACGGGCGGCGTCACCGCCCGCTATGGGATTGGGTCTTAAACCGCCGATTTCAGACGGTTGGTCAAGACCTGTTCGACTTTGTGAAGTGGATGATTGGTAAGGGTCTTGTCGACTTCGGCGACGACCTTGCTCAGAACTTCGCTGTGAAGACGTCGACTCAGCAGGCCCAGCACGTGCGGGCTCGCAACCAGAACCAAACGCTTATACGCGCCCTTCAGCCCCTTGCGGTTCAGCAGGTTGGCCACATCCTGCACAAACAGGGACTTTGCATGGGTTTTCCACTTGGCCTCCTCGACTGCCGATTTTTGGTTCGGTCCGGTGTCAGGGCGGCGCCCTGCCCGATCAGTGGGACGGGCCACAGGCGCATCGTTTTCCTCAACCGAAACAACGACCAGATTGGGGTCGTCGGCGTCGGTGATATTCTCCATGAACAGCGCCTTTTCCCCGTCGGCAATGACAACCCAAGTTCCCTGTGAAAGTGCGACCATTGTGATCTCCTGCTATGGTTTTATGTGACCATCCCTCATCCGTCAGACACAGTTCTACAGTGACGCGCCCAAGGTTTTTTGCGCGTTTCCAGTCTGTTATCCATTTGATTGGCGGCTCTCTCCCTCCGCTCACCTTACGTAAGCACTGTTGCCGTCCATACAATCCCGTTCGCAGTCAAAAGCGAACCGAGCGGCAGGATTCCACCCATCGGTCAGGCGGACAGGTCTACGACCGTCATTTCAGGGGTCACGCCAAAACGGACTGGCAGGATCGAACATCCAATGCCTCCGGACACAACCAAATCGCGCTGACCTTCGCGAACATGACCATAGGCAAAACGGTTGCCAAACCGCGACGGTACCATGGGTGACCACCCGAACAGGCGCACTTGCCCGCCATGTGTGTGGCCCGACACTGTCAGCGCGACCCTGTCCGGGACGTTCGGGAAAATGTCAGGCTCATGGGCCATCAATACGACCGGAGCTTCATCGGTGACTTGGGTCAATGTCGCGGGTAGATTATCCAACCCCCGATATCGCCCCCGCCCTGTAACAATGGCGAGCTGATCCTCAACCCCGGCTAGCCAGCACCCTGCGCCGTCCAGTTTCACCGCGTCATTCGACAGAACCCGGATGCCATTCTCGCGCAAGGCCTCAGCATAGATATTCGGCCCACCCCCACGCCGTTGCGCAGCCAGATCATCCCACCAATCGTGGTTGCCCAAAACGGCAAAGACGCCGTGTTTTGCCTCAAGCCCGGCCAGCACAGGTGCCAGATCGGCAATCGGAACCGGTTGGGAAACCATCCTGTGCCCGGCCGTATAATCGCCCAACAGCAGAATCAGATCCGGTGCCAGCGCATTCGTGCGCTTAACAACCTGTTCGATGCGTTTCAGCCCGACATGGGGTTCCCCGACGTGTAAATCCGCCAAAACCGCAATCCGAAGCGGAGGCGCAGCCCAGTCATCACGCCGAACCCGCCAGCGCTTTACACGCAACCGAAGCGCGGGTTCGATGAAAAACCCATAGGCCGCAACAAAAAGACCTGCCAGCGTCACCGCCAGCAGGCCCTTGATAAACCCTCGACGGGTCAAGGATCACATCCGCGAAGCGACGTTTTCCCAATTCACCAGATTGTCGAGGAAGTTCGACAGGTAAGCCGGACGCTTGTTGCGGAAGTCGATGTAGTAGCTGTGCTCCCACACGTCGCAACCCAGCAGCGCGGTCTGACCAAAGCACAGCGGGTTCACACCGTTTTCGGTCTTGGTGACAGCCAGCGAGCCGTCCGCGTTCTTGACCAGCCATGCCCAGCCCGAGCCGAACTGACCGGCACCAGCGGCGCTGAATTGCGACTTGAATTCGTCAACCGAGCCGAAGCTTTCGGTCAGAGCCTTCTCCAGCTCGCCGGGCATTGCGTTGCTGCCGGGGCCCATCATCTCCCAGAACTGGTTGTGGTTCCACAATTGGCTGATGTTGTTGAAGATGCCGTTCTGGGCGACAGCGTTCGCGTCATAGGTGCCAACGATGATCTCTTCCAGCGTCTTGCCGTCCCACTCGGTCCCTGCGATCAGCTTGTTGCCGTTGTCGACATAGGCCTTGTGGTGCAGGTCGTGGTGATATTCCAATGTTTCCGCGGACATACCCTTGGCTGCCAGCGCGTCATGTGCATAAGGAAGATCAGGAAGTTCAAAAGCCATGTCGGCCCCCTGTTAAATGTAAGTTGCGGTTCCCAAGGTTAAATGCTTTGGCTACGCCGATAGGTCAAGGGCAGAGACAAGAAAACCCGGAGGTCCGCGATGCTGACGCAGGCGCGCAAGATGTTTTACCGCGCCCGCGGGTACTATGCGGGCAATCTGAACGGCGAGCGGTTCCGTCTGGACCCCTACCATTCGAAATTCTGGCGCAAGGCGTCCCAAGGCAATTGGGAGCCCGAGACCTTTGAGGTACTGGACAAATACCTGTCGCCCAACCGCGACTATCTGGATATCGGCGCATGGATTGGTCCCACTGTCCTCTATGCCGCACGCCGCGCCCGGCATGTCTGGTGTTTTGAACCCGACCCCGTCGCCTACCGTCATCTGGTCTGGAACCTGCATCTGAACGACATCCGAAACGTCTCGGCTTTCAGCATCGCCCTGTCGGATGGGTTCGGCGTGACGCGCATGGCGTCCGCCCATGGCGAGGCTGGCGATTCAACATCGTCCCTACTGCATGACGGCGGCCACGGAACAGATGCAATGACGATCGGCTGGGATCAATTCGCAACCGCCGTCGATCTGTCGGACGTTGCTTTGGTAAAAATGGATATCGAAGGTGCCGAATACCCGGTCCTGCCGTCTTTAACCCCGTGGTTACAGGCCACGAACCCCGCCCTGCTGCTGTCGACCCACGCGCCCTATCTCGACGCGGAAAACCGCGCACCCGCGATGAAACAACTGGCCGACACATTGGCCTTCTATGACCAGTGTCAGGATCCGTTCACCGGCGAAGCCGGGGCGTCGATCCTCACCGGAAACCGCGCCCTGAACCAGTTCCCCACTTTCCTGTTCAGCACAAAACCCTGACCAGAGATCCGCTCTTCATCTGGCTAAAAATATCCTGGGGGTGAGGCCGCAAGGCCGAGGGGGCAAAGCCCCCTCACCCAGCTCTCAAGACCGAAACCAGGTTCAGTAAACGCCCACCTCACTGCCCGGTTGGGCGGCAACTTTCAGCAGCTTGAAAACGTAATCTGCGGCCGAGCGAAAACAAACCACGCGGAAGGTTTCGGCGTCGTCCATCCAGAACGCCCCTGCCACCTGCGCAAGACGTGAACGGCGGATCTGACCGGGTTGGAAGGCCTCGGCTGACAACTCAACCGGGGCCAGTTTACCCAACACTTCGCGCGCATTTGCGCCCGAAATGCTGAACACCGCCCGCGCATCCGAGACATTCACCGCCAGCGAATGCTTGCTGCCCAGTGCTTTGGTCATCGCAGCCAGTTTTGTGTTCACCTGGGCATAAGGCACCAGCACCAGCAACTCATCCGGCGACATCCAGCAAACGCCAGTGTCCCCGTCGACGAACGCCTCGCGCTGGCCGGGTACTTTCTGTCCAGTGGCGTCCTTGACGGCCTTGACCAGCACCTTATCGGACAGATCGCCGCGCAGCGTTATCATCCCCTGGAGGCCGCATTCCGCGACCTTGGCGATGCCGTCATAGCTGGCGTGGTTCAATGCGCTGATGGGTTCAGACATTCTGCTTCTCCCCGTTTTTGTCGAAGAAGATCGGATCGACGATCTTGGCTTTATAGATTTTGCCGTCGGTTCCCGGAAACTCGACAATCTCGCCCATCCGGTCCGGGCCGAACTTGATCAGTCCCATCGCAATTCCTCGGTCCAGATTGGCCGAGTAATAGGTCGAGGTCACGCGTCCGATCATGTTGCGTTGACCGTTGGCATTGACGCCTTCGCCCACTGCGTAAGCACCGTCGGGAATGACAGAACCATCCACAGTCTCAAGCCCCACCAGTTTCCAACGCTCGGGATCGGCCATATGGGTCCGCGAATGGGCACGTTTTCCCAGATAGTCCTCTTTCTTTTTAGACAGCGCCCAGTGCAGCCCCAAATCTTGTGGAATAACGGTGCCGTCAGTTTCGTCCCCGATCATGATAAAGCCCTTCTCGGCGCGAAGGATGTGCAGACATTCGGTGCCATAAGGCATCACACCGAACTCTTTGCCTGCTTGCATCAACGCATCCCAGAACGCCTGCCCTTGGCTCGCAGGAACTGCGATCTCATAGGACAGCTCGCCCGAGAACGAGATGCGATAGGCACGGCAATCGAATTCGCCGATCTTCCCGTCACGCCACTCCATGAACGGCAGCGCCTCTTTGCTGAGGTCCATGCCGCCCAGCTTTTCCAACACCTTGCGGGCATTGGGGCCAACCACGGCGACCTGAGCGTATTGCTCGGTCACGTTGGCGACATAGACTTTCCAGTCCCACCATTCGGTCTGCAGCCATTCTTCCATGTGGCCATGGATACGCTCGGCCCCGCCGGTGGTGGTGTGGCACAGCCACGTGTCCTCGTCGATACGCGCGACAACACCGTCGTCGATTAAGAAGCCGTTCTCGGAACACATCAGGCCATAGCGGCATTTGCCGACCTTCAGCGTAGACATCATGTTGGTGTACATCATGTCCAGGAACTTGCCCGCGTCAGGACCTTTGACGATCAGCTTGCCCAGAGTCGAAGCATCCAGCAGGCCGAGGTTTTCACGGGTGTTCTTCACCTCGCGGTTCACGGCGTCATGCACAGATTCACCGGGACGGACATAGGCATAGGTCCGGCGCCAATGGCCGACCGGCTCCCAATCGGCACCGTTTTTGTCGTGCCAGTTGTGCATCGGGGTTTGGCGGATCGGCTGGAATACCTCACCGCGTCCCTCGCCACCGATCGACGCCAGAGAGATAGGCGTATAGGGTGGGCGGAACGTGGTGGTGCCGACCTTCGGAATTTCCGAATCCAGCGCATCAGCAAGGATCGCCAAGCCGTTGATGTTGCTCAACTTACCTTGGTCGGTCGCCATGCCCAGTGTGGTATAACGCTTGGTGTGTTCAACGCTTTCGTAACCTTCGCGCGCCGCCAGTTGAACGTCGGATACTTTGACGTCGTTCTGGAAATCCAGCCACGACTTCATCCGCAGCCCGATCTCGGCGTTGGCAGGCATCAGCCAGACGGCGGCCATCGGAGCTTCGGCCGTAGTCTCACCCACCGGTACCTTGGTGCGTTTCGCTGTGAAACCAGCCGCCTTGGCTGCTGCCTTGCCCGCCGCATCTGCGTCGGTCAGAACGTCGCCCAGCGCCAGCGGGCCGTTGGACGACCCCGCCGCCAGCACGAACCCTTCCCCATCGGCCCCTAGCGGGGGGCGCGACGGATCGGGGCGGAAATGCGCGTTAGCATCATCCCAGAACAGCTTGCCGCCGCAATGCGACCACATGTGCACGACCGGAGACCAGCCGCCCGACATGGCGACCGCGTCGCATTCAACCTCTTCGCGCGCGCCGCCGATGCCTTCCTGATTACAGATGGCAACTTTCTTGACACGCTTGCCGCCCTTGACCTTGGCAATCGCTTTGCCGGGGTCGACACGGATACCCAGTTCGCGCGCCTCATCCGCCAGCGGACCAGCCGTGTCGCGCGCATCGACCACGCGCAGCACGTCTACACCGGCCTTCTTCAAGGCGATGGCTGTGCGATAAGCGTCATCATTATTGGTGGCGACAATCACACGCTCACCCGGGGTCACGCCCCAGTTCACAACATAGTCGCGCATGGCCGAGGCCAACATGACACCCGGCACGTCGTTGCCCGCGAAGGACAGCGGACGCTCGATCGCGCCGGTGGCTGTCACGATCTGTTTCGCGCGGACGCGCCACAGGCGGTGGCGCGGACCTTGGGTGCCCGGCTTGTGGTCCGTCAGACGCTCATAGCCCAGCGCATACCCATGGTCGTAGACACCCGCACCCATGCAGCGGTTGCGCAGGATGACGTTGTCCATTGTTTCTAGTTCAGTAACCAATTGTTCCACGAACTTATCCACAGGCGCGCCATCAATGGTGCCGCCATCAACCGGAGCGCGGCCACCCCAATGGGCGGTCTGTTCAATCAGCAAGACCTTGGCTCCGGATTGAGCCGCGGCTTTGGCCGCCTGCAGACCGGCCACACCACCGCCGATCACTAGAACATCGGTGAAGTGATAGAAATGCTCATAGGTGTCCGCATCGCGGCTGTCCTTGTCGGGCGCTTTGCCCAATCCGGCAGACTGACGGATGAACGGCTCGTAGACGTGCTTCCAGAAGGGCTTGGGGTGGATGAACGTCTTGTAATAAAACCCGGCAGGCAAAAAGCGCGAAAGGTAGGTGTTGATCGACCCGATGTCGAACTCGAGGTTCGGCCAGTGGTTCTGCGACACGGATGTCAGACCGTTGAACAGCTCGGTCGTGGTGGCGCGCTGGTTCGGCTCGAACCGATTACCCTGCCCCAAACCGACCAGAGCGTTCGGTTCCTCGGCACCGCTGGCAACAACGCCGCGCGGACGGTGATATTTGAACGACCGGCCCATCATCATCTGATCATTTGCCAGCAGGGCCGAGGCAAGAGTATCGCCTTCATAGCCCTGCATCGAGGTGCCGTTGAAGGTGAATGTAACCTGTTTCGACCGGTCGATCAGCCGGCCTTGATTTGCGAGACGGGTGCTCATGTTGCGGACCTTTCGCAGGCGGAGTTATTGTTGGCTGGGCGGATCATTCGAACTCTCTCCAGGTCCAGCCGGGACGCTTGGCGGTGATGGCATCCTTGATCTCTTGCGGCGGTTCAGACACCTGCGCCGAATATGTGCCGAACACCTCAAGCGTGTTTGTGCAGCGCGCCGCGTGGAACCATTTGCCGCAGCCATTTGCATGGCGCCAGCGTTCCAAATGAACGCCCTTGGGGTTTTCACGCATGAACAGGTAGTCGTGGAAATCATCATCCGACGAGCCGGGGCCAAAGCGCTTTAGGTGCGCTTCGCCACCAGCCGCCAGTTCGGTTTCTTCGGCATCGACGCCGCAATAGGGGCAATTCAGGATCAGCATGTGTTCATCCTTTTGTCGGTCGGTCGGCACATGGGCCGACCTGTATTCTGTGTTGTGGTCACCTCGGACAATGCCCTTAGTGCGCCACCCCGGCGGCAACGCTTTCGTCGATAAAGCGGCCCTCTTTGAAACGATCCAGCGTGAAGGCTTCGGTCAGCGGCGAATGGCCCGTGGCCATCAGCTGAGCCATACCCCAGCCCGAGCCCGGAATGGCCTTGAAGCCGCCGGTGCCCCAGCCCGCGTTGATGAAGCAGCCTTGCAGAGGTGTCTTGGACAGGATTGGCGAGCGGTCGCCGGTCATGTCCACGATCCCGCCCCACTGGCGCAGCATCTTAAGGCGCGAGATCATCGGGAAAGTTTCGACCAACGCCCGCACGGTTTCCTCGATATGGTGGAACGAACCGCGCTGAGTGAAGTTATTATAGGCGTCGGTGCCGCCACCGATCACCATCTCACCCTTGTCGGATTGCGACATATAGCCGTGAACGGTGTTGGCCATCACGACCACATCCATGCAGGGTTTGATCGGCTCGGACACCAGCGCTTGCAGCGCCACGGCCTCAAGCGGCAGACGGAAACCGGCCATCTCAGCCAGTTGACCGGAATGTCCCGCGACCACGATGCCCAGCTTTTCACAGTCGATCGCACCCTTGGTGGTGTCGACGCCAATAACGCGACCGTTGTCCTGACGTACGCCAGTGACTTCGCATTGCTGGATGATGTCCATGCCCATGGCCGAACACGCGCGGGCATAGCCCCAGGCCACCGCATCGTGACGCGCGGTGCCACCGCGTTCCTGCCACAGACCGCCCAGAACCGGATAACGCGGGCCGTCCAGATTGATGATCGGGACCAACTGTTTGACGCGCTCAGGCCCAATCCACTCAGTTTTTACGCCTTGCAGAGCATTTGCGTGCGCCGTGCGTTGATAACCGCGAATTTCGTGCTGAGTCTGCGCCAGCATGATCACGCCGCGTGGGCTGAACATAACGTTATAGTTCAGGTCCTGACTCAGGTCCTCATACAAGCCGCGCGCCTTTTCATACAGCGCCGCCGAAGGATCTTGCAGATAGTTCGACCGGATAATGGTTGTGTTCCGGCCGGTATTGCCACCGCCCAGCCAGCCCTTTTCGATCACGGCTACATTCTGGATGCCGTAGTTCTTGCCCAGGTAATACGCGGTAGCCAGACCATGACCACCAGCGCCAACGATAATGACGTCGTATTTCTTCTTGGGCTCGGGCGAACGCCACGCGCGTTCCCATCCGGTGTGATAGCGCAACGCTTCGCGCGCCACAGCAAAGGCTGAATAGTGTTTCATAAGCGAATCCATCCGGTTCGGTGATTGGCCAAAGATATGCCGTGTAACTACAATAGTCCCCTGCCACGCAACGCCGTAATATCGCACTATTGCGACATAGCCCCAATTATTGCGACATGAAGTCGGTTCGCGGCCATTTGTCCCTTTTTTCTGGCGGTGCAGAGGTCTAAGTCAGAGCAGCCATCTTGGAGATACAATGACCTTCTGGGCCCTTATAATTCTGACAGCTTTGCTGATCACGTTGTTTCTTGGCTACTCGATGCTGCGTGGACAAAAAACGCGCGAGCCGGCCGCGGCATACGACCTGCGCGTTTATCGCGAACAGCTTGCCAGCGTTGATCGCGATCTTGCCAGAGGAGTAATCGCTCAGGCCGATGCCGAACGCGTCCGCACGGAAATTTCGCGACGCATTTTGGCAGCCGACGCACAGATGCAGAAACAAACGACGCAAAGCGGCGCACCCCGCTGGGCCACGGGTGTTGCGATTGTCGTGGTGGCAGCCGCGCTGGTTGGCGGCGGCGCGTGGATGTATCGACAGACAGGGGCCGCCGGTCTGCCAGACCAGCCCTTGGCGCAACGCATAGAAAGAGCCGAGGTTTTGCGCGCAGAACGTCCCCGCCAATCTGAGTTCGAAGCGGATTTGCCATCTGCACCCCGGCCACAGTTGGACGAAAGCTATGCCACCTTGTTGCAACAATTGCGCGACACCGTGGCGGAACGGCCCGATGACCTGCAGGGTCATGTTCTTTTGGCGCAGCACGAGTCGAATGCAGGTAACTTTTCTGCGGCCTACAAGGCGCAGGAGCGCGTCATTGAGCTGTCTGGTTCGACAGCGTCGGCAGACGCCTATTCACACCTGGCCGAAATGATGATTCTGGCCGCAAATGGATATGTCTCGCCCGAGGCGGAAGAGGCGCTGAGACAAGCCCTGTCCCGCGATCCCCGGCACGGCCCGGCGCAGTATTATTTGGGGCAAATGATGGCACAGCTAGGGCGTCCAGATATCGCTTACCGCATATGGGTGGACACCCTGCGGGATTCCCCAGCAGGGGCACCTTGGGCCGACGCCATTCGCGCGCAACTGGATGATCTCGCGTTTCGGGCAGGTGTCTTCAATCCTCCGGACATCCCTTCTGCTTCAACGCCTTCAGGCCCCAGTCAGGATGACATCGACGCCGCGGCAGAACTGTCCGCCGAAGAACGTCAGGAGATGATCCGCGGGATGATCAACCAATTGTCGGATCGACTGGCAACCGAGGGCGGCGCGCCCGAAGAATGGGCGCGATTGATCAATGCCCTCGGCGTAGTCGGAGATCGGGACCGCGCGGTAGCCATCTATGAAGAGTCTCTGTCCGTTTTCGCAGGTAACGAAGGCGCGCTGCAAACTCTTTCTGCTGCTGCTCAACGAGCCGGAATTTTGCAATGATCCACGACGCATTCGAAGACTTTGCTGCATCGCTGCCCCCCATGACCGCCCTGATGGGGCTTGATCTGGGGGAAAAGACCATCGGTGTCGCGGTGTCCGACCGAATGCGCGGTGTTGCCAGCCCGCTGGAAACCGTGCGGCGCAAGAAATTCACGCTGGATTCAGCCCGGCTTCTGGAACTCATCGCAGACCGCGAAATTGGTGGACTTTTGTTGGGGCTGCCCAAGAACATGGACGGTTCGGAAGGTCCGCGTTGCCAATCTACACGTGCATTTGCGCGAAACATGGCGCGTTTGACGGATATTCCCATCGGGTTCTGGGACGAACGCCTCAGCACAGTTGCAGCAGAAAAAGCACTGTTAGAGGCGGATACGACACGAAAACGTCGCGGACAGGTTATTGATCACGTCGCTGCTGGTTATATCTTGCAAGGAGCGCTGGACAGGCTGCGCTTTCTTTAGGATCGGAATACGCCAATGACGAACATGGTTTGGAAAAGGAATGAGGTCGAAAGCCCTTGTATCCAGATCTGCGTCGTGCACCCGACCGAGCGTATCTGTACCGGATGCTACCGCACCATCGACGAAATCTCGCGCTGGTCCAAAATGGACAGCTCGGAACGCGCCGAGATCATGGAGGCCCTGCCCTCCCGCAAGCCTCAACTTGCCAAACGCCGCGGCGGTCGCTCGGCCCGATTAAACAAATCCTGAAACTGCCCGCTTGGTCTGGCTGAGCCTGCGCTGCCGCGGGTCGGTCTGAACTTCGAGGGGGTAAAGTCCAGCGACGTATGTCGAGTGTGTGGCAACCCGAGGCAGCGCTCTTCAGCTTTGGTGTTTTCCCGCAGTGGTATCACGGCAAAACACCAGCAACATAGGCCGTTGTTGACTCATCAATCAACAAAAATAAGGACACAATACGTCTTACTGAACGTCAAAAGGCATCGCGGTTTGAACTGGTTGCCCCGTTACCCAGCCGACAGCCAGGATTTGGCGTTTTGATACTCTTCCGACGGGAAAAACTGCGTCCTTGCCCCCAGAATATGACTGGCGACTCTTTGCGCCAGATGCTGCCAGGCTTTGTCGCCAACAATAGCGGCCCGGTCGAGCATACCAACGTGCCCGCGCGCAAGACGGAAATGTGCCGCTAACGCGGTTAATCCCTGCCACCCGTCAAATTCCCGCAGGTCGATCAGCAAACGGAAACCGTCTTTGGCGCTGAGCAAACCGTCCAGGTTCGCCTCGGCCTTCTGATATTCCTCTGGATCCAGCTTGCCCAACAGACTGATCTGCACGCAGGGACCGCCCAAATCGGTCACGTGGATCGAGCCGAGCGACTCGCGCATCCAACGTCTGGCAGATTCGATCTCGGAAAGCTCGAACACCTGCATCGGGCACGGCATGATCGGGGCAGCAAACCGAACGCTCGTCTGCACCCAACCCTGATCGGCCACTACCGCAATACGGTCAAACCCGCGCCAATGGCTTAGTCCCAGCTTGGTGTCCGACCAGGCGGCTCCGATGTCGTATCCCTTGAATTCCGGCTGAACCACGGCCATCAGACGAACCGTGTCATGCTCGGCCAAGGCTGCTTCGATAGCTGGAATAAGCGTGTCATTGTAATCGCTGCTGGTGACTTCGCCCGACAATTCAACTTCGATCAAGGCACCATCTGAATTCGTATGGATCGTCATCATCGAAAAACCTCCTAACCTGAACAATGGCCGGAGGTTACGGGGATTCTATCCAAGCGGCTACACCATCGGTGAATTCGGGGCGAAAATAGGCGATCATCCGTCCATCCGGGCCTGCCGAAGCACTGTCAGGCCATGGCGCCACGCCGTGCAGACAGTGACGGTGCAGCAGATAAGCCTCGCCCGGCTTGGCAGGCAGTTCGATACGGGGGCACATCTCGAACACCTCGCGGCGGGCGGCCTGATAGATGTCAGTGATATCGACTTCGTGCATTGTTTCTTTTGGCGTGTCTTGCAACGCCTTGGCGAACGCGGGCCCCAGAATTCTATGGCTGCCTTCCCACAGAACCATGGGCGACGCGTTATCACTGACCTCGGTCAGGGGAATGCCAAGAATCCAGGCATGTGGCTCATCCACACGCCGCCGACGATCGGGGCCCGTTGGACGCAACCCATCCACATGGGCGGCATCGCGATTCAACCTGTACCGACCAGCCGCGTCGCTTTCACCGCGCCGTGGGCGCGGGTAGCCGGGATAAATGACCGAAACCTGTCCCTTGTGCAGTGGCAAGTCGCCGTAATGTTCACGGGTGAAATCCATGGCAGTCCCGGACAGATCCCCGGACTGATCGACCCTGCCCTTTTCGTCATTTTCCAGCGCATCCACACCGATGAACCACGTGCCTTCACAATCCAGCCACTCGGCATGGGCGGGGTCCGAAATCGCACCGCGCGCAGCGAGAAGGGCATGCGTCGCCCAATCCGCAAGGGCTGGATCAAAGGGGAATTTCACCCAACCCGATTGCCAAAAATCACTCACAGCCCCAGTGCTTTGCGCAGCATATTCAGGGCGACAAGTGTCAGGAACACAGCGAATACCCGTTTCAGAGGTTTCGGGTCCATCGCGTGCGCCAGTTTCACCCCCCAAGGAGCCGTGATCATCGTCATAGCGACTACAATCGCAAAGGCCACAAGATTGACCGCACCGATCGTCAGCGGGGGCCGATGCTCGGGCGCGATATCAAGAAACAGAAACCCAAGAACAGACGGAACCGCGATGATCACACCAAACCCGGCTGCCGTTGCCACGGCTCGGTGAATGGGCGTGTTGAACAGGCTCATCAGCGGAACGCCAAAACTGCCCCCACCGATCCCCATCAATACAGACAGAAACCCAACGCTGGGCGACAGAACGGCCCGGCGGACACCTTTGGGCATGGCATCGCCCAAACGCCACTCAGACTTACCCAACCCCAGATAGGCGCCAATGACCATCCCAAGAACACCGAACAAAGCCTGAAGCGCTTCGGTCCGCAGCGCGGACGCCACCATCACGCCAATAACGGCACCCACGGCGATCCCCGGCCCCCAGCCGCGCAGGATATCCCAGTCCACGGCACCTTTCTTGTTATGTGCCAGAACCGAGCGGATCGAGGTCACGATGATCGTCGCCAACGAGGTCGCCAGACACAATTGCATCAACTGCGGCCCACCATACCCGAGCGTTTGAAAAGCATAGAAAAAGGCCGGAACCAGAACGATGCCGCCCCCCACGCCAAGCAATCCGGCCAGCACACCGGCCAGCGCCCCGATCACAAGCAAAAGGCCCAACATCTGGGCCAGCAACATCGTCTCGGGCATTCTTCCCCCATACCGGCCTAATCGCCGTATCCTAGTTCACCACCGCCTCGGCCAAAGGCGCAACGCGCTCGAGCGCCTGCAACATAACCTCGGACCCAGCCCCCTCATGCACCGCGCCTTCGGACAAAGTTCGCCGCCAAGCCCGTGCGCCGGGACGCCCGGCGAACAGGCCCAGCATATGACGCGTGATTTGGTGCAAACGGCCACCTTCGGCAAGGTGCCGTTCAACATAGGGCACCATTTTTTGAACGACATCAACCGGATCAGCCACTTGGCCCGACCCAAAGATTAGATGATCTGCCCCGGCCAGAATCTCGGTAGGCTGGTGATACGCCGCCCGCCCGATCATAACCCCATCCAGCCCAGCATCCAGATGGGCCTGCGCTTGCTCCAGCGTGGCAATCCCACCGTTGATCGAGATGTGAAGCGCGTTGAAATCCGCCTTCATTCGGTGGACGAGATCATAGTCCAGCGGTGGAATATCCCTGTTTTCCTTAGGGCTAAGCCCCTGCAACCACGCCTTTCGCGCGTGGATCGTCACGCGTTTGCACCCTGCATCACGGATGGCGGTCAGAAATTCGGGCAGTACCTCTTCCGGGTTTTGTTCGTCGACCCCGATCCGACACTTGACGGTAACTTCGACATCAACCACTTCTTGCATCGCGGCCACGCATTCCGCAACGCGAGCCGGATCTTTCATCAGCACGGCACCGAACGTGCCGGACTGCACCCGATCCGAGGGGCAGCCGCAATTCAGGTTGATTTCATCATACCCGGCCTCAGCGCCCAAACGTGCGGCCTGTGCCAGTTCCTGAGGGTCAGACCCACCGAGTTGCAGCGCAACGGGATGCTCTTGTGGGTTGTAGTCCAATAAATGCAACGCCCCACCACGCACCAACGCGGGGGCGGTGACCATCTCTGTGTACAACAAGGTCTGGGAACTGAGCATCCGATGCAGGTAACGGCAATGCCGATCGGTCCAGTCCATCATCGGCGCAACCGACAGTCGCGCCGCGCGCCAAATCTCAGCTTGCGATGGCTTTTGGGTCTTTTTTACGTCCGACATCTTTCCCGACTTTCGTCACGAACCTGAACAAGACGATCCGTTTCCAAGATTGCCGTCTACCACTGTTTCGGGATCAAACGCCACACGGAATGACAACAGCCGGGTAAATGCTTAGCACACTCTCCGGCGGGGCCGCCGGTTGAGACATCGAAACTGTCAAACCCCGTAACGGCTAAGGATCATGTCAACGCTGCTGTTGATGGTGGCCTCCATCTCGTCCTTGTTCAGAACGTCACCGGAAAAAATAATCGGCCAAAACGCCTTGGCTTTGATGAGGCCGATAAACTCCTGCCCTGCGGCCTGAGGATCCTCGATCCGCAATTGCCCGTCATCTGCGGCGTCTTTCAGCATGGCGGCGAAAATCGCGGTCTTGTCCAGCTTGCCCTGTGCCGCGGCCGCCAAATCAGGGTTGCGCAAGGTTTCGCTGATCACCATCCGCGACATGGCCATGACCTCGGGCAACATCAGAATGCGCCCTTCGGCCCATGCCAGCTCAGTCAATTGCTCTCGGATATCGCGGCCTTTCTGATAGCGAACATCCTGCACTCCGGCGAACCTGTTGGATAGCTCTAACACGATGGAGCGAAACAGGTTTTCCTTGCTTTCGAAGTACTTGTACAACGTGCGCTTAGAGACTTCGGCCCGCAGGGAAATACGATCCATGCTGGCCGCCGCAAATCCCTTGTCCTGAAACTCGGAAACCGCTGCTTCGATGATCTGAGCATGTTTGGCCGCATTCGGCGCGCTGACGTCATTCATATTTCATAGCTATAGTCCCATTGACAGATCGAGGTCAAACTCTACGTAAACTGGTGGGTTTACAGAGTAGAATTTGTCGCATACGGTAAACCCGCCAGTTTACCGACTCGGGTAACCAGCCCAACATGGAGAATCCCCCTCATGTCATTGACCTTGAAATTGAACGGCCAGACCCACACGGTCGACGCCGAACCCGGCACGCCCCTTCTGTGGGTGATCCGGGATGAGCTTAAGCTGACCGGAACCAAATTCGGCTGCGGCGTTGCGTCGTGCGGCGCCTGCACCGTGCATCTGAATGGCGAGCCTGTGCGTTCTTGCCAGACATATATCGAAGACGTCGAAGATGCCGAGATCACCACGATTGAAGCCGTGGGCGACGACAAGATCGGCGCGGCCGTCCAGCAGGCCTGGGTCGAACTGGATGTGGTCCAGTGTGGCTATTGCCAGTCAGGTCAGGTGATGTCCGCAGTCGGGCTGCTGTCCGAGAACTCCAAGCCGTCGGTCGAAGAGATCGACGAATACATGTCCGGCAACGCCTGCCGTTGCGCCACCTATCAACGTATCCGCGCCGGAATCCAGCGCGCGTCCGAGATTCTGGAGGCCTGATCAATGACCATCAACACCTCACGCCGTGGATTTCTGAAAGGCGCCGCTGCGGCCGGTGCCGTGCTGCTGGTCGGCGCACGCCCCGATGGCGCGCTGGCGGCAGCCTCGTCCGAAACCACGCAGTTTAACCCGTTCGTAAAGATCGACGCCGATGGCACTGTAACCGCCATCGTCAAACACTTTGAAAAGGGTCAGGGCCCGGCCACCGGCCTGCCGACGCTGATCGCCGAGGAAATCGGCTTGACCATGGATCAGATCGAATACGAATTCGCGCCCTCTGATCCCAACGTCTATAACAACCTGCTGTTCGGTCCGTTCCAGGGCACAGGCGGATCGACCGCGATGGCGAATTCCTGGCTGCAATACCGTCAGGCCGGTGCCGCCGCGCGCGAGATGCTGATCAATGCCGCCGCCCAAAGTTGGGGCGTGGACGCATCGGGCATCGCCATCGAGGAAGGCATTGTAAAGGCCGGTGACAAATCCGCACCGATTGCAGAGTTCGTTGCTGCGGCGTCGCAGCTTGAGGCCCCTGCCGAGCCGCGCCTTAAAGATCCGTCCGAATTCCGCCTGATTGGCAACGAATCCGTGCGCCGTAAGGACTCGGCCATCAAGGGCAATGGTCAGGCCATGTATGCGATGGATGTGCATCTGCCCAACCAGATGGTCGCGATGATTAAGCGCCCCGAATCCAAGGGCGGTATCGCCAAAGGCTTTGACGACAACGCGTCAAAAGAGGTCAAAGGCTATATCAATGCCGCCATCTTGCCCAATCAAGCGGGTGTTGCGGTCTATGCCGAAGACACATGGGCTGCCATTCAAGCGCGCGACGCGCTTGAGGTCGAATGGGACATGTCAGGCGGTGAGACCCGCGACTCGGATCAGATCAAGGCCGAGATCATGGCCGCACTGGATTCTGAGCCCACGTACAACGTGAACAAGGCAGACGTGGCGGCGGTTTCGGCGGCCATCGACGGGGCGGATAAGGTGGTCGAAAAGACCTTCTACTTCCCGCTGCTGGCCCACGCCCCGATGGAGCCGTTGAACTGCACTATTGAACAAACCGCTGAGGGCGACATTGTCCTGCATGACGGTGCGCAGATGCCGACCGGTCCGCATATGGCCTACCAGCAAATCTTCCAATTGCCGCCTGAGAAAATCCACATCAAGACCATGCTGGCCGGGGGATCATTTGGCCGCCGTGCCACACCTGATGCGGATTATCAGGTCGAAGCGGCGCTGGCCTTTGTGGGCACCGACCGCTCGCGCCCGGTTAAACTGGTCTGGACACGCGAAGACGATATCCGCAGCGGATATTACCGCCCCGCTTTCGGTCACAAGGTCCGCGTGGGTTTGGATTCGGACGGCAACATCGTCGGATGGCAGCACCAGATCGCCGGGCAATCGGTGATCAAGGGCACTGCGTTCGAGGCGGCGCTGGTCCATGACGGTGTCGATCACAGCTCGGTCGAAGGTGTGGCCGATAGCCCGTATGCCATCCCCGGCATGGCGCTGGGCCTGACCGACACGCCCAAAGCAACCACTGTTCTGTGGTGGCGCTCGGTGGGGCACACCCATACGGCCTATACGATGGAGACCATGATGGACCTGGTCGCTGAGGCTGTGGGCCGTGACCCGATCGAGTTCCGTCTGGCCCACCTGTCCGACGACACCAACCCCGATCAGCGGCGCAAGGCGGCTGTTCTGAAACTGGCCGCTGAAAAAGCCGGTTGGGGCAACGCACCTGCTGGCCGATCGCAAGGGATCGCGGTGCATAAGTCCTTTGGGTCTTATGCGGCTGAGGTTGTTGAAATCTCGGGCGATGCGGAAAGTGGCATCAAGATCGAAAAGGTCACCTGCGCCGTCGATTGCGGCATTGCGGTGAACCCCGATGTGGTTAAGGCACAGATGGAAGGTGGCATCGGTTATGGCATCGGCCATGTCATGCGCGATCAGATCACGCTGACAAGCGGGGCAGTCGATCAATCCAACTTCCCGGATTACGAACCGCTGCGCATCGGCGACATCGCTGCCATCGACGTACACATCGTACCCTCGGCGGAGGCACCGACGGGTGTCGGTGAGCCCGGAACGCCTCCTTCGGCACCGGCGCTGGCCAATGCCATCCACGCGATGACGGGTACTCTTGTGGCCTCGCATCCGATGGCCGAAAACGACATCAACTTCGTTTGACGCCAAACCCCGCGCCTTCTCCTCTCGGCGCGGGGTTAATTTGATCAAATTTCGTGACAAGACGCTTTGCGTCGACTACACCTCGGGAAACCAGAGTGATGGAGACCCCGATGGACCTGAGCGCCTTGCACAGTTTTCGCGTTGCAGCCTGTGACCTTAACGGTCAACTGCGGGGCAAACGCGTGCCTCCCTCTTACGCCGACAAGCTGGAAAAGGGTTCGGTTCGGATGCCGTTTTCGGCGCTAATCGTGGACCTGTGGGGTGCGGATATTGACGGTAGCCCGCTGGTTTTTGAGTCCGGTGATGCCGATGGCGTGCTGCTGCCGACCGAGCGCGACCCCGTTCCGATGCCATGGCTGGATGTAGACACCGCACTGGTACCCATGTGTCTGTATGATGACCACGGCACACCCTTTGCTGGGGATCCCCGTCACGCGCTGACCGCGGTACTGGACCGATACGCCCAGCGCGGGTGGTCGGTGATCGCGGCGACCGAGTTGGAGTTCACGCTGCTGGATTCGTCCGGCGCGCAACCGCAGCCGCCGCTGAACCCATTGACAGGGCGTAGGCTGGTGGATGAGGCGGTGCTGTCCATGGCCGAGATGGACGCGTTCGATGCGTTTTTCACCGACCTCTATGATGGTTGCGCCGCGATGGGCATCCCCGCCCAGACCGCCATATCCGAAAGCGGTATTGGCCAGTTCGAAATCAACCTGAACCATCAGGACGCAATGCGCTGCGCTGATGATACGTTGCTTTTCAAGGTGTTGACACGCGGGCTAGCGCGCAAACACGGGTTCACCGCGACGTTCATGTCCAAACCCTATGCTGACGATGCAGGCAATGGGATGCACGTGCATTTCTCGGTCGTCAATCAGGCCGGCCAGAACGTCTTTGACAATGGCGGCCCCGAGGGGACAGATACGTTGCGCCACGCCATCGCGGGATGTCTGGCGGCGATGCCCGGCAGCACATTGATCTTTGCGCCGCACGGCAATTCTTATACCCGACTTGTGCCCGGCGCCCACGCGCCCACTGGTGCAAGCTGGGCCTATGAGAACCGCACCGCCGCCCTGCGCATTCCCGGCGGCGCACCCGCTGCCCGCCGAATTGAGCATCGCGTCGCGGGTGGCGATATCAACCCCTACCTGATGCTGGCCGCCGTTTTGGGGGCAGCAATGAACGGGATCGATGATGCAACCGAGCCGCCAGCGCCGATCACCGGCAACGCCTACGACATTGACGGCCTGCCGCAACTGGCCAGCGATTGGGAGGCCGCCGTCGCCGTCTTTGAATCCGATCCACATGTCGCGCGCATCTTCCCTGCCGATCTGATCCGCTTTCTGGCGATGACCAAACGGCAGGAAATCCGCCGCTTTGCCGAGCGCCCGCCCGAGGACCACTGGCTGAGTTATGTCGAAGCCGTCTGACCCCTCTTGCCCGGCCCGGCGCGGTCGGCTAGAATAAATTTGATCAAATTTGGTGACCCATGAAAATCGGCATCCTTGTAACCGGCCACCCCCCCGATGAGCTGCGTTCAGAATTCGGCACATATGACGGCATGTTCCGTACCCTGCTGGGTGGCAACGGCTTTACGTTTGAAACCTTCAACGTGGTGGACGGGCAGTTCCCCGACAGCACCGATGCAGCCAATGGCTGGGTCATCACCGGCTCGCGTCATGGCGCGTACGAGGACCATGCGTGGATACCGCCGCTGGAAGAATTGATCCGCGCGATCCGCGACAAGGGCCAGCCACTGATCGGGGTCTGCTTTGGCCACCAGATCATTGCGCAAGCCTTGGGCGGCAAGGTTGAAAAGTTCACAGGTGGCTGGGCGGTAGGACGCACCGACTATGACCTGGATGGGCAGACCGTTACGCTGAACGCGTGGCATCAGGATCAGGTGGTTGCCCTGCCCGACGGCGCTCGCGTGACCGGCAACAACGACTTCTGCCAGAACGCCATGGTCGCTTATGGTGATTCAATTTGGACCGTTCAGGCCCACCCGGAATACGGCGACGGGTTTATCAAGGGTTTGATGGACACGCGTGGTAAAGGTCTTGTGCCAGATGAGTTAATGCAGGCCGCGACCAACCGCCTGCCCGCCAACGACGACAACCCCAAGATCGGGAAATTCATGGCGGAGTTTTTGAAGAAAGAGAGGGCCTGATGGCCGACTGGAAAGATCAACTACCACAGGCAGCACAGTCCTATATCGAAGGTCAGCGTTTGGACGAGGTTGAATGCATCATCTCGGATTTGCCCGGTATTGCGCGGGGCAAAGCGGTGCCAGCCTCGAAATTCGCCAAGCAAACCTATTTCCACCTGCCCGACAGCATTTTCTACCAGACAATCACCGGCGACTGGGGTGAGGCCGCGGGCGAGGACGGCTTTATCGAGCGGGACATGATCCTGAAACCCGATTTCTCGACCGCATCGGCCGCGCCGTGGACTGGCGACTGGACGTTGCAAGTGATTCACGACGCCTATGACCGCGATGATAACCCGATCCCGTTCAGCCCGCGCAACGTGCTGAAACGCGTGGTGCAGATGTATCACGACAAGGGCTGGAAACCGGTCGTGGCGCCCGAGATGGAGTTCTTTCTGGTCGCCCCCAACGTGGACCCCGCGCAAGGCATCAAGCCAATGATGGGGCGTTCGGGCCGTCCGGCGGCGGCGCGTCAGGCATACTCGATGACTGCCGTGGACGAATTTGGCCCGGTGATCGACGACATCTATGATTTCGCCGAACACCAAGGGTTCGAGATTGACGGCATCACGCAGGAAGGCGGCGCTGGGCAGTTGGAAATCAACCTGCGCCACGGCAACCCGGTCAAGCTGGCGGATGAGGTATTTTACTTCAAACGCCTGATCCGCGAGGCCGCGCTGCGCCATAACTGCTTTGCCACGTTCATGGCGAAACCGATCGTGGATGAGCCGGGCTCGGCCATGCATATCCACCACTCGATCATCGACATGGAAACCGGGCAGAACATCTTTTCCGGCCCGCAAGGGGGTGAGACGGACGCGTTTTATCACTTCATCGCCGGGTTGCAGAACCACCTGCCCTCGGGGCTGGCAGTGATGGCGCCCTATGTGAATTCATACCGCCGTTACGTGAAAGACCATGCGGCTCCGATCAATCTGGAATGGGCGCGCGACAACCGTACCACCGGCATCCGCGTGCCGCTGTCCGGCCCCGAAGCGCGCCGGGTCGAAAACCGCATCGCCGGGATGGACTGCAACCCCTATCTGGGCATCGCCCTGTCTTTGGCCTGCGGCTATCTGGGACTGGTTCAACAGGAACGCCCACGCCGTCAGTTCTATGGCGACGCTTACGAAGGCGAAGGCGATATCCCGCAGGTCATGGGCAATGCGCTGGACCTGTTTGATGAGGCGACCGCCTTGCACAAGGTTCTGGGCCCCGAGTTTGCCCGCGTCTATGGCATCGTCAAACGCGCCGAGTATGAAGAATTCCTGCAGGTTATCTCTCCGTGGGAGCGTGAGCATCTGCTGCTGAATGTCTGAGGCATTGCGATGAACCTGCTCTATTCCAACGACCGCAAGGCCGAATACCCGGCCAGTTGGTACGCGGCCACGGCCAATCCGATCGACCGTTTTCCTGTTCTGGCGGGCGACGAAAAGGCGGATGTCTGCGTGGTCGGCGGCGGATACACGGGTTTGTCCGCTGCGCTGCATCTGGCCGAAGCCGGATTCCGCGTGACCCTGCTTGAGGCGCATCGCGTGGGCTTCGGCGCGTCGGGTCGCAATGGCGGTCAATTGGGCAGTGCACAGCGGATGGATCAGGAAGATCTTGAGCGACTGGTGGGCGATGACGACGCCGCCAAGCTGTGGGATCTGGCCGAAGACGCGAAGGCGCTGGTCAAATCCCTGATCGCCAAGCACCAGATCGACTGCGACCTGAAACCGGGCGTTGCCGTTCTGGGCCTCAGCACCGGCGAACAGCAGGAGCTGCACGACCACGCGGCGCATCTGTCCGACCGCTATGGCTATGACCAGATGGAGCTGCTGGACGAAGGCGCGGGTCATGGCCTATGCCCCTCGCCTGCCTATCGCGGAGGCTATCTGGATATGGGGGCCGCCCATCTGCACCCGCTGAACTATGCTTTGGGTCTGGCGCAAGCCGCAGCCAAAGCGGGCGTGCGGATTTATGAAAGCACCGAGGTGACGGGGATCGAGGAAACCGCTCCCGTTGTCGTTCACGCCGCACAGGGCAAGGTCACCGCGGATCACGTCATTCTGGCCTGCAACGGATACTTGGGCGGCCTGAGCGGCAAGGTCGCCGCGCGGGTCATGCCGATCAACAATTTCATCGCAGCGACTGAACCATTGGGCACTGACACCGCTCGTGTGCTGACGCGCGACGTCGCTGTGGCCGATACGAAATTCGTGGTGAACTACTTCCGCCTTAGCGCCGATAACCGGCTGCTGTTTGGCGGCGGCGAGAGCTATGGTTATCGCTTCCCGTCCGACATCGCCGCCAAGGTGCGCAAACCGATGGTCGAGATTTTTCCGCATCTGCGCGATGTGAAGATCGACTATGCCTGGGGTGGTACGCTGGCTATCACCATGCGGCGGATGCCCTATCTGACGCGGGTTGCGCCCAATATCCTGTCAGCTTCGGGTTACTCTGGTCACGGCGTTGGAACTGCGACCCATGCAGGGCAATTGATGGCGCTGGCCATTCAAGGGCAGGCCGAAGGGTTCGACACGATGGCCCGCGTCCCAACCCTACCCTTCCCAGGGGGCGCCGCCCTGCGCAGCCCCCTGCTGGTGCTGGCGATGACATGGTTTGCGCTGCGGGACCGGCTGGGCCTTTGATTTACGACAGATTGGTGAAATTTCGCCGTAAGGGCGAATGAAGACTTGGATTGACCGAGGATTAGCTTTATCTTTCCCAAAGATAGAATTCGGGAAAACCAAATATGACGCTTCCTCCAAACGTTCATGACGCCGAACCCATCCCCGTTGCCGCCCGCGAAGCCATCGACGCCTTGATGCAGTCGGGCGACCTGTTCCGCTATACCGCGCCGCAAGACGCGCCGGTTGCTTTGCTTGAGGCTGAATTCGCCGAGTTGCTAGGTACCAAATACGCGCTGGCGGTTTCGTCCTGCTCGGCTGCGCTGTTCCTGTCGCTCAAAGCCTTGGGCCTGCCGCGCGACGCACGTGTCCTGATCCCCGGCTTTACCTTTGCGGCTGTTCCGTCCTCGGTCGTTCACGCAGATTGCATTCCGGTACTGTGCGAAGTTGCCGACAATTACCGCATAGATATGGCAGACTTTGCCACCAAACTGGACGATGTTCAGGCCGTGATCATCAGCCATATGCGCGGACACACGTCCGACATGGACGCGATCATGGCGCTGTGTGACGCTCGCGACATTCCGGTAATCGAGGATGCAGCCCATTCGCTGGGCACCACGTGGCACGGGCGCAATATTGGCACGATCGGTAAGGTCGGCTGTTTCTCGTTCCAGTCCTACAAGATGATCAACGCGGGCGAAGGCGGCATTCTGATCACCGATGACGCGGATTTGGTGGCGCGCGCCGTCATCATGTCGGGCGCTTATGAGCATAACTGGAAAAAGCATAAAGGCCCGCACGGAGACAACTCGCCGGAGTTGGAGCAAGCCTTTGCGCGCTGGCAGAACAAGCTACCGCTTTATAATCTGCGGATGAGCAACCTCAGCGCCGCCGTGATCCGACCACAGATCCCTGAACTGGCGCGTCGCGTGCGCGACGGTCTGTCCAACCACGACTATGTCGCGGATCGCCTGAACACGTCGCCGAATATCGACGTGCCCGCCCCGCTGTCGCCCGAACGCCGGGCCCCGGACTCGATCCAGTTCAACTTGGTCGACCTCAGCGATGATGACATCCGCGCTTTTGCGGCGGCATCAGAGGCGCGCGGGGTCAAAGTCCAAGTTTTTGGTCTGAGCGAAGACAATGCCCGCGCCTTTTGGAACTGGCAATTCCTGCCTGAGCAGGTCGAATTGCCGCAAACCCGCGCAATGTTGATGAAGGCTTGCGACGTTCGCTTGCCTGTGCGCCTGACCCGCGAAGAATTGGACGTAATTGCCGATATTCTGCTGGCATCCGTCGGCGAGGTTACCGCACCAGCGATGGCCTTCGGCACCTGAACGACAGCCCATCACAAAAAAGCCCGCCAAAAGGCGGGCTTTATTCGTTTTGAAAGGCTGGATCAGTTCAGCTTGGACAATTTCTGCTGCAATTCGGCAAGCTGCTTTTTGATATCGTCCAAATCCTCTTTCGGCTCTGACTTACCCTCGTCTTCCTTGTCCGGACCGGACCAACCGCCGGACAAACCACCGGTCATCGCTTTAAGAAATGCCTGTTGCTGCGCCTGCATTGCCTCGAACCCCGGCATCTGAGACATGGGGTTCATTGCGCTCATGTTTTCCATCATTTTGCTTTGGCTTTCGCGCAGCATCTCGAACGAGCTTTGCAGGAACTGAGGCATCATACCCCCGCCCGGCAACATGTAACTGCGCACAAGATCATTCAGCACATTCACAGGCAGCACATTCTCGCCCCGGCTTTCATGTTCAGCAATGATTTGAAGCAGATATTGCCGTGTCAGATCATCCCCGGTTTTCAGGTCGATAATCTGCACTTCCCGCCCGTCACGAATAAACGCCGCGATATCCTCAAGCGTGACGTAATCGCTGGTCTCGGTGTTATACAGCCGACGACTGGCATATCGTTTGATTAGTAACGGTTTTTCCTGGTCTGCCACCGGATTCCCTCCCCAAGGATGATGCGTTGCAGCAGAGGTTATGCGACTGCAGCACAAAAAGAAAGGGCAGGTCTTTCGACCTGCCCTGCGCGATTGCACCGGTTGGGAGGAATGGGTGCGCCTCGCGGCATTCATTTTATTACTTGGCAGCAGTTGCTTTCTTGGCAGCGGCTGTCACGTCGTTGGTTGCTTTCTTGACAGCAGCAGTTGCGTCTTCCGCAGCTTCTTTGCCGGCAGCCATCAGCAGCTCAACAGTTTCGGTCTGAACTTTTTTCGCGATTTCAGCGAAGGCCGCCAGGTTTTCTGCAGCAACTTCAGCCGACGCGCTTGCGAAATCAGTCGCAGCTTTTGCGTATTCAGCAGGTTCTGCTTTTGCTTTCGACATCTCGGTCAGTTTGGCCAGAGTGTCTTTGGTCCATTTGTTCGAGATTTCAGCCGACTTTTCAGCGGCGTCCAGCGCAACACCCGACAGCTTTTCGTTCAGGCTTGCGGTCGACTTGAAGGCACCTTCCAGAGCGGTGGTGTCAACAGGGAACGCGCCCATCATGTCTTTCAGGGTCGCGGTAAAGTCTTGAGTCTTTGCCATTGTCCTAATCCTTTTGCCGAACCGGGCCCACCCCGGTTTTCATCAGCTTGAGGACAATATGGTTGCTGCACCGCAGCATTGCAAGAAATTTATTGCTGCGTCGCAGCAAAAAATAAAAACTCACACAAAATCAATTCGTTGAATTAACCAAAACATACGTTCCGGGCGCGGGCGCCAGTGGCGGATGATCCGAATCGCCCGGTGTACGGGCCTGAACCTGTTTGCCTGACCGCTTTTTTAGCCAGGCCTCCCAGCGGGGCCACCACGATCCCTGATGGTACTCGGCCTCTTTCATCCAAGTCTCGGCATCCGCTTTCAAATTGGTGTTGGTGTAATGGCCATATTTCTTTTTGCTGGGCGGGTTCACGATCCCCGCGATATGGCCGGATTCTGACACAATGAACGTCTTTGACTTCGATCCCATCTGCTGCACGCCGCGATAGCAATCCTTCCATGCTGCAATGTGGTCCGTTTCGCAGGTGATGGCCATCAACGGAACGTCGACATCACGGACATGCAGTTTATGCCCCAGCAACTCGAACCCGTCGTTGACGAAGTCGTTGCTCTGGCACAAGCCGCGCAGATACTCCACAGCCATGCGACCGGGCAAATTCGCACCATCTCCGTTCCAGAACAGCAGGTCGAATGCGGGTGGTGTCTCGCCCATCATATAGCTGCGGATCGCAGGACCATAGATCAGATCATTCGAGCGCAGGAACGACATCGTTCGTCCAACCAGCCAGGCTTTCAGAATTCCATCCTTGGAAATCTGATCTTCAATTCCGTCCACGAAGTCGTTTTGCAAGAAGGGCGTGAACTCTCCTTGATCGCCGAAATCCGTGAGGGCGGTAAAAAACGTGGCCGACTTGATCGACTTGTCCCCCCGCTGCTTGAGAAGGGACAGGGTCAGGCTAAGCGTGGTTCCCGCGATACAGTAACCTACAGCGTTCACCTGCTTGACCTTGCAGATCGACTTGACCTGTTCGATCGCGGTCAGGAACCCTTCTTCGACGTAATCCCCCATACCAATATCAGCGTGGGATTCATTTGCATTCACCCAGCTTACGACAAACAAGGTATATCCCTGCTCGGTCACCCATTTGATCAGACTGTTCTGCGCCTTGAGATCCAGAATGTAGAACTTGTTGATCCAGGGCGGGAACAGAACAAGCGGCGTTTCGCAAACTGTCTCGGTTGCAGGCTTGTATTGGATCAGTTCCATTAGCCGGTTGCGATACACAACCTCACCCGGCGTTGTGGCGATGTTGCCACCCACTTCAAAGGCGCTCTCATCCGCCAGCCTGACAACCATTTCACCATCATTGGCTTCAAGATCGGCAACCAGGTTTTCCAGCCCCTTGATCAGCGATTGCCCCTCGGTTTCGACCGCCTTCTCCAAAGCGTCCGGATTGGTTGCCAGAAAATTGGTCGGAGACATCATGTCGATGATCTGTTGCGAGAAGTACCGCAGGCGCTTTTTGTCCTTGTCGTCCATATCTTCAACCGACGCGACGGCCTGTGTGATGACCTCGGCATTGGTTTGATACTGCTGGCGGATAAAGCGGAAATAGGGATTTACTTCCCACATAGGATTGCTGAAGCGCTTGTCTTTAGGGGCGGTATCGCTGTCATCAACTTCGCCCGTCGTCATGGCCTTCTGCGCTTCAGCAAAGTTTAGAACGGATTTTCCCCAGAATTCGATCTGATGTTCCATCAGCTTGGCGGGATTTTGCCATGCCTCGGAAAAATACGCTGTTGCTGCTCGTGCAAAAAGCTCTTGATTCGGACCGTCCAGCGCGGGGTTGTGGCCCTTTTTTCCGGCCATCACTTCCACCAGACGCTTTGAAAGCTCTTCGACTTTGTTCATATTTTCTTTAAGCCGTTCAAGGTGTTCCTCGGTTAGCTCCGGACTCTGGTCTTGACTTGTTGTCATTTTAACAATTCCCCCCTAACCTCGCTGCTATGCAGAATAACGTCGCAAATGCCATGGGCAAAGCGGCGAATGGTCCGAACTTTCAGACTGATACCCGGGAGACCCATTTTATGCGCTACATGATGACCTACGACTTGATGGAAACCATGCGCAACACCAACCAGTGGATGGGTGCAACCGCCAGTGCGATGGCCTCTTACCCACTGTTTTCGATGGTTCCCAATCCAGTGTTCAGCATGATGGCGGCCTGGGGCGAGGTGACAGAACGCACCTTTCAGCGCATGATTGCCAAACCCGACTGGGGCATTCGCACCTATACCTGCGAGGACGGCCGGGACCATATTGTCGATATCGTCCCCGTGTTGGAGCGTCCGTTCGGCGACCTGATCCACGTCCGCGTGAACGGGCGCGAAGAACAAGCGCGCAAGGTTCTGGTGGTCGCTCCCATGTCCGGCCACTATGCAACGCTGCTGCGCTCGACAGTCAAAAGCCTGTTGGTCAATTGCGAAGTCTACGTCACCGACTGGCATAATGCGCGCGATATCCCCGTGTCCGAAGGAAAGTTCGATGTAGAGGACTATACCCTCTATCTTGTCGATTTCATGAAAGAACTGGGACCAGAGACGCATGTTGTTGCAGTTTGCCAACCCGCCCCGCTGACATTGGCCGCAACCGCGTATCTGGCCGAGGTAGAGCCCAAAGCGCAGCCCAGCACGCTGACGCTGATCGGCGGACCTGTTGACCCGGACGCAACACCCACTGACGTAACCGATTTTGGCCGCCGCGTGACAATGGGCCAGCTGGAAGAGACCATGATTCAACGCGTCGGCTTCAAGTACAAAGGCGTTGGTCGCATGGTTTATCCCGGCCTGCTGCAACTGGCGTCATTCATGTCCATGAACGCGGATCGCCATTCCAAGGCGTTTTCGGACCAGATTCAGCGCGTCATGCGCGGTGAGGCGTCGGATCATGACGCACATAACCGGTTCTATGACGAGTATCTGGCGGTGATGGACATGACCGCGGAATTCTATCTGTCGACGGTCGAACGTGTCTTTAAAAACCGCGAAATTGCGCGGAACGAGTTTGTCGTTGCAGGCCACAAGGTTGATATCGGGAAAATCACCGACGTCGCCGTGAAAACAGTCGAGGGGGCAAATGACGATATCTCTGCCCCCGGTCAATGTATCGCGGCGCTTGACCTGTGCACCGGGCTGCCAGATTCGAAAAAGGCAAGCCATGTTGAACCCGGCGCGGGACATTACGGTATCTTTGCTGGCCGCAGTTGGCGCGACAACATCCGCCCGCTGGTCATCGACTTCATGAACGCCAACACGCGTAAACCGCGCCGTCGGGCGGCGAACAAGAACAAAGTCGCCTGATCACCATGCCAAATTCCACGGCGAAAGATTTCGCTTTTTCCTGCAATTGTGGCGCGCTTCGCGGCGCGATCACCGCTGCGGGGGCGAAATCTGCAACGCATACTGTGTGTTTCTGCCATGACTGCCGCGCCGCTCAGCTGTATTTCGGACAACCCGACCCTGCCCCCGGCCCTGTCGAGGTGCTGCAGATGCTGCCAGAAGAAATCAGGATCGACGGCGGGGCCGAACACTTGGCGCTGATGCAACTCAGCCCCAAGGGTATGCTGCGCTGGTACGCAAGTTGCTGTAACGCGCCACTTGCAGTGACGACCCGAACGCCGAAATTCCCCTTTGCGGGGTTCATCGTGAAACGAATTGCAGACCCAAGCGGTTTGGGTCCCATCACGACCCGAGGGTTTGTTCCGCAACCCGACGGCAAACAATCCCATGAAAAGCTGGGGCCAGCTGTCAAAGGATTGATTTCGCGCGTGCTCAAGTCGCGGATTTCCGGAAGTTGGAAGAACTCCGTCTTCTTCGACCCCAATACCAGACAGCCCGTGGCAACGCCTGTAATCCTTAGCCAATCTGAACGGGCAGCGTTTTACAAATAGGGCAGCCGAACCGGGGTGTTCAGCCAGGATTCAAGTGCCGTGTTCACGGCTGCAGGTGCCTCGAGCGGGGGCAGATGCCCAGCTTCGTCAATGACTTTCAACTCGGCATTTGGGATCATTTCCGCCATGAACGCATGCCGACGCACGGGCGTAAGCTGATCGTGCGCCCCGCATAAAACCAGAGTTGGTACATTGATATGCCTCAGCGCGCCTTGCTGATCAGGACGCCGTTGCAGGGCGCGCATCTGGCGTTCGAAGACGTCCGCCCCCATTTCCCTTGCCATCGCCATGACTTCTTTCAAGACGGGAACGCGCCCCAGACCCGGTGCCAAAGTCTCGGAACCAATCAACCTGTTCATGACATCCTCAAGCCGCCCCGACCTTGCGCCTACGATAAGCTCTTCCCGGTCCGCAGCGATCTGAGGTGTATCGGCCTGCGCGTCTGTCGACATCAGGCACAAGCGGGACACGCGCTGAGGTGCACGCCGAACGATCTCCAACGCGACAACGCCGCCCATGCTGAACCCACCCAGGGCAAAACGATGCGGTAGTTGGTCCAGCAAGCCAGAGGCGATCTCTTCGACGCGGTCACCCGTCGTCACCGGGGCAACCGTCACCGCGCGCTGGTAAGACAGGTAGAGTATCTGAGCTCCGAACAACCGCGCGTCGCACATGAACCCGGGCAGAAAAACCAACGGTTCGATCACGCAGGGCCTCCTTAAATTCGACCACCTTGGCGTTACTTTTCCGCAGGATGTGAGGTTTTTCTAATGTCGGCAAGAAAAAACTCAGGGATAGTCTATTCCCCGGAACTTCGGAAAATCCGCATAACGCGCCTTCCGGGTGCTTAGCTTTTCAGTCGGCTTGGCACCTGCGCGCAACAAGGTGCCGCGCGGCACGATATAGCTGTCGATCCGGCGAAGGGGTATCGGCCTCCAGACCAGATTGAACGCGCACAGCTTGGGGAAAAACCAGATTTCGGAGTAATCCAGATGGTCATGCATCCACCACGCAAGATCGCGCCAGTCGCGTCCGGTTTCGTATTGATCCGCAAACCATGGAATCACGACCGAGGCCCCGGCGATCCTCTCATCCCCTTCCCCACGATCCCAGATATGGCATTCCAGAGGATTGTCATTTCGGGCACAGTTCAGACGGTTTTCATTTCCGAACCGGTTCAAGGAAGGTGAGCGATAACCAGACCGCACCCCGACCCGGCCAAAGGTTTCCTCCAGCGGATCCAGAAGGGTTGAGCACAGGGCACGACCCGTCTGGATCGCCAAATCGGGATTGTCGGGAATGTTCTGTATTTCGTGAAAGTTGCCAATCTCGGAATACAGAAAATCGCGCATAAAAAAATGACGAGACAGACGCACCCTGCCAAGGGTTTCAAGGCTCCACATGCTGGCTGGTTTACGCATCACCCCCCCCTGCGTTACCTGATCCCCAATGTTTCTAGCCAGTTCAAGATACCAGCTACAGTCGCATCCGTTTGCCCTGGTGACATCAGCCTCCCGGCGACAACATGCGAGGCGGGGTCATCTCCGGGGCCCATTGTCACCAATTCTGTTGTCGACGGCGCGCCCCACGCCGCCGCAACCTCGTGCGTGATATCTGGCCGTACAACCTGATCATCATCTGAATACCAAAACAACGCCGGGACCTTTGCGCCAGAGAAATCAAGCCTATTCACCACATCCACCAACACCGTCATTGGCACGACCGCTTCCCAAGGATAGGTTGTTGACCAATACAGGTTCTTCTCTGGGTCCGGGCCAGAGACGTCCCGTGTCTCTCCCATCAGAACAGGCAGCCAATCCCGCGCCCAAGGTAATCCGGGTATCCAGGCACCAGCCGTGTTCACTCCGAAATTGGGCGAGACAAAGACAATACCCGCCAGATCCCGGTTCAGGTCTTCGTCAACGGCAGCGGCTGCTGCCAGTGTCCCGCCTGTCGATGTCGAAATCACGACCACCTGATCGCCCACCGCACGCGCCGCAGCCAGCCCCTCGGCCAGATCCTGCATCCAGCCCGAGGCCGTTCCATCCGCCATTGCCTCGCTGCTACGCCCGTGCCCCTGCAGCCGCGTATAGACCAGATTTGCCCCCAGCGCGTCAGCGACCATATCGGGCACCGGGCGAATTTCCTCGGATGACGCGGAGAATCCGTGCAGATAGAGAACAGAAACCGGAGTTCTGCGCTCTTTGAAACCGTCCTGCCAGATCACGCGTTTCTCAACACCAGGGACGATATCGTCAAACGCCGACTCGACGCTTTCGAAATAGACTTGGACGCCCTCGCCAAATTTCCGAGGATCAAACTGAGGATGAAGGTCTACGTCTTCGCGTGGGCCAAACCAGTAAATTAGGCCCCCAATAGCGATAAGAGCCAAACACAGACGACCTATTAGCCGCATCATGACGCATTCATCACATCTATGACGGCCTGCTCGATCAGCCCAAGACACGGCCCGTCCGAAAACCGGTGATCCGCATCTTTGACAAGCAGCAACCTCATGTCGGGTCCAGACGCATGTTCTAGCAGTCTGACCGCAGTTGCCGTTGAAACCGCAGTATCCTCGGTGCCCTGCAAAAAGCGCACCGGAAATGGCAGCTCCAACGGGCTACGCAGGACAAGTCGGGCACGGCCATCTTCGATCATCCGTTTCGTAATGATGTAGGGCTCCATATAGTCCGACGGCAGCTCAACACGCCCCACCTCCTCCAGCGCCTGTTTCTGAGCATCCGTGAACGAGGCCCAGTATCCATCCTCGGTAAAATCCGGCGCGGCCGCGATCGTGACCAAGCCTGCAATCCGATCCGGCATCATCTTGGCCAGCAACAAGGCCTGCCATCCGCCCATCGAAGACCCAACGACAATCAAAGGCCCCTCAGTTAACTCGGCAACCGCAGCCGCTGTATCCTCATGCCAATCCCCGATGCACCCCTCTTCGAAAGCGCCCCCGCTTTCACCGTGCCCGGAATAGTCGAACCGCAAAAACGCCTGCCCGCGCTCCTTCGCCCAGGCCTCAAGATGCACCGCCTTGGTGCCTTCCATGTCAGACTTGAGACCGCCCAGAAAAACCACCGTCGGCCCCGCCCCCTCGCTTTTGTGATACGCCAACCGCCGCCCCTGCGCGGTGTCCAGAAATTCAGCCACAGCCATAAAACCCTCTTTGCTTTGCCCACATCATGCACGTCCCAACCCCAACCGCAATTCCCCGATCCGCCCTTCATCTGGCTAAAAATATCCCGGGGTGCCGCCATTGGTGCGCCATTGGTTCAAACGCCAATGGCGGCGGGGCAGCGCCCCTCGCTCCCGCCCTTGACACACGCCCCCCCACCTGCCAAAGCAGCCAAACGCAAATAACCCGCAACCGGGCGTTCAGTGGGCGCCAAACCGACGAGGAGAGCCAACCATGGCCCTGGATTCAAAATCCGTCTCTCTCACTTTTCCCGATGGCAATGCACGTTCCTATGACGCAGGCGTAACGCCCGCGCAGGTGGCTGCCGATATCTCGACCTCGCTGGCCAAAAAAGCGATCTCGGCCACGGTCGACGGCAAGCATTGGGATCTGCAATGGCCCATCGAAGCAGATGCCCAAATCGCCATCCATACCATGAAGGATGAAGATCAGGCCAATGAACTGATCCGCCACGATCTGGCGCATGTCATGGCCCGCGCCGTGCAGGAAATCTGGCCCGCCACCAAAGTCACCATCGGCCCCGTGATCGACAATGGCTGGTACTATGACTTTGACCGCGAGGAACCCTTCACGCCCGAAGATCTCGGCCTCATCGAGAAAAAGATGAAAGAGATCATCAACAAGCGCGACCCCGTCACCACCGAGGTCTGGGACCGCGACCGCGCGATCGAATTCTACAAAGCCAATAACGAGCCCTATAAGGTCGAGCTGATCGAAGCCATTCCGGGCGATGAACCGCTGCGGATGTACTGGCACGGCCACTGGCAAGACCTGTGCCGCGGTCCGCACCTGCAGCACACCGGCCAACTGCCCGGCGATGCGTTCAAGCTGATGTCCATCGCGGGCGCCTATTGGCGTGGTGACAGCGACCGCGCGATGTTGCAGCGGATCTATGGCGTGGCTTTCACCGGCAAGGAAAAGCTGAAAGCCCACCTGCATATGCTGGAAGAGGCTGCCAAGCGCGACCACCGCAAGCTGGGCCGCGAGATGAACCTGTTCCACATGCAGGAGGAGGCCCCCGGTCAGATCTTCTGGCATCCGAACGGTTGGAAAATCTACACCACCCTTCAGGACTACATGCGCCGAATGCAGGAGCGTGAGGGCTATGTCGAGGTCAACACCCCGCAAGTTGTCGACCGCAAATTGTGGGAGGCCTCGGGTCACTGGGACAAATATCAGGAAAACATGTTCATCGTCGAAGTGGACGAAGAGCATGCCCGCGAAAAGGCAATCAACGCGCTGAAGCCGATGAACTGCCCCTGCCACGTGCAGGTGTTCAATCAGGGCCTGAAGTCCTATCGCGACCTGCCTCTGCGTATGGCCGAGTTCGGATCTTGCGCGCGTTACGAACCCTCGGGGGCGCTGCACGGTATCATGCGGGTGCGGGGGTTCACGCAGGACGATGGCCATATCTTCTGCGCCGAGGATCAGATTGAATCCGAAACCGCCAAGTTCATCGCGTTCCTGTCCAAGGTCTATGCCGATCTAGGCTTCCACGACTGGACGATCAAACTGTCCACCCGCCCCGAAAAGCGGATCGGGTCCGATGAAAGCTGGGATCTGGTTGAAAAGGCCCTTGGGGATGCCTGTAAGGCCGCCGGGTACGACTATGAGGTTCTCGAAGGCGAAGGGGCGTTCTACGGACCTAAGCTGGAATTCACTCTGACCGATGCAATTGGCCGGACATGGCAGTGCGGAACTCTGCAGGTTGACCCCAATCTGCCCGAGCGTCTGGACGCCAGCTTTATTGGCGCAGATGGCGCGAAACACCGCCCCTTCATGCTACACCGGGCGACGCTGGGTTCGTTCGAGCGTTTCATCGGCATCCTGATCGAGGAACACGCTGGCAAACTGCCTTTCTGGCTGGCCCCGCGTCAGGTTGTCGTCGCCTCGATCACCTCCGAGGCCGATGACTATGTCTCCGAAGTGGTGGAAACGCTCAAAGCGGCAGGCGTGCGGGCCGAAGCGGACATTCGCAATGAAAAGATCAACTACAAAGTCCGCGAGCATTCTGTCGGTAAAGTGCCGGTGATTTTGGCCGTCGGTCACCGCGAAGTCGAAGACCGTACCGTCAGCGTGCGCCGTCTGGGTGAAAAACAAACTCAGGTTCAATCCCTCGAGACTGTAACAATTGAGCTGTCAAAGGCGGCAACTCCGCCCGATCGGCTGTAACATTCAGCATCAATTTGACTGCGATCCGGCCCCAAGACGGGGCCGGATTGAAATATTTTCCATTTTCGAATTCAAAAACAATGTGTTACCCTTCAAGAGGGCATGACCTTGCCTGACGGGGTTGTGAGACACGGGCTCGTGAATTTAACTGAGTCCTCAAAGCCACTACCTTTGTCATTGTCAAACACAGACATACGCAGTCATCAAAAGGATTTCCGAGATGTCGAACACCGCTAAATCCCTCGTTATCGCAAGTGCCGTTGCAGCAGCAGTATCTGGCATGGCCACCACCGCGACCGCGCAAGCCAAGGAAAAGTGCTATGGCGTATCGCTCGCAGGTGAAAACGATTGCGCCGCGGGCCCCGGCACCACCTGCGCCGGTACATCGACCGTAGATTATCAGGGCAACGCCTGGACCCTTGTCGATGCGGGCACCTGCGCCGATATCGAACTGCCAAAATCGGCAGACGGTTCGGACCGCAAAGGCTCGCTGGAGCCGCTGGAACGCGACCTGCCGGCATAAGCCTAAGCCTTGAAGAATTTGGGGGCGGGCCATAACGCCCGCCTCTTTCTCGTGACCGGGGAATATTCTCATGCTGGACAATGCAATCCGATCGAACAGACTGCCTTCGGCACCGGGCGTCGGCTACAAGCCCCAGCACTTTGCCGAGATCCTCGAGCACGCGAACCCGGTTGCCTGGCTTGAGATTCATGCCGAGAACTATATGGGAGACGGCGGCAGGCCGCTTGCGCAGCTTCGTCACCTTTCAGAACAATTCCCCATTTCAGTTCACGGCGTTGGCCTATCCATCGGAGGAGAGGCTCCGCTGGATTCCGATCATCTGTCCCGCCTGAAGCACCTTGTCGGCTGGCTCAACCCCGCAAGTTTCTCGGAACATCTGGCTTGGTCGACCCATGACAGCCATTTCCTGAACGACTTGCTGCCCTTGCCCTATACCGACGCAACCCTTGCCCGGATTTGCGAGCATATTGATCAGGTGCAAGACGTTGTTGGCCGTCAGATGCTGCTTGAAAACCCTTCCAGCTACCTCGCCTTCGAGGAAGGCACCTGGTCCGAGCCCGAGTTTTTGGCCGAGATCACCCGGCGCACCGGATGCGGTTTGTTGCTGGACATGAACAACGTATTTGTCTCGGCCACCAATCTGGATTTCTCTCCACAGGGCTACATAGATGCCTATCCGCTGGACAAGGTCGGAGAGATTCATTTGGGCGGCCATGACGAAGACGAAGATGACCACGGCCACCCTTTGCTGATCGACAGCCACGGGCGCGAAGTCGTTGACCCTGTTTGGGCGCTGTTGGACTTTGTGCTTGAAAAATCAGGCCCAAAGCCGGTTTTGATTGAATGGGACACAGACGTACCAGACTGGCCTGTCTTGAGGGCCGAGGCTGAACGGGCGCAGACGGCGTTGGACCGCATTCCGGCATGAGTGTATCTCAGACCGCATTCCATACTGCATTGCTGGATCCCTCCCAAGCGGTTCCCGACGGGTTGGTGGATTCATCCGATCAACCTGCTGGTCGTCGTTTCAGCGTTTATCGCAATAACGTGGCCGTTTCGTTGACCGAAGCGATGCATCAGGCCTTCCCGGTGATCACCAAGCTGCTCGGTACACAGAACATGGATGGGCTGTCCGGGATATTTCTGCGCAAGCACCCTCCGACGACCCCGCTGATGATGTTCTATGGCGAGGAGTTTCCCCAGTTTCTGACCGGGATGGAGCAGTTGGCGCATCTTGGATACCTCGCGGATGTTGCCCGTTTGGAATTGGCGCTGCGCCGCTCTTACCACGCCGCTGACAGCACGGCAGTCGACGCCGAGGCTCTGACCGTTTCTCCCGAAGAAGTCATGCAGGCGAAACTGGAATTCGCTCCGTCGATGCAAATTATCCGGTCCGAATGGCCGATATTCTCGATCTGGCGCTTTAACACGCAAGACGATGCACCAAAGCCTCAGGCCATCGGCGAAGATGTATTGGTCACCCGACCCGAATACGATCCCGCTCCGCACTTGCTGCCCGCAGGCGGCGCGGATTGGATCGCAGATATGATGACCGGTTTGACCATTGGTCAGGCGTTTGAAAACACATCTGCGATGACCCCCGAGTTTGATCTCGGGAACACTCTGGCGCTACTGCTGCAAGGTGGCGCCATTACTTCTGTGACTATCGAAAGGCTGGCACAATGACTGCCCTGATCTCTCTTCACAACAACGTTCTGGGACGGCTGGACAGCTCAGCCAACTGGCTGACCCCGACGCTTGCACGGTTGGTTTTTGTTGCTGTTTTGTTTGTTTACTATTGGAACTCTGCGACGCTGAAAATAGATGGATCTATTTTCTCGGCCTCTGCCGGTGCGTTCGGTCAGATATTCCCCAAGGCGGCTGAGGCTGTTTTGTACGACGTCACCCAGATGACCTTCTTTCAACGCATAGTGATCTTTCTGGGTACGGTTGCCGAGTTTGTTCTGCCGGTCTTGTTGCTGGTTGGACTGCTGACTCGGGTCGCGGCGCTGGCCATGATCGGGTTTGTGTGGGTGCAAACGATTGTCGATGTAACCGGCCACGGTGTGAAACTGGGCGGCCTTTTCGACAATGCTATCACACTGATGGATCAGCGCGTCATGTGGACGTTCCTGTTCCTGGTGATCGTCATCAACGGCGCAGGTCCGATCTCGCTTGATCGTCTGCTGCGCCTGAAGTGACCTAGAAATGCGCCTTGGGCTCGTCCGGTTTACCCGCGGCCAGCCCAAGGAGGCCCGCCACCGCAGCAAATGCCACAGGGAACATTGTAAACGCATTGAACCCAAACGCGTAATACATCCCAGCCGCGGAAATCAGCAGTAAGACCCCACCGAACAATGCCCGCGCATGAGCCATGGCCCCACCCGCGATTGCCAGCAGGGGCGCAATGATGGACATGGTTTGAATAAGCTGGGCGTTGTCCACTTGCTCGGCCAACCCTTCGACTTCGCCGAACCGGTCAATCAGCTCTACATAGCCGTAGCCAAAAAAGCCGACAATCATACCGATCAGTCCGGCAATCACACCCAAAATCATCGCTGCGTTACGCATTTCTTGTCCTCATTCTTGCGTCAAAGCAGATAGGTACGCTTTCAGGAAACGCCAAGTGCTGTCTTGGTTTCCGGGGTCCAACCCAAAAAAAGCGCGCCATCCCGTTCAATCAGCGGTCGTTTCATCAGGGTCGGATGATCCTGTATCAGCTCCAACGGAGGTCGCGCGCGCTGCTCTTCATCCAGACCACGCCATGTGGTTGACCGTGTATTAAGCAAACCACCGCCGAAAATATCGAACGCCTCAGACAGTACAGATTCAGGCACGCCTTGGCTGCGAACATCAACAAATTCGGCAGAAGGACGTGATTTCAAAGCCTTACGGCAAGTATCACATGTCTTTAGACCAAAAAGGCGCATTTTTAGGCAACTCCTGATTTTGAGCCAATTTTTAGCATTTTCGCCTGCTTCTTTCGGTAATTCTTGATTTTTTACTTCACCGTGCAATGTTGAAAAAGACGAAATGCGCAATCCGGGCCGTGGCGTGTGGGCGAGGCGGTGATGTGTTGCGGTGGCGTCAATCACTACCCCCACCAATTTGTGGGACAACGTGTAAGTAGAAGGAGACACGGGAAATGCCAACTGGCACCGTGAAATGGTTTAATACCACTAAAGGCTATGGGTTTATTGCCCCTGATGAGGGCGGCAAGGACGTATTTGTTCATATCTCGGCCGTAGAACGGTCCGGTCTGACCGGGCTCGCTGACAATCAGAAAATCTCGTACGAGCTGCAAGACGGACGTGATGGCCGCCAAATGGCCGCTGATTTGAAGCCGCTTTAATTTCCCCGTTACTGCGGGAACTAAAAAACAGGCCAACGGCTAATTTTCAGCCGTTGTCCGCCGCTAAAGGTGTGCGACCTTACCCTCGGGCCGGTTTATCTTCGGCACGGGTATGCCAGTCTTGTCCCATTGCCACAATGCATGACGTGCCCGTCGAATACGTGACGACCATGGTCCAGTCACCTGATTTACTGGTCCAGACCTCCATCAACTGTTCGGGTCCACGCAGGCCGGTTGCGTGCCGCTCGGCCCCGAACTGACGAAGAAGCTTGTCATGCATTTTCGGGGTCGGTTCGCAGATCACTTCGGCTATTGGCGACTTGGCAGAAACCGGAGTCGCCAACAACAAACCAACGCATACGTATCTAAGAGGTGTCACAAATGTCATGCACCGATCGTAACAGTTTCATGACAAAATGTATAGACAACCGATATGCCTTATCCGGGCATCATCCTTTCTGGATGACACCCTGAAACTCGCGCCATTCCCGCGCGGTCATCCCTGAATTCTCCTGTGTCACAGCCTCGCCCGACAGCATTCTGCGCAGGCAATCGACCATCTGCGCAGACAGGTTCACCGCGCCCAGCCGATAGTCTTCGAACGCACGATAGGCAAACGGCACCCAGTCGGCGACGATCTTGCACATGGTGTCGGCATAAACACGGATTTCATACTGAGCATGCGGGTCAGCGCGCAAACGCAGGAAGTGGAACAGATTGTGCAGGTCCACCTTCCAATACCATTGCGTATAAATATTTGCAGGCAAGTTCATCCGCGCCAATTCGCGCGCCAATCCTTGCTGGCCATCCTGACTGATCATCGCCTCATAGTTGTCGTAACAGCGGGCACTGTCTGCCTTGAGCATTTCCAGAACGCGCGCGGCCTCTTCCCCCTGCAGGGCGTCACCTCGGCCCTGGTTGTTGATCTCGGACTGCGCCGCGACGTGGTCGGGCGCGGGGATGTAGAACTCACGATCAAGGATCGAGTAACGGGCCGAGTATTCGTTCACATTTGCCGTCCGGTGCCGAATCCACTGACGCGCGACAAAGACGGGCAGTTTGACGTGCAGCTTGATCTCGCACATCTCGAACGGGGTCGAGTGCCAATGCCGCATCAAATAGCGTATCAGGCCTTCGTCGTTCTGAACGGATTTGGTGCCCTTGCCATAGGAAACGCGGGCGGCCTGACAAATGGCGGCGTCATCGCCCATATAGTCGATCACGCGCACAAAACCGTGGTCCAGGACCTGATGCGCGGTGTAAAGGTGATCCTCCATTCCCGCTGCCACAACGCGGCGTGTTGGATGCGATTGCGCCCGTTGCGCTTCGATCTCGGCCAGTTGGTCGGTGGACAGCGGCATGAATATTCCTTTCCAGCAATGAGTCGCCCACCACTATATCTCGACAACTCCACGACCGGAACCGCGATATGTGCGCCCTGCACAGCAAATTTTAAAATGTGCCCCGGCGGCCTCTCGACACGCTTGGTCTGCGCGCTAATCTGCAGGCTATCACCGAAATAGAAAGGAAGCCGCAATGGGGCTCACATACCTCCACACCATGGTGCGTGTTAAAGATCTGGAGAAATCCATGGCGTTTTATGAGCTGCTTGGCCTGAAAGAGACACGCCGTTACGAAAGTGAAGAGGGGCGTTTTTCCTTGATCTTCATGGCGCCTCCGGGACAGGAGGATCGGCCGATCGAGCTGACTTACAATTGGGATGGCGATGATGCGCTGCCCAGTGACAGCCGGCATTTCGGGCACCTCGCCTATGGCGTGGACAACATCTATGACATTTGCCAGCAGTTGCAGGACAATGGCGTGGTTATAAACCGCCCGCCACGTGACGGCAGAATGGCTTTCGTGCGGTCACCTGACAATATTTCTGTCGAACTGCTCCAGAACGGTGAAGCCTTGGCTCCAGCAGAGCCCTGGGTCAGCATGGACAGCACTGGCCACTGGTGATCCGCTGGCTTGCAACATTAGGTTTGGCCTTTATGGCCGGCTCCCTGAAGGCCGAGACCTGCCGCCTCGCCCTTGCGCTGGCTATGGATATCTCGACCTCGGTCGATGCGGCCGAGGATGTCTTGCAGCGGCAGGGTTTAGCCGCTGCCCTTATCGCGCCCGAGGTCACGCAGGCGTTTTTCTCGTCGCCCATGCCCGTTGCCCTGGCCGTTTACGAATGGAGCGGCCGCGACACACAACACGTCATTCTGGACTGGACGATGATCCGAACGCAGGCTGATCTGCTGACCGCAGCCGCGACAGTTCAAGGTTCGGTCAGAACCGACAGTGGTTCAGCCACCGCCATGGGATACGCGCTGGCATTCGGGGCGACGTTGATGCAACAGGCCCCAGCGTGCCTGTTCCAAACCATCGACCTGTCTGGTGATGGGTCTAACAACGATGGGTACGGGCCAGATTCCGCGTACAGGCACTTCCCGTTTGAAAACACGGTGGTCAACGGTCTGGTCATCAATGCCGCGGATTTTGAGGGAGAGTTGTTTCTCATCCCGTTTTTCGAAAACAACGTCTTGCATGGCCCCGGCGCGTTTCTGGAAGTCGCGCAGGGGTTCGAGGACTTTGAGCGCGCAATGCGCCGCAAACTGGAACGCGAACTGAAAGGGCTGCAAATCGGCGCCCTTCAAGATGCCGACCCCGAATGATACGCCCGATCGCGATTGCGGCTTCTTTTCTGGGCAGCCCGGCGGCGTGTGACTGCAGACAGGCGCTGGCCCTGGGTCTGGACGTATCGGGGTCTGTCGATCAGGCGGAATACCGGTTGCAACTGGACGGTGTCGCTGCTGCATTGCAAAGCCCGGAAGTCCAACAGTTGATCCTGTCCGAAGGGTTAGCTCCGGTGCGAATGGCGATCTTCGAATGGAGTGAAACTCATCACCAGCGTATCCTTGTGAACTGGACCGATATCCGCGTTCGCCAAGACCTTGCGCGGATCGAAGCCAAATTAAGTTCGGTGACCCGCAGCAACGCGCCGCAAGGCACGGCGCTAGGGTCGGCGATGCGGTTCGGGGCCGATCTATTGGCGCAACAGTCCGAATGCTGGAAACAAACACTTGATCTGTCGGGGGATGGCAAACGCAACCTTGGCCCCCATCCACAAGAGGTCAAGAACGAGCTATCCCGAAGTGGGATCACCATCAATGGGCTGGTCATCGGTGTCGACGACGCCGATCAGTCCGATCAGCGCACGGTTCAGGTTAGTGAACTGACGGCCTATTTCACTACCTCGGTCATAATGGGCCCCGATGCTTTTGTGGAAGTCGCGCTGGGGTTTGACGAATACAAAGCTGCGATGACTCGCAAACTGATCCGAGAACTGGAGGGCCTGTCCCTGTCCGCGGTCGGCCGGACCGCCCGCCCCTAGCTAGTAAATATAGCGGATCTGATCCGTCCAATACCGCTCCACCCGGCGCAGTGACCCCGTGATATCCCCGATCCCTTCGAATTCCAGCACCCCGCGGGATTGCAGACCTTCGGCATGACGAGAAAACAATTCGGATACGATGTCACGGATCTGTCGCCCTTGTGGCGTTAGTCGGACCCGAACGGAACGGCGATCAATCTCGCACCGTTGATGGTGCATATACCCCATTTCCACCAGTTTTTTCAGGTTATAGCTGACGTTGCTGCCCTGATAGTAGCCGCGACTTTTCAATTCACCAGCCGTAACCTCGTGATCGCCTATATTGAACAGAAGCAACGCCTGCACAGCGTTGATTTCCAACACGCCGACGCGTTCAAACTCATCCTTGATGACATCCAGAAGCAGACGGTGCAGCCGCTCGACCAAGGCGAGCGCCTCAAGGTAACTGGTCATGAAACCCTTGGCCGCCGGCGCGGAGACCTGCATTTCCATACTCATCCGATCCTCCGATTCAATCGCGCTGTTTCACGCAGCATGAATTGAAAAACCGAAAAATCAGTTAAGTCCGGTTTCTCGTTATTTTTGAAACGTTTGAGCGATATCCGAAATTAAATCGGAATATCGCGCAGGCGGCGCGACCTGACCTGTCACCCACTGATAGAGGTCCTGATCATTTTCGTGCAGAAGCGCGTCATAGTTATCCAACCCGCCCCCATCCATTCCAGCTAGGTTCCGATCCGCATATGCCGACAAAATCAAGTCCATTTCCTTGATCCCCCGACGCATAGAGCGCATTTTCAGGCGTTTGATCCTGACGTCCTGGGTTTCGGTCATTTGCTTTGCTCCAGCATCAGTCGGACGCGCTTTTCCAGACGCGCTGCGCGCTCGGAACTGGCGCGCATTTCACCCCGGATCGAGCGTAGTTCAGCAACGACCTCGGCCAGTTCGGGCGCGCTTTCGTCGGCTTCGACAGGCGCATCCATCCCCTCGCCTTCGCCCGTCAGCAACCACATAATCGAGACATTGACCATACCAGCCAGCATCGACAGACGGTTGGCCCGAGGCTCGGACAGGTCATTTTCCCACGCCGCGATCGTGGCCTTCTTTACCCCCAATCGGCGCGCCAATTGAGACTGTGTCATTCCACCGGCTTCCCGCGCGCCAGCCAACCGATCCCCGAATGTTGCAGCGTCCGGCCCATACCAGTCGTTTTCATCGTTCATTCGGGTCTCCAATTCTATAGGTCATATTGCTTGATCGTCATTCGGGCGCACCCTATGACAGACAAGTTGATCATTCAAACAGAGGGCCCCAATGAGTTTCCTGTCTGCGACACTGTCACGCGTAAAACCGTCGCCTACAATCGCAATGACGGCCAAAGCCGCCGAATTGAAGGCCGAAGGACGTGACGTTATCGGTCTAAGCGCCGGGGAACCGGACTTTGACACCCCTCAGAATATCAAGGACGCAGCGGTCGCCGCCATCGCCGCGGGCAAGACGAAATACACAGCACCCGACGGCATCCCCGAACTCAAAGAGGCCGCTTGCGTCAAGATGAAGCGCGATCACGGGCTGGAATATACCCCTGCGCAGATTTCAGTTGGCACCGGGGGCAAGCAGACGCTTTATAACGCGCTGATGGCCACGATAAACGAAGGCGATGAGGTGATTATCCCCGCCCCCTATTGGGTTAGCTACCCTGATATGGTGTTGCTGGCGGGCGGTACTCCGGTGATCGTGGAAACAACGCTTGAAAACAGCTTCAAGCTGACCCCAGACCAGCTTGAGGCCGCGATCACGCCTAAGACCAAGTGGTTCATCTTTAACTCTCCGTCCAATCCCACCGGCGCAGGGTATAGCCGCGCGGAACTGAAGGCGTTGACGGATGTTCTGATGCGTCACCCGCATGTGTGGATCATGTCGGATGATATGTACGAACACCTGGCCTATGACGGGTTCGAGTTCTGCACCCCGGCAGAGGTTGAACCTGGGCTGTACGAACGCACACTGACCTGCAACGGCGTGTCCAAGGCCTATGCCATGACCGGTTGGCGGATCGGATACGCGGCGGGGCCGGTGGAATTGATTGCGGCGATGCGCAAAATCCAATCTCAGTCGACGTCAAACCCCTGTTCCGTCAGCCAATGGGCAGCGGTCGAGGCTTTGAATGGAACACAGGCGTTTCTGGCCCCGAACAACGTGACGTTCAAACGTCGCCGCGATCTGGTGGTGCAGATGCTGAACGATATTGACGGCATAACCTGCCCCACGCCCGAGGGCGCATTCTATGTCTATCCATCCATTGCGGGGCTAATCGGCAAGACATCACCTGCGGGCACTGTGATCGAAAACGACGAGGCGTTCGCAACCGCCCTGCTGCAAGAGGCGGATGTGGCCGTCGTGTTCGGCGCAGCCTTTGGCCTGTCGCCGAATTTCCGCGTCAGCTATGCAACGTCGGACGAGGCGCTGACCGAAGCTTGCACACGCATACAACGCTTTTGCGCGTCCCTGACCTGATCGGAGGTTTCATGACAGCAATGTTGCCTGAATACTATTTCCGTGTTCGAGAAAACGGTGCAGTGGTTTTCAAGATCGACACTGAAAACCGCCAGCGCCGGATCGAGATGGATCAGATTGCTGTCATCAACATCCGCAACGGTGAGGTCAAACCACATGGCCAACGCTCGCTGTCCGAGGCGGATCGGACTGAAATCGAGCGGTGGATGGACGAGCGCAAAGAGCTGTTGGCCCGCCGGGATATCGACGACATTCACCGGGCGGTCGACTACCTGAATCTGACCGCGCAATGGGCGCAATCCAAGGCAACCGACGAACAGCTTGAATACGTTACGGACCGGTTGCTGCTGGCGATGCACGATCTGCGGTCGGTGCTGGTGCGCAAGAAAGCTGATCGCTTGGACAAAAGCTGATCAGGCCGAATTGCTGGCGGCCATCGGAACCCCGCGAACGGACCGTAGCCAAAACCGGGCCATCAGAAGAACGGCTGCGCAGGCCAGTCCCAGAACGAGGCCGAGCCAGACGCCGATGCCGTCCATCCCGCGGACAAAGCCAAAGTAATACGAGGCCGGGATTCCAATTACCCAATAGCTGAGCCCCGCCATCACCATCGGTATCTTGGCGTCCTGCAACCCTCGCAACAGGCCCAGGGCGATAACTTGCGCTCCGTCCACCAGTTGAAACAGTGCCGCCATCGCCAGAAGCCCGGTGCCGATCAGCAAGATTTGCGAGCGCTGCGGATCATCGGGTTCCATGAATAGCGAAATCAACGGCTCGGCGCAGGTCAGGAACAGGATCACCGTCAGGATCGACATCACCAATGACATCCCCGTCACCGCGATCGCCCCTTTTTCAAGATGCGCCCGATCTTTGCGCCCTAACGCATTGCCCGCACGGATCGTGGCCGCATTGGACAGCCCGAGATGCACCATGAACGTGGCGGAGGCGAGGTTCAGCGCGATCCCGTGGGCCGCCAGAGGCACCTGACCCAGCCAACCCATCATGATCGCTGACATTGCAAACAGGCTGACCTCGGCCAATGTGGTCAAGCCGATGGGCACGCCCAAACGCAGCACGCTGAAGAAGAATTCCCAATCCGGCCGCCAAAAGCGTTGAAACAGGCTGTGTTCAGGCAAAACGCGCACTGCATAGATTACGACGAATACCAATGAAACGATCTGTGTCACGACCGAGGCAATAGCCGCACCAATAACGCCAAGCTCTGGCGCGCCCCAGTTTCCAAAGATCAGCGCATAGTTGGTGAACCCGTTGACCACGGCGGCTGTGACGGTGATCCACAACACGATCTGAGTGCGTTCGAGCGCCGCCAGATAGGATTTCAATACCATTACTATAAGCGCCGGAAATAACCCCCAGCCTGCAACCCGCAGGTATTCGGATGCGGTTTTGGCCACTTCCGGCTCCTGATCCAATGCAATCAGGATCGGGTACGACCACCACAAAAGCGGCATCATCAACGCCGCATAGATCAGCGACAGCCACAGCCCCATGCGGGTCGAGCGACGAATGCTCGTCTCGTCCTCTTCGGCGGCGGCGGTGGCTACGATGGGCATGACGGCCCACCCAAACCCAGCACCAAACAGAAACAACACAAAGTAATAGCTGCTGGCCAGCGTGACTGCGGCCAGCGCCTCGACCCCATACCATCCCAGCATGATGGTATCGGTCAGACCGATGGCAAACTGCGCCAGATGCCCGCCGATCAACGGCAGGCCCAGTACGGCAATGGCCCGGAAATGGCCGCGATATGTCATCACCTTGTTCATTGCCCCAGCCTTATGCCCGGCCAGAGGCCGGGACAAGACCAGAACAGTGAAATTTCACAGTGAGACTATGAAACCCAAGGCAAAATCCACGCCCCGGACACCCCCTATCGCGCGTCAGGGTGCAGCGAGTTACCCAGAATATGCTCGGACCGATGGATCACGTGATGTGCCTGTCCGACAATCAGCGGATCGGGTTCACCCACGATGTCATGGTCCTTATCCGGATAATCCAGCGTCGACAGGAAGTGACGCATCGTATTGAGGCGCGCGCGCTTCTTGTCGTTCGACTTGATGATGGTCCACGGGGCGTCGGCTGTGTCTGTATAGAAGAACATCGCCTCTTTCGCCTCGGTGTAGTCCTCCCACTTGTCCAGGCTGGCCTTGTCGATGGGAGACAGCTTCCACTGCTTCAACGGATCAGTCTCGCGGCTTTTGAAACGGCGCTGCTGTTCGGTTTGCGTGACCGAGAACCAGTATTTGTAAAGCTGAATGCCGGAACGAACCAACATACGCTCTAGCTCTGGGGTTTGCCGCATGAACTCAAGGTATTCATTCGGAGAGCAGAACCCCATGACCCGCTCGACACCCGCACGGTTGTACCAGGAGCGGTCGTAGAAAACCATTTCCCCAACCGTTGGCAATTCCTGCACGTAACGCTGGTAATACCATTGGCCTTTTTCTTCCCATGTCGGCTTGTTCAGGGCCACAACGCGGGCTTGCCGGGGGTTCAGATGCTCCATGAACCTTTTGATCGTACCACCCTTGCCTGCGGCATCGCGCCCCTCAAACAGCAACACGAACCGCTGACCGGTCTCCTGCGCCCATAGCTGGACTTTCAGCAATTCAGCCTGCAACTGGGCCTTTTGTTCTTCGTACGTTTTACGGGCCAACTTGCGGTCATAAGGATATTTGCCGCTTTCGAAAGCATGGCGAATTTTGTCCGGGCTGGGCTGGCGTTCTGTGTCGGCCAAAGGTGGTACGATTTGAACCTGACCGTTTTTCTGTTCGATCTGCGCCGCTGTTTCCATTCAGTCTCTCCTTGCTACACTGTCCGACAAGGCATCTAGCAGAATGTGAAAAAACGCGCTTTGATTGGTGTCAAACTGCTACATCTTTCTTGTCGCGTTTACGTAAACACTCCAAGGGGTTCCGCTATGGAAAACAGGTTTATCAAGCTTAATGGTCAGAGTTTTTATCTGCGCAGTTGGGGCGACCCTTCGCTGCCGGTGATGCTGATGCTGCACGGCTTCCCTGAATATGGCGGTGCGTGGGGCGATCTGGCCCCGCACCTGTCAGAACACTTCCATTGCATCGCCCCCGATCAGCGCGGCTTTGGTCAAAGTTGGGCCCCAGCGGGAACTGATCACTATGCCCTGTCCAAACTGGTTTCCGACATGGCAGCCCTCATCGAGGATGCCGGTGCACCCGTTTGCGTTCTGGGTCACGACTGGGGCGCGGCAGTGGCCTACGGGCTAGCCATGTTCCGGCCGGAACTGGTCAGCAAGCTGATTATCGCAAACGGGGTTCATCCGGTTCCGTTTCAACGTGCCCTTGCGGAAGGAGGCGCACAGTCAAAAGCATCCCAATACATCAACGACCTGCGCGACCCAAACGCGGCCCAGCGGTTCTCGGCCGATGATTTTTCCCTATTGGAACGCTTTTTCCGGCGCGGCATGGGGGTTGACTGGCTATCTGACGAACAAATGCAGGACTACCGCACCGAATGGGCGCGCCCCGGGCGGCTTGATGCGATGCTGAATTGGTACCGGGCGTCACCTCTGATCGTTGCCGACCCGGATAAGCCCCTGACTGACCTGCCGGACTTGCCCTTGGATCGGCTGATGATCAAATGTCCGCACCTGTTGCTTTGGGGACCCGAAGACACCGCGCTGCTGCCCGAGTCGACTGCCGGGCTGGAGGACTTTGCCCCGGACCTGACCAGGATCGACATTCCCGGCGCTGATCATTGGCTGCACCATCAGCGCCCCGAGGTTTTGGCGCAGGAAATCAAGAACTGGATGGCGTCTTGACCGCCTAGCGATGCCCCCAATCGGCCGGGTCGTCCGAGTTGTTCGGCGATAGCCCAAGAACATCACCATCCGTCGAACAGCCAAGCCCCAGAACCGTCCGGTTGGCATAGGAGAAATACGCACAGACCTGATTGATCTCGAGGATCTCGCCGTCATCCCACCCGGCCTTCCGCAACGCCTCGACATCGGCCGCAACCATGTCTGACGGGGCTTCTGTCAATTTGCGCGCATACATCATAGCGGCGATTTGTGCCGCGTCCAGTGGGGCGGATTGGGGGGAACCTGCCTCGATTGCCGCGCGAATGGCATTGCCGCGATCGGGGTCGTTCAGCAGGCGTTGCAATCCGCTGAAATGATGTTCAACGCAATAGGCGCAGCGATTCAAGGAACTGACCCAAACACCCAGCACCTCAAGAAACCATTTCGGGATCGTATTGGCAGAATGGTGCAGGACATTCTTATAAAGCGCCATGTGGCCTTCCATCGAATGCGGCCGCAAGGAATGCACCATCATAATATTATCCACATTATTTCCGGGGCCGGTCACACGGTCGTACAGTTTTTTCAACCTGCCCGATGCCTGATCGAACGGAACTGTCTTGATCCAACTCATTCGGTTTCCTTGCTTTTTTCACACACAACGAGCGCACCTTAGACGCCCGCGACAAGATCTACGAGGGCCTATCGCGGACCAGTTTTCTGTTTATCACCCCGGATGCGGTGCCGAGATTTCTCAGTCCAAGCGACAAACAAACATTGTGGCGGACAAAGGCATCGTCATGCCATCTGGGCCAAAGCGATTTTCCAATTCGGCCCTAAATTCCTTAACGACGTCCTCGGGGTCGACACCGCCGCGTTCATTGATTTCGTCAATCAGCGGGTTCCCAAAAACCAACGATCTGGAGAACACCTCCAGATCCTGAATCTTCTTTTGAATTTTAATGATTTCATGCGTTACGTTGCTCCACCCGGCGGAAGACAGATCGCCAAGAACGGTGGCAGGATCGCCATAGTGAAAAGGAACTTTGTAGAACCCAGGCGGGTCGTCAGGAAAAACCTTCTGCATAAGCTCGTGTGCCATCTGCGAAAATGGGTTCTCTGACATTGGGCTCCAGACATTGAAGACATATCTGCCGCCCGGCCGCAAAACGCGCGCTGCTTCTCGATATGATGCGATTTTGTCGGGAAAGAACATTACGCCGAACTGACAGACCATTAAGTCAAATTCCGGCCCGTCAAACGGAAGCTCCATCGCATTGGCAACCGCAAACTGAATGTTCTCGTCACCGGAAAACTTGGCCTTCGCCACTTCCAGCATCGGCGCGTTCAGGTCGGTCACCAACAGACTTGCCTCTGCCGGTAACTTGTCCCGCAAGAATCTGCTGACTATTCCGGTACCCGCCGCCAGTTCAATCACCGAACTGGCGGGCTCATCGCAGCACTTTTCAGCAATGAGTGCCGCGTAGTCGACGAAGATATTTGGCCCCAGACCCTTGTCGTAATGTGTCGGTATATCTCCTACGAAACTGGCCGAGTTCGTGGTCATTTCAAATTCCCCCAATTAATTGATAATGCCAAGTGTCCCAATCTTATGCGAAAACGGGCTAACGCGCGAATGGCGGCCTAGGTTTGGCAAAATCCCACAACACTTCGCGTCCCTCTTCCCCCGGACCACATCACCTGCCATAATGGGCAAAACCCAAAAACAAGAGCAGCACCGATGCCCGACGATCTGTTGACGCCCAGCGCGACCGCTACATATGACGCCTCTTCGATCGAGGTTCTTGAAGGTCTGGAACCCGTTCGCAAACGCCCCGGCATGTATATCGGCGGCACGGATGAGCGCGCTTTGCACCACATGGTCGCGGAAATCCTCGACAACTCGATGGATGAGGCGGTCGCCGGTCACGCCAACCGTATCGAGGTTGAGCTGCACGAAGATTATGCGCTAACCGTGCGCGACAACGGACGCGGCATCCCGATTGATCCGCACCCCAAATTCCCCGACAAATCCGCGCTTGAGGTCATCCTGTGCACCCTACATGCGGGCGGTAAGTTCTCGGGCAAGGCCTACCAGACCTCGGGCGGTCTACATGGGGTTGGTGCCTCGGTGGTGAATGCGTTGTCGGATTCTATGGTTGTGCAGGTGGCCCGTGACAAGACGCTGTTCGAACAGCGGTTCTCGCGCGGTATCCCACTGGGTCCAGTGGAAAAGGTCGGCGCAGCCCCCAACCGGCGCGGCACCACGGTCACCTTCCATGCGGATGCCGAAATCTTTGGCCACCACAAATTCAAACCGGCACGACTGTTCAAGTCCATCCGCTCTAAGGCCTACTTATTCTCGGGCGTCGAAATCCGCTGGAAATCGCATATCGACGACGGCGAGACCCCGACCGAGGCGACGTTCCACTTCCCGGGCGGCCTGTCCGATTACCTCAAGGAGACGATGAACGGCTCGTCCACCTATGCCGAACAACCCTTCGCAGGCACCGTGGACTTCACCGAGAAATTCGGCACACCGGGCAAGGTCGAATGGGCGATCAACTGGACGCCCTCGCGCGATGGGTTCATCCAATCCTACTGTAACACCGTCCCCACCCCCGAAGGCGGCACCCATGTGGCGGGATTCTGGGCCGCGATCCTCAAGGGGATCAAGGCCTATGGCGAGTTGATCAACAACAAGAAAGCCGCGCGGATCACCCGTGATGACCTGATCACCGGCGGCTGCGCGCTGGTGTCGTGCTTTATCCGCGAGCCGGAATTTGTGGGCCAGACCAAAGACCGCCTTGCCACAGTCGAGGCGCAGCGACTGGTCGAAAATTCAGTCCGCGACCATTTCGATAACTGGCTGGCGGCGGATACGAAATCCGCCGGCGCGATACTCGACTTTGTGATACTCCGAGCCGAGGAACGTCTGCGCCGACGGGCCGAGAAAGAGACACAACGCAAGTCCGCCACTAAAAAACTTCGTCTTCCCGGCAAGTTGGTGGACTGCTCTAGTTCAACACGCGACGGCACCGAATTATTCATCGTCGAGGGAGATTCTGCGGGCGGCTCCGCAAAAATGGGCCGCGACCGCAAAACACAGGCCCTTTTGCCCCTGCGCGGTAAGATCCTGAACGTGCTGGGTGCGGCCAGTTCCAAGCTGGGCACCAATGCCGAGATCAACGACCTGACCCAAGCGCTGGGTGTGGGCCTTGGCACCAAGTTCAACGTCGACGACCTGCGCTATGACAAGATCATCATCATGACCGACGCGGATGTGGACGGCGCGCATATCGCGTCCTTGCTGATGACGTTCTTCTTCACCCAGATGCGGCCCATGATTGACGCGGGCCACCTTTATCTGGCCTGCCCGCCCCTCTATCGCCTGACCCAAGGCGCCAAGCGTGTCTATTGTCTGGACGAAGCCGAGCGGGACGAATGGCTGGAAAAAGGTCTGGGCGGCAAAGGCAAGATCGACGTCTCGCGCTTCAAGGGTCTGGGCGAGATGGACGCCAAGGACCTGAAAGAAACCACGATGGACCCGGCTTCGCGCAAACTGATCCGCGTCACGATTGACGAGGACGAACCCGGCGAAACCGGCGATCTGGTCGAGCGCCTGATGGGTAAGAAGCCTGAACTGCGATTCCAATACATTCAGGAGAACGCGCGGTTTGTTGAGGAGTTGGATGTCTAGCTACGAGTCGTCTGCGCGTAGATCCTTCAGTAGCTCATCAACTTCCTTATCAGCATCGAAAGCGATCCTTCTGGCCGTCTCGTAGAGCTGACGAAAGTCTTGGGTTGTATAGTGATAATTTGAGGCATCTTTTAAGTCTTCGTCTGTAAACCTGTCGACAGTGTCTCCTTCGTCGTTTCGAATCGAGAGCGTGTCATCTCCTGCACTCGAAAGAGCTAATCGAACTGTACGTCTTCCGACCGGTGCCTCCAACGTGCGCGAGAATTGATCCCATTCCCAATCAAGTTCACCGGTATCGGTTTTTTGCTGAACCGCCCCGAACAGCTCGATCCATTTTTTACTCATTTCTCGCGTGCCCCTTTAGATACTCTTGAATGGAGATCAATTCATGCAGTATCAACTCAATTGTTTGTTTGGACTTGAGCGTATCCATAGCCATGCCCCGTTCTTCTGCTGCGTCCGCGGATCGCGCCAAACGCTTAATTAGATCCAAAACTGTTTCTAGCTTTGTACGTTTTTCTCCTAAGGAAACTCTGTCCGCAGACAACAACCTGACCACTTCCAATTGAGCGGTTTCCAAGTTTTCGGAAACCCGCCTCCAGTCTTTTCCCCTAATTTCATGCCGCGCACTTTTTAGATTTTCTACAATCGAGCCGATGCTTCCTACAGCATCAAATGCTGAAAAGAGTGAAACAGCATTTTCTGCCACAATACTGGCCTTTTTTGCTCTCCGCGCAGCTAGAAAGGCAAAAATGAGTGAAAGAGCACCAAAAATCGTCCCGAGAAGACTGTACCCTTCCATAAATAGACAGCTTCTAAAAACGCCATATTTAAAAAAACAGCCTCCAGTTTTCTTGAAACACATGAACTAAATTCTATTAATTATCAACAACTAGATCTTCATTCACAGAAGCGCCCCCCCCAACGTCACAAAAATCACCAACTGCTCAAAAGACGACAAAAAACAACCGGGCTGCATTGCAACAAAAACTCAAAAAATGCTTGTTAAGCCTTCGGTATACCCGCAGTGTTTTATATCCTGCAGTGACAGAAAGATTGAGACGTCATTTTTTACATCCGCCGCCGCCCCTTGCCTAACCCGTTGATCTCGTTCACACTTACTCTCAACCCGTCATTCAAGAACGACATTTGAGGTTCCCGAGCGTCCAAGACCCATTTGACCCACTGATTTTTCAACGGGAGGACGACATGAAGACAGTAACCCTTGGGTTGGCCCTGGCCCTGCTGGCCAGCCAAGTGACCGCGCAACAAACGCTCAGCACTGCATCGCCAATTCCGGATGGGGCTGAGACCCGGTTTTGCTATTACGCAGGCATGGCCTATTCACAGGACGCTTTTGTGGTGATCTTCGGCGATAATACTGTGACTGACACGATCAGTACCCGTGAAGAGCACCTGCTGCGCTGTGTTAAGAACGACGACGGCTCACTCAGCTGGAAACCCCAAAGCAGCTTCCAGATCAGCCGGTGACACCCGACGTCTGATCCAGCCAGTCCGCAATCTGTCCGGCCGGGCCTTCCCAGCCGGGCTCCATGAACAGAAAATGCGCGTGGTTTTCTACGGGCAGAAAGGTTGCGCGTTCGCCGTACAGATTGGCTAGCGAGCGACAGGTGTTGGGGTTCACGGCCCGGTCCTCGGTGCCGGAAACGATCAGAACGGGGCAGTCGACCTTGTCCCTGTCCACCTTCATCGCGTGGTGGTCGTCGAACATCCAAAAGAACATCTCGAACATCACCCGCCCGCTTTCGGGGCCGAGCTGGTCGAACACCGCGTGCTGCTGCGCCTCGGGCAGTTTGTTCAGCGCAAAAGGGGCCATCAGATCGAAATCGACGCGCATGGGCTGTTTCCAGAACGCCCCGCCCTCCATCAGCGCACGCGGTACAGCGCGTTCGTCATCGGTTTCGGGCAACGTCCCCCAGGCCGCGTTCGGGTTGATCAGGACAATGGCGCTGGCCAGCCCACGAGACGCCACCTGCTGCGCCACAACCCCCGCGATGGCATGGCCCAGCAGCACAGGCTTGCTGTCCAGCCCCTGCACGAATGCGGCAATGTCATCGGCGTAATCCATAACGCTGGTATCGGTCAGACCGGGGTCAGGCTCGGCCTTGGGGTCTCCAACATGATAGCGCAGCGCGGGGGTGTGTACCGTCCAGCCGCGCGCGCGGAAGAAGCCCGCGTAATCCTGCATACACCACGGCCCGGCAAAGGCCCCGTGGATCAGAACTATCTCTTTGGTCATGAAAATCTCCCTCACCTGCACACAGTATGCGAGGTGAAGGAGCGTGTCTGCAAGCCTGTTACAGCGCGGCTTTGAACAACGCGGTCAGGTTGTCTTCGGTCAATTCAATCGGGTTGCCGCCGCAGGACGGGTCGATGATCGCGCCTTTGACCAGTTCGGGGACCCGTGCTTCGGTCACGCCCAGATCGGACAGTTTGCGCGGGATGGCGAAGCTGTCGTTGAACTCCTGCACAAAGGCGCGGAAGCCGTCAAAGCCGCCCTCAATGCCCAGATAGGCCGCGGCCTGCTGGAAACGGTCGGCGATGGCGGGGGCGTTAAAGTCCAGAACGGCCGGCATACAAACGGCGTTCGTGGTGCCGTGATGGGTGTTGAACACCGCGCCAATCGGGTGGCTCATCGCGTGTATCGCGCCAAGGCCCTTTTGAAACGCCGTCGCCCCCATCGCCGCCGCGCTCATCATCTGGGCGCGCGCTTCGATATCGGAGCCGTCTTTATAGGCACGCGGCAGGTAGTCCTTAACCAGCCGCATCCCCTCCAGCGCGATGCCTTGGGACATGGGGTGGTAATGCGGGCTCGAGAACGCCTCGACACAATGGGCGAATGCATCCAGACCGGTGCCTGCGGTGATGAACTTGGGCATACCCACGGTCAGCTCGGGGTCGCAGATCACGACCGTCGGCAGCACTTTCGGGTGGAAGATGATCTTTTTGACATGTGTTTCCGAATTGGTGATGACGCTTGCGCGCCCCACCTCGGACCCCGTCCCAGCCGTGGTCGGCACGGCGATGATCGGCGCGATGGCATCGGCATCAGCACGGGTCCACCAGTCGCCTATATCCTCATAATCCCACACCGGACGAGTCTGGCCGCACATGAACGCAACCATTTTGCCCAGATCCAGCCCCGAGCCACCGCCAAAGGCAATCACGCCGTCATGGCCGCCCGCATTATAGGCGGCAACCCCGGCTTCGAGGTTCTTTTCATTGGGGTTCGGGTCAACGTCGCTGAACAGACCGCGGCCCAGTCCCGCAGCCTCAAGGATATCCAACGTCGCCGTCGTGATCGGCAGATCGGCTAGCCCCTTGTCAGTCACCAGCAAAGGGCGTTTCATCCCGGCAGCTGCGCAAGCTTCGGGCAATTCCTTGATCCGGCCAGCGCCAAACTTGATCGCGGTCGGATATGACCAGTTTCCAACAAGGCTCATGATGTCACCTTTTTCAGATGGTAGGATTTGGGACGTGTGAGGTTGTGATAGCCGATGACCGACAATCCCCCTCCGCGCCCTGTATTCTTGCAACCGGTCCAACACAGGCCCGGGTCCAGATAGTCCGCCCGGTTCATGAACACGGTGCCGGTTTCGATCTGGTCCCCCACCCGCGCAGCACGATCCACATCGCGGGTCCAGAGGCTGGCGGTCAGGCCAAACTCGCTGTCATTCATCAGCGCGATGGCTTCTTCGTCGGACGAGACTTTCATGATGCCCACCACCGGGCCAAAGCTTTCGTCCCGCATCACGCGCATATCATGGGTGACATTGGTCAGGATCTGCGGGGTCAGGTAGGCCCCGCCATCATCCTCGGCGAAGGTCTCGATATGGGCCACCGCACCCGCCGCGACCGCTTCGGCAATCTGCGCGCGCACCTCATCGGCAAAGCGGACATTGGCCATCGGACCAATCGTCGTCTCGGCATCCAGCGGGTTGCCTAGCTTATAGCCGTTCACGACCCCAACCGCCTTGGCAACAAACGCATCGTAAAGGCTCTCATGCACATAAATCCGCTCGATCCCGCAACAACACTGGCCCGAGTTAAACATCGCCCCGTCGATCAACGTATCCACGGCCGCATCCAGATCGGCATCCTCCATGACATAGCCAGGATCCTTGCCGCCCAGCTCGGTGCCAACGCCGGTAAAGGTGCCCGCCGCCGCGCGTTCCATCGCCTGCCCGCCACCGACCGAGCCGGTGAAGTTCACAAAATCAAACGCCCTGCCCGCGATCAGATCATTGGTCACGTCATGGCTGAGGAACACGTTCTGAAACACATCCTGCGGCACGCCCGCTGCATGAAATGCCTGCGTCATCCGCTCACCCACCAACAAAGTCTGCGTGGCATGTTTCAACACCACCGCATTGCCCGCAATCAACGCAGGCGCGACCGTGTTGATCGCCGTCATGTAAGGATAGTTCCAGGGCGCCACTACAAAAACGACCCCATGCGGGATACGCTTTATATAGCGCTTAAAGGTCTCATCCTCACCCACCGCGATATCAGCCAGCGAAACCTCGGCAATCTCGGCCATATGGCTGGCACGCTCATTGAACCCACCGAACTCACCGCCATAGCGCACGGGGCGACCCATCATATGCGCAAGCTCGGGCACGATCTCATCATTCATCGCACCCACAGCAGCCACGCCTGCCATCACAAGGCGGGTCCGCTCCTGCAACGGACGCGCCGCCCAATCCGCCTGTGCCGCCCGCGCCAGCGCAGCAGCCTCAAACGCCGCCTCAGCCGACAGCACTTCACGCTCTGCATAAACCGATCCATCAATCGGTGAGACACATTTCAACATCTGCCCCATCTTCACTCCATTTCCGAAAGAAGCAGGATCCCCTGCTTCATCTGGCCAAAAATATCCCGGGGGTCTGGGGGCAGAGCCCCCAGCCAACCCGTCTCAAGCCCGCTCAAACCCGCGCGCGATTTCCCAATCGGTCACCACACGCTCGAATTCTTCAACCTCGACCTCTGCCGCACGGGAATAATGATCGACCACCTCGTCGCCCATGGCAGCCCGCAACATGGCTGACCCATACAACGCATCCCGCGCCGCACGCAGATTGCCGGGGATCATACCCGTTTCGCCCTGATAGACGTCTCCCTGCGTCGGAGGCTGCAACTCCAGCCCCTCTTCAATCCCGGCAATCCCAGCGGCCAGCATCCCTGCCATAGCCAGATAAGGGTTCATGTCCGAACCCGGAATACGGCACTCTACCCGTACCGCCTTGGTGCCATCCCCACACAAACGGAACCCCGCGGTGCGATTGTCCACCGACCAGATGATCCGTGTAGGCGCAAAGGTGCCCTTCATGAACCGCTTATAGCTGTTAACGTACGGTGCCATGAAATAGGTGTAATCGGCCGCGTATTTCAACAATCCAGCCATGTAGCTTTTCATCAGAGCCGACATGCCCAGCGCATCCGACTTATCGAAAAACGCCGGTTGCCCATCCGCCCAAAGCGACTGATGCACATGGGACGAACTGCCCACTTTCTCATGATGCCATTTGGGCAGGAACGTCGCCGCATGACCATGCTGCCACGCGATCTCTTTCACCGCGTTCTTGGCAATCGAGTGATACTCGGCAGTGTCCATCGCCGCCGCATATTTGATGTTCAACTCTTCCTGCCCGGTCTCGGCCTCCCCTTTCGAATTCTCGACCGGTATGCCCGCATTCCACAGATGGTTGCGGATCGGACGCATCACATGCTCTTCCTTGGTGGTCTGCAGGATGTGATAGTCTTCGTTATAGCCCGAGATAGGCTCCAGATCGCGGAAGCCCTCCTTGCGGATCTGGTCAAAGCTTTTCTCGAACAGAAAGAACTCCAACTCGGTGGCGCACATTGCGTCATAGCCCATAGCCTTCAGCCGGTTCACCTGCTTTTTCAGAATGGACCGAGGCGCATGGGGTACTTCCTCATGCGTGTGGTGATCCAGCACATCGCACATCACCATAGCGGTGCGCTCAAGCCACGGCACCGGGCGCAGAGTGCTCAGGTCGGGCTTCATCACGTAATCGCCATAGCCGCGTTCCCAACTTGTGGCGGCATAGCCATCGGGGGTCGCCATCTCGAGGTCTGTCGCCAGCAGGTAGTTGCAACAATGGGTCTCCTCCCATGCGCCAGCCACGAAATGCCCTGCATGGAAACGCTTGCCCATTAAGCGCCCCTGCATGTCGACCATGCAGACCAGCACGGTATCGACCTCACCGGCTTCGACCTTGGCTTTCAGATCGTCCAAACGTGCGTCATTGCCCATCCCGTTCATCCTTTGTTATTTTCTGGGGCTATCGCCCCAAACTCTGTCCCGCGGCCCTAGTCTTCGACCGCTTCGTTTTCCATTTCCATCACCAAACGTGTTTCCAGCACCTGCCCGCTTTGATAGAGGATCGGATAGGCGACGGCGGCGATATGCCCGTGCAGGTCACGCATGGCGCGCAATGTTTCAAGATGCAGATCGCTAGAGGCGAAGCTCTCGGCCTGGCCTCTCTCAAGCCGTTTCAGATGCGCCTTGCGGCTCTTCCGTGACATCCGCTTGACCTCGACCTTGTCCAGCACCAATCGGCGCGCGCAATCCATGTCATCAACCAGCAGCACATGCCGAGCAAGCGAGAAACTAGCCAGCACAGTCGCGTGCAGATCCTTGAGCTCCTTCCAGCCCTGCGTCGAAAATTCGGTACGTTCAGTGTGTTTGATCTGCGCGGTTCGGGTCATGCGGTTGGATACCACGTCGCCCGCAGCCTCAAGCCGGATCGCGTATTCGACCAAGCCGCGTGCCGCCTTGATCTGCGCCTTGCTCATGTTCTGGCGCGGCATCCGGGCGAAAAAACGTCGGATTTCGGTCAACTGCGCATTCACCCGTTCATCTTGCTGCCACAGGGCCGAGATCGCGTCGCTATCATCCTGTTCGTAGATATCTAGAACCGGGCGGAACATGCGCTCGACCTGCGTGACCATCTGCAACAGCTCATGCCGGACCGAGGACATCGCGACATTCGCCCCTGACGCGCTGGGATCGTTCAGTGGGCTCAGCGCGTACGAGAACTGATCCATCACGCCTGCCTCGTCCTTTGGCTCGGGCAGCAACAGCGTCATCGGGCGTTCCAACCAATTTACGAACCCTGTGGCCAGCACGAATACGGCAAGGTTGAACCCGATATGGGCCAGGATCAACGACTGCCCTGCCCCGGCCGCCATAAGCGCCTGATGCGCGCCGGTCACGTTGACCGCGATCAGCATCACCAGCGCCGCACTGCCGCGCAGCAGAAGGTTGGCCAGCGGAATGCGACGCGCGGAAACCGTCAGGTCACGCGTCAGCCAGATCGGAATGAAGGCCGAACCCAGATTGGCCCCAAGCACCAGCGAAAGACCAGCCGCAAAGGGGATTGCTCCGACCTGAACCAGTGTTACGCACATCAGGATCGTCGCCACGGAACTGTGCATAACAAAGGCCAAAACAGCGCCCACGATGAAGGCGCTGAAATAGTCGCTTTCCAGATAGCCCGCGATCGCGGGCAAAAAGGCGCTTTCGCGGATCGGATCAACCGCATCCCGCAGGAACTGCAATGAGACCAGAATGAACGCAATGCCAAGAACAATGCGCCCGATCAGCCGCACATTGGCGCGATCGGATTTGAGGTAAAGCCAGCCACCAAGCGCCAGCAAAACGGGTTGCAGCCAGCCAAGATCGTAAGACAAAACCTGAATGACCAGCGCAGCCCCCAGATCCGCACCCAGCACCCCGGCCAATGCGATGCCAAAGCTGACCATGCCAGCCGCCGCAAAACCGGTCAGCAATACCGTCACCGCGGCCGAGCTTTGCAGGATCGTGGCCAGAACCATACCGGCCCCACCTGCAACAAATACGTTTGAATGGCGCGTCAACAGCGACTGAAACAACGCACCAAAGCGCCGTTCGATGCCCGTGCGGACCAGCCGCACCGCAAAAAGCAACAACATGGTTGCCGCAAAAATCTCGATCAGGAACCCGGCGATTGCCATTTGCCTATACCCCACGGACTCGGTTCACGCCAAAGCGTGACCGGAGCGTTCTTGTCTGTTTCGGAGGCAAGCCTAGCATTGGGGACAGGGGTTCCAGTGGTTCAATACCGGCACGCGACCGAGGCCGCGCGCCGTAGTCGCTTGGATTTTAGCCGTAACGATAAGGCCGCCCGGCCTTGAGCATGTCGGCGTTATACTGCTTGAAGATCTCGACGACCTTCGCCTTGGTCTCGGACTCGGCTGCGATTTCATCCCAGAAGGCAACGGCCGCTTCTTCAACCGTCGCCCATTCTTCATCCGGGATCGAGGTCAGCTGCATCTTATCGCCGTTGACGCGCAGGCTGGCCTCGCCACCCCAATACCACCACTGACGATAGTAGTGCGACTGGTCACAGCAGACGCGGAAAAGGGTCTGCAGGTCTTCGGGCAGCTCGTTCCAGCGATCCATATTTGCAAAGAACGATCCCGCCCATGCGCCCGAGATGTTGTTGGTCAGGAAGTAGTTGGTCACATCCGCCCAACCGACAGTGTAGTCCTCGGTGATGCCGGACCATGCGATGCCGTCCAACTCGCCGGTCTGCACGGCGACTTCGATATCTTCCCAAGGCAGGGTCACCGGCACGACACCAAACTGGCTTAGGAAGCGGCCCGCTGTCGGGAAGGTAAAGACGCGCTTGCCTTGTAGGTCGGCCAGGCTGTTAATCGGGTCTTTGGTGGCAAAGTGGCAGGGGTCCCATGCACCGGCGCTGATATGCTTGACGCCGACCTTGGAATATTCCTCGTCCCAGATCTCGTTCAGGCCGTACTGGTTGAACAGCACCGGCACGTCCAGCGAATAGCGCGACGCAAACGGGAAATAGCCGCCGAACACGGTGACTTCGGTGGGCGACGCCATCGAGTCATCGTCGGACTGAACCGCATCAATCGTGCCCTTCTGCATGGCGCGGAACAACTCTCCGGTCGGGACAAGCTGATCGGCATAGAACAGCTCGATCTGCATCCGGTCGCCAGCGATCTTGTTGAACATCTCGATCGCGGGGTCGATCACATGGGCGGCAAGCGCAGGACCGGCATAAGTCTGCATCCGCCATGTGATCGTGCTCTGCGCCAGTGCAGGCGCAGCCAGAGGTGCGGCGGCAACACCTACCCCGGCTGTTTTCAGAAACTTACGTCTTGTTGTCATGTCATTTCCTCTCTGTTGTAGGTTTTCGTGCCGCTTGGACGGGCATTCTTGTTAATTTCCATAGACATAGCCGGGCAACCACAGGGCGATTTCCGGGAAGATCATGATGATCGTCAGCGCCAGCACCATCACCGCGACAAACGGAAAGATCGAGCGGTAGATGTCGCGCAGCGTGATCTCAGGCGGGGCCATGGCCCGCATCAAGAACAGGTTATAACCGAATGGCGGCGTCATATAGGCGATCTGGGTGGTGATCGTATAAAGCACCCCATACCAGATCAGATCAAAACCCAACGCCCCCACCAGCGGCACATAGAGCGGCGCCACGATCACCAGCATCGCCGTGTCGTCCAGAAACGTGCCCATGACGATAAAGCTGAGCTGCATCAGGATCAGGATCATCCACGGCGACAGGCCCAGTTGATCGGTGAACAGATTGTCGATGGCTTTCACCGCGCCCAGCCCATCGAACACCGCGCCAAAGCCAAGGGCGGCGAGGATGATCCACATGAACATGCATGAGATTGCCAGCGTTTGCTTGGTGCAATCCTCGAAAATCTTCCACGTCATGCGCCGTTTGACAACCGAAACGACTAGAGCAGTCAGCGCCCCGATCGCCGAGCTTTCAACAAGCGAAGTCCAGCCGTTCACAAACGGCACCATCATCGCGGCAAAGATGATCAGCGGTAGCGCACCGGCGCCCAATAGGCGGATTTTCTCGGCCCTCGGCACCTCATGCGCGTCTTTCATTGCGGGGCCAAGTTCGGGCTGAATACGGCATCGGATCCAGATATAGAGGATGAACAAGCTTGCCATCAGCAGTCCCGGCACGATCCCGGCCAGCCATAACTGCCCCACCGGTTGCCGCGCGATCATCGCATAAAGCACCAGCACAACCGAGGGCGGCACCAGAATGCCCAGACTGGACCCGGCTTGAATAACACCCGTCACCATCGTCTTGTCATAGCCCCGCCGCAGCAGTTCCGGCAGCGCAATGGTTGCGCCAATGGCCATCCCCGCGACGCTGAGACCGTTCATGGCCGAAACCAGAACCATCAGGCCAATCGTGCCGATCGCCAACCCACCATTCACCGGCCCCATCCACACATGGAACATCCGATACAGGTCATCGGCCAGACGGCTTTCCGACAACACATAGCCCATGAAAATGAACATCGGCAGGGTCAGCAGCGGATACCATTTCATCAGCTTCATAGCGGCCGAGAATGTTATGTCCTGCCCGCCCGTTCCCCACAGGGCGAGCGCAGCGACAGTAGCGACCGCGCCGATCGCGCCAAAGACGCGCTGACCTGTGAACAGCATCAGCATCATCGACGCGAACATGAAAATGGCAATGTATTCCTGGCTCATGCCCGACGAACCCCGATTTCCTGCCCGTTGATCCGGGCTATGTCTTTGAAGAATTCCGATATCGCCTGTAGCAGCATCAGGAAGAAGCCGAACACCATGATCGCCTTGACGGGCCAGATATAAGGCCGCCACGCGGTCGAGGATCGTTCGAGGCGCCCGATCTCTTCGCTGCCGGTCAGCAGGCCGGTGAAGTACGAGATCGGCGAATCCCCCCAATAGCCAAGGCTATAGGCGGTTGATCCCAGCCCGCCGTAAAACAGCACGCCCAGATACAAGATCAGCAGCAAAACGGTGAAGGCGTCGAACCACGCTTTTTTCGTGTGGCTCCAATTGTGATAGAACAGGTCCATCCGCACGTTCGACCCCAGTTGAATCGAATATGGCCCGCCCATGATGTAATAGGTCACCATCGCGAACTGCGCCATTTCCAGCGTCCACAGCGACGGCAGGAAAAACGTCTTCGAGATCGAAGACCACAGCAGGATTCCCATCATCACGAACAGGCCCCACATCATCACCCGCCCGATCCTATAATTGATCGCATCGACGACGCGGACATATGAGCTCATGACCCGGATCACATCGCCACCTTCTTTTTGATGCCCGACAAGACACTTGCAATCCACGGAACCAGCGCGTCAGCCACAGCCGATTGCTGTTCAGGCGTTTCGATCAGGTCGTTGCGGATTTCGATCATTACGTTCAGCAACCCGCGCGGCGCGGCCTGCGCGTCCAGTGTATGCGCAACACCATCGACGGCCGAATAGGGCTCGTTCAAACGGGTGACGTATGGGTTCTGGGCTGGCTGTTGGGCCATCATTGAGGTCGCGAACCGGTCATCCTCTCCGTGCAGGATACCCAGTTCCACCTTACGCTTTTTGCCAAGATAAATGGGCGTGAAGCTGTGAACAGTGACCATCAACTCTAGCGAGCGCCGATACTGGTCCAACACTTCCGACAGGGATGCACGAAACGGCTCATAAACCCCCTCGATACGCGCTTTACGCGCTTGCGAAGACAGGTTCGCATTGGCCGGAATGTCCCAGTTCTCACTTTTTACCGGCATGGCCCCGGCGGCTTCGGGCGGGCGATTGCAGTCGTAAACCAGACGCGACACACCGCCATAAACCAAGGGGGCCGACATGCGCACTGCCATCAGCTTTGCCACAGCCAATGCGCCGGGATCCCAGGCGATATGGCTTTGCAACGCATCTGTCTCCAATCCCATGTCCCCAAGACATACAGGGATTCGATTGGACGCGTGCTCACAAACCAGCGCCACCGAAGGCGCATCGTCTGCCAAATCCGTGTGAACGACTTTTCCGAAGTCCAATTCTAAGCCCTGCGATTCCATGCGTGATCGTTGTGGAAAAATTTCCACACTCGGCAATCTCCTGTCAATAATTTTCCTGTATAAATTTTTCCACGCTTGATCTTGATGAAAAATTGTTCACATTATGCGCCTGTCGCATACAGGAGGATCGTTCAGTGCGGGTGACGGACAGGCTGCTGGCCCATCGGGACAAGATGACCCCTTCTGAACGGCAACTCATCAGTGTTCTGCTGGATGATTACCCGATGGCCGGGCTGGGCAGCATCACCGAATTGGCCAGCACCGCCTCGGTCTCGACCACCACGGTCGCGCGGATGCTGCAAAAAACCGGGTTTGACGGCTACCCTCAGTTTCAGGCCGCCCTGCGCGGCGAGGTGAAAGAGATGATCTCGGGGCCCGTCGCCAAGCGCGACGTCTGGCAGAATGACCTGCCCGAAGAACACATCCTGAATCGCTATTCCCAGCAATCCCTTGCCAACCAGAAGCGCACGATAGACGAAGTTGATCCCGGCGAATTCGATAGCTTTTGCAACCTGTTATCGGACCCGGATCGGCGGATTTTCATCACCGGGGGGCGAATAACGGGCACCTTGGCGCAGTACCTCTATCTGCACTTGCAAATGATCCGGCCCGACGTCCGGTTGCTGCCCGTTGCGGCCTCGTGGACGCATGATCTGCTGGATGTTCGAAAAAATGACGTTCTGGTTGCGCTGGACGTGCGCAGGTACGAGAACGCGACCATGTTGATCGGACAGCTTTGCCAGGAACGCGAGGCCGAGATTGTGCTGTTCACCGACCAGTGGCGCTCGCCTATTCACCGGCTCGCCAGGCACACGTTTGCGGCCCGGATTGCCGTGCCTTCGGCCTGGGACTCGATGGCTTCGATCCTTGCGTTGATGGAATGCGCCATCGCTGAAGTGCAGGAGCGGCTTTGGGATTCGGTCAAGGAACGCACTGACGAATTGGAGCAAGCCTTTGACCGCACAAAACTATTTCGGAAGTTTGGCCAAAGCTCTGGCTCTTGATTTCTGATCCGACAAAAAGAACAACAGCCCGTGAAGAGTGTTGCCACGTCGTGAACGCGTCGTCACTTTGTATGCATGACGTTTATTGCCGACAATCAACTGCCCCTGTTAATCCTGTTCTTTCTGATTGGATCGATTGGAACCGGGTTTCTGTTCCGTAAACCTGCTGGCCACCGTGCGTGGAAACTGGCTGATCTCGTTTGGGTTGTTCTGGGCGGAATCGGTGCCTTGGTTGCTGTTCTTGCGGGGTTGTACACCTCGGACAGTTCGCGGCTGGACCGGCAGATTGACGTGGCTTATGCCGCAACGCTTGCGTTCGACCGGGATGCCGCACGGTTCCGGCTGCGCTTTTGCGACCCCGCCTATGACAAAGATATCGGGGTTTTGTGCGACAAGGTGGAGTTCCTGTCGGCGTCCACCGCCAGTAATTCCGAGCTTCCGTTGTTTATCGCCGTCACCAACGAGGTCGCGCCGCTTCAGGGTCTGCATTTCCTGTTCGGACAAAGCGCAAAGGCCGAGCAGGACGATATGCGGGCAATGGCCTCAAAGGTTGAATCCTTCGACTTAGATCAGTTTCTGGTTTTCACGTCACTCGACGAAGAAACGCAGGCTGCAATCGACAACATGCGCCGAAAAGTTCCGGCAATCGCCGGGGACTATGTCATTCTTGCCCAGAGTTATGACGATCTGATCGCGCAGGTTGGGAAGCTAAAGGACGAATGGGAATACCTGCAGGCCAATGCACATATTCTGGTGCTCCAGATCGTCGCCCTCTGTCTGGTTAGTTTCGCGGCCCCGTTTCGGCTGGGTAAGTCGATCGTTGAACTGCGCACAAGCCTCAGCGCCGGTATGACTGAGCCAGCCGTTCGGGATCACCACCCAGAAAATACCGCGTCAGTGTCCACAAGTTCCGCGCACCCCGACGGGCCCACCCCACCCTCTGATACCGATCCGCACTTGTGAAGGCACGAACGGGTAACAGGGTTATACCCCGCAGCCGACGCGCCAGCGCAACATCCTCCATTAATGGCTGGTCCGGGTATCCCCCTGCATCCATGTAAGCCTTGCGCCTGATCAAAAGCCCCTGATCGCCATACGGCAACCGAAACAGGCGGCTGCGCAAATTGGCCCAACCCGCAACCCACGCAGGCGCAAACCCCGCAGCGCGGAAAGCAAGACGAAAGGCAGCCGGGCCGCCGGTCCGCAAGTGATCACCCACGGCCTTGCTCCACCCTTCTTGCAAGACGGTATCCGCGTGCAAAACCAATAACCATTCAGCCTTGGCCAATGCGCATCCGCGCTGCAGTTGTCCCCCGCGTGACGCAGCACCGGTCACAATCTCGGCCCCGGCGTCATCGGCAATTTCCAACGTAGAATCGGTAGAGCCACCATCAGAGACAATCAGTTCCCGGATTAGTCCGGTATGCAGCCCCTCCATCAAAGCCTGCAGCGTTTCAGGAAGGCTGTCCGCCGCATTCAGCGTAGGGATGACGATGCTGATCGGCGCTGGCATGATTGAAACCCTCTGGTCTTGTCGGCGTGAACTCCTATATCACGTGGCTCAGGGAAAAGACGAGGACGTAACATGCCCAATCGCCGCATCCTGCGCTTTGGCGGCGCGGACACTGACAGTTTCCTGCAAGGACTGGTGACAAATGACATCGCCGGGATGGAACACGGGATCGTCTACGCCGCGCTGCTGACACCTCAAGGCAAGTATCTGGCAGATTTCTTTCTGCTGCGGGACGGAGAGACCGTTCTTCTGGACGTGGCAGAGGAACTGGCTGACGGTCTCGTCAAGCGATTGAACATGTACAAGCTGCGGGCCGATGTCACGATCGAAGATAGCGGCCTGAACCTTCAACGCGGCACGGGCCCTGCCCCCCAAGGCGCGCTGTCGGATCCCCGTCATCCCGAAATGGGCTGGCGCATCTACTCGGAAAGCGCCGAGGGCGACGACGGCACCGATTGGGACGCGATCCGCGTGCGTCACTGCATTCCCGAGACTGCAATCGAACTGACACCTGACAGCTATATCCTTGAATCCGGTTTCGAGGTCTTGAACGGTGTCGACTTCAAAAAGGGCTGCTATGTCGGGCAGGAAGTCACCGCGCGTATGAAACACAAGACCGAGTTGCGCAAGGGTCTGCGCAGCGTCCGGGTCGGCGGCGCGGCCCCGGTCGGGGCGGAAATTCTGTCCGATGGGAAACCCGCAGGCACGCTGTTTACCCAGTCTGATGGTCGGGGCATCGCATATCTTAGACTGGACCGCGCCAAAGGCGATTTAACCGCTGACGGGGTCCCTATCACCGTTGAGATTTGATTGTTGCCAATCCAGCACGGCGTAACCCACGGTTTTTGAGGTATAGTTTGAACACGCCCAAAGGCGCTGCCACACTGTGCGCAGGTTCAAGAACCGGAAAAACAAATGTTCAAACTATACAGAGCGATCTGGCGTGCCAGTGCCGGGCGTCAGATCATCCTTATTATTTTATCCATAGCCATCGCGGGTCTGGCTGCTGTGCCGCTGGAGTTTCAGCGCGACATCATCAACCACCTGACCGAGGATAACGTCGACACGGATCACCTGATCTATCTCGGAGGCGGCATGATGTCCGTTATCCTGCTGAGTCTTGCTCTGAAATGGTTGCTGGGCTTTCGGGCTGGCACATTGGGCGAAGACATGATCCGCATGATCCGGCAGCGGCTGCTATTGCGCTCATCGGATCTGGGTGAAACGGGCGGGACCGTTCGCAAGGGAACAATGACCACCGCAATCTCGGCCGAAGCCGAAGAGCTGGGCAAATTTGCAGGCGGGGCGTTTTCGGACCCTGTGGTGCAAGTGGGAACTCTGATCAGTGTGATCGGGTATATTTCATCGACGCAGCCGGGACTTGGCCTGATTGCATTTTCGATGATTGTGCCGCAGATCGTCATCGTTCTGATCTCGCAGCGCAAAGTAAACACCTTTGTGGCCGAGCGCGTTCATATCCTGCGCAGCGCGACCGACAAGCTGACGGTCGAAGATATCGACGCCGTCGCACGAGACATCGAAGCGCAGTTCGACGAAATCTTTGAGACACGGCGACGTATGTTTTTGTGGAAACTGTCCGCCAAGTTCCTGCTTAGCGTTATCAACGGCGCGGGCACCGTCGGCGTTCTGATGCTGGGCGGTTATCTCGTTTTACAGGGCAAAACGGATGTGGGCACTGTGGTCGCCGCTACCAGCGGCCTAAGCCGTATCCAAGGACCAACCGCCTTTCTGATCGCGTTCTACCGGCAAGTCAGCGCCAATCGCATCAAGTACGAGTTGATGCTGGAATTGTTCGGCCCCAATCCTGAACAATATCGGAACCCAAGAAGGTTAAGATAAAAAAAGACCGCGCGGCCCCTGCCGTCGCGGTCTTTTTCATTTCCATCAAGGCAACCGTTTAGGCGCGCTCGGAATATTCCATGGTTTCGGTGTTCACGACGATCATCTCATCCTGTCCGATGAACGGCGGCACCATGACCTTAACACCATTGTCCAGAATTGCCGGTTTGAACGAATTCGCAGCGGTCTGACCTTTGACGACCGGCTCGGTCTCGACGATCTTGCAGGTCACTTTCTGGGGCAACGTGGCGTTTAGCGCCTCGGATTCGTAGAACTCGACCACGATGGTCATGCCGTCCTGCAGAAACGGGCGGCGCTCACCCAGCAGCTCGGCAGGCAGTTCGATCTGTTCGTAAGTCTCAGAGTCCATGAACACCAGCATACCGTCAGATTCGTACAGGAACTGCTGGTCCTTCTGCTCTAGCCGCACACGTTCAACTTTATCCGCCGAACGGAACCGTTCGTTCAATTTTGACCCATTCCGCAGGTTGCGCAATTCGACTTGCGCAAAAGCACCGCCTTTTCCGGGCTTTACATGATCGACTTTTACGGCTGCCCACAGACCGTCATTATGCTCAAGCACATTGCCGGGGCGAATTTCGTTCCCATTTATCTTGGGCATGACATAAATCCTTCACAAACGGTTGATGCGTAAGTTGCGCTCCCTATATCTGGCGTGGCTGTACCTGGCAAGACAACGAGACCTTGTGCTGCAGCTGCAGCAAGCCATGCAAATGACGCAACGCAACTATGCATATTAGGTGTATCCGAATCGCACTTAATCGGTCATAAGGACCGTCACGCCGAAAATGCAAGAGCAAGAACAACAAGGAAGACGAGATGAGAGATTTCGTTGACGGCACCGCCTTTAACAATGAGCAAGGCAACCGTGCTCGTAAACTTTTCGCAGCCGTTGTGTTGGCTGCACTGGATGACGCAATCGCCGACGATAAAAAGTACGGCAATGGCCCCGAACAGATCGCTCGGTGGGCCCGCTCGCGCGATGGTCGCGAGGTCCTGTCTTGTGCAGGGATTGACCCGAACGAACGCGTTGTCAGCGGACTGATGGAGTTCGTTGGTCGTGGTGTACGCACCTCGGTCGCCCTGTCTCGCGAAGAGAGCGAGCGTCGCAACGCTGCACAACAGGCAGAAGCAGCCTGATCAAAACTTCTGGTCGAATGAAAAAGCGCGCTCCTGCCACTGGAGCGCGCTTTTCGTTTGCCCCAAGCGTTGCGTCAGAAAAACAGCAACCACTGTCGCGCGACCCAAACCTCGGCGCACAGCATCATGGCAAAGAACACCTTCGCCGACCATGCCATGCCCCGCCGCCACAGTAACAGATAAGACACCGCGCACACTGTCAGTGACACAGGTGCCACCCAATAGGCGTGGTGTGCGCTGTCCCAATAACTGACTGGGCTGTCAAAGACCCACGAGCTGAACGGCCAGAACTGGGGCCGCCCGTCCCCGGCATGCAACAGAAAGTCCAGTAACAGATGCAGCAAGCCAGCCGACGCGCCGACGATCAGCGGCCTGATGCGGAGCCAGCCCCCAGCCAATAGCACCAATCCCCAAACAAAAAATGAGTTGTCGATGGCGAATACGGTCTGCCATTCCGTGGAATAATAAAGCTGACCGAAAACCACCTGCTCAGGAATCCCCAAAACGAACAAAGACACCCCGGCCATCAGGTAAAGCGACACGTCCGGCAGCGCAGAGCCTAGCAAAGCAGCCCACAAAATCCGCCCACGAGGAGGATTGGCAAAGGCAGCAGCCCCGATCAAAAGATGTGCAGGTGTGTTCATCCGGGGCTTTTCCTCAGCCATCAAATCGGGTCATGTGCCCTTCAGGTTATAGGAGACTCGGCATGGTTCGCGCCATCATGATTCAGGGCACCGGCAGCAATGTCGGCAAGTCGGTTCTGGTGGCAGGATTGGCCCGAGCCTTTACGCGGCGCGGCCTGCGTGTCGCACCGTTCAAGCCGCAAAACATGTCAAACAATGCCGCCGTCACCGAAAACGGGGGCGAGATTGGGCGGGCGCAGGCATTGCAGGCCCGCGCCGCCAAACGACCAACGCATACCGACATGAACCCGATTCTGCTGAAACCTGAAACGGATACCGGCGCTCAGGTCATCATACAGGGCCAACGCGCCGGGACGATGAAAGCCGGAGATTACCGCAAGGACAAATCCAAGCTGCTGAGTGCTGCCTTGGAAAGCTTTGACAGGTTGTGCGACGACGCCGATCTGGTCCTGATAGAAGGCGCCGGAAGCCCGGCTGAAACCAACCTGCGCAAAGGCGATATTGCCAACATGGGCTTCGCCTGCGCCACCGGGGTTCCGGTGGTTCTGGTCGGCGACATCCATCGCGGCGGCGTGATAGCCCAGATCGTCGGAACACAGGCCGTGCTTGACGCGGGCGATCTGGCCATGATCCGGGGCTTCGCGGTCAACCGTTTCAAGGGCGATGTTTCGCTGTTTGACGAAGGACGAGATGACATAGCAGCGCGAACCGGATGGCCTTGTCTGGGCGTCGTTCCTTGGTTCCACGATGCGTGGCGTCTTCCAGCCGAAGACATGATGGACATCCGCTCGCATAGCGGTGGGGCCTGTAAAGTCGTGGTCCCGCAACTGGAGAGGATGGCGAATTTCGACGATCTTGACCCCCTGTCCGCCGAACCGGGCATCACTGTAGAGATCGTGCCTGCTGGTCGCGCTCTGCCTGGTGATGCTGATCTGGTGTTGTTGCCGGGCAGCAAATCGACCATAGGCGATCTGGCCTATTTCCGCGCGCAGGGCTGGGATGTGGACCTGTATGCACATGTTCGTCGGGGCGGCCATGTCTTAGGCTTGTGTGGCGGGTATCAAATGCTGGGCAAGACAATCGCAGACCCGGACGGGGTGGATGGTCGCCCGGGGACTGTCGAAGGCTTAGGCCTTTTGGATGTCGACACGGTGATGTCGGGGCAAAAGACGCTCACCCTGCGCAGCGCCCGAACTGTCCCGGGCGGAGAGCCGGTACAGGGTTATGAAATTCACATGGGTAAAACCGAGGGGGCCGATTGCCGACGCGCCTGGTTGGAAATTGGCGGGCGGCCAGAAGGCGCCACCGACAAGACCGGCCGCATTCGTGGCAGCTATTTGCACGGCATCTTCTCTTCTGACGCATTTCGCGCCAGCTACTTGTCACAGCTCGGCGCAGCATCGGATTTAGGCTATGAAGATGGGGTTGAGGACACACTCGACGCGTTGGCGGACCATCTTGAAACGCATATGAACCTGGATCAACTGCTGGACCTTGCAGAGAGTCCTACGCACGGATAAAGGTCAATCCGGCTTGTGTTCGGCAAGCGCCCGATAAATCTCGCGCCGGACCATTTTGCGGACGTTGCGCGTAATCCGCTCACCCAGAACGCCTTGCAGTTCCTCACGCACAACCTGCGCTATCAGGTCACGTAACGCGGCCTCATCAAGGGCGGTTACGTCCCTGGGCTGTTCAGTGGATGATACAGCGGCAGCGGTCACTTCGGGATCGCGAATGAACATTGCCTTCGTTTCGGAAACCTGGGATTCGGCCTCGGGCGCAGAGTCATCATTGTCGGCGCGGACATCTTCCTTGGCGCTGCTTGCTTCCTCATCCGCGCTCCATTCCAGCGACGTCGTGCGCGTGCCGGAATACTCGTCCTCGCTGTCGCCGTCCGGTTCCCACTGATCTTCGGTGCGGGCAATTGCAGCTTCCAGCGCCTCAATCTTCGCGCTCAAACTATCCGCTGGGTCAGTGCTTTGCTGTTCTTCGGCGACAGGTTCGTCACGCTTAACAATGTCGCTGGCACGAAGGACCATTGGCTTGATGGACGCATCCGCGGTGTATTCCGCCTCGTCTTCGTCCTCCGCTGCTTCGCTTACGCGCAAAGCATCCGTTAGGACCAAGCGACCCGGCTTTCTGGACATGGCTGTTGGAACAAGGTCCGGGATCTTGCGGCCTTCTTCACCGACCAGCCGTTTGATAGAGGACAAAACGTCCTCTACGCTCCCATTTACCACCTTGTCCGTCATCTTTTCACTACCACTCTGTCCTCAGAATCGAGTGTAGCCAAACACTTCGGACCTCACAACCGTCAGCTTGGACCCTCAGTCGCGACGCAACGCTTTCAGCACGCGATCCAGATCCTTGCTCTGCTTGCTGACCTGCGCCGGCGCGCGCTTGACCAGGTTGTAGTAGAGCGTCGGGTCATAGATCTGTACAGCAAGACCAAGCCGCTCGGCCGTTAGCAGACCTTGGGCCTGCAGCAAATCATAGGCCGCACGTGATCGCTCTGTGCGTGATCCAACCTCGGTCAACTGCGCGTTCAGCAAGTCCTGCTGAGCGTTCAGAACGTCCAGCGTGGTCCGAGCGCCCAATGTCGCCTCTTCCCGGATACCGTCAAACGCGACCTGCGAGGCGCGAACCTGTTCCGTCGACGCCCTCAGACTTGCGGTTGCGGCCTGAAAACGCGCATAGGCATCTGCCACGCCCTGCGTGATGTCTTTTTGCACGTTCAACAGGTTTGCGCGCGAGGCGTCGCGGGTCGCCATAGACCGACGCACGTTTGCCGCCAGACGGCCACCAGCATAGATCGGCTGGTTGAAGTTCAGCGAAATCGACGCGTCTTCGAGGTTGTCATCATTGTCATAGCTTTCGCGAATACCCGCATCCGCGTTCAGGCTCACGTTCGGGCCAAGGTTGGCACGCTGCTGCTGCACGGCCAGATCAAATGCCCGCACCTCGTGCTGCGCGGCCAGAATTGCGGGGTGGTTCCGCTGAGCGAAGGCGATCGCTTCAGATTCCGAACCAGAAAGGTTCGGCAGGCTGGGTTGGCCCGCTGTCGCTCCCGGCGCCTTGCCCACGGCGTTCACATATTCCGCCTGCGCGCGGCTCAGGTTACCGCGAGCAATGGCAAGTTCCGCCTGAGCACTGGCAAGCTGCGCTTCGGACAGCGCAACGTCGGTTCGTGTGACTTCGCCTACGTCGAAACGATCCTGAGAAGCCCGAAGTTCCTCGGCGGACACATCGACATCGTTAAGCTGAATCTGAACGGTTTCTTCTTGAAGAACGACTTCCAGATACGCATTCACGGCGCGGAACAGGACAAGCTGTTCAATATCAATCAGGTTCTGACGGGTGGACAGAACGATTTCCTGTGCAGACTGTTTGCCCAGAACCGAGAAGCCGCCATCATAAATCAATTGGCTCAGCGTCAGTCCGGTGAAAAAGGACGATGGTTCGTTCCTGACTACGACGTCATCCGTGGTGGAACGCGTGTAATCCTGACTGACCTGCACCGTCCAGTTGATGATCGGCCGCAGCGCAGACAGGGCAATTGCCACATCTTCGTCCGCTGCACGCAGCAGCGCGCGGTTCTGTTCCAGCAATCCGCTTGTGTTATATGCACCAATGAAGGCGTCGGTCAGATTATCTGCCCAAACCGCCCGTCCCGGAACAACGCTGAGTGCGATACCAGCCGTAAGCGCCAAGGCCTTGACCAGCTTACCTCCCGACTTAGAACTCATAACGAAATCCTCTCAAATCAAAATTACGCAGCCCTAGGCGCAGTTTGCGCCTTTGTTTTCAACTAATCAAGGCAGCAGAATAATCTGCCGTAGAATTATAGCGAAAATGCACGATCCGCGGAAAATGCCTGCAATACCGGCGCATTGGCATTAAAAGCATGGCGCCAGGTCACCCGACCTCCGGATTTATGGCCGATGCGGACCGTTCCCAGCTCACCTTCCATGAAAAGGCAAGCAATCCGGCCGTGTTCTTTGAGCTGATCAATAATGGCGTCTGGCACCTGCTCGACCCCGCCCTGGATCATGACCACGTCGTAAGGCCCATGCTCGGTCGCACCTTGCGCCAGCGGTCCGACATGCACGATGGCGTTGTCTGCGTCCGCCTCCATTAGGACAGTCTGAGACTCGGCCGCAAGGTCCTCGTCTTCCTCGACACCGACAACCAATTGCGCCATGCGCGCTGCAACTGCTGTCGAATACCCCATTGCCGAGCCGACATCCAAAACAATTTCATCATTAGAAATGTTCAGCGCATCCAATATCTTAGCCAGGGTCCTAGGCTCTAGCATACAGCGCCCCGCACCCATATCTATCAATCCTTCGACATAAGCCGCCTCGCGCTGGGAATCCGGCACGAAGTTCTCTCGTCTCACGTTCAACATCGCGTCGATAATGGGAAACTTGGTCACATCAGAGGGTCGAATCTGTGTATCAACCATCGTGCGGCGGCGGGCTGCGAAGTCTGTCATTGGATCGCTCGTATCTTTCCCTTGGATGATGCGCTTGTGCCATATCAAGGAGGAACCAGCAACGGCCAGCGCAGAGAACTTTTGCCGCAGAACCAATATTTCCCGCGCACCTACAACCAACCAGAGCGTTCTGCATGAATTTTTGAGGCACCCCTCTGGACGCCCCAGACGAAAGCTGTTAAAACGCCCCCCACACCACAGCAAGTATTTGATTTTACTTGAAAAGGCGAGTTGGCGGAGTGGTGACGCAGCGGATTGCAAATCCGTGTACACCGGTTCGATTCCGGTACTCGCCTCCACTTCAAAACCCCCTATAAAACATAGACTTTTCCGCAACAATCGGCAGAAAAAGCGCGGAACAAACGGGGAATATTTTTCCCTCTGTGACCACCGCAGACCGCCCACAACCACCCTCTCTGCGGAAAGTTTGCGGAATGAGGTGGTGGTCTTTTTTGCCAGCCCTTAAATTCAAAGGACCGGAGCGTTGCGCCGCCCCGGCCCAAATCACAGCCGAAACACTGGAAAGGATTCTGGCCATGAGCACGAAGATTTCTAAACTAAAGGCTGAGGCGCTGAAACACATCGAAGCGGCGCTTGCAGTCAAATTCCGCGATGATGCCCTTCGTGCGGCCCTTCAGGCTGCGTCAGCATTGGCGCAACCTCAGAACGCAGCCGGTCGTTCGCACATAGAGTATGAAAACCTCGCACCAGGTGGAAAGCTGACCTGCAGGGCCAATCCCGGCCTCCTGATGCGCCATGCTAAGCGCAACGGAAAAGTATGGTTCTTCCGCTACCGCGACGAAGCAGGGAAAGAAAAGGAACTGAAGCTGGGCCGGTTTCCTTCTGAACTCTCTGTGGCCGAAGCACGCGTCGAAGCCCAGCGCCTCAGGGAACTGCACAAATCCGGCCAGCCGCTGGCTCACGCCGAACCGGACTCCGTCTACACAATGGAAGAAATCTGCGAGCAGTACATCCAAGAATACGCGCTGGGAATAGACGTCGCCACGAAGGAACTCATCAAACGTTCGGGCAAAGAAGATGCGCGGCTCTTGCGGCGGCATATCATTCCGCACCACGGGCAAACCCTTGCGTCCGAGTTTGACGGAGACACCATCCGCAAAATACTGGCATCCCTCGCGTCAAGCGCGCCCCGTGAAGCGCAGAAGCTACGTGCGGTCTTGTCCACCATGTTCAACGTGGCATCCGGTCGGACAGCAAAGATCGCCTATCCCAACGGCGCGTGGCTCCCGCAGGACCACCACAACCCAACTGATGGGGCGATGGCTCCACAGCATAAGCCCAAGACCTTCTGCCCAGACTCCGATCAGATGAAGGCCTTCATGGGAAGTCTCGACCATGAGGTCTACGGCGAAGCCCTTCGCTTTCAGGCCCTGACCATGACACGCGTGGGCGAAGCCGCCCAAGCGGCGTGGGCAGAGTTCGATCTGAACAATGCCGTATGGCATCTGCCCAGTGCGCGTGCCAAGAACAAGCACGGATACACGATCCAACTGTCCAATCAGTCCGTGGCCCTCCTGAAGCGCATCAAAGACGCTCAGACACTCGATTCCGATTACGTGTTCTCGGCTCCTCACGACAGCTCCCGCCCTGTCGCAAAGGCCAATGTCATTCGGGGGGCATCACGCATTCGCAAGTACGCAGACCTTCCCGATGGCTTCTCCACCCATGCCCTAAGACACGCTGGGCTGACGTGGTTAAAGGAGAATCTCTGTCCACTCGACGTGCGCAATGCCATCACCAACCATCGCACCAAGACACAAAATGAAGTGGTTGATGGTGGCTACACGAAAACGGCAGATTTCAGCGAACTTGCCAAAGACTGGCTGCAACGTTGGGCGGACCACCTTGACGCCCTGCAAGGTCAAAACATCGTGGCCCTTAAGCCCAGCGCCTCTGCATCATAAACTATAGGCAAAGACCCAGTGGGCATCAGTGAACCCGACGGTTCTTGTCTGCCGGTCCAGAGGCGTTTGCCATGAGAGAGGGAACCCTATCCGGGAACCAAAAGGAACCAAGGACGCGGCACCCAAATACTAGCTCCCTCCGCAACTGGAAACACCCACCATTCCAGTTAGGTAACAACCTGTAACCAATTACCTCTAATAAATTTTTCCCTTGCAGCCTGATTCATTCCATACCATGTTAATCGAACATTTTGCGATTGGTGTCGGTCTAGCGCACCGCACTCTAGGCCCTTCCTACCGAGGGTAAAAAGCCGCCCCACCAGAAGCCCGTGGGCGGTAGGTTTCGAACCAAAAGCGCGTCGCAAATCCTGCAAGCCGAGAAGGATTTGACGCATGGACACGACAACCAAGAAATACAACCGCCTGGGACGGGGTAAAAAAGCAACTATCAAAGACATCGGCCCAGCATTCAGCACGGACCAAGATATTTTCGTCCGGGATGCGACGGTGAAGGAAGTCATGGCCGTTCTGGGCTGCGGGCTGACCACGATTTACAACATGATCGCCCGAGGCGATCTGGACGCATACAAAGCTGGAACCGCCACCCGAATCCGCCGCAATTCGCTTAACGCGTTGCGTGACCGGCGCGTGAAAGACGCCAAGTCCCCCTCCGCTGCATAAACGGAGGTCAGGATTGTGGACACAAATGTAGCAGGTGTTGACGCCACAAAATCTCGCGGCGGCAAACACTGGAAGGCCGAAGCCGCGAAGAAAGCCAGGGCGGGCGTTCCGGTATTCCCGATCCTAATCGTACCTGACGGTGGCGGAGGCTGGAACAAAATTCCACTTACCGGGAAAGGGCCGGAATCCGGTAAAGGGGGCCTGCATTTGGCCTCCCTCAACGTGGAAGAGTTCGATTGGTCCCGCGCCAACGGATACGGGATGAAAATGGGTGGCGGGCTTTTCATGCTCGACCCGGACAACCCTGACCCAGAAGGGGAGGCAAAGACTTGGATGCGGGACCGTGGCCTGCTGGATACGCCCACCCGTATCCACAAGACTGTCTCCGACGGCGAGCATTTTTTCTTCCGTGCGCCCGAGGGTTATGAAGGGAAGCTGCCCACCGGTCAGAATATCGTCGCCAAGTTGGACGCCCGTGGCGAAGGGGGATTTGCCGCCTTTGGCGAGGGCTACGAGGTCATTGACGATGTCCCGGCTGCGATACTACCGCCGGAGGTTTGCGACGAACTCATTGCGCGCTACGAGGCCAAGAATCCCGGCAAGGTGGGCCGTGTTTTGGTGCGGTTCCCCCGGCCTTGGGAGAAGCCAGCAGGCGCTGAAGACACCCTCCGGGAACTGCTGGAAGAAGATAGCATGTTGAAACACCGCTGGGAGGGTGGAGAAGAAGGGCTGGATGATACTTCGCGGTCTGGTTTCGATATGTCCATCGCACGGCGTTTGGCAAAGTTCGGATGCACTTATGACTTTTCGGTTTGGGCGTTGATGGAAAAATGCACGGTGGGTACGCAGGATGAACGGCAGATCATGTCCACTGTGGCCAAATGTGAAAGGTCCAGCGGGCGCGAAGACTTCGATGTCATTGACGATCCCAAGTCTTGGGGAACCGGGGAACCGGACGAAAACGCCCAGCCCTCAACGACTGGCCAAGCATCGACTCCGCTGAATCAGGGCGCTGCCCTCGCCCACGCGGTTGCAGGCATTACCGGTCTGGTGGACGCCCTGATGGGCTACACTGAAGATGTGTCTTACCATCCGGGTCGGGATCGTCACATCCTGTCAGCTCTTGTGTCGGTCGCAGCCGCAACCGGTGGGCGAGTCGTGGTGCACCGCCCGTTCTCTCCAATCGCGCTGAACATTCAGGGCGTGCTGATCGCGGATACGGCCCTCGGTAAGGAAAAGGACCGTTCCACGGCCAAGCTGGGGGCTAAGGCGGGTGGTGTTTACCACTGCGATGGTCTCGGCTCCGGTCAGGCACTGCACCGCGTTCTACAGGACAACAACGGCGCGGTGCTATGGCTGAACGATGAATACCATTCGATCGTGCAAGCGGCCTTGGATGGACGCAATGCCAACCCTCACATGAAAACCTTGTCCGACAAGGCGGTGATGTTATACGGCCTACCTTTCAGTGATTTAGGACCTGTTAATGTGAAGTCCGCAAAGGACAGTCTGGCTGCGGTTCCCCACCCGTTTCTCGTGGCATTCCACACTACGCCGAGCATTCGGGTGTTCATGCGGGCTTTTACTTCAGAGCAACTGGAAGATGGTGTTCTAAATCGCCCAATAATCTTGGAATCCGATGATGAAGTGACGCTGCACCCGGAAAGCCACGTAGCGCCCCATCAGGTTCCGCTGAACATTCAGGACGCGTTCCGGTGGATTGCTACGGTGGCGCGGCACACGGGAGCCATGAACCCAATCCCGGTTGGCGATGACGATGCCCTGGTTGCGGAGTCAACTATGTTGCCCACGGTGCGGACCTATGGAGCCGAAACCCAATTCCGCGCGGTTCCGATAGTTCCTACGATTGAGGCTGAAAAGGTCTTGCGAGCGTGGGACGTGGAGACGACAGCACGCAAGGGCGACAAGACGGATGACACTCGCCAGCTTTGGGGTCGGGCTGCGGAAAATGCCGTAAAGGTTGCGGGAGTGGTGGCGCTGGGCGACATCGCCCTGAAAGCACCCATCCGGTTTTCGGGGGAGATCCCTCTTGAGAAGGCACACGCCGAATGGGCGGTGAAATTTGTGAAGCATTGTGTTGAAGCACAGTCACGTGCCGTCCGGTTGCATGTCGCAGACAGTCGGCACGAGGTGGACATCAATCTGGTCATGGGTGCCTTGGTCGGTTTGGGCGGGGAAGCCAAGAAAATGGAGATTACGAACCGGACCTATAAGAAGTTGGACGCCAAGCGCCGGGACGCTGCCCTCCAAATGTTGTGCGAGATGGGTCGGGTACGGTTGGATACGGTGCACACCAAAGGTCGGAAAGGTCAGGTTTACCGGGTGGTGGGCGGAGTCTGAAACCAAATCAAACTTCCTCGGCGCTTCCTCAGCTTCCGGCTGAGAAAGGGTAGCAGCAGATTGAAAATTTCTCAGCTTCCTCAGCCATCAATTGTGCGGAAGTTGATGAGAAAGATTGGCCAAAAAACACGGGAAAATATGTATCCAAATTCTTTCTTCCTCCCCCCCCCTACACCCCTCTCTAATTTTTCTTTTTTGTTATACACTCTGTTGCGTTTTCACGTGTTTTTTGGGGGGTCTTATAGGGGCCTGAGGAAGTCGGCGGAGAAAGGGTTTATGGCCTGTTTTTGGAAACAACTTGGGCAGTTTTGGTTTCTCGGTGCGGGCGTTTTCGGGGGGCGACGGTATCGCGCCCACTCGGGCTGCTTAAGGTAACAGATTGCTTCAAAATTCCCATCCGCCAAAACCGTCACTGTCGGGGTTACAGTCGGCGAACCCGGTTCCCGAATAGGACGGAATCTGAAAAACTGACTCTCCTTACGGACTGGTTTTTAGGTTTTTCGGTATCTGTTTGCATATTCGGTGGGTATAAATGCATAGGGTTGCGCCCCTAAAGCAAAAACCGATTTAAGATTGCACGATATGGACAAAAAACGAGAAATTCTAAACAAGAAGGGCGACCTCAGAGGGGTGAACGCCAGGACGCGCGCGGCATTGGCCAGCAACCGCGCAGCGACCCAGTTCGGTCCCGGAACCAAGCTGACGCTTTGCTCAAAACCTAGCTGCAAGAATGTTGCGTGGTCGAAATCGCCTTCTGGCCGGTGCTACCCGCATTCGCCCGGTAATCTGAAGGGTAAGTTTCCGCCTCGCACACCCGAAGGTCACGCCCAACGAGAGCGGAACCGCGAAGCAAACCGGGTGCGAACGTCTTTGATGGACTGGAACCCGAACCCTCAAGCCATAGACCTCCTGCGCCAGTACGAACACCGTCTGATTCAACCCCGCTCAAATTGGATGCACCTGCACGCCCTCGTGCGGCGTTACACCGAAACAGATGCGGGGCTGATGCCCGCCACCCACTTCCGTGAGCAAGTAGAAGCCCTCTGCCATCGGCAGAACTGAACCCCACCCAAGGCGTAGGCTGGGCAGGAAACCAAAACTCCCAGCCCTTGAGATCGGCACCCAGTTGGCGGCAGATACCTCCTCAAACGCATCACAACGCCCGGTAAACACAGGGCAACGACAGTTTCTGCGGAAAACTCCGCTGCATTGAAACCCGGCCCAGACTAATATTTTAAAATCATATACTTACACACTCGCAACCAACAGTGCCCACGGATGCCCAATCCGTGCAGTTGTGAGACTTATTAAGGCCGTCATGTTGACTTCTATCCCCGCATTGGCGCTAAGTCACTATTTCGTGCGCGACGGTATGGGCCAGACCTGCCTTGCCCGGTTTCCGCAAAGGCTAAACAAACCTCTCCGAAACCATGAGCGACCCCTGGCCACCCCACGAACACGACACACGCACTCTGGCGCGGCCACTGCATAAAATCCCACATGAGATTTTAAAGGAACAGATTGCTCCCAGGCGCTCGCCTTGGTGAACTATCAAAGATACGTCTTGGTCCGTGCATTGACTTGGGCATGACCAAGAACGAGCCTAACTTGGCGCTTCGTCGTGCGAGAGAAGAAGGAGGCTATTAACAACCATGTTTACTTGGACCGATAAAGAACACGATTCAGACTTTACAGTCGAATGGCGCACTGCTTCTGACCATAATGCCCCCGAATTTACCGTGATTGAAACCCCCAAATCAGGCGAGGCGACGAACTCCTATGTCATGCCGTACAATACGCAATATTTCCCAATAAAGGTACGCGTTGGCCGACTGACATTATCGGAACGCGTTTTGATTCCAGAGGGGGCGTTTGCATTACCCGAGAAAGGTGCAAAACTTAGTTTTCATGATGAAACAAGTGAGTGGTACTTGGATTCAGATCGCCAATTAGACCGGTCAGAACAAGAAGAATTTCTTACTAAAACTCCGGCAGCTAGAACTGGGTATATTCATACAAGCGGTACTGCAAAGTTCTACTCTCGCTTATCCGGTGACGCTGAACTAATCGAACCATCCTGTGTTTGCTTTTTGGGGCAAAGCGACCATGAAATCTCCACCGGGTATGCCCAATTCTCGATTAGCAAACATCCTAAGCCTTCAACAATTACTTTTTCTGAGGCGTCGGAACACGGACCGGGGTATTTTTACTTTGATATTGAATTAACCGAAGACGATTTCTGGAAGTTTGCCAATCGTATGGCCGAAGAACGAACGGCTGTCGTCAGCTTTACGGAATACTTTGCCTACCCATTCTTACTTGAAAGGAAAAATGATTATAGGGCGACGGAGAAACTTTATCACGTCCCTTATGAACAACGCGGTTGCTTTCATGACCTGCGGAAGCAACTCAAGGAAAAAGAACCGAGTGTTGAGAAGCACCCACGGGCAGAAATTTCATTCTCTGAGAAGCAAATAGGAAAGGATACTCAGGTGGCGATGGAAGGAACGGCCAGCCATGAAAATGACCTTAATGAAACCATCAAAAACCTTGAGGTAGGACTGAACAGAGCCAACGAAAATCTATGTAATATGAATCGCACAATTATGTTGGGCTTCTTTTTTGGATGCGCTGCAATAATACTCTCTATGCTGTTTCTTTGACCTTCACATCGGATTCAACAGAACCGTATTTTGATTGTACACTAGAAGTTTTCCCGGTGGTCTGAGAACAGCAGGCGACAAGTATCAAACCCGCAACGTACATCTTCGCAGAACAATCGGGTGAAAAATATACGAACACTCGCTTTACAGGGCTGCCCAGGGGCAAACTTGCTGTGTTATCAGGAGTTAACAAACAAGAATGAAGGTGCAACGTGACCGCTGAGCAGCAAATCTGGATGGAAGCCCTGAAACGCGAAAAGAGAAGGGTTGAAGACATACACAAAAAGTCTCTAGAGGAAGGAAGAAAATCTTCTGCGCAGTTTCTACCGGATCGGGTGTCTCAGCCTTGGGTTTGGTCTCGATCTGGACCCGGACCTTTATCAGATTTTGACGATGCTATTTTATTGACTGTCACTAACCTCGATTACGATCTCGATGATCCCGATTTCGTCAAATTCCTCAAAGACGCCGCGCAACTTCATATCTGCCGTGCCCGAACTAGTACTTACTGGAAGCTACTGCAGACAAAATCAGTCTCTCGTGAAGAATTCGATGATCATCCAGAGATACAATTCGCCCAAGAACATCATGGAAAGAGGCGCAAATATGCGAAAGGCGAGTTGGACGGTCTTTGGCGAATTTTCTTGCGTACACGTGTTTATCTGCAAGGTGCTTACGACAGATACCGCAAACGGCAGACAGAGGTCCCAACGATTTCGATCGAATTGAAGGTGGTATGAAAATGAATTTTGTTGCCGTCGACGTAGAAACTGCAAACTGGGACAAGGGTTCAATCTGTCAGATCGGTTGGTCACTCGTGAATGATGGCGATATCATTCAAAATGAATGCCTTCTGATTGATCCTCAGACCTATTTTGACCCGTTTAACGTATCCATCCACGGAATAACCGAAGCCGATGTTGAAGGAGCACCTACCTTCGCGGAGGTGAAACACGCATTTCACAAGGTGATGAACTCAGTACCTGTTATCAGCTATGGTCTGTTCGACCAGGCAGCTTTTGATCTCGCTGACGACAACGATCCAGACACTTCCTTCGTGACCGAAATGCCGTGGGTGAACGGTCAACGCATTGTGCGACGGGCCTGGCCAGAGCACTTCAAGGAAAAGTACAAACTTGGCTTAGTCGCGGACATCTTAGGCCTTGAACTTCAAGCGCATGACGCTGGTAGCGATGCCCAGGTCCTAGCGCAAGCGATCCTGCTTGCGGCGAAAAAGTTGGAAATGAATTTCGATCAATTGCTCAGACGAGCATATCAACCACTTTCCCGGCCACCGAATTACTACCAATTGTTGCAAATGGACGGCGAGGAGGGCGGCCCGCTTTCCGGCGAAATGATCTGCTTTACCGGGACTCTTAGCGTCCTTCGCACTCAAGCCGCAGAATTGGTTAACGGGCTTGGCGCTGGCGTTTGCCCGTCCGTAACAAAAAAGACCACGATACTGGTTGTTGGCACCCAAGACCCGGCAATGGTCGTAGACAATAAAAGCAACAAACATCGCAAGGCAGAGGATTTGATGGAGAAAGGCTTCGGTATTGAGATTTTGTCAGAGGAACAATTCTGGGCAATTCTTGAACACGGAAGACCAAGGCCTGACAGCAGAGATACCAAGCACCCTTAGTTTGTTGATAAGAAAGCATCGAGACGCGCGCAGCAAAGTCGCTTGGACCAAATCAGCGGGTGCGTCAATATAGAACGACCGCGTTCGTCGCTTGCAGGAAAAGCAGGACAAAAATTTTCAGAAGTAAATTAGCAGAGTCGCATTGCTAAAAGGTTTCTCGGGTTCACGCAGCCTTCGACTTCGATCAGCAGATCCTTGCGGCAAATATCTACATTCATGAAAAACAGCTTCTGCCTCTCCAACTTCCATTTCTTCGTAAGAATCTCACTAATCAAAGGATAGTCTGAAGCGTGCCTGAAATAGACCTTTAGGTGATCCATGTCCTCCAACGCAAAGCCCTTTGCGTCGCCAGTCTCGCTTGCGTCAATGGAAGAAAGAATCCTCACAACATTTTCCATCATGATGTCGATCTGCTCTATTAGATTTCCTTCACCAACGGTTTCAGAGCCTCTGATGCTGGCAGTACCTGAAAGGAAAAGACTGGTTCTGAGCGCATCACTCTCGTTCAACTCCTTGAGAACCGTACCTCTGGCAAAGCTGGGGGCTTTGGGGCCATAGCAACTGGGATATTGGTAGGCAGGTGTCTGCAAAGGGTTTTCAATATGTCGGTACTGACAATTTCTTGATGCGACAATATATCCAAGGATGTCTTCAGAGTGCGAACCTATCCCAGTTGCCGCAGGCATTAATTTTTCGCTGAGGTGAAATGCCTCAAACGCTCTAGCCCGACCTACGCAAAACGAGCGGTATCGCTCAATTTCTCCCTCTGGAACCTCGTTGATCCGCGGAATGAAGTTCCAAGACCTAAGTAGAGTGGTGAAACCCGAATCCAGTAAGTACGAAAACAATTCATTGTAGGCATGATTGACTGTTGTCTTGACATTCTCGATCGAGCCTAGCTTACCAAACACAATGACGTCTTCGCCAACGTCTACGTATCGGAGGTCGCTGTTGGATAGGCTTCCGTATTGGATGTTCCCGCCCGACTCTGTCCACCAGTTTTCGCAAACATCAACTCTGTGTGTCGGCGTGCCCATGGCCACGTTCATTTCGCGCTCGTTGATTGGAGAGAAATTTGCAGTGCGGTCGACGTAACGTACTCTGAAAACCGGTGCATCACCCAGGCTTTCCGAGGATTCCGAGTTGCACAAAAAGTAATTTATATCGCTCATTTTCTATCTCTGCAAAGTGGCGGCATAGTGCTGCTACGCGGTTGCTTTCAGTCGTTCTTATTGAAGTCCAGCCGGGTGGTACACTGCATTCGAAATCCGTCAACGGCACCGAAATTATACATTGACTTCTAGAAGCGTACTGACCTTTGATAGACGGTCCAAACGGACATTCACGACGCGCCACCATCGATGCAAATCTGTTGACCCGAAATAAAACCGGCTTCCTCACCAGCCAAAAACTCGATCAACGCCGCCACCTCATTAACCTGCCCCGCTCTATTAACGGGAGTCTGGCTGACAAGCCTTTCATAGTTTTCCAAAGCCGCAGTTTCTTCGGTTTCGATCACGCCCGGAGAAACTACATTTGCAGTAATGCCACGGGACCCGTATTCGTAAGTCAGAGACTTCATCAAAGGCAGAAAACCGCCCTTTGCAGCGGCGTAGTTGGCCTGCCCCCTATTACCCTTTACCCCAGAAAGGGATGAAATAGCGATCACACGACCCCATCGGGACCTAATCATTGGCAAAATCAATGGGCGAAGCGCCGAAAAAAAGGTGTTAAGATTGGTATCAATGACCGAAGTCCAATCGTTCGGAGTCATGGCTGCAAAAGGCATATCCTTCTGTCGTCCTACACAATGGACAAATATCTGCACCGGCTGATCGATGGACAGTTGCGCCAAAGTCTCGGAAGCTGGTTCACCGGCGCACAGGTCAACAGCAATCGCCTCAGCACTTCCACCAGTTTGGTGAATCTGTTCTACGCAAGCCTGCGCTTTGTCCAATCGTGAGTTTGCATGGACAATCACATGCAAGCCGCTGGAGGCCAACCTCTGGCAGATCGCAGCTCCAATTGGACTGGACCCGCCTGTTACCAATGCTCGTTTCAAGACTGGTTTCCTTCCAGTTTCAACAGCGCCCTTCCTGCAAGCAATTCGGTATCTCCGATGCAAACAGAAAATGCGTAGATCGCGCCACCAAGATCATTGTGCAATTGTTCAGCCGATACTTTTAATGAATGACACTCTCGCGACACAACGTCTGAAAATAGACTTACGTTCTGTAGCGCGACCAGCAGTCCCCTATGCTCACCTTGAAACTGATACAGAGACTGATGGGCAGCCGCAGCCTGAGCTCCAAGCTCACACAAGACCGTTGAGTAGAGAACGCCGTTCATCAAAAGCGGAAAACTATCATGATTGTGGTCAATCGCACGGCACTCAATCGAGCGTTCGTCCGCATTAAGAATCTTGTCGATTAAGCGCATACGACCCGAATGCGGCATTTGATTGAGCGCGCGCTGAAAACTCGACATCAGGTAACCTCGACCACTAACGATGCACCCGCATTGAAAGGCAGCGCGACTGGCCCTGATCCAATATCTAACAACCGCTCCAAAATAGGCAACATTGCTAAGGACGGGTTGATATCGTTGGAGTTCGACTGGTTCATGTGCTGCATGTTTGCTCCGGAATGGAACTCGAAATCCAACCTCGCAATTGTTGAATCAGTCGCCAATGGTGACAACGCCAAGGCCACTGCACCCGGCACACTCACATGGTGCGAGGTACACAACGGATACGGCAAAGGAGCATCAAAAAGTACCAGTCCCACAGAAGCCTTTTCGAACTGAACCTGGACCGATGCCTTAAGCAGACTTGCGGCCGCGGTCGCTGCACCCGCACAAATGCTCGTTGCCGCACCTTGTGATTTTCGAACAATTGTCCACTGCCCGGAGGCGGCATTGTGAACAGAATTCTGAAATTTCAGCGGTCGAACAGCCATTTCAGGTCTATTTAACGCGTCCAGAATGCTTTTGAGGGTTTCTCCCTCTCCATATGCCGATCCAAACACCCAAGACGCATCAGACTCCAACGCAGGACTGATCCTCTCAGCCACGGCTATCGCTAGTAGAGTTTGCGGGCTTAGTCTTTTTCGCGAGCGGGGCGAAAGCGAAGCTGGGCTAGGCTGCCAATTTTCCACCGCCTCGGCAAAAAACTCGTGTGGAAGACTTTCCGACAGTCTTTCTCCAACTGCGGATTTCAGCGTATATAGACTAAATCCATTTACAAAGACTGACAGAACGTTCATCGGCTGAGCACCAAAGCACAGTTGTTTCCCCCAAATCCGAACGAGTTGCTCAAAACTGCACGTAGCTCGGCTTCCCGACAGTTTGCCGTGACGTTCTGCATAACCAAGGGGTCCAAATTTTCCAGCCCTATGTTGCCCGGTATCAAGCCCTCTTCGATAGCGATCATGCTGATTATCGCCTCTACTGCACCAGCTGCGCCAAGCGTATGACCCACTGCACCCTTGACCGAAGACGCTGGTACTCCCGGACGAAGCACGGAGCGGATTGCCTGAGCCTCAGCTGGATCATTTACCGATGTGGCTGTCCCATGAAGGTTAACATAGTCAATGTCATCCGCACTAAAGCCTGAAGATTTCAGGGCTTGCGCAATGGCTTTCGCCGCCCCTGCCCCGTCTTCAGGTGGAGTCGACATGTTAGTTCCGTCAGAGCTTTCACCATAGCCACGCAGCCTGATACATTCCTCTGCACCTCGTTCAACAAGCACAAGTCCTGCGGCTTCGCCAATCGAAAGGCCATCACGATTCACGTCACAGGGCTTGCAGGGAGCCCGTGACACGAGTTCAAGGCTTTCAAACCCAGCCAAGGACGTTAGGCACAGGCTGTCTACACCGCCGGTTAGAACCGCATCGCAGATACCCAAATCAATTAACTGGTGGGCGTCGATCACGGCCTTTGCGGACGAAGAACACGCGGTGGAAACAGTGTATACGGGACCTTCAAGCCCAAGGTAACTTTGCAAAAACGCGGCAATCGCGTGTTGGCTGTCATGATGTTCAGGCTGATAGTTTGAAGGCATCGAGGCGCCTTCGGGCAGCTTTCCGTAAACACCTTCTAGGTGCTCCATGCCAGATGTCGATGTTCCTAGAACTATGCCACACCTTGCCACCCCCCATTTTCCTATGGCTTTTTGCACTGCCGCCTCAAATTCGTCGGTTTGAAGGGCTAATAACGCCAAGCGGTTTGCGCGGTTGTCAAAACCTGTGCACTTAGACGGAAATGCCAGCAAGTTCAGCTCGGACACTTCGCCGACAAAGCAATCAAACGGCACATCGAACTCTTTTGGAGCAGCGAGCCCCGTGCGCCCACTGCGAAGGGCTTCTGCATGAGTTTGACGACCGCGACCTAGGCAAGTTACCAAGCTCTGGTGTGTAATACCCGTTCCTTGAGACCAAATCTCGGCTGTCACTGCTCGTCCTCTATTCTTTCCTCGCCAAGGTCAAAATCAGCATCGCCGACAACCCCAAAATAACAGTGGCTCCGATCTGCTGAAGTATCCGAACATCGGAAAGGAACATCACTGTGAAGGCTATCAAAGTTGAGGTCGCGCACAAGCTTACCGCTGAACTTGTCGAATCCACTTCCTCATCATCACACATCGCCTGAAAGAACAGGCTATAATCCACCCCAATTCCTAGGACAAGCGCCAAGGCGACCATATGAAAAATGCTGATTGATCCATAAATTGCGACCAGAATAACAGCCGTGATCACAAGCGTCGCGATTGCCGTCCGCATTATCCGTAAAGCACTCAACCAATTGCTCAAACCTTTCGCCAACAACAAAGTCGCAATTACAAATCCGACCAACAGCCACAATGCCAGTTGGTTCTGCAAATTGGTTATTGCTTGCCGAATAGGTTCGAGCCTGTCCATTAGAACTGCGTTGTTACCACTTGGGTCAAAACTCGGACGTGCAACATTCGTTGGCAAGTAAAGGGGGATTATTTCTCTCCACCCTTCTTCTGTTTGCGAAACCCGACGGGTCAAATGCCTTATCTCAGCATGTTCCGCGAGTTCCTCGGATGATATTCGATCAGCGTTCTGCGCCTCAAGAAATGACTCAACTTGGAAAGTTGAAAACTCGGGAGAGAGACCCGAAGCTTTAAGCGACTTCTCCACAGCGTCTTTATATGTTGCCAAATCCGGCAACCCTTCTGTTTGCGGATCCATAAGATCCGCCAACATATCGTAACCTTGCAAACGTCCTTGTTGTACTGCGGTATCCAGAACTGGCTTGAGCGCAGCTTCAGCCGCCAACAATTCGTTCAAATTCTCCGCAGCTACGTCGATCGCGTACCGTCCTGAAGGTAGCAGAAGAAGCTCGCGCATCTCTTCGATATCGCTTTCTACATGATCTGGCGGCGCAAACAGGGAGATTTCGGCGGGGCCGGACTGAACAAAAATATACCCACAGCCGAGCAGGATTATCATTGCTTCCACTATCGGCTTTCCAGGCAAGTACCAAACAAATCGCGACAAGCGAAATACGTGCAAACGTTTAACTTCGGGCAGATTCAGAAGCGCGGCTGAAATAGCAGAAGCCATCAAACCAGACGAAATGAAGACACCGGTTTGGACAAGCGCTGGAATACCCGAACCAAGCATCGCCAGAAACGCAAGGCTTGTGGTTGCAGCCCCTAAAAACACAAGGCGGATCACGCGCTGCCGTTGCCATCTCGGATGGCTTATAATGTGCATTGGATAGTCCAGCGACAAACCAATCAACGCTCCACCAAATCCTAGTGCAATTACATGAACAAAACCAAAAACGGCCTGAACGACGAAAAGCCCGGTTCCAAAACCGATCGCCATCGGAATAAAGATCAAAACCACGGACACTGATCTCACAGCAAAGACTAGCCACAACACCAATAGGCCAGCCGCAACAGAGGATGCCAAAGCCGAAGCCCGAGCGTTTGCATAGGCTGTCTCGGCGGCAATAAAACGAGTTCCCAGCAAAACCGCACGCGCACCGTGATCCGTCGCTAGGTTCACTATGTCCTTTGCCAACTCACGCGTTTCGTTGGCATCGAACGGGGTGTCCGCATGGGTGACAAATATCAACGACGCCTGTTTGTTTCTAGATTGCCAAATGCCATCCTCAACAAACAACATACGCTTCTTAAACTCGAACCGGGATAGGATTTCATAGTAACTGCCTGTTGGATCCAGCAACAAACGGTCGCCAATAGCGATACCTTCAGTACTATCGAAAACTGCCATTGCCTCGCCAAGGCGCTGGGTCATATTTTCGGGCAGAAACGCTTCGGGCGGTGGCGGTACAATCTGAAACCTTTTGTCCCATAGCCAATCAAGAAACGTTTCACTGGGCGCTTGTGGGCCCACGCTGATCCAGGCGACCCTATCATCCTGCAATAAGGCATCAGCCAACGTTTTTGCCGCTTCGCGCGACTTCGAAACCGTGTCGCTTTTCACGGCGACAATCAGATCAAGGTCCACGTCTGGCGTGATCAGGGTTTCAGAAGATGCTGAGGACAACCCAGAAAGATCTGAGCGCACATCTACGCCTGACCAGATAATGGTCAGAATCAGGCCCAAAGACCACAGGATCAGAGCGACAGGTTTCAATTTTCGCCGAACCGAATTGCTCGGCTTTGAGTATTGGACACAATAAAATCGATACCCAAAAGCTCAGCGCCGCACCCAACAAGAATGATCTGTTGGGTCTGTCCCGGCTGCCGAGAGATCGGAAGTTTCCAACCATCGTCTCTGATCTCAAGTGTACCAACAAGCACGGTGTCACGATGTTGCTGCCCACCCAGTACAATTGCCCTTAGTTGCCTGAGCAGAGGCTGTAATTTTTCGGGGATTGGTCTGTGTTCGTCCGTCCCATTTCGGCGCACCCTGATCCAACCCGGGCCTATCTCTATCTCTTCGCGTTTGGGTACGTCTTGTCGGCGCAACACTGTTTCATCATCTTTAACCAGAAATACGCCGCTGGCCTTCAGCGTGCTGCCAAATGCCTTGTGGGTAATCGCCTCACGGTAAGGCAGAAGCTCCCCGGACAATCGAGGTTCGGCCCTCAAGGCGGCTTGCGCATTGGCAGGCGGCGGTTGCGTGCAAACAACTTCAGTCGCGCCAGATATCGAAGAAATTGAACCAATTATAAGGATCGCGCCGGCAATGGCTTTCGAGAACCGCAGCATATTTTTTCGCCATTTTTTGTACATTGTACGTCCGTTCCGAGCGCGCTACGTGCGCCCCGTCATATAATTCAGAAAACTCCGCCTGATAGGAATACACTCCGTTCCAGGTCGCAAAGCTAAGAAAGATTGGCACCTCAGCTGCCATGGCGGTTAGATAGGGCGAGGTCGGCACATTGATCTCTCCGCCCAAAAACTCAACAGTTGTTGCAGCGCGGGTCGACTCATCAGGTACGCGATCGCCCAGAAAGGCAACAAACTCGCCGTTCTCTAGCGCACTATAGACTTGAAACATGGCCATAGGTCCGTTTGCGAGCGATATGACCCTGTCGGCCAACTTGGGGTTAAGCGCCTCAAGAAGACGGGTGCTGTGTTCGGCATGTTCGGGAAACATTAGATAACGCACAGATAACCCTGGCAGATCACGTTCTAACGCCCTTAATGCTTCGAAACTCCCGTAATGAGCGCCCAACAGAACGCCCCCTCGACCTTTAGAAACGCGTTCCTGCACAATCTCGCCCCCCCGGAGAGAAACAGAATATTCTGATGTCCCTTGAGCCAACAAACCCACTCTTTCAAAGAACACATGGCTAAATGTAAGATTGTGGCGATGGCGTTCCCAGAAAGTGGGAGGACGGTTCAGAATCCTGCTTAGGTACATCTCGGACGCTCGAGTGGTTTCGCGGCGTCGGTCGGCGGCGAAAACCAAGGCTATTACCCAAAGTACAGGGGAACTGACTATGCGTGGCGCTCTAAGTCCCAGAAAACGCATGAAACGAAGTTGCCAGGCCGAGCCAGCCTCTTTGCTAATTGCCCATTCGGCTTGATTGTCAGTCATGAACGCGTCCAATTCGCACCCGGGCTTCGGCTATAAGATCACCACATGCAACCCAAGCGATGCGTCCTGAGTCTTTCGCTATCTTACAGTTGATTTCGAATGGAACTCCTGGGGTCAGCTGACTCAGGAATTTGACGCGGGTCAAGGCAAGTATCCTGTAGCCCTTCGATGATAGGCCTTGGGTCGCAAGCCCCAATAACACCGCGCCCGGTACTATTGGATTGCCTGGAAAATGCCCATCCAGACAATCCGAGTCACTGGCGATGCCGCGGGGGAAGGAAAACGTTATCAAACCACTCTCCCGCTCCGATCAGCAATTAGTTGAGGCAAAAAAGTACATCGTTGCTTAGGTTCTCGACCCAACTACTGTAGCGGTTATGGATCGTGTTCTTACTAGGGTTGTACTTCATGTTTTTGGAGTCGCGGTAAGTAATATTGAATGCTTTGCCGCTGTACTGAATATCGACCGCAACGTAGTGTTTGCCCCGAACAGTCAATGTCCCAACCATTTTTCCGGTCCCATCGGATGAAAACCGCCAACCACGTTGAGCACCGCACGTCTTGAAAGCCTGCTGCACCTGTGCAGCGGAAAACTGTTTGCCTTTGGCGGCTTCAATATCTGTATAGATTGGTTGAACCGGCTTCAGCGCCCACGCCGGTGTACTTACTAGTAAGGTCGCTACCACCGCAATTCGCAAAGCTTTGAAGATCGATCTCATAGTTCATTACTCCTTAGTTTATTCTTTTTTCAGCCCAATTGCCCGCACAAGACCAGGCATACAAAGCCGGTTACTCAAGAGGAACACCGTGACCAACCCGAACAAACGCGAAAAATCACGCATGGGGTCGAAGTGACTCGGCCGTAGAACGTAACCATCGTATCGGGCTTTTATCGGCACATAGGAAAATTCCGTGCCAAGTTTCGCTGCATACATGAGAGCCGCGGTTTCGAATTTGAAACCATGTGTATGCTGCACTGGTATTTTCAGTCGCTGCCACATCGAACAAGGATAGGCCCGCATTCCACACTGTGCGTCCTGAATAGATCTATTACAGGCCCAGCCGATGAAGAAATTGCCGAATTTTATGCTGCGCCGACGATGGCTGGGCATGTGTTTCATATCCCCCGAACGATCGCCTAGAATGAACGCCGAGGGATCTTTACGATGTGCATTGATAAAATTAGGAATGTCTGTGGGATCATGCTGTTGATCGGCGTCCAAGACTACAACGACATCGGCCCCGATGCTTAGTGCGTAGTCTAGTCCTTCAACCAACCTCGCGCCCTTTCCAAGGTTTTCTTCATGACGAATGACCTTGCAATCGCTGCCTGCCAAACAGCCAGACGTGTCGTCCGTGGAGCCGTCATCGATGACAATCACTTGATCAACGAATGGTACAGTCGCATCCACAACCTTCCTAACAGTAAGCGCTTCATTGTGCGCAGGGATCAGGGCAACGGTTTCAGGCATTCCGGATAGGGTTACTTTTTGGCGCTGTATTCAGAGAAGCAGCCCAAAAGCATCTTGTGTTCGGCCACCTCAAACCCCGCCCGCTTCAGGCTAGTCAGAATAGCCTCTGGATCCACCATCTGATCCATGGAGTCCCAGTAATACCGCATCAAACGATACGAATTGCGATCCCAGGTAAGCAATCCTGATGCCCACGGCAGAAGATACTTAAAATATGCTTTAAATATCTGCCGGGAAACAATTCCGCTAGGCACAGTAACATCCATGATCAGCACCTGGCCACCGTTTCTCAGAACTCGATGAAACTCTTTGAAGCTTTCTTCGAGGCTATCCACGTGCCTCAACGCAAAACCCATCGTCAGAAAGTCAAATCTGTCACTATCAACCGGTAGCTGCTCGGCAGTTGATTGATGGTGGACAACCGGTACGGTTTTCAGCGATTCGCGGATCATCTCGCCGGATGGCTCGACACACTCCACCTGATCGGGGCTGTTGACGATGCTCAGGATAGCACGGGCAACCTGTCCGGTTCCGGTTGCAACATCCAGAACTTGCATCTCCGGAGTAACACCGTGACGCATTAGCGCCTCTTTTCTGTACCAATCGCCAGACCCGAACCATCCCCATTTGGCAATGAATTCATAGTGTTTTGCTGTATCGTCAAAAACGTCCCGTAGAAAAGGTTGTTTCCCATCTGCGGAGTCGTAGTAGCTTCCAACCACAATTGGTCTGTTTTCCTCAGGCAATTAGGTGCTCTTTCTTTGCTTGGGGTGCCGCGTCAGCAACCCGTTTTTTAGGTCCTTATTGCAAGAATAGAAGGTACAAAAAAGCCCAAACCGGAATAAATTTTAAAGCCGGTCGGTCTTTCCATCCAAAGCTACACAGGATAAATCACGTCCCGAGTACGCTTTTTGGGAATGTGGCCTAAGCGAATGATTTCTAAACAATGAACAGCAAGACAGAATCCAACCACTCCTTACCGGAAACAATCATTGCGTTTATGCGCACCCGCCTCAATGAGTTGTTCGTTTTCTTAATTAGCCTCATTTGCGGGCTTGTTATCTTGGTCTATTTGCGATGGACGAAGACACCGCGCCACGTTCGTTGGCTTCTGCGCTTCTGGTCCGCATCATTCATTTTTGGCGCTAGATACATTCTTGGTGTGAAGTACAAGCTGGAAGGCTTGGAAAATGTCCCCGACGAAACTGTTATATACATGGGCAACCACCAAACGGCTTGGGAATCGATCATGATGACTGTGCTGGTTCCGCACGTGAATATGGTGACCAAAAGTACAGCCCTTTCTATTCCAGTCTTTGGGTGGGGATTGAAACATGCACCGATGATCTACATCGACCCCGACTCTCCCGGCAAAAACATCCGTGGTCTACTGCGCGGTGGTAAAACCTCAATAGCAGAGGGCCGCAGCATTGTGATCTTTCCCGAAGGATCTCGCGTGCCTATTGGGCAAACACGCGAGTATGCACGCGGGTTTGAGACCCTCTACAAACACTGCAAGGTCAAGGTTATCCCATTTGTAACGAACGCAGGTTTATCCTGGCCTCCGGGATATTCGATAAAATACCCCGGTGTGATCACCCTAAGGTTTCTGGCGCCGATAGATCCCGGTCTTTCACCACAGGAGTTTTCGAATAAGATCGAGCAAACTATTCGCACCGAGGCTGCGAAGCTGCTTAAAACTAAGCCTTCAACGTGCCCCCAGATTCCGTCGCAAGTCGTCTAGATTCTGCCCTTCAGCCAATACCTGCTTTTTTAGCAAGGACCTTATAGGATTCTGAAGAAATCTTACCTGTCGGTGTACGTGGAATCTCGTTTAGAATCAGGACACGCTTTGGTACAAACGCCGGATCGAAATGCTTTAGTAAATAGTTCCGGATTCGGTATTTTATTTCACTCTCGCCAACGGTTTTATCACCCGGCACAACTGCTACCGCCAACTGATCATCAGTCTCCGCTTTCATATGCAAATATGTAGCATCAGACAGGCCCGGGGCCTCGGCCAGTATAGCATTCAAGGCAGAAAGATGGTTGCGTTTTCCACGAATGCTAACGGTATCACCCTTGCGACCGAGAAGCAGGAACTGACCGTCAGATTTCAATTCGACTTCATCGCCAAGTATCACTTGATCAGGTAGATGTGGTGCCTGTGCGATACAAAAATCTCCATGCTGTTGCATTTCAAAACCTGCAGCAATCGTCCAAGCAGTTTCTTCAGACGTTCGTCTGAACGCCAGTGACCCTGTTTCCGTACTGCCGTAAATCTCAAAAACGCGCAGCTTACCACGCGCCTCAAGCCTTTCAGCCTGAGGAACAGACAACGGAGCGGTAGCGGAAAGCACGCAGCAAATTTCAGGCGTTCTCAGAATTGTTCGTTCCAAAAACCGCAAGTGCGCAGGACTTGTAACCAGTACAATCCGTGTTCGCCCCAAAGCACGGGCCGCTGCAACCGCCGCGTCTAGATCAGCTGGGTAGAATATTGTTTCTCTGTAGGTACAAAGTCCTTGACCAAGGGTAGCAAAGACATTTGCCTCTAGCCCGAACATGTGACGTGGAGGTGTGGTGCCCAATAGCGCAACTTTGTCTGGCGAAGCGTCAAGGCGATCTGTAATCAGCTTGGTAACGGCCGCTCCCGCGTTCAGAATACTCCAAGTTTTTGCGACCCGGTCGGGGCGTTTGGTTGTCCCTGATGTGAATACACTAATTTCGCTTTGAGATGCCGCAAGCCGACAAAAAAGTTGCCTCGTCTGAGTATCCAAATCCACTGAACTTAAATTCGCAATCGGAGCGGGATCTTCGACAGGCAGGGTAGCCCTGCTAGCATAAAACGGATCTTCCGCGCCCAACAGCGACGCTGAAACTGCTTCGGGTGCGTCTGACGGCGGTAATACGGTAATCTGCCCATTCAGCATTGCTGCGGCCAAGGTTAGCGAGAATCGCAGCCTGTCCTGATAAAGATTGCAGACATGAGAAAACTCACCAATACTTGGCTGAAGCGACCTTGTCGCAGAGGCAAACTGCGCGGCATTGACGGTGCCCTTCGTGGAAAAAAACATCGTGTGGTCGGAAGAGTACATATTCTTAGATCTTAAGTTTTGACCAGGTTTCGTGCCGCGTCATATGCAGCAGAGTAACCTGCCAACGTTCTGGGCGCCCATACCAAATTTGCGCGAATAAGTGCGAGGCGCAAAACCAAATAATCTGAATTGCCAAAAGGGCCCAAAGCGCATGGTTGACCACAACTCGTGCTTCTGATGAGACCATAGCAGTAACACTGAGCACTACAGTTGTCGTGCCAAATCCCATCCATACGAAACACTGTCGCTTTAGATAGCGTATAAACATGCTCGACATCGGTGGTCCCTGATGCGCCACCTCAACGAAATGCGCCAGAAAAGAGGAACGCCCTTGAATAATTCGGTGGCTGAATACGTAAGCTACAGCTACGTTCCCGTTGGCAAGAGCTAGATATGGCCAGAACGGGACACTGGGATCAATCAGAACGGCAGCGGAAATAAGAGCCAATCCGATCAAGAAAACCCAATACGCCAACCGTTTCCGTTTGCACGGTCCAAAAAAAAATGAAGCAAGTCCCAAAAGGGACAGAAGACCAAAAAGGACATTGAACAAAGCTGGCGCAAGAACCCATGTGCCCAAAAAGATCGGCAGGGCGACCCAGATCAGATAATTTCCCCAATCCCCTGACACACTGCACTATACTGCGCGGTTGTCGAAAATATGCCGCGCCAATGATCTGACGTTGGCAAAAATCTCTTCATTGCGCTCATCGTCCGAGCGCAGCTTGAAGCCGTATTTTTCGCCAATTGCAAATGCGATCTCAAGCGCGTCGATAGAATCGAGACTAAGTCCGTCTCCGAATAGAGGCGCATCGAAATCAATTTCCTGTGCTGTGATATCGTCCAGCTCCAGAGATTCTACAATTAGTTCGGCCACTTCGATCTCGAGCGTGGAAAGATCGTGAGTAACGTGAAGAGTATCCACTTCAATGCCTTTTGTTTCTGCGTTCCGATAGGTTAGATTTGTCTGCCGCAGCCGTCGTGAATAGTCAACGCAGCATACGTCGATGGAGCTTCAACACTGGCCTCTTTGCAACGGTGCAATCCACCCATCTTTCGTCGATGCGCACAGTCAGTGATCCACGCCCCCGATATAAGACAAGAAATGAGGCAGCACATGTGATTTTACGCCAATAATCAGGGAAAACCGCACGAATTTAACCAGTTCTCAAAGCCGCAAACGCAGCTCGCTTGGCGTAGACCTTCTGGTGCTGGTCATAGTACGGCAAAATGGCGACCGAGTTTCAATGAGTGCTGACCCTAAGAGCGATTAAGCGCCACTTCTGCGGATTTCATCCCAAAACAAGAAACAGGAAGCTTCGAAAAATCTCACAAAATTAGTAAGTTGAAACAAATTGTGATGTAAGTGCCAACAGATTGCAAATCCGTGTACACCGGTTCGATTCCGGTACTCGCCTCCATTTTATTCTAAATCATCGACTTAGCTCTGTGGTGCTCGAGTTTAGCACTTGGGCAATAGCGCCCTCCCCGCGCCTAAACCCATCAAGAAATGGGATTTTTGTTCCCGTAGGCCTTACCCTGCTTCTGTTGCTAGAAGAGCGATCCTGCCCACAGGAGGACCGCTGCGCGCCCGGTGGACGAGCGCGCGGCGGCAAGGTGACGGACTTCATGAATAACTAAACGGCGTTGCGACCCTGAGGGACGACCTCGTACCCTGGCTCTTCGGGTTCATCGTCTTCCATCTCGGGTGGAAACCCTGGGGCGCTGACATCCAGCCCAGTCGCATCCTCCAGGCGCCGGATGATGTTCGGCGAAAGCTCCCGCTCTCCGTAACGTGCGATGGCGTCGTCAAAAATGCGGATCATCAGCGGGTTCATTTCAAGCGGAACACCGGCGCGGTCTGCCACCTCCTGAAACAGACCGATGTCCTTTTTCACAAGGTCCATTGTGAATGAGATATCCCGCGATCCGTTCAAAATGACCTGGCTTTCTGTCTCATGGACAAAGGATGTACCCGAAGAGATCTTGATGGCCTCATACGTGGTATTCAGGTCCATACCGGCCGCCTTGGCGGTAACCAATGCTTCGGCGCAAGTGATCAGATTCGCCGTGGCCAGGTAGTTTGTCAGGACCTTCAGCACCGAGGCCGAGCCGAGATCACCGGTGTGCAGGATGCGCCGGCCCATTGTCGTCAGAAATGGCAGGATACGCTCAAAGGTATTCCGGTCACAGCCCGCAAAGATCGAGATGTTGCCCGTCGCAGCGCGGTGGCACCCGCCCGACACAGGGCAATCCACCGCTGCGCCCCCGCGCTCGATAACAAGGGCACCTAGCCGTTTGACCTCGGCCTCGTCGGTGGTAGACATCTCCATCCAGATCTTGCCGGTACGGACATTGGGCAGCATCTCTTGCATCACCGCATCCGACGCGGCGGGTGATGGCAGGCAGGTAATGACCGCATCGCAGTCGCGCATCAACTGCGCAGGGTTTTCGGCGGCCTTTGCACCCCGCGCTACAAATTCAGCGACCAGATTGGGATTCAGATCATGTACGGTCAGGTCGATCCCGTTGCGAAGCAAGGATCCCGACAGTTTGCCACCCACATTGCCCAGCCCGATAAAGCCTACCTTCATGCGACATACCTCTCTTGTTTAGGGCATGGCAGCATGACGCTTGCCCCCAAGTCATGCCGCCCAGCGACGCTGTCAGGTCGCTTTTTCACTCTGGTAGCGCAGATATCTGCGAGTCGCTTGACAATCCCCTGCCGGGTGCCGCATGTCCGATCCGTTGGTGTCCATCTGAGGATGGATGAAAAGGGAATGTGTCAGCGGATCTTCCGTGAAACACAGCCGCCCCCGCGACCGTGACCGGAGAGGGTGCCCAAAGCCACTGGCCAAAAAGGTCGGGAAGGCGGGACATCTGACAGGGCTATGCCCCGATATCCGCAAGCCGGGAGACCTGCCAACGCCCGAAGATGTAACCGGACGGGGTGTTCCGGTGTCGGGTCCATGTCGCAACGCGTGGCCCGCATGAGACCCCGTCCCCCACAAAGAGGATTTGGGGGGATGAGAGACGTGACCGATACTGCACCAGTCGAGCTGCTGGTCTGCACCACCTGTCGCCGAGGACTGCCCGTCGAGGACGACGCGCAGCGGCCCGGCGCATTGCTGCACAAAGCCCTTGAACAGGCCACGCTGCCAGAGGGCGTTGTCCTGAAAGCCGTAGAATGCCTGTCGAATTGTGATCAGGGCTGTTCCATCGTTCTACGCGGTGGGCCCGAACGCTGGACGTTCGTGTATGAGCACCTGAATGAAAGCGACCATGTCGAAACCATCGTCGAAGGTGCGACCAAGTACCTTGCGACCGAAGACGGCTTAGTCAAATGGCGCGAACGCCCCGAACATTTCCGCAAAAACTGCGCGGCCCGCATTCCCCCGATTGGAGCCCAGAAATGAGCAACTTGGAAAAACTCCCCGTCACCGTGATCACCGGCTTTTTGGGCTCGGGCAAAACAACTTTGGTTAAGCACCTGATGCAGAACCCGCAGGGCAAACGTCTGGCCGTGGTGGTCAATGAGTTCGGCGATGTTGGCGTCGATGGCGACATCCTGAAATCCTGCTCGATCCCGGATTGCCCGGCAGAGAACATCATGGAACTGGCGAACGGCTGCATCTGCTGCACCGTGGCCGACGACTTCATCCCGACCATCGAAGCTCTGATGGCGCTGGAGCCGCGTCCCGATCACATCCTGATCGAAACCTCTGGCCTCGCCCTGCCCAAGCCGCTGCTGAAGGCGTTCGACTGGCCCGATATCCGTTCGAAAATCACCGTCGATGGCGTGATCGCGCTGGCCGATGCCGAGGCTGTGGCTGCCGGTCGCTTTGCGCCGAATGTCGAGGCCGTGGACGCTCAGCGTCTGGCCGATGACTCGATTGACCATGAAACGCCCCTATCCGAGGTGTTTGAGGATCAGATTTCCTGCGCCGATATCATCCTGCTGACCAAGCCGGATCTGGCCGGTCCCGAAGGCGTCGCCAAAGCGCGCGAGATCATCGCCGCCGAGTCCCCTCGCCCGCTGCCTGTGGTTGAGGTTGCCGAAGGTGCCGTGGACGTCCGTGTTGTGTTAGGACTTGAAGCGGCTGCCGAGGATGACATGGATGCGCGCCCCAGCCATCATGACGGTCACGACGACCACGAACATGACGATTTCGAAAGCATCATCGTCGAACTGCCCGAACAGGCCGACCCGGCCGATCTGGTGGCCAAAATCGAACGTCTGGCGTCTGAACTGAACATCCTGCGCGTCAAAGGCTATGCCGACGTTCAAGGCAAACCGATGCGCCTGCTGGTGCAGGCCGTGGGCGCGCGCGTGCGTCATCAGTATGATCGCCTTTGGGAACCGGACGAGGCGCGCCGCTCGCGGTTGGTCGTCATCGCCGAGCATGACGATATAAAGGAAGCTGAAATCCGTGATATCCTTGTGGGTGTGAAAGAGGCCGCCGAGTAAATCATGCACGTCGTCTTCCGCGAAAGCCACGGGCTCGAGGAATCCGAGACCCCGACCGATCTGGGCCAGAGCCCGGCGGATTTGGTGGTGCTGTCTTTTTCCGACAGTGACCTAGGCGCATTCGCGGCGGGCTGGCATCGCGGTGGCGGGCCCGAGGGGCGGATGCCGACCCTGCGGCTGGCCAATCTGACGGCGCTGAAACATCCTCTGTCCGTTGACACCTATGTGGAGCAGACGTTGGAGGGTGCCAAGGGTATCCTGATCCGCCTGATTGGCGGGGTGCCCTATTGGGCCTATGGCTTGCAACAGGTTCTGGCGCTGGCGCAGGCCAAAGGAATTGCTGTGGCCGTGCTGCCCGCCGATGGGCGCGAGGATACGCGGCTGGATGACTATTCCACCCTGCCCGTGTCAACCCTGCGGCGCTTGGCACATCTGTGCGACACGGGGGGCGAGGTCGCAGCACAAGCCGCTTTGGCGCAGATGGCGCTGGCAGCGGGGTTGTATGCGGGTCCGGTGATGGGGGCCAAGACCATCCCCGAATGCGGTGTTTGGTGCCCGGATCGCGGCGTGATCCCGGCAGAACAGGCGTTTTCCGGCCATGCGAAACGCGTTGTGGTCAGTTTCTACCGCGCCTATCTCACATCCGCAGACACCGCCCCCGTGGCGGCCCTGATCCGCAGCCTGCGTGCGCGCGGGTTTCAGGCTGTGGGCCTGTTCGCCCCCTCGTTGAAAGCCCCCGCCGCCGCCGACTGGCTGCGCGACACCATCGTATCGCTTTCTCCGTCGGCGATCCTCAACGCCACGTCTTTCTCGGGAAAGGGCGCCTCTGGTACCTCGCCCTTGGACGCAGCGAATGTCCCCGTGTTTCAGGTCGCGCTGGCCACCTCGCGCCGCAAAGCCTGGGCCGAGGCGGAACGAGGTCTGTCCCCCGCCGACCTTGCCATGCATGTCGTTCTGCCCGAGGTGGACGGGCGGATCAACGCAGGCATCGCCTCGTTCAAGGAACCGGGCAAGCGTGATCCGCATCTGGAATATTCCCGCTTTGCCCACCGGGCCGAGGAGGAACGGATCGAAGCTATCCTTGACCGCGTCACCGGCTGGCTGAATCTGCAGGACAAACCCAAATCCGATCGGTTGCCTGCGCTGGTGTTGTCCACCTATCCCGGCAAGGACTGGCAGATGGCCCATGCGGTTGGTCTGGACGCGCTGGCCTCGGCCGAGGCGATGCTGCGTGACCTTCGGGCCGAGGGCTACGATACCGCGCCCGCCGAACCAATTGCCGATACGCTTCTGGACGCGCGCATTTCATGGCCACTGACTGAGTATCAAACCGCACTGGCGGACCTGCCCGAACAACTGCGCACCGACCTGCAAACGGTCTGGGGCGCACCCGAGGATGATCCCGCCTGCACTGACGGCGCATTCCACTTCACCGCCCTGCGCCGGGGCAAAGCTCTGGTCGCGCTGCAACCCGAACGCGGCACGCCTGAATTGCGCGATGACGATTATCATGATCTCTCGCGCACCCCGCGCCACAGCTATGTTGCGTTTTACCTGTGGCTGCGCAAAAGCCTTGGCGCCGATGCGCTGATCCATATCGGTGCGCATGGCACATTGGAATGGTTGCCGGGTAAATCCGTCGCCCTGTCCGCTGCTTGCTGGCCCGAAGCACTGATCCGCGATCTGCCCGTGATCTACCCCTTTATCGTCAACGACCCCGGCGAGGCCGCGCAGGCCAAACGCCGGATCGGCGCGGTTACGCTGGGCCACATCCCACCCGCGCTGAAGGAAAGCGGCACGCCGGATCGGATGGTGCGGCTGGAATCCCTGTTGGACGAATTCTCGAACGCCGACGGTCTGGACCCCAAGCGCCGTGACCGGCTGCAAGAGGATATCCGGGATGAGGCGCAGGCCATCGGGTTGGAAAGCGATCTAGGGTTGGATCAGGCCACCTGCACCGCCGAGGCGATCACCCGCATCGACCGCTTTGTGTGCGACATCAAGGAAAGCCAGTTTGGCGACGGTCTGCACATCTTTGGCCGCGTGCCAGAAATCACTGGCAGTTTCGATCCCGCGCCCTCGGCCCAATCTGAACGAAGCGCTCTGATCGACGCGCTGGCCGGAAAGCGGATCGAAGCTGGGCCGTCCGGTTCGCCTTATCGCGGGCGCTCGGACGTGCTGCCTACGGGCCGTAACCTCTATACCACCGACCCGCGTTCGGTCCCGACCCGCGCGGCTTGTGCGCAGGGCGTCAAACTGGCCGAGGAGCTTGTGCGGCGACATTTGCAAGAGGAAGGCGATTACCCAAAAGGCCTAATCGTTGACCTTTGGGGGTCAGCCACCATGCGCACGGCGGGTGAGGAATTCGCCATGGCGCTGCATCTGCTGGGCGTCAAACCGGTCTGGGACAAGGGGTCTGAGCGGGTTTCGGGGATTGAGGTTCTGCCGATCACCGACCTCAGCCGTCCGCGTCTGGATGTGACGCTGCGGGTCTCGGGCCTGTTCCGCGACGTATTCCCGACGCTTTCGGCGCTCTACGGCCAGGCGATCCGGGCGTTGTCGGCGCGGGACGAGGCCGCTGACTGGAACCCTTATGCCGGTCACGAACCCGCCGCCCGCGTCTATGGCCCCGCGCCTGGCAGCTATGGCGTGAACATGACGCAATTGTCGGAAATCTACACCGACGAAGCGCGCGCGCAGGCGGGCGAGGCATGGCTGGACGCCAGTTCCTACGCGCTGGAAGGCGAGCATATTGCGCAAGACAAGGACGGCATCACCCAGCGCGTCGCCAAAGCTGACAGCTTTGTTCACCTACAGGACCTGACGGAAACCGACCTGCTGCTGGCCAATGACTACGCCACGCACGAGGCCGGGTTCGCCGCCGCCAAGAAGATTACCGGCGGCACGGCGCAGCTCTATCATCTGGACAATACCAACCCCGACACCCCCCGAGCGCGGACCCTGCCCGAGGAAATCAGCCGCGTCGTCCATGCCCGCGCCGCCAATCCGGGCTGGATCGCCGGGATGCAACGCCACGGATTCCGGGGCGCGGCCGAGATCGCCGCGACACTGGATCACATGGCCTCATTCGCGCATCTATCGGGCACCGTCGCACCGCATCTGTTCGACCTCTACCACGATGCCACGCTGGGCAATGAAGACGTCGACGCCTTTCTGGCCGAGGCCAACCCCAAGGCGCATCAGGCCATGCAGGACCGGTTCCGCGCCTTAATGGAGGCCGGGCTTTGGAACACGCGGCGAAACTCGATCCGCGCCGATCTGGAGGGGCTTCGATGAGCGCGCCCATCGTCCAGGGCTGGTGCCCCGGCGCGCATCGACCGATGATGTCGGGCGATGGGCTGGTGGTACGGGTGCGGCCTCGGCTGGCCCGTCTGGATGCCACGCAGGCCATGGGCCTGTGTGATCTGGCCGAGCGTTTCGGCAATGGCACCATCGACCTGACCAACCGCGCTAACCTGCAGCTGCGGGGCGTGGCCGAGGCGGATCATCAATCCCTGCTAACCGAACTGACCGCGCTGAACCTGCTGGACGCCGAGCCGGGGATCGAGGTGCGCCGCAACATTCTGGTCTCGCCCCTGTATCAAGCTGGCGACATGACCGCCCGGCTGACACAGGAACTGATTGACCGGTTGGCGGAATTGCCCGCCCTGCCCGCCAAATTCGGCTTTGCCATCGACACCGGACCTGAGCGCCTGCTGGCAGGTGATTCCGCTGATATCCGGTTGGAAATCGGTCCGGAAGGCATGATCCTGCGCGCCGATGGGGCCGAGACCGGGCGTCTGATCCAAGACTCCGAAGCCATCGACCATCTGATCGCCCTAGCCGCATGGTTCTCCCAAACCTACTCGCCCGAACGCAGGCGCATGGCCCGCGTGGTCTCGAACTTGCCGCCGGAGTGGCAAGGGTCAACACCGGGCCCAGTGGGCTCCCCGCTGCAACCCGGGCCCTGCGATCAGGGGACGCTCTATGGTGCAGCCTTTGGGCAACTGCCCGCGCGCGCCCTGAAAGAGCTGATCGCGCACAGCGGGGCCCAAGCCCTGCGTGTGACCCCATGGCGTCTGGTCCTGCTGGAAGGCGGAGCGGCGATATCCGCTCCAGCCTTTGTCACGGACGGCACCGATCCGTTGATGACCACCGACGCCTGCCCAGGCGCGCCATTCTGCTCGCAAGCGCAAGTGGAAACCCGTGATATCGCCCGCGCTTTGGCAGCGCGCGTACCGGGCAACCTGCATGTCTCGGGCTGTTCCAAGGGATGCGCGCGGATGGGCCCTGCCGATGTGACTCTGATCGGGAATGCCGGGCGTTTTGATCTTGTAAATCGAGGCCGAGCGGGGGATGAGCCCTGCCAGACCGGCCTGACCGTAGAAACACTGATGAATATGGACTTCACCTGATGCCTTACACTTACGAAACCGATGGCGCGGCGATCTACAAGGAAAGCTTTGCCACCATCCGGTCCGAGGCCGATCTTGCACGTTTTGACAGCGATGAAGAGCAGGTCGCCGTTCGCATGGTTCACGCAGCAGGCATGGTGGGGCTGGAAGAGTTCGTGCATTTCTCGCCCGGTTTTGTCGCCACCGCACGCGCAGCACTGGAGGCTGGCGCACCTATCCTGTGTGATGCGCGCATGGTCAGCGAAGGCGTGACCCGGTTCCGTTTGCCCGCCGACAACGAGGTGATCTGCACCCTGCATGACGACCGCGTGCGCCCGCTTGCCGCCGAGATGAGCAACACGCGCTCGGCCGCCGCGCTGGAGCTGTGGCGCCCGCATCTGGACGGAGCTGTGGTCGCTATCGGCAATGCACCCACCGCGCTGTTCCACCTGCTGAACATGCTAGAAGACCCCGATTGTCCTCGCCCAGCCGCTATCATTGGCTGTCCCGTGGGCTTTGTCGGTGCGGTTGAATCCAAGGACGCCCTGTGGGAGGCGCAACCCGTCCCCTCGTGCATCGTTAAGGGGCGTCTGGGCGGCAGCGCCATCACCGTCGCCGCCGTTAACGCCATCGCGAGCCGCGCCGAATGACAGCGGGCAAAATATACGGCGTTGGCCTTGGCCCCGGCGACCCGGACTTGATGAGCGTCCGGGCCGACCGCCTGCTGCGCAACGCGCGACATGTGGCGTTTTTCCGCAAGCCCGGTCGCAGCGGGCAGGCACGCAAGATCGTCAACGGGATGATCCCAGAAAACGCCGTGGAATTTCCGATGGAATACCCGGTAACGACCGAAATCCCCTTAAGTGACCCGCTCTATAACGAAATGCTGTCGGCCTTCTATGAAGGCTGCGCCGCGCATTTGAAATCCTTGACGGAACAAGGCGAGGATGTCGTGGTTCTGTGTGAAGGAGATCCTTTTTTCTATGGATCTTTCATGCATCTTTACAACCGCTTGCGAGCCAAAGCTGACGTGGAAGTCGTGCCCGCAATTACCGGAATGTCCGGCGCGTGGACGGCCACGGGTGACCCGATCACATGGGGCGACGACGTATTGACCGTGTTGGTTGGCACGCTGCCCGAAGACGATCTGGCGCAGCGCATGGCGCATACCGATGCTTTGGTGGTCATGAAGATCGGTCGCAACATTGACAAGGTGAAGCGGGCGCTCAGGACGGCAGGAATGTATGACAGGGCTTGGATCGTCGAATTTGCGCAGATGCCCAACCAGAAAGTGATGAAATTGTCCGAAGCTGAGGACAAGGTCACGCCTTACTTCTCGATCATCATTGTACACGGACAGGGGCGGCGACCATGAGCGGCTGGGTCAAAATTGCTGGACTCGGCCCCGGCAACGAAGGACTTGTAACACCTGAAGTTACTGCTGCACTGGATGAGGCGACGGATGTTGTCGGCTACATCCCCTATGTCGCGCGCGTCACCGAACGCGCCGGCCTGACCCTGCACGCCAGTGACAACCGGGTCGAGATCGACCGCTCGCAGCATGCGTTGCAATTGGCAGCGGAAGGTAAGCGCGTGGTCGTGGTATCCTCGGGCGATCCCGGCGTTTTCGCGATGGCAGCCGCAGTGTTTGAAGCGTTGGAGAATGGGCCGGAGGAATGGCGCAATCTCCAAATCGACGTTCTTCCCGGTATTACGGCGATGCTTGCGGCCGCGGCGCGTGCGGGCGCACCGCTGGGTCATGACTTTTGCACGATCAACCTGAGCGACAACCTAAAACCGTGGTGGCTGATTGAAAAACGTCTGCGTCTGGCTGCACAGGCGGATTTCTCGATGGCGTTTTACAATCCACGCTCAAAGTCTCGTCCCGAAGGCTTTGTAAAAACGCTGGAAATTCTGCGTGACGAATGCGAACCCGAACGGTTAATTCTGTTTGCCCGCGCCGTATCCCGCGCAGATGAGGCGATCCGAGTTTCGACTTTGGCCGAAGCAACGCCGGACATGGCCGATATGCAAACCGTCGTTCTGGTCGGTTCCTCGCGAACACGCCTGATCGAGCGGGACGGAACACCCATCATCTACACGCCGCGCTTTACCCCGGACGAGGATCAGGCCGAGGTTCAGGAATGATCCAACCAGTCCAGAACCTGAGCAACGCTCGTCAGTTCTGTTCTTTGCGGCAGGACCGGCCGGCCGATCATCAAGACCGGCAAACCCAAAGATCGGGCCGCGTCCAGTTTGGCGCGTGCCCCGGTTCCGCCAGCATTCTTAGAGACAACCATCTCAATCCCGTGCCTCTGCATCAGCGCGCGGTCGTCCGCTTCGTCGAAAGGCCCGCGATCCACGACAATCTCGCAGTTCGGCAGGGGCAGCGCGCCGGGCGCGTCCACCAGCCGCAACAGATAATGATGCTGGGGTTGTGCGGCAAAGTCCTTAAGGTGCATACGTCCAACCGCCAGGAAAATGCGGCGAGGGTCGCCAGACAACGCTGCAACCGCCGCCGCAATGTCCGGAACGTGGCGCCAATCGTCACCGGCTTGGGCTGCCCAGGGGGGACGGGTCAGCGCAGCGAGCTTAGTTTGTGCAACCGCGCTGGCCTCAATCGCGTTTCGGCTCATCTGGGTGGCAAACGGGTGGGTTGCATCGACAATGTGGGTTATTTCGTTGTCATGAATGTAAGCAACCAGCCCATCAACGCCGCCAAAACCGCCAACCCGCACCGGCAAGGGTTGCGGATGCGGCTTGTCCACGCGGCCAGCATAGGAATAGATCGCGGGCATCCCCAGATCCGCTGTGGCTTGAGCCAATGCATTCGCTTCGGTTGTACCACCAAGAATCAGGAGGTTAGGCATGTCTGATACTCCGTGGTTGACCGTTTTGGGCTTGGGTGAAGATGGACTGGATGGCCTTTCGCCTGCAATCCGTCAAGTGCTGGAACAGGCCGAAGTTATCATGGGCCCACCACGCCATCTTGCATTGATACCCCAAGGCAAGGCCGAACGGATCGAATGGCCTGTCCCATTTTCCGACGGCCTGCCTATCCTGAGCGGTTTGAGGGGGCGCAAGACCGTGGTTTTGGCCTCGGGCGATCCCTTCTGGTTCGGCGCAGGCTCGGTGATTGCCCGCAATTTTGAGGCCGGTGAGTGGACGGCTCTGCCCGGCCGATCGACGTTTTCACTGGCCGCCGCGCGCTTGGGTTGGCCGCTGGAAGGGACTCAGACCTTCGGCTTGCACGCCGCGCCCCTGACGCGATTGCGCCCCCATTTGGCAGCGGGGCTTCGTGCGATACTTCTGCTGCGCAACGGGGCTGCGGTCGCAGAGCTGGCGCAGTATCTGACCGAAACCGGATTTGCCGACACCCAGTTTCACGTGATGGAGGCTTTGGGTGGCCCCCGAGAGCGATCCCACAGCTTGACTCTGACCGAAGCCTTGCAAGGCGGTTTCGACCACCCCGTTTGCGTTGCACTGGACGTGGCGGGACACGGCAACGCCATTCCCAAGGCCTCTGGCAAACCCGATGAGATTTTTGAAACCGACGGCCAAATTACAAAACGGCCCATTCGCGCATTGACCCTGTCTGCCCTCGCCCCTCAGAGAGGGGAGCACCTTTGGGATATCGGAGGCGGCACTGGCTCGATCGGTATCGAATGGCTGATGTGTGATCCGACGCTAAGCGCTACCACCATCGAACCGCGCAAGGACCGCGCCGACCGCATTCGGCGCAACGCGGACGCGTTGGGGCAAGACCGGCTGGAGGTAGTGCATGGCACTGCACCTGAAGCCTTGGCCGCGCTCCCAAAGCCCGACGCTGTTTTCATCGGTGGCGGCCTGAGCACCGCCCTTCTGGAATGGATCAGTGAAACACTGCCGGCAGGGACGCGGTTGGTGGCAAACACCGTGACATTGGAAAGCGAGGCAATGCTGACCCAATGGCACGAGAAGCTGGGCGGTGAGTTGTTGCGGATTGAATTGGCGCAGGCTTCGGCTTTGGGCCCTCGCCGCGGGTGGAAGTCATCCTACCCGGTCGTCCAGTGGAGCGTGACGCTATGATTGTCGCGGGCCTTGGTTTTTCGTCATCTGCGACGGTTGAAAGCTTGCGGGCTGCCTATGAAGCGGCAACGATAGGTCACGACGTTTCAGCCTTGGCGACGGCCAGCGACAAAAAGGGGCATCCGGCCTTAGCGGCCTTTGCGGACGCACTGGCCCTGCCCTTGCGCTATGTGGCGGCCGGTGAACTGGCCGGACAACGCACCCTGACATGCTCGAACCGCAGCCGTGCCACATATGGCACTGGCAGCGTATCCGAAGCATCCGCCCTTGCGGCCGCCGGGCCTCAGGCCCGGTTGCTTTCCCCCAGACACATATCGGACGACCGGCTGGCCACCTGCGCCATAGCCATCGGAGGACAATCATGACCGTTCATTTCATCGGTGCCGGACCCGGTGCCGCCGACCTGCTGACCCTGCGCGGACGCGATATCATCGCGTCCTGCCCAGTGTGCCTGTACGCGGGCTCGCTGGTGCCCGAGGAAATCCTTGGCCACTGCCCCGAAGGCGCGCAAATCATCAATACTGCCCCCATGGATCTGGATCAGATCATGGCCGAGATCGAGGCTGCGCACAAAGCAGGCCACGACGTTGCGCGCCTGCATTCCGGCGACCTGTCGGTCTGGTCGGCCATGGGCGAGCAAATTCGCAGGCTGAAAGAGATGGGGATCCCCGTCAGCGTCACGCCGGGCGTGCCCTCGTTCGCGGCGGCAGCGGCAGCGCTGGGGACCGAACTGACGCTGCCCGGGCTTGCGCAATCAGTGGTTCTGACCCGGACACCGGGCCGTGCGTCCTCGATGCCCGAAGGCGAGACTCTGGAAAACTTTGCCCGCACAGGCGCAACGCTGGCCATTCATCTGTCGATCGGCAATCTGGACAAGGTGATCGCCGACCTGACCCCGGCCTACGGTGCAGATTGCCCCGTCGCCGTTGTTTATCGCGCAAGCTGGCCGGATGAACGCATCATCCGCGCGACGCTGGAAACGCTGAAAGATGCGCTGGACGAAAGTATCTCGCGCACGGCGCTGATCTTGGTTGGCCCCTCATTGGCAGGTGAAGGGTTTGACGAAAGCTGCCTGTATTCAAAGGATTACGACCGCCGCTATCGCCCGCAAAGCGCGGATAGCCCGTGGTCAAGCTGGAGCCATGGCGATGACTAACCCTCCGGGCCTGTTGATCTCCGCACCGTCTTCGGGGACTGGGAAAACGACAGTCATGCTGGGGCTTCTAAGGGCGCTGGCCGAAGATGGGCTGACGGTGCAGCCGTTCAAAAGCGGGCCGGATTATATCGACCCGGCCTTCCACAGGGCGGCTGCCGGGCGCGCCTCGTTCAATCTTGATAGCTGGGCGATGGGAGAGCCGCTTTTAACAGCTATTTCCGCGCAAGCTGAGGGCGCGGATATCGTCGTCGCCGAGGGGTCGATGGGCCTGTTCGACGGTGTTGCCAAACCAGGCGAGCTTGGGCACGGTTCAAGCGCGGAAACCGCGCAGCGGATGGGTTGGCCCGTCGTGTTGGTGCTGGATGTCGGAGGGCAGGCTCAATCAGCCGCTGCAACCGCGCTGGGATTTCGGATGTATAATCCCGATCTTCCCTTTGCAGGCGTAATCCTGAACCGATGCGCCAGCCCACGTCACGAACGTTTGACGCGGCTGGGCATGGAGCGCGCCGGATTGCCTGTTCTGGGCGTATTGCCGCGCCGGGGCGACCTGACGCTTCCTGAACGGCATCTGGGCCTAATTCAGGCTGTTGAACATCCTGACCTTGAAAGCGCAATCGTCGGATATGCCGCGTTCCTTCGGGAACACGTGGATCTTGAGGCCATCAAGAATGCGGCTTCCTCAGGCCCCAAGAGGCCATCGTCATCCGCGCTGCCGCGGCCTCCTGCGCAGCGGATCGCGCTGGCACGGGACGCGGCGTTTTCTTTTACCTATCCGCACTTGCTGGAAGGGTGGCGCGCCGCCGGGGCGGAAATTCTGCCCTTTTCACCACTTGCGGACGAACCGCCCGCACCCGACGCGGATCTGGTCTGGTTGCCGGGCGGTTATCCCGAGCTTCACGCGGGCACACTGGCCGCTGCTGCAACATTTCTGTCCGGCCTGCGTAAACACGCGGAAACCAAGCCCGTTCACGGTGAATGCGGAGGTTACATGGCCTTGGGAGAAGCCCTTGTCGACAAGGATGGCACCCGGCATCAGATGGCAGGGTTGCTGGGACTGGTCACGTCCTATGAGAAACGCAAGTTCAACCTTGGGTACCGCCGGGCAGAACTGTTGGCCCCAATGCCCGGCTATGACGCCAAGACACCGCTGAGGGGGCATGAGTTCCATTATTCATCCATTCTCGAGCAGCCAGATGCGCCATTGGCACGCGTATTCGACGCTGAAGGGGCTGAAGGACCGCAAACCGGGTCGGTACGCGGCAACGTAACCGGCACGTTCTTTCACCTGATCGCGGAAGCCTCGGCATGAGCGGGTTTGTCTCATTCATAGGCTCGGGGCCCGGTGATCCGGAACTGTTGACGCTGAAGGCTGTGGACAGAATGCAAAAGGCTGACGCCGTGCTGTTTGACGATCTCAGCAGCGGTCCGATCCTGTCTCATGCGCGGGACGACGCCGATCTGGTGGGTGTCGGCAAACGGGCCGGACGTCCGTCGCCCAAACAGGATCACGTCAGCCGATTGCTGGTCGACTACGCAAATACCGGTGCGCGTGTGGTGCGTTTGAAATCGGGCGATGGAGGCTTATTCGGACGGCTCGAGGAAGAGCTTGTCGCCCTGCGAGAAGCCGGCATCGAGTACGAAATCATACCCGGAATTCCATCGGCTGTTGCCGCTGCGGCGGCGGCCGGTATCCCTCTGACCCGGCGACTTACCGCCCGGCGTGTGCAATTTGTGACGGGCCACGATGTCAGCGGAAAACTTCCTAACAATCTGAACCTGCCCGCATTGGCCGACCCAGACGCAACCACTGTTGTTTTCATGGGCAAGCGAACTTTTCCTTTTCTGGTCAAAGCGTTGCACGATCATGGCTTACCATTGGAAACCCCTGCTTTGATGGCTGAATCCGTATCTACACCCGACCAAAAATTGCACCGATCATCGGTCGGCGCACTGTCCGAGAAGTTAGCGGCAGAAATCGGCACAGCCCCAGCCCTGATCCTTTATGGTCCGTTGGCAGAGTTTGACGATGTTTGACCTGACCCTGATCGGCATCGGCTCGGGTAACCCGGACCACGTGACCTTTCAAGGCGCGCAGGCCATTCGGGCGGCTGACTTGATCCTGATTCCGAAAAAAGGCGAGAACAAAGCCGATCTTGCCGGGCTGCGCGAAGAAATCATCAATGCAGTAACGGACACACCGCCGCAAATCGCGTATTTTGACATCCCCAAACGCCGCTCGGAAGACGGGTATCTACAGGGCGTCGACGAGTGGCATGACGCTATCGCCCAGCGCTGGCGCGATGCGATTTCCGCCCATCCTGGCGCGCGCCACGTTGCGTTGCTGATCTGGGGTGACCCGTCATTATATGACAGCTCTCTCAGGATCGCGTCACGGCTGAACCCTTACCCCGAGACCCGTGTCATACCGGGCATTACTGCTTTGCAGGCCCTGACTGCGGCTCATGCCATCCCGATCAACAACCTTGGTGCGCCATATGTTGTCACAACCGGGCGGCGCATTCGGGATGAAGGATGGCCACAGGATGCGTCGACAGTCGCGGTTATGCTGGATGGGGAATGCTCATTCCAGCACCTGTCGATGGCCGATTATGACATCTGGTGGGGCGCTTACGTCGGCATGACCGAGGAAATCCTGATCAAAGGGGCTTTGGCAAAGGTCGCCCAGCAGATTGTGAACACACGCGCCACCGCCCGGGCGGATCACGGCTGGATCATGGACGTCTATTTGTTGAAAAAGCGCGAAGACCAAGGCTAGTCCCCAGTCTTGGTTCTTACCTACAATGCTGTGATCCCTTAGGTTCTGAACTGTTAATCCGTTTGGAATGCGCGCAGTATTGCGACCGAAGCCTGTTCTATTTCTTGCAAGACGCGTTCGGGTATTTCGTAGGAGACTTATTATGAAAGCTGCTTTGTTTGCGTTGGGGTTCTTGGCCTTGCCTGCCTGGGCAGACGACGCGCCGTCAGGATGGGCCGTTTATCCAACGCAGAAATCCTACGAGGACCTGCTGACAGACACAAAAGCCGCCGTGAAGGAAAACGGGTTGATCCTGGTCACTCAGGCCGGGCCGACACAGGCTGCCGCAGCACGTGGGATCACCATTCCCGGCAACCGGGTCATTGGTGTCTTTAACAATGATTACGCGGTACGCGTTCTTGAAACGTCAGTGAACGCGATGATCGAGGCCCCGATCCGGTTCTATGTGACAGAAAACCCCGATGGCACCGCCACTTTGTCCTACAAGACACCCAGCTTTGTTTTTTCACCCTATCTGCTGGAAGGCGGCGAACCGTTGCGAAACATCGCGGCTGATCTGGATACAAAGTTTCAGTCCATAGCCGAAACCGCAGTCAAATAGTCACACTGGCGTGATCCGCCTTGCGTCCGGGGCCGTCCTCCGCAATCTGCTTTGAAACATATTTTCGGAGCACGACTGATGCAGGACCTTTCGCCCCGCGCTGCGGACCTTCTGGCCGAACGTCTTTATGAGGCCGGGTGCCGCCACGCCTTTGGCATGCCGGGCGGCGAAGTCCTGACACTGGTGGACGCGCTGGAACAGGCCGGGATCACCTTTCACCTGACCAAACACGAAAACGCAGCAGGATTCATGGCTGAGGCTGTGCATCACCGCGACGGCGCGCCTGCAATTCTTGTCGCAACACTCGGCCCCGGAGCGATGAACGGGATCAATGTGGTTGCCAACGCCTTGCAGGACAGGGTGCCCATGATCGTTCTGACCGGGTGCGTCGACGCGGATGAGGCGCTGACCTATACCCATCAGGTCATGGATCACGCGCAGGTCTATCACTCGATCACCAAGGGGACCTTTACGCTCACCGCAAAGGGCGCGGATATCATTGCGGACAAGGCCGTCTCGCTGGCCAACCAGCCCCGCCCCGGTCCGGTGCATATTGATGTGCCCATCTCGGTCGCGGATACACGCGTATCGGGCGTAAAACGCCGCCGACTTACCAAACCCGGTGCGGTCGCGCCCGAAGGGAATTGCATTGAGAAAGCCCGCCGCTGGGTCACCGAGGCCGAACGCCCCATTGCCATTGTCGGGCTTGATGTTCTTTACGATGACTCGCGCAACGTCGTGCAGGCGTTTCTGGAACATTTCGACATTCCATTCGTCACCACCTACAAGGCCAAGGGCGTCGTCCCCGAAGATCACCCCCTGTGCTTGGGTGGCGCGGGTCTGTCACCGTTGGCCGACAAGCATCTGGTGCCGTTGGTTGAACAGGCTGATCTGGTTTTGTGTCTGGGCTATGACCCAATCGAAATGCGCCCCGGCTGGCGCGAGATTTGGGACCCAGATGAAAAGCGGGTCATTGATATCTCGGCCGTGGTTAATGACCACTACATGCATCAGGCCGGGTTGAATTTGGTGGCCGATACAGGCGCGACACTTGAAGCGATTGCCAAGGGCAACCCCGCCCGCAAAACCTGGCCCGGCGGTGAACCGGACAAGGTCAAGTCTACATTGTTACAGGCCTTTCCGGCTGATGATGAGTGGGGACCGGCAGCCGTTATCGCTGAAACACGCGCTGCACTGCCACCGGAAACACTAGCCACGGCAGATAGCGGGGCCCATCGAATCCTTCTCAGCCAGATGTGGGAATGTTCCGAGGAACGCGGGTTGATCCAATCTTCGGCCCTTTGCACGATGGGGTGCGCCGTGCCGATGGCGATCGGTCTAAAACTGGCAGAGCCCGACCGCCCCGTGATCAGCTTTTCGGGGGACGCCGGATTCCTGATGGTCGCCGGAGAGCTTTCGACCGCCGCCGAAATGGGCGGTAACCCCATTTTTCTGATCTTCGTGGACGCAAGCCTTGCCCTGATCGAGTTGAAACAGCGGCAACGTCAGATGGGAAACAAAGGTGTGGACTTCGACCGACACGATTTTGCGGCAATGGGCCGCGCATTTGGCGGCAGCGGCCACACGGTTCGCACACGTTCCGAATTGCGCGCAGCACTGGACGCGGCGATGAAATCTGACACATTCACTGTGATTGCCGCAGAAATTGACCGTGGAGGCTATGATGGCCGTATCTGAAGGCCCGCTGAAAGGCGTAAAGGTATTGGACCTGTCCCGCATCCTTGCAGGGCCGACTTGCACTCAGCTTCTGGGGGATCTGGGCGCCAACGTGATCAAGATCGAAAACCCAGCAACCAAGGGCGACGACACGCGCCAATGGGGGCCGCCCTATGTGGCGGACGCCGATGGAAACCCCTCGGACCTGAGCGCGTATTTCATGTCGGCCAACCGCAACAAGAAATCCGTCGCCATAGACATCGCAACAGCCGAGGGTCAGGCCGAGATCAAAAGACTGGCCTCATATGCGGATATCCTGATCGAGAACTTCAAACCCGGGGGGCTGGCAAAATACGGCTTGGATTACAAGGCGTTGTCCAAAGATCTTCCCGGCCTCGTCTATTGTTCCATTTCGGGTTATGGGCAGACGGGCCCCAATTCGTCAAAACCCGGCTATGACCTAATGGCGCAAGGCTACGGCGGCATCATGTCCCTGACAGGTGATCCCGAGGGCGCTCCGATGAAAGTGGGTGTGGGCATCGCGGATGTCATGTGCGGGATGTACGCAACTGTTGGCATTCTGGCCGCGCTGCGTCACCGAGACTTAACCGGAGAAGGCCAGCAGATCGACCTTGCGCTTGTGGATGCTCAGATTGCGTGGCTGATCAATGAAGGGGTCAACTACCTGACCTCTGGCGACGTTCCGCAGCGGCGCGGAAACGGCCACCCAAATATCGTGCCTTATGATGTCTATGAAACGTCAGACGGCCACGTCATTCTGGCAGTCGGGAATGACAGCCAGTTCAGGCGTTTCTGCGACTTTGTCGAGCGCCCCGAACTGGCCGATGACGCGAGGTTTGCCACGAACCCTTCGCGTCTTGAAAACCGGGATGCGCTGAACGCAATACTTCGCCCCGCCGTTCGATCCCTTGATACTGAAACGGTGATATCCGAGCTTGAAAACCGCAAAGTGCCCGTCGGCCCCGTGCAGACAATGGATCAGGTTTTTGACACCGAACAGGTCGCGGCGCGGCAAATGCAGATTGCAATGCAGGCCGATCCAGCCGAAGTGAAACTGATCGGAAATCCGCTCAATTTCTCGCGCACGCCGGTTACATATCGTGCCGCTCCCCCGGTCTTTGGGGCGGACACACAGGATGTTCTGAACGCTGAAAATCCGTTCAAAGATTGAAACAGAACGCCGAATTAGGCGGCATGTTGCTGAAACATGCCGTTGAATCGGCGGTTTTTTTCACGTTTTAGGCACACAGCCTTTCACCAATTCGAGAGGTTGGTCGATACTGATACGACGCCGCTAGAGTCTCTGGTAAGTCGAATAGAGCAACATATTCAAAACTGGATCGGACCACGAGCATGAAACAAGACGTTTTCGGACAGATGAACACTCTGAGCCACCCGACAAGCGTCGAAGCATGGAACGGGGTGCTGCTAGGATTTATGGCGCACGCGGCGGTCACCCCGCAGCACCTGGTCGCTGTCCTGGAACTTGAGCCCGACTTTGCGCTGGGTCACGCGGTCAAAGGCTTGTTCATGGTCCTCTTGGGGCGGCGCGAGATGATGCCTGTTGCAACCGACGCGCTGTTCTCTGCAAAAGCCGCGATGGAGCGTCAGCCAGTCACAGACCGCGAACGTCTGTATGTTGATGCATTGGAGCTTTACCTGTCCGATCTGCCTTCGCACGCTGTGCAGAAGTTCGAGGACATCCTGCGCGCGCATCCGCAAGATACGCTTGCAATGAAGCTCAGCCATGCCACCCGGTTTGTTTTAGGTGACTCCGCCGGGATGCGCCGATCCATCGAAAGAGTGATGCCCGCGTATGAACCTGATCACGCGGGGCGCGGCTATCTGCTGGGCTGCCACTCTTTCGCGCTGGAAGAAACGGGCGCCTATGAAAAAGCCGAGATCGCAGGTCGTCAGGCCTTGTGGATGGCCTCCGACGATGCATGGGGCCTGCACGCCGTCGCACATGTGCATGAGATGACAGGCAATGCACAACTGGGTCTGGACTGGTTGGCCGGACGCGAGGACGCCTGGACCCATTGCAACAACTTCCGCTACCACGTCTGGTGGCACAAGGCGCTGATGCATCTGGATTTGGGTCAGGTCGATCAGGTGATGGAGTTGTATGACAACTATATCCGTCAGGACAAAACCGACGACTACCGCGACATCTCGAACGCCACCTCTCTGCTATCCCGGCTTGAGCTTGAGGGCGTCAATGTTGGCAACCGCTGGGAAGAACTGGCCGATCTCAGCGCCGCGCGCACCGAGGATGGTTGCCTGATCTTCGCCGATCTGCACTATTTGCTGGCCCTCACTGGCGACAAGCGCCCCGAGGCCACCGGCAAGATGCTGCAACGCATCCAGAAAGACGCCCAGCGCAATCAGGGTGACACCCCGATCCGCATGTCCGATCCGGGGATCGCGGCGGCCAAGGGGCTGGAAGCCTTCGGCGAGGGGCTTTATGGTCAAGCCTTTGATTTCCTGTCCAATGCACGTGACGGAATGCAACTGGCAGGTGGCAGTCACGCGCAACGTGATGTATTCGAGCGCATCACAATTGATTCCGGCCTGCGCGCCGGGCGTCTAGATGCAGTCGAGCGCATTCTGGATGACCGCCGCGCAAAACGGGCCGGTGGCGAGGACAATTACGCCCTTGCGCGCCGCGCACTGATCGACGCGGCCCGCGATGATCGGGATGCACAAAGCGTTCCGGCTGAATAACAAAAACAAAAGACCAAAGAAGGACAGAACACGTATGGCGACAGCATCGCCCGCTTCTGATTTTGCGCCTGTGGCGGCCAAAGCAGCCGCCCCTGCCCGCGTGCGCGACCCGCGCCTGGATTTCTATCGCGGCATCGCGATGTTTATCATCCTGATCGCCCATATCCCAAACGACCCCTGGGCCAAGTGGATTCCCGCGCGGTTCGGGTTCTCGGACGCAACCGAGATTTTTGTGTTCTGCTCGGGCATGGCCTCGGCCATCGCATTTGGCGGTGCTTTTTTGCGCAAAGGCTGGTGGATGGGCACGGCGCGTGTCGCCTTCCGCATCTGGCAGGTATACTGGGCGCATATCTGCCTGTTCTTCTTCGTGGCCATGTCGATGGCTGCACTGGATCAGACCGGGCTTTTCGAGAAAACCTACATCTCGTCCCTGAACCTGCAGCATTTCTTCAATGACCCGGCCCCGCAAATGGTAGGGTTGTTCACGCTGACTTACGTGCCGAACTACTTTGACATTCTGCCGATGTATCTAGTGGTTCTGGCCCTTATGCCCGTGTTCATGGGCTTGTATCGGGTTGGATTTTGGGCCGTTGCCGCCACGTCCATAGCGATCTGGCTCATTGCACAGACGGGTGCGCTGGCCCTGCCCGCCGAACCGTGGTCGGAACGGGAGTGGTTTTTCAACCCCTTTGGATGGCAGTTGCTGTTCTTCACTGGCTTTGCCTTCATGCGAGGCTGGATTCCTGCCCCGCCTGTGTCGAAAACGTTGATCTGGGCAGCGGCGCTATTCCTGATCCTGTCAATGCCTTTCGGGTCCTGGAAAGTGTTTATGTGGATCAATGCGGCAGCCCCTGACCTTGCCAACGAAATCCGCAAAGTCTGGCCCGTCACCAAGGAATTCCGCGACAAAACGGAATTCGGCCTCTTCCGTTACATTCACTTCCTGTCGCTAGCCTATCTGGGCTGGGTCGTCGCCGGTGAGCATGGTCACCGCCTGATCGCGACCGGGCACGGAGCTGCCGCGCGGGTCTGGCAGTTCCTGTTGACCGTCATCACCAAAGTTGGGCAGCAGTCACTGGCTGTCTTTGTATTTTCAATGGCAGCAGCACGACTTATCGGCGTCGGACTGGACCTGAGTGGGCGGGATGTTGCCAGCGTGTTTGCCGCAAACATGATTGGCTTTGCCATGATCATCGGCGTCGCTTACACGGCCGCCTGGTTTAAGTCACAACCTTGGAAGTCGAAAAAATGAATTTCACACGTCGCGCATTTCTGGCCTCAACCTCGGCGCTTGCAATCGCCCCGGCGACCTTTGCGGTAGGTGGTGAAGTTCCATTTCAGCGCGAAGACGTGATCGCGCTTGCCCGCGATCTGGCCAGTCGGCCATTTGCGGAACGGGAAATGGTCCCGCAGGAATGGCAGGACCTGACCTATCAGCAATACCGCTCGATCCGGTTCCGTCTAGATCGCGCGCTGTGGTACGAAACCGAAACGCCGTTTAACGTCGATTTCTTCACACCCGGCCTTTACTTCCCCCGCACTGTCAAAGTGGCCACGGTCGAGGATGGCATGGCCACGCCGGTCGCTTTTGACCTGTCGATGTTCGACAAGTCCGAAGACGTGCCACAACTGCCCATCGACGATACGCTGGGCTTTTCTGGCCTGCGCCTGCGGACCGAAATGCACCGCCCCGGCGAGACAGACGAGTTCTGCGTCTGGCAAGGGGCCAGCTATTTTCGCGCCATTGGCCTGCACGAGGTTTACGGCCTGTCCGCGCGTGGCCTTGCCCTGAAAACCGGCGACCCGGACGGCGAGGAGTTCCCGGAATTCATCCGCTTTTGGCTGGAACGCCCTGAACCCGGCCAGCGCAACATGGTTGTGCACGCCCTGATGGACAGCCCCAGCCTGACCGGTGCCTATCGGTTCAACGTCACCGCCGGTGCGGATTGCGTGATGGATGTCGAAGCTACGCTGTTCCCGCGCGAGGACCTGACTCATGTAGGGATCGCACCGGGCACGTCGATGTTCCTGTTCGATCAAACCAACCACAGCCGCTTTGACGACTTCCGCCCCGCCGTCCACGACAGCGACGGGCTATTGATCCGCAACGGCGCCGGCGAGGTACTGTGGCGGCCATTGGCCAACCCTACCCGTTTGCAGATTTCCTCTTTCGTCGACATGAACCCGCGTGGTTTCGGCCTGATGCAGCGCAAGCGGGAATTCTCGGACTATGCCGATCTTGAGGCCAATTACCACAAACGTCCCAGCCTGTGGGTTGAACCAAACGGCGACTGGGGCAAGGGCACGGTGACGCTGGTTGAAATTCCGGCCGATCAAGAGATTTATGACAACATCGTAGCCTATTGGCGGCCAATGGAGCCGTACACGGCAGGCAGTCAGGTCGACCTGTCCTATCGCCTGATCTGGGGCGAAGAACCACAGCGGACCCCAATGCCGCGCGTGATCAACACGGCGATGGGGGACAACACCTTTGGCGACGGACGTCTGGCTGTCATCGACTTTGAGCCAAGCGAGTTGTTCGATGATCCCGAGGCGATGACCATCTTCGTGGACTCGCCCCATGCCGAAACCTCGGATGGTGTATTGCAGCGTAACCCCGATACGGGTGGGTTGCGGCTGGCATTCTCGTTCCAACCCGGTGAACGCAACCACGTCGAACTGCGTGCGCAATTGATGAAAGACAAACAACCGGCCTCAGAGGTCTGGCTGTACCGTTGGACCATATGAGCAGCGATTTGCATATCATGCCGCCTGAGACCCCTTTGGCGATGCTAGCGCAGAATTTCCGCGCAGGGTTCCGCGATGCACAAGTCCCGGGCGGCCAGCGTCCTTCGGCTGGCTTCTGGCGTGCGCTTGTGTTCTCGCCCGCAATGGTTGCGACGCTGGGCTTGCTATGGGTGATGGCGGACTGGTTTGCGGCCGAAGGGATCAATCTGGTGGAAGGTATCCTTCTAACCCTAATTTCCTTTAATTTCTTCTGGATCGCTTTCACGGTCTGCACTGTATTGCTGGGCATGGTGTCGCTGTCCCGGCAAGAACCGCCGCAACGGCAAGATCGCGCGCAGCCGCTGCGCGTTGCTCTGCTGATGCCTGTCTATAACGAGGTTCCGTGGAATGTTCTGGGGAATGCCCGGACGATGCTGGAAGACCTGCGCGCGCAAGGTGGTCAGCATCACTATGGCATGTTCATCTTGTCCGACACCCGCGATCCCGAAATTGCCGCGCAGGAACAAGCCAGTATCGAAGCGTTGCGCACCACGCTCGCGCCGGGGTTGGAACTCTATTACCGTCGGCGTGAACAGAACACGGACCGCAAGGTCGGAAACATTGCCGATTGGGTCAGTCGCTGGGGTGCTGATTGGGACGCGATGCTGGTGCTGGACGCAGACAGCCTGATGACGGGCCAGGCAATCCTGCGCCTGACCGACTCGTTGGCGCGCGACCCCGGCGCGGGCCTGATCCAGAGCTATCCTCAATTGATCGGCGCGCAGTCGGTTTTTGCCCGCATGCAGCAATTCGCCAATGGGGTTTACGGTATCGCCTTTGCCGAAGGGCTGGCCCGCTGGTGCGGGCAAGAGGGCAACTATTGGGGTCACAACGCCATTATCCGCACCAAGGCTTTTGCCAATTGTGCGGGTCTGCCAAAACTACGGACGCTCAGCGGTCAGGAAAAGCTGATCATGAGCCACGACTTCGTCGAGGCTGGGCTAATGCGCCGCGCCGGATGGGGCGTGCGGTTCCTGCCGCGCATCCGTGGATCTTACGAAGAAACCCCGCCGACGCTGATTGATCACGCATTGCGGGACAGGCGCTGGTGCCAGGGCAACCTGCAGCACCTGAAATTGTTGGATTCTGCCGGGTTCCGGGCCGTATCGCGGTTCCACATGTTCCACGGTGCTGTTGGATACCTGATGTCACCGCTTTGGTTCGCGTTACTGGTCATGTGGGCGCTTATCGGTCAGGGCGAAGACGCGTCGGTTCTGCATTATTTCAGCCCCGATAACCCTCTGTTCCCGCAGTGGCCTGAAATGTCGGAAACCCGTCACGTCCTGATTATCTTGGTCATGTACGCCATGCTACTGGCCCCCAAAGTGCTTGGCGTTCTGGCACTGCCCCTAAGCGGTATGCGCTATTCCGAGTTTGGTGGCGGTTCCAAGTTCCTGACCTCTTTTCTGGCCGAGGTGGTCCTGTCCATCCTCTATGCTCCGATCCTTATGGTGCAGCAGATGATCGCCGTTTTCCGTACAGCGTTTGGTGTGCAAAAAGGCTGGTCCCCACAGGCGCGCGATGGCGGCAGCTATGGGTTGCGTACATTGATCCTGTGCCATGCGCTGGAAACCATCAGCGGCGTCGCCCTGAGTGTTGGCATTCTGTCGGGCCTCGTGTCGATCTGGCTGGCTCCAATTGCCATTAGCCTGGCGTTTGCCATTCCGTTATCGGCGCTCAGCGGTGTTTCATCTGCACCCGCGCGCCGTATGGTCGGTATGAAAGAGGACATTCAGGAACCCGCAATCACCCGGTCGGCCCGTCGACACCGGGATGAATTGAAGCGTCTGATCGAGGGCAAGGGCGTCATGACACCTGCCGAGTAATGGGCTTTGATCAGCCTCCCGGCAGGCCTTCATACCAATCAACCATCATATCGGACCACCCCTTTGGCACATTGTGCCCCCCGGGGAAAAGCGCGAATTCCAACGCGCTGCCATCGGCGCAACCACTCCAGTGACGGCGCATGAATTGGCCGGTTGTGGAAAAACCGGTTGGCTTGGTGTCTGCGCATTCGTTGGCTACGCGCCATATTTCCAACCCGGCAAAAATATCGCCCTGATGAAAGCGGCCTCCACCAAGGATGCGGCCTTCCAGCGGGACGACATTGTCGGTCCAGCCATGCGTGTGAAACAGGCGCACCGCTCCCTCGCAGCTTTGGGGATGGGGCCGCCAAAACCCGCCGGATACCGGCACATAGGCCGAGAATGTCTCGGGCGCGGCGCATGCCAGATAGTAGACCATGAAGGCCCCGGCCGAAAACCCACCCAGAACCACGCGGTCGGCATCAACACCAAACCGGTCCGAGGCGTCCTGCACCACTTCGGTCAGGAATGCGGTCTCGTCCCTGCCTTCCCATCCGGGGAAAAAATTCCAGCTTTGGCGTCCGTTTCGCTCTGACCCTTCGGGGGCCATGACCGCATAGCCTCGGGCCAGTAGAGGGTCGACCATCCTACGGTTTTTCAAAGTCCCCGTTGCGGTGCCGCCATAGCCGTGCAGAAAAACCACCAGCGGCGGGTTTTCGGCCTGTGGCAGTTCGATGTGGTACTCACCCGAGGCCGTTTCGCACATCCCGTCCTGATCAGCACAGGCGGCAAGGCCGGTCTGACCCGCAAGCGAAAGGCCAAGTGCCAATGTCACCGTTCGGATCATAGCTATTCCTTTTCGTAGTCAACCAAAGGCAGGCCCGTACGCAGCCAGCCCGGACCCGCAGCGGACCCAAGCATACCTTCGGGAACGTCGATAATTTTCTCAAACCCGGCCTCACTTAGGCGGTTACTCAGCCGGGCTGACCGGACACCACGCGCGCAGATCAAAGCGATTGCCGTGGTCTTGTCGCCGTCGGTCAATTGATCCAACACCTCGACAAAATCCTCCCGGCGCATGTCCAGCGTTGCCGCCCCTTCTCCGACGCCTGTCGCCGCCCATTCCCGTGGCGTGCGGATATCAAGCAACAATATCTCACCTGATACAGCCTGTTGGTGCGCGTCCCGAACCCCAAGCTGCCCACCCGCGTAAACAGGAGGGATCAGCCGGTATTCGCGGACCGCCAACCCTATTGCCACGACGCCGACCGTGCCAAGCACGACCCATCTGCGTGTTCTAGCTGTTTCACCTGCCACGTCGCATACTCCTAAACCGGCAAGACGGGTTTATCACAGTCCCAGTTTCAATTCCGCGCCGAAAATAGACGCGCCAATCAAGATCGCGTCATTTTCCCGCACAAAACTTCGCCCTGAATGCAGGGGTAGGACAAAGTGCAAAACTTGCAATAGCTGGACAGTCGGAAATATTTCCTTACAAAATCAGTACTAATTTTGACCGCCCAGACCGGAGTATCGCACTTGTCCCTATTCCTCATCGCGGCCCTTCCCTTTCTCGGCGCTGTGTTTCCAGCCCTTCTTATCAGGGCGGGACGAAACGCAGCTGCATCCGCCGCGGGGCTGACCACGTTTCTGGCCTTGATGGGTTTGCTCATCCACATCCCGTCGGTCATGCGGGGGGATGTCGTGACCGCTCGGTTTGATTGGATTCCCAGCCTTGGGCTGAACGCCAATTTCATGCTGGACGGTCTTGGTTTTCTGTTTGCCCTGCTGATCCTGGGCATCGGTCTGCTGATCATTCTCTACGCCCGGTTCTACCTGTCACGCGAAGATCCGATGGGGCAGTTCTACACGTACCTGCTGCTGTTTCAGGGCGCGATGGTCGGTATCGTTTTGTCGGACAACATCCTTCTTCTACTTATTTTCTGGGAACTTACGTCGCTGAGCTCATTCTTACTGATCGGCTATTGGAAACACCTTCCCGAAGGGCGCCAAGGGGCCAGAATGGCACTGGCGGTAACGGGGTCAGGCGGGCTCGCCATGATCGCGGGGATGCTGATCCTTGGCAATATCGTCGGCTCCTACGACCTGAGCGTCATTCTTCAGAACAAAGAACTGATCCAGTCGTCGCCGCACTATCTGCCTGCGCTGATCCTGATCCTGTTGGGGTGTTTCACCAAGTCGGCCCAATTCCCGTTTCACTTCTGGTTGCCCCATGCGATGGCTGCACCGACACCGGTTTCGGCTTACCTGCACTCTGCCACAATGGTGAAGGCCGGGCTTTTCCTGATGGCGCGAATGTGGCCGGTTCTGGCCGGAACAGATGCGTGGTTCTATATTGTCGCGACAACAGGGTTGGTCACGATGCTGATCGGTGCCTGCATCGCTCTGTTCAAAGATGACCTGAAGGCGCTGCTGGCGTTTTCAACGGTGTCACATCTGGGGCTGGTGACGATGTTGCTGGGCTTTGGCACCAAGTTCGCAGCCGTCGCAGCCGTGTTCCACATCATCAACCACGCGACCTTCAAGGCCGCGCTATTCATGACCGCAGGCATTGTCGATCACGAGACGGGAACCCGCGACATCAAGCGGCTTGGCGGTCTGCGAAAGCTTATGCCGATAACCTTCACCATCGGAGCGATTGCAGCACTGTCAATGGCAGGGCTACCGCCCCTGAACGGCTTCTTGTCCAAGGAGATGATGCTGGAAGAAACCGTTCACACCACTTGGTTGAACTCACACTACCTGGTGCCGGGTCTTGCTTTGCTGGCGGCGCTGTTTTCTGCCGCATATTCATTCCGCTTCGTCAGCCATGTGTTTCTTGGCCCACAGCGGAGCGATTACCCGGCCCATCCACATGATCCTCCGGTCGGGCTATGGCTGGCCCCGGCTTTCCTTGTGGTGCTTGTTGTGCTGATTGGCCTGTATTCTGCGGCCATTGTAGGGCCACTGGTCGCCGTTGTATCCAGCGCGGTGATTGGTGGCGAGAAACTGCCCTACTACTCGCTAAAGCTGTGGCACGGCTTTACGCCTGCGCTTTACATGTCCGTTGTTGCAACGCTGGGCGGTCTGTTCCTGCTGGCCCTTCACCGCCGGGGCGAGCAGCTTTGGAACGCCCTTCCCCGCCCCGAGGCCAAAGCGATCTTTGACTATGTCATTGGCGCATTCACGGTGTTCAGCAGGTGGGTCACAGACGCGCTGCATAATGGTGTGATCAGCCGGTACGCCATAATCCTGATCGCCTTCACGCTCGGACTGGGATACTATGCGTATTCGACCGGGTCGCTGGGGGTCGCGACACGCGAAGCCCTGCCTGCGCCACTCATTCCGTTCATCGGTTGGATCTGTCTGGTGGGTGCGACGCTGGCGATTATGTGGTTCCACCGTAACCGGTTGCTGTCGCTGGTCCTGATTGGAGTCGTTGGACTGATCGTTTCAATGGCGTTCAACTACCTCTCGGCTCCGGATTTGGCCCTGACGCAGATCTCGGTCGAAGTGGTGACCATGATCCTTCTGCTGCTGTCGCTGAACTTTCTGCCTACGGATACACCATGGGACAGCAGCGCAACGCGGCGTTGGCGGGACGCGGCTATTTCAGTCGTCGCAGGGCTGGGTACTGGCGCGTTGATCTATGCGCTCATGCTGCGTGACTTTGCGTTTCCAACCATTTCCGAGTTCCACCTTGCCAACTCGTACAAAGGAGGCGGAGGCACCAACGTCGTCAACGTGATTCTGGTCGACTTCCGGGGTTTTGATACCTTTGGTGAAATCATTGTGCTGGGGATTGCTGCCCTGATCATCTTTGCGCTGACAGAATCCGTATTGGGGACGAATGTCCGCAGCTATCTGCTGAACCGCAAACCGCACTGGCCACAATCGGGTGATTTACACCCTCTCATGATGGTGGTCGTGACGCGCATGATGATGCCAATTGCGTTGATGGTGGGGGCCTATATCTTTTTCCGCGGCCACAACCAGCCCGGAGGCGGCTTTATCGCCGGACTGATCGTCGCCATCGCCTACCTGATGCAATACATGGCCAGCGGATACACTTGGGCCATTGAACGGCAGCGGTTCTATTATCACGGCACAATCGGCTGGGGTGTCCTGATCGCAGCCGCAACGGGTCTGGGTGCGTGGTTCAACGAACGCCCCTTCCTGACCAGCGACTTCGGCTATCTGCACTGGCCACCGCTGGAAGAGTTCGAATGGGCCACGGCGATGCTTTTCGACACAGGCGTTTTCCTGGCGGTTCTGGGCGCTGTCATGCTGGCTTTGGACAGTCTGTCACGGTTTGCCTGGCAGCCCGGAATGGCGCAGGAATTCCCGATGGATATCAACCCGCTGCGGGATAATCCCCCGGAAGAAGAACAAGAAAAGGAGCAAGCCTGATGGAAGCGCTTGTCGCCTCAGCCGTTGGCATCATGACCGCCGCCGGGATTTTCCTGATCCTGCGCCGTAGAACCTTTCCGGTTATTCTGGGCCTGTCCTTGCTGACCTACGCCGTGAATGTATTCCTGTTCGCCACCGGACGGCTGGCGCTGAACGCTCCTGCTGTCCTGAACAAATACGAAGACGTTCCCTATACCGATCCGCTGCCACAGGCGCTGGTTCTGACGGCCATCGTGATCTCGTTCGGGATGACGGCGGTGATCGTCATGATCTCATTGTCGGCGTACCTGTCGTCCAGAGATGACCACATCGACATGACCGCGCAAGACAGCGTGGATGCGCCGGGAGAAGACGCATGAACCACTGGATCGTAGCGCCGGTCGTCCTTCCTGCGATTCTGGCCCCGTTTATTATCATGGTCCTGCGGTATCATCTGGACCTGCAACGCATCTTCTCGGTCGCCGGGGTTGTTGGTCTGCTGGGGATTGCCCTGACCATTACTGCACAGGCGGCGGGAGGAGACATTCAGGTTTATGAACTGGGCGACTGGCCCGCGCCGTTCGGTATTGTTCTGGTTCTGGACCGACTGTCGGCCATGATGGTACTGCTGACCGCCCTGCTGGCGCTGCCGATTGTGCTGTATGCCATCGCCTCGGGCTGGGACGACCGGGGCAAACATTTCCATGCCTTGTTCCACTTTCAATTGATGGGTGTGTGCGGCGCATTCCTGACTGGCGACGCCTTCAACCTGTTTGTTTTCTTCGAGGTTCTGCTGATCGCCTCTTACGGCCTGATGACCCATGGCGGCGGGGCGGTGCGTCTGAAGGCAGGCGTGCAATACGTCGCTTATAACCTGCTGGGATCAACCCTGTTCCTGTTCGCACTGGGAACGCTTTATGCTGTGACCGGTACGCTAAACATGGCGGACATGGCTGTACGCGTGGCCGAGCTACCGGCCGACGACACGGCCCTGCTGCGGGTCGGCGCGGTGCTGTTGCTGTTGGTGTTCTGTATCAAGGCCGCGGTATTGCCTCTGCATTTCTGGCTACCCGCCAGCTACGCGAACGCCCCTCTGCCTGTCGCAGCACTGTTTGCCATCATGACCAAGGTCGGGGCCTATTCGATCCTGCGGATGTACACGCTGGGCTTCGGCCCCGAGGTAGAAGCGACGCAAGGACTGGTAGGCGCATGGCTACAACCGGCTGCTCTGGTGACGCTTGCGGTGGGCACGATCGGCATCCTTGGCGCGCAGCATATCGCGCGGATGGTGGCCTTTTGCGCCATCGCATCGATGGGAACGCTGCTGGTTGCCATTTCGCTGTTCACAGAAACCGCTACAACTGCGGCGCTGTACTATATCTACCATTCGACCCTAGCGACCGCCCTGCTGTTCCTGGTAGCGGATCTGGTGATGGAACGTCGTGGCGGAGCGATTGCCCCCACGCGCCCAATGCCGCAGAGCGGGTTGATTTCAGCCCTGTTCTTTGTCGGGGCCATCGCGTTGGCAGGGATGCCGCCGCTATCCGGCTTTGTCGGCAAATTGTTGGTTCTGGACGCCGCGCGGGATGCACGGGACGCAAACGCAATCTGGGCCGTAATCCTGATCGGCTCATTCGTCACGATTGTCGGGCTGGCGCGGGCCGGGTCGCTGATCTTTTGGAAAAGTCATGGCGCCCAGCACAACCCAGAAGCGGACCAAGAAAACGAAGACGGGGTTGACGCAGTTCCGGCGCCAGAACCGCAACCCGGTCTTGCCTTCACTGCCGTCTTTACGCTTGTTCTTGGCCTTGTCATGCTGACGTTATTCGCTGGTCCTGCATTGCAATACGCCAGCAGCACGGCCCAGCAGTTGTTTACCCCGGAAGACTATATCTCAGCCGTTTTGGGAGGCGAAGAATGATAAGACTCCTGCACCGGATATTTCCGCACCCTCATCTGACGTTTCTTTTGACGGTTGTGTGGGTTCTGCTGGCGAACGAACCTTCGCTGAACTCGTTGGTCTTCGGCCTGATTTTAGGGATCATCATCCCATTCGTCACGCAACCCTACTGGCCGGATCGCCCGAAACTGCGGAATTGGCCTATGGTCGTAGAGTATATTCTGGTCGTACTTTGGGATATCGTCGTGGCCAATGTCACCGTCGCCCGGATCATCCTGTTCAAACGCGATGCAGACCGCCAACCCAATTGGATCAGCGTACCGCTGGAACTACGCACGCCCGAGGCCATAACCGTTCTGGCCGGCACCATTACAATGACACCGGGCACGGTCAGCAGCGATCTGTCAGCGCAAGGTCATTGCCTTTTGGTTCATTGCCTGGACGCCCCCGACCCCGATGCGGTGCGGGATCAAATCAAGCAGCGCTATGAACGCCGGCTCAAGGAGATTTTCGAATGATCGACTACGCCATCTGGTTTGCCTTTGCGTGCTTCGGAACCGCCATCATGATGTGCCTTTGGCGGATCATCACAGCAGACGGCGTCGGCACCCGTGTGCTGGCGTTGGATACGATGGTGATCAACACCATCGCCCTTCTGATCCTGTATGGCTTATCCCTGGGGACCGAGATCTTTTTCGAATCCGCCATGATCATTGCCATGCTGGGCTTCGTCTCAACCGTGGCTTACGCGCGTTTCATGTTGCGCGGCAATATTATCGAGTGAGGGCGGCATGGCATTCATTTTCGAGTTTTTGATCGCCTTCTTTCTAGTCGTCTCGGGGATTTTCGGGTTCGTGGGCTCTTACGGGATGATCAAACTGAAAGACCCGATGTCGCGCCTTCATGCGCCGACCAAAGCTACGACTCTGGGGGTGGGCGGCGTTCTTGTGGCTTCGATCATCCACTCAGTTCTGATTGAAAATCATCTGTCCCTGCATGAGCTGCTGATCACGTTGTTCTTGTTCCTGACAGCCCCGATCACGGCCCTGTTCATTGCAAAGTGGCACATTCACCGCCATGAAAAACCCGAGAACCTGCCAGACGCGGGCGAGGACGGGCTTTGGGCCACCCACGCCGTCGAACAGGTCGAAGACGTACCGGACCATACGGCGAACTAGCGATATGAATACACCTCCGCTGCCCCTGACCCGCGATCTGGTTCTTATTGGCGGCGGTCACACCCACGCACTGCTGCTGCGGAAATGGGGGATGGACCCGCTGCCGGGCGCTCGGGTCACGGTGATCAACCCCGGCCCGACCGCACCGTATTCGGGCATGCTGCCGGGGTTTGTCGCCGGGCATTATGACAGGCACGAGCTGAATATCGATCTGGTCAAGCTGGCCCGGTTCGCAGGTGCGCGCATCGTTCTAGGGGCCGTGGATGGAATTGACCTGAATGACCGACATGTGCATGTGCCCGGACGCCCTCCGATCACGTTTGACGTGGCTTCGGTCAACGTGGGCATCACCTCGGACATGCCACGACTTGAGGGCTTCGCCGAACACGCGACCCCAGCCAAATCGCTGGGGCCATTTGCAGCCAAATGGGGCGATTTTGTCGACCAAAGCGGCCCTGCTGCGGTGGTCGTTATTGGCGGCGGTATTGCGGGCGTCGAATTGGTCATGGCAATGGCCCATGCCCTAAAGTCCAGAAACCGACCCGCGCAGGTCACGTTGATCGACAATGCCCAAGCCCTGACCGCAACGCAGGTCAAAGCCGCATCGACGATAAGGCGCTCGATGTCCGGCCTTGGCATTGAAGTCATCGAAGGCGCGACCATCACGCGGATTGCAAACGATCATGTGCTGCTTGAGGACGGGCGTCAGATTCCGGCGAACTTTGTAACCGGTGCCGCCGGTGCCCGCGCCCATGAGTGGATCGCGCAGACAGGGCTGGATTTGAAAGACGGCTTTATTCAGGTCGACGGGCACCTTCAATCCAGTGACCCGGCTGTCTTTGCCGCCGGGGATTGCGCGCATCTGACCGAAAGCCCAAGACCCAAGGCAGGCGTCTATGCAGTAAGAGAAGCCCCCATTCTGTTCAATAACTTGCGCGCAGCCCTTGGCGCGGGAAAACTGCGCCGGTATGTCCCGCAAAAGGACTACCTGAAACTGGTGTCTTTGGGCGGAAAGTCCGCGCTGGCCGAACGTCTGGGCACCTCGTTCAGTGGTGCGTTGATGTGGAAATGGAAGGACCACATCGACCAGACATTCATGAACAAATTCCGCAACCTGCCTCAGATGACACAACCTGCGCTGCCCCGCGACCACGCCGCTGGGATGGAAAGCGCGGTCGGTGACAAACCTATGTGCGGGGGGTGCGGCGCAAAGATCGGGAGGGGCGCGTTGCGGGACGCCCTGCGCAACCTGCCCAAACCCGACCGCGCAGATGTGACGCCGTTGCCCAATGACGACGCCGCCCTTCTGCTAACCGGAAACGCACGGCAGGTCATGACATCGGATCACCTTCGCGGTTTCACACTCGACCCGGTCCTGATGACTCGGATCGCCGCCGTGCACGCCCTTGGTGATATCTGGGCGATGGGAGCTGCACCGCAAGCTGCAACGGCCACAATCATTTTGCCCCGGATGTCCCCGGACTTGCAGCACCGCACGATGGTCGAGGTCATGACGACGGCTAACGACGTTATCCGTTCAGCCGGAGCTGAAATTGTAGGTGGCCACAGTTCCATGGGGGACGAATTGACCATCGGCTTCACCTTGACCGGCCTGTGTGAGCGCGACCCGATCACGCTTGCCGGTGCACGCCCCGGTGATGCCCTGATCCTGACCAAACCATTGGGCAGCGGTATTCTGATGGCCGCTGAAATGGCTGGCGCGGCGGACGGAGCGTGGGTCACAAAGGCATTTCAACAGATGGCCCAGCCGCAGGATGCAGCTTCGCGCATTCTAGCCGACGCCCATGCCATGACGGACGTAACCGGGTTTGGCCTCGCAGGGCACCTTTTGGGTATCTGCGAAGCATCAGGCTGCGGGGCAACCCTTGCCCCCGATGCAATCCCGATCATGACCGGCGCACTTGAACTGAGCGAAGGCGGCGTCAGATCCACGCTGTTCAATGACAATCGCGCGCTGGCGCCCGAATTGCCCTCCGGCGGCAAGATCGACCTGCTGTTCGACCCGCAAACCGCCGGGGGCTTATTGGCTGCCGTTTCCCCGGATCACGCTCATCAAACCTGTACGACGCTACGTGAGGCGGGATACCCCGCAGTTGTCATTGGCCAAATGACCGAAACATCCGGTCTGCGCCTTCAAAGCTGATCCAAAACCTGTTGGACCTGTGCCGCCGCACTGTCCAGTCCCGCGTCGTCCAACCTAGGAACATCGACATGGGCGATGACCGGCGCTTTGCGCGCCCGGCTGGACTTGGCATAAGCCGGGTCATAGTGCTGCTCCATCAAGGCTCGGGTCAGAGCCTTCTTGTCGCCTGCGTCGATCAACGACAACCACCCATCCACAATATCGTGGCCCCGGTGAAACCGGAGCGGAGACAGCCGATCCCGCAACCGGTCACTATCTGACAACACGTCGTCATAGGCCGACACCAGATAGGCCGAGCGTGCCTCAATCGGGGCAGCGATCTGAATACGGGGCGCGTTTCGAAGCGCGGACCAGATGGTTGGAGGCAAGATCAACGATCCGATTTTCGAAGACTCCGCTTCCACCACCACCGGACGGGCGGGATCCAGCAGGCACAAACTGGCTGCCAACGCGGATTCGAAGGCCTTCTGGCTGGGCTGTCCTCCGGGCATTTCACCCAGCAATGACCCCCGGTGATTTGCCAGCCCTTCAAGATCAAGCACCTGAACGCCACACGCGCCGAGCTTGGCCAGCAATTCGGTCTTTGCGGTACCCGTATACCCGTCCAGCGCAATCAATCGGTGGGGCAACGGGTCATCATACAGGTAATGGTTCACCAACCTGCGATAGGTGCGATAACCGCCCTCGACAACTTCGGCTCGCCAGCCGATTTGCTGCAGCATCCAAGTAAACGACCCTGACCTCTGCCCGCCGCGCCAGCAATAAACCAAGGGCTTCCACCCTCCTACGTGGTGGGACAGGCTGCGTTCGATATGATTAGCCGCGTTCCGAAACACCAATGCCGCGCCCAGCTTTCGCGCCAGAAAGGGGCCTTGCTGAACGTATATCGTGCCGACCCTTGCGCGTTCTTCATTGTCCAACACCGGCAGGTTTATTGCACCGGGCAAATGATCTTCGGCAAATTCCGCAGGGCTGCGCACGTCGATCACCGTGTCAAATCCATGCGCATAGAGTTCGGGCAGGTTGGAAAATTTCAGAACCATGTCAGCGGTCTAACCCGCCCTGCCCGGTTTGGAAAGAACAGCGATCACGCATCGACAGGCTCAATCAGGTCAGGACCAGATGCCCGGTTGGAATTCACCACCGGATCCACCCGGTGAAAACTAAGAACACCTTCGGCCCCCGGTTGCATCAATCGCGCGGCCCCTTTTCCAGTTTCACCCAACCACAAGGGCCAGTTGTTTTGCTCAAGTATCAGGGGCATTCGGTGATGGATCGCGCTCAGGTGTTTGTTGGCAGGGGTTGTGACGATTGCGCAGGTCCCTTGCCGCGCGCCCTCGCCCCCCCAATCTTGCCAGACTCCAGCAAAGGCAATGGGCGCGCCATCATTACGTTGAATGTACCAAGGCAGCCGATCACCCTGGTCCGTCTTGGTCCATTCGTAAAACCCGGTGGCCACGATCAGGCACCGCCGCTCGCGGCAAGCTGCACGAAAGGCGGGCTTCTCGGCAAATGTTTCTGCCCGCGCGTTGATCAGCGAGGGACCCGCGGTTTCCGTCTTGTACCAATGCGGCAGAAACCCCCATCGCAGAGGGTCCAGCGTGCGGCCGTTTTCTCCGGCCCGTACCACATGCACCTGATTTGTCGGGCAAACATTAAAGTTGGGCACGGCAGGCAACGTATTAGCAGGCCGAGCTGCAAAAAGCTGCGCCATAGCGTCGTTGGGAAGAGTTATTGCAAACCGTCCGCACATGGGTAATGAACCATCAACAGTATTTCCTACAGGCACAGGTTCTCACGGGGTCATATGCAAAATCAAACAGCAAGTTCCCTGAAAAGTAAGGCGCTGTCGGCCCTGGACGCAGGCAAGCTGCAGCAAGCATTGAAAAAAGCACAGTTGGGCCTCAAGAAGTTTCCAAAAGACACGGATTTTCACGCCATTTCCGGCTTTGTCCTGACCGAGATGAAGCAGTATCGAAAGTCGATACCACATTTCGTCGAAGCCTCGCGGATGAAACCGGACGATCCGCAATTTGTCGAAAACCTTGCCAACGCGCTGATGCAAACCGGTCAAATTCCCAAGGCGCTGGAATTTGCTGAACAAAAGCTTGAGAAGTTCCCCAACAACAAGGAACTGACCCGCGTCATCGACGAAATCCAGCAAAAGGGAAGCAACTGGCGTCTGATCATCGACTATACTTCCAGAAAGCTGGCCTCGGACCCGGATAACCCCGGTCTTTTGTCGACGCGTGCACGGGCCTATGGGCGCATATCGTTTGTCGAAGACAGCGCGCGCGACATTACCCGGGCTTATGCGCTGGACCCTGAAAATCACAATGTTGCGTTTCAGATGGCCGTTAACCTGCATCAAAGCGGCGACAAGGCGGGGTCGAAGGAAATTATGCAGCGGATTCTGACCGAAGAGCCCGGGCATGTGGCGACGCTGTTCCAACTTTCAACCATGGCGAACGCGGAAACCGCGCCAGACCTGATGCCAGCGGTTGAAGCCGCCCGCAAATCAAATGAGCATGAACTTTCAGAGTTGGAATTCGCCAAGGCCGAGCTGATCTCAAAGACAGAAGGGTTGGGCGCCGCGCTTCCTCAATTTGCGCGGGCCAATGCAGTCCAGCACGAAGCAAACCCGTATGATTTCCAGGCAGAAGAAGAAAAGCTGACGCAGATCACGGACCTGTTCCCCATTGGGGTCGATCCGGTCATGGCTGACCTTTCGGAATCCCCCAAACCCATTTTCGTTCTGGGCCAGCCCCGTTCCGGCACCACGTTGATGGAAATGATGCTGAGTTCTGACCCCGAAATCGCGGGGTGCGGAGAGCTTACGATTACCGGCGACCTGTCTCAGGCCCATTTGAAAATCGGTAAACGGTTCGGCGAAAAAGAGGCGGCGGAATTTGCACGGGAATTCCGCAAGTTGATGCCTCCAATCCCCCACGACTCCGCCGCGTTTGTCGATAAGATGCCGCACAACTTTCAGCGCGCGGGTTTCCTTCTGTCGGCCTTCCCCAATGCCAAAGTCATCAACATGCTGCGCGATCCGCGCGACGTTGGTCTGTCCAAATGGATCAGAAGGTTCCCTGCTGGCGGGATGCGCTATGCCTCAAACCTTGAAGCAATTGCCCACACAGCGAACCTGTACCGTCGCTATATGACGCATTGGACCGCTGTGTTTGGCGACAGAATTCTGACAGTTCCTTACGAAAAGCTGGTCGCCGATCCCAAGACGTACAGCCAACAGGTTGCCGAATTCTGTGACATCAAATGGTCCGAAACCATGATGCACCCGGAAAAGAACACCAAACAGGTCAGAACGGCCAGTATCGACCAAGTGCGCAAGAAAATCTCGACCAAGTCCATTGGCGGTTGGCGCGACGTTTCAGAGCATCTTCAACCGATGCTGCAAGGGTTCGACGCAGAACTTTGGCCGGAATACGATTTCAGCTAACGGGTCCGAAACAAAAAAGGCCGCATCGACTGATGCGGCCTGATTTTTGTTATCTAATTCGCGTTACTTCTGCTTGATGCGACCATCCAGATAAGGCGTGTAAGGCGCGTTTTCTGCAAGGTATTCCGCCGTCACATCAGCCAAGTCCGGGCCAAAGTCGTAGGCATTCTTGTCGTCACCTTCGAACATGCTGTATCCGTCGCCGCCATTGCGGACATAGTTGTTCGTGACAACCAAATAGGTCGCGGCGGGGTCAATCGGCTTAAAGCCGTCGCCATCGGCCACCATTACTTCGGTGATGCGGCCTTCGTTCGGTGCCACTGACGGGTCCCATGTGAAGGTCATGCCCGCCACCTGCGGGAAGCGGCCCTTGACCTCTTCGACTTGGCTGACGCCGTTTTCCAAAGCATCAATCACGCCCTGGCCGCTGATCTCAAAGGTCGAAAGCGTGTTCTGGAACGGCAGAACCGTCAGCACTTCGCCCATGGTCACATCGCCCGAGTTGATTGAGGCCCGTAGACCACCCGAATTGGCAATCGCGATCTGAGCGCCCTGATCCGCGACCCGCGCCAACATCGCGTCGGCGACAAGGTTGCCCATTTGGCATTCCTGAACGCGGCAAACATCGCGGTTTCCTTCAATCGCTTCAGCGGAACTGGCGACCACACGCTGTTTCATTTCCTCGATCGGGGCGCCCATCTCGGCAACACGCGCGGCGATATCGGGGTCCGGAGTTACCGAGGCATCCAGCAGGATTGGCTCACCTTCTGCAGATACAAGGTTTCCGTCATCATCAAAGGTCAGCGTAACCTCGCCGAGATACTTGGAATAGGCATAGGCCTGAACGACCGGAACGTCGCCGACCATCACGGGATAAGACCCAGCCGCGCCCTCTTGCGTGTTGGACAAAAGCGTATGGGAGTGCCCGCCCACGACTAGATCCAGCCCCGGAACTTTTTCGGCAATCTCGATATCCTTGGCCAAACCCACATGGGTCAGGGCGATGACGATATTCACACCCTCGGCCTTCAGCGCTTCGACATCAGCGGTCAGGCTTTCGATTTCGTCCTGAAACACTACGTCCTTGCCGGGGCTTGAGGTTTCCACCGTGTCCGTCGCCAGTGCTGAGACGATCCCGATTTTCTGGCCGCCCAGCTCGAGGACAACATGCCCATCAATGCGATCTTTCAGTTCCGACGAAGACGACAGGTCCAGGTTCCCCGAGATCACGGGAAAACTGACAACGTCAATAAATGCAGCCAGACCTTCGGGGCCGTCGTCAAATTCGTGGTTTCCAACCGCCATGACATCATAGCCGATTGCTTCCATGAACTCAGCTTCCGCAGCGCCCTTATAGGTCGTATAGAACAGCGAACCTTGGAAGGGGTCACCGGCATCAAGCAAAAGATAGTTTTCGCCGCTCAGCGCATCGCGACGGGCGTCCACGATCGTTTTCAACCGCGCAACGCCGCCAAAGCATTTGCCTTCTGCTTCATCCTCGGCATCGCAAGTTGAATCATATTTGTTGATGGACTCGATGCGGCTGTGGATGTCGTTGGTGTGCAGGATCGTCAGCTTGTATTCGGCCAACGCCATGCCTGCGGTCAGGCCCAAAACAGCAGCCGAAGCCAGGAAACGGGTCAACATATTGAAACTCCCTATTGTTATTGGGCGTGATGGTGCGCTCTGCTGTTCAAAGAGTCAAAGGGGGAAATCCATCTTGATTCTAGCCGTCGCGCGGGGCATCACGAGCCCATGCTGATTTACAAGATTTTTCGGGCCGATGAATGGGCCGCGTTGCAGTCCAACGGCGAATCCGATGGCGCTCCGATCGACGTTTCGGATGGGTATGTTCATTTCTCGACCGCGACGCAGGCTGCTGAAACCGCGACCAAGCACTTTGCGGGTGTCACAGGGCTGACCTTGTTGGCCTGCGATGCGGGCGCGATGGGAGGCGACTTGAAATGGGAGGTGTCGCGGGGCGGCGCTTTGTTCCCCCATCTATACCGCAAAATCCGCATGACGGACGTTGTCTGGTCGCGCCCCCTGCCGTTTGATGGACATGCGCACCAATTCCCCGAGGAGATGGAATGACAACCTATATCGACCCCGAGCGCGCGCAATTCGAGGCGTTCAAGACCCTCGACCGCGACCATCCGATCGAGATGCTGAATCTTGTGAAGTTCCGGGCCAAGGCGCAATACCCTGACGGGCATGATCTGGCGAAGGCTGACTTGACCGGCGCGCAGGCCTATCGGAACTACGGAACCGAAACCGCGCCGATCATCGCCCGTTTGGGTGCATCAATACTGTGGCGCGGTGCGTTCCAGACAACCCTGATCGGCCCCGGCGACGAAAGCTGGGATGCCGTTTTCATTGCCCGGTACCCTTCTGCACATGCCTTCCTTGAGATGGTTACGAACCCGACCTATCAAAAGGCGGTTGTGCACCGCCAGGCAGCGGTTGAAACCTCGCGCCTGATCCGCTGCGCCCCGGTACAGGGCGGAGAGTCGTTTGGATGAAACTGACCGAGAAAATTGGCCTTGCCGCCCTTCACCGGATGGACCCGGAAGCCGCTCATGGACTGTCGATCAAAGCCCTGAAGGCTGGGCTGGCCCCGGCACCGGGACCGATTACGTCGCCAAGGCTGCGTACAACAGTTGCAGGGCTTGACCTGCCGAACCCCGTTGGATTGGCCGCCGGTTTCGACAAGAACGGAGAGGTTCTTGCCCCGCTGTCCCGTGCTGGTTTCGGGTTTATCGAAGTCGGCGCAGTCACGCCGCGCCCCCAGCCCGGCAACCCAAAGCCGCGCCTGTTTCGCCTGACCGAAGACAGTGCAGCCATCAACCGGTTCGGCTTTAACAACGAAGGCATGGAGGTTATGGCAGGCCGTCTGGCGCAGCGCCCCAAGGAAGCTGTAATCGGCCTGAACCTTGGTGCGAACAAAGACAGCGACGACCGTCCGGGCGATTTTGCCAAGGTACTGGCCCATTGCGCCCCGCATCTGGATTTTGCCACGGTGAACGTGTCCTCTCCCAACACTGAAAAGCTTAGGGATTTGCAGGGTAAAGCTGCGCTGACTGCATTGTTAAGCGGCGTGATTGAAACCCGTGACGCACTGGCATGTCCTTTGCCGATTTTCCTGAAGATTGCCCCGGACCTGACCGAAGACGAGCTGCAGGATATTGCCGACGTGGCCCGCGAAACAGGTGTAGACGCCGTAATCGCCACCAATACGACACTGTCGCGCGACGGCCTGAGCAGCCCTCATAAGTCCGAGGCTGGTGGTCTTTCCGGCGCGCCGCTGTTTGAAAAATCCACCCACGTTCTGGCACAGTTGAGCAAGCTGACAGACGGGCAGGTTCCGTTGATCGGCGTCGGCGGCATCAGCTCGGCCGAGCAGGCCTATGCAAAGATTTGCGCCGGGGCGTCGGCCGTTCAGTTCTATACAGCCATGGTATTCGGGGGCATTTCCCTTGCCTCTGACATTGCGCAGGGGTTGGACAATCTATTGGCCCGCGATGGGTTTGAAGCTGTTGCGCAGGCCGTTGGCAGCAAACGAGAGGATTGGCTGTGATCGAATATTGGCACAACCCGCGCTGCTCCAAGTCCCGAGCCGGGCTTGCTCTGCTAGAGGAAAACGGCGCAAAGGTTGAAATCCGCAAGTATCTGGATGATGCGCCTTCGGCAGAAGACATCCGCGCCACCCTGCAAAGCTTAGGTATTCCTGCCATCGAAATGATGCGGACCGGCGAAAAGCGTTTCAAGGAACTGGGACTGTCCAAGACAACGCCCGAGGATGACTTGATTGCAGCGATGGCTGCCAATCCGATCTTGATCGAACGCCCTGTGGCGATATCAGGCGGCAAGGCGGTTATTGGTCGGCCTTCTGAAAATCTGCTGACCCTGCTCTAGGCGATCTGGGCTTCCAGTCTGGGGTATCGCCATCCCAAGGTGACGCCCCGGGCAATGTTCAGCACCATCAGGGCCGCCCATAACCCGTGATTGCCCAGCCACGGGACAAGAACAAACAGCGCCACGACATAGATCGCGACGGATTGGATCATCGCTTGCCGCATTGCACGAGTCCACGTGGCGCCGATGTAGATACCGTCGAACATCCAGCTTGCCACGCCGATCACTGGGGCCAATGCTGCCCAGGCCAGATACTCTCGTGCGGCAACCCGCACTTCAGCCGAGGTGGACATAACATCGATCAACGCAGGTCCGGCCAAAAAGAACACTGCCCCCAGCACAAAGGCTCCGCCCACGCCCCAGAGCGACGCCATAACCGAGGCCTGCCGCACCTGATACCGATCCCTAGCGCCAACCGCCCCCCCGACAAGGGCCTCGGCAGAAAACGCGAACCCGTCCAGGGCAAACGCTGTGATTTCAAGAAATTGCAACAAGACCTGATTGGCCGCCAGGTTGACGTCGCCCAGATCTGATCCGACAAACAGAAAGGTCGTAAACGAGCCGGTCAAAAGGACCGAACGGATCATGATATCCCTGTTCACCTGCATCATGCGGCGCAGGCGGGCGGGATCGAATATTCGCGGCCAGTCGCGCCATTGATTGCCACCAAACGCGCTGCGGCACAGCCAGAGGCCCAAAGCCAGACCCGTCCATTCAGCGATCAATGTCGCAATCGCAACACCTTCGACGCCCCAGCCAAGTCCCAGCACAAACCAAAGGTCCAGCACGATATTCAAGCCGTTCATCCAGATTTGCAGGATGAACACCCCTTTTGTCCGTTCGATCGCGATCAGCCAGCCGGTCACCGCATAAAGCGCAATTGTCGCCGGAGCCCCCCAGATTCGAATTTCCAGATAGTCGCGCGTTAATGCCTCAACTTCGGGGCTGGCTGGCGACAGGGCAAACGCGCCCCAGAACACCCAGATTTGCGTCAGGACAAAAAACAGCCCCGCCGCACCGCCCAAAAGCAGCCCCCGCATCAAAAGAGCGCCAGTTTCGGCCGTGTCCCCTGCCCCGCGTGCCTGTGCTGCCAAACCTGTGGTTCCCATACGCAGGAACCCGAAAATCCAATAAATCGCGGACAGGATGACGGCGCCCATACCGACGGCCCCGATTGGCGCGGCCTGGCCCATTTGTCCGACAACACCAGTATCCACGGCCCCCAAAATGGGAACTGTGGCATTCGACAGCACAATCGGCACCGCAATCTTCAGCACCCGCTTATGCGTTATGGGTGCCGAAGCATCCTGCACAGCCGTCACTCTTTGGCGGTCGGTGGTTGTGGCATCAGAAAATGCCCTGTGGCCTGCGCATAGGGGCGCGCGTGATTGTCCTGCCACGCCTCAACCCGCACCGAAGCATATCGCCGCCCTGAACGGCTGACGAAGGCCCGGGCATATGCATCGCGTGGCAAGCCGGACCGCAGATAGTCAACAGTGAAATCCACCGTTTTGGGGAACCGCACCGTGTCATCCTTGAAGATATCTTCTGCATCCAGTTCACCGCTTTCGATCCGGGGAAAGAAAAACTCCCAACTCAGGGTGATTACTGCCGTCACTTCAAGAAAGGCCGCTGTGACTCCACCATGCAAAGCTGGCAGAAAAGGGTTTCCGATCAGCTTTTCGTCGAAGTTCAACACGCTGGTCAGTTCATCCCCGCGCCGGTCAAATCTGATATTGAGAAACCGGATATAGGGCACACCATCAACGATAGCGTTCAAAGCCGCATCGCGTCGTTGCTTTACGACTTGCATGGGCTCAGGACGGGTACGTGCCATTACAGCCCCTCCACGGTGAAAGACCCGGATGCCGTCGCCACAGGCAGATCCTGATCATCGTCCATTGCAGTTGCTCGGACAAAGGCGACGTTGCGGGTGATATGATAGCAGGTCGCGCGGGTCGTGATGCTCTGCCCCGGTGTCGCGGCGCGCATGTAGTCAATCCGCAGGTCGATCGTGGCCGTTCCCCCGGGGGCGGCGGGGTGGCTCATGACAGCGGCCCCGCAACAGGTGTCCAAAACGGCAAAGACCGCCCCCCCGTGGATCACACCTGTTCGCGGATCGCCAACCAGTTGTTCGCTGTACGGCATGGTGATTTCAGCCTCGCCGCTGTCGATTTTGGTCAGGTGCATTCCCAGCGCCTTGGCATGCGGAATCGCCTCGATGAACTGGCGCGCAATCGTCGCATTGTCGACCATGTACTTGTGTCCTCTTGGTTTCTCCCTTTATGAGCGAGGGGCAGGCAAAAGAGCAAGCCTGCCTGTTGCGCTTGCATGCGGCAGGCCATAGGTTGTCCCAGAGGAGATCAGGAATGTCCGACGATCGTTTGTCATTCAAAGAGATGTGCGCCGAGTTCGATGTGACCCCGCGTACCCTGCGCTACTATGAGTATATCGAGTTGCTGCAACCCGAACGGGAAGGCAGGTCGCGGTTCTATGGCCCTCGGGAATGTGCCCGGATGACGCTGATCATGCGGGGGCGGAAATACGGCTTTCCTTTGGAAGACATTCGCCAGTGGCTGTTGATCTACGAAGATCAGGGGAATCAGGCCCAAATGAAGGCCTTCGTTGAATTGGCCGACCAGCAGCTAGTCGAGCTGGAAAAGCAACGACAGCAACTGGATGAGGCGGTCGACGCGTTGCAGAGCATGCGTGATCAAACCGCCAGTTCGCTAGAATAATCAAGGGGCGGCAGGCGCTGCGCCGATTCCCCTCTTCACGGTGTCACCCTAAGGGACCGGCCATTTTCAAATTCGCCGGATCGCCGTGTCCTGCCGCCGCAAATCAGCACAACCTCATCTGTCAGGAATTGTGACGTCACGTTCGTTTGATCTTGGCGCCCAAGGCGCTTGACGTAAACGGATGTTACGTCAACTTATAAGTGACGTAGCGTTTGCATTACGTAAACTACACCTCCGTGTTGTAAGACGCGCATCGACTGCGCAACTAACTATTGAAAACGCCAGTGATCAAGAGTGCTGAACCCATGACCGAAGATCTGATGACCATTCGTGAAATGTGCGAGACGTATGACGTCACTCCACGCACATTGCGTTTTTACGAGGCAAAAGAACTTTTGTTTCCGATCCGTGAAGGGCAAAAACGCCTGTTCACCAAACGCGACCGGGCACGCCTGAAGCTTATCCTTCGCGGGAAACGCTTTGGGTTCAGCCTGGAGGAAATTCGGCAACTGCTGGATCTCTACCACGTCGGCGATCAGCAGATGACCCAGATGACCCGCACGCTTGAGATCGCGCGGGAACGTCTGGTGGACTTGGAATCCCGCCGGGACGAACTGGACCAGGCGATCAGCGAAATGAAAGAGCAGTTGCGCTGGGGCGAAAAAGTCATCGCCTCGATGAAGAACGAGAAAAACGCCGCCGAGTAACCCTGGCGGTCCCTAATCACCCGGACATCTGAATATTAAAGGGAGCTTCAAATGCCCGTCTATAACGCGCCCACCAAAGACATGCAGTTCATCCTGCACGAAGTGCTTAACATTTCGGGGTCGGACATCCCCGGATACAACGAACTGGACGCCGAATTCACCGGTGCCGTGTTGGAAGAAGCGGGAAAGATTGCATCGAACGTCCTGCATCCGCTGAACACCGTTGGCGACACCGAAGGCTGCCGCCTTGAAAACGGCATCGTTTACACACCGACCGGCTTCAAGGACGCGTTCGAGCAGATGAAGGAAGGTGGTTGGACCGGCCTAGATATGCCCGAGGAATTCGGCGGTCAGAACATGCCCTATGTGATGGGTACTGCCGTGGGCGAGATGTTCTCGGCCTCGAACCAGGCGTTCACCATGTATCAAGGTCTAACCCACGGTGCGGCTTCGGCCATTCTGGCGCACGGCACCGACGAACAGAAAGCCACCTATCTGCCCAACATGGTAAGCTGTGAATGGACCGGCACCATGAACCTGACGGAACCGCATTGCGGCACCGACCTGGGCCTAATGCGCACCAAGGCCGAGCCCCAAGATGACGGCTCATACAAGATTTCGGGTCAAAAGATCTTTATCTCGTCCGGCGATCACGACATGGCCGACAACATCATCCATCTGGTGCTGGCCAAGGTCCCCGGCGGCCCCGAGGGCATCAAGGGTGTTTCGCTGTTCATCGTTCCCAAGTTCATGGTGAACGAAGATGGCTCGCTAGGCGAACGCAACGGCGTTTCGGTCGGCAAGATCGAAGAGAAAATGGGCATCCACGGCAACTCGACCTGTGTGATGAACTATGACGAAGCCAAGGGCTTTTTGCTGGGCGACCTGAACAAAGGTATGCGCGCTATGTTCACCATGATGAACGAAGCGCGTCTGGGTGTGGGTATGCAGGGCCTGTCGCAGGCCGAGGCCGCGTATCAGAACGCTTTGGAATACGCCAAGGACCGCCTGCAGGGCCGTGACGTAACCGGCGTGAAAAACCCAGATGGTCCCGCAGACCCGCTGATCGTCCACCCCGACGTCCGCCGCAACTTGATGGATCAGAAAAGCTTCACCGAAGGCGCACGGGCATTCATCCTGTGGGGTGCCACGCTGATCGACCAGGCGCACCGCTCGGAAGACAAGGACGCGGACGGCCTGATCTCGCTGCTGACGCCGGTCATCAAGGGCTTCCTGACCGATCAGGGCTATGACATGACCGTTCAGGCCCAGCAGATTTACGGCGGCCACGGCTACATCGAAGAATGGGGCATGTCGCAATATACCCGCGACGCGCGGATCGCCATGATCTACGAAGGTGCAAACGGCGTTCAGGCACTTGACCTTGTGGGCCGCAAACTGGCCACCGATGGCGGCAAGCACGTCATGGCATTCTTCGAGATCGTCAAGAATTTCTGCAAGGTAAACGGCGGCCAGAACGAAGCCTTCGACAAAGCGTTCATTGAACCGCTCAAGGCGGCTTCGAAGGACTTGCAGGCCGCTGGCATGTATTTCATGCAGAACGGTGCCAAGAACCCCAACCACGCGCTGGCCGGGTCGAACGACTTCATGCACATGTTCGGCCATGTCTGCCTAGGCCTGATGTGGGCGCAAATGGCAAAAGCGTCTTATGCAGCCCTTGACGGCGCAGCCTCGGATACCGAGTTCTACGAGACCAAGATTGCCACCGGCCAGTTCTACATGGCGCGTCGCCTGCCGGCCACCGGCCTGCATCTGGCACGTATCCAGACCGGCGCCGACACAGTCATGGCACTGGAGGCGGCAAACTTCTGATCCTTACCTGGTTCCGGGGGCGACCCCGGAGCCAGTTCCTCGGGAGGGAAAGACATGCCGAAACGATTTCGTTTAACCCGCCGGTTTCCGGTCGCAATGACCGAAGACGGATACCGCAAGCTTAGGGGGTTCGCCCGCGAAGCAGGCTTGGACGAAGGCGAAGCGCTGTCTTTCCTTTTTGAAAACTTCAACAGCGTCATCGATCAGGACAACCTGACCCACCGACTCCGGGTTTTCAATTCCGAGCTAGAGGCGCGCAAGCGTTGAACCAAAAGCAAACAGAACCCGGAAAACCGCGTATTTTCAACAAGAAGAAACTTGCGCAATAGACCGCAACGTCATTCATGAATGACAGGTTCTTGCTGCTAAAGATACGCGTGAAAAACAGTCGATCAACGCCACGGGAGGGGCGCGACCATGACCATGAAACTATATTGCTTCGGCGCGAGCGGAAATTCCTACAAGGCGGCTCTGGCGCTTGAATTGTCCGGTCTGGATTGGGAGCCGATCGAGGTCGAATTCTTCAAGGGCGAGACACGGACCCCTGAATACCGCGACTACGTCAATGCGATGGGTGAAGCCCCGGTGTTGGTTGATGGTGATTTTCGCACCAGCCAGTCCGGCGCGATTCAGGCATATATCACTGAAAAAACCGGCAAATTCGGCGGCACAACGCATGAAGAGAAATACGAGGTTCTGCGTTGGGTTCTCTGGGACAACCATAAGTTCAGTTCGATGGCGGGTTTGACACGCTTCCTGATGAACTTCCTGCCCGCTGAACACCGCAACGCGGACGTTATTGCATTCAATCAAGGGCGTCTGAAAGCGGCTTATCAAGTTCTTGACGCTCATCTGGATGGCCGCGACTGGATCGTTGGCAACGGTGTGACAAACGCCGATCTCAGTTGCTGCGGATATCTGTATTACCCCGAACCTTTCGGCTTTGACCGCGCCGAATGGCCCAATATCGACAAATGGCTGACGCGGCTGTCTGAACAGCCCGGTTGGCAACCACCCTATGACCTGATGCCCGGCCAAGCACCGGATCGAGCTTAAGGAGAGCTACTGATGACCGAAGCATATATCTATGACGCCCTGCGCACCCCGCGTGGCAAGGGCCGTAAGGATGGCAGTCTGCACGAGGTGACCTCGGTGCGACTGTCCGCCGTGACCCTGAACGCGCTGAAGGAGCGTAACAACCTTGAAGGCCACGCCGTTGAGGACGTGATCTGGGGCAACGCCACTCAGGCAATGGAACAAGGCGGCTGTCTGGCCCGGACTGCTGTTCTGGCGTCGGATCTGGATGAAAGCATCCCCGGCCTGTCGATCAACCGTTTCTGCGCATCGGGCATGGAGGCCGTGAACCTGGCGGCAAACCAGGTCAAAGGCGGTGCTGGCGACGGCTACATCGCCGGTGGCGTGGAAATGATGGGCCGCGTGCCCATGGGTTCCGACGGGGCAGCGATTGCCATTGACCCGACCGTGGCGATGGACACCTATTTCGTGCCGCAGGGGATTTCCTCGGACATCATCGCAACTGAATACGGGTTCAGCCGTGAACAGGCCGACCAGTTGGCGATGGAATTGCAGCGCCGTGCGGCACAAGCCTGGGAAGAAAACCGGTTCGAGAAATCGGTGATCTCGGTCAAGGACCGCAACGGCCTGACCATTCTGGACCGCGACGAATACATGCGCCCCGGCACCGACATGCAGAGCTTGGGCAGCCTGAACCCCGCCTTTCAGATGATGGGTGAGCAGATGCCCGGTTTCGACAAGGTGGCGCTGCTGAAATACCCGCATCTGGAAAAGATCAACCACATCCACCATGCGGGCAACAGCTCGGGCATTGTGGACGGGGCTGCGGCGGTTCTGATCGGCAACAAGGAATTCGGTGAAAAGCACGGCCTGAAACCCCGCGCGCGCATCAAGGCCACCGCCAAGATTGGTCTGGACCCGACCATCATGTTGACCGGCCCCGTGCCGGTGACACAGAAAATTCTGGCTGACAGCGGCATGGCGATCTCGGACCTGGACCTGTTCGAGGTGAACGAAGCCTTTGCCTCGGTCGTGCTGCGCTTCCAGCAGGCGTTCGATGTCGACCCCGAACTGGTCAACGTCAACGGCGGCTCGATCGCTATGGGTCACCCGCTTGGCGCCACCGGTGCGATCATCATCGGCACCCTGCTGGACGAGTTGGAGCGCCAGGACAAAGAGACTGGTCTGGCGACGCTGTGCGTGGCCTCGGGCATGGGTGCAGCCACCATCATCGAGAGGGTGTAATGCCCAAGCTGGATCTCTCGCGGATCCCGTTTGTGGAGGGGTCGTCCTATCCCGGCAAACTGGCCGAGGCGACCGCAGGTCGTTTCGTTCAGCGACTGGGGGATGCGGGCGGTCTGACCCAATGCGGGGTCAACATCGTGCGGTTGGAACCGGCGGGGATGTCCTCGTTGCGGCACTACCACATGGAGCAGGACGAGTTTGCCATTGTGCTTTCCGGCACCTGCACCCTGATCGACGATGACGGTGAACATGAGATGCAGCCCGGTGACTGTGCGGCCTGGCCCGCAGGTGAGCCCAACGGCCACCACTTTGTGAACAAAACCGACGCGCCTGCGACCTTTCTGGTGGTGGGCACGCGGACCCCGACCGAGACCGCTTACTACAGCGACCTGGACATGATGGTGAAGGACGACGCATATGGCGAATCCTTCACCCGGAAAGACGGCAGCCCCCTGACGGCTGACCAGATAGGAGACGACGGATGACCGAGTTTACCCTGACCAAAGACGCCGATGGCGTCGGTACAATCACCTGGGATGTTCCCGGCAAATCAATGAACGTGATGTCCTTTGACGGGCTGACACAACTGGATGCCTGCATTGATCAGGCGCTGGCTGACGATGAGGTCAAAGGCATAATCATCACTTCGGGCAAAGAGGGATCCTTTGCCGGTGGCATGGACCTGAACCTGCTGGCCGTGATGAAGGAACAGGCGGGTGATGACCCGGCCAAGGGCCTGTTCGAAGGCACGATGAACATGCACAAGCTGCTGCGCAAAATCGAGTTGGCTGGCATGGACCCCAAGACCAAAAAGGGCGGCAAGCCGATTGCGGCCGTTCTGCCCGGAACCGCCGCCGGTATTGGCATGGAACTTCCCCTGTCGACCCATCGCATCTTTGCCGGTGAAAGCCCCAAGGCCAAATACGGCCTGCCGGAAATTATGATCGGCATCTTCCCCGGCGCAGGCGGAACCACACGGATGGTCCGCAAGGTCGGCGCAATGGCTGCGGCTCCGCTGCTGCTGGAAGGCAAGATGTTGGACGCCAAGAAGGCCAAAAGCGCAGGCTATATCGACGAGATCGCAGCAGACCCGATGGCTGCAGCGAAAGAATGGGTTCTGAACGCCAAAGACGCCGATCTGGTCAAGCCGTGGGATGCCAAAGGTTATAAGATGCCCGGTGGCGCTCCGTTCAGCCCGGCTGGTTTCCCGAACTTCGTCGGTGCTGCCGCGATGGTGCATGGCAAGACGCAAGGCGCATTCCCTGCTGCCAAAGCCTTGTTGAGCGCGGTTTACGAAGGTGCGTTAGTTGATTTCGACACCGCGCTGAAGATCGAGGCCCGCTGGTTCACTACCGTACTGATGAACCCCTCTTCCGGCGCGATGATCCGCTCTTTGTTCCTGAACAAAGAGGCGCTGGACAAGGGTGCCGTGCGCCCCGCCGGTATCCCCGATCAGTCGGTCAAGAAGATCGGCGTTCTAGGTGCAGGCATGATGGGGGCCGGTATCGCCTTGGTTTCTGCGCAAGCCGGGATGGAGGTTGTTCTGATCGACCGTGATCAGGCCGCCGCCGACAAGGGCAAGGCCTATACCGAAGCCTATCTGGACAAGGGCATGAAGCGCGGCAAAGTCACCGAGGACAAGAAAGTCGCCATGCTGGGCCAGATCACCGCGACCCCGGATCTGGATCAGCTGAAAGGCTGTGACCTGATCATCGAGGCCGTGTTTGAAGACCCCGCGGTCAAGGCCGACATGACCAAAAAGGTCGAGGCTATTATCCCCGAAGATTGCATCTTTGCGTCGAACACCTCGACCCTGCCGATCACCGATCTGGCCAAGGCAAGCGTGCGGCCTGAGCAGTTCATCGGCATCCACTTCTTCTCGCCGGTCGAGAAGATGTTCCTGGTCGAGATCATCAAAGGCAAGGAAACCGGGGATCGCGCAGTCGCCAAGGCGTTGGACTATGTGCGCCAAATCCGCAAGACGCCGATCGTGGTTAATGACGCGCGGTTCTTCTACTGCAACCGCTGTATCATCCCCTACCTGAACGAAGGTGCCCGCATGGTGACAGAGGGCGTCAGCCCCGTGCTGATCGACAACGCCGCACGCCAATTGGGCTTTCCTGTGGGGCCGATCACGCTCACTGATGAAACCTCGATTGATCTGGGGGCCAAGATTGCTCGCGCGACCAAGGCAGCGATGGGCAATGCCTACCCCGAAAGCCCGGCGGACGATCTGATGTTCTGGATGGAAGAACAGGGCCGTCTGGGGCGGAAGTCTAAATCCGGCTTCTTCGACTATGACGAAAAGGGCAAGCGCCTGGGTTATTGGAAAGGGATGCAAGACAAATACCCGCTGGCCGAGGATCAGCCCGACCTGATCGAGGTTCAAGAACGTCTGATGTTCGCCCAGGTTCTGGAAGCCGTCCGCGCGCTGGAGGAAGGCGTGGTAGAAGATATCCGCGAGGCCGATGTGGGTGCGATCCTGGCATGGGGCTTTGCACCTTGGTCCGGTGGCCCACTTAGCTGGGTAGATATCATTGGTGCCCCCTATGCCGCCGAGCGTTGCGACCAACTATCGGCTAAATATGGCGATCGCTTCGCCTGCCCGCCGCTGCTGCGTGAAATGGCTGAGAAGGGTCAGACCTTCTATGGCCGCTTCGACCCCGAAGCAAAAGCCGCATAAATTAACAAAGCTGGCGCATGTCCTTATGCGCCAGCTTTTCCATTTTCTCGGAAGCCCGCGCAGACCACCCTGCATGGCTTCAAGTTTCGCCCCCAATTTTGTTTGAATTCGTGATCAGTTCGGCGGGTCGAATTGATATCCGAACCTGTCGATATCTTCTGCGCAGGCACTGGCAATAGCGGAGGCTGTTCGGGCTGAGTAGTATTGCCTGTAGCCCTTGGAACGAACTGACGGATTCACACGCCGCAAATCGAACTGAAACCCAAGATGCGCAAACAATGGCGCTGCATCCTGTTCGAAATGTTCCAACCGAATGTAGGCCCTGCAACACTCCTGCCCTTCTGCCGTGGTCATATATTGGCGTGCCGGGTAGTTTTGAAAGGATCGTAGTGTTGCCGGGTGCATAACGAAGTCTTCAAAAGACAGCGCCTTGGCCAGCGAGACTGCGGGATGATCAAAATCCTGATCCTGTAACCAGTGAAAATAGCTGACCATTCGGTCCCATGGGTTACGCACCAGCGTGAAGGTAAACATGTCCTTCAGGTCGTCGGCGGTCAGAACTCCGTCAATATCCGCAAGTGTCGAGTGTTTCCACAGCCGCCCGCGTGCGTTAAGCGACTTGGCCCGTTTGCGACGCCTTTTGGCTTTGGGAGTGTCCCCCAACAGAATGTCGTCTTTCATCGCACGCTGTTCCAGCGCCAGCGCAAGCGATGTCCCCCCCGTTTTGGGAATGTGGACAAAGACACAGCGCCGCCCTCGCGAGATAATCACGCCGCCACCTTTCGCGCCACTTCCCGCGAGGCGCGCCACCCCAACAATGCCCCAGCCGTGGCGATCAGACCAATTCCCACCGTCTGCAACATTCCGATTGTTTGACCGAAGGCGACCCATGCAAAAAGCGGTCCAAAGACCATAACCGAGTATTCAAAGACCGCGACATACGAGGGTTCCCCGATCTGGTATGACTTGATCAACATAAAGACGGCAATCGTGGACCCTCCGGCCTGCAACAGAATCCAAGGCACGGCGGGCGTCATATTAGGCTCCCAGCCTCGGGTCGCGAAGCCCTGCGGCCCGGCGACAGACTCAAGCGGAAACACCGACAGGGCCACAAGCCCGATTGCCCCGGCCACACCCAAAGTGATGACCATGGCCGCCAAAAGCGAGACGGTGCTTTCCTCGGAACAATGGCTGCGGGTGATTATTGCGCTCAGGGCGTAGAACAACCCTCCTGCGACAGGCAGCAAGCTTAGCGTGTCAAACTCATACGGATTCGGCTGCAAGACACACAAGATACCGCAAAACCCAAGGATGACAGCAAATATGCGCCACGGTCCGATGGTCTGCTTCAGCCACAAGGCGGAAATCAAAAGCACGAAGATCGGCGAAGTGAACAATCCGGCCAGCGCCTGCGCAATCGGCATCAGCGCAAGGGAAGAAAAGTAAAACAACATGGCTAGGGTGATCAGAACACTACGCAAAACAACCGGCCCCAGCCGTTTCGGGCGCAGGCTGCCCAGGCCCAGCAGCGACAGCCCGACAATCAACGGTAGCATCAGCAAAGAACGGCTCAGGTGGAACTGCCACAATCCAATCGTTTCAGCCAACAGCACCACCACATTGTCGATCACTCCGATAATTGCCATGGCGCTGATCATCAGCACCGACGCGAGTATTGGTGATGTCTGCGTTTCTGACTGCATCTGCCGCCCTGACACTGATCCCGGACGCGAAATTTTTCCCGCGCGTCGTGATATCCAGCACATTTCCCGATTAACATGCAACAGGTTTGCGCCATTGGATTTTAGCGTGCTAAACTAAGTTCAAATAATAACGAGCAGACCTCACCTTGATGACGGCCCTGAAACAGTACCAGCGGATCGAAGCCACCGGTCTGTGGCGCCCCTCGCCCGATGTGCAACGGCGCGAGGTCGTAGTTTCAATTGGCGAAGCGACTCTGACAATTTCGGATTTCAATGACCGCGCCCTGACACATTGGTCACTGGCAGCGCTGGAACGTCAAAACCCCGGCAGCTATCCGGCCATTTTCAACCCCGATGGCGACCCGGAAGAAACGCTGGAACTGGCGGAATCCGAAACCACCATGATTGAGGCCATCGACCGCCTGCAACGCGCAATCGACCGTGCGCGACCACATCCGGGGCGGCTGCGATGGCTGAGCGTTGCGGGCGTTGTCGGGGCCGTTCTTGCGCTTTTGCTGCTATGGGTGCCGGCCGCCCTGCAAAACCACGTTGTGTCTGTCGTGCCGGAGATCAAAAGGCAGGACATAGGCGACGCCATCCTGAGCCGGATTGAAAGGGTGTCAGGCCGCGCGTGCGCCTCTGCGGACGCGCAGGAGGCACTGGATCATCTAGCGACGCGGACGGGGGTGCGCAGCGTCGTGATCCTTCCTGCGGGCGTGCAAAGTAGCCTTAGCCTACCCGGAGGGATCATCCTTCTGAACCGCTCATTGGTTGAAGACCACGAAGACCCCTCGGTCGCGGCAGGGTACATCATCGCCGAACGCGCGAGGGCGGCGGCTCAGGATCCTTTGGATGACCTTCTGGACCGAACCGGAGTGCGCTCGGCCTTTCGCCTTCTCACGACTGGAGAACTGACCCCCGATATCGTCGATACGTATACCGAGCAGGTCTTGTCCGAGCCGCGCCCTACCTTGCCGGACGACGACCTGCTTGAGCTTTTCGCGCAAGTCGCTCTTCCCTCGACACCATATGCCTATGCGATGGATGTGACGGGCGAAACCGTTCTGGGCCTGATCGAAGCTGACCCGATGGCAGGACGACCTTTGCAACAGGTGCTGCCGGACCGCGATTGGGTCCGGCTTCAGAACATCTGCGGAGAGTAGACCGCTTATTTGGTTCCGAACATCCGATCCCCGGCGTCGCCAAGGCCCGGCATGATGTAGCCTTTGGAGTTCAGTTCTCGGTCCAGCGAGGCAGTCACGATGTGCACATCGGGGTGCGCCTCTTTCATACGCGCGACGCCCTCAGGGGCAGCCAACAGGCACAAGAACCGGATATCGGTGGCACCAGCCTCTTTCAGCAGGTCGATCGCAGCAGCCGAGCTGTTGCCCGTGGCCAGCATCGGGTCGACAGCGATGACAAGGCGGTCTTTCAAACCTTCGGGCGCTTTGAAATAGTACTGAACAGGTTTCAGCGTTTCTTCATCCCGGTACAGCCCCACAAACCCCACACGGGCCGAGGGGACCAGTTCCAACACGCCATCCAGCATCCCGTTGCCAGCCCGCAGAATGGACACAAGCGCCATTTTCTTACCTGCGAGAATCGGGGCGTCCATCTCCTCCATCGGGGTTTCGATGTGCCGGGTGGTCAGAGGCATTTCGCGCGTGATCTCATAGGCCAGCAGCAGTGTAATCTCGCGTAGCAACTGCCGAAAAACGGCGGTCGATGTGCCCTTGTCCCGCATGAGCGTCAGTTTGTGCTGAACCAGCGGGTGGTCGACGACGGTCAGGTGTTCGCTCATGATCTCTCCAGTCTTTTCTTGACCCGCTCACGGGTCTCTTCATCGCAAAAGGCCGCAGTCAGGGCCGTTTCATTCAGGGCTGCAAAATCGTCGGCTGTCCAGCCGAAAGCTTTGGCCAGCATCTCATATTCGCGTCGCATTGTGGTATGGAAAAACGGGGGATCGTCGGTTGAAACCGTGACTTTGACACCAGCGTCGCGCAGATTTGCTATCGGGTGGGCTGCAAACTCGGGGAAAAGCCCCAGAACCACGTTCGAGCCGGGGCAGACCTCAAGCGTTACCTCGCGATCCACCAGTTCGTGTACAAGATCCGGGTCTTCGGACGCGCGAACCCCATGGCCGACACGCTCCACGCCCAGCTCCCGGATGGCGTCCCTGACGCTTTCGGGGCCGCCAAATTCCCCCGCATGTGTGGTCAGGCGCAGCCCGGCCTCGCGTGCGCAATCAAAGGCCCACTTGTAATCCCCCTGCGTGCCGACGGATTCGTTGCCGCCCATTCCAAAGCCGGTGATCCAGTGCCCCGCAGTTTCCGCAGCACACCGGGCGCTGACCTTGGCCTGCTCCGCCCCGAAATGGCGCACACAGGTGACAACACCGCGCAGGGTGATATCGTATTTCCGTTCGGCTTCATCGGCCGCGTCCTGAATGGCATTCAGATAGTCGCGCCAGGCGTGCAGGTCACCGCCGCCACAGAAATCCGGGCTTAGAAATGTTTCCGAATAGACGACCCCGTTCGCCACGCTTTCCTCCAAGATCGCAAGCGTCAGCCGCCGAAAATCCTCGGGCGATTTCAGCACTTCGCAGGCGGCCTCATACACGCTGAGGAAATGCGCGAAGTCCCGGAAATCATAGCTGCCGTCCGGCTTGAAAATTCCACTCAGGTCGATGCGCTTTTCGTGCGCCAGCTGGCGAATAAAGGCAGGCGGGGCCGCGCCTTCGTGATGCAGATGCAGTTCGATCTTTGGCAGGTCTGCTACGGTCATAGAAAACTCCGTCCCGGCCCTTGGGCCGGAATGTTCAAATGGGTCGCAATGCTTGCGGCGATATCAGCGAAATTGACGGCTCCGATTTCACCCGCGCCTAGTCCGGCGATCAGCACCGGCACTTGTTCACGAGTGTGGTCCGTTCCGATCCAGCTTGGATCATTTCCGTGATCTGCGGTCAACAGCGTCATATCTCCGGGGCGCAGGCGCAAAAGAAGGGCGCCGATCTCACGATCAAACCATTCCAACGCACGGGCATAGCCGCTGACGTCCCGGCGGTGGCCAAAAAGGCTGTCGAACTCGACGAAATTGGCGAAGGTCAGACTTCCCTCTTCGGCCTCGTCCACCAGATCGGACAGGTGCCCCATCAGTTCCGCATCCGAGCCCTTGCGCAGCGTATCAATCCCCCGCATCGAGAAGATGTCGCCGATCTTGCCAACCGCATGAACCCGCCGCCCCGCGTCCTGCACCCAATTCGTCAGAACCGGCGCGGGCGGTAGGATGGCAAAGTCCTTGCGATTGGTTGTCCGCGTAAAGCCTGTGTCCGGTGAGCCGACGAAAGGACGAGCGATCACACGCCCAACTTTCATTTCGTGCAACCGAGGGGCAAGTGCCCGGCACATGTCCAACAGACGCTCAAGACCAAAACTTTCTTCATGGGCGGCGATCTGAAAGACGCTATCTGCCGACGTATAGCAAATCGGCCAACCGGTTCGCATATTTTCGGCCCCCAATTCCGCGATGATCGCTGTGCCAGAGGCATGGCAATCGCCCAAAATCCCTTCTGTTCCAGCCGCTTGTGCAGCGGCACGGCTCAGATCATTGGGAAAGCTGGGAGTCGTGTCAGGAAAATAGTGCCAGTCCCACGGCACGGGCAGACCTGCCAATTCCCAATGCCCTGACGGTGTATCCTTGCCCCGCGAATGTTCACGCGCGCACCCCCAAAGACCGATTGGTTCGGCCTGCAATCCCGGCGTTTCATCGCCTGAGGCCAGCCGGGTGGCCGCCCCCAACCCCAAAGCGTCTAAATTTGGCACGCGCAGCGGACCAGACCGCCCCTCCTCGGCCCGCCCCTCGGCGCAGGCCTGCGCGATATGGGCCAGCGTGTTTGCCCCGGTATCCGGCATATCACCGTTAAAGAACCGATCCGCGTCCGGTGCCCCGCCAATGCCAACCGAATCCATGACGACCAGAAATGCACGGCTCATGCTGTGATCCTTTCATGCACGATGCCCGGAAGCGACGGGCTTTCAGGGCCAAGACTGATCGCGTGCAAGACCGATTGCGCGGCTTGACGCGCTGCATCCTCACGGGCGGCGTGGATCACAGCCAGGGGCGCGCCCTTGTCAATCTTGTCGCCCAGTCGCACGATATCGGAAATGCCAACAGCCGGGTCGATCACGTCATCCTCGACCTGTCGGCCACCGCCCAGCGCAACAACGGCAAGGCCCAGCGCCTCGCCATCCATTGCCGTTACATATCCGCTGGAAGGTGCTGGAACCTCGAGAATAACGCTGGCTTCGGGCAAGTAACGCGACCAGTTTTCGACAAAGTGCAGTGGCCCACCAACTGCAGCCATCATGCGCCCGAACCGCTCTGCCGCGCGGCCATTGCGGATAACCTCAGAGACCTTGTCGCGCCCTTCATCCAGTGTTGAAACCATCCCGGCATCAACCAGCAGGACACCGCCCAACTCGGCCGAAATCTCGGCCAGAGGCACATTCTGCCCACTGGTCAGAACCTTCATGACCTCACAGATTTCCAAGGCATTTCCCAATGCCGGGGCCAAGGGCTGGTTCATATCCGTAATCACGGCCGACGTCCGGCACCCAGCGGCATTGGCTGTCTCGGTCAATGCCGTGGCCAGATTGCGCGCGTCTTCATGCGTTTTCATGAACGCGCCGCTGCCAACCTTGACGTCCAGTACCAGAGCATCCGGACTGGCCGCCAGTTTCTTGGACAGGATCGACGCTGTAATCAGATCAAGGCTTTCCACTGTCGCAGTAACATCACGGATTGCATAAAGCCGTTTGTCCGCCGGGGCGATCTGCCCCGTCGCGCCAACAATGGCCGCACCTTCATCGCGCAAAATCTGGGCCAGCCGATCCTGCCCGATTTGCGTTGAAACGCCGGGAATTGCTTCCAACTTATCCAGGGTTCCCCCGGTATGGCCCAGCCCACGTCCCGAGATCATCGGAACATAAGCGCCCAACTCGGCCAGCGCCGGGGCCAGCACCAGACTGACGCTGTCGCCCACACCCCCGGTCGAGTGTTTGTCGATCACCGGTCCGTCGACATCCCATATCAGGACCTCGCCGCTGTCGCGCATTGCGACCGTCAGATCAGCCCGCCCCTGCGCACCCAGACCGCCCATGCAGACGGCCATGGCAAAGGCCCCGGCCTGCGCGTCACTAACCCCGCCATCCGCTAGACCCTGTGCAAACCAGTTCAGCTCGGCGGCCGTTGGAACCTCGGACCGGCGCAATTTTGCAATAATCGAGCGGGCATCCATGCGGTCAGACATCCTCCATGTGCGATGCGTCGAACGCGCCGGGTAACAGGTCACCGATCGTTGTCACCAACTCCGCGCCGTCCACGCTGGCCAATGTCACCTTGACGTCGCGCTTGCCGAATTCCGCCAGCTTTTGCCTGCATCCCCCGCAAGGCGGCACAGGCTGAGGGGACGAGGCCACAACATACACTTCGGTCAAGTCCTGTTCGCCCGCGGCGACCATGGCAGCGATCGCTCCGGCTTCGGCACAGGTTCCTTCGGGGTAGGCCACGTTTTCGACATTGCACCCGGCATATACCTGACCCGAGGCCGACCGGATCGCCGCACCGACCTTGAATTTGGAGTAGGGCGCGTATGCGTTTTCCCGAACCGAAAGTGCTGTGTCTTTCAACGTCATGGCGATTCCCCAATTTTTGATCATCTGGTCAGAAACTTACACACTACCGGAAAGCACTCGGGGAATTGAAGCCCCAAGCACAGATTTCCTGAACCAAATCGCTTAGTCCAGTATCGTGTTGAAGACACCCGGCAGCGTGACCTCCAACAGTTCGACGTCCTCTGACGGGTCGGCCAGTCGGGTAAGCATTCCGGGTGGGATGACAAAAGCATCCCCCTGCTCCAGCCGGTACGGATCGCGTCCTTCGCCCTCAAGGGTGACTTGGCCGTTCATGACAAATGTAAAGTGAATATCAGTATCGTGCGTTGCCCAAGCTGGTTCGCCCTGACCCTTGCGTACCACCTGCACCCCGGCCACACCCTTGGTGTTTTCGGCGATCGTTGTATCCCGGCAAACATAGCCCGGCAGCCGGAATGCCCCCCACTCCGCACCCGCGGCCTGGTTAAAGACGAACTTTTGGCCCTGCCATTCCCGATCGGGACGAAGGTGCGGAGTGGGAAGGGTCATGTCGTGATCAATCTCGGTTACATGCTCGGCTGGCACACCGATCTCGATTACCTGCACATTGTCCGACGCTTCGAGCACGCGATGACGGATTTCAGGCGGCTGGATAAAGCAATCGCCCGCCGTCAGGCGCATCTTGTCACCCTGATCCTCATAAACCACGTCCACCCAGCCGTGGATGCAGAAGATTAATTGGAACCCGACCTTGTGGAAATGCACCATGTCTGGCACCGGCCCACCATCCGGTATCCGGATATGGCTGGCGATGATCGACCCGCCCAAACGGTCAGGCACCAGATCGCGGTAATGCATCCCGGCACGTCCGATAATCCACGGCGCCTGATCTTTGAGCCGCCGCACCACAAATGAATGAACGGTATCCGGCATCACCATCGGAGGGTTGAGTTCATCAATCTCAACCCGCGTACCGTTCGGGGCGATCAAAGCGCGCTGACCATCAGCAAATCCGTCAGGATCATCCGTCAGAATACGCAGAGTGCCGGGACTTTCCGGTGCATCTTTTTCAATCCGAAGTCGCAACCCATGACCCGAGAAAACTGCGACACGCGGATCGTCAGCAGGATAGATCATGTCCATCCGCATCCCTAGAACCTTGGTAAAAAAGGGGATGTCGTCGCGCAACTCCTGCGTCGGCAGGCGAATCTCAGCGTGGATCTGGTTGGGGTTCTCGGTCATTTAAGGTCTCTTCGATTTCGGCTTTGGGCCATCCGATCAGAACAGCGGCCAGAATGCCAATCGAAAAGAACATCTCAAGCGTTTCTTCCAACACAAAGAACCGCACCATCATGACACCAGAAAAATCATGCCGGAACATGTACGACACTTCTTCCAGCCCTTGCGCCAAAACCGCAAAGAGCCCCGCCACCACAAACATCACCATAAACGATGCCCGACCGCGCAGCGCGCGCCACCCGTTCGGAATGCCGTGCCGGATCAAACCGAATAGAACAATCAGCCCCAAAACCACGCGAACGGCCGTGATATCAAGAACGGCATCCAGCCCGTTCAAAATCTCGAACGGCAAACTGCCGACGGGGTAGATGTCGGACTCAAGCTCTCGTTCCGCCAAAAGCAGGCAGACAAGACCGATATACATGCGACTTAGGCCCGGGAAACGGTAGAACGCAGCCAATCCAGCAGCAAAAAGCCCCATTGCGGAAACGGTCTCGATCAAACCGCCTTCCTGATTCAGGGTCGATGTCTGCACGGGCCATATAATACCCACGAGCAAAATCACTGCGCCCAATGCGATCGCACCCCAAAACGCAATTCGCTTGGCACCGAAGAGCATCTTTTCTGATGGAAATACACTTTCCGCCTGAAATTCGTCTTTATAGCTCATGAATGACCTTCAGTGCCCCATACGTTCGCGATGTTTTCGCAGTGGCGGGAAATTAAACACTTTATGACAGATTTCAACCAAGCGCTCTCAACATGGTTACATCATTGTTGCAGATTGACGTAGCGTAGCCATTCCGAAAAAAATAGTTTAACCCTCAACTAAATTTCGGAAGGGAGATGAATCGCCGATGTCTGACTCACCTAGCCTGCGGCAGGCCGCGCTTGACTATCACGCCCATCCAAAGCCCGGAAAGCTTGAGATCAAGGCCACCAAGCCGATGGCGAACGGCCGCGACCTAGCCCGCGCCTACTCACCCGGTGTGGCCGAAGCCAGCCTTGAAATCAAAGCGGATGCCGCCAATGCAGAACTTTACACAGCGCGCGGTAACCTGGTGGCCGTCGTATCCAACGGCACCGCAGTATTGGGGCTGGGGAATATCGGTGCGCTTGCCTCGAAGCCCGTGATGGAAGGTAAGGCCGTCCTGTTCAAGAAATTTGCCGGGATTGACTGTTTCGACATCGAGGTGGACCAGCCCGACCCAGAAAAGCTGGCCGAAATCGTTTGCGCGCTAGAGCCGACATTTGGTGCGATCAATCTGGAAGACATCAAGGCACCGGACTGTTTCATCGTCGAAAAGCTGTGCCGGGAACGGATGAATATCCCCGTGTTCCACGACGACCAGCACGGCACCGCGATCGTTGTTGGGGCCGCCGCCAAAAACGCTCTGCACGTGGCTGGTAAGAAATTCGAAGATATCAAGGTGGTTTCAACCGGTGGCGGTGCCGCCGGGATTGCCTGTCTCAGTATGTTGGTCAAGCTGGGCGTCAAGCGCGAGAATATCTGGCTGTGCGACATTCACGGGCTGGTCTACGAAGGCCGCGCCGAAGATATGAACCCGCATAAGGACCAGTTCGCGCAGAAATCCGACCTGCGAACGTTGGATGACGTAATCGGCGAGGCGGACCTGTTTCTGGGTCTCAGCGGACCAAACGTGCTGAAACCTGAAATGGTGGCAAAAATGGCCAGCCGTCCGATCATTTTCGCACTGGCCAACCCAACGCCCGAGATTCTGCCCGATGCAGCGCGCGAAGTTGTTCCCGACGCAATCATTGCCACCGGTCGCAGCGATTTCCCAAATCAGGTCAATAACGTCCTGTGCTTTCCGTTCATCTTCCGCGGCGCTCTGGACGTAGGGGCGACCGAGATCAACGATGAAATGCAGATCGCTTGTGTAGACGGGATTGCAGAGATGGCCCGCGCCACAACCAGCGCCGAAGCAGCCGCTGCATATAAGGGGGAACAGCTAACCTTTGGCCCCGACTATCTGATTCCCAAGCCGTTTGACCCCCGGTTGGTGGGTGTTGTGTCCTCGTCAGTGGCCAAGGCAGCAATGGAAAGCGGGGTCGCCAAACGCCCCATCACAGACATCGAGGCATATAAAGAGCGGCTGAATCAGACCGTCTTTAAATCCGCCCTCATCATGCGCCCCGTCTTCGAGGCCGCTGCCGCTGCGTCCCGCCGCATCGTGTTTGCCGAGGGCGAGGACGAACGTGTCCTGCGCGCAGCCCAAGCTATCCTTGAGGAAACCACAGAGACCCCGATCCTGATCGGACGTCCCGATGTGATCGACGCACGATGTGAACGTCTGGGCCTGACCGTGCGTCCCGGCGAGGACTTCCAGATTGTGAACCCGGAAAACGATCCTCGATACTATGACTACTGGAACTCGTACCATAATATCATGCAGCGTCGGGGCGTAACGCCAGACCTTGCCAAAGCGATCATGCGGACGAACAACACCGCGATTGCCGCCATCATGGTACAACGCGGCGAGGCTGACAGCATGATCTGCGGCACGTTCGGCGAATATCGCTGGCATCTGAATTATGTGCAGCAGGTTCTGGATGACGGCGACCTGCGGCCTCATGGGGCGCTTTCGCTGATGGTTCTCGAGGACGGCCCCCTGTTCATCGCCGATACGCATGTAAGACAGTTGCCAACACCCGAAGAGCTGGCCGAAACGACCATTGGCGCAGCCCGCCATGTGCGACGGTTCGGTCTGGAGCCCAAGATCGCGTTCTGTTCGCAGTCACAGTTCGGCAATCAGGCGGAAGGATCCGGAAAACGCCTGCGCGCCGCGCTGGAGATGCTTGACTCGAAACCGCGTGATTTCACCTACGAAGGCGAGATGAACCTGGACTTGGCACTGGACCCAGAATTGCGTTCGCGGATTTTTCCGAATTCGCGCCTTCAAGGGGCAGCCAACGTTCTGATATTCGCCCATGCAGACGCGGCCAGCGGGGTCCGCAATATCCTTAAGATGAAGGCCGATGGGCTTGAGGTTGGCCCGATCCTGATGGGGATGGGCAACAAGGCACATATCGTGACACCCTCGATCACGGCGCGCGGGTTGCTGAACATGGCGGCCATCGCGGGCACTCCGGTCGCGCATTACGGATAGGACGGCGCCGGGCATCCTTTCAGATGCCCGGCCTGATTCTGCCGCTATTTGCACGCAATGGTTTGCAGATTTGCAAATGCGGCCTATGTCCGCCCATAAACCCGCTAAACACGGCGAATTTGCAAAAATTTGCAGCCAAAAAAGCGCTCATCTGCAAATGTTTTGCGGTAAAGTGACGCCCCGTCACAGCGGTTGCTTGTGTGTCGCCCCCTGCGCCCCTAACAACGGCACAGGGAATTTTCGGAGGAAACCACTGTGGCATATCAGGACGTTTACGATAGCTGGAAATCCGATCCAGAGGCCTTCTGGATGGAAGCCGCCAAAGGGATAGACTGGGTCCAGCCACCGACCAAAGCTCTGTTTGACGACAAGGCGCCTCTTTATGAGTGGTTTTCGGATGCCAAGGTAAATACCTGCTGGAATGCGGTGGACCGGCATGTCGAAAATGGCCGAGGCGAACAGACCGCGATCATCTACGACAGCCCGATCACCCACACCAAGCGTGAGATTTCCTATGTCGAACTCCGCAATCGCGTGGCAAACCTTGCGGGGGCTTTGCGCGCCAAGGGAATCGAAAAGGGCGACCGGGTTATCATCTATATGCCGATGATCCCCGAGGCGCTTGAGGCAATGCTGGCCTGCGCTCGCCTGGGTGCCGTGCATTCCGTGGTGTTTGGCGGGTTTGCAAGTAACGAACTGGCGGTACGGATCGACGACGCCAAGCCCAAGGCCATCATTGCGGCCTCATGCGGGATGGAGCCGGGGCGCGTCGTGCATTACAAACCCCTTCTGGACGGTGCCATTGATCTGGCCAGCCACAAACCTGACTTTTGCGTTATTTTTCAACGCGAACAGGAAGTCGCGCAACTGATTGAAGGGCGCGATTTCAACTGGCACGGATTTCAATACGGCGTCGAACCGGCGGAATGCGTTCCCGTAGACGGCAATGATCCCGCATATATTCTGTACACATCAGGCACCACCGGATCCCCCAAGGGCGTCGTGCGTCCGACCGCCGGTCATCTGGTCGCGCTGAACTGGACGATGAAGAACATTTATGACGTCGATCCCGGCGATGTGTTCTGGGCAGCCTCTGACGTCGGTTGGGTCGTGGGGCATTCCTATATCTGCTATGCGCCGCTGATCCACGGGAACACCACCATTGTATTCGAAGGCAAGCCGGTTGGCACCCCGGATGCTGGCACATTCTGGCGCGTGATAGCTGAACACAAGGTCAAAAGCTTCTTCACCGCCCCGACCGCCATCCGAGCAGTCAAGCGCGAGGACCCAAAGGGAGAGCTGATTTCGAAATACGACCTGTCCAGCCTACGCGCTTTGTTCCTTGCAGGTGAACGTGCGGACCCTGACACAATCGAATGGGCGCAGGAGGCTTTGAAAGTCCCGGTCATCGACCACTGGTGGCAAACCGAAACGGGGTGGACCATCGCTGGCAACCCTCTGGGGATTGAGGAACTGGCGATCAAGCTGGGATCTCCGGCAAAACCCATGCCGGGCTACGACGTTCAGATTCTGGATGAAGGCGGCCACCCGATGAAACCTGGTGAACTGGGTGCGATCACGGTCAAGCTTCCCCTCCCCCCCGGCACATTGCCGACGCTTTGGAACGCAGAGGAACGGTTCAAAAGCTCATACCTCAACCTGTTCCCCGGTTATTATGAGACCGGCGATGCGGGAATGATTGATGAGGAAGGATACCTCTACATCATGGCCCGTACCGATGACGTGATCAACGTCGCGGGGCACCGCCTGTCCACCGGCGGGATGGAAGAGGTTCTGGCCGCCCACCCCGATGTGGCCGAATGTGCAGTCATTGGCGTGACTGATCAGTTGAAAGGGCAAATGCCCGTGGGGTTCCTGTGCCTGAATGCCGGTTGCGACCGCGATCACGGTGAAGTCGTGCAAGACGTGGTCAAACTGGTCCGCGAAAAGATCGGCCCTGTCGCGGCGTTCAAACAAGCCGTGGTGGTAGATCGTCTGCCCAAGACCCGCTCGGGCAAGATCCTGCGCGGGACGATGGTGTCGATCGCGGACAGCAAAGATTACAAGATGCCCGCAACGATCGACGATCCCGCCATTCTGGATGAGATCACGGACGCGCTGAAATCAATCGGCTACGCCCAGTAACCGGACTGAGGGCGTCAGCGCGTCGCCCTCAGCCCCGGCTTTTTCTTGCAACCCATGACCGGGCCTCTACTGTCTGATCAAGACAGTGAGGCCCTATGACATCAAGCGACATCTGGCGTCTGAACGCCACCGATCTGACCGCCCTGACCCGCAACAAGGACATCAGCGCGGAAGACGCCGTGAAATCATCCCTGGACCGGATGCAACAGGTGAACCCCGACCTGAACGCCGTGGTCGAGGACCTGAGCGACGAGGCGCTGACCCGTGCCCGTAATCTGGACAAGGCCGTGGCCAATGGCGCTGAACCCGGGCCGCTGCATGGTGTCCCGGTGACGATCAAGATCAACGTCGATCAAAAGGGCCACGCAACCTCGAACGGGGTTGTCGCGCTGAAGAATGTGATCGCCTCCGCTGATGCACCGGTTGTTCGCAACCTTCAGAATGCAGGGGCCATCGTCATAGGGCGCACGAACACGCCTGAATTCTCATTCCGGGCGGATACGGATAACGAACTCCACGGGCGAACGAATAACCCATGGGGCCGCCACATCTCGCCCGGAGGGTCGTCCGGTGGCGCCGGGGCTGCAGTGATGGCAGGGATCGGCGCGCTGGCTCATGGCAATGACATCGGCGGCAGCCTGCGATTTCCAGCTGCTGCAAACGGCGCGGTGACGGTTAAACCGGGGCTCGAGCGTGTTCCTGCATGGAATCCCAGCCAAAAGACCGAACGGGGATTGCTGGCACAGTCGATGTCGGTGCAGGGGCTGATCACGCGCTCGGCGGCGGATCTGCATCTTTCGATGCCCAGCCTGATCGCACCTGACCCGCATGACCCCTTCCATGTACCGATGCCATGGCGCGGCCCAGCCGACGAAGGACCGATCAAAGTCGCGTTTACGAAGGACACATTCGGATACGCACTGCACCCCGAAGTCGACCGGGCCCTGGACATTGCCCGAGACGCGCTGGTTGACGCAGGTTATCACGTCGAAGAAATCGCACCCCCGGATGTATTCGAATGCGGCCGCGGCGGGTATCGCGCCCTGATGGGCGAAGTTCTGACCCTGTTGAAAAGCGATATTGAGGCGGCCGGGTCGCAGACCATTCGCGATATCTTCGAGGTCTACTTTCAGGAGTTCCCACCGATCACCGGAACAGACCTGATCGAGATGCTGGCCAAACGCAGCCACTACGCCCGTGAATGGTCGCTTTTCATGCAGAACTACCCGCTGGTGCTTTCTCCGTTTTTGCCCCAGCCGTTTTTCAAACCCGATCGCGACACGGAAGGCGCGGAAGGCGTGCATGAGGTTTTGGGCTGCGCCGTCTATTCCTATGCAATGAATTTCCTCGGCCTGCCTGCCGCCAGCGTTCCCGCGCTTTTGGCAAATCTTCCCCAAGGGCCGCAGCCTATTAACGTACAGATCGCGGCCCCTCGCTGGCGCGAAGACATGTCGGTGGATGCTGCCGCCGCGATCGAATCGCGTGTCGGTCAAATGTGCCTGCCACTTTGGGACAAGATGAGCGCATCCGCGTAAACAAGCGTTCAGAACAAAATAGACCCCGGGTTTTTGTGCCCGGGGTCCGCTTGCTAAAATATGCCCGGAGATCCGATAACGAGCGTAGCACCACCTACCCCCGCCAGCGCGAAAAATGCGCATTCAATTCGAAAACACCGTTGGCGGCCACTCACTCCCACCTTGGTGTGTTCTTCGGGCAAGTTCAGGTTAATCCAACATTAATCCAACTCCTGTGAACTGGTTCACACAAGTCAAAAAAAACGACTAACAGGAAGATTATGTGAATTGCTCTGAGATCAGGCGCTCTTCAAGGCCGTGACCGGGGTCGAACAGAATACGGTGCTGTATGGACGGCTCGGACCGTATTTCGACCCAGTCTATATCGGGGAAAGATACAGAATCCGCGTCCGCCATAACGGGTCGCTTGTCGGCATCCAGCACATCGAATCGCACCTTGGCTATCTTGGGCAGCAACGCCCCACGCCAGCGACGGGGCCTGAAGGCCGCGATCGCCGTCAAAGCCAAAACATCCGAGCCGATGGGCAAGATCGGACCGTGAGCAGAATAATTATACGCCGTTGACCCGGCAGGCGTTGACAGCAACGCCCCGTCGCAGACCAATTCATCCATACGAACGCGGCCATCCACACTGATCTTCAGCCGCGCGGCCTGAGGACCGGCCCGCAACAACGAGACCTCGTTAATCGCCAATGCCTCGTGCAGTTTACCGGATTGGTCCATTGCGCGCATGGCCAACGGGTTGATGACCTCTTCTTCGGCGGCGGCAAGGCGATCCAGCAGATCGGTTTCGTGAAACTCGTTCATCAAAAAACCGATTGTTCCGCGGTTCATGCCGTAAACCGGGGTGTCAAGATGCTGCATATTGTGCAGCGTGTGCAGCATGAAGCCATCCCCGCCCAGCGCAACAACGACGTCGGCATCGCGCGGCGCGGCGTTTCCATACCGCTTGACCAGTTTATCGCGGGCGGATTGCGCCACCTTAACATCGCTGGCGAGAAAGGCGATTCTCTGAATCATCTGTTGTGGTTTCCGGTCTTGCACATTTGGTTCCGAAACAAGCATACCTTTCCCCGATAGGCCAGACTTGACGCCGCAGCAGGCCAATTCGTCGCTTTAAGCCTTTTGCGCCAGATCGGTTTCCGATAGGAAATCCGCAAGAATTACCCCCAGAATGTGGAGCCCCCATGAACGCCAATCTTCGTGATACCGGATTTTTCACCCAGTCACTTGCGGACCGTGATCCCGAGTTGTTCGGCTCGATCACGTCCGAACTGGGCCGTCAGCGCGACGAGATCGAACTGATCGCATCCGAGAACATTGTCTCTTCCGCCGTAATGGAAGCGCAGGGCTCGGTCATGACCAACAAATACGCCGAGGGCTATCCCGGGCGTCGTTACTATGGCGGCTGCCAATTCGTCGACATCGCCGAAAATCTGGCTATTGACCGCGCCAAACAGCTTTTTGGCTGTGAGTTCGCCAACGTCCAGCCCAACTCGGGCAGTCAAGCCAACCAAGGTGTATTCCAGGCGCTGATCCAACCCGGCGACACCATTCTGGGCATGAGCTTGGACGCAGGCGGTCACCTGACCCACGGCGCACGCCCGAACCAGTCGGGCAAGTGGTTCAACGCCGTTCAGTACGGTGTGCGCCAGCAAGACAACATGCTGGACTACGATCAAGTCGAGGCACTAGCGAAAGAGCATCAGCCCAAGCTGATCATCGCGGGCGGTTCTGCCATACCACGTCAGATCGACTTTGCCCCCATGCGCGAGATTGCGGATATGGTCGGCGCTTACCTGCATGTGGACATGGCCCACTTTGCCGGTCTGGTTGCTGCGGGTGAGCATCCCAGCCCCTTCCCGCACGCGCATGTGGCGACCACCACCACCCACAAAACTTTGCGCGGCCCGCGCGGCGGCATGATCCTGACCAATGACGAGGCGATCGCCAAGAAAGTGAACTCGGCCATCTTCCCCGGCATTCAGGGCGGACCGCTGATGCATGTCATCGCAGGCAAAGCCGTCGCGTTCGGAGAGGCCCTGCGCCCCGAGTTTAAGACCTACATCCAGAACGTGGTCAACAACGCGCAGGCGTTGTCGGATCAACTGATCAAAGGCGGTCTGGACACGGTTACACATGGCACCGACACCCATGTGGTTCTGGTAGATCTACGCCCCAAAGGTGTGAAGGGCAACGCGACAGAGAAAGCCCTGGGCCGGGCGCATATTACCTGCAACAAGAACGGCGTGCCGTTCGACCCCGAAAAGCCAACCATTACGTCGGGCATTCGCCTTGGCTCGCCCGCCGGAACTACCCGTGGCTTTGGCGAGGGCGAGTTCCGTCAGATCGCGGATTGGATCATCGAAGTGGTCGACGGTCTGGCCGCCAACGGCGAAGACGGCAACGGTGAGGTCGAAGCCAAGGTCAAGGCTGAAGTGGCCGAGCTTTGCGCTCGCTTCCCGATCTACCCGAACCTGTAAGTCTGTTCGATTTCAAACAGTTAAACGGCGTCCATAGGGCGCCGTTTTTAGATAAACCCTTGCCACCGCAGGAACGCCAAGAGCAGGGCAGACAGGACAAGCAGGTTAAAGGCCAAGCTGCTCAGCATCCCTAGAAACCACCCCATGCGCCGGTCGGCAAGATTTATGCCCCCCAAGTGTTTCTGCACCTCTTCCGATGCCCTGGCCAGTTTTGGTGTGTCCAACACCAGCCTCAGCTTGGGATGAGCCGCCATTTGTTCAGCTTGCGCCAGCAACATGGCCTGCTTGAAAATCCGGCGGGGAAGCTGCCGCTTTGCTTTTTTGACAGACTCTGTCAGCGTCTTGCCATGGACACCCAACTTGTCGCGCAACAGTTGCACGGTCTGCGCGATCTGGGTTTGGATATCGACGGTCTTTTGCATACGCGTTTCTCCTGATGCGGCACTTTATCTGGGCTGCTTCCCTGCGACAATGGGGCTGGTCGTTTCAATTCGCGCCGGGTATCACACGGTCATGCTGAACACGATTGTACATGGCGAACCCACCGAAAACCCACCGCTGATTATCGCGCATGGGCTATATGGCTCGGCCCGGAATTGGGGCGTCATCGCCCGGCGCTTGTCCGATGAACGGCAGGTTGTTGCCGTAGACATGCGCAACCACGCGAACAGCATGTGGACAGACCATCATGACTATCCAGATTTGGCCCGCGACCTTGCTGAGGTGATCGCGCATTTTGACGGCACCGCCGATGTTGTCGGGCATTCCATGGGGGGAAAGGCGGCCATGGCCTTGGCCCTTTTATACGGTGAAAGTGTGCGCAAACTGGTGGTCGCAGACATTGCGCCTGTCACCTACACGCACAGCCAAATCCAATTCATCGAAGCAATGCGCGCAGTCGACTTGTCCAAGGTTGAACGACGCTCGGACGCGGAACAACAGTTGGCGCTACATGGCGTCGAAAAAGCCCTGCAGAGATTTTTCACACAATCCTTGGATATCAAGGGACAACGCTGGCTTCTTAATCTGGATGTATTGGCGTCTGAGATGCCAAAGATCATGAGCTTTCCTGATCTGAACGCACATTGGGCGGGACCAGCCTTGTTTCTGTCCGGCGGCAGTTCGGATTATGTGCTTCCGGAGCATCGCGACAGAATTCGCGCGTTGTTTCCCGCTGCGCGCTTCGCCAAAATTCCCGGTGCGGGGCATTGGCTACACGCTGAAAAACCCCGCGAATTCGAAGCCGCAGTCAGGGCTTTTCTCAACGCTTAAGTCGCTGCGCGAATTACAGCTTTGCGCTTAACTTTCAGAGGTTTCGCCGCCGGCGTTCACCCAATCATTCAACCCGCCAAGATTATAAACCTTATCATAGCCCATATCCTTTAGCAGCTTGCCGGCAAGGGCGGCGCGTCCGCCTGATGCGCAATACAGCACGATCGGGCGATCCTTTTTCAGCTCGGGGTCGTGCGACTGAAGCGCGTCATCGGCGCGAAATTCGAGCATCCCTCGAGGGATGTGGTGCGCGCCCTTGGCCCGACCCGTTTTGTGAACCTCGGCCGCATCACGGATGTCCAGCAAAAGGCCACCCTTGCCCAACACATCTTTCGCCTTTTCCATATCGATACGCTCGACGGCAGCGTTTGCAGCCTCCATCATTTCCTTGACGGTCACGGGCATGTCGCACCCTCCTGTTGGTTGTCATGGGATGCTAACATGCAAAAACTGGAAGGTGTAGGTTGATCGCCCTAGGCAGGCGATCAATGTTCCCGGAAAGCGCGCGACATGCTGTCTGTCACAGGCTTTGCTATATAGGCCGCAAAGGTGCGTTCTTCGGTCTGGATCATGATCTCGGCCGGCATTCCCGGCGTCGGAATAAAGCCGCGAACCCTTTCGATCTCATCCGGCTCAAGCGATATCCGCGCAAGATAAACCTCTTGCGGGGCGCCCGAGGAATCTTCGACAAGCGCATCTGCTGAAACATAAAAGACCTCACCACTTAGCACCGGGGTCGTGCGCTGGTTCAGCGCAACAAGGCGCACCGTTGCATCCTGACCGGTGATGACGCTGTCAATCTCTGTCCGGGGGATTTGCGCCTCGATGATCAGGGGGGCGTCTGCGGGCAGGATTTCAGCGATGGGCTCACCCGTTTCGATAACACCGCCGGGCGTGTGATAATGCAACCGAACAACCGTTCCCGTCACCGGGGCGCGGACAACGGCACGGTCCAGAACGCTGCGCGCCTGACGCGCCTTTTCGCGGACGCTTTCCAGATCACCTTCGATCACGCCAAGTTCGTCCAGCGCGGCTTCGCGATAGGCAGACCGCGTGCGTGTAATCTGTTCTTCATACTTGAGCAGCATCTGATTGATTTCAGCCGTTTCTGCGGCCAAACGCGCCTGCTGGCCGTCGGCCTCGGCTTGGACCCTGCGGATCGTGTTCAGATCACCTTTTCGCACCAACCCCTTTTCAAAAAGCGACTGCTTGGTTTCATATTCTTCCTGAAGGATTTCCGAGCGTCGCTTCATGCTTGCAAGCTGTGCTTCAAAGCCGCTGGATCGAATCTTCAGGGCTTCCATATTACGCTCCAGAAGGGCGATATCGTTCAGCAAAGTCTTGCGGGACACGTCAAAACTGATGCGTTGACCATCGAGGATCGTCATCACCTCGACGTCATCCGTAGCGGCCAGCAACCCCTGCGAGAATTCCAGACGGTCGCTTTCATTGTATTCGGCCTGCAAACGCTCGGTCATGGCCTGAAGGCGGATTTTCCGGATGAACAACTCGCGCTCATTGGCTTCGGCTGAGGTCTGATCAAGCGTCATCAGAACTTGGCCCGCCTTCACGGATTGGCCCTCGATCACTTTGATGTCCTCGATGATGCCGCCTTCAAGGTGCTGCACGATCTTGTTGCGACCCGTCGCGACAAAGCTGCCTTGCGCGATTACCGCGGCGGCCAGAGGAGCGCGGAAAGACCAGACGCCAAACCCACCAAAGCACAGGATCAGCATGACGAACCCAACCACAATCAATCGGTTGATGGATCGCGGAACCTCGGCATACCAGACGGTCGGGTCCTTGGGGTCGTTGTTGATTGCGACCAGATCGTTCATTGTCCATCCCCCTTCTGGCCAGCGATACCTTGCTGATTGCGTGGTCCGTTCAGTTGCTGCAGAACCTGTTCACGCTGCCCAAACAGAGCCACACGACCGTCGGTCAGCAGCATGATCTTGTCGACCGCGTTCAGCAGCGTTGGCTTTTGCGTGATGACCACAACGGTAATTTTGCTTTCTTTGGCTTGGGCAATCGCCCGGGCCAGCGCCTGATCTCCGGCGACATCCAGATTTGAATTTGGCTCATCCAGAACAACCATCCTTGGGTTGCCGAAAAAGGCCCGCGCCAAAGCGATGCGTTGTTTCTGGCCCCCTGACAATGGCGAGCCATCTGCGGAGACAACGGTCTCATACCCTTGCGGAAGGGTAGCGATCATGTTGTGCACATCCGCAAGAACCGCTGCGTCGTGGATTTGTTCATCCGTCGCGTCTTCGCGCATCCGTCCGATGTTGTCCTTGATCGTTCCGGGGAACAACTGCACGTCCTGCGGCAGGTAGCCGATGCTTTCCCCAAATTGCCGCGGGTCCCAATTGCGAATGTCCATCAGGTCCAACCGTACGCTCCCCGACGTTGGCAGGATGGATCCGACCAGCGTTTTACCCAAGGTCGTCTTGCCAGCGCCGGAATTGCCGATGATCGCCAAGGTCTCACCCGGATTGAGTGAGAAGCTGATCCCGTTCAGAACAACCCTCTTGGTCCCGCCGGGCACGTAAAGCAAACGCTCAACATCCAACCGGCCTTCGGGGCGCGGTAGGCGCAGTTTTTCAAACTGCAGCGCCGAGTTGGACAGCAGATTGCTGATGCGGCCATACGCGCCCCGGGTCAACAGAAACGCATTCCAACCCTCGATCGAGCCTTCAATCGGGGCGAACGCACGCCCGGCAATGATCGACGCTGCGATAACCATGCCGCCCGTGATCTCACCTTGAAGGGCAAGAAACGCCCCCCACCCAAGGATTGCGATCTGCGTCAACAAGCGCACCGCGCGCGAGATAGCAGCGAAAATAACATTGCGGTCCTGTGCGCGCACCTGCCACGTCAGCGACTGCGCCGTGTCGCGGCCCCAAATCCGAACGGCCTCGGGGATCATGGCCAGCGCATTGATGATCTGACTGTTGCGCGCCATCGAATCCAGATGTTGATTTGCCATCGACTGTGCCTTGTTCGCCTCGGCAAACGGTTTGGCGGTCATGCGCTGGTTTATCAGGGCAATCACCATCAACAGCAAAGCCGTCGCAATGACGATTGTGCCCAATTGGGGATGCACAAGGAAAATCATCAGGATGAAAAGCGGGGCGAACGGCACATCCAAAAACGAAATCAGCGTTCCCGACACAAGAAACCCTCTGACCTGCTGCAAGTCGCCCAACGTCTGATACTCGCGCCCGGTTCCATGCAGTGACGCATGGGCGGCCGCGCTCAGGATCGGTGCCCCAAGGCGCGCGTTAACCTCGACCGCCGTGCGCATCAGCATGAACCGACGCACAGCATCAAAGGCGGATTGAAAGATCACCGCCCCGGCGACAATCGCCGTCAGCATGATCAACGTATCTAAAGAACGGCTGGTCAACACCCGGTCACTGATCTGGAACAGATAGATCGGTATCGCCAGGATCAGGATATTCGTTGCGCAGGTCAGCACCAGAACAAAAGCCAAATTCCGCCATATCGCACGCAGGGACGTGCGCAGGGTGTTCCGGAAATCTTCAGGTGGGGTGCGCTTGTGAAAAGTCTGGGGTGGCCCTTTACCGTCGCCGCCGCCCTCTTTGCGCAGCGGCAGCGGCTCGTTTGCCTTGGCCTCGATAGTGGTACCTATGGCTTCACCGCTGTGCGAGCGCGACGAGGGGGGTTTTCGTGCGGTCGAATCCTTAGCGGTCTCAGGATCGGGGCCTTTGGCATCGGCCACCCCAGCACCACGGCCCTCTTGGTAATTCTCTTCATCGGGCTGTGGCTGAGCGCGCCGGGGGGAAGGTACAGCGCGCTCTGGAGGTTCCGTGTTCTTATTCGGTTCTGCAGATGCCCGTGCGGTTCGGGTCGCCTGCAATTCAACGGCCTTGGCCGGATTGGTCTTAGGAGATTTTAACCGCATCTCCTCGGTTAGGCGCAAACCGGCCATCTTCGCTGGCCTGTGCGCGGGTTCGTCAACAAGGGGTCTAACTCGGTCCGGACCGTTTCGACTGTCCAGCGGACTGGCAAACGGTGTGCGGCGCGACGAAAACAAAATCGACATACTAAAACTTTCGGGTCACTCGTAACTAATAAAGAGATTAGGCTAGCATGGACTGCATACCGTCATCCAAACTGGCCGCCTCGGAGGGTGTTAGTTTGTTGTGGCCCGGTGCAAGATCTGACTTTCCGGGTCCGTTTGTTTCCTCCATCAAAAACGCGATGGCTTCATTGGCGATCTCTTCGCCCAACTCTTCATCAGGTGAGTCGATCAGGCTGGCCTGATGCAGCAACACATCCGAGTACTCGCCCTCTGCCGCCATAACGACAGAGTCGACGCCAATCTTAGAAACGCTGGCTGCGTTCAACAGCGCGTTCCCGGCACCCAACGCCGATGCTTCAGCACCTTGGCCCGCTGTCAGATGGACGTCGTCCTGATCCTGCAGCAAGGTGACCTGTTCGATTACGTTCGCCTGGATCAGGTCCCCTTCAATCTTCAGAACGCGAAGCTGCTCCATCCCGGCAAAGGCTGGATCGTTCAACAGCGCGTCTTCAAGGGCGTCTGTGTTCACTTCCTCTATCGGCAAAACGCTGGCCAAGTTCGGAGTGATGTCTTCATGCGTATCTTCACCCGTACTGGTCAGAGACACCTGGTTCATGACAAGGTTCTCTTCGACCTCATCCTGAACGGGACCCGTTACGACATCGTCGTCAATCAAGACGATCGTTTGCTGAACGATGTCGACGGAAACCATATTCCCGCCAACCATGACTACGTCATAGAAGCTGCCCAACTGAACAATGTTGTTGGCGTTGAACATGTCGTTGTCACCCAGAACATACATACTGTTCGAAGCCGAAACTTCGGTCTGGATGTGATCAATGTCGGTGGCGTCAATCACTTGTTTGACAAAATTGGTGACGTACAGGTCTCCGCTTATCCAACTGATAACGACAAGCGGATCCTGTCCGGGTGGTGCTACGTTATCTTCAATCCAAGACGCCTCGCTGGCTTCGACTGCAATCTGGGACGACTGGATAACCTTGGTTTCGCTCTGCGCGCCCGGCTCTCCTTCGTCGATGTCTGAGACAATAGCGACCTGGCTGACCACGGTCAGATCGTAGGACGCTCCGCCCACAGCAATTATCGGTGCGTCGACCCAACCAACCGTGATGGACACTTCGTTGATGGCCAGATTGCCGCCCGCTATCACCGTGTGGCCTTCACCAAATACGTCATCTTCGGACTGATCCCATTCTTTCGGATAGGGGTTCGGCTGCCCGCTCTCTTCGTCGTCCTCGGACTGATGATGCTGTGGCAAAAGCTCCATCCAATCGGGCAGTTCCTCTACCCGTTCTCCGTTGACGATGTTACCCACCGCTTCTTCGCCGTGGAATTGATGGACTGTGGCACCATCGACCTGAACGGTCACGGTCGCCTTCATCTGTTCGGCCAACTGTTCCAGTTTTTCGACCGATTGGTAGTCGGCAATGTCAAAAGACGGGGATGAAATCACATGCAGCGACAGCGCAACGTCCAGCGCCTCGTAACCCTCTTGCATCAAAACTTCGGCATCGCGGAAATCACCCTGACCGATTGTGTCGTTGTCGCTCAGGTTAAGGGTCTGGAATGTGTATGTGACGGCTGACCCGATAAGTTCTGGCACCAGTTCTGGAACCACGATAGTCTGCTGAAATTCCGCCGTAAATATTTGCCCTTCGGGGATAATCTCGTCCGGACCGGATACCGGATCAAGGAAAAGAGCCGGTTCAGGGATTGGACCACCAGAGGCCGGGGGGAACGGACCATCATTGTCCGGGGCCATGAATTTATAGGGAAGAGGACCGTATTTACCCGGATCAAGTTTCAGGTCGGCCCGCACATTAATGGATGTGGCCTCTGCCAGATCCTCTAATTCAATCTTGCGTCTGAGGGCGGTAAATTCCTCATACTGTTCGCGCAGTCTGGCCTGCTCAGTCGTAAGCTCAAAGGTTCCAATAAAGTGGGCAATCGTTTCACTGATACTGTCGAGCGACATAACACTGTCCTTTCCCCGTCCCGGCGCAAAATTTCCGGTCTGGGTTAAGTTGGGCCGAGGCCGCCGCAGAAGCGGCCTCGGCAGTTAGCTTGACCGGGTCGGAGAACGAACCGTCGCCCTCTGCCCCAAACCCAGAGGCGGGTTATACGTCGGTATCGTCGCTGGTGTAGGTCGAGTTCATCGAGCCACCAACCAATGTCGTGTCGACCGAGTTGCCGAGAACGTTGGCCCCCATAACGATCGTCTGGTTGAAGGCCGATGTATCTACAACAGCAGCCGCCGATGCGTAGGATTCACCGTGGACAATTCCGTCACCAGAATTGTTGGAACCCCAGGACCCGGCGTTGCCGCCATTACCACCCGCGCCCGAGTTGGCACCCGAAGCGTCGCCACCGTTAACCGTTGCGCCGGTGATCGCACCATTGGTTGCCGAACCCATCGCGTCGCCGCTGGTTCCGCCGTAGCCGGCACCGGCACCGCCGCCGCCGCCAAAGCCCGAATTCGCCGAGCCGGTCGCGCTGCCTGCGCCTGTCGAAGTGGCGTCATTGTCGGACATCGCGTCGCCGCCATATCCTGCAATCGCACTCGCCAGGCTGTCAGCGCTGCCATCGGTGTCTGCGACCGACCACAGACCAGAGTCGCCACCCGCACCAGCGGTGTTCACAGCGTCTGCTGAACCTGTGCCGGATCCGTTGGACATTGCGTCCTGCTGGATCGCGCCGCCGCCACCGCCAAAGCCGTCGGCAGTTGCAGTACCGATACCAGTGCCCGTGGCCGAGCCGCTTGTGCTGTTACCGCCACCTGCACCACCGTCGCCGCTGGTGTTCTGTGGCATGCTGGCTGTGCCATTCACGTCACCCGGGGTCTGCGTGATATTCGGGCCAGTCGTGGCCTGATCACCGACACCCTGAGCACCGGACATAGCACCCGCAGTACCGCCAAGACCTGCACCACCGGTGCCGTCTCCGCCACCACCAGTACCGCCAGTGCCAGCACCGCCAACACCTTGAGCTCCACTACCGTTGCCGCCGGAACCAAATCCGCCGTCTCCTTCACCGCCAGTGCCGGGGTTGCCGCCATTGACGTCACCGCTGCCGGTGTCAGCTTCGGCTTCACCCGCGTTCAGGCCAATCAGCCCGTTCTGCTGGTTCAGCGCAGCAAGCGCCGCGTCGACCTGGCCGGATGTTCCGCCAGTGCCAGCGCCGCCGGTGCCCGCACCGCCAGTGCCGGTCGCACCATTGCCGTTGCCGCCAGTGCCCGTCGCTCCAGTGCCAGTTCCACCCGTTCCGCCAGAACCGGTGCCATTGCCGCCATCAGCGTCAGCGTCGCTATCGGCAAGGCTTCCAGCCAGGCCAAGCCCCAGGTTACCAGCCGCTGCGTCGTTGGCTTCGGTGTCGCTGCTGCCAGCGTTTACCGCAACGCCATCGGTGTCAGCATCGCCGTCACCACCATTGGCGCCATTGGCGTCCGAGTCATTCCCGGCCAGACCGGCACCCAGTGCCGAGGCACCAGTAGCATTGTTGCCGCCAAGCGACGCGCCATCGTTGTCGGCTTCGGACAGGCCCAGGCCCAAGCCCAGACCGATCGAGCCTGCGTTTCCGCCTTCTCCGGCTGTGCTGTCACCATCAGAGTCGGCGCTGCCGGTATTGTCGGCATCGGCGTCACTGTTGGCATTTCCGCCGGAACCCGCGGTGCTGCTTCCGTTCGAGTCAGCATTGGAATGTCCAACACCCAGACCGAAATTGGTTGCGCTTCCCGAGGAACCGCCTGCTCCGCCAGTGCCGGCACCATCTGCGTCACCGGTGTGACCGCCGAACGCCAATGCAGTACCACCATCGGTGTCCCCGTCTGCATAACCGCCGTGCGCAGTGCCGCCGCTTCCGGAGTTTCCTCCGTCCGACTGCGAGCCGATGCCTTCGTCAGCATTGGCCGTACCGCCACGCGCGTTGCCGTCCTGGTCAAAGCTACCGTTATTCTTAACTTCCGCCGCACCCAGGGTGTCGTCGTCGCTCAGGTTTAGGTACTGCTTATTGATGGCGGACATGTCGTTGCCTGCGCCATCCAGACTGATGTTCAGGTTCAGGTCATCGCCGGGATCATAATCCAGGTCGTTTCCAACGGTAATGACTTTGTCGATGCTTGAACCGCCAGAGACATCAACATCTACCAGATCATCGTCACTGCCCAGCGGCTCGGCTTCGCCAAAGTCGATATGGACAGAGTTCGAGTTGTCGTTGTCGTTGTCGCCGTTCTTCTGCTTCTGAGCCTGCGCTTGGCCCTGACCCTGATGTTGGTCCTGATCCTGATCGTTTTCGTTATCTACATCAGTTTCCACATCGGTTTTCTGGGCTTGCGCCTGCAGTTGATCTTGATCCTGATCATTATCAACCTTGGTTTTCTGCTCAGTCTGGTCCGCGCTGATTTCGACATCGTCGATGTTAATTTCATCTACCGGAGCAATGACTGGACCAACATTAATTTCTTCGACGTCGGCGCCGTGATTACCATTACGGTTTCTAGACATATCAATTTCCACTTATTAAGCGCACTGACCGTCATTCATCTACAAAACGGTTACGGGCGCGGTTGAAACAAGAGTTGCGCACAAAGAGAAACGCGAAACGCGCTTTCGTGCGGTATCGTCAGTGACTTGGTCTCCCACCCTCCTTTCTCGGCTTAGCCGAAATAGCCCTTGCGCAAAAAATCGCGAAAATGCGCGAATCGTGGGCACATTAGGAACAAGCACCTCTTCAATTGAGGCACTCACATCGTTGCAGGAGCAGCACAGCCTGAATAGCTAACCGTAAGCACTAGATCGCTTAGGATTATGATTTCATTGAATTAAAAAACCGATTCGGCCTGTTTGTCCGAATTGGCACCGCAAAAGGCGGGGCGGAATCCCTTTAGGTGGGAAACCGTGCGATTCCCTCTACTTAAACGAGAAAGGCCAGCTTCCACCTAATCGAAAGTACTAGAACCTAAGCCCTTGGAATCACGTTTTATTGAAGAAACTTGCACTATTCACTGTAGTCTTGAGATCATGCGCGTTAATATTGTGTTAATTATACGCTTCAAGTTCTGTTTACTGTTTTGCCGCATTTCCGCGGTTTGGGTTATGTAGGGGGGAATAATGAGTATCCCGTTTCAGGATAGTTCTATCCAAGGTAATTTTACCGCCGAAGAATTCTCGATCAACTTTGTTGGCAAGGAACTGTTTTATTCGCGTCAAACCTTGCGCGAGGTTCAAAACGAATTCGGTGTCGCCACACACCGGATTGACAGCATCCAATCACTTCCGGTCTGTCCTTCATCCGGTTCCGGCCGGGTCATCATCGTCGACCAAATGTCACTTGATGATCTGATCGCGCGGCCCAAAGCCTATAAGGATTGTGTCGGCTCCGGCAGCGTTGCATTTGCATATCGCAAAGATGAGGCGGCCCGGTTTTTGTTCGAAAATTGGGATCGCAATACATATGGCGAAATTGGATACCTGCCGATGAACGTCTCGCCAGATGTTTGGAGGTCTATCCTACGTCTGTTGTTGCATGAAGAATTTTATATGCCCTGTTTTCTTGCTGACAGCGTTGCAGCCAATGACGGCCAACCCAAGCATGACCATCCCGCAATTTCGGCGGCAGCAGATCCTCATCCGATCTATTCCAAGCTGACACCGAGAGAGAAACAGGTGCTGCAATTGGTATCAAAAGGCCAGAGCAACAAGATCATTGCTTCCAATCTGGGAATTACCGAGCACACTGTTAAGCTGCATATACACAATGTCGTAGGCAAAATTGGTGTCAGCAACAGGACTGCCGCTGCACAATTCTTCTTTGAGGTCGCGCCCAACGAGGCGCATGAAATGGCCGTTGACTGACGACTTTGAAACCCGATTTGATCGCCTGATCCTGTTGGTGGGTCGGCTGAATTACATGTGGACCAACACCGAAAGCCTGTTGATCCACTTGATCGCAGGCCTCAGCGAAACCAAGAAAGATGTCGCGGTGATTATCTTTCTGACGCTGAACACCACACGGGCGCGCCTTGATCTTGTGGAACGGCTTGCCAAGATGGAGGGCCGCCCACCGGAAATTCGCGACCCAATCCTTGTTCACACACAGCGATTAGCCAAACTGTCGGGAATTCGAAACAAATACAATCACTGCATTTATTCCTTTGACCCGGACAGCGGCAATCCAAAGACAATCCTGATGAGGATTTCCGACAGAAAAACAGACATCAAACTGGGGCGTGAAGACACAGTCGACGCCTCGGCCATGAAAGAGATTGAAGACATTGTTGATCAACTTTCCGAGTTGAACCGCGATATCTGGCGGCTGATCAGCCAGTTGGGCTTTCCAGTTTGAAGGTTTGAGTGGTGCGGATGGCGGGGATCGAACCCGCAAGCCCTAGGGCGAGGGATTTTAAGTCCCTTGCGTTTACCAGTTTCGCCACATCCGCAGGTCACCGATCCATCAGGCGCGGCGACTATCGGAACTCTTAATGCGAACCAAACTGATTGAAAAGTCGCTAAGTTGACGATCGCAAAAATGGTGCGGCCAAAACCGGACAGGACGCCACTTGCGGCAACCCCGCGCTGAAACGCGCCATAGATCGGAGCCGAAAACCACCCCAGTTTGATCTTTTTGAATTCAATCGTTTATCCTTGCACAGTATCATTATGAAACCGGAGGTTCCCGTGAACAGCTCTATTTCTGATGAGGCTTTGGCCCGGCTACCGTTTTGGGTAACCGCCCCGGGCGAAACGGATGGCTTTCTGATCGTTGTGGGCATTTCGCTTATTGTCGTCTTGCTGGGCTTTGGTGCGCTCTATTTCACGGTGCAGGCTATTCCAGATCGAATGGCGGCCGGTGCTCATAAGGTGCAAATGCAACTTGTCGGCGTGCTTGGCCTGATTTCGCTGTTCACCTTGAACAATGCGTTTTGGATTGCAGCCATCCTGATTGCAGCAGTGCCCCTGCACGAAATCCTTCCACTGGAAACCAAGACGGATTTGCCGGAGCACACTGATGCTTGAGCTTATTTTCTCGGCGCTGATCACGATTGTTCCCGACTATCTATACCGCCGGTACAAGCAGGGCAAACGGTGGGGCCACGAAATCACCCTGTTCAACGTCTGGTATGAACTGCGTTGGGGATTGACCGCATGTGCAATATTGGCCGTGACGCTGATCACCATCATTTTCTATTTCCACCCTTCAACGCGCAAAGTGACCGCGGTTTTTCGTACTGTGACCATCCTTTCTGACCGCGGGGGCCGCGTTGCCGAGGTCTATGTCACCAACAATGCAAGGGTGAAGGCAGGCGACGCGATTTTCACGCTGGATACCACCCGGCAGGAAGCGGCGGCAGAGACCGCGCAGCGTCGGATTGAAGAGATTGACGCCACATTGGGATTGATCGCGACAGAAGTCGCCACAGCCGAAGCCCGCGTCAAAGCCGCAGAGGTTGAGCTTAGTCAGGCTGAAAACGACCTACAGCGGCGTCTGTCACTGGCGGAACGAAACGACACCGTTGTCAGCGAACAAGAGCTGGAACGCCTGCAAACCGCCGTGTCCGGCGCAACTAGCCAACGCGCAGCCGCTATTTCTGCGCGCGACGGTGCCAAGTTGCGTCAGACAGCAGTTTTACCAGCGCAAAAGGAAAGTGCGCGCGCAGTCCTACAAGAAGCCGAGAATGAAATCGCAAAGTCCACGGTATTCGCCGAAGTGGATGGCACAGTGACCCAGTTTTTGCTGAAACCGGGCGACATCGTGAATCCGATCCTGCGTCCCGCTGGCATTTTGGTTCCCGAGATATCGGGGCAAGGCCGCTTTGTCGCGGCTTTTGGACAGATATCCGCGAGCGTTCTGAAACCCGGTATGCTTGTTGAAATCACCTGCGCATCCAAACCACTGACCATTGTCCCCATGATTGTGGACGGGGTGCAAGATACCATAGCCGCGGGTCAGTTTCGGCCGGGGGACGCGCTGCTTGATTCCCAGGATCGCGCTCGTCCGGGAACGGTCACCGCTTTTCTGGCTCCGGTTTTTCCCAAGCATTTGGAAGGCATCCCCCCCGGAAGCGCCTGCATTGGCGTCGCTTATACAAGTCGCGCGAAGGAAATAGATGCGGGGGAGATCACGGGGCTGTCCGCCTTTTTTGCCAGAATTGTGGACGGGATGGGCATAGCGAATGCCATTGTCCTGCGTGCACAGGCGATACTGTTGCCCGTCAAGACGCTCGTTTTTTCTTGAAGCGCACGCAGCAACCGTTCTGAAACCCGGCGAGAGTGTTCCACCTCCGTTGCCGGGCCGGATGGCAACGCAACCGCCATAGCGATCGGATGCTAAGTGGTGATTAATCGGTCATTCAAACAATTCGGGCCGAGTGCCAGACGTTTTTGACCGTCATGTAATTCTCCAATCCTTCTGTCCCCCCTTCTCGGCCATAGCCGCTGGACTTGACGCCGCCAAAGGGTGTTTCGGGCATGGATGCTTCCAGCGTATTAATGGACAAGTTGCCGACCTCTACCTCATCCACCAGCCGATCAATATAGTCAGCGCGATTGGTAAATGCATAGCCGGCCAACCCATAAGGCACAGCGTTCGCTTGCTCGATAGCTTCGCCCAACGAAGCGACCGGGTTTATCACCGCGACCGGACCAAACGGCTCCTCCTGCATGATCCGGGCGGTGTCGGGTACGTTCATAAGAACAGTGGGTTCAAAGAAATACCCGGTGTTACCAAGTCGGGCACCCCCCGTTACCAAAGTCCCGCCTTTGGCCACCGCATCATCGACCAATTCCGCAAGTGCGGGGATACGCCGGGCATTGGCGGTCGGTCCCATTTCAACCCCATCCTGGCGGCCATCACCCACAACTGTGGCCTTGGCTCGCGTTGCAAATGCAGCGGTGTAGTCTTCAAAAATACTTTCATGCGCGAAGAAGCGCGTCGGCGACGTACAGACCTGCCCCGCGTTACGCATTTTCCGAACGGCACTGGAAACGGCGGCGGTGTGAACATCTGTATCTTCGCAAACAATAACCGGGGCGTGCCCGCCCAATTCCATCAGAACCCGCGTGTCGTTCTGTGCCGCCAAAGTCGTCAGATGTCGTCCGACCGTTGTTGATCCTGTAAAAGCCACCAGACGCACCGGGTCCTGCGGAATAAGGTGCCCTGAAATCTCGGCAGGCGTTCCAAAAACAAGATTCAGCACACCGGCGGGAAGGCCCGCATCCTCGAACGCACGAACGATATGCAAAGCCCCCGCCGGAGTTTCTTCGGCAGCCTTTAGAATGACCGAGCACCCAGAAGCCAACGCGCCTGCGATCTTTCGGGCGGGCTGGCTCATTGGGAAGTTCCACGGCGAAAACGCGGCGACAACTCCAACCGGCTGATGATGAACTGCGAACTTGTGGCCGGGGGCCGCTGGAATGATGCGCCCATAGGACCGCATGGCCTCCCCCGCATCCCATTCGAAGAATTCCGCCCCGCGTATGACTTCCAGCCGAGCCTGAGCCAACGGTTTGCCATGTTCCAGTGTTATCGACTGCGCAATGTCTTCCTGCCGATCCCGGATGAGCGCCGCTGCCCGCAGGATCGTGTCTGCGCGCGCTCGTGGTGACGTTTGGCTCCAAACCCGAAAGCCTTTGACCGCCGCATCCAGTGCATCATCCAGATCGCTGACAGAGGCGCGTGGCAGGCGGGCGATCTCTTCTTCTGTCGCGGGGTTCACGACCGGCATATCGGTTTCGGTGCTACGCCACTTCCCCCCGATAAAGAGCTTCAAATCTGGATACATGACGCAGAGGCCTCCGATTGTTCTGCCCGTTCAGATCAGGCATCCCAGGTGATCGCTTCAAGTGAATTGGGGGAATACTGATATCATTTTGACGAATACCTGAACCGATTGTCCTGCGCTGCCTGATGCAAAGCTGCCTTGAACGCACGACCGGCAGGTGACAGATCGTCATCTGCCCGCAGGGATATTCCAATTGGCCCATGGCCAAAGGGTACGGTCCAGTCCAACTGTGACAAATGCCCGTTCGAGAAATCCTGCGTTACCACCGCAGCAGGCATAAGCCCGATCAGATTACGCGATTGCAACAGTGCGCGATTGGCCAGGTAAGACACGCTTTCGACTGTAACAGGCGGGACATATTGCTGTTGACCGATAAAGAAATGATCAGCCTGTCGGCGCAAAGTGGTCTCCAACGGCGGCAAAATCCAGCCAAACGGTTTGGTTTGCGCGAATGAAACATCTGACTTGCCCGCCAATGGGTGCTGAGGGCCGACCACTGCCAGAATATGATCCTGCAACAGCTTTTCCTGACGAATCTTGTCACGGTGCCGATGCGACGGCAGACGCCCCACCACCATATCAATCTCACCGGACAACAACCCGGGCATCAGCACCTCATTGGTGCCTTCACTGATCTTGACGGCCACGTTTGGCCTGTCGGTCAGCAGGATTTCAATAGCGGCGGGCAACAGGCTTGTTGACGCCGCCAACAGCGTACCCACGACAACGCGTCCAGAATTGCCTTCGTTCAGGTCATCCAATTCCTGAGCGGCATTGGAAACCTGCGTGAAGATCAGCTTGCCATGGCGTATCAAGGTTTCGCCGAACACGGTCGACACTACCCCGCGATTGGTCCGGTTGAACAGCTTGACCTCAAAATCCAGCTCGAGATCCTGAATCATTTTCGTGGCAGCAGGTTGCGAAATTCCAAGCTCGCGGGCTGCATTTTGAATGTTCCCATGCGCGCCCACCGCCACCAGCAGGCGGAGTTGACGCAGTTTCAATCGCGTCAGCGCACGGTCGACAATGCGTGAATGCCGCACCGTCATAGCGTGATCCGCTGTGTTATCTGATCCAGCTTGGCAAGAATGCTCATCGCCGCCAGCGCCGACGAACGCGGATTGTCAGGCAAAGCATTGCCGTTGATCTGAAAATGGAAATTGCCGAAGTCACCTTCGGCCCTGATCTCGTGGACGTTTTGCGTGATTGATGGGTCAGCAATCAATTGAACGCGGGTGTCATCAAACCCAAGACCAGCCAGAGCCACCGCCGCAGCGACATTAGCATTTTTCGGATAAGATAAGGCCGCCGCGCGCGCGGTCCCTTCGAAATGGATAACGGCCCCATCGACGATGCCGGCCAGATCCAACTTCTCTTCAGCGGCAGACCCCTTCCATCCCCCCGGCGGCTTGCGTCCGACATAAGTGACCGTCGACAATTTTCCCGCCCTTGCGGCGGCAAGACAATCCAACGCTCCGATTGCGCCACTTGCCAGATGCAGCTTCGCGTTCCCCTCTTTCGCGGAAAGGCTCAAAGCCTCAGATACTTTCGGGTCGGCAAGCGCACCCAAAGAGACCGTGATCATGTTGACCCCACGGGCCAGTATTTGAGGCCCTAAACATGCCAACGCCTCGTGACCTGCGCAATCAATCACCAGATCAATGCCGGATGGCAGGTCGTTGACCGAGCCGATTTCCAACCCGGCGCCTTGCCTAACCCGATCTGGCCGCATCAGAACCGCGCCAAGGTGATGCTCGCGCGCAGCAAGGCCCGACGATACGTATTGCGCAATGGCGCCATTCCCGATCATTCCGATTTTCATGTCTCGAACGCTAGGACAGATCAGAGCAAAACTGAATTAGAAACCCACAGATATTCGTTTTTCTGATATCCAGTTGCTCGAGTTCGACTTGGAATGCCGATACTCAATACGGTTTTCTAACCCGAACCAGAGTGAAAGGCCCTGCCCCATGAAATACACAAAACAAGACGCCAAAGCTTATGCGCGCGAAAACATGACGGGCATCTGGGCGGCCGCTCTCAACCCGTTCCACGAGGATCTGTCGCCTGACGAGGCCGGGCTGCGGTCGAATATCCGTCATTGGATCGACGACCTTGGGATTCAGGGGCTGTTCATCACCGGAAAGCAGGGCGAATTCTGGGCCATGACGTTGGAAGAGCGCAAACGGAACATGTCGATCGCGGTCGAAGAATGCGCAGGGAAGGCCGGAACAATCATGTCGATCTCGGATCAGAACATGGAAACCGCGCTTGAACTTGGCCGTCACGCGCAGGACTGCGGCGCCGATTATGTCGTCGTACATGCGCCAATGCTCAGTTTCTGTCAGGACCGGGGCGAGTTGCTGTATCAATACTACAAACGCTTCTGCGATGAGCTTGATATCGGCATTGCCATGTGGAGCCACCCCGACAGCGGTTATCTGATGCAACCCGAAGAATGCGCGCGTATTGCCGATCTGCCCAATATCGTTGCGATCAAATACTCGGTTCCGCGCGACATGTACGTCAGGCTGACCCATATGGTCGGAGACAAAATTCATGTCTCGACTTCTGCCGAACATGAATGGTTGGACAACATTCTTGAACTGGACTGGAAACTGTACCTGTGCTCATCACCGCCCTACCAGTTGCAGACCGCCAATGACCAACGGATGAATGAATACACGCAACTGGCCTTCGCAGGGAAAGCGGATCAGGCACGGCGCGTGTTCGACAGCCTGAACCCGGTACGGGACGCGATCAAGCGGACTAAACCCGCAGATAAACCAACCGCTTTCGGCAAGTACTGGCAGCACCTGCTGGGCCAAACGGGGGGCCGTGTACGCCCGCCGATGCTAGAGCTCAGCCAGGCGGAAAAAGATATTATTCGCAAGGGGTTTGACGAATGCGGGCTGAAACTGTGAAACTAGCGGTATAACTTAATCCGATACCTACATGCGGACAAATTCTTTGTGGTTATGAGGAATGTCGCCGAAGTTTTTTGCCAGACGGGAGAAAACAATGTCAAAGCTAAGAGCGTTCAACTTCAAGGCTTGGGTTGACGAACATCGTCATCTTCTGAAGCCACCGGTCGGCAACAAAATGGTATTCGAAGATGCCGACCTGATGGTCACCGTTGTCGGCGGCCCAAACAAGCGCACCGATTACCACGACGACCCGGTCGAAGAGTTCTTTTACCAGCTTGAAGGGGACATGCTTCTCAAGCTGTTTGATGGCGAGGAATTCTATGACGTCCCCATCCGTGAAGGCGAGGTGTTTCTTCTTCCGGCGCATGTCCGCCACTCTCCTCAGCGTCCGCAAGAAGGCTCGGTCGGCTTGGTCATCGAACCCAAGCGGCAGGAAGGCGAACTGGACGCAATCGAATGGTATTGTTTTGAATGTGGGACACGCGTGTACCGGGCTGAAATGCAGCTGAAGTCCATCGTTGACGACCTGCCTCCGGTGTACGAAAAATTCTATGCATCGGAAAAAGACCGCACTTGCCCGAATTGTAATGTCATACATCCGGGAAAAGAACCGCCCGAGGGCTGGGTGCAGTTGTAGAAACAAAAAAGTAACGGGGAAGAACATGAAACACTTTGGAAAAATCATTGCGGCCACTGCTTTGGCGACGGTCTCTGCTGTTGCGGCACAGGCCGAGGAATTCCGTCTGGGCCTGATCACACCGCCACCCCACATTTGGACCAAGGCCGCCGAAGCGTTTGGGGCCGAGTTGTCCGAAGCCAGCGACGGCGCGCACAGCGTATCCGTTTTCCCGGCGCGACAACTGGGCAACGAGGCCGAGATGTTGCAGCAGTTGCAGACAGGCGCGCTGGACATGGCCTTTATGACAGTGGCCGAAGTGTCAAACCGCGCGCCGGAACTGGGTGCTTTCTACGCCCCATACCTTGCTGACGACATCGGCCATGCCGGTCGTATCCTGAGGTCAGACACCGCAAAGACAATGCTGGAGCCGCTGCCCGGTCAGGTCGGCGTCGTTGGGGTCGGCTACGGTATGGCCGGACTGCGCCAGATCGTAAGCCGGGGCGATGTTTCGTCAGCGGATGACCTTGCCGGTCTAAAACTGCGGATCACTCCGTTCACTCCGATCCTTGATTTCTACAACGCCGTTGGCGCGGCCCCGACCCCGATGCCCTTGCCCGCGGTTTACGACGCGTTGGCAAATGGTCAGGTCGACGCCATCGACATGGATGCCGAACTTATCTGGGTTCTGAAATACTATGACCATGCAGATACGATTGTTCAGTCCGACCACATGATGTTCCCAATGGTGGGGCTTGTCTCGGCCAAAGTCTGGGCGGGGTTGTCCGAGGAAGACCGGGCACTGATTGGTGAGTTGATGGCCAAGCATGTGGACAGCACCATCGACAGCTATGTCTCGAACGAGGCCGGTTGGCTGGAGCAGATCGAAGGCACTGGAAAGTCCTATGTAAAGGTGGATGCCTCGTTCTTTGGCGATGCCATCGACGAATGGAATACGATCTGGTCAGAAAAGACCTCGTCGCTTGACGCCCTGCGCGCTACTGCGGCAGAAACCAAGTAAAGTTTGGTCGCAGACAGACATGGCGCGAGCCTGTGCTCGCGCCATTTGTCTTGGGGATAGGTCATGTTGTACCGCTTATCGGCATTCTGGGCCCGAGTGGAGCTCTGGTCGGCGGCGCTTTTGGCGCTTGTCGTAACGGTGCTGATCCTGCTGAACGTGGTCACGCGCAGCATGGGAAACGCGCTGTTCTGGGTCGACGAACTTGCGATTTATTCGATGGTTTGGATGACTTTTCTGGGGGCATCCGCCGCTTTGCACCACCGGGATGCCGTATCCATCACCATCGTCACGGATGCCGTGTCGATCCGCGTTAAACATCTTATCGACAAATGCGTTGACGTGATTGTCTTTGCTTTCGCGCTGGCGATGTTGTGGTTCTGCTGGCGATGGTTTCTGCCCTTGGACATTGTCCAAGCCGGATTCGATACAACCGCGTTTCAGGGCCAGACCTTCAATTTCATTTACGCCGAACCCACACTGACGCTGGGCCTGCCGAAATTCCTGTTTTGGCTGGTCATGTGGCTCTTTGCGCTTGGGGCCACATTGCATTCCGCAATGCACCTCTTTGGAACGAGGCCTGTTTCATGAGCCCTATTGTCTTTCTTGCGGCCCTGTTTATCTCGGTGCCCGTGGCAATCGTTCTGAGTGTGACCGCGATCTGGTACATCTGGGAAAGTGGGAATACGATCCTCTATGACAGCTTTGCCCAGAAGATGTTCGGCGGCCTGGAAAACTATGGCCTGTTGGCCATCCCGCTGTTCATGCTGACCGGCGAGCTTATGAACGAAGGAGGCATGACTCGCCGCCTGATTGCTCTGGCCCGCATTTTCGTGGGCGGTTTCCGGGGTGGTCTGGCCTATATCAACCTTTTGGCGAACATGTTCATGGCTGCGATTATCGGATCGGCCACAGCCCAGATCGCCGTCATGTCGCGCGCCATGGTCCCCGCCATGGAGGAGGAGGGATATGACAAGGGCTTTGCGACGGCCACCACCGCAGCGGGCGGGTTGTTGGCCCCGGTGATCCCGCCGTCGATGATGTTCGTGATTTTTGGGGTTCTGGCGCAAATTCCGATTGGTGAGATGTTCATCGCCGGAATCCTGCCCGGCCTGATCTTGGCGGCCAGCTTTGCGTTGGTGATCGCGTTGATCGGATGGCGGAGGCAATTTCCCAAAGGCAGTTGGATGAGCGCCAAGGAATCCGCACGCGCCCTAGCTGCCGCAGCACCGGCCCTGTTGATCCCTGTCGCCATCATTGGCGGCATCCTGTTCGGCATTGCCACGCCGACAGAGTCCGCCGCTGTCGCATCATTTGTAGCGTTTGTCGTCGGCTGGCTGATCTATGGTGAGCTTGACCCAAGACATCTTGGCGAAATGTTCCTGAGAACGGCCAAGAACGCCTCGATGATCCTGTTCATGATCGCGGCAGCCAGTGTTTTCGGCTGGGTGATCATTTACGAAGAGCTTCCACAAAAGCTGGCTGGTTTGATCACGACCATAACCTCTGATCCGTTTCTATTCCTGCTGATAGTCAACGCGGCGCTTCTGTTGGTGGGCATGATCATCGACGGCATCGCCGCGATTATCCTAATCACTCCGATCTTGCTGCCAATTGCCACGGGCTCATACGACATCAGCCCCTACCAGTTCGGCGTAGTCGTTTGCCTGAACCTTGTTCTTGGCCTGCTGACACCGCCGGTCGGAATTGGCCTATATATCGCTTCTTCAATGAGCGGCGCCACACCCGGTTCGATCCTAAGATCGCTCTGGCCATTTCTAATGGCGATAACGGTTGTCCTTGTCCTGCTGAGTTATGCACCGATTCTGTCGACCTACCTTATTCGCTAGGTCCACATTTCGCCCTTGCATGACCTGTGGCGATACCAGGTGCCGCAAAGTGTCGGCAGCGGCGCGACGGCCTGAGACAAGCTGATAGCTTGCCCATGCCCTTCGCGCCGCTGCCGTTATCGTTAGAAATGTACCGACAAGCCGCCGAGTGGTTTCTGAACCGGCGGCGCAAATTTTGTCAGGTCAATCCCTTCAACCGCCAGCTTGTATTCTTCAAGCGTCGGCGTGCGTCCCAGAATTGCGGACAGAACAACAACCGGTGTTGAACCCAAAAGCGATTCACCCTTCTTGGTCTCAGAGTCGGCAACAACCCGGCCTTGGAACAAGCGTGTCGAGGTCGCCAGAACCGTATCCCCTTTTGCGGCCTTTTCCTGGTTCCCCATGCACAGGTTACAACCCGGACGTTCGAGATAGAGAATATTCTCGTATTCCGTTCTTGCCGTGACCTTGGGGGCAGCGTCGTCAAACTCAAATCCGCAGTATTTCTGCAGGATTTCCCAATCCCCTTCCTCTTTCAACTCATCAATGATGTTGTAGGTCGGGGCAGCAACAACCAGCGGTGCCTTGAACGCAACCTCACCATGGGCCGCCTCAAGGTTGCGGAGCATCTGCGCGACGATCTTAATGTCGCCCTTGTGGACCATGCACGATCCGACAAAACCCAGATCGACCTTCTTTTCCGCCCCGTAGTAAGAGATCGGCCGGATCGTATCATGGGTATAACGCTTTGATACGTCGATGTTATTGACATCTGGGTCAGCGATCATCGGCTCGACGATTTCGTCCAGATCAACGACAACTTCGGCGAAATACTTGGCGTTATCGTCCGGCGTCAACGCAGGCTTCTCGCCCGACTTGATCTGGGCGATCCGCGCCTCGGCAATGTCGGTCAGTTTCTGAAGCATTCCGTTCTCATGCTCCATCCCCTTGTCGATCATGATCTGAATACGGTGCTTTGCCAGTTCAAGCGATTGGATCAGCGTGTCATCGTTCGAAATGCAGATCGACGCCTTTGCCTTCATCTCGGCCGTCCAGTCCGTGAATGTGAACGCTTGGTCTGCCAAAAGCGTTCCGATATGGACCTCGATGATGCGCCCCTGGAACACGTTGTCACCATGCTGCGCCAGCATCTGTGCCTGCGTTGCATGGACCACGTCGCGGAAATCCATGTGATCAGCCATCTTGCCCTTGAAGGTCACCTTCACCGATTCCGGGATCGGCATCGAGGCTTCACCGGTCGCAAGCGCCAGCGCCACAGTGCCTGAGTCTGCACCAAACGCCACGCCCTTGGACATACGCGTGTGGCTGTCCCCGCCAATGATGATCGCCCAATCGTCGACGGTAATGTCATTCAGGACCTTGTGAATCACATCGGTCATTGCGTGATAAACACCCTTGGGGTCGCGACCGGTCACAAGACCAAACTTGTTCATGAACGCCATCAATTTTGGTGTGTTGGCCTGCGCCTTGGCATCCCAGACAGACGCTGTGTGACACCCGGACTGATACGCACCGTCAACGGCCGGCGACAGCACGGTTGCCGCCATTGCCTCTAGCTCCTGTGCCGTCATCGGGCCGGTGGTGTCCTGCGATCCAACGATGTTGACCCGCACGCGCACGTCGGACCCTGCATGCAGCACCTTGTCCGGTGCGACACCCAGCGCGTTGGCGTTAAAGATCTTCTCAACCGCTGTCAACCCTTGATCGTCGTTGCTGATTTCCTTCGACGGAGCAAAGACCCGCGGGGCTTCGATCCCCAGGGTTTCTGCGGCAAATGTCTGCAGCTTCTTACCGAAGACGATGGCGTAAGAGCCGCCTGCCTTCATGAACTCCATCTTCTGCGGTGTGAACGACCCCTCCATATCGACCAGCTCTTCGCCTTCAACACTGAAGAGTTTTTTCTTTTTCGTGTCGATCTTGAGTACGGTGCCAGTCTCGACCGAATATTTCTGCTCAAGAACAGGATTGCCGTCGTTGTTCAGGATCGGTTGACCGTCTTCACCGATTTTCTTGCCCCAGTTCTTGAGGTCGACACCAATACCGCCGGTCACGCCAACGGTTGTCAAGAAGATCGGGGAAATCCCATTGGTGCCCGCCACAACGGGCGCCACGTTTATGAACGGAACATAAGGCGAAGCCTGCTTGCCAGTCCAAAGCGCCACGTTGTTGACGCCAGACATACGCGACGAGCCAACACCCATTGTGCCCTTCTCGGCAACAAGCATCACACGTGCATTCGGATGCTTCAGTTTGAGTGCTTCGATCTCTTTCTGCGCCTCTTCCGAGATCAGGCATTTGCCGTGCAATTCGCGGTCAGCCCGAGAATGCGCCTGATTGCCGGGGCTGAGAAGGTCAGTCGAGATATCGCCTTCGGCTGCAACATAAGTAACAACCTCGATCTCTTCGTCGATGTCAGGCAGAGTCGTGAAAAACTCAGCCTTGACATAGCTATCCAACAAGTCCGCAGCGACTGCGTTGCCTGCCTCGTAAGCTGCTTTGATACGGTCCGTATCGGCCTCGTAGAGGAAGACTTGGGTTTTCAGAACGTCAGCCGCTTGGCTTGCAATGCCCTTGTCAGCGCCCAGCGCCAGATCAAGCAGCACCTCAACCGACGGCCCGCCTTTCATATGGCTCAGAAGCTCAAAGGCAAAGGCGGGCGTGATTTCGTCCACGGTCGCTTCACCCAAGACGATCGCCTTCAGAAAACGGGCTTTCTCACCTGCCGCGCTGGTGGTTCCGGGAAGTGTGTTGTAGATAAAGAACTGCAGGCAATCCGCGCGATGCCCGCTGGCCGAATCCTGGATATGGGCGATCACCTCATTGAGAAGCGCACCATCGTCAATCGGTTTAGGGTTAAGGCCCTGTTCTTTCCGGTTTTCGATTTCAGCGAGGTATTCGTCGTATAGGCTCATGATCATTTCCACATCGGGCAAGGGGCTGGAGGGCAGCTAAATTAAGGGAAGACTCGATTTGGCATACAATGGTATACACATCGACGGAATTCAAGGGCCCCGCTTGCGACATTCTGCCCACAACCGCTAGTCCCAGCGCTTCTGGCACGAAATTCCAGCCGCATGAACCGGGCAAGTCTTTTTTATACAGGGGATAGTGGTGCCCCCACACGGAACATTATTTTAATATCAGGTCACAACATACAGTATCAGAGAATTACGTGTGAATGTGTAATGCATTGTGTTTCTTGTATTTCCCGATTGCATCCCGTCTCAATCAATGCCATCCAAGCGCAAGATGTATTGGGGGATAGATTGGGGGAAAGGCGTTGCGGTCTGTTAACAAGTTGACGAATGTAAGTCTGAAACACTTGCCAGCGGGAAAGCATGAAGATGGCGCAGGTTTGCGTCTGGTGAAGCAACCGGCAGGATCCGGGCAATGGGTGTTTCGCTTCACGGTGCATGGACGCCGCCGGGAGATGGGTCTGGGGCCTTATCCTGACATATCCCTGAAAGTCGCGCGTGAGATGGCGTCCGAGGCGCGTCAGATGGCGCGACGGGGCGTTGACCCCATCGCCCAGCGTGAGGCCGAGAAGCGCGAAGCCGAACGCAACCTGCATCTTCTGACAGATGTGGCGCGGGATGCCTTTGAGGCGCGTCAGGCAGAACTGAAAGGCGACGGCAAGGCTGGCAGATGGTTCTCACCTCTGGAAATCCATGTGCTGCCCAAGCTGGGCAAGCTGCCAGTGTCTCAGGTGGATCAGATTGCGGTGCGGGATGCACTGGCCCCGATCTGGCATGAGAAGGCCGAAACAGCCCGGAAGGCTGCGAACCGGCTCAACATCGTTCTGAAACATGCCGCAGCACTGGGTCTGACCGTTGACCTGCAAGCGGTGGACAAGGCGCGCCAGCTTCTCGGAAAGCAACGTCACGAAGCCAAGAGGATCGAGGCGGTGGCATGGCAGGAGGTGCCTGCCTTCTATGCGACCCTTGGGGAAGGTGTGACCGAACTTGCCCTGCGCCTTCTGATCCTGACCGGCGTCAGGTCTGCCGCGATCCGCTTTGCAACCTCTGAGCAATTCGACCTCGATGCCGGTATCTGGACGATCCCGGCGGCGCATATGAAGGGCCGTAAGGGTGCGACTGATGATTTCCGGGTGCCCCTGACCGATGAGGCCATGAAGGTTGTGAGCCAAGCCCTGCGCCACGGTGGCGAGGTGATGTTTCCAGGACTTCGAGGCAAACCGATCAGTGACATGACCATGAGCAAGTTTATGAAAGACCGAGGCATGATTGCGCGTCCGCATGGGTTCCGATCATCACTCAGGACATGGGCAGAAGAAACCGGCCAACCCTTCGAGGTGGCCGAGACTGCGCTGGGCCATATGATCGGCAACACTGTAGAGCGTGCCTATCAGCGATCCGACCTGATCGAACGTCGCCGCCCCTTCATGGCCGCATGGGCCGATCACGTCACCGGCAAGGGTGGTGGCGCAGATGTTGTGCCTTTGAATGAGGTGCGGGGATGAGTGAGGATCAAGTGCCCGAATGGTGGGGCGAAGTGATAGAGGTAGAAATTCGGTCAAAGACGGATGCTAAGCGCATAGTCAAACTTTGCCGAGAGGGTGAATTGCAAGAGACGTGGAAGCCGCAATGGTCAACTTATCTCACATACGATGGGCGCATAAGGCTGGCCGACTTTGAACGCGCCCAAGATGTTCTAATGGGGGTAGCCGATCCCGGTCCCGGTCACCCCCGCGTCTATGATCGCGACCGGATACGAGAACTGGCAATGGAAATTGCTGAGGAGTTGCCGAAGCCAATCAACCGAAGGGAAGTGTGTCGGCAATTAGTTGAGCGTTACAACGGCCACCCTAGACTGAAGAACCCTGAAGCGGGTTGGCTTCAAGGGCTTGTCCGCGAACTTTTTCGAGAAAAGTGACCTAGCCAAAAATCGACAGCTATGTTTCCAACCTGCCAGCGTCACACCTGAGAAACAAATCTCAGGAGGTAACAAAATGCCTAAGTGGCTCAATGATCAACAGGTTTCGGAGCGTTACGGGTGGAGCAAGGCGACAACGTGGCGCAAGGCGAAGCAAGGTCTAATCCCCGGTCCGGTGAAGATCGGCGGTCAAACGCGTTGGAACGCTGACGAACTGGACGCCCACGACGCGACCTTAATCGCTACACGGGACGGGGAGGCGGCGTGACCCATGACCAACACATACGAAGCCCCGCGCGCTGGGCATAGCGCAACGGGGCAGGCTGTGTCTGTGGACAACGGACACCGTGAACTTAGTGCGCAAACCTGCACATGGCAACGGATTGGAGAGGTGCTGGCCCGCATGGGGTTCACTTTCGAGGTGGCGTCATGAATGCCCGTGACCTGACCCTGAGCCTGTCCGGGCACTGGCACGGCAGCTATGGTGTTACACCCTGTCCGGTCTGCCAGCCCGACGCGCGGCGCGATCAGTCTGCATTGACCCTCTCAGATAGCGATGATGGCCGACTGCTAGCCCATTGCAAGAAATCCGCTTGCACCTTCACGGCGATCTTGTCGGCGGCAGGAGTGACGACAGGTGACTATCGCCCGCCTGATCCTGCAACACTGGCCCAGCGAGACGCAGAGCGGCGTCAGGAGGGCCAGAAGCGGGCGGATCAGGCGAGCAGGTGCTGGGAGGAAACTGAACCCATCGAAGGTACCCCTGCTGAGAATTATCTGCGCGGCAGGGGGATCACATGCCCCTTGCCACCTTCGCTCAGGTATCATCCGGGGTGCTGGCATGGACCGACTGCAAAGCGGTTCCCAGCGATGGTTGCGCGGATCGACGGCGGCGACACCTTCGCGATCCACCGGACCTATCTGCACCGCGACAACACTGCCCTGACAGATAGCCGCAAGATGATGCTGGGCCGCGCGCGTGGCGGTGCTGTGCGGCTCTCTGACGGCCATTTCCGCTTGGCCGTGGCAGAGGGCATAGAGACTGCCCTGAGCCTGTCCTGTGGCCTTCTTGAAGGCCCTGCGACGGTCTGGGCGACACTCAGCACAAGTGGAATGCGCGTGCTGACCCTGCCGAAACGAAAGGGCCGGCTGACGATTGCACCTGATGGCGATGAAGCGGGCAGATCGGCAGCACATGCACTGGCCGAGCGGGCTCATGCGTTGGGGTGGAAGGTGGATCTGCTGATCCCGCCCGAAGGTTACGATTGGAATGATGTTGTACAGGAGAATGTGCGCCATGACTGCGCCTGAACCCACACCATTTACGCCAGAGGGACCGCAACCCCTGATCCGCGAAACCGCTGACGCAGCACCTTATCCGGTTCATGCACTGGGGCCGCTGAGAGGTCCGACAGAGGCCATCGCAAAGGTGACGGAAGCGCCACCTGCCATGTGTGCTGCAAGCGTTCTGGCGGCCTCTGCGCTGGCAGTGCAAGGGCTGCATGACGTGGAGACACTGGGCGGGCCGCGTCCTGTGTCCCTTTTTCTGCTGACCGTGGCGGAAAGCGGTGAACGTAAAAGCACCGCTGACAAGCTGGCGATGCAAGGTGTCCGCGCCTTCGAGGCCAAGCTGCGCCCGGAGTATGATGAAGCACTGGAAAGCTATCACCGGGAACATGCCATCTGGGAAAAGCGCAAAGCTGCTATCCTTCGCGGTGCTGGTGAAAATCAGGCCGCAACCCGTGCAGATCTGTGCGACCTTGGACCTGAGCCTGAGCCACCCCTGCATCCGTCCATTGTGACCGGATCAGCAACGGTGGAGGGGATCGTGAAGCATCTGCCAGTACTGCGCGCGTCACTGGGGATCATGACTGATGAAGGTGGTTTGATGCTGGGTGGTCACGGCATGAAGTCTGAGAACAGATTGAACACCCTCGCGACCTTCACGGCCATGTGGGACGGATCGACACTGGACCGATGGCGGGCAGGTGATGGCATTGCCAGCTATGCAGGACGGCGGTTCTCATCGCACCTGATGATCCAGCCCAGCGCGGCAGAGGAATTCCTGGGCGACCCGCTGGCAAACGGTCAGGGGCTTCTTGCAAGGTTCCTGACCTGCCGCCCCGTCAGTCATATCGGGCACCGCCTGAGACTGACGCAGGACGCCGATGCAATGGCAGAGGTGGACCGCTTCGCAAAGCGGATCGAAGGGCTTCTGTCGCACCCTATGGCGTTTGCAGAGGGACGCAGGAATGAACTTGCGCCGCCGGTGCTGACGCTGGCTGAGGATGCACGGGGTGTACTGACTGACTTTTCCCGTGAAATGGAACAGGCCCAAGCCCAGGGTGAGACCTTCGAAGATGTGCGCGCCTTCGCAAGCAAAACGGCGGAACATGCAGCGCGTCTGTCGGCGGTTTTTACGTTAATCTGCGAGGAAACTACGGCAACCGTCACCGGTGAGACGATGGCTGATGCAGTCGAATTGGCGCGGTTCTATGCCAATGAAGCAGCCCGTCAGCAAAACGCTGCGGTGATCCCGCCGCATATCGCTGATGCCGAACTGATGAAACGGTGGCTTCTGACTTCTTGGGCTGAGGAATTTGTGACTGCTGGCCTTGCCGCCCAGCGCGGGCCGAACAGCCTCAGGACGGCAGAGAAATGCAGAAAGGTGTTTGCCCTTCTTGAAAGCCACGGTTGGCTTGTCCGGGCAGATGGCGCGACGGTGGATGGCAAACAGCGTAAAGAAGCATGGCGGGTCGTGCGGTCATGAAGCGGTTTGAGTTTGACCCCTATGAGACCCTTTGGCGTGTCCGGGCGAAGATCGAGGGCCGTAAACGCGAAAACGCAAGTGATACGTTGCTAACCGCTAATCCCGCGAAAGTCGCTAATCAGGAAGGGCACGAAGCGGATGGATTAGCAGGATTAGCGATTAGCAGCACACGGCAGGACAAAATCACCGACGCCGTGGATCACTTCGAAGAGCGCGCCGCGATCCGCGAATATGATGGAGGCCAGAACCGATCCGAAGCCAAGGCGGCAGCATTGATCGAAGCCGCTCGCGCCGCCGGTATCGTAGTGACCGATCTGCGGACAGCTATAGCCGCCAGACGTGAGAGAAAGGCATGGGAAAGGTAGAAAAACCTGCCAATCGCGGGATCGAGGTCAACCGCACCGGCGAAAACGAGATGCACGTAAACGTCCCTGATCCGCAGGTGCTTCTCGATCTGTTCGGCACCGGGGATCAGGGGCTTGCAGGTGCGCTATTGGTGCAAGTCCTAGGTGCCTGCGGCACGAAGCATGAACCACAGGCCCAGCAAGGCCGCGACTTCATGCTGGCGATGATCGAGGACATGGCCCCGCGTGACGCTGTGGAACGGATGCTGGCAGTGCAGATGGCCGCGACGCATGCTAGTCTCATGAGCATATCCAACAAGCTGAACAGTGTGGACAGTCTGCACCAGCATGAAATCTACGAGAGATCATTCAACCGGTTGGCTCGGACGTTTGCGGCGCAGGCCGAAGCCATGCGAAAGCATCGCAACGGTGGACAGTCAAAAGTGATCGTTGAACATGTGACCGTGAACGAAGGCGGGCAGGCTATTGTGGGCCAAGTGCAGAAAAGCTGACATTCGCGGAAATACATCTGTAGGACCGCTTTGAGCCCAAAGTGGACGTCAAGAACGGGCAAGTCCGCCACTTCATTGGCTAGCGGCCATCTCTGCGCTGGAAACAAAAGCGCAGTATTTTACTTCGAGGACGGTTCTTTACTTCTGTCACAAAACTGTCATACGCACCTGCAAACCACTAAGCTATGAGGTGCAGCATGCTGACGTTGAGCAATAAGCCTGTGATTGCCAAGGGCAAGCGTCAGCATATCTATGAACACCCGAACGAACCGTCTCTTCTCGTGAAGTTACCGCAGCCGGGCACGTACGACGCACATGGACAACTTCCGGACGTCAGTTGGATCGAACGCCGCCTTCGCCGTGCGACCATGTACAATGGTTTTCTGCGCGAGTTTCGAGAGTATTTGGAACTAAAAGCTCGTAAACAAGAACCCGGCGCGCTACTGCCAATTTGTGAAGTGCATGGAACGATGCCAACTGATTTAGGTCTAGGACTGGTGTACGAGCGCATTTCAGATCCTGATGGTAATTTGTCACCGACCCTCTGGGACATGATCCGAGCAGGTCGCCTGAATTCCCTGCACTTGAAATTGCTTAACGATTTTTTTGATGCGTTGATGGAAAACCACGTCGTGATCAGCAACAAGAACCTAAAGAACATCGTATTCCAAACGCAAGGAGATGGCTTGGGCAGGTTTGTCTGGATAGACAGTTTTGGCTGCAAACAGCTTGTTCCACTGCGAAAGTGGTTGAAATGGTTAAACACGCGCGGTTTGAACAAGGTGCGTGATCGTGTTGTCGGTCAAGCAGAAGCAGCTCTGGCGCATAGCAACGAAGCAATTGGAGTTTCACACTTTGTGTGACCGTAGCTTGCATATGACCCCGACGCGCGAAGTAGCTTCAGTGTGAGAACTCAGACAACTCCGCGTGTCGCCTTCCAGCACTAAAACTGGCCGCAATCTTCTTAGGGAGAGGATTTTGTTGGGGATTAGGCCGACATCGAAGCCATACTCGAAATTCTGAATGTCGAGGATGAATATCTCGCCAACTGCTTTGCTTCTTTGGGCGGATTATTATTCACGGTAACTCGGTACTAATGTCTGTTAAGTCTGAGTTGCGGACAACCTGCGCGACTGTTTGCAGTGGATGCCACAGTACAGGAGTAAACTCGGTTTAGGGCCTGCCCCCGCCATCCCAATACTCTTGATCAGGCCTTTGGTATCCAGCCCCTTGATAGCTGTCATAGCTGCACACCCTCACAACAATAATTACAAAGAGTGCTATGAGGATTGCCCTGGCAGTTGGGGTTTGGAGCAAGTACTTCATTATTCTTCTTTAATTTTGCGAGAGTGAAATGGCAAAGAAGTCCTGCGCCTCTTCATTCAGACCGCCAGTAGAACTGAACTAGGCGAACGCGAACTTACACTGCTGGACAACGTGCTGAAGGTTTGCGAGGTGGCTTGGATATCGCCTGTTAGGCAACACATGCTGATGACGGTGTTAACGGCGGCTTCGTCCGCGCAACAGACGTTGAGCAGATTTCACTGAATGACCGCATCGAGCCCAAAGCAGCCTTTGCAAATCGATGCAAATCACTTCCGTTGCTTGCCACTTTCAGTCTTTGGTTGCGGCCAAACTCTTCTGTTCGAGTGCTTTTTTGAATGTGGCTGTAAGCCGCTCGTTCAACGCGTGGTGAGGTTTAGCAGATGAACCGTAGTGCAATTCTGCCAACGCGGCGATGTCGTTAAATATCACCACAGACCCTCCATTTTCGCCTGCATATACAAGAAGTTTCTGGCAAAATGCATCCAGACCAATTGCGGGGAAATCCGCCATTGCAACGCCGCCCGGCGCTGGCCCCCCAAAGAGAAGCAAGACAGCGTCAGGTAGCGTGACGCCATGCTTGTAGGCTTGCTTGGCGAAATCGATTTCACCAAACCAGACCGTATCGTCCTGTGCCGTCACAATCCTGGTCAGGTTTGATACTGCTTCAGCGACGCTAAGTGGGGAGGTCAGTTCGATAATGCCGAAGTCTGGGGTCAATCCATCTGTAGGTGCCGGTGTTGCGCCTGCACCATCCACTACCGCGTTAAGTCGGATCCCAAAGTTGTTGAGTGATTGCTGGTTGTCTAAAGAATGCCGGATCTTCAAAAATTCTGCGTTCGTATAAATGTCCTTGGCGGTTCCATCCTGCGCAAAGGACAACACCCGAAACGGCAGGTCTAAGCCTGCTCTGACATTGTCGCTCAGGATCGATGTGTTGATACTCGGGTCCGAAAATATTTGAACCCGTGACGGCGGCATCTCAACACCTTCTGCTGCTGCTAACCGCGCATGATCAATTGTCACAACTGAGTTGAACCCGGCGTCTTCCACTGCGCGCTCAATGGCAGCAAAACTGTTATCTACAGCCGCCTCGGCTGAGGACGCATATGCTTCGGACCCTCCGGTCAGCACCAGAGATGCTGCAACGAGACTAAATTGACAATGATGGATTAGATTTTTCAGGTCTTTCATTTGCTTTCCCCATTTTTGAGCAAGAGCATGAGTGACAGAGCAGCAAAAACCAGTTCGGCTATCAGATAAAATACCAGTATTGCCCCCGGCAGACCATCCAACAGGATGCTCAAAGCACGGCCGCCAGCAAGCCCTGCCATGAACAGAAAAAGTACCCACAGCGCGGACCGCTGCAACTTCGGCTTTGTCGACGCAACCAACCAAAACAGTGCGTTCGCCAGATAGAGGCCCATGATGGCGCGGAAGACATGCGTTTGGTTTACACCTTCGACGGGAAAACCCAACAGATAGGTTACGGAAGCCGACGGCATGAGGCCGTAAGATAACGCTATGGGCACAAGGCCCAAGGCAGCCAGGATCAATAACGAGCGTTCTGTCATGATACCGTTCCCATGGTTTCGATGTTGTTGGAGCGTCGCCTACTAACCCAGTATGGCACCCCCCTCCAACGGTATAAAGGATAGTATCTTATTCAGAAGTATAGATTATTGAAATGTAGTGTGGTCACCTAGTCGCGCTGTGGATAGGCTGCGGAAAGTAAAAAGGCGGAGGGACAAATGAAAACATTAGCGGCAATGACACTTGGGCTGTGTATCGTAGGGTCTAGCGTTTGGAGTGACGAAAGTGAGCGCCCAAACATACTCGTGATTATGGCTGACGACGTAGGATGGGCAAGCCTCGGCGTTTACCATGGGGGTATCAAAAGTATCGAGACCCCAAATCTCGACCAGCTTGCTTCCGAAGGTGTACGCCTGACGGATTACTATGCTGAACCCAGTTGTACGGCGGGTCGGTCGGCATTCATGACAGGACAAATGCCTATTCGAACAGGTATGCACACTGTTGGTCTCCCGGGCGATCCAGTTGGGTTGCACCCCGATGATCCCACGCTGCCAATGTTTTTGAAGAAATTGGGCTATACCACGGGTCAGTTTGGCAAAAATCATCTTGGAGACCTGAATGAGTTTTTGCCTACCACCAAGGGCTTCGACGAATATTGGGGTTGGTTGTATCACTTGAACGCAATGGAATACACAAGTGACCCAGACTGGCCCGATGACCCGGAATTCGTGGCGCAGTTCGGTCCACGTAACATCATCCATTCGTACGCTACCGAAGAAGACGACGAAACGATCGACCCTCGTTTTGGTAAAGTTGGAAAACAACGCATTGTCGATGATGGGCCCGCCCCACCAGAACGGCAAGCGACCTTGGACGATGAGGTAACAAATCACACCAAAGACTTCATTTCTCGCGCGGTAGAAGCAGATACTCCATTCTTCGTGTGGATGGCTCCGGCACGGGCTCATGTCTGGACACATCTTAGTCCCAAGTATGAGGCGATGCTTGGTGACGGTCGCGGTCTGCAAGATGTCATTATGAAAGAACTGGATGACAACGTCGGGAAAGTCTTAGCTCATCTGGTCGACCTTGGAGTGTCCGACAATACTATCGTCATGTTCACCGCGGACAATGGTCCGGAGACGCTGACGTGGCCGGATGGAGGCACGACACCCTTTCATGGCGAGAAAGGAACGACTTGGGAGGGCGGTTTCCGCGTCCCGGCGGTCATCAGGTGGCCCGGCAAGATCCCCGAAGGGCAGGTGTTGAACGGTATTTTCAGCGGCTTGGACTGGATGCCAACATTTGTTGCTGCTGCGGGTGGTCCGGCGGACCTCAAAGAGAAACTGTTAGAAGGTTATGAAGGCTTCAAAGTCCACGTCGATGGCTACAATCAACTTCCTTATCTGAGCGGAGAAGCGGAAGAGAGCAGCCGTCGGGAACTGCTCTACTACCAGGGAACGGACCTTCAAGCTGTGCGCTATAATGATTGGAAAGCTCATTTCGTAGTTCAAAACCATGGATGGTCTGGCCCAAAAGAAGAGTTGGTAGCTCCGTTGCTCTATAACTTGCGCAGAGACCCGTATGAGAAAGCAGCTGATGAAAGTGGCATGTATGTCCGTTGGATGGGAGAAAAAATGTGGGCGTTCGGGCCCGCCGCACGCATTGTGCAATCGCACTTGGCGACCTTCCAAGACTTCCCGCCGCGAGGACGACCGGTAGCAAATCAGAGCCACGTAGAAGAACAAACTTCCAAGGAAGGTGGCATGTCTCAGTAGAAAACTGAACTTCCACTATTCAAATGCAGGGCGAGCTTTCGTTGGACACAGCCGCAAGCTCGCCTTTGTGAAACTACATTTTTGGCGACCCAAACGGGTCATTACTTTGAGTAAATGGCCGACACTTTCTGATTTTTGTAAATGGCGGTTTTGTCCGCAGAGCAGTCATTCATGCCTGGCGCGGCGAATGTCCACTTCGAGCCCAAAGTACCCTTTGCCAAAGGCCAATGCGTTCAGCTGCTTTGCCGACCTTGCCGCCATTCGCGGCGCAAGCAAAATCCCATTGCTTGCTGGCTCGACAACCGCCTATTTCGATCAAGGCCAGACGTTTGCGGCGGCCCGGATCAAAGGCACATCAGCAGACACAGCGCATTGGGAAATCGCCCACGAGCACCAGAAACAATAGACCTGATGGACCAGAGACCATCGGTGCATTATTCATCAATTTGGTTCTGTCAAATTGACACAGCCATAGTCAGGGAGAAACTAAATGAGATTTGTTTTGATTTCGGTGGTCGCGACCTCGTTGACCACGTCAGCAATCGCTGCCAACGACCCAGTCGAGCTGATGAACAACTGCGAGCGGATCGCGTCCGGGCGTCTGGGAATGCCAATAGAAGATGTTCGCGTCGAGCTGCAAACGGCGCGTGTCGACGGCTCGATCCCAGTCAACGGTTCAGTCATGGGCAGCGAATTAACATTCCAATGCAATTTTGACAAAGATGGTAGCGTTGGAGACTTCTGGAACTCAAAGGATATAATGGGCTGCCCAGGGGACCTTTCTGAGGCTGAGCGTTGGTTGTTTCCCGGATGCTGACCAGTCCGAGCTAAACAACTCTCGTTTTGGCCCTACTAAGGGTTTTCTTGAAACCGCGGCCCGTACGGAAGGCGGTTTCGGAATACTCACCCGCTTCAGGTTCTAAACACGGCTCGCCGTGTCGAATGTCAACTTCCGCTTCTGGTTCAGGGGTGATGTTGTACATGCGAGACGCTCAGTCAAAACGAGCGGCTGTTGAGCCGTAGAAAGCAGCCCAACAGGCTGCCGCTTAAAAAGGAATTAGGCAGCTGCCTCACAGCGAATGGCTAATCAGAGTTCAAGCCAGTGACAACTTCGCCTTAGCGCACTGTTTATGGCGCTCTATTTGAGTGCGAGACTTTACCGATTATGAACTTCCCCTTATGTTCAATCTGGCTGGCTGCGAGACGGTTTGTTGACTAACAATGTGCCAAAAAAGGGGGTTCTTGTATGAAGTATCTTTGTTACGCGATGCTTGTTTGTTTCATGGTTCCCGATAGTATCCGCGCCCAAAACCTTGCTCCTGAACTATTTGTTGATGGCAGTTGCGAAGAATTGGTCGAATGGTCCGCCAGGCCGGTTGAAGATATCCGAGCAGATATCGAGCATATGCTGGGAACAGAAACTGCCCCGAAAATGAATGAGGGTATGTACAAAACAATGATGGGCGTTCTTGAAGGAACCGAAGTTAGTGACGCCTGGTTCGCTCGACCTTGTAGCTTCTCCGAAGATCAATTGGCTAAGATGGGCCCACTTCATGAGGCATATGTGAGCTACATGAGGGAAAAGCTCGCGCCCTAATAGTTTGTGATACAATACAGAAACAGTTAAGAACGAGCAAAATATAGTAGGATTTTGCAAGGTTCTTCTCTTTCGGACGCCGTACAAAGAAACCAAAACTTCTAAAGGCGACCGTTTCTCAAGTTAAACACTTCTCCCGCAGAATTGGTGCCGCAAATCACATGTTTGTGCCCCGAAGCTAACTCTATGTAGAAGTTGTCGGCCCCTTCTTGGCCCGCTTGGATCAGATGAACGTCGCGTTTGCCAACATTCCAGCTAGATGCAGCTTCTTCCCTGCAACTTCTTATAGCCGGAACAGGAACTTTTGTGCCGTGAACATTCCGCGTTTTGTGAGACAGCCGGTTTCGCCGTTCCTTTTGTCCGGCGTCGTATCCCTGCCCATAATTCATTCCGCTGTGCCTGGAGTCATATGGTTCGTTGTGGAGACCATCTCTGTAGCCACGTTCAAACTGTGCTTTTGCCTCAGAATTTTTTGGTTCATAGCCTTCGTGATAGTGGTTCTTGTTATGTGCCAAAGCAGCAATTCCCAGAATGGCCGCAGCGGCCAAAGCAGTCTTTTCGTCGTCGCTCAATGCAATTGCAGAAGTTGACGCCAAAGGGCCAACGAATATGGCGCTGGCCGCAATAACACGAATGATGTCTTTCATTTAAATTTTCCCTCCAAAACCTGAATTTCTATAAGATTGCTTTGTGCCTTCAGCTTTGACGTTTCCCAGATTGCAGGTCATCGATCCTGCAGGACAATATCCCATCGCGCTGGGTTTTTAGGGTCTTGTGCCTCGATAAATGCGTAGTGGGTTTTATTCCAAGGCAGCACCCGGTTGGTCAGGTTGTCCAACACATAATCTCCTTTGGATGTTCTAACGACTAATACAGCATGACCTTCGTGGTGAAGATCCAACACTGCAGCGAGAAGTAAGTGATCTGGAGAGACGCCCATTTTCTGAAGTTCAATCTTCTTGAGCATCGCGATGTCTTCGCAATCTCCGCCAAGTTGTGAGGGCAGTGCCCACTTTTCCAGAACATGATACTGGCTCTTATCAGACACCTGCGGAGTTTTTTGGTTAATGCTTTGGTTTACCTTTTTTATCTTCTTCCACTCAGCATCAGTAATCTGATGAGGTTGCGGTGATTTTTGACAAATTGGCGGATAACTCGAGCAGACACCTTCAAACCCTTTTGGCGCCAGCCATTCCCGACCCAAGTGCATAATGGTATCCGCATTGGCGGCAGGTGTCAGAATGACAAGAACACCACAGAGCTTAAGAAGCAATCCGAACCGGCCAATCATTCTCAATACTCCCTAATCTTGTATGCACAGCTAAGTTCAACTCGACCAAAAAACTAAATCACTTTTGTATGAACAAAAACTTAAGATCAAGAGGCCTCCCGGTGTCGGACACATTGGTGTCCATTTAGGGGCGGAAGCGTTCCTCATACGCCGGTCTGGTCAAGGTCGGCTTCGTCCGCTAAGCGGAAGTTGTTCAACTATCTTGCCAATGGCCGCTTTTGGGTAAGAAAATAATGTTGTCAGCTATTTCTTGCTATCCCACAGATCGCACCAGGAGGGGGCAATGCCGAAACCTGACACTAACCCCATGTACCTTGTCGAATTGATGAATGCAGCGCCCAGATGTACGGCTACATCGAAGCGCACGGGCGAGAGGTGCAAAGGCCCGGCGGTGCGCGGGTGGACCGTCTGCCGCCTTCACGGAGCCCGTGGCGGTGCGCCTGAAGGCGACAGGCATGGAAACTACCGTCACGGCGGCAGGACGCAGGAAGCGCAGGCGATCCGCAAGCTGGCGATGCTGATGCGCCGCACCCTGCCATAGCCATGTGATGTGCAGGTCTCACGGAGCGTGGAAAAAATACCTGCCCTAGCCCCTCTTTATTTTGGCTGGACGATCTGGGCTACCTTACCCACCCGAAAGTCACCAAAGGTGATCTAAGTGGTCCTAGCTGGGGTCTTTAGGTGTTTGGGCGGGATGCGCCGCACCCTGCAATAGCCGCGAAACCTTTGGGGGATAAATTGGGGGAAAGATCGCCAGTGACGTCGTCTAGCGTTTTGAAAATAAAATATAGTTTTTGCTTACATGGTGCCCCCACACGGACTCGAACCGCGGACCTACTGATTACAAATCAGTTGCTCTACCAGCTGAGCTATAGGGGCACTGGACGTCGATTACTGCCTCTGGTTCTGGACTGCAAGACTCATTTTTTCTTTTGTCGATGATTTTTAAATCCCAACGTCAGGCGCCCCTGCCGCGCCACATCAGTGCACTGGTTTGACTGTCAGCTACACAGCCTGTAACCCGGCGGACGAGGCAGAAGAAGCAGGGGCAAAAAGCGAATATGCAGGTTGCTATCCACGCAGGAGCCGCATTCACCGGCGAAGGCAGATTGTTAAAAGCTCTAAGAGCCCACAAATCTGTGCTGACCGAGCATGGTGTCGCCGCTTTTGGCCCGCGCCAATACAAACAAGCCTTCAAGCCGACCTTCGCAACATCCGAGCCGCAGTTCCTGACTCCAGAAGAAACCAGTCAGGTTCGCGCCGGCCTGACATCAGACCCGAGCATTCGCCGGGCTGTGTTCCAAAGCAATGCACTGATTGCAAACTCAAAAGCGGCTATTCAGGACGGGCAATTCTACCCACGCGCCGGAAAGCTAATGTCCGTTTTGGATCAAGCGCTCGAAGACATTCGGATCGACTTCTTCTTTGCCTTAAGAAACCCAGGCACGTTTATTCCTAAACTACTAATGTCTCTGCCGGACGAAGACAGGGAAAATATCATCCGCAATACAGACCTGAGCTGCCTGAATTGGATCGGAATGGTCGACGACATCCGCGACATGGCTCCGGGCGTAAACGTCACCTTGTGGAGCAATGAGGAATCGCCTCTGATTTGGGGTGACATTTTGCGAAAAATGTGCGGCCTGCCAGAGGATGTGACCCTAGAAAAAGAGTACAACTTTCTGCTTTCCCTTCTGGACGAAGCGGGAAAAGAAAAGGCAAATGCGCTTTTGAATGCCAGACCTGACGGGGAACAAAAGGGCTTACGCTATGCTCTGGCGGACATCTTGGAAGATCACGCCCAACCGGAGCTTGTAGAGGAAGAACTCGAACTTCCGGGCTGGAGCACAGACATCGTGGATGCGTTTTCCGAGCTCTATGAACAGGATCTTGAAAGGCTGGAATCAATGCCAGAGGTCCAGTTGTTAAGGCCCTGAGCCCAGAAAAATTGACCCGCCCAAGCGCTGCGACCTGCGATCAATCAGCCTTTCTTGACCCGAGATAGAAAATCCACCGGTCCCGGTTCGGAGGCCCACCCGGATCGCGGTGTCCTAGAAGGCAAAGCCTGAACGACACCGCAAATTCGAAACCGTCAGCTCATACCCAACGCTTCTTTGTACATCTCCAATACCGCCTCTTCTTCTGCGATATCGTCTTTGTCGCGTTTGCGAAGAGCAACCACCTTGCGCATGACCTTGGTGTCGTAGCCGCGTGCCTTGGCTTCGGCCATGACTTCTTTCTGCTGCTCTGCGATATCTTTCTTCTCGGCGTCCAGACGTTCAAACCGTTCGATAAACTGACGCAGCTCTCCGGCGGTAACGCGATAGTTGGCGGCGGCCTGATCTTCGGTCATGTCTTCCATTTATTCTCTCCCAGAGGCTGAAGTCTGCTGCCGCAAGTCGGCACTAAGCCGGATACATGGCCGCAGCACCCGCCGCAAGCGCACAATCGGGCATCGGACTTGTGCGATGCACAGGTATCCGATAAGCGCAAAGAAACTCTTTGGCCTGATGCGGAAAACCATGTTCGAAATCATCACCTGGGGCGGAGCCGCCCTGTCGCTTGCCGGACTGTTGGGACTCGTCTGGTGCATCCTGCACGTGATGAAAGCGCGCAAATCCGGCCTGTCTGACGACGAACTGCGAGCAACAGTTCAGGGAGTATTGCCTTGGAACCTGGCCTCACTCTTTCTGTCCGTGATCGGGCTGATGCTAGTTATTCTGGGTATCTCATTCAGTTAATCCCACAGCCTAAACCGGCAGATTATCGAACTGAGCCTCCATCGCGTCCTCGCACAAGGCTGCATCCAGACGACGCAGGCGCGAGGGGATATGCACACCCTGCTGACGCATCCGTTCAATTACCCTTGTCACGCTTGGCTGAAGCGCCAGGCGGGTTTCAAGACACGCACCCTGCAACTTTTCTTCAAGCTGCTCGGCTTCGGAATATAAATTAATTGTAGACATCTCCATCCTCCCAAATGGTGCGTTATCTACCCACATATAGGTAACCGTTTTAAGACCTGCTGACCTTAACCCGAGGACACGCGAAAACCCGCCTGTCTGAAATACGGTTTCGGCAGTCACCTGCGGAATGGTTAAATTCTAGGCCGATCTGAATTACCCTGCCTTGACAAGCATCAATTCACGGATTCTTTATCCTATACATTCCGAAATTGATATACGAATAAAGCAGTCTGACGGAGGGCAAAATGACACCAAAGGTGAAAGCGTTTTTTGACACCGATACATTTACTGTGTCCTACCTTGTGCAGGAACCCGAGGGGACGGCCTGCGCAATTATCGACAGTGTCCTGGACTTTGACCATGCATCCGGCCGGACAGACACCAGTTCAGCAGACAAGATAATCGAGCATGTTCAGGCTAACAGTTTGAAAGTCGAATGGATTCTGGAAAGTCATGTCCATGCCGATCACCTGTCAGCAGCCCCCTACCTGCAACAGAAACTGGGCGGTAAAATCGGGATCGGAGATCAGATCGTCACCATTCAGGAGACATTTGGAAAAATCTTCAATGAAGGGACCGAGTTCCAACGCGATGGCAGTCAGTTTGACGCCTTGTTCCGCGAGGGCGACAGCTTTCACGTGGGTCAAATGCGGGGTGATGTTCTGCATACGCCCGGCCACACCCCGGCCTGTTTGACCTATGTCATCGGAGATGCGGCCTTTGTGGGGGACACGTTGTTCATGCCCGATTTCGGGACGGCACGATGCGATTTTCCGGGCGGGTCATCGGAAATGCTGTTTGCGTCGATCCAGAAAATCCTTTCGCTGCCTGATCAGACACGCATCTTCGTCGGGCACGATTACAAGGCACCGGGCCGCGACGAGTATGCGTGGGAAACTACAGTCGGAGAGCAGAAGGCGCTCAATGTTCATATCGGCCAGGGACGCTCGGTTGAGGAGTTCGTCAAAATGCGCGATGCACGGGATGCGACGCTTGGCATGCCTCGTCTGATCCTGCCTTCTCTTCAGGTCAACATGCGCGCGGGGCAGATGCCTCCTGCCGACGAAGAAGGCGATGTTTTCCTAAAGATTCCAGTGAATAAACTGTGAAGCCAACCAATACGTGGAGAAAAAAGAACCATGCAACTGGAATGGATTTGGGGGTTGGCCGGGGGCCTGTTGATCGGTCTGGGTGCCGCCGTTTATCTGCTTGGGAATGGCCGGATCATGGGGGCCAGCGGCATCTTGGGCGGCTTGGTCGACAATAGTGATCGCACCTTGGAACGCCTGGTCTTTGTTGCAGGGCTTGTAGGAATGCCCTTGCTTCTTCGCCCGTTGATGTCACCCACACCGCAGACCCATCTGACCGGCAATATTGCCGTCATCATTTTCGCGGGACTGCTGGTTGGGATCGGCACCCGGATCGCCAATGGATGCACGTCGGGACATGGGGTCTGCGGGATATCGCGTTTCTCGCTGCGCGGAATTGTGGCGACGGTTATCTACATCGCTGCAGGCGCGATCACACTCGCGGTTCTGCGCCACATGTGGGGGGTGATCTGATGCGGTTGCTGATCTCTTTGATCGCCGGATGCCTGTTTGGCGCAGGTCTGCTGATCTCGGGCATGACGGACACCACCAAGGTTCAAGGGTGGCTGGACGTGTTCGGGAACTGGGACCCGACACTGGCCTTCGTGATGGGTGGGGCAATTATCCCAATGCTGTTTGCCTGGCGGATGACAGAACATCGTCGCCCCTTGGTCGGGGGAACCTTTCCGACCATGTCTCCGCCCGAGTTGGACCGGCGACTTGTCGTAGGCTCCGTTTTATTTGGCATGGGGTGGGGCTTGTCCGGGCTGTGTCCGGGGCCTGCCATTGCCTCGGTGACCTATGGCGGCGTTGGCGGGCTAGTGTTTCTGGCCGCAATGATCGCCGGAATGTACGCAGCGCCGACTGTGGGGGCGCAACTGGACAGAACTGCAAACGCAGCCTAATCAATTGGGATGGAGATTCGCCGCATTACACCCCGCTACGCCGTCTCGCCGCAAATCACGGTCGAGGATGTTTCAGCCATAGCCGAAGCCGGATTCGTCAAGGTTATTTGCAACCGGCCAAACACAGAAGTTCCGTCAGACATGCAGTCAGACGCCATTGGCGAGGCCGTCCGTGCCGCGGGTTTGGATTATGAGGTTCTGGAACTGACGCATCAGACCATGACACCCGAAAACGTCGCCCGTCAGCGCGAGTTGGCCGAAAGTTGCAGCGGACCGGTGCTGGCGTATTGCGCATCAGGCACGCGGTGTTCAGTTATCTGGGCCCTTGGCCAATGCGACCGGATGAGTACGGACGATATTCTGGACGCAACAACCAAGGCAGGCTACGCGCTGGAAAACCTTCGCCCCACGCTTGATCAGATTCGCAACGTGGCTGGGTAAGCCCTATGGATCAGGTCACCTGACCTGCGTCATCGTTCAGGCCAGCCAGCTTCGAAATTTCAGCGGCGATCTGATCTGAGTCGCCGAACTGCAACTTGCTGTCGATGGTGTCGATCGCATGTGTGTCTGTGTGAATGGGTTCTACGGACAGCTCTGCCGATGTTTGGATTACCGACGTTCGTGCCTCAAGGAAATCCTGAGTCTCGGCCTGTGACGGCACATCCTGCGGCTCATATTCGTTCAGGCGAATTGCCCGCATCCCACCGGATTGCCCCAAACGCCCAACTGCTGTCCGAGTCCGGTCGATCGTTAGCAATTGTGCACGGTCAAGACGTGCTCCGGTCAAAGGCAATACATCCCCCGCTGCAAGCGCCGAAAAAGAAGCCAGGGGTAAAGCCATTTGGCAAATCACAGTATTCAACTCTGCGCGCAGCACGCCCGATGCCTGTTCGATATGCGGCCTCGAATCCCCACTAGGTTCGGCATCTGCTGGACCCTCCTCTTCGGGAAGAAGAACAGAAATCCGGCCCTGTCGCAAACCGCCGCCCAGCTCGACCGTTAGATCATATGAAACATACGCATCCTGCGTCATAGCCAATGACAGCGCCCGAAGATCAGGCAGCCGCAACTTGTACTGATAGCCTGTCAGGCTTGCCTGTTCACTGACGGTTTCCACCAACCGTGCCGCGCGGGTGCATGCGTCTTCGATCATGGGCGCAACCATCGCGGCATCCGTATCGGTAAAGGCCCGTGGCGTTGGTGTCGTTGACGTCACCTCACCAATAGTCTGCACTTGAACGATGGCCGAAACGGTTTCCAAATCCATACAGACCGCTGCCGAAAGCCCTTCGTTGTTCAGAAGATGCAGCAACAACCAATTGTCACCGGCAAACCCCGCAAGCCCGTCGGCTGATCGAGATGCCCGCCTTGCCGCGATGACCGACAACGGCAATTGCACACGATCCGCAGCGGTACGGGCAAGTGCCAACCGCAAAGCGCGAAGAATGGAATTCGTCTGACCGCCGCGCTCATCCTGGCTTGCAGATACTTTTTTTGCCAAAGCTGTGGTGACCGGTTGTGTCATGCCTGGAGCCGTCAATCGTAAATATGCCTATGTTCCGGTCTACTCCGGCAAAGGTTACGAATGCCTTTACGCCCGTCTTATTGGGCTGCTTGTCTATAAGCCAGTGGCACCTGCACGCGGAAGGCTGCTCCGCCCTGCCCCGGCAAATAGCTGATATCGCCCCCAAGACGCTGCATGATCTCGCGGCAGATCGCCAAACCCAAACCGGCCCCGCCTGCCTTGTCACCGCCTACACGCGCGAATTTTTCGAACACCATGGACCGCGCCTCGGCTGGAATACCGCTGCCGTTATCCGCAAAATCTATCACGACTTGGCCGCCTACATCATGCGCTGAAATGGTCAGGACCGGGTCAACCGCATCGCAGTATTTCTGCGCGTTGGAAATCAAGTTGATGAAGACTTGCCCCAAACGATCCAGATCGGTGTGAAGCGGAATGCGTTCGGACGCCTTCGAGCGCCGAACAGTGAGGGTTTTGCTGGTGCCCGCCAACGCGCTCGATACCGCCCGATCCAGAACCGAGCGCAGGGTATCGCCTCCCATATTCAGGCTGACCTGTCCGCTTTCCAAAACGCTCAAGTCCAGCAGGTCATCCAGCAATCGCGTCAGCCGCAGCGCCTCGTCGTGGATGATTGCGGCATAGCGCGTCTGTTCTTCATCAGTTAAACCGTCGGTGTCCCGCATGATCTCGGAAAACGCCCGGATCGAGGTCATCGGTGTACGTAGTTCATGACTGACCTGACTAAGGAAGTTGTCTTTCTGCTGCGATATCTGGGTCAACTTGGTATTCGCTTCGCGCAGTTGCCGGGCTGTGCGGCTAAGTTCGGCAGATTTCACTTCTAGCTGGCTGGAGTATTCCAGCAATTGCGCGGATTCGTCGGCCACGGCCAAAAGGTCCTCGACCGACACCGAAGACCCGCCGACAATCTGGCCGATCATGGCGTGCGCCGTCGCGGCCCCGACCGAGCCGCTCAATTCCCGTTCAAGCCGTTCCAGAAAGGCGGGGGTTGGTTCGGGCAGACTGGATCGTCCGCCTTGTTGTTCAGCTTCGGCCTGAAAGAACTCCTGCGCGGGACCGGCCCCCAGTATGCGCTGGGTCATGATCATTAGGTCCTCGCTTTGCGCAACAGACCCGGTCCATCCGCGCGGGGCGACAGAATGGTCAAAGACATTGACGAACTGCGCCCCCTGCAAGCGCTCCAGCGGGCTAGGAAAACTCAGCAGCGACGCCACGCAGAAAGCGACGGTATTCAAAGACAGCGACCACATGACCGTATGGACCATGGGGTCCATCCCTTCGATCCCGAACAATGCCTGCGGCCGCAGCCAGCCGATCCCAAACGGGCCGTCCTGCAGGACCGAGCTGGACATCAGCGCCCCACCCATTCCGGGCAGAAGCAGCGTGTAGATCCACAAGAGGAACCCCACTGACAACCCGACAAGTGCCCCTGTCCGCGTCGCCCCGCGCCAGAACAATCCGCCGACCAGAGCAGGCAGAATCTGAGAAATACCGGCGAAGGCCACAAGCCCGATTGAGGCAAGCGCAGCGCCGCCACCAGATAACCGATAATAAAAAAAGCCCAACGCCATGATCGCTGCGATTGAGACACGGCGCGCAACCAACACAACGTGTCGAACATCGCCCGACAAGGACCCGGACCCTTCCTGAGTGCTTAGCCAGATTGGCATCACAAGATGGTTCGAAACCATGGTGGACAAGGCCATAGCCGTAACGATCACCATCGACGTTGCAGATGAGAAGCCCCCAATGAAGGACAACATGGCCAGCCACTCATTGCCCTGTGACAGGGGCACAGTCAGAACAAACAGGTCTGGGTTCGACCCCTCTGGCAACAGGTCCAGACCCACTACGGCGATTGGCACCACAAACAGGCTCATCAAAAGCAGGTATAACGGAAACGCCCAGGCCGCTGTTCTCAGGTGTCCTTCATCCGCGTTTTCAACCACCATCACCTGAAACATGCGCGGCAAGCAGACAAACGCCGCAGCAGACAAGAAGATGAACGTCGTCCAGCGGCCCGCGTCCACATTCCACTGACCGATCTCTGATGCGTCTATGCGGTCCATCATCGGCCCAACGCCGCCTGCAATTCCCCAAACGACGAAGATGCCAACCGCCAGCAAAGCGAACAGTTTAACCACGGATTCCAATGCGATAGCGGTCACAACACCATGGTGGCGCTCGTTCGCGTCCAGGTTTCGTGTCCCGAACAGGATGGCGAACACCGCCAGCCCTGCAGCCACCCAAAACACGCTTGACCCCTCGCGGTAAAGGCCAGACGGGTCAGCCTCTGCAAAGATCGAGAACGATAAGGTGATAGACTGCAGTTGCAGCGCGATATACGGCGTTCCGCCCAGAACCGCCAGAATGGTCACACAGATTGCCAGCGTATTCGATTTTCCGTAGCGCGACGAAATCAGGTCCGCGATCGAGGTTACCCTTTGGCTGCGCCCAACCCTGACCAGTTTCCTGAGACCCCACCACCAACTGATCATGACCAGCGTGGGGCCCAGATAGATCGTCACGAACTCCAGCCCCGAACGGGCGGCATTTCCAACTGCGCCGTAGAATGTCCAGGCGGTGCAATAGATCGACAGCGACAGAGTATAAAACAACGGGGATCGCAGCCACGCCCCACGTCCGGCAGCAGCCATTCGGTCAGCGGCAAAGGCCACGCCGAACAAAAGAACCACATAGCCCAGACAGACGAGGATCAGAAGGTTCAGCGTTGCCATCGATCCGTGTCCGGGTCGGTGTCATCCCGCGCCGCCGTGCGACGGGCGGCGAAGCCAAAGATCAGGCTAATCAGTATCAATAGCCCCCAGCAGGTAAAGATATAGAGAATGGCCGACGATAAAGTGACCGCCCCGGTTTCCCCCGGTTCAGGCCATAGCAACGGAATCGCGATCAGTGCAGCCCCGAGAATTGGCAACAGCCGTGCAGCGTCCGTCAACCGACGCCGACGATAACTTTGGCGTTCCAGAAACAGCGAAGGCCGAACACCCTGAGGCTGCCGATCTTCGCTATTGCTCATGATTGCGTGGCCTGCGCGTGCAGATCGCGCACCGCGGTCAGGACCTCGGCATTGGAAAACGGCTTGGTCATAAAGCGGCTGACACCCGCGCTTTCGGCCATTTCGCGATCACGAAGCTGGCCGCGTGCCGTCAACATCAAGACCGGCAGACCCCGAAGGTCATCCAACTCGCGCAGATCGCGCAGGATATCCATGCCGCTTTTGCCCGGCAGCATAACATCCAGAATGACCAGATCAGGATTTGCGCCCTGAATGACCTCGACAGCGTCCGTTCCTTCAGCGTGCGTTTCAACCTGCCAACCCTCACGCGTCAGCAGGAACCGAATGGCCTCGGCGATGTTCGGCTCATCCTCAATTAGCAGAACCTTACGGCTCATATGTTTCATTCCTCCCCGTGACAGGATACCCATCCGCAGTCCTGTCTGTATCAGCTTACGCTGTCTGTCAGGAAAGTGTCAAAAACCTTCGCTCAGAATCGACGGCTCTCGGCGCGACTCGCAGTCGGCATTTGGGCAAACCCTGCAACTTGGCCCGACCCTGGCAACTGGCTGGCCACCCTGCCCGCCTTCTTCGACGGACCGAACCAACATGACCGAGCGATAAACAGGTGCGTCGTCATATCCGGACATCGCTTGCGGCCATGCATAGGCATAGCAATCAAACTCAGCCGCCGACCGGCCAAGCTGTACGATACGTTTGCGAATTGGCACCAAAGGCCGGTTCAAAGCCTGAAACAATGGCCACAGCGGGCACGCCTCGCCAAAGCGCGGCATCGCAAAGCCCGGCACCGACTTGGCAAACAAGATACTTCCCGATGCATCGCACACAACCAGTCCCGTAGGTCGCGAAAGCACCCCGTCTGGCAGTGCCGCCAAACGGCGCAAGACCGTCGCGATGTCCACCGAAAATTGTGCAGCCAGCTTGATCGGGTCCGGTTCTGTGCCAGCCAGCGCAGTTTTCACCGCCTCCAGTGGCATGGCCTTGGCGTCGCTTGCATAGACACCCAAAAGACCGCGAGCGACGGTCTTTGCTGCCGCCGAGTCAATCTCGCTCAGGTCTATCGCAGAGCTGTCTTCGCTGCCCTCCATCTCAGGAAAATGATGTCCGCGCTGTTCAAAGAACGCCTCGGCATCTTCAAGCGGAACGCCGCGACGGTCGTCCGCCGCGTCAGAATCATCCAGATAAGCAACCAAGGATTTCGAACTGTCGGCAAGGCGTTCAGCATCCTGATGCAGGTTTCGATGAAAGCGATCCTGCCACTCGGGTTCGATCTCCTGTGTTTCCGCCAGAATCGCTGCGGTCGAACGAATCGCGGCGGCGGTGGACAGAACCTCATGCATCGAAGCAGCCAGATGTGGATCATGGGTCAAGCGGTCGGATAGGGTTTCAACCGTTCGCTCAAGCGAGACAACGCGCCTGTGCATCTGCGCCAGCACAGCAGCCCACCCCGGGAAACGTCCCGCAAACTCTTCCAGACTGTCGACTTCGGCCTGTTGCCCCACCGCGTCCGCCGCTGCCTCGCGCAGGGCGGATATCAGCGTTGCCTCTAGCCCCTGTGTCAGCAGCGAAGGTTCGACGGCCAAAGCCGCGGCAATATCCACAAGCAGCTTGCCACCAATCCTGCGGCGATTGTGTTCAATCAGGTTCAGATAGGAGGCTGAGATCCCGACCCGACGCGCCAGTTCTGCCTGCCGCAGTCCTGCAATTTGCCGCCTCTCTCGAATACGGCTGCCTGTCAACGTGTCGCGCATGTTCTCGCCCCTCCCCAAGCGGAGCCAACCTTTGTAAACGTTCAGTTTTTCTAAACTCTCAAGGTTTTTCTATCTTTTAGGAGTTCATTTTCAAACCGAGTTTACACCCTTAACAAACGGATTGCACGATCATCGGACCAGTGTTGACGCCTTTCAACACCACATTCTCGGCCGCACCCCTTCTATTTCCAGACAATTCCCTGCACGATACCGAAATGAGTGACGCCGCCTTCGAATATGCTCCTATCGGATTGGTCGAGTTGGAAAACCGTATCATCCGACGCTGCAATCTGCAGTTCGCACGGACCTTCGGAGGGGACGAGGCCGACTATCGCAACATGCCTTTGCTACATCTTTACCCCTCGGTCGCAGATTGGGAGCGTATCGGTGCCCGTAGTCTACAGGTCATGCGCGACACCGGATATTACACGGACGAGCGCGTCATGCGGCGGCGAAATGGGGATTTGTTCTGGTGCCGCGCACGCGGTCGGTCCTTGACCCCCGATGACCCTTTCCGCCACGGCATCTGGAGCTTTTCCGATATCTCGGAGGAACGCCCGTTGGTCGAGCTAACCGCGCGGGAACGCGAAGTGGCGATTTTGTCGTGCAGGGGCCTGTCCGCCAAGGAAATCGGCGTCGAACTGGGCCTGAGCTACCGCACCATCGAAGCTTATCGCGCCCGGCTGCTTGAGAAATTCGGCGCGCGAAAACTACCGGAATTGGTTGCAAAACTTTCCGGAATGCCGCTGTAACCTCTTCCCCCCCTCGAAAACTTGGTTAAAACCCCCATCTGACAGGCCGAGACGCGCTTTTCATGGCAAGGCTCATGGCTTATAACGCTGCCTAATCAGACCAAAGCCCGCAAGACACAGACGGGCCAAAGGGGAACCGTCGAGGACACTCATGACAGACACCAAACACGAAGCGGATGTGGCATTCATCAAGGCATTGGCTGAACTGCTGCGCGAGAACGACCTGACCGAATTGCAGGTCAAACGCGAATATGGCGAGGAAGACAGCCTGAATGTACGCGTCAGCCGCTTGTCCCAAACCGCCGCCGTAGCTCCGGTTCAGGTGGCAGTTCCGGCTGCGGCCCCTGCAGCACCCGCTGCGGCTCCGGCACCGGCTGCTGCGGCCGAAGCACCGGCTGCCGTCGAAGACCCGGCCAGCCATCCCGGTGCAGTGACCTCTCCCATGGTGGGAACCGTCTACATGCAGCCCGAACCCGGCGCGCCTGCGTTCATCTCGGTCGGCGCATCCGTGTCCGAAGGCGACACGCTGCTGATCGTCGAAGCGATGAAAACCATGAACCACATCCACGCGCCCAAATCGGGCACCATCAAGCGCATTCTGGTGGGTGACGGCGACGCTGTGGAATTCGGCACACCCCTGGTCATTGTTGAGTAAGGCAGGCCCATGTTCGACAAGATCCTGATTGCCAACCGAGGCGAGATCGCCCTGCGCGTCATCCGCGCCGCGCGCGAGATGGGGATAAAGACGGTTGCCGTCCATTCCACCGCCGACAGCGACGCAATGCACGTCCGCATGGCAGACGAATCTGTCTGCATCGGCCCCCCGCCCAGCCCGCAAAGCTATCTGTCCGTGCCAGCCATCATCTCGGCCTGTGAAATCACAGGGGCGCAGGCGATCCACCCCGGCTATGGCTTTCTGTCCGAAAACGCTGAGTTTGTGCAGATCGTCGAAGATCACGACATCACCTTTATCGGCCCCACCGCCGAACATATCCGCGTGATGGGTGACAAGATTACCGCCAAGGACACGATGAAAGCCCTTGGCGTGCCATGCGTACCCGGTTCAGACGGCGGCGTTCCGACTTTGGAAGACGCCAAGCGCATTGGTGAGGAATTCGGCTATCCCGTCATCATCAAAGCAACTGCCGGTGGCGGCGGACGCGGCATGAAGGTTGCGCAGACCGCGGATGAGATGGAAAGCGCGTTCATGACCGCACGCGCCGAAGGCAAAGCCGCCTTTGGCAATGACGAGGTCTATATCGAGAAATACCTGACCACACCGCGCCATATCGAGATTCAGGTCTTTGGCGACGGCAAAGGCAAGGCTGTCCATCTGGGCGAACGTGACTGCTCGCTTCAACGCCGCCATCAGAAGGTCTTTGAAGAGGCCCCCGGCCCCAGCATCACCCCCGAAGAACGTGCCAAGATTGGTAAAATCTGCGCCGACGCTGTGGCGAAGATCAATTATATCGGCGCGGGCACAATCGAATTTCTGTATGAGAATGGCGAGTTCTATTTCATCGAAATGAACACCCGCTTGCAGGTGGAACACCCGGTGACCGAGGGCATTTTCGGCGTCGATTTGGTGCGCGAACAAATCCGTGTGGCAGCAGGCGAGGACATGTCGTTCTGTCAGGACGATCTGGAAATCAACGGCCACGCCATCGAGGTTCGGATCAACGCGGAAAAGCTGCCCAACTTCTCGCCCTGCCCCGGAAAGATCAGCGCCTATCACGCGCCCGGCGGTCTGGGTGTGCGGATGGATTCGGCGCTCTATGACGGATACTCGATCCCGCCCTATTACGACTCGCTGATTGCCAAGCTGATCGTGCAAGGCCGCGACCGGGCCGAGGCGTTGGCGCGTCTGGACCGAGCCCTGGGTGAATTGATCGTGGATGGAATCGACACCACGGTGCCGCTGTTCCATGCTCTGCTCCAAGAAGCCGACATTCACAGCGGCGACTACAACATTCACTGGCTGGAGCATTGGCTTGCGGAGAACATGGCCGAGTAACACCACCACTTCGAAGGGCTTCGGCCCTTCGAACGTCGGACTGTCTGTATGAGCCTTTCTCCCGAACTCCTACTGCATGGGTATTCCATCGGTATTTTCCCGATGGCCGAACACCGCGACGACCCGGATTTGTTCTGGGTCGACCCAAAGTTTCGGGGCATTATCCCTCTGAACGGGTTCCACATATCCCGCAGCCTTGCGCGGCGAATCCGAAACTGCGGTTTCTCAGTTACGATCAATCAGAACTTCTCTGGCGTCGTCGACGGCTGCGCCGATCGCGCAGACACCTGGATCAACGCAGAGCTGAGAAATCTGTATCAACGCCTGCACCAATCCGGCCATGCCCATTCATTAGAAATCTGGGATGGACAGGCACTGGTCGGCGGCGTCTACGGAGTAACCTTGGGTGCTGCGTTCTTCGGAGAAAGCATGTTTTCACGGCGAACGGATGCCTCAAAAATTGCGTTGGCCTATCTGGTTGATCGGCTAAGGCGCACCGGATTTCAGTTATTTGACACGCAATTTCTGACCGCTCATCTGGCGTCATTAGGCGCGATCGAAGTTCCGCGCGCTCAGTACAGACAGGCTTTGGAAGAGGCGATTGAGGCCAGCGCAGACTTCACCGCAGAATTGGATCAGTTGCCGGACGGTGTCATACAGCGGATTACCCAGACATCGTAACGTGAATGATCCAGCGCGTTCAGCGCCGGGGATGTGGCGATCATCCATCCATCAAACAATTGATCTGTCTTGCCTTTTTCCCAAATCGTGAGATAGGCAAAGGCGTCCCCGGTCGGATTATCAGCCGGATAACGGCAATCGCCCAAAGCCACATCCAGTCCAAAAATCGCCTCGGTCTGACCGCTTTGCAATTCGACGTCAACGGTGTGGCCGTTCACCTTGTCCAAACCACGCAGCATCGCGCCCGGGCCGGATTGAACCTTTTGCTGGGCTGCTGCGCCGGTGGATGCAAGCAGCGCTGCTATCAGAAACAGGCGCTTCATTCGCCACCATCCCCAGCCACAAATTTGACCAGCAGCGAAATCAGACTGACCGCACCCTGCGTATCCTCAACCTGATCACCAGGTTCGAAAAAGAAGGGCGATCCACCGGGCATCACTTCGACAAAGTTTCCGCCCAGCAATCCTTCGGATGAGATGACGATCGCGCTGTCGTCGGGCACCAATATTCCATCAGAAATCGAAAACGTTGTATCCGCGCGATACGTGTCGGGGTTCAGCGCAACGCCTGTCACGGTCCCGATCTTGACACCAGCAAGACGAACGTCAGTGCCAACGCCAACACCTTCCAGCGATCTGAATGATGCGCCCAATTCATATCCCGGTCCGCTTTGCGACAGGCCAGTCGATTGGCTGGCATAAACGCCAAATGCCACAGCACAGGCCAACACGGCCCCGCCCACCAGGACTTCGGTTACATTATAGCTCGACATTGCTCGCCTCGCTTATTCTGGGGTCCAAGCCTCGTAGTCCGAACGTTCGACCGGATTGGGTCGGCGCAACGAACCTGCAGGAGCATAGGCCAAAGCCGTACCTGTCAAATTTTCCTGATGTGGTTTTTCCCAGGTTTTATGCTGCAACGGCTTGTCTGTCGGCGGCTCGTCCCAAGTCCGATGCAACCATCCATGCCAGTCAGGGTCGATCCGGCTGGCCTCGGCCTCACCATTAAAAATAACCCAGCGCTTGCTGTCGTCGGCATTACGATAGAAAACATTACCTTCGTTATCTTCGCCAACCTTGGTTCCCTTACGCGCCGTGTAGAGCTGCGTATTCAGAGTGGCCCCATTCCACCAGGTTACGGCTCGCAAAAGATTATTCAGGATTCCCATCGTCTGCCTCCGGTATTTCTGCTCCTGCAGATATGGACCAAAGGCTCGCCAAGGTCCAGTGTCACTAATACCGCAGCCCCTATTCCGGCAAAACTGCGGTCACTTCGATTTCAATGCGATCTTCAGGCGTGATGAGATTGCATTCGGTAACTGTTGCCGCTGGCGGGTTGGCTCCGAATGCCTCAACCAACAAAGGCCAACACAGTTCAAACTCACTCATGTCCGGCAAGTAATAGTTTACACGGACCACATGCGCGAAATCCGTCCCAGCCTCAGCCAGTGCTTTTCCAATTGCATCAAGAGAGGACCTGCACTGACCAACAATATCTTTGGGAATGTCGTCGCCCTGAGCGCAGGTTCCGGCAACAAAGACAAATCCATTCGCCACCACGGCGCGGCAATATCCGACTTTGGCCTCGAATTCCCCGCCTGAAGAAATACGTCTAATTGCCATAGTGCCCTCAAAAGAAAACGGCGCGGAGGAACCGCGCCGAATATGTCAGGAGGCTTTGAACTTACCCGGCCGAAGCAGACTCAGCCGCATCAGCATAGATGATCAGCGGTTGCGAGTCCGAAGACACCGCTTCTTCGTTCACAACAACCTCGGTCACGTTTTTCAGACCCGGAAGTTCGAACATCGTGTCAAGCAGAATGTCTTCCAGAATTGATCGCAGACCACGCGCACCGGTCTTACGCTCAATCGCTTTCTTGGCGATCGCTTTCAGCGCGTCATCGGTGAAGGCCAGCTCTGCGTCTTCAAGTTCGAACAGCCGCTGGTATTGCTTGACCAGAGCGTTCTTGGGCTTGGTCAGGATCGTCACCAGCGCATCTTCGTCCAGGTCTTCCAGCGTTGCCAGAACCGGCAGACGGCCAACAAATTCTGGGATCAAGCCAAATTTCAGCAGATCTTCGGGCTCCAGATCCTTGAAGATTTCACCGACGCCACGCTCATCATTGTCGCGAACGTCAGCGCCAAAGCCCATCGCCGAGCCCTTGCCGCGCTGTGCGATGATCTTGTCCAAACCGGCAAACGCACCGCCGCAGATGAACAGGATATTCGTGGTGTCCACCTGCAGGAATTCCTGCTGCGGATGCTTGCGGCCGCCCTGTGGCGGCACGCTGGCCACGGTGCCTTCCATCAGTTTCAGCAGCGCCTGCTGCACGCCCTCGCCCGATACGTCACGGGTGATCGAGGGGTTCTCGGATTTGCGCGTGATCTTGTCGACCTCGTCAATATAGACAATGCCGCGCTGCGCACGCTCGACATTATACTCCGACGCCTGCAGCAGTTTGAGGATGATATTCTCGACATCCTCACCCACATAACCGGCTTCGGTCAGCGTGGTTGCATCCGCCATGGTGAACGGCACGTCCAGAATCCGCGCTAAGGTCTGCGCCAGCAGCGTCTTGCCGCAACCGGTGGGACCTATCAACAGAATGTTGGACTTGGCCAATTCGATGTCGCCGCCAGCTTTCTGGGCGTGGTTCAGGCGTTTGTAGTGGTTGTGCACCGCCACCGACAGAACCCGCTTGGCCGTCGCCTGGCCGATCACGTAATCGTCCAGAACCTCGCAAATATCCTTGGGCGTCGGTACCCCATCCGTGGATTTCAGACCGCTGGCCTTGGTTTCCTCGCGGATGATGTCCATGCACAGCTCGACGCATTCATCACAGATGAAAACTGTGGGGCCGGCAATCAGCTTGCGCACCTCATGCTGGCTCTTGCCGCAGAAGCTACAGTAGAGCGTGTTCTTGCCGTCACCGCCTGAATTCGTCGCCATGTTCTACCTTTCGGGCTTCGTCCCTGCGACCCGCTTTGGGCCGCTCTTGCCTGCAGCTTAGGCCACCGCCGGGGCCGCTACAATGTCAAAAATGTACCCCGCGCCCTTAACGCGGGGACTATTTTTTAGGCCTCATCGCCATCCATTTTGGCGCGATTTTCGACGATTTCGTCGATATGACCCCAGTCTTTCGCCTCTTCCGGGCTCATGAAGTTGTCGCGATCCAAGGCTTTTTCAACCGCCTTTTTCGTCTGCCCGGTGTGGCGCACGTATATATCATACAGGCGATCCTTGAGTTTTTGCGTCTCGGCCGCGTGAATCATGATATCACTCGCCTGACCCTGATAACCGCCACTGGGTTGGTGAACCATGATCCGGCTGTTTGGTAGTGAAAAGCGCATCCCCTTCTCGCCACCAGCCAGCAAAACAGACCCCATCGAGGCCGCCTGACCGATCACCAAAGTCGAACATTTCGGCTTGATATACTGCATTGTGTCGTAAATCGACAATCCGCTGGTCACAACACCGCCAGGTGAGTTGATGTAGATCGAGATTTCCTTGTTCGGGTTTTCAGCCTCAAGATGCAACAATTGCGCCACGACCAGATGGCTCATCCCGTCGTGGATCGGGCCATTGATGAAAATGATCCGCTCTTTCAGAAGGCGCGAGAAAATGTCATATGCGCGTTCGCCACGGCTGGTCTGCTCAACAACCATCGGGACGAGCGTATTCATATAGGTATCAACGGGATCGAACATTAGGAACCTGCCTGTCTTGCTATGGATCGGGATACTACCCGAAGAAACATTACCCGAGTCTTAGTGTCGGCACCGGGGGGCTGCAAGGGGGGCTGAATACTTATGCCGTGAACGCGGCGTTTCCCCCACCAAGCGCACTTCGCAACTGTCCGGTTCCCAGGCATGACCTGAACCTTGAAAGCCGCGACCCGTCATGCGGGCAGGCTGAGTTTTTCTCATCACGTCATTTTGATTCTTACATATAGAAATTCGTCGCCAAAATAGATAAAGCGTCCGCTCTTGGCGGCGATATGGAACCCGCCAACCACGCACATGCCCGGCCCAAAAGGAAAACGCATATGGCACTATCAGAGCTTTCACAGGATTCATTTTCTGAAAACCTCGAGCGCGTTGCAGGAAACGCCGCACGCGCATCCAACTTTCTGAAGGCGATCAGCCATGAAGGGCGGCTTTTGATCCTGTGTCATCTGGTGTCGGGTGAAAAATCGGTTACGCAACTAGAGGAACTGCTATCCGCCCGCCAAGCGGCGGTCTCGCAGCAATTGTCGCGCCTGCGCCTTGAAGGGTTGGTAACGCCCCGCCGCGAAGGGAAAGCTATTTTCTACCGTTTGGCAGATGACCGTCCCCGCCGCATGTTGGAAGTTGTCTACGAGATTTTCTGCCGCGAAGAGACTGCCTGACGCAGTCGCACGCCCCGGGCGTTTTGATACATCCATTCAACCGGCGCAAGAATCTCGACCTCTGTTAATCGGCAGTTCGAACGCGGTTCATGGGTTGCTGGGTTTCCTTTTGACCAGCACCTCTGACCCGCTTCGGGGACCGCCTGTTTCGACATGCCGAATTCTCGACTACCCGCCCGTTTCGCGTCGGCTTGAGCGGCTCATCAACCGTCAGCAAAACGCTGGTTTCAACATTGGAAAACTGCTACGCACGTCGACATAAACACCTATGGAGAAAGCAATGATCCGCACAATTCTGCTTGGATTGACCTTGTTTGCACTGACTGCCTGCGAAACGGCAAAAGGCGTTGGACGCGATATTGAAAAAGCGGGCGATGCGATTTCGGATACGGCCAGCGACGTACAGCAAGCCCTTTGACCGCAACCCTTATGTTGCGCAAAGGCGACACGCACCCCCTACATATGGTTGATTATCTGAGCCTTCCGCGTTATCGTTGCCTTACAGGTGCATAGACGCGGCATTGCATTTCTGACACGACTTCGGGGTTCTTGCACAATAGCAAGAACCCCGATCCCATCATAAAGGGGGATAGAGTGGCAGCCTGTAAAATCCCGGGAACCGGCAAAGGAAAAGGCGTCAGGTGCGCAGACGCGGTCTTTGCATGTGCCCGAACGGACACCCCTGACGCCTTGCCGGGTCGACACGCCCGAGGGACGCCCCGATCCAGTTGTCACAACCCAGTCAAGAGCCGCGACTGCTGCTTGGCGCCTGCGGACGCCTTACAGCACGCATTGACCTTCTGAGAAGTTGATCAAACGATCCGAGCCTCGGCTCAACTCGATCAATCACCTACCGGTAAGCCTCTGAGAACGCTGGTATATCCTAAGATTTACCACCTTTCACTCAGACCCCTTGGCCTTTGCGTCCCGCCGTGGCCCCTAAGAACCGCTGCGGTAAGGCGACTGTTACATTCAGACCGTAATCCGACAAGAAAATAGCACTGCAGCATGAAAATTAGCCGTGGATAACGTGTTGATATCCGCAGGGAGCGTTTTGTGGACAACTCCAGAAAACGCGCCCAGACGTAGGTTTGATCAAGGAAAAGTCCAGACTTTAGGAAGCGCCCGAATTTGCGGCTGTTTCTGCATGTGCAAACATCTGGAAACGTGAAAGTGGAGCGGGAAGTTCAACTTTCGGACGCGCGATCCGTCGAATCGACACCTGCGGATTCGCCTCAAATGGGGAGCCACACAAAAGGCACCGGGGCCGGGCGACACTTCTGCAACCGTCTGCGATGCTGCGCTGAAGCTCACCAGATCCGATTAACCCAAACCAAGAAACGCCGCATTCCAGCATGGATTGAACCGACCCCTGCCGCTGACGGAGGAATTGCCGCCCGACCCGTCTCCTCCCTGTGGAGACATTGGTTCCATTTTTGAGAAGCGTCCGGCCCGGTCGGAGTTACTTATTACGTACTGCAAACAATCGCAGCCAGTACCCCCTACAGCCCAACCGGGCCGGAAACGCTTCAGTTCACCTGACGTTCCAGAACGGTGCTGTAGGTCGTTCCGTTTCTCAGGCTACGGAAATCCGCAAAGATCTTTCCGTCTTCATACCGGGCGTCGATCAGCGCATTTGCACCAATCACCATGGGTGAGGTTTCGACAATCCCGATCTTGCCGGATCCATCCAGGCTTATTGTCCCGGTGGCCTCGTTCTGGTTCCAGTCCGTGTCACCGTCCCGGCGCCACAGGCTCGGCCCCCAAAAGACGTTGTCTTCCTGCACCTGAACATCCAGCATCCATTCGGCCTTGTTGAACCGCGGCTCAGTCCCGCGCTGCATATGCGTGGGTTGTACGGTCGTATAGGTCCCCACCCACGTGCCGCGCAGATCGGGCGTGGTATCGGCCATCGCAGCCGTTCCAAGGGTGAGTGTCGTGGCCAAAGCGGCTGCTCCGGCAGTCATATATCTGGTCATGGGCTCTCCTCCCAAAGGTCTGGGCCGTTTCCGGCCTGCTGAACAGATTGGATGAGAGAGGGCCGGTTGCAACTAACCTAAGGGAAACTTCATGAAGGGTTTAGGTGACGCTTACCTGCCACGCAGCGCAAAGGGCGCTCTTACCAAAGCGCCCTTTCCTAAGCACCTGTTAAAAATAGTGATTCAGTTCAGCTCAAAGCTACCCGAAATCGTATTGACGAATTTCTGCGTGTCCGGATCGGTAAAGGACGAGAACGTGCCGCCCCCCGTGGCGTTGGCCCAACCGCCCGTGCCGCCGGATACCGACCAGTCGCCGGTCAATGCGCCGTCCGAACCGATCCCCGTGGCGGTCCAGCTCATCACTGCCTTGTCGCCGGAGGTTGTGTCAAAGACGCAATTGCCCGCGCCCGACACCTCGGCCCCATTAATCAGCATCGAACCAAAACACGACCCCGTCGCCCCTTCCAACGGGTGACCGGCGGAAACCTCGAAACTGTCATAGTCGGTCTGAGATTTGATCACCGCATGCCCGTCCGAGATGCCGAAGACCTGGTTCGAACTGACGCCCGACCCCTTGCCGGCGGCGTCATAGCTTTCGGCCATAGCAAATGTGCTGGACAGGCCGATGGCTAGGGCTGTGACTGCGGTCGCTGTTAAGAACTTGTGCATAATAACCTCTCATTTCTGAGGGTCTTGCGTTGCAAGCATATAATCAAAAAGGCCGCCTGAACGCGGTCCCCCTGGGACGGAGGATAACACATTCCGATCTTTGCGTCTAAACCGGGCCTTAGCCTTCCAGCCTGCGCGCCACCATGAACGAGGCAGGGAAGGCCGCAACAAAGCCCGCAACCGCAGCGATCAACATGGCCGTCCACGAGACATAGCCCAAGACCAAAACCGCAATCACAGCGAACCCGGCAAGGGTGGAGCCAAGAAAAATGTGAAGGATCAGCGTCAGCGGTGACATAGGGGCCTCGTGTGTTCTGAGTGTTTTGCCGGAGACTAGAACTGAAGTTGAGGGTGGTCGTTGATCTGGGTCAGGATGCGCAACCCGATCAGGCCCATGCTAGTACCGTTCCAACCAAGACAAGGCCGATCCCCGCAACCTCGCGGTGCGAAAAATTCTCGCCGAACAGAAAGTAGGATGCGATGGCGATCAGAATAACCTCGCCCCCGAGAATGCCGGTATAGATAATACCCAACCGCTCCTCGCGCAGGGCGGCAAGCTCTAGCGTTGCGGCGGCCAGCAGGGTTGCCACGATTAACAGGCTGAGGCCGATCCCGGGGATTTTCCACCAGAACTTCATCGCGATCATGGCTGCGGAATAGAGTCCTGCTGATCCGAATGCGATGAGAGGGACGAGCGATGTTGACATAGAGGCCTCCTCCTGAGGTTGCCATTAGGTCAATTATTGCAGATTGGAGGTTTTGCGGCTGTGAGATTGGTCACAGTTTCAACTCGCACACTCGGTTCTCCTCGTGTGTTTATTGAGATCCCAATCTTGCATTGAATGGCTGATCCGTAAAAAATTTACACATTCAAATGTGACGTGGAGAATGGAAACAATGACATCTTTTTTCGAAATCGGTAGAACCGGAGTACGAATTCCACGAATTGGTTTTGGATCAACCGGAATCGGCAGCATTCCTCAGATTTACGGTTATGAAGTTGATGAGAACAGGGCGCGAGAAACCTTGCGCACAATATTTGCACGCCCCGACGGGTTTATCGACACCGCTCGCGGCTATGCCATGGGCCGCAGTGAGGAACGCATTGGGAGCGTAATACGCGAACTCGGCGGCCTGCCAGAGGGTCGCGTACTATCTACAAAAATCGACCGTAACATGGAGACAAACGTGTTTGACGCTGCCCAAGCAAGGCGGTCCCTCGAACAAAGCCTGAAGGCGCTTGGCGTAGACAGCGTCGATATCCTTCACTTGCATGATCCAGAATACGCTGAGGACGTGTCGGAGATCACCCGCAGCGGAGGGGCGCTGGACGAATTGTTCAAAATCAAAGAGGAGGGCCTCGCAACGGCCGTCGGTTTGGCCGGCGGGCGGCTGGACGTCTTGGTGCCTATGCTACGCGACTGGGACTTCGACGTGGTAATGACGCACAATCGGCACACGCTTGTAAACGTGAATGCATCGCCCTTAATCGAACTAGCCGCCTCTAAGGGCATCACTGTGTTAAATGCCGCGCCCTACGCGGGAGGAATTCTGGCAAGAGGCAGCGCAGTCCACAGCTTCTACGTTTATCAAACAGCAACAGAAGAAACGCTCGCCCCAGTGCGCGCTGTCGAGGATATCTGTGCACGCCATGACGTTCCCATGGGCGCGCTGGCGCTACAGTTTTCACTGCAAGACGAAAACATTGCCTCTACTGTGTGCGGGGTGACTTGGCCGCAGCACGTGAACCAGACATTTGAATGGGCGGATTGGGACATTCCAGAGACAGCCTGGACCGAACTCGCTGACCTAGGGAAATCGGACGCCGATCCAGAAACCTCATAGAAGCGGTCAATCCGAAGTCGAAAAAATGGACAGCCTTAGCTGTCCATTTTGAGTGCCGAAATAAACGCCTCCTGCGGGATATCCACCTTCCCGAACTGGCGCATCTTTTTCTTACCCGCCTTCTGCTTGTCCAGCAGTTTGCGTTTCCGCGTGGCGTCGCCGCCATAACACTTCGCGGTCACGTCCTTGCGCAGCGCCGAGAGGGTCTCGCGGGCGATGACCTTGCCTCCGATGGCGGCCTGGATCGGGATTTTGAACATGTGGCGCGGGATCAGATCCTTGAGCTTTTCGCACATCGCCCGGCCCCGCATCTCGGCCCGGTCGCGGTGAACCATGGTCGACAACGCGTCGACAGGTTCGTCATTCACCAGCACCGACATTTTGACCAGATTATCCTCGGTATAGCCGGTCATCTGGTAGTCGAACGAAGCGTATCCTTTTGTTACCGATTTCAGGCGATCATAGAAGTCGAACACAACTTCATTGAGGGGCAGGTCATACACAACCATCGCGCGTGACCCGGCATAGGTCAGGTCCAACTGAATGCCGCGACGGTCCTGACACAGTTTCAGCACGTCGCCCAGGTATTCGTCGGGAACCAGAATGGTCGCCTTGATGCGCGGTTCCTCGATATGGTCGACCTTGGACGGATCGGGCATGTCGGCGGGGTTGTGCAGTTCGATCATTTCGCCGTCTTTCATGTAGACGTGATAGATCACCGACGGTGCGGTGGTGATGAGCTCGATATCATATTCGCGTTCGATCCGGTCGCGGATGACCTCAAGATGCAGAAGGCCGAGGAAGCCGCAGCGGAAGCCAAAGCCCAGCGCAGCCGAGGTTTCCATTTCGAACGAGAACGACGCGTCGTTCAGCGCCAGCTTGTCGATCGCATCGCGCAGGTCTTCAAATTCGGCCGAGTCCACGGGGAAGAGGCCACAGAACACCACCGGTTGCGCGGGTTTGAAGCCGTCCAGAGCGTCCTCGGTCCCGTTGCGGTCATTGGTGATTGTGTCACCGACGCGGGTGTCGCGGACCTGTTTGATGGACGCGGTGAGAAAGCCGATCTCACCGGGGCCGAGGCTGTCGACCATCTCCATCTCAGGCCGGAAGACGCCAACGCGGTCCACATGGTGCAGTGTGCCGTTCGACATGAACTTGACCCGCATTCCCTTTTTCAGCGTGCCGTCCATGATGCGGACCAGAACGATGACGCCCAGATAGGCGTCGTACCACGAATCCACCAGCATCGCCTTAAGCGGCGCGTCCAGATTGCCCTGCGGTGCGGGTAGTTGCTGCACGATGGCCTCAAGCGTTTCGTGGATGCCCTGCCCCGTCTTGGCCGAAACCTGGATGGCGTCGGTCGCGTCAATGCCGATCACATCCTCGATCTGCTCGGCTACGCGGTCACAATCGGAGGCGGGCAGATCGATCTTGTTCAGCACCGGCACGATCTCATGATCAGCGTCGATGGCCTGATACACATTCGCCAGCGTCTGTGCCTCGACCCCTTGGGTCGAGTCCACAACCAGCAGAGAGCCTTCGACCGCGCGCATGGACCGGCTGACCTCATAGGCAAAGTCCACGTGGCCGGGTGTGTCGATCAGGTTCAGCACGTATTGCTCGCCATTGTCGGCGGTATAGTCGATGCGCACCGTGTTGGCCTTGATGGTGATGCCACGTTCCCGCTCGATATCCATGCTGTCAAGCAGCTGTTCTTTCATGTCGCGGTCCTTGACTGTTCCGGTCTCTTGGATGAGCCGGTCAGCAAGGGTGGATTTGCCATGGTCGATATGCGCGACGATGGAGAAATTGCGGATATGAGCGAGGTCTGTCATAGCGTCGGGATATGGTTCGAAAATGGGCGCTGGTCAAGGTGGGACAAAGCCGCCTGCGATCCTTATATCCTTGGAATAACCTGTCGGGTCGCGCGCAGCCACGCGTGGCCCTAATTTGGCCATTCTTTTCGCCATAATTAAGGAAATCACATTTCTGCATCGTGAGATTGATCCCGAATCCACTTTGATTCATACTCACGCGCATACCGAGAGGGGCGCAAGACCCCTCCGGGCAGGCAAAAACGAGGCTCGAGTATGAAACAGTTCCTCTTGATCGCAATATGCGCCGCGTCGCTGATGGCGGTGGCTCCGGTGGCAGATGCGGCTCAGATCAAACAGGCATGTCTGGCGTCCGACCGTTCGGCTGCCACACGAGACCGGTGCAGTTGCATTCAGCGCGTGGCCAATCAGGCCCTTACACGCAGCGACCAGAAAACCGTCGCCAAGTGGTTCACCGACCCACACCAAGCGCAAGAGCTAAAGATGTCTCAGACTGCGCGGGACGATGCCCTGTGGGACAGATATCGGGCCTTTGGCCAAATGGCTCAGGCGATTTGCAGCTAAGCCAGCCCTACGCCTTGACCTGACACGCCCTGCGCCCCAGAAGAGGCGCAGCGAAAGGTGTACTCTATGGTTATGAAAGGGCTTACCCTGCGCGGCCTCGAAGTGTTCGAAGCGCTGGCGCGGACAGGTTCGGTAGCTCAGGCTGCCGAGATTACAGGCCTCAGCCAGCCATCGGTCTCGCAACAATTGCGCAATCTGGAAAATGCATTAGGCACCGAACTGGTCGACCATGGACGTCGCCCTATGCGGCTGACGCAGGCCGGGCGCAGTTTCCTGACCCGAACCGAGGCCATTCTGGCCGAACTCCAGATGGCCCAGAGCGAACTGACAGTGATGGACCTTGGCCATCTGACCACGTTGTCCATCGGGTTGATCGACGACTTCGACAACGACCTGACGCCGCGGTTGGCAACGTTACTGGCTGACAGCCTGACCCGGTCAAAGTTCAAACTGATCACGCTGCCCAGCCTTGACCTGTTTGCGGACCTCGAGGCCCAGCGCCTGCACATGGCCGTATCCGCACATTCCGGTGAGGTGCTTGAAGGCGTTGTGGAATACCCGTTGGTTCAGGACCCATTTATTCTTGTGACCCCCAAAGGGGCCTCAAACGCGATGCAGGACCTGCCCTTTTTGCGCTATGCGCGGGAACAGTTGATAAGCCGCCAGATTGAAGCGCACATGTCCCGGCAGCAGCTTGAATTTGAGGAACGGTTTGAAATCGGATCTCACCTTGCACTGATGGCGATGGTTGCGCGCGGATTGGGCTGGGCGATAACGACCCCGCTGGGGTACATGCGTGCGGCACGTTTCCACGACGGGCTCGAAGCACATCCGGCCCCGTTCGGGGAATACGCGCGCATGATCTCACTGTTCACCCGCACCGACTGGTCCGATCAGGTGCCGCAAGAGGTCGCTGGCATGATGCGCCGCCTCATGCGCACTCAGATCGTCGATCCAACCTTGGAGCAATTGCCATGGCTCAGTGACCGGCTCAAGGTCATGGGTTAACCGCCCAAGTACTCATTCAAGCCATCAACGGCGGCCTCTATCAAGTCCAACGCACCTTCGAAATCGCGCGTGTAATACGGGTCGGGCACGTGATCGGCCCCCAAGTGGGGTGCGAAATCGGTTAGCAGGCGCACGGGGGTGTCGTTTCCTTCAGGGCGCAGGTCCTCAATATCCGCGATGTTATTCGCATCCATTCCGATAATCAGGTCGAACCTGCGGAAATCCTCGGCTGCAAACTGACGGGCGCGCAGATTGCTTAAGGCGATCCCACGCGCAAGGGCGGCCTCTTGCATCGGGCCGTAAGGTGGATTGCCAACATGCCAGCCCGCCGTCCCGGCACTGTCGCTGGAGTGGTGCGGCGCACGCGCCCGAAAAACGCCCTCGGCGGCTGGGGAACGGCAGATATTGCCTAGGCAGACAAACAGGATACGGTGGCTCATAGGCCAAGGTGTAGCGCGAAGGACAAAGATGGAAAAGATCGTCTTTCTCACTGGGGCCGGGATTTCTGCGGAAAGCGGACTGGGCACGTTTCGCGACGAAGGGGGCTTGTGGTCACAATACCGGATCGAAGACGTGGCAACACCAGAAGGGTTTGCCCGCGATCCTGCACTGGTGCAGGGGTTCTACAATGCCCGACGCGCGCAGGCGGCAAAAGCGGAACCGAACCTAGCCCATCGCGCGCTTGCACGCCTTCAGCGCGATTGGCCGGGCGAAGTCGTGATCGTAACCCAGAACGTCGACGGCTTGCACGAAGCGGGTGGAGCTCAGGATGTAATCCATATGCACGGTATACTCGCCGGCGCGCTCTGTGCTGCGTGCGGCCATCGCTGGACCGCGCCGCCAGAGATGTCCGTGGGTGAACCCTGCCCAGCTTGCGCCGCCCTCAACGCACGGCCGGACGTGGTATGGTTCGGTGAAATGCCCTACCACATGGACACGATTTACGACCACCTGGCCGGGGCTTCGTTCTTTGCATCCATTGGTACTTCGGGCCAGGTCTACCCCGCCGCCGCGTTCGTGCACGAAGCCGCCATGTCCGGGGCGCGCACCGTTGAGCTTAACCTTGAGCCGTCGACCGGGGCGTCCAGCTTCGATGATGTGATACTTGGCCCGGCGTCAGAAACCGTGCCTCGCTGGGTGGACGACCTGCTGGGGCCACGATAACCGGCAGACAAGAGCCCGAATTATCGTTAACATTTAAGGAGTAACCATTCTCAAAGGGGCTCCCATGACCGATCCCAATACCCAACAAGGCGAAATTCTGGACGATCAGGGACCGGATGGCCGAGACGCGCTTGGCGATCAATTGGCAGACCTGTGGTGGACCTTCCTGCTGCGCGGCATTCTGGCCGGGGTGCTTGGTATCGCCGCGTTGTTCTGGCCTACGGGCAGCATCTCGCTCCTGCTCAGACTGGTTGGGCTCTTGCTGGTATTCGACGGCGGCCTGACCTTGCTGGGCTTCGGGCGGCGCGGCCTGATCGGAGGCGTCGGCATCGGCGCCCTACTGATCGGCCTCATTCTGTTGATCTGGCCCGAGGGTGTCGCCCGCCTGACCTTCTTCCTGCTGGGCGCATGGGCGTTGATCGTTGGAGTGGGCTCGGTTATGGCCTGGCGTCAGATGCCCGACCAGAACCCGGACGCAGCCACGGTGCGCAACTCGGGAATTGTGGCGCTGGTTATCGGACTGGTGCTGTTGTTCTGGCCCGGCAGCGGAATGGTCGCGCTAGGTTGGGCAATCGCCTTTTCGGCGCTGGCCTTCTCGGTCGTCATGTTTTTTCTCGCCGCGCGCTTCAAACGGGCCCATGATCGCATCGCAATGCGCGTCGTGAACCGCTGAAGCACAACGCAAACAGGCCGGGGAGTTACCCGGCCTGACGCATTGATGACGGCCGCATCGCGGCCCGAAGACAGGCGTAGCCTTAGTGGTTGTGTGACCCGTGGTCGCCTTTGCGCTCCAGGTCGACTGGGATGTCGACGACGATCTCACCAGCATTTTCAAAAACCAGCGTGACCGGCACAGTTGCACCTTGTTCGAACGGCGCCGAAATCCCCATAAACATGACGTGATCGCCACCACGCTTCAGCATGTGAGTTTCTCCGGCCGGGATGACGAACCCCTCTTCGACATGGAGCATCTTGGCCACACCGTTGGCATCAACCTGATGAGTGTGCAGCTCGACCCGTGCCGCAACATCCGATTCGGCTGCGATCAAACGGTCGTCGGTCTCACCAGAGTTCTGGATCATCATGAAAGCAGCACCCGCCTTTGCGGACTTGCCTGACGAACGCGCATAGGCGTCCTCGACGGTGATGCTATCCTGTGCCCAGGCGGCGGTTGTAAGAGTAACGGCGGCAACGGTGGCCAGCAGTTTGTAGGTGAAGGACATAAAGCCTCTCCTGATTTGAGTTCTTGATAAATTGGAAAACAGTATCAAGCCAAACTAGGAGGCGCGCGCGCCGATTGTGAGGCAACCGACGGCGTGATGAGGTCACCCACGCCACGCTTCAACCTCGGCTGGGGTTGTTTCGGCGCGTCGGGAATCGCAGCCTCCGCCATGGAAAGAGCGCCCAACACGGTCAAAGCAAAGTCAGGGCAGAAATGCGGGGCCTGCGTCGGTTGCCCTTCGGCATCGACATAGACAACCACCGGACCGCTTCCGGTGCACAGCACCATTTGACCGACCGCAGCATCGACCCCGCGCGAAACTGCAAAACCCTGCCCCGTCAAAATAACGAGCAGCGAAAGCGCAAAGGGCAGAATTCTGGTCAGAGCGGGTTTCATTCTGCCTAGGGTATAGGCCAGAGACAATTCCGGCTTCAAGCGCATTCAGACGCTTGAAGCCTTGGGATCCTAGGAAAGTGTCAGCGGTCTAATTCCGGGCGTTTGACGGACCCTTTGGTCAGACTCGTATGCAGCCGGTTCACCTGACGTTGCATCCGAAAGCATGTCCCAAAGGTCTTGCCGAAAAATGCGGCCAACACTGAGAAAGAATCGAAAGATTTAAAAGACATGAGGGCAAACTCCGCAAAAAATATGCATAAACATATTCCGCTCAGAATTCGCTGTATGTGATCAAAGTTACGTTTCAGGGGTCAATTGCGCCGAAATCGTGAACATTCTTAATTCAGGCAAAAGTAAAGGCCCTGCACCAGATGGGTACAGGGCCTGAAATTCGCAGTAAAAAAGGTTTAGGCCGAAGCTTGTGCCTTGGCGATTTCCTTTTTCACTTTCAGTGCGTTCGCGGACAGTTCTTCGTCCTTGGCTTTGGCCAGGAACGCGTCCAGACCACCGCGGTGATCAACCGAACGCAGAGCAGCAGCAGAAATGCGCAGCTTGACGCCACGGCCCAGAGTCTCGGACTGCAGGGTAACGTCGTTCAGGTTGGGCAGAAAACGACGACGAGTTCTGTTTTTGGCGTGGCTGACATTGTTGCCAGTCATCGGGCCTTTTCCGGTCAGTTCGCAACGGCGCGACATGGTTTCTTCCTTTGTTTCTGGAGGCCGGGCATACTGCCCTCGGCCAAATCACAAGGGGCGCAACCCGAAGTCGCGCCCGAAAACTGGTTGGATGCGTGTAGTGGGAATCGCCGGAAGGGTCAAGACGGGCCAGCAGAATTCTTTGACTTTACCTGTCACCCCTTCAGGCCAGCGTTGTCAGCATCTGTTCCGCCGCCGCCGCAGGGCTTATCCGGCCGTGTGAAACTTCGGTGCTCAGACGTTCCATCTCGGCCCGCGCCGGCGCAGTCGACAGCCGCGACAGAAGCGCCGAACGCACTTCCTGCTCGAACCAATACTGCGCCTGCACCGCCCGGTTCCTTTCCCAATGACCCGAGTCGCGACGCCATTGGGTCAGGGATTGAATTTCGGACCACGCATCTTCCAACCCGTGTTCCTCGACCGCAGAAACCGTCATGGCCTTGGGAAACCCTTCGGGATCCTGCGGGCGCTTGCGCAGTAGACGTAGGGCACCGGCGTAGTCAGCGCAGGTGCGCGTGGCAGTCGCCTTGAGATCGCCATCCGCCTTGTTCACCAGGATCATATCCGCCATTTCCATGATACCGCGCTTGACGCCCTGCAACTCATCACCGCCCGCAGGCGCGAGCAGCAGCAGGAACAGGTCGGACAGTTCGGACACAACGGTTTCCGATTGCCCCACGCCTACGGTTTCGATCAGCACAACGTCAAACCCAGCCGCTTCGCACAATGCGATTGCCTCACGTGTGCGACGGGCCACGCCGCCAAGATGCGACTGGCTGGGCGATGGACGGATGAAGGCGGCGCGCTCACGGCTCAGACGCTCCATCCGGGTCTTGTCGCCCAGAATTGAGCCGCCCGATCGGGCAGAGCTGGGATCAACAGCCAGAACCGCGACGCGAAGCCCTAAACCGATCAGCATCATGCCAAAGCTCTCGATAAAGGTGGATTTGCCCACCCCCGGTGTCCCTGACAATCCGATCCGCAGCGCCTGCCTCTCCGACCCCGCCAACTGAGCCAGCAATTCCGTCGCCTGCGCCCGATGATCGGCGCGGCCACTTTCAACCAGCGTAATGGCACGGGCCAAAGCACGCCTGTCTCCGTTCAAAATCCTGTCTGCCAGGCCGTCTATTTCCATTTTGACCCCAATCTTTTGCGGCAGGTCTACTTGCCGCCCCAAAGGGGTGTTTGTCCAGACTATAGGGATCGAGAAATGCACCCACGGCCAGCTATTCGCGCTAGGGTGTTGCGGCCTGTCCTCTGTTGGCGTCTGCGAAAACCGTGATCCCCGTTGATGCACACCTCTGGCCATGTTCCCGCAGGGCGGAACTGGACGTTGGGGGACCATTCGCGGATAAAGCCACCATGACACGCCTGCCTATCGACGACGCTATTCCCGATCTTATCGAAGCTTTGAAAGCTTCGGGCCGCGCTGTGCTTCAGGCCCCTCCGGGTGCGGGTAAGACAACTCGGGTGCCGTTAGCGATACTGGATGCCGGGCTGTGTGACGGTCGGATTGTCATGCTTGAGCCGCGCAGACTGGCGGCGCGCGCAGCCGCTGAACGCATGACGGAAACTCTTGGTCAACGCGCTGGCGAAACGGTCGGATACCGCGTACGTGGCGAAACAAAAGTGTCCAAGACCACCCGGATCGAGGTTGTGACCGAAGGGATTCTGACGCGTATGCTGCAATCCGAGCCCGATCTTCCCGGCGTGGGTGCGGTTATCTTCGATGAATTTCACGAAAGATCACTGAACGCGGACCTTGGACTTGCCTTATGTCTTGAAGTAACGGGGGCGCTCAGGGATGACCTTATCCTTCTGGCCATGTCTGCGACATTGGATGCCGAACCGGTAGGACGCCTGATGGATGCCCCGCTGGTCACCTCCGAAGGCCGCAGCTTTCCCGTTGAAACGCGTTGGCTTGACTATCCGTTGGGAACACAGGCGCGACGGCTGGACGCATTAGTGGATCTGGTCACTCAGGCCGAACGGGAAACCGATGGTGGAATGCTGGTTTTCCTGCCCGGCGAAGGTGAAATTCGCCGCGCCGAGGCCGCGTTGACCCGTCGCTTGCCCAAGGACTGCATGATCAGGCCGCTTTTTGGGTCTATGCCTTTCGCGGAACAGCGCAAGGCGATCGCTCCGGTTGATAGCGGCCGCAAAGTGGTATTGGCCACGTCGATTGCCGAAACATCGCTGACCATCCCCGATATTCGGGTGGTCGTCGATATGGGACAGGCGCGGCGGGCAAGGTTCGACCCGGGCTCGGGCATGTCCCGCCTCGTGACGGAACGCGTCACACGCGCCGAAGCGACACAACGCGCAGGTCGCGCCGGGCGGGTGGCCAAAGGTGTTTGCTATCGCCTTTGGTCCAAAGGGGAAGAAGGGGCGCTGGCCGCCTACCCCCCGGCCGAGATCGAAGCCGCCGACCTGACCGGGCTGACCTTGGAATTGGCCCTTTGGGGTGCTTCGCCCAGTGATCTGGCCTTTCTGACCCCTCCGCCCGACGGAGCGATGGCCGAAGCACGAAACCTGCTGCAAATGCTGGGCGCGCTCGACAGCAACGGCCGGATTACCGATCACGGACGAGCTTTGGCGGCGCTGCCTTTGCATCCGCGCCTTGGGCACATGCTGGTACAGGCTGGACCCGATGCAGCAATTCTGGCGGCGCTGACGGCAGAACGTGACCCACTTAAAGGCGCTCCGGCGGATATCCTGCTGCGGCTAGAGGCGTTGCGGGACACTCGGGCCTTTCAACGCAATCGGGTCTGGCAGGTGAACACAGGCGCGGTGGACCGGATCAAGGCCGAGGCCAAGCGGCTGCGGGACCGGGGCAGTCGTTCGGACCTAAGCCCCGCATCCATGGCCGCGCTTGCATATCCCGACAGGATCGGACAGCGGCGAAAGGGTGATGTGCCACGCTATGTCCTGTCCGGCGGCAAAGGGGTCGTGCTGGGCGGTGAAGATACGCTGGCAGCCGCCCAGTATCTTGTGGTCACCGACACCGATGGAAATCCGCGAGAAGCGCGTGTACGCATGGCCGCCCAAATTACCGAGCGGGAAATCCGCGACCTGTTTGCGGATCAGATCGATTGGGTCGAAACGTGTGATTGGTCGAAACGCGACCGGCGGGTCATCGCCCGACGACAAGAACGGTTTGGCGCAATCACTCTGGAGGACCGGATATGGAAAGAGGTCCCGTCCGATGCCGTCGCCCACGCCATGCTAGATGGCGTGCGAGACCTCGGGTTGGTCCTGAACGGCGCCGCCGCGCGTCTGGCGGCGCGCGTGGAACTGGTTCGGGCCGAAGGGGTGGACCTGCCGGACTTCTCGACTCAGGGCCTGATGGACACAGTGGAAGACTGGTTGCTGCCCATGCTTGAGGGAGTGCGCAATGCTGAAGACTGGAAACGGTTCGATCTGCTGCCCGCGCTTCGCTCTCGTCTGGATTGGGGACAGACGCAAGAATTGGATCGCCGCGCGCCCGGCTCTTTTGAAACACCGCTCGGGCGTAAGGTTCCCATCGACTATGGCGGCGCGGTCCCCGAAATCTCGGTACGTTTGCAGGAATTGTTTGGCGTCACGCGTCACCCGATTGTCGGGGGTGAAGCGTTGAAGATCACCCTGCTGTCTCCGGCGCAGCGACCGATACAGATCACGCGCGATCTGCCGGGGTTTTGGGCGGGATCCTATGCCGATGTGCGCAAGGACATGCGCGCGCAATACCCCAAACACCCTTGGCCCGAAGACCCAACGCAGGCCGACCCCACGTTGCGGGCGAAACGGCGCAGCTAGAACGCTGTTCGGCAAATACTCACCTTTCCCGCTAGAAATTGCAGCCCTTCGGCAGCAATCAGCGCCGAGATGACGCAGGGTAAAGATAGGTGCATTGAAGATATTCCATTCCGTTGTTATGTGACACACGCACATGTTTCACCCACTCAAGTAAGCCTGTTTTGACAAAATGGTTGCGAAATATCTGGGAAGAGGTCGCCAGACCTTTGTTCCTGCGCCCCCGCCGGGTGCAGTTCGCCGCCCTTTGCCTGAGAAAAACGCAAAACGGGCCCGAAGTTTTGTTGATCACCAGCCGCGATACGGGCCGATGGGTCATTCCCAAGGGCTGGCCCATGGACGGTTTGGACGGCGCGGAAACAGCCCGGCAAGAAGCATGGGAAGAAGCCGGCGTAAGGCCAGCGAAGCTTGGCCGCAGCCCTGTCGGGCACTACACATACGACAAAATTCTTAAAGACGGATCGGCTCAGCCGGTTTTGACGAATGTGTACCGGGTGGACGTTCAGGAACTGGCGGATGACTTCCCCGAAGCAGGTCAGCGCACGCGCGAGTGGGTCTCGCCCCAGACGGCCGCTGACCGCGTTTGGGAGCCTGAACTCAGCGAAATCCTACGTCACTTGTAACAAAATCGCTACAATTTGATGACAGAGCGGTTGCCCGCACAGGCGAAACCGTTTAGCGGCGTGCGTCAAATCCAGAAAACCGATGAAACCTCATGTCGAATTCGAATTCCAAAACCCGCTGGCAGGCACTGGACAGCGACTTGCACCGCATTTCACGCGTTGAATCTGCGAATGTTTACGTCGCACGCCCCATGCTTGCCCCCGGCATTGCGCTGGCATTCATCGCGCTGGCCGGGTTGACCGCTGCAGTTTTGTTTGGTCAGGCCGACGGAGGGCTGATCGTTGTCGCGGCAGCGGCGTTCGGGGCGTACATGGCGATAAATATCGGCGCCAACGACGTTGCCAACAACATGGGCCCTGCCGTGGGTGCCAACGCGCTGACGATGGGCGGAGCGATTGTGATCGCCGCCATCGCCGAAAGCGCAGGGGCTTTGCTGGCAGGTGGGGACGTGGTCTCGACAATATCCAAGGGCATTATCGACCCGGCCTCGGTTCAAAACAGCAACGTGTTCATCTGGGCGATGATGGCGGCGCTGATTTCCTCGGCATTGTGGGTCAATCTGGCAACGTGGGTCGGCGCACCGGTATCCACGACCCACTCCGTCGTGGGCGGCGTGATGGGGGCTGGCATCGCAGCAGCAGGTCTGAGCGCGGTCAGTTGGGGTACGATGAGTGCGATTGCTGCAAGCTGGGTGATCTCACCAGTACTTGGGGGCGTTATTGCTGCCGGGTTTCTGGCGTTGATCAAAGCGAAAATCCAATATCAGGACGACAAGATTGCCGCCGCACGGCGCTGGGTTCCCATTCTGGTCGCGGTAATGGCCGGGGCATTTGCGACGTATCTGGCGGTCAAGGGTCTAAAGCGGATCGTCAAAGTGGACCTTGAAGTCGCCCTGCTGGTCGGCTTGGCCGCTGGTTTGTTGGCCTGGGCCGTTACGGTACCATGGGTTCGCCGCAAGTCCGAAGGGTTGGAAAACCGCACGAAATCCCTCAAGGCGCTTTTTGGGCTGCCACTGGTCATCTCCGCCGCATTCCTCAGTTTCGCCCACGGAGCAAACGACGTGGCCAATGCCGTTGGCCCCTTGGCCGCCATTGTCCACGCCGCCGAGTTCGGCGATTTCGCGTCCAAAGTGACGATCCCAAGCTGGGTGATGGTGATTGGTGCCTTTGGCATTTCCTTCGGCTTGTTCCTGTTCGGCCCCAAGCTGATCCGCATGGTCGGCAGCCAGATCACCAAGCTGAACCCCATGCGCGCCTTCTGCGTCGCCTTGTCCGCAGCAATCACGGTGATTGTGGCCAGTTGGCTGGGCCTGCCCGTCAGTTCCACCCATATCGCGGTTGGTGCGGTCTTTGGGGTCGGGTTTTACCGCGAATGGCATTCGGACCGCCGATGGAAAACCTCGAACTATCAGCGACCGCCGGAACGCCGTTTGGCACGCGAGGAACACAAGCGGCGCAAGCTGGTCCGGCGATCCCATTTCATGACGATCGTGGCAGCATGGGTCATCACAGTGCCCGCCGCCGCAACAATGTCAGCGGTTATTTTCTGGATACTGACCGCCTTTCAATAAGGCGTTAGGACGTGATCCCCTCTGGACCCATTGCGGTTTGCGGTTTCTGTTCGATCAGAGTTCGCACCCGCCGACAGATTGGCGTAGGAATACCGCAGGTTTCACCCAGCCGGACGATTTCCCCCTGCAGGCTGTCGATTTCTGTCGTCCGCCCCGCCAGCAGGTCATAGGCCATGGATGTGCGCGCCGAGGGGTCAATGCTGACCATCCGCGCAGCTATTCTTGAAAACACGGGTGTCGGCAAACGTAGAATATGCGGCGTCATCCACGCCGGCAACGGCGTGGTCGAGGCGACAGGAAGACCGGCTGCCTTCAGAACCGCCAGCGCCTCGGTCATCTGGTCCGCCATCAGGCGACGCCAGTTTCGATCGAGAAGTTGCTGTTTCAGGGTCAGCCCGGAAAGCGCGTTCAGCGCGTTGTTAAGATTGATGACCAGTTTGCCCCATTGCACGGCATCGATGTCGTCACTTTCGACCACAGGCATATCACTACTGCTCAGAAGCCGCCCCAAGTCGCCCGGGCCACTTTGAATTACAATCTCGCCGGATGTCGCTCTGTGGAAACTGCCAGCACCGGATGGGACGACGTTGAAAGGCACCATTCCTGCACGGACATCATAGTCCGGTAGGGCGGCGCGCAGAGTTCGGACGTTTTCCATCCCGTTTTGCCACGACAGTACAGGGGCCGTTTTGGGCGCATGTTTCGCGATCTGCGCCGCCATATCTGCCGTCGCGCCGGTTTTGACAGTCACGATCACCAGATCGGCGTTTTCCATCCCTTCTGGCGATTGGGTCAGGGTCAGTTTCACAGCGGGCACGCGGCGATTCAGGTCCGCAAAATCGCTGACCCTAAGCCCCTGTGCACGGATTGGATCAAGAACATAGGCACGCCCCAAAAAGGTCACGTCATGCCCAGCCTCCGCCAACAATGCCCCGCAGTAACATCCAATGCTGCCCGCGCCCGCAATCACGATTTTCATGACATCCTCCGTCTAGGCGCAAGGATTGCCGGGATTTAGGACGCGGACAAGACCCCATTACGTTCGGTTAGCGCGCCAACCTCGGGCGGGTACGTGCCAATTCCTCCGAGATCGGAATGAACTCCTGATCGTCTCCGGGCGGCAGGTGAAAAGCTCCATTTGCCCAGTCGGCCGTCTTCCACTCGCGGGTCGCTGTCTCGATCTTTTCTTTCGAGGACGACACGAAATTCCACCAGATATATCGGTCCTCATTCAATGTCGCGCCCCCCAGAAGCATCAGGCGCACGCCCAACGGGCCTGCCTTGACCGACAGGCGATCACCGGGACGAAAGACCATCATCCGACCTTCCTCGAACGTGTCGCCCGCAATCTCGACAGAGCCTTGGGTGACATAGACGCCGCGATCCTCATGATCATCCGGCAACGGGAAAGAGGCGCCCGGATCCAACTGAACGTCGAGGTAAAAAGTCTCAGACAGCATCGTAACGGGGCTGGTCTCACCATATGCCGACCCGAGGATCAATCTGGCGCTGACGCCATTGTCCTGAATATGGGGCAACGCACCTTGTTTGTGATGTTCAAAATCAGGGGCCATGTCCTCATGCGCTTCGGGCAGCGCGATCCAGGTCTGGATACCGAACAGGTTGTGCCTTTTGCTGCGTGTTTCTTCGCTTGTTCGTTCAGAATGGGTCACGCCGCGACCTGCCACCATCCAATTGACCTCACCGGGGTAGATCATCTGATGCGTGCCAAGGCTGTCGCGATGCTCAAATTCACCCTGATACAGATAGGTAACGGTTCCCAAACCGATATGGGGATGTGGGCGCACATCAATACCACCATCCGTGATAAATTCAGCCGGACCCATCTGATCAAAGAAGATGAAGGGCCCCACAAGCTGTCGTTTGACCGACGGCAAAGCGCGGCGCACTTCGAACCCGCCCAGATCACGAGCGCGGGGTATGATCAGCTTTTCAAGGGCTGAATTCTCGGAAACACATTCGGGGTTGTGTGTGGGATTCCAACTCATTCCTGCACCTCTTGCGTTCAAAGAACTTTTGTTCACTGGTACAGGATATAGGGTTAAATTTACCGAATAAACTTGCAAAAATGCACATAAATCGTGCGGAACTTTCCCGACATATCCTCATTCGCCAATGGGTCGCGGCCAAAGCCGGGGAAAGAACGCACCGTCTAGCCGATCACCTTCGCGATACCCCGCCGCTTCGAATTGCGCGCGTTCCTCCTTGGCCCAGTCCCCTCGATACCGAATGAGCCCGTCCGGGGCCGTCATCCGCAGCGTAAAACGCCGCACCGTTTCGGTCGGCGTGACGGAGGAAAGCCCCCCGTGCAGGGTTCGCATATCGAAAAAAATACAATCCCCCAGCTCCATATCCCATTGCAGCAGGTCAAAGGCATCGGGATTTGCATTGACGTCTGGCGGAGGGTGGTAGGTGAGACCGGCCACCTCGGTCGGTTCATAACTGGGATGCCCATCCGCGAAACGCACCCGCATGAATAGCTTGTCCCACAAATGCGATCCTTTCACGAATGCGATGCCATTCTGCTTGCTCACTGGCTCCAAAGGAAGCCACAGGACACACATCGTTCCCTCGAAATCGAAATAGGACAGGTCCTGATGAAATGGAGGGCGAGACATCGACCCGGCCTCACGTAGAAACCAGTTATCCATGACCAGATTGATCGAGGGCGCGCCCAACAACTGCGCCGCAAGCGGGGCACAGGGTGAGTTGAATACGAAATCCGTAAATTGTGGGATTTTGTTCCACGCCCAAAAATCTTCGAAGTAACCCGGCGCATCCGGGTCTTTCGTGTGGCGGGTAAAATTTCCTGTAGGGGTCGTCAGGTCAGCGTCGATCCCATCGCGCAATGTCTGCAGCCAAGACGCAGAGAATTTTGAGCGTAAGACGACTGCTCCGTCCCGCTGGAACGCAGCAACTTCTGCGGCTGAAACGTGCTCGGACTGGGTCATGGGCGAGGGCCTTCCGACAGGAGGGGCGAGTACAAAGGATCGCACCCGGCGGGCGGGCCGTCAAAGCAATTCACAATTCCCTCTGTTGGCTCGAAATATCGTTCGTTCGTGCTACTCTGTCATGGCGATAGCGCCCGGCTGAACGCGGGCACACGAAATGGCTTTGAAAGCGAGGGGCCCATGACCCGTGTTTCAATCACTCGACGCTCTTTGATTGCTGCAGGCGGAGCTGTCCTTGCATCCGGTCTGCTGTTGCCCGCCCGCGCCAATGGCCTTGCAGCCACCCCGTCAATGCGGGGAGGGGCCAACAATTATCGGCCTGGTGCTCCGATCGTGCAGCGCATTGGCGGCGGCGGGTTCTGGATGACCGGAACAGTCCGGCGCGCGGGAGACGGTGCCCCCCTGCCCGGTCAACGTATTCAGATCTGGGCTCATACGACCGAAGGGCATGAACGCGACCCCCACAGCCACGGCGCGACCTTGACGGATGAAAAAGGAGAGTTCCGGCTGGAAATGCCTCAGATCGTACCCGCCTTTGGTCAGCCGCATGGCCACCTGGCCTATGATAACGGTGAATTCGAAACCGTGTTCCTGCGTCCGGTCATGGCAAGCGCAAGGGACAAGACCTTGGCCGCTCACTTTGTATTGCAACCCGCCTGAGACGTGACGCGAACCGTTGCAGCCTGGGCCGCGCTAACGGTCGTCTTGCTGGTTCCCATCCTTGCGGCCGCAACCAGCCCCTACCTGGCGTGGCGAAGCCCCTTCTACATCGCGGCTGGGTTTGCCGGGATTATCAGCCTGAGTTTGCTATTGCTTCAACCCTTGCTGGCAGGTCGTTGGCTGCCTGGGCTGTCTTCCATGCAAAGCCGTCTATGGCACCGCAGATGCGGCCTTGCCCTGGTGGGTGCCCTTGTCATTCACGTAGCCGGATTGTGGATCACCAGCCCCCCTGACATGTTGGATGCCCTGCTGTTTGTATCACCCACCCCGTTTTCAGCGTGGGGCGTCGCGGCAATGTGGGCTGCTTTCGCCGCAGCCTTTCTGGGTTTGCTGCGGCAGCGCATTCATCTTCGGTTTCGCGTCTGGAGACTTGGGCACGCGGGGCTGGCTTTCATCACGATCGTCGGCAGCGTTGTTCATGCCATGCTGATCGAAGGCACGATGGAAGTTATGTCCAAAACCGCACTTTGCATTCTGATCTTAGTGGCGAGCGTCCGGACGCTCGCCAAACTTCGAGTGTGGGATATACGCAGGCGCTAGACGCCCAGGCACCAGCGCATGATCGCCTTTTGCGCGTGCAGACGATTTTCCGCCTCATCAAAGATAACCGAGTTCGGACCGTCCATGACCTCGGATGTCGCCTCTTCCTCGCGGTGTGCTGGCAGGCAGTGCATGAACAGCGCATCTGGCTTGGCATGCGACATCAACTCTTCATTGACCTGATAAGGTCGCAGCAGGTTGTGACGCCGTTCCTTGGCCGATTGGGAATCGTGCATAGAGACCCATGTATCGGCAACGACAAGGTCCGCGCCTTCGACCGCTTTGAATGGATCGCGTTCGACCACGATTTGCGATCCCTTTTGGCGGGCGAACCCCATGAACTCTTCCTCCGGGTCGAACTGCGCGGGGCCGGTGAAGGTCAGGTTAAAACCAAACTGACCAGCCGCGTGCAGGAACGAAGCGCACACGTTGTTGCCATCGCCGGTCCAGACCACTTTTTTACCCGCGATGGGGCCACGGTGTTCTTCGAAAGTCAGGACATCGGCCATGATCTGACAGGGATGGGTGCGGTCGGTCAGGCCGTTGATCACAGGCACGTCCGAGTATTCGGCCATCTCGGTCAGGATCGTTTCATCGAACGTCCGGATCATGATCAAGTCGACATAGCGCGACAGGACGCGGGCGGTATCGGCGATCGTCTCGCCATGGCCAAGCTGCATGTCCTTGCCGGACAGCAGCATGGTTTCACCGCCCATCTGACGCACGCCAACGTCAAAAGAAACCCGTGTTCTGGTGGATGGTTTCTCAAAGATCAGCGCAACCATGCGACCTGCAAGCGGTTGGTCGTCATCATGGGCGGCTTTAGGCCGCCCGAGGCGGGCCTGTTTCATCGCTCCGGCCTGGTCAATCATCTTCCGCAGGTCAGCGGCTTCAGTTTTGTGAATATCAAGGAAGTGGTTCATATCTTGTCGCTTTTGGTTGGCGGCGGGTGGGGGCCAGCCCCCACACCCCCGAAGTATTTCGGAACAGAAGAAAAGTCAGGCGGTGGTCAGATTGGCGTGAACCTGTTGCGCGGCGTTCTCGAGGCGGATAACGGCCTGCGCGATGTCGTCCTCGGTCAGGGTCAGCGGCGGCAGCAGGCGGATCACATTATCGGCGGCTGGGACGGTGATGACCTCGTTGTCATAGCCCGCATTCACCACGTCGATATTGGTCGGTTTGCATTTCAGACCCAACATCAGGCCGGCTCCACGCACCTCTTCGAACACGTCGGGGTGGTCTGCAATCAGACCTTCGAGCTTTTGCCGCAAAAGGCCTGCCTTTCGGTTGACGCCTTCCAGAAACGCGGGTGTGGCCACCTGGTCGATCACGGCGCAGCCCACCGCACAGCCCAGCGGGTTGCCCCCATAGGTCGAGCCGTGTGTTCCCGCAGTCATACCGCTGGCCGCGCTTTCGGTTGCCAGAACTGCGCCAAGGGGAAATCCGCCGCCGATGCCCTTGGCGACCATCATGATGTCCGGGGTGATCCCGGCCCATTCATGCGCGAACAGTTTCCCGGTACGGCCAACACCGCACTGGACCTCGTCAAGGATCAAAAGAAGGCCGTTGTCGTTGCAAATTTGGCGCAGCGCCTTTAGCTCGGCGTCGGGAACCGGGCGAATTCCGCCCTCGCCCTGAACCGGTTCAATCAGGATCGCGGCGGTTTTGTCGGTGATGGCATTTGTAACGCCGTCGAGATCGCCAAAGGTGACATGCACGAAACCGGGAAGCAGCGGGCCGAACCCCTTGGTCATCTTCTCGGATCCTGCGGCAGCAATGCCGGCCGAGGACCGACCGTGGAACGAACCATCAAACGTTATGATCTCGACCCGCTCTGGCTGATCCTTGTCATAGAAGTACTTGCGCGCCATTTTCACGGCCAGTTCGCAGGATTCGGTGCCGGAATTGGTGAAAAACACTGTGTCGGCAAAGGTATGCTCGACCAGTTTGTCGGCCAGCGCCTGCTGCTGCGGGATGTGATAGAGGTTCGAGACATGCCACAGCGCATGCGCCTGTTCGGTCAACGCGTTCACCAACGCCGGATGTGCGTGGCCCAGCGCATTTACCGCTATACCTGCGCCCAGATCCAGAAAACGTCGGCCATCTGCCTCGGTCAGCCAGGCACCTTCGCCTTTCACAAAGGTCAGGGGTGCACGGTTATAGGTCGGCAGAACGGACGGGATCATAGGATCATCCTTTTCGATAAATTGAGCCTCGTGAGTGATACACGAAGGCCATGTTAGTCAACTGATTTGGTGGGAAGTGCGCGGATTCTCAGCGCACACAGGATCAAACGGCCGATTACGCGGCGATGCGTCGGCGTCGGAGTCGGAGTCGCAGGATATATGCGTGTTTGATCATGGTGGCTCGTATAGCCGTACTCCACTCATCTGAAAACCCCGAATTGCCCGGGACAGTCTGATTTCCTTAACGAGCCGTACAATTGCCGCTTGCCATTTGCCCCGCGCTAGCGCACCGGTGGCTTATGACACCCACGCGCCAGAACCCGCCGCTTGCGGCCCTATTGATCGTTGCGGCAAGCGCCCTTCTTGCCGGAACCACCCTGCTGGCCAAGGCGTTGGGAACAGATGTGCTGGGCCCGGCTCTGCACCCGTTGCAGATCAGCCATGGCCGTTTTCTGTTCGCTTTTCTGGTGATCATTGGCGCAGTGGCCGTTCTTCGCCCCCGCCTTACCCGTCCGCATTGGGGGCTTCATTTGGGAAGAACCAGCTTTGGTTGGCTGGGAATCACTTTGATGTTCGCCTCGGTCGCATTCATCCCGATTGCCGACGCAACCGCGATTTCCTTTCTGAATCTGGTCTTTGCCATGGTTTTGGCCATCCCCTTGCTGAAAGAAGGTGTTGGCCCCTGGCGATGGCTGGCCGCAGCGGTCGCGCTGGCTGGGGCGCTGATCCTATTACGTCCAACGCCTGAAAGCTTCCAGCCTGCGGCGCTTTTGGCTCTGACTGCCGCCGCCGTGATCGGAATGGAGCTGATCTTTATCAAGAAACTCGCTGGCCGCGAAATTCCGATTCAGATCCTTTTGATCAATAATGCAATGGGGCTGACCATCGCCTCGGTCGCGGTGAGTTTTGTGTATCAATGGCCCACGCCCCAGCAATGGGCGGCTTTGGCTGGGATCGGCCTGCTGATGGCCTGCGCGCAGGCGTGCTTTGTAAACGGGATGGCGCGCGCTGATGCGTCTTTTGTGGCACCCATCAGCTATGCCACGTTGGTCTTTGCCGCGCTTTACGATTTTGCCATATTCGGCGTGATCCCGGATGGAATCAGCATGATCGGCTCTGCGATCATCTTGACCGGGGGGCTGATTCTGGTCTGGCGCGAAGCCCGACACCGTCACACAGCAGCTGATTCGAGAACCGCTTGTAACTCGGCACACAGTGATTAAAATAGGGACCGAGACGAATTCCCAAGGCGGCCCGAATCCGGGGCCGCTTTCCGCTTTTGAAAGGCAAATGATGTCCTGGACTGACGAGCGTGTAGAGCTGCTGAAAAAGATGTGGGGCGAGGGCCAGTCGGCCAGCCAGATCGCCAAGGAACTGGGCGGTGTGACCCGCAACGCGGTGATCGGCAAGGTGCACCGTCTGGGCCTGTCGAACCGCGCAACTGGCGCGACCCCAGCCAAGGCCGAGCCCAAGGAAAAACCGGCACCAGCACCAAGGGCCGAGGCCAAGCCCAAACCCGCGCCCAAAACTGAACCTGCGCGTCCTGCGCCTGCTCCGGCGACCGAGGCGAAGCCTGCCGTGCCCGCCCGCCGTCAGATCATCCCGGCCGGTCAGCCCCTGCCGCCGCAACCCTCGGCCAATGAGATCAGCCCCGAGGCGCTCGCCAAGGTCAACGAGGTCGAGAAGAAGGCCAAGAAGCTGACGTTGATGGAGCTGACCGAGAAAACTTGCAAATGGCCCGTCGGAGACCCCGCGACCGAGGATTTCTGGTTCTGCGGCCTGCCGGTTGAGGCAGGCAAGCCCTATTGCGAAGCGCATGTGGGCGTGGCGTTCCAACCAATGAGCTCGCGCCGGGATCGGCGGCGGTAATTGAGAACCTAAACCCAAGTCTCCATTGTGGAATGCGAAAGGGGCGCAGGCGTTTCGCCACGCCTCTTACCGGAAGTGTTGCATGGTAAAAAACAATGCAAGGCGTAACTAGCTCTGACTAAGAAAACACCTTCACTGAAAGCTGCGAAGGTGTATTAGGTCGGAGTGTCGGCTTTGCGGACAAAGCGCCAATTCGCAGTTTTTGCGCCAATGGCAGCTTTCGGTTTGCGGCTGATTGACTCATGCACCCCGTTTCAGCACGCTTTCTATACTTTGTTCGGGGTACCAGAATGACCAATATAATTGTCCGGCTTGCAAGCTGCGAAGAAGATATTGAGGCGGCACGTATGCTGTGCCGAGAATGGTTGAAGTGGCACTGGGAAAACTACCCCTCCGATTGGCCTAGGGGTGACGATCATCCAATGGACCCAAAAAGCTTCGAGGCAATATTGAAGGAACTACCCGCTCTGCACGAGCGACCATTGGGCGGAATTATCGTTGCATCGGTGGATGGCAAACCGATGGGGTGCGTCATGTACAGTGAAGCCCGTCCCGGCACCGCCGAGTTCAATCGAATGTTTGTAAGTCAGGCAGGGCGCGGCCTCGGACTTGGCCGCAGACTGCTGAACGAAATGTTCGAGCAGTTGGCAGCAGATGGGTACAGTCACGTCTTCTTCTCTTCAGCTACGTTTCTGACACAAGCCCGGGCGATGTATGAGGACGCTGGCTTTGTTCCCATGCCGCAACCAGAAAGCTTCCCGGATAAGTGGCAAGACAAGGTCTACTTCATGGAGCGTTCGCTCGCCTAGCCGCGCAAGGTTTGCGACTTTTCCTGTGTCCATGTCGTGCAAAGCGGGCTTTCGCCCGTCGCGCAGCATCTTTCAAAATGGGTTCGACTTGACATTGAGCCGTCAGTGATCTTGTAACCTCTGGCCCACCTTCAGCCTTTCACTGCGCCGGATGTGACGGCAAATCCGGCATCGGCACCCAGCCGGGTAGTTCATCCGGCGACACAGAGACATGCAGACGCTCGGACCGGTCCCGCCCAACTTTGCGATGCTTGCGCAGCAGGAAAATCTTGCCCCAGCCGCGCCATGTTCCCACCGAGCGCGCTTGGGTGTCGGTCGGGAACCGCTCACGCCAACCTTCGGGCAGGGGCAAACCGTGCATCTCGGCCTTGTCCAGCATCCAGATGAGGGAAATGTTGCTGAGGGATCTGGCCTCTTCGAACCCGTTCAACTGGCCCCCGACATCGCCGTGGGTACCTCGGAACCAGACCTGCTCGACGTGGCCTTTGAACTCGGGGGTACATTTCCACAATACCGGTTCGAACACTTCGCGCGTCTCGTCCAGCGCCATGGCATGATAGCCGTGGCGGGTGGCGGGGCCAAGCTGGTGGTTGTGGAAAGCATGGCGTTCCTCGGCCCAGCGCCACAGCAGCGGCAGGCGCAGGCCCAGCGCTTTCACCGTGTCCCAAACGCCGACCATCTCAATTGCCACATCCTCGTGACAGAACTGTTTGCGGAATGCGCCTGCAGCGGCACCATTGGCGTTGCACTCATAATGGCGGTACGCCTGCTTGATATTCCGCTCGGTCGCGTGTTCGGCCTTGAGCAGCCCGATCAGGTCGATCACCCCGGCAAGGCTGCGCACCCCGTAAGCCCCGCGTGAATAGCCGATGAAATAGATACGGTCGCCGGGCTTGTAGCGCGACGCCAGATAGCCATAAGCGCGCCTGATCTGGCGGTTGATCCCCCGCCCCATCATCACGTCCAGCGAGGACTTCCAGCTCTCCCACTGCACGCCGGATTCATAGAAAACCGAGACCTTGCTGCCCATCTCACAGCACAGGCGCAAAGTCTGGCCTGCATGGGTCTCCCGGCCCGGTTCCAGCGTCGACATTGTGCCGTCGAGGATAATCACATGGCTGATCGGTTCGCGGTGGCGTGACTCGGCCGAGTGCTCGGACCGCAGAGGCCGTCCGAGCCATCCTAGTACCTTTCTACTCAGCCGCGACAGAACCATGCGTCAGCAACTCCCATACTTTGTGAGGTGTAAAAGGCATATCCGCCTGCCGCACCCCGTAATCCCAGAGCGCATCCTGAACCGCATTTGCCACAGCGGCCAGCGCGCCCACGGTGCCGGCCTCACCGCATCCCTTCATCCCCATCGGGTTTGAAGTTGACGGGACCGGCACCGACGTAAACTTAATCATGGGTATCTCGGCGGCGCGCGGCAAGGCATAGTCCATCAACGAAGCCGTGAGCAGTTGCCCCTGCGCATCATGCACAACACGCTCGGTCAGCGCCTGCCCAATGCCCTGGACGACGCCACCATGCACTTGCCCTTCGGCCAGCATCGGGTTGATAAGGTTACCAAAATCATCGACCACTGTATAGCGGTCAACCCAGGTTTCTCCGGTGTAAGAATCAATAACGATTTCGGCAACATGTGCGCCATTGGGATAGCTGCGCGCATCTAGGTTGGCCCGTGCCTGATGTCGCAACAGATCGGTACGGCCATCGGTGCGGGCCATGTCAGCGGCCTCGGTCAGGGTTGGTGTCAGGTTCGACCCTGATGCGCGGAATGTTTCGTGGTCGAAGCTGATATCGCTTTCCTCGACCCCCATCTTATCCGCCAGATACGGCGTGAACGCGGCAAGCATGACGTCGATTGTCGCCAGCGTTGCCGTACTTTGCACCGTAACGGACCGAGACCCCCCGGTGCCGCCCCCATGTGGCAGTTGATCGCTGTCACCCTGCACTACATTGATCCGGTCTACCGGAATCCCGGTCTGATCCGACAGGAAATGGGCATAAACCGTCTCATGCCCCTGCCCATTCGATTGGGTGCCGACATAGAGGTTCACGGTGCCATCCTCGCAGAACTCAACTTTCGCGTTCTCGGAAGGGTCCCCCAGAATACTTTCGATATAGTAACAAAGACCCTGCCCCCGGATCAGGCCGCGTTCGCCATCGGTCGCCTTGCGCGCGTTGAACCCCGCAGTTTGGCTAGCTGTGCGTGACAGGATCATATTGAAATCACCGACATCGTAAGTCTCGCCGGTCGCAGTTCTGTATGGAAATGCCTCGGGGCGGATGAAATTCTTGCGGCGCAACTCCCAGGGATCGATGCCCAATTCACGCGCGGCGCGGTCCATGACACGTTCAAGGACATAGATCGCCTCGGGTCGTCCGGCCCCGCGATAGGCATCGACCTGCGTGGTGTTGGTGAAGAACCCCTCGACCCGCAGATAGGTGGTCTGGACGTCATAGACCCCCATCAGCACCCGGCTGAACAGGTTGGTCTGGATCGCCTGACCGAAATGGCTGTTATACGCACCCAGATTGACCTTGCTGTGCACACGATAGGCGGTGATCCGGTGGTCGTCGTCAAATGCCAGTTCCGCAAGTGAAGTCAAATCGCGGCCATGATGATCGGCCAGCATCGCCTCGGACCGGTCCGACATCCAGTGGACGGGTTGTCCCAGCTTCATCGCGGCAACGGCGGTGCAGAAATACTCGGGGTAGGGCATTACCTTCATGCCGAACCCGCCCCCAACATCCGGGGTGGTGACGCGGATCGCCTCAGGCTCCAGCCGCAGTTTTTCGGCCAGCTGTGCACGCATCGCCCACACCCCCTGCCCGCCATAGGCAAAATGCAGGCGGCCATCGACCCAGTTGGCCTGACAGCCGCGCGGCTCAATCGAGGTTATGATGACCCGGTTGTCGGCCACATTCAGCGAAACCCTATGCGCTGCAGCCTGAAATGCGGCCTCGGTCGCCGCCTCATCGCCCAGCCCCCAGTCAAAGGCGCGATTGTCGGGAGCGTCTTGGTGTAAAACTTCCCCACCCGCATCTACGTCCAACTTTGCGGGCAATTCGTCGATCTCGGCCCAGATCATCTCGGCTGCGTCGCGGGCCTGTGACGGGGTATCGGCAATGACAACAGCGATCGGCTCGCCGACAAAGCGCACACGGTCGCTAGCCAGCATCTGACGTTCCGGCGCGGCGGCTTTCGATCCATCCCGATTGTCTAGGATTGCAGCATTCATTACGGTGTCGATCCCTTCGGCTTTCAGATCGTCCAACGTCATCACCAGACGCACCCCATCCGCCGACCGCGCCTCTTCTAGGTCCAGACTGGATATCACCCCATGCGCCACCTGAGAGCGCACGAAAACAGCATGCAGCGCACCCTCGGGCACCACATCATCCATGTAATGCCCCTGCCCGGTCAGAAACCTCTGATCCTCGGTCCGTTTGACCGGCTGACTCTTACCGAACTTTTCCATGGAACGCTCCTGCCGCTGCTCTACCGCGCGACACTAGCCTGCGAGGGGACGATGTCCATAGGGGGCCTTCCCCTTGGCGCATGCATTCGCTATTGCAGGCGCTGACCCAAGATTGATGACGCAGGACGCACCCCATGGCGATGGAAAAGACATTCAACGCGGCCGAGGCCGAGGCCCGTATCTATAAAACCTGGGAACAGGCCGGAGCCTTCAAGGCAGGCGCGAACAAATCGCGCGACGAAAGCTTTACCATCATGATCCCACCGCCCAACGTGACCGGCGCGCTGCACGTGGGTCATGCGTTCAACAACACGCTGCAGGACATCCTGATCCGCTGGCACCGGATGCGCGGGTTCGACACGCTGTGGCAGCCCGGTCAGGACCACGCGGGCATCGCCACACAGATGCAGGTCGAAAAGATGCTGGCCGCCACACAGCAGCCCAGCCGGACCGAGCTGGGGCGTGAAGCGTTTCTGGACAAGGTCTGGGAGTGGAAAGGCGAATATGGCGGCACGATTATCGAACAGTTGAAGCGTCTGGGGTCTTCCTGCGACTGGTCACGGAACGCCTTCACCATGGCGGGCGCACCACGCGATCCGCGCACCGGCCACGAAAACTCAGCCAACTTCCACGACGCAGTGATCAAGGTTTTCGTCGACATGTACGAAAAAGGCCTGATCTATCGCGGCAAGCGGCTGGTCAACTGGGACCCGCATTTCGAGACCGCGATCTCGGATTTGGAAGTCGAGAATATCGAAACGCCCGGCCACATGTGGCACTTCAAATACCCGCTGGCCGGGGGCGAGACCTACACCTATGTCGAAAAAGACGAGGACGGGAATGTCGTTCTGACGGAAGAGCGCGATTACATTTCCATCGCCACGACCCGCCCCGAAACCATGCTGGGCGACGGCGCTGTTGCGGTTCATCCCTCGGATGAGCGTTACTCGCCAATCGTCGGCAAACTCTGCGAAATCCCGGTTGGCCCGAAAGAGCATCGCCGTCAGATCCCGATCATCACCGATGAGTATCCGGACCCCGACTTCGGCTCGGGCGCGGTGAAGATCACTGGTGCACATGACTTCAACGACAACATGGTCGCCAAGCGTGGCGGCATCCCGATGTACCGCCTGATGGACACCAAAGGAGCGATGCGGGCCGATGGTGCACCCTACGCAGAAGAAGCGGACAAGGCGCAGGAATACGCGCGCGGCAAGGACTTCACCGAGAACGAGATCGACGCGATCAACCTGATCCCTGATCACCTGCGCGGGCTGGATCGGTTCGAGGCGCGCGCGAAGGTGGTGGAAGAAATCACAGCCGACGGACTGGCCGTCGTGACTCGCGCAGATGACCCGCGTCTGGGTGTGAAGCTGGATGAGGATGACGACCCGGCAGCGCTGGTTCCGCTGGTTGAAAGCAAGCCGATCATGCAGCCCTTCGGTGACCGCTCGAAAGTGGTCATCGAGCCGATGTTCACCGACCAGTGGTTCGTCGACGCCGAAAAGGTCGTCGGTCCCGCGTTGGATGCGGTCAAGGACGGCACGGTCAAGATCATCCCCGAGTCGGGCGAGAAGACCTATTACCACTGGTTGGAAAACATCGAGCCGTGGTGCATTTCGCGTCAACTGTGGTGGGGGCATCAGATTCCGGTTTGGTATGGGCTGGACCTGTCCGCCGAAGACTTCGTCGACGACGAGAATGACGGAGACCTGGATCTGGTCGAATTGGGCCGTTTGCTGAACGAAGGCGGCATGCTGCACCGTGGCAATATCATGGAATGCGCTGCGAGCCTTGAAGCTGTTACCGAGAAATTCCTGGACGACAACGCAAACATTCCCAGCCCTCTGAGCCACGCTACCGTTGTCGAAGTCGCCGACAAGCAGGAAGCGATCCATCAGTTCGCGGAAAGCCTTGCTCGGTACGCAGTTGAACAAGACCCGACCAAGTTGGTTTACCCGGTCTGGCGCGACCCCGACGTGCTCGACACGTGGTTCTCCTCCGGCCTCTGGCCCATCGGCACTCTGGGCTGGCCCGAGCAGACCGAGGAGCTGGAGCGCTATTTCCCCACGGACGTTCTGATCACCGGCGCGGATATTCTGTTCTTCTGGGTCGCCCGGATGATGATGATGCAACTGGCCGTGGTGAATGAAATCCCGTTCCATACCGCCTACTTGCACTCGCTCGTCCGCGACGAGAAGGGCAAGAAGATGTCCAAGACCACCGGCAACGTCATCGACCCGCTGGAGATCGTGGACGAATTCGGCGCCGACGCGCTGCGCTTTACCAATGCGTCGATGGCGGCGATTGGCGGCGTACTGAAACTGTCTCGTGAACGCATTACCGGCTATCGCAATTTCGGTACGAAACTGTGGAACGCCGTCCGGTTTGCTGAGATGAACGAGGTCTTTACCGACGCCGTCCCGCAACTGGGTGTGGCTGATCTGAAGCCCAAGGCGGCTGTCAACCGCTGGATCATCGGCGAAACCGCCCGCGTGCGGGAAGAGGTCGACGCGGCGCTGGAAAGCTATCGTTTCAACGACGCGGCCAACGGGCTTTATGCCTTTGTCTGGGGCAAGGTCTGCGACTGGTATGTAGAACTGTCGAAACCCCTGTTGCAGGGCGATGACGCCGAAGCACAGGCCGAGACCCGCGCGACTATGCGTTGGGTTCTGGACCAGTGCATGGTCCTGCTGCACCCGATCATGCCCTTCATCACCGAAGAACTGTGGGGCCTGACCGGTGACCGCACCAAGATGGTCGTCCACGCCGATTGGCCGACCTATGCCGCTGCCGACCTGATCGACGCCGATGCGGATCGTGAGATGAACTGGGTGATCTCGGTGATCGAAAACACCCGTTCCGCCCGTGCGCAGATGCGCGTTCCGGCTGGTCTATACGTGCCGATGCTGGTGACGGATATTGACGCGCATGGCCAAGCTGCTTGGGACCGCAATGAGGCGCTGATCAAACGTCTGGCGCGGATCGACAGCCTGACCAAGGCCGATGAATTGCCCAAAGGCACCATCTCGATCGCCGCCCCCGGCGCGTCCTTTGGTCTGCCGCTGGCGGATATCATCGACATCGGTGCCGAGAAGGAACGGCTGGAGAAAGCCAAAGGCAAACTGGCCAAGGAACTGGGCGGTCTGCGCGGGCGTCTGAACAACCCCAAATTCGTGGCTTCGGCCCCGGAAGAGGTTGTGGAAGAAGCCAAAGCCAACCTCGCCGCCCGCGAAGAGGAAGAAGCGAAGCTGAATGAGGCATTGGCCCGCCTGTCCGAGATCGCCTGATCCGTCTTGACGCCCCAACACTCTAACCCCGCCTTACTGGCGGGGTTTTCTTTTGCGCAACTGGGGGTTGCCGCCCCACCCTCACGCTTGGTAGCACGGTTCGAGGCAACCCCACCGAGGCCAAAATGACGCGCACAGCCCCACCGATCCAAACTGTCTCGACCGGGCTGGTTGTTGCCATCGTCGGCTTCTTCAGCTCATTTCCCATTGTCCTTCAGGGATTGACCGCGATGGGCGCGTCACCGGCCCAAGCAGCCTCGGGATTAATGATGGCGGCTATCGCCATGGGTCTGGCGGCCATGGGTCTAAGCCTGCGATATCACCAACCCATCAGCGTTGCATGGTCCACACCCGGAGCGGCCCTGCTTGCCGTGTCCGCCACGCCGGCGGCGGGCTTTTCAGAGGCCGTGGGTGCGTTTTTGTGCGCTGGCGCGTTGACAGTTCTGGCCGGGCTGTGGAAACCGCTGGGCCGCCTTGCTGCGGCGATCCCAACCACGCTGGCACAGGCTATGTTGGGCGGTGTTCTGTTGCCGCTTTGCATTCTGCCCTTCAAAGCCGCCGTTGACCTACCGTGGCAGGCCCTTCCCGTGATCCTAACATGGTTTGTCGCCGGGCGTTTCAACCGGCTGCTCCCTGTGCCCGCCGCCGTCATCGCGGCGGCCATCGTGGTCGTTCTAAATGCCAAGGGTGCATCGGTTGCGCCGGCACAGGTGGTGGCCATTCCGGTTTGGACGTGGCCCACATTTTCAGTGGCTTCCATTATCGGCATCAGTCTTCCGTTGTTCATCGTCACGATGGCCACGCAGAACATCCCCGGTATCGCCGTGATGCGCAGCTTTGGTTACCAGCCAGTCTCAAGGCGCCTGTTTTCGGCCGTGGGTGGCGCAAGCGTACTGTCGGCGACATTCGGAGCGCCAGCAACCTGCCTTGCTGCGATCACCGCAGCGATGTGTTCGAACGAAGACAGCCATCCTGATCCAAATCAACGCTATTGGTCCGCTGTGATGGCCGGTGTGTTTTATTGCGTGTTCGGCGTGTTTGCCGTTGCAATTACAGGGTTTGCCGTTCATGCCGATCCGTTGCTGATGGGCACGCTGACCGGCGTTGCCCTGATCGGCGTGATGGCCAATGCAACCTTTGCGGCGCTCGAAGTGCCTGCCGAACGCGAAGCCGCAATCCTGACCTTTGCGATCACGGCCTCGGGCATATCAGTCTTCGGGCTGGGTGCCGCAGTTTGGGGCCTTTTGGCAGGCGGCGTCGCCTATTTGATTGCAAATCGAAGCCGCTAGCCGCGCGGCCCGGCACTCTGTAGAATAAAGATATGTTTGGATCGCTGGGAAAGCTCATTGAGCGTCAGATCAAAAAGGCGCAAGCCGAAGGCCAATTGCAGGGGCTTGAAGGCGAAGGCCGCCCCCTGCCCGATCGCTCTGGCGAGGAGCAAAGCGACCCGGCAACTGCCGCCGGATACAGAATAATGGCTCAGGCCGGGGTGCTGCCCGAAGAGTTCAAGATCAAGAAAGACCTGGACGCAGCGCGCCAGGACTACACCACCCTGACCGATCCGCAGGCGCGCAAACAGGCGATGGCCCGCATCGCCGATCTGGAGATGCGGTACAACATGGCACGGGATGCACGGCGCGCCTTTACGCGCTAGTTACTTGAATACAGGCTTGCGGCCCTGCATCTGGGCTGCAATCACCTCCATCTGGTCCGGTTTTCCGATCAGTTCTACCTGCTCGATGGATTCCTCCATAAGAGTTTCCGCGCGGCTATGGCTTTCGGCGAAATCTATGACCCGCTTGGCCGCGCGAATACCTGATGGGCTTTTGGACGCGATGTCCTCGGCAATCGCCGTGGCCTCGGTCAAAGGATCGTCGGAAAGCTTAGTCACAAGCCCCCAATCCGCCGCCTGCTGCGCCCCAACGGGCCGGGCGGTATAGGTCAAAAGGCGGATCACATCGCTGCCAACCAGATGCGGCAGCATATACATCGCGCCCATATCCGGGATAATGCCCCACTTCATTTCAAGCAAGGCGAGTTTACTGTCAGGGTGCGCAATACGGATATCAGCCCCCAGCGCGATCTGAAGACCGCCGCCATAGGCCACGCCTTCGATAGCGCAAATCACTGGGACCGGAACGCGGCGCCATGTCAGCGCCAGTTCCTGAAGGTCGTTGGCATCCCCATGGCTGCGGGTCATCAGCCATTCGGACGGGTTGTTATTGGCGTATTTCGCAAGGCTGGCCATATCCAGACCGGCGCAGAAATTTCCGCCCTGCCCCGACAGCACAACCGCACGCGCGTCCGAGGCGGCAACCTCCTGCCCTGCGGACAGAATTGCATTGAACATCGCATCATCCAGCGCGTTCATCTTCTCGCCGCGCGTCAAAGTGACGTGGGCAATGTGATCTTTGTATTCTACTGATACACGCGACATGTGAACTTCCCTATTCCAGTTTCGGCAAAGATGCCTGCAACACCCACAAAGTTCCAGATCAACGTAGGGGCAATCCCTCGACGGCCATGCGCCCAAACCACGGGGAATCCAGCGTCATGACATAGAACTGGTTTCCAACGATCTTCCCGCCGGTTGTAATCCCCAACCGGCCCTGTGGGTCCTGCAGGTTTTGTAGGATGTTTCCCTCTCCGTCGAATTGAATCAGCATTCCGCGATGGATCGGTGCAGGCCGCACCATCGGACCCAGCCGCCAAATCACCTTGCGCAGGAACGGATAAGGCATCAAAACTTCGGTCGGCACGCGCGGGCTGGCGAACGCCATCCAATAGGTGCCGTCACCCTGCGCCTCGATATTGTCCGGATAGCCTGGCAAGTTGTCCATCAGAACTGCGCGCTCGCCCGCCCTTGGGCCGGTCAGCCACAGTTTATGGACCCGCGCACGCCCGGTTTCCGCGATCAGCAGAAAATCTTCGTCCGGAGACAGCGCAACACCGTTCGTGTAGACGAACCCATCGGCCACCTTTTCGGTGCTGCCGTCGGGCGCGTACTTGGCGACATACCCGGTGTCCGATTGCTCCCAGATCGTCATCACGGATGTGGGTTTGGTACCGCCCATTGTTTCGGGGTCGAAACGATCTGAAGAGTTGGAGAAATATACCGTCCCGTCCCGGGCCACATCCAATTGGTTGGCATAGATCAACGGCTTCCCGTCAACTTCAGAGGTAAGCAACTCTAACGAACCGGGACCATTCCAACGCATCAACCCACGAAAGCTGTCCGCGATATACAGCGCACCGTCCAGGCCCGCCTTGAGGCCCAACGGGCGCCCACCAAGTTCGTCGACCTTGATGGGGGCTTCGCCGTCAATACGGAACAGAGCGCCGGACGCTGTGGTTGTATAAGCGGTTCCATCCGGCAATACGGCGATGTCTTCGGGACCCACCTCATCATCAGGAAATGCGATCAATTCAAGCTGATCCAGCGCGTTGTTTTCGGCAAACTCGCCTGCGAACTCAGGTGCTTGTGGTGGTTCCCACGCGACCGGCTCAACCTCAACCGGCCAAAAAATCAGATAGGCTAGCCCAATCAGGATCAACCCCAACAAAACGCGCATCTGCACCCCTCCCTCAACAATTTTGTGTAGGGTGGGCGGCAATCGCGCACAACACAAGGTTGCTCGCCCTGTGACCTTACGTTTATCTGCCTATATGACTGACCCACGCTACACCCCGCTTGCCCTGTCCCTGCCTGCGACCGTGCCCTTTGTTGGCCCCGAAACACAGGAGCGCCAGCGGGGTGCGCCTTTCATTGCCCGGCTTGGCGCGAACGAAAGTGTCTTCGGCCCCTCGCCGCGCGCGGCCGAGGCAATGGCAAATACTGAAATCTGGATGTACGGCGATCCCGAAAACCATGACCTGCGCCACGCATTGGCTGAACATCATGGCGTTGGGGCAGACAATATCGTCGTAGGGGAAGGGATTGATGGGCTTTTGGGCTACCTCGTCCGGCTTTTGATCGGACCCGGCGACGCCGTTGTCACCTCGGACGGTGCCTACCCGACATTCAACTACCACGTGGCAGGGTTCGGTGGTGTGTTGCACACCGTTCCCTATCGCGACGATCACGAAGACCCGGCGGCCCTGTTTGCTCTGGCCGTAGAAACGGATGCCAAGCTGGTCTATCTGGCCAATCCCGACAACCCTATGGGAAGCTGGCATTCCGGCAAGGATATCGTCGCGGCGCTGGACGACTTGCCCGACGGGTGCCTGCTGGTTCTGGATGAGGCTTACGTGGAATGCGCGCCCGAAGGGACCGAAGCCCCTGTCGCAGCCGATGATCCCCGCGTTATCCGGATGCGCACCTTTTCAAAGGCTTATGGAATGGCAGGGGCGCGCGTCGGATATGCGATTGGCGCACCCGAATTGATATCGGCGTTCAACAAGGTACGGAACCATTTCGGCATGAACCGCGCAGCGCAAGCTGGGGCGCTGGCAGCGCTGCAAGACGACGCCTGGTTAAAACGGATTCAGAACAAGATCGCTGAGGCCCGCACCCGGATCGGACAGATCGCAACAAAGAATGGTCTGACCCCCTTGCCGTCGGCCACGAATTTCGTTGCCATTGATTGCCGGCGGGACGGTAACTTTGCTAAGGCGGTTCTCGAGTCGCTTGTCGCGCAGGGTGTTTTCGTTCGAATGCCCTTTGCTGCGCCGCAGAACAGGTGCATTCGGGTAAGCTGCGGCGAGGCGTGCGATCTGGATGCCTTTGCCGCAGCTCTGCCAAAGGCGCTTGAGGCCGCAAACGCGCGCGCATGAACTGCGCCAATACGCTCGGCAGTTCGCGTTACGAAACCAACGCAGCCGCCGCAGCCTCCAACGCGCCTGTGCCGCGCGGGATCCCGAGTGCGGCCAGCCCGGTTTCAACCCCGCCCAAAATGGCCATGACCATCTGCCCATTCACATGCCCCATGTGACCAAGACGGAAACATCCGTCCCAGTCCTCCATCCCAAGGCCGATGCCCAAGGTAAGGCCCAGTTGGGTTTCCGTAAATTCCCGAAGGGCCGTGCCCCGACCGTCGGTCAGCCGCAAGGCGGTTACGGCACGGCTACGGTCTTGGCGATCTGCGACGTTCAAGTGCAAAGCACCGCCCTCGGCCCAGATTTCGCAGGCCGTCCAAATAGCTCCTGCAAGTCGTTCGTGGCGCGCCCAGACCTGTTCGATCCCCTCGGCATGGATGATATCCAAGGCAGCGCGCAGACCATATAGGTGATGGGTCGGAGCTGTCCCGTTGAAATACTGATAAAACAGCTCCGGATTAGCCCGCGGCACCCAATCCCAATATTGCGACACCCGGGGCATAGTGGCGCGCTTGGCCCGCGCCTTGTCATTAAAAAAGACAAACCCCACACCTGCAGGCGTCATCAGCCCCTTTTGACAGGCGGTGACCATGACGTCGACGCCCCAGGCATCCATTTCGAACCGATCACACCCCAGCGAGGCGATACAATCCGCCATCAAAATCGCCGGGTGGTTCAAGTCATCCAGCCACGCGCGAAGTGTTGGAATATCGTTTCGGATCGAACTTGAGGTATCCACATGCACGGCCAGAACCGCTTTGATTTCATGCGCTTTATCAGCGCGCAACGCGTCACCGATACGTTCGAAATCCCAGGCAGATGACGTGCCGAAGTCGATCAATTGCGCCGTTGCACCGATCCCTTCCGCCATCTCTGCCCAGCCGTGGGTGAACCGACCCGAAGCCGGTGCCAAAACACGTTCGCCGGGGGCAATGACGTTCGACAGGGCAGCTTCCCAAGTGCCGTGCCCGTTGGCGATATAAATTGCGACGTTGTGCTCGGTCCGGGCGATGCGACATAGGTCGCGGGTCAGCGCGGGCATCATCTCGATCAACTCGCCATCATAGATATTGGGCGAGGGACGGTGCATCGCTTGCAAAACGGCGTCGGGCATTACCGACGGCCCGGGAATAGCCAAATACTCACGCCCCTGCGCGAGAGAGTTGTGATTTTTCATGGGATCAACCTGTTAGAATTGGCCTCACCCTAACGTGTGGCCCGGCAGCGTCAATCCATCAGCTTGGACGCCTCGCGCGCAAGTGTTTCGATGCCCGCCCAATCTTGATCCAAAACCATCTGCTTTGGCGCAACCCAACTGCCACCGGCGCAGACAACGTTGGACAAAGACAGGTAATCGCGGGCATTCGCAGGCGAGACACCACCGGTTGGACAGAACGTGATCTGCGGAAGCGGAGCACCAATTGCCTTCAATGCAGGCGCACCGCCTGAAGCTTCGGCAGGAAAGAACTTGAGCATATCATATCCCTGCTCCAGCAGACGCATTGCCTCGCTTGCCGTGGCCGCGCCGGGCAAGAGGGGCAGGCCTTCGGCCTCACACGCAGCGATCAAAGCTTCAGTCGCGCCGGGAGAGACACCAAATTGTGCGCCTGCCTCTTTCGCGGCACGGACGTCATCAGGGGTCACCAGTGTTCCAGCCCCTACGACACCGCTCGGCACTTGAGACATTGCCCGGATTGCATCCAGCGCCGCAGGCGTGCGCAGCGTAACTTCAAGCGCGGGAAGCCCACCAGCGACAAGCGCCTCGGCCAGTAGGCGCGCATCCTTGGCATCGTCGATAACCAGCACAGGAACGATAGGGGCAAGCGCGCAAATTTCGCGGGTGCGTTGGGTTTTGGACATGAATTAAACTCCGAAAATGCTGGCACCAGTGTCGGCCGACCCGACATTCTGGCGGAACGCGCCAAAGAGGTCGCGGCCAACGCCGTGCTGGTTTGCCGAAAGGTCTGCGGTTGCCGGGGCGCGATCAAGTACGCCGGGGGTCATGATCTCCAATTCTCCGCTGACCGCATCTACACGCAGGATGTCGCCATCCCGTAAACAGGCGATGGGACCACCATCCAGCGCCTCGGGCACCACATGAATCGCGGCTGGAACTTTGCCCGATGCTCCAGACATCCGGCCATCAGTTACCAAAGCAACCTTTTGCCCCCTGCCCTGAAGGATCGAAAGCATCGGCGTCAGCGAGTGCAGTTCGGGCATTCCGTTGGCTTTCGGTCCCTGAAAGCGGACAACGACGATGACGTCATCCGTGAACTCACCCGCCTTGAACGCTGCTTTGACCTCTTCCTGGTCATGGAAAACACGTACCGGAGCTTCGACCACCTGATGCTCGGGCGCGACAGCAGATACCTTCATGACAGCGGTGCCCAGATTTCCGGTCAGGCGCGACAAGCCGCCTGTGGGCTGGAACGGATCCTTGGCCGGGCGCACGATCTTTTCGTTCAAGCTGTGTGCAGTGCCTTCTTCCCAGACCAGTTCACCATCTTTCAGCTTTGGCTCTTTGGTATAGTTGTGCAGACCCTGCCCAGCGACCGTCAGCGTATCGGGATGCAGCAGGCCGTCTTCAAGCAACGTGCCGATGCAATAGCCAAGGCCCCCCGCGGCATGGAAATGGTTCACATCGGCCAATCCATTCGGATAGACCCGCGCGACCAGCGGGACCACGGCGGAGATGTCCGAGAAATCCTCCCAATCCAGAACGATACCTCCGGCACGTGCCATGGCGATCAGGTGGATCAGCAGGTTCGTGGACCCTCCGGTTGCCATCAACCCGACGATACCATTCACAAAGGCGCGTTCGTCCAGCACCTGACAGACCGGCGTATAGTGATTACCCAGCGCGCTAAGTGACAAGGCACGGCGCGCGCCTTCTTCGGTCAACGCATCGCGCAAAGGTGTATTCGGGTTGATGAAGCTGGAGCCAGGAAGATGCAGGCCCATAAATTCCATCAACATCTGGTTGGTGTTGGCGGTTCCGTAAAAGGTGCAGGTGCCCGGCCCGTGATAGGCGGCCATTTCCGCCTTCATCAACGCGTCACGGCCGACTTCTCCGGTGGCAAACTGCTGACGAACCTTGGCCTTTTCGTCGTTCGGCAGGCCGCTTGTCATGGGTCCTGCAGGCAGGAACACGGCGGGCAAGTGACCAAACGCCTGCGCGCCGATGACCAGACCCGGCACGATCTTGTCGCACACCCCAAGGAACACGGCGGCGTCATACGTGTTGTGGCTAAGCGCCACTCCAGTGGCCAGCGCAATAACATCGCGCGAGAATAGCGACAACTCCATCCCCGCTTCGCCCTGCGTGACGCCATCACACATGGCGGGAACGCCGCCTGCGACCTGCGCCGTGCCACCCGCCGCACGGATCGCGTCACGGATCAGCGCCGGATAGCGTTCGAAAGGCTGATGCGCCGAGAGCATGTCGTTATAGGCGGTGACGATGCCCAGATTGCCAGCCGTTCCAGTTGCCATGGATTGCTGATCTTCACCCGCCCCGGCATAGGCATGAGCCTGACCGCTGCAGGATAGATGCGCACGGGCTGGCCCTTTGGACTTGGCGTGTTCCATCCTCTCAAGATGCGGGCCGCGCAATTCGGCGCTGCGGTCGATGATGCGCCGGGTGACGTCGGTGATGACGGAATGTACCATGATTACCCTCCGATCTGACGCCAACGGCGTCCATCGCGATGCATCAGCATCAATGCTTCTTCCGGCCCTGAACTGCCCTGATCATATTTGGCTGGCCGGTCACCCCGATCTTCCCACCCCTGAATGATGGGATCGACCCAGGCCCAGGCGGCCTCGGCTTCGTCACCGCGCATGAACAGGGTTTGATCACCCCGGATCACATCCATTACCAGCCTCTCATAAGCATCCTGAGCACGCGCATCCGTGCCCAGCGCCTCGGCGAAGCTCATGTCCAGCGACACATCTGACAGGCGGAATCCACCGGGACCGGGGTCTTTGATGGTTGTGCGCAATGTGATGCCTTCGTCGGGCTGCAACCGAATGACCAGAACGTTGCCACGCAAGGGGCCTACGTTGGGAAAAATAGTATGCGGTGGATCGCGGAAGAACACGGCAATTTCGGATTCGCGTGCACGCAGACGCTTTCCAGTCCGCAGATAGAACGGCACTCCGGCCCAACGCCAGTTACCAAGATGCACCTTTAGGGCGATATAGCTTTCGGTGCGGCTGGCCGGGTTGCCGACATGATCCAGATAACCGTCCTCTCCCTGATCAGCCCGATATTGGCCCCGCGCGATGTCCGAGGGGTCCACGGGTTCTAACGCCTCAATAACCTTGACCTTTTCGTCGCGCACCGCATTGGGCGAAAACTTGGACGGAGGCTCCATCGCGGTCAGGCACAACAACTGAACAAGATGGTTCTGCACCATATCGCGCATTGCGCCAGACTGGTCGTAGTAAGCCCCCCGCCCTTCAACACCTACGGTTTCCGCAACTGTGATCTGAACATGATCAACATGGGTCGAATTCCAAAGCGGCTCGAACAGGGAATTGGCAAAACGCAGGGCCATAAGGTTCTGGACGGTTTCCTTGCCCAGATAATGGTCGATGCGATAAATCTGATGTTCTTCAAAACAGGCACGCAACCCTTCATTCAGGGCCTTGGCAGAAGCCAGATCATGACCGAACGGTTTTTCCACCACAATTCGGCTGTCCGGTGTTGCCAGCCCGTTATCATTCAACCGCTGTGCAATGCCGGAAAACAGGCTGGGGCCTACAGACAGATAGAACGCGCGCACCACGTCGGGGCGCAATTTTTCAGCAAGGTCTGCCCACCCTGAGTCACCCAGCGCATCAACAGGGACATAGTCGACCCGGCTAAGGAACCGGTCCAATACATCCTGTTTGAACCCGGGGGCATATTTCTTCATGGATGCGCGAATCTGCTCTCGAAATGCATCACTGTCCATGTCCGACCGTGCTGTTCCGATGATACGGGCCTCTTCGGGCATTTGGTCCACTTCAAACCGGTGATACAGACCCGGCAAAATCTTGCGCTGCGCCAGATCGCCCGTTGCGCCGAACAACACAAGGTCGAACGGATTTACCGGTATTACGCGTGAAACCATCTGCAGGCTCCTTCAGTTGTCACTGGCACATCGTTTTGCCACACCAGTAATGTTATCGCTAACATTCAACGCGGGAGTATAAAAAACCATACTAAGAATCAACACTGGATTTGAAAAAAATTTCAAAATCTACGACTCGGTCACCCTTGGTTTCGCAGCCACTCCATCACAGCCGGACGAACGGATTGCTCACCCCGGTGACGCGCATCGGCAATGATCTTCCGCAGCGATTGCAAGTCGGCGCGCAACAACACGCTTTTGACAGGCCCGATCGAGGCAGGCCGCATTGACAACGAACGGATACCCATGGCTGCCAGACACAACGCCTCAACCGGGCGGCCCGCGTCTTCGCCACAAAAACTCAGCGGTGTATTCGATATGTTGCAGCGCTCGACAATACGTTCGATGAAACTGAGGAAGCTTACATTCAACGTATCATACCTGCGGCGCACCAGTTCATTTTCTCGGTCAGCCGCGAAAAAGAACTGCTTCAGATCGTTTCCCCCAATCGAGACAAAATCCACCTCATCATAAAATTTTTGAGGGGCAAAGCCCAAGGACGGGGTCTCAAGCATTGCGCCAACTTCTATTCTTTCGGGCAGGACATGCCCCAGCCGCTTTTCGCGTTCGATGGTCTTGTTGACCTCCCAACGCGCCTCGCGAAACTCATCCGCCTGCGCCACAAACGGGAACATCAGTGTCAGGGGGCGCCCGTTCGCTGCGCGCATCAGGGCCTGTAACTGCATCCGCATTACGCCGCGCTTGTCCAGACCGACCCGGATCGCACGCCACCCCAATGCAGGATTGGGTTCTTCTACGTGTTTCATGTAGGGCAGAACCTTGTCCGAGCCGATATCCAGCGTTCGGAACACCACTCGTTTTTCCCCGGCCGCGTCCAGAACTCGCTGATACTGGGTTACAAGTTCCGACCGCTTTGGCATCTGGTTTCTGATCAGGAACTGCAACTCGGTCCGGAACAGGCCCACGCCCTCGGCTCCGGAATTGTCCAGCGAAGGCAGGTCCGCCATAAGACCGGCATTCATCACGAGATTGATGCGCTCACCATCCCGAGTGACCGTCGGAGTATCCCTGATCGAGGCATATCGCTCCTGCGCCTTTGCCTGCATCGCAATCTTGTCACGAAACGCACTGACGACCGTGTCTTCGGGCCGCAATTGAACGGTGCCCTGATCCCCATCCACAAGAATATGGTCACCGTTCAGCGCCTCGGTCGTGATCCGGCCGACATGCACCACCAAGGGAATAGCCAGCGCGCGGGCAACAATCGTCGCGTGGCTGCCGACTGATCCTTCCTCCAGCACGATCCCCTTCAGAGATCGGCCATATTCCAACAGATCGCCGGGGCCGATGTTACGGGCAATCAGGATCGGATCAGGTGGCAGGTCCGCCCCGTTGGTGTTGCCCTGCCCAGTTAGAATACGCAGCAAGCGGTTGCTGAGGTCGTCCAGATCGGCGAGCCTCTCGCGCAGATAAGGGTCGGTAACCTGCCCCATCCGCGCACGCGCTTGTGACTGTTCCTTTTCAACCGCAGCTTCGGCACTCAGGCCACGGGCAATGTCCTCTTCCATCCTGCGCATCCAGCCCTTGGAGTTCGCAAACATCCGGTAGGCTTCCAGCACTTGTAACTGCTCGGTGTCGCCGTCCTTGGAAATCTCAAGCATTTTGTCGACGCCCACGCGCAGTTCCTCGACCGCTTCGGCCAGACGCTCACGCTCTCGATGGGGGTCTTCGGCGATGGGGTTGGTGACCACAACGCGTGGCTCGTGCAGCCAGACATGCCCTTCGGCGGAACCTTCCTGCGCCGGACCACCGGTTAGCTGCACAGATTGCTGGTGGCGGGGGGACAGGGCGGCGCCCTCACCCACGAACGCCCCCAGCTCGGTCATTTCGGCCAGAACCATGGCGACCACTTCCAACGCGTAAACCTCATCCGCCGAGTATTCGCGCGCATCGCGGGATTGCACGACCAGAACGCCCAGCTTTTCACCCAGACGCTGAATGGGCACCCCCAGGAAAGACGAAAACCGTTCTTCGCCCGTTTCGGGCATGTAACGGAAACCCTTGGCAGCAGGCGCATCCGGTGTGTTCACGATCTTGCCGTGCTTCGCGACGCGCCCCACAAGCCCCTCACCCATGCGCATACGGGTCTTGTGAACCGCCTCGGGCGACAGACCTTCGGTCGCGCAGAGTTCAAGAGTATCCTCATCCCGGAACAGGTAAATCGAGCACACCTCGGCCCGGATACTGTCAGCGATCAGATGAGTGATCCGGTCAAGACGTTCCTGACCGGCGGCTTCGTTCGCCATCTCTTCGCGCAGCCGCCCCAGCAGCTTGCGGGATTCTGTTTCAGTGCCGTCCGCCATGGCCCACCCAAATTAGTGCGTCAGGCGAGACCCTTGGCAGAAAATGCTCAGGCCGCCTTGTCCAGTTCAAAGGCATCATGCAGTGCCTGAACCGCAAGTTCCATGTATTTCCTGTCCACAAGGACGGAAATTTTAATCTCAGAGGTTGTGATGACCTTAATGTTGATCCCCTCATCCGAGAGTATCTTGAACATTTTTGCCGCCACGCCGGATTGCGACCGCATCCCGATCCCCACGACCGAGACCTTGCAGACGTCTTCATCCGCGACCAGTTCGGTGTAGTTCAACTCGCCCGCGTCCTTAATCGCCAGCAATGCTTTTTCCGCCCGCGCCACCTGATCGGTCGGGCAGGAAAAGGTCATGTCCGTGCGCCCCTCATCAGAGATGTTCTGCACGATCATGTCCACGTTCACGCCTTCATCGCTGAGCGCAGTAAAGATGATCGAGGCGATGCCGGGGCGGTCGGCCACGGACACGACAGTCATCTTGGCTTCGTCACGGGAATAGGCAACACCGGCCACAACATTGGATTCCATGATATCCTCCTCATCGACGACCAGTGTACCGGCCTCGTCGGATTGTTCTTCGAAACTAGAAAGAACGCGCAGTTTCACCTTATAGCGCATCGCCAGTTCCACCGAACGGGTCTGCAAAACCTTGGCCCCCAGGGAGGCCAGTTCGAGCATTTCCTCAAACGAGATTCGATCCAGCTTGCGCGCTTTTTCACAAATGCGCGGGTCGGTGGTATAGACGCCATCCACATCGGTGTAGATATCGCAACGCTCGGCCCCAAATGCTGCGGCAAAGGCCACAGCCGTAGTGTCCGACCCACCACGGCCCAGCGTGGTGATACGCCCTTCGGGGCTGATACCCTGGAACCCGGCGACGACGGCGACTTTCATACCCTCGTCGAATTTCTGGGTCAGGTTCTCGGTCGGGATTTCCTCGATCCGGGCCTGACTGTGGGCGCTGGTCGTCATCAGCGGAACCTGCCAGCCCTGCCAGCTGCGCGCCGGAATATCCATTTCCTGCAACGTCAGAGCCATCAAACCTGCGGTGACGTTTTCGCCCGAAGACACAACCGCATCATATTCGCGTGCATCAAACAGCGGAGATGTTTCGTTCACCCAGCCAGCCAACTCGTTGGTTTTGCCTGACATGGCCGACACGATGACAATCACATCAAATCCCTTGGCCACTTCAACGCCGATGCGTTTCGCCGCGCGGCGAATGCGGTCCAGATTGGCGACCGACGTGCCGCCGAATTTCATCACGAGTACGGGCATGGGGGCTAGTGTCTCCGCGCCTTGGAATTCAGGTTTCGTGCGTCTTATGTCAGGGGGGGCCCAAGGGCAAGTGTTCAAAACCGTTTAGGTCCTTGCGCTCGATCGCTTTACATCGGATCACGGGGGTGTCAGCTTGCCAACATCAGATTTACCAAGGGGTTCCCCATGCCACGTTTCGTCTTCGCTTTAGCTGTCCTTGCAACGCCCGCGCTAGCACAGGAAACCACTCTGGCCGGAACCGACGGCAAGAACTCTTTGGGCACCATCCCTTGCGCGACCATTGCAGGCGACGCCCTGCGTAGCTGCAACGCCGAGCTTAGGCGCCGTGACGATGGCGGTGCAACGCTGGCGGTAGGCATGGGCAATGGCGAGGCGCGCAACATCTATTTCACGGATGGCATCCCGGATTCGACCAATTCAACCGCCAAGCTCAGCTATGAAACGCGGGGCGACATCATGGTCATTTTTGTTGAGCCGGGAGAGGTGTACGAACTCCCCAAAGCCGCTTTGAATAATTAGTAATCGTGCGGCTGACCGTCATAGGTCTCAAAACATCCCGAAGTATCCAGAGACAGGGCTGCAAAACGGTCAACCAGACCATCCGCAGCCTCATCTACCGTGATCGCAGCCGCAGCACCGCCCATATCCGTCTGTACCCAGCCCGGATGATATATACCCACAGCAATCCCGTCGCCGCGCAGGTCTGCGGCAAGGTTACGCCCCAGATTGAGCGCGGCCGCTTTCGACGCGCGATAGATATAGCTACCTCCCGGTGCTCGCGTATGTGACGCCATTTGCGAGGACAGGATCGCGATTTTGCCTTGCGATGCGCGAAGATTGGGCAGCAAAGACTGAACGGTCAGGAAAACACCGGTCACATTCGCCGCAAATGTCTGCGCCCACATCTCGGCGGGATAACCATCAATGCGTTCCGCCTTGTCCAGATACACTCCGGCATTGCAGATCAAAAGGTCAACAGGCTGATCGCCCAATTGCGCAGCCATATCCGCATGGTGACCGGTGTCGGTCACATCCAGCACCACCTCGGCGCTGCCGTCCCGAGCGGTTCCTGTCACGTCATGGCCCTGCGCCCGATACCGGCCGGCAAGTGTCTTTCCGATGCCCCGGTTGGCTCCGGTAATCACGATATGCATGATCAGTTCGTCTTTCGGCTGGGCATGAAAGGAAGCGGTGCGACCGGCACCCCATCTTCGATTAGGGCTTTGGCCTCTTCCGGCTTCGCCTCGCCATAGATCGACCTCTCTGGTGCGTCGCCCAGATGCATTTTCCGGGCTTCGCTTGCAAAGTCCTTGCCGACGTAATCCGAATTTTCTTCGACCTTGCGCCGCAACTCGCTCAGAGCCTGCTCAACCTCCGGGGTCGGGCTGGTCATGTTCACGGCGTCTTCGGATGGGGCCGCCGTTTCGGTCCGTGCCTCAACACTGCGGGCAGAACGAACGCGCGGGGTCATGATCGCCTTCTCAACCTGCGCATCGCCGCAAACAGCACAGGTCACCATACCGGCGGCTGCCAACTTGTCGTAAGCTGTGGCCGACTGAAACCAACTATCAAAGGAGTGTCCCTTGCTGCACTTCAACGCGTATTGAATCATGATCCATCCAAAGTTCGATTGCAAAATAGATACTGACCCGCAAGCCAATAGCAAGGGTCGTTAAACCCGCGTCAGTGTGCAAACAGGGCTACCTTGCGTAACAATTGGGCAAGATCAGGTGAACGAACCCGACTGGCAGCCTTTTGCGGCGATAGCCACGCGCGCTGACGCTCATGGCATTCAGGATAAAACGCCGCCGTGGAACGGACCAAAAGCGGAAACACGTCCACCACACATAACACCGGCCCTTTCCGGCGCCGGTTTTTGTAATACAAGAAATTTCCGATCACGTCGGGCGTGCAGTCGCCGATTGCCCCCGCCTCTTCCCACGCTTCCTGTCGCGCCGTGGCTGACGGCGATAATCCATCAATCAGCCCACCCTTGGGTATGATCCAACGGCCTGACTTGCGCGTTGTCACAAGCAGGACCTCAGGGCCGTTTTCCAGAACACGATAGCACAAGGCAGCCGACTGCCTTTTGACCGGACCATGTCCGGTGAGTTGTTGATTTTGCTTCCAAAGCCTGTGCTCGATCACGCTTTGCCGCCCGTCGTCTGCCTCCGTCTCCGCAAGCCCCTTTGCGCTTTGACGCTTATTTGGTGGGACTTGGCAACAACCCTACCACATGAAGTGTTTTATTCCAAGCACTTACGGGAAATTACATACGAGCCGCCAGCTTTCGGAGCAGATCATCATGCGGAATGTCGGCATCCAGCGCCAAACGCCGCAAGCCAAAATGAACACGCGCAATCTGTTGGTAATACCGGGTGTAGACAAAATTTGTCCCTCCCCCCGCAATCGCCCCCAGAACAGGAACAGACTGCGCTGCCAACTTCTGTCCCAAGACAACGGACAATTTTGGCGCAACAGCAGCGATCAACCGCTGCATCGCGGGTCCCGTCAGGGTCAGCCGTACCGAGAAAAAACCAAGATCCGCGCCATCGTCGAAAGACAGCGGACCAGCAGCGGACAATACGCGGACACAGTCGAATTTCACGCCATCCTCCGAAGGATTAAAACCCTCTTGCGCTGCGGCACCCTGAATGGCCCGCAATAACATGGTGGTTGTCGCTGGCAGTTCCATCAATGCGGTTGAAACGCCGCCAATCCCTCCGGCCGCACCCATCGCCGTTGTCAGCGCCGTGTTGACCCAAGGCCGCTGATCCGGCACCGCCCGACGAGAGCTTTCCGCCGCATGCATGGCCATCCAAAGCGCCTGCTCAGTTGCCCCTGTCAAACCTTGCCTGACGGACGCAGGCAATTGTTCCAACAGGGATTCAGCCGATCCCCCGAGGCTGTTCAACAACTTGATACCTGGCCCACCGGCAGACTTGTAGTAGCGGGCCAAGCGGTCAAGTTCGGCTTCTGCATCCAGTTTTTCGACAAGAACCACGTCCTGCATACGTTCCCTCCTGCCCTAAAAACATTGGAATTTAGCTTTGCAAATTCAATAGCTCAGCGCGTCCAACGTGTAACAGGACCGCTCACGCCACGCCAAACGCCCGGTTCCAACTCTGCGCCCAATACACGGTCAGGGTTGGTAGGGGGCGGCATTTCCACCCCATTCAGACGCGAGAATCCAAAGCGCGCGTAATATGGGGCATCTCCGACCAACATAACCCTCTGCCAGCCCTTGTCGCGCCCGGCCTGCAACCCTTCGTGGATCAGAAAACCGCCAAGGCCCTCTCCCTGATGGGTCGGGTGAACTGCGACGGGGCCCAACAGCAATGCGTCGTGACCTCCCACATGCACGGGCCAAAACCGGATCGCGCCCGCCAGAATACCCTGCGCGTCGCGTGCCACCAAGGAAAGTCCCGAAACCGGCGGGACATCATCGCGCAGCCGATAAGACGACAGCGCCTCGCGGCCAGGCGCAAAACACAGGTCATAAAGCGCCTCGACCTCCCACCAATCGTCCGGCTCTTCCGGCCTGATCCCGAATTGCTGCACGCCTGCCCTCTTTTCCTTGCTGGAATTTGGCCTAACACTTCGTTACGCCTTGGGCAAATGCTTGGAGACCACATGTTCTATCGCCCCGAAGACGGCCACGGCCTGCCACATAACCCCTTCAATGCCATCATAACCCCGCGGCCCATCGGATGGATTTCTTCGCGAGACGTCGACGGGATAAACAACCTTGCGCCCTACTCGTTCTTTAACGGGGTTGCCTACACGCCCCCGCAGGTGATGTTCGCAACAACGGGCACAAAACATGATCAGGATGGTGGAAAAGACAGCGTCGCGAATATCGAGGCTACAGGGTTCTTCTGCGTCAATGTGGTTGCTCATGCACACAAAGACGCAATGAACGCCAGCTCAGCCAGGCTCGCGAAACACGTTGACGAATTCGAGCACGCAGGACTTACACCGATAGAGTGCGAAACGATCCCTTGCGCCCGTGTTGCGGACGCGCCTGCGGCGTTGGAATGCAAGCTCACCCAAATCGTGACGCTCCCCGGCGAGGCAAATCGCGTTGTGTTTGGGGAAGTTACCGGAATCCACCTGCGCGACGATTGTCTGAAAGACGGACTGTTCGATGTCACATCCTTCCAACCCCTGGCCCGGCTGGGGTATCGCGACTATTCGGTGGTCACCGACCTTTTCTCGCTGAATCGACCGGATGACTGAACGCGCAACAAGGGGGCTCTGCCCCCGCCGCCCTTGCAGGGCGACTCCCCCGGGATATTTCTAGCCAGATGAAGCGGGGGATCCGTACTTCATCTGGCTAGAAATATCCCGGAGCGCGAGGCAGAGCCTCGCAGAAGACTCAGTGACCGCCCAGAATTCCAGTTCGGACAGAATAGTCTACTGCGATTTCGTAATCCGGGTCATCGTCGCTATCGACCATCAGGTGACCTGCCTTGTTCAGCAGTTTGTGACAGTCGCGGCTGAGATGGCGCAGCATCACGCGCTTGCCGGCTGCCTCGTATTTGGCTGCGATGTTCTCGATGGCCTGCAATGCCGACTGGTCAACGACACGGCTTTCGGCAAAATCTACAATGACCGTTTCCGGGTCATTTGGAACATCGAACAGTTCGACGAACCCATCGGAAGACCCGAAGAAAAGCGGGCCCTGGATTTCATAGACCTTCGCACCTTTTTCGGTTTCGGATTCACGGGTGATAGCATGAATGCGCTTTGCGTTGTTCCAAGCGTAGGCCAGAGCCGAAACAATGACGCCGACGACAACAGCCACGGCTAGGTCTTCCATAACCGTAACAACAGTGACCAGAACGATGACGAATGCGTCCATCAGCGGCACCTTGCGCATGATATTGAACGAGTTCCAAGCGAAGGTACCGATCACAACCATGAACATCACACCTACCAGAGCCGCAAGCGGGATCTGCTCAATCAGGGGTGAGGCGAACAGGATGAAGACCAACAGGAACAAGGCCGCAGCGACCCCGGCGATACGTGTGCGGCCACCAGATTTCACGTTGATCATCGACTGGCCAATCATCGCGCAGCCGCCCATGCCGCCAAAGAACCCGGTGGCGACGTTCGCGACGCCCTGAGCGATACACTCCTGCGATGCACCGCCACGTTTTCCGGTGATTTCACCGACAAGGTTCAGGGTCAGCAGGGATTCGATCAGGCCAATGGCCGCAAGAATGACAGCATAGGGCAGAATGATTTCAAATGTTTCCCAGTTCAGCGGGACCATCGGAATGTGGAAGGGCGGCAGACCTCCCTCAATCGACGCCAAATCCCCGACGCGCGGAACGTCCAGACCAAAACCGATCACCAGAGCGGCCACCACGACAATCCCCGCCAAGGGTGCGGGAACGACGCGGGTAATGCGTGGCATGATCCAGATCACCGCCATGGTCAGCGCCACAAGCCCCAACATGGTATAGAGTTGGAGGCCCGAGAGCCACTCTCCGCCGCCAACGCCATGGCCGGTGTTCTCCATTGTACCGGGCACTTTGAACTGGCCCAACTGCGCCAGAAAGATGACAATTGCCAGACCATTCACAAAGCCCAGCATGACCGGGTGCGGGACCAGTCGGATAAACCGGCCCCAGTGCATAGCCCCGGCAATCATTTGCAGAATGCCCATCAAGACCACCGTCGCGAACAGGTATTCCACCCCATGTTCAGCCACCAGCGCCACCATCACAACGGCCAAAGCACCAGTCGCACCTGAAATCATACCGGGTCGGCCACCGATCAGCGCCGTGATCAGGCCCACCATGAAGGCCGCGTAAAGCCCCACCAGCGGGTGCACGCCGGCGACAAACGCGAATGCCACCGCCTCGGGAACCAAAGCCAACGCGACCGTAAGGCCGGACAACAGCTCAATCCGCAACCGCGAGACCGTTAGACCCTCGTCCGGCACCCAACGCAGGTCGGGTTTTGCAATTCGAGAGGCAAAGCTTGCCAGCATAGCTCGGGGCATTGGATGGTCCTGTCGGTCTGATCTGTTCGCGCGAAAGGGGTCTTCTACCCGGCATTGCCCCGCAAAGCCACCGCGTCCAGTGGGAGGCTGGTATGCGCCAGGCGCATATCAGGTATCTCGCAAAGTCGTGAATTGAACAGTTGAACCACCGCAGGCACCTATGCGGCATGCGATGGTTGATCCTTTTCCTACTGGCCCCGATCACTGTGCTTGCACAAGACCTGCAGGGCAATGACACTGCCAGCAATTGGCGTGTAACGCATTTCGAATCCCACGGCGTTTGGAATTCGATCTGCGATGAACGCGAAGAATACGGTGCCTTGAAACAGCGGTGCTACATCCGGCGCGCCGAGGTCTTTTCCTATCGCCCAAATTTCGGGGCGCAGTACATATTCATCACACCGGCCCCCGACGGCGTGGAAATCGAGTTTGGTATTGAACCGGGTACGCTGTTCTCGCACTCGGGCTTTCGCATTGATCGAGAACAGGGCGTTGCTTGGCGTACGCGCAGGCCGGGCTGCCTGACTGGGCTTGGCTGCACGTTCAAAGGGCCGCGCGCAGATGAAATCGTTCGGGCGATGCTGGAGGGCGTTGAATATCGCTTTGTTTTCCGCGACCGGCACGGGCAGGCGCAGGACCTGACTTGGCCGTTGCAAGAATTCGACGCAGCCTGGCAGGATTTTCAACAGCAGGCGCAAGCTCGTAACCTGTTGACGTCACAGCATTAGGCATTCCCTCTTGTCAATCAGAACGACACAGCCCACAAATCCAGATGCAGCCACCTCAACCGGAGAATTCACGTGACCCAAACCAAGATTGCAGTCATTGGCGGATCAGGCATCTACGACATCGACGGGCTGGAGAATGCCGAATGGGTCACCGTTGAAACCCCTTGGGGTGACCCTTCAGATCAAATCCTGACCGGATCGTTGTGTGGCGTGGGCATGGCATTTCTGCCCCGTCACGGGCGGGGTCACGTTCATTCGCCAACCGATGTGCCTTATCGCGCCAATATCGACGCGCTGAAACGTCTGGGCGTGACGGATTTGATCTCGGTATCTGCCTGCGGGTCGTTCCGCGAACAAATGGCGCCGGGCGATTTCGTGATCGTCGATCAGTTCATTGATCGGACCTTTGCACGAGAAAAAAGCTTCTTCAGTTCGGGTTGCGTCGCCCATGTCAGTGTCGCCCACCCGACCTGCCCGCGCCTGTCGGATGCGTGTGAAACAGCAGGCAAGGCCGCTGGTATCAATATCCATCGCGGCGGAACCTATCTGGCCATGGAAGGACCGCAATTCTCGACCCTGGCAGAATCCAAGATGTATCGGGAACAGTGGGGCTGCGATGTGATCGGCATGACCAACATGCCCGAAGCCAAACTCGCGCGCGAGGCCGAGCTTTGTTATGCATCAATCGCGATGGTCACTGACTATGACAGTTGGCACCCCGACCATGGTGAGGTCGACGTGACATCAATTATCGCAACGCTGACAGGCAATGCCGAGAAAGGCCGCGCGTTGGTCAAAGGTCTGCCGAACCTGCTGGGGGCCCAGCGCGCACCATGTCCGCACGGATGTGACCGGGCACTGGAATACGCCATCCTAACTGCGCCTGACAAACGCGACCCGGCGTTGCTTGCCAAGCTGGATGCCGTTGCCGGGCGCGTGCTCTGACGCTTATTGCGCCAGCGTTTGCTGAACTTCATCCCACAGCCCGTGGGACCAAAGGTCGTTATGGCTGCCCTCCGGGATAACGTGAAGCTGCGCGGTGTCGCCTGCCATGTCAGCCAGTGCCTGACCGTGATGCAACGGAACCGTTTCATCTTCTGTTCCGTGAAAGATCAGGGTGGGCACGGTAACGCGGTCGATTAAGTCTCGGGTCGCGAACTGATCTTTCATCAAAAGAGAAACCGGAAGGAACGGATACCGTTCTGCGGCCACGTCGACAGTTGCAGTAAATGGTGCCTCCAACACCAAGAGTTGCGCATTGGGACGCTGTTCCGCCACGGCTGCGGCAACACCCGTGCCAAGGCTTTGGCCATGCAGCACGACATCCGCGCCCTCGCCCGCCAATTTGTCGTACATCTGGATTGCGTCCGCTATCAGCGCAGGCTCGGACGGCTCGCTCTCGCTGCCGGGATAGCCGCGATAGCTGGGGGCGAACAGACCAAAGCCGCTATTGAGAATCTCGCGCATGCGATCCGCACGATCCCCCAAATTTCCGGTCTGGCCATGAAAAAACAGGACCGTCGGCGCGCCTTCTGTTGCCGGAGGCGCGCTCCACGCTGTCAGGACTGCGCCGTCTGCCATCGGGAGTGAGATCACATCCACATCCGCCAGACCGACTGCGCGGGGCTCTGGCAGGTCTCCGTCCGGCTTGAACAGCAGAGATTGCTGGTTGAGGTACATATACCCAACGATGCCAGCGTAGACCGCTGCACCAAGGACGACCGCCAAAATCAGAACGCTCTTGAATACTGCGGACCTTCCCTCGCGCTTGAACACAGTCGCGGTTTCGTTGTGCGTGTCGGTCATTGCTCTCCTCCCGGTTAGGTGCCGGATGATCTGAGTTTGGGGGAGCTGCCGCTCGTTTCAAGGTTCAGGCGCGCGGCTTAATGCAATCTTTAGACTGTTGCCGATACGCCAGACGCCCGGCCAATTCGCAGTCAACCATTGAAACTGCCTAGCTGACCTCCCGATTTGTTTACTGACCGCAGCCCCAGTTGCGCCACAAAGTTGCGACAAGCAGGGGCTGTTGAGGCAAGGACAGACATGAAACGACTAGACGCATTGGACGCCGCTCGCTTTTTTTGCATTTTGCGGCATGGTATTGGTGAATTTCCGCATTGCTGCGCAGGTTGCGCCCGGCAATGGTTGGGCATCCACCTTTGTCGATGCGCTGGAAGGACGCGCGGCGGCGCTGTTCGTCATTCTTGCCGGGGTAGGCGTGGGTCTGTCCAGCGTCCCGGTTTCTGCGCTGCTGCGGCGTGCTGCGTTTCTGTTTGTGCTGGGCCTGATCAACATGACCGTGTTCGATGCCGATATACTGCATTTTTACGCGCTGTATTTCGTGGTGGGCGCTGCGTTTCTGACCTCGACAACACGCGGCCTATGGGCAGGCGCTCTTGTAATCGTCGGTTTGGCATCCGCGGCGAACCTCGTATTCGACTATGATCGCGGGTGGGATTGGGCCACGCTGACATATGCAGACCTTTGGACAATGTCGGGGTTCTTGCGCAACACGCTGTTCAACGGCTGGCACCCCGTTCTTCCTTGGGCCGCGTTCCTTTTGATTGGAATGGCGATCGGTCGGTCAGAGCTAAACACAATCTGCATTCAGCATCGTCTGATCATGTGGGGGTTTGGTGCGGCAGTACTGGCTGCATTCCCTCAGATTCTGGTGTCTGACCCCGAACTTGCGACCTATCTGGGGACTGAGTCCATTCCGCCGGGGCCGTTCTACATCCTCGCGGGAAGTGGCACATCCTGCATGGCAATCGGGTTACTTTTGAAACTTTGGCCACTGATTGAAAAATCCGGTCTAGCCCCTGCCCTCACCACGCCCGGACGGATGAGCCTGACGCTGTATATGGCGCATATCCTGATCGGGATGGGCATTCTAGAGGCCGCCGGACTTCTGAACGGTTCGCTATCCGCGCTGCAAATCGTAACTTATGCGCTTGGGTTTTGCGCCGTGTCATCGGTTTTTGCGGTGATATGGGCGCGCAAATTCAAACGCGGCCCGCTTGAAGCGCTGATGCGCCGTGTTACCGAGCCTCGCCGGGCTTGACCTTCGCGCTTGGGCAAGGCTTGGTGTCACGACTGTCCCGAAAGGAACCCTCATGTCCCTAGAGCTTTGGCTGGCGTTTGTCGCTGCATCAACAGCACTGTTGCTGATCCCTGGACCGACTGTTCTGCTGGTTCTCAGCTACGCTTTGTCAAAAGGTCGAAGCGTCGCCGTTGCATCGGCCACTGGTGTGGCGCTGGGGGATCTTGTGGCAATGACGGCCTCGTTGCTTGGACTGGGCGCGCTGGTTCTGGCCTCAGCTACACTATTTTCTGTTCTGAAATGGGTTGGCGCGGCGTATCTGGTTTGGCTGGGGATAAAACTGCTGCGCAGCGCCCCGTCTGGCGGGCTGGAAACCGTGGAATCTGGGCGGGATGTCACGGCGCGCAGCGTGTTTGGCCATGCCGCCGCCGTCACCGCCCTGAACCCCAAGTCCATCGCATTCTTTATTGCGTTCGTGCCGCAATTTCTGCGCCCGTCAGAGCCTTTGGGCCCTCAGTTCGCAATTCTGATCGCCACCTTCGTGGGCTTGGCCTGGCTCAACGCGCTGGCCTATGCGCTGTTGGCTGATCGGTTGCGCGTTATGATCGGACGCGCGGGCGTCATCACCGCAATTACACGGTTCGGCGGATTGACCTTAATCGGTATGGGTGTGGCGACCGCGATATTACGACGCCCGGCCTGACCCGTCAGTCGCTGGCGTTTTCCTTCATGAAGCCGCGAATGAACCGACGGATTTCCCGTGCGGCCGACGTATCCAATTCCTTGCACAACTCGACAAAAGCGTCGCGTTCATCCTTATCCAGGCGCAAGACCAACTGACTGTTTTTCTTGGTAGAACCCTTGCCGTCTTTCTTTCCCACGCGCTTTGTCCCCATCAAAACCTTGATTCTTTAAGCGATGCATTGTATATACATAGCATAGAAGATGTAGTTATCGAGCAACTAACAACAAAATAGGATTATGGCAATGAACCTTCACGCAGCTCAGGCATTTCTGTTGCGAGATCAGCGTAACTGGCGCAAACCTCACCTCTCGTGGCTGCCTGCCGCATTGTATCGTTATTACGGGTTGCCGAACTCGGTTTCGAAAAACCGCAAGTAATGCGGCGGCAATCTTTTCTTGCATGACCGATGCCAATGGGCCAAACAGCCCAGCGTGTTTTCACGCCAAAGGGGTTGGACATGTCCAGAAACAAGTCGGTCAAGGATTACATACGAACAATCGTTGATTTCCCGCATGAAGGGATCATGTTCCGCGATGTCACGACGCTGTTTGCTGACCCTCGCGGGTTCCGCATGGCCATCGACCAGATGCTGCACCCCTATGCAGGCGAACAGATCGACAAGGTCGTCGGGCTTGAGGCACGCGGCTTCATTCTGGGTGGGGCAATCGCACACCAACTTAGCGTTGGCTTTGTGCCGATCCGAAAAAAGGGCAAGCTGCCGGGGACCACAATCAGCCAAGATTATAAGCTGGAATACGGCGAGGCGATTGTCGAAATCCACGATGATGCCATCCAGCCCGGCGAAAAGATCCTGGTTGTGGACGATCTTCTGGCAACTGGCGGAACCGCCGCAGCCGGTATCAAGCTGATCGAGCGGCTGGGCGGTGAGATCGTTTCGTGCTCGTTCATCATCGATCTTCCCGAATTGGGGGGCCGCAAAGTGCTGGAAGACATGGGTATGGATGTGCACGTTCTATGCGAATTCGAAGGGCTTTAGCGGTCAACCGATCACAGAATCGTGAGTGGAAACTTCAGCTCAGGCTGGCTTAGCGCCGGCCTGCCCTAGATCAACCCGACAAGATAGACATATTCAATGATCCTGTTTCGAGGGTTCACCGTACCCCTGTTGATGCCGCTGAAGGCATGCCAACAAGGGAAAGTCTATCATGTTTCGCAAACTCGCAATCGCTGGCGTAGCAAGCCTGTTCGTCTCATCAATCGCTTTCGCGGATGGTCACTCGAAAGACATCGTTGACACAGCCGTCGGTGCCGGCAGCTTTGAAACTCTTGTCGCTGCGGTTCAGGCGGCTGAACTGGTCGATACCCTGAAGGGCGAAGGCCCCTTCACGGTATTCGCGCCAACTGACGAGGCCTTTGCAGCCCTGCCCGAGGGCACGGTTGAAACCTTGCTCAAGCCCGAAAATAAAGACCAACTGGTTGCCATCCTCACCTACCACGTGGTTCCCGGCAAAGTCATGTCAGGGGACCTGTCCGATGATATGAAGGCCGCCACAGTCCAAGGCGGAGAGGTTACGATCGACCTGGACAATGGCGTCATGATCAATGACGCATCGGTCGTTCAGGCGGATATCGAAACGTCGAACGGCGTGATCCATGTGATCGACAAGGTCATTCTGCCCGACTCGTAATTACCTTCTAGCGGTCCGGGTGATCCCGGGCCGCTCTAACGTCTTCAACACCGCACCGGGGTTCATGATCCCTTTCGGATCAAGCGCCGCCTTTATGGCGCGCATCGCGTCCAGCTTGACCGGGTCTCCGTATCTTTCCAGATCCCCCACTTTCAGACGCCCTACGCCATGCTCCGCGCTCACGGATCCACCGAACGCGTGCACAAGGTCATGGACCGCGCCTTTGATTTCGGCTCTCACCCCATCAAATTCTGATCGGTCACGTCCCTGCGTAGGGAAGACGTTGTAATGCAGGTTGCCGTCGCCCAGATGCCCAAAGCAGTTGATGCGAAAGCGACCTATCTTTTCGATCACACCCGCGCCTCTGCGAATAAACTCAGGTATCTCAGCGATCGGGACCGAGATATCGTGGCTGGACACCGACCCGATTAACCTGTTGGCCTCAGGTATATGTTCGCGAACAGACCAAAGGTCCATGCGCTGCGCTTCACTCTGTGCGATCACCGCATCCACAACTAAATTTCGCGCATCCGCTGCTTCATAGAGCGTTTCAAGTGCATCTGTTGGTGACTGTCCGGCAGACAACCCGACCTCGATTAATACAGACCACTCAGGATGCGCGGTGAACGGCTGTCGGATGTCGGACAAAACCTCGGACAGGAATTGCAAACCCTGGCGGTGGATCAACTCAAACGCGCTGACGCTGTCGCCCATCTGGTCTCGGGCCAAGGCCAGCAGATCAATCGCCGCTTCGGGTGAGGCCACCTGCACCATCGCAGTTCCAGTGGCTGCCGGACGCGGAAACAGCTTAAGCGATGCTGCCGTGATGATCCCCAGCGTACCCTCGGCCCCGATCAGCAGATTGCGCAGGTCGTACCCGGTGTTGTCTTTCCGCAGGCGGCTTAGGCCATTCCAAATCTCGCCGTTCGGCAAGACGGCCTCCAGACCCAGACAAAGATCACGCGCATTGCCGTAGCGCAGCACATTGACCCCGCCCGCGTTGGTTGCAAGGTTCCCACCAATCCTGCAAGACCCCTGCGCCGCCAGCGACAGTGGAAAAATACGATTCTGACGCTGCGCAGCCAATTGAACATCTGCCAGAATTGCGCCCGCCTCGGAAATCATCAGATTTTCAGCAGGATACACGGCTCGGATTGCGGACATCCGCTCCAGCGAAACAAGCAACGGGGCCGGGCCGTCGGGCATGATCTGGCCACCAACCAGCCCCGTCCCGCCACCATACGGAACTACCGGTACAGTCGCCTCTGACGCCAACCGGACCAAAGTCGAAACCTCCTGGACCGACCGCGGCAGGGCCAACAGCCCGGCCTTACCGTGGAACCGGCGGCGAGGTTCCTCAACATATCGTTGGGATACGGGTCGCAGCACATCGTCACCCAAAGCGGCGCGAATGCGATGGGCAAAGGTATCATCTGCCGGGTGCAGTCTCATGCCCTTTCCATGCCCAAGCCGCGCCTGCGCCACAAGCCCTATTCCAGATCGATCAGGTATTGCGGCTCCAGAACAACAACGGTTGGCCGGTCGGGAAGTGTCTTCAAAGACACCGTAATTTCCGAAACCCCGTCCCGCTGCACAGGGAATTCATCGCGAATATCGACCAGAAACCGATCCAGCGAAAAGCCCGAAAACCAGTGCATCGGAATAATGACCGAGCTTTTCAACCGTTTCAGCACCTGGATCATATCCGGCAATGGCATGGTCGTACCACCATCCACGGCGGCCATTACCACATCCAACCTGCCCAGTGCCGCGAATTGTTCGTCTGACGGAACATGATGCAGATGACCCAGATGCCCGATGCACAGCCCTTCAACCTCGAATACGAAGATCGAATTGCCACGTTCTTCGATACCACTATAGGCCGAGCGGATGTCGGTTGAGACATTGCGCACCAGCATCTCACCCAGATCAAGGTAATGGTCGATACCTTGCCCGAACTCTCCCCAACCGGGCAGAACGTGCGGAATGGCTGGATCAGGATGAGCGGTCCAGTGGGTGCTGTGGGCGTGATTCATGGTGACAATGTCAGGAATCAGATCAGCACCGCCAATGAAGCCGGTGAAATCCGTCACCGCGTTCAATCCGCCCTGCGTCTGAATCAGGAAAGAGGCATGAGCGACATAGCTGATCCGAACCGAAAATTCGGGAACCGGGTCCTGCCACGAAGCCTTATGAACGTATTCAATTCCCGGCGCCGCATCGGCGATGGCAATACAGTGGCTGGGCCGCCGCTCCTGCGCCGCCGCCCCACCCGAGATCACCAACAATGCCGCTGCTACCGTCCAACGCATGACTTGATTGTAGCGCAAGCGTTCGCCAAGTCATGCCCCTTATTCTTCTGTTCAAAAATACTTCGGGGGAGGTGCCGCTTGCCGCGACGGGGGCAGCGCCCCCTACCCCGTTCGATCGGTACACTTCCCCTAACGTCGAGAAACCATCGCCCTTGAATGCGATCGCTAAGACAACGCCCCAAGCGCGAACGCCAAATTCTACCCTGAACGGCCAGTCGCCGCTGGATAGGCGGCAAGGGACGCTTCAACAGTGCCAGTCTCACTTATTCCGGAATTTCAGCTGCGCGTATTCGCTCATCAATCCTATCAGCATGACGGTTGTAGTTCCGGTTTTGCAGAAACAACGATCGGTATCTGCTGACCTAGGCGTCCGGCTCCCTTGCAAAAAGCTCACGCTTCGCCACAGCACACGCCTGCTCTTCACCAGCTTCGTGCAAACAAGTTACGAATTGGACGTATGTCGAGAAAATCGTCGGGTATTGGGCAAGTGCCGCGCGACCATGCGAAAGGTACTCAACGCCAGGTCGGTTGGAGTAGAAAATTGAACAACACATGGCGAGATGAGCTCGGAATGCCAATGGATCGCGCGGGCATAGGCGAATGGCGTGCGCGGCGCTCCGGTCATGCAGGTCTCCAAGAAGACGGGCAACATTCGCGCCGTGCCTTTGTTGTTAAAGACGCAGAGATGAATGGCACAGTAAGATACCTTGGCTTCGAACTCGAAGATGCCTTGGCAATAAGGGAGGCCATTGAAATCTGAGCCTCCCGCAACGATCCAGCGTCTTGGCCTACGTGCCAAATTCTGAAAATCTTTGGGTATCGCTCACCCGTGACTGTCGCTGGTGCTTGAGGCTTTTGCCGCGGATTTACCGCAGACCGTTCCAAGGCGCTTGATCCGCGACGTCTTCGATCTCGTACCCCATTTCTCCGACGCATGCGCAGGCATAGATATCCTCGGTCGTGAAGTCTCCGGACGTCATGGGGTCATCTTCACCAGCGGCATCATCCCCTTGGTATTTTGCACCCCCGAAATCCTTCCAGAAACCCCAGCTTTTCCACTGTTGCTTCTGAAACGCCCAGTCCGACGCATTCGCCAGCTTTGTCCGGTTCTCAATCCGTGTCAGGTCGGGGGCCAATGGCGTGATGATGAACAGGTTCCAGCTTTCTTCACTGGCACCGATACCAATGCCGGGAAACAGCATTGGAACCCACGCCCCGACATGCGGTTCGGGGATCGTGCGCGGCATAGGGATGTTTGAATCGTGGTTCTTTGCATACTCAGCCGACGGGGGTTCCCAAAAGTGGTAATGCGGCCCCTTCCACCCGTATTCGGCCTTGGCGTGGTCATACATATGCAGCGTGTTCGAATGCAGATGACTCAGGTGGTAGACGTCGATGTAGTTCTCAACAACGATCTTCCAGTTGGCCCTGATCTCGTAGCTGTTCCGCCCTTCGGCATATTCGACAAGTTCCTCAGGATTATGAGGGCCTAGGAAGGGATCAACCTCCCCAAACCATTCCGCCAAGTTCGGCGCGTCCGGGTCGGGGTGAACAAACAACATACCACGCCAGACATCCACGCTGGCCGGTTTTAAGCCCAGGCAGGACTTATCAATGCCATTGGGAAACTCGGTCGCCTCATCGGGCACCGAGATCAGGTTGCCTTCCAGATCGTAAGTCCAGTCATGATATGGGCAGGTCAGTGCCTTTTGCGTCTTGCCGACCGCGCGGATCAACTGTGTGCCCCGGTGGCGGCAAATATTGTGAAAGGCGCGAAGTCGGTGATCACGCCCCATCACAATGAACAGGTTGTTCAGGCCCGCCTGAACCGAAAGGTAATGTCCCGGGCCTTCGATATCCTCGACCAAACCCGCAAACCTCCACGTACGGGAAAAGATCGTCTGTTGTTCGCGGTCGAACCAGTCTTGCCCGGTATAAGCCTCGACCGGCAGATTGTGATACATTTTGGTCATCTCACATCCTCAGGCAAGCAGATGGGCGTATTGGGGAAACAGGCTGGCGGCGATCATCATCAGACCCAACGCTGCCCACAGACCGACGATCGCCCAATACAGGATCGGGTCCTCCGCGCGGTTGATCTCGAAAACCAGAAAGGCCTGCCCGTTCAAAAGTGTCGGGACGATCCACCAAACAAAGAGCAACCCCCAAACCCAATAGAGACCCAGCGCAGTACCCGCCAACAGTATAGGCAGCGCGATGTAGTTCGCAGCTCTGGCTCGGCTCATGGTGCGGTCTCCAATGTAGACGCAAGCATGGAGGCCGCCAATTTCAATTCCGCGCGCCATTGTGCGGGAAGCTCCAGCGGAGACAAGGCGTCCATGCTGACGAAAATCGCCGAGATTCCCTGTGTCACCGCCCGAATGTTTTCATCCGTTGCGTCCGGGCTTGCGCGTTTCAAGACGTCTTCGACAACGTCGAAGAACTCTGTAAGGCTGTCCATCAGGTCTTGTCTCAGATCCGGTCGATCCGGAACGGCTGCCACCAGCGCCTGATAGGCCAGCATTAGCCGTGGATCGGTTCCGCTATCATCGGCGAAAAGCGCGTCCACAAGATCAGACGGCGTGGCCCCGTTCGGCAAGACCTCACGAAGCCCATTCAGAGATTCCGCAAACCCGGCAACAACATATTCAGCCAACGCTGTGATCATATCATCCTTGTTGCCCAGATAATGACGCAGAAGCGGACGCTTGACGCCAGCTTCCTCGGCAATGCGCGCCAGCGTCGCCCCTTCAAGCCCATACCGCGCAACGCAGGACAGGTAAGCATCCAGAATTTCCTGGGATCTTTGGTCTTTTAGCGAAGGTCTAGGCATAAGGGCACCATAAATTGTCATGATTGATAAATAACAATCGAAAGTTATTTGTCAATCATGACAATTTACTTTCTTGTCGCCCCTTTTCACCTAACCTGTGTCGGAAGATTTTTGGCGCAGACGGAAAGGCAGCCATAGCTCTACGCGGATCTGTTCGTCATATTTGGCAGTATCAAACGTCTAGTAATGCCAATCACGCACCCCTAACGACCGTCTGCTTTCCGTCGATTCTGTTGAAACCGGTTCGTCGTTGAATAGGACAGCAGTGCGAACAAAGCGATCCTACGTAGCGGCTGCGCTACAAAGGCATTCCGGAAGATTCCATCGCTCCGAGCCAGCGATCGAGAACACCCGGTGCTATCCAAAGACCAGCATTAACGTCTCGTTCTCGGGCGACGGTCCAGTCTGGGTTTTCAGCAAGATAATCCGTCATTGCCTTTTTGGCTTCTTCGCCATTGCCAAGGCAGTTATGAATTGCAGCAAGCATCTTGTTGGCCGCTATTGGCATTGAATGAAACGCCTGAAACGTCTCAAGCGCTTGTTTACACTCTCCTACCTGCCACTGAATTCTCGCTTTTTCCCACTGAACGTCGTACCCATAAAATGGATCTACGAGTTCGGCTTCCGCGATCACTTCCAATGCCTCTTCTGTCTCGCCGATAAAGCCCAGCGTCTGCGCCAACGTGGTTCTTGCAAACGATGATGATGGATTGAGTTCGATCGCACGACGGAACGCATTTGCTGCGGCGCGAGGATCGTTGTTCATCGTCAAAGCGCGCCCCAATGCGTGATAGGCCATGAAATTATTTGGATCAAGCTCTACCCCCCGACGAGCCAGATCGAGCATCCTTATGCGTATCTTCTCTTCATCGCCTTCGATCCAACCATAGCGCAGGCCGATCCGCAGCGAGAGTGCCTGCCCAAGGTGACCCCAAGCAGAATCCGGGTAGTCTTTTAAGGATTGCTCCTGTTCCTCGATGTTCTTCAACAGGCTCTCGCGGCTGAAGTTTCTCATGATCCGGCTCTGTGCAGCATTCGCAATCATCAGCGCGCTGACATCGTCTTTCGTCATCCGCGCCACCTCGGTTTCAATAACCTTGTTTCCAACAGATTCAGCTACATTCAAACTGATCACATTGTTCGTTTTCAGCAAATCCTCGAGAGGGACATCCATATCATCGGCCCAGATATGTGCTTCGGTTTCGCCGTCAATCAAATGCGCCGAAATCTGCAGCCGTGCGCCATCGTACTGTTGCGTGCCTTCGAGAATAAAGTCGGCGCCCAATTGATCGGCAATGTCAGAGATACCCAGATCGGAGTCACGGAACTTGAAGCTGGATCGCCTTGAAATCACTTTCATCTGCGGATACCGCGCCAATGATGTGATGATCCCGCCACTCACCGCATCACTTAAGAAACCCTTGTGTTCCGGACTGCTAAAATCCTCGAAAGGTAGCACAGCGATAACCGGCGGCTTAGCAACCTCCGGTCGCAAGAAATTCACGACACCTGCGACAGCCAGAACCGCAATTGCAGCGGCCAGCAGCCACCTCTTCATCATGTGGTAGGGTAATTTGACGTCGGGTTTTGTGATCTTTGGAGGAGTGTCCAGAGCAAGCGCTTGCGAGCGCTCATCCAATTCGATCTGATAAACTTCTACCGGCGCGGAGATATTCTTAACCTCTTGCGGGCCCATAGATGAAAAGGTGAGATCGAGCTTACCGTTCACTTGATCAAAGGCAGTGCGCGTTATGCAAATGCCACCGGGGTCCGCAAGCCCTTCGACCCGAGCGGCAACATTCACGCCGTCGCCATAAATGTCGTCCCCCGCCGCAATGACGTCACCCACGTTGATCCCAATGCGAAACTGAATAAGCTTGTCTTCGGCACAACCTTTTTGGGCCGCAGTAATGGCGAATTGCACATCAACTGCAAAGCGTACCGCATCCATGACGCTGACAAATTCAACGAGGCTTCCATCTCCCATCAGCTTAACGATGCGGCCATTGTGCCGTTCGATACGGGGATCTATCTCAATACGCCGGAGGTCTTGGAGTGCCGTCAGGGTGCCGCTTTCATCGCGGCTCATTAGGCTCGAATAGCCCACGACATCAGCCGAGAGGATCGTCGTCAATCTGCGTTCATGTTCGTCGATTTCCAAGGTTCATATCTCCGCTAGGCCAAGCCTAACCCAAACAAGAACCATTCGTCGAGTAGACGGAGGTTGGCCAAAAAACCTTGGATATTGCTTCAAACGAACGGCGTCGGCTTGATTGCGCACACACCGCATTGCCGGTGGAAAATACGCGAGGGAGTAAGTGAATTGGGCTCACGCTGACAAATACGGGATGGTACCAGCCAAAAGTGCATTCGACGCCTTGGCTGTGCCCTACCCAGCGTCCGTCTTGCCGCGCCGATCCGAGCGCAGACAGGCGTACAACACATGCGTCCGCCACCGCCCGTTTATCTGTAAATAGGACTGCGCCACGCCCTCATATTTGAACGCCGACCGCTCCAACAACCCGCGCGAAGGTTTGTTTTCGGGCAAACACGCCGCCTCGATCCGGCTCAGGTCAAGTCGGGTAAACGCATGGTGCACGACCGCGCCAATCGCCTCGCGCATATAGCCATTGCGCGCATAAGCCTGCCCGGTCCAATAGCCCAGCGTCCCCGCCTGTGCCGGTCCGCGGCGGATGTTGTCCAGCGTGATCGCACCCACCAGCACATCATCCTCGCGCCGGAACAGAAACAACGGTATCGCCGTCCCACTCGCGACCGAGCGCTGCGCCCAATAGACCCGGTTGGTGAAGGACTTGCGGCTCAGGTGATCCTTGGCCCAGATCGGTTCCCACGGCGTCAGGAACTCTTTCGAGGCCCGCCGCAGCGCGGCCCAATCGTTGAAATCGGAATGAACCGGCGGGCGCAGACTAAGACGCGCTGTCTCAAGTTTCAGCTTACGTCGGCCCAACAGCATCACGCCGCACGCCTCTCCTGCAATTCTGCCAGCGTTGGCGCGCCGGATACCGGGCCGTACAAGGCCAGCGCGGCCGGAGCACTGATCGCCAGACGTTCAGCAAAATCGCGAACGTCGACGGTGCTGACAGCGTCAATTTTAGCGATTGTTTCTTCAAGCGGCGGCACGTCGCCCCAAATCTGAACCAGCCGCGCCAATCGCTCGGCCCGGTTCGATGGGCTTTCCAACCCCATCAGCATTCCGGCCTTCATCTGTGCGCGGGCACGGGCAACTTCTTCGGGGTTCATGTCATCGGCGGCGCGCTTCATCTCGTCGATGGTGATGGTCGCCAGTTCGCCAACCTGATCTGCCGAAGTTCCGGCATAAATCGTCGTGGTCCCGGTATCAGCATAGGCTCCGGTCTGCGCGAAAATCGTGTAGCACAGGCCCCGAGTCTCTCGGATTTCCTGAAACAGCCGCGAGGACATGCCACCCCCCAGCGCTGTCGAGTAAATCTGGGCCGTATAGATCGCATCATCACGGTAGCCCGGGCTTTCAAAAGCCAGCGCGAAATGGGCTTGTTCCAAATCCTTTTGCTGTCGGGCTTCCCCGCCTGTGAACCGGGCTGCTTCGGCAATCAAACCTTTGCGCGGATGCAGATGGCCGAACATCTCTTCGGCCATTTTCATCAACGCGTCGTGGTCCACCGCACCTGCCGCCGACAAGATCATCTGTTCCGGCCCATAGTGCTCGGACACAAAACCGGACAGATCCTCACGCGAAAACGCCGAGACCCGCTCGGTCGGCCCCAGAATGGTGCGGCCTAAAGGCTGGTCGTGATAGCTCTGCTCTTGCAGCCAGTCGAAAATCACATCGTCGGGCGTGTCATATGCCTGACCGATTTCCTGCAGGATCACGCCGCGCTCAACCTCGATCTCGCGCGGGTCGAAAACCGGGTTCAGAACGATGTCGCCGATCACGTCCATGGCCAGCGCCACGTCATCTTTCAGAACACGCGCGTAATAGGCCGTCACCTCGCGCGAGGTATAGGCGTTGATATATCCGCCCACATCCTCGATCGCTTCGGCGATTTGCAGCGCGGAACGCCGCTCGGTTCCCTTGAACGCCATATGTTCAAGGAAATGCGCGATGCCGTTCTGTTCGATCCGCTCATGCCGCCCACCGGCGGTCACCCAGATGCCGATGGCCGCAGATTGCAGCCCCGGCATATGTTCACTGACGATCCGAAATCCGTTCTTCAGCTGGTCTTGTCTGACAGTCACTCGGCGATATGCCCTTTGATATGATCCTCGAGGGCACCCAGATCATTGGCAATCCGCGTTACCCGTTCCGGACGTTCATACAGATCAGACATGCGGGATGGAAGAGGCGGATGCTCCCCGCTCGCCTTCTCGACCGCCGCCGGGAATTTCGCCGGATGTGCGGTGGCCAAAGTGATCATCGGAACCTCTGCCTTGCGATGCTCCTCACCGACCTTGATACCAATGGCCGAGTGCGGGCAGACCAGCTCAGCGCTATGGGTCAGCGTCTGCTTGATGGTCTCAAGCGTTTCATCCTCGGACACACGGCCAGAGTCAAAGCTTTCGCGCAGCGCCTCCATTGCGCCTTGGCTGACGTTAAAGCCGCCAGTCTTCAGTTCATCCATCAATTGTGCCACGGCGCTGCCGTCCTCGCCATAGGCATAATACAGCGCCCGTTCAAAGTTCGAGCTGACCTGAATATCCATCGACGGGCTGATCGAAGGGATGGTGTCGCCTTTGAAATACCCCTCACCCGAGAGGCAGCGATGCAGGATGTCGTTCTGGTTCGTCGCCACCACCAGACTGTCGATGGGCAGGCCCATACGTTTGGCCAGATAGCCCGCAAAGATGTCGCCGAAATTGCCGGTGGGCACGGTAAAGCTGACCTTGCGATGCGGCGCGCCAAGGCTGACGGCGGCCGAGAAGTAATAGACGATCTGCGCCAGCACCCGCGCGAAGTTGATCGAGTTCACCCCAGCCAGTTTCACCCCGTCGCGGAAGTCGAAATCGTTGAACATATCCTTCAGCGCCGCCTGACAATCGTCGAAGTCACCATCCACAGCCAGCGCATGAACATTGCTGTCGGCAGGCGTGGTCATTTGACGGCGCTGCACCTCGGACACACGGCCATGCGGGAACAGGATGAACACGTCCACAGCGTCCAGCCCCCGGAACGCCTCAATCGCGGCAGATCCGGTATCGCCACTGGTCGCGCCCACGATGGTCACGCGGTCATTGCGCCGTTTCAGGGCCACTTGGAACAACTGACCGATCAGTTGCATGGCGAAGTCCTTGAAGGCCAGTGTCGGCCCGTGGAACAATTCCAGCAGAAAGTGGTTTTCGTTCAACTGTTTCAACGGCGCGCGGGCGTCGTGACCGAAGCCTTCATAGGCTCGCGCGATGATGTCTTTGAACTCATCTTCCGAGAACGAGCCGCTGACATAGGGCCACATCACGCGAAACGCGATTTCTTCATAGGGCAGACCGGCCAATGCCGCGATCTCATCATGGCTCATCACCGGAATCTCGGCGGGCAGGTACAGGCCACCGTCGCGGGCCAATCCAGTCAGCATCGCCTCTTCAAAGGTCAGTTCCGGCGCTTGGCCACGGGTCGAGATGTATTTCATTGCGTTTCACTCTTTGCAGGGGCGCGGTTGCGCCACAGGAAATAACCGGTCATCGCGGCCCAGACCAGAGCCAGACCAAACCATGTGATTGCGTATTGCAGATGATCGTTTGGGATGCCCGCCGTATCCACTGGCAAGGGCGTTATGCCGGGATCGGTTTCCGATCGGGCGATCAACAGTATCGGCTCTGCCCCAAGCGCAGCGGCCAGATTGGGTACGTCGCGCGCGAACCAAATGTTGGCGTCGATATCGGCGTCGGGCGTATAACTGTCGATCTCATCCGGCCAGTGTAGGTTACCGGTCACGGTCATCGGCCCAATCAGACGCTCAGCTTGTTTTGCCGATGTCGGCACAAAACCGCGATCCACCAGAATGGTGCGGCCGTGCGTACTGAACGACTGAATAATCCGATAGCCCGCCCCGACCTGTTTGACCGAAACAAGTATATGGATTTCACCCGGCTCAATATCACCCGAAATCGTGACTGGCAGGTATTTGTCGGTATCTGCTGAAACGGTCTGCGGAAGGTCTACGGGTTCAGCCGCAATGCGTGCGTCGATCTCTGCCAGCACACCCTCTTTCCAGGCGAGCCGCTGCATCTGCCAGATGCCTAGCGAGATCAGCACGCCCAGACCGGCGACACCAAAGATCAGCAGGAACAAAATGCGGCGCATGGCGGGGTCGTGACCTTATTGCAGAAACCGGCGTCTTGTTAAGGGCGGAGCGGTCCCGATTGCAACCACGCAATTGTATGGGGCGCAATCTTGCGTCCAAGTAAGGAAAAAGCCGCCCCAACGGGCGGCTTTTGCATTTGGTTCACCTGATCAGCGTCACATCAACGGGGCTTGTCCCCAGATGTAGACAGCGAAGAACAGGAACAGCCAGACAACGTCAACGAAGTGCCAGTACCATGCGGCGGCCTCGAAACCCACGTGCTTTTCTGGGGTAAAGTCACCGCGAAGGGCACGGATCAAACAGACCGTCAGGAAGATCGTCCCGATGATGACATGCGCGCCATGGAAACCTGTTGCCATGAAGAAGTTCGAATAGAACTGATCGCCGCCGAATTCCCAGCCTTCATGGGCCAGCAGTTCATAGTATTCAAACGCTTGTAGGAAGGTAAATGCGATACCCAGTACAATGCCGATCGCCAGGCCATTGATCAAAGCCTTGCGATCATTGTCATGTACCAACGCGTGGTGCGCCCAGGTAATCGCGCAACCCGACAGCAGCAGGACCAGAGTGTTGATCAGCGGCAGGTGGAACGGATCAACCGCGTGGATATCCGGCTGAATGTATTCGGTGCCGGCATAGTCGTACATCGGATACATGCGATGCTTGAAGAACGACCAGAACCAGGCAAAGAAGAACATCACCTCGGACATTACGAACAGGATGAAGCCATAGCGCAGGCCGATACGCACAACCGGCGTGTGATCGCCCGCACGGCTTTCGGCCACCACTTCGGACCACCAGGCGAACATGGTGTAAAGAACGGCCACCAGACCCATCCAGAACATGAACGACGTAACGCCGTGCATCCACAGGACGGCTCCGAAAAGCATCACAAAACCACCGATCGCGCCGATCAGCGGCCAGATCGACGGGGCCAGAATGTGATAATCATGGTTTTTAGCGTGTGCCATCAGCGTCCCTCACCTAAAGGCATTAGTTCGTTGTTGTATCAGCCTGCGCATCGAGGGCGGCATAGCCCTCGGGCAGGTCAATTTCGTAGAATGTATACGACAGAGTGATCGTATGCACATATTTCGCTTCCAGATCCTCGACCATTTCAGGGTCGACGAAAAAGCTTACCGGCATCTGAACCCGCTCGCCGGGTTCAAGCACCTGTTCCTCAAAGCAGAAACAAGCGATTTTCTGGAAATAGCCACCCGCAGAATACGGCGCGACATTGTAAGACGCCTGCCCCGCAATCGGGCGATCGGTCGGATTATATGCCTCATAAAAGGCCAACCCGGTCTCGCCGATGCGCACTTCCATCTCGCGCTCGACCGGTTTGAATTCCCACGCCATATCTTTGGCTTTGGACGCATCAAAGCGGACGGTGACAGTACGGTCGAGAATGTCCTCGGGCGCGGCCTCGGCCACACCGGTCGTGCCGCCAAACCCGGTGACGCGGCAGAACCAGTCATAAAACGGCACCGCAGCCCATGCGAGGCTTCCCATCAGGATCACCACGCCAACGGTCTGCGCAACAGTCTTCTGAGGACCTGACAGCGCCATCAGTTCTGCACCTCTTGCGTGGCCATATTGAAGTCGGTGCCCGAGACTTTGACGATCGTCAGACCGAAGATGATCACGATAAACGCGGCCAACGTCAGGCCAACACCCAAATTGCGGCTGAACCGGCGCTGATGCAGTTCATGGCTTTTTCGCAAACTCATGACCAGCCTCCCAGACCATAGGGTCTCAGTAACGCCTCGATCAGAATCGCGCCGAAATGCAGGAAAAGGTACAGCAGCGACAACTTGAAGAAGCTCCGCTCAACCTTGAAGTTGTCAGCTTCTGAGTCGTCTTCGGTCCGACGCGCGATTGCCCATGCGCCCCGCAGGAACAAGGCATTCATCACGACGGCTACGGTCAGATAGATCGGGCCGCCAATGCCCGAAAACGCGGTACCTACGGCCAGCAGCGCCAAAAGCGCAGTATAGATCAAAATGTGCCAGCGGGTTGCACGGCGACCATGCGTTACGGTCAGCATCGGCACACCGGCATCGTCATAGTCCGAGCGCATGAACAAGGCCAGGGCCCAGAAATGCGGCGGCGTCCACATGAAGGTCAGAGCGAACATAAGCCACGGTTCGATCGACATCGAGCCCGTGGCAGCAACCCAGCCGATTACCGGCGGGAACGCCCCTGCTGCGCCACCGATTACGATGTTCTGGGGCGTCAAGCGCTTCAGCCACATCGTATAGACGACAACGTAAAAGAAGATCGTGAACGCAAGGAATGCCCCTGCGAACCAATTGGTTGCCAGCCCCAGCATGATGACGGACAGGCCCGACAGCGCCAGCCCCAGCGACAGCGCCTCGCGTTCCTGCACTTTTCCAGCCGGAATCGGGCGGCCCTTGGTACGTTTCATCACCCGGTCGATATCTGCATCCCACCACATGTTCAGCGCGCCAGACGCGCCGCCACCGATAGCGATGAACAGGATCGCACAGAAACCGACGAACGGATGCACCGATACCGGCGCCGCCACCAGCCCCACCAAAGCCGTGAAAACCACCAAAGACATCACACGTGGTTTCAGCAAAGCGAAATAATCGCCAAAGCTGGCCTCATCCACGTGCGCCGTGGCGGTCACTTGGCTGGCATTGATGCTTGCGTCGCTCATGTCCGGTCCTTTTGGGGCAAAAGCTGCGCGATCCCCGCGCAGCCTGCTTGTTTCAATCTAGGCCGTTTGCGGCTTAGTTCGAGGCAACCTGATACGAGGCTGGCTGACCCGCGTACTCTTCCAGAGCACCCTGCAGCCATTCCTCATAGGCCTCTTCGCTAACCACTTTGACGGTGATCGGCATATAGGCGTGGTCCTTGCCGCACAGTTCCGAACACTGGCCGAAATAGACGCCTTCTTTATCGGCCTGGAACCAAAGCTCGGCCAGACGACCGGGAACACCGTCCTGCTTTACCCCGAAGGACGGGATGGTCCATGAATGGATCACGTCTGACGCGGTCACCTGCATCACAACGATCTTGCCAACCGGAACAACGACGGCAGTGTCCGTGGCCAGCAGCCACTCGTCTTCACCATAGCCGGAATCTGCAAGCTTGGCCCGCATCGCATCATCCAGAACGAACGGCGTGACATCTGCGTCAGCCGGGCGCGCACCCTCGTCCAAGGTGGCCGGGTGGCCCAGCAGATAGCTGTCGAAGGCAAAGTCATGGTCAACGTATTCGTAGGTCCAGTACCACTGGTTGCCAACGACCTTGATAACCACGTCACCTTCGGGAATTTCCTGCTGCTTGAACAGAACCGGAAGTGAGAAGGCGCCGATGAAGACCAGAATCAGGATCGGGCCCAAGGTCCAAGCGATCTCAACTGGGGTGTAGTGAGAGAATCGCGCCGGCGTCGGGTTTACGCGGCTATTGTAGCGCACGATGCAGTAGACCAGCAGTCCGGCAACCAACAGGCAGATGGCGGTGATGATCACCAAAATCATTCCGTCCAGCCGGTGAATCCCCTCGGCCAGGCTGGTGGCTGCGGGTTGGAAACCCAAACCGCCATCAACCGGCTTGCCAATAATTTCAAGCTCCTGAGCCATGGCAGGCAGGCTGGAGAGGGCTGTCATGAGCCCCGAAAGCATCAAAGCATTCTTCATTTTCTGTCCTGATCGTTTGATCTTTGCGTCCCTGGCGAAAAGGTGTGAATTGGTCGCACCTCTCCCGTTGTCTTTGGCAGCGTTAAAAACCATATTCCGGGTGGTAGATAAAGCAAAATGCTTGCGTCAAACAGACGCTATTTTTGATCTGGATCAAACTCGAAAGGTCCCACCCATGACGAATGACCCGTTTCGCCCCTTTGAAAGCGCCCTTCCCCACGACGAAGCGCTTGCCGTTTTGCAATCTGCCACCGCCGGGGCCGAGGACGGAGAGTTGTTTGTGGAACGCCGAAAATCAGAAGCTCTGGTCTTTGACGACGGGCGTTTGCGCACTGCGTCTTACGATGCCTCCGAAGGGTTCGGCCTGCGCGCGGTTCAGGGCGAGGTGGCGGGTTATGCACATTCCACCGACGTCTCGATCCTGGCGCTGAAACGTGCTGCAGAGACAACGCGCCTGGCCGTCGGCGATGGTGGCGGCACCTTGGCCAGAGCGCCACGCGCCACCAACACACGCCTTTATACGGACGAGGACCCGATCGAATCCGCCAGTTTCCCGGTCAAGATCGAGACCCTGCGCGAGATTGATGCCTTCGCCCGCGATCTTGATTCCCGTGTCGTTCAGGTCAGCGCAACGATTGCGGCTGCCGTGCAAGAGGTCGAAATTCTGCGCCCAGACGGCGTGATCGTCCGTGATGTACGCCCGATGACTCGCCTGAACATATCGGTGATCGTCGAGCAGAATGGCCGGCGCGAAAGCGGCTCGGCAGGCGGGGGCGGTCGTGTGGGTCTGGACAGGCTGATCGACCCTTCCGACTGGCAGGACAAGGCACAAGAGGCACTGCGGATCGCACTGGTCAATCTGGACGCCATCCCAGCGCCCGCGGGTGTGATGGAGGTCGCGCTTGGCCCCGGCTGGCCCGGTATTCTGCTGCACGAAGCCATCGGACACGGGTTAGAGGGGGATTTCAACCGCAAGGGCAGCTCGGCCTTTGCAGGGTTGATGGGTCAGCAGATCGCCTCCAAAGGCGTGACCGTGGTGGATGACGGCACTATCCCGGACCGTCGCGGCTCGATCTCGGTCGATGACGAGGGTACGCCAAGCTCGCGCACCGTTCTGATCGAGGACGGTATCCTGACTGGTTACATGCAGGACCGCCAGAATGCGCGCTTGATGGGGGTTGCGCCCACCGGAAATGGCCGCCGACAAAGCTATGCCCATAAACCGATGCCGCGTATGACCAACACCGTCATGCTGGGCGGCGACGCGGACCCCGCATCGCTGGTGGCCGATATCAAGGACGGTATCTGGGCTGTTGGCTTTGGTGGCGGGCAGGTGGATATCACCAACGGCAAATTCGTCTTTTCCTGCACCGAGGCCTACCGGGTCGAAAATGGTAAGATCGGTGCGCCGGTCAAAGGCGCGACCTTGATTGGGGACGGCCCGTCTGCCCTGAAGCGTATCCGCGGGCTGGGCAACGACATGGCGCTAGATCCTGGCATGGGCACATGTGGCAAGGACGGCCAATGGGTGCCAGTCGGCGTCGGGCAGCCGACTGTTCTGATGGACGGCCTGACTGTCGGCGGATCGGCGGCATAAACTAGAATCGCGGCGAATTTTGTGGGGCGCAGGGTTAATACTGCGCCTCGATTCCTGCTTGCGCTGTCCAGCGGCGCTCAGGCCACGCTTGCGACGCGTTTATATTTTCCATTGATTTTCAGATTGTTACGCGAAAACACTAGTTCAACCTACAAAAATACCAGAAAAATTTGAACGGATTCAGAAGCTGTTAACCACTCCAGCCGTAAACCAGTTCTGCAATCAGGCGGAGCAACGGATGACCGAGGAGCAGCTTTCTTCCAATCACCCCACACTCCCACCCACCACGGAAGAGGATCGGTTTTCCTGGCTTCGTCTGTTGCGCTCGCGCAAGGTTGGTCCAGCGACGTTTCGTCGACTGCTGCGGGAACATGGCTCGGCGCAGAATGCGCTGGCCGCGCTGCCTGAAATGGCGCGCGCTGCCGGAATAAAAGGGTATGAAATCTGCCCGCCCGGCGTGATTGAGGCGGAACTCAAGGCCGCAAAAGCCGCCAACGCGCGGCTTTTGTGCCTTGGGGCCGCTGACTTCCCGACCGCTTTGAATGACCTGAATGATGCACCGCCGATGTTGTGGGCAGTCGGTGATGTATCACTGCTGCAAAACCCATCGGTTGCAATGGTCGGCGCACGTAATTGTTCATCGTTGGGTGCGCGCATGGCGCGCGGGCTGGCTACCGATCTGGGCAAGCATGGATATGTGATTGTCTCCGGTCTTGCCCGCGGGATCGACACGGCGGCCCATATCGCGGCGCTGGACGCTGGCACTGTGGCTGTCATGGCCGGAGGGGTCGACGTGATCTATCCGTCAGAAAACACCGATCTGGCCCATAAAATCGCCGAAAACGGATTGCGGGTGTCGGAACAACCCATGGGCGTGACGCCTCAGGCCCGTCATTTCCCGCGCCGCAACCGGATCATCTCGGGCCTTTCACAGGCGGTTGTGGTGGTCGAGGCCGCGGCCAAGTCCGGCAGTCTGATCACTGCGCGCGACGCATTGGATCAGGGGCGCGAAGTTCTGGCCGTGCCCGGCCACCCCTTTGACGCCCGTGCCGCGGGGTGCAACCTGCTGATCCGCGACGGCGCGACTCTGGTACGCTCGGCGGAAGACGTTATCGAAGCGCTGCCCAAACGTGAAATACCTTCACCCGTTCAAGCCGAACAGCACCCCCGAACAGACAATTCTGAAGCTAACGTAGAATCGCTGCACGTGGCGATCCTGACGCGCCTCGGGCCGTCCCCGATTGCCGAAGATCAACTGATCCGCGATATTGCGGCCACTGCCGGGGAAATCGGCCCGGTGCTGGTAGATCTGGAATTAGACGGGCGCATCCAAAGACAACCCGGCGGACTTCTATCGTTATCGGCCTGATCGAACGAATGCGCCATTGTTCTACCCGTATCACTTTGAAATCACCGCCAAATCGCTTTGGCAAAAGGAACGCATTGACAATTCGCTCTTGCCCTCCACATTTTGCACCATCATAGAAGGCGCCAAATTCGTCGAGCGAGGTTTTCCCTTAAATGCCTGTAGTTGTTGTAGAATCCCCTGCCAAGGCCAAAACGATCAACAAATATCTTGGCGATGACTACACGGTTCTGGCGTCTTATGGTCACGTGCGTGACCTGCCGCCCAAGGACGGATCGGTCGATCCTGACCACGAATTCGACATGAAATGGGAGGTTGGCAATGACAGCCGCAAGCATGTCAAAGCGATCGCCGACGCGCTGAAAGAGGACAACGCCCTGATCCTCGCCACTGACCCTGATCGTGAGGGCGAGGCGATCAGTTGGCACCTGCAAGAGGCGCTGACCAAGCGCCGCTCGATCAAAAAGGACACGCCGGTCAGCCGCGTGACCTTCAACGCGATCACCAAGGACGCCGTGACCGAAGCGATGCAGAACCCCCGTCAGGTCGATATGCCTTTGGTCGAGGCTTATCTGGCCCGTCGCGCACTGGATTACTTGGTGGGCTTCAACCTGTCCCCCGTCCTGTGGCGTAAGCTGCCCGGTGCGAAATCGGCGGGGCGTGTGCAATCCGTCTGTTTGCGTCTGATCGTCGAGCGCGAGATGGAGATCGAGGCGTTCAAACCGGTTGAATACTGGTCGGTCAAAGCGCTGTTCGAAACGCCGCGTGGTCAGACCTATGAGGCGCGTCTGGTCACTCTGGCCGGGAATAAACTGGATAAGCACGACCTGAAGAACGCCACGCAGGCCGAACTGGCCGTTCAGGCAATCACCAGCCGCGCTCTTACCGTGACCTCGGTCGAGGCGAAGCCTGCGGCGCGCAACCCCAGCGCTCCATTCATGACCTCGACCCTGCAGCAGGAAGCCAGTCGCAAATTCGGCATGGGCGCGCGCCACGCAATGCAGGTGGCACAGCGGCTGTATGAAGCCGGCTACATTACCTATATGCGGACCGATGGCATCGACATGGCCCCCGAGGCTGTGGCCGCCACCCGCGATACCATCACCGACCGCTATGGCGCGGAATATGTGCCTGACAGCCCCCGCATTTACAAGAATAAGGCCAAGAACGCGCAGGAAGCGCACGAATGTATCCGCCCTACCGACATGTCGCGCGACGCCAACGATTTGAAGGTGACGGATGAGGATCAGCGAAAGCTGTATGATCTGATCTGGAAGCGCACCATCGCCTGCCAGATGGCCGCTGCCCGGCTGGAGCGGACCACCGTTGAGATCGGCAGCGATGATGGTCAGGTCGGCCTGCGCGCTACCGGTCAGGTTGTCATGTTCGACGGATTCATGCGCGTCTATGAGGAAGGCCGCGACGATGTGGCCGATGACGACGACAAGCGCTTGCCCCAGATCACGCAGGGCGATCCGGCGCGGTTTGCAAAGGCCTCGCTCAAGGATCAGTTCGCCAAGGCCGAGGACAAGGCCGCGGTTCTGTCTGAAAACGAGGCGGTTCTGGCCCTGCAACACCACACGCAGCCCCCCCCACGCTATACCGAGGCCACCCTGGTCAAACGAATGGAGGAACTGGGGATCGGGCGCCCCTCCACCTATGCCAGCATCGTGACCACGATTCAGGACCGTGAATATGTGCGCAAGGACAAGAACCGGCTGATCCCCGAAGAAAAGGGCCGGATCGTTACGATCTTTTTGCTTAATTTCTTCCGACAGTATGTGGGATACGAATTCACCGCCAATCTGGAAGGTGAGCTGGACGATGTCAGCGCGGGCGAGCGTGACTACAAAGACCTGCTGGGTAAGTTCTGGCGCGATTTCTCAGCCGCGATTGGTGAGACATCGGAACTGCGCATTTCCGAAGTGCTGGACAAGCTGGACGAGGCGCTGGCCCCGCAGCTTTATCCACCTCGTGAAGACGGCTCTGATCCCCGTGTCTGCCCGAAATGCGGTGTAGGTCAGCTGCACCTGAAAACCTCGCGCACAGGCGGGTTTGTGGGCTGCGGCAACTATCCGGAATGCACCTATACCCGCCCCATCGCGGGCGAAGGGGCCGAGGGCGATGAGCGCCTGCTGGGTGAAGATGCAGGCGATGAGATCTGGCTGAAATCCGGTCGGTTTGGTCCTTATGTACAGCGCGGCGAACCCACGCCCGAGAACAAAAAGCCCCCCCGTGCGTCCCTCCCCCGTGGGTGGAGCAAGGATGACATGGATCTGGACAAGGCGCTGACACTGTTGTCTTTGCCTCGCCAGATCGGCGAACACCCCGATGGCGGCATGATCAGCACGAATTTCGGACGTTTCGGGCCATATATCATGCACCAACTGCCGGACGAGGCGAAGCCGGTTTATGCCAATCTCAAGGACCCGAACGATGTGTTCGAGATCGGGATGAACCGCGCAGTCGAATTGCTGGCCGAGAAACGCGCAAACCCGGGGCGCGGACGGCGTGCGGCGGCAAAACCGCTCAAGGAACTGGGCGATCACCCCGATGGCGGGGCAATGCAAGTGCTGGACGGGCGCTATGGGCCATATGTGAAATGGGAAAAGGTTAATGCAACCATTCCCAAGGACATCAAGCCCGAGGACGTGACGCAGGAAATGGCCATCGAACTGGTCAACGAGCGCGCCGCCAAGAAAGGCACTAAAAAGAAAGCTGCGCCGAAGAAGAAGGCAACGGCCAAGAAGACGACCAAAAAGGCGGCCTCATAGGTAGAAATACCACCACCCCCTTGGATTCGTTGACTTCCCCGTGACGTGGCGGCACAACCTGCCCATCACCATGTCATTGGGGGAGTTTCTTCATGAAAAAAGTCTATGCCAATGCCACCGATGCGCTTGATGGCGTGTTGTCGGATGGCATGCTGATTGCGGCGGGCGGGTTTGGCCTGTGCGGCATTCCCGAGCTTCTGCTGGAAGCAATTAAAGAGTCCGGCGCTCAGGACCTGACATTTGCGTCAAACAACGCGGGTGTTGATGATTTCGGCATCGGTATCCTGCTGCAAACCAAGCAGGTCAAGAAAATGATCAGCTCTTACGTTGGCGAAAACGCCGAGTTCATGCGTCAGTACCTGGCCGGAGAGCTTGAGCTAGAGTTCAACCCGCAGGGCACTCTGGCTGAGCGTATGCGCGCTGGTGGCGCTGGTATCCCCGGTTTCTACACCAAAACCGGCGTGGGCACCGTGATCGCCGAAGGGAAAGAGCACAAAGACTTCAACGGCGAGACTTACATCATGGAGGAAGGCATCTTTGCCGACCTCGCGATCGTCAAGGCGTGGAAGGCCGACGACACTGGCAACCTGATCTTCCGCAAGACTGCGCGTAACTTTAACGTCCCCGCCGCGACTTGCGGCAAGATCTGCGTGGCCGAAGTTGAAGAGATTGTCCCACGTGGTTCCTTGGACCCCGACGCCATCCACCTGCCCGGCATTTATGTGCACCGCATCATTCAGGGTAGCCACGAAAAGCGCATAGAACAGCGCACCACCCGCAAGAAGGAGGACGCATAATGCCTTGGGACCGAAATCAGATGGCCGCCCGCGCAGCGCAAGAGCTGGAAGACGGCATGTATGTAAACCTCGGGATCGGAATTCCGACGCTGGTGGCGAACTATGTCGGCGACAAGGACATCACTCTGCAATCGGAAAATGGCATGCTGGGCATGGGCCCCTTCCCGTTCGAGGGCGAAGAAGACCCCGACCTGATCAACGCAGGCAAGCAGACGATCACCGAACTGTCCCGCACATCTTATTTCGACAGCGCCACATCCTTTGGCATGATCCGGGGTGGCAAAATCGCCGCTGCCGTGCTGGGCGCGATGGAGGTTGACGAAGAGGGCGATCTGGCCAACTGGATGATCCCCGGCGTACTGGTCAAAGGCATGGGCGGCGCGATGGACCTTGTGGCCGGCGTTGGCCGGGTGATCGTGGTGATGGATCACACCAACAAGCACGGCAAGTCCAAGCTGCTGAAGAAATGCACCCTGCCCCTGACCGGCAAAAAGGTGGTGAACCGAATTATCACCAATCTGGGCGTTCTGGATATCGTGGACGGTGGGCTAAAGATCGTCGAGACCGCCGAGGGCGTTACCGAAGACGAAATTCGAAGCGCCACCGAAGCAACCATCGTCAACTGACAAGCATCACGGAAAAGGCCCACCAGAACGGCGGGCCTTTTTTAGTTCTGCGTCTGGAACACGCACCCGTCCGAGATCAGCTCAGGCGGCGTGGAACACAAAGCCCGTGCTATCTGAAACGCGGCCAGCACTTTGGGAACGTAATTGCGCGTCTCGGAATAAGGTGGGACCCCACCGTGTTTGCGTACCGCGCCTTCACCGGCGTTGTATCCGGCAAGAACGAGGATGGGATCGTTCCCGAACTCTTCCATCAACCAGTTCAGGTATTTCACACCGCCAGAGATATTCTGGCCCGGGTGGAAGCTGTCTTTCACGCCAAACCGTCTGGCCGTCGCAGGCATCAATTGCATCAGGCCCTGCGCCCCGGCGGAACTGACCGCATCCGAACGGCCCGCGGATTCCACGGAAATCACAGCCAGCACCAAGGCGGGTGAGACATTCGTGCCGACGGTGGAGCGAAGAATCTCAATCCCCTGCTGCTGCGCAATGTTCTGAAGCGTCTGCAATCGGGGCGAGGCGACATTGATCGCAGCCAGCGCGTTTATCGCCTCATCCAGGCGTCCCGCGCCAGATCGCGCCAAGTCGGGCGAAATCTTTTCCCAGAACTCCTTGTAGGAACCGGTGGGCTTTTCGGCCCCTCCCGGCAGGCTAGGGGGCGCAACACGAGTCCGCGCAATAATCTCGGGAACAGCGATCTCGGTTCCAGTACTTGGAGCGAAAGGCGCTGTGGCATGTTCCTCGGGCGAGATTTGAACCGTGATCTTAGGGCGCGTACCCGGCTTTGGCGCTTTGACTCGTTTATATACGCCTCTTGGTTCTACGGATTGCGCAACAACAGGTGCAGGGCTGAAAAACAACGCAGCCACAACACCGACGCAGAATATTGCGTCCCTGAGATTCATTTTGCCCGCCTCATGCATTTATCTTTTGATTGATTTGAACCCCAGAACCGGCCCCAAAACCAGAAAAACCACCGGAATTGGGGCATTTTCGCCTCATTTGGCGCAATTTTGCATCGGGCGAATGGGTCGCCTCAACTAATTTCGCATTTTTTATCTTTATATTTCAGTTGCTTGACAAAAAAATTACCGGAAAGTTAACATTCGGCGAAAAAAAAATGGTTTTGGCCCAATTCCTGCCACGCACGCCAGTCAAACATAATGCCATACCGAGACGGTCAAGAGCGGACTGAGAGACGAAGCTCTGTAAGACGCCGAGGTTTGACAGACTATTTTGATCCTTTAGGAGGGACGTAACATGATCAAGTTCATCAAGAACTTCCGCAAAGACGAAGACGGCGCCGTAACAGTTGACTGGGTCGTTCTGACCGCAGCTATCGTTGGCCTGGCAGCCGTTGCTTACACCCAGGTTGGCGCAGGTACTTCGGACCTGGCCGGCGAAATCGACACGGCTCTGTCGGGTGTATCCGTAAGCGTTCCGGCAATTGGCGGCGCAGCAAGCAACTAATAGCCCGAACAGCATTTTAAGAGGGGTCGCGTTCGTCAGATTGCGACCCTTTTTTTATCTCAAAAAGCTGGATTGAAAAATGAACAGAATCGCAAAATATCTATTTGGTGAAGATGGGGCCATCACCGCCGACTGGGTTCTTTTGACGGCGGGTCTGGTCGGCTTTGGCGCAATTATCTTCGTAAACCTTTCTCCATCCATTCAACACGTGGACAATCAAACCGGCAATGCGCTCAGAGGTGCCGAGGTGCGAGACCCCAGTTTTCAGATACCCGTATCCGAGTAACGCTTGATTGGATCGACCGAAAATCCACGGACGCAAAAAAAATCAAGGATTGTCCCCCTTTTCGACACAATTCACGATTAGCGAGGGATGAGCTGACGCGCATTCGTTGCGACGTCATGAGTAAACAGAATAAGCGAGGGGACGCGAATGCGTGTAGTATTTGGACTAGTCCTGATTATCGGGGTGGCTCTGGCCGGTGGCGCAGTCTATTTGGCACAAGACTACATCTCCAAAACTCAGGCTGAACTTGAAAAAGAGAAGCGCGCCGCGCAGGACGCGCTTGCGAATGTAAAGACAATCACAACAATTGACGTCTTGGTCTCGAACCGCGCGCTGAAATACGGCGAGCGCCTGACCGAGGAAGACATTCGCGTTGTGCAGTGGCCCGAAGATGCGATTCCCGAAGGCACCTTTTTGGGATTGGCGGAATTGTTTCCCGAAGACAAAAAAGGCGACCGCTTTGTCCTGAGAGCAATGGAAAAGGACGAAGCCCTGATGGAAGTCAAGGTGACCAAGCCCGGAGAATCGGCTGGCCTGACTTCGCGTATTGAAAAAGGGAAACGCGCTTTTGCAATCAGTGTTGATGTTGCATCGGGTGTATCGGGTTTCCTGCGTCCGGGTGACAATGTCGACGTTTACTGGACGGGATCGGTGAGTGGTGCAATCGCTGGCAACAGCGGTGAAATCACGCGGCTGATTCAAACCAACATTGAACTTATCGCGGTTGACCAAAAGGCGGGCTCCGACCTAACAGGTGCAACCATCGCGCGCACCGTCACGGTCGCGGCGACGCCTGAACAAATTGCTGCCCTGGCACAGGCGCAGAACACAGGTCGACTGTCTCTGGCACTGGTAGGAGTTCAGGACGAAACCGTCGCAAGCGCGGTTGAAGTGGACCAGAGAAAGCTGTTGGGAATCAAAGAAGCCGCCCCTGCTCCGGTGCAAGTCCAGGAAGAAGTTTGCACGGTAAATACCCGGCGCGGAGGAGAGATCGTGAAAACAGTGATTCCCTGCACAAACTGACGCCAAATCAGCGATTTAGACGTACAAGCCGCGCATCTTGCGCGGCTTGTGTTATTTTGGATGTTGCGCATTATCCACATAAGGAAAATTCCAGAAACCATTGATTATTGCAATAAATTCACAAGTCGCGCAGTGTTAACTGGCATAAGGCACTAGACCTACAACGAGGCGTGATCGGAGAGGCAGGTCACATGAAAATACAATCTTGGATTAGCGCGACCCTTTTGGGGTTGGCGCTTGTAATGAGTTCCGTCGGCGATGCCGCCTGGGCTCAAAGTTTGCGCGTGGTTAAGAAGGGTACGGCGGAAACGCTCGATGTCCCGATGAACCGCGCCATTGTCGTAGAGAGTGAGGAACCGTTTGCCGAACTCAGCATCGCCAACGCCGGCATTGCTGATATTTCGTCGCTTTCGGACCGCACGATTTATGTTTTGGGTAAAGCCCCCGGCTTGACCACCCTGACGCTGTTTGACGGGGCGGGCAACTTGCTTGCCAACGTTCGCGTCCGCGTATCTCCGGACGTTTCGGAGTTTAAAGAGCGTCTGCGGCAGATCCTGCCAAGCGAACCGATCGAGGTCCGCACGGCAAATGACGGGATCGTGCTGTCCGGCACTGTTTCCAGCTCGGCCAAACTGGCCCGGGCACTGGAACTGGCAGAGCGCTACGCGCCCGAGCGTGTTTCGAACCTGATGTCGGTTGGCGGCGTTCAGCAGGTCATGCTGAAGGTACGCTTCGCCGAAATGAGCCGTTCAGTCGCAAAAAGCCTTACAGCATCGCTGGGCTTTGGCGGTAGCGACGTAACGGGTGGTTTCAACACCTTGAACAACGCTTTGTCGCTACAAAACGCGATCAACAACAACATTCCGGTGTCTCAGACCAACACAGGCGCGATCCTGTTCGGTTTTGGTGCCGGTTCGACGCAAGTTCGCCTGTTGTTGGAAGCACTTGAGGCAAAGGGCCTGGCGCGCAGCTTGGCGGAACCCAACCTGTCTGCCCTGTCCGGGCAGGAAGCTGAGTTCCTCGCGGGTGGCGAAGTACCAATTCCGGTCCCTGCCGATGACGGCAACATCGCGATCGAGTATCGGGCCTTCGGTGTTCAGATTATCTTTACTCCGCGCGTTGTGGACGGTGATCTGATCAACCTTGAGATGGGCACATCTGTTTCAAGTATCGACAATAACTCGGACTTTACGATTGCAGGTAACAATGTTCCTTCGTTCGTTGCACGTCGGACCAAAACAACGGTCGAACTGCGCGACGGTGAAAGCTTTGCAATCGCGGGCCTGATCCAAGACGACTTTGCGGACCTGAACAACCAGGTGCCGTGGCTGGGCGACGTCCCCGTTCTTGGTGCCCTGTTCCGCAGCGCCGAATATCAGCGTCAGCAAACCGAACTCGTCGTCATCGTAACCGCACACCTGGTGTCGCCGACTCGCGGTGAAGCTCTTGCTCTGCCGACGGATCGGGTCAAACCGCCAAGCGAGTTCGATCTGTTCATCAACGGCCGGACCGCAAGAACCGAACGTCTGGGTTCCGGTGGTGCGTCTGAAGTCGCCAAGCAAGACTTCGGTAGCTCATACGGCTACGTGCTGGAATGATAAGGAGGATAGGACCAATGCAGAAGTGGATCATCACACTGGGTCTTTCGGTCGCTGTCGCCGCATGTACGCGTGAGGCCGGATATGAAGTTGACCAAGGTGCGTTCGGAAATGCGACTCTGAACAATTCGCAAGTCATGACTGGCGAATTGACATATGCCCAAATCCTGGGCCGTAGGTTCGCAGCCGAAGTTCCAACGCAGATCAACTTTGCCTTTGACAGCGCGCAGTTGGATGCCAGCGCACAGCGCATCCTGCTGCGGCAGGCAGACTGGATCAAACAGTTCCCCGAAGCGCGCTTCCGCGTTTACGGTCATACGGATGCTGTTGGATCCCAGTCCTACAACCAAAGCCTCGGCCAGCGTCGTGCAGACGCAGCGGTTGCCTTCCTGACACGTCAGGGCATCTCGCGGTCGCGACTGGAAGCCGTTGTTTCCTTTGGCAAAACTCGACCCTTGATCGACACGCCGAACAGAGACCGCCGCAACCGGCGTACGGTTACAGAGGTTTCAGGCTTTGTTGATCGCGCACCTCAGCTGTTGGATGGCAAGTACGCAGAAGTCATCTATCGCGAGTATGTCGAGAGCGCGACCAACCTGAGCTACATCACTGATGTAGACGCGACAGACATCTCTGAATAATCTTTTGAATTGGGCGACATCGTCGCCCAATTCCCAACAATTGGTTCTTTTGCGCCTAATTCTTGCCTAAGTTCCAAGCCACATTTTCAACAATTGGGTGAACTGCGACCGGATAAGGCCGCAACAGGGCAACAGAAGCCTGACCGGACCATTTGGTTCGCGAAGGTTGCTGCCCTCTCGACGAGGACTGTGTTAATGACCAGCGCAACGACGCAAGATGATAAAACCGCTATTCTGGCCTGCACAATAAGCCGGGACGTCCAGAATTTTGATCTTCTGATCGAAGACATGGAAGCCGCTTTGGGTGAGCGTTGGGGCGACTTGGGGTTTGCCGAGGCTTTGGCCTTTTTTGGACAGCCTGAAGCCGATCACCTTGAGTTCGTTGCCCTAGCTATTGACGGCGAAGACGAAGACAACCTTACCCTGATGGGTGAGATCATCACGCAGGCCAAGGAAAAGAAGATCAAAGTTGTCCTGATTGCCGAGGACGTGACGCCAGCTTCATTGCACCAGTTGCTGCGCAAGGGCGCGGATGAATTTGTCCCCTACCCTTTGCCAGAAGGCGAGTTGCAGGAAGCAATCGAGCGTATGAACAAGCCCGACCCGGTCGTTTTGGCGCAGGAAGCGGCCGTTTCGCTAGCGCAGGGCGAATCAAAAGAAGGCGCTTTGTTTGTGACCCACGGTCTGGCCGGTGGCGTCGGATCGACGACTCTGGCGGTAAACCTGGCTTGGGAGCTGGCTTCGATTTCGGAAAAAGAGGCCCCGTCTGTCTGCCTGATCGACCTGGACCTGCAATACGGCACTGTTTCGACCTATCTGGATCTGCCGCGCCGGGAAACTGTTTTTGAGATGCTCTCGGACACGGCGTCAATGGACGATGACGTGTTCTCGCAAGCCCTTCAAACTTATGAAGAAAAAATGCAGGTCCTGACGGCACCGTCTGATATGGTCCCGCTGGATCTGATCACATCAGAGGATATTCAGCGCGTCATTGATACGGCACGCCGGCACTTTGACTATGTGGTTGTGGACATGCCCACAACACTGGTTCAGTGGTCCGAAACCGTTCTGCAAGCTGCACATGTGTATTTCGCATTAATTGAACTGGATATGCGGTCCGCGCAGAACGCTTTGCGCCTGAAACGGGCACTTCAAGCCGAAGAGCTTCCATTCAACAAGCTGCGTTTTGCGATGAACCGTGCGCCTAAATTCACGGATCTGAACGGAAAAAGCAGGATCAAACGCATGGGCGAGAGCCTTGGCATTTCGATCGACCTGCAATTGCCCGATGGCGGAAAGCCGGTGATGCAAAGTGGCGACCATGGTCTGCCGCTGGCCAGTTCTGCCGCCAAGAACCCGCTACGTCGTGAAATTGCGAAGCTTGCGAAATCTCTTCACAGCCTGGGCAGCAGCAGCGCCGAGGCCGCATAACACAATCCCAAAGGGAGAGCCGCCGTGTTTTCAAGATACAAGAAACAGCCCGAAGCGCAGCCGGTTCAACCGGCGGAACAAGCGCAAGCCGCAGCGCCCAAACCCGCTGCTGAACAGGTCCCTTCCGCGAATGCCGTCGCGCGTCGCCCTGTGAAAAAGAAGGCAGCAGAGCCTGCAGCCTCTGATCGCGAGCGCAAACGCAAAGAGCGCCTTGGCGAGATCAAGATCGAGTTGCACCGCGAACTTCTTGAAAACCTCAACCTCGCGGCGCTTGAAAACGCAGGCGAATCCGAACTGCGCGCTGAAATTAGCGCAATTGCCAGCGAAGTTCTGGAACTCAAGAACATCGTTCTAAACCGCGAGGACAGATCGCAGCTTACCAAGGAACTGTACGACGAAGTTACAGGACTTGGTCCTTTGGAGGCGTTGCTGCAAGACGATACGGTCAACGATATCCTGGTAAACGGACCTCAGCAGATTTTTGTTGAGCGTGCGGGCAAGCTGGAAATCAGCGACATCACGTTCAAAGATGAAAAGCACCTGATGCGGATTATCGACAAGATCGTGTCCGCTGTGGGTCGTCGCGTAGATGAATCCAACCCATATGTTGACGCCCGTCTTGCCGATGGTTCGCGTTTCAACGCAATGGTTCCTCCGATTGCCGTTGATGGTTCTTTGGTTTCCATTCGTAAGTTCAAAAAGGACAAACTGGGGATTGACGATCTGGTCAATTTCGGAGCGTTCACCGAAGAAATGGCCGCCTATCTGCAGGCAGCGGTTTCAACCCGCCTGAATGTCATCGTTTCTGGCGGTACGGGTTCCGGTAAAACGACAACGCTGAACGCCCTGTCCAGCTTTATCGACGATGCCGAACGTATCCTGACCATCGAGGATACCGCGGAACTTCAGTTGCAACAGACCCACGTGGGCCGGATGGAAAGCCGCCCACCGAACGTGGAAGGCAAAGGCGAAGTCAGCCCGCGCGACTGTCTGAAAAACGCCCTGCGTATGCGCCCCGACCGCATCATCGTGGGCGAGACGCGTGGCGCCGAGGTCATCGACATGCTGCAGGCCATGAACACCGGTCACGACGGCTCGATGACTACGATCCACGCCAACTCGGCCCGCGACGGTATTTCACGTTTGGAAAACATGATCGCAATGGCCGGTATCGAAATGCCCATCAAGGCGGTCCGCAGCCAGATTTCATCTGCTGTGAACCTGATCGTACAGGCCAGCCGCCTACAGGACGGCTCGCGCCGGATGACCTCGATCACCGAGATCACCGGCATGGAGGGCGATGTGATCTCGATGCAGGAAATCTTTAAATTTCAACGCGTTGGATTGACCCCAGACAACAAGATCATTGGTCATTTCACAGCAACCGGCGTTCGCAGCCACTTTTCAGAACGCTTCCGTTTGTGGGGCTTTGACCTGCCCCCGTCCATTTACGAACCAACGACGATGTAAGGAGAGCCAGATATGCAACTGCCGTTTGAGGCCCTTATCTATGTTGTTATCTTCGTCGCTGTTCTGGCGTTGGTCGAAGGTATCTATCTTGTCGCATTCGGCAAATCCATCAGTCTGAACAGCCGGGTCAACCGGCGCCTGGACATGCTGGATAAAGGTGTCGGGCGCGAACAGGTTCTTGAGCAGCTGCGGAAAGAAATGCAGCAGCACATGAAAACCCAGAGCATCCCGCTCTATTCTCTGCTGGCTGACAAGGCGCAGAAAGCAGCGATTGCATTTTCACCCCATCAGTTGATCGTGATAATGGCATTGTTGTCGGGGTTTGCGTTTGTTGGGCTGAGTATCGGCACAGCAACAGACACTTACCTTCGCATTGCAATCTCGATCGCAATCGGTGTCGGTGGCGTCTATGCATGGGTGAACCACAAAGCGTCGAAACGGATGGCCCTGCTGGAAGAGCAGTTGCCTGACGCCGTGGAATTGATGGTGCGTTCGCTGCGCGTTGGTAACCCTTTTGTGTCTACGATCCAGATCGTTGCAAACGAAGTTCAGGATCCTCTGGCCACCGAATTCGGCGTGATTGCAGACGAGTGTGCCTATGGTCGCGACGTCGGCGAAGCCCTGAAGGACCTGGCCGAGCGTCTGGATATGCAGGACTTGCGCTTCTTGTCTGTGGCCGTGGGAATTCAGCAGCAATCAGGTGGTAACCTTGCCGAAATTCTGGCTGGTCTGGCCCAGGTGATCCGGGCGCGCTTTCGGCTGTTCCGCCGCGTTAAGGCAATCACTGCCGAGGCAAAATGGTCCGGCAAGTTCCTATCCGGTTTCCCGGTCTTCTGTCTGATTTTCATTCTGGTGAAAGACCCGGGTTACTATGACGATGTTCTGGACCACGCATGGTTCATTCCCGGCTGTTTCTTCGTTGGGATCATGCTGACGCTGAACCTGATCGTCATGCGCATTCTCACAAACATTAAGGTCTGAGGTAAGTATCATGGAGTTCTTGGCTCAAATTAACGACCTGCTGAAAGATAACCTGGGTGAATTCGGGCCCTTGATCGTCGTCGGCGTGCTGGGGGTCTTTATGATCCTGGTTGCGGTTCCGCTGATGATCAATCAGCCCGAAGATCCTCTTAAAAAGCTTCAGCGATCTAACGCGGCTCCGAAGAAGGGCAAAAAGGAAAAGCGGGACAAGTTGCGTAATGCAAGTCGCAACGAACAGCTTGAAAAGTTTGCGACATTTCTTGAACCGCAAAACGAAGAAGAACTGTCGGCCATGCAGCTTAAGCTGCGTCAGGCCGGATATCACTCAAAGGATGCCGTCCGATTCTTTCACTTTGCCCAATTCGCGCTGGGGATCGTCGGTATCCTGATCGGTGTGATGTTGGTGACAGTGCTGGCCGGGGACGAGGAATTCACACCCTCGCAAATGGCAATTCGTGTGATCATTCCGGCAACCGCAGCCTATTTCCTGCCGCGCTACTGGATCACACGCCGCGTAGCCGAGCGGGAAGAGGCGATCGTTGCCGGTTTCCCCGATACGCTGGACCTCATGCTGGTTTGCGTTGAGGCCGGGCAGTCTCTGGACCAGGCCATCGTCCGAGTGGCAACTGAAATGAAAGCTTCCTACCCTGATATTGCACAGGAATTCGAAGTCGTTGCCTACGAGCTTAAGGCAGGTAAGGATAAAGACACCGTCCTGCGCGACTTTGGCACGCGCTGTGGGGTGCAGGATGTCAGCTCTTTCGTTACGGTGATGATCCAATCGGCAACCTTTGGTACGTCAATTGCCGAGGCTTTGCGGGTTTACGCCAGCGAAATGCGTGACAAACGCGTGATGCGCGCGGAAGAGGCCGCTAACAAGTTGCCAACCAAAATGACACTTGCCACAATGATGCTGACGGTGCCGCCGTTGCTGGTCATTCTTGTTGGACCTTCGGCAAAGGGCATCGCAGACTTCGCAGGTGGCAACTAGGGGAGCCTTCAGCCCTATGATTTCAACAAGCAGGTGCGTCCAACTCGGGATTCGCCGCGCACTAGGGGCCGCTATGGTGATGACCATGGTGGCCTCTTGCACGGAAACCAGCGTTTCGGACCAGTTGGATCCACCGGGTATTGATCCGAAGGGGCAAGTTGAAGACCCGTTGGTTGTGGGCAATCGCCTTTTGGTGGCCGGAGAATATGACCTGGCGCTAGATTCATTTGCCCGCGCGGCCCTGGATCAAGGTATGACACCGGAAATCATGGCGGCGATGGGCACCGCAAACCTTGGCCTCAGGCAGCTCAAGCCGGCTGAAACCCTGCTGCGTCGTGCCGTCGCCGATGAACCAGACTGGCCGGTGGCGTGGAATAATCTGGGCGTTATTCTGGTGGAAAAAGGCGAATTCCCCGAAGCAGCGCAGGTCTTTCGGCGCGCCTTTGCATTGGACAATGGCGAAAGTGACGCAATTCGCGACAATCTTCGCTTAGCACTCGCAAAAATGGAAAATCCTGTTAATACTACACCCGAAGAACAAGAATACACACTGGAGCAGCAAGGCGACGGGCAATTCAAGCTGCGCAAGCTCCCGTAACTTAGGCAAGAGCAGTAAGGGACGCAAAATGCGCCAACAATTCTTGATTCCGGCAATGGTTCTGTGCGGGCTGACCCTGTCTGCCTGTGAAAAAGAAACCGAAGAGGAAAAGGTCGCGAAGACGTATCAGGAAGTGAACGTCATCGACGAGACAAACCTGAACGAAGTTCTGCTGACGGCGGCCGACCCGAATGAGGCTGTGACCTATTTCCAAGGTGCGGCTGCTAAGAATCCCGGCCGTATCGACCTGCAGCGCGGTTTGGCAATTTCGCTGGCACGCGCCAAACGCACGACCGAAGCAGCCGCCGCATGGAAAAAAGTGACAACCATGAAAGGTGCGGCCAACGTCGACAAGGTCGAATATGCCGACGCGCTTGTGCGTTCGGGCAACTGGACACAGGCAAAAACGGTTCTGGATTCCATCCCGCCAACGTACGAAAGCTTCAAGCGCTACCGCCTCGAGGCTGTCGTTGCGGATTCCAAACAAGATTGGAAGCGTGCGGATCATTTCTATGAAACTGCTGTCGGGCTGACCACGCGCCCCGGAAGCGTCATGAACAACTGGGGATACTCCAAGCTGTCTCGTGGCGAATTCGAAGAGGCCGAGCGTCTGTTCACAGAAGCCATTCGTCAGGACAACACTTTGTTTACTGCCAAGAACAACCTTGTTCTGGCGCGTGCGGCACAGGGAAACTACAGCATGCCTGTTGTCCCCCTGACGCAGGCGGAACGTGCTATGTTGCTGAATACGATGGGGATTTCTGCGGTCAAGCAGGGTGACGTCACGACGGCCAAGAACCTGTTCCGTGAAGCGATCGCGACGCATCCACAGCATTTCGAAGAAGCTGTCCGCTCGCTCCGGGCGCTCGAGGAAGCCTGATTGATGAGCATTCCCGCACTTGCCGCGGGCTGGTTCTTACCGTTTGTTCTGCCGATCTGCTTTTACGTGGCCTTCACAGACTTGCGTGACATGCTGATCAAGAACCACGCGGTGATCACGCTGGCCTTGGTTTTTGTTGTCGTAGGTCTGTTTGTTCTGCCGCCTTGGTCAACCGAATGGACCACTGGTTGGGTCGGCCCGTTTACCATCACGTTGCCCCCGTATGTTTGGCAATTGCTGCATATCGTGGTTGTCCTGATCCTTGGAATCTTCTTCAACGCGGCGGGCCTTATGGGGGCTGGCGACGCCAAATTTCTGGCGGCGGCTTCTGCATTTATCTGGCCGGGGGATTACATGACAGCGACCATGATCCTGGTATCCACGACACTGGCCGCGTTTGTAACCCACCGGCTTGCCAGAAACACAGCCCTTAGAACCATTGCTCCTGATTGGGAGAGTTGGAACCGCGCCAAGCAGTTCCCAATGGGCTTTTCGCTGGGCGGCGGATTGGCCATCTATATGATGTTGGGGACTGTTTACGGGTCGTAAACTATCATCAGACCGCCTTTTCCCTGCCTTGGTGATGACACAAAGCAGGACCAGATTTTCCGCAAGTGGCCCGGCATCGGGCAATTGGCGTGAATACTGGATAAGACGGGCGACGCTCATGAATATGCAGACGACTACGGTAATGGCCCCTCCTGCCCCCAAAGGGTTGGGTGAAATGCAGCTTCCCATCGTCATGATGCGGGACATCCTGCTGAAGACAATTTTCCGCAAAAACGTGGATACTGTGTCCGAGGTTGCCGCGGCAGTGTGTTTGCCCGGTTCGGTAACGCAGGAATTGATCGACATCGCGCGCGAACAAAAGCTTCTTGAGGCAACCGGTACGCTGAACGCGAACAGTGGCAACGAAATGGGATACCAACTGACGGATGCGGGCAAGGCACGTGCCTTGGACGCGCTAAGCCAGTCGGAATATTTTGGCGCAATGCCGGTCCCGCTGGATGTGTACCGCGAACAGGTCAAGCGCCAGTCGATCCGGAACATTCAGGTCACGCGTGATCAACTGACCGGAGCCATGGGGCATCTGGTTCTTCCCGACAGCCTTCTGGATCATCTGGGCCCTGCGGTCAGCGCGGGTCGGTCGATCCTCATGTATGGCCCCCCCGGTAACGGTAAGTCGTCAATCTCGAACGGTATTCGTGATGCTTTGGGGGACAGCGTGTATGTCCCGCGCGCCATTGAATATGCCGGTCAGGTGATCACCGTCTACGACCCGATCGTGCATACCGCGATCGAACAAGAAGCCGACGATCCAAATAGTTTGCGCCGCCGCAAACGGTTCGACACGCGCTATGTTCAATGCGAACGCCCGACTGTTGTGACTGGCGGTGAACTCTCGCTCAGCATGCTGGACCTGGTCTACAACCCCACCGCGCGGACCTATCAGGCCCCGCTGCAGCTTAAATCGACTGGTGGCATCTTTATCGTGGACGACCTTGGGCGTCAGGCTGAACCGCCACAGGCGCTGATCAACCGCTGGATTGTTCCATTGGAAGAAAACAAGGACATCCTCGGCCTGCAATCGGGTGAGAAATTCGAAGTCCCCTTTGACACGCTGGTTATCTTCTCGACCAACTTCCACCCGAATGAAATCTTCGACCAAGCGGCCCTCCGCCGGATTTTCTTCAAGATCAAGATCGACGGTCCAAACCAGGAGAACTTCTTGAAAATCTTTGCCATGGTTGCCCGTAAACGCGGTATGCCGTTGGATGAGGCCGCCCTGGTGCACCTGCTAAAAGTCAGATACCCGACCATCAACAATATCTACGCGAACTATCAGCCCATCTTCTTGATCGATCAGATGATCTCAATCTGTGAATTCGAGGGCATCCCCTATCAGATGAGCCCCGACCTGATCGACCGCGCCTGGGCCAACATGTTCGTCAAGGACGAGAAAATCGTCAAATAACGCCGTGCCATTTCGGGGCCGGGCCGAGTAATCTGCGCGTATGACGCAGATTCCCGCCCGGATCACCGACTGGTTCACCGCCAAAGGCTGGTCCTTCCATCCGCATCAGCAAGAAATGTTCGACCGGGCCGCTGATCCGGCAACCCTGCTAATTGCGCCCACGGGTGGTGGCAAGACCATGGCTGGCTTCCTGCCGACCCTGTCCGATTTGGCGGCGCGGGATCATGCCGGACTTCACACGATTTATGTCTCGCCCCTCAAGGCGCTGGCCGCTGATATCCGGCGCAACCTGCGCGGCCCGGCGGATGACATCGGGTTGAAAATTCGCATCGAAGACCGGACGGGAGACACCTCGGCCACACAGAAAAAGCGCCAGCGTGTCGACCCGCCGCATATTCTGCTGACCACCCCGGAAAGTCTGGCGCTGCTGACGTCCTATGAAGATGCGCCAAGGATGTTCCAAGGCGTGCAGCGCGTAATCGTTGACGAAATCCACGCGTTGGCCGAAAGCAAGCGCGGGGACCAGTTGATGTTGGCGCTGGCGCGACTGCAAAGCTTCTGCCCAGAATTGCGCCGCGTGGGACTGTCCGCCACCGTTGAAGACCCGGACGCCATCGCGCGATTTCTGGCCCGTCACCCTGACCCCTGCCCTGTTGTTCAGGCTGACCCCGGCCCGGATCCTGACATCCGAATGCTTAAAACGCAGGAAATGCCGCCGTGGTCAGGCGGTGGTGCAGCCTATTCCATCCCGGCTGTGCTTGAGCAGATCAACCAGCACAAGACGACGCTGATCTTTCACAACACCCGCGCGCAGGCCGAAATTTTCTTCCACAACCTGTGGCTCGCCAACGAAGACGGCTTGCCAATTGGCATTCACCACGGCAGCCTTGACCGGCAACAGCGTGAACGGGTCGAGGCTGCGATGGTACGCGGCGATCTGCGTGCAATTGTCTGCACGGGCAGCCTTGATCTGGGGATCGATTGGGGGGATGTCGATTTGGTGATCCAGATCGGTGCACCCAAGAACGTCAAACGGCTGGTGCAGCGGATCGGGCGGGCCAATCACCGGTATAACGCACCGTCCAAGGCCCTGCTTGTACCCGCCAACCGCTTTGAAGTGGTCGAATGCATCGCTGCGCTGGAAGCCGCCAAAGCGCACGATCTGGATGGAGAGCCGCGGGGGGCAGGGCCGCGGGACGTGTTGTGCCAGCATATCCTGATCGCTGCGGCTGCTGCCCCATTTGAGGCGGACGCGTTGTTTCAGGAACTGACGACGGCTGGCCCCTACGCTCGACTTGCAAGGACTGAGTTCGATGCCTGTTTGGATTTCTGCGCGACCGGAGGCTATGCCCTGCGCGCGTATGATCGCTGGCAACGCCTGCAACAAAGACCTGATGGCAAATGGCAACTGCGTGACCCGCGTGCCGCGCAGCGTATTCGCATGAATCTCGGGACGATTCAGGACACCGACACGCTGAAAGTTCGGCTCAGGCGCAATCGCGGCGGAAAACCACTGGGTGAGGTTGAAGAGGCTTTTGCCGCCTCATTGACCCCCGGTGATACGTTCCTGATCGGTGGACGGATCGTGCGATACGAAGGGTTACGCGACATGACGGTCGAGGTCAGCCGCCAAGCAAACCGCAAGCCAAAGATCGCAACATTTTCCGGAACCAAATTTGCCACCTCCACGCAGTTGAGCGACCGCATTCTGCGCATGTTCGCCCAAGCGGACTGGCCGCAATTGCCTGCGCATACCGCCGACTGGTTGGCCCTGCAGCGCGACATATCCCGATTACCGCAACGCGACAGGCTGTTGATCGAAAGCTTTCCCAGTGACGGGCGCGAACATCTTTGTGTCTACGGGTTTGCGGGCCGAAACGCACAACAGACGCTTGGGCTGCTGCTGACAAAAAGGATGGAGGAAACGGGCCTCGCCCCACTGGGTTTTGTCGCCACCGACTACGCGACGTTGATTTGGGGGCTGGACGCGGTGACCGACCCCAGCCCCTTGTTCCAAATTGAGGCCTTGCGAGAAGGGCTAGACGTCTGGTTGGCCGGAAACGCCGTGATGAAACGAACCTTTCGAGCGTCAGCAACAATTGCCGGGCTGATCGAACGCAACACAGGCGGCCAGCGCAAAAGCGGGCGGCAGGCGACGTTTTCCTCGGATATCCTCTATGACACGCTTCTGAAATACGATCCTGAGCACCTGTTAATGCAAATCACTCGGGAAGAGGCCATGCGTGGTTTGGTGGATTTTGGACGGATCGAAGCGATGATCGAGCGCATCGGCAACCGGGTCGACCTTTTGCGTCTGGATCGTGTTTCGCCTCTGGCCGCGCCTTTGTTTCTGGAGGTTGGAAAAGTACCCGTCAAAGGAGCCGCCGAAGAACGATTGTTGGAGGAAGAAAGCCTGCGCCTGTTACAAGAGGCAGGGTTGGACCCTGCATAAACCCTCTTGCACAACAGGTTTAAACTCTGCAAAGAACACAGCATGAACGACCTGACATTTTCCTTCGCCGGTCAAAGCCTTTGTGCGATGGGATCCGGGGCATTGTGGTGGCCGGATCAAGGCCTGTTATGTGTCTCTGACCTGCATCTTGGTAAATCAGAGCGTTTAGCGCGTCTGGGCGGGCCATCGCTGCCGCCTTATGACAGCCGGGACACACTGTCACGTTTGGCCGCAGATATCGCGCGGACCAATGCCCAAACTGTCATCTGCCTAGGCGACAGCTTTGACGATCTGGAGTCTCTAATTGGTTTGGACCCAGAGGAAAAGATCCGGATTACAACGTTGCAGGCGGGGCGGCGCTGGATTTGGATCGAAGGAAATCACGACCCCGGCCCCGTCGAACTGGGCGGTAGCCATCTGGCCGAGTTTGAGGTTGAGCCTTTGATCTTTCGCCACATCGCGCAGCCCAACGCCAAGGCCGAAGTTTCCGGCCACTACCACCCCAAAGCGCGTCTTCGGGCGCGCGGTAGTTCCATCACCAGACCAGCCTTTCTGACCGACAGTGAGCGGCTGATTTTACCCGCTTACGGAACGTATACGGGTGGGCTTTACAGTACTGCCGAGGTTCTATGCGACCTGATGCAAGATGATGCGATAGCGATTTTGACAGGCACCCACGCGCGGATGATCCCGATGCCACGGTGACGTCCTATTGGATGATACCGTCACATTCCAACTCAGGCTTATATTTCCTGCTTACTGGAACAAGCTCGCCGTTCTTGAGCCGCAGGAAAATCTTGCCGCCCTGCCGTTCAACACCGGACACGGCCGCGTCGACCACCCAATGCGAGCGATGCGTGCAATGGCCATTTACGGGCTCCATTTCGGCAATTGCGTCAGTAAACCGGGACCGAATAGTAAATGTGCCCTCGGACGTTACGACGTCAACCGAGTGATCCCTAACCGCCAGCCGAAACACCTGACCTTGGAAAGAATGTGGCAACCTGTTCAGCAGCCGTGGTTTCTGAGGTTCTGGGGCCTGATCCGGGCTGGTTTCCAAAGGTTTGCTTCGCACCAAAACAAGGCCGGTTGCGAACAAACCGCCATAAGACGCAACCGAAAGAATTCCCGGCGCCTGTTCCCCTTGGGCAGCAAGCAGAAGCCAGGCGAACAACCAGACTGACGGCACGAACAGGGCGAAGACCAAGGCGACTTGGGCAACATCACGCCCTCGGAACTCGACAAATGAAAGGTATTCGAAAAACAGCTTTCTAACGAACCACGTCAACGCCAACGCAAGGGCCATAGCACCACACCAAAACAGGAGGCGCGGCAAGAAAGACAGGGATATGCCCGGAAACGGTTGAAACGCGATCGCCAACAAGGGCAGGAACACCAAACCTGCCACGCCCCGTTGCAAGGTAAATTCGGCCAGAATTGAGCGAAGCGTCGTCTTCATGCTTGTTCGAACAAAACCTACAGTCACATTTCACAACACACCAAGCCACAACAAGATCAGATCGTAACTGGCTGGGAAAAATGAAATATCACCGATCGAAGAACATTCAAACCCCGAGGGAACAAACTTAATTTATCCTAATGAAACATTTAAGCCGATGAGCGTCATGCTCACCGGCCTAAATGTTTAGCTTATAAACTACCGAGGCCCGACCGTCAGGCCGTCAGGCCGTCAGGCCTTCGGGTTCCGACAAACCATTGGCACGGCAGCAGGCCGTCACCGTGTTGGCCAGCAGGCAGGCAATCGTCATTGGGCCGACACCGCCTGGAACCGGAGTGATCGCACCCGCGCGTTCCGCGGCGCTGGCATAATCCACGTCACCCACCAGCTTGTTCTTGCCGTCACGTTCGATCCGGTTGATGCCCACGTCGATGACGGTTGCGCCTTCCTTGATCCAATCGCCCGGCACCATCTCGGGGCGTCCCACGGCGGCCACAACGATATCGGCGCGGCGGACAACGTCCGGAAGGTCCTTGGTGCGCGAATGCGCAATGGTCACGGTGCAGCTATCTCCCAGCAACAGTTGCGCCATCGGTTTGCCCACGATGTTCGAACGGCCAATCACCACAGCGTCCATTCCGGACAATGAACCATGATGGTCGCGCAGCATCATCAGGCATCCCAGCGGGGTACAAGGCACCATCGACTTCTGGCCTGTGCCCAACAGACCCACATTCGAAATGTGAAACCCATCGACGTCCTTGGCCGGGTCGATCGAGTTGATCACCAAGTCTTCGTTCAGATGTTTGGGAAGCGGCAACTGCACCAGAATGCCATGCACCGCCGGGTCGGTGTTCAGCTTGTCGATCAGCGCCAGCAGGTCGTCTTCCGAGGTTTCGGCGTCCAGCTTATGCTCGTACGAGTTCATGCCGACCTCGACCGTCTGCTTGCCTTTCGAACGGACATAAACCTGGCTAGCGGGGTCTTCACCCACAAGAACCACCGCCAGACCGGGCGTGATTCCGTTTTCCTCTTTCAACTTAGTGACCTGATCAGCCACCTGCGCGCGAACCTTTGCTGCGAACGCCTTACCGTCAATAACCTGGGCTACCATCCTGTCATCCCTTCCTTGAAAACGGAGCGGGCGCTTGAAACGCCCGGTCAGTCAGAGCCGAGAACACGTTCCTCGCGTGCAATCGACCACTCTATCAGTATGCGCCACATCTGCTCGGCCAGGTCCGGGTCCATGCCCAGATCGTCCGAACTTGCGCGCACGCGCTGCACCACTTCTTCGACACGGTCCGGAATGCGGGCGGGCAGCCCCTCGGCCGGTTTCAACTGCGAGGCACGGTCGATAAATCCCGCGCGCGCCACCAACTTCTCGATCAGTTGACGGTCCAGCTTGTCGATCTGAGCCCGCAATTCCTGCATTGAATTGCAGTCCTGCGGTGGTGTCAGAGTGGGCATGTTCGTCTCCTCATGGCCCGGGGATGTCCCCGGACCACGAGATGTCTCATTTGGGGGCTTAGAACAAGCCCTCGATCTCACCTGCGTCGTTTAGGCAGATGGTTTCCGCAGCCGGTTTGCGGGGCAGACCGGGCATGGTCATGATCTCGCCGCAGACAACCACGATGAAGCCGGCACCTGCGGACAGGCGAACCTCACGCACCGGGACCGAGTGACCGTTGGGCGCGCCGCGCAGGGCCGGATCGGTCGAGAAGGAATATTGCGTTTTCGCCATGCAGACCGGCAAATTGCCATAACCCGCTTCTTCCCAATCGCGAAGCTGGTTGCGGATCTTATTGTCAGCCAGAACCTCGTCCGCGCGGTAAATGCGCTTGGCGATGGTTTCGATCTTTTCGAACAAAGGCATTTCATCGGGATAGATCGGCGCGAAGTTCGCGGAACCGCCTTCGACGATCTCGACAACTTTTTCAGCCAGCGGTGCAGAGCCTTCTGAACCCAGTTCCCAGTGACGTGACAGGATCGCTTCGACACCGTGTTCACCGCAATAGTCTTTGACAGCCTGCACTTCAGCGTCGGTGTCGGTGACAAAGTGGTTAATGGCAACCACAACTGGTACGCCGAACGACTTCACGTTCTCGATGTGACGACCCAGGTTGGCGCAGCCCGCCTGAACCGCGTCGACGTTTTCGGCACCCAGATCGGCCTTGGCCACGCCGCCGTTCATCTTCATCGCACGCACGGTGGCGACCAGCACCACAGCCGACGGAGCAATGCCCGCCTTACGGCACTTGATGTTCATGAACTTTTCGGCACCCAGATCGGCCCCAAAGCCCGCTTCGGTCACGACATAGTCGGCCACTTTCAGCGCGGTCTTGGTTGCGATGACCGAGTTACAGCCGTGTGCAATGTTCGCAAACGGACCACCGTGTACAAAGGCCGGGTTGTTTTCCAGCGTTTGCACCAGATTCGGCTGCATCGCGTCCTTCAGCAGAACGGTCATTGCGCCTTCGGCCTTGATGTCGCGGCAATAGACCGGAGTCCTGTCGCGGCGATAGGCCACGATGATATCACCCAGTCGCTGTTCCAGATCTTTTAGGTCGTTGGCCAGGCACAAGATCGCCATGACTTCGGACGCAACAGTGATGTCAAAGCCTGCCTCACGAGGAAAGCCGTTCGACACACCGCCCAGCGAAGCAGTGATCTGACGCAGCGCACGGTCGTTCATGTCGACCACACGACGCCATGCAACGCGACGGATGTCGATGTCGCACTCGTTGCCCCAATAGATGTGGTTATCAATCATCGCCGACAGTAGAGAGTGGGCCGAGGTGATGGCGTGGAAATCGCCTGTGAAGTGCAGGTTCATTTCCTCCATCGGAACAACCTGCGCGTAACCGCCACCTGCAGCGCCGCCCTTCATGCCAAAGTTGGGGCCAAGCGAAGCTTCGCGGATACAGATCATCGCGTTCTTGCCAATGCGGTTCAGGCCGTCGCCCAGACCAACGGTTGTGGTGGTCTTGCCTTCACCCGCAGGGGTCGGGTTGATCGCGGTAACAAGGATCAGCTTGCCGTCTTCCCGGTCCTGAACCGAGTTGATGAAGTCTTGGCTGACTTTCGCCTTGTCGTGGCCATAGGGCAGCAGATCGGCGGACTCGATGCCGATCTTGGCGCCGATTTCCTGAATCGGCTTCTTGTTCGCTTCGCGGGCGATTTCGATGTCGGATTTGTAGCTCATTGGGCAGGGTCCCTGATTGAATGCCGTGCAAAACCAACGCAGGGCGTCGGCGCTGATCAACCCATACAGTTGTGAACCCCGGCAATGAATGTGGATTCCGACATAATCAAGCCCCGAAACGGCGTAGCGTCACTTACAGGATGGCGTCACGTAACTTTGATCGTTTCCCATCGGAAAACCTGTGACTTAAGGTGCCCAGGCGCGCTGATCGGGAACGAACAGCTTCATACGATCGCCCAGCTTCAACACACCGGGTCGCTCGACCCATGCGGTCACACCCCGCCTCCCCTTCGCTGCGGGCTTGAACGCCGCACCGTGACCGGGCAGATCGGACTCGACCTCGCGACCAGGAATCACGCAGGGGCGGTTTTCCATATCTACCGTGATCGTGACGCCATCGGGCCCCTGAAGCCGCGAGGATGGCGGTACATGCGTAAAGTCCGGTATTCCACGCAACAGGATGCTGACCCCCAGAAAAGAGGGGTCCAGCGCGTCCAGCCCCATCTCAGCCGCCGTCGCCTGCATCTCATCTTCGGACAACACGGACAATTGCCGCACATTGCGGATCTCAGTGCCCTGTGGGTAGAGATTCTTCATCCGCACGCAAGAGGAACGGTTCACCCCCTCATGCCGCTCGCCCGCTGCACCTGCAAAACCCAAAGACATCTCAGGGACGGCAGATGCTCGGATCGACTGCCCCGCCTGAACGTGACCCAGCCAAACGATTTCACCCGTGAATTCTGTTTCTCGCAGGACCGGCATGTTCTGCCCCCTATAACCGCCACAATCTTCGGGCAACTAGCCGGCAGGTTTGCCGGAAAGAAAAGAAAAACCCGAGCCTTGGCTCGGGTTTTAGCGTTAAGTGGTCGGTTCCGGCTCCATGCCACCATCGGGCGGAGATTTCTTAACCTTGGTTTTCGGGATCGCCGTGACGCTTGGCGCACCGCCCTCATCCGGGCTGCCGCCTTCGTCGTCACCTTCGCTGGGCGATTCACCGTTCATAACGCGCTTGATCTCGTCGCCGGTCAGCGTCTCATATTCCAGCAGACCTTGCGCCAGACGTTCCCACGCCTCGTTCTTGTCGGTGAGGATCTTGTGCGCACGCTCATATCCTTGCTGGATCAGGCGTTTCACCTCTTCTTCGATCAGCTCTTTTGTATGGGCCGAGACCGAGAAACCAGCGGTGTTGCCCTGATAGCCCTCATGCGCTTCAGCATAGTCGATATTGCCAACCTTGTCCGACATGCCCCAGCGCATAACCATGGCGCGCGCAAGCTGGCTGGCTTGCATGATGTCACCGGCGGGGCCGTTCGACACATGGTCTTCACCGTATTTGATGACTTCGGCAGCCTTACCTGCCATGGTCATGGCCAGCTTTTGCTCACATTCGTCCCGGTGATAGTTCAGGCGATCCATTTCAGGCAAAGACACAACCATACCCAGCGCACCGCCGCGCGGAATAATCGTTGCTTTATAGACTGGGTCGCACAGCGGCAGCTCCAGACCAACTACGGCGTGGCCGGCCTCGTGATAGGCGGTCTTTTCCTTTTGATCCTGGGTCAGCACCATCGAGCGGCGCTCGGCCCCCATCATCACCTTGTCCTTGGCGTTCTCAAAGTCTTCCATGGTGACAAAGCGACGGCCTACACGCGCCGCCATCAGCGCGGCCTCGTTCACGAGGTTCGCCAAGTCCGCACCCGAGAAGCCCGGAGTACCGCGCGCGATGATGCGCAGGTCAACGTCAGGGCCCAGAGGCGTCTTGCGCGCATGCACACCCAAGATCTTCTCACGGCCTTTGATGTCGGGGTTGCCGACCGTCACGTTACGGTCAAACCGGCCCGGACGCAGCAGCGCAGGGTCCAGAACGTCCTTACGGTTGGTCGCGGCCAGAATGATCACGCCTTCGTTGGCTTCGAACCCGTCCATCTCAACCAGCAACTGGTTGAGCGTTTGTTCGCGTTCGTCGTTGCCGCCGCCATAGCCGGCACCACGATGGCGACCCACGGCGTCGATCTCGTCAATGAACACGATGCACGGTGCGTTTTTCTTGGCCTGTTCGAACATGTCGCGTACACGAGACGCACCCACACCCACAAACATCTCGACGAAGTCTGAGCCTGAGATGGTGAAGAAGGGCACGCCAGCCTCACCGGCAATCGCGCGGGCCAGCAGCGTCTTACCAGTGCCCGGAGGGCCAACCAGCAGCGCGCCTTTGGGGATTTTACCACCCAGACGGCTGAATTTCTGCGGGTTGCGCAGGAATTCGACGATCTCTTCCAGCTCTTCCTTGGCCTCGTCAATGCCGGCCACGTCGTCAAAGGTCACCCGCCCATGCTTTTCGGTCAGCATCTTGGCCTTGGACTTGCCAAAGCCCATCGCGCCACCTTTGCCGCCGCCTTGCATCCGGTTCATGAAATAGACCCAGACACCGATCAGAAGCAGGAATGGCAAAAGCGTGATCAGGAAGGACTGGAACCCGGATTGCTGCTGCTTTTCAGCGCGCACCGGAATATTTTCGTCGATCAACAGCTTGGTGACCTCGGCGTCACCCGGTTTGATCGTCACATAATTTGCGCCGCTTTGCGTGGTATAGCGAATCTGTTCACCATCCAGCGTCACATTCTTGACCTCGCCGCCTTCAACAGCGGTCACGAAATCGGAATAAGTTCTTTCATTGCTCTGAAGCGTTCCGCCTGGTCCGCTGAACAAATTGAACAGTGCAAGGATCAGCAGAAACAGAACGACCCAGAAGGCGATGTTACGAGCGTTGCCCAAGGAAAATCTCCCAAAAGATTTCGGCAGGTGGGGGTCTGCCGGGTTGCTCTATAAAATAGAGATGATTCAAGCAGGTTCAATGCGATAAAAACGAAGAATGAAAGTCGGACCTTTCCGCCGTCAATTCTGCCTGCCAACCGTTCGTAAAACCTGCCAAAGGCGCGGACAAAAGGGTTTCGCCGTCCCATACTGCGGGTGATGATACCAGCACCTCGCGGGGTTTTCCAAGAGCCCTCCACTCTGACACTGAACGTAGCCCTGCGTCGCCCAATGGCGCAATCGTTGCATTGGGCGCAGAAGGGCCGGTCAAAACCCAACGGTCATCCCAGTCTTGTCCAATTTCGCAGCGCATTTCCTTCACGGCGTTTAGCTCTCTGCAAATCCACGTTTTATTGCCCTTTGGGATCAGAATGCAGCCCCCAATCGTGCCCGGTTTTGCAAGCTCAATCGCCTCGACTGCTTGTTCGCTGGCTGTGTGTCGTGGGGGATAGCCGGGTCCGGCAATCCACGCCAAACTGCCCAGCACCAACCGGCGCTGAACCTCAGCAGGCAAAGCCGCGAATCCGGCTTGGTCGCAGCACACGGCCCCCGTATCCGCAACAAGAACCTGCCGTGCCGAGTCTTGCGTATATAGCGCCAAAGCTTCATCCGCCCGCGCCAGATTTTGCGCAACACGTGTCAGAGACTGGGCCGAAATTCCCAAGCCCCCAAGCGATTTCAGCGCGTCCCGCGCCTTGATCCGGTCGAATCTCATGTCGTGATTCGATGGGTCTTCTATCCAGTCCACACCGATTTCCGTCAGATAGTCGCGCAACTGAAGGCCCGTAACGCCCAGCATCGGACGCAGGAAAGTCGCGCCGTTCCGCTTGATTGAATCAGCCATTCCAGACAAGCCCGTCACACCCGCGGCCCGCCCCAGACGCATCAGAATGGTTTCGGCTTGATCATCTGCAGTATGGCCCAGCGCAATCGCGCCCAAGTCGTTTCTGCGGGCCCAGTCCGCCAGCAACCCGTAACGCTCCTGTCGCGCGCGGTCCTGAAGGTTTCCCCGGCCATCCCAGTTGTTCCAGATCAGAGTTTCGTGCGGCACGCCAAGCGATTTTGCCTGCTGTGCCACCCAGTCCGCCTCTGTTGAGGACTCGGGGCGAAGTCCATGGTCAACCGTCGCAACAAACAACGCCACCTGCTTTTGCCCGGCGATATCTTTCAATAGATGCAGCAACGCGACCGAGTCGCCACCGCCCGACACCGCAATGCCCAAACGGGCTGGAAAATCTGCTCCCAGCCGCGCCCTGATCTCGGATAGCAAAATGTCTGAAATTTCGGTCAAGAACAGCCCAGCGAAGCCATTTCCTGCGTCGCAGCCGAGGCCGCAGCCGAACCCGGAAAACGCACTCCAACCTCGCTAAGGGTTATGCAGGCCTGATCAATCTGCTCCAATCGTCCAAGCGCCGCGCCCAGTTCGAACAAGGCTTCGGGCGCAAACGTGCCTTCGGAATCGCCCGTAAAGCTGGCCAGAAACGCGCGCGCAGCCTCGCGGGTGTCACCCAGCCCCTGCAACGCATGTCCACGCTTCAGGTGGGCCTCTGGTGCGAGGGGGCTTCCGGGGTAGGACGTTTCAAACAGCGCAAACTGATCGGCCGCCGCCTGAAAATTACCGTCGGCCAGAGATTGTGCAGCGGCGTCAAAATCAGCGCGTTCACCAATGGCAAGTTCGCCTTGTTCGGCGATCAGCGGTGTCTCTGTTGTCACGGTCGGAGCCGCTGCGGTGATCTCGGTGTCCCCGCCCAGGGTCGATGTTTCGCCCAGCGTACTCAGATCGCCGCCTTCAAGTTCAACCAGACGAAACTCAAGATCACCAATCCGGTTGGTACCGTCGGTGACGACATTCTGGACCCGTTGATTCAATTGCTCGGTCTGCCGCGTCAGGCGTTGCAATTCAGCCTCGATCGCGTCGACGCGTTCCAGAATTGAACTGCCAGACAGGTTTGGCGCGGGGGAGCCCGTTGTGGAAAACTCGCGCTTGAGGCGCTGAATTTCCACGTGCAGCACCGTTAGCTCTTGCCGGATATCGGCCAAAGTCTGCTGATCCTGCGCTTGTGCCACTCCGGCGGTCGCTACCACCGCGGCCAGAACCCATCCTGCAATTCTCATCGTCTTACCCCAAGGTTGAACCGGTCAGCACCGTCACCGCGCGGCGGTTCTTGGAATAGCAATCCTCGGTGCTGCAAATCTCGATCGGGCGTTCCTTGCCGAAGCTCACCGTCGTTAGGCGATTACCCGCAACACCCCGCGAAATCAGATACTCGCGGGCCGCGTTTGCGCGGCGCGCTCCAAGGGCAAGGTTGTATTCACGCGTGCCCTGTTCGTCCGCATGTCCTTCGATGGTTGCGACAAAATCGGGGTTTGCCAAAAGCCAGTCCGCCTGCCCTTGCAGGACTGTTTGTGCCTGCGGTGTCAGCGTGGACTGGTCAACCGAGAACAGCACGCGGTCGCCCACGGTTTGTTGGAAATACGCCGGGGATCGCGGATCGCTTGGCGAACCGGGCGCGATGGCCCCGTTCGCGCCGCTGCCAAATCCACCGCCCAGTGCGGAAGGATCGTTGCTGGTACAGGCGGCCATCACACTCAGCGCGCCCAAAGCCAAAACTTTGCTCAATACGTTCATTTCAGGTGCCTCGTCATATTATCTGTTTATTGCCGTCTCTGTATCACAGTGCAGTTTTTTTGTGAACTTTTCCAACCCCCTGCCCTGATCAATTCTGCAATGGCCCCCATGACGGATCACTTCCGCCATCTGGGGTCCGTACCGGGCGCAGATTCCGTCCCGAAATATCCACCGAGTACAGCGTCGCGCGACCACTTGCACCCTGCGTTTCGCGGGTAAACATGATAACCCGACCGTTGGGCGACCATGTCGGCCCCTCGTCAAGGAAGGACGAGGTCAGCAGGCGTTCTTCGCTGCCGTCCGTGCGCATCACACCGATATGAAAACGGCCCTTGTTCTGCTTAGTGAAAGCAACCAGATCCCCACGCGGCGACCAGACAGGTGTGCCATAGCGCCCCTGACCAAAGCTGATCCGCGTCGCTTCGCCACCGTTGGCGGGCATGATATAAAGCTGCGGCGTACCCGAGCGGTCGCTTTCGAACACGATCTGCGACCCATCGGGCGAATAGCTGGGTGCGGTTTCGATGGCAGGTGTGTTCGTCAGTCGGACACTTTGCCCTGACGCCAGATCCATCTTCCACAGGTCCGTGTTGCCACCCTGAATCAGCGAATACACGATCGAGCGTCCATCCGGCGAGAAACGGGGCGAAAAGCTCATGGTGCCGCCCGGTGTATTCAGCTCGGTCCTGCGGACGCGGTCCACGTCCAGCACATAGATGCGTGGCTGGCCAGTTTCATAGCTGGTATAAAGCAGCCGGTCGCCCGTGGGCGAAAAACGCGGGGCAAGCACGATGGCGGCGCTGTCGGTCAAGTACTGCACATTCGCGCCATCATAGTCCATGATCGCCAGCCGTTTCAGTCGCTGGTCCTTGGGTCCGCTCTCGGACACAAAGGCGACACGGCTGTCAAAATAGGCTCCTTCTCCAGTCACCCGGCTGTAGACCTGATCCGCCACCTTGTGCGCCATTCGCCGCCAGCCGTCGGTGGTGCCTGCAAACTGTAGGCCATTACCCAGTTCCTGACCCGAAAATACATCCCACACCCGAAACCGAACTGTCAGGCGATTGCCCGACACATTCACAGCGCCGGTTACCAGCGCCTCGGCGTTGATGGCCTTCCAGTCGGCAAACTGAACCGGGGCATCAAAACTGCTGACCCGGCTGATGAACGCATCCGATGAAATCTCACGGAACAGACCGGTTCCCGTCAAATCAGCAGCAACCACCCGCGAGATGTCCTGCGCGAATTGGGCCGCAGCCGCGTTGTCGGGGACAAAACTGGGCACGGCAAAGGGCAAGGGCTCGATGATCCCCTGATCCAGTTCCAGACGCAGCGGTCCGTTCTGGGCATATGCAGGCGCCGTCAGTATCGTCAGGCCCAGCAACAAGCTGGTCAGAAATCTCATCATTTGATCCGCATCCTCTCGGGATTGAATGTAATCTCAATATCCTGCCATTGCGCGTATTTGTCAGCAGGCAGGTCGTATCCTTTTGCCCCACAGCGCAGAATTGCGCGTCTGGCGGCCTCATATGCCTGGCTCGCAGACCCGGCAGACCCGCCGGAACTGTCGATCATGCGTAAACTGCCGCCCACCACCTTACCATCCGGCGTCAGTGAAAACGCCACGACAACAACAGTCTGCAGCGCATCCGTTGACAAAGAGCCAACATTCCAGCACCGCGAAACGGCCAATCGCATCGCGTCCTTCTCGCCACTGGTCAATGGGGGACCAGAGGGTTCGTTGCCTTGACCCAATGCCTCGGCCAGAGCGTCCTGAATGGCGCTTTCGTCGGCTGCCGGTGGCTCTGGCTCTTCGGTTTCAGCGACTTCGGTCTGTGCTGGCGGTGTTGGCCTTCTTGGACGGACCTGAGGGCGCGGGGACGACCGGGGCGCGTATTCCTTGGCCTCTTCAGCCTCGGTCACGATCTCATCCGTGGCTTCCTCCGGGGCGGTTTGATCTTGCTGCTCTTGCTGGATTTCTGCGCCTTCGTCCAGTGACACAGCCGGTGTTTCGATATCATCCGGAGCTGCTTCGGGCGGCGGTGGGGCAACCGGCTCGGGCGCGACCTTGTCCGCGGAGCGCGGCTGCGCCTCGGGGCCGGGCGGGACCGGCAATGCCGCAATTTCAGTGTCAGGCGGAGGGTCCAGCGCAGGGGGCTGTTCCACTTCAACAGGCTCAGGCAACGGCTCGACCGCCTCTGGCGCGGCGTCGGGTTCAGGCTCAACCGCCTCTGAAACTTCCGAAGTTGGCTGTTCCTCTTCCACAGGTTCCGGGGGAGCCGTGTTATCTTGCGGTTCTTCAGGCTGCTGTAAGGACGAGGGTGTCGGCACCTCGGGCGCTTCGCGTTGGGCGGTCATCGCCGCGAACTGCTCAGCCGAGATCACGGAAACATCCTGAACGGCCATAGGCAAAGGCTCGGACCGAAAGGTGCCGCCGAACAAGGCCCATCCGATCAGAGATACGTGGGCGATCGCCGAGATCTTGGTGCCGGTATCCACCGCGCGGCCTCACTCTCCACCTTCGTCCAGTGTCGGGCCGCCGGTATCCGTCACCAGCCCGACATTGGAAAAACCGCCCGCATTCAGCGCGCCCATGACCTGCATCACTTGCGCGTAAGGGATTGCGCCATCTGCGCGCAAGAACACGCGGTCACTGCTCCGTTCTGCCGCGATCGCGCGCAGTTTACCAATCAACTCTTCGCGCAAGACATCCGTGGTCTGGATTTGTACCCGCCCGTCAGCCGTCAGCGTCACTGTTAGCGGTTCTTCGTTGTCACCGGGCAAAGCGCTGGCCGCAGTTTTGGGCAGATCAACCGGAACGCCAACAGTCAACAAAGGGGCAGCCACCATGAAGATGATCAGCAACACCAGCATGACGTCGACAAAGGGCGTCACGTTGATCTCGGCCATCGGCTGGGCGCGGCCCCGACGCCGCCCGCGCCGACGCCCGTTCCCCCCGAGGATTGCTGAACCGCAGCCCCCATGTCAGCTATCCAATTGGCGCGACAGGATGGTCGCGAATTCGTCAGCGAACGCCTCGTACCCGCCGACGATCCGGTCACTATCGGCGCTGAGTTTGTTATAGAAAATAACCGCCGGGATCGCGGCCAACAGACCCAGACCCGTGGCCAGCAACGCCTCGGCAATACCGGGGGCAACAACGGCAAGGTTGGTGTTCTGCTGCTCGGCAATCTCGATAAAGGCGTTCATGATGCCCCAGACGGTGCCGAACAAACCGATAAACGGCGCGGTCGAGCCAACCGTCGCAAGGATCGGTAGCCCCTTTTGCAGCGTTTCAGCTTCTTTCGCGATCGCCACATCCATCGACCGGTCGATACGCGCAGTTGCCCCGGCAATCAGCCCTCCATCGGTGCGATGGGACCTGCGCCATTCGATCATGCCAGCCGCGAAAATCTTTTCCGAGCTTCCGTCCGGCTGCGTGCCAATCTGTTCGAACAGCTCATCCAGCGGATTGCCTGACCAGAAGGATTCATCAAAAACCTGCGCCTCGCGCCGAGCCGCCCGATAGTTGATGATTTTCTGGATAATGATGCCCCATGACCAGATAGATGCCCCGATCAACATCAGCATCACCAGTTTTACGACAAAGGTCGCGCGGGCATACAGCCCCCACATGGAGAAGTCGATCTCCTGCGCCAGCGCCAGCGTTTCAGCTTCCATGAACCTGCTCTTTGTTTTTGCCTGACGGCCGTTCTTTTGGCCTTGTTTTGCCAAACGCTAACGCAGTTGGTTATGAAAAGCCAACAGAACCACCCCTACCCCGCAAATTGTTACAACAATGCGCGAATCTCTGCCGGAAGCCGCACCGGCTTGCCCTGCGCATTCATGCAAACGGCGGTCACCGTGGCGCGAAAAACCTCGGTCTCATCCCGTTTTACGATCTGATCCATGGTCAGGCGCACGCCCGACACAGAAGCAACCGTGGTTTCGACGATCAGGTCGTCTTCAAACTTGGCTGGTGCCAGATAGTCCGCCTCGATCCTGCGGACGACCCAGACAATACCAGCATCGCGCATGGCGTTCTGGTCGTTGCCGAGTTTACGCACATAATCGGATCGCGCACGCTCGATGAACTTCAGGTAGTTTGCGTGATAAACGACACCGCCCATATCGGTGTCTTCGTAGAAAACCTGAACAGGATACACGTGTTTCATTGCGGCTGCTCCATCCTCGCAAACAATCGCAGAGCGTGAGATGGGTCCTGTGCGACGCCCGGCAGGACCGGATCGTAGGCCGCACGGATCAGCCCGGCAATATCCGGCCGCAGGATCGTCGCGCCACCCGCAATCGCCAGCGGCGACGCACTGCGAAAAGCGGCGTCAGACCACAGCAAGATCGTCTGCACCACCTGACTTAGCGCCAAAGTTTCTGCCGGAACCTTGGACAGTTCCTTGTCCATCCGGAGAAACACAAACGCCGCCCTGATCGACCCGTCCTCTTCAAACCTGAAGATACGGTACTGATTGGCATCTGCCGCAACCAGCCGCTCGACCAACGGGGCCAGATCGGGCACCAAACGGTCCAGATCCGGAACCTCGAGCAATTCCTTCCAATCACGGAAGAAGAAGACCATGCAGTTTGCACCCAACTCCGGGTCGGTTTCGGCCATGTTGTGACCGGCAAGCGTGACGACCGCTTCAAACGCACCTTTGACGGTCGCCAGCGTTTCGTCTTCCACGCCGAAAACAATGGGTACGATAGGGCGACCCCAGCGTGCAAACAGGAACTCGCCGCTTTCGCGGGTGAACAACGCTTGGATATCTTCGGGTGTCACGCGCAATCCTCGGTGGTCACAAAAGGGTCGTTCGAACCCTTAAAAGCTATGACGCCCAGCTTCAACCAAACAGATCGCTTTGCCCCTTGGGCGCCGCCATCCCAAGATGAGTCCACGCCTTCCGCGCCAGCATTCGACCACGTGGCGTGCGTTGGATCAAACCCTGTTGCAGCAGATAGGGCTCGATGACTTCCTCAAGCGAGTCGCGGCTTTCCGACAGCGCCGCGGACAGGGTTTCGATGCCAACGGGTCCACCTGCGTAATTCTCGGCAATCAGCGTCAGGTATCGCCGGTCCGCACCATCCAATCCAAGATTATCGACCCCCAGCCGGGTCAAAGCACCGTCCGCCAGGTCGCGCGTAATGTGACCGTCACCTTCGACAATGGCAAAGTCCACAACGCGCCGCAGCAACCGACCTGCAATACGCGGTGTTCCTCGTGACCTTCGGGCGATTTCCCGCGCGCCGTCGTCATCAGCAGGGGCGCCCAGTTTGCGAGCATTTCGGGTGACGATCTCGTGCAATTCATCCACTGTGTAGAACTGCAACCGCGTCGGAATACCAAACCTGTCACGCAGCGGTGTGGTCAGCAGGCCCATCCGTGTTGTCGCACCGACCAGGGTAAAGGGTTGAAGCTCGATCCGAACCGTGCGCGCCGCTGGGCCTTCGCCGATTACCAGATCCAGTTCGAAATCCTCCATCGCGGGGTACAGAACCTCTTCGACTGCCGGGTTCAGGCGGTAAATCTCGTCAATGAACAGCACATCGCGCGATTCCAGATTGGTCAGGATGGCCGCCAAATCACCAGCCTTGGCCAGCACGGGGCCAGAGGTCATGCGGAAATTCACCCCCAACTCGCGTGCCATGATCTGCGCAAGCGTCGTCTTCCCCAACCCCGGAGGGCCATGGAACAGCGTGTGGTCCATCGCCTCGCCCCGCTGCCGGGCCGACTGAATGAACACACGCAGGTTCGCGCGCGCCTCGGCCTGACCGATGAATTCATCCAACCCCTGCGGACGCAGGGCACGGTCGTTATCCTCGGGCAGAGGATCAGGGCGCAGGGTGGGATCGGCGTCTACCATTCACTCAGCCTTTCGGGGCCAGCAGTTTCAGCGCTGCACGGATCAGTTCCGCCTCGCCAGCTTCGGGCTGACTGGCTGCAGCTTCGGCCACAGCGGACGCAGCTTCGGACGGGCCGTACCCTAAGTTTGACAAAGCCGACAACGCACCGGCAGAGGCCGCGGCGTTACCCGATGCAGGTTTAACAACCCGTTTGGGCGCAGGTTCGACCGCCTCAACAATCTCAAGATCAGGGCCGTCCATCGCCTCCGTCACCGTACCGCCCATCGCCATCACACCGGGCGCTTTGTCCTTGAGGTCCAGAACGACGCGCTGCGCCGTCTTCGGGCCGACACCTTTGGCGGATTTGACTGCGCCCCAATCACCCAGCGCAATGGCCCGGCTGACGCCATCAGGCCCCAGCGCCGACAGGATAGCCAACGACACCTTGGCCCCGACCCCCTGAACCGAGCACAGCAGGCGATGCCATTCCTTCTCGACCAGCGACAGAAACCCGTAAAGCTGCATCAGGTCCTCGCGCACGACCATGTCAGTGTAGATCGACACCGCCTCGCCCACACCGGGCAGCGCCGCCATTGTTCGATCCGAGCAATAGACGATATACCCCACCCCGCGCACGTCGATCAGAACGTGATCCGCCGCGCGGTAGTCCAAGCGCCCTGTCAGTTTGCCGATCATGCCCGAACCTCTTTCATCCGCGCCTGTGGCGCTGCGCCGTAATATGAGTGACAGATCGCAATAGCCAGTGCATCCGCCGCATCCGCGCCTTTGGGTTCGCACCCCGGCAGTTGAAGTTTGACCATATGCAGAACTTGCTCTTTCTCGGCGTGGCCAACGCCCACCACCGTTTTCTTCACCCTGTTGGGCGCATATTCACCCACTGCAAGCCCAGCCTGCGCAAGGGTCAGCAAAGCCACCCCGCGCGCCTGACCCAGCTTAAGCGTGCCCGCACCGTCCTTGTTCACAAAAGTCTGTTCGATTGCCGCCTGTTCGGGCCGGTATTCCGCGATGACCTCGACAATCTGATTGTGCAAAGACAGCAGCCGTTCGCCCAGATCATCGCCATCTGACTTGCACAAACCATTGGCGACGTGGCTCAGGCGGCTGCCACGCGATTCGATGACGCCCCATCCCAGGGTCCTGAGCCCCGGATCAATGCCCAATATCCGCATCTTTTTGCCTCGGCCTGCTCGGGTTTTTATGCTCTTTCCCTTCGATTAGCACGAAGCGTGAACATTTTCCAAGCGAATTGACCGAAAGTCTAAAAACGACACTTGTGTTCCGGGGCCGACAAACCTGCCAGTTTGCGACGCCAAAGCGTCTGTTTTCGACACGGAGATTACCGGTTAATGGCCTTAAAATTAAGGATTTTTCATAATTGGAAAGCCTTGCAAAAAACGCATAGGACACATGCAATTTCTGCGCTTGCGGAACCCGATCACCCTAACTAAATGCCGATCAGATCGAATGATCGAGACATGAAATTTAACCAGAAGGAAACAGGATATGGCTGCACTGGATACCACCCGCGCCACCACTGGCTCGTTCGGCCTTGCTGGCCGTATCGGCGCATTTTTTGCATCGGCAGTGACCGCCGTTGTCGAATGGAACGATGCCCGCGTTACTCGTAACGTGCTAAATCGTCTGACGAACCGCGAACTCGAAGACATTGGTCTTTGCCGGGGCGACATTGACGTCGTCGCGGAGGGTCGCCGGTAGGGATTAGCACAACCCTGCCACTCACTCGCCCCTTCCTCCTCCCTCGGGGGCAAAGAAAAACGCCGCGCATCTTTCAATGCGCGGCGTTTCTCGTCAAAGCGGACAAATGCTCAGTGCAGGTACTTACCCAACTGGGCAGAGAGACGTTCCGAGATGGGATCGATTTGCATCACCCAGGCACCGGCTTTTTCAACCGCTGTGCCTTCAGCCAGGCTATCGACCCGATATTGATAAGCAGACGCGCCCAGGCTGGTCAGCAAGAATGTTTTGAAGGCAAACAAGCCCACAAGACACAGCAGCAGAACCTTTGCAGGTACGGCGGACTGCACGCGCTGCGGCCGCATCACGACAAGACCATCCTTACGCATGGTCGCGCGATAGCCGCGGCTGAGCTTGGCATGTTTTTTGCTCAGGCGATGAATGCGCTGATCAAATTCAAGTTGTTTTCCAGTCATGGCAGCCTCCAAAAACCGCCCCCAGGTTGCATCTTTTCAAGGTAGAAAGAGATTGCGCCAAAAAAGTGGCGAAAATCTAGAAAACTCCTGTAAATGGCCCGAATTTAGCCCTGTTTGCTTAAGATTAGCGTCGTCCACTCACCAAATTCCGAACGATTGGCCAGATTAAATCCGTTTTGGAGATAAACAGTAACAACGTCATCCGCCTGTTCGTTGAGGATTCCCGAAAGGATTGCATAGCCGCCGACGCGCAGATTCGCGGCGATTTCCGGCGACAGGGCGACCAACGGTCCTTTTAGAATATTCGCAAAAATCAAATCGTACGGCGCAAGGGAATTCAGATCGGGATGGTCGAAACCAGCCGCTTCGACACATTGAACCTGTCCGGCCATGCCATTTGCCTTCAGGTTGGCCTCGGCGACGTCTACGGCGACCTGATCAATATCGCTTGCGATGATTTGCCCGTCCCAAACCCGCGCGGCGGCCATGGCCAAGACTGCCGTACCACATCCGATATCCGCCACTTTGTCTGCCGAAAAACCATCGTCCAGCAGGTAGTCCAAAGCCTTGAGACAGCCCAGAGTGGTTCCGTGATGACCAGTGCCAAACGCCATTGCCGCCTCGATCAACAGCGGGATGCGGCCTTCGGGCAGCTTGTCTGCGTCGTGGCTTCCATAGACAAAGAAACGTCCGGCCTCGACGGGGGCCAATTCGCGGCGCACGTGGGCAACCCAATCGGTTTCCGGCAATTCTGACACCACGAACGGTTTGGCTTCGAACGCGGCGGCGAGCACGGCCAGTGCGGTTTCATCCGGGGTTTCGGTGAAGTAACCGCCGACTTCCCACAGGCCCGAACCGTCTTCGACCTCGAACACGCCGACGCCGGTGGGTTCTGGCACCAGACGCTCCATGGCTTCGCCCAAACCTTCGGCAGCTTTCTTTCCCGTCAGAGTGGTCAGCGCGGTGAATGTGGGCATCTTGGCCTCCTGTGTCAGTTGCCACAGCGCCTAGGGCGACAGGCCGCCAAGGTCAAGCGCCGGCTTATTCCGCCGGGGCCGGAGCGTATTTCGACAGGATCGTTTCGTTTCCGGGTTCCGGGTGGCGTGGGATCAACAATGACAACGCAAGCGAGATCATGGCCATCGCAGCCGCCAGCCCGAACACGGCACCGGGCGAGACAACCCACAGCAGTCCCAGAAGCGCGGGCAGAAACACCGCCGCGATATGGTTGATCGTAAAGGCCACCGCAGCAGTGGGCGCAATGTCTGCCGGGTCTGCGATCTTTTGGAAATAGGTCTTCAACGCAAGCGCCAGAGCGAACAGAACATGGTCGATCACATACAGGATCGCGGCCAGCACCACACCCCACCCAAACCAGTAGATACCGCCATAGGCCGCAAAAACGATGGCGAGGCCCGCATACTCAAAAATAAGCGTGCGGCGTTCGCCGAAAACCGACACCGCTTTGCCCAGCATCGGCGCGGCGGCCATGTTGATCATCAGGTTAATCAGATAAAGCCCTGTGAGTTCGTGAACTTCAAACCCGAACTTCTCAACCATCATGAAGCCTGCAAAGACAACAAAAATCTGACGGCGGGCGCCCGCCATGAATTGCAGGGCATAATACAACCAATAACGGCGGCGCAGTATCAACTTCTTGGTTTGCGGTGTGGGCGCATCGAACTGCGGGTAAGCGAACAGACAGAACGCCGCCAACAATGCGGTTACCCCCCCAGTCGCCATGAAAACCATGTTGTAGGACAGCCCGAGCCGATCCCACGTCAGAACGATCAGCCCATAAACAACGGCTGTGGCCGCCGACCCCATTGCCACAAGCCAGCCCAGGATTTGCGGAGCGCGGTCCTTTGGCAGCCATTGCAGTTGCAGCGACTGGTTGACCGTTTCGTAATAATGAAACCCGATTGAGCTGAACAGCGTCACGAACAGCAACCCGCCAAGGCTGGGGAACCACGCTGTCACCGCGGTCGCAACACCCAACATGATCAATGAGATCATTGCCAGAACCTGCTCGCGGACGAAAATGATCACCGCAATCACCCCCACGGCCAGGAAGCCGGGGATTTCACGGACTGTGTGCAGTAGTCCGATATCCGCGCCGTCGAAATCGGCCACTTCGATGACGAAGTTGTTGAGCAGCGCGCTCCACCCGTTGAACGCGATGGGCATGGTCAGTGCCATCATGAACAACAGGGTTATCGGGCGGCGCCAGAACGGAAGTTTCTGCGCCTCGGATAGCGGCATGGGTTTCAGCATAGGATCGCTCTACGCCCATTTTGAGCGTTTGGCGAGGGGGCAGATGCACAACCGACCTGCACGAATGCAGAAGTCAGTAAAAACTCTGGGGGTCGATGTCGACAGTCAGGCGGATATCCCCCTTTAGACGCAACGGCGCTATCCACCGGGCGATAGCATCCTGAATCGGCGCGCCCTTGGGCGCCTTGACCAGCAGGCGAATGCGATGCCGCCCCCTGATGCGCGCAATGGGGGCTGGTGCAGGGCCAAAGACTTGCGCGCCTATTGCGCGCAAAGGCGCATCGTTGCGCGCCATCGCGTTTCCGATGTCAAAGACCGGCCCAACCTCGGGGCCTGACAGCACAATGCCGGCCATGCGCCCATAGGGCGGGACACCTGCGGCCTGACGCCCAGCGGCCTCGGCCTTCCAGAACCCTTCCTCATCGCCCGCCAGAATGGCGCGGATCACCGGGTGTTCGGGCTGAAACGTCTGCAGCAGCGCCTGCCCCGGCTTGTCCGCCCGTCCCGCCCGGCCTGCAACCTGCCGCATAAGCTGGAATGTGCGCTCCGCTGCCCGCAGGTCGGCCCCGTGCAGCGACAGGTCCGCATCAATCACCCCCACCAGCGTCAGCTTGGGGAAATTGTGCCCCTTGGCCACCAGCTGCGTGCCGATGACGATATCGGCATCGCCTTCCGCAATCTCCTCGATCTTCGCTTTCAGCGCGCGGGCCGAGCCGAACAGGTCGGAACTGAGCATGGCGATCTTGGCCTCAGGGAAGGTCGCCTCGGCCTCTTCCGCCAGACGTTCGATCCCGGGGCCGACCGGAGCCAGCTTGCCTTCGACCCCGCAGGACGGGCAGGTATCGGGCATCGGCTTCGTCTCGCCACATTGATGGCACATCAGGCGCTTGAGAAACCGGTGTTCGACCATCCGCGCATCGCAATGGTCACAGGCAATCTGCTCGCCACACGCGCGGCACAGCGTCACTGGCGCATAGCCGCGGCGGTTGATGAACAACAGCGACTGTTCCCCGCGTTCGATCCGCTGTCGCACCGCCTGCCGCAGCGACGGCGAAATCCATGTCCCCGGCTGCATCTGTTCGGCCCGCATGTCGATGGGCTTCATCTCGGGCAGCACCGCCGATCCAAAGCGCGCTGTCAGGTCCACCCGCTCATACTTCCCGGCCTCGGCATTGGCCCAGCTTTCCAGCGAGGGCGTCGCGCTGGCCAGAATCACCTGTGCGCCACAGATCGACGCGCGAAGCACTGCCATATCCCGCGCGCTGTAATGCACGCCATCTTCTTGTTTGTAGGACGTATCGTGTTCCTCATCGACCACCACCAGCCCCAGATCGCGGAACGGCAGAAACAAGGCCGAGCGCGCGCCGACGACCAATTGCGCCTCCCACTGCCCAACCATCCGCCAAACACGGCGACGCTCGGTCATTGTCGCGCCCGAATGCCATTCCGCCGGGCGCGCTCCAAAACGCGCCTCAACCCGCGTCAGGAATTCGGCTGTCAGAGCGATCTCGGGCAGCAGAACCAGCGCTTGCCGCCCCAAGCGCAACGCCTCAGCCACGGCTTCCAGATAGACCTCGGTCTTGCCTGAGCCGGTCACACCTTTCAGCAGCGTGGTCCCATAATCCCCGGTCCGCTGCCCGGCCTGCAACCGCGCCACCGCCGCCGCCTGATCCCCGGTCAGTTGCTTGCCCGGCAGGTCAGGGTCCAAACGCGGATAGGGCAGATCACGCGGGCTGTCCTCCTCGCGCACAGCGCCTTGCTTGACCAGCCCTTTGACGACCGAGGACGTGACCCCCGCCTGCTCGGCCAGTTCCTTCAGGGTAAAAGCCAAGCCACCGTATTCCCGCAGCACCTCCAACACGCGGGACCGCGCATCGGTCATGCGGTCGGGCTCTGCACTGCCCAACCGATACACCTTGCGCATCGACGGCGGATCGCCCAGCCCCGGCGCGCGGGTTGCCAGCCGCAACATCGCGGGCATCGGCGTCAGCGTATAATCGGCCACCTTGCCCAGAAACAGCCGCATCTCTTCGCGCATCGGCGCAACCTCAAGCACCCGGATCACCGATCGCGCCTTGGCCAGATCAAATCCGCCCTGCCCCGGTCCCCAGACCACACCCAGAACCTTGCGCGGGCCTAAAGGCACTTCGACAAACGCACCCAGAAAACACCCGCCCTCGGGCGCTTTGTAATCCAGCGTCCGGTCCAAGGGCTGCGTGGTCAAAACCGCCACCAGCTCACCGTGGTCGAAATACTCCTGCGCGCTCACCGCATCTCCTCGGGTCGGGGGTTTCAGCATCGGTGTTATTGGGGTAAAGGCATCCGCGACCAAGGCCAACCCATCAAAGGACTGCCCTCATGAAATTCTTCGTAGACACAGCCGAGATCGACGCCATCGCCGAACTGAACGATCTGGGCATGGTGGACGGTGTGACCACCAACCCCTCGCTGATCCTGAAATCGGGCCGCGATATTCTGGAAGTCACCAAAGAGATCTGTGATCTGGTCGACGGCCCGGTATCCGCCGAAGTTGTCGCCACCGAGGCCGACGACATGATCGCCGAAGGCCGCAAGCTGGCCAAGATTGCCCCCAACATCGCCGTCAAGGTTCCGTTGACCTGGGCCGGCCTGAAAACCTGCAAAACCCTCAGCGACGAAGGCCAGATGGTCAACGTGACCCTCTGCTTTTCGGCCAATCAGGCGCTGCTGGCCGCCAAAGCGGGCGCAACCTTCATCTCGCCCTTCATTGGACGTCTGGACGATATCAACCTTGATGGCATGGACCTGATCGCGGATATCCGCCAGATCTATGACAATTACGGGTTTGAGACCGAAATCCTCGCTGCCTCGATCCGCACGGTGAACCACGTGACCGACAGCGCCCGCATCGGTGCCGACGTGATTACCGCGCCTCCGGGCGTGATCAAGAAGTTGGCGGATCACCCGCTGACCGACAAGGGCCTTGAAACATTCCTTGCTGACTGGGCTAAAACCGGTCAGAAAATCCTCTGATCCTTTGCGCGACCGCGCGGTGCCGACAGGCGCCGCGCCCGGCCCAACTGCCTTGGACCTGATCTTTGATCAGGACCCGGCAGGCGGGAGCTCTCTCCCCAAACACACGAAATCCGGTCACGTTGGCATTTTTCCCAAGGCAAATTCGCCAAGCCGTGTTATAACGCGGCAAAACATAAAAAACGACCGGACAGGACATGAGCAGTAGCACCAAACTCAAGGACACTCTCCGCGAGGCGATTCTGGCCGAGCCTTACGCCGTGCTGGATGACAAGGACCTGATGCAGGCCCTCGTCGCCGCCAACGAGGAAGCGCGCGGAGACAACATCATCGACCTGCGCGGCATTGCCATGCAAAGGCTTGAGGCCCGACTGGACAGGCTTGAGGACACGCACAGGTCTGTTATCGCCGCAGCCTATGAAAATCTGGCAGGCACCAATCAGGTTCACCGCGCCATCCTGCGCCTTCTGGAGCCAGTGGATTTCGAGGATTTTCTCAAGGCGCTTGGCACCGAAGTCGCCGAGATATTGCGCGTTGATCGCATCACCTTGATTTTGGAAACCACCGTGGTCCAGCAAGACCCGGCAATCGAAAAGCTGGGGGGCGTTCTCACTGTCGTTGAACCCGGCTTTGTCGACAATTACCTAACCTTCGATCGCAGCGGCCCTGCCCGCGAAGTGGTCCTGCGTGAGATCATTCATCCCACGCACCGCATTTTTGGCGAACAAGCCGACCACCTGCGATCCGAGGCATGTCTGAGGCTGGATTTGGGCGAAGGCCGACTACCCGGCATGATCATCATGAGCGCCAAGGACCCAAACCATTTCTCGCCACAACTGGGCACCGATCTGCTGACATTCTTCGCCGGTGTTTTTGAACGGTCCATGCGCAACTGGCTGTCATGAGCCTGATCTCTCCAGCCTGCCGCGACGCGTTGCAGCACTGGCTGGAGGGTCTCGTGGCGCTCTCAGGGCGTTCAGAAAACACTCAGGCCGCCTATCGCAGCGACGTGACCGAATTCCTGTCCTTCATGACCCTGCACCATAATCAGCCTCAGGGGCTGACGGCACTGGCACGTATCAGTGTGTCGGACATGCGGGCCTGGATGGCGGATCAACGCGGTTCTGGTGTCGGCGCGCGATCTCTGGCACGAAAATTGTCGGCGGTAAAAAGCTTCTACCGTTGGCTGGCCGAGCGGGAAGGCTTCGAACCGACCGCAGTCCTGTCAACCCGCGCGCCCAAATTCACCAAGAAACTCCCGCGCCCAGTCGCCGAAGACGCTGCGCGCGCCCTGATAGAAACGGTTGACCTGCAATCGACCAATGATTGGGTTTCGGCCCGCGACGTCGCCGTGGTGACATTGCTTTATGGCTGCGGGCTGCGGATATCCGAGGCGCTTTCACTAACCGGCGCAGATGCGCCCTTGCCGCAATCCCTGCGGATCGTCGGCAAAGGCAATAAGGAACGCATCGTCCCAGTCCTGCCCGCCGCCCGCGCCGCCGTTGATCGTTACCTGACGCTCTGCCCCCATCCGCGCGCCAAAGACAAGCCGCTGTTTCGTGGCGTGCGCGGCGGGGCACTGAACCCGCGCGCCATTCAGGCGGTCATGGCCAAGGCCCGCCAACAACTGGGCCTGCCCGCGACCGCTACCCCTCATGCGCTGCGCCACAGCTTCGCAACCCACCTGCTGTCAGCGGGCGGCGATCTCCGGGCAATACAGGAATTGCTGGGGCACGCCTCGTTATCGACCACACAGACCTATACGGCAGTTGACACCGCCCGGTTGATGGAAGTCTACGACCGCACGCATCCCAAAGCCTGACACAAATGCAATTTCAACAAATGGGGCGTTTTGCTTTGCATCTTGTCCACGCATCGTACATGACACGCGCATGACACTCAGATTCAAAGCTCTCTCCGTCCATCTGTTCACTGCGACCGGTGCCGTTTTCGCAATGTTGGCCATGTTGGCCGCCGTCGAAGAAAAATGGAGCCTGATGTATCTGTGGCTTGTGGTGTCCTTCATCGTCGATGGCATCGACGGCCCACTGGCACGTCACTACCACGTCAAGAAAAACGCCCCCGAGTTCGACGGCGTGCTGCTGGATTTGATCATCGACTACCTGACTTACGTATTCATCCCGGCCTTTGCCCTGTTCAAATCCGGTCTGATGGACGGCTGGACCGGCTGGTTCGCGATCATTGTCATAACCTTTGCCAGCGCCATGTATTTTGCAGATACGCGGATGAAGACCAAGGACAATTCGTTCTCCGGCTTCCCCGGCTGCTGGAACATGTTCGTCATCGTAATCTTCGCGCTCGAACCCAATTTCTGGGTCATCCTTCTCATGGTTTCGCTGCTGTCACTGGCCATGTTCCTGCCGCTCAAATTCGTACACCCCGTCAGGACCGAGCGCTGGCGCGGCGTGACCCTGCCAATGGCCTTTGCGTGGACGTTTTTTGCCGGCTGGGCCGCATGGGTAGACTTCCACCCCGAAAGCTGGGCGCACTGGGGGCTGGTCGTAACAAGTTTATATCTGGTCTCAGCAGGCATTGCGCAGCAGGTGGTCCCGCCGCGCAGAAGTCGAGACTACAAGACTTCCTGAACCTCGAATTCAGTCCCGTTATGGGTGAACACATCGCCCTGCTGAAGCCCGGCCATTGCCAGATAAATCGGGCTTTGGGTCGAAATCCCCATATAAGTCTTGCCATCGACATCAAAACGAGTGGTTGAGACACACACCACGAAACGACGGTTGTTGAATTTGACAACAGCGCCGGGTTGCACCGTATCCGTCACGCTGAAATCGGTATTTTCGATCACATCAATCTTGGCATGATGGGCATGCACCGGCGCGTCAAAAGCCGCGGCCAAGTCCGCATTCTCTCGCGATGCCGCAATATCATCCTTGTCGTGCCCTTCACGGTCGTCCAACTGCGAATCTTTCAGAAACGCGTCATAATGCGCCTGCGCAGTCGCAAGTTCCTGCGCTTCCAGCGACATCAGGCGGTCGATAATTGCCTTCTTGCGGGCAGCCGAGTCTGATTGAGCAGCCATACCATTCGGTCCTTTGAATCTCTATCTGATACAAGTTGGGCCTCAAGCACCGGGATTGCAACAGAAATCCGTCCCTTAGATCAGCAAACCGGCGGCCCGTTCATGGCGCAGCAAAGCGACCTTGGTCTCAACTCCACCCTCACCTGAGAACCCACCAAGCCCGTTTGCCGCCAGCACACGATGACAGGGGATGATCACCGGAATCGGATTCGCACCGCAGGCTTGTCCAACCGGTTGCGGTGGTTGCCCCAACTCTTTCGCGATCTCGCCATAAGTTCTGGTCTCACCCAAGGGTATCGCAAACATCAGATCACAGACCTGCCGCTGGAACTCGGATCCCGCAATACGATAGGGCAGATCAAACCGCTCCAATCGCCCTTGATCATAAGCCTTCAGTTGCGCCGCTGCCTCCTTCAGCACTGGCGTCGCCTCGCCCGCGCTTCGCCCATTCCAAACCAGACGCGTAATCGCCCCGTCCGCCTCCTCGACCCCGAGGCATCCAAATTGAGTTTCAACAGCAATCATCGGCATAGCGAAATGCTGACAGCGTTTTGACAAAGGGCGCAACCCCAATCAGGTCGCGCCCCTTGCTTCTTCTGTTCAAAAATACTTCGGAGCGCGAGGCAGAGCCTCGCAAAATCCCGAAACTTATCCCAATGCCTCGTTACAGCGTCCGCACACGCCGTCATGCGCATGGCGCCCCACATCCGGCAGGATTTTCCAGCAGCGTTGGCACTTTTCACCCTCGGCTTTTTCAAACACCACCGCGACCCCCTCGATCTCGGGCACGCGAAATGCCTCGGCCGGGGCTGGATCGCCGGTAACGGTCAGGCCCGAGGTGATGCACAGATCATCCACGTCGAAAGTCGCCAGCAGGTCACGAACCTCGGTGTCTTCAACATACACAATCGGCGCGGCCTCAAGGCTGGAACCGATGACTTTCTCTTGGCGCTGAACCTCCAGCGCGGCAGTCACGGCGCGGCGGACGCGGCGGATTTTGGCCATGCTGGATTCAAGATCAGCATCGCGCCAGTCGGCTGGCGTGTCAGGGAAGTCCACCAGATGAACCGAGCTGTCATCGCCCGGGAACCGCTCCAGCCAGACCTCTTCCATGGTGAAGACCAGAACCGGGGCCAACCATGTAGTCAGACGGTGGAATAGGATGTCCAGAACAGTCCGCGCAGCGCGGCGGCGCAGGTTGTCGCCGTCGCAATAGAGCGCATCCTTGCGCACGTCGAAATAGAACGAGGACAGATCAACCGTGGCAAAGGTGAACACGGCGCTAAACACACCCTGGAAATCGAACGCGGCATAGCCTTTGCACACCTGTTCATCCAGGTCGGCCAGACGGCTCAGAACCCAACGCTCCAGACGCGGCATGTCTTCGGGCGCGACCCGGTCGGCTTCGGTGAAATCCGCCAGCGATCCCAGCATAAAGCGCGTCGTGTTGCGCAGACGGCGATAGCTGTCGGCGGTGCCTTTCAGGATCTCCGGCCCGATCCGCTGGTCGGCGGTATAGTCGGTCTGGGCCACCCACAGACGCAGGATATCGGCACCGTATTGCTTGATGACCTCTTCCGGCACGATGGTATTGCCCAGTGATTTGGACATCTTGTTGCCTTTGGCATCCAGCGTAAAGCCATGGGTCACCACGTTCCGGTAGGGCGCGCGGCCCTTGGTGCCGCAAGCCTGCAGCATGGACGAATGGAACCACCCGCGGTGTTGGTCGGTGCCTTCCATATAGACGTCAGCAATGCCGTCCTCGGTCCCGTCCTCACGATCGCGCAGAACGAAAGCGTGGGTCGAGCCACTATCGAACCACACGTCCAGCACGTCAAACACCTGATCATAGTCGTCGGGGTTGGCGATGCCGTCCAGCATCTGTTCCTTGAACCCGTCGGTATACCAAATATCCGCGCCATTTTCCTCGAACGCCGCTTTGATGCGCGCGTTCAGATCAGCATTGCGCAGCAGGTAATCCGCGTCGGTGGGCAGAGCGCCCTTCTTTGTGAAACACGTCAGCGGCACACCCCAGGCGCGCTGGCGGGACAGAACCCAATCCGGGCGCGCCTCGATCATCGAATACAGACGGTTGCGACCAGTCTGCGGCGTCCACTTCACCAGTTCGTCGATGGAGCGCAGGGCGCGTTCACGGATGGTATCCCCCATCTCGCCCATGCCGTCGTCCAGTTTGCGGTCGACGGATGCAAACCACTGCGGCGTGTTCCGATAGATGATCGGAGCTTTCGAGCGCCACGAATGCGGATAGCTGTGCTTGATCTTGCCCCGCGCCAGCAGCCCTCCGACCTCGACCAGCTTGTCGATGACCGCTTTGTTCGCGTCACCCTCACCGCCCTTGCGGGACAGGATGTATTTGCCACCAAAGAACGGCAGGTCAGCACGGAAAGAGCCGTCGTCCATAACGTTATAAGTGATGACCTGCTCAAGCATGCCCAGATCGCGATAAAGCTCGAACTCCTCCATCCCATGCGACGGCGCACAGTGGACGAAACCGGTCCCTTCGGTATCGGTCACGAACTCAGCCGCGCGGAAATCGCGGATGTCGTCCCATTCGCCATTGCCGCCCTCCGCCCCGGCCAACGGGTGCGTCAGTTGCACACCTGCCAGCTCATCCGTGGTCACGTCACGGACGCGAGTCCACTGGTCGTCGTTCAGACGCGCACGACCCAGCACATCGGCGGCCAGATTGTCGGCCAGCAGGAACTTGTCTCCCACACTGGCCCAGCATTCGTCCGGCGCGCCGGTGACTTCGTACAGTCCGTAGGAGATGTCCTTGCCATACACGACCGCCTTGTTCGACGGCATGGTCCAAGGGGTCGTGGTCCAGATCACGACACACGCATCATCCAGATCGCCCGCATTCACGACCTTGAACTTCACCCAGATGGTGAAGCTTTCCTTGTCGTGATACTCAACCTCGGCCTCGGCCAGCGCGGTCTTTTCGATGGGCGACCACATCACGGGCTTGGACCCCTGATACAGAGTGCCGTTCATCAGGAACTTCATGAACTCATCGGCGATCACGGCCTCGGCGTGATAGTCCATAGTGATATAGGGATCGGCCCAGTTGCCGGTGATGCCAAGACGCTTGAACTCGTCCCGCTGGATGTCGATCCAGCCCTCGGCGAACTTGCGGCATTCCTGACGGAAATCGACGACGTTCACTTCGTCCTTGTTCTTGCCCTTCTTGCGGTACTGCTCCTCGATCTTCCATTCGATCGGCAGACCGTGGCAGTCCCAGCCCGGCACGTAACGCGCGTCGAAACCCATCATCTGATGGGACCGCACGATCATGTCCTTGATGGTCTTGTTCAACGCGTGACCGATATGCAGGTGGCCGTTCGCATAGGGGGGGCCATCATGCAGAGTAAAGGGCGTGCGGCCCTGTTTTTCACGCAGGCGGTCGTAAACGCCGATTTTCTCCCACCGTTCCAACCATGCGGGTTCGCGCTTGGGCAATCCGGCGCGCATGGGGAAATCGGTTTTGGGCAGGTTCAGCGTATCTTTGTAATCAGGTGTTTCGGCGCACATTGGGGGCGTCCTTTGGATCATCTGTTCGTCGTATGGATCGAAGCGGTCGGTGCGAGGTCTCAAACACCTTTGCCCGGCGTCTCAGGATATCAGAGCGCCGGGGATATAATTCGAATAATGATGGCCATCTGGTCATACATGGCCGCGCTTATAGGACGCCCGCTTCGGATGGTCCAGAGGTTCCGCCCCCTGCGGCGAATGGCGCGGGTTCCATTGCCCGTCGATACACAAGCCCCCGTTATGGGTGGAATAACGACCCCACCAGATACGCGATCAACGCGGCTGCACCACCAATCAGCAGCGTTTCCATCCCTGACCGCCACCAAGGGGCCAGCGACCATCGGCTTTTCAACGCGCCTATCGCAAAGAACACACCCATCGTCATCCAGACAGACACCGTGAACGCGTTCTCGACCGACAGTAAAAACGGCAAGAGCGGAATCATCCCTGCAACCAAAAAGGCCATGAACGTGGCCATCGCAGCCTTGAACGGGTTTGGATCAACGGTTCCGAGGCCATATTCGCCCTCGATCATTAGGTTTATCCAGTTTTCGTGGTTGTCCGTGATCGCATCGGTCGCCTCGTCCAGCACGCGCCCGGACAAGCCTTTCTGGGCAAGAATTTCGCGGACCTCGCGACGTTCTCCATCGGGATAAAGGTCAATATGACGTTCTTCGATGGCCCGAATACGGCGGATGTTGTCCAGTTCGGCCTTGGTACCCGAATAGTTCCCTGCTGCCATGGAAAACCCGTCGGCCAGAACATTGGCCAATCCCAGAACAACAATGACAAACGGTGACAAACCCGCCCCAGCCACGCCGGCAATGATCGCAAATGTCGTGACCGAACCGTCAATACCGCCATAGACAACATCACGCAGCACGCCGCGGCCCGGAGGGGCATTGATCCTCTCGGAAATTTCCTGCTGGCTGTGTCCGTGCTCGGTCATGGCTGGCTCCGGCGCTTTAATGCGGACCAGCAGACAGGAAATCTTTGCGTTAGGTCAAGTCTTGGTGAACAAACCTGTCAAAGCCCGCTTGATCATCGTGCGCGTCGACGGTTTATGACGGTCCGAGAACGGCAAAGGACGGCAGACATCCATTGCGGCAACACCGACGCGGGCGCTCAGGGCTCCGTTCACCAACCCTTCGCCAAATCGGCGGGACAGTTTGCTAAGGACCGAGCCACCCAAAACCGGCTCTAGCAGATCGTCGCCAACCGCCACGGCGCCAGTGGCCACCAAATGCACGAATACGGCACGCGTCAGCCGCCACCCCCCCAGAAACCCGGAACGTCCGCCATAGATTTCAGCAATGCGCCGGATCATCCTAAGCGACGCTGCCAGCGCCGTCACAACGTCCGCCAAAGCCAGCGGGACCAGAGCCGTCACGGTTGCGACCTGACGCGCCGCGGCTTCGACCTCGCGGCTGGCGGCCGCATCGAGTGGGACAAGCAATTCATCTTCGGCCAGTTCAAACAAGCCCGAGGCGTCGAATTGCTCGGCCATACGTTCGTTCAATCGGTCACGCCCCCATTTCGTATCGTCGCGGCCTTTGTAGAAATTGATCAGTTTTTGGGTAACGTCGCGGGCCTTTTTCAAGTCTTCATCGGCCAGCGCCTCGTCAGCGGCCCGGCGCAGGCCGTCAATACGAGACAACCGCCCAATCGCGGCCAACTCGCGCAGGGCAATAAGCAGCGCGACCAGAGCCAGCGCGCCAAACAGACCGGTTACGATCCATCCCAGAACAGGCGCGCGTAGCACCAGTGAAGTGACAAAATCCCACGCGGCTATGGAAACGACGGCACCAACTGCTGCCGTTGCCAGCCCCCAAAACCACCGGGACAAGACCGAGGGCTTTCTGGCCGCCAACCTGACCGCCGTTTGCATGGCCTGCCCTTGCACTGGCGCGACATCCGGCACCGGCGGCGCAGCGGACACGTCAACCGAGGGCTCTTCGGCATCGAGATCGAAAACAACGGGACCTTTAGCCATCAGCAGCCTCGCTTCGCTTCCAGACGTATTTGATGTCCGGCAGGTGTTCGTCGTTGTCCGCTCCGTCGCTTCGGGCGACTTCGGCAAATCCGTTGCGTTCATAAAATTGGCAGGCCCGGTGGTTTGACTGAAAGGCGAACAGGGACAGTTCTGACCGCATAGACTTGGCGTGGTCCAGCAGGCGCTGCCCGATGCCGCGCCCGCGGGCCTTGGGTGCAAGGTACAGGGAATGAACTTCGCATTGGTTCAAAGCCAGAAATCCCACGACGCTGTCATCGGTTTCCGCCACAGTCACCCAGTCCTGATCAATCATCCGACCGCAAAAGGCTATGGTCTCGGCGCGCGAGTGCAGTTCCGGCATCCAGTCATGCTCGCGTGCGAAACCGTGCAGGATTTCACCGGTCGCCCCGGCGTCTGTGCTACGGGCCGGACGAAGGATCACGGTCATATTCGGTCTCCTATCAGAAACTGCGCCGCCCGGTCCAACCTGATATGGGGTGGGCCGTCGCCCGGCCGCAATGTCAGTTGGGCAGGCTCAAACGCCATGAAACCATAATCGGCGTCCAGCCATGCGCCTGCCCCGTCGCGGGCCGGCCCCAACAGGCGGGCAGGGTCTTCGGGCAACTCACCAGGATAGAAAGCCGCGTGCTTGCCATCAGGCAGAGTACCGCGCACGCAAGGAAGGTCTGCCCCCTGATGGGACCGGATTTCTTCGGTTGTCGCGCGCAGCGCCGCCAGTGACAAGGCCGCCGTTTGCGCTCCGGCAAAGTTCGCCCGGTCGCGGGCGTCGCGCGTTAAGGCCTCCATGATGTTGGTCAGGCGGGGGTGCTGCAGATGATGCAGGTGATCGGCCTTGGTCGCCGCAAAAAGGATACGCTCGACCCGTTTGCCCACAAGCAATTGGCTCAACCACGCATTGCGGCCCGGTCGGAACGCGGACAGGATATCGGCCATGGCACGGCGCATGTCTTCGACCGCCTGCGGCCCCTTGTGAATTGCGCCCAACGCATCGACCAACACGACCTGTCGGTCAATTCGGGAAAAATGGTCGCGAAAGAACGGCTTCACGACCTGAGATTTATAGGCCGCGTACCGGCGCGCCATCTCGTGATGTAGGCTGCGCCGATGGGGCTTTCCCTCGACCGGCACGGGCGCAAAGGTCAGAACCGGAGAGCCCGACAAATCACCGGGCAACAGGAACCGCCCGGGCGTGCAGTCATAGTATCCTGCATCCCGCGCCGCGTTCAGGTAATCTGAAAACGCTTTGGCCAACGACTGCGCGGTGGATTCGTCATGATCCGCTCTGGGCTCTGCGGCCTTGGCCAACGTCAGAAACGCGTCAGCCTCGGCGCGCCCTGCTATGCGGTTCAATGTCTCGGCCGACCACTCCTCATAAGACTTGTCCAACAGAGCCAAGTCCAAAAGCCACTCACCCGGATAGTCAACGATATCCAGATGAACCGTCCGCGGCCCTTGCAACCCCGACAGCAAACCAGCGGGACGCACTTTGAACGACAAGCGCAGTTCCGACACGGCGCGGGTGCTGTCCGGCCAATGAGGTCGCGGTCCGGTCAGGGCCGCCAGATGGTTTTCATAGTCGAACCGGGGCACCGTGTCGTCGGGCTGCGGCTGAAGATAGGCGGCGTTAATCCGCCCCTCACGCTGGGCCACAAGACCAGTCATGCGGCCACGGTCCTGCAAATTGGCGACAAGCGAGGTGATAAACACCGTTTTTCCAGATCGCGCCAGTCCTGTAACGCCCAGACGGATGACCGGCTCGAACAGGGCTTCGGACACGCTGTCGCCGACAGTTTCAAACCCGCGCACCAGACTGTCTGACAGGGAAGAGATGACCAAATTGTCGCCCCGCTGTTTTCGTTTCTTTCAAAATAGGCAGCGAGGACCCGACATACCAGCGCTTTCCCACCCTTGCCCGTTGCGTTGCAGGACGTTACCAGCAGCCCATGCCAAGATACGCACTGAAAGTCGAATACCAAGGAGAGCCGTTCGCCGGGTGGCAACGGCAGAAAGAGTTGCCTTCCGTTCAGGGGGCGATCGAACAGGCGTTGTCGCGTATCCAGCCCGGCGCGCATACGATTGCTGCAGCCGGTCGAACGGATGCAGGGGTGCACGCGCTGGGACAGGTTGCCCATTGCGACATGGCTAAGGAATGGGATCCGTTCCGCCTGTCAGAGGCGTTGAATTATCACTTGAAACCGCAGCCTGTAGCGATCGTGAAAGCCGCACATGTCGAGGATGACTGGCACGCCCGGTTTTCCGCGGTGGAGCGGCAGTACCTGTTCCGCATTCTGATGCGCCGCGCGCCCGCAACCCACGACGCGGGGCAGGTCTGGCAGATCAACCACATGCTGGATGTGGACGCCATGCAAGCAGGCGCAGACATGCTGATCGGCCGACATGACTTTACGACGTTTCGATCCTCGATCTGTCAGGCTGCCAGCCCGGTCAAAACTCTGGACGAATTGCGCGTTGAACAGGATCAGGGTTTTTCCGGCCCCGAAATCCACTTTCACGTCCGCGCCCGGTCTTTCCTGCACAATCAGGTGCGCAGCTTTGTCGGCACGCTGGAACGTGTTGGCGCGGGCGCTTGGACGCCCGAAGATGTGCGTGCCGCGCTGCAAGCGGCTGACCGTGCGGCTTGTGGCCCGGTATGCCCTCCGCAAGGGCTCTATCTGGCGCAGGTCGGTTATCCCCAGCCAGTTTTTTGATACGGTCAGATAGCGCGCAGCAACAGCCCGCTGGCAATCACGGCAATCATCAGCCCAGCAACCAGTTCGATGGTCGGGGCCAGCACTTGTGCGAACCGCGTTGCCGAGGCCGAGGCCAGCAAACCACCGCGTAGCCCCAAAGAGGTCCAACCGACCAGAGTCGTGACCATCGCCGTTCCCAATGCCATTGCAAACGCACCCGCAATCCCCACCATCGCGATGCCCATCTGCCACGTCAGGATCAGCACAAACAACGCGCCAGTGCAGGGGCGCGCCGCGATACCCGCGATTAGAATCAACGCCTCGCGTAAGCTACCGACATTAGCAACTTCCTCGGCGGTGGGGCCGTGGCGGTGGCCACAATCCGAACAGACTTCGCCTTCATGGTGATGATGGTCGTGATGGTGGTCGCCATGGTTGTGATGATGGTGATCGTGATGGGCTGTTTGGGACTTGTGCCGCCTTGCAAAGCTCCGCAAGGCTCGGAAAACCAGCCACAGCCCGATTGCTGCAATGGCGCCATAGCTTATAGGTGCCATGACCTGTTCGGTCGTCCCCACAAGGCTTTCCCGTGACATCTGGAACACCAGAACACCCGCATAGACAAGCACGATCGCGGTTACAGCCTGTCCCAAGCTCGACAAAACGCTGATTGCCGACAAGCGCCAGAACGCAACGCGGCGCCCCAAGCCGTACCCCCCGATCAACACCTTGCCATGCCCCGGACCAATAGCATGGAAAAACCCATAGGCGAAACAAACGGTTAGCAATGTCGCAACCGCCTCGGGCTGCTCGGCTCGGGCGGCCCTTAAAGAGCGAGCGATCTGGTTCTGGAAAGCGCGCTGTTCGCCAGCCGCCCAAGCCGCAAGCTGATCGAAGCCTCCGCTGCCCCAGAACCAAAGCAGCAATCCAATGGCCAGAGCGACCGGTACAATCAGGTATTTGGACATGAAATACGGATCTCGGTCGCAAAGTTTTCGCCGACAAGCGGGATATCGTTTTCCTCAAGATCATAGTCGGCGTCCAATGTGCGCAAAAACGCCTGCATCTGGGCCAACTGCCCGTCAATATCCGGCTCGATCCGGTCAATCTGGCATGAATGCGGCCCGGAAACGGTAACGGGTCGCGTTACTTCGTATGCGGTGTAATACGTTTCATCAAAAGCTTTGGCCGTCAGGTTCGCCGCCGGTGCCGCCGCATCCTCGACCGCCCTCAGATGAGTTGTGACGATGCGACCATCCTCAGTCCTGGCAGACGCCTCTGCCGGGCCAGACAGGGCAACTGGCTTCCCATCCGCCCAAACCAAAAGATCGCCGTTGTATCCTTCGACCCATTGCGCATCAAACCCTGCAAGAAAACCTTCTTCTGCTGGGGTCAGTATGCCGTCCGCGTCCTGATCCAGCTTCATGTCTTCAAGGATCAGAAGCGAATAGAATTCATCATAGGCCCATGTGACGCGGACATGTGTCAGGTTTCCGGTTTCATCCACGATGAACTCTAACCCCGTGTCGATAAAGACATGAGGGTGAGTCAGGGCCGGAATCGGGGCACAACAGGCCAAAAGGGTCAAAAACCAACGCATATGCGAAAGATAGGATGACCATCTGCGCCCGGCAATGCGTTTCGTAGCATGAGCGCGGTTTTCGGCCATCAATCAGGGCTGCGGGAACAGAACCAGCGTCTGCAACGCCGCACCGATCGGACCTTCGGTGTCATAAAGCACCGCCTGAGACAGGCCGATTCCAGACGGCTGCCAGTGGCAAATTGAATCGGACGCCAGCCAATCTGATACCGGTTCGCGGTGAATTTGCACGGTCAGGTCCGTGTTCATAAACCCCATTTCGGTCGTGGGCGCATTCCATGATAAGCCGTTGGCGCAATCGGCCAAAGGACACAGCGCCTGAATCGGCGACTGGACCTCATCAGACAACAAGGACGGCGCGCGCATCCAAATCGCCTTGGGCCCGGGTCCAAAACTGACGCCCTTGGGATACAGAATCTCGGTGTGGTTGGCAAAGCCGCCAAGGTTGTGACGTGTCTCGCCTATCGGGAAAGGGCCGATAACCGCACCTTCAAGTTGGGGCGGAGGTACAGCTACATTTGGGACAGGCCCGAGATTTCGACGAACCAGATGCATGGTCGTTGCAGTGGCACAAAGCGTATCGTCCAAATCATGCACGGTGACCCGGGTCGTTGCCATCGTCTTGGTATGGCGCGTGGTTTCCGCCGCCACGCGCAACCCCGCCAAGGGCATCGGGCGCAGCATGTCGATGGTCAAGCGGGTCAGCATCTTTTCCGGGCCGACTTCGGTTTCAGCGGCCCGCGCAACAAGACCCGTGACTGGCCCGGCATGACAATGATCTGGCGACCAGGGACCGCGCGCAGCTTCGTTGCCGACAAATGCCCCATCTGAACGAATGTGAAAAAACGACTGCTGGTTCAGATCAGGGTTGCCGCTCATGTTCTTGTCTATACCTTTTCCCCAAAAACAATTCTCCAGCCGGTCCGGGCGGCCTGACATCTGTGTATCGCATACGGCCCACCAGCCAAGCACTGAGTTTGCACAAAGTGCGAAGAAAATTTCTGCTCAAACCCCGAGACCAGTCTTTACGTTCCCGAAGAGAATGAATTAGCTGCCAGTACACCGTCCGGTTGGTGGTCAGAACGTCACCACACCTGGAATAAAAACTACGGAGCGCAAAATGGCCTTGCTGATCGAAACAGGACTTTCCGACTGGATGAGTGATGGCGACATAGTTCGTGAAATTAAGCGCTTGCGCCCCGGTATGGACGTCAGGACGCCAGACACCATCGGCGACCCCGCCGACATAACGATGATTGCCGTCGTCGGCTTGAACGATACACACCCAACGCAACTTCCCAATCTGAAACTGGTTCAGAAATTGGGTGCAGGGGTTGAAACGATCATCAACAATCCAAACCTGCCCGATCGCGTTCGGGTGGCGCGCCTGAAACCGGATGCCCCTGCACAAGGCATTGCCGAGTGGTTCGTGACCTACATCCTGCATCGCCAAAGAAACGTTTCTTTCTACGAAACAGCCCAGCGCAAGGCGGAGTGGCTGCCCAAGGCACCGGGCTATACTCCCGAGAAAACCGTCGGCGTTCTGGGTTTGGGACATATCGGTGCACGCAGCGCCCTGATGCTGCGTGCGATTGGGTTCAACGTCATGGGCTGGAGCCGATCACCCAAACAACTTGACGGGGTGACTTGCGTGCACGGGGACGCAGCCTTGCCCGACCTATTGGGCCAATGCGACCATGTCTGCGCGATCCTGCCGTCGACCCCGCAGACCATCGGATTGTTCGATGCCGAAATGCTGGCGGCCATGAAGCCGGGCAGTCAACTGCTGAATGCTGGACGTGGGGATCTGATAGACGAAACAGCGCTAATCTCGGCTTTGGACAAGGGCACATTGGGGCACGCTGTTCTTGATGTCACGTCCACTGAACCGCTGCCATCGCAAAGCCCTCTCTGGGCTCACCCGAACGTGATGATCACCCCGCATGTTTCGGGTTGGCATCTGGGCGAGGCCCTTGGGGATGTGGCCGAGAATTTTCAGCGTCTGACCGACGGAAAACCCCTGCTGCACGAAGTGGACCGCGCGCGGGGGTATTGATCGTTGGTCAGGGGGTCAGAATCCAGGCGCCACCAGCGTCCTGACATCTGCGAGTTCTGACCTCGCGCACCTGCTCGGTGCCTTCAGGCTGGATCAAGTGTTGGAAATGCACACAATTGTCCCGCACATCGCGCACACGAATGGTTCCTTTTGACCCCGAATCCTGACTGGTCCAATTGCGTTCCGTTCCGACCAGAGGCGCGCCATTTTCCAGCATCGAATCCGCTGTCGCGTTCACCACGTTGAAGTCCGCTGGGCTTAGGCCCATTTCAGCAATGATTCTCGACAAGGGCTTGGCGTGACCGCCTGTTCCAAAACCCACCATAGCTGCAAAAACAAATGCCGTGACCGCCAGAGGTTTCATGAATACCTCGCCTTTCAAAAATGACTTCGTCATTCAGACTATACCGCCTGCAATGGGCGGCCAAGTCCTCTTGCGACCTTCAAATAAATCCGAACAAACCTATCGCGACTCTGCCGCTAGAGGCGAAAGTGCAATCCCAGCATAGTGCCCGAAACACGAGTTAGAGGCACGAAATGGCACAGCCAACATACTATGCGCCAACCGGGGGTCACCCGGGGCAGGATCAGCTTTTGACTGACCGCGCCATGTTCACCGACGCATATGCCGTGATCCCCAAGGGCACGATGCGGGATATCGTAACCAGCAATTTGCCGTTCTGGGAAAACACCCGCCTTTGGGTCCTGTCCCGCCCCCTGAGCGGATTTGCCGAGACGTTCTCTCAGTACATCATGGAGGTTCAGCCGGGCGGCGGCAGCGACCAGCCCGAGACAGACGCAAACGCACAAGGTGTTCTGTTCGTGGTCGAAGGGGCCGTGGCGTTGACCTTGGACGGGGCTGTCCACGTCCTTGAAACCGGAGGATACGCTTATATTCCGGCCGGATCGGACTGGACCCTGCACAACCGTGCCGATGAAACCGCGCGTTTTCACTGGGTTCGCAAAGCCTATGAAGCGGTCCCCGGCCTGCCAGCCCCCGACCCGATCATCACGAACGAGCGCGACGTTGCGCCGATCCCCATGCCCGGAACCGACGGGCGCTGGGCGACCACCCGGTTCGCGGACCCTCAGGACTTGCGCCATGACATGCACGTCAACATCGTGACGTTCGAACCCGGCGGCGTCATCCCGTTTGCCGAAACACACGTCATGGAACATGGCCTGTATGTGTTAGAAGGCAAAGCCGTCTATCGGTTGAATCAGGACTGGGTCGAGGTCGAGGCGGGCGACTATATGTGGCTGCGCGCGTTCTGCCCTCAGGCCTGTTACGCCGGTGGGCCGGGCAGATTTCGCTATCTGCTTTACAAGGACGTAAACCGGCACATGCCGCTGTCGTTAACCAAGCGTTGACGGCAAATCGGCTTTTTCCCGCGCAGGGCTTCACAGAAGCGCTTGAATCTGGTGAAATAACACCTGTTTTTAGCACTGGAGATTGTTCAATGGTACTGCGCGGATCAATGCTGGCACTGGCGGCAACAGTTGGCCTGACTGCTTTTCAGGCAACCCCTGTTGTAGCCAAGGAAGAAACCAAACAGGTTTTCGTCATGAGCCGCACTTGGGCGGTGACGCAGGTGTCGGATGCGCCGGTCGTGTACCGCGCGACGCGGGACAACAACAATCTGAATCCCTTTGGCCCGCCGCCGCGCCTGCGGACGCTTCAGGCCGCAACCGCGATTCAGCAGGCCACGGGATGCAGACCAATTGTTGGCAGCATGTATCAAAACATCTCGGGGCAGTTCTTCTCGCAAGTCAGCTGCAACTGACCCCGGCACCAAACGGGCATTGAGGTCAGCGCAACGCACTGCCATAGCTTGCGCATGAAACTCGCGATTAACGGATTCGGTCGGATCGGCCGCACGATCCTGCGGCAGCTTCTGGCACAGCCGCAGGACAACGACGTTGAGCTGGTGCTGATCAACGATATCGCACCGCTTGAGACCTGCGCTTATCTGTTCAAATACGACAGCACGTTTGGCCCCTACACCGGTACGGTCGCGCAAGGTGACGCGGAACTGGTGGTAGACGGGCGCGCAATCCCGGTCACGCATAGTTCGGACTTGTCACAGGTGGACTTGACCGGCGTTGATGTCCTGATGGACTGCACCGGTGTTGCCAGAACGTCGGATGTGGCCAGCCAGGGTCTGACTGCTGGGGCCAGCAAGGTGCTGATCTCTGGCCCGTCCCCCGCAACCGAAATCACGATTGTTCTAGGCGCGAACGAAGATCAACTGGGTGCCGCGCGGATTGTTTCAAACGCATCCTGCACGACCAACGGGCTTGCGCCCTTGGTCAAGGTTCTGGATCGAATTGGGGGCGTGGCCTCGGCGCATATGACCACCATCCACTGCTATACCAACAGCCAGCCGATGGTCGACGCGCCGCGCGGTGATCTGGCCCGTTCTCGCGCGGGAGCGTTGTCGATGGTGCCGACCACCACAAGTGCCACGCATCTGATTGATGAGGTTCTGCCCCACCTCGCAGGGCGCATTTCCGGGGCCGCTGTTCGGGTTCCGACAGCCAGTGTTTCAGCGGTTGATCTGGTTGTGACACTGGAACGAGGTATGACACCCAAGGCGTTCGATAAGGAATTGCGCGCGGCAGTGTCGTCCTCGCCAGTATTGGGTTGGACGGACGAACCGTTGGTCTCGTCCGACCTGCGCACGCGCCCCGAGTCTCTGGTTATCGCAGGCCCCGAAACACGCCAGATCGGTGAGTGTCAGGTTCGCGTTTTCGGATGGTATGACAACGAATGGGGCTTTTCAGCCCGGATGCTGGACGTGGCGCGGTTAATGGCCCGAGGGTAAGCGGACCGCAGAACACTGCAATCCGCCTTCTTTTGGCTATTCGCCCGGCAGGCTGCCCGATCCATGCCCGGACATTCCGCCCGAGACTTCTTCGGTCGCCTCATCTGCCAGTTCGTGCGGCAGGATCAGGTTCAAAACGATAGCGATCAGTGCTGCAGGCAACAGGCCGCTTTTCATCAGGATGCCCAACGTGTCAGGCAGGTGCTGAACCGCATTGGGCTCGAGCTGTAAGCCAAACCCGATCGACAGCGAGATTGCAAAGATCACCATGTTGCGCCGGTTCCAGTCCACATCTGACAGCATCGAAACACCGGCTGCGACGACCATCCCAAACATCACAATCACACCACCACCCAGGACTTCGATGGGAACGGTACGGATGATCGCCCCGACCTTTGGAACAAGACCGCACAGGATCAGCAACAGCGCGCCAATCGTAACCACGTTGCGGCTCATCACACCGGTCATGGCGATCAGCCCGACATTCTGGCTGAAGGAGGTATTTGGCAAGCCACCAAACACACCAGCCAAGGCTGACCCGAAACCGTCCGCATAGGTGGCCCCGGCGATTTCCTTGTCAGTGGCTTCGCGCCCTGCCCCACCCTTGGTGACACCGGACACATCGCCCACGGTTTCAATCGCCGACACAAAGGCCATCAGGCAGAAACCGATGATCACCGCGAACGAGAACTCGAACCCGTATTTGAACGGCACCGGCAACGCAAAGGAAGCCGCGCGATCCCAACTTGTGCCAATCGCTTCGAACGTGACCATTCCAACCATCAGGGCGTACCCATAGCCAGCAACTAGGCCAATCAAAACAGCCGAGACAGAGAGCATCCCGCGCGTGAAGAACTTTAGCGCCAGCGTGACGATGATCACGACCAGAGCCGCCGACCAGTTCAGGGCCGACCCATATTCAGGCGTCCCGATGGCCGGAACACCTCCTGCCGCGTATTGAATGCCGACCTTGACCAGTGCCAGACCGATCATTGTGACCACCAGCCCGGTCACCAGAGGCGGCAGCGCAAAGCGGATTTTTCCGATCACAGTCCCCAACAAAGCATGGAAAAAACCGCCGACGATCACCCCACCGAACAAGGCCGCCAGGCCATCGACGCCTTTACCCGCGACCAGTGGAATCATGATGGGCAGAAAGGCAAAACTGGTGCCTTGCACGATGGGCAAAGCGGCACCGACCGGCCCGAGCGTTACTGTCTGCAGCAGCGTCGCGACGCCGGCAAACAGCATCGACATCTGGATCAGGTACAGCAACTCAGGAAAGTCCGGTGAGTTGGACCCAAATCCGAACCCGGCCGCCCCTGCCACGATGATCGCGGGCGTGACGTTGGATACGAACATCGCCAAGACGTGCTGGATGCCCAGCGGAACCGCCTTATGCAAAGCCGGAGTATAGTTCGGGTCCCGAAGCTGTTCGGGGGTCCCTATGGAAGTGTCAGCCATGAGTTACTGTCCTCTCTGTCAGGTTCACGGGGGTCTTGCCGCTTATCCTGCGGCTTCAACGGTCACGACATGACTTCGTAGAGCGTGTCGAACCAAAATTCCTCAAGGTTGGTGCCTGTGCCGATCCGATCGACAACCGCGAACAGGCCGGGGCCGTGCAGTGGTGTTAGAACGCCATGCCACGTGCCCCTGTGATAGTTCACCGCCTGCCCCGGAGTGGTAATGAACGCCACCGGCTCGCCCGGCTTACCGTTCTCGTCCAGGGCAACGATGACCAGAAAAGGCTGATGGGTCATGGGGATAAAGGCTTGGCTGCCATCAGGATGCCGCTCTACCATATCAAGCTGATATGGCAGGGCACGCGGGTTGGCGTTAAACAGGCTGATCCCTGCACGGCCATCCGAAAAATCCATCTCAGCACGGTCATGGAACCGGCCGCATTGACCCTGATTGATGATCTTGTCCGGGTCGCCTGCGACTTCGATCACATCCCCAAAAGGCGCGAACGCGGCGTGCGTCAGAGGGGTTGCCGCGATCCGCTTCATGAAGGCAGCACGTCTTGCAACCGGAACTCGGCAATACGTTCAACCTGACGACAGGCTTCGGCAAACTCCGTGTCTCGGTCCTGTTCAATCCGGCGTTGGAATGCGTCCAGAATCGAAGCCTTGTTGTGATCACGCACCGCAATGATGAAGGGAAATCCGAATTTCTGCGTATAGCGCGTGTTCAGATTCGTAAAAGCGTCGCGCTCAGCATCCGTTAGCGCGTCCAATCCGGCTGATGCCTGCTCGGACGTACTTTCCTGCGTCAATCGCTTGGCCTGCGCCAGCTTACCTGCGAGGTCCGGGTGCGCCGTCAGGACGTCCAGCCGCTCTGGTTCCGATGCGGATCGGAACATGCGAGTCAGCGCATTATGCAAGCCGCCAGCCGTGTCGTGGGCCGGACCCAGTTCCAGATCATAAGCACGTTCAGCGATCCAGGCAGAGTGTTCGAATATCCCGCCATAGGCTGTGACAAAGGCGTCCCGGTCCATCTCGGACGGTTTGGGCCGTGAGGCAGGGGGATGCTGTTCCGCCCAATGCGCGGCGATTTGCTGGCGGGTCGCGAACCAGACATCCGAATGCCCCTGCGCGTAGTCCAAGAACCGCTTCAGGGCCACGACCCGGCCCGGACGACCGATCAGACGGCAATGCAGGCCGATCGACAGCATCTTTGGCGAACCCGCCTCACCTTCTGCATAAAGCGCATCGAAACTGTCCTTGAGATACGCATAAAACTGATCGCCCGAGTTAAACCCCTGCGGCGTGGCAAAACGCATATCATTGCAATCCAGCGTGTAGGGGACGATCAACTGGTCCCGCCCACCAGCGTTCATCCAATAAGGCAGATCGTCAGCGTATGTGTCAGCCACGTAGGAAAAGCCGCCTTCTTCGGCGACCAACCGCACGGTGTTTTCGGAACAGCGCCCGGTGTACCACCCCACCGGGCGTTCACCGACAACCTCGGTATGAAGACGGATCGCCTCGGCAATCTGGGCGCGTTCCTCACCCTCGGGCATGTCCTTATGTTCAACCCACTTGAGGCCGTGGCTCGCGATCTCCCACCCTGCGGATTTCATCGCTGCAACCTGATCCGGGGAACGGGCCAAGGCCGTTGCGACACCGTAGACAGTGATCGGCAAGCCCTTCATCAACCGGTGCAAGCGCCAGAACCCGGCTCGCGATCCGTATTCATAGATCGACTCCATGTTCCAATGGCGCTGTCCCGGCCACTGGGCGGCTCCGACGATCTCGGACAGGAATGCCTCGGACGCGGCGTCCCCGTGCAGCACGCAGTTCTCTCCGCCCTCTTCATAATTCAGCACGATCTGAACCGCCAATTTCGCCCCACCTGGCCATTTGGCGTCTGGTGGGTTGGCTCCGTATCCGATCATGTCGCGGGGGTAACGAGGGGGCTGCATGATGTCTTCCGTCTTGTCTTTGTCACATTACCTACGCTTTACCGCAGAAACGCAGCGATGATTATCAAATCAATCCGAACGCTGTTTCCATTTCTTTCGGCATTCCCAAAGTTTCGGAATTCAAACCAGACTGTGTCAAACAAAACATGTGCGCTTTATGTGATAAGCATCAGCAAACCAATGAGACGATTAGAAATTAGGAGATTCCCGTGGCAGGTTATCTGACAACCCATGTTCTGGACACCGCGCGCGGCTGCCCGGCAGAGGGGCTGAAAATTGAGCTGTTCGAAATCACGGACGGAAATCGCCGTAAGCTGGCCGAGACCAAAACCAACGAGGACGGGCGCACAAACAGCCCGATCCTGCCGCAGGACGACTTTACAACCGGTACGTATGAACTGGTTTTCTTCGCCGGTGACTATTTGCGCGCAACCGGTCAGTCCGCAGAAGAACCGCTGTTTCTAGACGAAGTTCCCATCCGGTTCGGCATGTCCGATGCCGAAGCCCACTACCACGTGCCGCTTTTACTGTCGCCTTACGGGTACTCAACCTATCGCGGCAGTTGAGGGCTCAAACCTCGGAATTGCGGACAACGTCCCCGATCCGGGCAATCATGAAATCCATAAACAACCGCGCCTTAGGGTCCTGATGCCTGCGGTGCGTATAAAGACACGCCATCTGGACGGAAACCGGTGGCGTGTCTGTGGCGACGGGGACGAGACGCCCCGCTTTCAGGTGGTCCGTCACCTCAAAAACGGGCTTCATCGCGATACCTTGCCCTGACAAGGCCCAGTCCGTCAGAACGTCCCCATCATCACATTCAAACCGACCGGTCACCGCAAAGCGTTTGGCCCCCTCGGGTGTTCCCAGTTGCCACTGAAATTCAGCAGCACCCGGAAACCGCAAGTTCAGGCATTCGTGCTTTTCCGAAATCAGGTCCGATCCGGTTTTGGGCATGCCCCGACGTTTTATGTATTCCGGGGCAGCACACAGGACGCGCTGACAATCCGCGATCTTCCGGATGCGCAAAGTGCTGTCTTCTGGCTGACCTATGAAAAACGCTAAATCCAACCCTTCAGTCGTCAGGTCAACGGATCGGTCCGTCAGGCGCAGCCGAACGTCGATCTCGGGGTATGCTGCAAGAAAATCAGGTACATGTGGGGCAAGCAGCCTGCGCCCTACACCCAGCGGTGCCGCGACGAACAACGACCCGCGCGGTGCTTCGGTCAGATGAACCACCTGCGCCTCAGCCTCATCAACCGCGTCCAGAACTGCCACCGCGCCGGGATAAAATGCCCGCCCTTGCTCAGTCGGGCTGAGGTTGCGCGTCGTGCGCTGGAACAGGCGGACACCCAGATGATCCTCAAGCTGGGAAATCCGCGCCGAGGTGACCGCAGGGGAAATGCGCAGGTCGCGCCCTGCGGCGGACATGCTACCCAAATCATAGACCCTGACGAAGGTTCGGATATTGTCGAGATAGGACATCTTATCGTTTTTTTTGATACAGTTTGACAATATACGGGAATACCGAAGAAAACCGCGTTTGCCTAGTGTGGCGGCAACCAATCGGAGAGACCTCTCATGTTCGAATTCGCCGTGTTCTGGGACTGGATGGCATTTGCCCTGCGCTGGCTGCACGTAATCACCGCAATCGCCTGGATCGGATCATCCTTTTATTTCATCGCGCTGGACCTTGGCCTGAACCGCAATATCCCCGGACCTGCAGATGGTGAGGAATGGCAGGTCCATGGCGGTGGTTTCTACCACATTCAAAAATACCTGGTCGCGCCCGAACGGATGCCGGACCACCTGACCTGGTTCAAATGGGAAAGCTACGCGACCTGGCTCAGCGGTGCCGGATTGCTGATGATCGTCTACTGGGTCGGCGGAGAGCTGTATCTGATCGACGCGGAAAAGGCGGATCTCGCCTTATGGCAGGGTATTGCGATTTCGGCAGCTTCCCTGACCGTCGGCTGGCTGATCTACGATTTTCTCTGCAAGTCAGGCCTGGGCGAGCGTCCAACGCTGCTGATGGTGCTTCTGTTCGTCCTGCTTGTGGCGATGGGCTGGGGGTACAATCAGATTTTCACTGGTCGGGCGATGATGCTGCATCTGGGCGCGTTCACGGCGACGATCATGACCGCCAATGTGTTTTTCATCATCATGCCGAACCAGCGCATCGTGGTGGATGACCTGAAGAACGGCCGCACTCCGGACCCGAAATACGGAAAAATCGCAAAGCTGCGCTCGACCCACAACAACTATCTGACGCTGCCTGTCGTATTCCTGATGCTGTCGAACCACTACCCGCTGGCCTTTGCGACGGAATACAATTGGATCATCGCTGCACTGGTCTTCTTGATGGGCGTCACGATCCGCCATTACTTCAATACACGCCACGCACGCGCGGGTGATCCCACATGGACATGGCTGGTCACAGCCTTGCTGTTCATCGCGATCATGTGGCTGTCCACGGCACCAATGTATAAACCGCTAGAAGAGGCAGAGGCGCAGCCCCTTACGCCGTATGAGCAGAAGTTTGCAGCCGCTGAAGGGTTTGAAGAGGCCCATGATGTCGTCTTGGGTCGATGCTCGATGTGTCACGCCCGCGAACCCGTGTGGGAGGGCATCCAATGGGCCCCTAAGGGCGTGCTGCTGGAAACCGAAGGTGACATTGCCCGAAACGCAAAACAGATATACCTGCAATCGGGTGTCAGCCACGCCATGCCCCCGGCCAATGTGACCTATATGGAACCAGAAGATCGCGAAGCTATCATCCGTTGGTTCCGCAACGTGGGATCATAAGCCCGAGACTGGTCGACCACACAAATGCGAATTCGACAGGTCCGGCCAAAAATTCTCTTCCCTGCGCGAAAATTGATGCTCTAACATGGCTTTAACGAACCGTCGCGTTGCACAAGGCGGTGACCTAAAACTCGATTTGGGGCAGTTGGAGCCAAAAGATGCAGGGAAACGGGCGGCACGCCGTTTTTAGGAATTGCCTTTTTGGTGCTCTCTCGCTTGTTTTACCCACATCTGTTGCGGCGCTTGAAACGACCCTGACCGCGCCGGGTGCGCCAAGCAAGTTGGTGGAACGGATCGAAGAAACCTCTTCGGTTGCAACGGCCGAGTCTCGCGGTCTGGACACTCCGCTGGAAATTCTGTCAGCCGCATTGTCAGATTACCGGACCATCGTTCAAATTCTCTATGACGAAGGGTATTTCAGCCCGGTCGTCAGCATCAAGCTGGACGGTCAGGAAGCGGCGGAAATCAGTTCACTCAGCGTCCCCGCGCAAATCAACCGCGCGGTAGTTACAGTAAACACGGGCCCCACCTTCAAGTTCGGCGAAGCCGTCGTTGTTCCATTGGCCCCTGAAACCGAGTTGCCCGAAGATTTTGCAACAGGCCAGTTGGCCACGACCGGCGCCATTCAACGCGCGGCCTCTGCCGGTGTGCAGGGTTGGCGCGACGCGGGTCACGCCAAGGCCGGGGTTGAGGACGAACAGGTCATCGCGCGGCATGCGCAGGCCAGGCTGGATGCGCGTGTCGATCTGGCACCGGGGCCACGCCTGACCTTCGGGAAAATGTTCATCAAGGGCGACTCGGACGTGCGCCACAGGTCCATCGAAAAAGTTGCCGGATTCCCGTCGGGCGAGGTTTACTCGCCCGAGCAAATTCAAAAAGTTGGAACACGCCTGCGTCGGACCGGAACGTTCAACGTGGTTTCCATCGAAGAACATGAAACCCCGAACCCAGATGGGACGCTGGATTTTGACGCCTATTTCGAAGATTTGCCGAAACGTCGCCTGACTTTCGGGTTCGAGATCGCCTCGCGCGATGGGATCGACGTGACCGCAACCTGGACGCATCGTAACGTATTCCGGCGTGCCGAAAGGCTGCGTTTCGAAGCTGCGCTTCGCAATATTGGCGGGGCCGAGGACTTGGACGGACGTATCGGTCTTCGTCTGGATCAACCCGACAGGCTGGGCCCGGACGACAACACATTCTGGAGCGCGTTGATCGAACGTCGGAACACCGACAACTACAACGTAACAATCACGTCACTGGCCTATGGTGCACGGCGCACATTCTCAGACCGCCTTTATGCCGAAGCCTCGGCCGGCTTTCAGTGGTCAAATGCCGATGACGCCTTTGGGGATGGTCGCAAGTTCCGTTACTTCATTATACCGACGCGGTCCGAATGGGACCAACGAGACAGCAAGGTCAGCGCGACGCGCGGGTTCTATCTGGATTCTCAGATCATGCCATTCGTCGGGCTGTCTGGCACGGAAACAGGCATTCGATTCTTCTTTGACGGACGCGGCTACACCAGCCTAAACACCGAAGGACGCATCGTTCTGGCCGGTCGGGTTCAGGTCGGGTCGGTCCTTGGCCCCTCGCTGGATGGTGTGACGCCCGACTTCCTGTTTTTCTCGGGCGGGGCCGGTACCGTACGCGGGCAACCTTTTGAAAGCCTCGGCATCCCGGTTGGAAACGAAGTTGCTGGCGGTAAGTCCTTTCTTGGCCTCTCCGGCGAGGTGCGTGGGAAAATAACCGAGACGATATCGCTGGTCGGATTTTATGACTATGGTGTGGTGGACTCCTCGTCTTTTGTCACCAGCGCCGCGGCTTCTCATTCCGGTGCGGGTTTGGGGGTCAGGTATGACTTGGGCGGATTTGGCCCGCTACGTCTGGATCTAGCGGTGCCTGTTCAGGGCGACACAGGCGACGGCCTGCAGTTTTATATCGGGATCGGACAGGCATTTTGATACGGCGATATTCATATCCTGTGCTGGCCGCGACACTTATCCTGACCGCGCCGCCTGTGGTCGCGCAGGAAGATGGCGGCGGCAGTATGCTGGAGAACTTTCTCCAGGACACGCTGTCGGGCGACAATCAGAACGTAACGGTGACCGGCCTTCAGGGTGCACTTAGCGCGCGCGCGACAATCGAGGAAATTACCATCGCAGACGACGAAGGCGTCTGGCTGACCATCAAGGACGCGCAGCTTGACTGGAACCGTCTGGCGCTGATCCGTGGCAGGTTTTCGGTCAACTCCCTAACCGCGCAAGAGATCGACATTGCCCGCGCACCCGGTGCGACGACGACAGACGAACCAGCGGCAACCGTCGAAACGCAGCCCTTCCAACTGCCAGAACTGCCCGTCGCAATTGAAATCGGAGAAATCCGCATTGACGAAGTGTCTTTGGGTGAACCTCTGATCGGGGTCGCTGCGGACCTTTCGATCAACGGCAACCTGTCTCTGGCGGACGGAACGCTTGATACATCGCTGGATGTAACCCGTCTGGACCGCGCAGGGGATGAGATCAAGCTGACGGCAGGATTTGAAAACGCCACGAGCGAGATCAATCTGGACCTGCAAGTGACCGAGGCTGCAGGCGGGTTGATTTCGACCGCCTTGAAAATCCCCGACAGCCCCCCGATTGGCCTGACCGCCAAGGGATCAGGGCCGCTTACCGATTTCACAGCCGATATCGGGTTGAGCAGCGACAACCAACAACGCGTTTCAGGGCAAGTGCGCCTGCGTGCGGCTGATGGTGGCGCGCAACAAGGGATCGCCTTTACAACAGACCTGAGCGGCGATCTGACCCCGTTCCTGACCCCAGAAATTGATCCGTTCTTCGGGACGGACACACGCCTGTTCGTGGACGGCCAAACCAAACCCGAAGGCGCGCTTGAGGTGTCAGATCTTGATCTGACCACACAGGCGCTGAACCTAAAGGGGGAATTGGAACTGGCTGAAGGCGGCTCACTCCAACTGGCTGCCCTTCAGGGCCGCATCACACCGCCCGACGGTGAGGCGGTCGTGTTGCCGGTCGCTGGCGGTGAAACGTCCATTGAAGCTGCGCAAATTTCCGCCCTGTACGACCACAAGAACGGAAACCTCTGGGATCTGAGCCTGACTGCAAACGCATTCAAATCACCGCAGGCCAATCTGCAAAACGCGCGTATCAGCGCGCAGGGCGTGCTGGACCAAGGCGAGGCTCTGGCCGTCAGCGGGGATGTTCAGGCCAGTGTCACTGGTATCGACCTGACCGATCCGGCCCTGAACACAGCTGTCGGTCAGCGCATCACGTTAGACGGACAATTCGATTATGGCAGCGATCAATCGCTTAACCTGTCCGGGTTCGAACTGATCGGGTCTGACTACGCACTGGCTTTGGACGCGTTGATTGACGGTCTGACAAGCGGATTGACCGTGGATGGATCAGCGACGCTTGAGGCAACCGATCTGGCGCGGTTTTCGGATATCGCCAAGCTTGACCTTAAGGGGCAGGTGTCGGCGCGGGTCGAAGGGAAAGGGTCACCGCTTGAGGGCAGTTTTGACGGGACGCTGTTTGTTGACGGCAGCGATCTGGCCACCGGACGCGACGACATTGATCCGGTGATCACAGGGGAAACTACGATCTCACTGGACGGCAAACGCGGGTCTGACGGCATCACGATCCGGTCTTTTGAACTGAACAGTGAAGCGGCTCAGGCACAGGCAAACGGTGTGGTCACAACGCCAAATGGAAACCTGACCATCGACGGGCAAGCGCAGGTCAACGCACCGGATTTGTCCGTTTTCTCGGGTCTGGCCCAGCGCGATCTTGGCGGCTCACTTCGCGCCGAAGTCGACGGCACCGGTACTGTTCAGACGTTGGAGTTTGACGGCACTGCAAGTGTGGTTGGCAGGAACCTGCAAACCGGCATGGCTGACATCGACCCGCTTTTGACCGGCCAAACCACTATTCAGTGGGACGGTGCACGCTCTGCCGATCAGATCGAGATTCGAAACGCGACGGTGAATGGCAAAGCCCTAAGCGCACAGGTACAGGCAACAGTGACCGACCCGACCGGAGAGCCATCCGGCAATGGCGAGGCGCGCATTGATGTGCCAGACCTATCCCTATTCTCGGGGATGGCGGGTCGGGACCTGACCGGTTCTGTGACCGCCAATTTCCAGGGCAGCGGCGATCTGGCGACCCGCGCCTTTGATATTCAGGGCAACCTGGACGCCGACGACATTCAAGTCGGTATCGACTTTGTCGACAAGCTTGTGAATGGCCGCACAACCTTGACCGTGGACGCCCAAAACGGGGATCAGGGTCTGGAGGTTCGAAATTTCCGCCTGCAGGGGTCGGCCATTTCAGCCAATGCATCAGGAAAAGTCGCGCGCGAAGCCGGAGGGTTGAACTATTTTGTCCAACTGGATGACGTCGCGCGGATCACACAAACTCTGTCCGGTCCACTGACGCTGGAGGGGAACGTGGCACCCACGTCGTCCGGTCTGGAAGGAACGGCAAACTTGCGCGGTCCGGACAGTTCCTACGCCACATTGGAAGGGTCCGTGGATTCAGACGGCGCGGCGGATCTGGTTTTTGATGCAAAACTAAACCGGATTGAGCGGTTCGCCCCGGAATTCCCCGGTACGATTGCCGCGAATGGTACAGCGAAACGTGACAACGGCGTTTGGACGATCGACACAACGGCTGAAGGTCCCGCAGAAATCAGCAGCCAGGTTTCCGGCACATTTGACGAAGCATCTGGTGAGGCCGACCTGAAAGCCGCAGGTGGAGTCAATATCGGTATCGCCAACCTGTTCATTACCCCCAACAAGATCGACGGTACGGCACGGTTTGATCTGGCGTTAAAGGGGAAACCTTCTTTGGAAGCGCTGAGTGGAACGGTAACCACCTCGGGCACCTCTTTGGCAATTCCCGGTGCCGGGCAGACCATCACGGGTATCAGCGGGTCAGTGGAACTGGCCCAAAGCCGCGCGACGATTTCCCTCAGCGGCGGGCCGCGCGCCGGTGGTAACTTTGTCGTGGCAGGCCCGGTAGACCTGACGCCGCCCTTCAACGCAAATATCACGACAACGCTCAACAGTCTCGTTCTGACCGACCAGCTTTTGTATGAAACAACGCTGAACGGCCAAATCGCGATGACCGGCGCTTTGGCTGGCAACAGTTCAATTGCGGGACAGATCACGTTTGAAGAAACAAATATCAATCTGGCCGCTGCATCCGGGGCGGTTGGGGCCGCGCCTATTCCCGACATTCAACATATTGGCGAAGGCTCGGCCAGCTTGATCACCCGCGAACGCGCAGGGCTGGTTGTTGACGAAGAAGCAACGCCCAGCGTTTCCCGCATTTCTCTCGACATTGCGCTTTTGGCACCAAAAGCTGTCTTTGTGCGCGGGCGCGGTGTGAACGCGGAACTTGGTGGTCGTTTGTTTATTGGCGGCACAACGTCTTCGGTGGTGCCATCAGGTCAAATCGAACTGATCCGTGGTAACTTGGACATTCTGGGCCGCAGACTTGCGCTGACCAAAGGCATCGTGACCCTGCAAGGCGACCTGACCCCCTATATCGAGTTCGAGTCGTCCGCCAGCACGTCGGACGGCACGGCAACGATTGAAATCGCGGGACCACTAGATGCGCCGGAAGTAGACGTGTTTTCCGACCCCGAGCGCCCTGCGGAAGAGGCGCTGGCGATGCTTCTGTTCGGCAACCGCTTTTCCGAATTGTCGCCGTTTGTCATCGCGCAAATGGCTGCATCACTTGCCCAACTCAGCGGTGCGGGCGGGGACGCCACCAAGGGGCTGCGGGATGCGACCGGTGTAGACTCGGTGGACATCGGAGCGACCGAAGGCGGCGCGGGTCGATTGGGTGCAGGGGCTTACTTGAGTGACAATCTCTACACCGATTTCACCGTGAACACCGAAGGCGATACCGAGGTGAACCTGAATCTTGATGTAACCGACAATTTCACCGTTCGCGGAACAGTTGACGGACGCGGGGAAACAGGTGTCGGGGTGTTTTTCGAACGCGACTACTAAGCCCGCCGTATCCCAATCGCCTGCCCGGCCTGAGGGGCTGCGTCCAACCCTGCGTGATCACGCACCATTTGGGCAAGCCGTTCTGCAGCCCAGTCCGGGTAAGCGACCGAACGCCCGGTCTTATGGCTGACATTCATGAACAACGCCTCTTGCGTTGCACAGACTTCACCGTCGTTTTCTGACAGCATCTGCGCAAAATAATGGCCCCTCTTGTGGTCTGCATCCAGCAGGCGAATCCGATAAAAGAAGGGTTCGTTCTCCTGTACTTCGCGCAGGAAAGTCATATGCGACTGCAAGACATAGGGCCCCTGCCCCAAAGCCGCCACTTGCACTTCGCCAAGGCCCAAATGCTCGACCATCAGCTTTTCCAGCGCCAAATCGAAGGCCACACCGTAGTAGCCGACATTCATGTGGCCGTTATAGTCGATCCATTCCGGTAGCACCCGGAAACCCCGAATTTCGACCGGCGCGTCATAGGGGCCGTCATGCCCGCTTAGGGGTTCAGTCATCTGCGTCCTCCTCAAAAATCGCAACGGCCCGAACAAAGCCCGCCGACGCGCCCTTGATCTTGAAAGGAAAGCACGAGATTTCAAACCCCGTTGGCGGCAGGTCTTCGAGGTTGGCCAGCTTTTCCATGTGGCAATACCCGATCTCCATCGAGGCGCGATGCCCCTCCCAGATGATCGAAGCATCCTGCGTCTCAGCATATTCCTGCGCGGTCAGGGCAAAGGGCGCATCCCAGCTCCAGGCGTCCGTACCGGTCACGCGGACGCCGCGTTCCGTCAGGTACAGCGTCGCCTCACGGCCCATTCCGCAACCTTTCATCAAATAGTCAGGCTGACCATAACGCGTTCCCGCAGACGTATTGACGATCACGATGTCCAGCGGTTGCAGATCGTGACCTATGCGCTTCAGCTCTGCCGCGACGTCGGCGGCGGTCGCAACATAACCGTCATCGAAATGCCGGAAGTCCAGCTTCACACCTGGATTCATGCACCATTCGAGCGGCACCTCGTCTATGGTAATCGCGCGTTCGCCGTTGTTCATGGTCGAGTGGTGGTGATATGGCGCATCCAGATGGGTACCATTATGGGTCGCGATCTGAAGACGCTCAATCGCCCAACCTTCACCCCCCGGCAGATCATCTTTTTGCAAGCCCGGAAAAAAGGACATGATCTGTTCTGCGGTCTGGTCGTGAGTCAGGTATTCGATTTCGGGCAACATGATCGGCGGGTCGGATACGATCCCGGTTTCCAGCGGAACGGACAAATCGACAAAACGGCGCGGCATGAAACCCTCCATCACCCCAAGCGGTGATAGGTTTGGCCGCATCTAACCTTCTGTCAAGGAAAGAAAAAGGCGGCCACTGGGACCCCCTTTTCTACCTATTCCGCCGCGATGGCGTCTTCGATTTTCTCAACCCGAATGGCCGAGAACTTGAACTCGGGGATTTTGCCATAGGGATCGATGGCCGAGTTGGTCAGAATATTTGCCGCCGCCTCGACATAGGCAAAGGGGATGAACACCATGTCCTCGGCGATTGCGCGGTCGGCACGCACCATGATCTCGATCGTCCCGCGACGCGTTGTCAGGCGGATGGTCTCGCCCGGTTCGATCTCCATCAGCTTGAGCGTGCGCGGGTTCATCGAACAGTTTGCTTCGGGTTCCACGGCGTCCAGAACCGTAGCGCGTCGCGTCATCGACCCGGTGTGCCAATGTTCCAACTGGCGACCCGTGGTGGCGATCATCGGATATTCCTCATCCGGGGCTTCATCGGGCGGGATGACGCTGGCCGGGGTGAATTTCGCCTTGCCATCCGAACGTGGGAAACCGTCGCCGAACACGATGGACTGGCCCGGATCGGTTTCAGACAGCGACGGGTAGGTGATCGTCTCGGTCTCGAGCCGGTCCCAGGTGATGTTGTCCAGCGAGGCCATCGTCAGTTTCATCTCGGCAAAGACCTGCGACACATCGGTGTAATCCCAGTTCAGCCCGATGCGCTGCGCCAGTTCGACAGTGATCTTCCAATCCTCACGCGCCTCCCCCGGAGGGGTCACGGCGGGACGCACCCGCTGTACCTGACGGTTGGTATTCGACACCGTGCCGTTCTTTTCATAGAGCGCCGAGGCAGGCAGGATGATGTCAGCATAATTCGCCGTTTCGGTCAGGAAGATATCCTGCACGATCATCAGGTCCAGCTTGGCCAGCGCGTCGCGGGCATGATTCACATCAGGGTCGGACATGGCCGGGTTTTCGCCCATGATATACATGCCTTTGATGTTGCCGGCATAGGCTTGATCAATGATCTCGGTGACAGTCAGCCCCTTCTCGTTCGAGAAATCGTCCGAGTTCCAAACGTCGTTGAACTTGGCGCGGACGCCATCGTCAGTCACGCTCTGGTAGTCCGGCAGGAACATCGGGATCAGACCCGCGTCCGAGGCCCCCTGCACATTGTTCTGACCCCGCAGCGGGTGCAGACCAGCGCCGGGTTTACCGACATTGCCCGTCATCAGCGCAAGGCTGATCAGGCAACGCGAATTGTCGGTGCCGTGGATGTGCTGGCTGACGCCCATCCCCCAGAAGATCAGACCAGCCTTGGCCTGCGCAAAGGCGCGCGCGACACGGCGCAACTGATCCGGTTCGATGCCACAGATCGGCGACATCGCCTCGGGCGTGAAGGCGCGCAGATGCTCTTTCTCGGCCTCCCAGTTCTCGGTCCAGCGGTGGATGTATTGGCTGTCATAGAGCTCTTCCTCGACGATCACATTCATGATCGCGTTCAGCATCGAAACATCGGCCCCCGGGCGGAACTGCAGCATCTCATCTGCGAACTTCCGCATCCCAACGCCGCGCGGGTCCATCACGATCAGCTTGCCGCCCCGTTTGGTGAACTGCTTGAAATAGGTCGCGGCGACGGGGTGGTTTTCGATCGGGTTGGCCCCAATGATGATTGCCACATCCGCGTTTTCGATCTCGTTGAAGGTAGCGGTCACCGCGCCCGATCCCACGTTCTCGATCAGAGCGGCCACCGACGACGCGTGGCATAGACGGGTGCAGTGGTCAACATTGTTGTGCTTGAAGCCCTGACGGATGAACTTCTGGAATAGGTAGGCTTCTTCGTTGGTGCATTTGGCCGAGCCAAAACCCGCAACGCTGCGCGGATCTTCGTCGCGCAGAGCCACCAGTTTGGAGGCCGCAAGCTCCATCGCCTCGTCCCAGGTCGCTTCGCGGAAATGGGTCGACAGGTCCGACGGATCGACATTCAGCCCCTTCTCAGGCGCACCCTCACGCCGGATCAGCGGCTTGGTCAGGCGGTGCGGGTGGTGGATATAGTCGAAACCAAACCGGCCTTTGACACACAAACGGCCTTCGTTGGCGGGGCCGTTGATGCCCTCGACATATTTGACCTTACCGTCCTTGACCTTCAGCGAGACCTTGCAGCCCACACCGCAGAACGGGCAGACGCTTTCTGTCTCAGAGTCGTAGTCTTTGCTGTCACCTTTCTGCTGATCGTCAAGCACGGTAGCGGGCATCAGCGCACCAGTCGGGCAAGCCTGCACGCATTCGCCGCAGGCCACACAGGTCGAATCGCCCATCGGGTCGTTCTGGTCGAACACCACCTGCGCCGTATGACCACGACCGGCCATGCCGATCACGTCATTCACCTGCACTTCACGGCAGGCCCGGACGCAGAGGTTGCAGTTGATGCAGGCGTCCAGATTGACGCGCATCGCAATGTGGCTGTCATCCAGCAGAGGGATCTTTTCGGCCTCTTTTGCGGGGAAACGGCTGCCCGAGACATCGTTCAGCTTGGCCATGTCCCAGAAATGGCTGGAGGCGTCGTGCGCTTCTTCGGGCTGGTCCGCGACCAGCAGTTCCATAACCATTGCGCGAGATTTCTCGGCGCGGTCGCTGTCAGTCTTCACGACCATCCCATCCGCTGCAGGACGGATGCACGAAGCGACCAGAGTGCGCTCGCCTTCCACCTCGACCATACAGGCGCGGCAGTTACCGTCGGGTTTGTAGCCCGGCTGCGGCTTGTGGCACAGGTGAGGGATGGTGAACCCCTGCCCCTTGGCGGCTTCCCAGATGGTCCAGCCCTCGGGCACGGTGACATCTTCGCCGTTCAGGTTGAAGGTGACGGTCTTGGTTGGGCTTGCGTCTAGCATGGCTCTGTCTCCCCTCAGATTTCGTCAGCGAAATGTTTCATGACGAGGCGGATCGGGTTCGGAGCAGCCTGCCCCAGACCACAGATCGAGGCATCGCCCATGACCTGGCACAGATCTTCCAGCAGATCGGTGTCCCACTTGTCGGCCTGCATCAACTTGACCGCCTTTTCGCAGCCCGCGCGACATGGCGTGCACTGGCCACAGCTTTCATCCTCGAAGAAGCGCAGCATGTTCAACGCCGCGTCGCGGGCAGTGTCCCGATCGGACAGGACCACCACGGCGGCGGAGCCGATAAAGGTGCCATGAGGCTGCAATGTGTCAAAGTCCAGCGGAATGTCATCCATCGACGCAGGCAGCAGACCCGAGGATGGGCCGCCCGGCTGATACGCCTTAAAGGTCTGGCCTTCTAACATACCCCCGGCAGCTTCGATCACGTCCAGAATGGTCGATCCGGCAGGCAGCAGGTAAACACCCGGCTTCGCCACACGGCCTGAGACCGAATAGCTGCGCAGCCCCCTGCGGCCATTCTTTTCGGTGCTGTTGAGGCATTCCGGCCCCTCGCGGCAAACCTTTGTGACCCAGTGCAAAGTCTCGACATTGTGCACCAAGGTCGGGCGGTTAAAGACCCCAACCTGCGCCACGAACGGAGGACGGTGACGCGGCAAGCCCTTTTTACCCTCGATCGATTCAATCATCGCGGATTCTTCACCGCAGATATACGCGCCAGCGCCCCGGCGCAGGTCGATATAACCGGGCGCGACAATCCCGCCAGTTTCCAGCGCGGCGATCTCGCGGCGCAGAATCTCCAGCACCGCAGGGTATTCGTCGCGCATGTAGATAAAACAGGTCTCGGCCTCAACCGCCCAGGCCGCGATCAGCATGCCCTCAAGGAAGACATGCGGCGTGCGTTCAAGATAATAGCGATCCTTGAACGTGCCCGGTTCGCCTTCGTCCCCGTTCACCGCCAGATAGCGAGGGCCTTCGTTCATGCGAACAAAGCCCCATTTCTTGCCCGACGGGAAGCCCGCACCACCCAGACCACGCAGGCCCGAGGACAGGACGTCCTCCTGCACCTTCTCCCAATCGCCGCCCTCGCGCAGCTCTTTCAGCTTGGCGTAACCGCCTTCTGCCTCATAGGCCGAGAAGGTTTCGTAGTCAGGCAGATGCGCATGGGTGTCACCCGCTGCAATCGCGGCCTGCACCTTTTCGGGGGTCGCGTGATCGATGTGGTTGTGACCGATCTCAAGCACCGGAGCGGTGTCACAGCGGCCCATGCACGGCGCGCGGACAACGCGCACTTCAGCGGGGTCCAGCCCGTCTTCCAAAGCCTTTTGCAACTGCTGGGCACCGGCCATTTCGCAGGACAGGGAATCACAGACGCGGATCGTCAGCGCGGGCGGAGGGGTGTCGCCTACTTTCACCACGTCGAAATGGGCATAGAAGGTCGCGGTCTCATAGATTTCAGCCTGACCGATGCGCATTTCGACCGCCAACGCGGCCATGTGATCGGCGCTGATATGGCCGTGCGCGTCCTGAATCAAATGCAGGAATTCGATCAGCAGATCGCGGCGGCGCGGGCGGTCGCCCAGCAGGCGCGTGATCTCGGCCTGTGCCTCATCCGTGAACTGACGGCCTTTGGGCGTATGCCGCCCCTTTCCTTTACCTGACTTCCAGACGCCCTTGGGTGCGCCTGATGGCTTGGTGTCTAATGGTGCCATGATGCCCTCCGATTAAGGCCCCGTGTCTCATCAGACTAGCATATCGTCAAATCGCATATTTTAATCGCACGATAACGACAGATTATCACCGCAATGAGGCGACCACCGTCCTCAGCGCCTCGACCGTCGGCAGTTCTGGATCACGGCTGAGGGTTGCCAGACAGATCGGTTTGCTGACCACTGGATCGACCAGAGGCAGCACCTTCGTCCCCTTCAGATCACCCAAAGCCCGCACCAACACGCGGGGAACAACCGTTGCTGCCAGCCCTTCGCGCGCCATGACCATCGAGGCGGTGAAACCACTGGTTTCAGCCACCACATGCGGGTGCAGGCCCTGTTCGGCAAAAATGCGATCCAGAATGCGCCGGTTCTGCATCTGCGGCTCAAGTAGGCTCAGGGGAAACTCGGCCACCTGCGCCCATGGGATCGGGCCGGAATCCTCGGTCATATGCGCTGGGACCAGCAGTACATAGGTTTCTTCGTACAAGGGCTGTACCTGTCGCAGGTCGGTGCCAATACTGTCGCCATATGTGATGCCCGCATCCAGACTGCCTTCGTCCAGACGATGCTGAATGGCGGTCGCCGACATGGTTTCGATCCGCGACAGGATGCGCGGATGGGCCTGCTGCAAGCGTTTGACCAGGCGTCCAGTAAAGGCAATCGCGGTCGGAATCACGCCCAGGATCAGCGTCCCCGTAATCTCACCCTTGGATGCCTGCACCTGCTGTTCCAGCGCCTTGGTTTCATCCAGAATACGCCGCGCGCGCTGGACAATCATTTCGCCTTCTTCCGTCAGCCCCTGAAACCGATTGGCCCGCCGAACGATCGAGACACCCAGCCGATCCTCAAGATTGCGGATACGCATCGAGAATGCAGGTTGAGAAATCCCGCATTCCTCGGCGGCTTTGGCAAAGTGTTGATGCCGCGCCAAGGCGCTGAGGAGTTGCAGGTCGCGGATTTCTATCATTTGGGAACATCTCGGGTCACGGGCCAACCTGATATCACAGAACGATTTGCAGGAATAAGCGCAACTTTGAATATCCTTGCTGGTAACTTGACTGATTGTCCAAAACCCAGTTCCAAACGCAGTTTTCAGCCGCAAGTGACTGCGCCCAGACCTATCCGTTCAGATTGATTTCCAACTGCTGCCTAAGAGAAACTTCATCCTGAAGCCCCCAGAACTCTGACAGCTTCCCGTCCTTGACTTTATAGATACTGATAATCTTGAACTCGACCTCGCTCCCGGTCGCAGGAACGCCCAACCAGTCGTCGGAATGAGTTCCCCTCAGCGTCTTATAGGCAACAACCTTTTCACCCTCAGCGATCAGCGCTTCGACCGAGGCATGTAAATCAGGGAAGGCCCTTAAGAAGCTTGCATATCCTTGCTTCAAGCCTTCGATACCCCCGACAAAGGCACCACCACCACTTGCCGTGTGGTCGATGAAATCCTCGGCGAACACCTCGCATATGGCATCAAGCGAATGGCCGTTCTGTATGTCGTCTATGTACCTTTGAACTACGGCTTTGTTGGCTTCGACTGTTTCGTTACCCATCGGAATAGAACCAAGTTTGGAAAACTCAGATTCAGATAGCACATTTACTGAAACGATTGCACTTCTTCACGTATTGAACAGGAAATGCATCACGTCACCGTCCTTGACGATGTAGCCCTTGCCCTCTGCTCGCATCTTGCCAGCCTCTTTCGCGCCCTGCTCGCCATTGGCGGCGATGTAATCGTCATAGGCGATGGTCTCGGCACGGATGAAGCCTTTTTCAAAGTCACCATGGATCACGCCAGCGGCCTGCGGGGCGGCGGTGCCAGTGCGGATGGTCCAGGCGCGGGCCTCTTTCGGGCCGACGGTGAAATAGGTTTCCAGGTGCAGCAAGTCGTAACCGGCGCGGATCAGACGATCCAGGCCCGGCTCTTCCAGCCCCATTTCCTCAAGGAACATCTGGGCTTCGTCGTCTTCCAACAGGCTTATTTCTTCTTCGATCTTGGCGCTGATGATGACGTGGGAATTGCCCTGCGCGGCGGCCATTTCAGCAACCTTGGCGGAATATTCGTTGCCCTCGGCCGCTTCTTCCTCAGACACGTTGCAAACATAGAGCACCGGCTTGGTGGTCAGCAGTTGCAGCATCTTCCACGCCTTGGCGTCTTCGTCCGAGACCTCGACCAGACGCGCGGGTTTACCGTTTTCCAGCATCGCCTGCGCCTCGGCCAGCAGGCGATCTTGCTGTGCCGCCTCTTTGTCGTTGCCCTTCAACTTGCGCACCAGGTTGGCGCGGCGCTTTTCGATGCTTTCCAGATCGGCCAGCATCAGCTCGGTCTCGATCGTATCGGCATCGGCCACCGGGTCGACGCGGCCATCCACATGGGTCACATCGCCGTCTTCGAAACAGCGCAGCACATGGGCAATCGCGTCGGTCTCGCGGATATTGGCCAGAAACTGGTTGCCCAGCCCCTCACCTTTCGAGGCGCCTTTGACCAGACCGGCGATGTCCACGAAGGTCATTCGCGTCGGGATGATTTGTTTCGAGGACGCAATCGCCGCCAGCTTGTCCAAACGCTCATCAGGCACGGCCACGTCGCCCACATTCGGCTCGATGGTGCAGAACGGGAAATTCGCCGCCTGCGCCGCGGCAGTCTTGGTCAGCGCGTTGAACAGGGTCGACTTGCCAACATTCGGCAGACCCACGATTCCCATTTTAAAGCCCATCTCGGCCTCCTGAAGCGATACGACGGCGTCTTCTATTCAGGTAAGGGCAAATGCGCAACCCAACCGCTCAACTTGGTTCGAGTCCGGACTGCAACATCACAACCCTGTCAAAGTGCGTGTCTTGATCGCGACTTGATTTTGTTGACCAAACGTAATCATTGTCGGACTTATCGCGAACAGATTGACGAAGATGCATTATGAAATTCCTTCTTATTTTCACTGCTTTCTTACTTTCAGCGGCTACAGCACACGCTCAATCGGTAATCTTCGGAGCAGGCTACGCTGATTTTTCCGATAGCAATGGCGAGGATCAGGCCATCTTTTCGCTGGAATACCAGCACAATCCGTTTCACCAGGCCACCCGGTTCAGTGCGGGCTGGGGGGCAGCACTGACGGTTGATGTCGATGGCGACACGCATATCGGTGCGGGTTTGATCGGCGTCTACTCATTCTCGGACCGCTGGTTCGCCGAACTCAGCGTCCTGCCCGGCTATTACAACGCATCTAATGACAACAACGACTTGGGCGGCAGCTTCCAAATTCGCAGCCTTCTGGGTGTTGGTTACAATTTGGACAGCGGCAACGCTATTTCTCTGGCCGTAACGCACAAGTCCAATGCCAGCACCGAAAGCTTCAACCCCGGTGTGAATGCCCTGTTCCTGCGATATCACTACGGGTTCTAAGCCAATCTGGCCCGGCGGGATTGATTTCCGCGCAAAGTTTCTGCACATCAGGTTCAAACCTGTTTGCAAGGACTGCTGATGACCCGTATCGACGCCAAGTTTGCCGCTCTGAAGGCCGAAAACAAGAAAGCCTTTGTCGCCTATATCATGGCCGGAGACCCTGATTTCGATACTTCGCTCGAAATCGTGAAGGGGCTGCCGGGCGCAGGTGTCGATGTGATCGAACTTGGCCTGCCATTCACCGATCCCATGGCCGATGGCCCGACGATTCAGGCCGCCGGACAGCGTTCCCTGGACGGTGGTATGACCTTGCAAAGAACTCTGGATCTGGCGCGCGCCTTCCGCGAGACGGATGATACGACCCCCATCGTGCTGATGGGGTACTACAACCCGATCTACAGCCGAGGGGTCGACACGTTTTTGGCCGATGCCAAGGTTGCGGGTATTGACGGGCTGATCGTCGTAGACCTTCCCCCTGAAGAAGACGAAGAGCTCTGCCTGCCTGCGCAGGCGGCGGGTTTGAACTTTATCCGTCTTGCAACCCCGACTACCGACGACAAGCGCCTGCCCCGCGTTCTGCAAAATACGTCGGGCTTTGTATACTACGTCTCGATCACGGGGATCACAGGCGCCGCCGAAGCGCAAGCAACGAATGTCGGCCCCGAGGTCGCCCGGATTAAGGCAGCAACGGATCTGCCTGTCATTGTCGGCTTTGGAATCAATACACCCGAAAAATCCCGCGCGATCGCTTCTGTGGCAGACGGCGCGGTGGTTGGGTCCGCGATCGTTAGCCAGATCGCCTCGGGCAAACCGGTTTCCGACGTACTGAGCTTTGTAAAAACGCTGGCCGACGGGGCCCATTCGGCCTGAAAACACTGACAAACCCTAAGATAAGATCAACCGCGGCTGGCCTATACCACCCGCGGTTTTTTTGCGTTCCTTCGGCGCGGCAACGGACCGCAGACATGCGACGTTGCGGCGCCCCCTAATAATTGGTAAGAAAAAAGAACCAATTCAAAAGGCCAAAGCCAAATGCCAGTCATCACAAACATAGAAGACCTTAAACGGATCTACGAACGGCGCGTCCCGCGGATGTTTTTCGACTACGCCGAAAGCGGAAGCTGGACAGAACAAACGTTCCGCGAAAACAGTTCGGATTTCGAAGATATCCGCCTGCGCCAACGCGTCGCCGTGGACATGGCCGGGCGCTCGACCGCATCACAAATGATTGGTCAAGACGTTGCGATGCCGGTTGCATTGGCCCCCGTCGGATTGACCGGGATGCAACACGCCGACGGAGAGATGAAGGCTGCCAAAGCCGCCGAAGAATTCGGCGTTCCCTTCACGCTGTCCACCATGTCAATCAACTCGATCGAAGATGTGGCCGAACACACGACAAAACCATTCTGGTTCCAGCTCTATACAATGAAAGATCAGGACTACGTCGGACGCCTGATCCAACGCGCAAAAGACGCGAACTGCTCGGCCCTTGTTATCACTCTGGACCTGCAAATTCTTGGCCAACGGCACAAGGACCTGAAAAACGGCCTGTCTGCCCCGCCAAAACTGACTGCAAAAACCGTCGCCAATCTAATGACCAAATGGGCGTGGGGCATTGAAATGCTGGGCGCGCATCGGCGGGAATTCGGCAATATCGTTGGCCACGCCGAAGGGGTGTCGGATGCTTCCTCACTCGGCGCTTGGACAGCGGAACAGTTTGACCCCAGCCTTGACTGGAAAAAAGTCGAAAAGCTGATGGAGCAATGGGGCGGCAAAGTGATCCTTAAGGGCATACTGGACGCCGAGGATGCAAAGATGGCAGCCAAGTTGGGGGCCGACGCCATCGTCGTGTCAAATCACGGTGGACGCCAGTTGGACGGGGCGCTCAGTTCAATCCGCGTTTTGCCCGAAATCATTGATGCGGTCGGTGGAGATGTCGAGGTTCACCTGGACAGCGGCATTCGCTCGGGCCAAGACGTGCTCAAAGCATTGGCTCTGGGTGCAAAGGGCACCTATATCGGCCGCGCCTTTGTCTATGGACTGGGCGCAATGGGACAAAAAGGCGTCACGACAGCACTGGATGTCATTCACAAAGAGCTTGATACCACGATGGCGCTGTGCGGTGAGCGCCACGTTGGCGACTTGGGCCGCCACAACCTTTTGGTCCCCGAGGATTTCGGCGGTCGCTGGCAAGGCTGACCATCGGGTTTAGGGGGGCTCTGCCCCCGCCGCCCTTTAGGCGACTCCCCCGGGATATTATTAGCCAGATGAAGCAGGAATCCTTCATTCATCTGGCCTTAGATATCCCGGAGTGCGAGGCAGAGCCTCGCAATAAACCTGATCCCGCAAAAAGCCCTTTCCAATTGCAGTGAATCAAGCTATGGACGCGGCTTCACGCGGGCATACAGCCTTGGAGGATGCCCGCCCTAACATTGGAGAATATATCATGGCTGGTGAGATTCCTGATCTCGTAGCTCTGGAACGGACGGGGACAGGCAAGGGCGCCGCTCGTCAAGCACGCCGCGACGGCATGGTTCCGGGCATTGTATTTGGTGGCGACAAAGAACCGCTGCCGATCAACATCCCGTTCAACGTTTTGTTCAAGCGCCTGAAAGCGGGCCGGTTCAAGTCGACCCTGTGGAACCTGAAGGTTGAAGGACACGAAGACGTGCGCGTCATCTGCCGCGACGTACAGCGTGACGTTGTCAAAGACCTGCCCACCCATCTGGACCTGATGCGCCTGCGTCGGACCACCAAGATCGCGCTGTTCATCCCCGTTGAGTTCGTCAACGAAGAAGAAGCGCCCGGCATCAAGAAGGGCGGCGTTCTGACCGTTGTCCGTCCTGAAGTCGAACTGATGTGCACCGCTGGTGAAATTCCCGAGAAGATCACTGTTGATCTGACCGGTCTGAACATCAACGACGTTGTCACCATCTCGTCGGTTGACCTGCCTGCAGGCACCAAGCCAACCATCGACCGTGACTTCGTGATCGCCAACATCTCGGCACCGACTGGCCTGTCGGCAAGCGACGACGAAGAAGGTGAAGAGGGCGAAGTGGCACCTGATGAGGTCGAAGTCGTCGGCAAGGAAGAAGCCGAAGAATAAATCCGGACACGACGTTCCAGATTTTCCGGACGGGGCCCTTGGGTCCCGTCTTTTCTTTTGGTCTGAACGGGCTGGAAAACTGCCCCTGATCCATGCCATCTACCAATTGAAGATCGGTGCGCAAAGTAAGGACGTGGGAATGAAGCTGTTTGTCGGCTTGGGTAATCCAGGATCAAAATATGCCCGAAACCGGCATAATATTGGCTTTATGGCTGTCGACAGGATCGCGGATGATCACGGGTTCGGGCCGTGGAAATCAAAGTTCCAAGCCGAAATTGCCGAAGGGCGGCTGGGCGGTGAAAAGGTTCTTGTGATTAAACCACAGACTTTCATGAACCGTTCGGGCCAGTCCGTTGGCGAGGCGATGCGCTTTTACAAGCTCGACTCGACCGACGTGACCGTTTTCCATGATGAGCTGGACCTTGCGCCAGGCAAAGTTCGGGTCAAAGCAGGTGGAGGGCATGCTGGCCATAATGGGCTGCGCTCGATCCACGAACATATCAGCCCGGCTTATGACCGGGTGCGACTGGGGATCGGTCATCCCGGGCGCAAGGAAATGGTCTCACCTTATGTTTTGGGTGACTTCGCCAAGGCCGACAGCGACTGGTTGGATGACGTCCTGCGTGGTGTGTCCGACGGTGCTGGACATCTGGCTGACGGAGAGGGCGGCAAGTTCATGAACGCTGTCGCCTTGCGCACAGCCCCACCACGGTCTTCAAAGTCCCCCTCTGAGCCTGCCAAGCCGACTGCAAAGCCGATTTCACAACCAGATTCACAGCCGACACGCGACGACCGATCGGCCATGCAACGGCTGTTGGACAAATTCAAATAGACACACTGACATTGCCGCAACGTACCATTTGCGGATCCCACCCAATCGCGTTCCAATACCACCCGAATATGGGAGGAAATGGATGAGAACCTTTTTGAAATGGGTGCTGCGCATCGTTTTGATGCTAGTGCTGGCCGCGGCTGTTGTTGGCTTCTGGAAACGCGAAGAAATCCAACGCCTTATGGCCGTCAACTCCTTGTTCGCTGAGGACAAGATCGTCCACAATTTCTCTCATATGGACGAAGCCTTTCTAAAGGTGGACTTGCCACGTGGGGACGGCCCAACTTGGGAGCTGCCTTACGGGCCGGGCTTCGATTTGCCCGAAGGCACCGACGGCTGGATCGAGGACCGCACCGTAACATCTTTGCTGGTGATGCAGGATGGGCAGATCCGGTTCGAGGAATATTATTTGGACACCGGGCCGGATGATCGGCGCATTTCGTGGTCGGTCGCTAAAAGCTATCTCTCTTCCCTGTTGGGTATCCTTCTGGCCGAAGGTGCGATCGACTCGCTTGATGACCCGGTCACAAAATACGCACCGGACTTGGAAGGCTCGGCCTATGACGGTGCCACGATACGCAATGTGTTGAACATGGCCAGCGGCGTGACGTTCAACGAGGACTATCTGGATTACGATTCCGACATTAACCGGATGGGCCGGGTGCTTGCGCTGGGTGGCGAGCTGGACGACTTTGCAGCCTCGCTTCAGGACAGCTTCACCACACCCGGGGAAACCTGGCAGTATGTCTCGATTGATACGCATGTCATCGGAATGGTGATCCGTGGCGCCACCGGACGCAGCGTTGCTGAATTGCTGACGGTTCGGATCTTGCAACCGCTCGGGCTGGAGCAGGATGGCTATTACGTGACGGACGGCGCTGGGGTCGCGTTCGTGTTGGGTGGGTTGAATTTCACCACCCGCGACTTTGCCCGATTTGGGCAGGTTGTTTTGCAGAATGGGTCACATAATGGTCAGCAACTTATCCCTGCCGAATGGATCGCCGAAGCGGTCGCGCCCAGCGCACCGACTGAGGCAGGGAAAATCGGATATGGCTATCAATGGTGGATTCCGGTCGGCGCGCATGAGGGAGAGTTTCTGGCGCGTGGTGTTTACGGCCAATATATCTATTTCGACCAAGCCCGCGATGTTCTGATCGTTTCAACCGGGGCAGACCGCAACTTTCGCGAGGCGGGCGTGAACGAAGAAAATATCGAAATGTTCCGCAAAATTGCGCAAAGCCTGTAAGATGGCGTCATGCAGAAGCAGGACAGCATAAATGTGCTGGGGGGTGTTCTGGCTCCCTGCTCGCGCGATCCCCTGACCGGTTTTTTCCGGGACGGGGCGTGCAACACCTGCCCCGAGGATCAGGGCAGCCACACTGTTTGCGCAGTCATGACGGCCGAGTTTCTCGCGTATTCGAAATATGTTGGAAACGACCTGAGCACGCCACGCCCCGAGTTCGACTTTGCGGGTCTCAAACCGGGCGATAGCTGGTGCCTGTGCGCCGGGCGGTTCCTCCAAGCCTATGACGAAGGTTGCGCGCCCATGGTGCATCTTGAAGCAACACATCAAAGGGCGTTGGACGTTGTGCCGCTACGCGTCTTACAGGAGAAGGCGGCACTAGACTAACGGGTCAGGCAAGGATCTCCCGCCCCACCTATACGAGCTCCGGATTCAAAAACGGCGCTGCCAAATGGCGCGCCGTTTCTTAGTCGAACTAAAAGGTTAATCTGCCGTGCGTCCTTCGGTATCCGACATATCGAAATTCAGATACTTGGCCACGGTCTGTACATCCTTGTCGCCGCGTCCGCACATGTTCATGCAGATCAGGTGATCTTTGGGTAGTTCCGGCGCAATCTTCATCACATGGGCAAGCGCGTGGCTGGGTTCAAGCGCCGGAATAATCCCTTCGGTCGCGCAGCACAGTTGGAACGCTTCCAACGCCTCTTTATCGGTGATCGAGACATAGTTGGCGCGGCCAATGTCATTCAACCACGAATGTTCCGGCCCAATACCGGGGTAATCCAATCCAGCCGAAATCGAATAGCCCTCAAGAATCTGCCCGTCTTCATCCTGCAGCAGATAGGTGCGGTTGCCATGCAGCACGCCGGGGCGACCGCCGGTCAGCGACGCGCAATGTTCCATTTTTTCATTGACGCCTTTACCACCAGCCTCAACACCAATGATGTTGACGGATTTGTCGTCAAGGAACGGATAGAACAGCCCCATCGCGTTCGATCCACCGCCGATGGCGGCGATGATCGTGTCGGGCAAACGACCCTCAGCCTTGTGCATCTGCTCTTTGGCTTCCTTGCCGATGATCGACTGGAAATCTCGCACCATCGCCGGATACGGGTGCGGCCCGGCCACGGTGCCGATGCAATAGAACGTGTCTCGCACATTGGTCACCCAGTCGCGCAGCGCGTCATTCATCGCGTCCTTCAGGGTGCCGCGGCCCGAGGTCACCGGAATCACCTCGGCGCCCAGCAGGCGCATACGGAACACGTTTGGCGCCTGACGCTGTACGTCATGCGCGCCCATATAGACCACGCATTTCAGGCCGAATTTGGCGCAGACAGTGGCGGTGGCGACGCCGTGCTGCCCTGCCCCGGTTTCGGCGATGATCCGGGTCTTGCCCATGCGCCGCGCCAGAATGATCTGACCCAGCACGTTGTTGATCTTATGCGCGCCAGTATGGTTCAGCTCATCACGTTTCAGGTAAATCTTGGCTCCGCCCAGATGCTGCGTCAGACGTTCCGCGAAATACAGCGGCGAGGGTCGACCCACATAGTTGGCCCACAAATCGTCCATCTCGGCCCAGAAGGTCGGATCATCCTTGGCCTTCTCATATTCCTCTTCCAGCGACAGGATCAGAGGCATCAGCGTCTCGCTGACAAATCGCCCTCCGAATATGCCGAAACGTCCCTGTTCGTCGGGGCCGGACATAAAGGAATTGAAAAGATCGTTGGCCATGGCTGTCTCCATCGTCGTACCCGTTGTTCATAGGAGGTAGCTGCGGGATTTGCCATGGCAAAACGTAAGTCGCGACACCCAGAGCGGCGCTATTGAGCGGCCTTGATGAACGCGCTGATCAGGGCAGGGTCCTTGACACCCGGCGCGCTTTCCACGCCGGAGGCCACATCAACCTGACGCGCGCCCGTCATGCGGATCGCTTCGGCCACGTTGTCCGGGTTCAGACCACCTGCCAGCATCCACGGTTTGCGCCAATACTTGCGTCCGGCCAACAACCGCCAATCAAAGGCCATTCCATTGCCGCCTGGCAAGACCGCATTCTTGGGCGGCTTGGCGTCAATCAAAAGCTGATCGGCAACGTCGCTGTATTCGTCGATTGCGGCCAAATCTTCGGCATCGGCTACCCCGATCACCTTAATCACAGGCAAACCATAGCGCGCTTTGATTTCACGCACACGGTCAACGCTTTCGGACCCGTGCAACTGCAACATATCAAACGGGGCCGCCCCGGTGATACTGTCCAGTTCCTCGTCCGAAGCGTTCACCACCAAGGCCACTTTAGCCACACCAACCGGCACGGCCTGCATTAACGCGGCCGCTTGCGCGGGCGAGACATAGCGGGGGGACTTCAGGAAAAAATTGAACCCAAGGTACCGTGCCCCGGCCTCGGCCGCGGCGCGCACGTGATCAGGTGCGGTCAGGCCGCAGATTTTAACGGAAATATCCGGCATCAGATGGCCTCAGCTGGCTTCGTCCAGCAGCGCAAGAACTTCGTCTTTACCTTCGTTCTGCTTTTTCTTGAGCTTTTTGACCTCACGCTCAAGCTTGCGGACTTCGCTTGTCTTGGCAGTTGCATCGCGGCGGTGCTTGTGCTCACGCAGCCATTCCCACAGGAAACCAATGACAAGGCCGGCAACCACGCCGCCCAGAACCACAAGGAACAATGGCAGCGACGCACTGAAATTGAAGCCAAGCAGATCGGCAAAGGCCTGTGGCATCAGCGTCAATTCCACGGTTTCGCGGTTGGCAAGAGAAACCGAAATCAGAACGATCCCGAGGATCGCCAGAAAAGCATATCGAAGGTAGCGCATCATGGCCTAGGCTTTACCGTTCAAACGATCCCTTAGCAACTTGCCCGTCTTGAAAAATGGAACACATTTTTCTTCAACCTGAACAGTTTCACCCGTTCTGGGATTGCGGCCCACGCGGGCATCGCGCTGCTTGACCGAAAAAGCGCCAAATCCGCGCAGTTCAACACGATCGCCACGCGCCATGGCATCCGTAACTTCTTCGAACACGGTATTCACGATACGCTCAACATCACGCTGAAAGAGATGCGGATTTTCGTCGGCAATTTTCTGAATCAGTTCTGAACGGATCATGTGCGCTACCCTCCCAGGCGACCGGTTAACCATGTCTACTAATCTGGGCAGTATAGAAAGAAACCCGGATTGGGGGAATGTTGACTCTGGGCGCAAAGCCTTAATTTTGCTTAAAACTCACACGATTTTTTGCTGGTTTACAGGAAATGGGCTCGAATTGAGAGCGTGATGCGCAAACTGATCGCAAATTTTGGAACATATTGATTCGCAACAAAAACGGCCCCGCGCATATGCGCGAGGCCGTGAATTAGGTTTTGGCTGATGACCGGGGCTTAGTCGCCGGACTTCAGCGCTGCACCCAGAATGTCGCCCAGCGATGCGCCCGAGTCGGAAGAACCGTACTGTTCCACGGCCTCTTTCTCTTCTGCGATCTCGCGTGCTTTGATCGACAGGCCCAGACGGCGGGTCTTGCTGTCGACGTTGGTGACGCGGACGTCGACCTTGTCGCCAGTGTTGAAACGCTCGGGGCGCTGCTCGGCACGGTCACGCGACAGGTCCGAACGGCGGATGAAGGATTTCATGCCTTCATACTCGACCTCGATACCGCCATCTTCGATTGCGGTAACTTCAACGGTGATGACCGAGCCACGCTTCACGCCGCCCACGGCTTCGGCGAACTTGTCACCGCCCAGGGCTTTGATCGACAGAGAGATACGCTCTTTTTCGACGTCAACTTCCGAAACGACGGCCGAAACCATGTCGCCTTTGCGGTAGTTCTGGATCGCGTCTTCACCGCGCTCGTCCCAAGACAGGTCGGACAGGTGTACCATGCCGTCGATGTCGCCTTCGAGACCAATGAACAGACCGAATTCGGTGATGTTCTTGACTTCGCCTTCGACCTCGGTGCCCTCGGGGTGTGTTTCTGCAAACACTTCCCACGGGTTGCGCATGGTCTGCTTCAGGCCCAGAGACACGCGACGCTTGGCACCGTCGATTTCCAGAACCATGACGTCGACTTCCTGGCTGGTCGAAACGATCTTGCCGGGGTGGACGTTTTTCTTGGTCCAGGACATCTCGGACACGTGCACCAGACCTTCGACACCGGCTTCCAGCTCGACGAACGCGCCGTAGTCGGTGATGTTGGTGACGCGACCCTGATGAACCGAGCCCAGCGGGTATTTCGCAGCAACCAGATCCCACGGATCTTCTTGCAGCTGCTTCATGCCCAGGCTGATGCGGTGGGTCTCTTTGTTGATCTTGATGACCTGAACCTTGATGGTTTCGCCGATCGTCAGGATCTCGGACGGGTGGTTCACACGACGCCATGCCATGTCGGTGACGTGCAGCAGGCCGTCGACGCCGCCCAAGTCAACGAATGCACCGTATTCGGTGATGTTCTTGACAACACCCTCGACGGTCTGACCTTCGGACAGGTTGCCGATAACTTCGGCACGCTGTTCGGCACGCGATTCTTCCAGGATTGCGCGGCGCGAAACAACGATGTTGCCACGACGACGGTCCATTTTCAGAATCTGGAATGGCTGCTTCAGACCCATCAGCGGGCCAGCGTCACGCACGGGGCGAACATCAACCTGCGAGCCGGGCAGGAACGCAACTGCGCCACCCAGATCGACGGTGAAGCCACCTTTGACGCGACCAAAGATAGCACCTTCGACGCGCTGGTCGTCGGCATATGCTTTTTCCAGACGGTCCCATGCCTCTTCACGGCGGGCCATCTCGCGCGAGATGACGGCTTCGCCACGGGCGTTTTCTGCGGCGCGCAGGTAAACTTCTACCTCGTCACCTACAGCGATTTCAGGGGCTTCGCCGGGATTTGCGAATTCTTTCAGATCAACGCGGCCTTCCATTTTGTAGCCTACGTCGATGATGGCTTGGCCGGCTTCGATAGCCAGAACCTTGCCTTTGACAACAGAACCCTCTTCAGGTGTGTCCATTTCGAAGCTTTCATTAAGGAGGGCTTCGAATTCCTCCATGGATGCGTTAGCCATGTGGCGTTGTTTTCCTTTACAGTACGTTTTTGCTGGCCGAGCGGTTGTCTCCGCCGGTCTTAGTGGATTGGTCAGACGACCTGACATATGCCGCAAAACAAAGAGGGCCGGTTGTTTCCGACCCTGCTCGTCTCATTGTTTTATGGCTCAAATCGCCTTGTCGACGCGCGCTCTATAGCGGGTTCGCCAAGGCGCTGCAAGTTATAACGGGCGATACGCGCTATAACCTGCAATACCTGCCGACAAACGGCCCAGCGGCCGGGCGAATTTCACCGCCCGGCTCACAGGCAATTTCTAGAACAACTGCAAATCCTTTGCGCCGCTCTGGATTTCAGCGAAGTTGGGCATGTTCTGGACGGCCACCGGTGCAGGTTTCGCACCCGGCATCGCAACCGTCGGCTTCGCAGCCACCGCTTTGCCAAAGGCGGGCTTTTCCAACTCTCCTCGGATATCACGCAACAGGGTCTTGTGATCCGGCATAGACTTGAGAATTTGCGCAAGATCCACTTTCGCGCCCTTCCACCACTGGAACCAGATCGGCTTTTTCAAAGGCCGCACCCGATCACGAATGCCTGTGCCATAGCCTGTATCGTAGACTTGCTTGCCCAACAGCACCGTCTGGTAAACGCGGTGATCAAACAGCGTCGCGAACTCAACATCGTGCTGCATCGGCAAGCGGTGCTGCCACAGCTCGAGGTTCTCGGCCAACCGGTCGGGTATTTTCATCTCGGTCCGGGCATCGATCCAATATTGATCATCCGTGCGGTTACCCAAGCGATAGTGCAGACAGATGAATTCGAGCACCTCGTCATAAAGCTTGTCCATCTGTCGGTTGTACCGCGCCCGCAAGGACGGTTCGATCGCCTGCGTCGGCAGATGTTCGGCGAACCAGCGCACCGCGTGGTCGATCATATGAATCGCGGTGCTTTCCAACGGCTCGATAAACCCGCCGGACAAACCGATGGCCACGCAGTTCTTGACCCATGCATTGCGCACCCGTCCAACCCGCATTGGGATCACACGCGGCGTCAAACCTTTGCCGCTGTCGCCCAGCCATTCAAGGTATTCATCCGCCGCTTGATCATCCGTGCGGTGCGCCGAGGAATACACATAGCCCGTGCCTACACGATTGAACAATGGAACCCGCCACGTCCAACCAGCTCCCAGCGCCGTAGACCGCGTTGCGCTTTCGATCTTTTCGGGGTCAGGATGTTCGACCTGCAAGGCCATGGCCCGGTCATTGGGTAGATAGTCCGAGTAATCCATGAACGGCTCACCCAGAGCCTGATTGATAATCAATCCCCGGAACCCGGTGCAATCCACGACCATCTCGATATCATGGCGGCCTTTGCGCTCCAGCATCAGATGGCTGACATTGCCCTGCTCGTCCAGTTCGACCGATTGGACCTCATCCTGAATATGCTCGACCCCGCGCTTGGTGCAGACCTTCGTCAACATCCCCGCGAATTTCAAAGCGTCCAGGTGATAGGCATAGCCAAATCTCTGCTCGAATTCAGGCTGTCCCAAAGGCCGCGCGCCTTTGCACATACGAGCCAGATCATCGTGCGGCGAGATTGATTGCGTAAAGTCCCGATCCCCGTTGCCAAAGCGCAGGAAATATTCGGCCGCCTCCAGCCCTTCCAGCATCTGGCCATGAGCAAAAGGGTTCATATACTCGATGCGGTTGCCCTTGGCGTCGTTGTTCCAGTTACAGAACTTCACGCCCAGTTTAAACGACGCGTTTGTCTCGCGGAAAAAATCCCGCTCGGCAATCCCCGCCTGCCGGAGCGTAACCGGCATGCGGGGCACGGTGGCCTCGCCCACCCCCACTGTCGAAATAGTCGGGCTTTCGATCAGGCAGATGCGCGGTCGGTCCTTTGGCGCTGACGTGCGAGAAAACACCATCTCAAGGATCAGCGCGGTCATCCAACCTGCGGTGCCGCCGCCCACAATAGTGATTTTACGCAAACGGTTGTTCATTTAGCTCTCCCCCTCAATATTTCAGGGGACTATACCAGCTTTCCGATACCTCGCTAGGGCCTAGGCCTCCTTGGTTGTCAGCATGTTCAAAGCTGTGACAATCCGTGAAGGTTCCCCCATCCCATCACCGCTATGACACCGGCTAAACTCATCAAAGTTGCCCCGGTTTCAACCGTTTTTGCGGGCTGGCAACTATTGGCAATCCCAGCGTTACGAATAGTGCAAATCCCTAGATGGATTAGATTTCCTCGCCCTTCTTAAGCAGCTCATCAATCAGCTCACGCTGAAGATCCTGGCTGTCGCCCCCTCCGAATTCGGCGGCGCCGCCTGAATACAGGGTGCCATACGTCTTGGCGATATTTACGGTTTGGGCCAGCCCCGAAATCAGTTGGTCCTTATCTAGTTTGGACAGGGGGTGAATGAATGCGGCCCACAACGTGCCGTTGGCAATGGCATAGCGCGCGTCCAGAGTGCTGTCGAAATTCGCCTGCATCATGCGTTGAAGGTCCGCAGCCGACAAATCAGCGGCGCTGCTGATGGAAACCATCGCCCGCATCCGATCCGCGTTGATATCCGTGATCACCAAAACCGAAACATCCGAAACGGTCATTTGGAAACCCGGCCCTTGGGGTTGCGCGTCAGGATCCAGCGCAAAAATTATCTTCCCAAGACGCTCATAGGTCATGGATGGCTCGGCTTCTTGCGCAGCCAGACTTCCAGCCAGAAAAATCAGAGCTAAGGTCAATCGGATCATGGTATCGCTCCTGCGGATTACCAATTCACCCTACGCAGCCCTGAGGCGACTGACCAAACAAAGCTTGGTGAGGAGCGTTCCCAAAATCGTGAGAGCCACCAAGGTTCTAAAACGCCTTGCGTTTGGCGTCTTCAACTATGGCAATCGCCTCGGCCAACGCCGCTTCGATACTCAGATTCGATGTATCCAGCAGCACAGCATCCTCCGCAGGTTTCATCGGGGCCGTGCTGCGCTCGGCATCGCGGGCGTCGCGTTCACGGACATCTTGCAGAACCTGTGCGCGGGTTGTGTCGGACCCATTAGCGCTGAGTTCCAGATACCGCCGCTCTGCCCGAACTTCGGCGCTGGCGGTGACAAACAGCTTAACCTCAGCCTCGGGGCAGATCACCGTCCCGATATCGCGCCCGTCCAGAACGGCGCCTCCGGGGCGGGTTGCGAAACTGCGCTGAAAGTCCACAAGTGCTGACCTAACCTTAGGGATCACAGCCACCTTTGACGCGGCCTGCGCGATTTCGGCGGTGCGTAGATCGCCCTGCCCTAACTCTTCAGCAGCTAAAGCCTGAGCGGCTGCGACCGGTTCCATCCCGTCAAGTGTCCGGCGGCCAACCGCACGGTACAGCAGGCCGGTGTCCAGATGCGCGAACCCGAAATGAGCCGAAACCCCTTTCGAAATCGTCCCCTTCCCCGCCGCTGCAGGCCCGTCTATGGCAACCGTGAAGCTCACGTGCGGTCCACCTTGGCACCCAGCGCCGCCATCAGCGGTTCAAAGATCGGGAACGAGGTCGCGATCGGGCCGCCATCATCGACCGAGACCGGCGTTTTTGCGCCCATGCCCATCACCATGAAGGACATGGCGATACGGTGATCCAGAAAGCTCTCGCAGGTGCCGCCGCCGGGGACGTTGCCGATGCCCAGCCCCTCGACCGACCACCATTCCTCGCCCTCATCCACGCTCACGCCATTGGCGCGCAGGCCGCGAGCCATCGCGTCGATCCGGTCGCTTTCCTTGACCCGCAGCTCTTTCACGCCGCCCATCATCGTGGTGCCAGTGGCATTGGCCGCGACCACGGACAGCACCGGATATTCGTCGATCATCGAGGCCGCACGTTCCGGCGGCACATTGATGCCCTTCATATTCGGCGAGTACTTCGCGCGCAGATCAGCGACGGGTTCTCCACCCTCTTCACGCTCGTTCTCATAGGTCAGGTCTGCGCCCATCTCCCGCAGCGTGGTAAAGAGGCCCGCCCGGGTCGGGTTCAGGCCGATGCCCGGCACCAACACATCCGAGCCCGGCGTGATCAGCGCCGCGCAAACCGGAAAGGCAGCGCTGGACGGATCACGCGGCACGGCAATCACCTGCGGTTTCAACTCAGGACGACCGGTCAGGGTGATCACCCGGCCTTCATCCGTATCTTCAACGGTAATCTCTGCACCGAACCCGGCCAGCATCCGTTCGGAATGATCACGGGTGGCCTCTTTCTCGATCACCACGGTTTTGCCCGGCGCATTCAGACCTGCTAGCAGCACGGCGGATTTCACCTGCGCCGACGGAACGGGAACCTCATAGCGCACCGGAACAGGTTCAGCCGCGCCGACGATGGTCATCGGCAAACGTCCGCCCGAGCGTCCAACGGCCTGCGCCCCGAACAGAGCCAACGGATCCGTCACTCGCGCCATGGGGCGTTTGTTCAGGCTTGCGTCGCCAGTAAACGTCGCGCTAATCGGACAAGTCGCCATCGCACCCATGATCAGTCGCACACCCGTGCCCGAGTTGCCGCAATCGATCACCTGATCAGGTTCAGCAAAGCCGCCGACACCCACGCCATGCACCGTCCATTCACCGCCACCGTGATCTGTCACCTCGGCCCCAAAGGCGCGCATGGCCTTGGCAGTATCCAGAACGTCCTCACCTTCCAGCAGACCGGAGATCTTCGTCTCACCCACCGCCATCGCACCCAAAATCAGCGAACGGTGCGAGATCGACTTGTCGCCGGGCACCTCTGCCGTACCGGTCAACGGGCCGCAGGGATGCGAGGTCATCGGGATGGGCGTACCGTGTCCGGACATGGGGGCTCCTGTTTTCGCTATCAGTGCCTTAGCCGCTTAGCGAATTGGGGCCAGATGGTCCAGCGACAATCAGCCCTTGCGGCGGAAGGTCAGGTAATGGGGCACGCGCCCCTCGCGCAGGGCCTTCTGTTCATAGCGGGTGGAAATCCAATCGCCCCACGGCTCACGCCAATCGGCGGGACGCTCGGCCAGCCATTCGAAACCAGCGCGCGGCACTTCTTCCAGCGTTTGGCGAACATAGTCGGGAATGTCCGTTGCCACGCGAAAGATTGAACCCGGCTTCAAGGCGCGGGCAAGTGGCTCCAGATGTTCTTGCGTCACAAAGCGGCGGCGGTGGTGCCGCGTTTTGGGCCATGGGTCAGGATAGAGAAGGAAGGCGCGCGAGATACTGGCCTCGGGCAGCACGTCGAACAGGTCGCGCGCATCGCCGGGATGAACGGCAAGGTTCTCAACCCCCGCCTGCCGGATTTTGCCCAGCAACATCGCGACGCCGTTGATGTAGGGCTCGGCACCTATAATACCGACACCGGGGTTGCAGGCAGCCTGATGCACCAGATGCTCACCGCCACCAAAACCGACCTCAAGCCAAACATCCCGTCCGCCAAACAGCGCCTGCAGATCCAGCGGCGCGCGTTCGGGGTTACTCTCCCAATCGACCGCGCCGGGGGACAACGCATCGAGGTCTTCACTTAGATACGTCTTTTGACTGGGCTTCAGGGTCTTGCCCTTGAAGCGGCCATAAAAGTTTCTGCGGGGGCGTTGGGGTGTCTGGTTGCTCATGGGCGAAGCCCATACTGTGCAGACACCACGGACACAAGAGGGCGGCCCGGTCCACTCAACAGACCTGCCACCCTCAAAAAGCACCAGAATAGAGCGCGCCCGTTAGGGCGCACCTTTGGATAACAATCAGACAGCCGATTTCAGGGCGTCCACCAGATCGGTGCGTTCCCAACTGAAACCGCCATCCGCGTCGGGTTCACGGCCAAAGTGGCCATAAGCCGCCGTGCGCTGGTAGATCGGCTTGTTCATCTGCAGGTGCTGGCGAATGCCGCGCGGCGTCAGGTCCATCACCTGACCGACGGCTTTTTCGATCGCGGCATCCGAAATCTGCCCAGTACCATGCGTATCCGCATAGATCGACAAAGGCTTGGATACGCCAATCGCATAGCTAAGCTGAATCGTGCAGCGTTCCGCCATGCCCGCGGCCACCACGTTCTTGGCCAGATAGCGTGCAGCGTAAGCAGCCGAACGGTCCACCTTGGTTGGGTCTTTGCCCGAGAACGCACCGCCGCCATGAGGCGCGGCACCGCCATAGGTGTCCACGATGATTTTGCGCCCGGTCAGGCCCGCATCGCCATCGGGGCCGCCGATCACAAATTTGCCGGTGGGATTCACATGCCATTCTGTGTCGGCCGACAGCCAGCCATCGGGTAGAGTTTCGGTTATGTAGGGCTCAACAATCGCGCGGATATCGTCCGAGGACAGCGCCTCATCCAGATGCTGTGTCGACAGCACGACCGAGCTGACGCCCACAGGCTTGCCGTCACGGTACACGACGGACAGTTGCGATTTCGCGTCCGGACCCAGCGCGGGCTCGGTGCCGTTTTTGCGAACCTCGGCCAGACGGCGCAGGATCGCGTGGGAGTACTGGATGGGGGCTGGCATCAGCGCAGGGGTTTCAGTCGTGGCATAACCAAACATGATCCCCTGATCGCCCGCGCCCTCGTCCTTGTCGCCCGAGGCATCAACACCCTGCGCGATATGCGCGGACTGCTCGTGTAGCAGGTTCGTCACCTCGACGGTTTCGTGGTGAAACTTGTCCTGCTCATAGCCGATATCCTTGATACAAGCGCGCGCGATCTCGTCGATACGGCCCATGTAATCGTGCAGTTTTTCCTGATCAGACAGACCTACTTCTCCGCCGATGACAACGCGGTCAGTCGTTGCGAAGGTTTCGCACGCGACGCGCGCTTCGGGTTCTTCATTCAGAAAAGCGTCTAGGACGGCATCGGAAATCCGGTCACAAACCTTATCCGGGTGCCCTTCGGATACGGATTCCGAAGTGAAAGTGTAGTTCTGTCGGGACATGAAAGTGCTCCATTAAGATTTCCCCATCACGCCAGGAAGCCGTTGTGACAGGCATTCGATGGGATACGCCCGCAAAATCATCGGGTCAATCCGAAATTACGCGCCCTCTCTCCGAGCGTTGCGCCAAAGCAGCGCAAACGCTCCGACCAGCAGCAAAAAGATGGGTATGTCACCAATCCTTGAATAAAGTGTGACCGCAAAAGGCTTTGGCAGGTTTGCATCGACATACCCGGCCTCACCCAAAGCAAGCGACCGAGTGATGCGGCCCAGCGGGTCAATCATTGCCGACACCCCGGTATTGGCTGACCGCATCATGGGCAATCCCTGCTCAATGGCCCGCATCTGGGCTTGTGCAAGATGTTGATAAGGGCCTGATCGCGTTCCAAACCACGCATCGTTGGTAATCTGCAACAAGAAATCGGCACGTCCCGGAGCGGACAGAACATCCTGGGTAAAGACCGCTTCGTAGCAAATCAAAGGCAGTGCCTTACCCAGCGCACCCGCATCCATCAAGGCAGCGCCCGGACCAGCGCTGAACCCGCTGCCCGTGGTTGCAGCCATGCCATAGATACCAATTCGCGCCATGAGGTCGCCAAGCGGCACGTACTCTCCGAACGGGGCAAGGTGATGTTTATCGTACAGCCCTTGTTGTTGACCGTCCTCGTTCAGGTAGATCATCGAGTTGTAGATCCGAGGCCCGTCCCCGCGTTGAATACCCAAAAAGACCGGCGTCCCCTGTGCCGCATCCACGACAACATCCAGGTAAGGTTGCGCGCTGCCCAACCAAGCCGGCACCGAGGTTTCCGGCCAGACAATCAAATCGGGTTTTGGCTGCGCGGCCGTGAACTCAATCTGACGCGCAAAAAACAGCGGCGCATAGTCCGGGTCCCATTTCTGGTGTTGCGGCGCGTTGGGCTGAATTAGGCGTACGATATGCCCCGTTTCGGTAACATCAGGCCGAAAAGCAGCATAACCAACGGCCAAGCACACCACTCCCACAGACAAGCACGCAGGCAACGCAAACGAGGATCGTTGCGTCAGAGCGGCTCCCATAGGCAATGTTGCCAACAGCGTCAGAGCGCCTACCCCATATGGACCAACCAGCGCCAAAACCTGAGCGAAGGGCGTGGCGACCCAAATCTGCGCCAACCCAGCCCATGGAAATCCGGTCAGTACGTAGCCGCGCGCGCACTCTGCCAAGGATATCGCGATGGTCAGAAACACAGCCTGACCAATTGCGCCTTGCCCCGGGCGGCGCGCCACCCAAAAGGCCAGCGCCCAGAACAGCGCCAGCCCTCCGGCCATGAACACAAGCGCAAAGGGTGCCATCCAGGCATGACGTTCCGCGTCCACAAGGAACGGTTCAATGATCCAACTTAACGCATGAGCGAAATAGCCCGTCGCAAAGGCCCACCCCAGCCAAGCCGCCTGTGCCCGCGTTTCCGTTGCCAAGTACAGGGGCGCCAAAGCAAGTAACGCTGCAATGGATGCAGCCCAAAACCCGAATGGCGCCAGACCAAACGCAGTTACCGCGCCCAATATGAACGCCAACACCAGCCTTAACCAAATAGGCAAGCCCTGTGCAGGGTTCATGCAACGATATCCGGCAACATGACACGCAAGCGTTTGATCCTGCGCGGATCGGCATCCAAGACTTCGAACTCTGGCCCCTCGGGGTGCAGAACAACTTCGCCACGTGCAGGGACACGCCCCGATAGCATAAAGACCAAACCGCCCAGCGTGTCGATCTCTTCTTCGTCGACATCCTCGTGGCTGGTCAGCGAGCGCCCGATCTCGGCTTCGAATTCTTCAAGCGGGACACGGGCCTGAACCACATAGCAACCTGGCTTCTCTTCAACCCAGAGCTGGCTTTCGTCGGCGTCATGTTCATCGGCAATCTCACCGACCACCTGTTCAATCAGGTCCTCGATCGTCAGCAATCCGTCAACGCCGCCATACTCGTCTATCACAAGCGCCATGTGCCGGCGTTCCGTCTGCATTTTGGTCAACAAGACCCCAATCGGCATTGACGGCGGCACAAACAACAGGGTCCGCAGCATCGACACCAGATCAAATTCAGAGGACGTTCCGTTGAACCCATGCGTCAGGGCAAAATCCTTGAGGTGCACAAACCCAAGCGGTGTATCAAGCGTCCCCTCGTATACCGGTATCCGCGACAGCCCGCTGTCACGAAAAACCTGCGCCAATTCGTCTTTGGTGATGGTCGAGGATACAGACACGATCTCTGCCGTTGGGATGGCCACATCTTCGACGCGCATACGCCGCAGGTTGATCATGCCCCGTGGCTGGCTCTTGTCGGCCTCGTGTCCGTTGGCCGCAGCAACCTCTTCGACGTTCTGGGTCGAGAACGCGTCCACTATTCGAGAAAAGAAACCCGTTTTCTCTCTTATGTCATTGTCGCCGTCCTTTGGTTGCGCGCCCTGCGCCGCCATAGAACTGCCGTCTGTATCGCCCATTTTCCCATTCCAAATGATCGGCCCGAATGGGCCCGTATTAAACTATATATGGGTTATCAATACCCAGTTTGCCAAGTATCTCGACCTCGACACCCTCCATCAAAGTGGCGTCGGGGTCACGAACGTGATCGTATCCCAGCAAATGCAATGTTCCGTGAACAAGCAGATGTGTCACGTGATCTTCGAAAGGTTTCCCCGCCTCATTGGCTTCGCGTGCGCAGGTATCATAGGAAATTGCGATGTCGCCCAGTGCGATTTCTCCGGTGAAATCCGGGCTTGGACAAGCGGGTTCCTGACCCGCGATCTCAGCCGCCAGATCATCGGCTGGCCAGCTCAGAACATTGGTCGGAGTGGGTTTTTCGCGAAATTCCGCGTTCAACTCGGCGATGCGAGTGTCGCCGCAGGCAAGAAGGCTTATCTCACACAATTCGGAATCCACGCCCTGATGGGCCAGCACAGCGGTCACAGCGCGCGTGGCCAAGGGCTCCAACCCCTGCCAGCGCGTGTCCTCAACCGTTAGTTCAAGATTCATTCTGTCTCTTTCAAAGTCCCCGCAGGGCCTTTGAAACTATCCGGTTTCACGACCCGAGTCAGCCTCATACGCTTCGATAATCGCAGCGACAAGCGGGTGCCGCACCACATCCTTCGAGGTGAAATAGTTGAAGCTGATGTTCGGGATCGTCTTCAGCAAACGCTCGGCATCGGCAAGCCCCGATTGGACCCCGCGCGGCAGATCGACCTGCGATCGGTCGCCCGTAATTACCATCCGGCTGCCTTCGCCCAACCGGGTCAGGAACATTTTCATCTGCATGGTCGTGGCGTTCTGCGCCTCGTCCAGAACAACAAAGGCATTCGCCAGCGTTCGACCGCGCATAAAGGCAAGCGGAGCAATTTCGATTCGTTTTTCTTCGATCAGCTTGGCCAATTGCTTGCCGGGAAGAAAGTCGTTCAGCGCATCATAAAGCGGCTGCATATACGGATCGACCTTGTCCTTCATGTCACCGGGCAAATAACCCAGCTTCTCACCCGCTTCGACCGCAGGACGGCTGAGGATGATACGGTCTACATGGCCGCCAATGAACATCGACACGCCCACCGCGACGGCCAGATAGGTTTTACCTGTCCCTGCCGGACCGATCCCAAAGGCCAGTTCGTTATTGAACAGGGATTGCACATAAGCCTTTTGCGCATCGGTACGCGGTTCAACCAGCTTTTTGCGGGTCTTGATCTCAACCGTGCCACCTTTGAACATTTCAAGCTGGTCACCGTCGCGGCTTCCGGTGCCTTTTTCAGATCCCCCCATACGAAGTTCGCGATCCACATCTGCTGCTTCGACCTCGCGCCCACCCTCAAGTCGGGTGTACAGGGCCTGAAGGACCTCAATTGCCTGTTTCTGGGCATCTTCCTCGCCCATCACAACCAACTGGTTTCCGCGTCGCACGATCTGAACGGATAATTTATGCTCAATATCAGTCAGATTGCGGTCATATTCGCCGCACAGATCAATCAACAACCGGTTGTCTGGGAATTCAACAAACGCCTCACGCTGGGGCATTTCATTTTGCGGTGGGTTCAGGGCACCGATGGCCAATACGTTCTCCTGTCTTGGCGTTTCACCTTGAGCGTAGACAACAACTCTTGGTGGGTGCAAGTCACAGTTTCAAATTTTCCGTAACTGATGTCGAAACCGCCGATCACAGTCCGGTTTGAAAACCCGCGCAGGCATAAAAAACTGGCAAAAAGCCGGTTGTTCAGAACCGGTAATTCAAGCCAAATCGCAAACCCCGATACCGCGGTGTCGACTTGGTGGAAAATCCATTTTCAAAGACGATGTCCTTGGAATCAAACTGAACGTATTCATATTCGCCTGTAATCGACCAATTGGCGTTCAAATTGTGTTCCGCACCAATGCTGGCGGAAAACCCGTTGCGCGAGTCGCTTTCTGCAAAGCTTTGAACCGTAGGCCCAAGAGACAAGCTGTTCGTGGTTTCAACGTCACCGTTCACATAACCCACCGAGAGGAAATACAACACCGTGCCGCTTTTGTTGGTAAGGCCATTTCGGAAGCGAATCGACACAACGTCCGAGACTTCGGATCCACCGTCCACAGTGATGCCCCCGATTTGCGTTGTGACATCATCATCCAGCGAACCGAAGTCATATCCGATTTCAAACCCGTAGACATAGTCGCGGCCTTGCTTGGCCGGTAGAATACCCCGCCATCCTGCCCGTACACCACCATAGGAACCGCTTAGATCCAATTCACCGATCGCAAATGTATCGGTGGGCGTTGTCAGGCCAAAGCGATCCGTTCCACTGGTCGCGTATCCGCCGGTCAAGCCAAGATAAAACGCACTGACGTCGCTGTCGAAACGCTTGGGGCTGACGATGGGAGGATCTGAAACACCTTCTTCAAGGTTGCCAGCCGTTACCGCGCCGGAAAAAAACACAAATGCAACCAAAGCAGAAAGTGGCAGTTTGAATTTGAGTATATTGATAAGATTCAAAACCTTCACTCGCACTCTCCATGGCCACGCCCTTGATACTGGGCGACGCAAAAACGACCTCAGGGACGGCTAGAGCCGTATACCCCTAAAAAATATGACTTTTCTCGGAACATAGTTCCAAGTCATAAATCAAGGGTAAATTTTTCCATAAGATTCAACCATGACGCAACGACACGAAAAATGTCGCGTCAAAGCAACCTGCCAGCCAGCGAATTCGAGCCTGAGCTGGTGATGCGCACGTCTCTCAACTCACCCACCTCGACATCGGCATCCGAGACGTGAACCGAATGAAGATACTCGGATTTTCCGACCATCTGCCCGGGCAGACGGCCGGGTTTCTCAAACAGCACGCGGACATTTCGCCCGACCATCGCATCCTGAATTTCGCGCTGGTGCCGCGTGATCATGGCCTGCAAACGCTGTAGGCGGTCATCCGCCACCTCAGGATCAACCTGAGACCGTTCGGCGGCAGGGGTTCCGGGGCGCGTGGAATACTTGAACGAATACGCATATCCGTATCTGACCTGCTCGACCAAATCCAACGTGGCCTGAAAGTCCTCGTCTGTCTCCTCGGGGAAGCCCACGATGAAATCGCCTGACATCATGATATCAGGCCGCGCTGCGCGGATGCGTTCGATCAGGCGCAGATAGCTTTCGGCGGTATGACTGCGGTTCATCCGCTTCAAAATCCGATCCGAGCCTGACTGCACCGGCAGATGCAGGTAGGGCATCAGCTTGTCGCAAGTTCCATGCGCCTCGATCAGGTCATCGGCCATGTCGTTGGGGTGCGAGGTGGTGAACCGGATGCGCTCCAGCCCATCAACCTTGTTCAATTCCCAGATCAGACCCGCCAGCGTCATGTCCCCATTGGGCCCCGCACCGTGATAGGCGTTAACGTTCTGACCCAGCAGAGTGATTTCGCGCACGCCACGTTCAACCAGATCCTGCGCTTCGCAAATGATGCGGTCGGCTGGACGGCTGACTTCGGCCCCGCGGGTATATGGCACCACACAGAAGGCGCAGAACTTGTCGCAACCTTCCTGTACAGTCAGAAACGCCGTCGGGCCGCGCTTGGCCTTGGGGCGGTTTTTCAATTTCTCGAACTTGTCTTCCTCGGGGAAATCCGTGTCCAGCGCCTTGGCACCTTCGCGGGTCTTGGCTTCCATCTCTGGAAGACGGTGATAGCTCTGCGGTCCCACCACCAAATCGACCAGAGGTTGCCGGCGCATGATCTCTTCGCCCTCAGCCTGCGCAACACAACCGGCGACACCGATCTTCAGATCAGGCTTTTCCGCCTTCAGCCCCTTGAAACGGCCCAGTTCGGAATAGACCTTTTCAGCCGCCTTTTCACGGATGTGGCAGGTGTTCAGCAGAATCATATCTGCATCGTCAGGCGTCTTTGTTTCGACATAGCCCTGACCGCCCATTGTCTCGGCCATACGCTCGCTGTCATAGACGTTCATCTGACAACCATAGGTCTTGATGTACAGCTTTTTGGGTTCCGACATGGGTGTAGCCTTTGCGTTCGCGGGATCGACGTCGTCTATACTTTACGAACGCCGCTTGCAATGCCCGCGCGATTACCCGATTTTGGCCAAAAACTCCAGTTGGATGAAATCAGACGGGCGATGCAGTACGACTCCCTCAACTCTTTCCTGCGAACCGGCGCGAAGGCCCTCGCGCAGGGCCCCGTCGCACTCATTTTTGCCGAAGACGATGTTGAGGTCGATGGCACAATTCAGCACCACCTGAACCTGGGCTTCAAATCTCTTGTCGTGTTCATGCCGCAGGAGTTTTCTCTGGAACCTGCCCTTGCCGACCGTATCCACCGCGTCACCTTGACATGCGCGCCACGCACAGCGGTCTTTGAGACGATTAACAAGGTCATGAAAGCCGCGCCGGATGTTTGGATGTATTATTGCTATAACACCGAGTACCTGTTTTTTCCGTTTTGTGAGACACGGACGATCGGCGAATTTCTAGTCTTCCATTCGGAAGAGCGCCGTAATTCCATGCTATGCCATGTCGTTGATCTTTACGCGGATGATCTGACGGCTGCGCCGAATGGGGTAGCCCCTGATCGCGCCCTGTTGGACAAGACCGGTTATTATGCCCACACCCGCCACGACACCGACGGGCATCCGCTGGAGCGTCAGTTGGACATGTCCGGTGGCCTGCGGTGGCGGTTCGAAGACCAGATCCCTTATGAACGCCGTCGCATCGACCGGATCGCCATATTCAAAACGCAGCCGGGATTGGAACTCAGGCCAGATCACACGTTCAACGAGCCTGAATATAATACCTATTCCTGCCCGTGGCATCACAACCTGACCGCTGCCATCTGCTCGTTTCGCGCGGCAAAGGCGTTGAAAATCAACGCTGGTTCAAACAGCAATATCCAGTGCTTTCGTTGGAGCAACTCGACCCCGTTTCAGTGGTCGTCGCGACAATTGCTGGACTTGGGGTTGATCGAAACCGGTCAGTGGTTTTGATTCGAACGCCTAACGTCTGAGAAGAATCGGGAACCAATCCTCTCGCAGCCGCTGTCCGGGCTGCATATAATGCCCCGGAAACGGAGGAGATGTGCGACCCGGGCGTTCGACATAGCGCGCATCGTCACCAACAAGGCGCAATGAAAAGGCGCGGCGGCGACTGTCTGAATGATTGCCACGTGCACCGTGCAAGGTTCGGTAATTGAAGGCAACGGCGTCACCCGGCGCCATCTCATACTCGACGACCTTCATGCCCTCTGCGTCGGGGTCAGGGACTTGGATGTACTGCCCCTCATCGGGAAAGAACCCTTCTTCGGAAACCCAGCGAGTCGGCAGAACCTCTTTCTTCCACCGGTGCGATCCGGCGACGCACCTCAGCGTTGCTTGTGACACGGGGTCCAGCGGCGACCAGAAACTGATGGTTTGCTGACCTTCGACAAAATAATACGGCCCGTCTTGATGCCATGGAGTTGCCATCGACGTACCCGGCTCTTTTACCAGAACGTGATCGTGAAACATCTGAACAGTCTGAGACTGCATCAGATCCGCCGCGACTTCGGCCACGGGCGAGTTGTGGACGACTTTCTGGAATTGTTCGATCCGCGACCAGTTGCAGTAATCGTCAAAAAACAGCCCCGTTTCACCCTGCTTTTTGTTATCCGACGCATATGGGCCGGGATCAGCGATGTTGACCTCAATCCCATCGCGCAGGGTGTCGACGTAGTCCGCAAACAAACCTTTGATCAGAATCACACCGTCGCGCTGATAGGCGTCAATCATTTCTTGCGTAACCAAAGGGTGCATCTTTTCTGTCTCCGTTCCGGTGGTTCGTCGATCTGCGCATGGATCAAACCCCGGTTCAAATCATATCTTTCGAATTTGGACTTGATTTCCTTTTTGTTTCCCCCGGCTTCAGAGCGTATATCTTTGCGCGATTGGCAGACATGGCAGCTTGCCATCAGCGGCCCGGCAATTCTTGGGGTAAATCTGAAAATCGGGCAAAACACGATGGTCGCGCAAGGATCTGCCTCGTTGGAGATTCAACGCGACACGTCACACAGCCGCTGGACCCGTTTACGGGTAAGGCATTGCGATTACTGACAATTAATGGAAAAAGGTTACTTCTTCCGCAGGCGGATCACGACGTCCACCGAAGCTATTTCCACGCCTTCGGGCGCTTCGGGAAGACGTTGAATAACCAGTTCTTCTGATGGTGCATCGCTCAGGCGGCCCTCATCCTCCCAGAAAAAGTGGGGATGGTCATGGGTGTTGGTGTCGAAATAGCTTTTCGACCCGTCCACTGTAATTTCCTGCAAAACGCCCGCATCGCAGAAGGCGCGCAATGTGTTGTAAACGGTTGCCAAAGATACGGCATCACCGTTCTTTTTGGCTGATTCAAAAAGGCTCTCTGCGGTCACATGGCGATGACGGCCATCGCCCACCAACAACTCGGCCAGCGCCACCCGCTGACGCGTCGGACGCAATCCGGCGTGAACCAACCAATTCGTGGCGATGTTCTGGCTTTCAGGTGTCATCAATCCGATACCTTCGTTGTACTTAGGTATATATAAGTGCTGTGGTCAGGTAATTTCAAATGAAATTCATTCGCAAAGAATAGTCTGAACACAACATGATGTGGACCACCGCTCTTGCAGGACCTTGCATACGGGTGCTAGACGAGGCCAGATTAGATAAACGGACCCCTGGCAGGAGAGGCGGCAAGAATGGCCCAATTCCCGAGCAGCTTTGACAAGGACGATCTGCTGAAATGCGCCCGTGGCGAATTATTCGGCCCCGGTAACGCGCAGTTGCCTGCCCCACCTATGCTGATGATGGACCGGATCACCGATATCTCGGCCGATGGCGGCGCGCATGGCAAGGGCCACGTTCTGGCCGAATTCGATATCACGCCTGATCTGTGGTTCTTTGACTGCCACTTCCCCGGCAATCCGATCATGCCCGGCTGTCTGGGGCTGGACGGGCTGTGGCAATTGACAGGCTTCAACCTGGGCTGGCGCGGCTGGCAGGGGCGCGGCATGGCCGTGGGCGTGGGCGAGGTCAAGCTGACCGGCATGGTACGTCCTGACCGCAAGATGCTGACCTACAAAATAGACTTCAAAAAAGCGATCCAGACACGGCGCCTGACCATGGGTGTTGCGGATGGAATCGTCGAAGCGGACGGTGAAATGATCTACGACGTCAAAGATATGAAAGTCGTATTATCTGAAGCCTAAGCCTGACAGGGCCGAAATAAGGAGCACGCAAATGCGTCGAGTAGTTGTCACCGGCTTGGGGGTCGTGTCCTCCATCGGGAACAATGCCGAAGAGGTTCTGGCCTCACTCAAAGCTGGTAAGTCCGGCATCGAGGCTAATGACCAGATGGTTGAACACGGCTTTCGCAGCCAGATCGCCGGGTCGCTCAAGATCGACGTGACCGAGCATGTCGACAAGCGCACGCTGCGGTTTATGGGGCCCGGCGCGGCCTATGCGCATATCGCCATGTCGCAGGCCATTGCTGACGCCGGTCTGACCGAAGATCAGGTCGTGAACCCGCGCACAGGTCTTGTCGCAGGCTCGGGCGGTCCGTCGACCAGTGCAATGCTGACGGCGCATCAGACTGTTCTGAAAAACGGCGCAACCAAGCGGATCGGGCCGTTCGCTGTACCCAAATGCATGTGCTCGACCATCTCGGCCAACCTTGCGACGGCGTTCAAGATCAAGGGCATCAACTACTCGATCACATCGGCCTGCTCGACCTCTTTGCACTGCATCGGCAACGCGGCAGAACAGATCATGCTGGGCAAGCAAGACGTCATGTTTGCCGGCGGCGGTGAAGAGCTGGACTGGACCCTGTCCTGCTTGTTCGACGCGATGGGCGCGATGTCGTCGAAATACAATGACACGCCGACCAAAGCCTCGCGCGCGTTCGATCAGGATCGCGACGGATTCGTGATCTCGGGCGGCGGCGGTATCGTCGTGTTGGAAGATCTGGATCACGCTCTGGCCCGCGGCGCAAAAATCTATGCCGAGGTCACAGGTTATGCTGCAACCTCTGACGGTCACGACATGGTTGCCCCGTCCGGCGAAGGCGGCGAACGCGCCATGCGTCTGGCCTTGGGCACCCTCCCCGAGGGTCGGAAGGTCGGCTATATCAACGCACATGGAACCTCGACCCCGGTCGGTGACGTGGGCGAGGTTGAAGCCGTGCGAAGAATCTTTGGCGAAGGCAATGTGCCTCCGATTTCATCGACCAAGTCGATGACCGGCCACGCGCAGGGGGCGGCTGGCGCACTCGAGGCAATTTTCTGCCTGCTGATGTTGCACCATGACTTCATTACGCCGTCGATCAATGTCGACACACTTGCCGAAGGCATCCTGCCCGGTGAAATTGCAACACAAGTGATTGAAAATGCAGGTTTGGACAGTGTGATGACCAACAGCTTCGGCTTTGGCGGCACGAACGGGTCCATGGTTCTGTCCAAGTATAACGGGTGAATATGATGTCGGATCTTCTTAAGGGCAAACGCGGCCTGATCATGGGCGTGGCGAATGACCGCTCGATCGCGTGGGGCATTGCCAAAGCCATGCACGAGGCTGGCGCGGAACTCGCATTCACCTATCAGGGCGAAGCATTCGGCAAGCGGCTGGAGCCATTGGCACAAAGCCTCGGCAGCGATTTCATGGTGGATGCGGACGTCACCGACGACGCCTCGCTGGACCGTGCATTTGGCGAATTGGGCGAACGCTGGCCGACGATTGATTTCGTGATCCACGCCATTGCCTATTCGGACAAATCCGAATTGACGGGCCGGTTTCTGAACACAACTCGGGCGAATTTCAAACACTCGATGGATGTGTCGGCCTATTCTTTCATCGAGGTCGCACGCCGCGCCTATCCGCTGATGAAAGACAATGGCGGCACGTTGCTGACGCTGACCTATCAGGGCTCGAACCGCGTGGTTCCGAATTACAATGTCATGGGCGTGGCCAAGGCCGCGCTGGAATCGGCCACACGCTATCTGGCCAACGATCTTGGCCCTGAAGGTATCCGCGTGAACGCCATCTCCCCCGGTCCGATGAAGACACTGGCAGGGGCGGCCATTGGCGGCGCGCGCAAGACCTACAAGTTCTGCGACCAGAACGCGCCGATGCGCTCGAACGCGACGCTTGAAGCTGTGGGCGGCACTGCTGTCTACCTGGCATCAGATGCCGGCGCGTGTACTTCCGGCGAAATCATCCGCGTCGATGGCGGGTTCCATGTTCTGGGTATGCCGCAACCGGATCACATGTGACCCGATCTTTCCCTGTCGGTGCCAAGATTTGAACATCTTTCCCCGGCAGTGATAGCGGCATGAGCAAAGCCGAACATATTATCGCAAGTAGCCCGCGCGTTTCCCGCTACCGCCTAAAGCAGGGTTTTTTGGGGGTTCGTGGTCGCGCAGCATTGCTGACCCTGACAATGCTGTTGATGCTGTTTGTATTCTTCACGCAACCGCATGTTCGCGCCACTTTTGAATCCTGGACCAGCCTGATTACAGGCTGATCCGATCCGGGCCTTGTGTGGGCTTAGTTTATCGAAACAACCTCAATATCGAAAATCAGGTCCTGCCCTGCCAGCGGATGGTTTGCGTCGAGCGTAACGGTCGCCTCGTCCGCCTCAACGACAGTCACTGGCATAACCTGTCCGTCGGGGGCCTGCATCTGCAATTGCGAACCGGGATCCAGCGGGATGTCATCAGGAATTCCTTCGCGCGGAATGCTCTGCCGCATTGCGGGATTGATCGGGCCATAAGCGTCCGCACAAGCGATCTCGACCCGCTTCTTTTCACCCACGGACAACCCGGGCATAGCGCTATCCAGACCGGGAATAATCTGACCGGAGCCGACAACGAATTCCAACGGGTCACGCCCATCCGAGCTGTCAAAGACTTTGCCGTCCAACAGCGTCCCGGTGTAGTGAATGCGAACCGTGTCGCCTTGCTTGATTTCGGTCATATTGGCCTCCGGCCTGAAAAAGGATTGAGCGGCCAACCCTAGGGTGTGACACGGCATTGTAAACCCTTCGCTCTTTTGCCAACCTGCGCCCAAAGAATGGAGGGGATCAAATGCCAATCAAAACTTGCGTTTTCGACGCGTATGGAACGCTGTTCGACGTCGCGGCGGCCGCACGTCAGGCTGCTGCCGAACCCGGCTTTGAAGCATTGCAGCAGAAATGGCCGGAACTGGCGAATTACTGGCGCTTGAAACAGTTGCAATACACGTGGTTGCGCGCAGTTGCGGATGCCCATGCAGATTTCTGGGATGTCACGCAAGACGGGTTGGATTGGGCGCTTGAGGCAACCGGCCTAGACGGAGACAGCACGTTGCGACAGCGGCTCTTGGACTTGTACTGGCAGTTGCAGGCATATCCCGAAGTCCCCGAGATGTTGCGCGCGCTGAAGGCCGGAGGGTTGCAAACCGCCATCCTGTCCAACGGTTCCCCCCCAATGCTTGACGGCGCCGTAAAATCCGCAGGCATCGGTGACGTTCTGGATGACGTCCTGTCGGTCGAAAGCGTTGGAGTCTTTAAGCCCCACGCAAGCGTTTATGATCTTGTGCAGGGTAGGTTCGGCGGCGAACGCGACGAAGTTCTGTTCGTCAGCTCTAACGGCTGGGACGCAGCCGGTGCGTCCGGTTACGGCTTTACGACCGCATGGGTCAACAGGGCGGGTGAACCGGTGGACCGTTTGCCATGGAAACCCGCACATGTTCTGACCGACCTGACGACGATACCGCAACTGGCTGGGCTTGAATGACTTTCTTCACCACGACAGACGGCAAGAACATTTATTTCAATAACACAGGCTCGGGCCAGCCGGTGTTATGCTTGGCGGGACTGACCCGCTGCAGTCGGGATTTTTCGTTTCTGGCACCGCACCTGACGGGTATGCGGATGATCACCATGGACTACCGCGGGCGCGGCAATTCGGACCGCGACCCGGACTATATGAACTACAATATCTTTCGCGAATCCCATGACGCGATCGAATTGCTGGATCACCTCGGTCTCGAAAAGGCGACGGTGATCGGAACATCCCGGGGCGGTCTGATCGCAATGGCGTTGGCCGCCAGCCACCCCGAGCGCCTGTCGGCTGTGGTTCTAAACGATGTCGGCCCGGTTCTGGAACTGTCGGGTATTGCTAAGATCATGGATTACGTTGGCAAACAGCCCGTGTCCAAAAACTATGATGAAGCCGCAAATGTCCTACAACAGTTTATGGAGCCGACCTTCCCAGGCGTCCCATTGGAGCGTTGGCGGCAACAGGCTGAAATCCAGTATGAACAGACGGGTGACGGGCTTGCGATGCGTTATGACCCGGCGCTGCGAACCGCATTGCTTGAACAAGCCGCAACGGGGGCCGTTCCGGATATGTGGATGTTCTTCGAGGCGCTTCGTGACACGCCAACCGGCGTCATACGGGGCGAGAATTCTGATATACTTGGCAAAGAAACGCTGACGGAAATGCACAAGCGTCACCCCGGCCTTATCTCGGCAGAGATACCGGATCGGGGGCACGCCCCATTTCTGGACGAACCCCAATCGCTTGACCTCATTCACAAAGTACTGGACGCTGCATGAGCTCGCTTGACCTGATTGAAGCCGCGGCAGGGCGGTTAAAAGGCCACGTTCGGGAAACCCCGATCCTGACCTCTCCGTTTCTGGATGAGATCGCGGGACGCCGTGTATTGGTAAAGCCGGAATGTCTGCAACATACTGGCAGCTTCAAATTTCGGGGGGCATGGTCGGCGATCTCGGCCCTCAGCGAAGCGGATCGCAAGCGCGGTGTAATTGCCTATTCCTCGGGGAACCACGCGCAGGGGGTTGCGCACGCCGCTTCTTTACACGGCACGGCGTCAGTCATTGTCATGCCATCGGATGCGCCGCAGTTGAAGATCAACAATACGCGCGCGTTGGGCGGTGAGGTGGTCCTTTATGATCGCGCAAATGAAAGCCGGGAGGATATCGGAGAAAGGCTTGCCTCGGAACGCGGCCTGACCCTGATCCGGCCCTATGATGAGCCGCAGGTAATCGCAGGGCAAGGCACAACCGGCCTTGAGATCGCCCGTCAAGCCGCGTCCTTGGGGGTTGAGGCAGCCGACGTACTTGTGTGCTGTGGCGGTGGCGGGCTGACGTCAGGTATCGCGCTGGCGCTTGAAAGGCATGCCCCGGGTCTGCGCGCCCGACCTTGCGAGCCCGAGGGGTTCGACGATGTGAAACGCTCTCTGGCGACCGGGCACATACAGAACAACGCCGCGTCGTCTGGGAATATCTGCGATGCGATCCTGACACCGCAACCGGGCCAAATCACCTTTCCGATCTTGAAACGGCTTTGCGGTCCGGGGTTTTCCGTCACCGAAGAAGAAGCGCTGCGGGCTATGGCGCTTGCCTTTCTGCGCCTCAAGATTGTTCTGGAACCGGGCGGTGCTGTATCATTGGCCTCGGCCCTTTTCCGCAGCGATGAAATCAAGGGCGACGCGGTGATAGTTGTTGCATCGGGGGGCAATACGGACCCCGAAGTCTTTGGGAAAGCACTGGAATTCCTGACCTGACAGCGCACGCAGGATAAGTCAGGTTGTGAATTCCACGTGTGACGATTGGGGATTAAGTCATGCAGTTCGCCGAGATAGGAGATATTGGCATCCATTACCGGGTCGACGGCGACCCAAATGGCGCACCCGTGGTATTCGCCAATTCTCTAGGTACCGAACTACGTTTGTGGGACGCCATGCTACCGCATTTGCCACAAGGTCTTCGGATAATCAGGTATGACAAGCGTGGGCACGGTCTGTCGTCCTGCCCTTCTGCGCCTTATTCGATGGGGTCACTGATCCGCGACGCCGAAGCTTTGTTGGACTTTCTTGAGGTTCGGGATTGTGTCTTCGTCGGCCTGTCCATCGGCGGGTTGATCGCGCAGGGGCTTGCCGTGAAGCGCATGGATCAGGTTCGCGCCTTGGTCCTGTCGAACACGGCCGCGAAGATCGGAACCCCGTCAATCTGGCAGGACAGGATGAACGCGGTGCGTCAGGGCGGGATCGAAGCGCTGGCGGACGCCACGATGGAGCGGTGGTTCTCAAAGCCGTTTCGCGCGTCGCCGGACCACTTGCTGTGGCGAAACATGATGGTGCGCCAGTCGGTAGATGGATATCTGGGTTGCTGCGCCGCCATTTCAGGCACCGATTTTTACACGCCGACCAGCGGCCTGAGATTGCCAACGCTTGGAATTGCCGGCAGCGAAGACGGCTCGACCCCGCCCGATCTGGTGCGCGAAACCATCGACCTGATCCCCGGCTCACGGTTCGAGCTAGTGCGGAGGGCGGGCCATCTTCCATGTGTTGAACAACCAGTTGAATACGCGGCCCTGCTTCAGCAGTTCATGGCCGACATAGGACATATTTAGACGTATTTTGAAGGAGCGGTATTTTGGCGGATTTCCTATTGGTCCATGGGTCGTGCCACGGGGCGTGGTGCTGGCGCGACGTAGTCCCAGCGCTAGAGCATCTGGGCCACTCGGCGCACGCGCTCGACATGCCCAGCCACGGTTCAGACCCGACACCGATCGCAGATGTGACATTGCGCAGTTGCCGCGATACCGTTCTGTCCGCCAGTTCGCCCCAAACGATAATCGTAGGGCATTCCTGGGGAGGCTATCCGATCAGCGCAGCAGCCGATGCGGACCCGAAAGGTATGAAAGCACTGGTATACCTTTGCGCCTATGTGCCCGAAGAAGGTCAATCAATGATCGAGATGCGCCGTAAATCGCCGCGACAAACGATCGGCGACGCTGTCGAGAAATCCTCGGATGGGTTGTCCTATTCCGTTAAACCGGATCGCGTTCAGGCGCTATTCTACCATGACTGTCCCCCTGCAACGGTGCCCTATGCCCTGGCGCGATTGTGTCCGCAGGCCATTGCGCCTCAGGATACGCCGCTGCCTCTTGGCGACCAATTTAAGCAAGTTCCAAAGGCATATATCCGCGCATCCGACGACCGGACAATACCAAACGAATATCAGGAACACATGAGCCAAGCCGCGCCCCAACACATGCGATACGTGATCGACAGCTCGCACTCTCCGTTCTTTTCTCATCCGGACCAGTTGGCTGAAATCCTTGACGAGATCGCCAATTTGTTGCCGTCCGACCCATAAGAATTTCCGAAACCGGTATTTTCCTTGTCAAACGACTGTGGTTAAGGTCCGGTCGACATGTCCTTCTCCCGGTTCCTATGCGCCTGCCTTTCTTTTTTGTCCTGCTGACAGTCATGATCGACGCCATGGGCATCGGGCTGGTGCTGCCCATCATGCCCGACCTGATCGTCGAGGTTCAGGGGGGAACGCTGGCAAGCGCGGCAATTTGGGGCGGTGTCCTCAGCACCTCATTCGCTGCGATGCAGTTTATTTTCGGCCCTATTCTGGGGAACCTGTCAGACGCCTATGGCAGACGCATTGTTTTGTTAGTCTCCCTTTTTGTCATGGCGCTGGACTATGTCGTTATGGCCATCGCCGGCAGCATCTGGCTGTTACTGGCCGGCCGGATTGTCGGGGGCATCACGGCTGCCACCCACTCAACCGCTGCGGCATTTATGGCCGACGTATCGAAGCCGCATGAAAAAGCCGCGAACTTTGGTCTGCTAGGGGCTGCTTTCGGCGTTGGCTTTGTCCTCGGTCCCGTGATTGGTGGATTGCTAAGTGAATACGGAACGCGCGCGCCCTTTTGGGCGGCAGCAATATTGTCTTCGCTATCGTTCATCATCGGAGTGTTTGTCATGCCGGAAACGGTCACTGACAAAACCCGCAGACCCTTCAGCTTGCGCCGCGCCAACCCTGTCAATTCGCTGCGCGCAATTGCTGAACTGCCGGGCATTCGACCGTTGCTGTGGGTGTATTTCCTTTATTCGGTTTCGATCTATGTCTATCCGGCGATCTGGGCCTATTTCACGACCGAGCGTTTCGGCTGGTCTGCGCAAATGATCGGCCTGTCGCTGGGTGTCTACGGAATTGGAATGGCCGCAGTACAAGGCGGGCTGATCCGCCCGGCGACCCGATATCTGGGTGAACGTGTCACCATTGTCTACGGTATGGCCTTCGAGATCGTCAGCTTTCTGTTGTTGAGTTTTCTCACAAACGGATTGATTGCGTTGCTCCTAATCCCCATTACGGCGCTTGGGGCGGTTGTTACGCCTGCCCTGCAGGCGCTGATGTCGCGCGCAACACCGGATTCTCAGCAGGGTGAACTTCAGGGCGTTCTTACATCGCTGCACGCCCTGTCCATGGTGATTTCCCCGTTGTTGATGACCAGTATTTTTGCGCAGTTCGTCAAACCCGGAACCGCGCTTTACCTGCCCGGGGCACCGTTCCTACTGGCTATGGTCTTGATGATCGTTGGATTTACCATGTTTTTGCTTTCACGCTCCAACAAGTCGTAACAACGACCCCAAAATGACGGTTTCCGTCTTGCAGAGCGTCCTTGACCGCGCCACCGTGATCCAAACGAAACGAGGGGAATCCATGCAGACGATCAAGGCCGCCGTATGCCACGCGTTCAACGAACCTTTGGTGATCGAAGATGTTCAGCTTGCGCCACCGGCTGCGGGCGAAGTTGAAGTGACCTTGGATGCGGTGGCGATCTGCCATTCCGACATCTCATACGCAAGTGGTGCGTGGGGTGGATTCCTGCCGGCCGTTTACGGGCATGAGGCCGCCGGAATCGTCACCGCAGTCGGCAGTTCCACCGATGGGTTCAAGGTAGGTGACGCTGTTGTCGTCACGCTGATCCGGGCCTGCGGATCGTGCCCGTCCTGCTCAGGAGGTCAGCCAACAATTTGCGAAACGCCATACGACACGGTCAAAGGGCCGCTGAAGACATCGAAGGGCGAGCCGCTGGAACAAGCAATGGCCTGTGGCGCGTTTGCGGAAAAGGTGGTGGTCAGTCACCGGCAGATTGTCAAAATCCCTGAAAATATGCCAAAGGACGTGGCCAGCCTGCTATCTTGCGGGGTGATCACTGGGGTCGGTGCCGCAGTGAATGCCGCCGGTCTGCGCGCCGGGCAAGATGTCGTGGTCATCGGTGCGGGCGGGGTCGGCCTGAACGCCATTCAGGGGGCCCGCATCGCCGGGGCCCGACGCATCGTGGCCGTCGACATGACCGAAGAAAAACTTTCGATCGCGAAAGAGTTCGGCGCGACCCACGGCGTTTTGGCGACATCCAAGGCTCCGTGGAAGGACGCCTACAACGCGTTGGGTGGGCGCGGTGCCGATGCCGTTCTGATTACGGTTGGCGCGATACCGGCATATGATCAGGCCGTGCGGTATCTGGGGCGCGGAGGCAAGGCCGTCATGATCGGAATGCCCCATTCCGGTGACACCGCCAGCTACGAACCCGTCATTCTGGCCGCTTTGGGCCAAGGCTTGATAGGATCCAAGATGGGCGACGTGGTCATTCAGCGCGATATTCCTTGGATGATCGACCTGTATGAACAGGGCAGATTGAAACTGGACGAACTGATCTCGGGCCGCTGGTCTCTGGCGCAGATCAACGAAGCAATCGCAGACACCAAAACCGGATCGGCCAAACGCAATGTCATTGTGTTCGACAGGGCCTGACACAACGCGGGGAGAACCGGGATGAAACTGCAGGATCTCGATATCATCATCACCGCACCGCCTGCTCCGGGCTGGGGTGGGCGGTACTGGATCCTCGTTAAGCTCACGACCGACACCGGGATCACCGGTTGGGGGGAATGTTATGCCTCATCGGTTGGCCCCGAAGCGATGCGGCACGTCATCCGCGATGTGTTCGAACGGCACATGATGGGCGAAAACCCCGAGAATATCGAACTGATGTTCCGCCGCGCCTATTCCAGCGGATTTACCCAGCGCCCGGACCTGACCGTGATGGGCGCGTTTTCGGGTCTTGAGATCGCGTGCTGGGATATCCTTGGCAAGGACCGCGACCGCCCTGTCTATGCCTTACTGGGCGGGCTGATGAACCCGCGCATCCGGGCCTACACGTATCTTTACCCCCTGCCCCAACATAACCTCACCGATTTCTGGACAGCGCCAGATCAGGCCGCGGACTGCGCGGCCGAAATGGTCCGGCGCGGCTTCACGGCTGTAAAATTCGACCCCGCCGGCCCCTATACAATTCGCGGCGGACACATGCCTGCGATGACCGACATTTCAATGTCGGTTGCATTTTGCAAAGCGATCCGCGACGCCGTCGGAGACAAGGCAGACTTGCTATTTGGCACCCATGGCCAATTCAACACCGCAGGCGCGATCCGCTTGGGGCAGGCGTTGGAACCCTATTCCCCGCTTTGGTTCGAAGAACCCACCCCGCCCGACATGATCGAGGATATGGCCCGCGTTGCCCGTAACGTCCGTATCCCAGTTGCGACTGGGGAACGCATGACAACCAAGGCCGAATTCGGCGCGGTTTTGCGGGCTGGTGCGGCTGAAATCTTGCAGCCCGCACTCGGTCGCGCAGGGGGTATTTGGGAGATGAAGAAAGTTGCGGCAATTGCCGAAGTGTTCAACGCGCAGATGGCCCCGCACCTTTATGCCGGTCCGATTGAATGGGCCGCCAACATCCAACTGGCGGCGTCTATCCCGAACCTGTTGCTGTTGGAAACCATCGAAACGCCATTTCACGATAGCCTGATCAAGGGCACGCTTCGCGTCGAAGACGGGTTTGTAACGGCCCCAACCGCACCCGGTCTGGGGATCGACGTGGACGAAGATCTGGCCCGCGCGCATCCGTTCACTGGCGACGGGCTGCACCTGCAGATGCAGGAGGAACCTTGCGACTATGTCAACGGAAACGCCTTTCAGGGCGGGGCGCCAGCAACCGAGGGGTGACAAGCCCCCGCGATCTGAGGCATATTGGACCAGCCCCCAGTTGCGAACAGGCTGCGCGTGACGCTCAAAGAAGACAACATTCAGAACACCGACGACGCCGTGTCGGACATGAAGGACAGCGCCGCAAATGCTGCGGCGTTCCTGAAGGCTTTGGCGCATGAGGGGCGCCTGATGATCCTATGTCATTTGGGCGAGGGCGAAAAATCGGTAAGTGAGCTTGAACGGCTGCTGGATACGCGGCAGGCGGCCGTCAGCCAGATGCTTGCGAGGTTACGCGGTGAAGGTCTGGTTTCGACCCGCCGCGAAGGGAAAACGATTTACTACTCGCTTCAGGACGGCAACACGGCGCAAGTGATCGGCCTGCTATACGATTTGTTCTGCAAACCCAAAAGCTGATCCACTTAGTTCGATACGTATCCCGCGATGACCTGCAACAGCTTGAACGCGGTCGCCGCGTCATTTTCGACAACGGCCAGAAACTCTTCTTCACCGATTCGCAGACAGGACAACTCTGTTTCGGCGATCATGCTTAGGGCGCGGGGTTCTTTTCGGATCAAGCCCAGTTCACCGACCAACGCGCCCGCGCCAACCGTTGCGATCAGCTGATCCGGCCCGCCCGCCTGAGGCAGATACAGGCCCGCCTCTCCTTCCAGCACAACGTACGCGCCGTCTGTTGGTTGATCGTCTTTCAGGAACACAACTTCGCCCGGCTTCGCATCAAACCAGCGCGCACCAAAGGCCAAAAGGCGCAACTGACGTCGGTCCAGACCCGAGAACAACGGCGTTTGCTCTAGCGCCCGCAGTTTACGCGCAAGGTCTGCCGAGGCTGCACTGTCTTCCTCCACGTCCGCCGGTCCCTCATCCGAAACAACCCGACCTTGCCTGATTTCGACAAACATGTCGAATACGTCGGGACTGTCGAACTGATCATTCAGATAGATGACAGTTGTATCAGGCAGCAACGAACGCAGGTTTTTATAAACCGCGACCTGCGTTGCCATGTCATAGCTTGCCAACGCGTTTTCCAGAATAAGAATGTCCGGCTTCTTGATTGTCGCGCGCGTAAAGGCCAGCGGTTCGGCAAATACTGCGGGCAAGTTCTGGCCACCCAAAGCAACCGGGACGTCATAAATCAGCTCGACCACCAAGGGGCGCGCACCGTTTTGATCCAGCACATCGACGATCAATTTGCGCACTTCGTCCGATCTGGCCCCACCGATCTGGCTGACTTTGCCGAACAGCGCATTCTCCATCACCGTCAGACCCGGCGCAAACGCCTCGGCATCCAGAGGGGCAAATACGTCGTGCAGCGTTTCCAGCAACTTGTGTGAGTGGCTGTGCCGCAATTCGAGGATGCGGTTCTTAAGCTCATCCGTAAACGCAGGCCCGATCTGTTCGGCGGATATGACAACGGGAACAGCCAGCAGATTGGCAAGCTGTTCGTCGTCCAGCCCGGACACACCTTCATCGCGGGTTCGCTCCAGCAATTCCACCGCGCTTTCGTAGGTCTGAACCTCAAGACCCAGCTTGCGGAACAAGGGGTGGTCGGTCCCGTCCAGACCAAAGATCTGGCGTAGCATATCGACCACGTCGCGCGTCAGGTTGACCAGCGTTTCATCCAGCCCCAATTCGCGCAGTTGCCCCAAAAAGACGGGCTGACGCGCCAAGAGGGCCTGCGTAACGGGCACACGAGGCGTAGCGAACAAAAGGTTCTCGGCAACTGGCAAAGCGGCATTATAGGCATCGCGGTCAAAAACCAGCGCCTGCTGTTCCAGCCCAGCATCGCGCACGGCTTGTTGGACGATCGGGCGCAGCTCGACTAGCTTTTGGGCCAGTTCGCGATGTTCATCAACGTCAAATGCCTGTTCTGATCCGCGTTGGAACAGGGCCGCGCCGGATCCCATCCCGTCAATCAGTTGCAGCCACCAGTCACGCAGCGCGTCCGCGGTCTCGACCCCGGCCAGCGACGGATCCAGCCATTCTGCCTTAAACGGGTCACGACTGTTGCCAGCCCTTTGCGTTTCGGCAAAACCGGGGTCATCCGTCGTGGCCGACAGCGGTTTGAACCGCATGGGCATCATGACATTGTCACCCAGAGTTCCCTGAAACATGACCGGCCGGGACGAGGCGTACCCGATCCGGGTTGCCACAACGCTCTGATGCAGGCCAGACAGGTTGTGACCCCCGATTTCGACGCGGCCCGCACTGGGAAGGATTTCACGCGTCAGCAACTCAGCAATCGCACGGCGATCTTCTTCACTCGGGGCGGCAATGCCGATGGTTTTACCCCCCGGGAATGTGAGGTTCAGATCATCCAGAACCTGATTTCCATCCATATCCCGCACCGAGACATGATCCAGAACAACATCCGCGTTCAAATGCGCGCGCTCTTTTGGGTCGTCCTCGAACAGCTTTTCGTCCAGCATGCCGGGCGGCGCAAAACGATCTATCACGACGTCCCAGCGCAGAGACATATCCTGCGTCTGGTTGTAATACGTCAGCAGCTCTTTCCAGGGTGAGCTGAGATCCTTGTACGCAGCAAGCGCCGCGACAAGGGCACCCAGTGAAACCGATCCTTGCAGCACCAGCAAGCCGCCGACCAGATAGAACATGAACGGCGTGAGCTGAGAGATGAAGTTGTTTATGAACTTCATAAAGAACTTCTTCTGGTAAATCTCGAACCGAATCCCGAACAGACGCCCCAGTTGATCCGAGATCATGGCGCGGCGATACCGCCAGCCGCCATTGGCCCGCAGCGTCGATGCCCCGGCCGCATTCTCGCCAATCTGGGCGGCAAGAACGCGCACTTCCTGAATACGGCGTTTGTTGAGCAGGTTAATCTGGCGCTGAAGTTTGGGGATCAGCCACGCCTGTACCGGGATCAGGGCAACAGCCGCCAACCCGAACCAGACGCTTTGCAGGAACAAGAAGGACAAGATTGTTATCATCTGCCCGGCCTGCAATACCGGCTGACTGATCGCATCGCCCATCAAGCCGCCCATCGGCTCGCTTTCGGCGGTGACCATCGACACCATCTCGCCTTGACTGACCCGCTCGAAATATGGCTGGGGAAAGCGCAGGGCGCGGCTGATCAACTGATACCGGAACCGCCGCAACATGCGTTCGCTAAGCACGCCCTTCATCGTATTTATGCGCATCTTCATCAAGCCATGCGCAAGCACGGCAGCCAGAAAGGCGAAACACAAGATGATCAGAAAGGTCGTCTGCGGCAGGCTGTAGCCAAGGACGTCAACAACAGGGCTTGCCGCACCGATAGCGTCGTTGATGATCCGCTTCGGCAATTCCAACGTCAGGTAAAGCAGTGGAAACAGCGTCGAGGTGACGGCCAGAAGGATAAGCTGGTCGCGTTTCGAATACTTCCAAATAAACCGGAAAATAGTACGTTCTATGGAACCTGCCCCTGTTGCGGATCACTGATCCGATCCTGACATATGCGTCGCAAATCCAACTTGGTGATTTTACCGCAATCACATCAGAATACGCAAATAGTTTCCAATTTGATCAGATAATTGCCGACTGTGAACAAGTTCATTTGCGCAACAACAATTAAGCACATACTGTTGTCCGCAGGACGATATCGGGAGGTCTAATTTGCCTGCCAACTTAGGCGCTGTGTTTTTGATGCTCTGCTTGTTGCAGATCAAACACATGTTTGCGGACTATTATCTCCAAACGCCCAAGATGCTGGCGGGGCGTGGCGAGTATTTTCATCTGGGACGCGCTCAGCATGCCGCGGTGCATGTTGTGGGCTCTGTCTTGGTGTTCTTGATCTTCGGTGCGCCGTGGTCCTTCATCCTGATTATCGCCGCCTTGGAATGGATCGTCCATTTCAACATCGACTTTGCGAAAGCAAGCTACTCTGACAAAAAACAACTGATGCCGACACAGGCCGCGTTCTGGCGCGCCGCCGGGTTGGATCAGTGTCTGCACAACCTGACCTATGTGGCTATGGTTTGGGCCTGGGTAAAATTCGCGGCTTAGAAGACGCATTCAGCCACATGAATGGCCGCCAACTTTGCACAAGTTGACGACCTTGTATTCTGAGCACAATCTTGACTTGACCGGGCTAGCCCAGAACCGAAAAACTGCTTTCTTCGTTTATGGGTCGCTTGCGCGAGTAAAACCCCACATCAATCGAGCGTTTGATATACGGCAGTTCAAACTGTAACGGCTGGGCATCGTGATCCGCGCCACCCTCGCAATAGCCGATCAGGGCCGCCATCATCTTACCTGCAATCGGCGCGTTCTTGTATTGGTTCCCGCTGGTGCCGCAGGCCATGTAGAACCCCGGCAGGCTGGACTTGTCGTAGATCGGAATCCAGTCGGTAGACGCGTCATACAGGTCCACAACACCACGTGTCTTCGAAGGTATCCCAAGGCTGGGCACCCGCTGCGCGTAACGCATGGCCTGCGTCGTCCATTGATCCGTAAAGTCGTGGTTATAGTGAACGTCGTCCTCGCACCATTGATGCGGATCGCATTCGGGATCTTCCGAGCCGATCAGGATATGGTTGCCATGCTCGGGCCGGCAATACAGGGCAATGTCACTGTCGGACACGATTGTACCGTCATGTTCAAAATCGAAACCCTCGGGGGACGGGACGTGTACTACCTCCTGCCGTAAGGGGCGGGTTTCAATCGTCATGTCGTCCAGAACCCCGGCCATCTTGTTCACGATCGCGGAGCCCGGCCCTGCAACATTCACGACGACCTTGGCGCGGATCTCTTCGCCCGAGCCCAGTTTGACGCCCGCAACACGTCCGCCGTCTTTTAGTATCTCGACAACCTCGGCCCCGGTGCGCAGCTCGGCCCCGTGTTGCTTTGCCGCGTCCATCAGATTCTGGGCCGACAGCGCCGGGTCGGTAACATAGCCAGCCTGAGGCCAGAAAACCCCGCCCTGCATCTTGCGCCCGTTAGGCTGCCCGAACTCAGGATCGTCTTTTCGACGGGCCGGCGCGTAGCTTTCCAGCGAATACACAGGCAGGCGTTCCGTGATTTTTTCAGGCGACCATTCCTCGAACGGGCAATCCAGATCGGCGCTGTTCGCCATGTGCTTTTCCAACATCCCGTTGGCATCGGTTTTCATCACAAGACACCCGGTCTCGCGAAACTGCGCAAGGTTTGCATCCGTGGGCAAGCCCAGGTACGCGGCCCAATCCCGCCAATAGTGATACCCTTCCCACGCAAAGGCCGTGCCGTCAAAAGTCGAATAGTGCATCCGAATGATCGCACAGGACCCTGCGGTCGAGCCGTGGCCAACCTGACTGTTTCGATCCAAGGACAGGGTTTTCCAGCCCGCTTTTGCCATCTCGAACGCGATGGCGGAACCGATCACACCTGTTCCGATTATGATTGCGTCTGGTTGGCTCAAGCTGGGTCTCCTTTCCAGTAGCGCATGGAATAGGCGCTGAATTCTTCGATTTCTTCGGGTCGTGGTTCGACCCCTGTAAAGACGTACAGATAATGCGGAACCATCGATATCCGCACAGACATGGGTTCGTTCAGTTGCGCCAGATCGTAGCCGATCTGCATGTAATACAGCACGCGGGCGCGGGTTTCGGCCTCGACCTCGGAATAGCCATAGCGGGCGAACATGGCGTGCAACGCCTTGAGCCGCCGCGCGTCAGACTGATCCAGCGCACGCCGTACCTTGCCCGACTTGCGTGCCCAATCGCGTACTGCGAAATCCAGCGCAGTATCGAACAAGTCGGTGTTCACCACACAGCGATGCACGTTGCACACCGCAGCCGTAACAGTTGCTGCCGAGGCTTCGGCCTGCGCGATCAGGGCTGCCGTGTTTGTGGCTTGCCACCGTTCGAGCAATGCATCCATCAACTCCTGACGCGACTTGAAGTACCAGTAGAAGGACGAGCGGGACACAGCCATCCGTTCGGCCAGATTCAGTACTTTTATCTGATCCACACCATCGGAAATCAGAACGTCCATCGCCACGTTCAGCCAGTCGTCGCGCGTAACCTTGATATTGCCGACCAGAGGTTCGGCTTTAGGGTCATCTCGGTGGAGGATCGGTTTATTGCTCATTCAACTCTCCGGCGGTGCGCCGCCCTCTTCCGTGCGACGTGCAACGAAATTCCTCACAGCCTCAATCCGGTCACCGTCCTGTTTGGGTGGCTGGAAATTGGCTAGGATGTCCTTCCACACACCCGTAGCCCGGTGATTGGCGTCGACTGACCCGCGCTCAGTCCAGGTGCCAAAATTGGCATAGTCGTGAACGTGCGGCTCATAAAACGCGGTGTTGTAACGCTCCATCGTCTGACTGGTCGCAAAGAAGTGGCCGCTGGGTTCAACTTCGCTCAGTGCGGTGTCAAAACCGATCTCAGCCAGACCCGCCTGCGCCCCTGCGCAAAGTTCGGCCACCATGTTCAACACTTCGGCATCACAGACCAGCTTTTCGAAGGAAACGGTCAACCCGCCTTCCAGCCACCCGGCCGAATGAATGATCACCGTTGCCCCGGCCATCAAACACCCCCACAAACCGAACTGGTTTTCGTTCGCTGCCTGAACGTCATTGCTGTTGGAGGCCGACCCCGCAGCAGACCGCCACGGCAGGCCCAGATGCCGCGCCAACTGCCCCGCCGCCAGCGACGCCTGAAAATGCGAGGGCGTCCCGAACGCAGGCGCGCCGGATTTCATATCAACATTGCTTGTGAATGTCCCATAGCAGACTGGCGCACCGGGATTTACCAATTGGGTCAGCGCAATGGCGGACAGGGCTTCGGCATGGGACAATGTAATTGCCCCTGCCACAGTAATAGGTGCCATTGCCCCCATCAGCGTAAAGGGCGTGACAATCGACATCTGTCCGTGGCGGGCAAAATCTATCAGCCCCTGCGCCATTGGAACATCCAACGTCCGGGGGCTGTTGGTGTTGATGATCGTATAGCAGTGCGGGATTGCGCGGAATGCGTCATCCGACAACCCGCGAGCGGTCGAGAGCATTTCAAAGCAATCCATCACCTGCGGTGTCCCGCGCGAGAAAAAGAACGGAAACTTGTCCGTCAACTCCATCTGCGCCTGCGTGGTGAAATAGTGCCGCAAGTGGGTTGGCACGTCCTGCGGTTCAACCTGGGGCGAGATCATCTGGAACACATCAAAATGATGGGTAAGCTTCAGGAACTCCAGATAGTTCTGCCCTGTTGCCGGACGGCGCCCCCTTTCAAGATCGGTCGCATTGGGGGCACCTGCCCCGGGTTGAAAGACCAGACTGCCCAGTTCCAGCGTAAAATCCCGGCGGCGAGCCCCTGCGCGACAGGCAATGGATTTTGGGGCCGAGGCTACAGCGGCCTCGACAATGTCGCGCCCGATAAAGACCATCTCGGCTTGCTCATCAACCTTGGCACCGGCTGCGGCGAAAATCCTTCTTGCCTCGGGCAGCAGGACCTTGATGCCCAACTCCTGCAACAAGCGCAGGGCGGTTTCATGCATGTCGGCGATCTGCTCTGCCGGGAAAACCTCCATCTGCGGGAACGGGTTCCTGAGTTGGCGGTAGTTCACATCACGCACTGCGGCAGATGGGGCTTCTGCGCCACGCCCACGCCGTCGCCTGCCGCGTTCCGAGGTTTGTGAGATCATCGTCAACCCCGCATCGCCTGGCCTTGCGGATCATAAGGCGACGGTGCAATCACCCTTGCCGGGCGCTCAACACCGACCACATGAACCGACAGATCAGTCCCCGGAGTTGCTTTGTCGCGGTCGACCAGTGCCATCGCCAGCGACTTGCCGGTGTAATGGCCATATCCGCCCGAGGTCACGAACCCGACCCGCTCACCATTGGCCCAGACGGGTTCATACCCGCTTGCGTCCGCATCCAGCGCATCAACCTCCAACGTGACCTGCAACTGCGCGGGGCCGTTGCCGTCGCGTTCGGCCAGTGCAGCATGTTTGCCGACAAACTCCTTGTCCCAGTCGATCCAGCGATCCATCCCCGTCATGCCGGGCGTGTAAAGCTGTGTGAACTCTGCCAACCAGATGCCAAAGCTCTTTTCAAGGCGGGTCGACAGCATGGCGTTAAAGCCGCATTCGCGAATGCCTTCGTCTGCCCCGGCTTCAAGCAGCATCCGGCGCAGCTTGATGTGATCACCATAACGGCAGTTGATCTCATACCCTTTTTCACCGGTGACCGACATGCGCGCAACACGGGCGCGGACGAGGCCGATATCGAAATCCCCGCAGCCCATGAATTTTAGGCCCGAGATATCCTGCTCAGCCAATTTCTCGACCACGGCCTGCGATTTTGGGCCGACTACGGCAAACCCACAATATTCCTCACCCAGATCGCGAACGGCCACACCGTCGATCATGTGGTCTTCAAACCACCGCATATGCCAGGCGCGCAGGTAATAGCTGCCCATGATCCACCATGTCCCATCGCCCCAGTTCAGCACAGTCAGGTCACCCTTGAGCCGCCCGTTCTCGCCCAGCATCGGGGCCAGCTTTGCCCGTCCGGGCGCTGGCAGTTTCGAGGCCATCACTTTATCCAACCAGACCTGCGCGTTGGGGCCGCTGACCTCGAACCGCGAGAAACCACTGATATCCATCAGGCCCACGCCCTCGCGGATCACCTTGCATTCCTCGGCTACGATGTCATGCGCGTTCGATCGCTTCAGGGTTGGTGTTTCCTCGAACCCTTTGGGCGCGAAATAAAGCGGCACTTCAAGATCCCAACTGACGCCCCACTTGCAACCCGCCTCGGTCATCGCGTCATGCGCCGGAGCCATCTTCAACGGACGCCCCGCAGGCAGTTGTTCGTTCGGATAGGTCATCACGAACCGGCGGGAATAGAACTGTCCGGTCGTTTCGCGGATATACCGCTTGTTCTGCGCGAAATCGCCAAAGCGGGCCACATCCATAGGCCACGCATCAGCCTCGGGCTCACCATGGATCATCCACTCAGCCAGCGTCTTACCGACGCCACCGCCTTGCAAGAAGCCTGCCATCACCGCGCAGGCTGACCAATAGCCACGCTTGCCCGGCACCGGCCCGACCAGAGGGTTCCCGTCGGGCGCAAAAGTAAACGCACCGTTGACCCACGTCTTGATGCCCACATTCTGGATCGACGGATAGCGTTCAAAGCCCAGTGTCAGCTCATTCTCGATCCGGTCAAGCTGCTCCTGAAACAGTTCTTCACCGTAATTCCACGGCGCGCCGTCCATGGCCCAGTGTTCGTGTTCCACCTCATAAATACCAACCAGAACGCCCTTCTGGTCCTGCCGCATATAGGTGAAGCCTTCCAGATCCACGGTCATCGGCATCTCGAAATCCGCCTGCGCGACCTCGGGGACCGTGTCGGTGATCAGATAATGGTGCTTGAGTGGTGAGACCGGCAGTTCGACCCCTGCCATGCGGCCCACCTGCTTGGCCCAGAGGCCGGCTGCGTTGACCACGTGCTCACAGGTGATTGTGCCCTTATCGGTCACGACTTCCCAACCGTCGGCGGTCTGCGTCAGGCTTTCAACCTTGGTTTCTTCATAATATTCAGCACCGCGTTTCTTGGCTGCGGTCGCATAAGCCTGCACGGTGCCGGTCGTGTCGATATACCCTTCGCGATCCGCCCACATCGCGCCCAGCACACCATCAGTGGACATGATCGGGCAACGTCGCTGCGCCTCTTCCGGGGACAGCAACTCGCAATCGTCGATCCCAATGGATTGGAAGATGCGATAGTTCGCTTGCAGCCATTCCCACCGTTCCGAGGTGCCCGCCAAGGTCAGGCCACCTGTCATGTGCAGGCCGATATTCTGGCCGGATTCTTTTTCGATCTCACTCAACAGGTCAATCGTATAAGCCTGCAATGCTGCCATGTTCGGATCGGCGTTCAAGGCGTGAATACCGCCCGCCGCATGCCACGAGGACCCCGACGCAAGACGCCGCCGTTCCAGCATCACCACATCCGACCAGCCAAACTTGGCCAGATGATACAGAACCGAGGCACCCACGACGCCGCCCCCGATGACCACAACACGATACTGAGATTTCATCCTGCACTCCCCTGCATGACTCGCAGGGGACGCTAGACGCACTGTTCACCTCTGTCTAGACATTTCTGTACAGTTCTGGCGGTCAAAATCTTGCAAGACCTGATCGGGACTTTAAAGCTGGGCGCTGGGTCGCGACGCTATCTTGTCAAACCAGGCCAGAGTTGCCGCGTTTTCCTGAGGAACCTTCATTTTGATCACGCGTGCGAAATCAACGAATACGAATGTCGAAATATCCGCCAACGTAAACACTTCGCCCGCGACAAAATCACTTTCGGCAAGCCTGGCTTCCAGAACATCGAAAAACCGCGCGACCCGCACTGTCGCGCGCTGCGCCAACTCGGGGATCTGGGCATGGTTCACAGGTCCGGGTATCGCCCGACCTTCAAACGCAGGATGGGTATTGCGCAGCGCCTCGGCAATCGGCGCCCCGCCTTGTTGCTCGACGATACTGTTCCACATCAGAACCGCACCCTTTTCGTCCGGTGTCCGCCCCATCAAGGGCGGCTCGGGAAAGCGTGCTTCCAGATAAGCCGCGATTCCCAGATTCTCGGCCAACGTAGTCCCTTCGTCGGTTACAAGAACCGGAATGGTCGCGTTCGGATTGACGGCACGAAATTCCTCGCTGAGTTGCTCGCCCTTGGCAATGGAGATGTCGCGGGTCTCAATCTCAAGCCCTTTTTCAGCGATGAACATCCGTGCACGGCGGGGGTTCGGAGCAGTAGAGCAATCATAAAACAGCATCAGAAAAATCCTTATAAGCCAGTTAGCGGCGATAAACGAAGCAGCGGCCTTCGACGGCCCCCGTCGGCAATGGCAATTCTGTCAGGGTTTCGAAATACATCCGGTCGCTCGATACCATCAGCCCCCCTTCCGCCAAAAGCGGCTCGATCAAAGGCGACACAAGACGCGCAAACGCATCGTTCTTTTCCCGGTTGTGACCGCCAAGATCAGCGTGGATCACGCTGGCCGTTGCGCCAAAGCGATCCAGCGCCGCAGGAAGCGTTTCCCGTACATCTCCCAAAATCACCAGATCCTCTGGCGGGGTTGAATCAGGGTGCGAAGCAACAGCACGCTCAAAAACATAGACGGGCCGATCTTTGATATACTGGGCCATATGGTGATAGGTGCGACCATTGCCCAACCCCAGTTCGAACACAGGCCCCGTCATGCCTTTTGTCTGTGCAATGGCGTGGTCCAGACAGGCTCGCTGCGAAACCATACGGTCGATGAACAAATCGAGGCGGCTTTGGTCGTCAGGCACTGGGAAATCTCTCCTTAATATCTGTCGGTAAGAAAGGTGGGGCCGACATCGCATTTGATGGCAAATCCTCAAGGCTTTGTGTAGGCAAATAGGCCTCGGATTCAAATTTTCGCGACATTTCAGCACAAGAACGGGTTTGACTAGTTGGGTCCAACCGCGCGAAACTGCTTCAAAAAACACGGGGAGTTGAACAAGCCGATGAAAACCCACGGCCAGACGGGTGGAAAACCCGCATGACTGCGTTGTTGTCTGTCCGAGACCTCAGCATCGGTTTCGGTGCGGGCGATTCTGTTGTCAAAGACGTCAACTTCGACGTCGAAGCCGGGCAGACACTTGCGCTGGTTGGGGAGTCGGGCTCGGGGAAAACGATCTCGTGCAGGGCGGCGCTACGCATCCTGCCGCGCACTGCACAAATTCGCAGCGGCACCATTACTCTGAATGATTCCAAGGGAATAGAAGACCTGACCCGGATCAGCGAACGCCAGATGAGGGATATCCGAGGCAACCGTGTTTCGATGATCTTTCAGGAGCCGATGCGTTCCCTGTCGCCCCTGCACAAGATCGGAAATCAGGTAAGCGAAGTCCTCTGGCTGCATCGCGGCGCGTCCGAAGCCCAGGCGCGCAAAGAAGTTCTGACACAGTTTGAACGAGTCGGGTTTCCCGATCCTCAGCGTGCGTATGATTCTTATCCGTTCGAACTGTCGGGCGGTATGCGGCAGCGCGCGATGATCGCGATGGCCATGGTTTCCAAGCCAGAGCTGCTGATTGCCGACGAACCCACGACCGCGTTAGACGTGACAACTCAGGCGCAGGTGCTGGGGCTGATCAAAGAGCTTCAGCGTGAAACCGGAATGGCGCTGATCCTCGTAACACACGATCTGGGCGTGGTTGCGAATATGGCAGAGCAGGTCGTTGTCATGCACAAGGGCCGCGTCATGGAATCCGGCGCGGCCGCACCTATCCTGACCGACCCGGCGCATCCATACACACAGCAGTTATTCAACGCGGCCCCGGAAATTCCCGACGAAGATTCGGTAGGCATCCCGATGCCTGACGAGGACCTGATCCTGCAACTGAAGGGCGTATCCAAGACATATACAATGCGTTCAAGCAAAGGGTGGCAAGGGGAACGGCTGATACATGCCTGCCGTGGTGTTGACCTGAATCTTGCACGCGGCAAGACACTGGCCATCGTGGGCGAAAGCGGCTCTGGCAAAACCACCGCCGCCCGCATAGCCTTGGGCGCGGAGCCACCCGATCCGGGTGGAGAGGTTCTTTTCCGCACGTCCCCGAACGAGGACCCGATAACCGTTCACCGGATGTCTCGCGCGCAACGCACCGCCTTTCAGCGCAAGGCGCAGATGGTGTTTCAGGACCCCTACAGCTCGCTCAGTCCGCGTATGCGCATTCAGGACGCCATGACCGAACCGCTGGAAATACACAACATCGGCTCGGTTGCGGAACAAAGGGACAAGGCCGCCGAAATGCTGCAACGGGTCGGCTTGAACGCCGATATGTTGAAACGCTATCCGCACGCGTTTTCGGGTGGCCAGCGTCAGCGCCTGTCCATCGCACGCGCCATGATGCTGGACCCTCAACTCATCGTCTGCGACGAGCCGACTTCGGCGCTGGACGTGTCGGTTCAGGAACAAATCCTGACACTGTTGGAAAACCTGCAGGAAAGTCTGAACCTGTCGTATTTCTTCATCTCCCACGACCTGGCGGTCGTGGCGCGGATTGCCGACGAAGTCGCGGTGATGCGCCGGGGTCTGGTGGTGGAACAAGCCCCGCCCGAGACCCTGTTCTACAACCCCCGCCACCCCTACACCAAGGCGCTGATTGCCGCTCAGCCGGAACCCGACATCAACCGGCCCATTGACCTGAATTTGGTTGCTTTGGGCGCTGGTTCACCAGACAGTTGGGATGACGCCTTCCGATTTACCGACTCCGTGATACCTTCGCTGGTAGAGATGGAGCCCGGCCATAAGGTACGATGCCATGTTTAAGACCACTCGCCCCCTGTTACTGGCAGCCGCTTTTTCGGCCCTGTGTTCCCTGCCGACACTGGCCGCGACACCCACCCCAGTCGAAGGCCCCTTCTGGCAGTCTGAGGTCAGCGCGGGCAACCTACCCCCCATCGAGGAGAGGCTTCCGGCTGAACCCTTGGTCGTGGACCTTGCCGCGAAGGGGCGCGAATTTGGCACCCCCGGCGGCACCCTGCGTACGATGGTGACGCGTTCCAAGGATATTCGCCAGATGGTCGTTTACGGCTATGCCCGTTTGGTTGGATTTGACCAAAACTACGAGATTGTCCCAGACCTGCTCGCGTCTTTTGAAAACGAAGGGAACCGCAAATTCACGCTGCGATTGCGCGAAGGTCATAAATGGTCGGACGGCTCGCCTTTCACATCCGAGGACTTTCGGTACTGGTGGGAGGACGTTGCGAACAACGAACTACTCAGCCCGTCCGGGCCGCCCGACTTCCTGATTGTCGAGGGCAAGCCGCCAACCGTCAGCTTCCCGGACGAAACGACTATCGTGTACGAATGGGAAGACCCGAACCCCGATTTTCTGCAATCGCTGGCGCAGGCCCGCCCGCCCTTCATTTACCGGCCTTCAGAATTCCTCAAGCAATATCACGAGAAATTCGCTGATGCCGATGAGCTGGCCTTTCAGGTCGAGGATGCCCGCGTCAAAAGCTGGGCCGCGCTGCACAACAAACTGGATAACCTTTATAAATTCGACAACCACCAACTGCCCACATTGCAGCCGTGGCTGAACGCAAGTTCCGGCAAGAAGATCCGGCACAATTTTGTCCGCAACCCTTATTATCACCGCATCGACAGCAAAGGCATGCAATTGCCCTATATCGACGTCGTCGAGATGGAGATCGTCGCCCCCGGACTGGTGGCCGCAAAAACAAACGCTGGCGAAACCGATCTGCAAGGGCGTGGGCTGGCGTTCCGCGACGCCTCGATCCTGAAGAAAGGTGAGACGGGCGGCGACTACAAAACCTTGCTATGGAAAACCGGGGTCGCGTCGCAGATCGCGATTTATCCCAACCTGAATTTTGCCGATGATGCGTGGCGCGAGGTTTTGCGTGACGTGCGCGTGCGACGTGCCCTGTCGTTGGCCATCGACCGAAAGACGATCAATCAGGCGCTCTATTTCAAGCTGGCGCAGCCAGGGGCCATGTCTGTTCTGCCAGCCTCGCCGTTTTATGACGAAGAAAACGCAAAGGCTTGGGCCCAGTACGATATTGAACAAGCCAACGCCCTGCTGGATGAGGCTGGCCTGACCGAGCGTGACAAGAACGGTATCCGCCTGTTGCCCGATGGACGCCCGATGGAACTGATCATTGAAACGGCAGGCGAACGGCAAGAAGTTGAGAACGCACTGCAGATCGTTACCGACACGTGGCGTGAGATTGGCGTTGACCTTGTGATGCGCCCATTGGACAGGGATATTCTTCGCAACCGGGTATTTGCGGGGAACACGATGGCCTCGGTCTGGTTTGGTTGGGATGACGGAATTCCGCAGCTCCATACCTCACCCGCGTATCTGGCGCCGACCGATCAGGTGTTTCTGGCCTGGCCCAAATGGGGGCAGTACTATCAGACCGGAGGCGAAGCTGGTGAGCCGCCCGACATGCCCGAAGCACAGCGCCTGATGGAGCTGGCCCATGATTGGCAGATCGCCAAGACGGACGATGAGCGGCAGACCGCGTGGAACGAAATGCTGAAGATACACGCGGACCAGTTGTACGCGATCGGTATCCTGAACGGTGCGCCTCAGCCCATCGTTGTCTCGAACCGGCTGCGCAATGTGCCCGAGCAGGCAATGTGGGCATGGGAACCGGGTGCTCATTTTGGTATTCATCGTCCCGACGAGTTTTTCTTCGCCGACTGACAGGAGCAGCTAAATGGTAATGCTGCGCTATGCGGTGTATCGCTTTTTCACGATGCTGCTGACGCTTTTGGTGGTGTCGGTACTGATCTTTGTGATCATCAACCTGCCGCCCGGCGACTATCTCAGTAACCAGATCGCCGAGCTTCAGGCATCGGGCCAGTCTGCAGGCGTAGCCAAGGCCGAGTTTCTGCGTACGGAATACGCATTGGACCGCCCGATGTGGGAGCAGTATCTGATCTGGATGGGTTTCTGGCCCGGTCCCCACGGGTTCGAGGGCCTGATACAGGGCAATTATGGCTGGTCCTTTGAATTTGACCGTCCCGTAGCCGAAATCGTTGGCGACACTTTGTGGCTGACCGTCGTGGTTAACCTTGCCGCCATTCTATTCGTTTACGCGGTCGCCTTGCCGCTTGGCGTCATCGCCGCGGCCCGGTCCCGGACGTGGATCGACTATACCTCGGCGTTTGTTGGGTATCTTGGACTGGCCACGCCGAACTTCCTGCTGGCTCTGATCCTGTTCTATTACGGCCACCGCTACTTCAACTTGCCGATCGGCGGCCTGATGGACCCGTCCTTCGAGGGCCAGCCAATGAGCTGGGACAAGATGAAGTCAATTCTGGTTCACCTGATTGTCCCAACATTCGTGATCGGCACGTCCGGCGCGTCTGCCATGATGCAACGCCTACGTGCCAATATGCTGGATGAATTGGGTAAACCTTACGTGGAAACGGCAATCGCCAAGGGGATGTCTCCGTCGAGGATGCTAACGAAATACCCGCTGCGCGTGGCCTTCAATCCCTTTGTGGCGGATATCGGTAACCTGCTGCCGTCAATGGTATCCGGCTCGGTACTGGTGTCGGTCGTTCTGGGTTTGCAGACCATCGGCCCGACCTTGCTGACCGCGCTGAAAACGCAGGACCAGTTCCTATCTGCCTTTATCCTGATGTTCGTGGCCCTGCTAACCCTGATCGGAACCATGATCTCTGACATTCTGCTGGTCATGCTGGACCCGCGCATTCGCTATGAGGGGCGCGAGGCATGACCAAACGTTCCGACGGCCGCTTTGTTGACGACGCTCCGTTCGATCCGGATGCCGCCCTCCAACAACTTGAGCGCGCGGATTTGGACGCGCCCAACTGGGTTTTGGTCTGGCGAAAATTCAGAACGCACAAGCTGGGTCTGATCTCTGGCATCTTCCTGTTGCTGTGCTATCTGATGCTGCCGTTTGCGGGGTTCATCGCCCCCTATGGCCCGAATGAGCGCAACGACGAACACCTTTACGCCCCACCGCAAAGCATCAACTTTTTCCACGAGGGAAAGTTCGTCGGACCTTTTGTTTATCCAATCGTCGCCGAGGCTGACCTTGAGACATTCCAGTGGAAGTTCATTCCAGATGAGGAAGACCCGCGACCAATCCGGTTCTTTTGCGAAGGAACCGAATACAAGCTGGCGGGGCTGATCCGAACGGATACGCACCTGTTCTGTCCGCCCGAGGGCGCAACCCTGTTTCTGTGGGGCTCTGACCGTTTGGGCCGCGATGTGTTCAGCCGAATTTTATACGGCGCGCAACTGTCGCTTACGGTGGGCCTGATTGGTATCTCTGTTTCCTTCTTCCTTGGCATCTTATTCGGGTCCATGGCCGGGTACTTTGGCGGAAAGATCGACTGGGTTATCAACCGTGTGATCGAAATTCTACGCTCTCTCCCAGAACTTCCGCTGTGGTTGGCGCTGTCGGCTGCGGTGCCATCAAATTGGAGTCCGGTTGCGGTCTTCTTCATCATCTCGATCATTCTCGGGATACTCGATTGGCCCGGTCTGGCGCGATCCGTGCGCGCCAAATTCCTGTCCTTGCGGGAAGAGGAATATGTCCGCGCCGCCGAGATGATGGGCGCAAGCTCGGGCCGGGTGATCCGCAAGCACCTGTTACCAAACTTTATGTCTCACCTGATCGCTTCCGCCACTCTGTCGATCCCAGCCATGATACTTGGGGAAACGGCGCTCAGCTTCCTTGGCCTTGGCCTGAGGGCCCCTGCCGTCAGTTGGGGTGTGATGTTGAACGATGCCCAGAACCTCGCTTCGATCGAGATCTACCCATGGACGGCGATCCCGATGCTTCCGATCATTGTTGTGGTTTTGGCCTTCAACTTCCTTGGCGACGGGCTGCGAGACAGTCTGGACCCTTATCAGCAATGACCCTGATCTCTGCCCTTCCCGCATCAGATGGTTATTTGACAACGGGATCGGGTTCCCGGCCCAGCCTTTATGCAGTCTCCGAACTGGCAACCGCCAGTTTCGCCGCTGTGGGTCAGGAACTGGCCCGCTTGATTGCTGCGCTGAACCTTGCCCCCAGCGCGCCAGAGGTTTCGGTTGATCATCGTCTGGCCTCGCTCTGGTATGGGTTTTCCTTCAAGCCGGACGGATGGGACATGCCAAGCCTTTGGGACGCCATCGCCGGGGATTATCAGGCCGCGGATGGGTGGATTAGACTGCATACCAATCTACCCCGTCACCGGGCGGCGGCCTTGAAAGTATTGGGTGCCAAACCGGAGCGTGAGGCCGTATCGGAGGCAGTGAAAACCTGGGCGATTTCTGACCTCGAAACCGCGATCGTCGCAGAGGGTGGCGTTGCCGCCGCCATGCGCAGCCGTTCGGACTGGTTGGATCATCCGCAGGGGCGCGCCGCGTCCCGCGATCCCTTGATCGGGTGGACCAATCCCCGCCAGATTACCTTGCGCGACAGGCCGCAAGCGACGGCAGATCGCCCGCTGTCGGGCCTCCGTGTTCTCGATCTGACCCGCGTGCTGGCCGGGCCAGTATCCACACGCACCCTGGCCGGGTTCGGGGCCGAGGTACTTCGCGTTGATCCTCCGGGCTGGGACGAGCCCGGCGTGATCCCAGATATCTCTTTGGGTAAGCGCTGTACCTATCTGGATTTTAAATCACCCGCAGGCATTGAGCAATTGCAGTCTCTTCTGGCGCAAGCGGATGTGTTTGTACACGGTTACCGACCCGGCGCTTTGGACGCGCTTGGCCTGACACAGGCAAAGCGGGACGAACTTGCCCCAAACCGCGTCGAAGTCACCCTGAACGCATATGGTTGGCAGGGACCGTGGGCCAGTCGGCGTGGCTTTGACAGCCTCGTACAGATGAGCAGCGGAATCGCAGACGCAGGGCGCGTCTGGGCAAAATCCGACAAGCCGACGCCGCTGCCTGTGCAGGCACTGGATCACGCAACCGGCTATCTGATGGCAGCTGCCATTCTTTCCGCGCTGGCCGAGGCCGCATCGGGTGGGTCTGTCATGCAGGCCCGGCTGTCGCTGGCTCGCACAGCCGAGTTACTGGCAAGCCTCGCCAAATCCGAAACTTCAGAAGACATAACGCAGGCCATGCCCGCCGATTTTTCTGACACGCCCGAGAACTCGGGCTGGGGCAAAGGCCACCGCCTGAAACCTGCCCTCAGTGTTGGAAAGGCAAACATGGACTGGCCCCTGCCTGCGTCGAAACTAGGCTCGTCCCAACCCAACTGGCTGACATCTAAGTCGTAGCGCGCCCGCCGCGCGGCACGCGCGGCCCGGCCCAACGCTTTGGGCAGTGCCTCGTCAGAGGCTCAATCCAAAGGGGCGGGAGACGCCCCTAGCGATCATCACCACCACCCGGGCCGATATCGTCGAGGTAATCCTCGTCAATCGCAGCCTGCACCGCACCAGCTACGGCCTCACGCTGTTTTGGTGTCAGGTCCTCGGCTCCTTTTTCGTCGGCCAGACGAACCGTAACCTCGCGGTGGGCAAAGCGAATGCCTTCACGGGCGAACAGCTCGCGGATGTCCTGATAGACCTTCTTACGCACAAGCCACTGATCACCCGGCTTGGTCATGAACTTGACCCGAATGATCATCGCGGAATCCTGCATTTCGATCACGCCCTGCGACTTGAGCGGTTGGATGAAATTGTCACCAATCACCGGGTCACTCAGCAATTCCTGACCCAGTTTCTTGATGAGCTTGCGCACCTTTTCAACGTCCGTGTCATACGTCACCCGCAGCGGCAGTTTCATGATCACCCAGTCGCGGGAATAGTTAGTCAAAACTTTGATCTCGCCAAAGGGAATGGTGTTCAGCGCGCCCAGATGATGACGCAGTTGGAACGACCGGACCGAGATCTTCTCAACCGTTCCTTTCACATCACCAATGTCGATGTATTCTCCCTTACGGAACGCATCATCCATCAGGAAGAACGCGCCCGAGAAGATATCCCGCACCAGCGTTTGCGAACCAAAGCCCACAGCCAGACCCACGACGCCCGCACCTGCAAACAGGGGACTGACATTGATGCCCAGTTCCATCAGGGCAATCAGTGCGATGGTCACGACAACTACGGCAAGGATCGCGCCACGGAACAGCGGCAGCAACGTGGCCAATCGGCTTTGCCCGCCTTCGCCCCCTTCATCGCCCAACTCGGCCTCACCCCCACCGTCATCTATCTCTTCGGCAATTTTGCTGTCGATCCAGACGCGGAAGAAATGGAACAGGATATACCCGATGAACAGGATGACCATCACGTCGAGGGCACGCTCGATGGGCAGGTCCTCGCTCCAGCTTGCATCCGGGTTCCAGATCACCACCAGTGCATACAGACCAACGACAAAGGCCAGAATACCAGCGACGCGCCGAGCCAGGTCCTCATACGTCACGATCGAGTGCTTGCGCCGCTCCGCCAGCGGTGTGTCAATGATTTCGGGTTCCTCATCCCTTTCGGCCTCGGCATTCATTTCTTCAATCTTGCGATTGCGGTCGAAATACCGTTCCAGAAGGTAGTTCATCGCGCCATACGCAATGACGACCGACATGAAGATGGCGTAGCTGCTTGCGACAATGGGAATCGAATTGTCGTTCTCCAGCACCAGATCGACCGCCAGTTTGAACCAGCTAAACACCATGTAAACGATCAGAACCGGGGCCCAGGCGAACGAGATAAACCGCAAAATCCATGACACTTGATCCGGTGCCCTGCCCCCGCGGATGGCATTGGATATGGAGCGCGCGTTGAACAGGATCATCAGCACATTGCCTAGCGCGCCAACCATCGTCAGGCCGCCATAGACCATGGCATAGACGTTGTAATTCAGGCCGAAATCCGCAACCCATGTCGAAAACAGCACCACGGTGATGTCATAGGTCGCCAATGCGGATGCCCAGATATACAGCCGCTTGGCATCCCGATCCGAAAACGGCGGCAGTCGGTACTGGCTTAGATACGGCGACAGCACCATACGCCAAAGGTCCGACACCGTTCGAGACAGGAAGAATGCTGTGAATATCGCCGTGACCGTGAACTGAATCGAGATATCTTCGGCCTCACCGAAGAACAAATACCCGACGATCAGCGCCATCAACATTGCAAAGACCGTGGCTCCGATCCCCATCAAGAAGCGGAACACCAAAAACGGCATCTTTTCGCGATACCCCTGCGGGTTTTCCTTGGACCGCGCAACAACGATCTTTTTGGCAATACGTTTGCCGTAAATCTCGGTGGACAGCCAACGCCCCAGCAGCAGGAAAAGGACATTCCAGAACAGAACCTCGACATATGTTTGAATGCGTCCGTCCGGGCTGGTCTGCCGCAAAATGTACTGAACTTCGAATATCGAATATGGCAACGCCTCGAGCCGCGAGACCATCAACTCGCGGAACTTCGAAAGCCGCTCCTGCGCCTTCATAAGTTGCGAACCTTCGGCCATCGGGTCATGCGGCTCGGATTCGGCCGAGGTGTCCTGTTGCGCACCCGTTGAAACGATCTGACCTGCGCTGTCGATCACGATGACACTGGCGCCACTTTCAGTGGCTGACCGAATTGCGGCGGCCAGATCGCCTTCGTCAGTCGTGTCTTTGGTGGTGCTTGTGGCGGCGCCGTATCCGGGAATAAGCGAGGTCTGCGCTGCAGCCCCATTTACCAAAACCACTGGCATCATCCAGACCAACAGGGTGAGAACGGCAAAAAATCTAAGTTTCATCAGGTGTTCGATTCAGTTCGGCATTTGCACAAAACACTACAGAAGCGTGACGCGGTGTTCAAATATTCAGCCTCGCGCTTCTCGTGATCGTGTCTATTCGTGTCTCGGGTGCACCGACGCCAATTGAAGTGTTTTCAACCCAGAAAAAACTGCATATGACCCGTTAGACGGACTGCAAACTGATGCCTGCGCTCTGTGTTTGATGTAGGACAGGGAATATCTGGCAAATCACAACTAAGATGTAGCTAAATCGCAATGCTTACCGGTTTCGGGTTATCTCAACCGAGTTTTTGCAAGCGCAGGGAAAACATATACGATACAGGTGCAAACGCGCGGAGCTGCACCGGAACACTAAGACAGGCGAAAGCATGAGCCTAGGAAGACAAAAAGATACAATCGGCCGTGCGCCCCGCATCCTGTTTTACAGCCATGATACGTTTGGACTGGGCCATTTGCGCAGGTCTCGTGCATTGGCCTCGGCGATTACGCAGGCTGACCCGAGCGCATCTGCGTTAATCCTGACAGGATCACCGGTCGCGGGCCGATTCACATTTCCGCGCCGCGTGGACCACGTCCGCCTGCCCGGGGTGACGAAACGGGCTGATGGGTCCTATGCCTCGCAAACGATGGGCATGGGCATTGAAGAGGTGACGGAACTGCGGGCAGGCTTGATACAAACTGCGGTCCAGCAGTTCGAACCCGACGTCCTGATTGTCGACAAGGAACCCACCGGATTCCGCGGTGAGCTGCTGCCAACGCTTGAAACGCTGTACCAAACCAAGGACACACGTTTGGTCTTGGGGTTGCGCGATGTTCTGGATGAACCCGAAGTTCTTGCAGCCGAGTGGGACCGGAAAGAAGCCGTTACCGCGACCGAAAAATACTATGACGAAATCTGGGTATATGGCTTGCGGTCGATCTATGATCCCACCAGTGGCTTGCCCCTTAGCCCGGCTACGCAATCCCGCATCCATTGGACCGGCTACCTGCGGCGTGATCTGGGGCCAATAGGTGAACCGCCCGAGCAACCCTACATCCTGATCACTCCGGGCGGCGGTGGCGACGGCAAGGCGATGGTCAATCTGGTTTTGTCCGCCTACGAACAGGACCCGGACCTTTCCCCACGGGCCGTGCTGGTCTATGGCCCTTTCCTGTCCGGTGAGTTGCGCGAGGATTTTGAAACACGCGTCGCCGCCCTGAATGGCCGCGTGACAGCCGTGGGCTTTGAATCCCAGATCGAAACACTATTTGCGGGTGCCGCTGGCGTGGTTTGTATGGGGGGCTACAACACCTTCTGCGAGGTGCTGTCTTTCGACAAACGCGCGGTCATTGTTCCGCGCACAACGCCAAGATTGGAACAGTGGATCCGGGCCTCGCGCGCGGAAGGTCTGGGACTGGTTCGGATGCTGGACGAAAACCGGGACGGGCTGACAACCGACGCGATGGTACAGGCGATCCGCGCGCTACCCCATCAGCCGCTGCCCTCTCAGGCCATTCAAGACGGGCTGCTGGATGGGTTGGATTATGTCACCAGCCGTGTTGACGCCCTGCTGGGTGGTGAACGGGAACGGGCCACCGGATGACGTCCACCCCTCCGAAACTGGCGGTGCTGGTCAAAGGGTGGCCGCGCCTGTCCGAGACATTCATCGCGCAAGAACTGGTTGCCTTGCAGGACGCAGGCCATCGCTTTGATATCTGGTCCCTGCGGCATCCGACTGATGTGAAACGCCACCCGCTGCATGATCGGTTCGAGGGTCGGGTGCACTATCTGCCCGAATACCTTTACCAAGAGCCTGATCGCGTCCGGGCTGCCAGGCACCTGGCCCAAGGCTTACCCGGCTATGCTCAGGCCTATCGGGTCTGGCGTGCTGACCTGCGTCGTGACCCGACGCATAACCGCATTCGACGCTTTGGGCAGGCGTGCGTTCTGGCCGCCGAACTGCCGCAGGCGACGCGGGCGTTGTATGCCCATTTCATGCATACGCCATCATCCGTCGCCCGCTATGCAGCCATCATGCGCGGCCTGCCCTGGAGCTTTTCCGCCCACGCCAAGGACATTTGGACTTCGCCCGATTGGGAAAAATCCGAAAAACTGCGGGCCAGAACGCATGGCGCTGCGTTTGGCGCGACCTGTACCGCAGTCGGGGCGGAACACCTACGCAGTCTGGCCGACGATCCAAGGCGGGTTGATCTGATCTATCACGGGTTGGACCTGGCGCGGTTCCCGCCCCCACCAGATCGAACGCCCCGCGCCCCGAATGACCCGTTTCATATGCTGTCCGTTGGGCGGCTGGTCGAAAAGAAGGGGTTCGACCGTCTGATCGACGCACTTGCCATGCTACCGGGCGAGCTGAACTGGCACTGGACGCATATTGGTGGCGGCACCTTGGGAAAGGCCCTGCAGGAACGCGCGCTGGCCGCCGGGGTCGCGCATCGGATCACGTGGAAAGGTGCCTGCGACCAGCCGGAAGTCATCGCTGCCATGCGCGAAGCCAACTTGTTTGTGCTGCCCAGCCGCATCGCGTCAGATGGGGATCGGGACGGCTTGCCCAACGTGCTGATGGAGGCCGCGTCCCAGCGCCTGCCGATCCTGTCCACACCCATCTCCGCGATCCCGGAGTTCATCGAAACCGGGCGGCATGGCGTTTTGTCCGACGATGATCCTGCGGCCTTGGCTTCCGCTATGATCCAGATGGCCACCGATCCCGGCGAAACCGCAGCAATGGCAGACGCTGCCTATGACCGGCTCATCGCCGATTTTCGGATGGATCCAGGCATCGCGCGTCTTTCCCAGCGGCTCAACGCCCTTGGCGCGGGTCCGGACTAATGGCGCGCGTCGCCTTTTACACGCCAATGAAATCACCGGACAGCCCGGTTCCTTCGGGTGACCGTGAAATGGCGCGCAACCTGATGCAGGCCATTGGCGCGCAAGGTGACACGGTTGATCTGGTGTCGCGCCTGCGTATCTACGACAAGAACGGCGACACCGACGTCCAAGAGGCATTGCGCAAGCAAGCCGAGACAGAGTCGCAGAGACTGATTACAGAATTGCCTACGGAAACGGCGCTTTGGGTGACCTATCACAACTATTACAAAGCGCCGGACCTACTGGGCCCTCGCGTGTGCAAAGCCCGCAACATCCCTTATGTGCAATTGGAAAGCACGCGCGCCACAAGCAGATTGAAAGGCCCATGGGCCGGGTTCGCGCAAGCTGCACACGATGCATGCGACGCTGCCCAGGTGATCTATTACCACACCGCCAACGACCTGATTACGCTGGAACGGGAAAGGTTTGGAAACCAACGTTTGGTGGAACTGCCCCCGTTCCTACCACTTTCAGAACTGCCGGCCCTATCAACATGCACAGGACCGATGCTGACGGTTGGAATGATGCGGCACGGCGACAAGCTGGCTTCATACGAGATTTTGGCGCAATCGCTGGATCATTTACAGGGCGATTGGTCCTTGAAATTAGCGGGGGATGGTCCGGCCCGCGCAGAGGTCGAAGCGTTGATGTCCCCCTTCGGTTCAAAGGTGCAGTTTCTGGGTCAACTGGATCGGGACGCGTTGCAGGCCCATTACCACACCGCGTCCCTGCTGGTTTGGCCCGGCGTGAATGAGGCCTATGGAATGATCTATCTAGAAGCACAAGCCAACGGTGTTCCGGTTGTGGCTCAGGACAGGCCGGGCGTTCGTGATGTTTTGGCTCCGGGTGACTATCCGTCGGTGGAATCCGGTCCTTCTGCGTTGGCTACGCGCCTTCAAGACCTGCTGAATGACAAGCCGCTGCGCCAATCAATCGGACGTATGTCGCGCGAACGGATTGCGTCACGACACCTCATGCCTGCGGCCACTGACAGGTTCTGGCAGGCCGCACGGCCATTGATTGAGGGACGCCAATGACCCGCCTTGCACTGCTGCGCCACGGACATACGGAGTGGAACCGCGCCGGTCGCATACAGGGGCGCAGCGACATCCAACTCGACGAAGAAGCGCGCCAGGACTTGTCGACCTACAGCCTGCCGCAACCGTGGGACACGGCGGACATTTGGTCCAGCCCGCTTGCGCGGGCCCGCGAAACAGCCCAGTTGGTATCAGGACAGGACCCCATGATGTCCGCTGCACTGACCGAAATGAACTGGGGCGACTGGGAAGGTCTGCGCGGTGTCGACCTGATCGCTGATACGGGCAGCGGCTATCGTCATATCGAGGATTGGGGATGGGATTTTCGACCTCCGAACGGGGAAAGCCCTGCGGATGTGAAGATGCGATTGCGCCCGTGGCTGGACTTAATGCGCGCAGATACCGTAGCGGTCTGCCATATCGGTATAATGCGGGTCATTATGGCCCTGGCTTGGGGTTGGGATTTTAGCGGGGTTCCCCCCTTCAAAATCAAGCGCAACCGCCTGTATATCATTGATATGGATACAATGCGCCCCGACCCCGAGCCCGTCCGCCTGATCCGGGCAGAGGTTCCCGAATGAAAGTGATGATCGTCGTCACCCATCTGCTGGGGACAGGGCACCTGAGCCGCGCTCTCACGTTGGGGCGGGCCTTTGCGGATGACGGCCATCAAGTCCTGCTGGTTTCCGGCGGGATGCCCGCGCCGCAACTGGACAGCGCCGGAATGACGGTGTTCGGGTTACCACCTTTGCGATCGGACGGCACGGATTTCACACGACTGCTGACCCAAACAGGCGACGTTGCCGATGACGCCTATGTGCAGGCACGTAAACGGGCGCTGGTAGAGGCGGTGCGATCCTTTGCGCCGGATATTCTAATCACCGAGCTTTATCCCTTTGGGCGCAGGTCGTTGACGGGTGAATTCAGCGCAGCACTTGAAGCGGCACAGGAACTGCCTGCCAAACCCGTCATCCTGGGATCTGTGCGGGATATTCTTGCTCCGCCGTCCAAGCCTGCAAAGGCTGAACGCACCGAACAGATCGTGCTGGGAATCTATGACGGCATTTTGGTCCATTCCGATCGGAAAGCCGTATCGTTGGATCTAAGCTGGCCTGTCTCGGAACAGCTTGAGAAACGGCTATTCTACACAGGCTTCGTTGCGCCCAATGCACCTGATCCGCACCCCGACGCCATGGGTCGGGGCGAAGTGCTTGTCAGCGCCGGAGGGGGATCGGTGGGGCAACCGATCTTTCGCGCGGCCATCGAAGCCGCCAGAAAGACGTCCAGCAGGCGCTGGCGCCTGCTGGTCGGTGGACAGGACGCAAGCGAACGCATTGATCACCTGTCCCAATACGTTGGCGACGCTCCGGTAACACTTGAAAGAGTACGACCAGATTTCCGTCAAATGCTGCCCCACGCGGCCGCATCGGTTAGCATGTGCGGATATAACACCGCGCTCGACATCCTTCAGACCGGAACAGCCGCAGTATTCGTGCCATTCGATGATGGCAAAGAGGTTGAGCAAACCTTACGCGGGCGAAGTCTTTCAAACCTGCCCGCAATTGACGTTCTGCCAAGTCAGGACCTGAACGGCGACACGTTGGCGACGGCGGTAGGCCGGGTTATTGATGCCCCAACCAGACCAGCCGCAGAATTTGGGTTTAACGGTGCAGCAAAGTCTGTGGACATCGCCAAGACCCTTTGGGAGCGGCGCACATGATCGTCGATTGGCGTCCTTTGATGGTTGAACTTGAGATCTGGCACAACAAGGGCCTGTCGCTGCCTCTTTGGTGGCGCGACGACGATGCAACAACCACGACACAACAGCTTGATCGTCTGACGGCCCTGTCAGATAGGCTTGGTTTGCCAGTGCATCTGGCGGTAATCCCACATGACGCGGGCGACGCGCTGACGGACCATGTCACTGACAACCCCTGCCTGATCCCGGTCGTTCATGGATGGGCCCATCAAAACCACGCACCGCAGGGCGAGAAGAAATCAGAATTCCGCCTGCACCGACCTATGTCAGAGATACTGAAGGATGCACAAAACGGGCTGGACCGATTGAAAGTATCGTTCGGCGAAAGGTTGTGCCCGATGTTCGTACCGCCATGGAACCGAATTGCCCCAGACGTGGTAAAAGAACTGCCCGATTTGGGTTACCAGTTTTTGTCTACTGCCACACCGCGAAACGCCGCTTACCCGGTGTCAGGACTTCAGCAGGTCAATACGCATCTTGATCCGATTGACTGGCGCAGAACACGGGGATTGATCGCCCCGGACGTCCTGATCAACCAAGCCGTGGACCTGCTGCGGGATCGCCGTGAGGGGCGTACCGACAACGCTGAACCCTTTGGTGTTCTGACCCATCACCTTGTTCATGACGAAGACATCTGGACATTCACACGAGACCTGTTGCACCGGCTTCTGGATGGGCCTGCCGTTATCTGGACCGCGCTGCAAAACGACACAAAACGGAGACCCGAATGAGCCGACTGGATTCCATGCTGCGCCGCCTGACGGCCCAAAGAGATGGGCTGGACTGGGCAGCCGAACAGATATCCGACATCATCGGGGACGTTCTGGATATGGGTCTGGGAAACGGTCGAACCTATGATCACCTCAGAGAAATCTTGCCGGACCGCCGCATCTGGGTGATGGACCGGGTTCTGCAATGCCATCCATCCAGCACTCCGCCGCCCGAGGATTTTTTGCAGGGCGAAGCGGAACCCATGCTCGAAAAGCTGGCCGCTGGTGGGCAAAAAATGGCGATGGCACACTATGATTTTGGGCGCGGCATCAAGGACGAGGATGTGGCCGAAGCGGCTCGTCTCAGCCCCCTTATAGCGCGCGTAATGCGTCCGGGCGGGCTATTGATCTCGGGTCAGCCCTTGGTGGGGTTCGACCAGATTAGCGGCCCGGACACCATCGCCCCGGACCGGTACCTGTTCTACAGAGCCTGATCAGGCCACACGGCGTCCACGCGACCAGACACCATTTAGCGCAGGCGCGCCCTCGCGCATTCGGAACCGAATGACGTCCGCGCGGGCCCCGACGCGCAATTCGCCGCGATCATTCAATCCGACGACCTGTGCAGGCGTCTGCGTCACGGTCCGCAATCCACGTGCCATGTCCCCCCACATCTCGCCCAATCGCGCCGCCGACAGCAAAAGAGCGGCAGGCACATAGTCTGACGACAGAATGTCGAGATGCCCAAGCTCGGCCAGTTCATGCGCCGCGACATTGCCGGAATGGGACCCGCCCCGGATGACATTCGGAGCGCCCATCATCACCCTGATTCCGTGATCGTGGCAGGCACGGGCGGCCTCAACCGTTGTGGGGAATTCGGCCAACGTAATTCCATGCCCTGCGGATGTGCGCACTTGCGCAGCCGTGGTATCATCGTGGCTCGCCAACATCGCGCCAAAGCGCCGGGCGGCCTTGACCGTTTCGACTTCGTGCCTGTCGCCAAAGCGTTCGCGCAACGCCTTGAGTTGGGCGACATGCTGAAGAAAGTCGTCATCATTCATGCCATGCTTGCCCTTCATATAAGCCTCAAGCTGGGTCATGTCCCGAAACTGCCGCTGGCCGGGGGTATGATCCATCAGCGAAACAAGGCCCACACGGTCGCCTGCGTCAAACTCGTCAAGCTCCTCGACCAGTGTCTCGGAACAGACCTCTGCCCGAAGGTGCAGGAAATGGCTGATCTTCAGCGCGTCCTGCTCGCGCAGTTGCCAAAGCTCGCGGGACAGGTCGCGCGCATATTTCTTATAGCGCTGGCCGCTGGGGATCGAGCCGATGCGCATGGCGTCAAACACGGTGGTGATCCCTGTGCTGGCCAGTTCAGCATCATGCGCGAGGATGGCCGCTGCGTGGGGCCAGTCGACCTTGGGGCGCGGCTGAATGTGACGTTCCAGATTGTCGGTGTGCAATTCGACTAGTCCGGGGCAAACATAATCTCCTTCGCAGTCAATCGCATCTACAGGAATCGCAGCACCCGACGCGACCTCGATAATTGTCTCACCCGCAATCCGAACGCTGCCAGTTAGCGTCTCGTTGGGAAGAACGAGTGTGGCATTGGCAAGGATCATTTCTTCTGTCATCTGAACTTCACACGGTTTGAGCTATTGGGAAGGCCACGCATAGGAGGCCAATGTGACATTCATGCGATACGCAATCTATTTTCCGCCCCCGGCCGAGGCCGGTTGGACAAAATTTGCGACCCAATGGCTGGGTTGGGACATGGAGACCGGACAGGCCGTGGCCCATCCGGACATCGCCGGGGTTGACGTTTCCTCGGTGACTGAGGTTCCGCGAAAATACGGGCTGCATGCGACGATGAAGCCTCCATTCCGACTGGCGGTCGGGCAGTCGTTTGACGGTCTGCACGCGGCCTGTGCTGAATTTGCGACCACACGCGCGCCTGTGGTTCTGGACGGGCTTGAGATCGCACGTCTTGGCCGGTTTCTGGCTCTTCGCCCTGTCGGAGACACCACCGACCTGAATGCTCTGGCCGCTGGCTGTGTTCGGGAACTGGACGCATTTCGCGCACCAGCGCCCCAATCCGAACTTGACCGCCGGCGCGGCGCAGGTCTGATCCCGGAACAAGAGGCCAATCTCGTGCAATGGGGCTATCCCTACGTGATGGAGGCATTCCGCTTTCACATCACACTCAGCGGGCGTCTGGACAAACCTACGCTGTCCAAGGTGCAGAATACGCTGGAAGACCGGCTTACGCCTTTGCTGCCAAACCCGTTTCAGATCAAGGATCTGGCCCTTGTGGGCGAGGCTGAGGATGGGTGCTTTCACATGATCCATCGTTACGTCCTTTCCGGCTGAAGCCGGTTCAGAATAGTATCAATCGTGTGATCCAACGGGCCGGAATTATCGACCTCAAAGACCTGCACAAGGCCTTCGGGCAAATTGGTTTCCGCACGCGCCAAACGTCGTTCTTGTTCGGCTGCGCTTTCACGCCCACGGCTTGCTAGTCGTTGGGCAAGAACCTCGGGGTCGGCGGTCAGCGAGATTACGATCAGATCGCCGAACACCTCCTGCGCCCGAAGCAAGACAGCGCGCGACAGGTTCACAAGTACCGCATCAACGGTTTGTCTGAAGGTCTCGATCGAACGCGGGACGCCATAATTCAGCCCATGTGCCGACCAGTGCAAAATAAACGCATCGTCGGCCACCATGTGTTGAAAGGCATCTTCAGCGACCCGGTCAAAATCTTCGCCCTCTTCGCCCTTTGGCCGGGTAATCACGCGCCGCACTCTTAGAATTCCAGGCGTACGCGCAACCAGTGCCTCCATCACGCTGTCCTTGCCCACCCCGGACGGGCCGACAATCGCTATGACCGGGGCGCGGGTCATGCGGCCTTTCCCGGTGTGAACCCTGACACGTCGATTTCCCGATCACACACACGACTCCGAGCTTCGACATCGTGGAAAATACCGACGATGGCAGCGCCGCGCTCTTTGGCCTCTTCGATCAGGGACAATACTGTCTCACGGTTCTGCGCGTCCAGCGAGGCGGTCGGCTCGTCCAGCAACATCGCGGGATAGGTATGCGCAAAGCCGCGCGCAATGTTCACGCGCTGCTGTTCACCGCCTGAAAACGTCGCTGGACTAAGCTGCCAGAGCCGTTCGGGTATGTTCAACCGGGCCAGCAATGCGGCCGCCCGATCCAGCGCCGCTTGCTTTTCGGTTCCGATTGCAAGCAACGGTTCCGCCACCACCTCAAGCGTTGGGACGCGCGGAACAACCCTGAGGAACTGGCTGACATATCCTAGCGTTTCGCGCCGAAGCGCCAAGATCTGGCGCGGCTCGGCCCGCGCCACATCCAGCCCGCCGACCAGAACCTGCCCGGATGCAGCCAAATAGTTACCGTAGATCACCCGCATCAGGGTCGACTTGCCCGCGCCGGAAGCCCCCGTCAGCGCGACGCATTCTCCGGGCGAGACACTAAGCGTCGCGCCCTCCATCACCGGAATGACTGCGCTGCCCTGATTGTGCAGGGTAAAACTTTTGTTCACACCAATCAGTTTAATCATTGCCCTATCCCTTCAAACCTGCAGCACGCTTGAAACAAGCAACTGCGTGTAGGCATGTTGCGGATCGTCCAGAACCTGATCGGTCAATCCTGCCTCGACCACGTGGCCGTCCTTCATCACCATCAGCCGGTCCGCCAGCAACCGCACCACGGCCAGATCATGAGTGACGATGATGGCACTCAGCCCCATCTCGCGGACCAGACCACGCAACAAGTCCAGCAGCCGGGCCTGCACCGACACATCCAGCCCGCCCGTCGGTTCGTCCATGAACACCAGCCGGGGGACGGTCACCAGATTGCGCGCGATTTGCAACCGCTGTTGCATCCCGCCTGAAAATGCCGTCGGGCGGTCATCCACCCGACTTCCGTCAATCTCGACACGGCCCAGCCAATCAATCGCCCGGTCGCGGATCTGACCATAGTGACGGTCGCCGACGGCCATCAGGCGCTCGCCAATATTGCCGCCAGCGCTGACGGACATGCGCAGCCCGTCGCGTGCATGCTGATGAACAAAGGCCCAGTCCGTCCGGCCCAGCATCCGTCGTTCAGGTTCCGACATGGTCACCGTATCCACAGGCCCGTCCGCGCGTGTGTCAAAAACAACCTGTCCTGCGTCAGGCTCCAGATGACCGGCCAAACAATTCAGCAACGTCGATTTGCCCGAACCGCTTTCACCGACGATCCCCATGACCTCGCCCGGGTAAAGATCGAAGCTGACGCCCGAACATCCGATCCGGGTTCCGTATCGTTTCTCGACGTCTTTGACTTGTAGCAGAGGGGTCATGCTGCAACCTCCTTGGTCATGCGACCTGTGTGGCCCGCTTCACGTCGGGAGCGGCAGTAATCGGTGTCAGAGCAGACAAACATTCGGCTGCCCGCATCATCGGTGATAACCTCGTCCAGATAACTGTCTTCGGCCCCGCACAGATCGCAGGGGTGGTCGGCTTTCGTGGCCTCAAAGGGGTAATCCTCAAAATCCAGGGACACGACCTTGGTGTGTGGCGGTACGGCATAGATACGCTGTTCGCGCCCGGCCCCGAACAGTTGGATCGCGTCCATCTCAAGCTTGGGGTTGTCGAATTTCGGGATCGGAGATGGATCCATCACATACCGCCCCGACACCTTCACCGGATAGGCGTATGAGGTTGAAATCGCCCCATGCTGGCTGATGTCCTCGTACAGTTTCACATGCATCAGCCCATATTCTTCAAGGCTGTGCATCTTGCGGGTCTCGGTCTCGCGCGGCTCCAAAAAACGCAGTGGTTCGGGGATCGGCACCTGATAGACAAGGATCTGATCCTCGCGCAGCTTGGCCTCGGGGATGCGGTGGCGAGTTTGGATGACACTCGCCTTTTCGGTTTCCTCGGTGGTTTCGACGCCTGCCGTGTTCTCAAAGAACTTGCGGATCGAAACGGCATTCGTGGTGTCATCCGCGCCTTGGTCGATCACCTTGAACGTGTCATCCGGGGTCAGAGTCGCGGCCGACACCTGCACCCCACCCGTACCCCAGCCATAGGGCATCGGCATTTCACGACTGGCAAAAGGCACCTGATAGCCGGGCACCGCCAGACCTTTGAGGATGGCGCGGCGGATCATACGCTTGGTCTGTTCGTCCAGATAGGCAAAATTGTATTCGCTCATTCCGCTGCCTCCTTCGGCGTGATGCGATCTTCGGCTTCGCGACGCAGCTTTCGAACCAGTTCCAACTCGGACTGGAAATCCACGTAATGCGGCAGCTTGATATGTTCGAGGAACCCTGTGGCCTGAATGTTGTCGGCGTGGCTCAGGACAAACTCCTCATCCTGCGCCGGGGCGCCGAGGTTGTCTTCGCCCAACTCTTCCCAGCGCAGGGCGCGGTCGACCAAAGCCATCGCGATGGACTTGCGCTCGGACTGACCAAAGACCAGGCCATAGCCCCGGGTGAACTGGGGCGGTTCAATTTTTGATCCTTTGAACTGGTTGACCGTTTCGCATTCGGTCAGTTCAACCTCACCAATGTCGATGGCGAATCCCAGTTCCGGGATGTCCATCTCAACCGTGACCTTGCCGATGCGCAATTCCCCGACAAACGCATGGTTGCGGGCGTATCCGCGCTGGGTCGAGTATGCCATGCCCAAAACGAAGCCTTCATCACCACGCGTCAGGGATTGAAGCCGCAGCGGACGGTTGGACGGAAATTCCATCGGTCGCCGGGTCAGATCGTCAGGGGTTTCATCGTTTTCGGGCTCATCCTGAATGATCCCCTCACCTTGCAGAAATTCCGTAATATGCGGCGTCAGTTCATCGCGCGGAGCGCCCTTCGGCGCGTCGGGAACTTCCCCCTCGGCCGCCAGTTTGAAATCCAGCAAACGGTGTGTGTAATCGAAGGTCGGCCCAAGAACCTGTCCGCCCGGCGCATCCTTGAAGGTGGCAGAGACTCGTCTGTCGCACGCCATCGCACTCGTGGCCACCGGAATTGAATACCCAAACCGCGGCAGAGTTGTTCGGTACGCGCGGATCAGGAATATCGCCTCGATCAGATCGCCCCGCGCCTGCTTGATCGCCAAGGCCGCCAGATCGGGGTCGAACAGAGACCCCTCGGCCATGACCCGGTTCACGGCCAAGGAAAGCTGCTCGCGAATTTGCGCGATGCTCAACTCGGCCACATCCGTTGACCCCCGGCGTTCCTCGGCCAGCCAGGAATGAGCATTGTCGATGGCCTTTTCACCACCTTTGACTGCAACATACATCGCCTAACCCTCCGACCGAATTGTCGTGCTGCGCGGCAAGGCAGCAACTTTGCTACCGCAGGTGAAAAAGAAATCGCAGCCCAGAGGAAACAAAGACGAATTGGCCTGCAAAGCCGGGATATCCGGCAGGGACAAACGCGCTACATCCCTGATCCCCGGGCCACTGAGTGTTGCGCCTGCGTTGACCAATTCGGCGCATTCAACGATCAGGGTCGCGGACCGGTCCGGATATTCGGCCGTTCCAGTCCGATAGGCTGTCAGCTGCCCTAGATCCTGCCAGGTTCCCACGGCAAAATCCGCATCGGCAGCGCCCGTGGCCGGTGCGCCCGTGTGAAATGTCAGCCACTGGCGCACGGCGGGTGTATCGGCTGACCCGGCCAGATAAACGTTTGTCTCAGGATCGCAAAGCGTCAGCAATAACGTACCTGCGGCGACAGACAGCGGCTTGGGCGGCAGCCCACCGGTCAGTGATCGTATCTCGCCCGGTCGTGCCATCGCCGTCATCGCGGCCCGAAACGCGTGTGCGGCCTGAATCGGCGCCTCACTGAAACCGCCTGAGAACTGGGATTGCGTGGTCATCAATCCTCTCCCCGAACCAGAGTAAAGAACTCTACCTTTGTGGCGGCAGCCTTTGCCGCGCGGCTGGTTTTTGCGGCTTGCATCATTTCGGCCAGAGGCTCGATCACCTGTGACCGGACTTTTTCTGCAATGTCGGTCTGCATCAGCGCATCAATCAGCGCTGCCACCTCAGCCTTTGATTTAGAGCGACCCTGCACATATCCGTGCCCGACTGTCCCGTCATCCAGCGCCAATGAACAGCGCGTGACGGTCATTTCCCCAAGGTTAAACGCCGCGCCGGTTCCGCCAGTGCGCGCCCGCACCATGACCCCGCCCACTTCGGGTCGACGAAGCCACTCAAAATCAGGACGCAGGTCGAACTCGCCCCATTTCGCAATCAGCGCCTCGGACGGCACACGGGCCAGCAGGCCCATCCATTCCTTGCGCGCGATATTTTCTGTTTTCATCTGAACCACCATCAAACCCTCTTGGCCGGGTTGTCTATGCGTACTATACAACTAGACAAATAATACACCCAGCCGGGGCGACTCGCAATCCGGGGAACTGTGAAGATTTGGTGACATGAGAAAAACTCCAGTCTGGAAAAGCATCGCATTAAGCCTGACATCGGACATCGCCGAAGGGCGGTACAAAACCGGTGACCAACTTCCGACCGAGGCGCAGATGGCCTCGCAGCATGGCGTTAACAGGCATACCGTTCGGCGCGCATTGTCGGACCTGTCCGATCAGGGATTGGTGCATTCCAGACGCGGCGCAGGCGTGTTCGTGACCGCGCGTCCAACGGATTACCCAATCGGAAAACGCGTGCGGTATCACCAGAGCATATCGGCCAGCGGCAAGATCCCCGGAAAGAAGATACTGACACTCACCACCCGAACAGCAGACAACTCCGAAGCCGAGGCGTTGCACCTTGAGCCGGGCGCGACAGTTCATGTCTACGATGGTCTGTCATTGGCTGATGGTCAGCCCATTGGTCTGTTTCAAAGTGTATTTCCAGCCGACCGCCTGCCCAATATCCTTGTGGCCCTGTCCGAGACGCAATCGGTGACAAAAGCCCTGCAAGTGTGCGGCGTTCAGGATTACACCCGCGTCTCAACCCGCCTGACGGCGCGGGCTGCGACGGCCACGCAAGCCTTGCACCTCCGCCTGACCGAGGGCGCACCGGTTCTGTATTCCACAGGCATTAACGCCGACACAAACGGCGTGCCCGTGGAATATGGCCGGACGGTGTTCGCGGGCGACCGCGTGACGCTGACATTGAACGAAGACTGAGTTGAAATCTGTACCTGCCTTCAATGACCGTAGCGGCCAAGATCGGCAGTATCAGCAGGCGGGAACGCTTTCATATTTATCTAAAAACGCCTCGGCCCCCAGCGCGCGAAAATCCGGCAGCGCTGCGCGAAGACGCGCATTGTCCCAGTCCCACCAAGCAAGGTTCATCATCCGCTCGGCCACGGCCTCGGGGTACCGGCGTCGGATCGGTTGTGCCGTGACGCCGCCGACGATTGTATAGGGCGCGACGTCTTTGGTAACGATCGCACCCGATGCGACGACTGCGCCGTGACCAATGGTAACTTCGGGTTTGATGATTGCCGCGTGTCCAATCCAGGTATCATGCCCGATCGTCGTGACCCGGCTTGCGCGACGGGCAAACCATTGGGCGTCGTCCTCGGCATCATTCCAATAATCAGCCGACCGATAGAGAAAATGGTGCAGCGATGCTTTCTCCATCGGGTGATCCGTTGCCCCAATCCGGGTAAAGCTGGCTATATTGGCAAATTTCCCGATCTCGGCATTGGCAATGTCACAAGTTCGATCACAATACGAGTAATCCCCGACCACGGAATTCGCGACCCGCGTCCCTGCTCCGATCTCAACATACGCGCCAAATGCACTGTTCGAGATCGTGCAACCGGGGTGAATGAAAGGTTGATCCGAACGAAGACGCGCCATCTTTTGATCCCTCTGCCTGTGCCAGTTCAGCCTGCTTTGACGGGCTTTGCCTTCTTACGTTTGGGCGAAGTTTCCCCCTGGATCAGACGCCTGCGCAACCAACCCGAGAACCAATCCATCAGCATAACCATCAGGATGATCAGGACGATGTAATAAGCGACCTCTTCCCAGTCTTTCTGCGTGATGATCGCTTGGGTCAGCAGCAATCCGATCCCACCACCCGTGATGGCACCGATCACGGTCGCGCTGCGCGTGTTGGATTCAAGGAAATACAGCAACTGGCTGAGCAGCACGGGTGTCACCTGCGGGATCACCCCAAAACGATACCGTTGCGGCGCGTTGGCCCCCGTGGACTGGACGCCTTCAATCTGTTTCTGATCGACATTTTCCAACGCTTCCGAGAAGATTTTGCCGAAGGTTCCGGTATCGGTCACCAGAATGGCCAGCGCGCCCGTCAGCGGACCGGGACCAAACGCCCGTGCCAGCACAACGGTCCAGATCAAGGCATCTACGCCACGGACAAAGTCGAACACGCGGCGGGTCATAAACCGAACCGACCTCAGCGGGTTGAAGTTGCGCGTTGCAAGGAAGGCCAGCGGCAGCGCGACCATGCCTGCACCCAGCGTACCAAGGAAGGCCATCAGAATCGTCTCGAATATGGCCCATGCCACGTCCTGATGCCGCCACATCTTGTTGGTCCAGAAATCGTTCAGGATCGCCCTCGCCTCACCATTCGCGGCCAGCCCAACCAGTTGCGGGAAGGATTTACCGTAATAGGGGCTGTCGAGAGTAAAGAAGAACAGCTCCCATCCGGTGAAGTAGCGGAAGACTTCGGACCGGTTCCGCGTCACCGTCAGCCGCCCCGCATCCGTCGTGATCGCCATCCTGTTTTTCGAGATGTTGATCCAGTCCGGCACATCGCCAGCAGGCAGTTCGGCCTGTACACCTGCTGCACGCGTGGGTGTGGCACGGACAGTGCCGTATCCGGGGATATCGTATTCGACGGTCTCGGGGCCGAACCGCACGACGTGACCGTCCTCCAGATCAATCACCGTGGTTTCGCCCAGCGTGACCCAATCTGGCGCTTCGCCCACGGGATAGGCACCCTTGCGCTCGCCTTCGATAGCGGCTGAGATTTCTCCGGTGCGGTTATCGCGCTCGATATGGGTTTTGTAGCTATAGCTGTCGGCCACCAACGTCTTGCCGTTTTCCCAATTCGCACGCTCGGCCAGACCGGGCACGTCGAAAGCGAAGAACACATAGATCAGATAAGCCAGCACCAGCGACGGCAGACCGAAATTCACAAGACGTTTGCGGCTGAACAGATGGTCAGCTTCGGCCTTCAGCTCATCAATGGTCAGATTTGTGGCGAAGGTGCTCATGCCCGCGCTCCTTTCTCGGATCCGTGAGTCAGGCGATCACGCAGATGACCCGAGATTTGGTCGACGACAACGATGGTGACAAACAGCAACAGGAAGATCGCGGCAGCCTCATCATAGCGCCCCTGCCCCCATGACATCGAATTGCGCAGCTCGTACCCCAGACCACCCGCGCCGACGAAGCCCAGAATGGCCGAGGCGCGGATGTTGATCTCGAACCGCAGCAAGGCATAGCTGACATAGTTCGGTCCCACCTGAGGGATCACACCCAGATACATCCGCTGTGACCAGTTGGCCCCGACCGAATGCAGCCCCTCGACCGGCTTCAACGATGCGTTCTCGTTCACCTCGGAAAACAGCTTACCCAGCGCTCCTGCCGTATGGATTGCTATGGCGATCATCGCTGGCACCGGACCGCCGCCCAGAATAAAGATCAGGACCAGCGCGATCACAATCTCAGGAATTGCGCGGCAAATATCGGCAATACGCCGGAACAGCGGGATCAGCGCAGGCCAGAGCGCCATACCCCGTGTGGACATCAGCGCCAGGAACGTACCCGCAATAGTGCCGATCAACGTGGACGCAGCAGCAATGTTGATCGTCTCGACCAGCGCCGGGAAGAACTTGATCAAGTTGGCGGGCAGCGCGTCGATCTTGTCCCAGGCCTCGGACAGAACTTCGGCGGGGTAGTCAAAGATGCGGTGCCAGCCGTCCACAAAGCTGCCTGCGTTGCGGTCATCGGCGGTGCGAAACCCTGCAGCCATCAACGCCACGAATACGATCAGAAGGATACCACCATAGACCCGCTTGCGTCGCGTCATCTCGGAATAGTCGGCCCGGATCTGGTCGACGGTTGGGGGCCCTGCGGTCAGGTCTGTCATGGAATGCTCCTGAGTGGGAAACGGGGCCCGGTTTCGACACCGGACCCCGGTCTTTGGGGTATGCAGGCTTAGTTGGACTTCAGCTTGCGTGCTTCGATGATGATCTCATACGCCTCGTGGGTGATCGGCTCGAACGCCTTTGCTTCACCCGCGGCAACGCCATAGAAACACTCGCGGTCTTTCTCGGCCAGACCCGCCATCAGAGCAGTCATTTTCTCTTTCACATCCGCAGGCAGGGCGGTGCGCAGCACAACCGGGCCTTCGGGGATCGGCTTGGATTTCCAAATCTGGACCATGTCGTTCATGTCAACCAGACCGGCATCAACAGCACGGCGCAGCGCGCCCGACTTATAGCCGTCTTCCCAATCGCCCAGCCCGTCAGCCCAGGTCACGCCGCCATCAACATCGCCGTTGTTTACGGCAACGATGGTCTGCTCATGGCCGCCGGTGAATTTCACCTCACCAAAATAGTCGCCCGAGTCCATGGTCGCGCCAGTGGCGGCAGGGATTTCGATGGACGGGATCAGGTAGCCCGAGGTCGAGTTCGGATCGCCAAAGCCGAAGGTCTTGCCCTTCATGTCGTCCAACGAGGTGATGCCGCTGTCCTTACGGGCAAATCCGATCGAGTAGTAGCCATAGCCGCCGTCGGTGTTGACCTTGACCAGAACCGGCTCAACCGCTTCGGGGTCGGACAGATAGGTTTTCGCATAGCCCGAGGCACCCAGCCACGCCATGTCGATGGTGCCGCCCAGCAGACCCTGGATCACGCCGTCATAATCGGCAGGCGCAAACAGCTTGGTTTCCACACCCAGCGCTTCTTCGGTGTATTCGCGCAGGCATTCGTTGTTGTTCAAACGGTCCTGAGCGCTTTCACCGCCCAGAATGCCGATGCGAAATTCGTTGATATCCGCAGCCATGGCTGGGGCGGCGATCGCAGTTGTCGCAACAAGGGCAGCAATCAGTTTTTTCATCTGTCTCTCTCCGGTTTGATATGCCGGCCTTTCATCGGCCGGTCGATGAAAGGGGGGATCGGCTCAGACGGTTGCTTCCGCTTCCATCAGGGCCTTTTGAGTCGCATCCAGCGTCTCGATCTCGGTCGATGTCGCCTCTTCCGAGAAGCTGGCATCGGCTCCGTAAATCTCACGCGCGACACCGGTTGTCAGTTGTTCGGGCAGGCCGTCGAAAACGATACGCCCGTCGCGCATTCCAACGACGCGGTCGCAATAGCGGCGTGCGGTGTCCAGCGTGTGCAGGTTGGCGATGACTGTCCGGCCGTCCTCTTCATGGATGCGGCGCAACGCCTGCATGACGACCTGAGCGTTCATCGGGTCAAGTGAGGCGATCGGTTCATCTGCCAGAATGATGCTTGGATCCTGCATCAAGGCGCGCGCAATGGCGACACGTTGTTGCTGACCGCCCGACAACGCCTCGGCCCGTTTGGGTGCGTGTTCGGCGATGCCCAAACGATCCAGAATGTCGATTGCGCGGTGGATATCGTCCATCGGAAACAGATTGAACATGGTGGCCAGCGTTGAATGCCGGTTCAGCGTGCCATGCAGAACGTTTGACACCACGTCCATGCGCGGCACCAGATTGAACTGCTGAAAAATCATCGCGCAATCGGCTTGCCACGCGCGCTTTTCGCGACCTTTCAGTTTGGTTACATCGCGGCCTTCAAAAATGATCTCTCCGTCGCTGGCGTCTGTCAGGCGGTTGATCATGCGCAAGAGGGTCGACTTACCTGCGCCCGAGCGTCCAATGATGCCGATCATGCACGGCTTGTCGACGTCCAGCGAAGCAGCATCCACAGCCGTATTTTCGCCAAAGCGTTTCGTCAGATTTTCTATTCGCAGCACGAGCCACCCCCAAATGTGTTGGCGGCTAGCTAAAGGCGGTGTTCAACGGCTGTGTGTCGATTGGGTGAAAATTTTGTAACGCAGCGCTCGCTGTTGTTGGCCCTACCCTTACCCGCATATCGCAGGTATATGCGGGCCGACTCTTTATCCTGACACGAGGCCAAACATGTCCTTTGACCGCAGCATCAAAATCGCTCCGTCGATTCTGTCCGCCGACTTTGCCAATTTCGGCGCCGAGATTCAGGCGATCGAAGCACAGGGCGCAGATTGGGTCCATGTTGACGTGATGGATGGCCATTTCGTGCCAAACCTGACCTTTGGCCCCCCCGCCGTCAAAGCGTTTCGTCCTCATGTAAAAACGGTGATGGACGTGCACCTGATGATCACGCCTGTAGATCCGTATATTGACGCCTATGCAGATGCCGGTGCAGACATCCTCACAGCCCATGTCGAAGCTGGCCCGCACACGCACCGCACGTTGCAGGCCATTCGTGCCGCTGGCATGAAAGCTGGCGTTGCCCTCAATCCCGGCACCCCGGCCGAAGCGGTCGAGCATCTGCTGGACCTGACTGATCTTGTTTGCGTCATGACAGTGAACCCCGGCTTCGGCGGCCAGAAATTCATCGACCTGACCGAAAAGGTGCGCCGCCTGCGTCAGATGATCGGTGACCGCCCTATCCATATTGAGATTGACGGCGGTGTGGACCCGAACACAGCCCCTCTGGTCGCGGCTGCGGGCGCGGACGTGCTGGTTGCGGGATCTGCTGTCTTCAAAGGCGGCTCGGTTTCACAACCGGACGTTTATGGGGACAACATCCAGGCTGTTCGTGCAGCGGCAAAAGCTGCGATTTGATTTGCATACCATGGCCCAGCGGAAACGCTGGGCCATTGCGCCAGACGCACAGCGGATATGACCGGGCGGGGCTAGCTGGCAAATACACGGGTGCGTAGATTGTACTGGTTCAATCAAAACGCAACGAAACGCTCTTATGCCCAAATCCACCGTTTACCGCCCGCATGACTTTAGCCCTGCCGCATTGTGGCAACTGCTAAGTCGTCGCCTCCGTTCCAACCTGCGCAGACTGTCTGAAACCAGATCGGCAACCCTCAGAATCCGCGCCTATTGGCTGATGAGTGATGCCGAACTGCGCGCGCGCAGTCTTAAACGCGAAGATATCGTTCGGTTGGTATTGGCTGGCGTAATCTAAGCCGATCAGAGGGTTTTGGCCTGCATAGCCAAGTTTATGCACCCACGACACAATCCAAGTAAAAAGGCCGCCCCCTGAGGGAGCGGCCTTCTTTAGTTTTATCGATGCGCCGGGCTGAAGCCCGTCCTACCGATTATTCGATGATTTTCGACACAACGCCGGCGCCAACGGTACGGCCGCCTTCACGGATGGCGAAGCGCAGGCCGTCTTCCATCGCGATCGGTGCGATCAGCTCGACGGTGAAGCCGACGTTGTCGCCGGGCATAACCATCTCGGTGCCAGCCGCCAGGGTCACGGTGCCGGTCACGTCAGTCGTACGGAAGTAGAACTGCGGACGGTAGTTCGCGAAGAACGGCGTGTGACGGCCGCCTTCTTCCTTGGTCAGGATATAGGCTTCGGCCTCGAACTTGGTGTGCGGTGTAACCGAACCCGGCTTACACAGAACCTGGCCACGCTCAACGCCGTCACGGTCGATACCGCGCAGCAGGGCGCCGATGTTGTCGCCCGCTTCACCGCGATCCAGCAGCTTGCGGAACATTTCAACACCGGTACAGGTGGTTTTCTGGGTCTCACGGATGCCGACGATTTCGATCTCGTCGCCAACGTTGATCACGCCACGCTCAACACGACCGGTCACAACGGTACCACGACCCGAGATCGAGAACACGTCTTCGACCGGCATCAGGAACGGCTTGTCAACTTCACGCTCAGGGGTGTCGATGTAGTCGTCAACAGCCGCCATCAGCTCTTTGATCTTCTCTTCGCCGATTTCCGGGTTGTTGCCTTCCATCGCCGCCAGAGCCGAACCTGCGATGATCGGAACATCGTCGCCGGGGTAGTCGTAGCTGGACAGCAGTTCGCGAACTTCCATCTCAACCAGTTCCAGCAGCTCTTCGTCGTCAACCTGGTCAACTTTGTTCATGAACACGACCATTTTCGGGATGCCAACCTGGCGGCCCAGCAGGATATGCTCGCGCGTTTGCGGCATCGGGCCGTCAGCTGCGTTCACAACCAGGATCGCGCCGTCCATCTGGGCAGCACCGGTGATCATGTTCTTGACGTAGTCGGCGTGGCCGGGGCAGTCAACGTGCGCATAGTGACGGTTGTCAGTCTCGTATTCCACGTGGGCGGTCGAGATGGTGATGCCGCGCGCTTTTTCTTCCGGCGCACCGTCAATCTGGTCATACGCTTTGAAGTCACCGAAATACTTGGTGATTGCTGCGGTCAGCGTCGTTTTACCATGGTCAACGTGGCCAATCGTGCCGATGTTGACGTGCGGTTTTGTACGCTCAAACTTTTCCTTTGCCATTCCTCAGGCGCCCTTTTGCGATTTGGGGGACCCTTGGTCCCGTGGTTACATCTGCGCGCGCGAGATATTTGGTTCGCAGGGGAAAATCAAGCACATCCTGCGTTAAAACCCGTTCATGATGCCGGATTTTGCGTCAGCTCGCCGGATTCGAGAGGTTGTATCAGGTCAGGGCGGCGCTGGAACCAGCCGTTCTCTTCATGTTCTTCGGCCAACCACTCTTCGACTCGGTCCGCAACCTTCAGGGCCAGACCGCTCATCTGTTCTTCTCTGGTGCGTGTATTTCCTGACCCGGTCAGGGCACTTTCACCGGTCGTATCTTCCAGAACCTGAAACTGTTTTCCCTTGGCCAGGAATTCTTTGTTCTTCACGTCGTAGACGTTGACCAAAACAATCGCCGTGCTTTTGGGGTTGTAGATGACCGGAATACCCGGCGGGGCCAGCATGTATCCTTCGAGACTGATACCGATGTCGTATTCCTGCGCGCCCTCATACCGGCCTAGGCGGACATCCACGGCGTTCTGAATCGCTGCTGTCCATTCATCCGGCGTGGCATCGCGGGAAACGGGACCCTGCACAGCCTTTTCAGCAAAGGCGTAGTTCACGCGAAGCTTGAATTCCCCCAGCGACTCGGGCTCTTCGTATAGCTGCGTTTGCGCACATGCGCCCAGCAGGGTCAATCCGGTTATCAAGGTTAGAATGCGTAACATGATCTCGTCTCGATAGGCCTGTTTTTCTTTGACTTAGCGCACCAACCGGGCTTGTGCCAAGCTGCATCGACGGAATTTGACTGTCGCGGCGGTGCGATCACGAGAATTTATAGTCCCTCGGGAAACCATATGGCGGCTTTTTCCCAACGCTGGCGCGTTTCGCAAGCCACTGGGACATATCGGCCTCATGCCGGGTTTTATCCCCTCCCATGGACCATTTGAGTCCCTCTGCCCAATCAAAGGTCGTGAGGTCCGACAGCCCCCCATCCAGCTCAAGTGTTCCCTGCCGTCCGCGCGCCATATTGTATTTTTGCAAACGTACACCTTTGCCGCGCCCCATTTCGGGCAGCTCTTCGACGGGAAACACAAGAAACTTACCGTTCTGGGACACCACGGCCACATGGTCGCCCTCAACTGGCTTGCAGATCATCGCGGTTTCGTCTCCCTTGACGTTCAGCACCTGTTTGCCGTTGCGGGTCTGGGCCAAAACATCATCCTCTGGCACCATGAAACCGTTGCCAGCATCCGAGGCCACCAGCAGCTTGCGCCCCGGCTTATGGATCATGATGTCGATAATCTGCGCCTCGTTCGGCAAGTCCACCATCAGGCGCAGCGGCTCGCCCATACCCCGCCCGCCGGGCAGGTTGGCCGCACTGACCGTGTAGAAACGCCCGTTCGACGCAAAAACCAGCAGACGGTCGGTGGTTTCAGCATGGAAGATAAAGCGCGGGCCGTCGCCATCCTTGAACTTGAGCTCACGCTTCAGGTCAATGTGACCCGTCATGGCGCGAATCCACCCCATCTGAGAGCACACAACCGTGATCGGTTCCTTGTCGATCATCGCCTCAAGCGTTACTTCTTCGACATTCCCGGCTTCGGCAAATTGGGTGCGGCGCGCACCGCCTTCGTAGTCTTTGCCGAAGGTCTTTTTGGTCTCTTTCAACTGCTCGGCGATCTTGGCCCATTGCAGGGCGGGATCGGCCAGCAGGTCTTCGAGGTTGGCGCGTTCCAACATCAGTTCATCGCGCTCGCGGACCAGCTCCATCTCTTCCAGACGGCGCAAGCTGCGCAGGCGCATGTTGAGGATCGCGTCGACCTGAACCTCGGACAACTCGCCCTCGCCCGGTTTGGGCGAGACATAGTCGAACTCATCAGTAGCCCGGACATGGTCGATGCCCCAATCCTCGCGCATCAGCGCGGCTTTGGGGTCGTCGTCGTAGCGGATGATGTCAATCACACGATCAAGGTTCAGGAAGGCAACGATAAAGCCCTCCAAGACCTCCAAACGGTGGTCGATCTTCGCCATGCGGTGACGCGAACGACGCAGCAGAACTTCTTGCCGGTGATCGAGGAAAGCGCGCAGCACCTCTTTCATCGAGCAGACCTTGGGCGTCACGCCGTCGATCAACACGTTCATGTTAAGGCTAAACCGCACCTCAAGGTCCGAATTGCGATAAAGCATTCCCATCAACACCTCGGGGTCCACGTTCTTAGAGCGCGGCTCAAGGATCAGGCGGATGTCATCGGCAAATTCGTCGCGTACATCGCCGAGGATCGGGATTTTCTTGGTCTGGATCAGTTCCGCGATCTTCTCGATCAGCTTGGATTTCTGAACCTGATAGGGAATCTCGGTGACAACGATCTGCCACTGGCCACGGCCCAGATCTTCAACCTCGAACTTACAGCGCAGGCGGAACGACCCGCGCCCGGTGCGATAGGCCTGCGCGATGTTCTCAGGTGGTTCGACGATCACGCCACCTGTCGGAAAGTCGGGGCCGGGCACGTAGTTCAACAATGTGTCGTCACGCGCATCCGGCGTTTTGATCAGATGCAGGCAGGCATCGCACAGCTCTGAGATATTGTGCGGAGGAATGTTCGTCGCCATCCCCACCGCAATACCGCTAGCGCCATTGGCCAGCAGGTTCGGGAACTGTGCGGGCAGCACGACGGGTTCAGTCAGCGTACCGTCATAGTTGTCGCGGAAATCGACAGCGTCTTCGTTCAGCCCCTCAAGCAGCGCCTCGGCCACGATAGTCATCCGCGCCTCGGTGTACCGCGAGGCGGCCGGGTTATCGCCGTCGATATTGCCGAAATTCCCCTGCCCGTCGACAAGTGGGTAGCGCACGTTGAAGTCCTGCGCCAGACGCGCCATCGCGTCATAAATCGCGGCATCGCCATGGGGGTGGTAGTTGCCCATCACGTCGCCGGAAATCTTGGCCGACTTACGGAATCCCCCCGTCGCGCTGAGTCGCAGCTCACGCATGGCATAAAGGATTCGCCGGTGAACCGGCTTCAGACCATCGCGCGCATCCGGTAAGGCCCGGTGCATGATGGTCGACAAAGCATAAGTCAGATAGCGTTCGCCAATCGCTCGGCGCAGCGGTTCAGCTACCTCGCCCCCGCCATCGGGGGCCTCCATGTTGGGGTCGTCGATCGTGTCGTTCATATATGATGTGATACGACGCAAGCGCGCCGCGGTAAAGCAACCAGCGCGCATTTTGCTGGGGACAAGTGGCGCTTTTTGCAACAGGGGGAGGCAAGCTTAGGATTTCCCCCAATCTTTCGACTCCGATCGTGAATTATGGTAGGCTCTCTTTAATTGAACTGCTGCCTATTTTACCTTTTTCGATTACCGGGGGATGCGCCATGTCGCGCCTTGTTCTTGTTACTTTTGCCGCGCTCGGATGGTGTTTTTACGTCATGAGCGGCGGCCCTGATTTTGAGCCGCGCGGACTGCGCACCGCCCAACCCGAGCGCGTGGCCGTTGCGCCCGAACCTGTGCCATTGCAACACACCCGCGCCGAGCAATTGGTGACCAATGTCGCCCTACGTACGCCAACCGTACTGGTGAAGCCGATCTTGGCGAAAGAAGAGATCGTGGAAATCCTGCCGGAACCCGCCAGCCTTGAGACATTCTCGGGCCTGTCGGCTTTTGCCGATCAAAGCGCCAACATCACCTTGGCGTCCCTCGAAGACGGCATAACCGGGTTGCGCCAGATCGCTGAAACCCAGCCCGAAGAGGTGTTGGAACCATCAGCTTACGAAGAACCACAAAAGGACATCCGCGAGATCTCTGGAACGCGGGTGAACATGCGCGACGGTCCGGGGACGATCTATCCCGTCATCGGCAAAGCATCCATCGGCCAAAAGGTTGAAGTCCTCAGCGATTCAGGCACCGGCTGGCTAAGGTTGCGCGTGTTGCCCGAGCAACAGGTCGGATGGATTTCCGCATCTCTGGTCAGAAAAACCGCAGATTGACGCGGCGCTGACATTGTCCTGCCCCCTGCCCCGCCATAGCTTTGGTGCAAGGCGAGAGGCAGGAAGACCATGCAGAAGACAATTCTTATCACCGGCTGCTCTTCGGGGATTGGGCTGGACGCGGCGCATGGTATGCGGGCGCGCGGCTGGCGCGTATTTGCCTCATGTCGGCAGCAACGTGACTGCGACCGTCTGAGGGCGCAGGGTTTCGAAAGCCCCCGTATCGACTATACCGACAGTGACAGCATCACGTCCGGCCTGCAGGATGTTCTGGATAAGACAGGCGGCACGCTCGACGCATTGTTCAATAATGGCGCGCATGGTCTTCCCGGTGCGGTGGAAGACCTGCCAACAGATGGCCTGCGCACGATCTTTGAGGCCAATTTCTTTGGCTGGCACGACCTCACGCGGCAGGTCATCCCCGTCATGCGCGCGCAGGGGCACGGGCGAATCGTTCAAAACTCGTCTGTTCTCGGTCTGGTCGCATATCCTTGGCGGGGCGCTTATGTGGCAACCAAATATGCGGTCGAAGGATTGACCGACACATTGCGGTTGGAGCTAGCCGACACAGACATCAAGGTTATCCTGATCGAACCCGGCCCTATCACCTCCAAAATCCGCGAAAACTCGATCCCGGTTTTCGAGCGTTTCATCAATTGGCAAGACTCGGCCCTGCGCGACCGATACGAAGCCTCGTTGTTGAAAAGACTGTACGAATCCTCAGGGCCCGACCGGTTCGAGCTGCCGGCATCGGCGGTGACCGACAAGCTGGCACATGCCGTGGAATCCAAACGCCCGCGCGCCCGCTACTATGTCACCACGCCGACCTATATCGCCGGGTGGCTGCGACGGATCCTGCCCACGCGCACAATCGACCGCATCCTGTCGGACGTCTGAGGCGAAATTACCCGTTCGCTTTTTGCACGTCAGAGGCTAGATGATAGCCCAACGAAACAAGTAACGCGGACGGTGTACTCATGGACCTTCTGATGGTCGTTCTACTGTTGGCCATGGCTGCTGTTGTTGTGGTGCTGGCGATCGGCATCTCGAATTTCGGCAAAAGCGGCAAGGAAGCCGCAATGAAAAGCAACAAGATGATGCGACTTCGCATCCTGTTTCAATTCATTGCCGTGGTTTTGATCGTGCTCTACGTCTGGCTCCGTGGGCAGGGGGTTCAATAGATGGTCGTTCTCAACAAAATCTACACGCGCACCGGCGATGACGGAAAAACCGCGCTGGGTAATGGCGAACGCGTCGCGAAATATTCGGGCCGCGTGGCCGCCTATGGCACAGTGGATGAGCTGAATTCCTTTGTCGGCGTCGCCCGCACCGAGGCCGAGGGCGAAGTTGAGGCTGCGCTGTCGCGTATCCAGAACGACCTGTTCGATCTGGGCGCCGATTTCTGCCGCCCCGAAATGGAAAAAGACGCCGAGGCGGATTATCCCCCCCTGCGAGTCGTACCCGCTCAAATTGACCGCCTCGAGGCTGAAATTGACGTGATGAACGAAACACTTGAGCCGTTGCGCAGTTTCATCCTGCCGGGTGGCTCACGCCTGGCGGCTCATCTGCATGTCTGCCGCACCGTGTCCCGCAGGGCTGAACGACTGGCGGTTGAGCTGACGAATATGGAGCCCGTCAACGAGGTCGCGGTGAAATACCTCAACCGCCTCAGCGACTGGTTCTTCGTTGCTGCCCGCTGCGCCAATGAAAACGGCACGCGGGACGTGTTGTGGGTTCCGGGCGCGAACCGCTGAATGCGGCACAGTGTCTTGGTGACAATGGCCGGGCCAGAAGAGAGGGCCCAGCCACTGAACCCCTTAATGACGCAGCAATAATATTGCGCGCCGTAGCGTCAAAAAATACGAAACGCGACGTCCCAAGACCATGACGTGACGATTTTGCTCTGTTGCCATTCGAATTGAAACGCTATTCAGACCCCCGAGAGCATTGGTGGAGTCGCTTCGCGGCTTACCGGATTTGTAAGGAGAAAGCGCAAAATGAAGGTACTCGTGCCTGTCAAACGCGTGATTGACTATAATGTGAAGGTCCGCGTGAAAGCGGACGGTAGCGGTGTCGATCTCGCCAATGTCAAAATGTCGATGAACCCGTTCGACGAGATTGCCGTGGAAGAGGCGATCCGCCTGAAAGAAGCGGGCAAGGCCGACGAAGTCGTTGCCGTTTCGATCGGCGTCAAGCAGGCGCAGGAAACGCTGCGCACCGCTCTGGCCATGGGCGCTGACCGCGCCATTCTGGTTGTAGCAGCCGATGACGTTCATCAGGATATCGAGCCTCTGGCCGTTGCGAAAATCCTGGCCAAAGTGGTCGAGGAAGAGCAGCCCGGTCTGGTTCTGGCGGGCAAACAGTCGATCGACAACGACATGAACGCCACCGGTCAGATGCTGTCGGCCCTGCTGGGCTGGAGCCAAGGCACCTTCGCGTCCGAAGTAGACATCGAAGGCGACACCGCCAAGATCACCCGTGAGGTTGACGGCGGCCTGCAGACCATCAGCGTCAAGATGCCGACCATCGTGACCGTTGACCTGCGCCTGAACGAGCCGCGCTATGCGTCGCTGCCCAACATCATGAAGGCGAAGAAAAAGCCGCTGGACGAGAAAACTGCCGCCGATTACGGCGTCGACGTCTCGCCCCGTCTGGAAATCGTCAAAACCGAAGAGCCGCCGGCACGTGCCGCTGGTATCGTCGTAGGCTCGGTTGACGAGCTGGTTGCGAAACTCAAAGAAGCGGGGGCTGTGTAATGGCTGTTCTTCTTCTCGCCGAAGTCAACAATGGTGAACTGGCGCTGGACGCCACCGCCAAAGCCGTCAATGCCGCGAAGGCACTGGGCGACGTGACCGTTCTGGCCGCAGGTGGCTCTGCCGCTGCTGCAGGTGAAGCCGCTGCGAAGATCGACGGCGTTTCCAAGGTTCTGGTCGCTGAAGACGAGTCGCTGGGTCACCGCCTGGCGGAGTCGACTGCGGCCCTGATTGCTGGTCTGGCCGACGGATACGAGCATATCGTTGCCCCCGCCACCACCGATGCCAAGAACGTGATGCCGCGCGTTGCGGCGCTGCTGGACGTGATGGTGATCTCGGATGCGTCCGGCGTGGTTGACGGCTCGACCTTCGAGCGTCCTATCTATGCGGGCAACGCGATCCAGACCGTCAAGTCGAACGACGCTAAGAAAGTCGTCACCTTCCGCACCGCGTCCTTTGACGCGGCGGGCGAAGGCGGTTCGGCTGCGGTTGAGACCATCTCGGTCGGTGCTGACGCTGGTCTGTCCTCGTGGGTTGAAGACAAGGTTGCCGAAAGCGATCGCCCCGAGCTGACCTCGGCTGGCGTTGTTGTTTCGGGCGGCCGTGGTGTCGGCTCGGAAGAGGACTTCAAACTGATCGAAACCCTGGCCGACAAGCTGGGCGCCGCTGTTGGCGCGTCGCGCGCCGCCGTGGACTCGGGCTATGCTCCGAACGACTGGCAGGTGGGTCAGACCGGTAAGGTTGTTGCACCGGACCTGTATGTCGCTGTCGGCATCTCGGGCGCGATCCAGCACTTGGCGGGCATGAAGGACTCGAAGGTCATCGTTGCGATCAACAAAGACGAAGAAGCGCCGATCTTCCAGGTTGCTGACTTTGGTCTGGTTGCCGACCTGTTCCAGGCGGTGCCGGAACTGACCGAGAAACTCGGCTAAGCCCACGCTTCGCTTTGAATAAAAGGCCCGCCAAACGGCGGGCCTTTTTTCATTGTAGGTCCCGAATACGACGCGAAAGGGTCTCGGCAATTTTCCTATGTGCAGCCGGGCCGATCATGTGCTCGGCCATCGGCTGCTGCAATGTTCCAAACAACATATCTTCCAATTCTTCAGATTGGCCAGAAACGTTAACGAACAGGTCCACAACATCAAGACAATAGGGGCGGACAGCCCCTAGCATTTCTGCTGAAACAGGAACCTGGGCATCTGTACCAAATTCACATTCATCGGACTGCCGCCGGACATCCAGGTTCAAGAGGATCACAGGTGCTTTCAGAGAGTTAAACAGTTCTCGCAGCAACCCGACCCAATTCTTACGCAAGTCTTCAGCAACCACCTCAAACCGCGCGTCCTGATGTCCCTTCAACAGCGACACAAGGTGATACACGAAATGCACGTCCGTGAAGTCGATCTCCGGGTAAAGCGAACACAAATCATCGGTAGGTGCAAGGAACCGGTCATTTCGCCGGGGATGCACTTTGTAAAAACGGTTTGATTGCCCCAGAATGTCCGGAGCCTGCAGGACACACATCTCTGCGCCGCTTAGCAAAGATCGCAGGCCAGTATCCCGCAACAGCGCGTCCACGCCACAGAAAAGGCTGCCCAAGTTCAGGCACCTGCGGTCTAGTTTTCCCTCGAGAATCGAGGGAAAAGGACGTTCGACAAAGCGCCCAAAGGTTTCGGTCCCGCCGACACATGCCATGTAATGCGTATCCAAAGATCGCTGCGGCCCACGAAACCATAACCGCGATCCATCATATTGGCACACGGCATCCTCGGGTCCCCCCGAGCCTGTTTGATGATAGCTCATACCACTCACCCATTTTTCACCCGGGTGCCATCATGCAGCCGCAAATCTTGAGAATTTCCTAATGTGCGCATTTGAAGCAAAATCCAGATGCTTGATCCTCTTGCCGCCTGCCCCAAACTGCCGATACTGTCGCCATAACCCGTGGCACAAAGGCACCTGAATATGGATGTAAAATCGGTCGGAGTGATTGGCGCAGGTCAGATGGGGAACGGCATTGCCCATGTTCTTGCCCTGGCCGATTACGACGTTTTGCTGAATGACGTCAGCGAAGACGCACTTAACAGCGCAATAACAACGATCGAAGGGAATATGGCGCGACAAGCATCGCGTGGAAAAATCTCGGACGACGCAATGCAGGCCGCGCTGAAGCGCATCAAGACCACGCTTGAATTGCCCGAGCTGGGCCAGACCGACCTTGTGATCGAGGCCGCCACAGAACGCGAGGCGATCAAACAGGCGATCTTCGAAGATCTTCAGCCGCATTTGCAGCCACATACGATCCTGACATCAAACACGTCGTCGATTTCCATTACGCGGCTGGCAAGTCGAACAGACCGACCCGAACGCTTTATGGGGTTCCACTTCATGAACCCGGTTCCGGTCATGCAGTTGGTCGAGTTGATTCGAGGAATTGCCACCGACGAAGAGACATTCAGCGCCTGCAAAACCGTCGTGGACCGACTTGGTAAAACTGCAGCCAGCGCCGAGGACTTCCCGGCCTTTATCGTGAACCGCATTCTGATGCCGATGATAAACGAAGCTGTTTATACCCTGTATGAGGGCGTCGGGAATGTTCAATCCATCGACCAATCAATGAAACTGGGCGCAAACCATCCGATGGGTCCGCTTGAGCTGGCGGATTTCATCGGTTTGGACACGTGCCTGGCGATCATGAATGTCCTTCATGACGGATTGGCCGACACCAAATACCGCCCGTGCCCTTTGTTGACTAAATATGTCGAGGCCGGGTGGTTAGGGCGCAAGACACAGCGCGGTTTTTATGACTATAGAGGCGAAGTGCCTGTCCCGACCCGGTAAAGGGGGCCAGCCCCCTCGCCCGGATTTCATCCGGCCTCACCCCCGGGATATTTTTGGCCAGATTAAGAGACGGATCAGGGTTTAAGCGACTCACCAAGTCCCAACGTGTGCTTGCGGAGCCAAGCCATGAAGCCGCGTGGGTCGCGCTCGAGCAGTTGCATGTCTTCTTCTGAGATCGGATCACCGATTACCGGTGACTGAGGTTTGTTGCAGGAGCGAACGATCTCGTGCAGCAGTAGGCCTTGGCGCAGAATCGCGGACATTTTGTTGGCGATCTGGTATGCCCGCGAGTTTCTGCCGGGAAAGAAGATAGGAACGACTTGCGCGCCCGATCGGCGAATCATCTTGGCCGTAAACACGTTCCACTCGCGCTCGATCGCGGGGCCGAACCAGTCATCAGACGACATCACCACGCCAGACGGAAACAATGCGACCACTCCGCCATTTTTCAGGTGCTCCATCGCCTTGCCGCGCATTTCAAGCATTTTGGCCTGTGCTTCCGGATCATGTGGGAAGGGGACAGGGATCATGAACGACGTCGCGGCCTCGTCCAAACCAGTCAGAACAGAGCGGGTCAGGATACGATAGTCACTGCGCACCTGCCCGATCAGTTCGGCCAGAATCATGCCGTCGACCATTCCGTGGGGGTGATTGGCAACCACGACAACCGGGCCGGTTTTCGGGATGCGGGCAATCTGTTCCTGAGGTGTAGTCAGGTTAATACCCATAACCTCAAGCGCGCCGCCCCAGAACCGTTGGCCGCGATAGTATTCGTTCTTCTTCTCGAATTTGTTGACCATACGCAAAATGGTCAGCTTGCCCGTACACCATTCGATGGCGCGGATAGCTGTTGAAGTCCAGGCATCGTCGAAAGAGTTTGCGTAGGTCAGGGTTCTACGATCGTAGATTTCGCCCTGGTCCTCGGTCCCATCCACAACCGGGCCTGTCTTGGTCTCGTGCGTCGTTTCCGCCAATTCCTGGTCTTCCCGTTCTTGATGTCGCAGCAGGCGCCGTCAGAACCCTTCCCCGAACTTGTCGTTCACCAAGGTTTCCAGCGCATCAGCCAACGCCTCAGCATCCGGTCCGGACGTCTCGACGTCAATAGTCGTTCCGCGCGATGCTGCCAACATCAAAAGACCCATTATGCTGTCACCTGACGCAGAAAGCCCGTCTTTTGACACTTCGGCCTGGGCGTCGAAACCTTCGACCACCTCAACCAGCTTTGCCGAGGCACGGGCGTGCAAGCCCTTTTCATTGATTATTTTCAAGCTTCGGTTCGTCATTCTTAATCAATCCGGTCTTCGTCCAACGTCACATTTTGCGCATTGATATACTTGCGTCCAGCCTCCATCGCCTGCCGCACGGCGTCGCCGATTGGCAAGTGGCGGGATTTGGCCAGTTTAATCAACATAGGCAGATTTGCACCGTAAAGGATACGTCGATCCTGCGGGGCGCAGGCGCGCAAGCTTAGGTTCGATGGGCTGCCACCAAACAGATCGGTTACAACGACAACACCGTCACCCACATCTACACTGTCTGCGGCGACACAGATTTCATTCTGCTTGGCATCGCGATCGTGATCCGCTTCGATCGAGATCGCGGCCAAGCCGGGCTGTTTTCCGACCACATGCTGCATTGCGGCCAGGTACTCCTGAGCCAACCCACCATGTGCAACAAGTACGATCCCGATCAATCCGACCTCACATTCAACGATCGACGTTCCATTTCGCGGTGCCTAATTGCCACTTGCTTCCCCTGCTCTGCAAGGGCCTTTGCGACCGCCTCGGCGGTAGCAACGGATCTGTGCTGTCCTCCGGTGCACCCAAAGGCCACCGAAAGGTGCGCTTTGCCTTCGGCGCGATAGGCCGGCAACAGGAGTTCAAGCAAATCGACAACACGGTCAAAAAACGGTGCATAGTTCGCGTCAGACTGAACATAGCGCGCCACATCCGGGTTTCGACCATCTTCGGCGCGAAGTTCCGGGCGCCAGTACGGATTGGCGAGAAACCGGCAGTCAAACACCATATCCAATCCACGAGGCAAGCCGCGCTTATACGAAAAAGACTCGATAGATACCGCCAGATGGCGTCCACCTTGCGGCGCGAACCAGCGCTCGACCTCTTCGCGCAACTGGTGAACGTTCAGCGGGCTGGTGTCGATCAACGTGTCCGCAATTTCACGGATCGGGTCGAGTAGTTCTTTTTCCTGGCGAACGCCGGTTTCGGGGCTTGAATCTGACGCGACAGGGTGGCGTCGTCGGGTTTCGGAAAAGCGGCGCACCAAGACTTCGTCGTCGCAGTCGAGATACAGGGTTGAAATGTCGACATGGTCCATGCGTTGAACTTTGGCGATCAGTTCAATGAACCCGATCGTCGAGAAATCGCGGTTCCGCGCGTCTATTCCCAACGCCATGGGACGGTCGGTTGCGGGTCCTTCAAGCAGGCGCAGCAAGAGCCCCATCGGAAGGTTGTCGATAGCCTCAAAGCCAAGGTCTTCGAGAACGCGGATCGCCGTTGATCTGCCAGCGCCCGAAGGTCCCGTTACCAGAACGATGCGCCGCTGAGTTGTCATGTGCTGGGCCATTCAGGGTCTACACGCCCCATTATAAGTAATTGCATCAAAGCTGATGCCAAATTGGGGACACCCGCGCCGCGTAGCAAGGGAACAGTTTGCCTCAGGGCACGGATTTCCGTTACGTTTGGCAAGCGGGCTGTCTCTGTTTGGTCCAGATCAACAACATAGCTCAGGTTTACTGGCCCGACCGATTGCGCACGCAACAAGCCGACGCCGCGCGCCTCAATCAATCCTTGGATCTCTGGAGGAGCATCGATCAGGACCTTTTCAGGTTCCATGGTCAAAACGACCCTGTCATCTGCAACCAACCCTGCGCCCAAAGCCATCATCTGCAGCGCAAGGGCCGATTTTCCTGCCCCAGCGGTACCAAGGATCAACAGACCCCGCCCGTCGAAGGCAACACATGTGGCATGTATAATGGCAGTGTTCTGATGCGCGACGTCTGCGAGGGCCCGACCGCTCATGACTACACGGGCAGACCCACGACAAAGCGCGCACCAAGTGGATCGGACGTAACGTCGGCCTCTGTCGGGCGAATGTTTTCGGCCCAGATCACACCGCCATGCGCCTCGACTATCTGTTTTGAGATCGCAAGCCCAAGGCCAGAGTTATTGCCGAAATGTTCCACCGGGCGCTGTGAATAGAAGCGTTTGAAAACCTTGGTCAGCGCCTGTTCCGGGATGCCGGGCCCGGTGTCTTCGACGACGATCAGAACGCGGTTTTCACGGCGACGCACCCAAACGCGAATGGCATCACCGCTTTCGCAGAACGAGATCGCATTTGTGATCAGGTTGACGAACACCTGCGCCAAGCGCGCCTCAAGCCCGTTTATTTCGATCGGCTGAGACGGCAGATCGGTGATGTAATCCACGCCTTTGCTCCGGGCCTCTTCTCCCAGATACTGGCTGATATTGCCTAGCAGTTTCAGCAGATCGAAGAGCTGTTCTTCTTCTTTGACCAGTTCCGCATCCAGGCGTGACGCGTTCGATATATCGCTGACCAGACGGTCCAACCGACGGACATCATGTTCAATCACGCTCAACAGTTTTTCACGCTGATCTTCCCGTTTGACCATGCGCAGCGTACCAACGGCGGATTGCAGGCTGGCCAAGGGGTTCTTGATTTCATGCGAAACATCGGCGGCGAACTGTTCGTTCGAATCGATCCGGTTGTATAGCGCGTTCACCATGCCCCGCAGCGCCCGACTGAGGCGACCGATTTCATCGGGGCGTGCACTCAGGTCGGGAATGCGAATTCGTCCCGGATTTACCCCCGCGCCGCGGTCTTTGCCCGACTCGGCGGCGGCGGCCAAGTCCGCCAAAGGGTTCGCAATTGTCGACGCCAGAACAAGACTCAGGCCGATTGAAACCAAAAGCGCAACCACGAACATCTGCAAAATGCGCTCTTGCTCGCGCCGGGCCAACGCGTCGATTTCACCGGCAGGTCCGGCCATCGCAACAGCGCCGACAGGCGACCCCTCTAATGAAATGGGCGAGGCGGCAACGATTACTGTTTCGCCTGCTGCATCTTTTACGGCCTGCACCTGCATCTGTCCTTGCAGCGCGGTCGGGATCAGGGACTGCACGCGCTGTGCAAGCGTTGGTGCCTCATCCGGGTTGGCGTTGGTGAATATCTTGGACAGGCCTTTCCAGACGGCGTTCAGCGCATCGCTGATCAGGGTGCTGCCGGTCTGAACTTCGGCTTCTGACCTTAGAAGAATGGGCATGGGAGCGCTTGTTGCCCCCCCCCGGGTCCAGCCGATCAGAGTTCCCGCGGCATCGTAAACAAAAACTTCGCCGCCGACCGGAAGGCTCAACCCGGCAAGAGTGTCCTTAACATCAAGCTCGGCCGTGCTAAGAGAATGAGCGGCAGAATTCTGGCGCAACTGCGCTTCGAACACGTTGCTGACCAACTGGGCGTCGCCCATCAGATTGCTCGCGGTCTGCTTTACCTGTTCGTCCCGTGAGTCATCCAGATAGAGCAGTCCGGTGACCAGAATAACCAGAGCAATCAGGTTAAAGGTGATGATTTTGCGGGCCAGCGGCGACCCGCGCAGCGAAAATAGGTTCCGACTGCGGCGCGATGCCCCCAGTTCGGCCGAGTCAGGATCCTGAGGGATGACCCAGTCATCGCCCAGAACCACATCACCGTCCCGCAATTCGCTGGCTTGTTCCGTATCGCGCACGAGGCCCAACTACCCTTTGTTAAGCGGTCAATCTTATTCTTCGTTGTACCGGTAGCCTATCCCGTACAGAGTTTCGATGGCCGAAAACTCTGAATCAGCGGCGCGCATTTTCTTCCGCAGACGCTTGATATGGCTGTCAATCGTACGGTCGTCTACATACACCTGATCGTCGTAAGCGACGTCCATCAGTTGATCACGGCTTTTGACAAAACCGGGGCGTTGCGCAAGGGCTTGCAACAACAAGAATTCAGTCACCGTCAGGGATACGTCCGCACCTTTCCAACTGACCGCGTGACGCAGCGGGTCCATCCGCAGCTCACCCCGTTCCATGACCTTGGCATCGCCCGTGCTGGCCGTTGCAACATCACCCGAAGTCGCTTCCTGCCGCCGCAGCAGCGCGCGAATACGTTCGACCAACAAACGCTGCGAGAAGGGTTTCTTGACGTAGTCGTCAGCCCCCATGCGCAGGCCGAGCACTTCGTCGATTTCGTCATCCTTCGAGGTCAGAAAGATCACCGGCATCTGGGTTTTCTGCCGCAGGCGCTGCAACAAATCCATGCCGTCCATGCGCGGCATCTTGATATCCAGAACGGCCATGTCCGGCAGTTTCTTGTTAAATGCGTCCAACGCAGCCTGCCCGTCGTTGTACGTTTCGACCTCGAAGCCTTCGGCCTCAAGCGTCATGGACACGGACGTCAGAATGTTTCTGTCGTCGTCCACCAGTGCAATCTTTGACATCGGGTTTGCCCCTATTCCTGCTCACTCATGCTTTATATCGTTATTAGTAAGGTATTTCTGGCGTTTTTAAGGCCGCGAATCAATCCGTATCTGCGAATCGTGCGTTTGTTGTCACACAGTTGCGGCAAAAAAGCCGTTAATGTTGCCGGAAAAGCGCCATGATTTCCGACAGGAAATTTGTGATGGCGCTAAACCTGACCTTGGTTGCGCTAACTGCGCCAAACCGTCCTGTTCATGCCCCAAATGACCGTGATAAGACGCGCCTGTCCGCCGGAACGATCCGGCAATTTGCCCCAAGAGCGCACCCGGCCCAAAGCCTTCGCGCCGCCACAGGAGAAGACACACATGACATCTGGACGGGTTAACCCGCAATTCCGCCTCGAAGATCAGGGCATCGAGGGTCTGGGCAATGTCTATTATAACTTCATGGAACCGGCGCTGATCGAAGAGGCTCTGAAGCGTGAAGAAGGCACTTTGGGCAATGGCGGGGCCTTTCTGGTCACCACCGGCAAGTTCACCGGCCGGTCGCCCAAGGACAAGCATGTCGTCAAGACCGGCAGCGTTGCCGATTCAATCTGGTGGGAAAACAACGCGGAAATGAGCCCCGAAGGGTTCGACGCACTGTACGAAGACATGCTGGCCCACATGAAAGGCCGCGACTATTTCGTGCAAGACCTCGTCGGCGGGGCAGACCCGGCCTATTCGATCAATGTGCGCATGGTCACCGAGTTGGCCTGGCACAACCTGTTCATCCGTCACCTGCTGCGCCGTCCCGATCGTGAGGATCTGGACGAGTTCACCGCAGATTTCACTGTCATCAACTGCCCCAGCTTCCAAGCCGACCCGACCAAGCATGGCTGCCGGTCCGAGACCGTGATCGCGATGAACTTCGACCGCAAGCTGATCCTGATCGGCGGCACTGAATATGCGGGCGAGAACAAGAAGTCTGTCTTTACCCTGTTGAACTATATGCTGCCGGAAAAAGGCGTCATGCCGATGCATTGCTCGGCCAACCATGCTGTTGGTAACCCGGTCGACACCGCGGTTTTCTTTGGCCTGTCGGGCACCGGTAAGACCACCCTGTCCGCTGACCCGGCCCGCACCCTGATCGGGGATGACGAACATGGCTGGTCGGATCGCGGCACCTTTAACTTCGAAGGTGGCTGCTATGCTAAGACGATCAGCCTGAACCCCGAGGCCGAGCCGGAAATCTACGCGACCACCAGCAAGTTCGGTACCGTGATCGAGAACATGGTATTCGACCCCGAAACCAAGGAACTGGACTTCGAGGATGACTCGCTGACCGCAAACATGCGCTGCGCCTATCCGTTGGAGTACATCTCGAACGCATCCAGCAGCGCGCTGGGTGGCCATCCCAAGAACATCATCATGCTGACCTGTGATGCGTTTGGCGTGCTGCCTCCGATTGCGCGGCTGACCCCAGCGCAGGCGATGTATCACTTCCTGTCTGGCTTCACGTCAAAGGTTGCCGGGACAGAGCGCGGCATCACCGAGCCTCAGCCGACCTTCTCGACCTGTTTCGGCGCACCGTTCATGCCGCGCCGCCCGGAAGAGTACGGCAACCTGTTGCGGGACAAGATCGCCCAGCACGGCGCGACCTGCTGGCTGGTCAACACCGGTTGGACCGGAGGCGCCTATGGCGTTGGCAGCCGGATGCCCATCCGTGCCACCCGTGCCTTGCTGACCGCTGCTCTGGACGGGTCGCTGCGCGATGCCGAGTTCCGTAAGGACGCCAATTTCGGCTTTGATGTGCCAGTTTCTGTTCCCGGTGTGGCCGAGGTTCTGCTGGATCCGCGCCGCACCTGGGACGATCAGGCCGCCTTTGACAAACAGGCCGAGAAACTGGTGCAAATGTTCGCCGAGAATTTTGAACAGTACTTACCGTTCATCGACGAGGACATAAAAGCTGTCGCAATCGGATAATCAGACAGGGGGCGATTTTCGCCCCCTTTTCTTATTGCGCGACTCACTAAATCGTCATCTCTTCAGGGTTGAATAACGCCAAAAGCGCATACAAATTCGTTGCCCGGATTCGAGGATTACGGTAACGCTAAGTGTCATTGTGACGAAAAAGCCCGGCGCTTTGGCACCGGGCGGAAAGTGAAAAAAACTAGCGGTGGCTCAAGCGTGCACTCACAACACGCGAACTGAGCAACCCAATCGAAAGTAAGTTTAGAAATTAGGGGATGAGTGTCAATACGAGACTTGCTGAATAATCGGCACGTTTCCACCCGCTGAAATTGCACGGCGGATGACACAGGCAAGGAACAGGTAGACCATGACGGAAATCTCGAAACTGACCGAACTACGTAAGCTGATGCAAAGCATGGAGCGCACGCTGGGGCTTGAACAACTGTCTCCGGTGGAACGCGATATCTATTACGCTGCGGAAGAACTTTCGAAGGCCGATCAGGAAGTTCGCACATTTGGTCTGATCGAACATACACTGGTTCAAAGTGTTTCACGCCCCACATTTTTCCGCGCGCTGAAATCGCTGGTGCAGAAGGGCTATCTTTCGCAAAGTGGCAGCGCGAACCGGGGTCGGTATATCGTTCATGCACCCAGATGATGGCTTCTGCCTGCACGATGGTGGTTGATCGCCGTGCACAAATGGGCCTCTGACACTTTCTACGCTTCGCTGGCTTATGTGGTGGCATCTTTCCTTACGTTTGAGGTTCTGATGCCGCTGCAGAATGTTTTCTTTCCGGAATACCCCAGCCGCGCCAGCCTTTTGTTTTTGCCGCACGGTGTGCGCGTTCTGGCAGCGTGGTTGCTTGGCTGGCGTTCGATCTACGCCTTACTTCCGGGCGTCTTTATTGTGTTCGCGTTTCTTGGTGGCTCTGACGTATTCCTGCCCAGCCGCCTCATGGCTATCGCAATTGCCGTAACCACTGTTCCGGCAGTATTCTACCTTTTGAAATGGGTGGGCTGGGATTTGTTCCCGCGCGCCGACCGCAAACCCTGCTGGTCCTGCATCATGGGGGTCGGTGTCATTACCTCATTCCTTGTCGCCGGGCTGACCAACTTGGCCTTCGGCAGCGCGCGCGTTGAATACGTCGCTTATCTTATCGGTGATATCTCGGGCCTGTTCTTCCTTATGCTGGGACAGTATTTCGCATTCCGCATTGCGGATAGCCGCCCCTAACCCAGAATGCCGCGCCGCAGCAGATTCAGTCCGGCAATCAGCAAGACCAGCAACGTGACCTTTCGGAACCGCGCCTGATCAATACGTGATTGCAACTGCAGCCCAACCCACATGCCGATCAGCGCAGGCAAAATCAAAACTGCCGAGAACGGAGCCGTCTGGGCATTGAAGATGCCCGAACCCAGATGCGCCACCAACAAAGCCACGGCACCCAGGCTATAGATCACGCCTTGAACCCGCATCTGTACAGCCTTCGGCGTGTTCAGCGCAGTCAGGTAGAGAACGGTGGGCGGCCCCCAGACCCCTGACAAACCGCCGACAAACCCGGCGATTGATCCGATACTGGCCTCGATCCGGGCTGAGGATTTTTCAAGCGTCAGCTTCAAGCCCAACATCTGAATCAAAGCGAAGAATGTCACCGGAATGCCGATAATCAACACAAACGTCTTTTCCGGGACAATGCTGACCAGTTGCGCGCCCAGAAGCAGGAACACCAATCCGACGCTTAGAAAAACCCGAAATTTCCGGATGGCGTCAATGGCTGCGGGTACCCCCTCTCGAAGCGCCTGAAAGCCATTCGTCACAATTGTCGGCAATATCAGACCGGCAATGGCAAGATTAGGCGACAGGATCATACTTAGCCCGGATACCAACACCATTGGCATCGCAAACCCAACCATGCCTTTGATCCAACCGGCCAAGAAAGCGACGCCGAAGGCAAGCAGCAACTCCTGCGAAGTGAAAGCGGAAAACAACGTCATGGCACTGTGATAGCATCCCTGAAATTCTCTGCATTGCAAAAATGATCAAGTAATTTTTGAACTTTTTCGCAGCGTAATTCGTATTTTTGTTGCGCTGCATGTGCAGCATGGTAAGACCATACGACCCAGAAAAGGACGTGATTCATGGCCCATGACGGACAGGATATGACCCAGATGACAACATCCGCGATTTTGCCCGACCTTCTGACTTTGACCCGCGTTGCGGTGCCCGCTGTCGAAGCAGTGTTTGAACGCGCGCGCGAGTCGGTCCGGGCAATGGTAACCAAGGACGGTCGTGTATCTGGTGCGTTGATCGAAGCCAACCAAACCGCAGCACATGGGCTGGCATGGCTTGCGACGTACCAGCAATCCCTGCAACAAATGCAACGCTGGGCCGAGGCGTTGGACGCCGATGGCAAATTTGGCGAAATCGAACAATTGCTGCACCAGATCGCCTTTGGCGAATATCTGCATCAGGTCGCCGGCGGCATTCCGATGAACCAGGGTGAGGTCGTGCGCCTGCAGGATATGGGCCTTGGCTGGGACGCGCTGTCGGGCTTCCAAAGCTCCGAAGTGCAGACGCTGATGGCGCAGGCGAACTCTCAGGCCGCCCGCACACGTCTGGTGGCCCTGATGGAAGATCAGGCCGGTGCGACCATGTTTGGCGCTTCGGGTTTGGAAGAAGAACTGGAAATGATCCGCGACCAGTTCCGCCGCTACGCACAGGAAAAAGTCGAACCGAACGCTCATGACTGGCATCTCAAGGATGAACTGATCCCGATCGAGATCATCGAGGAACTGGCCGAGATGGGCGTCTTTGGCCTGACCATCCCCGAAGAATTCGGCGGATTTGGCCTGTCCAAAGCCTCGATGTGCGTTGTGTCCGAGGAACTGTCGCGCGGTTATATTGGCGTCGGTTCACTGGGCACGCGGTCCGAGATTGCGGCTGAGTTGATCATCGCAGGCGGCACGGACGAGCAAAAGGCCCAATGGCTTCCCAAAATCGCCAGCGCCGAGATCCTGCCCACGGCTGTTTTCACCGAACCCAACACCGGCTCGGACCTTGGTAGCCTGCGCACACGGGCGACCAAGACCGGGGATGGCGATTACGAGGTCACCGGAAACAAGACATGGATCACCCATGCCGCACGCACCCATGTGATGACCCTGCTGGCCCGCACCAACCCTGACACCACCGACCACCGTGGCCTGTCGATGTTCCTGGCGGAAAAAACGCCGGGCACGGATGAGAACCCCTTCCCCACCGAAGGCATGACCGGCGGTGAGATCGAGGTTCTGGGTTATCGCGGTATGAAAGAATACGAGCTGGGTTTTGACGGCTTCAAAGTCAAAGGTGAAAACCTGCTTGGCGGCGAAGAGGGTAAAGGCTTCAAACAACTGATGGAGACTTTCGAATCCGCCCGCATCCAAACCGCCGCACGGGCCATTGGCGTGGCGCAAAGCGCGCTGGATATCGCCATGCAATACGCGCAGGAACGCAAGCAATTCGGCAAATCGCTGATTAATTTCCCGCGTGTCTCGGGCAAGCTGGCGATGATGGCGGTCGAAATCATGATCGCGCGTCAGTTGACCTATTTCAGCGCATGGGAAAAAGACCACGGCCAGCGCTGCGACCTTGAGGCTGGCATGGCCAAGCTGTTGGGGGCTCGTGTTGCTTGGGCCGCCGCTGATAACGGTTTGCAGATTCATGGCGGCAACGGTTTTGCACTGGAATACAAGATCAGTCGCGTTCTGTGTGACGCACGCATTCTAAACATTTTTGAGGGGGCAGCCGAAATTCAGGCACAAGTGATCGCTCGGCGTTTGCTGGGCTAACCTGATTACGGCAACCCCGTTTCCCCAACTTGACCCGGCGTTCGCGCCGGGTCTTTTTTGTCAGCAGGTGCGTGCGCTTTTGGCTGATCTGTCAGTTCGTTCTATGAATTCACTCAAAACGACGATAGAGCAGCCAAAACATACAAACAGTTCCAAATGCGAAAATCAGAATGATCCGATCTTTATTGGTACTTTGCGCGACCGTCCTGACCCTTGCGCTTGGCGGCTGCACGACCACGCAACCCAGCGCTGGTCAAGACGACATTGACGCGCTTGCCGCGGCTATCACGGACCTCGACCCGCGTGTCGACCCTGCCGAGGCGCAAAGGGCTGCCCGCATTTCATACACATATTCGCAGCAATTAGCGCGGGACTGGAATGTCACGGACCCGGCGATCATTCACAATGCAAAAGTCATTAACGGGTTTCGGGAACGAGGGTTGTGCAATGACTGGGCCGAAGCCATGTCCACACGCCTGCGGCAGGAAGATTTTCGGACACTGGACGTGCATTGGGCCACGTCACCACCAACATCGTTTCGCATCATCCATCACTCGGCCCTGATCAGCGCTAAAGGTGCCTCGATGTATGACGGTGTCATTCTCGACCCTTGGCGGAACAGTGGGGCGCTTTTCTGGGCCCCTGTGCGCGAAGACACTCGGTATAACTGGCGGCCTCGTAGCGAGGTTCGGGAAGAACTGCTGAACGGCGCGATACCGTATTGATAAGGATACCAGCATGATACGCCTCGTCTTTGCTTTTCCTCTGCTGGCGCTACTGCAATGCGACAAGGACGAAACCGTGGCCGCCTATGGCGCGGCGGATCAGACCTGGGTACTGCAGGAAATCGATGGTGAACGCTTTCCGGCAAGCGCCCTGCTGAGTTTCCCCGAAGAAGGCAAGATCGCAGGCAATGCCCCCTGCAACAGCTACAGCGGTACGCTGAACGCGCCCTACCCTTGGTTCGAAATCGCCGACCTGACGGCCACACGCGCGGCCTGCGCCGGTCTTGAAGCCGAAGGGTTCTACTTTGCGGCGCTACTGGCCATGACCCAGTCCGAAGTATCCGGCGATGTCCTGATCCTGCGCAATGACGACGGGCATGAAATGCTGTTCAAAGCCGCCGAGTGAACTGATCAATGAAACGGGCTCGGGCCTCGGGCAGTGGGTTGTGACCAAGCGATGGGGCCAGATGATGCTCCAGAAAGTAGCCAGTGGTCCGCAGACCCTGCGCGATTTCTGAATCCGGGGCTGTGCCTTCGCCCTTCAGGCAGAGGGGCAAAGGCAACAGCCTGTCCGCCCATTCCCCCGCGCCCTGCTTGCTGACCGCTCGTCCGGTTTTCGGCGAGACAAAAACCAACCCCTCGGTCGCGCCGGTCACAGCACAGGCTGAAAAGTCGAGGCCAAAGCCCAATTCCTCAAGCAACGCCAGTTCCCAACGCAGATAAGCCAGTGGCCAAATCTCATCTTGGCCCAGCAGGTCCATCAACTGTTCGGTTTGCTTGTAAACCCCCGGATGCGGTTCACGCTCGGGCAGGCTGAAGGACAACAAGGCCACCACAGCGTTCAGCCCGGACAGCGCCAACCGACCGGAAAACGCCGCCGCTGCGCGGGACCGCAACGGTTCAACCTGAAACGTGCCAAGATGCTCTTCCAGCCGAGCCCGCCAAAGCACATCCAACTGCGCACCCGGTTGCAGGATCGGAGAAATCTTGCGGCTGGCCCCACCCCGAACAACCCCTGCGTGACGGCCGTGGGCTTCGGTAAAGACCTCGATGATCGCCGAGGTCTCACCATGTCTGCGGGAGGTCAGAAGGATGCCATGATCGCGCCAGTCCAAGTTTTGATCCCGTGACAGATTGTACCGAGCGCAGCAAATCCCAAGCCAGCGCAGTGTGCAAGGGTATCAAATGCGAGGCGCCACAAAGTCTTGGCGTTTTGCGCCATGGTTTGGGCTCAAGTTGTTACGCGCCGAGCCGGACCATCACTCCAGCCCGTCCTCACCCAAAAGGTGCCGCCCTTGCCGGTCTTCAACCTCGATCACCCAAAGATCAGGGTCAAAACTGCGTTGGCGTTGAATGGCTTGGTCCACGTCTGCCTCCGCGCCACCGGACAGCTCCACCCATATACGCTCACCGCTCATCAAGTCAAAGCTGCGTTGGTATGCCACCGCCTGACCATCCAGCGTGTTCATTTTGACCAAGACGGCACCGGCCGTATCGTCGCCATGCGACACGACAAATGCAGGGATATCCTGAAGCCGCAACCGCGCGATATAGGCGTGAACCCAGAAATCTGCGGTCAGACGGGTCATGCGTTTCCGTCTTTGAAATCCAGCCCCATTTCCGAATAGCGCTCGGACTCTTCCAGCCAGTTAGGTCGGACCTTTACCTGCAGGAACAGGTGGATTTTACGGTCCAGAAACTCTTCCAGTTCGGCGCGGGCCGCTTGGCTGACGGCTTTGATTGTTTCGCCGCGCTTGCCCAAAACGATCCCTTTGTGGCCATCGCGCATGACATAGATGACCTGATCTATCTTGGCCGAGCCATCCTTGCGCTCTTCCCAATTCTCGGTCTCGACCGTGAGCTGATAGGGCAATTCCTGATGCAGCCGCAGGGTCAGTTTCTCGCGCGTCATTTCGGCTGCGATCATCCGCAGCGGCAGATCGGCAATTTGGTCTTCGGGATAGAGCCACGGGCCCTCGGGCAATTCAGCCGCCAACCATTTGCGAAGGTCATCGACACCGTGGCCTTTCTCGGCCGAAATCATGAAGGTATCAGCAAATGGATAGCGCGCGTTCAGGTCGCTGGTCAGCGCCAGCAGCTTTTCACTGGGCACCTTGTCGATCTTGTTGATCGCCAATGCGATGGTACGGCCCTGCCCGATCTCTTCCAGCCCTTCCAGGATACGTTCGACCCCTTCGGTGACGCCGCGATGCGCCTCGACCATCAGAACAACGACATCAGCATCCGCCGCCCCGCCCCACGCTGCGGCAACCATCGCGCGATCCAGTCGGCGACGTGGTTTGAACAGGCCGGGTGTGTCCACAAACACAAGCTGCGCATCCCCTTCCATCGCGACGCCACGAATACGGGCGCGCGTAGTCTGAACCTTATGCGTCACGATCGAAACCTTGGCCCCGACCATCCGGTTCAGAAGGGTGGATTTGCCTGCGTTAGGCTCTCCGATCAGAGCGATAAATCCGGCGCGTGTGGTCATGTGTGCTGCGATCCTGTTTGCAAGTGCGCACCCCTATATCAGAAAGAGCCGATGGGCCAGAGGCATTTGTTGCAAGACAGCCATGCGCAACCGCCCCGCGATCCCTTGCGATCTACATTCCCCGAAAAAAGGCCAGCGGCGTGTAAAATTCTCTGCTAGCCTAAAGTTGCATATTACAGGTGGACTACGTGTTTTCAGCTTTCGTCGGCATCAGGCATTGGACGGGCAGCATGTTTGCCGGAATGTTCACTGTTCTGGTTTGCTCAGTATCTACGGCCGTTAGACCAGCACATGCCGAGACCGTGAAGTTTCGCATCGCCGAAACCGTGCAGGTCAAAGGCAAGGACCTTCCTTATACTCTTTTCGTGTCCCTCAAAGACGCTGGCGAAACCCGGTTGGGTATGGACGCGTTTTTGGATCTTCGTTCACTGCAGGACCTCGCGCCGTGGCTGTTTTCAAGCGTTCTGAAGGAAACCTGCCAGCAAAAATTCGCTTTGGCCGTGTCACAAGTGTCAGCCCAGGCAGATGCCTTGGTGGCGGATGGACAGGTTCAGGCCAAATTCTATGCCTGCGACACCGATGATCCCAAAACGCACTACCGAGGTGTTTTGCTGTTCGGGCAGAATGTGGATGTCATGATCAAAGCCTCTGCTGCAGTTGAACGGAACTGTCTTCACTTACGTTTGGAAGATGTGGAACTGGACTTGCAGGGGTTTGTCGGAACTGTCTCTGACATGATCGGGCTGACGGAAAAAGCCCGACTCTTGATCCTTGAAAAAGCCGCGGAAGTATTGGCGGAAAACCCCGTTTGCCCAGAGCTCCCAAGTGAATTGAAAGGGTTGGAGCCGCGCTTTACCTCTGGCGGGATCAGAGAAATCGGCAGCGGAGGCGTGGGTGCCGCGCTTAGCGGTTCGGTTGATACCAGTGCAGGAACGCTGTTGGACCTAATCGCGGCGCTACAGGAAAAGCAAGGGTTCGGGGTGGTGGAATGAAGCGGTACTTTGCCCTTGCCGTTGGCTTCTGCCTGGGCTTCCAGCCAGCGGATGCCCGTGACGTGCAGCTCGAGTTTGAGCGGACCCTGGGATCGGATGGCACTGAAATTCCGTACCAGTTGAACCTGACGTTAAAAGAGGTTTCACCAACCCGTATCTCGGTGGATGCCATTCTGGATTTGCGGGATATCCAAGCCGCGTTGATACAGGGCCTAAGAAACACTGAATTGTCCGACTTGTGTAATGCCGAAGTAACATTGGACAGCCTTGATCTGTCTGCCCTCGGGCGCGATGTGAATGTGGAAGGCCGCGTCAAGATGGAGGCCTTCCGCTGCGATCATCAACTCGGGCGGCCTCCCAAACGGCAGGACAGCATAGCCGCGAATACGATCACATTTACCGGAACCGCGTCTGCTCAGGTGCAAAAGCAGTGCGTGTATTTTGATTTGACCGGTTTGGAATTGACCCTTGAAACCCCAATCCTTGATCCCAACACAAAGCAGGGGTTTTTGAACGATGCCCGCAGCATCATCGAAAAGGCCGCTGACGCCCTGCTAAAGCGCAACCCAATCTGTCCAACGCTTCCGCCAGAACTTTCATCCATTGACCCGCGCTATGACGCCGGTGGCACGGTGGAAATTGGCGACGGGGGGATTGGCGTTGCGCTGGATGGGTCTTTCGATGTCAGCCCAGATACAATCCTGAGCATATTGAAGGTGCTGCAAGAGCAGGGAAAACTGCCGCCCGCACCTTAGCGATCAGGTCAGCCTGTCCAACAGCGCTTTTGCGGCTGCCTGCTCTGCCTGACGCTTTGATCCAGCCGTTGACTGCGCCTCGGTTCCGTCCTGAAGGCGGGCTGCGATGGTGAAAACCGGCGCATGATCCGGGCCGCTGCGCTTGATTTCGACATAGGACGGAGGTTTCTGGCCCCGCGCCTGCGCCCATTCCTGCAAAGAGGTTTTCGCGTCGCGCGCATCCTCTTCGACATTGTGAATCCGGTCACCCCACAGCCTGAGGATAACCTCGGCCGCTGTTTCAAATCCGGCATCGCGGTAGACCGCGGCAATAACCGCTTCCATCGCATCCCCCAGCAGGGCCTGTTTGCGACGACCGCCGGACAGCATCTCGGATCGGCCCAGTTTCAACACCGCCCCCAGATCAATCTGCCGCGCCACGTCCGCACAGGCTTCTTTTCGAACAAGCGCGTTGAACCGCGGGGCAAGCTGCCCTTCGGACGCTTTCTTGTCGCTTTCCAGAAGCGCCGTTGCCATCACCAGACCCAATACCCGGTCGCCCAGAAACTCCAACCGCTGATTATCTGGTCGTGTCGGCGACGAGACTGATCCATGGGTCAGCGCGCGTACCAGAAGTTCGGGGTTCGAGAACTCATACCCCAACCGCTTTTGAAAAGCTTTTATTTCAGCCGATAGCTTCAATTGACCGCCTTGAAGAACCGGTCGCCCCGCCAAGTCCAGAAGAACAGCATAGACCGGCCAGCGGACGAGAACATGATACGGTCGGCCCGACCGATCAGGTCTTCGTAGGGGACATACCCAACTCCCCCGGCCGATACCGGCAGGCGGCTGTCGCTGGAGTTATCACGGTTGTCGCCCATAAAGAAATATTCACCCTCGGGCACGGTATAGATGCCGGTATTGTCCGATCCCTGATTGCCGATATTAAGCACATCGTAAGACACGCCATTGGGCAATGTCTCAATCACTCGGGACTTTTCGCAAAGACCGCCAAAGCCAACCGGACCGTTTTCGCAACGTGGTCTCAATCCCTGCGATCCCTGAGGTTCAGAGATTTCGGTGAATACCCCGTCGGGCTTCTGCGGGACCGGGGTGCCGTTCAGAATGATCTGCCCTTCACGGATCTGAATACGATCGCCCGGCAAACCGATCAGGCGCTTGATATAGTCGCGCCCGTTGACCGGATGGCGGAACACGATCACATCGCCGCGCTCTGGCTCAGTGCCCCAAATACGCGTGTTATCCTCGCCCTGCATCCATCCACAGATTTCTTCGGCGTCGATATTCAGGCCAACGCTGGGAATAATCAGGCTGGGGCAGGACGCATAAGAATACCCATAGGCCATCTTGTTGACGAACAGGAAGTCCCCGATCAACAGGGTCTGTTTCATCGAGCCGGACGGAATCCAGAAGGGCTGAAAGAACAGCGTGCGGAAAACACCTGCGATCAACAGCGCGTAGACGATGGTTTTGATCGTCTCCCACACGGGATTTCCGGTTTTGACGTCCTCGGCCATACTGCTCTCCGGTCCTTGGTTTGTTGGGGTGCTACATGCGTGGCGCGGCAAGGTTAGTCAAGGCTGAGCGCTGCGTTATTGAAGCGGGCGCGCCTCGATCACTACGAAGGCCTGGGCCCAGGGGTGATCATCGGTCAGCGTGACGTGGACGATTGCCTCATGGCCCTCGGGGGTCATCTCACGCAGCCGTTCTGCCGCCCAACCCGTCACATGCATGACCGGTTGACCGGTTTTCAGATTGGTGACTGACATATCCTTCCACGCGATCCCCATACGCAGACCGGTGCCCAGCGCCTTGGAGCACGCTTCTTTCGCTGCCCAGCGTTTGGCATAGGTTCCAGCTGTGTCGGCACGGTTCTCGGCCTTGCGCTGCTCAATCTGAGTGAAGACGCGGTTGCGGAACCGGTCGCCGAACCGGTCAAGCGTGCCCTGGATACGTTCGATATTCGCGAGGTCTGTGCCGATGCCGAGGATCATTGGTTTCTCAATTTAGCAATGGCGACAATCAACGGTAATTTGACTGGCTTGGCAAGCAGATGGTGGGTCAGCGCTATTTTGTGATAAGCATTGACCAAATTGTCCCAGCAGAGGGCTTTGGAGATGTTCAACAGACTATTCTGGGGAATTGTGGCGGCCATCTTACCGTTGGCCAGCATCGCCACGGCGCAAAATCAGGACTGCGGTGAAGAGGATAATCCATGTCAGGTTGGGCAGCTTACCTACAGGGTCGTCTTGCCAGAGGTACCGCAAAATGCCCCAAGCGTAATCTACCTGCACGGATATGCCGCCACCGCCGACTCGGCAGTCAAACGATCCAACCTTACAACCCCCTTTATTGAAAGGGGAATTGCGGTCATCGTTCCAAATGGACAAGCAGATGTCGGAAACCCCAAAGTTCTGGACTGGGGTGTTCACGATGGCCATCGCTGGCCCAGAGATGATTTGAAGGCACTGGAAGACATAAAAGCAGACGCCGTAAATCGTTTTGGCCTGGACGCTAATAGAATTTTACTTGCCGGGTATTCCCGTGGCGGTTCAATGGTCTGGGACAAGGCCTGTTATTCGCACGACTTTGCATCTGCCTACGCATCTGCATCCGGCGCGTTTTGGGAACCGATGTGGCGACGGTGCAGCGGCCCGGTGCACATGCATCACTCACATGGATTTGCGGATCGCACTGTACCGCTGGAAGGCAGGTTCGTGGTTTTCGGCGGGTATGAATTTGAACAAGGAAGTGTTCTCAAGTCTGTCGAACTGCTGACCCGCACCAACGAATGCGGCCAAATGGCAAATGCGGTGGATACAAATTCATCAACTTGGGAAAAAAGATGGACCAAGTGTAAAGGGGGGTCGGTCACGTTGGCGTTAGGGCCACACGGCCATGGTCGACAGGCCGATTGGGCGGACCAAGTGGCGCAATGGTTCATAGAACTTCCCGCCACTCGGTAGAGGCACCGTTTCAGCTTGTGCTCCGCGCCTCATCCATCATTCTGCGCATCTCGGCAATGGCGGGGGTGAGGCCGCGAAAGATGGCTTCGCCGATCAGGAAATGACCGATGTTCAGCTCGCGCACCTCGGGGAAGGCGGCAATAGGTTGAACTGTGTCATAGGTCAGGCCGTGGCCTGCGTGGACCTCAAGGCCCAGCGAATGGGCGAAAGCCGACATCTCGCGCAGGCTTTCCAGTTCACGATTGGCCTCGTCCATGTGGCCCTCGGCAAAGGCGTCGCAATATGCACCGGTGTGCAGTTCGATCACTTCGGCACCGATGCGATGGGCGGCCTCGATCTGGCGTTGGTCGGCGGCGATGAAGATGGACACGCGGCAGCCGACGTCCCGTAGCGGAGCGATGAAATGCGCCAGCTTGTTTTCCTCGCGCGCAACCTCAAGCCCGCCCTCGGTGGTGCGTTCCTCGCGCTTTTCGGGGACGATACAGACCGCGTGCGGCTTATGGCGCAGGGCGATCTTCTGCATCTCGGGCGTGGCGGCCATCTCAAAATTCAGCGGAACGGTCAGCGCATCCATCAACGCTTCAATATCGGCATCAACGATGTGCCGGCGATCCTCGCGCAGATGAGCAGTGATACCGTCTGCGCCAGCCTCCTCTGCCAGTTTTGCGGCGCGCATTGGATCGGGGTAGGCCCCGCCCCGCGCATTTCTAATGGTCGCCACGTGGTCGATGTTCACGCCCAGACGCAAATGATTGTCAGACATCGCCTGATTCCTTTTCCGAACTTTTGGCCGAGCCTAGTGCGTTTGAAACTGGAACGGCAGTCTTGGTTTCGGCCAGCCGTTTGATTTCATCAAACTTTGCCTTGATCTTGTCGCGGCGGCGCTGCTGATAGGTGCGGATCAAAGGCAGGCTGAGGTAGTAACAAATCGCAGCGGCCAAAAGACCCGGAAGAATTCCGCCAATCAGATAGGGGTAGAACACCTCACGATAGAAGATGCCAAGCCCGTGCCAATCCGCGACCCGGTCGGTGAACATGGCGATCAGGTTGTCTTTCAGATCGCGCAGGGCATTAGCGAATTTTCCCATCAGCCCCTGCGTGTCGCCTTCCTGAAACTCGGTCCCGAGCAGGAAATGGCCCGTCTGCAGGCAAACCACTCCGATAGGTACATAAGTCAACGGGTTGCCAAAGAATGTCCCGCTGAGCGCAGCCAGAATGTTGCCGTTGATCAAACGCGCGCACACCGCGGCCACGACAAAGTGCAGTCCATAAAAAGGGGTGAACGCTGCAAAGACCCCTGCCCCAATCCCGCGCGCAATACGTTCAGGCGAATCCGGTAGGCGGCGGACCCGATGTTTGACGTAGTGAAAAGCGCGCGTCCATCCGCCTCGGGGATAGACGAATTCGGATGCGATCTGGACAGGCGAGCGTCGATCTCGGCGCTTGAAAACCACTCCTGATCACCCCTTCCTAGCCAGCCGCCACGGCGGTTTTGGTCCTGTCCCGGTAGCGTTCGACCGCGGCAACGTCGCTTTCGGCCTCCAGCATCAGCATCAGCGAATGCAATTGCTCCAGATCCCGAAGTTCGACATTGATCAACAAACGGTAAAAATCCGGTTTGCGGTCGACAAATTCCAAGTTTGAAATATTGGCCTTTTTCTCGCCGATCAATGTGCAAATACGCCCCAGCACCCCGGCGTCATTGCCAATGGTCAGGTCCAGGGTTGCACCATAAACAGCCGGGTGCGTTCCGGTATGCCAGTGCAGATCGACCCAACGGTCGGGCTCGCCCTCAAACTCGGTCAGGCGATCGCAATCAATGGCGTGGACCACAACGCCTTTCCCGCGATAGGTAATCCCCACGATCCGCTCACCCGGCAAAGGCTGACAGCAAGGCGCGCGGTCGAATTTCTGCCCCGGCTCCAGACCGATCACAGCACGGCGCAACGGGATCGCGTCGCCGTCATCCTGTGTCAGTTCCGGATAGACCGCACTGACCACATCATGGGCGGTCAGTTCCGCGCTGCCAAGCCGCGCCAGCAATTCGTGGCGGTCTTTCAAACGAAGATGCTTGGCGGCCGTATCCAAGGCTTTGTCGGTCGCTTTGCGTCCGACGTGATCAAAGCCGGACCGCGCCAACTCTTTGCCCAGCTTGATGAACCGTTCACGGTCCACTTCGCGCAAGGCACGGCGAATGGCGGTTCGGGCCTTCCCGGTCACTGCGATCTCAAGCCAAGTCACCTGCGGAGTTTGCCCGTCGGCGGTGATAATATCCACCGATTGCCCATTCTTGATCCGTGTCCACAACGGAACCCTGATGCCGTCCACTTTGGCGCCAACACAGGCGGACCCGATCCGGGTGTGGATTGCATACGCAAAGTCAATCGGCGTTGCCCCGCGCGGCAGCTTGACCACGTCGCCCTTGGGCGTGAAGCAGAACACCTGGTCGGAATACATCTCCAACTTGACCGCCTCGAGGAAATCTTCGTGATCCTCTTCGCTGTCAAACTGTTCGGTCAGGTTGGCGATCCATTTCGCCGGATCGACCGCAAACGGGTTTTCCGAGCGGACACCATCGCGATAAGACCAATGCGCAGCCACACCTGTTTCGGCAACGTCATGCATCTGACGGGTACGAATCTGAACCTCGACCCGTTTACCGTCGCGTCCCGACACGGTTGTATGGATCGAGCGGTACCCGTTCGATTTCGGCTGGCTGATGTAATCCTTGAAGCGCCCCGGCACCGCACGCCACCGCTGGTGAATTGCGCCCAGCGTCCGGTAGCAATCTTCCTCAGTCTGCGTGATGATGCGGAACCCATAGATATCAGACAGGCGCGAAAAGCCCTGATCCTTTTCCTGCATCTTGCGCCAAATCGAATAAGGTTTCTTAGCGCGGCCAAACACCTCAGCTTCGATCCCAGCCTTTTCCAGCTCGCGCCGCATGTCGCCCGTGATGCGATGAATCACGTCACCGGTTTCACGCTGCAATGTGATGAAACGGCGAATGATCGACTGGCGGCCTTCGGGGTTCAGAACGCGAAAGGCGAGGTCTTCCAGCTCCTCGCGCATCCATTGCATCCCCATGCGGCCTGCAAGCGGCGCGTAGATATCCATCGTCTCGCGCGCCTTTTGCACCTGCTTTTCGGGGCGCATCGCCTTGATCGTGCGCATGTTGTGCAGGCGGTCGGCCAGCTTGACCAGAATAACCCGCAAGTCCTTGGACATCGCCATGAACAGTTTGCGAAAGTTCTCGGCCTGTTTGGTTTCACGACTGGAAAGCTGCAGGTTCGTCAGCTTGGTGACACCGTCCACCAGCTTGGCGACCTCATCCCCGAACAGATCAGACACCTTGCCGTAATTGGCCTTGGTGTCCTCGATTGTGTCATGCAAAAGGGCCGTGATGATCGTTGCATCATCCAGACGCTGTTCGGTCAGGATGGCGGCAACGGCAACGGGGTGGGTAAAATAAGGCTCTCCCGAGTGGCGGAACTGGCCTTCATGCATCTGCTTTCCGAACTCATAAGCCCGGGCGATGCGGTCTGCATTTGTCTTAGGGTTGTAGTTGCGGACCAGCGCAATCAGATCGTCTGCAGAAATCATCCGGTCCGCACCTTCGTTCGAGGGGATTACCCCTGGCCTTGAGCCTCCATCAGAGCGCGCAGAAGCTTTTCTTCGGACATATCGTCGTCCGCAGGCTTATCGGTTTCCGCACCCATCAGCAGAGCCATCTGGTCTTCTTCCGGCTCATCAACCTCGATCTGGGTCTGGTTGGCTTCGATCAAGCGCTCGCGCAGCTCATCCGCGCTTTGGGTTTCGTCCGCGATCTCGCGCAGCGAAACGACGGGGTTTTTGTCGTTGTCGCGGTCCACGGTGATCGGGCCACCAGCGGAAATCTCGCGCGCACGATGGGCGGCAAGCATCACAAGCTCGAACCGGTTTGGCACTTTGTCTACGCAGTCTTCAACCGTCACGCGGGCCATAGGGCGCTCTCCGTTACTGAATCCATGTCAGGAAGAGGTTTATCTAAGCGCGAATCCCCGCCTTGACAAGCAGGAAATGCTGCAAATGCACCGTTCACATTGGGGTGACTGCCGCGACATCGTCCGCAGGAAGGTCTGCCAGCATTTCCTGCACGGTTCCGCCCAGCACCGGATGACGCCAATCCGGGGCGACATCTGCCATGGGCACCAATACAAAAGGCCGATCCTGAAGACGGGGATGCGGCAGGATCAACTGATCCGGCGCCTGTTGTTTTTGGTCTTCCGCAGACAAGGTTCTCCACCGCTCATACCCATCGCGATCGGGCAGCACCTGATCGTCATAGCAAACCAGATCCAAATCCAGTGTGCGCATTCCCCAGCGCTGAACCCGTTGGCGGCCGTGGTCATGCTCGACCTCATGCAGCAGGTGCAAAAGCTCTGCCGGGGTCTTGTCAGTCTCGATCAGCGCGGCCGCGTTGACATAATCCGGCCCCGCTCCGGCTGGGAAACACGGCGTCTCGAAAAACCGGCTGACCGCGCGAATCAGCACCCCCTGACGCGGTATCGCGTCAAGCGCCTTTTCCAGTGTCACCTTGGGTCCTTGATCCCTCAAATTGAGATTTGCACCTAGTGCGATCACCACTTTTGACGAAAATTTGCGCATTCTACTCCCTATATTCGGTGAATTGCATACTTGCGATACACATTAAATGCCCTAATTATAGGCGTATCAGCGCGCCGCCTATTTCCTAGACTCACTCACGTAACACCCGGCGTTCTGGTTTGTACCGGAAGGAACTATTTATGTTTTATAAAGACGAACGGCTAGCGCTGTTCATCGACGGCTCGAATCTTTATGCGGCCGCCAAAGCGCTTGGGTTTGATATCGACTACAAGCTGCTGCGTCAGGAATTCATGCGTCGCGGTAAGATGCTCAGAGCTTTCTACTACACAGCGCTCTTGGAAAACGACGAGTATTCGCCGATCCGTCCTTTGGTTGACTGGCTGCATTACAACGGCTTCACCATGGTGACAAAACCGGCAAAGGAATACACCGACAGCATGGGGCGTCGGAAAGTCAAAGGAAACATGGACATTGAACTGACCGTCGATGCCATGGAACTGGCACCACGCGTGGATCATATCGTGCTGTTTTCGGGCGATGGGGATTTCCGCCCGCTGATTGCCAGCCTGCAACGTCAGGGCGTGCGTGTATCGGTCGTCTCGACCATTCGCAGCCAGCCGCCGATGATCTCGGACGAACTGCGCCGCCAGGCGGACAACTTCATCGAGTTGGAGGACCTGCGCGACGTGATCGGCCGCCCTCCGCGTGAGATGCCCATGGAACCGCGCAGCGTTGCGGCCGGTGGGCAGTAACACCCGGTCACTCACAACCGAGTTGAAAACGGCGCGGTCAGGTTTATCACCTGACCGCGCTTCTTTAACTAAAGACAGGTGCTAAAACACCTCTTGGCTAGCACTGATTCATGTCAGATCAATGACGCAGTCCTGTCTGGACCAAGGCCGGGAAAAGACTTACCTGTGGCCTTAAGGAGACCGTGACATGAACAAGCCCCCGCTGACTTTGTACATTGCCGCGCCGCGCGGGTTCTGCGCCGGTGTCGACCGGGCCATCAAGATCGTTGAAATGGCACTGCAAAAATGGGGTGCGCCGGTCTATGTGCGCCACGAGATCGTGCATAACAAATTTGTCGTCGACGGGCTGCGCGACAAAGGAGCGGTGTTTGTCGAGGAACTGGACGAATGCCCTGATGACCGGCCAGTGATCTTTTCCGCCCATGGCGTGCCGAAATCGGTCCCGGAAACGGCGACACGGCGCGAAATGATCTATGTGGACGCGACCTGTCCTTTGGTCTCCAAGGTCCATGTCGAAGCCCAGCGCCACTCGGACGCGGGTCTTCAGATGATCATGATCGGGCACAAGGGGCACCCGGAAACGGTTGGGACCATGGGCCAGCTGCCAGCGGGCGAAGTGCTGTTGGTCGAAACGGTCGAAGATGTTGCTACGGTTCAGGTTCGCAACCCCGAAAAGCTGGCCTTTGTGACCCAGACCACCCTGTCTGTCGACGACACAAAAGACATTATCGCGGCGCTTCAGGCCCGGTTCCCGGCGATTGTCGGACCGCATAAGGAAGACATCTGCTATGCGACGACCAACCGACAGGAAGCGGTCAAGGCCGTTGCGCCAAAATCCGACGCCCTGTTGGTGGTGGGGGCACCCAATTCGTCCAATTCACGGCGTCTGGTCGAAGTTGCCTCGCGCGCTGGGTGTGACTATGCCCAGCTCGTGCAGCGCGCGACCGATATCGACTGGCGTGCGCTGGAAGGGATCTCCAGCATTGCAATCACGGCGGGTGCATCGGCCCCCGAAGTGTTGGTGAACGAGGTGATAGATGCCTTCCGCGATCACTATGACGTGACGGTCGAGATGGTGGAAACGGCCGTCGAAAACGTTGAATTCAAAGTCCCGCGCGTGCTGCGGGAACCCGCATGAGCGGAATACCAAAAGCCCCCCTGCTCCTTGGACTAGCCGGTCTCATCCCGTTCATCTGGGGTGCTCTGACCTACCTGAACGGTGATCTGAACGACTGGGGGAAACAGGCGCTGGGGCCTCGGTTTGTTGGGCCGTATATCCAGCTATTCTACGGTTCGGTCATCCTGAGCTTCATGTCAGGCGTTTTGTGGGGCTTCGCGACCAAAACGTCGGCCAGCAAAGCAGCAACCTGCTACACGCTCTCGGTCCTGCCTGCGCTATGGGCGTTCTTCAAGACAGGCGGCGGCCCAGTCAGTGCCGGAACAAACCTGATGTACGGATTTGCCGGGTTGCTTTTATTGGACGCCATGTTTTCATACTGGCGACTGACCCCGGTCTGGTGGATGCGGTTGCGCATGTTGCTGACGGCCGTTGTCTTGGCCTGCCTTGCCGTCGGAGTATACCTGTGACCGATAAAAGAACGATCGATGCTTACACAACCCGCGTTGCAGAATACCTGAGTATCCCCCTGCCCCCCGAACAGATCGAAGCGCGCATGGCCTTTGCCGAAGCCGTCGTGAATGGTGGCTATGTTCTGGACCTCGGCTCTGGTCCCGGTTCAGACAGTGCGTTCTTGCAGCGCGAAGGCTTGCGGGTTCGCGCGCTGGACGCAACACAGGCCTTTGTCGATCACGCCTTGGAAAATGGCATAGATGCACATCTCGGCACGTTCGATGACGTGACCGAGGTTTCTAAGTATGATGGCATCTATGCCAGCTTTTCACTTTTGCACGCCCCGCGCGAAGATTTCCCACGTCATTTGACGGCGATCCACCGCGCTTTGAAACCTCAGGGCGTTTTCTTCCTTGGCCTGAAACTCGGCACGGGGGAACATCGCGACGACCTGGATCGGTTCTATACCTATTTCTCGCAGACCGAGATCGAAGAGGCCCTTGCAACCACCGGATTTACCATCGACCAGATCACCACTGGCGTCGGAGCGGGGCTGGCCGGGTCATACGACGGCTTCATTCTGGTGCTCGCCCATGCCTGAACTGTTCGCCTATACAGACGGGGCCTGTTCCGGCAATCCCGGCCCCGGCGGATGGGGTGTGTTGCTGCGCGCGATGGATGGCGACACCGTTCTGAAAGAACGCGAGCTGAACGGCGGAGAGGCCGAAACTACCAATAACCGCATGGAATTGCTGGCCGCGATCAGCGCGTTGGAAACACTGGAGCGGGCCTCGAAGATCACGGTCGTTACAGACAGCGCCTATGTAAAGAACGGAGTGACCGGCTGGATTTTCGGCTGGAAACGCAATGGCTGGAAGACCTCGAACAAAAAGCCCGTCAAGAATGTCGATCTGTGGCAACGACTGGACGAAGCGCAGACCCGCCACGACGTGACGTGGGAGTGGGTCAAAGGACATGCCGGACACCCCGAGAACGAAAAGGCCGACGAACTGGCCCGTGCGGGCATGGCTCCGTTCAAGCCAAAAAAGGAAAAGGCGTGAGCGGTCTGGCACTGCTGGACTATGCCTCGGTCTTTGTGTTCGCGTTGACGGGCGCCTTGGTTGCAAGCCGGGCGCAGTTGGATTTGGTGGGCTTTGCGTTCATTGCCTGCCTGACTGCGGTTGGCGGCGGAACAGTGCGTGATCTCCTGCTGGACCGGCACCCGGTTTTCTGGGTTGGCCAGCCAAATTACATCCTGATCGCAACGGGTGCTGCAGCGCTGGTGTTTTTCACCGCACACCTGATGGAAAGCCGGTATAATTGGCTGGTTTGGCTGGACAGTTTTGCCCTGTCCATCGCCGTTGCCGCAGGAACGGCGGCTGCGTTGTCACTGGGTCATTCCGGCGTCATCGTTGTTCTGATGGGGATCATTACAGGTTGCCTCGGCGGATTGATGCGCGACGTGGTCTGCAATGAGGTCCCGCTGGTTCTGAAACAGGGCGAGCTTTATGTGTCTTGCGCCTTTGCTGGTGCTCTGACGGCCGTATTAGCAACCCGTTTAGGGCTGGACACCTTTGCCGCTCTTTCCGCCTGTGCCCTTGTCTGCTGGGCCCTCAGGGCTGGATCGCTGCTGTTTGGCTGGCGATTGCCAGTCTACAAAAGCAGACCACCGCGTCGTTAGCAACGAGGCTTGGGTCACGTATTGTAGGTTAAGCGAACAGAGGACACGCAGATCAGCGGCGCTGATATTTTTGCCAGATCCAGATCACCAGTAATGCGCCCAAAACAGCTCCGACAAAACCGGACAGCCACCCTGCAACCGTTATCAATGTGCGCAGCAGAAACCCTCCGACCAGCGCGCCGACTATGCCAATGAGCATCGTTGTCGGAATGTCAGCCTCGATCCGCATCAGACGCGTGGCCAGAAACCCTGCGGCTGCGCCAATCACGATCAGAGCGATTACGGGCATGTCATTTCCTCCAATGCGTCGGCACGATGATCAGCGCGCCAATGGATGAGATCACGGCATTCAGACCGGGCGCGCCAAAGCTGATGCCGAACATGATACGGACAAAATAAAACAGAAACGCTCCACCAATGCATATGATGATCGAAGGCACATATCCGTTATGCGTGAAACCGGTCTTTTCGGACAGGTATCCAACGATCCCGGCGATCACAATTGTGCCCATCAGGATCATGAACATGCGGTGTTACTCCGATTGAAACAGCGTACCGGCCGGGATTGGCCAACCGCGCAGGAACGTTTCTGTATCCTGCGCGCCTTTGCCCGCCCTTTGCAAGCGCAGGAGCTTCACGGCCCCCTCTCCGCAAGCGACACACAACGCGTCGTCCAGAACCTGACCGGGGGTGCCCTGTCCCACAGTCAGACAGCAGGCCAGAAGTTTGATCCGCTCGCCTGCGGCCATGGTCCACGCGCCGGGAAAGGGTGATAACCCGCGTATCTGGCGATCAACCTCAACCGCCGGGCGTGTCCAGTCGATGCGCGCTTCGGATTTGTCGATCTTGGCGGCGTAGGTCACACCGTCGTTGGGCTGGTTCACCGGCGTCAGGTCAGGCAAGGTGGCCAACGCCTGAACGATCAGACCCGCGCCCATCTCAGAAAGCCGATCATGTAGTTGGTCGGTCGTTTCCTGATCTCGAATATCGGTGGCCTGCCGCAGCAGGACAGGGCCGGTGTCCAGCCCTGCCTCCATCTGCATGATGCAGATACCGGTCTGTGCATCACCCGCCATGATTGCACGGTGAATCGGCGCGGCCCCTCGCCAGCGGGGCAATAGGCTGGCATGGATGTTCAGGCAGCCAAGGTGCGGCGCATCCAGAATAGGCTGAGGCAACAGCAAGCCATATGCCACAACGACGGCGACGTCAGCTTGCAGCGCAGCGAAAGCGGATTGTTCTTCTTCGGACTTCAAAGAAACCGGATGGCGTACAGCCAGGCCCAACGCCTCGGCTCGCGCATGCACCGGGGTCGGGCGGTTTTTCTTACCTCGCCCCGCCGGGCGCGGTGGCTGGCAATACACGGCGGCAATCTCATGCCCGTCCTCAACCAGCGCATCCAGCACCGGCACCGAGAATTCGGGCGTTCCCATGAAGATGATGCGCATGACAGGGCTCCGAGGCTTGGGCGGTGCCGGGCTGAAGCCCGGCCTACGCGAGTTTCTTGGCTTTGCGCAGCAGCATGTCGCGTTTGACCTTGCTGAGCCGGTCGAAATACATGCGGCCGTTCAGATGGTCGATCTGGTGCTGCACACTTGTCGCCTCGATCCCGACAAAATCACGGCGGTCGATCATGCCTTGTTCATTCAGAAACTTGACGGTCACCGCACGAGGTCGTTTCACTTTGGCCGACACGCCGGGCAGGTTTGGGCTGGCCTCATCATGTTCACGCATCTCGATCGAGCTGTGCAGAATCTCGGGATTCGCCAGTCGCACGGCCCGGCCCCGCTCGGTCGAACCATCCACGACCGCCAACCGCAGCATCACACCGATCTGAGGCGCAGCAAGGCCCACGCCGGGCATCGCCTCCATCGTGTCGACCATGTCATCCCAGATCGCGCGGATATCGTCGGTGATTTCGCTCACAACCTCTGCCTTGGTACGCAGGCGCTTGTCGGGCCATGGCAGACAGGTACGAACGGTCATGCGCGCGCCTTTTCACGTTTCAGCTTTTGCATCTTGCGCGTGATCATCTGGCGTTTCAGCGGTTTTAGATAGTCGATGAACAGCTTGCCGTTCAGATGGTCAATCTCGTGCTGCACGCAGGTCGCCCAGAGGTCATCGAATGTTTCCTGCTGCGCATTGCCGTCGCGGTCAATCCACGCCACCTCGACGACTTTGGGTCGGGTCACTTCTGCAAATTGCTCGGGGATCGACAGGCAACCTTCTTCATAGACGTTGGTTTCGTCCGACGATGCGATGATCTCGGGGTTGAACATGATCAGCGGGCGCGGTTCCTCGCCCTCTTCCTTGACGCAGTCCATCACGATCAGCCGATCCAGCACGCCAATCTGCGGCGCGGCCAGCCCAATACCGGGGGCGTCATACATGGTTTCCAGCATGTCATCGGCCAGTTGACGCAGCTCGTCCGACAGGTCGGTCACCGGGGCGCAGACCTTTTTCAGTCGGGGGTCGGGATGAATAAGAATTGAGCGTTTCATGGGGTTGATTTAGGCCATCACACGCCCCGCCGCAACGCCCCCCTTGCACCTGCCAAAATTGTAGCTAGCTTTCCAGCCGACAGATGGAGAAGACATGACGTTCAACGACCTGATCGACCGCCGGGGCACTTATAGCTCAAAATGGGACAAGCTAGAGAAACTCTACGGTATTTCACCGCAGGACGGGCTGGCGATGTGGACGGCAGATTCCGATTATCCCAGCGCACCCTGCGTTATCGAAGCCGTTCGAAAGGCCGCGGATCACGGTGTTTTCGGGTATTCGTGGGCGCACCCTGACTATCTGACTTCGGTCCAATGGTGGATGAAAAACCGTCATGCATGGGACATTGACACAGATTGGGTCCTGACCTCGCAAGGGCTGGGCAATGCGATCGCGCTGTGTCTGGATGTGTGGACCGAGCCCGGGGACGGCGTGGTCATATTCACGCCCGTCTATCATGAGTTCGCCCACAAGGTGAACAAATCCGGCCGCCGCGTGGTGGAATGCCCGCTGGCACGACAGGGCGACAGTTACACGATTGATCTGGACGACGCGCAGTCGCGCTTGGACGGGACAGAAAAGATGCTTCTGTGGTGTTCACCCCAGAACCCCTCCGGTCGGGTTTGGACTGCGGATGAGTTGCGCGCTGTGGCAGCCTTTGCTGAACGCAATGGCCTTGTGTTGGTCTCTGATGAGATTCACCATGACCTGGTCTACCCCGGCAGCACCTTTGTCCCCATGGACGTGGCCGCGCCCGCTGCACGACCGTGGACGGTGACCCTGACGGCGGCCTCCAAGACGTTCAACATTGCGGGTCAACGCACCGGCAACATGATCATTCCCGACCCAAAACTGCGCGCGGCGATGGTCCATCGCCTCGGCACCCTTGACTATGCGCCCAGCGCTTTGGGCGTGGCGATGATCATGGCGGCCTATTCGCCCGAAGGCGCCGCATGGGTCGACGAACAGGTTGCGCATCTTGACGGTAACCGAAAGCTTTTTGACGCAGCCATCGCAGATATCCCCGGCCTGTGGTCCATGCCACTTCAGGCGACTTTTCTGGCTTGGGTCGATTTTTCAGGAACCGGAATGGATCACCCTGAATTTATCCGCCGCCTGCGTGAGGACGCCAAGATCGCGACCTCGCCCGGCCCCGGATTTGGTCCGGGCGGCGAGACGTTCGAGCGGTTCAATCTGGCAACCCAGCGCAGCCGCGTGGAAGAAGCTTGCAACAGGCTGAAACAGGCCTTTTCTGACTTGCAGTGAATCCAAGCCCAACGATTGATCCTTTGGGCTAAGGCTTAGTCCTTATGCCCCAGCAAGGCTATCGGAGCATCGGGATCGCGGTAGAAATCCAGCGGAGCCTTGTCCGAGGCAGCAGTGCTGCGCTTGAATTCATACCGCATTTCACCGGCTTCGTCCTGATCCGCGATGATCAGGCACTGGTAGAGGTGATTTGCGCCATCATAAATATCGACCAGACCACGAAGCTGAGGTGTCGTTTCAGCTTCGACGGTAAAGCCATCCTTCCACAATCGCAGGACTTTGAACGTATTGTCGCCAAATTGAACACGAAGTCGGCTTGTCTTTTTCAATCCTGCGATTCGTGCCGCATCCAATTCGGCACTCATTTCCTTTGAAACATAGGTCGTCATTGCAAATTTCCCCCGCAGCAGAGTCCTATTGTGAGGGTCAGAATGTAAAAATCCAGTAAAGCTGGTCACCAAGAGCGTTTGGATTTCAACCTGTTGCACGGAAATCCCAACCGGACTTGTGCGCAGGCGCAGGCAATATGCGCGTCGCCTCGCATAGGAACCTTTAAGGCGACCGCCTATGTTCTTTGACATCTCAATTCGGAGGATCAGAGCATGGGCCTGTTGGTCGACGGCAAGTGGCACGACACATGGTATGACACCAAGTCCACAGGCGGGGCGTTCAAACGCAGTGCAGCGCAGTTTCGCAATTGGATAACGGCAGACGGCAGCGCAGGTCCGTCCGGCAAGGGGGGCTTCAAGGCCGAACCGAATCGCTATCACCTCTATGTCAGCCTCGCCTGCCCGTGGGCACACCGCACGTTGATCTTTCGCGAATTGAAGGGGTTGACTGACCTTATCTCGGTTTCAGTGGTACATCCTGACATGATGGACAAAGGCTGGACGTTTGAAACAGACGACCATGGCGCCACAGGGGACGGGCTCTTTGGGTTGGAGTTCGCCCATCAAGTCTATACCAAGGCCGATCCCGCCTATTCGGGCCGCGTTACGGTGCCAATTCTATGGGACAATACCCAGGAAACCATTGTTTCGAATGAAAGTTCCGAGATCATCCGCATGTTCAACTCGGCCTTCGACGGGATCACAGGAAACACCGACGATTACTGGCCCGAGGCTATGCGTGACGATATCGAAGAGGTCAACGCGCGTATCTATTCTGACGTCAACAACGGCGTGTACAAGTCAGGGTTCGCAACCAGTCAGCAAGCGTATGACGCGGCTGTTGGGCCGCTATTTGAAACACTGGGCTGGCTGGAAAACCGCCTGAGCACCCATCGGTATCTTATGGGAGATCGCGTTACAGAAGCTGATTGGAGGCTGTTCACAACCTTGATCAGGTTCGACCCCGTCTATCACCTGCATTTCAAGTGCAACCGAAACCGTCTGGTCGATTACCCGAACCTGTGGGCCTATACCCGCGAGCTTTATCAATGGCCCGGTGTCGCTCAGACCGTGAACATGAACCATATTGTGCGGCACTACCACTATAGTCACGACAGTATAAATCCGCATCGGATTATCCCGGTGAACCCCATGCTGGACTACATGGAACCACACGGTCGCGGTCAGCGACCCGCCGCGTAATGTTCAACCATCGCCGCCAGATCCTCTGGCGGCGTTTCACTTTGGACATAGGCGCAGGCATTTGGGCTATGCGCGAAAATCGACCCATCCGAGAAAAACGTGGTGTTGGTGACAAATATCACCCGCGCTTCGGGGCGGCGATAGCTGGCGAAGTCGGCAACAGCCAGAGCGCTGCCGGTTTCCAGCACAAGGTCCAACACAATGATGTCAAACTCTGCGCCATAAAGCGCAAGGATCGCGGCCTCTTGCCCGGCCACAAGCGTGACCTCAGCGCCCTGACGCTCCAGATGCCTTTTCCAGACCCGACCAAGATCGGGGTTACTCTCTACAATCAAAACATTCATCAGCGACAACCTCGGGGCTAGGTAGAACAAACAGTGCTGGCCCCTGTAATTTGTGATCACGCGATTTCCTTAACAAACTGTTAACGGTATCTGCAGGGCTTCCGGATCGCGTGGATTTGCTTGTGCCGACGGCGAAAATCCGCTTGAAACGGACCGAAATCAAGGATTCCAACGAGCTTCACGATGGCAACCCATAACGATATCTTGAACCCCCGATCCAAACGGGATCATGGCGGCGGGCTAGACGGGGCAATCGAATCCTATGGTGGGGCACGCGGCGATTGGATGGATCTTTCGACCGGGATCAATCCGCATCCCTATGATGTCACGGGTTTGACGCCCTCGGATTGGAGCGCGCTTCCCGATCACGGCGCGTTTGAACGCCTGACCAGTGCCGCGCGGCGTTTTTGGTCCGTTCCTGACGAGGCTGATATTTTACCCGCACCTGGCGCTTCCGCCCTGATTGCACGCATACCCGATCTTGCACCGCGCGGGCGGGTTCACATCACGCCGCCCACCTACAATGAACACGCAGCCGCTTTTTCAACGCATGGATGGTCAGTTCAGTCCGACGGTCCGACCGAAGCCCGCGTTATCGTGCATCCTAACAACCCTGATGGGCGGATATGGACCGAAGCCGACGCAAATGCCCCGCTAACCGTGATTGACGAAAGCTTTTGCGATGTCAGCCCCGAAGCGTCCCTGATCCATTTGGGGACCAAACCGGGTGTGATCGTACTGAAAAGCTTTGGCAAGTTCTGGGGGTTGGCGGGATTACGCCTTGGCTTCGCAATCGGCGACCCGAACCTGATTGCCCGCCTGAACGACCTGACCGGACCTTGGGCCGTTTCCGGTCCCGCCCTGCAGATCGGAGAACGAGCCCTGAGCGATACAGCTTGGGCCGACGCCACACGCCAACGCCTGACCGAGGAAACAATCAGGCTGGATACCCTTCTGACGCGGAAGGGTGCGAGGCTTGTGGGGGGAACCACGCTGTTCCGTCTTTATGCGGTCGACAAGGCCGCCGATTGGCAAGACCGTCTGGCCCATGCGCATATCTGGAGCCGCATCTTCCCCTATTCGCAAACCTACCTGCGGCTGGGGCTTCCACCTGCAAATGGCTGGGCACGGCTGGAGGCCGCGCTGTGAGCACCGCTTTTCTGCTGGTCTGCGCCATGTGCCTGGACGCGGCACTGGGGGAGCCAGATTGGGTGTGGTCTCGGGTAAGGCACCCCGCGGTGATGATCGGTAACCTTATCGGCCTGCTGGACAAACGATTGAATAGTGGCGGGCACCGGCGCCTGAAAGGGGTCGCCGTGGTCGTCCTACTGGTCATCGGCGCAATGATACTCGGAGGCGCACTGGCCATGCTTGGCCCCCTGGTTGAGCTTGTGATCTGCGCCATTCTCTTGGCGCAGAAATCCCTTGTGACGCATGTGCGAGATGTGGCCGAGGGGCTGAACGCCTCGCTTGACCAAGGGCGCGCGAAAGTGGCCATGATTGTCTCACGGGACACACGCGACATGACCGAGGCACAGGTCGCGCGGTCAGCGATCGAAAGTGCCGCCGAAAACCTGAGCGACGGTGTCATTGCGCCCGCCTTCTGGTTTCTGGTTGCCGGGCTGCCGGGTCTGCTGATCTACAAGGCGGTCAACACGGCCGACAGCATGATCGGCTACCGCTCAGAAAAATATCTTGAGTTTGGTTGGGCCGCCGCCCGTCTGGATGATGTTCTGAACCTGATCCCTGCCCGCCTGACCAGCGTCATGATCGTCGTGCAATCTGGTCAATGGGCGCAGTGGCAAGGAATCACCTCAGACGCGCGGCGCCATATCTCGCCAAACGCAGGCTGGCCCGAGGCCGCCATGGCCCGTGCCCTGAACGTCGCACTTGCCGGGCCGCGCAGCTATGATGGAAGGCTTCGGGATTTGGCATGGGTCAACGGTGACGCCCCGCGTGAGATCGGTGCACCGGAGGTTTTCCGCGCATGTAACATGCTGTGGACCGTTTGGGGGCTTGCGCTGGGCCTCGTGTCGGTGTGGGCTGGGCTTAGTTTTATTCTCTGACGGTGCCACCCATGCGTTTTCTTTCTGGTCTTGTTGCAACCACCCTATTCATCACACCCGCCTTTGCCCAATGTGGTGGCGGGTTCAATTCCTTTGTGAATGGGCTAAAGACCGAGGCGGTGGACAACGGGTTTGATAAATCTACTATCGACGCTTTCTTTCAAGGTGTTCAGCAGGATGGCGCCGTTCTCAGAGCTGACCGCGCGCAAGGCGTCTTTCAGAAACCATTCATTGATTTCTCTCGCCGCCTGATCTCGCAAAACCGTATAGATCGCGGGCAGGCCATGTCACACAAATACGACGCTGTTTTTGACCGGATTGAGCGGGAATATGGGGTATCACGCGGCGTGTTGCTGGCATTCTGGGCGTTTGAAACCGACTACGGAGCGGTTCAGGGGGATTTCAACACCCGCAACGCACTGGTGACATTGGCCCATGATTGCCGCCGGCCCGAACTGTTCCGCCCTCAGATATTTGCGGCGCTGGAATTGTACAGTCAGGGCAATTTCGACCCCGCCCGAACGACCGGCGCGTGGGCGGGTGAGATCGGCATGGTTCAAATGCTACCGCAGGATATTCTGGACAATGGCGTGGACGGCGACGGAGACGGGACGGTTTCGCTGAAAACCTCGGCCCCGGATGCGCTAATGTCCGGCGCAAAAATGCTGTCGCATCTTGGGTGGCAACCAGGTCAGCCGTGGCTGCAGGAGGTCGCGGTTCCGGACCAAATGGATTGGTCCCTGTCCGGCCCGAGCAAGCCGCGCCCGGTCTCGGACTGGCAGGCGATGGGAGTACAGGCCCGAAACGGTTCGCTGGCCAATCTGCCTGCGTCACTGATCCTGCCGCAGGGACACAAGGGACCGGCGTTTCTGGCCTATCCCAATTTGGACGTCTATTTCGAATGGAACCAGAGCTTTGTCTACGTCCTGACCGCCGCCTATTTCGGCACCCGTCTGGAAGGTGCCCAAATCTATGACGCCGGGAATCCAACACAGGGTTTGACAGGCGCACAGATGAAGCAGCTACAAACCAAACTTCAGGCACGCGGCCATGATGTAGGCAAGATCGACGGCATTCTGGGGGCCGGGACACGGGCGGCCGTTCAGGCCGAGCAACAACGGCTGGGTCTGCCTGCGGATGCGTGGCCGACGGCAGAGTTGTTGGGGCGGTTGTGACGCGGTGTCTGGCTTGTGCCCTGATAAGACAAGGTCGTTACAAAATGATATGGTCCTAGAAGCTGAGGCGCTCGTGCATGCAGGAACCAAACTTTTCGGAGGATGGAAGAATGATCATGCGCATTTTTCAGGTCGTGACTCGGCCGGGCAAAGAAGAAGAGTTCAGCAAATTCTTCCATGAAACAGCGATCCCCTTGATGCGAAGCACCAAGGGCATGGTTCAAGTATTTCCTGGGGCTGCGCGCACCGACACACCCCGAGAATTCAGCTTTGTTATGGTGTGGGAAAATCTAGAGTCACTTAAGGCGTTTGTCGGCGAAGACTACCAGAGTCCGCACATCGATCCCGCAGAGACAGAGTTGGTCGAGTCGCGTTCGATCAAACACTATGAACTGGTCGAATAAAGACGATGGCACGAATGCAAACGACAACTTGGGGGAAACAATGATCAAGGGAAAATGCGGCTGCGGAGCCGTAACGTATCAGATGACGACACCACCTATGTTCGTCCATTGCTGTCACTGTAACGAATGCCAGCGACAAACCGGAGCGGCTTATGTCTTGAACGCCATTATTGAGGCTGACCGCGTGCAGCTTGAGGGGCCGATCACTGAACACGAACTTTCCACGCCAAGCGGTAAAGGCCAGATTATTACGCGTTGCAAGAATTGTGGCGTCGCCGTGTTCAGCAGCTACATGATCCGTCTTGGCAAGTTAAAGTACGTGCGTGTTGGGACATTGGACAACCCGGATCAATGTCCTCCGGATGCGCAGATTTTCACGAACAGCAAACAAGCTTGGGTACCACTCAGCGAGGAGATTCCCGCCTTCAAAGAATTTTACACATTCGATGAAGTGTGGCCTCAAAGTTCGCTAAAACGATTGGAGACAGCTTTTTCCTGATGGATCAGTCACTCCGGCCTGACCGGATACCGATCGCCTTTCTCATCAATCAGGATCAAGCGTTCTCCACTGCGCACGTACAGATCACAGCGACTGAATCCGTTGCGATAGGCGATACAGACGCTGCCGTCTTCGGCGATGGAATAGGTGCCAAAGGCCGCGTCGCCGCTGGCGTAGGTATAGGAGTAGGCACCCCCGGCCGAGAATGCAGCCTGACCGTCATCGTAGAAGGTGAAAGTTTGACCCGCCAACGCGTCCAGCTCTTCGGGCGACAGGGGGGTGTCTCCGGGTTTGGTCGGCCAATCGGCGGCGCTGGCGGGGCCAGCGATCAGCAGGACGAGGATCAGATATCGGGTCATACCGCGACCCTATCGTGAAAGACCCGCAACAGGCGTCACGATGCAGTGAGCGGTCAGGCGACCATCTGCTCGGCCTTCTTCAGATCGACGGAAACCAGTTGGCTGACGCCTTGTTCCTGCATGGTCACGCCGAACAGCCGGTCCATCCTTGCCATCGTCACCGCGTGGTGGGTGATGATCAGGAACCGCGTGTCGGTCTGGCGGCACATCTCGTCCAGCAAGTCGCAGAAGCGCGTCACGTTGGCGTCGTCCAAAGGCGCGTCGACCTCGTCCAGCACACAGATCGGCGCGGGGTTGGCGAGGAAGACGCCAAAGATCAGCGCGGTCGCGGTCAGAGTTTGCTCCCCACCCGACAACAGGCTGAGGGTCGAGAGCTTCTTGCCCGGCGGCTGGCACATGATCTCAAGCCCGGCATCCAGCGGATCATCGCTTTCGACCATGACCAGATTGGCCTCGCCGCCTCCAAACAGGTGCTTGAATAGCATGGCGAAGTTCGAATTCACCTGTTCAAACGCCGTCAGCAGACGCTCGCGCCCTTCGCGGTTGAGGCTGGCAATACCGCTGCGCAGCGCCTTGATCGCCTCTTCCAGATCAGCCTTTTCACCGTTCAGCGTGTCGAATTCCTCCTGAACCTCTTTGCTGTCTTCTTCGGCGCGCAGGTTCACCGCGCCCATCGCGTCGCGCTGACGTTTGTGGCGGTTGACCTCGGCCTCAAGCGCGTCGGCGGCGGGCATCTGGTCGGGGTTCACGTCCAACTGATTCAACAACTGGTTCGGGGTCAGTTGCTGATCTTCGGCAATGCGTTCAGCCGCCGCGGTCACCCCTTCTTTGGCGGCATCACACCGTGCCTCGGCAGCCGCTCGGGTCTCGCGGGCTTCGGACGCGACGCGCTCTGCATCCCGCTCGGCCATGACAACTTCGCGCTGCTGGGTTTCGGCCAGAGCCAGCTTATCCAAAGCCTCGGCCCGACGCGCTTCGGCCGTTTCAATCAACTCGTTGAGTTCTTCGCGCGCCTCGGCAATTTCACCGGGGGCGGCCATGGCTTCGGACAGCTCGTCTTCCGAGCTTTCCTTGCGCTCTGCCAGTTCCGAAATTCGCTTCTCGGCACTGTCCAGACGGTGCCGCCACCCGCTCAGGTCTTTGGTCACCTCTTGTGTGCGCCGGGTTCGGGCCTCTCCTTCGCGGCGCAGCTCATCATGGGTCGAACGGTGGGTCAGCATCGTGATCCGCGCGGCCTCGACTGTCTGTTTGATGTCCTCAACCTGCGCGCGGGCGCTGTCCAGATCACCCAAACCGGTCAGCGCACCCTCGGCCTCGCGCAGTTGGGCGCGGGCAGACATGGCGTCTTCCTTGTGGCGGTCGACGGCAAGGGTCAAAGTCTCAAGCTTGCCCTGTGCCAGATTGCGGTCGGCCTCGGCCCGGCTGAGTTGCCGAGCAGTTTCTGCCATACGCTGATCAGCAGCACGGCGGGCTTCACGCGCTCGGCGGTCCGCTTCGGTGACATCCGCCAGTTGCTGCGACAGGGCCTCATGCGCCGCGCGTGCGCCATCGGCTTGCGCTTCGGTCCGGGCCAATTCCTGTTTCAGCGCTTCCAGCTTGTTCAGTTGCTCCAACCGAAGGGCAGCCGCGCTTGGCGCGTCCTCGGCCCAGGCCCGGAACCCGTCCCAGCGCCACAAGTCGCCCGAGCGCGACACCAGACGTTGCCCTGGTTGCAGCGAGGCCTGCAACCGCTCACCTTGTTCTGCGTCGACCAACCCGATCTGAGCAATCCGGCGGCTCAGACGGTCCGGCCCTGAGACATGCAGCGCCAGCGGCTCTGCGCCGTCTGGCAGGGGCTGATCGGCATCGTATCCGGCAACCTGAACCCAGCCGGACGGTCCGTCACCTTCGACCAGAGGCGCGCGCAGATCATCGGCCAGCGCCGCACCCAGCGCCTTTTCGTAACCCGGTGCAACGCGCAGCAGGTCAAGCACCTGCCCGCCTTCGGCCGTGTCACGTTCGACCAGTTTCGCAAGGGCCGCGGTTTCGGCGCGAATGGCGCCAAGCTCACCTTCAGCTTCGGACCGTTGGGCACGGGCCTCGGCCTCTCGGGCCTGTGTTTCGGTGCGCAACTCATCCGCAGCGGCCAGGGCTTCTTCGGCGGCCTCAGCAAATTCTCGGGCTTCTTCCTCACCCTCCTGAGCGGCCTCGAACGCGTCGGTTGCGCGGCTTAGTGCGTCACGGGCTTCGTCCACCGCAACACGGGCTTTTTCTTCTTCACCCTCAGACCGGGCCAGCGTCTTGCGGCTGTCCTCAACCAAACGCTGCGCCGACTGGTGCCGGGCGACAAGACGGGCCATATCCTCGGTTTCCTGCGAGAGGTGATCCTCGCGGTCCTGCAGGACAGACGCTGCCTCGCGCGCAATCTCGGCGGCTTCGGCGACTTTCTCGTCATGTCCTTCGGTGGCCTTGGCAAGCTCTCTCGCCTCCCATTCCAACCGTTCGATCATCTGACCTGCGTCGCGGTTCAGACCGGCCTCACGCTCAATATCGTTACCCAACTGCTGAATGCGGTTGGTCAAGGTTTCGATCGTCTGCCGCGCGCGTGTTTCCTGGTCGGCCAGTTGATCGCGCTGCACCTGCTGGCGTTGCAACACGGCAGCGGCAATCGCCTCTTCCTCGCGTAGAGGGGGCAGAGTTTGCTCGATCTCGGCGCGTTTGGCCGCCGCTTCACGCGCTTCGGCCTCGGCGCGGGACGCCTCGGTAATGCGCTCGCGCAGCTTTTCTTCGGCCTGCTGGCGGGCCATGTCGGCCTCTTTCCAGCGGCGATACAGCAGCATCCCCTCGGCCTGCCGCAACTGTTCGCCAATCTCGCGATACCGGGCAGCCTGGCGCGCTTGTCGGGCCAACTGCGCAAGCTGCGTTCCAAGCTGTTCCAGCACGTCATCGACGCGCGTCAGGTTGGATTCAGTACCTTTCAGCTTCAACTCGGCCTCGTGCCGACGCTGGTACAGACCGGAGATCCCCGCAGCCTCTTCCAGGATACGCCGACGCGCGCGAGGTTTGGCGTTGATCAATTCGGCGATGCGGTTCTGACCCACAAGCGCGGGTGAATGCGCCCCCGTGGACGCATCGGCAAACAGCATCTGCACATCGCGCGCCCGCACGTCCTTGCCATTTGTCTTATAGGCGCTGCCCACATCGCGGGTGATACGGCGTACGATCTCAAGCTGATCGGTGTCATTGAACCCTGACGGGGCCAGCCGTTCCGAGTTGTCCATGGTCAAAACAACTTCGGCAAAGTTGCGAGCGGGACGTGTGGCCGCCCCCGCAAAAATCACATCCTCCATCGCGCCACCGCGCATGGATTTGGGGCGGTTTTCCCCCATCACCCAACGCAACGCTTCCAGGAGATTGGACTTGCCGCAGCCATTTGGACCCACAACTCCGGTCAACCCGTCCGCGATGATCAGGTCGGTCGGATCAACAAAGCTTTTGAAGCCGGTGAGTTTGAGTTTGCTAAAGCGCAAAGGCGACGGGTCCCATGATTCCTATATCTGGAAGTCTGCGCAACAGATTGGGGCTGAGTCAACGAGGTTGCGCAGGATATGGGATATCGGCATGAGTTATCCACAATATCTTGCTGATTTCCGCCGGCCTCAGTCTGTATCAATAGGGCGTACACTCAAAAACCTGATAACCGCCGTCACCTGAACTTTCATAGGTGCCAAAATCAATACATTCGTAGTTTGGCACGGAAATCGAGGTCAGCAACAAGCGTTCACCGGCCTGACGGTCACACCCCAAAACGCCGACCGTGACGGCTGCATCACCCAGAACATCAAGAATCGGGCAGCCAGATACCTGTGCCATCGCAAGGGCTGCGCGATCGCGGATTGGGCCCAAGCGCGGGGCATATTGCGTGTTGATCCGCACCGCCTCGGCCAACTCTCCTCTCACGCGTACGTCAAAAACGCTGCCGTTGACAGCAATACGAGTGGCCGGAACATCGCGGAATTGCGGTGTGCCAGCCGAACAAGCGGCCAACATCAGCAGCAAAGTCAGAAGCCGTTTCATACCCCGCTCAATGGCCGGAATTGGTTAACAGACCCTTATTGCGCATTCAGGCCTGCAAGACCTCACCCAAGCGACGTATGCCTTCACGAATTGTCGCCTCGTCCGAATTTGAAAAGCTCAAACGGATCGTGTTTGCACCCGAGCCATCTGGGAAAAATGCCTGACCCGGAACAAAGGCCACTTTGACCGTTTCCAAAGCGCGGGACAGCAATGCGGCACCATCAGTACCAACAGGCAGCGTCAGCCAGACAAACATCCCCCCTTCGGGCTTCGTCCATTCCACCCCATCCGGCATGTATTCTTCCAACGCATCCAGCATCGCTCCCCGGCGCGCGCCGTAAGTCTGTCGCAGCATTGGGATATGCGTGTCGAAACACGCCCGAGCCACTTGGTCGATCGCCATCTGGTTAATGGTCGCCGAGTGAAGATCAGCAGCCTGCTTCATCAGCACCAGTTGAGAGATCACGGGCTTGGCCGCAACAACCCACCCGACCCTAAGGCCCGGCGACAGCGTCTTGGAGAAACTACCGCAATAGATTGTACGACAGTCTTCGATCGCCCCTTTCCGCGCCAGCTCCAATGCTAAAATCGGTGGGATCGCTTCCCCTTCATATCGCAACGCCTGATACGCCCCGTCTTCGATCACGGCGCAATTCAAGTCCTCAGCAAGATCCAGCAAAGCCTCGCGGCCCCGCAAATCCATGGTCTCGCCCGTTGGGTTGGCGAAATCCGGAGACAGGTAGGCAAACTTGACCCTGCCGGCCCCGGCAGCGGCGACGTATTCATCAGCACCCCGGTTGCCATTCACGCTTAGCCGGTCGAACCGTGGCTCATAGGCGTTGAATGCAGCCAGCGCGCCCAGATATGTCGGCCAACCAACAAGCGCCGTATCGCCGGGCGACAGGTAAAGCTTACCCAAATAGTCCAACGCTTGCTGTGACCCGGATGTGATCAGGATGTTGTCGATGTCGCAGACAACGCCGATCTCGCGCATGTGGTCGACAAGCCATTCGCGCAACGGGGCATAGCCTTCGCTGACCGAATACTGCAGGGCCTGCGCCTTTTTTTCTGGACTAAGCGCAACCTGAAAAGCCTGCGAGAATGCGTCTGCGGGAAACAAGGCCGGGTCCGGAATTCCGCCTGCAAAGGAAATGATTCCGGGCTGATCCAGCAGCTTCAGCAATTCGCGAATTTCCGACGCCTTCATGCGCGACGCCCGCGTTGCAAACAACTCGTGGTTGGTCATGAGCCTCCTCCGCTCTTGAATGGGTGAACACTAGTGACTCACACATTAATGTCAATATTGCTGACCTAATGTTTTGAACCCTGTGATCTGCTCTTCTTGAACCGCCCCGCAAACCGTGGTCATATGATTTGACCAATTCTCAAAACGACATCCTCATGCCCTTTCAAAAAGTTCAGACCGAAAAGCTCTCAATAGCGGTGGTGCGGCAAATCGAATTGCTGATCCTGCGAGGCATCCTACGCCCCGGCGAGCGCCTTCCGGCCGAGCGTGAACTGGCTGAACGACTGGGCGTGTCCCGTCCATCCCTGCGCGAGGCGATTTCCGAGTTGCAGGACCAAGGTTTGCTGACCGCAAAAGCCGGATCCGGCATCTATGTGGCCGAGGTTTTGGGATCGGCCTTTTCCCCCGCCCTGATCCGACTGTTCAGCAGCCATGATGAGGCGGTTTCGGACTATCTGTCTTTCCGCCGGGATATGGAGGGGTTGGCAGCCGAGCGCGCGGCGCGACTGGGGTCGGAAAGCGATTTGAAGGTCGTTCAGACGATCTTTGACAAAATGGAAGCCGCCCACACGCGCAATGCCCCGGAAGACGAAGCGCATCTGGACGCCCAGTTTCATATGGCCATCATCGACGCAAGCCATAACGTCGTGATGCTGCACATGATGCGATCCATGTTTGACTTGCTGCGGCAAGGTGTTTTCTACAATCGCCAAATGATGTTCAACCAGCGCACCACGCGCGAGGCTATTCTAGATCAGCACCGAGACATCAACGCCGCGCTTCAGGCCCGCGATCCGGAAGGTGCCAGAGAAGCAGTACATCGTCACCTGAGCTTTGTGCGGCAATGTATGGAAGACCACCAGAAGGCCCTCCGTAACGAGGCGATCGCGCAGCAAAGGCTGGATCACGAAACCGGACAGGCTTAAGGGCGCTTTGGTGCGTTTCCGAGCAGCTTTAAAGTCACACGCGGACTGACAGGCCGGCACGAGACTTCGGCTAATCGCTGGACCTTTTGCCGAAAGTTAGACATCTACTGCCGGTAGACCCCGAACCCGTGTGGGAACCCTGATTATCAACATGTCCAAACTTACTTTCGGCCTGAACAGCAAAGATGACCCCTGCATAATTGTGGCCAGCAATGGCAGATCGGGCAGTACGCTAATGTTTGACGCGCTTTGGGTGGCCTGCAAGCGTCGCCGCTGGTTCCGAAAACCAAAGGCAGGGTTTGAACCGGAATTGGCAACGGCTGAATTGCCTGCGGGATCTCTGATCAAGACCCATGATTTTCCGGCTGGCCTGAAGGGCCGCGAAAACGTCAAGGTTCTGTTCTGTTTTGGCCCCACGAAAGACTCTGCCCTTTCCGTCTATTCCGCGTTGGAGAGATTTGGGCGGGATTGGGTAGACCAGCACTTTGAACACCTTCATGCCAAGGGCACATTCGATGATCTGTTCGAATTTGATGTTCTCAATCAGGTCGAACAGATGAGGCGATGGGGCACGTTTCAGGATGTCCCTGTTCTGTGCCTCAGCTACGATGCGATCTGGCGCAAACAAGAAGATGTCCAAGATTTTCTGGGATTGAAGTTCACTTTGCCAGAGCGGGCTGAACGGGCGCGCAAGTCTATCCCTGACGAAGTTTTGGCGAAGGCTGCTCAGGTTTATGACCCCATCGACAGGGCACTGGCGGATTTGCCGGAATTGTTTGTGGCCTCGCCGGATTACGAAAGCGCCCTCAGCAGGTTGCCGGGGTAATGAGTGGCAATACCCCATCCGAACTGTGACAAACAAAAAACCCGGCTCAACGGCCGGGTTTCTTGTTCGGATTGCGCAACATCTTAGTGCAGCTTTTCGCGCACATCGGCGATTGCCGCGTCGATAAGCTTGTTGGCTTGCGTGGCAGTCATCTGTTTGGCCAGAACCGTGTTTGCTGCGGAAACTGCAACGGTGATGGCCTGATCACGGACTTCTTTCACAGCCGAAGCCTCAGCCGATGCAATCTGATCCTGCGCAGCCGCCAGGCGGCGTGCGATGGATTTTTCCAGATCGACCTTGGCTTGTTCAGCAGCCAGAGCCGCGTCGTCCTTGGCCGCCGCAACAATAGCGTCTGCCTGCGTTTGCACTTCACGCTGCTTACGCTCATACGAGGCAAGCAGGCTGCGCGCTTCTTCATGCAGGGCGCGGGCTTCGTCCAGTTCGGACTTGATGCCCTCGGCACGGTTGTCCAACGCGCCACCGATCATGCCGGGGACCTTGAAATAGAACAGGACCGCGATGAACACGATGAAGCCCAGAAGGACCACAAAATCCGTGTTGCCAAGCGAGAAGAACGGACCTTTGGCCGCAAACGCCGGGCTAGCTGCACCGACGGTCAGGATAAGGGCAAGAGTATTCCGCATGTCACTTATCCTTTCGTCTGCGCGTCAATTGCACTGTCGATGGCTTTGGCATCCGCCTCGCCGCCCAGTGCAGTAACCAGTTCAGCCGCCGTATCCTTGGCAACCACTTGAATGCTTTCCAGCGCACCTGCACGGATTTCGGCGATTGCCTTTTCCGATTCAGCCGCCTTTGCAGCGATTTCCGCGTCCGCCTTGGCAATCGCGTCATCCAGACCGGACTGAATTTCAGCACGGGCTTCCGCTGCGATACGCTGTGCCTCAGAACGGGCATCGGCCAGCGCCTTGTTATAGGCCTCTTCGGCCTCGACCGCCTTGGCCTTCAGATCTTCGGCCGCAGCCAGGTCATTTGTAATGGTCCCCTGACGTTCAGCCAGGATTGCCGCGATGCGGGGCAGAGCCACGCGAGACAGGACCAGAAAGATGACGACCAGCGTAATGACCAGCCAGAAAATCTGGTTGGGGAACCAATCGAAGCAGAGCTGCGGCATCCCGATGGCAGAGCCATAGGAGTCGACGCACGAGCCAGCTACCTCTTTTGTAAGGGGTTCAGTCGCCATGATATCCTCCGTCGGAAACTTGTCTTTACAACAGGTGGACCGCTATGGCTTGGGCCCACCTGCGCGTAAGGATCAGGTTCCGCAGATTATACGGCGAACATCAGCAGCAGCGAGACCAGGAATGCGAAGATCCCCAGGGCTTCTGCGAATGCGATACCGATGAAGAGGGTTGCGGTCTGCGAAGCAGCCGCCGAAGGGTTGCGCAGGGCGCCGGCCAGGAAGTTGCCTGCTACGTTGCCCACCCCGATTGCGGCTGCGCCGGAACCGATTGCTGCCAGGCCTGCGCCGATGTGTGCGAGATCGCCTTCCATGATGTATCTCCTTACGAATTGGAAGTTTCGATGTTGGGTGTTCGGACCTTAGTGCGACGGATGCAGCGCATCTTTCAGATAAACACAGGTCAGAATGGTGAAAACGTAGGCCTGAATGAAGGCCACCAGGACCTCGAGGCCATACATTGCGGTGATCGCCAGAACGGACACGGGTGAGATCACGGCGACCGCAGCGAAGCCTGCGAACACCTTGATCACCGCGTGGCCTGCCATGACGTTACCGGCAAGACGAATGGAGTGGCTGACGGGGCGCACGAAGTACGAGATCAGCTCGATGATCGCCAGGATCGGGCGCAGCGCCAGAGGCGCACTGGAGACCCAGAACAGGCCCAGGAACGCGGCACCGTTTTTGACAAAGCCCAGAACGGTCACGGTCAGGAACACGGCCAGCGCCAGCGGGATAGTGACCGCGAAATGCGAGGTTGTGGTGAACGAGGTCGGGATCAGGCCCAGGAAGTTGGCGCAGACAATGAACATGAACAGGGTCATGACATAAGGGAAGAACTTGACGCCTTCCTTGCCGCAGATGTCTTCCAGCATCTTGTAGACGAAACCGTAGGTCAATTCTGCGACCGACTGCATACGTGTCGGAACAATCGCGCGCTTTGATGTCGGCAGAACCAGCAGCAGAACAACCGCGGCGATCGCAAAGAACAGCCACAGGGTCACGTTGGTGATGGTGAACATGCCAACTGCACCGTCGCCAAACAGCGGTTTGACGATGAACTGATCCATTGGGTGGAATACCAGGCTGCTGCCTTCTGCTGCGGTGGTCTCAGTTGCCACGTTCAGTCCCTCTCGTCCTTCTCGGCAGCCGTCGCCGCCGCTTGTTTCTCTTGAACCTCTTTCGCGCTGCGGAGCATAACCTTCACGCCCGCGACAAGGCCCAGCAATGTGAACAGCACCAGAAAGATCGGGATCGTCCCGAGCAGGCTGTCCAGCCCGTATCCGATGCCAAATCCGATCCCCAGACCGGATACCATTTCGATGACCATCCTCCAGGCAAGCTCGCCGCCGGATATGTCACTGTCTGCGCGCTTGGGTGGCTCTTTGGCCTTTTTCGCCGCGTCGATCTTGGCCTCAAGCTGCGCCATACGCTGCTTTTGGTCATCATCAGTCACGGGCGTTTCCTTCGCACAGTCTTGGGTAGGGTGCTAAGGGGCACGGCGTGCAGAGTCAACGGCATTGAACGCTCGGATAAGATCAATTTAAGTATTTGTTTTTAATTCATTTTCTTTCACGCCACCAGCCTGACACGTCAGCCGCACCGGACGACTTGCGCTCAAAACCGCTGAAATCGCATATTCAACCAAATGGTTGACCAAACCCGGGCGCTGTGGTTCAGCGGAACCATGTCCAACGATCTCGATACAGTCTTTGCCGCCCTCGCCGACCCCACCCGCCGCACCATCCTTGCGATGTTGCTTGAGGACGACATGGCCGTGACCGACGTAGCCGAACCGTTCGAGATGTCCTTAGCGGCGATCTCGAAACATCTGGTGATCCTGACCAAGGCCGGGTTGATCAGTCAGGAAAAACGCGGGCGGGTAAAGTGGTGTAAGCTTGAGCCCGACGCGCTGAGGGCCGCGTCGGTCTGGATGCAAGGGTTTGGACAGTTCGAGCCGGTAAACCTAGACGCGTTCGAACGGTTCCTCGAAGTCGAGCTACCGACTGCAGAAGAATAACGCAGTCACCGCACGACAAAGACGGAAACGCGGGCGTGCTTGGCCAGATACCCGGCGTGGCTTGATAGGATATAATCCATGATACGGGGCGCATGTGTGCCGACCACGATCAGGTCCGCACCGATGTCTTCCGCTGCCTTGGCCAGATCTGCGTCCACCTCGACCGCGACGTCAACCGAATGGATATTTTGAAAGGCGACTTCTGTGCCGCTGTTCTTGGCCAGATGATCCGCAAATTCCCGTAGGTTATCGCCGATTGTGGCGTCTGTTTGGACGGGGTCACCGGGCTGGGTTCCCGTGACGCTCACAACTGTGATCTTGGCACCTTGCCACTTGGCAATTTCGGCGGCGACATTTGCGGCTTTGCGAACCTCGGGCGGCAAATGCAGGTCAACCGGAAACATGATGTGGTTATACATGGTGCAACCCTCCTTGGCTCGAGCATAGGAAAACCCGCATGTATCAGCTTTGATCTGCCTCAAGAGCGGGCTTTGCATCAGGTACCTCGTCCGGACGCAACAGCATGAGCAACGCGGCACAGGTCAGAACCACACCAACCAGGATCAATGCAGCCGGGACACCATTTCCAAGCGCAATTTCCCACAGGATCACCCAACTGGGCACAAGATACGTGTAGGCCATCACTTTAGCGGACGGCAGGTGCAGGGCCGAGAACTGAACCAGCACAAAACTAGCCGCCGTGGCAAAAATCGAGACGTACAGCAATCCGGCCCAAACGATCATTGGCAGGTTTGCCCAATCGGTTGCACGAATGTCGGACCAGCCATACAGCGTCAGCATCAGGCACCCTGCCAATATCGTACCAAATGCAAACACGACCGCCGGTTCACCGCGGTTGAGCTTGCGCACCATAGGTGTGTAGATCGCATGCGCGACGCACCCCCAGAAATAGATGATTTCTCCGGTCCCGATCTGGAAGGCCGTAAATGCCTGCCAATCCGCCCTGAAAATAACCCACAGCGCGCCGACTGCCCCGATGGTAAGCGCCAACGCCATTCGGGGTGTGGTCACTTGTCGAAGCAAAACCCAGCCCGCCACGGCGGACAGAACCGGCGTCAGGGTAAAGACGGCTGCGGCACTGACAGGTGGGGCTGTTTTCAGGCCATGGAACATAAGAACGAAATAGGTGGCAAATAGCCCGCCCAGCACCAGATAGCGCCAGGGCGCTCGTGCTGCGCTGCGCGGCAGACCGGTTGTCAAAAGCGCAGCAACCCCGATCACTACCGCAGCAATTGCGAACCGTGCCGCCGTAACCACCTCGGGGGCAATTTTGTTGGCGATCATGGAACCCAATGAGAAACTGCCCGCCACCAACGCTGAAAAAATAAGCATGGCCAAATGGCCACGGGCTTGCGGGCTCATGGCAACCAACTTTTGGATTGTTCTTTCAAAAAGGTCAGGAACGCCTGCACCTTGGTCGTGCGATGCAGGTCAACATGAGTGACCAGCCACAAATTGCCGAACCATTCCGGCATCGGCTTAATGACCTCGACCAGACTCGGATCGCGGGCGGCCTCCCACCGGGCCATGAAACCTATACCTGCGCCGGACAGCACTGCCTCGCGAATGCAAAAGTTGTTCGTGCAGCGGAACGTGATCCGTTCGACCGGCACTGTCTGACGTAACCAGCGTGAAAACGGAGCGCGGCTGTTTTCATCATCCGTGCTGACGAAGTAGTGGTTTGCAAAATCCTCGATGGTCGCCGGCTTGCCGTATCGGTCAATATAATCCCTACTGGCATAGAGACCGACTTCCTGCGTGATGAAAGGTTGCACAACATTGTCTGGCTGATCAGGAGCCGAGCCCGCACGGATGGCCACATGCGCCTCGCCGTATTCCAATCGAAACAACCTGTCGCCGGTCAGGTAGCGCACGATCAGGTCCGGGTGCACGCGTTGAAACTCGCTCAGGACCGGAACGACCAAGGGTGCCAAAGAAGACAGTGACGTTACAACCAACTCGCCCGACACATCATCCCCGCGACCTTTCATGCGCCCGACCAGTTGGTTGAACTGATCTTCGGTTGCCTGCGCGACGCGCAGCAGGTCTTCCCCGGCCTCAGTGGGGGTGTAGCCGCGCGCATGACGCTGGAACAGTTTGATCCCCAACCGCGCCTCGATTGCATCGATATGCCGGATGACCGTGGCATGATGCACACCCAGTATTTCGGCCGCGCCGCTGACCGTACCCATTCGCGCGACCTGATAGGCGGTTCTCACCTCATCCCAATTGTCCATTGCATCGGTTCCATTGTGCAAATTTCAACATTCACTGTTGGAGTATCAGAGTTTTGTTCGTAGACGCAACAATCATATTGGGATCAGAGCGAAAAACCTTACTCAATCAGGACTGAACCCAATGACCAAGACCATCCTGCATATAGACGCCTCGGCCCGCCGCGAAGGATCTACCACCCGTGACTTGTCCGACCGGATCGTGAAACACCTGAACGCCGGACGTATCATTCGCCGTGATCTGGCGACTCCGCTGCCGCTTTTGACCGAGGACTGGATTGCTGCGAACTTTACCCCAGCCGATCAGCGCGACGAAGTTCAGCGTGACCAACTTTCCCTGTCTGACGAACTGGTAGCAGAGTTGCAGCAGGCGGATACGATCGTCATCGGCCTACCGATCTATAACTTCTCGGTCCCGGCGACCTTCAAAGCTTGGATAGACCTTGTTGCCAGGGTTGGATTGACCTTTTCCTATACCGAGAACGGCCCCAAAGGCCTATTGGAAGGCAAACGCGCTGTACTGGCCATCGCGTCGGGCGGAACGGCTGTGGGGTCAGACATAGACTTTGCCACTGACTATGCCAAACACGTGCTGGGCTTTATCGGCATTCACGCTGTCGATGTTATTGCCGCTGATCAGATGGCACTGGACCCCGAAGCCACGCTGGACAACGCGCGTCAGGCTGTTTCAGAACTGGCCGCCTGATTGACCTCTGGTCTTTGCATATTCAAACGTCCAGTCTGCAATTGAACACGATTGCGCAGACTGGACGTTTATTATGAAGAAAATCGGAATTTTGGGCGGTGTGGGCTGGGCCTCAACCGTTGATTATTACAGGGCCATCGCGCAAGGCGCCGGGCAGTATTTTGCAGAGCGTGGTCATGAATCCCCCCTGCCGATCCCGCCCATGACAATCGAATCTGTCACACAGGCCAAGACCCGCTCATTGAGAGGCGTCGCCGGGGATGAGGAAAGCTGGGCCACCTTTGACGCCGTCTTTCGCGATGCCTTGCTGACCCTGGAACATGCGGGTTGCGATTTCGGCATTATCGCCTCCAACACGCCGCACATGCGCCTGCACGCGATCCGGCAGGGCGTTTCCATGCCGATCCTCAGTATCTTCGACGCCGCAGCCGAAGCAACCGCCGCAACCGAACCCACGCAGGCCCTGGTTCTGGGCACGACTGTTACGATGCAGGCATCGAACTATGCCGATAGGTTGGCCAAGGCCCAGATTAATGCCAACGCGCCCCTGCCGGACGCCGAGATTGCCGAGATGCAGAATATGATCGACACGGATTTCTACGGCGGCGCATCAGAAACGGCGCGGGCCCGGCTGGTGGCCTATTGCAACAAACACGCCAAGCCCGGAACCGCGATCCTACTGGCCTGCACCGAACTGCCGCTGGCCTTCCCCGACAATCTGGACGACGCCGTGTTCGAGGCGGACGGGCATCTATTCGTCAATCCCTCGGCAGCGCATGTCGCAGCAGCGTTAAAAGAGGCACTTGGAGCCTGATCAGGGCAGCCAAGTCACGTCACAGCCGATCCGGTCGAAAAACGCCATCAGGTCCCCGCGCGCCATTGCAACGGTGCGGTCGTTGACCAGCGGGTGCATATAAATCACGTCGGCCTGCTGCCCCGCTGCATCCATAAAGAACCGGACGTTGTTTTCCACACCGTTTATCATCGCCAGCGGGCTGACCGCGCCGGGCCGAATTCCAAGGTTCTGCATCAGCCGATCCGCCGAACCGAACGAAAGGTTCCCGACGCCCAGTTCCGCGCCCAACGCCTTAAGGTCTATGTCTCGGCTTTGTTCCAACGTCACCAGATAGTTCCGCTTTTTCTTATCGCGCAGATAAAGGTTTTTCAGGCGCAGCGCGCTCTCACCGGGGACCATGAACTGATCTTCAACCGCCTTTGACTCCTCCACCGTGCGCAGAGGGACATGGGTGTGCAGCCTGTAGGCCAGCCCCCACTCATCCAATTTGGCCAGCAACGCGTCAGAGCTGAGCGGCAATGTATCCTGAAAGGCAGATGAGGCGTCCATGATACTCTCCTGAATATTTTGCGCTCATCGCGTACCGTGGCGGTAATTTCAAGCCACGACAGCATGGGATTTCAATGTTAGCGTCCGGCCATGAAAGTGACGTGCAAGACACCAAACCAACTGATCCTGTCCAACAGGCCGTGGCTGATTGGCATTATGCTGGTCTTCTTCATTCTCTGCTTTGTCGGGGCTGGCCTGTCGATGATTGCCGAAGGCGACCGGTCCGGCATTTTCGTCGCGCTGTTTGGCGGCGGCATGGGATTTATTGCGTTCTGCGTATTTGTTCGCCGCGTGCAGGTCATTCTGGACCGCAAAACCGACAGCATTCTGATCCGGCGGCAATCCATCTTTGGCTATGAAACGGTACGGCATGTTTTGTCCAACCTTTCACATGCCGAGGTCGAGACCACTACGTCGAACGGCAACAACGGCTCCAGCACGATGCACCGGCCCGTCTTGATCCTCGACCAAGGCATGAGCGCGGGACGCCACCCCATCGTCAGCGCCTATGTCAGCGGGCACGGGTCTCATCGGATGGTCGATGCCGTCAATGATTGGCTTCCAGCACGCGCGGTTGACTCTGACGATCAATCGGCCTAAAGCCCCATCCAAACATCCGGAAGCGTCTGACCTTCCGGTCCCTTGAGTCGTTCAGGGATCGCCCCCCACCAGCGAGTTTCGCCCGTGGGGGCAATGCCATTTGGCATTACCCCCACGTCTAATTCAGTGGGAGGGGGCAATTGTGCATTTAACCCGTGCTTCTTATCTGAGAAGCGCCACCAGATAACCGGCTAAGGAGGCCGAAGGCATGTTTGAAAATCTATCCGAACGCCTTTCTGGCGTCTTTGACCGGCTGACCAAACAGGGCGCGCTGTCTGAAGAAGACGTCAAGACCGCTCTGCGCGAAGTTCGCGTTGCGCTTCTTGAGGCCGATGTCTCGCTGCCGGTTGCACGTGAATTCGTCAAGAAGGTACAGGAACAGGCAACCGGTCAGGCCGTCACCAAGTCGATCACCCCCGGTCAGCAGGTCGTCAAGATCGTACATGACGCGCTGGTCGATACCCTGCGGGGCGAAGAAGACCCCGGCAAACTGAAGATCGACAACCCGCCCGCCCCGATCCTGATGGTCGGCCTGCAAGGCTCGGGTAAGACGACCACCACCGGTAAGCTGGCCAAGCGCCTGAAAGAGAAAGAGGGCAAGAAGGTCCTGATGGCCTCGCTCGACGTCTATCGCCCGGCGGCGATGGATCAGTTGGCCGTTCTGGGCACGCAGGTCGGCGTCGATACCCTGCCAATCGTGCCGGGCCAGAAACCCGTCGACATTGCCAAGCGTGCCAAACAGCAGGCGACGCTAGGCGGCTATGACGTCTACATGCTGGACACCGCGGGTCGACTGCATATCGACGAAGTCCTGATGGACGAGGTCGAGCAGGTCCGCAACGCGGTCGATCCGCGCGAGACCTTGCTGGTCGTCGACGGTCTGACCGGTCAGGTCGCCGTTGAAGTCGCCGAAGAGTTCGACGCCAAGGTCGGCATCTCGGGCGTGGTCCTGACCCGTATGGACGGCGACGGGCGCGGTGGTGCGGCGCTGTCGATGCGCGCGGTCACTGGCAAGCCCATTCGCTTTGTCGGCCTGGGCGAAAAAATGGACGCGCTCGAAACCTTCGAGCCGGACCGGATCGCCGGTCGTATTCTGGGCATGGGCGACATCGTTGCCTTGGTCGAAAAGGCCCAGGAAACGATGGAGATGGAACAGACCGAGCGCATGATGAAGCGCATGGTCAAGGGTCAGTTCAACATGAACGACCTGAAAATGCAGCTAGAGCAGATGATCCAGATGGGCGGCATGCAGGGAATGATGGGCATGATGCCGGGCATGGGCAAAATGGCCAAGCAGGTCGAAGAAGCAGGCATGGACGACAAGGTGCTCAAGCGCCAGATCGCCATGATCCAGTCGATGACCAAACGCGAGCGCGCCAATCCGCAGCTATTGCAGGCCAGCCGCAAAAAGCGGATCGCGGCGGGTTCGGGGATGGAAGTCAGCGACCTCAACAAGCTGCTCAAAATGCACCGGCAGATGTCGGACATGATGAAAAAGATGGGCAAGATGGGCAAAGGCAAGATGCTGAAACAGGCCATGAAAGGCATGTTCGGCAAAGGCGGCCCCTCGCCCGAGGAAATGGCTGCGGGCATGGACCCCAAGGCACTGGAACAGGCGGCAAAGGCGATGGGCAAGATGCCCGGCGGCATGCCCGGAATGGGTGGCGGCATGGCGCTGCCTCCGGGCCTCAGCGGCTTTGGGAAGAAGAAGTAAACTGTGACCGTCGCCCCCACCATAACCACTGCGCGCCTGACGCTGCGCCATCATCGGCTTGAGGATTTCAAGCCAATGGCTGCGCTATTCGCGTCGGAGTGGGCAAAGTATATGGGTGGGCCCATTTCAGATGACGAATTGTGGCGTTGGCTGGGTGCGGAAGTCTCCAGTTGGCAATGGCTGGGCTATGGCAGTTGGGCCGTAGATCTGACCGAAACTGGCGAACTCATTGGGCAGGTTGGCGTCAACAAACCGCCGCGTTTCCCCGAAGTGGAATTGGGGTGGTGCATCTTCCCAGGCTTTGAGGGTCAAGGACTAGCGTTTGAGGCGGCTTGCGCGGCGCGCGATTGGGCCTTTGAAAATACAGGGCTTAGCACGTTGGTCAGCTATATCGACAACGACAACGCGCGCTCGATTGCTTTGGCAAAACGTTTGGGTGCGATCGAAGACAAATCCTCAGCGCGCCCGGACCCTGCGGATGTTGTGTATCGCCATCCTCACCCGGATGAGCTGCAAGGCGGGATGGAGGCTTACGCATGACCTCTTTCACCATCCCCACTGTCGAGACCGATAATCTGATCCTGCGCGCCCCTCATCAAGACGATTTGCCTGCGATGACAGCATTCTTTGCATCCGAACGCAGCCGCATGGTCGGCGGCCCCAAAACGGCGCTGGAAACATGGCGTTCGTTCATGGGGCGGTTCGGGCACTGGGCGGTGCTGGGTTATGGCGGCTGGCATATCGTCGAGAAGGCCAGCAACGCGTTTGCGGGCTGGACAGGAATGATCAACGCGCCGGGCTGGGACGAACCCGAACTGGGTTGGGTCGTCATGGACGGGTTCGAAGGCAAAGGCATCGCTTTTGAAGCCGCAAAAGCAGCCCGCGCCTATGCCGCACGCCATCAGGGTTTGAACGCTCCGATCTCGTACATCGCCCATGACAATGACCGCTCGCGCGCGCTTGCGGAACGTCTTGGTGCCACGTACGAGCGCGAAGGCGAGGTTGTCGGCACCCCCTGCCAGGTTTGGCGGCACCCGAAACTCGATATTTCCGACCCTGCTTTGACGCCTGAGAGGACCGCCCAATGACCAACCCCGTGACACAGGCTGCCACGCTGTTGAAAGAGCATCGCGAAAGCATCGACCGGCTGGATGCGATCCTTGTCTATACGCTGGGCGAGCGGTTCAAGCACACGCAGGCCGTTGGCAAGCTCAAGGCCGAACACGACCTTCCCCCGTCCGATCCTACGCGCGAAGCCGCGCAGATCGCTCGGTTAGAAGACCTGGCGAAAGAGGCCGATCTGGACCCTGACTTCGCCAAGGCTTTTCTGAATTTCATCATTCAGGAAGTCATCCGACACCACCGGAAACATCAGGAATAACCTGCCGTTTCCACAAATACCAAGAATAGCCGGACAAGACCCCGGTCTTTAAAAAATACACGCCTCTGGCGTGATGCCATTCAAAGGAGATACCACCATGGCAATGAAAATTCGTCTCGCTCGCGGCGGCTCGAAAAAGCGTCCTTTCTACCGCATCGTGGCGGCCGACAGCCGTATGCCCCGCGACGGCCGTTTCATCGAGAAACTGGGCACCTACAACCCGCTGCTGCCCAAAGACAGCGAAGAGCGCGTGAAAATGAACATGGAGCGCATCCAGTACTGGCTGGATCAGGGCGCCCAGCCCACCGACCGGATCGCACGTATGCTGGAAGCTGCCGGCACCCGTGACAAAGCCGAGCGCAACAACCCCAACAAGGGTACCCCGGGCAAGAAAGCCCAAGAGCGCGCCGAAGAAAAAGCGGCCAAGGCTGCTGAAGCGGCAGAAGCTGCTGCTGCACCGGCTGAAGAAGCGGCTGCAGAAGAATAAGCAGGCGGGCGCGTGCGGGATCAGACGTTCACCGACGATTTTCGCACGCAGTTTGACCTGTTGCTGCGGCTCCGGCGTGATGTGCGCCGGTTCCGCACCGACGCCATTGACGAGGCAGTGCTGACGCGCTGCCTCGACGCGTTTCGGTTGGCCCCTTCGGTGGGGCTGAGCGAACCCTGGCGCGTGATCCGCGTCGAAAGTCAGCCCGCGCGCGACGCGGCGCTGCGAAATTTTCAAACCGCCAACGCGCAGGCGTTGGAAGGCTATTCTGGCGAAAAGGCGCAGCTATACAGCCGCCTGAAACTGTCGGGGATGCAAGAGGCCCCGGTGCAACTGGCCGTGTTCTGCGACGACGCCACCGACAAGGGGCAAGGTCTGGGCGCAGGCACAATGCCCGAGATGCGGCGCTATTCCGTAGTTTCAGCCATAACCCTGTTCTGGCTGGCTTTGCGGGCTGAGGGGCTGGGGCTGGGCTGGGTGTCCATTCTTGACCCTGACCAGATGGCGCGCGATCTGGATGTGCCTGATGATTGGCGGCTGATCGGTTATTTCTGCGTTGGATATCCCAAAGACGTATCGGACACGCCCGAACTGGAGCAAGTCGGATGGGAAAACCGCAACGACAGCCTGCCTGTCGAGGTGCGCTAAGCAGATGTTCGGATTGTTACGCCTTCCCATTCTGATGATGATCGCCTTTATTGTCGGCGTGTTCTTCGAACGCTCGAACCAGCGCGAGGTGTGCGAAACACGCGGGCAATGGGAAGACGGGCTATGTGTGACGGATGGGACAAATGAGTGATCTGATCTGCGTCGGCAGTATTGCCGGGTCGTATGGCGTGCGCGGCGAGGTGCGGCTGAAAAGCTACTGCGCCGTCCCCGAAGATATCGAAGCCTATTCGCCCCTGACCAACGAGGCGGGCGACGAGCGGTACCCTCTGGTCCTGACCCGTTTGATCAAGAATGGTTTCGCTGCCCGGTTGGGCGGCATCGAGACCAAGGAACAGGCTGATGCGCTGAAGGGTCTGCGCCTGTTTGCGCGCCGTGATCAATTGCCTTCATTGCCGGATGATGAGTTCTATCATACCGACCTGATCGGGCTTGAGGTCTATGACACCGGCGGCACCCTGCTGGGCCGGGTAAAGTCGGTGCAAAACCACGGCGCCGCTGATTTGTTGGAATTGCACGGGTCGGGGCTGAAATCCACCGTCCTGCTGCCTTTCACGCTTGAGGCCGTTCCGACCGTTGACCTTGAAAAAGGCCGTATCGTCGCCGATCCCCCTGAAGGTTTGATCTGATGCGGCGAATCCTGCTGCATTTGGGTTTACATAAAACAGGCACTACAGCTGCACAGTCTTTTCTTTTCGAAAACCGCGAACTGATCTGGCCCCACTTTGCGCTGGTGCTTCCTTACCGCACGCGCAATTCCGGTCTTTCACGGGCCGCCACCAATCATTCCGTCTATGGGCTGGCCGGGACTCTTTCAGAGTTCGAACGCCAGATATCGGCCTTTCTGGATACGCTCGATTTCGGTGAAAAGCGCGGGTTGATTGTCAGCGAAGAGAATTTCGCGGGCCTCCGTCCCAGCCGTAATCTGGAACAAGGTTACGCCGCCGCGCCCGAGCTTGCGGCCAGCCTTGTGAACGCTGTCCGGCATAGGTTTTCCGGGCAAGAGGTCGAGATTACCGTCTACCTGTCCCTTCGGCAGCGCGGAAGCTGGCTGCGCAGCCTTTGGGCGCACGATCTGCAACGTATGCGTCAAGTGCAGGATTTCGAAACATATTGCGAAAGCATGGAGACCCTCGCCCCGCTGCAAGCCACAGTGGACCGGATTAGCGAAGCGCTTCCGAATGTCACGGTTCTGTCCGAGTGGCTGGAAGATTTGCAAAAGCTGCGGTTTGGCCCGGGTGCGCCTTTTGCAGATCTTCTGGACCTGCACCAAGAAAAAGCCAACCTGCTGGCCCCGCCTGCACACTCCAACCCCAGACTGCCAGAGGACGTTCTGGCAGAATTGCTGGACCTGAATCGTTCTCGTCTGGACGAGGCCGCTCTGGTCGCGCAAAAGAAGGCCATCGTCGAACACGCGCAAAAGGCTCTGATTGGCACGATATGACTGACAAACCTTCAAAGTCCCACGGTCGCAAGGCGATCCGACCGACCCTGAAACCGCGTGAACTGCTGACCCCAACACCGGACCTGCACGGCGTGTGGAAAGCAAAGATCATCACGCTGTTCCCGTCGGCCTTTCCCGGTGTGCTGGGCGAAAGTCTGACTGGCAAAGCATTGCAAGAAGGGTTGTGGCAGCTAGAGACAATCGACCTGCGTCAGTTCGGCGTTGGCAAGCACCGCAATGTGGACGACACCCCAGCCGGAGGCGGCGCAGGAATGGTTCTGCGCGCCGATGTTTTGGGCGAGGCGATTGAACATACGATGGCGGGGGTGCGTGGGAATTGGCCGTTGATCTATCTCAGCCCGCGCGGACGCCGGATGGACCAGCGCATGATGCAGAACCTTGCGCGTTGTGACGGCATGACCCTGCTTTGCGGTCGGTTTGAGGGCGTGGACGAGCGTGTGCTTGAGCATTACGGCGTTCAGGAGGTCTCGTTGGGCGATTTTGTCATGACAGGCGGCGAAATCGCCGCTCAGGCGCTGATTGACGCAACGGTGCGTCTGATCCCCGGCGTTTTGGGCAACCAAGCCTCAGCCGAGGAGGAAAGCTTTTCATCCGGGCTGTTGGAACACCCGCAATATACTCGCCCCGCCGAATGGAAGGGGCGTGCAATCCCCGATATCCTGATGTCCGGTCACCACGGTCGCATCGCTGATTGGCGGCACGACATGTCCGAGCAGATCACCCGCGAACGCCGGCCCGACCTGTGGGACGCCTATCGCAAGTCGCGCGACTAACCTGCTTTCCACCGCGTCCAGATATCGGGCGGGCCATTGAACGTATTGATATCCACCGGCCCATCTACGCCGGGAACCAGCCCGGTTCCGGTGTACTGCCAAAACCGCCAGACCGCTTTGGGATAAACGGTGCGCGGATGCCCCGCGACAGACCGCAGCCAGAATTCGGTCTTTGGCAGGCGGCCGATTTCTGTATCGCCATAGAAATCCACGGTCGTATAGACGATCGGACGGCGCCCATAGTGACGTTCCAAAATATCAAGGAACCGCTGTGCCTCGGCCCGAACGGTTGCGCCATCGGGGCGCAAAGTGCAGGTCTTGGAATGCGGCGTCCACTCCATGTCCAGCACATGCGGCAGGTCTGATCCTTGGGGCACGTTCTGGATGAACCAGCGCGCCTGCTCATGGGCGGGACGGCAGAAATAGTAATAGTGATACGCGCCCCATGGTACCCCAGCCGCGCGCGCGCCGCCGCGATGCGCTTCAAACATCGGGTCTGCGACGTCCCCGCCCTCGGTGGCCTTGATGAATACGAAGCTGACACCTGACGCCTTGGCGCGCCGCCAGTCGATTGGCCCCTGCCACCGCGACACGTCCAGCCCGTGCACCGGGTATTGACCGGGATGCCGCCCCTCCCAGTCATGGGGGTCGGCATCGCCAAAGGATGGGAAGACCACCGAAGGCGACGTTGTATCCAGAAAGGCTTTGGCCTCGACCTGCTGCGGCGGAGGGCTGTTGCGACCGCAAGACAGGGTCGCAAAGGCAATGAATGCCAGCATCAGAGCTGTGCGCATGATCTGTTCCTGTATAAATTTCTGCTCGTATAATTGCCTTCCAGAATGCCTGATCGACCCCGTAAGGCAACGGTGTTGTTTTTGGGTGGCGAAAACTCACCAACCGGCCCTGTAAAATATGACGATTTGGGCTTGATCCCTGCGTTCAAAGCCCTTAAACGACCGCAATCCGGTGCCGCATTTGCGCGACTCCGGTGTTTTGGTTTGGTCCATGTCGTGACGCCCGGCTTTCTTCGGCCCCGGCGCGGCGGAACAAACCGCACCAAGGAACATTCGATCTGACCTCTGGCGGGCTGTACGCAGGACCCGGTGAAGACCAAGAGCTCTCAGCCCGTGCCCAAACTTCGTGGACCAACCACGAGCAGATAGGAGTGAATGCGATGGACTTGATCGCACAGCTTGAGGCGGAACAGATTGCCGCCCTGGGGAAAGATATCCCCGATTTCAAAGCCGGTGACACCATCCGTGTCGGCTTTAAAGTGACCGAAGGGTCGCGTACCCGTGTGCAGAACTACGAAGGTGTCTGCATCGCGCGCAAAGGTGGCAGCGGCATCGCCGGTTCGTTCACCGTCCGCAAAATTTCGTTCGGCGAAGGCGTGGAGCGTGTGTTCCCGCTGCATTCGACCAACATCGACAGCATCACCGTTGTCCGCCGCGGTCGCGTCCGTCGCGCCAAACTGTACTATCTGCGCACCCGTCGCGGTAAATCCGCACGTATCGCAGAGGTCACCAACTACAAGCCCAAGGCTGGCGCCGAGGCGTAAGGAGCGGAAAGATGAAAAAAGACATCCATCCCGACTACCACATCATCGACGTCAAACTGACCGATGGCACCGTGGTTCAGATGAAATCCACCTGGGGCGCCGAAGGCGACCAGTTGGCCTTGGAAATCGACCCCTCCGTGCACCCCGCATGGACCGGTGGCGGCGCGCGCCTGATGGACGCCGGCGGCCGCGTGTCGAAGTTCAAGAAGAAATACGAAGGTCTGGGCTTCTAAGCCTAACCCGGTTCAATTGCAAAAGGCCGTCCCTTCGGGCGGCCTTTTTCTTTTTCCGACACAGCAAGGGTCTTTGGACGCTGCTATCTGCACAAAGAACTATAGTGTCAGCGCAGGCGACGAAAAAACCCGAGGAGGCATCCAGAGCCTGCTTACTGCGCCTTACGCGTTAACTCGGCCGCGCTGTGCAATGGCGGCACCGGCCCACGCAGCAGCAGCAGCGCCAGCACCATTCCAATCAGTGCAGCAATGGCCGTGATCATCATCGCGCTGTCAAAGGCGTTGTCCTGCAAATCCCGCAAGGCTTTGGCCAATGCCGTTCCACTTTGCGGATCCATCCCGGCGATCAACTGCTGAATCTGGTTGGGCGTACCGTGCGTCAGCGCATGGGCCAGATCTTCGCGCTGCGTCGAGCCTGCGGGCAAGGCGTTAATCACCTCAGACAGGCCGCGACGGGTGGTGATCGCTTCGGCAAGTCCGCACACGACCGCCCCCAGAGTTGCCCCAAAATAAAGACATGCGTTTATCACGCCCGACCCCTGCCCCACATGCTCTTCCGGCAGCAGTCGCAGGCCGAGGCGCGGCAAAAGCGAGAAACAGATGCCCAGCCCGATCCCAACGACCATTAGCTTCCACCAGATTTCGCCATACTGCGTGTTATTCGTTGTGGCCATCAGCAACAGGAACCCGCACGCCATCGCCCCCAATCCGATGACAACGGGCCACGGGAAGCTGTAGGGGGCCAGAAACCGCGGTGCCGTGACCGAAATCACGAACATGCTAAGGCTGAGCGGCATGATCGCAAGCCCGGCGCCTACGGAGGAATACCCAAAGGCGTCCGGCGACTGTACGAAAGTGTTAAAATAGACAAAGAACCCAAACAGCGTGAAGCCGGTGAAAAACATCCCTGCCGCGGCCATGAAATAGCGTGGATGGCGAAAATACCTCAGCTCGATCAGCGGATCATCACTGCGGCGCGCTGCGAGAACAATACCGACAGTTGCCAGCGCTGCGACGGCCAGCGGCACCAGCGTCATGGGCGTGCCCCAACCGTTGCTTTCCCCGTTGCTGAGCGCAAAAGACAACGGCCCCAGAAACAGCAGGATTGCAATGGCCCCCAGAAAATCGAACCGCGCCCCGGCCAGACGCGTATCCGGGACATATATTTGCTTGCTGACGTTCAAACCGATGACAAACGCGATCACCAAAAGGATCAGATCGGTTGCAAACACGGCGCGTCAACTGACGTAATGGGCAAAGGCACCACCAACAATTGGACCAACGCCAATTGCCAAGCCTACGATGGCGCCCCAGGCTCCGGTCACGCTGGCGCGTTGTTCCTCGGGCGTCGCCGCAGTCAACAACGACAGAGAAGTGCCAAACAACGCCGCAGCGCCCGCCCCTTGTGCGCCGCGCCCAAGCAAAAGCATCGTGCCATCTTGGGCGAAAAGAACAAGAGAGGACCCAACCGCGAAGACGACCATGCCAAAGAAGAACACGCCCATCTTGCCCGTGATATCCCCCAACCGACTGACGATAGTCACCAAGGTGGCGCTGGCGACGGTGTAAGTCGCCATAACCCATTGCAGGCCCGACGGGGTCAGGTCGAACTCGGCCTTGAGGTTGGGCAGGATGGTCGCGACTGCCGTGGTGTTGAACCCAACAACCATCATGCAGATCGCGGTCATAGCCAGAACAACCCGTGCGCCATTGGGATGTGAATTCGTCTGTGACATCGCTCCGCCCTCACACCAACTGACGTCTTTGGGACGCCACATCAACACCTTAGCAGGTTTCTGCCCAGCGCACAGCCTCAGATCCAATAGGACAGGGCCAACGGCAAAACGACGATCGTTGCCAGTGTGGATACCAGAATAAATCCGGCCACGTCCGGGCCGTATTCCGGCATGTGCTGATCAATAAACAGGTAGGTCGCCACCGATGACGGCATCAGACAGCAAAGGATAACCGCCCCGCGCTCTGCCCCGGTAAAGCCGAATGCCCAAACCAAAGCGGTTGCTATCACAGTCGCCATAATCAGGTGCAACACGGTCAGGATCACAGCGCGGCCGAGGCGGTGCACCTGAAGGCTTGCCAGCGTGTGACCAAGTGTCAAAAGCATCAGCGGGATGGAAAGACCGCCAAGAAGATCAAACGACTTGGCCACAGGTTGCGGCAGGCTGTACCCCGTCGCCATCAGCGCCAGTGAAACAATAACCGCGTAGATGATCGGGGACGTGGCCAGTTTCTTCGGGGAAAATTCACCTGCCGGAATCCACATACCCACGGTGAAGATGCTGATCAGGACGACCACCACAAATCCCATCGTATAGGCCATCCCAGCGTCGCCCAGCGCCAAAAGCGTAATCGGCAGACCGATATTGCCGACATTGCCGTGCATCAAGGGCGTCAGAAACGCGCGAACCGGCAGGCGCATGGCCCTGAGCGCCACAAACCCCAATGCGCCAAAGCCTGCAATCGCCAGCGCCGCCGCAGCCATCACGTCCAAGAACGTGGCCACTGCGATCTTTGTCGTCGAAAGGTGCGAGATGATCAGCGTCGGATACCCAACCCGAGACACAATCCCACCGATGACCTTGTTGTCGAACGGGGCTTTGAACAACGCCAGGCTGTACCCGATCCCGGCGCAGATCAGCACGGGAAGGACCACGTTCAGCACATTCAGAAACAGATGGTCCACTGCAAGCCCCTGATCCAAATTCGTAATTTTGACAGTGAAACAGGTGGCAATGTTTGGCAAGCGCGCGACCAAATCCACCCTGAGATTTCAGCAACAGCGAATTTTATTGCGCGTTCACAGTGTTTCGGGTTCTTCCCTTCCCCGTTTCCACAACATATAGTGGTTTTCAACAACGTGTGGTCAAACACGGCGGGATGTGGGAATACAGGCATGGCACATATCATCGTAGTGGGGAACGAAAAGGGCGGCGCAGGCAAGTCGACCGTTTCGATGCACGTCGCCACAGCACTGGCACGGTTGGGCCATAAGGTCAGCACGCTAGACCTTGATCTTCGGCAGCGCAGCCTGGGGCGCTATTTCGAAAATCGCTCTAATTTCCTTAAAAATTCGGACCTGACCCTGCCGACACCGCGTCACCACGACCTGCCCGAGATCGACGCGACCAAATTGAAGCCGGGCGAGAACATCTATGACCACCGCCTGTCTGCTGCAGTTGCCGAATTGGAAAGCGACAGCGATTTCATCCTGATTGACTGCCCCGGCTCGCATACACGTCTTAGCCAAGTGGCGCATTCGCTGGCCGATACGCTGATCACGCCGCTGAATGACAGCTTCATCGACTTTGACCTGCTGGCGCGGATTGATTCAAAGGGCGAGAAAATCCTCGGCCCGTCGGTCTATTCCGAGATGGTCTGGAACGCACGTCAGTTGCGCGCGCAGGCGGGTTTGAAACCGATCGACTGGGTTGTCGTGCGCAACCGTGTAGGCACGCAGCGCATGGTCAACAAGGAAAAGATGCAACGCGCGATCGAGATGCTATCGCAGCGCATTGGCTTCCGCGTCGCCTCGGGCTTTTCCGAACGCGTGATTTTCCGCGAGTTGTTCCCACGTGGCCTGACCTTGCTGGACCTCAAGGATATCGGGGTCAAGCAGCTCAACATCTCGAACATCGCCGCGCGTCAGGAACTGCGTGACATGATGAAAGAGCTGAACCTGCCGGGCGTCGAGATCGACTTTTAACCGTTGTACACGGTAAACAGCTCTTTCGGTTCCGCCACGCCGCGCAGCATGTAACGACCGACCGAGATCAAATCCTGACTGCAGGGCATAGCCGCTTGCGCCACATCGTCTGAAATCAGAATGCGCTGACCCAGCGACCGGTGCATACCTGCGATCCTTGCCGTCTGATTTACCGCAGGCCCGATCACAGTGAAATCAAGGCGGCTTTCCGACCCGATGTTGCCGTACAAAATCTCACCCGCGTGAAGGGCCAGCGTGAAATTGGCAACCGGAAGGCCAGCGGCGCTGCGCTCTTCGTTCAGCGTCCTGATGCGTTCCTGCAGCATAGGCACGGCCTTCAAGGCCGCACGGGCGTCTTCGTCAATTTCGCCCACGTCGAACATGGCCATCAGCCCGTCGCCCATAAACTTCAGGATGTTTCCGTCATTGTCATGCACCACTCCGACGGCCACAGCCAGGTAGTCATTCAGCATTTCGATAATTTCGCTGCCCGGCAATTCTTCGGACAGGCTGGTGAACCCCTCCAGATCAAAGTTCCAGATCACGGCATCAATCTGCTGCAAAGACCCTCGCCGTATTTCGCCCGAAAGAACACGACGACCGGCTTCGCGCCCCAGATAGACACGCATCAGGTCCTTTGATACCCGCGCATTCGACGCCGATTTCAGGGCCAACCCCAAATGGGGCAACGCGGTATTTATCAACTCCAGATCGCCGTCACGGAACCCTTCTGGTGCGTTGGACGTCCAGGACAGCAACACCCCATCCACAGGCTTCTTGGCGTCCCGCGGCGCGTTATGGGTCGGGACATCAAACGTCACCCCACGCGCGTAATATTCGGTCGCCCCACTCTCTCTGAGATCATTGATCAGGGGAAACCGGCTGGGTTCGTTCTGATCCACCATGCGTTCATGCACAACCTCGACATCTTCGTTGAGAATGGCAAAAAGCGGGCTTTGCTGCCAATCCTCGCTGACATCTTCCGAGTACTCGAACTTTTGATAATCCCCGCCGCGCCCCTGGTACCAGCTATAGCCTGTACCGCCATAAACCGGGTGCAACGCGGATTGCGCCGCGTGAAACCGCATCAGCGGCACTCCCATATCGACAAGGCGCGTACAGTACCCGTCCAGAAGCTCTTCCTTTTCGGCACCAGCTAGGCCGCGCGATACCAGCCAATTGATAAGATCGTTCGTTTTCGCCGCGTTGGGGTCCGGGGCTGTCATGTCTAAATCCTGCGTCCACTCAGGGTTTCATCTGGGGTCATCACGAACAGATTACCAGTCCTCACATCATATCCGCCAGTCGCTGCAGCATTTGGCGCAACAGGGTAACCTCGTCCGCACTGAACATCCCCGCCAGCTTTGCGTCGTATCGCTGGGCAATATCGCATAATTCGCGATAAACCGTTTGCCCGGCGGCTGTCAGCGTCAGTATTTCAACCCTGCGATCTGTGTCGCTTCGTTTGCGTACCAGATATCTGCGCTGTTCAAGCCTGCTGACCGCACGACTGATCTTAGTCTTGTGGATCCGCGCGCGCTCACCAATCTCTTTCGCGGTCATTTCGCCGTAATTGCCCAGATGGAACAAAACGCGCCACTCGGTGCGCAACATCCCATACCGGTCCTTATAGGCGCGCTGAAACTCCAACGAACTTTCCTCGGCCGCCCGGTTCAGCAGATAGGGCAGGAAAACCCGCAGATCAAATTCATCTTTTTTGTCGGAATCCGCGCTAGTCATGCTTGTTAGTTACAAAATCAACTATTATCGGACAAGTAGCAAATGGAGGAACACGGGATGAATCGTCCGACTGATCCGCACAGCCTGACACAAGCCAGCAGCCCGGTAGGGACGCACGAAGGCTATATGCCCGGCTTTGGCAACGACTTCGAAACCGAGGCCCTGCCCGGCGCTTTGCCCCAAGGGATGAACAGCCCGCAGCGCTGCAATTACGGATTGTATGGTGAGCAACTCAGCGGCACCGCCTTTACGGCCAACCCGCCCGAGCGGACGTGGTGCTATCGTATCCGGCCTTCGGTAAAACATTCGCATCGCTACGAAAAGATCGACCTGCCCTATTGGAAATCTGCACCTTCTGTTGATCCGGATGTGATCAGTCTGGGCCAGTACCGCTGGGACGCGGTGGCCCATTCGGACGAAGGGCTGACATGGCTGACTGGGATGCGCACCATGACCACGGCTGGCGACGTGAACACGCAGGTGGGCATGGCCAGCCATATCTATCTGGTCACCGAATCCATGGTGGATGACTACTTCTTCTCAGCCGATTCCGAGCTGCTGGTTGTGCCGCAGGAAGGCCGCCTGCGCTTTGCGACCGAATTGGGGATCATCGACCTCGAGCCGAAAGAGATCGCCATCATCCCGCGCGGTCTGGTGTACCGGGTGGAGGTTCTGGAAGGTCCCGCGCGCGGGTTTGTCTGCGAAAACTACGGACAAAAGTTCGAATTGCCCGGCCGCGGTCCAATCGGGGCCAATTGCATGGCCAATCCGCGCGACTTCAAAGCCCCTGTCGCTGCGTTTGAGGACCGTGAGGTTCCCTCGACCGTCACTGTCAAATGGTGTGGTCAGTTCCATACGACGAAGATCGGTCAAAGCCCGCTGGACGTGGTGGCATGGCACGGCAATTACGCGCCCTATAAATACGACCTACGCACGTATTGCCCGGTCGGAGCGATCCTGTTCGATCACCCCGATCCGTCAATCTTTACCGTGCTGACAGCCCCATCAGGTCAGCCGGGTACGGCCAATATCGACTTTGTCCTATTCCGAGAACGCTGGATGGTGGCCGAAGACACGTTCCGTCCGCCGTGGTACCATAAGAACATCATGTCCGAGCTGATGGGCAACATCTACGGCCAGTACGACGCCAAACCTCAGGGCTTTGTTCCCGGTGGAATGAGCCTGCACAACATGATGCTGCCGCACGGCCCCGACCGCGAGGCGTTCGACAACGCGTCAAACTCCAACCTTGGGCCAGACAAGCTGGACAACACCATGTCCTTCATGTTCGAAACCCGGTTCCCTCAGCATTTGACCCGATTTGCAGCAAGTGAAGCCCCGCTGCAGGATGACTACATTGACTGCTGGACCTCTCTTGAGAAAAAGTTTGACGGTACGCCGGGGAAAAAGTGATGAGCTTCGATATCTGGATCACCTATATCGCAACAGTGCTGCTGTTGATGAGTACACCGGGCCCCAGCCAGTTGCTGATGCTGTCGAATTCGGCGGCCAACGGGTTGAAGCGCGGCCTATTCACAGCGGCAGGCGATCTGACGGCGAACCTGCTGCAGATGCTGGCGGCTGGACTGGGCCTTGCCGCAATCATCGCAGCGTCGGGCACAGCGCTGGCGGTGATCAAATGGCTGGGCGTTGCTTATCTGGTTTATCTTGGACTTCGCATGATTGTGAAAACCGGAGGGAAGCAGACCCAATCGGCGCGACCTGCCAGTCGCAAAGCGCTCTGGACGCAGGGCTTTGTCACCTCGGCCGCGAACCCCAAGGCCGTGGTTTTTTTCGCGGCGCTGTTTCCCCTGTTCATCGACGGGGCGCTTCCGTTCTGGCCACAATTCGCAATCCTCTCGGCCACATACCTGACACTCGATGGGCTATTCCTGACCGCATATGGCGGCAGCGCCAGTTGGCTGGCCACGCGCTTGAGAGGGTCCGCCAGGCTGTGGTTGGATCGGGCCGGTGGCAGCTTCATGATATTGGCGGCCCTTCTGCTGGGCCTGAAATCCCTGCGAGATACTTAAAAAATCAGAAAACAAGGATCACTGATGCCTTTAAAGACATCCTGGGTGGCTTCGGCCAATGACGCCCACCACCCATTTCCGCTGAACAACCTGCCTTATGGCGTATTCTCGACCGAAGGCGATGAACCGCGCTGCGGCGTGGCGATCGGTGACATGATCTTTGATGTCACCGCCGCCGAAGCCGAAGGTTTGATCCAATTGGCGGACGAGCCGCTGTTCGACCTGCCCTTCTGGAACCCGCTGATGGAACAAGGCCCAGCGGTCTGGGCTGCGCTGCGGGACCGGCTGACAGACCTTCTGGCCGAGGGCAGCGAGACACGGTCCGACATTGAACACCTGCTGGTCGCCCAAAGCGACGCCGAGATGCACATGCCTGTCGCGGTCAGCGAATACACCGATTTTTACGCCGGACGGCATCACGCGCAGAATGTCGGCACCATGTTCCGTGGCCCCGATAACGCCCTGCCGCCGAACTGGTTGCACATTCCGATTGGCTATAACGGTCGCGCGTCTTCGGTGGTGGTTTCCGGCACCGATATTCGCCGCCCTTGGGGTCAGTTGAAATCGCCCGACCACGACCGCCCGGCCTTTTTGCCCAGCCGTCGTTTCGACATAGAACTGGAAATGGGCGCGCTCGTGGGCACGCCTTCGGATGGGCCCATCACGGTGCAAGAAGCCGACAATAATATCTTTGGCTATGTCCTGCTGAACGATTGGTCCGCGCGTGACATTCAGGCGTGGGAATATCAGCCGCTTGGACCCTTTCAAGCCAAGGCCACAGCGACATCCATCAGCCCCTGGATTGTCACCAAGGCGGCACTGGAACCGTTCCGATGCGACACCCCTGCGCGCGAATTCGAGTTGCTGGATCACCTGAAAGACTGCGGCCCGATGCTGTATGACATTGATCTGTCGGTAACAATGGCACCCGAAGGGAAGCCCGCCACAACAATCGCCAGAACGAATTACAAAGAGATGTACTATTCCTCGGCGCAGCAACTGGCCCATCACTCGACCTCGGGCTGCCCGATGAACACAGGCGATCTGCTGGGGTCCGGCACAATATCGGGGCCAACAAAGCCCGAGCGCGGCTCGCTTCTGGAACTGAGCTGGGGCGGGAAAGAACCGCTTACTCTGGACACGGGCGAATCCCGTACCTTTATCGAAGACGGCGATACCCTGACCCTGACCGGTGAGGCGAAGGGCGAAGGCTACACAATCGGGTTTGGTGACTGCGTGGGCACGGTCCTGCCTGCCCTGCAAGACCCTTACGGGCGCTAACCCATGACGGCGAACCCCACGTATGTCGGATACATCGCGATGAGCCTGGACGGATTCATCGCTGATCCCGACGGCAGTGTCGATTGGCTGAACCCGTTCAACGAAGCCCTGGCCTCGGACGGGGGCTATGGAGAATTCATATCGTCCATCGACGCGCTGATCATGGGTCGCGCGACTTATGATCAGGTTCTTGGATGGGGCTGGCCATATGACGAACGGCCCGCCTATGTGTTGACCCGGCAGACCAAGATCAAAGGCCCACACATCGCCGCTGCGGGCTGCATAGAGTCCCTGAAAACTGCCATTTTGGAAGCCGGGCATAAGAAGGTCTGGATTCTTGGCGGTGGCAAAACACAGCGGGCAGCGATTGACGCCGGAATGTTCGACACGCTTCGTGTTTTTATCATGCCAACCCTGCTTGGTCAGGGACTGCCCTGTTTTGCCGCCGGAAAACAGCACGATCTGACGCTGCTGGACGTCACAAAACTGCCGGGCGGCATTCTGCAAATCGACTACAAAATAAAAGGTTGAACGATGGCAAAAGCTTTCGCGTCCCAAGGGGACATGTCTGAAAAGAACATCTCGTTTACTGAGGTAGGCGAAGGCCTATACGCCTTCACCGCCGAAGGGGATCCGAATTCTGGTGTCATCATCGGCGACGACAGCGTGATGATTATCGAGGCACAGGCAACGCCGCGTCTGGCAAACAAGGTCATCGAATGCGTTCGCTCGGTTACGGACAAACCCATTACCCACGTCGCGCTGACCCACTATCACGCTGTCAGGGTGCTGGGTGCCAGCGCCTTTGGTGCGCAACAGATCATTATGTCCGCCATGGCCCGAGCCATGGTCGTGGAACGCGGGCAGGAAGACTGGGACAGCGAATTCCAACGCTTCCCTCGGCTGTTCGAAGGACACGAAAGCATCCCCGGCCTGACATGGCCCACCTCCACCTTCAGCGACACGATGACCGTCTATCTAGGCAACCGCCGGGTTGATCTGATGCATCTGGGCCGCGCGCACACGGCAGGCGATATCGTGATCCACGTGCCCGATCAGAACGTTATGTTTACCGGTGACATCGTCGAATATCACTCGGCCTGCTACTGCGGTGATGGTCATTTCAGCGATTGGGGCGACACGCTGGACGAAATCAAGTGGTTCGATGTCGATGCAATTGCACCGGGACGCGGGGACGCGTTGGTTGGCAAAAGCATGGTGAATGCCGCGATTGAAAACACACGCGACTTTGTGGAAAGCACCTATCGTCCGGCGGCCAGGGTTGCCGCACGTGGCGGTTCATTGAAAGAAGCTTGGGATGCCGTTCGCGCCGAATGCGATCCCAAATTCTCGGACTACGCAATCTACGAACATTGCCTGCCATTCAACGTCGCCCGCGCCTATGACGAAGCGCGCGGCATCGACACTCCGCGCATCTGGACCGCGCAGCGCGATCTTGAAATGTGGGAGGCATTGCAGGGCTAGGGACATACCGTCGCATTTGATCCAGATCGTTTTGCGCCGGAAAAATCAGTGAAATCATCGTGTATGACCTCCGGCATGGCAATGCCCAGGGACCAGAGTTTTGCGCCAGTCGCGCTAAAGCATCGGGGGAGAACCCATGAACAAGATTTTCGAAACGCCGCTTTACGCCTATGACCGCAGCCCCGATCAGGATGCGTCTACCCCGGTGCGCCACAAGGTAATCGTCATCGGGGCCGGACCCATCGGGCTTGCCGCGGCAATCGACCTTGCGCAACAAGGGGTTGAGGTCGTGGTGCTGGACGAAAACGACAAGGTCAGTTTTGGCAGTCGGGCCATCTGTTTCTCGCAGCGCACGCTGGACATTGCCGATCGCTTGGGCGGCGGCAAACCCATGGTTGATACCGGCGTCCAGTGGGACGCGGGCAAAGTGTTCTTTGACAATCGCAAGGTCTACGAGTTCAACCTTCAACCTGAGAAAGGCTATGGAAACCCTGCCTTCATCAACCTTCAGCAATATCATCTGGAGCGCATTCTGGTCGATCGCATCCGAGATCTTCAGGCTGAGGGTGCGCCCGTGGAAATACGTGGCCGCAACAAGGTCGAGGCCATCGGCACCCATGACGACCACGTCAAGCTTGAGGTTGAAACGCCGGAAGGTCCCTACAATGTCGAAGCCGACTGGCTGATCGCCTGTGACGGTGCGCACTCTCCGACCCGCCGGATGCTGGGGCTGGACTTTGACGGGCGTGTGTTCGAGGACAATTTCCTGATCGCCGATGTGGTGATGGAGGCCGATTTTCCGACCGAACGCTGGTTCTGGTTCGACCCACCCTTCAACCGCGGCCAATCCGCGTTGCTGCACAAACAGCCAGACAATGTCTGGCGTATTGACCTGCAACTGGGTTGGGACATCGACAAAGAGCGTGAGAAACGGCCGGAAAACGTTATCCCGCGCCTCAAACAAATGCTGGGTGAAGATGTTGAGTTCGATCTGGAATGGGTCTCTATCTACACCTTCCAATGCCGCCGCATGGAGCGTTTCCGCTATGGTCGCGTCCTCTTTGCCGGGGACAGCTCCCATCAGGTCAGCCCGTTTGGTGCGCGTGGTGCCAATTCCGGCATTCAGGACACGGACAACCTGTGCTGGAAACTGAAGCTGGTGATTGACGGGCAGGCACCCGAATTGCTGCTGGACAGCTACAGCCGCGAACGCGTGCAGGCAGCGGATGAGAATATCAGCATGTCCACGCGCTCAACCGATTTCATCACGCCCAAGTCCGAGATGTCGCGCCTGTTGCGAGATGCGGTTCTGGACCTCAGCGAACACTATGACTTTGCCCGCCCGCTGGTAAATTCCGGACGTCTGAGCACCCCTTGCACCTACACGGGGTCTTCCCTGAACTCGGCTGATGCCCTGAACGGGCCTGACATCACACGACCCGGCTCGGCCTGTCCCGATGCACCGCTGGGCGATGCGTTCCTGCTGCCCAAGCTTGCGGGCAAGTTCACCCTGCTGACGATTGATGCCGACGCACCGGACAGCCTGGAAGAAGACGGCGTCGTGGCCACGCGGCTTGCGTTGTCTGTAAAGGATGATCCGACACTGGATTTGAAACGCCGATATCTGGGTGACGCGACCAGCGGCGTCTACTTGATCCGTCCGGACCAGCATGTCGCGGCCCGGCGCGACAACTTCGAAGAAAACGCTTTCCGCCAGGCAATCCGCCGGGCAACCGGTAAGGAGTAAGCGAAATGACCGATTTGATCCTCACCCCCAATCTGGACAGTGCCGATAATTTCTATGCGAGTCTGTTGACGGCCCATGAAGGTTTGGACAGGGCCGAAAGTGACGCCCTGAACGCGCGGCTGGTTTTGGTGCTGGCCAATCACATTGGAGATGCCGAGGTGTTATCCCAAGCTTTGAAAGCGGCCAAACTCCAAGACAACTGACCCTGGCAGGAGGGCCTAATGAACACGGTTTTGTATGATTACTGGCGGTCTTCAGCCAGCTACCGGGTGCGGATCGCGTTGAATCTGGCCGGGATCGCCTATCAGCCGGTTTCCATTGATCTGGTCGCAGGTGATCACAAATCCGGCGATCATCTGGCGCGCAATCCACAGGGTTTGGTGCCAGTCCTCGAGATTGACGGCCTGCAACTAACACAATCACTCGCAATCATCGACTATCTGGACCAGACGCGCGGCATGGGCCTGCTGCCTGCGGAACCTGCCGCCCGCGCTCGTGCACTTGCGCTGGCGCACTCCATCGCCGTCGACTTGCACCCGGTCTGCAACCTTTCGGTCGCGCGCCATGCAACAGAACTGAGCGGAAATACCGAAGGGATGCCGGGCGATTGGATGCGCCATTTCATCCGCCCCGGCCTGTTGGCGTTCGAGGCCCTTCTGGGCGGATTCGAACAGGTCCCTTATTGCACCGGGCCGCAACCAGGTCTGGCCGATCTATGCCTGATGCCGCAGATGTATAACGCCCGCCGCTGGGACGTTGATCTGACCAACCTGTCCCGCATTCTGAGCGTCGAGGCCGCCTGCGCGGTACACCCCGCCTTTGCAGATGCCCACCCCGACCGGCATGTACCCGCCTGATCTGCTGCACAGGGTCTGTGTGCACATGGCCATAGGCATCCGGGCGGCGCAGACCTACCTTCACCATACCTAATGATGGAGGCTCCCATGCCCGAGATCACCGGCTATCACGCCCATGTCTATTTCAACGCCGACACGCAAGAGACCGCCCAGCAGCTCTGTAAAGACGCCGCGCGCCTGTACCCAGTTGAGATGGGCCGAATGCACACCAAGAACGTCGGTCCCCATCCGCGCTGGAGTTGCCAGTTGGCCTTCGCCGCAGACGCCTTTGATCAGGTCATCCCCTGGCTGATGCTGAACCGGCAGGGGCTTACCATCTTCACCCACCCCGAAACCGGGCAACATCTTGAGGATCATCGAGACCGCGCCATCTGGATGGGCGAGATGCTTGCGCTGGACCTTTCAATCTTTGACAGGATGGGGAGTTAGTCCAGTTCCCGTGCCTGATCCCGCAGTTTGAACTTCTGAATCTTTCCTGTTGATGTCTTAGGCAATGGGCCAAACACCACAGTCTTGGGCGCCTTGAAATGCGCCATATTATCCCGGCAGAAGGCTATGATCTCGGCGTCTGTCGCCTGCGCATCGGGCTTTAGCTCGACAAACGCGCAGGGCGTCTCGCCCCATTTCTCGTCCGGGCGGGCAACGACTGCGGCCTCCATCACGGCCGGGTGCTTATAAAGGATATCTTCCACCTCGACCGACGAGATATTCTCGCCGCCCGAGATGATAATGTCCTTTGACCGATCCTTTAGCGCGACATAGCCGTCCGGGTGCATGACCCCCAGATCGCCAGAGGCGAACCACCCGCCTTTGAACGCCTTGTCCGTGGCATCCGGGTTCTTGAGATACCCTTTCATCACCACATTGCCCTGCATGAAAATCTCGCCCATCGTCTTACCATCGGCGGGCACCGGTTCCAGCGTTTCGGGGTCGGCCACCATCAAACCCGACAAAGCGATATAGCGAACCCCCTGCCGGACCTTCAGCGCGGCGCGCTCATCGGCGGATTTGTCATTCCATTCGTCCTTCCATGCACAGACAACCGATGGGCCGTAGGTTTCGGTCAGACCGTATACATGAGTGACCTCGATCCCCATCCCCTCCATATTCGCGATCACGGCGGCTGGTGGCGGGGCACCTGCAGTCATCACTTTGATCTGGTGATCGAAATCCTTGAGGTGATCCGGCGCATTGGCCAGCATGTTCAGAACAATCGGCGCGCCACAGAAATGCGTGACCTTCTCATCCCGAAAGGCCGCATAGATAGGCTCATCCCGCACAGCGCGCAGACAGACCGATACCCCGGCATTCGCCGCCATCGCCCATGGGAAACACCAGCCATTGCAGTGGAACATCGGCAAGGTCCACAGATAGACCGAGTGTTTGGGCATATCCCAGTCCAACAGGTCCGACTGCGCATTCAGCGCGGCACCTCGGTGATGATACACAACGCCCTTGGGATTGCCGGTCGTGCCCGAGGTATAGTTCAGCGTAATCGCGTCCCACTCGTCATCCGGCAAAGACCAAGAATGGTCTGGATCGCCCTCGGACAGAAGCGCTTCGTAGGTCAGGGACCCCAGCTTTTCCCCGCCATCAAAACTGGCATCTTCAATATCTATGACCAGCAGATCATGATCGACCTGCTTCAATGCCTCTTTCACCGCGCCCGAAAACTCAGGGTCGACAAGCAGTATCTTGGATTCAGCGTGGTTGAGGATGAAGGCAATGATCGGCGCATCCAGCCGTGTGTTGATCGCGTTCAACACCGCACCGGTCATCGGGACACCAAAATGGGCCTCGTACATCTCAGGGATATTGGCGGCGATGATCGAAACCGTGTCGCCTTTGCCAATGCCACGCGCAGCAAGTGCCCCCGCCAGACGCCGACACCGGGCATATGTTTCGGCCCAGGTATATCTGCGTTCGCCATACACGACGGACGGGTAATCGGGGTAAACCTGCGCCGTCCGCTCAAGGAAACTGAGCGGTGATAGCGGCGTATGGTTCGCGCGGCATTGATCCAGATGACGTTCATAAATGTTGGCGACAGTCATCGGTTTCCCCTCCCTTTGTCTGATCGCGCGACTTGATCACAAAGTTGCCCGGCTGACAAACCCGTAGAAATACGGCGCAGGTCTGGACTGGCAATATGCGATGATGCAATCTGGCCCTATCTACCGATGGTCTTTCGCGGTGATCTGAGCCATCTAAAACACACGGGCCGGGATTAAGCTCCGGCATCCTGCGCACCCAAGAAATTCTGAAAGGACATGTCATGGACGGCACGTTCAACGAAAACGATCTTTCCCGCGTGGTCGAGGCAGACCGCGCCCATATCTGGCATCACCTGATCCAACATAAACCCTTTGAAACCAACGACCCGCGCATCATTGTCGAAGGCAAAGGCATGCGCGTCTGGGATCAGAACGGCAAGGAACATCTGGATGCGGTCTCGGGCGGGGTCTGGACTGTCAACGTGGGCTATGGCCGCGAATCGATCTGCAAGGCTGTCTATGACCAGTTGATGAAGCTGTGCTATTTCGCAAACTCGGCCGGGTCCATTCCGGGCTCGATCTTTGCGGAAAAGCTGATCAGCAAGATGCCGGGGATGAGCCGCGTCTATTATATGAACTCGGGCTCTGAGGCGAATGAGAAAGCCTTTAAGATGGTCCGCCAGATCGCCCACAAGAAATACGGCGGCAAGAAGACCAAGATCCTGTATCGCGACCGCGATTATCACGGATCAACTCTGGCGGCGATGTCGGCGGGTGGTCAGGACGAGCGCAACGCGCAATACGGCCCATTCGCACCCGATTTCGTGCGCGTCCCGCATTGCATGGAATACCGCAAGCATGAGCTGGACGGCGCCCCCGAAGAGAATTTCGGCGAATGGGCGGCTGATCAAATCGAAGAAGTCATCCTGCGTGAAGGCCCCGACACCGTGGGCGCCCTGTGCCTTGAGCCTGTGACCGCAGGTGGCGGCGTGATTGAAGCCCCTGAGGGCTACTGGCAGCGCGTGCAGGAGATTTGCGACAAATACGACATCCTTCTGCATATTGATGAGGTCGTCTGTGGTGTCGGCCGCACCGGCACTTGGTTTGGCTATCAGCAATACGGGGTGAAGCCTGATTTCGTGACCATGGCCAAGGGTGTCGCCTCGGGCTATGCGGCGATTGCCTGCATGGTCACGACCGAGGAAATCTTTGACATGTTCAAGGACAACGCGGACGACCCGATGAACTATTTCCGCGATATCTCGACCTTTGGTGGCTGCACCGCTGGTCCGGCGGCGGCGATCGAAAACATGCGGATCATCGAGGATGAGAACCTGCTGCAGAACTGCACCGACATGGGCGCGCGCATGATGGGCAACCTGCAAGAGCTGATGGAGAAGCACAAGATCATCGGTGACGTGCGCGGCAAGGGTCTGTTTCTTGGGGCCGAGCTGGTGTCGGACCGCTCAAGCCGTGAGCCTGTGAATGAGAAACTGGCACAGGCCGTTGTGGCGGACTGTATGGCGCAGGGGGTTATCATCGGCGTGACCAACCGTTCGGTGCCAGGCAAGAATAACACGCTGTGCTTCTCGCCCGCACTGATCGCGACAGCGGACGATATCGACCAGATCACCGACGCGGTCGACGGTGCGCTGGGGCGTGTGTTTGGTTGATCCTTACCGCGGTGAAGTAACAAAACCGGCGCTTCATTGCGCCGGTTTTCTTGTGTTTTGACTATATTTCGTAGCACCGGGAACAATTCTACCGAAAATGCACAATCGAATAAGAGCGCAAATATAAGCGCTTTCTTTTTTCCCCTTAAATTCGCCATACTCCGCGCTAGACTGCCGCACCATGGATATCCTTTCTATTCAGCAGCGAATTTCCGACTTTCTCATTAGCCAAATCACCGACGGATCAGGCAACACCGAGGACGCAAAGGCTTTACGGGCGGAACTTGACGCGGCGATTGCCAAATATGGTGACACCATTCCAGAGTTAGGGCAGTTGGCCGCTCAGTTTGACTTGCTAAACGAGAAATCGTTCAGCCAAGACCTCGCAAACCAATTCGCTGAAAAAGCAGTAAAAGAGCATGTACCGGAGCCACTGATTTTTGATGCAATCAGCGACGGCGATCTCGGGGCCGTCGCGGACGCATTGGACCATTGGGAAATCAACGCGACCCACGGAGAATTAGAAGCAACAGCGCTTTATATGGCGATGTCTTGCATGTTTGGCGTGTCGCTAAAGGTCGTTCGCCTTCTTCTGGATCGGGGCGCTGATCCGAAGCTCGGGTTGGGGTCGGACTACAATGTTCTGCACGGACTTGGTTTCGGCAATTGTGACGCAATCGAACGGAATGAACTGACTGAAGTGATCAAACGATGCATGGCCTTGGGCGCAGATATCGAGCAGCGGTCAAAAAATCTGCAATGGACGCCTCTGATCACAGCCGCCTCGGAATGGAACCCGGTGGTCGTCGAAGCACTTATCTTGGCCGGCGCTGACATTCATTCCCGCTCAGGCAAGGTTTCAGATGTTTGCCTGGCGGGTGAAACCGGGCGGTCCTTCGCTGAAGGGCATGCTCCAACACTGGCCGTCTTTGACCGCTACATGACCGAGACCTGATACTCGACGAGCACTGCAACCTTATTTCTCTCAAACCCGCCCGACACGCTAATGCCCCCAAGAAAAAAGCCGCCCCAAATGGGACGGCCTTTCTTTCACTGTCTCTTTTCAGAGGATCAGGCAGCCAGAGCGGCCTGAGCTTTGGCGACGATCGCACCGAACGCTTCCGGTTCGTGTACGGCCAGATCAGCCAGAACTTTGCGGTCCACTTCGATACCGGCCAGGTTCAGACCGTTGATGAAGCGGGAATATGTCAGTGCCTCGTCATGCGAACGGACAGCGGCGTTGATACGCTGGATCCACAGCGCGCGGAAGTTGCGCTTGCGGTTCTTACGGTCGCGGGTTGCATACTGGTTGGCCTTGTCGACGGCCTGACGTGCAACTTTGAAGGTGCTTTTGCGGCGGCCATAGTAACCTTTGGCGGCCTTGATAACCTTCTTGTGACGGGCGTGAGTTACGGTTCCACCTTTAACGCGGGACATCTCTTAATCTCCTCTTAGCGGTCGTAGGGCATGTAGCCCTTGACGATCTTGGCGTCGGGGGCGGACAGGGTGGTGTTGCCACGGGCGTCGCGGATAAACTTTTTGGTCCGCTTAATCATGCCGTGCCGTTTGCCGGCCTGGCCAGCAAGGACCTTACCGGTCGCAGTCACCTTAAAGCGCTTCTTGGCGCTCGACTTGGTCTTCATCTTAGGCATTTCCGTCTCCTTTTTCGGGTTCGGTACAAAACGCGACTCGGCATGCCATCCGGCCGGTCACGCGATCAGAAGCGCCGTTTACGCAAGTTCGATCATACTGGCAAGGGGGTTTTGACCAGAATCTGCGCTTTTCGCAGGGCGGTCAGGTACCGGGGCGACACGAGCCGCCCCGGTAGAAAGACTTAATGGCCGAATTTGCGGATTTCGCCGCTCTTTAACCGGGCTGCGTAGCTAGCCAGTTCCTCGCGCACCACTTTCATCAGGAAGTAGAGCGCAAAGACGTTCACAACCGCCATTGCAAAGATCGCTGCATCCGAGAAGTCGATAACCGGGCCAAGGTTGGCCGCCGCACCGATCACCACGAAAACGCAGAAGATGATCTTGAAGATCAGCTCTTTGGTGTGACCTTCGCCGAACAGGTAGGTCCAGGCCTTGAGGCCGTAGTAGGACCAACTGATCATGGTCGAGAAGGCGAACAGAACCACAGCGATGGCCAACACATAGGGGAACCACCCAAAGGCGCTGGCAAAGGCTGCCGAGGTCAGGCTGACGCCCGAGTTTCCATCGACCGTCGCAATGGCGTTGCCCGATTCGTTCAGCATGTAGTTGCCGGTTGCCGGATCAATGATCAGCTGCTGGGTGATGATGATCACCAGCGCGGTCATCGTACAGATCACAACGGTGTCGATGAACGGCTCCAGCAGGGACACAAAGCCCTCGGTGATCGGCTCTTTCGTCCGCACCGCCGAGTGCGCAATCGCCGCAGAACCAACGCCCGCTTCGTTCGAGAACGCCGCACGGCGGAAGCCCTGGATCAGCGCGCCGACCATACCGCCAGCAACGCCAAGACCGGTAAAGGCACCCGCGAAGATCTGACCAAAGGCCCATCCGATCTGATCTGCGTGCATGATGATGATGACCAGCGCGGCCAATACATACATGACGCCCATGAAAGGTACGACCTTTTCAGTCACACGCGCGATGGACTTCAGGCCACCGACGATCACAGCAAACACGATACCCGCAAAGACCAGACCAGTGATCCACCCCGGATAGTCGCCGACGATGCCCGCGATCTGCTGATGCGCCTGGTTCGCCTGGAACATATTGCCACCGCCCAGCGCACCAAGGATACAGAAGATCGAGAACAAAACCGCAAGGATTTTACCACCGGGCAGACCCAATTCGGCAAAGCCCTTGGACATGTAGTACATCGGACCACCCGAAACCGTGCCGTCCTCGTATTCATTGCGGTATTTGACGCCCAGCGTACATTCGGTGAATTTCGACGCCATACCCAAAAGGCCCGCAACGATCATCCAGAATGTGGCTCCCGGTCCGCCGATCCCGACAGCCACCGCCACACCAGCGATGTTACCAAGACCAACCGTCCCGGACAGAGCCGTTGCCAGCGCTTGAAAGTGGCTGACCTCACCCGCGTCGTTGGGGTCGGAATAGTCGCCTTTGACCAGACTGATCGAATGACCGAAGAACCGAAGCTGAACAAAGGCAAAATACAGCGTGAAAACCGTTGCCGCGACGACCAGCCATCCCACGATCCAAGGGAACCCGGTGCCCGGGAAGGGCGCGAAGATAAAGCTGACAAACGGCCCGGTGAAATCGGCGAAAGCCTGGTTGATTTTGTCGTCCAGCCCCGGTGCATCTTGCGCCAGAGCGGGGCTAGCAAGGAACATGGCAGCTATGGCCAGACCCAAGTGTTTCAACATGTTCATAATCGTCACCCCCTCAATTCACTACAGTGACCGGAACATCGGCATGCATCACAAGGTTCTGCGTTGAACTGCCAAACAGCCGTTTCTTGAACCCGTCAGCCGACGCGCGGCCAACGATGATCTGCGTCCCGCCATTTTCAACTGTGATTGCATTCAGCGTTTCTGCCACATCGCCGTGACGCACGATGCCATGCGCCGTAAACCCGGCGGAGGCCAGCGCATCCACGGCCGGGCTTACGATCCGCGTCGTCGCCAAGTCGACCTCTTCTTCGCGCCGCTTGTGCCGCAACGCGTTTTCTTCAGGTGTTTGGAAAGTGAAAGGGGACCATTCGATAACGTAAACCACCAGCAACTCACACGTTCCGATCCGTTCAGCCAAATCCTTGGCAAAAGCGATCGCACGCTCTCCGGTTTCTGTCCCGTCCAGTCCAATGACAATTTTGGTTGTCATGACGTTCCTCCGATTTTGTTGATTATACCGGGGCCCGTGCCCCCGGCCGGGCAGCCGGAACCTGGAACTTATTGAGTAGACCGCCCTTGCGGATCAGTATCCAAGAAAAACACCAAAAAATAGAGGGGAAACTGAAAGATTCACCCTCCATTTAGATATGCTGTTGCTTTATATATACTTTTTTTGCCTATTTTTTAGGCTATGGGCATTGACTGGGGATCGCTCCCGCTTGGTTCAACCCGGATCAGTGTTGTAGATCAACCGCTCGTCGCAGGGCGCGATACGCAAGATGTTGGTCGTACCCGGCACGTTGAAGGGCACACCCGCCGTGACAACGATCTGGTCCGCTTCGGCTGCAAACCCCCCGGAACGGGCGGCTCGGGCTGCGTTCACCACCGCGCCCTTGAACCGCTCAAGCTCGGGCGTCATCACGCAATGACACCCCCATGTCAGGCACAGGCGGCGGGCCGTACCCGTAGCTGGTGTCAACGCAAGGATCGGAACGGCCGGACGCTCGCGTGCAGTCAGCAAGGCGGTCGTTCCACTTTGCGTAAAGCAGCAGATCGCCTTGATTTCAGTTTTTTCTGCGATCTCTCGCGCGGCGGCAACAATGCCGTCGGCCACAGACGTACCCTTGGCCGAGCGCGAAGACGCGATGATCTGAGAATAAGTTGGGTCTGCCTCAACCTCGATGGCGACTTTATTCATCGTCTGAACCGCCTCGATCGGGTAAGAGCCCGCAGCGGATTCAGCGCTGAGCATGATAGCGTCGGTGCCCTCGTAAATTGCGGTGGCCACGTCCGACACCTCGGCGCGCGTTGGCATTGGGCTTTCGATCATGCTCTCCAGCATTTGCGTCGCCACAATTACCGGCTTGGCCGCACCACGGCATTTCCGAACCAGACGCTTTTGAATCGGCGGCACGGCTGACACCGGCAGCTCGACGCCCAGATCACCCCGCGCGACCATGATACCGTCAGACGCATCAAGGATATCGTCAAATGCTTCAACCGCCGCCGGTTTTTCGATCTTGGACAGGATAGACGCGCGGCCATCAGCCAATGCGCGAGCCTCAAACACGTCCTTCGCGCGCTGCACAAAGCTCAGCGCCAGCCAGTCGACACCCAACTGGCAGACAAATTCCAAATCGTCGCGATCTTTGGCGGACAATGCCGCAAGCGGCAGCACGACGTCGGGTACGTTCACACCCTTGCGGTTTGAAATCGTCCCGCCCACTTCGACAGAGCAGTTAGCGAAGTCCTGCCCACAATCCTGCACGACCAGACGGATTTTACCGTCGTTCACCAAAAGACGCGCACCTGGCTCCAGCGCGGCAAAAATCTCGGGATGAGGCAAGCATACGCGGCTGATATCCCCAGGCTTTGGATCAAGGTCCAGCCGGAAAGCTGCTCCCTCAACCAGTTCTTCCGCATCGTTGGCAAAGACGCCCACGCGCAGTTTCGGGCCCTGAAGGTCGGCAAGGATCGCAATCGGGCTGTCCAGATCCTTCTCTACCTGCCGAATGATCTGATGACGTTCGCGAATTTCATCATGACTGCCATGGCTCATGTTCAGGCGGAACACATCCGCCCCGGCCTCGTGCAGGGCACGAATGGTATCATAATCGTTGGACGCCGGTCCCAGCGTCGCCACGATCTTTACACTTCTCAGGCGTCGCATTGGTCTTGCTCTCCTCACGTCGTCTTTTGGCTTCGCGAAAATGTTATCGCAAACATTGCCGCAGGCTGCTTATTGCGCAATTCCCTTTTCAAAGCAACTGCCCTACACCTGCGACAAACTAGATGACAGGCTTATGACGTATTCTCCGTTTTTTATCCACGGCGCTGATCGCCCGTCGCGCTGGCTGATCACATGCGACCACGCAACCAACACCGTTCCGCCCGATATCAACGGCGGGGACCTCGGCCTGCCGCGCGAGGATATGGAACGTCACATCGCCTATGACGTTGGCGCCTATGAGGTGTCCAAGCATCTGGGCGAGATCCTGAACGCACCCGTCATTGCCGCCAATTTCTCGCGCCTTGTGATCGACCCCAACCGGGGTGAGGATGACCCGACCTTGCTGATGAAGCTCTATGATGGCTCGATCATTCCCAGCAACCGCCACGCCGACAACGCCGAGCGCGAACGCCGCTTGAACATGTGCTATCGCCCATATCACAATGCGCTTGCTGAATTAGCCGCCCTGCCCCACGCGGTGATTGTGTCGATGCATTCATTCACCCGGCAGCTTCGCGGCCGTGATCCGCGCCCTTGGCACGTGGGTGTTCTCCACACCCCGGACGAACGTTTTGCGCGCCCGTTGATCAACCGGCTGCAGGCCGAAGACGATCTGTGCGTCGGCATCAACGAGCCCTATACCGGCGTGCTGCCCGGCGACGCGATCAACAAGCACTGCACGGGATTTGGCCGCCCCAATGCGTTGATCGAGCTACGCAACGACTTGATCGCCGATCATGCAGGACAGCGCGCATGGGCTGAACGGTTGGCGGTTGTTCTGAAGGATGCTTTGGAGGACAGCGACCTTTAAGCGCACGACATTGTGGGGTTCGCCGCCAACCCATATATATCGTGGGAAAGGGGGCGACTATGACTCAGGAATTCCTCACCTCCGTCTTTGGTTGGATGGCCGTGCTCAATATCGCGGTATTGCTGTTTACCACAGCAATGGTCCTGCTTTTGCAGGACTGGATTGCCGGTATTCACGGCAGGATGTTCCAGATGGAACGCCCGGACGTGAAACGGGCCTATTTCAGGTATCTCGCCAACTACAAGATTCTGACATTGATCTTTTGCATCGTCCCGTGGCTGGCGTTGAAACTGGCGTGACGTCCTGTTTGTTGAAACATCGCCACCGGACCGCTAGGTCATAGAAAACAAGAGTGTTTACCCGGAGCCAGACCATGGACAAGCAAACCGAAATCGAACTTCAGGCCGCCGCTTTCCGCCGCTTGCAAAAGCACCTGATGGAAGACCGTACCGACGTCCAGAACATCGACATGATGAATCTGGCCGGGTTCTGCCGCAACTGCCTGTCGCGCTGGTATCAAGAAGCCGCCAATGAAAAAGGCATTGAGATGGGCAAGGACGAGGCCCGCCAGATTTTCTACGGTATGACCATGGATGAATGGAAAGCCAATTATCAGACCGAGGCCAGCCCCGAAAAACAGGCCGCCTTCGAGGTCGCCTTTGAAGAAAACGTCGGCAAAAAAGGCTGAGGACATATAGCTAAAAGGCCCGCCATTCCAGCGAGCCTTTTAAATCAGATCGCCGCTTTGCGGCTTTCGTCCAAGTAGATCTCGCGCAGACGCTTTGCAATCAGCCCCGGCGTGCCATCGCCCAGAGCAATCCCGTCAATCTCAACCACTGGCATCACGAAAGCACTAGCCGAAGTGGTAAAGGCCTCATCTGCCTCTTTCGCCTCGTCAATGGTGAACAGACGTTCCTCAACCTCCATCTGCGCCTCAGCCGCCATGCGCAGCACGGCCTTGCGGGTGATGCCGTGCAGGATGTCGTTGGACAAAGGGCGGGTGACGATCTTACCGTTTTTCACGAAGTAAGCATTGTTGCTGGTGCCTTCGGTAACATACCCATCTTCGACCATCCACGCATCATCGCATCCAGCGGCCTTGGCCATCATCTTGCCCAAGGACGGATACAGCAATTGCGTTGTCTTGATGTCGCGACGGCCCCAACGGATATCATCGATCGAGATGATCTTGGCCCCCTTCTGCGCCGCAGGGCTGTCAGCCAGTCCCGGCTTGTTCTGCGTGAACAGAACCAGCGTTGGTTTGGTGTCGGCCGCAGGGAACACAAAATCCCGGTCGCCATCGCTGCCGCGTGTGACCTGCAAATAGATCAAACCCTCGACGATCCCGTTCAGCTCGACCAGTTTGCGGTGAATCTCTAGCAACTCATCCTTGCTGCATGGCTCGGCCATCTGCAATTCGTCCAGCGACCGTTTCAGACGCACCGCGTGGCCTTCAAAGTCGATCAGCTTGCCGTCCAGCACACTGGTCACCTCGTAAACAGCGTCAGCCATCAGGAATCCACGGTCAAAGATCGAGACTTTGGCCTCGGTCTCGGGCAGGTATTCTCCGTTCACGTAAACGGTGCGGGTCATGTTGTTCTCCTCAGCCCCAGAGCGCGCTTGAAGGCGGATGCACTCCGGCGTCATCAAAAATCAGCGGGTTGGTTCGGTCTTCGGCCAGAAGAAGCGGGCCGTCAAGGTCCGTTACCATCGCACCCTGCGCCAATAAGGTCGCAGGGGCCATCGCAAGCGAGCTGCCGACCATACAACCAACCATGACCTTATAGCCTTGGGCCAGCGCCTGATCACGCAGGGCCAGCGCCTCGGTCAGGCCGCCGGTTTTGTCGAGCTTTATGTTGACCACGTCGTATTTACCCTTAAGGCCGGGCAGGCTGGCGCGGTCATGACAGGATTCGTCAGCACAGACCGGCACCGGACGCTCCATCCCGATCAACGCGTCATCTTCACCTGCGGGCAAGGGCTGCTCGACCAACGCAACACCCAGACGCACTAGATGCGGGGCCAGATCGGCATAGACGGTGGCAGACCAGCCCTCATTCGCGTCGACAATGATCTGCGCGCCAGGCGCGCCTGCGCGAACGGCCTCAAGACGGGGCATGTCGTCCGGCGTGCCCAGCTTAATCTTCAGCAACGGGCGATGCGCGTTTTGCGCCGCTTGCGCCTGCATCGCCTCGGGCGTGTCCAGCGAAAGGGTATAGGCGGTAATCTCTGGCCCCGGAACCGGCAGACCAGCTAGGTCCCAGGCACGTCTCCCTGCGCGTTTGCATTCCAGATCCCACAGAGCGCAATCCACCGCATTTCGTGCAGCCCCGGCGGGCAACAGGTCCATCAGCGACTGGCGTGTAAATTCGGCTGGCAGGCCCGCGATCTCGGCCTCGACGGACTCCAGCGTTTCGTCATAACGCGCGTAAGGAACACATTCGCCCCAGCCCTGATGCACGCCATCCGACAACCGGACCGTCAGAACCTTCGCCTCGGTCCGCGACCCGCGCGAAATGGTGAACACCTGCGCCAGCCGAAACACATCACGAGAGACCTCTATCTGCACGCGCCTACCCTTTCAGTTTAGTGTCGAAAAGGCCGGCAACAAACGCCACCGGCCCAGCGCTTAGATCACAGCGCGGCTAGCGCATCCACCAATTTACCCGCACCAAACCGATAGGGATCAGTGGCGGGCAGGCCCATCTCGGCCTCAACCTCGTCGATATAGGCCAAAGCGTCCTCTTCGCTTAGGTTCTGCGTGTTGATCGACACCCCGACAACCTGACAGGCCGGATTCGCGATCCGGGCCATCGGAAGGGCGGCGTCGCGCAGTTCAGGCAGCGTTGGCAAAGAATATTCCGGCAAGCCGCGCATATGGGTCCGGGTGGGTTCGTGGCACAGGATCAGCGCATCCGGCTGGCCGCCATGGATCAGCGCCATGGTCACACCAGAATATGACACATGGTAAAGCGAGCCCTGCCCTTCGATGTGATCCCAGTGATCGGCGTCATTCTCGGGCGTCAGATATTCAACCGCACCCGCCATGAAATCGGCGACGACCGCGTCCAGTGGAACGCCCTGCCCGGTGATCAGAATGCCCGTCTGACCGGTGGCGCGGAAGGTGGATTTCATACCCCTCTTGCGCATCTCGGCATCCATCGACATCGCGGTATACATCTTGCCTGCTGAACAATCGGTGCCAACGGCCAGACAGCGCTTGCCTGCGCGCTTACGACCGTTTGCAATCGGATACCCAACGGTCGGCACCCGCACATCATGCAACGTGCAACCATGAGTTTGAGCAGCCGCGACCAGATCGCCCTCATCACGCAGCAGGTTGTGCAGGCCGGACGCCAGATCATAGCCCATCTCCAGCGCTTCGATCAGCACCTTCTTCCACGCCGCGCTGATCACACCGCCGCGATTGGCAACGCCGATCACCAACGTCTTTGCCCCGGCTGCCTTGGCTTCGGCAAGCGTCATATCCGTCATGCCAAGATCGGCCTTACAGCCGTCCATTCGGTATTGACCCACGGCGTTCTCCGGCCGCCAGTCGCGGATTCCGATGGCAACCTTTGCCGCCAACTGGTCGGGCGCATCGCCCAAAAACAACAGATACGGTGTCTCGATCATAGCGGTGCACTCCTTTGATTCCGGCGCAGATTATTGAAGCAACCGAACGAGTGTTTCGCGTTTTCCCGCAAGGACGCCGGGTCGCGAGGGATAATTTTGCGTAATTTTTACCTGACGCGCAAAATCATCCCAAGTTTTCAAAGTGATTAAACTTTAACCTCCAGCGACGCAGCGCATTACGGTGAATGCTGCGATTGCATTGCCGCATCTGCACAAAGACGCTTGCGCAGCACCGCGCAATTTAATACCTCAAGAGGCAAGAAAATCGCAATTTCCTTTCTCGCACGAGGTCCAGATGAGCTTTCGCATCCAACCCGCCGCCCCCGCGCGCCCCAACCGCTGCCAATTGTTCGGGCCGGGATCAAACACCAAACTGTTCCCGAAAATGGCCGCGTCTGCAGCCGATGTGATCAATCTGGACCTTGAGGACTCGGTCGCACCTAGTGACAAGGATGCAGCCCGCGCCAATGTAATCGAAGCGCTGAACACCATCGACTGGGGCGGCAAGTATATGTCCGTCCGCATCAACGGGCTGGACACACCTTACTGGTACCGTGACGTGGTTGATCTGCTGGAACAGGCAGGCGATCGTCTGGAACAGATCATGATCCCTAAAGTCGGATGCGCAGCAGATGTCTACGCTGTAGACGCGCTGGTCACAGCGATCGAGCGCGCCAAGGGCCGCACCAAGCCCGTCAGCTTTGAGGTCATCATCGAATCCGCCGCAGGCATCGCCCATGTAGAGGAAATTGCGGCCTCTTCGCTCCGTATGCAGGCCATGAGCCTCGGTGCTGCGGACTTTGCCGCCTCGATGGGGATGCAGACCACCGGCATCGGTGGCACGCAGGAAAACTATTACATGCTGCGCGAGGGCGAAAAGCACTGGTCTGATCCGTGGCACTGGGCGCAGGCCGCCATCGTCGCCGCTTGCCGCACCCATGGCGTGTTGCCCGTGGATGGGCCGTTCGGCGATTTCTCGGATGACGAAGGCTATATCGCGCAGGCCAAACGCTCGGCCACTTTGGGCATGGTCGGCAAATGGGCGATCCATCCCAAGCAGATCGCGCTGGCCAATCAGGTCTTCACCCCGTCGGACGAGGCCGTGTCCGAGGCCCGCGAAATCCTTGCTGCGATGGAACAGGCAAAGGCCAACGGCGAAGGCGCAACGGTTTACAAGGGGCGTCTGGTAGACATCGCGTCGATCAAACAGGCCGAGGTCATCGTGGCGCAGGCTGAATTGATCGCCGCAAACGGTTGAAACTGAAAAGGCGCCCCGAAGGGCGCCTTTTTCTTAACGGCCAAAGACGTCGTTGGGGGTCCAGGTGAACCGCTCGCCTTTCTTGCCCCATTTCATCATCAGGCAAGACGTTCCGTATTTCTGAAAATACTTGATCTTCAGGGGGTACCATCCAGCCTGCGGGACTTCGACCTCGGTCCTCTGGTTTGCATCGCAACCCTGACGACCATTGAAATACCCGATCTGCTGCCCGCCGACCCAAGCGTCGATCCCGTCATTGGACCATGTCTCAAGCTCGTAGACACCGGGCGCGTTGAACTTGATATACCCGGTGATCTCAGCCGCGACGTTGAACGCTTCGTTGAACGTCAGCACCGGGTCGCCTTCTGACGTATCGCGGTAGTCCAACCCGCGCAACGGCTGACCCGGCTTGGCCTTTTTCAGCAGAAAATCAACCTTGGACAGGTTTTGGATCTTGCGTGGAGGATTACCCTCCCATGCATATTTCACGTTAAGCCCCGCTTTTGGACTGGGCTGGGGGCTGGCAGGTTGCAGCTTGAGCGGCGCTGTCATGGCCGCACCGGCAATCATCGCGAATACTGCGACGAGCGCCCCTGTTCTGAAGAGTTTCATTTTCTCCTCCCTGAGAGTCATCCCGCGGGGTATGTTCCCCGTCAAATTAGGTCATTAACTGACACTAGGGTGTGAAAATTAACCCCGCAAGACGGTTAAACATCACAATCGCAAGGCTAAGCACGCGTATCTTTGGGCGAATCCATGACGACATAAGACGTAATCGACGTGACATGGGGCAGCGTTCCCAGCACATCCGTATGAAAGGTCTTATATGCCGGAAGGTCTGCGCATTCGACGCGCAGCAGGTATTCTATGGTGCCAGTGATGTTGTGACACTCAACCACTTCGGGGGCACGCTGAAGGGCGCGCTCGAACCCTTCTTGCGCGGCTTTGGTATGTTCACCCAGCCCCACGCCGATATAAGCCACGAACCCCACTCCAACCGCCGCCGGATTCAGCACCGCGCGATATCCGGCGATCACCCCTGAACGCTCCAACTCTTGCACTCGGCGCAGGCAGGCAGACGGGGAAAGCCCGACACGTTCGGCCAGATCCAGATTGCTGATCCGTCCATCACGCGAAAGCTCGTGCAATATTTGCTGATTTATTTGATCTATCTTGGTCATTGATTGCAAAACTATGACAATCACGCACAAAAACGCAATTTCATTTGCCCAATACGCAGCAATTATCCCCTTCATGACTTATGAGATTCTTCTGGCCCTGATCACGTTTGCCTTTGTTTCGTCCATTACACCGGGACCAAACAACCTGATGCTGATGGCATCGGGTGCGAACTTTGGCTTTCGCCGGACAGTCCCGCACATGTTGGGGATCGGATTGGGCTTTACGGTGATGGTTCTGCTTGTCGGGGCCGGATTGGTGCAGGTCTTTGATCGGTTCCCAATCAGCTATACGATCCTGAAAACCGCCTCGGTCCTTTATCTGCTGTTTCTTGCCTGGAAGGTCGCCCATGCAGCGCCGGCCAAGGCGGGGGCGACCTCGGGCACGCCGATGACCTTTTTACAGGCCGCAGCTTTTCAATGGGTCAACCCTAAGGCATGGGTCATGGCCCTGACCGCCACAACCGCCTACACGCCCGAGCAGACTCTGAACGCCATCGTTGTCGTTGCGTTGGTCTTTGGCGCGGTGAACCTGCCCTCGGTCAGTACGTGGACGGTTCTGGGGCAACAGATGGCACGCGTGTTAACCAACCCGAAACGCTTGTCGGTGTTCAACTGGACCATGGCGATATTGTTGGTGGCTTCGCTGTACCCCGTTCTATGGCCAGCGTAACCGGCTTCTTGGCGAAGAAATCTGACGGCAACAAAGGCCGATCGCATTGCCCGAGTTGCATCCGGCGCGACGTCAGGTCATATAGCAGGGAAATTCCGCGTTGAGAGGCGTCATGACCCAGTATCTGGATTTCGAAAAACCCCTGGCCGAGATTGAAGGCAAGGCCGAGGAATTGCGCGCGCTGGCCCGCGCCAACGAAGAGATGGACGTGGCCGAAGAAGCCGCCGCACTGGACGCCAAGGCCGCCAAGCTGCTGGACGAGCTTTACGCGGATCTGACCCCGTGGCGCAAATGTCAGGTGGCACGGCACCCTGAACGCCCACATTGTCAGGACTACGTCAAGGAACTGTTCACCGAATTCACTCCGCTGGCCGGGGACAGAAACTTTGCCGACGATCTGGCCGTGATAGGTGGTCTAGCGCGCTTCAACGACCAGCCGGTCATGGTGATCGGGCACGAAAAAGGCTCGGACACCAAGTCGCGGATCGAACGGAATTTCGGCATGGCCCGGCCCGAAGGATACCGCAAAGCCGTCCGACTGATGGAAATGGCAGGGCGGTTTGGGCTGCCGGTCATCACCCTTATCGACACGGCTGGGGCCTACCCCGGCAAAGGCGCGGAAGAGCGCGGCCAGTCCGAAGCGATCGCCCGCTCAACCGAGATGTGCCTGAAAATCGGCGTACCTTTGGTTTCGGTCATCATAGGCGAAGGCGGCTCGGGCGGGGCGGTGGCGTTTGCCACGGCAAACCGCGTGGCGATGCTGGAGCATTCGGTTTACTCGGTCATCTCGCCCGAAGGCTGCGCGTCGATTCTGTGGAAAGATTCGGAAAAGATGCGCGAAGCGGCAGAGGCCCTGCGCCTGACCGCGCAAGACCTTTACAAACTGGGCGTCTGCGACCGTATCATCACCGAACCTAAAGGTGGCGCTCATCGTGATCGCGCCTCTGCGGTTGACTCGGTTCGCGCAGCGATTGCCGCAATGCTGAACGAGCTGGACGGCAAAGACGCGGCCGCTCTGATCCGCGACCGCCGTCAAAAATTCCTCGATATCGGTTCCAAAGGGCTGGCCGCGTAACGCGCCTAGCCCCCCAACTGCCGCAACAGCGCCACCGAGGGTTCGCCCGTCACTGGCAGGCCCTTGGCGCCCTGATAGGCGCTGATGGCGGATTTCGTGTTATTCCCGATCACACCGTCTGCGCCCTGCGTATCATACCCGGCGGCAGTCAATCGGCGTTGCAGTTCCTTGCGATCTTCCAGCGTCAAACCCGCGGCATCCGGCCCGAACGATGCCTGGAACGGCGCACCGCCAGCGATCCGGTCGGACAAGTGCCCGACGCCAATCGCATAGCTGTCCGAATTATTATACCGCTTGATCACCTGAAAATTGCGGAAAACAGCAATACGCGGCCCCGGCTTTTGCGGCTGCAGAACCGCGACCGGCGTGCCCGAGACTGTTCCAACCTCGCCACCCCAAGGCTGCCCGCGCACCCATCCCGCGCGGGCCAGATATGCCGCTGTAGAAGCAAGTGAATCTGTTGGGTCATCAGACCAGATATCACGCCGTCCATCGCCGGTGAAATCCACCGCATAGGCAAGGTACGAGGTCGGAATGAACTGGGTGTGGCCCATTGCGCCTGCCCAGCTTCCAGTCATCTTGTCGGGCGTCGTGTCGCCCTCCTGAATGATCTGCAGGGCCGCAATCAATTGCTTTTCAAAGAATGCACCCCGCCGCCCGTCATAAGCCAGTGTCGAGGTCGCCGAGATCAAGGGCACATCACCACGGCGGGCACCATAGCGGCTTTCAAGCCCCCAGACCGCAACGATAACCTCTTTGTCGACACCGTATTGCGCTTCAATCTTGGACAACGTCGCGGCGTGGCGGACCATCATCTGCTGACCCGTCTCAATCCGCTCATCCGAGGCGGCGATAGCCAGATAGTCTTCGAGCGAGCGCTTGAACTCAACCTGATTGCGATCGCGTTCGATCACGTCAGGCAAATAACCCGCCCCCTGAAAGGCCCGATTGATTGTGGATTGCGAAATGCCCTGCGCGGCCGCGCGGCCTTTGAAACCGGCCACCCAGGCATCCCAGCCCGAGTTCGGAACGGCACGCATTCGCGATGCAGGTGCATTGGACTGCGTCCCTGCGGAACATGCAGTCAAAAGGGCGGACCCGAGGCCGACAGAAAATACTCGACGATTGATCATGGCTGAAATCTGCTCTTGTTGTGATTTGGTCCAGAGTACAACAGAGCCGCGCCCTAAACCAGAACGACGAACCAGGTCAGAGCAGACGCAGAGCGCTCGGCGACAAGTCGCCTAGCTGACCAGCATCCTCAGGCCCTGCGTGACATCCGAGCGCACCGCGAGGCGCAAACCGGGTTCATCCCCGGCCTTGAGCGCGGCAATGATCAGCTTGTGGTAATGCGGCGGCTCGGTCCGGCGCAAACGACCATACAAAGCGCGCATCGTCGGTCCCAATTGCAGCCAGACGGTTTCGGCTATGGCCAGCATCGCGGGTGCCTGCGCCCTCAGGTAAAGGGTCCGGTGAAACTCAAGATTGGTCCGGATATAGCCGACAGCATCGCGTTTGGTGACCATTTCAGCCACGTTCATGTTGATGCTTTGAAGCCGGTCGATCAAAGCCATATGCGCCCGAGGCAAAGCGCGGCTTGCCAGTTCAACCTCAAGCAGGGCGCGCAGGGCCGCCAGCTCTTCGATCCGGTCATTCGTCAACTCGGGCGTCGAGACACGGCCGGATGAGGACAGAAACAGCGCGCCTTCGGCTGCCAGACGCCGCACCGCTTCGCGCGCCGGGGTCATCGAAACACCAAACTCTTTGCCGATCCCGCGCAAAGTCAGAGCCTGACCCGGCGAAATCTCACCGTGCATGATACGGGCGCGCAGGGCACGGTAAACCCGGTCATGTGTTGCTGTTTGGGTTTCTGAAGGACGAGCGCTTAACATGCCCCCATGTGATCACAAACTGACCTGCGGTCAACTCATGGCAGTATCGAATCTATACTGATGAAGCTGCGCCCCGTTGTCGCGCAGCCACCGCCTTTGGTCTTTGTAGTCCCCGAAAATGCGCTCAACCTGCGCCCAAAACGCGGGCGAGTGGTTCATTTCTGCCAAATGCGCAACCTCATGCGCCGCGACGTAATGCAGGATATCGGACGGGGCCAATATCAACCGCCAAGAAAACATCAAACCACCTGTCGAACTGCACGACCCCCAGCGGGACCGCGTATCCCGGATCGTCAGGCTGGAATACGGACGTCCCAACATGGCCGCATAGTCATTGCACGCCCCGGTAAGACGATCCCGCGCCAGTTCCTTGAGAAATCTGCCCAAACGTCGCGCCTCGGCGCCCTTTGGGACTGCGATTTCATCAGTGCCCATCTGCACACGACGTCCGCTGGCGGGAACGATTCGCCGTGCGACGCCCTCGACCGGGATACTTTGACCAAACTGGACAACCGACAGCTCCGGTCTGTCCTCAAGATGTTGCCGGATCCAGTCTTCTTTCATACGTGCAAAGTTCAGCGCCTCGGCCTCTGGTACGCCTTGCGGGTAAGTCAGTGTAACGCGCCCGTCCAATTGGGAAATTCGCAGGCTGATCCGTCGCGCCCGTGCTGACTTGCGCAATGTCAGCGGCACCGGAGGCGTCCCGGGCAGTGCGTGATCTCCCATATGCCTGTTTCTCCTGCTCAAAGGCTTTGACAGTACCCGCCGCATGTGGCACGTGACCTGAATTGTCGATACGACTCACCTGATATCAAGGGGAATTGACATGCCCAAGGAAGAATGGGGTGTAAAGCGCGTTTGCCCGACAACCGGTAAGCGGTTTTATGACCTGAACAAGGACCCGATCGTTAGCCCCTATACCGGCGAGATCGTGGAGCTTGAAACCGGCAAAAGCCGGATGATCGCCGCAGATGCGGAAGACGCAGCATCGGCCAAAGCGCGTGAGAACGCGTCGGATGAAGATATTGTTCTGGATGATGACGACAACGTCGACGTTGAACTGGACGACGATCTGCTGGACGATGATGACGACGACAATGATAACGTCTCGCTGGACGACATCACTGACATGTCGTCCGAGGACGAAAACTAATTCCGGTCAGAGGCGGCCCCGCGCCGCCTCGAACCGTCCCGGACGGCGGGCTGAAAGTTTTTGGTCACTCAGCCTGTTTTTGGACTTGCGCTAACCGCCACTGTCTCATAAACGTCCGTCCACTGCTTCGGCAGTACTTGTATGGGGCCTTAGCTCAGTTGGGAGAGCGCTTGCATGGCATGCAAGAGGTCAGGGGTTCGACTCCCCTAGGCTCCACCAAACTAAACAATTAAATTTTTGATTTTAATTACTTTTTCCTGATACTTTTTGATTTATACCTATTTTTCTACCTAAAAGCCTTGGGAGTCGAGGCCGCCAACACCGCCAATCCTAGCGCCATGACCAGATCGTCGTGGCGACCTTGGCTGGCTTCCATCTTCCTGGATCCGGGAATCGTTACGAAAGCCGCCATTTCAGCAGCTAGGTCTGCGCGCCCCGGAGCGTTTGGGGCAACTCTTAGCTGCCCGCAAGCTAAAGCCGAGCTTATGCCTCCGATCAGTGCCTGCTTGGAAATCATGATCCGACCATCATCGGATACCCGAGGTTTGGAATTAGAGCCGGTCGTTACCACTCCTGTTGTATTGATGTCCGATATCATCTCGCCCACGGCATCACCAACGCCCGTGCCATCAAAGGCAAGGTGATCAACACCAGACAGGGCAGGCTTGAGAAGTTTTATCTGCTCGCGGTAAGGACGGTGCGGTAGCCGCAACGCGTGCGTCACCTTCATAGTTTCACCGGCTTCGATTATGACCAGTGCAGAATGGTCTGAACGCTTTGCAAGATCGAGACCGGCAACAATCATCAGACCAGGTGTGGGGCAAGATAGTGAATTGGCCCCGCGTTTCTGACCGGCGCATGATTATAGGCCGCCCAAAATTGCAACATCAGCGCGATGGCCACAGTTTCGTCCGCCGAGAGGCCGGCCAGTGTATCCACATCACCGATGCCATGGCGCCGGATCAGAGCCTCGGTAGACGCTGCAGCGCGACCGACGGCCTCCCACGCCAGCCCGCCGTTGGGGAGCGAGTATTCGTTCGCATCGAAGGCCAGGACGATCCTGTCTTGAACCCATGGGGCACCAAATGCCCCCAGAGGCGGTGTGACATGGTTTGGGTTCTTCCAGAGCATTCGATCAAACCAAGACACAAGAAATCTGGCGCCAATAACTTGTCGGCCGTGTGAGTCAAACTGAGTGCCATCAGATGTCGAACCATTGACAAGGACGCTTGCGAAAGTCGTCGGATCTTCCCAGCCAGAGCGGCTTGCAAAGAGATCAGATGCGGCAAGGTTCTGCCCAACATCGCTCATGACCACTGCCGGTGCAGTTGGATTGCAGCCTTCGCGCCATGTTTCGAGGTCGGCGTCGACGATATCCCGGATTGTGCGCGCATCCCCATCTCGAACAACGCACCAATGTGGAATAAGGGTTGCGGGCTGCAGCGTCCAGGCATAGCCGTCCTTGTTTTGCCCATCGGCAGTCCAGACGCCAGACGAGCAGATCACCACCACCGGTTGGTTGGGTCCTCCCCCACCAGCGGTGATGATCCTGCCGAAAACAACGCGCTTCGATGTCCGATCGGACAGGGCCATTAGAAGACCCCCCACATTTCCGTATATGAACGCCGTTGGTTGCTCGGTTCGCTATGTTTCTTCCTTCGTCTGGCCGATCCCTCTTGGGCGGCGATATCACTATCTTCTTTCGCAGCAGCTAATTTGATCTCGCCTAAATTTGGAGCGATGGCCACACCGCCTCCAAACATCGCGGCCAACGCGTTTGCGTCGAAAACGGAACGGTTTGCCACGACAAAGGCGCAGTCGAGTTCTTGTGAAGCTCGTGCTGGACCAAGGCGGGTGCGAAGATCGGAAAGCGTGTCCTCGTCAAACCGAGCAATGCGTTCCGCCGGTACATTGATCACGTGCACATCCTTATCTGTCGCCAACTCGTGAAACAGTCCCTGCGGTCCATTTGGTGTGCTGACAGCGATCAAATCGCCGCCTGTTGAAGTCAACATCGGCAGTATTGCCGCAGCGACGTTCTCTTTCACAAAAGCGCATTCATCAATGATGACCAGGTCTGCTGTCGCTCCGCGCACTTTGTCCGGATCATCTCCCGGCAGGGCAATGATGCTGGAGCCGTTTAAGAGGCGGATCTCTTCTCTCGATTGGCCATAGTGCACTTCAGCCCTTTGAAGGCAGCCCACAACCTTCGTCCGTAGAGCGCTTGATTGGCGGAAAGTTGGAGAAACCAGCACGATGCGAAACCCCGGATTCGTGCGAGCAGTATAGGCCGCTCGAGCCGCTGTAACGGTACTCTTGCCGGATTGGCGGCTAGCCACCACACAGATCCGATTTGCTTCGGCCTCCATGATTTCCGCTTGCCAATCGTCCAGCTCAAGACCCAAAGCCTTGGCAGCCCAAAGCGACGGGCTGGTGTAACCCTCCATAGCCACCGCTTTCATTAGGGCACCAAGGCGCCCAACTTCGCCGGACAGTTTTTTGAGTTGTCGGGCTCGCTTTGCCATCTCAGGCGACCCTTGGCATCAGCCCTGCTTTCAATTCAGAAATCCGATCTTCCAGCTCCTGAATGCGGCGTTCCTGCTCGATCAGTTCAAACGCCTTCGCCTTCCGTTCAACAAGAGCGGTAAGTTGTCCAAGTTCTTCGGTACTGATCTTTCCGTCCGCCGCCAGTCGCTCGTAATGATCGTAGGCCATGCTGATGTCTTTAGCATCGTTTACTGGAAACTGCTCAAATGTGATCAGGCATCCCCTTCTAGGGGGATAGATCCGGTTCAGCAGTGTTTGGGCCGCGGAGATGTCCCCACCTTTGGCGGCAGAGATAACAGCGTCGATAATGCCTTCTGCCTCCTCAATGCACCTCGCATCCAGCATTGCGCGCACCTGACGACCAATTGGCGATTTCGCAGGACCTGGCTTCCTTTTTCCAGCCATGGTTGCCCCCTATGTTAGGTTAGCATTGCTGACCTATATTAGCACATTGCTGGTCGCTAGGCATAGGGTCAGTTTCGGGGCACATAATTCGGGCCTACCACCGAAAGCGGACGTTCCTAGTCACTGCAGCGAATGACAGCTCTGAGCCCAACGCGGACATCACCCGCAACAACTTTTTCCCTCTTGGATTGGCGGGCAAGCGACGGTGCCGTAGGAACAGTAAACGCAGCAATCCCCGGGCAACGGCTTCAAAACGGTATTGCAGGCAGTGCATTCATAGAACCACAGACACGCATCGGTTGGCATCGTTTCCACGGTCGCGTGGCCGCACTCAGGACAAGTAATTTTGCTTTCCAAGGTCACTTTCAGATCATTCATTTCGTCACATCAGGGTTATGAGGTAGCCGTTATTCGCTTCATCTGAATAAGCAATACTCTTACCGGCTTTCACTTCGCTAAAGTAAAGTAAACAGCTTCACTGATGCGCCATCATGCGAATGCTAAAATCCTACGCAGAGAATATTGGTTCATGAGAGGTGCGCGGATTTTTTGCGCACGGCGAAGGATTTGAAACATGGAGCTTCTGGCGTTGAAACCACTGGCCTTGGCCGTCTTGGCGGCAGGGGGGTATGGCGTTGCAACCATCGGAATGAAACTGGCCTCAGCCGAATGGACGGCGGTGGCGCTTGCTCTGATCATTCTGGGTTTTCTTGCCGCCACCCAGTCCGAGGTGGTGCTGATGCGCACAGTTCCACTTTCCGAGCTGTATCTAATAATAATTGCGCTCGAGACGCTGATCGTGCTGACCTACGCCTACAGTATCGGCGAAGGGCTAGAGCCGCGCGATTGGGCAGGCGGGGCGCTCATATTCGCGGGGCTAGCGATCGTCTCGCACTGACCGGACTGGGGGTGGCCGGCGCGATACGCTACGCTCGGGCCAACGATGACTTGTTTGCCCAATGGGGTCGGGAGCAGTCTCTAAGTGTTCTGACGGCAACGGCGGGTTTGTCCGCAACTCGGTCATTGATACACTGCGCAGCGAACGGCTGCTTCGAGCCCAAAGCAGCCACCTAAAAATTGGTGTTCTCTTTTATCACTTACAACAAACTGAAAAGGTGCGCCGACATCTGCCAAATATTTGGCATTGCTTGGAGCCATCGTTCGACACCATAGTCGGCAACTAGAGATTGAAAGGGAATTTTGATGAAAAGAAAGTCATTGCCAGCATTGTCACTCCTCTTTCTGACCGTAGCAATTCCCGCTTTGGCACAAGATGATTGGAGCGCGCTTGAGGCCATGGTGCCTGAGAACCCGATCAAGAACGCTTACTTCGGCGAAACTCATGTACATACTTCGTTTTCACTTGATGCCTACATTGGAGGTGCACGTCTGACACCTACGGACGCGTATCGCTTCGCGAAGGGCCAACCTGTCTCGGTAAACAACGTGCAGCGCAGAATTGATCGACCTCTGGATTTTGCGGCCGTTTCCGATCATGCAGAATTTCTTGGCGAGATGCTCTCAACGCAGATCCCATCTGCTCCAGGGCATTACCAAGAAGCTCTTGCTGAGTTGCGCGGTTTGTCGGACATAGAAACGCAACGCGCATGGTTCGTGAAATATGTAATAAGCAACATGCGATCTGGCGAGCCTGAGCATCCCCCATTTTTTGCTGGACTTGAAACTACAGCAACGGCTTGGGAAGACTATGTCGTAGGGGCTGCAGAGGCGCATTACGAGCCAGGGACTTTTACCAGCCTTATCGCGTTTGAATGGACGTCGGCCCCCAATGCTGGAAACATGCATCGCAACGTGATTTTCCGCGACAAAAATGTGCCGGACATCCCGCTAAGTGCGCTTGATACTACAGACGAGGAAGAACTTTGGGAGTGGATGGAGGAGCAAGAAGCTGCGGGCTCTACACTGTTGGCCATCCCACATAATTCTAACGGAAGCAAAGGCTTAATGTTTGAGCCGATCGACAATGCCGGAAATCCGATCACACGTGAATATGCCGAGCGTCGCGCCAAGTGGGAGCCGTTGATCGAGATGATGCAGATCAAAGGCAATTCCGAAACCCATCCCGGCGTGTCGCCTAACGACGAATTTGCGAACTTCGAGAATGCACAGAGTATCGCCACATTCAGTGAACGTTCCTTCCGCAACGATGGCTTCGTCCGTTGGGCTGCGACTAAAGGGCTCGACTATGAGCAGAAACTAGGGGCGAACCCTTGGAAACTTGGTTTCATCGGAGGCACCGACAATCATAACGGTACCCCAAGTGATGTCGATGAGGCGACCTATAATGGCAGCCATGGTGTTGCCGACGGTACTATCGAGCAACGCCGCGAAGGCGAAATAGACGGCTGGTTGCTTGGCCCCGACGCCAACCCGGGCTCGCTCGCAGGAGTCTGGGCGCCCAAAAACACGCGTGGTGCAATATTTGACGCGATGCAAAGCCGGGAAACTTTCGCGACGTCAGGCCCTAGGATACAGCCGCGTTTCTTTGGCGGTGCAATGCTGCAAAGCAACAACGATCCCGTAAAGCTTGTAATGGACGGTTATGCCAACGGCGTACCGATGGGCGGTTCTCTGACAGCTTTGGACGGCCCACCTACTTTTTCCGTGCACGCATTGAAAGATCCGATCGGAGCCAATCTCGATCGCATACAAATCGTCAAAGGTTGGGTCGATAAGGACGGAGAACCGCAAGAACGTATCATAGATATAGCATGGTCAGGAGATCGTGTACCGGATGCAAATAACAAACTACCGCCCGTTGGCAATACGGTTGATCCTGGAACTGCCACCTACACTAATGCAATCGGAGCAGCGGAGTTGTTTGGTCATTGGACAGACGACGATTTTGATCCTAGTCAACATGCGCTGTACTACATGCGCGTTATCGAAATTCCCACTCCACGCTGGACGACGTATGATGCAGTACGCCACGGCCTGCCGCTCCTTGAGGATGTCGCAGTTTGGATCCAAGAACGAGCATGGACCTCGCCAATTTGGTATTCACCGGAGCAGTAACTCAAAAAGGCAATGCAACAGGCATTTTGTTACGCTTCCGGAACTGGAACTTATGCGATTTCGCAAAGCGATTGCCAGTGGCAATAAACGGCAACTTTGTCCGCGTTGCGGTCGCTCATGCGGAGTGCAGCGAATGACCGGACCGAGCCCAATGCAGACATAGTGTTCGGGCGCAGCATTGGTCGCAAAAGGCGGTTTGCGCAGCCTTGCTATAGGTGGAAGTAAAGGTGGCTAAACGTAATTTTTATGGTCTTAGCATTTAGGGATTCAACGGGGGCATTGGGCGCGTAAACGATTTTTCTGTCTATTGGTTGAAACCGGCTGCGTAGCCCAAATGTACTTTGATACTTCCCCGAAACATCAAGAGGCATCGGCCTTTAGTTTGATACAACTAGGATGGGCAGGCCAGAGATCATATTTTCAAGGGGATGATTTGACTTGCTCCCAAAGCGGCTGGAACTGTTCAGACCCTGGCCAATCAATTGTACGACTTCCGGTGATCCTGCGAATTTCGAATGGCTGCCAGATTTGGAGTCATCAATATTGCTCAGGTCGATCACAGTCACTCCAAGCTCGGCAAGTTCGGCTGAGTCGGACGCTCCCACCCTGCTAATCCCACCCGAAATCCTGCGAGAAAACCCAAGGGCGTTATCATCCTTGGATGTCAGGACAAACAATTTGGTGCGGTCTCCGTCTATCATGCCCAATTGAGACCGGAACACATCAATATCTATGTCCGGAGATGCCATCATGACGGATTTGAGGCGACCCGTGGAGTTGAACTTGCCCGCCCGTTCGGCAAAGACGATTGCTTCCATTAACAACATCGAGCCCATCGAGTGTGCGAATATGTCAGCGCCATTTGCCTTGGTTCTGACAAGTATGTCTGCGGCCTTCAGGAACTGCGGACGCGCTGCAAGAGCGCTGTTCAGATCATACACGTACTTGACCGGTTGTGCTGCAGACGCCCAGGAGAACAAGACAGGCACGCCTTTAAAGTCCGTGTCTTCTACAAACTGGGCCAGCCGAAGGATCGAATCGCTGATAGTGTTGTTGTAGCCATGCACAAAGAACAGAATGTCGCGATCACCGGGTGGCAACTTGGCGAGCGCTCCATTCAGGGACCTGATGAATGCATCGTCGGTTTGATAGACTGTCGGTTCGATGACCGCAAATTCAGTTCTTGGGTCCGGCGGCATCCTCTTGGAACGCTCTAACTCTCCTGAAACATGATTAGGTGGTATCGATACTACAACCGATGCTAATCCCAGTTCTGGAGCTCTTTGGCCAGAGTAGAATGCTCCAACAACCTCTGTCGCTTGCCTTGTGGTGGTGATGAAAATCTTTTGCCGCGTTGCCTCCGTGACAGAAACGGCAGGGATCTTGGAGTTGTCGATACCAACCAGTTCAGGGGAACGGGAACAAGACGTAAGCGCACCAGTTATCAAAAGAACAGTGAGAAAACCTCGAAACCAATCCACAACGACACCAAAATGATTCATAAACATAATCTTCCCAAATTCTAGTGATCACGGGCAAACAAGGCTTCACGAGCTGACACCCTATGTATAGCCCAATAGAAGCTTGAAGCTATTGATCTCGATCACAGCGCTCAAATCCAATAAATCGATATTTGTTATTAAGTCCTTTTGTCGCTATTTTCAGGGATTTCGATACACGGTTGCCAACGCAAAATATTGGTCATCTAAGGCTCAAAAGTGTAAATTCACCGCGACCGGCAAAAAGGTCGGGTTCGGGCCAGAAGCCGCCGTCGGGCCAACCAGAACGAAGGTCTGGAAAGTCCCGCAGAGCAGTAGTTCGAGAGACCTGCAGCGAACTGCGGTTTCAAGCCAAAGGCCGACGTGCGCTTGATCGTCTGGTATGTTAGCCCAGAAGAAACGATGTTCTGAGACCAAACATGGCAACACCAGAAGAAAGAATGGATGCACTGGGGTTAAGCCTACCTGCACCCGCAAAGCCTCCAATCGGGGTCAACCTGCCTTTTTCCTTCGTTAATGTGCGTGGTGACAGATTGCTATTTTCCGGAAGCCCAAAGAGTGCGAGCGACGGCAGTATTGCAGGTCCATTCGGAGTGGTGGGCGTCGATTTCACTACCGAAGAAGCCCAGGCTGAGGCGCGAAGTATTGCGCTGTCTGTTTTCGCAAATATGAAAGCAGAAATCGGCGAGCTGTCCCGAATTGCCGGTTGGACACGTGTATTTGGAATGGTCGCGTCGAGCCCAGGATACACGGAACAGCATCTGGTCGTGAATGGCTTCAGCGATCTCATCATTGAAGTCTTTGGAGCAAACGTAGGTCGCCACGCTCGATCAGCCATTGGTGTGTCCGGTCTACCATTGGGCTTCGCGATAGAAATTGAAGGCGAAGTCCAGTTATCAAGCTGATTGTGCGTGCGGTTGCAATGTTAGTATCAGTTGCTCCATTCTATTCGGCGGCTGATACAGTTTTAACCCAAGGTGAAGCCCTATTCGTTGAACATTGCGCCAAGGGTCTTGTCAGATTAACTTTGCTTGAGCGGGGCACGGGGTTTGCGTAGCGTTGGGGAATTACCAAACCTGCCTCTTTCAAGTACTTTAAAACCAGTCCCGAAGTCATCCGTCTTGCGGTGATGTTGTACATCCGATTTCCGCTATCGCTGCGGAATGTCGAAGACCTGCTGCACGAGCGAGGCATCGATGTCAGCCATGAAACTGTCCGCTACTGGTGGAACCGTTTTGGTCCGATGTTCGCTTCAGAGATCCGCAGAAAGCGTGTTCAGCAACTGCGCGCGTTCTCCAAATGGAAGTGGCACGTAGACGAAGTATTCGTGAAGGTGAATGGCAAACGTCACTACCTCTGGCGGGCTGTCGATCACGAAGGCGAGGTGCTGGAAGCTGTCGTTACGAAGCGCAGAAACAAAGCCGCAGCACTGAAATTCCTCAGGAAACTGATGAAGCGGCACGGCTGTGCCGAAGAGATCGTGACGGATCGCTTCGCTTCCTACAAGGCTGCACTTAGAGAAATGGGCGCACTCGAAAAACAAAGGACGGGTAGGTGGCTCAATAACCGGGTTGAGAACTCTCACCTGCCATTCCGCCGACGAGAACGCGCGATGCAGCGTTTCAGACGCATGCGAAGTTTGCAGAAATTCGCCTCCGTCCATTCCTCCGTCTACAACCATTTCAACCAGGAAAGATCGCTCACCAGCCGAGACACCTTCAAGCTGACGCGCAGCGCCGCTCTTGCCGAGTGGCGCGAACTTGGTATGGAATAAAGGACAGCTCTACTGGCCTACCAGAGACTGGTTCGAATTCGTCTGACAGCACCTCCGAAATGTCCGCGCTGCAGTCATTGATGCACCATGCAGCGAATGGCGGATCTGAGCCCGTTTCGACGGATGCTGCAGGCACGAAGAAGGGCAGCTTATCAAACTGAACCTGGTTAAACCTAACAGCCGAAGATTTTTTGGAATTTCGCTTTGAGACCTTTTTTGGTGTAAAGTGCTGCGCGTACCGGCGAGGAGCACGACGATGGCCAGAGCAATGACGTTATCAGGGATTTTGCTGGGTTTTTTCATCTGTGGGAACGACGCCTCTGCGAACCCCGATTTGATTGCGGCTGCGAGAGAAGGCGATTTGCAAGCCGTTGTCGAAGTTCTCGGAACGAATTCTGACGACCCCAAAACGCTCAGCCGCCCGCTATTCTTTGCCGCTCAACGTGGACACGCCGAAGTGGTCAAGGTGCTGTTGGAGCACGGCGCTGATGCCAACACCAGCTACACATTCGGCAGTCCGATCCACGCCGCCGCACGCGCCAATGACGCCGACGTCGTTCGGCTGCTGCTTGAAAATGGCACCGATCCGGACTTGATGGCAGGTGATTTCGATCAGTCACCGATCCACGAAGCCGCCGCCCGCGCGGCGTTCGAAGCTGCAGAACTGTTGTTAAAGCATGGAGCGGACGTGAATTTCCGGAACAACAAGGGGCGTCCGGCCATTCACGCTGCAGCTATGTCCGGCAAGCAGGATATGGTTGAATTTCTGCGCGACAACGGCGCGACCCCGAATTTGCCTGAGCCGATCACACTGCTTGAACTTGAAAACGCCAATATCGAAGCCGGGCAACGTGCGCTACATGGATGCAATACCTGTCATGAGACCGAAGAGGGCAAACCCGCGACAGGTCCGCATGTTGGCCCGAGTTTGATTGGGATTTTCGGCGCGCCGCGCCCGGCGAGGGATGACTATGGCTATTCAAGCGCCATGGCCGAATTGGATGGCGTTTGGGACGTGGAAGCCCTCAACGCGTTTCTGAATGATCCAACCGGTGTTGTCCCAGGGACCGAGATGCTTCGCGCGCCAGAAATGACCAGGGAAGAGCGAATTGGGCTCATCGCTTATCTGCGCGATACCGCTGGGTAAAAGTTTGGCCGCACGGTGAGTGTTTTTTGAGCCAAAGGAATAGCCGGACGGACCTACACAGAAAACAACCGAATTATCCGGCAGATGCGCGGCACTACAGCGTCTATCTGCGAACCGGCCTTTGGCGCGGATGCAGCGAACGACTGCAAGGTCCGCATAGCGGTCGTTGAGTGGAATTCACTGAAAGTCTCCACTGAGCCCAAAGTACCGGATACTGCGCAACGATCACTTGGCGGGTTCTGCACCGTAGTCCGCCTCCAATCGGTCTCAGATCGAAGGTGCAACACTTTTGCTGCATACTTCCCTGCCTGTTTGCATTTTCGCGCGTTTACATCGCCGTGTGCTATTTACAATTGCGTGAGACCGGCACCCGGCTCTGTTTATCCGTCGAGCATCGCGAGAACGGCGTCGCGATCGGACAGAACCAGCAGCAAGGCAACATCTCCCGGCTCAAGCTTTTCAAGTATCATTGAAGCGGCTTGTGTGGGAGAAGAAGCTCTGAGTATTTGGTGCGCACCATACCCATGCTCCAACGCTGCCCGTTCGATCAGATCAGAAATGTCACCCAATTCGCGACCTCTGAGATACCCCTCAAGTTCTGTTGCGACGACCACGTCGGGTTTGAAGTTCAGCGCCGTCGCAGTGACGTTATGGATATCCTGATCGGATCTGTCCCCGGCATGGCTGAGCATTATAAAACGCCGTTTTGCCGTCAGGCTGGACAGGGCATCGCAAACGGCCGAAATCGAATGCGGGTTATGGGCAAAATCCACAAAAACCCGCGCGCCATTATAGAGAAACTCGTTGCAACGGCCCGGGTTGTCCCTGGCGTCGGGCTTGAACCCGGCCAACCCCTTTCGAGCTGCCTGAACGGGCAGGTTCAATGCCAGGGCAAGGCATAAGGCCGCCAGGGCGTTAAGGATGTTGTATTTTGCCACGCCCCCCATGGTCAGGGGCACATCGGCGACGGCGATCACCACCCGTTCGGCCGCACCATCGAAAAAGACGATTTTTCCCGACCGCACATAGGCACAGCACTTGCCCACATCGCGGGCCTGACGGATCAGGTCATTCTGCGCATCCAGCGAATACCACCAGATATTCGCAGATGTATTCGCCGCCTCGGCACGGACAAATTCATCATCGGCATTCAGTGCCAGCACGCCACCCTCCGCCAGCGTGCGATGCACGGCGAATTTGGCCTGAGCCAGTTCCGGCACCGTGTTGACCCCGTATTGCCCCAGATGGTCGTTTGCCACATTGGTGACCGCCGCTGCCGTTGCCGCGCGGGTCGGCAGACCCCGGCGCAGGATACCTCCGCGCGCGACTTCCAGACAGGCGACCTCCAGCCTTTTGTCACGCAACAGCATTCGACCGCCGCCAGGGCCGGAATAATCGCCACGGTTGAGAATGTCGTCTCCCACCCGCACAAATTCGGTCGAGGTCAGCCCGGCAACCTTGCCAGAAGCGCGCGCGATCGCCTCAAGCAAACGGGTTGTGGTTGTTTTGCCGTTGGTTCCGGTAATGAAGGCCACCGGGATATTTTGCAGAGCCGACCAGTCCACGTCATCGGGGGTAGGCAGCGCATCGACCGGCCAGGTCTGACTGCCAGTACCGTGCCCGATCGACACTTCGTCATCATCGCACAGGATATCCACACCATGCGCCTCTGCTGCCGCAATCAGGGCGATCAGCGCGGGATTGGCTTCCTTCTCCATAACGCTTTTGACATCCGCAACCATCTGATCGAAATCGCCGGGCTCGGATGCCAACAGTTCGGCAGCACAGAAATGCCAGACGGTTTGCACCGCGAAGATTGCGGAATAGAGCTGATCCATCGGCGCTGAAATCGCCAGATTGACGCCACCGTTGAAACTGCGGTGGGTTACATCCTGATCCTGCCAGCCAAGCCCGTCCAGCACGCGGCGCGCGTGTTTTTCCCACAAAGCGGTGACCTGCGCGGTGCCGATATCGGTGAAAAACACATCCATCACCGCGCCGGGGCGGTTCCACAACAGTCCCGGCCCGGTCAAGCGTCGGGCATCGTCTACCCGGATATGATCGGCGTACGCGCTTTCAATTGTCAGCGCGTTTTCAAGCTCTTCGATCCGGTCCATTCCGGTACCCCCGCTCAATCCGCGTCTTCGCTGATGTCGCGGGCCAGGCGCACGCCGCGCGCATCCCGGATCAGGTTCTGGTCGCTTTCGAACATGTCCTCGAACGAGGTGTCGATGGGGCTTGCCACCGGCGCAGCCTCTGTGACTGGCGCTTCGCTATCGGAGTTGAAATAGATGATCTGCTTCCAGCAGCGCGTTGTGTCATCACCGAAAATCACCAGCAGATCGCCCGGTGCGGCCTGTTCCAACGCTGCAGTCACCGCTTCGACCTCATCCGGGATGATCGTAATCGCGGCATCATCGACGCCGTTGTCGATCAGGGCCTGCCGCATCATTTGCGGCACTTCGTCGTGTCCACGGCCGCGGCGGCGGTCATCTGCCTTGCAGATGAAATGATCAAAATGCCCTGCCAATGCGGCGGCCCCGTCTATGATATCCTCATCGCGCCGGTCGCCGGGCATCGCAACAACGCAGAGCCTTCGGCCCTTGACCTCCAACTGATCGGCCAGCGCCGCCATCGCCTTGAGCGCGGCAGGGTTGTGGCCATAGTCGAGGATCACCTTGAAGGGGTGCTCGTCATAGACATTCATCCGCCCGGGTGCCTGGAAATAGCTGGTGTCAAAGGTGCGCAGCCCGTGGCGGATATTGTCCAGGTCCACTCCGAAACTATAGGCCATCGCGGCGGCGAACATTGCGTTCTGGACGTTGAAAATGGCCTTGCCTTCCAATGCCGCCGGGATCAGATGCGACCACAGTACCGGGATATGAAGACCGTTGTCATAAATGGTCAGCATCTCACCATTCATGCCCTTTTCAAGCACAATGGCCTTGCCGCCTGCTTTGATATGTTCCTTGACCAGGCTGTGCCCCGGGTTGGTGGTGACATAAAAGATCTGATCCGCACCGGCATAGTCGGCCATTTTCAGACAGTTGATGTCATCGGCATTCAGAACGGCCGTGTCGGTGGCGCTTTCCACCACCACGCGTTTGACAACGGCCAGCTCCTCAACCGTGTTGATGCCGCCAAGGCCCAGATGATCTGCCGAGACATTCAGACAGGCCGCTACGTTCGAGCGCTGATAGCCCAGACCCGACCGCACAAGTCCGCCGCGTGCGGTTTCCATCACCGCAAAATCAACAGCCGGGTCGCGCAGAACGATCTGTGCCGACTTGGGTCCCGTCATGTCGCCCTTGACGCTCAGCTTGCCGTCAACATAAACACCATCGGTCGAGGTCATGCCAACGGTCTTGCCGCTGGTTTTAATGATGTGCCCCAGCATCCTTGAAGTTGTCGTCTTGCCGTTGGTTCCGGTGATTGCCGCGATGGGGATGCGGGTTTCCTCGGTGGCCGGAAACAGCATGTCGATCACTTTGCCCGCCACGTCGCGCGGCTGACCTTCGGACGGTGCCACGTGCATTCGGAAACCGGGGGCGGCGTTCACCTCGACAATCGCGCCGCCGATATCCTTGTAGGATTTGGTGATGTCGTCGATAAGGAAATCGACACCGCCCACATCCAGTCCGACGGCCATGATGGCACGCTCGGCCATGTCACGGTTGTCAGGGTGCACCACATCCGTCAGATCAATGGCCGTGCCGCCGGTCGACAGGTTCGCGGTTGATCGCAGATAAAAAACCTCGCCGTCAGGCAGCACAGTTTCTTCCGTCACGCCCGCATTTTCCATCAGGCGTTTGGCCTGATTGTCGATCTCCAGCATGGTCAGCACTTTTTCATGCCCGATGCCACGGCGCGGATCCTCGTTCACGATATCGACCAGTTCGGCAATCGTGTGCGTGCCATCGCCTACCACATGGCCTGGCACGCGCTTGGCCACCGCGACCAGCTTGTTGTTCACCACCAGCATCCGGTGATCGAACCCGGTGATGAAGCTTTCCACCAGAATGGCGCGGCTGCGGGAATGTTCCTTGGCTTCGGCAAAGCCTGCCTCGACCTCTTCATCCGAGTTCAGGTTGATCGAAACACCGCGCCCATGATTGGCATCGAGCGGTTTGACCACCACCGGGTGCCCGATCCGTGCGGCGGCGCGCACGGCTTCACGCGCGGAATAGACCATGCGTTGCTGCGGCACAGGCAGGCCCAGATCGTTCAGCAGATTGTGGGTGTCTTCCTTGTCGCAGGAAATCTCGACCGAGATATGCTTGGTCTCAGAGGTTATGGTTGCCTGAATGCGTTTCTGGAATTTGCCGTGCCCGAACTGAACCAGTGACCCAGAATTCAGCCTGATCCAAGGAATGTCACGCTCTCGCGCGGCCTTAACCAATGAGCCCGTTGAGGGACCAAATTCCTTGCGCTGCGCCCGCAGCACAAAGCTACGCAACTCGTCATCCCAGTTGAATTCCGGGTCGAAGTCGTAGTCCACCTGTTCCTTGAGGGATTGCGGCAATAGATGCATCAGCAGCCGAATTGCCAGCTTGCCTGCGTCCAGACCAACATCGCGCTGGCGGTATTCGTAAACCATGTTGTATTGGCCGGGTTCGCCTGTGCCGCGCGTGCGGCCAAAGGTTACATCCGAACCGGCCACGTTCTGCACTTCAATGGCACAATGTTCCAAAACATGACCAAGCCAAGTACCTTCATCTTCGCGCAATCGGCGGATGAAACCACCGGGTTCGCGGTAGGAACAGCCATGTTCCGCCAAACCGGGAAGGGCCTGGGTTAATGCATCAATAAACTCGGAACCAATTTTGGCCGAAGGCCAATCTTCCAAAACGCCGAGATCAATGACGTGGCGAATGACCGGAAAACTTGCCCAGACATTCGGGCCGACAAAGACATTGGTCGAGATTATTTTCATCAGGTTCCCCGTTGGTTAGATTATTGTTTCCCCCCGCTGGCAGCCTCATCCCCGGACAGATCCGGCAATGTGCAGAACGCCATATGCTCATCTGGCGGAAAAGACTGGCGAGCCGTCAGATCATATCGGCACCCTTCACCCAGAACGTCAAGCCGAAGTCCAAGAAGGCTGAGTGCTTCGCCGCGACGAGCATCCCACATCGAAGAATGGGTCAATTGGCTCGCATCCACCACGGTAACCGTTCCGCTGCCGATTACTTCAAAGACGTTATCGGGCCCAATGAAGGCCGCCGTGTCTTCGTCAACGCCCAATCCGATTAGAAAAGGGTTAAAAGATGAAGCGGTTAGCAATCGACCCAGGCGGTTGCGTTGGGTGAAATGCTGATCAATGATGACGGCGTTGGTCAAACCCATACCGGGAGCCAGCGTGATGTTGCCTTCGGCTGGACCAGAGTTGCTGCTTCCGCCTGCTACCATATGCTCGGACATGATCGAAGCACCGGCCGAGGTTCCTGCAACCGGCACCCCTGCCGCGTTTCGGCGCCGGATTTTCTGGGCGACCAGCGTGCCTCCAAGAATCGCTGACAGGCGCAACTGGTTCCCACCGGTCAAAAAAATCCCAGTAGCACGATCCAGCATCCCCGCGTAATCCGGGTTGTCGCAATCGGCGCGGCGCGAGATAGGCAGGAATTCAACCTTGCCTGCACCAAGCTCGGAAAAGATGCGGTTATAGTCCGGTCCGGTTTCTTCCAGCATCGAGGCTGTTGGGATCACGACGATATCAGCGTCGGCACCGCCGGATAGTTCTACGAACTTTCGGTGTATTTGCATTTCCTTGACGCGGTCTTCACCGCCGCCGATCGGAATGATGAACCCGCGCGGGGTTTCTGCATCAACGGGTGCAGGGCACATATCTTAACTACCTTCCGGTGCTATAGCGGGCAGCCACCGGGGACCGCGCGGACGCTCAAACCTGTTCATACATGCCGCGTCGGGCTATCTGGCCGTCGCGTACATGCCATTCCCCCCGGGCCATCACATGCCGCACGGCAGTGTTTTCGTCAAGAACGACCAAATCAGCGTCCATACCCGCGTTCAGACGACCCTTGCGGTGCAGCTTCAGCAGGTCAGCGACATTTGAGGTCAGCGGAGCCAGAGCTTCGGACATTGGTACTCCTCTGTTGGTGAGTTCGCGCAGCGTGTCCGGCAAAGTGTCCGACAAACCCACCCCGAACCGTGTCAGATTGCCTTCATGGTCAAAGGCGGGCAGGCAGCCACCACCGTCAGAGCTGATGGTGAAACGGTCCGCGTGACCGCCCAAATCGCGAAACTGAATGTAAGCCTCAGCAGCAGAGATGCCCGGCTCGACATGTCCGCAGGTGAATGCGGTAGCGTCGATGTAACATCCGTGCCGTGCTAGTGCCACGGCCTGTTCGAAGAGTGGTTTGTTGCGATTGACATGGGTTGGATTGAAGACGCGTGCGGGGATTTCGCAGGTCGCGATAGCCTGTTCCAACATTGACAGCCCTCGCTCGCCATCTCCCATATGGCAATGCACAATCCCCGCCTTGCCAGTCATCAGACCCGCGACATGCGCCTCGCTCGCGATCCGCAGAAACTCATCCAATGTCGGTTGGCTCGACCGGTGATCACTGATCGCCAGTTCCCCAACACCGATGACCGGATCAAGGAACACGATGTCTCCACGGGCTGAACCGGTGAGGGTGGTCAGTGGGACGTGATAGCCACCGGTGTGACACCAGGCTGAAAGTCCTTCTTCGCGCAACCCATAGGCCTGTTGCACCAGCGTCTGCGTGTTGCGGGTCAGATCGTCCGTGCCCAATACTCCAACGACTGAAGTGACACCGGCACGCGTGAAAGAGGACAGGACAAGCGGCGGCACCCGACTGGCTGGTCCGGTTTCACCGCCACCGCCAGTTATATGCGCATGCCCATCAATAAAACCCGGAACAACCGCAGCACCTTCGACGTCAATGAACTCTGCCTGAAGCTGGTTCGGCAATTCGGGCTTTTTACTTCCGAGGTAAATGATGCGCTTACCCGCGGTGAGAATATGGCCCAAACCTACAGGCTCAGGTGAATAGAGACGCGCATTCTTGATGAGCTTCAACACGTTGCCAATCCGTCAGTAGGAGCGAAGATGTCCTTCTTTGCACCAAATGGCAGCAGAAAAACCATCCCCTTTTTCGAGGAAAGCGTAGATGTCGGTCGTACGCCACTAGCAGACAATGAGAAAAATGAAGCGGATGGCAAGTTTGTCCGCAGAGCAGACGTAGGCGTGTTGCAACATCGGGTCTGCTTAGCGTCCAAAAGCGGACAACGAGACGTCAAGTCGGGCGATCACTCCGTGCTACCTGAAGAAAGTCGTTCGGCCATGGTATGACCAATCCGCGGTGATCTTTGTTCAATTCGATCACAGGATGCCGGCCTGGTTCCCGGAACACGCGAATAAGGCGTTTCTTTTCTATGGACCGAAGCGCTCTGGAGCGTGCACCGCGGCTTTTCAGGCCGGCAACAACGTAGTGACGGGCCTGTAATCGGAATCTTTCGGCCTTACAAAGCTCAGCGTGCCGGATAAGCGCCAGCATCAGTCGTGTAGCCGGTTCGAAACGTGCCGAAACCTGCTCTGTTACCCTGTCATAACCGGATTTCGGGTTTCGACTTACGACCTCTGTTTTCAGACCATTGAGCCTCCCCCACTGAACTGGTCCACCGTTATGTTTAGGAAACGGAGGACCACGAATGGCAAACAAGAGACCAAAGCCCGAAGAGATTGTCTCGAAGTTACGGCAGGTTGAAGTTCTGATGGGGCAAGGCATGTCCCGTCTTGATGCGATCAGGCAGATCGGCGTTGTTGAACAAACCTATTACCGCTGGAGAAAGAAGTACGGTGGAATGGGTGTAGATCAGTTGAAAGAACTCAAGCGGCTTCAGAAAGAGAACGAGCGACTGAGACGCGCGGTTTCAGATCTGACGCTGGACAAACTGATCCTGACGGAAGCCGCAAAGGGAAACTACTGAGCCCCGCTCGTCGTCGTGCCTGCATCGATCATGTTCGTAGCCATCTGAACGTTTCCGAGAGACGCGCCTGCCGCGTGCTTGGACAACACCGGTCCACGCAACGGCGTGTCCCAGAAGGTCGCGCAGACGAAGACCGATTGGTGGCCGACATGATCGAGCTGACCCGTCAATACGGTCGATATGGCTATCGCAGGATCGCTGCACTGCTGAGAGAGGCTGGCTGGTCTGTCAGTGATGGGCGGATTGAACGGCTTTGGCGACGGGAGGGGCTGAAAGTGCCAGTGAAACAACCGAAGAAAGGACGGCTCTGGCTGAACGATGGGTCGTGTGTTCGGCTACGGCCAGAGTTTCGCAACCATGTTTGGTCGTATGACTTCGTCCATTGCCGAACCGATGATGGAAAAGCCTTCCGAACGCTGAACATCCTTGATGAATACAGTAGGGAATGCTTGGCAATCAGGGTCGAGCGGAAACTGAACTCGACCGATGTAATCGACGTTCTGACGGATCTGTTCATACTTCGCGGCGTGCCGAGTTTCATACGTTCTGACAATGGGCCGGAATTTGTCGCCCAGGCTGTCCGAGACTGGATTGCTGCCGTCGGCGCCAAGACGGCTTACATCGAACCCGGCAGCCCATGGGAGAACGGATATTGTGAAAGCTTCAATGGCCGGTTCAGGGATGAGCTACTCAACGGAGAGATCTTCTACAGCTTGCGCGAAGCACAAATCCTGATCGAACAATGGAGAAAACACTACAACACAAAACGACCCCACAGTGCTCTGGGTTACCGCCCGCCAGCGCCCGAAACCATCATCCCGATGGATCACAGGCCGATGATGCACTAACAATCAACTTGGACCAGTCAGTTGAGGCTGCTCACCGGTGATGTTGTCCTTGAAAACTCCGATGACTTGCCTGCCGACCTTCTGCGCATACTCTTTACAGGTGAAGATCTGAGAGTCGAGCCCATTTCCGTCCCTTGTCTGCTGTGTGGAAGAAACTCTCGCGTAGATGGCTGCAAATTTGTTTTCGTGGTCACGTGTCATTTTTCTCTCCTAGTTTTTTAGAAGAGTGCGTGGAAGACATACATGGCCTGACAGGCCTCAAGACGGTTGAAGCAGGTCGACGAGGCAATGTAGCACTCTCCACAACTCCTCTTCAGCCTGGTCACCCTTTTTCGAGGATGTTTCCGAAGCGTTAGGTTCAAGCTGTGATTTGCTGATACGTCCCAAAAAGAGATTTCCATCGCACAAAAGATGCGAATGCCATTTTTGGATTTCCCCCAAATTTTGATCAAAATTCTTCGGGAATGGCTCAAGTATACTGCATGTAACAAGTTCATTACATTTCTGATCAAAGAACGAGGCGAACTGTGCAGGGAAGTCAGGCGGCTTCATAGATCTAGTGGCCGTATCGATGCTAGAACGATATAGAAATGTACTATTTTTGAGACTAAATCTAAAAAATGAATTTAATGGCCACGCAAAATTTGATCTCCCATCAATCTCCCAAATATCTTTACCTGAATAGGATTCAATATATACTAATTTTCCCCAAATGCTCGACCACCCCACAGATAATTTGTTTGCAAATTTGGGTGTGTTAATGCTGCTAACGATAGAATTATTTCCGCATCCGAGGGGTGCGAATATGGAATCACAATATTACCTCATTTTCCGTCTCCATTACCCAAAACACCGAAACATTCGGGAGGTAAATTATATCATAATTTGAGAAAAACCTTAACTACCCGCCTTAAAAATATCCACAAGGATAAATACACAAGGGAGTTTATATTTTTTTGACATTACGGGAAAGTTCGCAATATCAGAGACTATAGAATGTATGTTCTCATCTATTCTCAACGCTAAGAAAATATTTCCACTGTATTCTTTTTCCAATACACAAAAAAGTCTCAGGATCCTAAATAAAAGCGCATCCAGTTCTAAAAATTATCCTTTGAGTCACCCAGAGCGAAGGATAGAAGTTTTTTAATTTTAGTGAAATTACATTCGGGTCATTTTGCCGCAAGGGTGTAAATTAATAGTGGATTTTGGCAATATTCGAATCAAATACAGAACTCACCTCCCGGCAGGGCTCCTTTGAGAACATCCGGAATAGTCGGCATTGGTCGTTCATTTAGGGTGTCAATCAGGGCCACAAGTTCAAGTTGGGGTTCAGCTCAAACGCTTGGCGGTGAGATCGAGGCACCGACCTAGTTTCACGCCTCGATTTTTTGGTCCCCGGTGAGCTCAACTAAGCCTTGCACCGAACGATAGTATTTCCGCTACCTTGCCAGATCAGAACATCAACCTGTCGCAACTTCGAAACAATTTCTTCTGGCTAAGGTCGCTCGTTTGCCGTTCTTGGGCCTCCGGTTCCTAATTTTACGGTGGGTCCATACAAATGGGGAGGCTCAATTGGAGTGTTCTGAAGTTCAACACAGTTTCTGTTGGATGAAATCCACTGGATTTATTTGCGCTGCGCTACGGGAGTAGCAATCTAATTGAATTCGGGGCATAATTTGGCATTGAGTTTTCTTGCTCTCAGGAGGCACCGCGTAGACACCGCTCAGGGCCAATGTGAATTACTTGAGCAATATTGGCCTAGTGGGATGGTAAATCATACCCTCGATCACATGGTTGGTCAGATTTGGAGGGCTAAAAACAATGGCAACCAAAGCCGAATTTTGTATGGCAACAGTAGAAGCCAGAGCTGCCACGGACGCACTAAAGAAAATGGCGCGTGATCCTTTAGGTGCGTTTGACCCTGGGTTGGCCACAACGGTTGCCAAGGCAGTGATCAAGAACCTGAATAAATGAGAGGAAAAGGCCGGCTACATGGTTTGTAAAACACTCCTCATCCTCAATCGAAAATCTGCGGCCCGACCTGACGTACGTTCGGCTGTCAGACCACTGGAAAAGGAGCTTGGTCTGGAGATTGTTATCCCTTGGTCAGGTAAACAGTTGCGAAAAACGATACACAAGCACTTGGCCAAGGGCGTGACGCGCTTTGTTGCAGGAGGTGGTGACGGGACACTCAACGCGGTTACCAGCGCCCTATTGCGATGCGATGCAGGACCAACCATTGTTTTGGGGCTTATGCCTCTGGGCACTGCTAACGACTTTGCCAGGTCTTATGGTGATGACGGATCGGATCTTTCTGCATCATTGGTGCAGGCCGCAACCGGAAGAGCCCGGTCGATAGATATTGGTTCTATCAACGGTCGCCCATTCGTGAATGTCGCCAGTGGCGGGTTTGGGGCCATGATTACCGCGACAACTCCCAAAGAAATTAAGAAGCGGCTAGGAGGGTTAGCCTACACCCTTACCGGATTGGCGCGAGTTTCTGAGCTGAAACCAACGCAGGCCTTGATTACTTTGGATGGGTCAGAGCATAACTGGGCGTCGGTTTCTGCGCTGGTAATTGGCAACAACCGCTTTGCCGGTGGTGGGTTCGAAGTAACTCCAGAGGCTGACATGTTCGACGGGTTGCTCGATCTGGGTGTTTTGACCACGGACGAGTGGCCACCTGCAAACCTGTCTTTTGGGCATTTCCCCGACCTGAGTGACCCGATTGAGGGGCTCGTAAAACGTAGCCGTTTCAAACATGCGGTGTTGGAAACAGAAAAACCGTTCCACTTAAACCTTGACGGTGAACCGATGGTGGACACGAGGTTCGAAATATCGGTTCTACCGGGTAGGTTAAGCTTTGCGCTACCTTCAACTGGGTCTTGATCTCTAAAGAATTGGTGCGAACAGGCGGGCAATCGGGGCGCCAATCCGGATATGCGGGGGCTGTTCAGCAAGCAATTTGTCTAGCCTAAACGACCGTTCAAAGTCCTTTTCCAGCATCGCGGCTGTAGCCCCGGCGGCGCGTGTATCGAAGAAAACGGCCATTGCTTCAAAATTCAGCCGGAATGAGCGGTTATCCATGTTCGTTGTCCCTATCGCGGCCAAAGTATCATCAACAACCAATACTTTTTGATGCATGAAACCGGAACTATATCTCAAGACCTGTACTCCGGCCTCGCGGATTTCATCAAAAAAGGCAAAAGCGGCAAGCCAAGGAATCTTATGGTCAATGACGTCAGGAACCAAGATGCGGACATCCACCCCTTGCAATGCAGCGTGTTTTAAAGCTGTGAGCACATCGGTATCGGGTACGAAGTACGGCGAAGCGATCCAAATCCGTCGTTTGGCATTCGCGATTGCCGTGAAAAAGAACAAGGCACCGGTTTCCATTTCGTCCCCGGGACCAGTTGGGACGATTAATCCGGACATGTTCTCTTCCATGTGACCAGCCTCCCAGTTCATCTCCGAAATCAGGATTTCTTCAGTTGCCCAATGCCAATCCTCTACAAACACCAGTTGCAATTGCGAGACGACCGGGCCACGGATTTCGACATGTGTGTCGCGCCAATCACCGAATTTTGGGTCGCGCCCCATATATTCGTCTCCAACATTCAATCCGCCGGTAAAGCCGACCGTTCCGTCGATGATCACCGTCTTGCGGTGATTGCGTAAATTGAGTTGAAATCGGTTTTTAGCTCCGCGCATCTGCGCGGGTTCAACTACTTGCACGCCGGCTGAACGGAGATCATTAAGATAGGAGTTTGGAAGTTTAACGCTGCCAACTGGATCGCACATGAACCGAACCGCAACTGCACGTCTTGCTGCGGTGATCAGATGGTCTCGCAGTGTCCGACCCAGATCATCATCATGAACAATATAAAACTGCACCAGAATGTAATCTTGGGCTGCGTCAATAGCGGCAAAGATTTCATCGAACGTTTCCTGCCCGTTTAATAGGATTCGCATGTTGTTGCCCCGGACTACAGGGAGTTCAGATATCCTTTCCAACGCTTCGGACGGAAACTCTGTAGGCACGTCGGGGGCATTGACCTCGCGAAACGTCTTGATTCCGTCAATTACCTCCTCGCTATCGCGGCGCGCAGTTAAGTATCGGTCGAACTTGTGATGTCCCAAAAAAAGGTAAAGCGGAACGCCAAGATACGGGGCAGTAATCAGAAAAACGACCCAACCCACTGCACCCTGAGAGGTTCGCGCCGACGAGATCGCTCTCCATGCAAACCAAATGGCAGTGGCTTCGAGGGCGATCAGGAGCAAGACCAGAATTGTGGACACCATGTGGGCCTCTTTGGTTCACGGTTGCTGAAAGGGCGTTCCAACACCCGGTGGAGATCCACCAGATTAACCGATACTCGCAGGAAAGGATCGCCTAGGGCAAGCGCGTAGAAACGCAGTTCTTGTTGAGCTCGGGTTGCAATTCGATAAAGAGTTCCCATTCGTATGCCGCTTTGACAAATTAGGAGCAATTTATCCCGATACTCCAGAAAAAGCTGGAAGATTCTCCCAGAGTTTCCGATGCTGTCCTCCTGCAAACTTCGGGTGTCGTTTGAGAAGTTTACGACCTACATGATCCAAAAGAGAGGCCAGTTCAGCAATTGGAAGAAACTCAATCTCCGTCGATGAGCGCAGTTGTCGAAATGCAGGAACGTTTCAGCCACTGGCAGGCCGAACTAAATCAAAGCAGCGTAATTCTCTCTTTGATCTTTCTCTTGGCCGTTGTCATCGGCAGGCGGCCACTTGCACGATGGCTTATGGCAATGTTTCGGGCACTTCTCAGACGCTTGTCCATTGAACTTTCGGAAAAGGTAGCTGACGAACTGATGCGGACCACATCAGTTTTGATTGTGACCTTTGCTGTTTTTGTGGTTCTGGAAACATTGAATGTTCCAAACATGCCTGGTGACATTTTTAGGCGCGTTATGGCCTCAATCGCTGTGATCGCAGTATTCTCAGGGTGGTACAACCTGAGCGGGTCTTTTGTATCCCTTCTTCAGAGCGACCGGTTTGGAGAAGTCAGGATGGAGGCCGGATGGATGGAGCGCGTTGCCCGTTTTGGCATCTTGCTGTTTGCCATTACGTCACTGCTAGAAGTCTGGAGGGTCGACATCAGCGGTGCGCTGACCGGTGTTGGAGTACTGGGCGCAGGATTGGCTATCGCGACACAGGACCTGATCCGCAATCTTGTGGCAGGCATGAATAACATGAGTGAAAAGCGCTTCGCTATTGGGGACTCGATTCAAATCGACGGTTCGTTTGTCGGGACAGTCGAATCCATTGACCTGCGCTCCACCCTAATCCGTGGGTTCGATCAGATCCCACGGCATGTTCCGAACTCCGAGTTATCCAACGCAGTTGTCCTAAACTATTCACACCGCCGACATCGAAGGGTCATGCTTAGCATACCGTTGCTTCTAGACAGTACCGAGGCTCAGGTCCTTCAGGTGCGTGATACGTTGCGGGAACATTTGTCGGCCTGTGGAGATTTCGAATTGTCTGAAGAGGCACCGAAACATGTCTATGTCGAAGGGTTGTCAGAATGCGCCGTAACCATCATTTTTTACGCGTGGACGACTACCCCTGAATACGACAATTTCCTCCGTGTGAATGAAAGTCTTTCGCTCAAAATCCTTGAGACGGTGCGCGCGGCAGGAACAGAACTGGCCTATCCAACACAATCGATCAATCTGCGCGGGTCAGCCATTCCGTGACCTCCTGATGATACCGATCAGTATTTCCCAAGCGTCTAGCTCTGGTTGTCTAAGTTTTGCTCAAATTCCTGACGGATTGCTTCTGTTTCGGTATCTAGTTCGGATTTGGATACCGTCAGCTTAGATTTTCGAGGTGCAGCTTCAGTGGCTTCGCCCTGTGCTACTTCCCTTACTGGATTGTCTTTGTGACTACCGTCGGACAAGTTACCATCGCCCGACATCAGTATTGCGAGTGACGTCGTCGATGGGATGTTGGCTAACACGATCATAGTACAGACGGTAATCGGCACGCTTAGTAGAGCCCCTGGGATACCCCAGATTGCGGTCCAGAACGTCAGTGCGAGGATGACCATCAAAGGCGACAAGTTTAGTGATTTTCCGGTTAGCGATGGTTCCAGAATATTCCCGATGATGAACTGAACCGCCCCACAGCCCACCAAAATAATTAGAAAAGGCGTGCTAGTATCAAACTGCACAAGAGCAACGAGCGACGGCAACGCTACCCCGATGATTGAACCAATCGTTGGAATGAAGTTCAGTACGAATGCCAGGATGGCCCAGGTTTCGGCAAAATCCAATCCCACGGGCTTCATTATCGCGTAGCTACCGACACCCGTTAGGAAACTAACGAGTGTTTTGATCCCTACATAGCGCTGCACGCTTTCCGAAATGCGTGTCAGCACGCGGTGTAAGTTTTGTGCGGATTCCGCATCTGGCGCTGCCAGTGCGACTTTCAACCTCATGGGCCCCTGTTCCAGCATCATGAAAGGAATATAAAGAAGGATCAGAAAGAAGGCGCTCAAAAAGCTTCCGGCTGAACCGATTGCTCCGCCAGCGAAGCCGGTGAAGTCCATCTCCAAGATCGCTTGTTGCGCTGCCTGATAGTTCTTGTCTCCAACAAGAGTGACCACTCGGGCCAAGATTTCAGAGAACCTTGCTTCATATCTAGGCAACGCATCGGCAACCGCGCCCGCTTGACTGGTCAGAATTGACAGTAATCCGAGCAATCCCAACACTAAAAGAGCGGCGCTAATGACATGGGCCAACCATCTGGGGATCCGTGTCCCGAGAATTTCAACCTGACATAACCTGTCGACTGCGGAAGTCAGAAGAATGAAAATCAAGGAAGCAATCGACAATGGAACTAGAACATCAGCCGCCAGGACCAGTCCTGCGATAGTAAAAAAGGCGATCACGACAACCCGGTGCCAAAACGCCAGACTAAAAACGTGTGTTTGCTGTTGATCTGGCACCGGCTGGGCTACTTCCTGTCTATTACCCTACGGATTTCCGAACCTTGTCATATACGGCTTTCATTTTCAAACCAAGTTCCCGCGCAGCTTCGCCGACTTCATCCGCCGACTGATTAAATTGTGATGTAGACAGGAACCTATCCCACTCCGAAACAAGTGAATCCCATTCATCTTCCGCCTCCATTGTTCCAAGGTTCAACTGAAGTTTAATTTCATCTCTCTTTTGTTGTAGCTCGGCCATCATGGCCTTCAGATCTGGCATTTCTTTCACCTTTTGTAACACGTAATTGCCGCGAGACGGCTCTCGGGTTTATCTGCACTGCCAATTTTAAACGGTGCTGGTTGGATTTTTAAACATCTTACTAAAAAGAATTAGGTCAACGCTTCTTTGGCCAGTGACATTGACGCATCTAGCTTGGCCTTTCGTTCTTTGTAGTCTGCCTGAATTTCAGCTTTACGCTTTTCAAACTTGTTCCTTGTATTTTCTTTGGCCACCGCAATTTGCTCTTCAATCGCCTCGAGCCTTGCAGCTGTTTGGCTGTTCAGTTCGGTGATACGTTGCGAGATTTTTTCTTTGGCTATACTTGCCTTTGCCTTGGTTGCGTCGATTTTGTCGTGGATTGCTTGTTTGGTTTCTTCGTTAGATTGCTTCCACTCGTCTTTTAGCTCTGCAATTTCCCGATTAAGTTCCGCCATTTCAGCAGCGTATTGTTCATCGATTGCATCGGCGCGTGGCTTGCGGAAAACCACTCCTCCAGCCTCGCTCATTTTGACATCCAATGGCGATGTCCAAACTTCGTCAACCGAGGCCACCAAGCAAGATTTACCAGGAATAAGTTCGATGCTGATTTCGTCAAGCATCGTAGAATCTATTCCCGCAACCCAAAGATCTCTGTAGACACCAAACAATCCACCTGTCATCGATCCGACAGCCATTCCTGAGGCGGCCACTGATGCTGCAGCCGCAGATCCGGCGACTGCAGCTCCGGATGCGACTGCCACCGGGCCGGCCAAAACACCAACCATTCCGCCGAGAACGAGGCCCAGTGCCGTTCCCAACGGCCCTTCATCTTCCACCTTCTTAACTTCAACTTTGCCTTCGAGATCTTTCCCAATGACTGCAGCGGCATACACCGCGAGATCTCCTTGGGAATGTAGCGCGCGCAGTGCGGTTTCACCCTTGAATGCAGCAGCATCATCCTCGAAAACGACGGCAATAAACTTTTCCATGTTGGTACTCCTGATGGTTGATTTTAGGCGGGAATTTCTTAGTGGACAGGAACTTTTCTAAACACTAAATGCTCATTGAAACTGCATGTTAAGTGCCGCGTAAATTTGCCATTTGGGCAGACCGCTTCCTTTGTCGAAAACCGAGTACTGCGGTTCGACAAAAAAGTTGTAAACGGTATTGCCGCGTTTGGTGACCTTGCCTAGGCGAATGCCCAATGGGACAGAATAGCTGTCATTAACAAAATTGTAGGTCCAGATCGGGGCGCCGCCCGTGTAGTACCCATTGCCCAGTTGGTAAAAAACAAAGGGTTGAAAGGCACCCAAATTGGCACGTGGGCGCCCATTTGTATCCCCAACGCCTCCACGCCATGTCAGAAGATATCCATACTGAAAGACAGGCGAAGTTGCATTGAAATAAACGTTGGCTAACCCAAGCTGCCATTGATCGGCTCCCAAGCGGTCGTCGGAGGCTGTTGGCACGACCACTTGCGGACCAAGCGCAAAACTAATTCCGGGGTTACCCGTACTAAACTGATAGGCCGCAAAAACATCAAAATCTCCGACGCCACTCAAAGTTTGGCCATCTGTTCCCACCGGTAACGAGTTAAATGGCAACGAGGCTCGGATCAGCCAATTTGAGCTGCCTAAAGTGACTGGCTTTGCATAGCGCAGAACAAATTGATTTCCGGTCGCATTACCTGGTCCTGTAAAGTCACCGATATAGTAGTTTTGGATATTGAACGCTGTGATATCAGCCAGAGGATTGTTGGCTTGCGCTGCATCAGATTGCGCATAGGCCGGAGTGCTGGCGACGCACAGAATGGAAAGTTGGGCTAAGCGCATAAAGAAGGATTTCATGGGGCTGCCTTTGTCTCGGGCATCGCTTCTGGCAAAGGTACACCCACCGCTCCGGAAGGGGGCTTAGTACCCAGAAGAGACGCAATCGTAGGCGCGACATCCACAGTTTCGACGCGTCGTGCGACGGTTTGTGGAACAATATTTGAACCTGTAAAAATTAGGGGAACGTGTGTGTCGTATGTCCAGGGAGAGCCATGAGCAGACGCAACGTGCAACCCGTCAAAATCAGCCACAAACCAATGCGGTTCGAACACCACATAGATATCTCCCGACCTATCTGGATTAAAGTTAGCCAAGACGGCATCGCTAATCTTGGTTTTTGCAAACGACCCGCGTCGCAAATCTGAACTCCCAACCGCATAGGCAATGCCGGGGAGCTTTTGAAGTTCCTCAGCAACAGCTCGCTCGACGACCAAAGGATCTAAAGAACGTTTGGAAATAAGATCTTGGTTCAAATAGACGTAGGGGTTGGAAAAGTTCTGAACCAGATCAGCGGATTCACCAAAATCCATTTGAAGACGCACAAATCCTGGTTCTGTATCGACGCGTTCAAAGCTGAACAAACCAGCTTCAATGCCTAGAGTCGCCAGAAACTCCGGGTGTTCCGGTGCGCCGTGATCTGCCGACAAAACGATCAATGTGTTTTCCAGACCAACTACGGCATCCACATGTGTTAAAAGGTCAGCGATTTGCCTGTCGAGATGTGCGAAATTGTCTTCGGCTTCTAGGCTTGAAGGGCCGAACATATGGCCGACATAGTCTGTAGATGACAAGCTGACCGACAGATAATCAGTAACGTCATCTTGCCCCAGTTGTTCTGCATCCAACAGGGCTTTGGCAAAATCTACTGTTATTTCATCCCCAGCCGGGCTGAGGGTTAAGAGCGTTGTGAAGTATTTCCCTTCTGCCGCTCCCCAGTTATGCGGAAATGTCCGGCCAAACCCCTGTATATCGGTTTCCCACGGTTGGTCGTCGCGGTCTGCAAAGGCATACTTCCCGACGTCTCCCAGAAGAGTCCAAGATCGATTGGCATATGATGCGACAAGGCCCTTTGAGTTCCAATCCTCAATCCAACCGGGGTAGGCGTCGCGATAGAACGTGCTTGTAACAAACCGGCCTTCTGACTTTGAGAACCAGTAAGCGTCACCAGCGTGACCTGCCATTGCAATTGCACCGCGATCCTTGACCGACACACCAAACACTTTTGAAGTCGGCCCAAAGTGCAGGCCAATTTCATCGGAGATAGTTGAACTGATGATATTGCGAGGAGACCGACCGTCAGTTGTGGCTGCTCGTTGGGTCGGATCGATTTCGTTCTCCGCATCGACTCCGGAAGCCCCGACCAAAGGATAGTCCGGATCCTGCACGTTATAGAAAGGCTTGCCAGTTTTTCGATCAAACCACAGGTTGGCGACCATACCATGGATAGCAGGGTCCGTGCCGGTTGCGAGCGTCGTGTGTCCGACAATTGTTTCAGTGTTGGCATGGCGGTGATGAGCATTTGTAAAATTGACGCCATGATCCAACAAATAGCGAAAGCCGTCCTCTCCTATGTGGATACTGAATCTGTCGATTAGGTCTCCACGCAACTGATCAACAGTAATTTGAAGAACCAGTCGAGGCTTGCCTTGAGCGCTTGAGACAGACGGAACGACCAAGCTGACTCCAACAACCAACCATTTGATTAGCAGGGGAAGAGTTTTCGGTTCGATCACGTATTTCGTCCTTTTTGTAACAGTAGAATTTGTGTTTACCCAACGTTTGCCGCAGTTTTGGGTCGTTTTTTCAGGCCGCGACCGACACGTCGTTCCTTAGGCCATGGGCAAAGCGGATATATCCTGCGCCCTCACCGATCAGCGATACGCCTGCAACGATCCCCAACAGCATCACGCTCACTTCGGGGTACTTCGCTAACAGATATCCCGATGCCGGTACGGACACACAACCAATGGAAATGACCCAGCCAGAACCTTGATCCGGTCGCGCCAATACGCCCACTGCAATCCGCACCAAGCCATTCACAAAAATTGCAACAATCAAGACCAACGTAAGCGCCATGAGCCCTTCAAGAGGGCGAAATATCAGCAACAACCCGGCAATCAGATTGAAGCCCCCCAAGATGGAATAGATGAGCCTTGCATTCCAGCCATCTTTGGTTGTGAAAACCTGCACTAGCACCACGAAGCCACCTACAGCGAAAACAAATCCCACAGCAAATTCAATGGCCAATGATACCAAAAAAGGTGCAAAAATTGCGAATACACCCCCGATAGCCGACACAATCCCGAGTCCAAGAAACCAGCCCCAGTATTTTTGCAGATCGTTGTCTGAGTTTCCCATACTCATTGTATCTTTCCCTTGGTCGATTGCATTTTCAAACACTGGCGACTGCTTTTGCGTTTAGGCGCCCTCAAGCAGGTCAAAGCCTGTCGAGTGCGACCTTCCGTTAGTTTCGAGCGTAGTGAAAGCGCGGCAGGCTTTTCAGATTTTCCTTGGTCGCATTGGGCAAAACCAGATCGCCATCCGCGTTGATCTCGAAGGCGACCGCTGGCAGCGCGATCAACTTTTCACCGATGTTCAGGAAGCCGGCGACGTTGACGATCACAAAGGTCGTATCACCATCCGGCAAGACGAGCGCATCATGGACATATCCCACAAAGTCGCCACCAGCATTGTATACATCACCGCGTAAAAGCTCGACTACGCTCCAACCGGAAGCGACTAAGGCGACATCAAGATTGTTGTACTCGACAACAACACCGCCAGCCACATGAGGTGTGGACTGTGCGAGCGCATACATTGGGTCTCCAATTGCGAAAGCACACAAGAGAGCCGTTGTTCTCAGAACTTTTTTCATATTACTGATCCCGTCTCGACAATGTGAAAATTGAATTCAGGTCGCCGGGTGATCAAGCAGCCCGCCCCCAAAACAAACTGGTCAGTTTCCGGACAAAGCGGCACGAAGCTCTTTTTCATCACTGACAGACAATGATGTCTCGATAACCTCGCCCTTCATGCCCTCCAATTCGCCCAACAACTTCGTAGGTCGGTTTGACCACCCGATAACGGCCAGAGCCGATAAGTCAGGGCCCATCTTTGAGCCGACGCGAGCTGCCAATGCGTCCTCTTCGTCTGCTTGATCCAGCATTCCTGCAAGTGTCCCAGAGCCAGCACCAACAGCCGAACCTGCAATAAACCCGGCAGCAGGGTTACCGACCATGGCACCGATCAACGTTCCGGTCAGTGCTCCAAGAGACGTGCCTCCGACGAAACCCGTTGCTGTAAGAGTATCGGAATTCCGGGTCCGCACTACGCCGTTCTTATCGCGGGTCATTACCACGACCTCGTCGAGATCGACTTCCCAATCCAGGCTCATTTTTTGCAGACGCAAAAGTGCTTCGTCTGCTGTATGACGGCCCTCGAAAACAATAATGACCAAATCACTCATCGTATCTCTCCCTAGTTGAAAATTGTTTTTTGCAGCGCAGTGACACACAAAAGAATGTACGTCCTGACGCTATCCCGTGACGATGTTTCATCTCTGAACTCCATGCGCGGTTCTCTCCCAACACCGCGCATGAATTAAGTTTACCAAGCTCGAAACTACTTACTTCCGTTATTTGCCGTCATCAGTTCCATGACTTGATCAATTGAAAAGCTGGCTGGCTTCTGACGCGGTGGGAACTCCTGGAATGTAGCTAGGAACTGGCCTACATACTTTTGTGCGGGCACTAGGAAATAGATCCGATCAATCATCCAGTCGTAGTAAGTATTGGATGTTAGATGCGCCTGTTCGAATGGATCACGCCGCAGGTTGGTGATCAAAGGGACGCGAAGTGGGGTCCAAGGTTCGATCCACGCACGCAATGTCGAAACAGCTTTTTGCTCAAGGAAAATCAGTTTCCAATCGTCATAGCGCAAGGCTGTTAGTTCTCCGGTATCCGCGAAATAGAAAATCTCATGTCGCGGGCCGTCTTTTGTTTCACCAGTAAGAATGGGCAAGAAGTTGTAGCCATCCAGATGCACTTTATATTCGCGACCAATGGCTTGAACGCCACCTGCTTTCAAGTCTTCCTTGATGGTCTCATTGCCCGCTGCTGCCAACAACGTCGGCAACCAATCCATGTGGTGCATGATTTCGTTTGAGACAGAGTCAGGTTCTATTTTCCCAGGCCAACGCACGAGCGAGGGCACGCGCCATCCACCTTCCCAGTTGGTGTTCTTTTCACTGTAGAACGGGTTGGTGCCAGCATCTGGCCATGTATTCTTGTGGGGGCCATTGTCAGTCGAATAATGAACAATGGTGTTGTCAGCAATGCCCAGTTCGTCAAGCACATCCAATAGCTGACCGACGTGCATGTCATGTTCGACCATGCCATCGCCATACTCATCTTGTCCCGAGATCCCGAACAATTCGTCTTTCACATGTGTACGGAAGTGCATCCGTGTGCCGTTCCACCAAACGTAGAAAGGTTTGCCTTGTTCGTGCGCATTTTTGATAAAGCCGACGGCAGCTGCAACGGTTTCATCGTCGACTGTCTCCATCCGTTTTTTGGTCAACGGTCCCGTGTCTTCAACAAGCCCATCAGCCGAAGACTTGATAACGCCACGAGGGCCAAATGCCTCGCGGAAGGTCTGGCCGTCCGCCAAAACCGCGTCGCCGGGATAGTCGCGATTTTCTGGCTCTTCTTCCGCATTCAAATGGTACAGGTTTCCGAAAAACTCATCAAAACCATGGTTTGTGGGAAGCATGCTGTCCTGATCACCAAGGTGATTTTTCCCAAACTGACCGGTCATGTATCCTAATGGCTTCAGAAGGCCCGCAATCGTGGGATCTTCTTCCTTCATACCCAAGTCTGCGCCCGGGAGGCCTACCTTGGACAAGCCGGTTCTATAGACAGACTGTCCCATAATGTAAGAAGCCCGACCAGCTGTACAGGACTGCTCCCCATAGTAGTCGGTGAACATCATGCCTTCATCAGCAACCCGGTCGATATTGGGCGTTTCGTAGCCCATTAGTCCCCTAGTGTAAGCGGATATGTTGGATTGCCCAATATCGTCTCCCCAAATCACTAGAATGTTTGGTTTGTCTTGTGCAGAAACTGGTGTGCCAACCACGAGGATAGCGACCGACAAAGCACCCAATATCGCTGACTTTGTTATGCCCAAATTATGTTTCATGTGCTCTCCTGAAGAATTCGAAACCAACGCATCAATCGACAGACTGGTGACATCGCGATCAAAGTTCATTCCCACGATGACCCCATTTGTTAGCGGTGTTTGCCCTTCAATCTGTCGGCAAATACGAATCAAGGCTGCAAAATCAACATTCATATTCACGAAAAACGTGTGTTAGCCTGCCAACGACAGGAAGCATTCATGTATAAGAAGTTGTATGAAGAGATTCGCTAAACACGTCGAAGCACATAATGAATCAGTGTCCGAGCACAGTGTATGAGTGAAAAGATCAACGAATTCACGATTAGAGCGGGCTCATTCCATGGTCCAATCTCCTTGCTTACTGACAACGCTCGGATGTTTCAAAAAACGCTGCTTTCTTTCAACCTGCCAACGGAGCCAGAGGAGATTGTTGACGTTTCCAACTACCTAAAGGGCATGAAGGAAATAACTCGGTTCGCTGGCGATGATGATTTCTTTGCCCGAGCAGGATATGTTCAAAAAGTGGAAGATTTGGGCGTTTTTGGTCGCGCAATCGTTTCTGCTGATACCTTGTGGGACGCTTTGCAGATCGCCAAGTCTGCGCTGTTGTACTATCAGAGCGATTCAGAGTTAGTAATCAGAACCTACAAAAAGCGTTGCCATATCTGGTATTTCAATCCTTTTGACGCTTTTGAAGGAGCCAAAGATGTTCAATACACAATAACTCTATTGGCCAACGTTGTCTGCCTTGCAAACAATCGCACCGATCCGGACATTGGTGTTTCCTACCCTAATGGCTGTTCGACGCACGTTCTGTTCAACTCCGCTATCAGTCGCGTTAGGGCTTCCACTCAAGGATACATTTCGTTCGACGAAGAAGCACTCAAGTCGCAGATGTCCAAAGTGGATGCACTGAGAGCCGAAGTGTTTTCGCGCTATTTGGCCGATGAATCCATAAAGGCTTGCGAAAAACCACTGACGAAGGACATTGTCGCCGGCCTAGTTCGTGCTTCATTCGGAGTTGCGCCATGGTCTCTAGTCAACACCTGTGAAGCACTGCAATTACACGAGCGGACGCTTCAACTTCGTTTGAAGTCTGAAGGAACTTCTTTTCGTGAAATCGTTCAGACTGAGCGGCACCTTGCATCAAAGCGCCTCCTAGTGGCTGGAAAAGACATAGTTGAAACTGCCGAAATACTTGGCTTCGAGCATCGGCAGAGTTTTTCAGAGGCATTCTCAAGTTGGGAAGGCCTTTCTCCGTCGGCCTTCACAAGTAGGGTTTAGGTTCATTGTGGCTCATTACATAGCCTATTGCCTGCAAACTGCGAGATGCAACAACCGTAGATTTCCTATTGTCGGAAGGGTCGGTAGATTTCTCTAAGCATGTCCTATAGCAGACGTTGTTTACCGACGAATTATGCTGTCGGTTGCGCTGGTGCGTCACCAAGGGCGTATAGCAATAGGTTGGCCAGAAGTGGTGACGCAACGATACTGATCAACACCCAGATCAGTGCGGGCCGGTTGCGGTTCTGCGCCATCCGCATCGGCACAATGATCCATAATCAGATCACGAACACGAGTCCGACGATAGCGAACAATGCGCCCAGTATTGGTTCCATGGCTTGTGTTACCTTTCGTTCGATGGCGTCACGTGAAGCGCGCCGCTGGGCGGTGTGTAGCCGGCAAAAGGACAATGCGCGATCTAACGCCTGCCGCGATCTCGCTAAGTTCTTCGGGACGCTCCTTGGTTATTCCTGTTCTTGATCCAAACTCTGAAGATAGTTCTCACAGTCCTCAAATGCTCTGAGGAGCTCGAAGTTTGTGTTCGTAGTTACTCCCCTAGGCTCCACCAAATCCCCATGATATGCTTTGAACTCAATAACTTCATGGTTTTCAATGGTTTCCCCAAGGGTCTGTTACATTGAGGTGTTACAGTGAGGAACCTTGAGAAGATGCCTGGACACCCCCGTCTGTACCGCCGTGGATCGACCTATTATCATCGTGCAGCCGTCCCCAAAGATATCGCTGACTCGTACGGTAAGGTCGAAGAAACCTTCTCTCTACGCACCAAAAACAGGGCTGAAGCTCTCGTTAGGGTCCGTATCGAAGCAGCCCGCATTGACCGCCTGTTTGAGAAACACCGGAGAGCGCTGAGCAGGCAACAGGAGAAGGACGCAGAGGAGCCTCTGGAAGAACTCACCCCCACCCAGATAGCCCGGGCAAAGCAAGCCTACCTGCATCATCTCTTGGATGAGGACGAAGAGGCTCGGTTGGAAGGCTTCGAGGACCCAGAAGATCCAGACGAACCCATCGCCTATGAACCACGCCCAACCTTTGAGGAATGGAAACAGGTCAATCAAGACATGAACGAGGTCAACCGAGCCAACCTCGCTCGAGGCAAACGCGATGAGTTCTTCCGGTCAGAGGCCGTGGAGATTCTCACGTGGGAAGGCATTGACCTGAAACTGGCCGAAGGTTCCCCAAGTTGGCCAAGGTTGATCAGGGCGCTCCAAGAGGCATCTGTGGAAGCCCATGAGGCGACGAAGGATAGAGACCTTGGCAATCCAGTTGCTACCCCGCCCTACCCCGAGGTTACTCCAAGCGAAACTGACGGTGGCACGGCGGGTCCTCTCCTGTCTGACGCGGTAACGAGTTGGGAAGCCGAGAAGTCACGAGGCGCATGGTCACCCAAAGTACGCGATGATCATTTGGCTTGGATGGCCGCGCTCAAGGAGATCGCAGGCGACAAGGCCCTCTCTCAGTACAACAAGGACGATGCTCGACGTTTCAAGGCAGTTCTGCTCAAGCTCCCAGCGAACTGGAAGAAGAAACCCGAGGTGCGAGACCTTTCGATCCTAGAGGCCGCTGAGACGGGTATGCCACCGATGAGCAGTGCCACGCTGAACAAAGCCTTGCGCCGGGTCGGTGCCTTCTGGAATTGGGCAGAGGCGCACCATGACGGGATCAGAACCGGGTTATTCAAGGGGTTGACGATCAAAGAGACGGTCAACGCCCGTGAGCAACGCGACCCGTTCAGCACAGAACAGTTGTCCAAGCTGTTCAATAGCCCCCTGTACACTGGATGCCGGTCTGAGCGTTTCTGCGCGGAACCGGGAGATCACTCAATGCGTGGAACCGCGCGTTACTGGTTGCCGCTCCTCGGGTTGTTCACCGGTGCAAGGCTTAACGAACTCTGCCAGTTGACCGTCAAGGATGTACGCAGAGAGAACGGGATCATGTTCTTGGACATCACGGACGAAGCAGAAAACCAGAAGGTCAAATCAGCGAGCGGTAAGCGACGAATACCTGTTCACCGGCGACTTGTTGAACTTGGGTTCCTTGAGTTCCTTATCGAGCAACGGGATGCCGGTGAGGAGCAACTATTTCCGGAACTTAAGGTTGATGCCTCAGGGTATCGCTCAGGAGAGTTCTCAAAGTTCTTCAGTCGCTACCTTGAGCGTATAGGTGTGAAAACAGATAAAACGTCATTCCAATCAAATTTTTCGCACTGGATCAGTATCGAACCAAGCACACGTTCGGGTTGATAGGCTAGGGACACCTCATATTCACTCAGGGAGATGTGGCGGATCTACCCTGCTGAGCGCATTGACGCGCGGGTCAGCCAGGCGACTGATCTCTACTTACTGAAACTCCCAGAACAACAACCGAAATATCAGTTAGTTAATGTTTTTGCGTGAGCAGCCTCAACTGACTGGTCCAAGTTGATTGTTAGTGCATCATCGGCCTGTGATCCATCGGGATGATGGTTTCGGGCGCTGGCGGGCGGTAACCCAGAGCACTGTGGGGTCGTTTTGTGTTGTAGTGTTTTCTCCATTGTTCGATCAGGATTTGTGCTTCGCGCAAGCTGTAGAAGATCTCTCCGTTGAGTAGCTCATCCCTGAACCGGCCATTGAAGCTTTCACAATATCCGTTCTCCCATGGGCTGCCGGGTTCGATGTAAGCCGTCTTGGCGCCGACGGCAGCAATCCAGTCTCGGACAGCCTGGGCGACAAATTCCGGCCCATTGTCAGAACGTATGAAACTCGGCACGCCGCGAAGTATGAACAGATCCGTCAGAACGTCGATTACATCGGTCGAGTTCAGTTTCCGCTCGACCCTGATTGCCAAGCATTCCCTACTGTATTCATCAAGGATGTTCAGCGTTCGGAAGGCTTTTCCATCATCGGTTCGGCAATGGACGAAGTCATACGACCAAACATGGTTGCGAAACTCTGGCCGTAGCCGAACACACGACCCATCGTTCAGCCAGAGCCGTCCTTTCTTCGGTTGTTTCACTGGCACTTTCAGCCCCTCCCGTCGCCAAAGCCGTTCAATCCGCCCATCACTGACAGACCAGCCAGCCTCTCTCAGCAGTGCAGCGATCCTGCGATAGCCATATCGACCGTATTGACGGGTCAGCTCGATCATGTCGGCCACCAATCGGTCTTCGTCTGCGCGACCTTCTGGGACACGCCGTTGCGTGGACCGGTGTTGTCCAAGCACGCGGCAGGCGCGTCTCTCGGAAACGTTCAGATGGCTACGAACATGATCGATGCAGGCACGACGACGAGCGGGGCTCAGTAGTTTCCCTTTGCGGCTTCCGTCAGGATCAGTTTGTCCAGCGTCAGATCTGAAACCGCGCGTCTCAGTCGCTCGTTCTCTTTCTGAAGCCGCTTGAGTTCTTTCAACTGATCTACACCCATTCCACCGTACTTCTTTCTCCAGCGGTAATAGGTTTGTTCAACAACGCCGATCTGCCTGATCGCATCAAGACGGGACATGCCTTGCCCCATCAGAACTTCAACCTGCCGTAACTTCGAGACAATCTCTTCGGGCTTTGGTCTCTTGTTTGCCATTCGTGGTCCTCCGTTTCCTAAACATAACGGTGGACCAGTTCAGTGGGGGAGGCTCAACCATCAGTGCATTAGACGTTCGGCGGCGTTACCCCTAGGCTCCACCAAATCAATTGATTTTTTGGATCGATTTTGGCGTCAGCACCATTGCACCCAATTACCCCTAAATTACCTGGCTTCACGGAGATTTCGTTGGCGCCCACACATCGTCACCCGAGCACGAATGTCGCTCCTCATCCACTGGCCCAACTTGAACACCGCTCGATTTTACTCAAGTCCCACGCCCATCACGCGCGGGGGGGCTGGACTATTTAACTGATAAGGCAGACGAGATGAGGGAACGCGTACGGTTACAAATGCGTTGCGCCGTGAATGAGTGAGATGTTTTGACCTTTTTTTGCACAAAGAACGAACGACCGCTTTGCATTCCAACAAGACCGGGGCCCCCTTGCGATCAGTGTCCGGCTGGCGGACAAAGCCGCTGTTCAGTTTTTGGGTGGTTCGTAGGGATCAAGCGTTCCCGGTGGGATTGGAGGGTACTCCTCGAAGGTTGCAATGTGTTCCTGCAACTGCGGCAGCGCTTTTTCGGCCGCCCATGTGTGCGGGAAGAGTACGCTTTCACGCTCGTGTGGATCATTCAGAAGGTTGTAGACCCTTGGTGTGTCGAAAGACTCCGTCGCGCCAAAAGCCGTTGTGTTCTCTTTGAACAGAACTTTCCAGTCCTTCCATTTTACGCCGAATATCTGCTCACCCATGTAGACGATCACGCCTTCTCGGTTCGATTTTGGCTGGTCGCCAAGAAAGAACTTTGACTGGTCGATGCCATCAAATGCCCGGTCTTCCGGCACGTTGCCGCCTGCGAATGCCGCAAGTGTTGGAAAAAGGTCCATTGAATGGACAACGTCATTGCTTTCTGAACCAGCGGGGATCTTCCCCGGCCACTTGATGGCGAAGGGCACGCGCATGCTTCCTTCGAGGCTGGTAAACAGAGTACCGCGCCAAGGTCCGGCTGTACCATGTACCGCTGGCACCGGCGAGACGTTGGCGTTTCCAACCGGAAGAGCTTCGGGGCCGTTGTCAGCAGTAAATATCACCATGGTGTCGTCGGAAACACCTGCCCCCTCGATCGCATCAACAATACGTCCGATATAGCTATCTGTTTGAAGTAGAATGTCAGCCCAGACACCGTTTCCAGTGGCCCCATCAAATTCTTCGGACACGATGTTTGGATAGTGGGTCTGCGTGTAAGCAAGATAGATGAAGAATGGTGCATCTTCCCCGCTTTTGGTTTCGATGAATTCGATGGCTTTTTGTGTCAGGTCTCCATCTATCTCACCGCGATAATCCAGATCATAGTCGCGCGCTACTGTCGCGGGCTCGCCAGCAACACCTTGCATCACCACAGGTTCGTCCATGTTCGCTTCGGCAAATCCCGGAAGCGTGCGCCAGACTGTAACGTCAGTGGTCTCAACGCCGTAAAACTCGTCGAATCCTTGATTCGTTGGATAGCGCCCTTCGGTCCATCCAAGGTGCCACTTGCCGTACATGGCCGTGTTGTACCCTACCTCCTTCAGCATCTCGGCCATCGTGATTTCCCACTGAGTCAGACCGTAGACGCCGCCGCCCAGTGGAACCGTGTGGTTGCCGCTTCGGATACCGTATCGTCCTGTCATGGTCGCTGCACGGGACGGCGTGCATTGGCTTTCCACGTTGAAGTTCGTGAGTCGTAATCCTTCCGCAGCGAGGGCGTCCATCTCGGGAGTCGCTGTTCCTCGGATTATGCCGCCGCCGTTGAATCCGGGCTCGCCCCAACCAAAATTATCTAAAAATATGAATACGATGTTTGGCTTGTCTTGAGCTGAAGCGACCGTGGCAAACAAAAAAGACAAGGATAGTAGGAATGCTCGCGATAACCACTTCATGACAACGCCTCCAATCAAGATCACGGGCTCAAGACTGACGAAACAGACCACCAGTCGTCAAGAAGTCCACTCGTTGCGGTTCTTTTTGCCCCGGCCGAGCGTCGGAGTTCCGGCGAAGCTGTCGCCTGGGATTAGTCGTCCCTCACCCAAAGTTTCTTGAGCTCACCTAAGAAAAACCTTCGTTTTCCTTGACGAACAGCCACTTCAGATGCTGCCATAGGCTGGCATTCAGCGCGGCTGGGAGGTTCAAATGAAGTTTTTTCTGACGACATCGACAGCAATCGTTTCCGCAGCATTCATATCAAGTTCTTCAAATGCTCAAGAGACCGCACAAGGCGGGCAAGTTGGAGAGATGACCATATCGGTTGATGATATGCGCGAACCCGCGCCTGCTGATTTTTCGCCTTATGCAGGTCGAGACTTTCCTACACGCCCGTTGTGGGGTGACACGCACCTGCACACGTCAAATTCACTCGATGCTCGCGGATTTGGCGTCATTCTGAGCCCCGATGATGCCTATAGGTTTGCGCGCGGCGAGGAAGTCACCACGTCGCACGGCCTCCGCGTGCGGTTGTCGCGTCCGCTTGATTGGTTGGTCGTATCCGATCACTCAGATGCCATGGGCGCCATGAATGAAATCGTCGCCGGGAACTCCACGCTGATGCGTGACCCAACGCTTCGCGACTGGAACGAGCGCCTTAACGCCGGGGGGGACGTCGCTCTCGGCGCTACAATGGAAGTTATCGAGACTTTTGCTGGCATCACCGGGGACGCTCTTCCCGAGGCTGTTTCAGATCGCAGATTTGTACAATCCGTCTGGGACGACTTCACACAGACTGCGGATCATCACAACGCCCCCGGCACATTCACGGCGTTCATCGGATACGAGTGGACGTCTACTGAGGGTGGCAACAACCTCCATCGCAACGTGATTTACCGGGATGATGCCATTCGCGCTCGGCAAATGCTGCCCTTCACAACCGCGGAAACCTTTAACCCGGAACGGTTATGGGACTGGATGGAAACATATGAACAAGAGACTGGCGGTCGTGTGCTGGCCCTCGCCCACAACGGCAATGTCTCTAACGGTCTTATGTTCCCGGTTGAGACTAATCCGGAAACCGGTGAACCGTTGACGGCAGAGTACGCAGAACGGCGCGCGAAGTGGGAACCGATGTACGAAATCACCCAAATCAAGGGTGACGGCGAAACGCATCCGTTTCTGAGCCCAAACGATGAATTCGCAGACTATGAAACTTGGGATAAATCCAACCTTGGCCCAACGCCCAAAGAAGATTGGATGCTCCAATACGAATATGCTCGTGAGGCCTTGAAAAACGGTCTCAAGCTAGAGGCTCAGCTCGGCACCAACCCATACAAGTTCGGAGTAGTGGGCTCGACCGACAGCCATACGGCTTTGGCAACAGCGGAAGAAGATAATTTCTTTGGCAAACACTCTGGAGTCGAACCAGAGCCCGGCCGTTGGCAGCATGTCGTTGGTGAGTTTGATGCCTTGAGGATACTCGGGTGGGAAATGGCAGCCTCTGGCTATGCAGCAGTCTGGGCTCAGGACAACACTCGCGAAGCAATTTTCGACGCTATGGAACGGAAAGAGGTCTATGGGACGACCGGCAGTCGCATCGCAGTACGCTTCTTTGGTGGCTGGGACTTTACGGAAGCTGATGCAAGGTCTCGTTTGCCCGCCGAAATAGGTTATGAAAAAGGCGTTCCGATGGGAGGAGACCTCGCAGACACGACAGAAGGAGCGGACGCCCCAACATTTTTGGTTGCTGCGCTGAAAGATCCGTTCTCCGGCAATCTCGACCGTGTTCAGATTGTGAAAGGTTGGCTAAATTCCAGCGGCGAAACCGAAGAGCAGGTCTATGACGTGGCTTGGTCGGGAGACCGAGAACCCGATGCGGACGGCAACCTGCCAGCGGTGGGGAACACCGTGGATGCAGCAACGGGCACGTTTACGAATTCAATAGGATCTCCGGAACTGATCACTGTTTGGAAAGACCCCGACTTCGACCCTTCTACGCCCGCTTTCTACTATGCCCGTGTTCTGGAGATCCCCACACCGAGGTGGACAATTTACGATGCTGTTCGGTTCGGAGACGAATTGCCAACCGAGGTGCCTACGTCAACTCAGGAACGTGCTTACACTTCGCCAATTTGGTATACTCCCGAGGGCTGAGACCTTTTGAAAAACTCACGTTGGTCACAACTAATGACCAGACCCCCTCGGGTCATTTCGGTAGGAATACTCTATCCACGCGAAAGTGCAGTTAGGACTCAACGCGGTCATTCGTTGCACTTTGTACGAACGAACGCTCTGCGGACAAAACCGACTTTGAAAACTTCGGTTGATATTTGCTCCCAGGAAGTCATTTTTGCGCGCTCTACGGCCAGCCAATTTGACCTTTTCGCCTTATTGGCCCCAGTATGGCCAAACTGCCACTGGAGGCCTCATGCCATATAAACCAACTGACTTGGTCACTTCGGAACAGGAGCTTCGTGCCATTGCTCCCAATCCGCCGCACGGTACGCAGGACGTAAAAATAATCGATCATATCGACAGACACTGTCAGGTTTGGATCGAGCGTTCACCTTTCCTCGTAATGACCACTTCCGATGCCGACGGTCGCCTCGATTGTTCTCCCAAAGGTGACCCAGCGGGCTTTGTGAAAGTGTTGGACGAAAAGACTCTTGCCATTCCAGACCGCCCCGGAAATCGTCGTTTTGACGGGTTTCTTAACATCTTTCAGACAGGGCGCGTCGGGCTAATCTTCTTCGTGCCTAATCGCAACGAAACGGTACGCATCAACGGCACAGCCGAACTCGTGCGCGATCTTCCGTTGCGGGAAAGTATGGCTATCAAGGGACGGGTGCCTGAACTGGCTGTGGTCGTTCACGTGGAGGAAGCGTTTTACCATTGCGGCAAGGCAATCATCCGGGCTGGTCTCTGGTCGCCAGAGAAAGCCACGCCGACTGACGGGTTGCCCACCTACGCAGAAGCGAATGTGGATCATACCGGGCGAAACTATCGGCTCGAAGATGTGACGCAGTGGTTCGACGACAACGATAAGTTTCGCCTGTATGATGACTGATCGTAAAGTCGCATTGTCGTTTGCAGACTGAGTCCGCTTTGGGCTCAAAGCAGCTATTAGCTGCACTCGGCTTGAATGACTGCTATGCGGACGATTTGGTCATTCGCTGCTCTGGCAAGAATGTCAACTTTTTGGGCAGTCCAGAAATTTGGCGGGATTGAGTACTGTTCGCCATGAAGCGGCTTATGAAGAAACGCGGGTCGGATACTCCTGGATACAGTTTCTGTCGAACGCTCAAACAGACGAACACCTAGTTAAGTTCCGAGTATGAGTCCCAATCTACCCAACTGCACCGCTCTGAATTTTTGAGAGTTAATCAAAAGTAGTCTGATCAAGCAGATTTTGGGCGTTGTTCACGTCGACTGTTAGCTCTCCTCCTATGATAGTTTCTAAGACAGCATTTAAGCCAAAGTTGGGAGTGGGGGTCTGTCTAAATTTTTGGCAACTCTTGATGTAGTCTACAACAATCCGAAGTTCGTACATCCTTGCCTGCTGTCGTTTTGCCGTGTTCAAAGCCTCACAAAACTCTACTTCGGCGAACCGACTTTCAGAAATTGCGAGAGCATAAACGCGGTCGGTCTCAGCTTGCGCCCATCCTTCGTTTGTAAGGCTTTGGTACCTGCGGGCCTCGGCTAACAACTGTAAGGCACTTTCCCGATCACCCGTTTTCAACGTGAGTTCCGCAATCATCGTCAAAAAGAAAGGTTTGTAATTCCCAGCTCCGCTGGCCCACCACGCTTCCGATGCTTGTCGCAATGCGTGGATGTTTTCGGGCTCAGGGGAAAGGTAGGCATCCACCCAGCTTCGCCAGAGCGTTGCAGTCAGCGACATGAAGGTGAACGAGTGTTTTGAAGACAGTTCCTCCAACTGAGTTGCGGCTTCTATTACTTTTCCAGGTTCGCGGCGCAAAAGATAGAGCATACACTGGTAGGTTAGCGACTGTGCTATGCTGTGCGCATGCTCCAGCTTTTGAGCTGCAGCAACCGCTTGTTTTTGTATCTCAAGTGCTTTGTCTGGTGCACCGCGCATCCATACAGCCATGCTTAAAAAGCACGACGTTATCGCTGCGTGGTCCGAACCGTATATGTAGGCCAGGTGCCCATCGCGTTTCCGACTGTAAAGCTCTAGCGCTTTACTCAAGTGCTCGTATGCAGGGTTTAGTTCTCCAATATGAAACAGCACTGCGCCCATGGCTCGATGCCCTACCATCTGATGGTGTGTCTCACCCGTTGTATCTGCCAAATTCAGCAACTGCGCTGCAACACTTCTGGCTAAATCATACTCAGCACGCACCAAATGGAAGGAATACAAGCCATTCAAAACAGGGAACAGATGTTCTGTTTCGTCCACCCGTTCACACAAGTCGCGTATTCTTGCATAAACGGTCCCTGTTTCATCAGCAGCTATTCCTGCAGTCGATCGTAGAACACCTGCTCTGAGAACCTGAACCTCAATTTCTTTCTGATCCCGCTCAACACCATGAGACAGTTGGCTCAACTGCTCGATCGCCAAAGAAAGCTGTGTGTTCGCCTCGATATTGGCAGAACGTTGGACTGCGCGTTGGCCTGCGAGATAGCGATAGTCGATTGCCTCCTTGCTCATACCCGCCATCGTGTAGTGGTGCGCAAGTATTTCCGGACTGGCATCGCCAATATGGGTTGATTTACCACTTAACGCTCGCGCAACACGTGCGTGCAAGACCCTGCGCTCGGTCTTCAAGAGACTGTTGTAAGCTGTGTCGCGAATTAGCGCGTGGCGATAGCTGAAAGTTTCAAGGTTTTCTTGTTCAGAAACTGTCACAATGCCTGCGTCGACCAAAAGTTCCAATCCCGCGCGCAACGCCTTGTCGCTGATCCGAGCGACCTTGGCGATCAACGGAAAAGAAAATTGAGGTCCGATAACCGCCCCAATCTGGGCGACCTCCTTGACGGAACTCAGTCGGTCAAGCCGCGCCATTAGTGCATCATGCAACGTGCTTGGGACCGAGCTTGCCGGGGACGCCCCACCCTTTGAGTATGCGTCCCTTCCTTTTGTCAAAACCCCTGATTCCAATAGATCTTTTGTCACTTCTTCGACATATAGCGGGACGCCATCGGATCTGGCAGCGACGACATTGTACATTTCGTCAGAAATCGAATGCCCTTTTGCAACTTCGTCCACAATGTTTTTGACCTGGTGAAAGTCCAATTGCTTCAAGACCAATTTAGAAAGGTTGGATTGCAATGCCCAACCCGGGTCAAATTCAGGTCTGAACGTCATCACGACCAATACTGGAAGGTCACGAATCCGATCGGCAACTCGGTCGAGCAACAATTTAGTTGTCGGATCAATCCAATGCGCGTCCTCAAACAAGAGCAACACTGGCTTTTCCTCAGCCTGCGAAGTCAGATTGCCCAACAGCATTTCTAAGGTCTGATCCATGAGTTGCTGTGGCGTCAGATTCAGTTCACCCAATTGGTCTTCAAAAGGAACTGAAAGTAGGGACGCGGCCAGTTTCAGTGTGTTATCCGACTGGTCACTTAGAACAGAGGATATCTTTCTGAGTTTCACTTCGTTCTTGTCGTCTGAACGAAGGCCCGCTGCATTCTCAATTTGGCGAATGGCCGGATAAAACGCACTCGCGTAATGGTAGGGAGAACACTGATATCGCGTTTGAGCGTGCGACATCGTCGGAATGCTCTGCCTTAATTCTTCAACCAATCTAGACTTGCCAATTCCTGGCTCGCCGGACACCAGCACAACTTGTCCTTGACCGCCACTTGCCAACTTCCACTTTTCATTGAGGGTTTCATATTCTGCGGCGCGTCCGATCAAAGGGTTCAGTAACTCGTCTTCTTCTGCCATGAAACGGCTGACTGTTTCCCGTGCTCCTGTCACCTGCCAAGCTTCGACCTCTCTGGCAAAACCTTTAAGCTTGAATGCGCCACGCAGAACGTATTCGAAAGCATCACCCGCCAAATGATGAGTATTGGGAGCGACGATCAATGTCCCGGGCTCAGCCATTGCTTGTAGACGTGCGGCCAGGTTCGGCGTCTCCCCCATCGCCGTTCCGTCCTCAAACATTTTTTCTCCACGTAAATCACCAACTACAACCAACCCAGTTGCGATCCCAATTCGGACATTCAGTTTCGCATGAGTGCGGATAGCTGGAATTTCCTGGATAATGCGAAGACCTGCGCGAATGGCTCGCTCTGGGTCATCTTCGTGCGCATGAGGAAACCCGAAAAAGACCATTATCCCATCACCATAGTAACTTGCGATGTGGCCATCAAAAGCGGCCACCGACGCAGCGCAGGTTTCTTTGAACAGGCGGAGTACTTCCGCCAAATCTTCCGGATCGACGCGCTGGGATATTTCCGTTGATCCAACCAAATCTATAAACATGACGGTAAGCTGCCGGCGCTCAGCGACGATCGCGGGACCTAACGCGGTGTTGTGCGGGTAAGTCACTCCCTTTGCTTCAGCTCGAACAGCTTTCATGAAACGGCGCCTCGGACCTAGGGGAAGCCCGATTGTAGTGAGATCTTTGTCCGTTAATTCGGTTAAATCACCTAGTTCGATTTCATGCTCTGCAAACGACCCAGCATACTTGGACAAGCCATGTTTCTCTAGCCAGCGCGAGATTTCAGACATTTGATCCTTTCGCGTGCGGCGGCTGCAGAACTATCGCCTGCGATGCACCAGCATGCATCCCTTTCTCCGGTTGGTCGTTGCGGTTTACTGAGTCGCAATTTCCGCGCACTTGAACTCTTTTTACGCATTGAAAATCACCGTATCTAATTTGGTCAAGGACTTCGTCGCTCTGGATGGGACGGGTCCTTCGGCATCGGGTCGGTACAACGTGATGGTATCGTAACATAGATATTTAGTGCGGTTCCGTATCCAGTGGATAGCTGTATTTCTGCTCTGGGCTTGGCACGGACATTCGCTGCACTCGGCGTGAATGACTGTTATGCGGACAAAGCGGTCGCTAGACTGTTCTGGGATAAGAAGCTAGATCATCCAAGCTCAACTGCAAAACTACTCAGTATTTCCACGTTTTTTGCAGTTAGTGCGAGATCGATCTCGGGGGTTATTCCAAACACTCAAGAATTGGTTTCAAGCTAAGAAGATGGAAAATATACGGCTTGCTGGCAGCGAACATTAGCGTTTGCCGCCCTACAACTAGTGATGGCGCTTGTCTGCCTTGAACGGGGCTAGGCTCTCTTGGAACTGCTCGATGAACTCAAGCGTCACTAGTGACGGTTGCTTCAAAATCGGACGCACAAGGGAAAGCGTATGTGACAAGAGCGGTTTGAACGGTCGGTAGCTCAATCCGTTGTCTGCATATTGGACGGCGTCCAACTCGCTGACCACGGAAATCCCGACACCTTTTACAGCCAATTCACAAGCCGCCGTGAACTGCCTGACTTCGATGTGGGAATTCAATTTGACGTTGGCGTTTTGAAACGCTTTTGAAAGCTGTCCAAAAAAATCGCTGTCGCGCCGTGTGTGAATAATCTTGGCGTTTGCAAGATCCGTGGGTGTCACCTCGGAGAGTTTTTCCAATTCATGCCCGGTAGGAAACACGCAAACTGTACGGACATCGATGTCTCTGCTTTCGACGGCCGGATGCCCGTTAAAGTTATCTGTGATTCCGAAATCATATTGCTCACCGATCATCCACTCGAGAATGCGTTCCGGTCTGTCAGGTTCGATCGTCATTGTTACACCTGGCCGATCTTCTAAAAACGTGGCAATGACGTTGGGAAGGTGACTGGTGGCGAACCCGGGCAAACATGCGATGCGGATGTGTCCCGCTTTGCGTTGGGTTATGTCTTGGCTAACGTCCGAGATCTGCTTCATCAATTCCAAAACGCGCTCTACGCTGGGTTGCAGATAACGCACCTCCTGCGAAGGAACTAAGCGACCTTCACGGCGATCAAAAAGTTGAAAGCCAAGCGATTTTTCCAGATCAGAAAGCAGTCGGCTGACCGCAGGCTGGCTTATCCCAAGATCCGTAGCTGCAGCGGTGACCGACCCATTTGTGGAAACTGCCATGAGCGCTTCCAATTGGCGGATCCTCAAAGTTTGACTCATACTTTGAACCTGGTTCGTTGTTTCTTAGTCAGTTTATAATGTAATGTTATGTTTTTCTCAAAAATTAAATGCTTGAATTATAAATTTGTAACGTTAACGTCGTGAAATCGTCATGTGTGCTGATTACGCGTTGCAGTTGGCATTCAACGAAGCATCAAAACTGATGCATGGGAGGAATCATGAATAAGCATTTTCTCGGCGCTCTTGCCGTAACCACTGCGTTGTCCCCCGTGGCGGCGATGGCGCAAACTGAAGTTCAGTTCTGGCACGCCTTCACCGGCCGACTGGGTGAGCTTGTTAAAGCGCAGGTCGAAGAGTTCAACGCCAGCCAGGATGAGTTCGTCGTGGTCGAAAGCCACAAAGGCAATTACTCAGAAACTCTGAACGCAGGAATTGCGGCTTTCCGCGCCGGTGAGCAGCCCCACATTCTAATGGTTTTCGAAGTGGGCACTGCAACGATGATGTCGGCCGAAGGTGCGATCAAACCCGTCTATGAAGTGATGGCTGAAAGCGGTGCGCCGTTCGATCCTGACGCATATATTGGCGCTGTCAAAGGGTACTATACTACAACGGACGGAGAAATGCTCTCACTGCCTTTCAACTCGTCCACACCGGTTCTGTGGGTCAATCGTGATGCCTTCGAAGCGGCGGGTGTTGATCCGGACACAGATCTATCGACCTGGGAAAAGGTTGGCGACGTGCTTGAACAGCTGAAGGCTGGCGGTGAGGACTGCCCGCTGGTGACCGCATGGCAAAGCTGGATTCACCTCGAGAACCTGTCCGCCTATCACGACGTTCCGTTCGCATCGCAGGACAACGGTTTTGCCGGTCTGGATACCGAGCTGATGCTGAACGGTCCGGCACAGGTCGCACACCTGACAGCAATGGGGGACTGGGCCAAGGATGGCAAGTTCATCTACACCGGGCGCAGAAACGAAGGTGGCGCAAATTTCCGGGCTGGTGAATGCGCGTTGTTCACCGAAAGCTCGGCTGGTTATGCCGGTATCAGCTCTGAAGCTGAGTTCGAGTTCGACGTGCGCCCGCTACCCTATTGGGAGGCCGTCACCAGCGAGCCTCAGAACACCATTATCGGCGGCGCATCGCTTTGGGTAATGGAAGGCCATGATCCCGAGGAATACAAAGGCGTTGGCGAGTTCCTGAGCTTCCTTTCGTCGTCGGACGTTCAGGCTTCTTGGCACCAGAATACCGGTTATCTTCCAATCACGTCCGAAGCTGGTGAAGCTACTCGTGCTGCAGGTTTCTATGACGAAAACCCAGGCACCGACATCGCGGTGATCCAGATGACTGCGAAGGAACCAACCGCAAACTCGAAAGGTCTGCGTCTTGGATCGTTCGACCAGATTCGCGGCATCATCGACGAAGAGCTTGAGGCCGTCTGGTCCGGTGAAAAGACCGCTCAGGAAGCGATGGACAGCGCAAAAGAGCGCGGTGACGCACTGCTGCGCCGGTTCGAATCCGCCAATCAATAAGTCTTAATTTGATGCGGGCCTGTTAAGGGCCCGCATTTTCTTTTTTCGGTGGAATATCAGGATGGAAAAACGCGTCACCTTCCGCGGCTGGCTTTTGCCATTGGCGCTGATTGCCCCTCAGGTCATCATTTCCGCCGTTTTCTTCTTTTACCCCGCAGGCCAGGCTGTTTGGCAATCTCTGTTCATACCTGACCCCTTTGGGCTGTCGTCCCAGTTCGTGGGACTCGGCAACTTTGAATTCCTGCTGAGCGATAAATTCTACCGAGCCTCCTTCGTAACGACGGCAGTGTTTTCAACGCTCGTCACATTGTGCTCGATGATACCGGCGTTGTTTCTGGCGGTCATCGCGGACCGCTTGATCAAAGGATCGGGCGTTTACCGGACGTTGCTGATCTGGCCCTATGCCGTTGCCCCTGCGGTCGCAGGCGTGCTTTGGCTGTTCATGTTCAACACACGCGTTGGCGTCGTCTCGTGGTACCTCGGCCAACTCGGTTATGACTGGAACCATGTCCTTAACGGAACCGAGGCCATGGGGCTGGTTGTTGTCGCCTCGGCCTGGGGGCGCATCAGCTATAACTTCCTGTTTTTCTTCGCGGCATTGCAGTCAGTTCCAAGGTCCGTGATTGAGGCCGCTGCAATCGACGGCGCGCGCTTCTGGCGTCGGTTCTTCACGATCGTGCTGCCGCTGTTGTCTCCGACTGCATTCTTCCTGCTGGTGGTGAATGTCGTCTACGCCTTCTTTGAAACCTTTGGCGTTATCCACACGATCACCGGAGGCGGGCCGCAGCAAGCGACGACTATTCTGGTCTACAAAGTCTTCTCGGACGGGTTCGTTGGGCAGGATCTTGGCTCATCGTCGGCGCAGTCGGTCATTTTGCTTATCGTCGTCGGCCTGTTGACCGTCATCCAATTCAAATACGTGGAAAAAAGGGTGCATTACTGATGGCGGCCCAACAACACGGAATGGTCGAAAAACGCGGGATGGGGATCTGGTTGACCCACGCATTGATGATCCTTGGAGTGCTGATCGTCTTTTTCCCAATCTGGCTGGCATTTGTCGCCTCGACTGTCACTCAGCCAGAGATCGTGTCACCGCCTATGCCGTTGGTGCCGGGTGACCAGTTCTGGGAAAACTACAAGGCCGCGCTGTTTTCCGGTGTGAATGTCCCGGTCGCTACAATGTTGTTCAACAGCCTCGTGATGGCCATTGGTATTGCGGTGGGCAAGATCGTAATCTCACTATTGTCAGCCTTTGCGATTGTCTATTTCCGATTTCCCGGGCGCACGACGTTTTTTTGGCTGATCTTCCTGACCCTTATGCTCCCGGTAGAGGTCCGTATCGTTCCAACCTTTGAAGTTGTTGCCGGCTTCGGTATGCTCAACAGCTATTACGGATTAATCTTCCCACTTATCGCTTCGGCTACGGCGACGTTCCTGTTCCGGCAGTTCTTTCTGACCATCCCAGATGAGCTGGCCGAAGCAGCGCGAGTCGACGGTGCTCGCCCGATGCGGTTCTTCATTGATATCGTTGTACCCATGAGCAGGACCAATATTGCGGCGCTATTCGTAATCCTGTTCATCTATGGCTGGAACCAATACCTTTGGCCGCTGCTTATCACCACCGACCCTGAAATGAACACCATTGTGATGGGCATCAAACAGATGTTCCCGTCCGGCGATGATGTGGCCGAATGGCCGGTCATCATGGCCACATCAATTCTGGCAATGATCCCACCGGTCATCGTGGTGGTGTCGATGCAAAAGCTCTTTGTCCGTGGCCTTGTCGATAGCGAGAAGTAAGAAATGGCAACAGTAACCCTAGAGAACGTCAAAAAGAGCTTTGGCCCAACGGACGTCATCCACGGCATCGATATCGATATTGCTGATGGTGAGTTCATCGTGATCGTTGGGCCTTCGGGCTGCGGCAAGTCCACGCTGTTGCGGATGGTTGCGGGACTTGAAACCGTGACTGATGGCGAAATCCGAATTGGAGAGGAACGAGCCAACGACAAAGAGCCGATGGATCGTGACATCGCGATGGTCTTCCAGAACTATGCGCTCTACCCACATATGTCTGTGCGCCAGAACATGGGATATGGCCTGAAAATCGCCGGGTTGCCGAAGGTCCAGATTGATCAGAAAGTGACCGAGGCCGCCAAGCTGTTGCAGCTGGAACCCTTGCTGGATCGCAAACCCAGACAGTTGTCAGGTGGTCAGCGTCAGAGGGTGGCGATGGGTCGGGCTATTGTCCGCGAGCCAGCAGTTTTCCTGTTTGATGAGCCGCTCTCAAACCTTGATGCCAAGCTGCGGGTCCAGATGCGTCTGGAAATTCGCGAACTCCAAGAAAAGCTGGGGATCACGGCGCTCTATGTGACCCACGATCAGGTCGAGGCCATGACGATGGCCGACAGGATGATCGTGATGAATGGTGGCATTGCCGAGCAGATTGGAACGCCGTTGGAGGTTTACGAAACGCCCAGAACTCTGTTCGCGGCACAGTTCATTGGCAGCCCTGCGATGAATGTGTTTGACGCCTTGCGTGAAAACGGGACGATCAAGATCGGTGAAATTTCAGTCGGCCGATCTGCAGGTCCTGATACCGCGTTGAATCTGGGGATTCGCCCAGAGCACCTGCTGTTGGATGATAATGGTCCGCTGGAAGCAGCGATTCAGATGGCAGAACCGTTAGGGGCCAACACTCTGTTGCACGGTCAACTCGCGGGCGTCGGCGGAGCGATCACGATAAGCCTTCCAGGCGTCCATCCGATCGAAGGCAGGCATCCGAACATGCGGTTTTCGGTCGACCCAGAACACATGCATCTGTTTGACCAATCAACCGGCGAAAGGCTGGACGGCTAATGGCGTTTCCTCAAGTCGAAGCCTTTCGTGGTGGAGAAAACCTGATCCGGGTCGTGGGCCATCGAGGGGCAAGAGGCGTTTTGCCTGAAAACAGCATGATTGGCTTCGACTTCTCGCTGTCCATTGGCGTACCGCTTCTTGAATTCGATGTCGTTCTGACGGCTGATGACGTTCCGGTTATTACCCACAATCATCGTCTGCACGCATCTGGCTTTCGCGACGCCAATGGCCTGTTTCTTTCTGGAGAGGAGCCGAAAGTCTCATCTCTGACTTTCGACCAAATCCAGCAATTCGATATTGGACGGTTAGACGGGCATTCTGACTATGGTCAACGCTTCCCAGATCAGGCGCAACTGGACGGTGTTCGTGTCCCAAGGCTGATAGATTTGCTCGATTTGGTCGCCGAACCAAAATACGGCAATGCCTATCTGATGCTTGAACTGAAGTCGGATCCTGACCTGGCTCACGATGCAGTGTATCGAGAGAACTTTGTTGGGCGAGTTCTCCAAGAGGTTCGCGCCAAAGGTCTATCTATGCGCGCGGTTTTGCACAGTTTTGACTGGAACCTTTTAGAAGAATGCCAGCGACAGGCTCCGGATATGCCGTCTTCTTACCTTACGCAGCTTCCGGAAAACGAGGACGATGTGGGCGAGGATTCCTCGAAAGCGGTTTGCCCAGACCTTCGCGGTCGTCGCGATGAAATTCCAAATTTGGTCAAGCAAGCTGGCGGTTCGCTTTGGTGCCCGTACTACGCTGATGCAACAGCTGAAAATGTGGCGCGCGCAAAAGATCTGGGCCTATGTGTTGCCGTTTGGACGGTCAATGAGCACGAAGATATAAGCAGGATGATCGACCTGCGCGTGGATGCAATCGTATCTGACTACCCCGGCCGGGTTCAAAGGCATCTGTCGGATTTAGGCCTGGGATGGCAAATCGAAAACGGGTGAATTCTGCGTCGCTAATTCGTGACGTTTTTTGTGTTTCTGCCAGTCACAATCGGAAAGGATCGATCACATCATCACTTCAACCTGCTGTGGAGGGCGAGAACCATAGTGGATCAGCGTACAAAACAAGTTGCAGCATTGCCTCTGCAATTGTTCGGCGGCCGCCTCAAGGTGCTCCTTATAACGTCACGTGACACAGGGCGCTGGATCATGCCCAAGGGCTGGCCGATGGACGGCGAGCAAGACTGGCGCGCGGCGGAAATTGAAGCGTTGGAGGAGGCTGGGGTAGAAGGTACAATTTCCCGCAAGCCGATCGGTGAGTTTGAGTACGCCAAGGTTTTTAACGACGGAACCAGTGTCCAAGTGAAAGCCACGGTCTACCCTCTCTACGTCGATAAGGTGAAGCGCCGGTGGAAGGAAAGGCACCAAAGAAAAAGGCATTGGTTCTCGCCCAAGGGTGCTGCGAAAGCACTCAAACAGCCAGAGCTGGAAGACTTGCTCCTCGAACTAAAAAGCAATCCTAGAAAGAACAAATCAATCCGCGAGTTGCTACCTTGAGCCGATACCGCGTACTTTATCCAGACTCAGGTCGATAGCTACTTTGCTCTGGAAAACCGACCTAACCCTTTCATTCAGAAATTGCTATCTAGGCTTGAAACCAGCGGAAATCTGATCTCTTGGGACGAGCGCCAAACATCAAAGCCTCAGTTTTCAACGAAGGTTGAATGTCCGCATCGCAACTCGATGAAACCATCTTGAGGTTCGTTCAATTCAAAAACCTCTTCTGAAGGCAAGTTCAAGTAAATCCCTCGAAAGACGCGCAGGGTTAAGCCGTGGCCAACAACTATGACAGCCCCCTCAAAAGACTTGCTGGAATACCAAGAAGAAACCCGGTCATGTACGTCAGCATAAGACTCTCCGCCCGGTGCGGAACAGTTCCAACGGTCAGCGCAACGCGCCTCCCATTCTTGGGGAAATCGTCTTTTGATCTCGTTTTCCGCCAAGCCTTCCCATCGCCCGAAACTGCATTCCATCAAACTGGTTTCATACTCGATGGCTTCCGGGGGGAGGCCAAGTTCCTCGACAACGATGGAAGCCGTCTGTACCGCTCGACCAAGTGGGCTTGAAAATACCGTCAGAGGGTGACGGCTGCATAGGCGGTGCCTTAGTCTTTTTGCACTCGCCACTGCCTGAGCGACCCCTCGCTTGGTCAAGGGCGAATTCTGCCGACCTTGACGTCGTTTTTGAAAATTCCATTCGGTTTCACCATGGCGAAGCAAGAAAATAGTAGGGTTGAGTTTTTGGTTCAAAACGTATCGAAGCCTTCCTGTACTGAAGCAAACCGAAAAACCTGATTTATCTTCCACGCAGTGCAAGTTTAAACGGAAGCCCCAGAATTCAATAGAAGCTTCGGATTTGTGCGATTAAGTCTAGGGCGTAAAACAACGTGGTCATACAATCTTCGCGTCCAGTGCTTTGTCGCTGCACTTGTTCCGCATTGGGCTCAATGCGGTCGTTCGCTGCAACTTGCTTGAACGTCGACTTTGCGGACAAAGCGGTCTGTGGTTCTCCAATCAAATCGGCCGACCTTGGGTTTACAGTACACGGTTGTGGAGAGTGAGAAAGAATAGTTGTCTTCACTTACGGAAGCATAGTATCTCAATTGGCACCCTTATTACACGCTAAGCAGGACGTTATGGCTCACGGGCGTCCAGATACTCTCGGGTTAAGCCCTTTTGAGTGTCAGATGGTATCGTCCCAAAATTAGGTTGTTGGTTGTTCGGGTGCGTCACCCAGAGCCAGCAGCAAAAGAATAGCCAAAAGGGGTGATCCAACCAGACCGATCAGGAACCAGATCAAACCAGATCGGTTGCGCCGCCCTGCCATCGTGATCGGCAGGATATAAAGCCAGATCACGACAACCAGCAAGATGAGCATAAAAATCAACTGGATAACTGGTGCGTCCATGAAATTTTGCCTTTCGTATCTTGACGCCATTTTTAAAACGGCTGATCCGGTAAGATAGACAATGGCCCGAAAGCGTTTTCGGGTATTAATTTAGCTCGACATGGGTCCCGGGCGTCCCAACCCTCTCCCTTTGGGTTCCTTGGCTATCAGACAGTGCCGTCCAAATGGTTGGTGCTTTCCGGGTCACAAGGTAGCAAGGTCGGCAAAACGGATAAAGTGGGTGTTTAAGGAAACTTTTAAAGCGCCTTTTCAATGAACTTTGAAAAAAGCTCACCCTGCGAGTTGATCCTAAGTTTCGCGTAAATGTTGCGTCTATGGATGCGGACTGTGCCTGGAGAGATGCCGAGAATTGTGCCAACAGCTTCTGCCGAATGGCCCTTCAATGTGAACTCAACGACTTCTCGTTCTCGTGGCGTCAGAACGCCATCGCCAAATGCCTGGAATGCTAGATCGACGCGACGACTAACGCCATTCGCGGCGGCGCCGCGGGCTATCGTTGGAAAGTCACGCCAATGTTTGCAACAGGCTGCCCGAACGAGCGGCCATAGAGCGTGCAAATGACGAATTTCCTTGGCGGAAAAAGGCTTCTCAGCTCGCATGAGCGAGACCACAACCATCCCAGTGCTCGGGATATCGACAAAGTAGCCAATCTCCTCCGCTAACCCAGTCCTTTTGTAATAGCTGCGATAGTATTCGCCCTGATAAAACCTGTCCGGTGCGATATCGCGCATGCGGTACAGACCCGGTGTAATTGGTTTTGTCGCGGCCAAAAAAAATGGATCAAGTACGTAGGGCCCGGCTTGGTAGTCCTCAACAAAAATACGCCGTTTGCCTTTGGGGAAATCGTCGTGAAGGTCTATTGGTGCTTCGGTTCCGACATGACCAAACACCACCGTAAAATCGAATGGTGCGACCTGCCGTAAGCCATCTGCCAAAGCACATGGAAATTCTGGGGTTCCGATCTTCTCCACGACCCTGCCGGCCTCTTCCATCCAATCGTACACACGCCGCTCCAGATTTTCGAAAAGCACCTCTATACCCCAATTGTGGTATATACAGTTATTCCGAGTTATTGTTACTTTTTCCTTGTTTGAGTGGTATGCCAACAAATGCCAAAAAATCAAGCAAAAGGAAAACGGCAGTATATGAGCTTTGACATGAGCGTCACCATGCAGACGATTGCGGAACTCCGAGGAGTGACCAAGACCTTCGGGAATGTGGTCGCCGCCAAAGACCTGAATCTTTCCATTGGGAAAGGAGAGTTCCTGTCGTTCTTAGGCCCATCTGGTTGCGGCAAAACCACTGCGCTTAGAATGTTGGCAGGTTTCGAGAAGCCAACCGAAGGTCAGGTTTTGCTCGATGGAGAAGTCGTCAACGACTTGGATGCGCACCATCGCCCAGTCAACATGGTGTTTCAGCACTATGCTCTTTTTCCTCACCTAAGCGTGTTCGACAACATTGCGTACGGCCTGCGCCAACAACGACCACGCGTAGACAAACAAACAATCACGACAAAGGTTGAGCAAGCGCTGGAAACTGTCCGTCTTGGTGGGTTTGGCCCACGTCGCATCTGGGAGATGTCTGGTGGTCAACAGCAACGCGTCGCTTTGGCGCGTGCGATCGTAAACGAGCCCAAGCTTTTGCTGCTTGATGAACCAATGGCTGCTCTGGATCGAAAGCTTCGAAAAGAAATGCAGTTTGAACTGCAGAACCTGCAACGACAACTGGGAATAACTTTTGTCCTCGTCACGCACGACCAAGAAGAAGCGCTTTCAATGTCCGACCGAATTTGTGTGATGGAAGGCGGCAGTATTGTGCAGGTTGGCAGCCCACGCGAACTCTATGACATGCCCCGCAGCCGCTACGTGGCTGGATTTGTAGGCACCTCAAATTTCTTTGATGCAACTGTGACTGACTCAGCAGCCGACCAAATCACCGTGCGTTTAGCGAGTGGCCAAAGGGTGCACGGAACTCCGGAGATTCCAATAGATGCAGGGCAGGAAGTGTGCGTTAGTATCCGCCCAGAACAGATCACGCTGACCCGCGCGCTACCCGCAGCTGAAATCGCTCTGCCAGTTACCATTCAAAATCGGATCTTCCTTGGGGAGCACACAGAATACCTTGCGCGCAACGAAGCACTGGGTGATTTCCACGTACTTGTGCCAAGGCAAGCGGAATTGAACGAGGGGACGTTCAATGCAGGAGAGCAAGCCTTTGTTTCATGGGGCGAAGGCGCACTGCTGATCCTGGAAAAATAACAAATCCCGCAATCCAACAACAGAGAGGTTCACAATGACCAAGGATAATGGGACTATTTCCAAGCAAAAGTTCATGGAAGAGCTTCGCCGGTACCAAAAGGGTTCGGTTACACGGCGACATTTCTTAGGCGTGACAGGTCTTGGGATGGCAACGGCCGTTCTGGGCACGGCCATGCCTGGGTTGCGTCCACGCCCGGCATTTGCTGCCGGAGACATTGGCGACCGAGTGATCCTCGCCACGTGGCCGAACTATCATGACGAGATGAACTTCGAAGCCTTCACGGAAGCCACTGGCGCCCATGTTCAGGTCAATGTTTTTGGCTCGAACGAAGAGATGTTGGCAAAACTACAGGCTGGAGGGTCTGGCTGGGACGTTTTCGTTCCAACTAACTACACGATCACTACGTATGTGGGTGAAGATCTGATCATCCCGCTCGATACGTCCAAACTGCCAAACTACGACGCAGGTTCATTCGAACAGCGCTTTTCGGATGCCGGTTCTGTCGATGGCCAGCTTTACGCGGTGCCAAAAAACTGGGGCACAACTGGCTTTGCAGTGAATACCAGCAAGCTTGACGGCGCTCCGACTCCGACCACATGGAAAGAGTTCTGGGACCTGACTATGGCAAGTTACTCAGGCCGGACAATGGTGCATGATTACCAACTAACCACCATCGGTAATGCCCTGAAATACTTCGGCTACTCCTTCAACTCGGTCGATGAGAAGGAACTGGCGGATGCCGAGAAATTGTTGCTGGATGCCAAACCACATCTGTTTGCAATCTCGTCGGATTATCAGCCACCGATGCGTAACGGTGACGCCTGGATGACGATGTGCTGGACAGGTGACGGTAAGCAGATGAATGTCGACATGCCTGAAATCGCCTACGTTCTGGGAACTGAGGGCGGTGAACTCTGGTCCGACTACTACGCTATTCCTAAGGGTGCACCCCATATGGATGCCGCTTATGCCTTGATCGACTTCCTGCTGAACCCGGAAGTTAATGCGAAGGAAGTCCTCGCTCATGGCTATCCATCGGCTGATGCTCGCACCAATGCGTTGCTGCCGAAGGAACTGCTGGAAGATCCGATCCTTTATCCGGCAGCTGACCTTCTGAATGCGCTCGAGTTCGGCGCAGCGGCTACGCTGACCGATCCAAACCGTGCCGAGTTGCTCGCCCGCTTCAAGTCGGCCTAAGCGGCAAGGCCGCCAATATCGGAAAAGACGAGGACAATATGACCGAACGAGGCAGAAAAGCACTGTTGCTGGCTCCAGCAGGAATATGGCTTTTGGTAATGCTTGCCCTTCCTCTGCTGGTCGTCTTCGTCTTTTCCTTTGGCGAACGGGGTGCCGCCGGAGGCTACGTTCCAGCGTTCACGTTGGAACAATATGCCAACCTTCCTGCGCGATGGACGGCGTTTAAGAACACTTTGATCCTTGCACCTCTGGGAACCATCGCTGCGTTGGTAATTGCCTACCCGCTCGCCTACTTTCTTGCGGTGCGTTGTTCACCAAAGTGGAGAACTTCACTGTTGATCCTGGTGATCGTGCCGTTCTGGACATCGATCCTGATCCGGTCATACGCCTGGATTTTCATCCTTGGGGGGCGTGGCTTGCCCGCTTTACTGGAGTCGATCGGCATCGACGATGTGCGCCTGATAAATACGCCATTCGCTGTGCTTGTGGGAATTGTCTATGGGTATCTACCTCTGATGGTTTTCCCGATTTTTGTAAGCTTGGACAAACTGGATAAACGCCTTCTGGAAGCATCGGCTGATCTCGGCTCTTCCCCATGGCGTACGTTCCGTCAGGTGACACTTCCTTTGTCGGTACCTGGTATCGCAACTGGCTGCATGCTGGTCTTCATCTTGCTGATGGGCGAGTTTCTGATCCCAGCGATCTTGGGCGGCGGAAAGGTCTTTTTCGTCGGAAATGCGCTGGTGGACCTGTTCCTGCAGTCTCGGAACTGGGCGTACGGATCGGCGGTCGCAATGACTCTGGTTGTCGTGATGCTTGTCACTGTCTCAATTTACATGAAATTCATCTCGCGCCTGGGTGGCCAGCGCGAAGATGTCTCGCTGATGTGAGGGTCCGATGCGCTTATACGCGATTTGCGTCTACCTTTTTCTCTATATTCCGATCGGCATCATCGCGCTTTTCAGCTTTAATGCCGGACGACACGCAAGCCAGTTTATGGGGTTCTCGACCCAATGGTATGGTAAAGCGCTTAACAACCCATTTGTTATGGACGCGCTCGAGACCAGTCTGCTTGCGGCATTCATAACTGCTTGCCTCGCATCCACTCTCGGAACCATGGCGGCCATCGCTTTACAAGGGGTTACGGGATGGCTCCGAACTTTGTTTGATGCGATGATTTATATTGCGATAATGATACCTGGTATCGTCATCGGCATCGCGACACTCATTGCCCTCGTCACCGTATTCGGTTGGCTAAACCCGCTTCTTGCAAGCCTATGGCCCGATGGAGCAAATCCCCCGCAACTTTCCATGGGGATGCCCACGCTTATCGCCGCACACACCATGTTCACAATGGCGCTGGTCATAATCATCGTACGTGCAAGGCTATCGGGTATGGACCGCGCGCTCATGGAAGCTTCGGCTGACCTCTTTGCGACGCCCTGGGGCACCTTTCGACAGGTGACCCTGCCGTTGATAGCACCGGCAATTTTGGCAGGCTTCCTGCTCAGCTTCACTTTCTCATTTGATGATTTCATCATCGCGTTCTTCGTAGCTGGCTCAGAAACAACCCTGCCAATCTACATATTCTCATCCATCCGGCGCGGCGTAACGCCCGAGATCAATGCCATCGGCACTATGGTTATGGGCGCGTCGCTCTTGTTGCTCGTTGCAGCGCAGCTGCTTTTGCGCCGAGGCGCCTCAAAATCGAATAATTAAATAAAGGAACCAAGTGACATGCGGCTTGCAGGTAAGGTCGCGCTCGTGACGGGCGCGGGATCAGGAATTGGTCGGGCGGGTTCAATGGCAATGGCACAAGAGGGTGCGCATGTTGTGGTAACCGATCGCGATGCAACACTTGCTGAAGCCACTGTGGCCGCGATCGTTGCACAGGGAAATCAAGCATCTGCCATACAGCTTGATGTGACCGACGACGATGCCCTTACCAGAACCATAGACGAAGCAGTTAAAAACTTCGGTTGTCTTGACGTGTTGCACTCTCACGCTGGGTTGCAGATCGAAGGAACGCTGGAAGAAGTGGAACCAGATGGAATGGATGCTTCTTGGGCATTGAATGTCCGCGCTCACTTCATTGCCGCGCGTGCAGCCGTCCCCCATATGAAATCACACGGTGGAGGCAGCGTGATCGTCACGGCCTCCAATTCTGGGGTTCAATATGACCGGGGTATGATCGCCTATGCGACTACAAAGCACGCTGCTGTTGCGATGGTCCGGCAGATGGCAGCCGACTACGCTGTCCATGCAATCCGTTTCAATGCCCTATGTCCAGGATTTGTAGACACCCCTTTCAATGCAGGCTTCGAAAAGCAGATGGGTGGCCGGGCCAAGCTGGAAAGCTACATCGAGCAGGCGATCCCCATGAGTCGATGGGCAACAGTTGAAGAGATTGGCCATGGGATCGTCTATTTAGCTTCAGATGAATCCGCTTTTATGACGGGGCAAGCCCTGGTTATCGATGGCGGTGAATGCATTTAGTGATGGGTTAGACCGCTCAAGAGAATGTCTATCGCCGCAATTCATTTTGGCGAGCACATTTCAGTCCGCTTTGGGCTCGGTCCGGTCATTCGATGCGGATCATACAAAAGCCCGCTTAGATCTAACGTAGATTTTGCAGCACATTTTTGTGGGACGGTATCTAAATGCACTTTGTAACCAGTTGCCACCATACCCCCGTCAGCGGGTAGCGACCGCTGCAAACGCTACTGCATTTTCTGAATTACAGGGTTTTATTTGGGGCAAAACACACTTGCAGTGTTGCAGGACCTTATCGACTGTGAGAGTGTCAAGCTACTGGCAACGCAAGACATCTTTCAAAAGGATGGTGGCGGCGGCAGTGGAATACAACACCTTGATGTACGAGCGGGTTGGGATAGATCGCTTCGTTTGCAACTAAGATGTCGGGAGTTCGGGTCTCTCATCACCCACCAGTCTCCCAATGAACAACGGTACCCAGCGTCTTTGCGCCAACGCATTGCAACCGATTGCAAGTCCGATGCAATAGTGCATAGTGCTTTCACCATGAATTCACGAGTTAGCCTTACCCTGAACCGAGGGTGCCAATCATGGCTGTGACCCTAAAGGACGTGGCCGCATTGGCCGGTGTTTCGCGGTCCGCCGTTTCCAGAACATTCACTGAAGGTGCGTCCGTTTCCGCCAAGACACGCAGCAAGGTTGAAAAGGCCGCGAAAGAACTGGGGTACAGCCCAAATGCGCTGGCCTCCTCGCTCACGACTGGGCGCACTAAACTGATCGGCTTGATTTCCAATAACTTTCACAACCCGATCTTCCTTGAAGTGTTCGACCAGTTCACGCGTGCTTTGCAGGAACGAGGTCTGCGCCCCCTCATCGTGAATTTGACCGATGAAACGGAACCGGCCAATTCGGTCCGGATGCTGCGGCAATATTCGGTCGATGCCGCGATCGTTGCTTCGTCCACTTTGCCTCCCAGTTTTGCCAAGGCCTTTCACGACGCCGGAGTTCCCGTCGTCCACACATTTGGGCGCTCGGCGACCTCACCCGAGGTGCATGTGGTTGGGATCGACAACGTCGAATGCGGTCGTATGGCTGCCCGCGAGCTGCGCGCGCGCGGCTACAAGCGGATCGGATATCTGGGCGGACCCAAAGATGCGACCTCGGCGATGGACCGATTTCGCGGCTTCATGGAAGAGGTCGAGAGACACCCTGTTCTGGAAGTATCTCACTCGTTCGCAGGCGCATATTCATTTGAGGCCGGACGTGAGGAGATGCTGAGGCTGTTGAAGGATGATCCGGCAGAAGGGTACTTCTGCGGTGATGACATTCTGTCCATCGGCGCCTTGTCCGCATTGTCGGATCATGGCCTGAAGCCCGGCAAGGACGTCGGAATAATCGGCTTGAACGACATGGAGATGTCCCGATGGGAAAGTGTGAACCTGACGACGATTTACCAGCCGATCAAACAAATCATCACATCGTCGGTCGATCTGGTCGAAGAGATGCTGAAAGACCCACAGCGCTATCCCGAGGCGCGAATTTTTCCCTGTCGTTTGATCGAGCGGGGCACTCTGCGGCCCCGCCTCTGATCAACGGAAAATCGGCGGGCGGGCGTCCGTCCAGGCTCCGTCTGCCTTGGACGAGGCGACCGCGGCATGGACCGCCGCAATGGACCGAACCCCATCGGACGGCGTGGGCAGACTGTCCCGGACCTTTCCCACAATCGCGTCGGCCAAATCGCAATAGATATTTGCAACCGCCAGAGGGAACCCTTCAGGATGCGCGATAGCGACCCGGGACAGGCGCTGCGCTTCGTCATGCAACCCGCCTTCGCCTTTTTCGATGATCTGCGTTCGGCCACCCACCGGGGTATAGATCAACTGATTGGGCTGCTCGGACGCCCAGCGAAGGCCGCCGATTTCACCAAACACCTGAATGTCAAAGCCGTGCTGGCGGCCGATAGCCACTGACGAAGTCCACAACCGTCCCACTGCGCCGCCTTCGGTGCGGAAGTTGACCATCGCGTCATCTTCCAGTTCGCGGCTTGAGATTGTCGATGCCATGTCGGCGGACAGGCTTTTGACTTCGTCATCACTGATAAAGCTCGCCATGTGCAGCGCGTGAATACCGCAATCGGCGAACTGTCCCGACACGCCCGCCATGGCGGGATCGTAGCGCCAACGGACACGAGGATTGTCCGCATCGGTGGCGTCGCCGTGATGGCCGTGGCTGAAATTGGTCACGACCAGTCGGACTTTACCGATATCCCCTGCTCGCACCATTGCTCGGGCCTGTCGGACCATCGGATAAGCGGAATAGCAGTAGTTCACCGCGCAAATCTTGCCTGAGGTTTCTGCCACGCGCACGATCTCTTCCCCCTCTTCTACCGTCATGGTCATGGGTTTTTCGCACAGGACGTTGAACCCGGCTTCAAGAAACGCCTTTGTGATTTCGAAATGGGTCGAATTCGGCGTGGCGATCGTCACCAGATCAATTCGGTCCGCCCGGTCCTTTTCACCCACCAGCATTTCTTGCCAGTCGCCATAGGCACGATCCGCAGCGACGCCTAGTCTTTGGGCGTATTCGCGACCGACATCGGGCCGATGATCCAGCGCGCCAGCAGCGAATTCGAACATCCCATCGGCCAGTGCGCCCAAACGGTGCGCAGGTCCGATCTGGCTGCCTTCGCCACCACCAATCATTCCCCATTTCAGCTTTGCCATGGTTCTCATCTCTCTTTGGTGTTTTTGTAGTTTTCAGCGCTCAGAAGTCGCCGATTTGTTTCCATTGCCGCTGCTCGGATGATGCCAAAGCCGCGGCCAGAACGCGGTTGACCTCATGCCCGTCGCGGAACGTTGGCCAAATAGCTTTTCCGGTATGAATTGCCTCGAGGAAATCCTTGGCCTCGATGATGATCTGGTCCTGATACCCGGTTCCATGTCCAGGTCCTTGACAGAACGGCTCATAGTCCGGATGGGCGGGGCCTGTCAGGATCTTGGTAAAGCCTCTTTCCGCCTCAGGCCCTTCTCGACGATAGAGCCACAGGGCATTCTGATCCTCCTGATCGAACCGGATAGCTCCTTTTGTACCTGATATTTCATAGGCATAGCCCATCTTGCGGCCCGTGGAAATCCGACTGACGTAAATATTCCCCATCGCACCATTTGCGAAACGACACATGATCTGAGCGTGGTCATCATTTGTCACAGGACCGCCAGGACGCTCGTGGTGAACGGTTTCGACCTCGGCCATAATCTCGACTATCGGCCCGACCAGGGCCATGGCGCCGTTGACCATGTGGGGGGCCAGATCGCCGATTGTTCCGTTGGCCATTCCGGTCGTGCGCCACGTCGCCGGGGCCTCGGGATCGGCATAAAAATCTTCGGTATGCTCGCCGCGGAACCAGGTGATGTCCCCCAGTTCTCCCTGCGCAATCAACTGGCGCGCGAACTGAGTTGCCGGGGTCCGGACATAGTTGAACCCGACCATGTTGGTGACACCTGCTGCCTCAGCCGCTGCGACCATGGCTTGACCATCCTCCAGCGATGAACCGAGTGGTTTTTCACTCAGAACCGGCTTGCCCAGGGCGAACGCCGCCTCAGCAATCTGACGATGCGTCGTTTGCGGCGAGGCAATCACGACGGCCTCGACCGCCGGGTCATTGACCAGCGTGCGCCAATCCTCGGTCGACCGTCGGAAACCATAGGCTGCACGATACCGCTCGGCGCTTTCCGGGCTGGACGCGCAAACCATCTCAAGACGCGGTCGAAGCACAGTGTTGAACACCGCGCCGACGGCAGACATCGCGACCGAATGAGCCTTGCCCATATAGCCGCCACCAACGATTCCAATTCCGATTTCAGGCATCTGTCACGGCTCCGAACAATGTATTTGCAACCGGTTGCAAAATCAGTATCGTGTGAATCGATTCAACGCAAGGACCAACGATCCTCGCCAGCCCCTTTTTGCCGGAGGTAACGACGTGAACGCTTTGATAGACGGTATCAAAGGAAACCGGTTTGCGGTCTTTGGCCGTGCTGGCATGGACCTTTATGCCGATCCTGTTGGCGTCAAAAGCGAAGACGCGAACACGTTTCACGCGGATCTGGGCGGGTCATCGGCGAACATCTGTGCCGGGCTGGTCAAACTGGGCAGCCAGGCGTCGCTGATCACTTCTGTCTCAGATGATGCCGTGGGCCGGTTCTGTTTGAACAAGCTGGCGCATTACGGCGTCGATACGTCCTACATCCGGGTCGTAGGTGGCGAATACCGCATGTCGCTGGCCGTCTACGAAAGCCGGATCGAGAATTTTCAGAATGTCATCTACCGAAACGGTGCCGTCGACTTTCAGGTGACCGAAGATGATATGGATGAGGTCGACTACGGTAAGTTCTCGGCGGTGATCTCTGCCGGAACGGTGTTCGCCTCGGAACCTTCGCGCAGCGCTACGTTTCGCGCGTTCGACAATGCTCGCAAGGCAGATTTGCCGGTCATTTTCGACATTGACTACCGCCCGTATAGCTGGCCATCCCCGGAGGTCGCCGCTGAGGTTCTATCGCGCGCAGGTGAAGCCAGCGACCTGATCGTCGGTAATGACGAAGAGTTCGGGTTCATGGCCGGAGGCATCGACAAGGGCTTGGACAAGGCAAAGGAACTGGCCGCAAAACCGGGCCGGATCGTCATTTACAAGATGGGCGAAAAAGGCGCAGTCACATTTGCTGACGGGCAAGAAATCGAAACTGGCATCTATCCGGTTACGGCCGTGAAACCCAATGGCGCAGGTGACAGCTTTATGGCTGGCCTGTTGGCCTCAATTGCAGCAGGCAGCGAGCTGAAAGAAGCCGTTATGCGCGGCTCGGCCTGTGCATCAATCGTCGTATCAAAACCCGGGTGTGCCCCGGCTATGCCAACATCGCCGGAACTGGACGCGTTTCTCGCCTCTCACCCCGGCCCTACGACATAGGAGACTTCCATGCATATCGCGCCCTTTGACAATCAGAACAAACCCATCGTTGACGCCGATGACCCTACTGTACCGCTGAATTACTTTAACATCGTCAAACTGAGAAACGGCGAGGCGTTCGAGTATCAGGTGCCGGGCTATGAGACCTGCATCGTTCCAGCCACCGGCAGTGTCGACGTTGACGTTGAGGGCGTACAATTCGCCAAGCTGGGCAACCGGGGCGAAGACGTTTGGGACGGTGAGCCGGAAGGCGTTTACGTTCCTGTCGGTGCCAAGGTCCAACTGGTCTGCGTGTCGGACGAGACGGAAGTGTTCGTTGCAGGAGCCAAATACGACAAGGTGCTGGACCCTTTCGACGTGCGCGAACATGACTTGGTTCAATACGGCAGCGACGACACTAAAACTCATCGAAAGATCAAGCACATCCTCGGCCAGAAACAGCACGACAAGGTTGGCCGTCTACTGGTCAGTGAACTCTTCACCGTTGGCCAAGGCGGCTGGTCCGGCTTCCCCAGCCATAAGCACGACACCAATCGTCTGCCGGACGAGACCCGGCACGACGAGACATACAACTTCCGCTTCAAACCCAACTGGGGCTCGGGCCTGCAAATGTTGCAACGCGAGGACAACGAGCCGGGTGACGCCTATCACATCGTCGACGGCTCAACGATCTGCATCGACAAGGGCTACCACCCCTGCTGCGTGCTACCCGGGTACGAGATGTATTATTTCACCATTCTTGGCGGTCTTACACAGCGTTCTCTGGTCCAGTTTTTTCAACCCACCCATGCCTATCAGATCGAAACGATCCCGGGCATCAAAGACATGATTGCCAAGTTCAAATGACACTGGCCACCCTGAAAGACGTTCTGATCCCGGCGTATGAACAAGGTTATGCTGTGGGTGGCCTTGTCACCCTTGGGTGGGAAGACATGCGCGCCTATGTGGCCGCAGCTGAAGCCGAAAACGCGCCGGTGATCCTGCAGGCGGGCCCAAGCTGCCGCGAGCATACTCCGCTGCCCATTCTGGGTAAGATGTTCCGCCACCTGGCCGAGAACGCCTCGGTCCCGGTCGTGGCACATCTGGATCATGGTTACACGTTCGAGGAGTGCAAGATCGCGTTGGACAGCGGGTTCACCTCGCTGATGTACGACGGCTCGCGCAAGCCGCTGCAGCAGAACATCGACAAAACCGCCGCCATTGCCGAGATGGCGCATGCGGCCGGTATATCCTGCGAAGGCGAGATCGGGTTCGTGGGCTATTACGGTGGCGAAGGGTCGAACGGCACAGACCCGGCCGAGGCCGCAAATTTCGCCCGCGAAAGTGGTGTGGACGCGATGGCAATCTCGGTCGGCAACGTCCACCTGCAGCAAAACAAAGAGGGCGGGTTGGACGAAGAGCGCATTGCGGAAATCGACGCCGCGACCGAGGTGCCTTTGGTCATTCACGGCGGCTCAGGCGTGCCGGTCGAACAGCGCAGCCGGTTGGCGCGAGAAACGTCGATCTGCAAGTTCAACATCGGAACAGAGCTACGTATGGCATTCGGCCACGCCTTGCGCGAGGCGATTAATCGCGACCCGGAACGGTTCGATCGCGTGACTATCCTGAAAGAAACCCATGACCCGGTCGAGGCCGCAGCGAGAATGGTGATCCGCGCCTTCGGAGCCCCGCCGCAGAGGTAAAGCCCGGGGCGGGGTTGGTACAGATTATCCGTCCCGCTCCATGATCCATTCGACCTCAGGGGCCGGGACGAACCGCCATTTCCGCAGCGGTCCCGCCATGACGTTCAGATAGTACATCTCGAACCCATAAGGCGCGCCGCAGGGATGATGGCCGCGCGGGACGGTCACAACATCTCCGTCCGAAACGGCCATGGTTTCATCCAACTGACCGTCATCGGTATAGACCCGCTGAATGCCAAAACCGTTGGCCGGATTCAGTCGGTGGTAATAGGTCTCTTCCAGATAGGTGATACGTGGATAGTCGTCCTCGTCATGGCGGTGGCTGGGGTAAGACGACCAGTGGCCGTTGGGTGTGAAAACTTCGGTCACCAGCAGACTGTCGGCGTAATCCTCGGTCTCCATCGCGATGTTGTTGATATAGCGCGTATTCACGCCCTTTCCCCGTTCCGTCAGGGTGATACCGTCCGGCCCGATCCGGCGCGCTTCGTGACCACCTTTGCCTGGCGCGGAACACGCAGCGATTACGCAATCGGTTTCAGCCACAGCCGCCCAATCAGTACCATTCGGAAGGTACAGGCAATGCGGCGGCGTCTTCTCGAACACGTTCATCCGATCGCCCAGTATACCCCAATTCTGCCCTGCCCCAGTAATGCTGGCCTTGCCCTCAACCATGACCAGAATGACCTCACGATCGCCGGTTGCCTCGCTGACCCTATCCCCTGCCCGCAGATGGTAAAGACCAAACCCGACATAGCGCCACCCGGCACTGGCCGGAGTTATGTCATGCACTTTTCCTCTGCGCCCAAAGGGCTTTTTCAGCAGGTCCGACATGTGTTCTCTCCGTATTAGGCGGGCTTGACGAGCCCGCCTGTAGTTCCTCAGGCAGCTTGCCTTGTTTGTAGGGCCGAGAACGCCTCAGCCAGTTGTCCTTCGCTCCATCCTTCGGCCACCGCACGACGTAGAATATCGGCCTGACTTTCCGGAGCGTTGCCATTGATTGGTGGATCTGTGTCCAGATTGGTCGGGAATGGATAGCCCTCTGCCGTGGCTGCAATAGTAGCGTCCAGCGCGCGACCACTCAGTTCACCACGTTGTTTCAAGGCGACAAGCGAGGGGAACACCGCCTCGGACATGGATCGCCGATCGATGGCCTCCATCGCGAGTCCAAAAGCGGATGAGATTTGCAACAGGTTGGCCATCCGGTCGATATCCGCACTGCGGTTTTCGCCCGCCGCGTGAAACAGCGCGGGGTTGAAGAAAACGGCATCTCCCTTGTCCAGCGGCAACTGAATGCAGGTTTCCTCGAAATGGGTCCGGTGGCTCTCGTCGTGGAACGCAAGGTAGCCCGGCGGATACAACTGGGAAAAGGGCAACAGCTTGGTTGGTCCGCTTTCTACCGGCATATCGCAATGGGCGACCGCGCCCTGCAATGTCAGCGATGCCGTGACCAGATGAGCGTGCGCGGGATAATTCGCTGCTCTTTCCGCGCTCTGAAACCCCAGGTGGTAGTCCCTATGCGCCTGTTGTGCCTTGCCGCCCGGACGCACCTGATTGATCTGAGCGGTAACCTGAAAATTTGGTCCCAACCACGCCTCGCACGCCGCCGCAATTGCCGTATTCCCGAAATAGAGCGCAAAACCTTCAGGGTCGCGCAGGCACTGTTTTTGCAGCGCGTTCCAGATCCGGTCATTCGCGCCAGAGGCGGCGAAGTGATCACCTTCGCCAGCACCGCTTTGACGTTCCTCTACGATGATCTGGCGGAAAACATCGCTGGCACGGTCGATGACGGATGTATCAGCGAACGCTCCTTTCAGAGCGATCACTCCGGCCGATTTACCCAAAACATAGCCCCACTCGGCCAACAGAGCTTTGCGCTTGCCTGCGTTCTCCAGCACCGGGCGCAATGCGTGCATGTCGTAGATCGGAACATTCTTTTTAATCGAGGCGGCATGGGGCACCGCGTCGGCTGCCAAACTCTGCGAGGTCAACACCTTGAATTCATCCAGATCACAGGATTCACGGTCGAAGTAACCAACAAAACCCAGTTCCTGATTTACCATGAGACATCTCCCTTTTTCATGGCTTCGGTGTCGCCCCGCGGGGTCGATCGTTACGCTTGGACCTCCAATCCTGCTTTCGCGCAGACCTCGAGAATATGCTCGTAGCCCTTCTTAGAGTATTCGTAGGGCGGTGCCTTGGCCGGGTCTTGCTCGGCCTCGACCACGATCCAGCCGTCGTAGTCCATGGATTTCAAAGCGTTCGCCACCGCCTGAAAATCGATGCACCCGTCACCCGGGACAGTGAACGCACCGGCAACAACGGCATCCAGAAAACTGCGGTCGTTTTCACGCACATCCTGAACAACCGTTGGACGGATGTCCTTAAAATGAACATGATGGACCCGGTCCCCCCAACGGTTCAAGGTCGCCATGACATCGCCACCGCCGAACAACAGGTGGCCAGTGTCAAAGCACAGTTTTACCTCAGGTCCTGATCCTTCCATCAGCCAGTTCACGTCATCCTCGGTCTCGATGATCGTGCCCATGTGGTGGTGGTAGGCCATCGGCATCCCCTGATCGCCCATCCATTTGGCCAGTTCGGTGATCTTGGCGGCATAGACCAGAACCTCGTCCTTGGACAGTTTGGGTCGGTTATTGACCGGGGTCTCAGCCTGCCCCTGAACGGTGTTCGAACACTCGGCATAGACGATGCACGGGCTATTCAGGGCAACAAACTGCTCAACCTGTTCGCGCACCGCTTCGCGCTCTGTCGCGAAATCGTTGACCAGCGACGCGCCCGAGCACCACCCGCCGCACAGCGCGATGTTATTGCCTTCGAGATAGGCGCGTAACCCTTCGGTATCACTGGGCATGCGCTGGCCGCGTTCGACACCGACATAACCGATCTCGCGCGCTTCCTTCAGTGCTTGTTCCATCGTGTAAGCCGCCGTCAGGTCAGGCAAATCATCATTCTGCCAGGCGATCGGAGAAATCCCGATTTTCACGCTCATCTCGTGTTTCTTTCCTTAATCGCCAGCTCATAGGCTGCGCGTTTTTCGTTCACTTCGGGGCGGATGCTGACTTCCGGAACTGCCACTTCCCACCACGTACCGCCGTATTCGGTCGAGGGGTACGGATCAGTGTCGATGACAACCACATAGGGCCCTTTGACATCGCCCCGTTTGGCAAGCGCGCCTTCCAGTTCAGCAACCGAGCTAACCTTGACGGATGTCGCCCCCATCGCCGCCGCGTGGGCCGCGAAATCAATGGCCGAGGGGTTCTCATGCACTGCATGGTCCAGAAGGTTGTTAAACTCGGCTCCGCCAGTGCCCATCTGAAGACGGTTGATGCAGCCAAAGCCACGGTTGTCGGTAATGACTACGGTGAACGAGACACCCATCATCGCCGCCGTCGCCATTTCCGAATTCGCCATCATGTAGGTGCCGTCGCCGGTAAAGCAGATCACATCGCGATCCGGTTGAGCCATTTTAATTCCCATTGCGCCGGCAATCTCATAGCCCATGCAGCTAAAGCCGTACTCCATGTGATAGGCACCAGGGCGCGGCGCTTTCCAGAGTTTGTGGAGTTCTCCCGGCATGGTTCCCGCCGCGCACATGGCAACTGTATCGTCATGTGACGCCCGCTGAACCGCGCCAACAACCTGCATATCTGTTGGAAGCGCGTTTCCGTCGCCCGGCGCGTCAGTCAGCTTGTCGACCTTGCCGTACCATTCGGCCTTCAGCGAGGCCGTCACAGGATCGGCGCGGTATCCCTGCAATGCTGCGCCCAATTCCTCCAGCCCAACACGCGCGTCCGATTGCAACGGCATAGCGCCGTGTTTTTCCGCGTCATAGGCAGCCGTATTCAGGCAGATCATCTCGCGTTCCGGATTGGAAAACAGGCCCCAAGACCCGGTGGTGAAGTCTTGCAACCGAGAGCCAACGGCCAGCACAAGATCCGCCTCGGCGCAGACCGAGTTAGCCGGTTCGCCACCGGTCACGCCTACAGGTCCCAGGTTCAACGGGTGATCCCATGCCAAGGCGGACTTACCAGCCTGCGTTTCCGTAATCGGGATGTTGTGCGTTTCCACGAAACTCTGCAGCGCATCCGTCGCGCCCGAATAGTGCACCCCACCCCCTGCGACGATGACCGGACGTTTGGCCACCTTGATGGCCGCGACAGCGCGGGCCAGTTCGCCTTCATCCGGACGGATGCGGCGCTGATACCAGACACGCGGTTCAAAGAAGCTTTCCGGATAATCGTACGCCTCGGCCTGAACGTCCTGACAGAAAGCCAAAGTCGCCGGCCCACATTCAGCGGGGTCCGTCATGGTGCGGAACGCGCGCGGCAACGCGGTCAGCAGGTGTTCCGGCCGTGAGATGCGATCAAAGTACCGGCTGACTGGTTTGAAGCAATCATTGGCGCTGACCGTACCGTCGCCAAAACTCTCGATTTGTTGCAGCACAGGATCGGGACCTCGTGTCGCGAAGACATCGCCGGGAATGATAAGAACCGGCAACCGGTTCACATGGGCCAGCGCGGCCGCCGTCACCATATTGGTTGCACCCGGCCCGATGGACGAGGTTACAGCCATGGCCCTCGTACGTCGCATTTGCTTGGCATAGGCGATGGCACAATGCGCCATGGTTTGTTCATTGTGGCCGCGATAGGTCGGCAGGCTGTCCTTTACGGCATGCAACGCCTCACCCAGCCCGGCCACATTGCCGTGACCAAAAATAGCCCAGACACCTGCTATGAATGGCTCTCCGGCCTCATTCATCTGCGCGCCCAGATAGCGGACCAAAGCTTGCGCTGCGGTCAGTCTGATTGTCTTGCCCATTGTGATCCCTTTCAACTTAAGGCCACCCCGGCCAATCGGTTGAATTCCAGTTTCTCAAATATGTACAGTCCAAGCGGGAACGCGTCAGACCGTGCCGCCCAAAGACCCTTCCAGCTCGGCCAGCTCCTGACCACCTGCCATCAGGTCCTGCAGTTCCTCGGGTGAGATTTCGCCCCGTTTCGCGGTGCCCAGCGTCTGGCCCCGGTTCAACACGGTAAAGCGATCGCCGACGGCCAGTGCGTGACGCACGTTGTGGCTGATGAAAACCACACCCACACCCTGACTGCGCACCTTGTCGATGGTCGCCAGAACATTGGACGTCTGGCGCACGCCCAACGCCGAAGTTGGTTCGTCCAGGATCAGGATCTTTGCGCCGAAATGAACCGCACGAGCAATTGCAACTGTCTGACGCTCACCACCGGACAAGGTACCTACGGCCTGGTCCGGTCCACGCAGGTTGATGCCCATCTTGCGCATCTCTTCCATGGTGATTTCATCGGCCAGCTTCTTGTCGAAGAAATTGATCCCGGCGACCTTGCGCGTGGGTTCGTTGCCCATGAAGAAATTCCGACTGACACTCATCAACGGGATCATCGCCAGGTGCTGGTGTACCGTCGCGATCCCGGCTGCAATGGCGTCACGCGGGTCTTCGAAATGCATGGGCTTATCTTCGAAGAAGATCTCACCCGCTGTTGGTTTGTGGACTCCGGACATGGTCTTGATGAAGGTCGATTTGCCCGCACCATTGTCGCCCAGCAGACAGTGACACTCCCCAGGTTTCAGATCAAAGCTGACACCGGCAAGGGCGATCACAGAGCCAAAGTGTTTCTGAATGTCTACCATCCGAATGATCGGTTTCTGGTCCTGGGCGTCGCCGTGATGGAATTTGGTATCTTCGGTCATCTCACCGTTCTCCCGTGATGATGCGACGGATGTAGGTGTTCAGGATTACGGCGCCCAGCAGGATCACGCCAAGGAACACCCGGAACAGCGAGCTTTCGACCCCTGCAAAGAACAACCCCTGCTGAACCACACCAAAGATCAGTGCCCCGAGAGCCGCACCCAGAACCGAGCCATAGCCGCCGGTCAGCAACGCGCCACCGATCACCACCGCGATAATGGCCTCGAACTCTTTGAGCAGGCCCCGGTCCGCACCGGCCGAGCCGAACTCCATCACCTGACAGGTCGCAAAGACGGTCGCACAGAAGGCGGTAAACATGAACATCAGAACTTTGACCCGGTTCACAGGAACACCCGAGTTCCTTGCGGCCTCGGCGTCTCCGCCCGAGGCAAAGATCCAGTTTCCGAATTTGGTTTTGGTCAGCAGCACATGGCCAAAGATGATGATCACCAGTGCCCAAATCAGCAGCATCGGAATACCGTCGACCACAGGCTGACCTTGACGCGTGCCGCGTTCAAAGGTTTCGATCAGGCCGTTGTCACCGAGCCAGACGAAAAAGCCCTGCCCAACTTTGCCGCCGAACACCGACGCCAGCCAGTCGCCCTCGGCCACGTCGCGGATACCGCCGATGATGGTTTTCCGCTCGATGGTCTGAGGCAGGTAGATGGTGAAGCCGCGCAGAATGAACAGGAATGCCAACGTCACGATAAAACTGGGCAGGCCGGTACGCACGACAATGTACCCGTTGACCGCCCCGATCGATACGCAAAGCGCGAAGGTTACAATAATGGCCATCCAGACCGGCCAGCTGAGCGTGACGGAAAAGATCGCGATCATCATGCCTGCAAAGCCGATCATCGAACCAACGGACAAATCAAATTCGCCCGCGATCATCAACAAACACGCACCTACGGCAATGATCATGAACTGAGCAGAGACCACGGACCAGTTCATCACGCCCTGAGCGGTGAACATGCCGCTATCAAAGGCGAACAGCAGGAAAAACGTGAACACTGCCACCGTGCCGACCATGCCACCCAATTCCGGGCGGATCAGGGCTCGGCGCAGGGGTGAGATCTCTTTGATCCGCTCGTCGCCGCCGCTTACGGTTTGCGCTGACTCAGCCATTGTTGCCTCCTTCGCGCTTCGTTCTGAATGCTTTTATAATGGGGTGCGGACACACATCCGGCGTCCGCACCGTTTCAAAAATCAGCGGTATTCGCCCGCGAATTCTTCGATCTTTTCCAACCCGTCTGCGGTCACGAAACCGGGACCCGAGTTGATGTTGTTGCCCGGCAGAACGCCGTAACGGTGGTAGTTGGCCATCACGACAACCGGCAGGTAAGCCTGCAGGAAGGGCTGCTGGTCGATGCCCCACTGGATCACGCCGCTTTTGATGCCTTTGACGATCTCGCCACCCAAGTCAAAGGTGCCAAAGTAGATGTCGCCGGCCATGCCGTTTTCTTCCAGCGCCAGAATGGTCGGGTCCGCCGAGGTCGGGCCAAGCGTCAGAACTGCTTCTGTTTCAGGGTTGGCCGACAGATACGCCAGAACACGATTCTTAATCTCGGCCGGGTCCTGACCCGCGTCGATCATCTGCTCGCCCAACTCGATACCCAGACCGTCGGCAAAGCCCTGGCAACGTTCCTGGCTGGACGGCTGCACGATGTAATGGTTCACACACAGGAAGGATCCGATGCCATCGTCTTTGGCCCGTTGGCCTGCAGCGAAACCGGCGTCATATTCAGGCTGGCCAACATACATCAGCGCGCCAACTTCACGCGCCTTTTCCGGTGTCCCGGTGTTCATGATGATGACGTCGATACCAGAATCCACGGCCGCCTTGATCGGGCCTTCCAGAATGTCCGGGTCAGCCAGGGTAGTGATGATGCCGTTTGGTCCCGATGCTGCGGCCTGATCAATGATCCGCGCCATGTCTGCAAGGTCACCGGTCGGCGGGTTGCGGTATTCAACCTCAACGCCCATTTGCTCGCCCGCCAAGGCGATGCCGTTTTTTATGGTGTTCCACCAGCTGTCACTGTCCGGGGCGTGGCTGATCAGAATGTACTTCTCGCCCTCCGCTGCCGCGCCAGTGGCACCGGCGAATGCGACGGCGCTGGCCATCAGAACCCCTTTTACGAACGTTTTCATTTCCATTCCTCCCAATAGAACTGTCAATCGTATTGTCTGGGCTTCAGCCCCAGTCATTCGGCATTGGCCGAATCTCCTCCGCCCCCAAGTGAACCGGGGCTGTGTCCAGTTTCAGGAAATCCGATCATTTTGCAACCGGTTTCAAAACATCACTCAGCATGACCGGCATTCCGGAACGCGCCGAACGGGTCGCAGCTTCGGCCATCGCCAGTGCTGCGACGCCGTCTTCCAGAGTAACCGGCATATCCGACCCGGCTTGTACGGCGTCAACAAATGCGCCCCATTCTGTCCGGTAAGCAGTCATGTAACGTTCCAGAAAAAAGTAGGTCGGCTTGGCACCGACAACACCATCCACCGTCGACTTCACCACCGAGTTTTCCAGGATGTTGTGCGCCTGAAGCAGCCCCTTCGACCCCAACAGCTCAACCCGCTGGTCATAACCATACACGGCGCGTCTAGAATTCTTGATTGCAGCGACCCGACCATCTGCGTAAGTCATTGTAACAACAGCGGTATCATAGTCCCCCGCCTGACCAATCTCAGGGTCGACAACTGATGTTCCGACAGCTGAAATCACTGTGGGCAACTGCCCCATCAAATAGTTTGCCATGTCGAAATCGTGGATCATCATATCCCGGAACAAACCGCCCGAGACTTTGACGTAGCTGATAGGTGGCGGGGCCGGGTCAAAGGACGTGATCGATAGCAATTCCGCCTTGCCAATCTCTCCTGCCTCGAACGAGGCTTTTAGTGCCGAGAAATTGGGATCAAACCGACGGTTGAACCCGACCATAACCGGCTGACCGGTTTCCGATGCGTTTGTCTGACACGCAATAGCCCGATTCAGGTCCAGATCGACGGGTTTTTCGCAAAGTACGGCTTTTCCCGCGCGAGTCGCCGCCTCGATGAGGTCGGAATGTGTATCGGTGGGCGTGGCAATCAGAACCGCATCAATGGACGCATCCGCGATGATGTCTTCCGAACTGCGTGTTTCGGCCTGATATTCTCCCGCCAGACTTTCTGCCGCTTTGGGAACGGCATCTGACACCGCAGCCAATACGCTTTTAGGATGCTCACTGATGGCTTGCGCATGTACACGGCCAATCCGTCCGGCCCCTAACAATCCGATCTTGAGCATGCAGCTTCTCCGAATCCAGTCTTCGCGCGCAGCATGTTTCTCTTTGCAACCGGTTGCAAGATATTTTTTCATCAACTTGGGAAAGTTGCGAGGGATCGCCTTGTCCTCAGCGGCCTTCAACAGTTGGGCAGGCACGCAGCCCGCGCTTGATTTTGTTGTGTCTTGGTGAATTTGAACGCGGAACGAAGCCGAAATCTCCTTCGGCTTTATCATCCTGTCGTTGATTTACTTGCGCCCGCTATACGCCAGATTAAACGGCGTCCGCCTCAACACGGTTAACGAAGAAGACAACATCTTCGAAATCAAAGCCCCCTGCAACGGTCAGGTCTTCGAATCCGATGATCATTGCCTCACCGCCCCTGGCGGTTCCGGGCAGCGCGTGTTGCCAATCATCGGCATCAGACAATTCTGCCGCCCAAGCGGCCCGTCCTGAACAACAAAGAACCCAAGACGAAGTTTGCGACGAGTTGGAAGACGAGGCCGACGACGATCGCGCATATCTAGAAGAAGAAGTCGATGAAGCGTGCATAGATTTGAAGCAGGAAACGGGAAAGGACTGCGATTGGTCAGGTTGTAAGTCCAGCCCACCTTTCGCACTGCCCTATTAAGACCGGACTAGTTATATTGATCTCTAGCCAGTCGTTCGCATATGGCATCTTGTCCATGACGCTTCACCGACTGCTTTGAGCTATGCCTCGGGAAGCCCTACTTTCAGTAGCCGCAACGGAAGCACGTTTTGAAAATCCGTTATCCTCGGTTAACCTCCCAAAGCAATCTGCACGGGACAAGAGGGGCACTTATCATGAACGGATTGAAGACAGTCAGCGCCGCGGGTTTTCTGACTTTTTCCCAGTCAATCGAAGCGCTTGCTCAGGAGCAGCCAACCCCAGAGATGCAGAAAGCAATCGAGTTCTTCAACCAAGCGGGAAATCCTGAAGGACGATGGATTGAAGGCGAGACGATGGTGCCTTACGTCGAAGCTGCATCCCATTTTAATGCAGCCATGCTTTACTATCCCGGAACTGAAGAATTGCAGGACAATGAGATCCGCGTGAGCTTCATGGGTTCGACATACTACCCATCACAGGATCAATCCGGGATGAGCATTTATGTAGAACTCGGAAACGGTGATCGTTTCGTTTTTGACATGGGGATTGGTTCACTGCGGAACTACAACAGCTTCTCCGTTCCCTTCAATACAATCAATCACGTCTTCATTTCCCACCTTCATATGGATCACGTGAGCGACCTGCCCTACTTCACGATGTTCCGTCCCATTCAAGGTGGTTACACACCATTGAATATTTACGGCCCGAGCGGGTCCGAACCTCAGTATGGAACGCAGCATTTCGTCGACAGCATGATGGCCATGACATCGTGGCACCAAGATAGCTTTAATGCCTGGCCCGTCGGCGAAGGCTATAACCCTAATGTAGTGGAATTCGACTACATGGATGAAGGTGGGACGGTGTACGAAGCCAACGGGGTCAAAGTCACCCATTGGCCAACATCGCACACCAAAGATGGCGCGACGAGCTACAGATTGGATTGGAATGGTAAAAGCCTTTGCTACACAGGTGACAACCGTCCGAACAGCTTGACGATAAAGTATTGTGGAGGCGTGGACATGCTGATCAGCGAAGTTCAAACCGCCACTGTCTCTGTTACCTCTCGTGCACTGGGAATGCCGGCTGCAATGGCGGCGTACACAATCGACACATCGCACACGCCAGCCTATGGCCTAGGTTATATCTGTGAGCAGACTCAGCCTAAAGTCTGTGTCGCCTCGCACTACAGCTATGACGATGTTTTCAACAACGAAACGGTTGCCGAGGTGCGCTACCATTATAAAGGAGCGTTTGCGTTCGGTGCGCCTGACCTCGTCGTTTTCAACTTGCACGGTGACGGAAAAGTATGGTGGCGCGAGGGGGTCACAGGTGAATCCAATCAGGTGCCACGACCAGTGTATACAGATGATGAGATCACGTTCCCCGCTCCAAAACATCAAGTTTACGATGTGATTAACGAAACTATTGAGGCCAACGAGATAGACCCAGAACTCTGGTATCCACCTGAGAAGAAGCCAGAGCTTGTACGCGAGTGGCCTTTAACCGAAGACATCACAATACCAAACCCGTTTGCCAATTAAAGCGGAGCCAATGCGAATTCCGTCAATAATGCTGATCCTCACGTTGCTAGGTTCAGCAAGTTTCGCCGGGCCTGCTCGACCGGTCGATTGGAGTGATTTAGGTAACAACTTATCTTCGCAGAAGAACCCGTATTACGGCCTAACCGCAGACGAAGCCAGACTGGTGGGAGTTCTTGTGCATACAGCAGAGATGCGGGAAGCCGGTAAAGCTCTTTCCCCGCATGTGCTACAGGGCGAAAAAATAGCACTGTCGGCGCTAAACAGTGTTGGCATCGACGGCGCTGCCAAAGTTACTGATGTAGCAGAGTTCGGCAAAATGATGGACTCCAGTCGCAATGACCTGAATGATCGTCTTATGGGTCAATCTATTGAAATTTCCGGCTTCGTTTTACCTCTGAACTTCACCGACACAAAGATAACTGAGTTTGTTTTGGTTCCTTTTGCAGGAGCATGTGTTCACACACCCCCTCCGTCGCGAAATCAAATGATAGTGGTCAATTATCCGGAAGGTTTTTTGGTAAACGGCTTATTCCAGGCGGTGGCTATTTCTGGGCAATTGGTTAGGGGTGATACGGTACGCTCGATTGGATTTTCCGATGGTATTTCATCACTTGATATCGGGTATCAAATGGAGGCGGTTTTTGTTGATCCATTGTGAGAACCAGCAAGGCTGCTGTGTCCTGTTGGGCGATCATTCGCAAAATTCCGCTAACGTTCGCAGCGAGCCCTTGGTGACCAATGCCGCTCCATACCACAACCGCTGAAAGGGGCGAAAATCAATGTATTCCGCGGTTGCATGTTAGAAGTTCCAGGAAGCTAGTACGAAAAAGAGTTATGGGAGACATATTGGGCAAGAACTGCTCTGCTCCCACTTTTCCAAATCTCGTTTAACCACCCGGAAAAGGCTGCAATAAACGGTGCACCATGGCCAAATTCGCCACAATACAGGTCCTGCTCAAGCCAAAGACCTGGATCAGCTTTGGCCGCCAGCGCCGTTTTTCTCAGATCCTCCCAAACGGGATCATTGGGGGCGATCTCTGAGCCGTCTTCGCGAATCCCTGCGCACATCCTGCACCAAAAAGCTTCTGCTAGAGCGAGTCCGTTTATAGAAGAGCCTGAAGCAATTGCATCACGCACCGAGGGCAGAACGAACCCAGGGTGTCGCGCCGATCCGTCGAACGCGACTCGGCGCGTTGTGTCGTGAATTGCAGTGTTTTCAAACCGACGTTCAACCAGCCCAAGGTACTCTTGCGGGGTCGTTCCAGGAACAGCGTCGACCTGAGGTAGAATTTCTTCGATTTGAACTTTTCTGAAAAACGCCGCTATGTCGGGGTCTTGCATACAGGCCGAAATCGTGGGGACATTCAGTATCTCCCCGACATTCGCGAGCAGTTGGTGGCCCCCGTTCAATATGCGAAGCTTCAATGCCTCATACGCGTGAACATCCTTGGTCAGTGTGACACCTACATGTTCAAGCGACGGTCGTCCGGCGCAGAAGTCATCCTCGATGACCCATTGACGAAAGTTCTCGTGCGAAACCGGAGCGTGATCATCAACACCAAACGCTTGGCATTGCGCAATCACCTGGTCAGTCGTTGCCGGCACGATGCAGTCCACCATCGAATTGGGAAAAGCAACGTTCCGGTCGATCCAATCGGCTAGATCAGGGTCCGAGAGGCGAGCCAGTCCTACAATACAATTTCGAAGGATAGTGCCATTACCCTGGAGATTATCACAACTCAGCGCGGTGAAGGGGGACAAGCCGTTCGCGCGGCGTATCCCGAGCGCTGCGACCATTGCGCCAAAAACCGTTCGCGGATGGCTTGGGTTTGCGGCATCATAGCGGATATCATCGTGATCCGTGTCCAAACCGCCGGTGCTTGCACTAAGGAAATAACCGCCCTCGGTCACAGTCAGGGACACAATCCGGATAGACGGATCAGCCATCGCCCGGATAAGCGCGGCGTTGTCCTCTTCGATCGGCAGGTAATCAATCAACGGGCCTATGACCTCTGCGGATACTCCTTTGGGATCCAGCTCAATCAGGGTGGTCAGACAATCTTGCGCCTGCAACTTCTCGCGCATCTTGGCATCATAACTGCGTACGCCTGCTCCAATGATGGCCCAATCGCGGGCCTGGCCCTGCTGCAAAAGCTGATGAATGTACCAAGCCTGATGGGCGCGGTGGAAATTGCCAAGCCCGATATGGACGATGCCCGGCGTCAGGTCCGAACGTTGATAAGCAGGGGTTCTGACAATCGCTGGCAGGTCTGCAAGCCTGTCGCGCCTTAGCTGGATGGGAGGGGTTGAATCTGCCACAGGGGTCATCAGTTCATCCAATTTCCGCCGTCAACATTGTAGGTCTGGGCGACGATGTACTTGGCCTCGTCCGAGGCTAGAAACACTGCCATCCCGGTTAGGTCTTCAGCCCGGCCCATGCGGCCATAGGGAACGGCCGCCGCCACTTCGCGTTTCTTCTGCCCCGAAGGTTTGTCTTCGTGTTTGGCAAAGAACGCATCGACACCGTCCCAGTGTTCGCCATCCACCACACCCGGAGCTATCGCGTTCACATTTATCCCATTTGAGATCAGGTTCAGGCCCGCAGATTGAGTCAGGGAAATGATCGCAGCCTTGCTGGCGCAATAAACGGCGACCAGAGGCTCACCGCGCCGCCCGGCTTGCGACGCCATGTTGATGATCCTGCCTTTGGTGCCATGCGCAATCATGTGGCGCGCCACGGCCTGCATGGTGAACAAGGCACCGGCGACGTTGATGTCGAAGACACGCTGGTAGTCGGCGCGCTCAATCTCAACAATCGGAGCGGCAGTGAAGATCGCCGCGTTGTTGATCAATATGTCGATCGGGCCGAAATGGGATGCCGTGCGGGTGATGGCGTCGTCGATACTTTGCTGGTTTGTCACGTCCATCTCGATTGCTAAAGCCGTCACGCCGATCTCGGTCGCGGCCTGCAGCGCGCGCTGGATGTCGATATCGGCGATCGCGACACGGGCGCCTTCAGCAACATATGCTTTGGCAAAGGCCAGCCCTATGCCGCGCGCAGCCCCTGTTATCAGGGCGGTTTTACCAGCCAGACGTGTCATTCGATCCGCAAGCCTTTCGCATCGAACCGGTGGATCACATCGGCGCGTGGTGTCAGGTGAATGCGGTCGCCATGTCGGAAACCGACCTCGCCATCTGCGCGGACAGTGATCGTATCGGCCAGCCCGGTTTCGTGGACATGGAAAAATGTATCCGAGCCCAGATGTTCGGAAACGCTCACCACCCCGGACCAGTCCCCTTCGGCTTCTGAAACTGTGATATGCTCAGGCCGTATTCCGATGGTCTGAGCGCCGTGTTTCGCGGCCTCTTCGCCCTCAATGAAGTTCATTTTGGGGGAGCCGATGAAGCCCGCAACAAACAGGTTGCGCGGTGTCCGGTACAGCTCTAGCGGGCTCCCGACCTGTTCGATAACGCCAGCCTGAAGGACGACAATCTTGTCGGCCATGGTCATGGCTTCGACCTGATCGTGGGTTACGTAGATCATTGTGGTGGCGAGGCGTTCGTGCAATTCGCTGATCTCTAGCCGCATACCGACCCGCAGCGCCGCGTCGAGGTTGGACAAAGGTTCGTCGAACAGAAATGCCGCCGGTTCGCGCACAATCGCGCGCCCGATGGCAACCCGCTGGCGTTGGCCGCCCGATAGCTGTCCTGGGCGGCGGTCCAGATAGTCGGTCAGGTTCAGGACGCTGGCGGCACCTTCGACGCGTTTGTTGATCTCGGCCTGATCCAGTTTTGCCATCCGAAGGGGAAAAGCGATGTTCTTACGCACCGTCATATGCGGATACAAAGCATAGGATTGGAACACCATCGCCAGCCCTCGTTTCGCCGGCGGGACATCGGTGGCATCAGAGCCGTCGATGTCGATGGAGCCCGAGGTAATGTCCTCCAGCCCCGCGATCAGACGCAGCAGGGTTGATTTGCCGCAACCCGACGGACCGACGAAGACAGTGAACTCGCCATCTTCGATGGTCAGGTCAAGTGGTGGAATGACCTGCACATCGCCGAAGCTTTTGGTCACGGACTTGAGTTGGATGCGTCCCATGTGTCGTGTTCCTTATTTCACAGCGCCGAAGGTCAGGCCGCGGACAAGTTGTTTCTGGCTGAACCAGCCAAGGATCAGGATTGGTGCAATTGCCATTGTCGAGGCCGCGCTAAGTTTGGCAAAGAACAGGCCCTCGGGGCTGGAATAGCTGGCGATAAAGGCCGTCAATGGTGCCGCGTCGACGGCGGTCAGGTTGAGGGTCCAGAACGCCTCGTTCCAGGCTAGTATGAAGTTCAGCAAGACGGTCGAGGCGATGCCGGGGATAGCCATGGGCGTCAGGACATAGAGGATTTCCTCTTTCAAGGTCGCCCCGTCCATCCGCGCGGCCTCCAGAATTTCGCCGGGGATTTCGCGGAAATAAGTGTAAAGCATCCAGACAATGATCGGCAGGTTGATCAGCATCAGGACCACGACCAACCCTCCGCGCGTGTCCAGCAGTCCCAGCCGAATGAACAGCAGGTAGATCGGATAGAGAACGCCAACCGCAGGCAGCATCTTCGTGGACAGCATCCACAGTAGGATGTCTTTGGTGCGTTTCGAGGGCACGAAGGCCATGGCCCATGCGGCGGGGACGGCGATGATCACACCCAGAACAGTCGAGCCCCCGGCGATAATGACCGAATTCCACAGGAACCGCATATAGTCCGAGCGTTCCTGCACGATGGCATAGTTTTCCAACGTCCAATTGAAGTTCAAGAACAGCGGTGGGCTGGCAATCGCCTGTGCCTCGGTCTTGAAGCTGGTCAGGATGGTCCAGAGGATCGGGAAAAAGATCAGCAAACCAACGGCCCAAGCGAGAGCGGTATTCAGCGATTTACGGCGGGTGGTGACAGCGCGGGCCATGGTCTTACCTCCTCACGCGTCCAGGTTCTTGCCGACGATGCGCATCAGGAAGATCGCAACGATGTTGGCTAAGATGATTGCGTAGACACCTCCGGCTGATCCAAGGCCAACGTTCTGGCTTTCCAGCACACGCTGGAAGATCAGGTAGGTGAGTGTGCGGGTGCCGAATGCGCCGCCGGTGGTCACGAAGATTTCGGCAAAGATCGACAGAAGAAAGATTGTTTGGATCAGGATCACGATGGTGATCGCCCGGCTCAGATGCGGCAGGATGATGTGGTAGAAGCGCTTCAGTACCGGCGCACCATCCATCTCGGCTGCTTCCAACTGCTCGCTGTCCAGCGATTGGATCGCGGTTAGCAGGATGAGCGTGGCAAAGGGCAACCACTGCCAGGACACGATCATGATGATCGAGGTCATGGATGCCTCGGACAACCACGAGATCGGCTCGGCCCCAAAAAAGCGCCACAGGTGGGCCAACAGACCGTTGACCGGGTCCATGAACATGTTCTTCCAGACCAGCGCGGATACCGTTGGCATAACGAAGAAGGGCGCGATCACGAGGATGCGGACAATACCTTGGCCCCACATCGGTTGATCCAGAAGCATTGCCAGTAGGATGCCCAGGATAACAGTAATGATCAGAACGCCTCCGACGATCACCAGCGTTGCCTGAACTGCGGGCCAGAAGGAGCTGGACGACACGAACCGAACGTAGTTGTCAATTCCAACCCAGCCCAGATCACCACCGCGCAGAGGCAGATATTTCTTGAAGGAGAAATAAAGCGTCATCGTCAGCGGCACGAGCATCCAGCCAAGCAGCAGGACCACTGCAGGTGCCATCATCAGGCGAGCAACCGAGCGGGAATGTAGAGTTGCCATAACGCAAACCCTCTATTTTCAGGCGTAGCGTAGCCTGCGAGAAAAACGCGAGTCGTGGAAGAGAATTGCGGGGGGGCATCAATGCTGCCCGCCCGCCGGGGAGGAGGCCTCAGTACCCTGCGGCTTCCATTTCTTCGGCTGTGAAAGCCTGCGCTTTGGCCAGCGCTTCCTCAACCGTTTGCTGTCCGGCATAGACGGCTGAGAACTCCTGGCTGACTTGCGTCGCAATACCTGCAAATTCCGGGATCGCCGCAAACTGAATGCCGACATATGGCACCGGCTTGACCGTCGGGTTGTTCGGATCAGCCGACAGGATCGAGTCCAATGTCATCTTGGCAAATGGAACCTTCTGGTATTCCGGGTTCTCATACAAAGAAGATCGCGCGCCCGGTGGGACATTTGCCCAGCCTTCGTTTTCTGCGACCAACTCGATGTAGTCTTTTGAAGTGGCCCATTCGATGAATTGCTTGGCCGCGTCTTCTTGCTGTGTACCGGCCGGAATGGCCAGTGCCCAAGCCCAAAGCCAGTTGGAGCGCTTGCCCAATCCGGTGTCGGGTGCCAGAGCAAAACCAACGCTATCCGCAACGGTCGAGTCATCGGGATTGGTCACAAATGACGCCGCAACAGTGGCGTCGATCCACATGCCACATTTACCCTGTTGGAACAATGACAGGTTCTCGTTGAACCCGTTGGTCGCATAGCCTGCGGGACCGGATTCTGTCATCATTTCAACGTAGAAATTCAGCGTGTCGGACCATTCAGGCTGATCAAACTGGGGCTTCCAATCTTCGTCGAACCAGCGTGCGCCGAACGAGTTGGACATGGCCGTGATGAACGCACCGCCTTCACCCCAACCGGCTTTGCCGCGCAGGCAGATTCCGTTGATGTCGGCGTCCCGGTCAGTCATGGCCGCTGCGGCCTCTTTGATGAATTGCCAGCTTGGCGCTTCGGGCATTTCCATGCCTGCTTTTTCCATCAAGTCGGTGCGATACATGATCATCGAGCTTTCGCCGTAAAACGGCGCAGCAAAAAGTGTTCCGTCATGGCTCAGACCGCCCGACATAGCAGGCAGGATGTCACCGACGTCATATTCCTCTGACAAACCATCCAGCGGAACCAGCCAGCCGTTCGCACCCCAGATCGGGGTTTCGTACATGCCGATTGTCATGATGTCGAACTGACCACCCTTGGTGGTGATGTCGGTGGTCACGCGCTGGCGCAAAACGTTCTCTTCCAGCGTCACCCATTCGACTTCAACGCCCGTCGCTTCGGTGAATTTGTCGGTATAGCCCTGCATCCGGATCATATCGCCGTTGTTTACGGTTGCGATCGTTATGGATTGTGCGTGGGCCGCTGCCGTTGCGACGAAAGTCAGCGCAGTCGCCGCACGAAGTGCGTGTTTCAAGTACATCCCTGTCCTCCCTGAGCTTGGATGCTGTGCAGAGAGCCTAGTTCAGGATTTGTCGCGCCGTCAATAAAAACTTTACGCGCGTTAATTTTAGATCGTCATGCAGATTCCCTCAGCACCAATCGCGCAGGGAAGAGAGTTTCTGTTCGGCTCTCGAATTTCCCACCGTTTTCAATGAGTTCGAAAAGTGTTTCAACACTTCGCGCGGCCACATTGTCATAGTCATGCGCGGCGGTCGTCAGTGACGGGCAGGTGAATTTTGCAAACGGATGATCGTCGTTCGACGCCACCCGCAGTGTACAATCGTCTTTCCTACCAACGCGAATCCCCTGTTCGAAACACGCCGCCAGAAAGCCGATGGCCAATCGGTCATTGCTACACAGAACTGAATCCGTGTGCAGCTTGCGTTCATCCAAAGCCTTGAGCGCACCCTTTCGGCCAATCTCTTCAAAGGCCCAACCTGTGCCTTCGATTTTGATCACATGCGGCTCAAAACCCAGCCGATCCATTACGTCGACATAAGCCTTGCGTCGCTTGTTGGCATTGGGGTTCGCAGGTGTCCGCATTTCGAAAAACGAAGGCGGCTCGCCGGTGCGAGTCATGTATTCTACGGTCTGAGACACAAAGCTGAAATTATCCGACCCGATAAACGCTGCGCCCAATCCATCGAGGTTACTGTCGAACAGAACCGTTGGCACACTGGCGCAGAATTTCTCAATAGCGGACTTGTCTGAGATACGTCCCAAAGGCGCCAACAAAACGCCCGCGGGTTTCAAGGATTGTAAGCCGTCCAGGATTTCGTTTTCCAGTTTTTGTTCGCCATGAGAGCTGAACAGAAACGGGCGGTACCCGGCTGCGATACAGCTTTGTTCTAGATACCGCGCGATTTCAGCGAAAAACGGATCGGCCAGGTAGGGCACGACGATGCCGATATTCTTGGTCAGCTTGCGGTTCTGGTTCACAGCATAGATGTTCGGGCGATAGTCGAACTGTTCCAGTGCTTCTTCTATGCGTGCCCGTGTAGTTGGGCGAACGCTGTCTGGGTCGTGAAAGTACTTGGACACCGTGGGGCGCGAGATCCCGCTAAGGGCTGCGAACTCTTCCATGTTCTTTATCTTGGTCATACCTGTCTGCCTGCCGACCTGAGCCGCCTTGATCTTATCCTATTTTTACATATTCTTTGCGCGCGGCAAAAAGATCAATAGCAAGACAAGTTCCGAACTTTAGTGCAGGTAAGGGGTTTGAATGTATCTCGGGATCGACATCGGAACGTCTGCGGTCAAACTTGTCTGTGCAGACACTGATCGAATTCTGACGACGTCTTCTGTAGGGATAAAAACGTCCTCACCGCAGCCCGGTTGGTCAGAGCAGCATCCGGATCTTTGGTGGCAGGCGACACGCGACGCCTTGGACCAACTATCTGGGCAAATCACGCTGTCCGAGGTGAAAGCGATCGGGTTGTCAGGCCAGATGCACGGAGCCGTTTTGCTGAACCGTGATTTGCGCCCAATCCGCCCGGCAATCCTGTGGAATGACAGCAGGGCAGTACAGGAATGTGAGGACCTACGCGCGGCCCAGCCGGAGATTGGTCATATTGCCGGCGTCCCTCCCTTGCCGGGCTTTACCGCGCCCAAAATTGCTTGGTTGAAAAAACATGAGCCTGCCAACTATGCAAAGCTTTCCCATATTCTGCTGCCCAAGGACTATGTCGGGTTGCGCCTGCATGGAGAGTTGGTAACCGACGCATCCGATGCCGCCGGAACATTGTGGCTCGATCAGGCGTCGCGCGACTGGCACGCCGGTATCGTCGAAGCCACTGATGTTGCAGGGGACTGGCTTCCGCAGATATTCGATGGCCACAATTGCGTTGGGGCTGTGTCAGCGCAAGCGGCAACTGAGACGGGCTTGAAACCCGGCACGCCAGTCGTTGCAGGAGGTGGAGATGCAGCAACCGGGGCAGTGTCTTTGGGCGCCACCGAACCGGGGCGAGGTTTCATCTCGTTAGGAACTTCCGGCCAGTTGTTCGTGGCGGACCGGGCTTACAAACCGAATCCCGAACGTTATGTACATGCTTTTGCGCACACTTTGCCCGACCGGTGGTATCAAATGGCAGCGATGCTGAATGGCGCAAGGCCTATTTCATGGATTGGCGGTCAATTAGGACTGTCCGCAGCCGAAGTTGTTGCGCTTGCCGAAACGGTCAGCGGGGACCGCGTACCAATTTTTCTGCCCTATCTAACGGGGGAACGTAGCCCGCATGGCGACCCGCATATCCGAGCCTGTTTCTTTGGCCTGGAGGATTCCACAACACGCGCAGACATCTGCCGTTCCGTGGTGGAAGCGATTGCTTTCTGCTTTGCCGATGCGGCACAGAGTTTCGGTGACAGTATTAAAGAATTGCCGGAACTCGCAGCAATCGGAGGAGGCAGCAGATCAGAACTGCTGTTGAGACTGATCGCGACAGTGACCGAAAAACCGGTTGTGAGGTCGGATGGGGCAGATTCCGGTCCGGCATATGGCGCCGCCCGGCTGGCGGCTTTTGGAGAAGGTGCATTGGACAGAGCTGACCTTGCACTTCAACCACCAACAACAGACATGTTTGAACCGGCGGATATGGCACCATTGTTCGAACGGTTGGCGCGGTTTCGGAAGCTTTATACAGCAGTCAGTCTAGCTGAATAATTACCCGGCACGGTCAACCAAATTTACGCCGCCTGCCCTTCCCACGGTGGGTTTGTTGGGATCTCAACGATCCGCAAACACGCGCACCTTGACCAACAGAACATGCGATTTCGAACAAAAGAGCCACAGAACCACTTCTGCCTCTGTTTTCTAGCCCGGAAAAACCTGACGAAGTTTGCCCAACAAAGGCTCCCCCTGAACGCTGCACAGCGAGTTTACAGAGATGCCGCGCCGGTAACGGCGATGAGCTTTTGGGATCAATTCTGTAGGTTATCGCTGGCGCGCCTTTCGGTTTTTTGCGACGGCCCAACTCCGAACCCAGCCTAGAACGTGCCTTCGAACGGACTGATACCGCGTTTCTCGCCAAACAGTTTGATTCCTGTGCAACCAATACAGTGGTGCCAACGGATGTAGACACTTCACGTCCCACGGTTTGTGCCGATCGGTGAAGTGAATGATCTTGGGATGGTTGGCGCCTTTCAGTTCTTAGAACTCCATCTGCCCGACGTGGAAATGCAGCGGGTCAAACGGCGCTCCGCGCAGCTTTCCTAGGGTGCGAAACTTCCCCTCGCCCGATCTATCTAAGTTGAAGAAATAGTCGTATTAGCGGTTCTGGCGACAACGGCAACGCTCACGAGCGTACTAAAGTTTCTGAGTTAAGTAGAGCGCTGTGCTTCATACCACGGAGTTAATCTGGAAGGTCGACCTAACTGGAATCTGTATGAACCAAATTCGTTAGGTTCATTGCACTGTCTCAGCCCACTACAATTAGTGGCACATCCCCACAGAAAGCGCATCTGATATCAGCGCGATGGTTAACCGTGGGTCTTTTGGAAGAATGTCTCCAGACACACTGTCGACCGGGCGCCTATGGATCCCAACTCTATAGCGATCCTCGCACCACCCGAGCTGAAACAAACCTTATAACCCCTATCAACCCAAATTTCTTAAACAAACGACGCTTTATTGATCTGTTTGACTTACGCTGAATTAGAAAAAGAGAGTTAGTGTAGGCGGAATAGTCGCCAGCCTGAATGGATTGAAAAATATATAACCGTTTGGCGCTGTTATTTCTGCATGATTCAAAAGAAGCGCCTTTAAAGGCGGCACGCTGGCAAACCTCATGAAATGCTGAAAATATTCCCTTTTTTTCTTCCTCGGACAGTTGAGCCTCAATAATTTGCGAATGTCGAACTAACCAAGATTGAAAATAACCAAAAGCCTTCTTGTCGTTTTTCTTTTTCAATTCCTCAACAATGGAAAGCGAGTGCGGAAGGAAAGAAGTGTATCTATTTCCCGATTCTACTGTCGTCTGCCCATCTCGATTAACGCGGTGAAGGTACCCGGTTTGTGGCACCAAAACGGCTGATTTTGCATTGGTACAAACATTCCAATGGAACGGATAGTCCTCATTGAAGTGATCTACCTCGGGAAATTTCAAACCTTTTTTTCTCAAAAAATCTGATTTGTAGATTTTCCGCCAAGGTTCTGGAGACAAAGCCAGCGCTTTTCTCGGGTCAATTGTTCGATCCCGCCCTTTGTCCGCAGACCAAACGTCGAAATCGTAGGCAGGGTTCTTCTCAAGCGTTTCCGCATCTATACTCACATATGAGGAGATTGAAAAATCGGCGTCCGATTGCTTCAATGCAGAAAGCTGTTTTGAAAAGTACCCACGCTGGACCCAATCATCACTGTCCAGAAAGGCCACAAAATCCTTCTTCGCTCTTTGCAAACCAATATTCGAAGGAATTCCAGCGCCACCAGGAGTATTAACCGGAAGTTTTATCAAAGTTATTTTATCATTTTGCTGTGATAACTCTTCTACAACTGCCGCGGTGCTGTCAGTAGAAGCATCGTCCACCACAATGATTTCGTAGTCTTCAACACCTTCGTTGACAACACTACGGATCGCAAGCTCGATCCATTTTTCAGTATTAAATGACGGAATAATTACGGAAAGAGACATCCTACCGAACCAAAATCTCTTCTGCGAGCAGCGCGCTTGTCATTGCATTTCCATGAGAAAGGCCCAAGTAATCTACAAATGCCTTTTCGAGTTCGCACGTTTGAGAAAGTTTCAATATATTGAATTTTGATTTGTAGAACGACAGACAGGACCTGAAACGGTTCCTGAGATACGTTTTCTCAAAAACCGCCCCTCCCCTGTCGTTTTGGACGATAACCTGCACTGCAAAAACCAGAAAATTTAAGATATCATTGTAACGAACATCTTCCTGGCGAAATGCAACATCATGGAATGAGGAAACGAGGTCAAAGTCCACATCCAATCCCAGGATTCTTGAAATGTTTAGCTTAATTTCCTTATCCACTTTTATCTGACCTGCCCGCTTATCGTTGTGACTGACACCGGCCTCATTGTAGTTGTAAGTAAGCAGGTCCTGATCTACTCCAATAGCTGGTCTATTGCTTTCAATTACGAGCTTTGAGAAAAAATCATAGTCTGCACACGGTACCATACCAGGTGCAAATTCAATCTTCGTCTGGGCAAGGCAGCTTGTTCTGACTACAGCCGTGGGGGTCGGAATTGGGTTGTGGAACAAGCAGTCAACTTTTACTTTGCTCGGCTCCTCTGACACCCGCCAACGACCTCCTGTTAACGCAACTCTGCAAGACGCACCGCAAATGTCCAGGGACGGATCTCTGTCCAGGATATCAATTTGGGTGCTAAGCCTGTCTTTGCGACAAACATCGTCAGCGTCCATAAAAGCGATGTAGTCGTACCCTTGCTCGATTGCATTCCTGTTCATCCGGTTTCTGGTTTCAGCAGGGCCCTTGTTTCTATCGTTTTTGAAGGGGCGAACTCTTGGGTCCTCAAAAGAAGATGCAATCTCGAAACTTTCGTCCGTAGATCCGTCGTCACAAAGGAATAGATCAAAGTCCTCGTAAGTTTGCCCGAGAATGGATTGAACACTGTTTTTGAGCCACGGCTCGGCATTAAAGACAGGCATGCACACAGCCACCCGACGCTTCCGCTCACTTGCCATATCTTTAGCTCCCGCCACTCATATAAGGCCTTATTTTCCCAACACAAATGATCGGGATTGTTGTCAATCAGCGATCAGACAATTTCGCTGACAATCTGCATTCGGCCCTCCTTCAATATTGTTTAACTGGTTGGTGCGCAATGGCCTGTCAGCCAATTCGAAGCTGCAAAACGAGAAGAAAAAGTTGCTAGAAACACGTGCCGTTAGTTTTGAACAGGACAGCCGGGACTATATTGGGTTGAGTTAAGGTACAGGTATCATCGTGCAATCACTCACACTTATCGAAATACACCTTGCGTTCAACTTGCGGAGGGCCTAAGCTGGCAAGCTGCGCGGGGCACCGCTGACAAACACAGTAAGATAATTTACCGCTCTGTAGCGTCAAGAGCCTTCCTCAAAAAAGGGATTTCTTCATATCCGTGACACCCTAAGCTTGCCCGGCTTTTCAAACATTGACAATGTGTCACGAGCGTTGGATTAAAAGTGTGTCCTAACGGACGATAAAAAGAAACATACACACTGAGCATCAGGACCTCCAAGTACACGCTTCAACAGGCAAGCTAAACTGAAAAATTCAGCCACTGGCGTGGAAGAGCAGAGAAACAAATATGGATATTGTCAAATACTTCCGAGGAAAGCGCATAGTCATTACAGGAGGCGTTGGGTCCGTAGGACGAGAAATCTTTGCCTGCCTAATTGAACTTGAACCCGAGCTGATCCGCGTAATCGACAACAACGAAAGCGCGTTGTTTGAAATGGAAGTCGAATACCGGGGCAATAAGGGTGTCGAGTTCTACCATTGCGACATCACCGACGAACGAGAAATGAGTCGCACATTCTCTGACATGGACCTGTGCTTTCATTGCGCCGCCCTCAAGCATGTTCCGTCCTGCGAACGAAGCCCTTTCTCGGCGATCAACGTGAATATCCAGGGTTCCGAAGTTGTGGGCCGGGTGGCCATTGCCCAGGGATTGGAGAAAGTGATTTTCACGTCCTCGGATAAAGCCGTAAATCCTACCAACGTGATGGGCACATCCAAGCTGATGGGAGAGCGCCTGTTCACTGCCATGAACTTCCTTCGTTCAAAAGAGACGAAAACAGTCTTTGCCTGCACAAGGTTTGGCAATGTTTTGGGTTCACGTGGTTCGGTTGTTCCGCTGTTTGCTCAACAAATTGAAACTGGTAGGCCTGTTACAATCACTGATGAGAGAATGACTCGTTTCGTGATGACAATGAGAGAAGCCGCAGATCTGGTAATCGAAAGCATGATGCTGGCGCGAGGCGGAGAGATCTTCATTACGAAAATGCCCGTTTTGAAGATTGTTGATCTGGCGCGGGTAATGATCGCTCGGCTCGCCCCTCTCGCCAACGTGTCGCCATCTAGTGTGGAAACTAAAATAACAGGGTCGCGACCTGGAGAGAAACTTTGGGAAGAACTTTCTACAGATGAGGAAAGCAATCGACTCCTTGAGAGTGAGAAGTTTCTTATCGTGCTTCCATCCGGACATACTTCTGAGCAGCGCCAAGAGTACAAGTATGATTGGATCACAACACAGCCAAGTACTATCATCTATCACTCGGATCGGTCTGAACTAATGTCGGATTCTGAAATTGATGACATGTTGCTGCGCGAAGGTGTTCTTCCGAACAGGTTGAGAAACCGAGCGCTCGAAAACCTCTAACACATTTCAAATCAACTATTTCGGGAGGATCCTTTCATGCGTGTTCTTGTTCTTGGCGGTGACGGCTACATTGGTTGGCCAACAGCGATGAAGCTATCGGCGGCAGGTCACGAGGTGATGGCCGTAGACAATTACCTGCGTCGTCGCCTCATGATGGAAATCAACACTCCGGCCTTGTTTGATGTGCCAAATCTGCAAGAGCGGGCAAGGCTGTGGAGCGAGAAATCTGGCAAGGACGTTTCAGTCCGCATCGGCGATTTGGACAACTGGGATTTTATCTCATCGGTTTTCGAAGAGTTTCGCCCGGATTCTATTATCCATTATGCAGAACAGCCTTCTGCTCCGTACTCGATGCTGGATCGCGCTGCGGCGCGCCTAACGCTTGATAACAATCTTGGCGCGACATTCAACGTAATTCACGCAATGAACGAGTATACTCCGAATGCCCACTTGGTAAAGCTGGGGACCATGGGCGAATACGGTACGCCGAACATAGACATTGAGGAAGGGTGGATCGAAATCGAGCATAAAGGGCGCAAGGGAACCTTCCTGTTCCCGCGCGCTGCAGGTTCTTTCTACCACACGACTAAGGTGCTCGACACCGACATGCTATGGTTCTACGTGCGGGTGTGGGACCTTAGGGTAACTGACCTCATGCAGGGTCCTGTCTACGGTGTTGCTACCGAAGAAAATGACAATGATGATGCTCTGTATTCCTTCCTAAACTATGACGAGGTTTTCGGCACTGTTCTGAACCGCTTCATGGTTCAAGCAGTGGCTGGGTATCCTTTGACAGTTTATGGTGCCGGAGGTCAAACGCGCGGCTATTTGCACCTCAAAGACGCGCTTCAATGTGTACAGCTGGCCGTTGAAAACCCGGCTGATAAAGGCGAGTTGCGGGTATTTAACCAGTTCGTGGAAACATTTTCAGTTAATGACCTTGCATCACGTGTACAGGCGTCCGGGAAACGCTTGGGGCTGGATGTGGAAATTCGCAACCTGGAAAATCCTCGCAAAGAGATGGAGGATCACTACTACAATCCTGCACATACAGGTCTGCTTGATCTGGGCCTCAAGCCCAACATCCTGACAGACGACGTCATGGATGAGATGATGCAACTTACTGCGCGCTACAAAGATCGGATTGTAGAGGAACAAATCTTCCGAGGCGTTAAATGGAAGAAGTAAATTTTCTAGATGGCGAACGTGTGTAGCTGACTTAAGCGCACTGCAACCCTGGGCCTAAACTTAGAGCTAACAACCAATAGATCGTGAGAGTTGCAAAGTCTGAGATTGGTAAGAAGACTCTATGGCAGCCGTTAATGCGGGTAGCGATACGCTTCCGGCCTTGCTGCCCACCAAATAAGTCTAGGCACGGTTAAGCCGCTTGTAGCTACGATTCGTCATATCGGATCGTTGCCTTGCGGTGCCGTCGGCCAAAGATACAGGCGCTTGTCCCCCCGTCGATCTGTGCTTCTCTAAACCAACTGGTGTCATCGCCAGGGCCATTGAGCAACGCCCCCAAGTTTCGGCAAACTGCAGACTAAAGTCTTGGTATCAGCGTAGCAAAAAAGATCAGACGTTTTTAACGCTTGTGTTAAGCCGCGAACCATACAACAAATCAAAAACCAATCAGCCTTTCAGTGATGTAGCAGAGCCGCACATTCGCCGTGCGTGCTACCCGTCGCGCCTGGATAACCGGCATCATGTCGATCAGTGCGCGGGCTAGGGCTTAGGCTGTCACCAGCGGCAAATCAGTAGAATCTGCCGGAATGTCCAACGGCGTCGGCCCCTCATAGTAATATGGGCGCCGTGCCTTCGGGCGGATACGGTGTATAGGAACATCCATGGCGCGTGATCCTCCTACGACGGACAGCATGGTCTATGGATTACTTGGTGAAAGCAAGCTGATTGAAAACAAATACGCAGGCCTCACGAAGGCATTCCAAATGCTGTAGGACTCCTCAGTAGGGAGGGTTTTGGGTCGTCAGCATTGTCGGCCGGATGCTTCGGACTGCGAAATCGCGATTGCATGCTTCAAAGCCTTCGTTATAAGTGAGAGTGTAAACTAAATGACCGATTGCACAGCAGCAAGGTCAGGCGGATGGCAATTTAGAAAAACCGAGAACGCATTGCCGGTCTGGCATTGATGGAAACGTATGCGATGAAATGGTTAGTGACCGGTGGTACAGGATTTGTTGGATCGAACCTTATTTCGGAGATTCTGTCTGAACGAGCCAAAGATCAAGTCATAGCATTCGACAACTTTTCGGAGAGTTCGTTCGATGAGTTTGTCACTGCCTCTCCACTCGATACAGCGGTTCTTGTTGATCCGGATGCTCCGGTGTGGGTTTCCGGACGTCGCCTCGGAGTGGTCGAGGGCGACATCCGCGACATGGATGAGGTCATAAGGGTGACAAAGGAGGCTGATATCATTGTTCACCTTGCAGCCAATACTGGTGTCGGCCCTTCGGTCAAGAACCCGCGTCTGGATTGCGACACGAACATTTACGGTACACTCAACATGCTCGAAGGAGCTCGTGCCGCCGGAGTGCAGCGCTTTGTCTTCGCCTCGTCTGGTGCGCCGGCCGGCCTCTCAAAACCCCCGATCACAGAGACAATCGCTGCCCGTCCGGTTTCGCCTTATGGAGCTAGTAAGCTAGCTGGGGAAGCGTATTGCTGTGCTTATTCGGTAGCCTTCGGTGTACCGACAGTTGCGCTAAGGTTCTCAAACATTTACGGACCGCGCTCGTGGCGCAAGGGATCGGTCGTCGCAACGTTTATTCGCCAAGCGATTGCCGGAAAGCCGATAACAGTAAACGGCGACGGTAATCAGACGCGCGACTTTATCTACATCGACGATTTGACGCGTGCCATTCGGCTGGCGGCGACAGTCGACGAATTGTCGGGCGAGTTGTTTCAGGTGGCTACAGGACGAGAGACTAGCGTGAACGAACTGCTGGTCGTACTACAAGAGAAGTTCGCCGCAGCCAACCTACCCGCAATCGAGCGACGTCGAGGAGAGCGCTCATCGGCCGATGTAATGCGCAATTTCGCAGACGCCGCTAAAGCAAATCGAGAAATCGGATGGCGTCCGCAGATTGACCTGGAGGAAGGCTTAGGAAAAACGATCGACTGGTTCTTGCAATACCGAAGGGATTAAAGCGAGTCGCGTTACATCGAATTTTTTTTCCTACGATTTTGACGAAATTGTGGAAATACTCGTAACTGAGGAACCGACGAGCAGTCTGCCAGAATTCGTGAAAAAATTTTATTCACACTGCGGCCTTTCTGATCAGTGCCTTCAACTTTGCAAAAGCCATCTCCATTTGATCTAGACCAGGGCCATAGAGTGGAAGGAACATTAAACACTCGCTGAACGTAAGTAAGGCGTAAGTCGCTTTGGGGCTTTTGTGGCTGGAAGTACTTTCGAGGTGGTGGCCTCAAAAGTTTTGGCGTTTCGTGATCCATGTGTAGCGCCGGTCAGCCACGATCTAGGGTTTATATTCAAGCGCCTTTAGGTTTTTAACTAGGACAAAGTCGGCGCCGCAACCTACCAATGCCGAGAAGTAAACCTTCAAACCGTGTTCTTCAGTTCATTCGTCAATCATCAAGCCAAGCTGCATGGGAACCCGGCTTTGCCCCAAATCCTTTACACCGGTGCGCTTACCTCGTCCCGTGTCACTTGACAGTTTAAATACCTAAGTGTGGGCCTCGAGCCTAACCTCATACGTTTAGTTCGAAAACTTGATTAAATCACAAAGCCTCCTCCGACCCGTCTTAATATGCGTATTGCCTTCCTTAACGAGCAGGCGCATGCCTAAACTCAATCGGATGCGGTTTCTACATATCTGACACCTAAAACTGCCTCGAAGAACGGGACAAATAGGCAATCCCGAACCGATCAAGACAGACGCAATTCAAAGGTAGACCGATTTAGGTTCCCGGTTCGATCTGGCCCAATAACCCTTCAAGGGTTAAATTCAGTTCCTGAAAGATCTCGTCGTTGGAATCGGGCGCATCATGCCAAGTATGACTACTGCTGTCTCCTCTGCGCTCAACCACTGCATTCAGTGCATCTGCGCGGAGACATAGAAGATTGCCCTCATCTTCGATTGCGGCCAAAAAACTGGTGTCAGCAGCGGCGAGGACTCCCTCCGGATATCCCAACCTTTTCAACAAGGAGCGTTGAACGACATGGGAAAAGCCTGCCAGATGGCCGCCGCCCGAGAAGATCCTAGAGCTTTGATAGAATTCCGGCCTGTTCACTGGAGGGATCATAAGTAAGCGACCGTCATCCACATAGTGGAAGAATGCCGCCCTCTTACCCATCACGTCCGGCCACAACGCAGCTGCTCCTAGCATGAGATCTTCGACGTAGTTTGGACCGTAGTTGTCATCGTCGTCCATGCGAATAACGTAGTCACCGCCGCCACGAGCAGCGCCGAGATTTAGCGCAGTCGAGGGGCTAAACCGACGCGGTAGAAACACTATTTGCTCGCAATCTTCTGGACAAAGGGCGGCGCTGTCCCACTGTCCGGGATCGTCGGTGTTTGCGACAACAATCAATTCCTTGTTCGACCAGGTCTGCGCACGAAACATCTGAAGCACCTTCTCGATCTGACCGGGACGGTAGGTGGGGGAGACAACCGTTGCGCGCGGGCCAAGAGGCTCGGTAGCCTCCGTGTCCACGCATCGAGCTAGTTGCAGCGCAAACGAACCCGCGGAATGGTTTCGGTGCACCTTGCGCCATGTCGACTGTATGCTCATCTGTGCGCATACAGGGTCCATCTTGAAACGGCTAATGAAGGCGCGAAGCTCTCTGGGGTTATGAACTATCTGAGCGAAACCACGTCGCGGGTCATCTTCAGCGATCTCACCTAGTATAACGACAGCACACCGACTTGCGGCAGCATGAAGTGCATGCTGCACGTCCGGCCCCGGGTCGCGATCTGGCCAAGCGATCTGGACAAGCAGATCGGACGCCGCGAACAGATGGCGCAGTTGGTCTGCCGAAACTGTGCCAAGGCAGGCATCGACTAAAGTCGAAGGCAGCAAATCGACACGGAATTTCTTTACGACATGATCGGCGGAGCAGAGGGAAAGACCAAATGGAGCAAGGCTGTCAAGCAGTTCCTCGATTCTAGAATCCGTTACAACGCGCGCCAGATCAAGCGACAGAAGTCGAAAGGCACTAGGCGCATGCTCCGGGCCAGCAACGAAACCATGATAGAGAGCAGGTTGAAATGCTGCCGAGATCAGTTCCGCGGCAATCCCTTGGCAGCGGAGCGCATCTTGAACAGCTGGATCCGAGACGAAGACATGATCCGCCTCGATCGCAAGGGGCGCGAAAAGGGGAACTTGTCCACGATTCCCTCTCATAAGAGCAATACGCGGCACACCGGCATTGGCCGCCAGACGCATCAAGTCTCGAGCCTGTTGCCCTGCGCTCGACCAGTCAAAGAAAGAAAGTTTCCACTCTCCGCCAAGGTCGTCGAGAGCGGATTCGACGACTAACGCATCGATCAGGCCAGAGGCCAGAACCGCCGGTGCCGTGTTTGGGTTGAGCGCAAGCGTTGGTGCCTCGAAGCGTAGCAGGTCGAACCCTTCTGCCGAGCCGACAAACCCAAACCGTGTCTTCAAGCGCGGCGCCCGGCGCGACTGTGCCAGTGCCGTCGGCTCAAAATTCGCGCATGCAACGACATGCCGCGGAAAGAAGGGTTTCTCCAAGTTCTCAATGCGAAATTTCTGGAATGGCACGCTGGTGTGACCTCTGTCGGGCGATCTCCAGCATTTGAGCTGGTCAATAAAGACTGTTAAAGGCACATCGTAGTAAACACAACAATCACCGTCCTTGCATTCTATCCGGCGTTGCAAATAATACCTTACATTGTGGCGGGACGATTGTTGGCCCAGAACCCACTCGAGGATATGTCCCAATGTCAGAACACCGCGCAGTGCCTTCTATCTATTCGACCGATAAGGACACGGGTAACCGCGCAGTCGTGATTCTTGGTAGCGGGCGTAGCGGCACATCGCTTTGTGCGAAGATTCTGAGAGAGCTGGGCGTCGAGATGGAAAAGACCCTGGAACGGCCCAACGAGATGAACCCCGAAGGATACTTCGAGGACAGGCGGCTTGTCGAAATCAACAAGCGGATTCTTGACAAACTCGACGCGTCCCTTGAATTTGGGCCGCTCGGCGAAATCCACCGAGAAACGATTTCACCGGAGCTGCAAGATCTGCGCGAACACTTGGCAGATTGCTCCTCTGCCTATCCTAAGCTTTGGGGATTCAAGGACCCGCGTGTGTCTCTCCTTCTGCCAGTTTACCGTTCGGCGTTTCAGAACGTCGGTATTGTTCCTCGATATGTCTTTTGCGCCCGAAACGCCGGTTCGACCATAGAATCTCTCCATCAAGCGACCGGCCGTTCGCGGGAAATTTGTGAATGGACATATTTTGTTCGTAGCTACATGGCTCTGCGCGACAGCGCAGCGAATTGTTACGTCCTGCATTATGAAAAGTTGCTGAAAGCGCCGGTCGAGCAAATCGAAAAACTATGGAGTTATGTAGGCGATGACGCGACACCGTGCCCGTTAAGCCCGGAGGCGCGCGAGCGTCTTGTCGAAAGAAAATACAATCGTTCAGAATTGCGAGCACAGCCTGTTTCTAACCCCTTGGCCGGCCGAATCGCGTCACTAATTAATGAGATAGAGGGTTCTAAATTCAACCGTGATACCGTTTTTGCGGAGTTGCGGGAAATCGACTCCATTAACTCAGCCTACGAACTTCGACTCCAGAGGGAAATCGAGGTTCGACTCTCGTCGCAGGCCAAGAAACTGCAGCGTGACGCAATCCAAACCAAGTTTGCAGATGTCCTAAACACTGAACTTTCCACCCTACAGGCCAATGTCGCCCGACTCGACAAGGAGCGGAATGCGGCGATTGCGAGATCACGTTCGAACGAGACTGAAGTCAAGAAACTGGCGCGAGAAATCGAACGGCTCAATGCGGAACGCGCGAGGCTTCAAAAACTACAACAGGAGACAAAGAGCGAGAAGAAAATGAGTAAAAAGGAAAAATACAAGAGGTCGATCCAGAAAAGACTGAAGCGCCTCTCCTTGCCATGGCGCTCTACGCAAAGCCATTCGGGCGAAGCCTCAAAAGATGCTACTAGGTAGATGCAAGATTTGACGAAGATATTCCCGAATGACCGAAATGGGGCGCTGCGTATTTCGATCGTCAGCCGAAGTCTTCTGTTCGGCGCGGGCGGGATGGAGCGGACCGCGGCAAATCTAGCAAACCAAATGGCTCAGCAGGGTCATGTGGTTGCAGTTTCGTATCGTGATCAGCCAGGAAGAAGCTCACTTTATCCTCTAAACGACGATGTCGAGCACGTTCCTTTCGACGGATCGGCCCGATCGCTAACTGGCGGGATAGAGAATTTTCGCCCTGATGTAATTGTCTATTTCTATGCAACGTCCATAGAGGCCCCTAGTATCCTTGCGGCCTGTCAAACCGGCGTCCCGGTTGTCCTGCACGAAGGGTCCAACCCGGAACGGGTGATCAACAACAACTGGGCCTTGCAGAAGGGCATATCCCTTGAACATGCAAGGCTGGAGCGACTTGCGATGATGTCCGTCTGCACACGCGTCCGCTTCACGCTGCCTCAATATCGTGATAGCCTGCCCCTGCCGCTTCGGAAAGATTCCGTTGCTTTCCCCAATGCCTTCGCACCTGCCGAGCCGTCAGATCTGACCGTCAGGTCGGGCAACGGCCGCAGGATCTTCCTGAATATAGGTGGTCTGAAAAGGGTGAAGAATGTGATGGCCGCAGTGCGTGCTTTCGCCCTGATAGCGGACGACTTGCCCGAATGGGATTTCCACATCTTTTCCGCAGAGGGAGTCCGCAATCAGGTGCGCCCAGAACTGGAAAAGTTCGTTGCGAGAGAAGGACTGGAGGGGCGCGTCAAGCTCTTTTCCCCAACGCCCTACATTGGGCGTGAATACGGGCGGTCCCACGTTCATGTCATCGCGTCGAAGGAGGAAGGCCTGCCAAACTGCGTCGCCGAGGCCGCGCGCCATGGCTTGCCGTCTATCGGCTTCGCCTGCTGCCCGGGCACAAACTCAATGATCGTCCACGAGCACAATGGCCTGCTGGTCGAATGCGGGGCGGACGAAGTCCAGGATCTGGCTGCAGCGATGCTACGCGCGGCAACGGATGACGCAGCCCGAAAACGATGGGCGGACACTGCTCTGGAGGAGAGCGAGCTTTACGAACCGGAACGAATCTTTGCCCAATGGGAGCAGCTGATTATCGAGGCGGCTACTGACCGTGTGAGCCCTGAAGAGCGGCTTCGGAGACGGTTCGACAAGGATGGGGAATGGCGTCGCTTGCGCGCCGTACAACGCGCCTCGCTCGCGGCCGAACCCTGGTCTGTGCCGCGTCGGTCGGCCTTCGACGAAGTGCAACCGCGCATCAGTATTGTCGTCGCGCTTTTCAACAAAGAGGAGCACATCGACGAGACATTGGACGCGATCACCGCCTGCGCCTATCCGTTCAAGGAGGTGATAGTCGTAGACGATTGCTCCACGGATAGATCCGCCGATGTCGCCACCGAATACTGTGCCCGCCAAAACTGGAAATTGATCCGGCATGCGAAGAACCGCGGAGTTTCAGCGGCCCGCAACACCGGGCTCGCTGCAGCCCGCGGCGACTATGTACATTTCTGGGATGCAGACGATTTCTATCATCCTGAGGGGATCGTTACTATTTTGCGTGCCATGCACGACAGTTATGCCGATATCGGTACCGGTATTGTGACTCGCGACGGCGAGGCAATTGAACGCAACGCAGCGTCAGTAGGCGACGCGGGTGTCAACTATGCGCAGGAGCCCGAAAGCCTTGCCAACTTGTCCGTATGTTCCAACATCTATCGCCGCGGATTTCTTCTAGAAAACGGCCTGCAATTCACGCTGGGGCTACACGTCGAAGACGCTGTCTTCAATCTTTGCGCCTTTCCGTTGGCCGAACGGATCGCTATGACATCTGCCATTCTCGGGGAGTACCGATTTGTCGAGAAGTCCGAATCGCGAAAAATCCACCCAGCCCGATACGATTCGGCGCTTCGAACCGAGGAAATAACCCATGACTTTTATTTTGAGAACGGGTTGCATGCTCTGGATGCGCTAAGGCAGGACCAGTTGATAAGTAAAGTTCTTGCTTTTTTCGTGCGCCGGGCGCGGCACGGTTCTCTGCCGATTGACGAACAAACGCGGCCCGAGGATCTGGACTTCAACTTTCTGGCTGAACTTCAACGAAGGCTTCCTCGGCTTTCCGAAGGCCTTTTGATGAATTCGGACCGCAATATCCGTACTCGGTTAGCCTGCTGCGCTATCAGAGCAGGATATCTGATATGGGTACCGTTCCTACTCGGCGGCGTACGGCCAGATGGCCTTCGCAGCGATCTGCTGGCCGCCACGGAATCCGAAAAACCCATCATTGACGCGATGCTGAAAAAACTCCGCCACGCCGGGAAGGTGGCTACAAAGTAACGGCTATGCGCATTCGTCTGCTCTTTCAAAATCGGCACAAGTTCTTCGGCTCTGCGATATAAATTCACAGGCAGATACGAAACCGATTTGCCCGCGCTCTACAGGCCTGTATCTGACAAGGCAATCGGTGAACTGACAGAAGCGAACCAGCGATGTAATGTTGCTGTCGAGGAACAGGATTCAGAAAAATACTATTGTAAAAATGAGCAGTTCCACGCGATCTGGTACCGAGAATCTGGAAATAGCTTCCTCGAACAAGAGTGCCTTCGCTTCCAGCGTAGACTTCAACCGTTCCTGTGCCGCGAGGAACAGCATGGTGCGCTTCCACCATTCACGGCAACATAAGCCGTGGCACCGGTATATTAGATAATGAACTCCACGTTGGACGCTTGGTTTGGAACAGGCGTCGCTACGTCAAGGATCCTAAAACCGGGCACCGGATTTTACGGCTCAACTCGCCTGAAGACTGGGTTTCAGTGCCGACGCCGAAATTGCGCATTATTCCACAGGAACTATGGGACGCTGCAAAGTCGCGCCAGCAACAAACCACGCTCCCCAAGCGGGTCAACCTGAGTCGCGCTATGGGCAACGCCCGACGCGCAAAACACCTGTTGTCAGGACTGCTTCGCTGCGGTGCCTGCGGCGGTGGCATTGCAGTGATTTCGCAAACACACATCGGCTGCTCCGCTGCGCGCAGCAAAGGCACCTGCAACAATCGTAAGTCCGTTGCACGAACCAAGGTTGTAGTCCGGGTGCTCACCGTCCTCTCCGATCACTTGATGGCCCCAGAACTGTTCCGTGCATTTTGCAAAGAGTTCGTCGCAGAGACCTATCAGTTGCGAGCCATGTTACAAACGTCTCATGCATCCGAAGCAGCTGAACTCGCCAAGACAAGTCACGCTCTGGAACATCTCGTCCAAGCACTGATAGACGGCGCTACAGCATCGACCGTCAAAGACAAAATGGCTGAGTTGGAAGCGAGGAAAGCCCAATTGGAAAATGACTTGAACGCGGCGCCAGCGCCCCAACCTGTGCTGCATCCCAACATGTCAGCAATCTATCACTCAAAAGTCAGCAACCTTGCCGAAGCTCATAATGAGCCCGATGTGCGTGGCGAAGCTGCAGAGGCGCTGCGCGTTCTGGATATGGGCAGTTTCAGCGCATTCCAAAATCGACGCGTCGTCAACATCAACTCCTACATAATATGCCACTGTTCTGTGTTGCATTCCCGACCTCCGCCCGGAATTTCACTTCGCCCGAAAGCCGTGCGCATTGATTGAACCAGCCAATAGCCGATGTTGTTATTCGTTCTTCTTACTTCGGCAGCATGAAAAACTCTTCCAGCACAATCTTGCCCTCCGCCACCGAATACACCGCGATCTCGCGCAGGGTCATACGCTCACCCGTAGCCTTCTGAATCACTTCAGCTCTGAAGCGCACTCCAAAGCGGTTGGGTGGGTGGACGTAGGGGCCATCCACTTCTAGTTCTTGGATTTCATGCGACGCCAACCAATCCTCTCTTTTTCCTTTGATGGCTTCTCGACCCTTTGTTACGCGGAATTGTCGAACCGGAGGCACAACAGCCTCTATCGACTGCGCGTTTTCGGCATACATCTCATCAACACTTCCAAGGCCCCTGCGCTCACGCATGGCCTGGACGAATGATCTTCCGATTTCAATCAACTCTTCCATGAGCCCCCCTGAATTACCGTTGACTGTACCACTTCTTGCCCGCGCAAATCTTGACACGGATCAATGAGCACAAGGGGAAATGCAATGAGGCCGATTCGTACTCAACTCTGCTCAGCCAGAAGTAACACACTTAATACAGCGCCAAATTCGCATCAATCTGCAGGAAAGGCGGACAGCGTCAGCACGCTAGTGTCGCAGTTGCTATTTGGTTTTTAGTCAGTGCGACCGTGCATTGGCGGCTGGTTGCAACCTAAAGCTGCCATGGAGATGTAATGGTATACAAGAGGAAGTGCTGAGGCGATTGCCACGGCCGTTTTTACCAAAAACACATCTTCGCCCTTGCTTGCCAGACAATATCCGGCCCCCGCTCCTTCCCCCCGGTCTTGCGGGAGAAGGCCCTTCGCTTTCAGGTTCGTATCCGCGCGATGCCTTTTGTCGGAGGCCAGCCGCTTCCCCGCAGGCTTCTCACCTGCCCCGCTTTGACCGCGTACGGTCTCGGCGGTCCCCGGTCAGACGAGTGTCTGAAGACATACGTCGACCGGTGGGTTCCGTAGTCGCGTTTCTGCACCGGGCCAGAAGGAGCCGCGTCGGTGCGGGATGTCCGACGGGTGCTTCAAGAGTTCTCCGAGGGCATTCTCCCAAAGCCATCGCGCGCCGCCTGAACGCCGAAGGTATTCCCGGTCCCCGTGGCAAGTTATGGCGTGACACGGCCATTCGAGGGCACCGAGTGCGTGGGACGGGCCTTCTCAACAATGAGCTCTACATCGGCCGCCTGGTCTGGAACCGGCTGCGTTATATCAAGGACCCCGAGACCGGCAAACGTGTGTCCCGTCTCAATAAATCGGCCAAATGGATCATCACTGAGGTCCCCGAGCTGCGGATCGTCGGGGATGAGCTTTGGGAGGCAGTCAAACAGCGGCAAGGCGAGATCGAGGCCGAGCCCCGCGTCAAAGCCATCAAGGAAACCAAGTTTTGGGAGAAGCGTCGCAAGAAGCACCTTTTGACAGGTCTTGCATTCTGCGGCACCTGCGGAGGGCCACTCGCCACAGTCGGGCGCGACTACCTCGCCTGCTCTGCCGCTCGCAAACTCGGTACTTGTTCCCATAAGCAATCCATTCGTCGCAATGTCCTGGAAGACCCCGTTCTGGATTTGCTTCGTCAGCGTCTGATGCAGCCCGACGCAGTGGCCACTTTTATCAAGTCCTTCAGCGAAGCCGCCAACGCAGAAGCAGGCACAGCGGAGGTAGCCCGGACGCGTCTGCAATCCGAGCGGGACAAAGCTGCGCGCAAACTGAATGGGTTTTATGATGCAATCGCAGAGGGCATTCGTAGCCCCGGCCTTCAAACACGGCTCGAGGAACTCGAAGCGCAGATTGCCGATCTTGAGACGAAGCTCTCCGAACTTGCGCCCTCACCGGTGCGACTGCACCCAAATCTGTCCGAACTCTATCGCTCCAAGGTCGCAGATCTGGCGCAGGCTCTATCGGATCCGTCGATCCGCAAAGGGGCTTTGGAGATCATTCGGAGCCTGATCGAACGTGTCTCGGTCCAACATGAACGGGATGGCGTGCAGATCGAACTGGAGGGTGCGCTGGCAGCAATGATTGGGCTGGTCCAGAACGACAAAAGCCACCTTGCGGCGGCTTGTTCGAGACTCTGTTGGACCCAAGTGGTTGCGGGAGGGCGCAACCGCCGTTGTCGAACGCAGTTAAAATGCATGATTAAAGCGTATTCCTTCTGAAAGCAGACGTTACTATCAAAACACTTGTATGACCGCATTGAGCCCAAAGCAGACGACGTCAGCACCGCTAACCAAGCCCAATATGTTGCCGAAGCGCCCACAGTTCTATCAGCGTCAACGGAGTTGATTTACCACCCTTGCCTATTGAGTTTCCAGCGGATCAAACCTTTTGCTGGGATCACCGCCTCGCTTCGCTGCCATTGCCAGTGCCCAATCTCGTGCAGCGGTGTTCTTGTCCTCGTAGCGCCCATGCACCACGCAGAAGAACAGTGCGCTGTCGTCGAGGCCGTTTCGAGGCGAAAACCAGTCGAAAGGATCATTTGGTTTGACATATGCGAACTGTTTCGAGGCAGGTGTATTGCGCTCAAGTTTCGCCTCATCATTTGTGATGTCCTGCAGTAATGTCGGGCGTGCCGTACCAGTATCCGGTGTCAAAATCCCCATGATTTGCTCGCGACCAGCAGGTACAAATCGTCCCTCTTCCTCGACCGGGAACCGTATGGCTTGCCCTGCAAAAACATCTCGCTGAACAACACTATCGCGGACAACAACGGTTCCGTTCACCAAAACAAAGGGAATTCCAGTAGACGGCAAGCCCTGCTGCCCCAGTGTATAGTTCGCATTTTCAGTGACGTTTTCAGGATCAAAAATTGTGATGTCAGCCACCATGCCTTCCTGCATGCGTCCGCGTACTTGCATCGCACGCAAACCGGTATCGCCAAGGCGTTTAGCATGAATATAGCTCAATTGGGTCAATGTGAGCATCAGTGGCACGTCCGCTTCTCGCGCCATCCGAAGCACAAGTGCATGGCTGCCTGCCGACCTTGGATGCCCGGCATAGTCTTCATATGGCGATTCCCAGCTCAAAGGCTGACCCTCGACATCGAGACCCATCATACCATCACCTGAAATCCCATAACCCGCGATAGTGATCCAATCGTTCAACCATTGCTCCCTTGGTGGGCTAAAAACAATGGCAGTTCGCCCCGGTTCATTCTCAGCGAATTCGAGAAACTCTTCTTTGGTTACGTATCGATTGAGCTGAGGGTCAAAGATGGTTTCTTCGTACTTGTAACCCATTGAGCCTTCCCAGTTTTCAGGGGCGATAATCGAGGCTCCGTAGTTTCCCGAACCGGCTGTCCAAGGGTAATAGCTGGACCAAACATTGTAGCCTTGGTCTCTCGCCATCTGCAGCTTTTCCTGGTTCTCCCACCAACCGTAGTCATTGTCGTGATGGATGTGCAGCGGTGCCTGCAGAACCATCGCATTGACAAGGATTTCATTCACACCAGTCTGGGTCTCGGTCGGTGTGGATGCGCTCGGGTGAAATCGGTGATGGACAGAGGTGAGCCTGCCATAGCGAGCGGCCGCGCGTTGCGCTTCGAACATTTCATAGGTGGTAATGCCTTCACGGGCATAGCCGATGGTCGACCCGACGCCTATGGCTCCCAGGCGCAAACCCTCGTCGAGCTGCGCTGTTATCTCGTTCATCTGTTCGCGGTTGCTCGGTACCGAAGACCAGCCTTCAACTCCATCTTCTACGGATTCTGCACGAAGCGCGAAGAAATTTCGAAAATCGATGTCTCCACCTTCGAGCACAAGCCCGTCGTGGACCCGCATGCGCGCATATTCCTGTCCTACAACAGTCCCATAGTTCGCTTGGGTGACACCGGCCCGCGCGTCGTACCACTCGCCAATGTTGGCCGCACCCACCTCAAAGTCCATTTGCGTGGTGACACCATCCCGGAGGTTTACCTTGATACCCCAAGGATCAAGCCCATGCTGTTCAAGATCAATAAATCCGGGTGCAACGACGTGGTTGGTGGCATCTATCGTCTCCTCGCCCTCGACAGCCTCGGTCGTTATTGCTGTGATCCAACCGTTGTTGATCCCGACATTTGCAATTTGGTCGAACCCAGTTTCGGGGTCCATGACCCGACCGTTCAGGATTACAACATCGTAGCTTTGTGCGTGTACCGAAGTCGCAGCCAAAGCTATGGCCGCCGCTGTAGAAATAAGTCTCATGCGAATCCTCCCGTCCACCAAAGCTTACGGTGACTGCATAATTCCAGCAACGTTGGGGGTGGCATCACAAAAGCCAATGCCGAGCAACACCACATGCTCGCCTTGTTCCGTTTTTGAGCGACGGCTTTGTCCGCAAAGCGGACGATCATGCCTAGTGCAGCGAACGACCGCTTCGAGCCCAAGGCTGCCATTGCCATTTCTCGCTGCGTGCGCTCGCAGCACAATAATCGCCGCGATTGCATCATCTTCAGCGCCGCCATGCGGCGTGAAGCGCGGCCATTCGCTCGGGATGCAGCGAGGTTGTCAGCTGCAATCTACAGGTTGCGGACAAACCCGCCGCTCACCAGACTCAGCCAGACGACGGCTAACTGAGCTTTGCCAGCCTTCTCGCATTGTGACGGCTTCGCAAGTGCAACATAACTCCGCGTGCAGCGAACGGCGCAATGCGGCCGTTAGTCAAAACTCTAAGCGGACGACCGCAAAGGGCACCTTGTTCGGCAAGATGTGCTGGTCACAGGTGGGTTTCATAAACCGTTTTTGCAAGCTGCAGATATTACTGGCTATTGAAACAATTAGCGCTCATGCAGTTGCTCACGCAGCGCAGCAATTGCAGACGGAAGATCGTCCTCGAAACCGGGAATGAACGCCTGCTGGATCGCAGCATTCAATGCGTCGTCGGCAACTGCCTCGGCTGCGGTGGCCGATCCGGAAAGAGTCTCGAACTCCTCAAAAGCCTCAAGGACTAGAAGCGGCTCTCGCAGGATGCCCTGAACCGTCATGCTGATCGACATATGTTCGACCTGGTTGTTGTTCTCCGGCGGGCCAACGAATTCGGGTGCGAAGCCGGAAACGCCCCAGATCGATGAGTTGTCCAGTGCGATCCCGGTTTCGTATTGCCAGATCGTTCCGACATGGAAACGCGTGGTGAATCCGTGGTTGAACAGCTTGATATGTGTGAGTGGGTTGCGGCGCGAGGACCCCACAATCAATTGCTGCCAGAGGTAGAGCGCAGCCTGCTCCCTTCCGCGAATGTATTCCGAAGTCTCCAGCATGTGCTCCGGCGGAACTATATCAATCAGTTTGATTGCTGCCTCGAACAGGTCAAGCGCCGTGTCGAGCGCTGTGTCATCAGTGCCGCCCCCTGACATATCGGCCAGCTTGAAGGCGTGAAACCGGGTGTAGGCCCCGCCGAGCGCTTCAAGGTATGGTTCGCCCTCTTCTGACGCAAGCGCGTCGACAACGCGATAGGCATCCCAACCATCTGCGCGCAACTGGTCGGTATCCACGTCCCAGAAGGTCGATGGAATCTGGCGGCCGAAATCACCGGTTCGAAGAGCGAGCGTCCTGAGCCCCTCGGCATACTCCATCAGTTGCTCGGATGTGACCACACCGTCATCGAGGCGGGCGAGATGACCGGAGATAGAAATGTCGCCCAGAACTGGCTCTTCGCTCAGGCCCGCATCTCGCAACGCCTCTTCCACTTGAACTCGGTTCGCCTCGGCAACAGGCGCCGATCCTGTTTCGGCTTTGGAAAATACGCTACCTTCCAGCCGTTGCTCCGGAAGCCCGAAGAACAGGAACCGAACCTGTGGAACGGCCAGAACGACGACCGCAAAGGCCAGACAGGACAAGGTCCCAGTCCACGCCAACCATTTCATAGCTCATCCGGCCCCTGTACAACGCGATTATTTCGTAAGCGCATCGAAATCGGATGTATCAACATTGGCGACAGCTTCCTGTGCGATCGCATCGTAATCCGTCGCTTTGTTGGCTTCCTCAGCGACTTCGGCTGCAAGCGCAGCCGAGGTCCCGATAGTCGCGGCCGTCCGCACCTCGTCTTCGCTGGAGTCGCAGGCGGCCAGCACACTTAGACAGATGGCAATTGCCGGTGCCAGAGCTCGTCTGTTTTGCGATGTCACTTGGTGTAATCCTCGAACCCTTCGACATTGCCGCCGATGACCGTGCAGTTACCTGCGGCTTGAATTGTCGGCTGGTCCCAGTTGACATTCCAGTTCACGACGATGGTGTCGCCGTTTTCCGAAGCGGGGAACACCGAAATCGCAGCATTGGGCAGATCCGCGAACTCGGGAACTTGCCAAAGGTAGTCGTGACAGGTTTTGAGGGCGTTGGTTGTCTGCCTGTCAAAGGCTTGAGCAGCATTGGCTGCAACCACGAAAACAAGGCAGGCGCCGATAGTTTTTAGCATTGAAAATGTCCTCACAGATTTCCATATCAACCAGCTTAAACCCAAGCTTAGTTCGCCATCAGACTTCGTCAAACAGAATATGTTGTTTCTGGACCTTCAATTCTTGCGCTGGACCGACGAGCCAGCACCGCTACTGCTTCTCTGCGCCTTGTTCGGAAAGACCCTTACCCAGCATAGCGTTCACACGGTCGAGTTCCGCGCTCGCTATCTCCCCGATGGAGGTTCCCTTCAGTCCGCCAACTGCGACCATGGCAACCTCCAACGGGTACTCGGCATCGACCAGTGCGACAAGATCCTCGGCATTGCGATCCTCGGTGGTTAGGTCGGTCAGGATGTCGATATAGGCTATTATTGCACCGTTCTGCGCTGGCGAAACCAGTTCCTTTGACGGCAGATCGCTCAATAGTGTTTCGGTGACCAGCGAGACGTATTCCTGCAGCGACATGGCTGTGTCGCCCAGGAGACGACGTTGCATGTAAACCATCCTGACGCTCTTCCGGTTCATGACTTCGTCCATGATCTGCGCCGCTGCGTTTTCGACCGAAATCAACCCTCCGATGGGCCGAAAACGTCCGAGCAAGTCCGGGTCTGCAAAAGCATTGAGGCCATGGATGGCTTCACCGGTAAGAAACTCTACGGCTCTCCTCTGCTCTTCAGGGTCTACATAGGCGAACGGTCGGTCGTCGCCGGAGGTCTGTGTAACACCGCCGATCAGCTTGCCGACGCTTCCAGCGATACCGACATAGCGATTGAGCGCGTCTCCGTAGATCTCCTCTAGCATGGCTTGTGGATTGCGCGCGTCCTCTACTGCGAGGGGCAACGCCGCAAGGCTCGCGTGCAGCGCGGCGATCCCCGCACGCGTTGCCAAGATCCTGTCTGCCCCAATGTTCTCAGTCTGAACACGGTGATCGAACTGGGCAAGATACTCCTCGCCACGTTCGCCTGCTCCCCAAATGAGTTCCGGACGCTCCTCGGCTTCCGCCGCGATGGAATCAAGCTCCTCTGCGTCGACATCGGAGGAATACCCCCATCGGATGGCGTGCCGATCGTAGGAGCCAATGATAGGAATGAGTTGCGTGACGCCATCATCCGGCTCCGCCACGTAGTTGAACCGCCCATAGGCCATGATGGAGGACGTGCTGCCGTTCTCCGCAGTGAATAACGGGTCCCTGAGCTGTGCCGTCGACCAGGCCGTCGAGGCGCGGTGGTTGTGCCGCAACCCGAGCGTATGGCCCACCTCATGTGACACGACGTACCGCAGGATGCGCCCCTGCAATTCCTCCGGCAGCGGCAGTTTGGCCGCGGCGGGATCGGTCCGGTGCATCAGCAAATAGTAGTAGCGGCTGAAAAGGTTCAAGACGTCCGGCCAAACCAGAATATGGGCGGAGAGAATTTCGCCGGACCGGGGGTCGTGGATGTTCGGCCCCATCGCGTTCTGCACCGGCTGTGCAACCCAGCGGATGACACTGTGGCGAACATCTTCCGGGGACCAGCCGGGGACTTCATCCCGGCTTGGCGCGTCACGGGCTATGATTGCATTGGTGAAGCCCGCGGCCTCGAAGGCGGTCTGCCAGTCCTCAACCGCCTGGCGAATGTAGGGACGCCAACGATCAGGGATTTCACGGGATAGATAGAAAACGATCGGTTCAACCGGGTCCGACGGGCGTGGTGCATCCGGGTCGGCGTGTTCCAGGCGGAAGCGAAGGGCGGCACGGTCGCGTGATTGCACCTCGCCGAACGCGCTTTCAAAAACCAGATATTCGGTGAAGAAAAATCCAACCCTGTCGTCATAGGGGCGACGCTCAATCGGGGTTTCCGGCAATACGGCAATCGAATGCGCCGTTTCCACCGAAATCGGCTGTGCCAGCCCGGCCTGATCGGTCGCTTCGAAGGTCAGTTGCGAGCGGACAAAGAGGTTGTCGGGATAGACCGATGCTTCAGCAACGTAGGATCGGTCGGGGTCGTTCGGCCCAGGAACGAGACCAGTGGATGCCAATTGGGCGGCGACCGAGTATCCCACAATATCGCCCCCGAACGCCTCCTGCAAATCCACGAGTACGGCGCCAGTGTTGCTTTCCGCGAGGATCGGGAAATCGACGATGATGGGACCAAGGTTGGCGCGTTCCACAGCGAGGTTCACAGGGCGAAGCTTGTCACGCCCGCCAGTGTAATAGGGATCGCCCGAAACCTTTTCGAACGAGGTCCCTGAAAGGGACCGCACCATGACCCGATCGGGCCGCCGTTCCAACTGGATCAGGCGGGCCCCCAAGGCGTTTCCGCCGAATGCCACTGCGTCGGTGGGATATCTGGAAACTTCGGCGTACCAGATCAGGCTGCGTTCGAACATGTCGCGCGGTATCGCAAGCAACAGATCGCCGTCTTTTTGGTAGAGGTCGAAGACTCCAGATCGAACCTCGGCACCGGCTATACGCTCCTGAAAGCTCGCCGATTGCGCCCTGGCATTTGCGGGCATCAGCGGGACAGCAAAGGCAATGCAAAGTGCGAATGCCAGGCGCATCATGGGTCTCCTCGTCGACGAATTTTCAAGCGCGCTCACGTTTCCAGAGATCGGACATTCCAGTCTGGTAGTGTTGCAAGTGTCCGACATTCGAAAATGCTAACACTGAAGTTTAAATTTGAGAATTCACAAAGCCACCATAGGCCGTATCCGCGGCCAAGCTCCGGAAACCGCCCACCTTAACCGCTTCTGCTTCCATGCCCACATTGACTTTGTGCTCACGGCGAAAATCCGCACGGTCGGCATGGCCGCCTCTGGTGCGGCATGCAGCATCGGGGAAGTATGGGCTCGATCCCACCCACCGCTGCGCCGCGAACGCAGGTCCGCTCAGGATTGGCGAACGGCAAGAGCCGCCCGCCAACGTGGATCAAATGTCGATTTGCTCGGCAATGCTCAGCGCATCTTCGAGTTCGACACCAAGGTACCGTACTGTGCTGTCTACCTTGGTGTGACCGAGCAGAAGTTGAACCGCTCTTAGATTTCCGGTTTTGCGGTAAATCTCAGCTGCTTTGATCCGGCGCAGCGAATGGGTGCCGTATCCACTGGGTTCTAGCCCAATCGCGGCCACCCAACCCCTCACAAGCCGGCCATATTGGCGCGTTGAGATATGCGGGCGGTCATGAAACCTGCTGGGAAACATGAAACGGCAGCCGAGCATCTCCGGTGACTTGATCCATGCGGCAATGGTATCCCGCGTGTTTTCAGAGAGTTCAAACTGAACGGGCCGCTTGGTTTTGCTCTGGATCACGGACACCCTTTCGCGGACGCGATCATCCCTCACTAGGTCGGTGACGGCCAGTTTCACCAAGTCGCATCCGCGAAGCTTGCTATCTATTGCCACGTTGAACAGTGCTAGATCGCGCAGGTTGCCCGCCAGTTCGAGCCGCGCGCGGATCGCCCAGACCTGTTTCGGCCACAGTGGTCGTTTCTGGCCGATGATCCGGCCCTTGTTCCAGGCTCTTCGTTTCGGGGTAACAGCGGGAAGTTGGACTCTTGACATAGTTTGCTCTCCAATCCTCCCGCCAATCCCAGACATCAGCACAGCGCTGACGCCTCAGTTTACTGGTGGCTTGAATGGCCGTTGTCAGGTTGCGTGTTCTTTGGGAAACGCCGCGGATGCATTGGGCAGGTTTGAGCCCAAAATACGGAACGCTGCACCGTGTGCCAATGTCGGCATTGCGGTGCCCAAGGCTGACAACCGACGATGAAAAGGAGGAGCATCGAAACTTTGACACAATCTTTTCATGGCCTCTCTGGCGGAATCAGCTTTGGAGATCTCCAAAAGAGATTCTTCCCCCGCAAATTGTCAGCGCAATGCGCGCATGGGCCAACTGGTTTTTATCAATTGAAAACAGATCCTGTTCGAGGATGGCGATGTCGGCCAGGTATCCTGGCTTCAAGCGGCCCTTTCGGTCCTCGTTAAACTCTAGCCAGGCATTGTCATGCGTGTAGGCAGACAGCGTAGCCATAAGGCTTTGACGGTTGTCCAGCCAAGGAGGTGGCAGCTCAGTGCAGTTAACGGCCCCGGCAACCGTCATCATTGTGTCGACAGGGACGACTGGCCAATCCGTCGAGAAACAGACTTTGGCGCCGCTCTCACGGATCTTGTTCCATGCAAAAGCAAAAGGGATTTGCTCCGCTGTCAGAATATCTCCGGCGGAATAGGGGGAAAACAATCCTCCTGCGGGTGAGTGCAGGGGTTGAAGAGAGGCAACGACGTCAAGGGCAACCAGCCGGGGCAGGTCCGCGGGGTCTATTACTTCAATATGTTCGATGCGGTGTCGGGAATCTCGGGCGCCGTTGGCGTTGCGCGCTGCCTCGTAACCGTCCAACGTACGCCGAACGGCACCGTCGCCAATGGCATGCGTGCTGAGTTGCAACCCCATTGCATCAGCGCGAATACAGGCTTCGTTGAAGTGTTCCGCACTGAAAACGGCATCACCGAAGCTCTTAGGTTTTCCCGGATAAGGCGCAAGCATCAGCGCCGTGTAGCTGTCCAGCACGCCGTCCATGAACATCTTAACCCGCCCTGACCAAACCATATTGGACGCAAAACGGCGGCGCATTTCATCGGCCTCTTGCAACCGATCCAGAGGGTCGGTGTTCTTCAAATGCATGGGCACCTGAACACGGATCGGAAGGCGCCCCTCGGCCTCAAGTTCGCTGAGCAGTTCAAGTTGATAAAAGTTGCCATCCATGTTGTGCAGCCCCGTAATCCCGTGGGATGCACAGTGGTTCAGGCCACGTAGGATGACCTCTTTGTCAAAGGCGCGTTCTTTGGGCGTTGCGGGTGGCTCGGGATCCGCTCCTGTGACGTAGCCCAGCAGATCACGTCCTCCCAGTTGCGACAGGCGCAGAACCGGGCCAAAAGCACCGGTTTCATTCAGCTGACCTTGTGCGGTGCCGTCCCCAGCCATCACGATTTCCGAACCGGGGGGAACAACTGAGCCGTGAAGAATGCCTGCCTTCTCCAAGGCAATTGTGTTCGCCCAGACCGTGTGGTGGTCAGCCGACATCAGCGCAACGGGACGCTCAGACAGAATGCGATCCAAATATTGCCGAGTGGTTTTAACGCCTGGTCCAAGAATTTCGTAATCGGCCGCAACGCCCATCAGCAAAGGTTCTTCTGGGTGCTCAGCCGCAAAAGTTCGCAACGCCTTGGTCAGAGCATCTGCGCCCATCGTTTCGCGCAGGTCCAGCATTCCCAACTCGGCCGCCCCGCCAAAAAGGTGCACGTGGCTGTCAATAAAGCCGGGCATAACTGTGCCACCGGCAGCGTCGATGATTTTGGTTCCGGCCCCAGCCATGGCGCGAATGTCGTCGGTGTCTCCGACAGCCACAATTGTGTCGCCCCGAATGGCCAATGCCGAAGCCTTTGGTGTGGCCTCGTCAAAGGTCAGAAGAGAGCCGTTGAGGATAATCAGATCAGGCGTCGGCGACATGCGGCCTCGTGTGTCTGAGATGGGTTTCGAACTAACCAAGCGCGCGAATGATGGCCTCGCAAGCGCGCACGGCATCGTGGCTAAAGGACTGGATCAGATAGTCGGGCCAGCTGGACAGCTTGACGATAACGACGTCCGCCATCAGATCAATGAAGATCAGTTGACCAAAAACTCCACGCGCCATGAACACGCCCCGACCGGGGTCGTGAACCCACCAGAACCTTCGGTATGCCCCTTGGGGAGACAGCACGTCATAGGGATCACCATGTTTCGAGGGGTCCGCACCCGAACAAATCCCCGAAACCCAGCTTTCCGGCACCACTTGTTGGTCACCAACTTTGCCACCATCGGCCATCATCCGACCGAACCGCGCATAATCGCGCAGCGTTGCGTTGAACCCACCGTCCGCGAGCGCGGTCTTGGCGTCGTCCACTGTGAAAAAGCCGGAATGCACGCAGCCAATTTTTTGCCAGATACGGCTCGACAAGAGCGAAGCAAGGTCTTCTCCGCTGACGCGTTCCAAGGCCCAGGCTACGACATCCGTCTCGATCGAGCGGTAAGAAAACACCTGCCCATGGGGTCTGACTTGAGGCAATGTCAGAATAACGTCCCGAATGGTTGGCTTGATTTCACCCTTGCGAACGGGGCGCCAGCCTGACGCCACATCGACGCGGGTCATGTCGCTGTCCGGAAGGCCGTAATCCTCGGTGAAACGCACCCCTGATTGCATATCAAGCGCCTGATCCACGGTGCATCCGGCATAGCCTGTCGCGGCCAATTCCGGCACGATGTTTTCAAGCGGTTCCGTGAGGTCGAGCTTGCCCTCTCCATGGAGCACACCGGCCAGAGATCCAATCAGGGATTTGGAGACGGATTGGCCCAGATGCGTAGCGTCTGGAGTGAAATCGTTGGCGTAAATCTCGGTAAGTATCTGGTCACCCTTCAGCACCAGGAAACCATCTGTGTAGCTTTCAGAGAGCCAGGCCGCGACGGAAAGGGGGCGGTCGTCAAAAGTTTGAAATTCGATTTCCAACAGGTCGCGGTGGGCCTGTTTCAATTCTCGGGTCTCCGGTCCTGGACGCACATCTACCGTAGGAAACAGGCTTCGCATGTTCTGGAAAGTCCAGCGATTGAACGGAGCAAGGTCCCAGTTCTCGAGCGAAGGACGCTTCTCAGGCGGGGGCGGGAAGCCCTGCATGATGCCGATCTCACGCGCCGTCTTGGGCCTGGTGCCGGATTTGCTGTCGTGCATTTTCCACGCTCCCGCAGGGCGACCAAAAAGGGGTCGCAGTCAGAGTAAGAAACTTCGGAAAGTGACGGCCCGGCCAACGGCGGGCCGTCATTCAGGAGACTTCAAGCCTTATTGCTTCAGGCGGGTCCAAACCTTGTTGTAAAGGTCAACGACATCCTGATCGCAGGGCTTCACAAAGTCCGGAACCGGTGCATCGGCGGGCATGACGATCTCAGGCGCGCTGAGCATCTCGGGGTCCATAAAGGCCTCCGACCCTTTGATACCGTTGGCATAGCGCGCGAAGTTCGAGGTCATCGCGGCGTTCTCCGGGTCCATCATGAAGTTCACAAAGAGCTTTGCGTTTTCCATGTTGGGTGCATCGGCAAGAACGGCAACATTGTCCATCCAGCCAGTGAAACCCTCTTTTGGATAGGCGTATTGCAGCGAGGGGCGATCCGCCCGAGCGCGCATGGCAGCGCCATTCCAGCTTTGCGACAGGTCTACGTCTTTCGATGTCAGCTTCTCGATCACCGCATAATCCATCGTGCGCCAGTCGCCCTTGGCCTTGGCGAGAAGCGCCATCAGCTCTTTCATCTGATCGGGGTTCGAGTTGCAACGCGGGTATCCGAGGTAACGCAGACCGGCGTTGATCACATCGTTCATGTCATTGAGCATGTTGATGCGACCTTTGAGTTCTTCGGGAGTATCAAAGATCAGACCAAGCGTGTTGATGTCGCCGCTGTAGACTGCGCTGTCGACTGTAAAGCTGGTGGTGCCCCACTGGTAGGGAACTGAATACTTGCGACCCGGATCCCAGTAGACATCGACCCAGTTCGGATCCATGTTCTTGAAGTTCTCCATTTCGGACGCGTTGATCTCGGCCAGCAGGCCTTCGCCAACCATGATCGCAATCATGTAGTCGCCGGGCACAACGACGTCATAGCCGGTGTTGCCTTCCTTGACCTTGGCCAACATGGTTTCATTGCTGTCATAGCCATCCAGCGTGACTTCGACGCCATATTGGGCTTCGAATTTCTCGATCATCTCGGGGTTGGTGTAGTTGCCCCAGTTGTAGATGTTCAGTTTGCCTTCGGCGTGGGCCGAGGCTGCGCTAAGCGCGAGGGCTGAGACAGCGGCGGCTTTGAGTAGTGAGTGTTTCATTTTAGTCCTCCGTTGAGTGGTTAGCGTCCCGCACCGACGCGGGCTTCTTGTTATTTTCGTTTGCGTTGCAGAAAGAAGGTGAGCGTGACCATGGCCACGGTCAGCCCGATCAGGATTGTCGAGACGGCGTTGACCTCTGGCGTCACGCCACGACGGATCTGGCCGAGGATGTAGATAGGCAAAGTGGTCTCGCCCGGGCCGGCCACCAGAAGCGTGATGATCACGTCATCCAGCGATACGACAAAGGCTAGCATGGCGCCCGCCATGACTCCGGGCATCAGGACCGGCAGCGTCACATGGCGGAATGTTTGCCAGGGTGTTGCGTACAAATCCGCAGCGGCGGCTTCATAGGTCACGGACATATCTGACAAACGTGCGCGTATCGGCATGTAAGCAAAGGGCACGCAGAAAACCGTGTGGGCGAGGATCAGCCAGCCGATCCCGGTTACCCCCGTGAGCTGGCGCAGGATCGAAAAGAAGGCCAGCGTGGCAATCGCCGTGACAATCTCGGGGATCATCAGGGGTTGGTTTATGAGCGCGATGGCCGCAGAGCGACCGCGATAGACGCCCCCGCGCGTTGTTGCCAATGCTGCCATTGTGGCAATGATGGTGGAAAACACGGTCGCCGTGAGCGCAACCTGAATAGAGATCATCGCCGAACGCCGGATGTCGTCGTTTTCCAAGGCTGCCGCGTACCAGCGCAAGCTGAACTCGGTCCACCGCACAACAGAGCGGTTGTCGTTGAAAGAGAACACGACCAGTACGGCAATTGGTGCGTAGAGGAACAACAGAACCAGCCAGGACATGCCAGTAAACAGGGGTTGCCTGCGCAACTCGCGAGACCCGGTCGACGGGCGGAATATCGACAGCAGTTTATCCATGTCCACCCTCCTTCGAAGCACCTGCCCGCAGGCTGACAAGGAGCGCGATCAACACAACTGCCATCAGGATCAGCGCTGCCGCGGCCCCAAAGGGCCAATTGCGCCCCGACCCGAATTGCAAGGCGATCAGGTTGCCGATCATCAGTTTCTTGCCACCGCCCAACAGTTCCGGCGTGATGTAGGCCCCGAGCGCCGGGATCAGCACCAGCACGCAGCCTGCGACGATGCCCGGGCGGGTAATCGGGATGATGATGTGGCGGAAAACCTGCGTACGCATCGCATAGAGGTCATGTCCGGCCTCAAGCAGCGAAAAATCGAACTTCTCGAGCGAGGCATAGATCGGGAGGATCATGAATGGCAGGTAGCTGTAGACCAGCCCGGCAAGTACCGCGCCGTCGGTGTACAACATCTCAAGCGGTTCGCTGATCAGGCCGATCTTCATCAGCATCAGGTTCACAAAGCCCTCGTCCCGTACGATCAAAAGCATCGAGTAGGTACGGATCAAGAGGTTGGTCCAGAACGGTAGCGTGATGGCGAAGAGCCAGAAATTGCGTTGCTCCGGAGGGCGGGCCGCAATGAAGTAGGCCACGGGAAACCCGAGGATCAGGGTGCCAATCATGGTGGTGATGGCGAGACCAAAGGAGCGCCCGAAGATTTGCAGATAGGCGCTGTTGAAGCTCAGCGTATCATCAAAGATGTCCCTCTCGAAAAGGAACTGCACGTAGGCGTCGTAGGAGAACACCCATTCAACGCCGCCGTATGTTCCGGGCTCAAGAAACGAATAAACCAGGGCAATCGAGAGCGGGAACAGACCAAAGATGCCAATGATCCCGAGTGCTGGGGTCAGCAGGAAGAGCCGCGTTCTGCGCCTTTGACGCGCGCGTTCTTCTTGGGCCGCGCGCAATCTCGTTTCGGCGTCGGTGCGCGAGATATGTGCAGCGGCACTCATCAGTCTTCCAGCACGTGCAGCATGGAGGTGTCACATTCGAGGCCAACCCGCGATCCGACGGGGCGTGGGGTGGAAACCTGGACATGAACGCTGACGCCATCTTCCAACAGCACGAGCATCTGTGACCCGGCCCCGAAATAGATGCTGTCTACGACCTCACCTCGCAAGAGCGCCGTCTCTGCACTCTCATCAACCACGCGGATGGTTTCAGGGCGTAGAGCCACATGCACGGGGCCGGGTGTGAGCGAGGTGCTGGCTGTATGAACCGTGAGTGGTGAACCCTCGCCAAATTGGATTTTTGCCGCATCCCCGTCAAAGCCAAGCAACGTCGCATGCACGATATTGGTGTCGCCAATAAAGTCCGCGACGAACCTGCTTTGTGGAGCTGTGTAGATCTCTTCCGGTGTGCCAACTTGGCGTATCGCACCTGCCGACATCACTGCGATCTGGTCCGACATTGCCAGCGCTTCACCTTGGTCATGGGTGACAAAGACAAAGGTAATGCCTGTCTCATGCTGCAGCCGCTTCAACTCGCTCTGCATCCCTTTTCGAAGTTTCAGGTCCAGCGCAGAAAGTGGCTCATCAAGAAGAAGAACCTTGGGACGCGGCGCCAGCGCGCGCGCCAAAGCCACGCGTTGCTGCTGCCCGCCTGACAACTGATCTACACGACGCGTTGCAAACTCTCCGAGCTGGACCAGGTCCAGCATCTCGTTGATGGTGCTGTCGATTTCGGCCTTGGGCCTCTTCAGCATCTCAAGGCCAAACCCAACGTTGCGGGCCACGCTCATGTGGGGAAACAGCGCATAGTTCTGGAACACTGTATTCACGGGGCGATTGTTTGGAGCCAAATGGCCGATCGACTCGCCATCCAGTGCAATCTCGCCTTCGGTCGGAAGCTCGAACCCGGCGATCAATCGCAAAAGCGTCGTCTTGCCACAACCCGACGGGCCCAAAAGCGTGAAAAAGCTTCCTTCGGGAATGGTCAGCGACACGTCTCCCAGAGCCGTTACGGCCGCTTGGCCTTCGCCAAAGCGTTTTGTCACATTCTTTACGTCGATCATGGTCTGATCCAGACACCTGCACTTGTTGGTATGCAGAATCAGCTTAGAGCCATGAGACCGAACCTGTGAATACCTCCAAAGGGCGGGGTGACTTGTACCCCCAAAGGGGTAGGCCTAGTCGTTGGTCGAATGCAGGAACATCGAAAACAGGGCAGATTGAGAAGAAATTCCCAGCTTTCGGTAGATGTTTTTGCGATGCACTTTGATCGTCGAAGGGGAAACGTCCAGCAAAAGTGCTATCGACCGCGTCGAGTGCCCGCGCAAAAGGGATTGCACCACCTCGATCTCCCGCTGTGTCAAACCCTTGCAAACCTTGTCGATCACCCCATCGAAATCGACCTCGCTATCTTCGAACTGGCCTGATGAGGGGGTGCGATGAAAGTGCTGCTCGCAAAGCGCCGATATTATTGGATGTAGATCCGTTAGCCTTTCGACATCCCGCCGGGAGAACCGGGTTCTTCCCTCCGAGGGACCGAGGGAAAGAAACAAGGTGCCGTTGGCAATTGTCACGAAAACCCCCATCTCATCTCTTAGAAACAGGGTCTTGTAGTAGATGCGAAAGTAGTCGGAGTTGGCAAACCTGTCTGGCGCCACGTCTCTCAGCACCATCACCGGTTCGTGGCGTTCACCGATGAAACGAACAACAAATGGGTCCAGCAACCAAGCGCGATCAAGCCATCGGTCCACAACGACCGAGCGGCGTTCTGCACGTACATTGTCATAGACATGTTCGGGCGCTTTTCCTGGGTTCAGAAGGCTGACAAACGCGCCCTTGAACGAAGCTGCTCCGCGCATGAGGTTCAACAACTCTGGCATAAAGTTGGACGTCCCTACGGCCCGAATAGCCCCAGCTACGTCTTCCGAGTACGTTGGTTGTGCGGACTTACCCAAGTATCCCACCTAGCGATAGGGCGTTTCCAAGCCAATGTGGACAGTCGGAATTAACTTGGCAACCTTTTCACACTGAAATCTGCCTCGAAAAGCTTTTCCGCATCGGCTCGCTGGATCAATTCCGCAATCTGCTCCAGCACAAGTCTTCTAAGATCAAAGAGGCCAGGTAACTTTGAGTTGTCACTTGTATCGCTTCAGCACTTGAACCTGATGATTTGCCAAATCTGGGTAACTTCGTGTCTGTGCAAAGGAACTCTGATCCAAGGAATAGCTGAGTGTTTCGAATGGAAGCGGACATTGCATCAATGGCGATGGATGGCAGCTTTGTCCGCAACTCGGTCATTCGTGCACCACGCAGCGAACGACTGCTCCGTGTCCAGCCCACACCGGATCTTAACACTATCTGAGGTTTACGACGGATTAGGCGCAGTACTGCCCATTGTTATGTTTTGCTTGAAGGATCTCTTGGTGATTTAATGCAAAGCACCGTTCACTTCGGAAAAACAGAAAGTCCAAATGATCATGACCAGTGAGCTTCGCAAAATTCAAACGCAAGGTGTGCATCATATCACCCTTACGGGCGCTGACAGGCAGACTTCCATCGATTTTTGGGAAGGCGTTTTGGGTATGCCATTCATCTTTGATCAACCAAATCTCGATCGTCCGACAGAAGGCCATCTTTACTTCGATCCCGGTGATGGGCGGCTGATAACGATCTTCACCAATGAGGACCGCAAACTCGACCCCACGCATGTACCCGAGGCCACAGGATCACTGCATCACTTGGCGTTCAACGTGAGCCAAGCGACCTTCTGGCAAGTGCCCAAAAGGCTAGACGCGCGCGGTGTCGAACATTCCGGGCCGGTCGATCGCGGTTTCATGGACTCGATTTATTTTCGCGATCCTCTGGGGCTTCGCATCGAACTGGCGAGCTACCGGTTCGAACCACCTGAGGGCACTCGACATGCAGATGTAATGATCGAAGCCCACCGGATCCGGGTGGAGCGGGGCGCTCACCACATCGACAAGGAACACCTTGCAGATGCCATCGAGCTCCTTGTGGAGCGGGGCCAGCAGTCCCTGTCACCTGACCGTGGTCCGCGCAATCCATACTGACTGTAACGTGCAAAATTGCACTATATTCAACGGTGCGCCCTGATTCAATTATGCGCCGCAGCAGGTCATCGTCGAAATCTTAGGTCCACAATAAAGAGCCAGACCGCTACCTGTCACAACAAGGCCCGCCGCATGACAGCCCGGGCGCCATTCATCGCACGTTGCAAGGCGTTGGCACATACAAGACCGAACCAAAGCAGGCCTTCGACCAGAGCTTAACGAATAGCAGCTTCAGGTCTGGGTTGTCGCGAGGCTGCGAATGGCTCATGTGTTTGGGAAAGCTGGCGGCTTCGGTACAATCCTTAGTCCGCTGGCTTTAGCGAACGCTCCATGAAGTAGACATATTGTCGCCACTCATCCGGAAAACCCGGGGGGTGCAGCATATCGACGAAACCAGCGCTCTCATACATCGCTCTTGCATGGGTCAAGAACTTCGCCGAAGAGAACACTACTTTTTCATAACCATCCGAGATCATCTGTTCGAACATTCTCTCCAACATCAATCGACCCAGACCATGGCCCCGGCCTTTTTCACTCACGAACATGCGGTTGAATTCAGCGACACCTGGACCGGCCTCAGCGTACATGACACATCCTGCGGGTTTCCCATCTACCGAGGCGATAAGGATGCCACCTCGCGGACGTGCATGCAGTTCGGGCAAGGCGTCAATCACTGCTTGGAACTTTTCGGGGTCCATCGGATGGTCGGGCCCTTTCGGTCGCCAATCGACGGGATAGTTTTTCCAATGCCAGTCCAACCACTGACGGCATAGTGCACGTGCGGCTTCGATGTCGACCTCATTAGCGGCTATCCTAACCAAAATATCAGCCAATATTGCCACCCCACTGCTCAAACACACTCCAAACAATCCCGTCGAAAGTGAAAGAAGTCAATCGAATGCCCATTATGGAAGCAGACCTTGGTTTGCAAAACACCTAACGGCAGCAAAGTCCCGCAACTCAGCCGTTCAACGCATGCGCAGCGAACGACCGATTTCGATTAGAGCCAATTTGGCAGAGCTCAATGACCGCTTTCGGGACATAACGCTGTACTGCAGCGACTAGTTTCGCAACTTGGTGGGCGAGACGTCGCGAAATTTTCTGCACCCGCATTAGGCGGCTTCGTCCGCGAAGCAGACATTGAACAGAGTTGCGACGAATGACCGTTCTGCGGACAAAGCGGACCTTACGGGGATGTCTTAACTAACGCACGTGACCTAAAGGCTGGTGGAACGGGTTGGTCGGCTTGGTAAGCTCTGGAGCGGCAAGCTACGTCACCCTTTGAATTGCAAGAACTTTCTACAATAGCTCGTGTTCTCTAAAACCAAGCTTCTACGGTTGATTTTTTGACTCAACTCTTTGACTCAGTCATTCTTCTCCAGGGGGGGAACGCGATATGAATGGCGCTGACCAGAAAAGCCAAGCAGACAGGTACGAAGAAGGTATAGCGCTTCTGGATGTGGGTGTCGGCATATTCGATGACGCACTCCGACTGGTTTACTGCAACCCCGCATTTCGCGAGATGCGACGCTACCCACAAGAGCTCTGCCGCCGTGGTGTTAGTCTAGAAGATTTGCTGCATTTCAACGCCGAACGCGGAGATTTTGGCGCGGGCAAAACTGATCGGCTAGTGGCCGATCGAATGAATGAGATTGGTGCCTCTGGTGAGCGCGCGCTCGAGCATGAGATGGCAGACGGGCAGATTCTAGCGATCAGCTATCGCAGAACGGCCTCTGGAGGAACGATGGTCACCTATCAGGACCGCACCGCCGAACGAAAAGCAGAAAGAGCATTGCGAGAAAGTGAGGAGCGCTACGCGCTTGTTTCAGACGCTGCGGAAGAGGCAATCTACGATTGGCACATTACCGACGACCAGTTTTATGCGTCCCCACGACTTGAGACTTTCCTAGGGCTTGAGACCGGTCCTAAGGGAGAGAGAACGTGGGTATGGCAAGACATTATTCATCCCGACGATTTGCCCTCTTACTTGTCAGCGTTGGAGGCGCATATATCCGGTAAGAAGAAACGATGGGAATGTGAGTACCGACTCAAAGTAGCCAGCGGAAAGTGGCGCTGGGTATCGGATCACGGCACCTCGATTCGCGATACTAACGGCTACGCGACGCGTATGGTGGCCGCAATTCGGGACATTACACCCAAGATTGAACGGGATGCAGCCCTTGCCGCAAGTGAGGAAAGATACCAGTTGGTCACTCAAGCTACCAGCGATGGAATTTATGATTGGGACGTGACCAATGATGTTCTGTTTGTCTCTGCTGACCTGAACGATCTACTCAGTTTGGACGAGGCCAATTCGTCTTCGACACGATGGGCCGAGCAGATCCATCCGGATGATTACGACGCTTATGTCAAGGCAATCGTTAACCATTTCAAGGGCGGGACTGATGCCGTTGAATGTGACTACCGGCAGAGGGCGCGTGATGGCGGTTACCGTTGGGTTCACGACCGAGGCGTTGGTGTGCGAAACGCCGAAGGCCGGGTCGTTCGGCTTGTCGGTGCCGTGCGCGACATAACTGAAATCCGGGATGCACGGGAACGAATTGCCCGAATTGAAGGTCGGCTACTCGGAGCAATTGAAACGATCGCCGATGGTTTGCTTTTGGTGGGACCTGAAAATCGCGTCGAGTTATTCAACGACCGCTACGTCCAGATCTTCAGCGACGCCGCTGGCGGCGCCGATTTGAGCAACCTAATTTATGAGGGCCGCGAATTCTTCGACATGATCCGCAACGGCTATGAGCTTGGGATGTTTACCGAACATCCAGACGGCGTTGACGGTTGGATCGCTGCCCGCCGCGTCGCTTGGGAGAAGCCAAAGGCGAACTGGGAACTAGAGTTGGGCAACGGTGTGTGGATCATGCTCAACGAACGTCGCCTGCCTGATGGTGGCCGCATCATGGTTTACAACGACATAACCGAATTCAAACGCAGGGAGGCAGATGCGCAGGCCGCACGGCAGCGGTTTGAAGACGCAATTGAAGCGATTTCGTCTGGTTTTGCATTGTGGGATGCCGAGGATCGGCTAGTTGTATGTAATGAGCGCTACCGCACCTACATGAGCGAACTCGCCGACAAGGTCGTACCCGGCGTGAAATTCGAAGAGATCATCGGTGCCGGCATCAAGCGCGGCCTATTTCCACTTTCCGAAGGAGAAGTAGAAGGGTATCTTGAGAGAATTGCCGAAAAACGCAAGAAAGCCTCGGGCGAACCACGCGAACAGCTAGTCGCCGGGTACTGGCTGCAGATTACGGATCACCGCACTTCGGATGGTGGCATCGTCTCGATCTATACCGACATTACCGAACTGAAGACCAAACAGCTAGAGATCGAACAACAATCAGCGATCCTCGAGTTAACAATGGAGAACATGGGCCAGGGGATTACGCTGGTAGATAAAGAGCTGCGCACAATTGCGTTGAATTCGAAATTCCTCGACCTCATGGAGTTTCCTCGCGAACGCTTTCGCCCCGGATTCACAATGGAAGAGGCATTTCGGTTCAATGCTGAACGAGGGGAATATGGGCCGGGCGACATTGATACCCAAGTGCGCGAGCGGGTGGAACTGGCCGCAAAATTCTTACCGCACAAATTTGAGCGTATTCGTCCTGATGGTACGGTGATTGAGATTATCGGCAACCCTATCCAAGGTGGCGGCCTAGTTGCAACCTACACTGACATTACGGACCGCAAACTCGCTGACGAAGCACTGAAAGCGGCACTGGCAGAATTTAACGCGGTCATCGATCACGTCGACTATGGAATTCTGTTCATGGGACCGGATTTACGTGCGCGTATAATAAATCGGGCATTTGCGCGAATTTGGAACATCGATCAGAAATTCATCGACCAGCGCCCAACTATGCAGGAGCTGATAGAGTACAACAAGGGCACAGGAGTCTATGATGTCGCGCCGAAGGACTGGGATGACTGGCTGTCCATGCGGGTCGAGGCAATACGGGCAGGAAACATGACACCGGGCGAGTTGTGTCGGGCTGATGGCATGACTTTGAGTTTCCAATGCGTGGACCTGCCGGATGGCGGTCGCATGCTGACCTATTTCGATATCACCGAACTAAAACGGCGTGAAGCGGAGATTTCCAACGCGCGTGATGCGGCTGAACAAGCCCTCAACGATCTGCGGCAAGCCCAAGAACGGCTCATCCAGTCCGAGAAGATGGCCAGCCTAGGCCAACTTACTGCCGGCATTGCCCACGAGATCAAGAACCCGCTGAATTTCGTCAACAACTTTGCCAAATTGTCTGGCGAGTTGTTGGAAGAATTACACGAGATATTAGAAGACCCGATCGCGGCTCTGGAGGAAGAGGATCGCGAGGAAGCTAAGGACCTATGGCAGACAGTACGCGGCAACTTAGGCAAGATAAACCAACACGGTCAACGTGCTGACAGCATCGTTAAAAACATGCTTCTGCATTCCCGTGAGGGGCCAAGCGAGTTACAACGTGTTGCACTAAACCCGATCGCAGAAGAAGCGCTGAACCTTGCCTATCACGGTGCTCGGGCGGAGGACTCCAGTTTCAATGTCGAAATACGAGCCGACATTGATCCCGACGTTGACCAAATCGATTGCTATCCGCAGGATTTGATGCGTGTTTTTCTTAATCTCATCAGCAACGGCATGTATGCGGCCAACAAACGTAAAGACGCGGAAGAAGGTGACTTTTCACCGACGATCTGGCTGTCGACGCGAGCCAATGGTGACCGCGTCAACGTCACTATTCGCGATAATGGTACGGGCATTCCAGAAGAAATGAGGGAGAAAATTTTTCTACCGTTTTACACCACAAAACCCGCGGGTGAAGGCACAGGGCTCGGCCTTTCGTTGAGCTATGATACCATCGTCAAGCAGCATGGTGGAACTTTGACTGTGGACAGTAAGCCAGGGGATCACACAATTTTTGTCGTTTCGGTCCCGGTCCATTCTCAGGGGGACCTAGCATGACAGGACAAATTCTGATGGTAGATGACGAACCCGACGCACAGGACCTGATTCGACAGAATTTTCGGCGGGAGATACGAAAAGGAGTCTACAGTTTTGGGTTTGCCGGGTCTGGCGAGTCCGCCTTGGACGCAATAAGTCATTCGAAAGAAGAAGTAATGTTGGTGCTTTCGGACATCAACATGCCCGGCATGTCAGGAATCGAGCTTTTGCAGGAACTGCGCGCTCGCTGGCCTGAATTACCGGTTATGATGATCACCGCCTATGGTGATGCAGCGACCGAGGCGAAAGTCCGGGAACTGGGAGCGGAACAGTTCCTGACCAAGCCCGTCGATTTTGTTGAACTGAAAGAGCGGCTCTCACGATTTGTCGGAGATGCGACGTGACGCCGCCACGCATTCTTGTTGTCGATGACGAGCCCGACCTTGAAGCGTTGATTTCGCAAAAGTTTCGGCCCCGCGTACGCAAAGGGGAACTGGATCTATTGTTTGCTCATGACGGCAAACACGCCCTCGAAGTTCTCGAAGAGAACCCTAAAATAGATATCGTCCTTTCCGACATAAACATGCCCAGGATGGATGGCCTCACTTTGCTTGAGCGGTTGAGCGAGATGGAAACTGATCTGCAAACTGTTATGGTTTCGGCCTACGGCGACATGAACAATATCCGCGCGGCTATGAACCGCGGGGCTTTCGATTTCGTGACCAAACCGATCGAGTTCGATGATCTCGACCGGACCATTGCCAAGACGCTGGAACACCTTGAGTTGCTCCGCCAATTGCGCACGGCCCGTGATAATGCCGAGCAAGCGAGATTGACGCTGTCACGGTATTTCTCTCCTACGGTGGTTGAGACGTTGTCGCGTGATCCAGAGGCAATAGAGGCCAAGGGCGAGCGCCGCGTAGCAACCTTTCTATTTACTGATCTGGCCGATTTCACTCAGCTGGTAGAAAGCTCGGATTCCGACCTGATCGTCGAAATTCTCAACGAATACCTAGATGGCATGACCCGAACAATCTTTTCGCACGGCGGAACAGTCATGAAAATCATAGGCGACGCCATCCAAGTAATATTCGGTGCGCCAGTTGACGACCCGGAACATGCCGCGCACGCGGTGGCCTGCGCCTTGGCGCTCGACGAATTTGCCCAAGGTTTTCAGAAGAAACTACTGGATCGCGGCATCGCGTTGGGAGACACGCGCATAGGTGTGAACAGCGGCGGTGCGATCATTGGCAATTTCGGCGGCAAGAGCTATTTCGACTATACAGCGTATGGCGATGCTGTGAACACTGCGGCAAGGCTGGAACAGGCTAACAAGACGATAGGGACGCGCATCTGCACTTCGGAAAGTGTTGCCAAGGGGATCGACAACTTCTCTGGCCGCCCAATTGGAAGACTCTTGCTGAAAGGCAAAACGCAACCGGTGACCTGCTATGAACCCTTGTCAGAGGCGCTTGTCGACAGCGATCAAGTGAGAGATTACAAGGCGGCGTATGAGCTGCTAGAGGCGAGTGACCCCAAAGCGCGCCAATCCTTTGCGGCGCTTTTGGTCGAGTGCGAAGACGACCCCTTGATCTTGTTTCACCTTGGTCGATTGCTGGCCGGCGAAACTGGTGCAGACATTGAAGCAGTGGGTTGATCGCCAGACCTGTCCCAACGTCATTACCGCTAAACAACCATGATAAGGCTGCCCAACACTCGCCGCGAGCCGGTCGACCCCGACCCAACAATAATAATAGGGTTGCCTATATCGGCGGCAAGAACTGCGATTATGCGACGTTTCATAGACGAGCAATACCACACAGCTTACTAACCAGCGCATGTCCACTTCGGGCTCTTAACAGTCTTTCGCTGCGGAGCTTCGCGCACAATTCTAATTAACGGCAACATTGGGCTCTAAGCAGTCGCTCGGTGGACTGCAAACGAATGGCTGCTTTTTGTGAGAAGCGACTATTACTAAGACTTTTAAAAACCCGCATAGTACTTTCGATCTCACGTCAACTTAAATTTCTGTAAAAAGTAAGCAAAAGGTAAGCAAAACAATAGGTTGATATAACTAAACGCGTCAGATAAACTGAAAGAACTATCAACCTACCAGCCGTGATGGCTGGGCCGCCAATATTGGGATTGGACAGGACGGCACTTCGTCCTCGACGCACTCGATGGCAATGATCCTGATCTCGTTTGAGGTCAGTGTTTTGTCGTCTGGAGTGCGCTCCGAAGCCAGAACATCGCGATCATTGTCTCGAGCGGTTCCTTTAAAAGGAACGTATCGATGACGTGTTCGTCTTCTGCTCCCAAGGGCAACCCGCCCAATTTCACTATTCCTGAACCCCTGATCAACCTTGTGCGGCTGTTGGCACGCGAGGCTGCGCGTTCGGATTTCGCAACCCGTTGCAACGGTGAAGACCCAGAGGTGGATCATGGTTGATCTGCCGATCACAGAGGATGCCGCCTATCTCAGCGTGCGCGATGTCGCTGCGCTGTTCCGCATCAGCACCAAGACTGTTCGTCGCTGGATCAAATCCGGCGAACTGCCTGCGACACGGTTGGGCCGCGATTGGCGCATTGCGCGCAGCGACCTGCACGCCCTTGCCCAGCAACGCGGCAATCAGGCAGCAGCCCATGTTCTCTAAGGCTTTCACAAAACTCGGCTTTTCCGGCGTTCGGAAAAACGGGGTCATGGATTTTGGCTACAAATTCACGACTTTGGTTTCCCGAATGTCCGCAAGAGGGCCGCCATGGGTCTGCATGTCCCCAAATGTCCCCTTTTGTCCCCAATTTCAAAACCGAAGAGGTTTATCATGACACATCACCAAGAGATCCAGCTACCAACAACGCTGGCCGAGGTTCTGAACGTTCTGAAGTCCAATCCAGACCCCGACAAGAAACGTCAACAGTCCAAGCTGTCCGCGATCTCGCGCGTCAGTACATACATGAGCCGTCCGCCGTCGGACATTCCGACAGACATCCCGCAACTGCGCAAACTGCCGGCATCGTTGCATCCCGCCGCCTGCGGGGTGAAGCCCAACACCCTCAGCACCACCAAAAGCGATCTGGCCAGTGCCTTGCGTGCGGTTGGGGTGTTGCAGGATTTTGAAGCCAAATCTGAACTGACCCCGGAGTGGGACACGTTTTTGGCGACTGTGCAGTCCACCCATCAGGTTTGGGGCCTGATGCGGTTTGCACGCTATTGCGGCGCCCGGTCGATCTCGCCCAAGGACATTAGTGGCGAAGTGGTTCAGGCGTTTCAGACGGTCCTCGACGCTGTGCTGCTGAAGAACGAACCAGCCAAGTACATTCAGTCCATGATCGATACATGGAACCACGTGATTGACAAACACGGTCTCGATCTTCCCCGGCAGGACCGTTTGCCGTCTGATCGGTACATGGCCCGCCCGCTGACGGACTACCCGCAAAGCCTGCAAGCAGAGATCAACGCCTACATCGACCGCTTGGCGCAACGTGATCTGTTCAGCGAAGACGGTCCTGACAAACCGCTGCGCGAGACCAGTCTGCGCAATACCAAATCCCATCTGCGGCAGATGCTGGACGCGCTGGTAACATCGGGGCAAAGCCCGGAAAAGTTCACCAGCCTGTCTGTGGTAGTTACGGCGAACAATCTCAAAACAGCTTTCCGGACGATCATCGACCGGCGTGGGACCAATGGTCTGCCGTCCGGGCTGGGTAATGTTGCAGCAACGTGTATCGCCATTGCACGGCACCACCTGAACGCACCGGAAGACGCCATTAAGGCGCTCAAAGACATTCACAAACGGGTCGCCGTAAACCCGCGCGGCATGAGCCCCAAGAACGCAGAACGCCTTGCGCAGTTCAATGATTGGGAGAACGTTGCCTTGTTGTTGAGCCTGCCGGATACGCTGATGGCACGGGCAGAAGACAATCCGACCCGGCGCGACAGCGCTCTGGCGGCAATGCATGCGGCGGCACTGACGATCCTCCTGAGCTGTCCCATGCGCGTCAAAAATCTCGCGAACCTTGATTTGGACAAGCATTTGATCCCTGCCCGCTCGGGGACGCACACCTATTATTCCATCCGCATCGAAGGGATCGAGGTTAAGAATGGGGAGCCTATTGAGGTCAAACTGAACACCCGCAGTTCCAAACTTCTACACCGCTATATCATGCAATTCCGTCCGCAGGTGTCGCAAGCGGGTGGGCGCGCTCTGTTCCCCCGCAGCAGCGATCGAAAGCCTCGTGCGCCCAGCAATTTTGGTGGTGAACTCACCCAGCGGGTCTATCGAGAGACCGGCCTGAAGGTTAACCCGCATCTGTTCCGGCACATCGCAGCCAAGCTGTACCTCGAAGAACGCCCCGGTGACTTCGAGACCGTCCGCCGCCTGCTCAAACATAAACGGCTTCAGACGACGATGGATTTTTATGCCTCGCTTAGCAACCAGTGGGCGCATGATCACTACGACGAGGTGGTACTTTCGAAGATCCGGGGGACGTCCAATGACTAATCCCATTCCGCTTGTTCTTCCTTACAAAGATTGGCCCCAGGCGGACAAAACCGCCTGGAAAGCCTTGTTCGCAACCGGCGACATATTCGACGGAACGGGTCCATGCGCTCATTGGTCGGATGGCAGCCGCAAAAAGAGGCGCCAGAGCTATGGATACTGGCTGTCGTGGGTCACGCGTCATCAGCCTGCCCTTTTGGATCAATCCCCGACGGATCGCATTACCAAAGATGCCGTGCGTGGATTTCTGGAAGAAGCTGAGGCGCGTGTGAACGCAATGACTCTCAAGAACATGATCTGCGATCTCTATGTACTTGCAAAAGCTATGCACCCGGCAGGAGATTGGAACTGGTTGAACACACTGTCCAACCGCCTGATACATCTGGCGGACCGGAAAAGCCTGCCGAAGCCAATCGCCATATCTGCGGCACACATTCTTAACAAAAGTTTGCAGCGGCTCGAAGATGTGGAGAATGATCCGTCTTTCACTGACATCAAGCGCGCAATTCACTTTCGCGCGGGTTTGATGATCGCCTTTCTGATCTCGCGGCCCGTACGTCGTCGCGCGTTGCTGGCGCTGACAACGGACCAGCATCTGCGCAAAAACGCCGAAGGGTTCGTGGTTCATCTTTCGGCGGAAGACACCAAAGACAAAAAAGCACGGTGGTTTCCTCTGCCCAAGGTTCTGGTGCAACCGATGAAGTCTTATTTGGATGTCCATCGCCCGATCTTGCTCGGGCCCAAGACATCCAATGCGCTGTGGATCAGCCAATATGGAGATCCGATCACCCCGGACGGCCTGTCTCGTGAATTGCCGAAAGTGGCGCAACGCATGCTGGGCGTTGAGTTGCGCACACACAAGTTTCGGCACATTGCGGCGACCAGCATCGCCGAGACGGAGCCGGAACATGTCAACATCATCCGGGATATCCTCGGGCATGCCACGTTGGACATGTCCCAGAAGCACTACAATCGTGCCACCGGACTGTCTGCCTGTGACGACTACCAATCTCTCTTGCAGGCAAAGATGAAGACATTGGGTCGCAAACGGTAGGCTTTCGCTCCCACCAGTCGATCTTCGCTTCGGTCGAATACCTATGATCAAGGCATTTTCCGTTGCAACGGGTTGCAATCGAAAGTGGAAGACACCGCCCAATCCATGCCTATAATGGGTTGGGCCAACTTGTTTCTCAGTCCGAAAGGCCCGACCCATGCGCGCCGCCATCTACGCCCGCTACTCCACCGATCTTCAAAGTGACGCCTCCATTGAGGACCAACATCGGCTGTGTCTACGCTTGATCAATGGCAACGACTGGCAGGAGGCCCAGACCTATTCCGACCGGGGGCTGAGCGGAGCGTCCCATCTGCGTCCCGGATATCAACGGTTGCTGGAGGACGCTCGATGCAACGTGTTCGATGTCGTCGTGGCCGAAGGTCTCGACCGTATCAGCCGCGATCAGGAACATATCGCGGCCTTCTTTAAGCAGATGCGGTTTCAGGGCATCCCGATTGTCACCGTGGCTGAAGGTGAGATTTCCGAACTGCATATCGGCCTCAAGGGGACCATGAGCAGTCTGTTCTTAAAAGACCTGGCTCAAAAGACCCATCGCGGACTGGAGGGGCGTGTGCGCAAAGGCAAGTCAGCCGGTGGGATCACCTACGGCTACGACGTCGTGCGAGACATGAACGCAGACGGGTCTGTCACCACAGGGGAACGGCGGATCAATGAAAGCCAAGCCCAGATCGTTCAACGTATCTTTCAGGATTACGGCCATGGGCTGAGCCCACGCAACATCGCTGCCAACCTGAACGATGAGGGCATTCCCGGGCCCCGTGGCACGTGGGGCGCATCGACGATCTACGGCAACCACCAGCGTGGCACCGGCATCTTGAACAACGAACTTTACATCGGACGGTTGGTCTGGAACCGGCAGCGTTTCGTCAAAGACCCGGACACTGGCAAACGACAGGCGCGGCTGAACCCGCCCGAAGACTGGGTGATTGAAGACGTGCCCGATCTACGCATCATGTCCGATGACCTGTGGAACGCTGTTAAGGCACGACAGGAAGAAACACGCAGCACCGCGATCAGCGATGGCATCAGGAAACTGGGTTTAACCAAGCGGGCACGGCATCTGTTTTCCGGCATGCTGACCTGTGGGGGTTGTGGTGACGGTGTCATCCAAGTCGGCAAACACTATTACGGCTGTTCCACTCATAAGAACAAAGGCACCTGCGATAATCGGCTGACGATCAAACGCGCAGACCTCGAAGACCGTGTTCTCTCCGGCCTCAAGGAACAGTTGCTGCATCCTGATCTGATCGCGGAATTCACCAAAGCCTATCAAGAGGAATACAACCGTCTTGCCGGGTCCATTCAACAGGAACGGAGTAGCGCGACACGTGATCTGGCGCAGATCGAGCGCAAGATTGCACATCTAGTAGACGCCATCAGCGATGGCATGTTCCACGCCAGCATGAAGGAGAAGCTGACAGCGTTGGAGGTTCGCAAATCGGAACTCGAAGCCTTGATCGCCTCCGCCTCTGATGAACCACCGGTTTTGCTGTATCCCGGATTGTCCGATGTGTATCGGGAACAAGTCGCCAATTTGACCACAGCATTGCGCGATCCCTCTTCTCAAGCTGAAGCCACTTCGATCATTCGTAGCCTGTTGTCGGAGATTCGATTGGTCCCGGTAGATGGGACATATGCAATTGAGTTGGTTGGGGAGTTGGCAGGTTTGCTTGCGTTGGGAGCACCCCAGAACGAACGAAGCCGCCCGGAGGCGGCTTGTTCGACACTATGTTCGACTGTAATGGTTGCGGGAGCAGGATTTGAACCTGCGACCTTCAGGTTATGAGCCTGACGAGCTACCGGGCTGCTCCATCCCGCGACACTTTGGTTTGGTCTACCGCCTATTGGGCTATTTGAGACCGGGTAGTGTTCTGCTGATCGTTTAGAGAGAATTGGGCTTTTACTAGGTTTGGCGGTGACCTACTCTCCCGGGGCTTAAGCCCAAGTACCATTGGCGCGGCAGTGCTTAACTTCCGGGTTCGGGATGGGACCGGGTGTTTCACTTGCGCTATGACCACCAAACCGAGGAAAAGCCCATGTCGACTTTCTTGCTGTGCAAGAAAGCGACAGGTGGCAGGCAGCGTCTTTTGCTTGCAAAAGGCGCGTTGCCACTCGGTTGTGTTTTCAATCAACACCGTCGCTCTTTTTGCTTTTGCAAAAAAGCGACGAAGTTATCCATGTTCAAGGTGTGTATGCTTTGGTCTTGTCTTTCCATTACTGGATCAAATCAAGCCTATCGGGCGATTAGTACCGGTCAACTGAACGCATTACTGCGCTTACATCTCCGGCCTATTGACGTGGTGGTCTTCCACGGCCCTCAGGGAGACCTTGTTTTGAGGGGGGCTTCCCGCTTAGATGCCTTCAGCGGTTATCCTGTCCGATCATAGCTACCCAGCACTGCCGTTGGCACGACAACTGGTCCACCAGTGGATCGTTCACCCCGGTCCTCTCGTACTAGGGGCAACTCCTCTCAAGTCTCCTACACCCACGGCAGATAGGGACCGAACTGTCTCACGACGTTCTAAACCCAGCTCACGTACCTCTTTAAACGGCGAACAGCCGTACCCTTGGGACCTGCTCCAGCCCCAGGATGAGATGAGCCGACATCGAGGTGCCAAACACTGCCGTCGATATGGACTCTTGGGCAGTATCAGCCTGTTATCCCCGGCGTACCTTTTATCCGTTGAGCGATGGCCCTTCCACTCGGGACCACCGGATCACTATGGCCGTCTTTCGACTCTGCTCGACTTGTCAGTCTCGCAGTCAGGCTGGCTTCTGCCATTGCACTCAACGAGCGATTTCCGACCGCTCTGAGCCAACCTTCGCGCGCCTCCGTTACGCTTTAGGAGGCGACCGCCCCAGTCAAACTACCCGCCACGCAGGGTCCCGGATCCGGATAACGGACCGCGGTTAGACATCAAGAGTGCGAAGGGTGGTATCTCAAGGGAGGCTCCACAAGAACTTGCGTTCCTGCTTCAAAGCCTACCACCTATCCTGCACATCACAATCCTGATGCCAGTGCGAAGCTGTAGTAAAGGTGCACGGGGTCTTTCCGTCTAACCGCGGGAAGCCTGCATCTTGACAGGCAATTCAATTTCGCTGAGTCGATGTTGGAGACAGCGGGGAAGTCGTTACGCCATTCGTGCAGGTCGGAACTTACCCGACAAGGAATTTCGCTACCTTAGGACCGTTATAGTTACGGCCGCCGTTTACCTGGGCTTCAATTCAAGGCTCTCACCTCTCCTTTTAACCTTCAGGCACCGGGCAGGCGTCAGACCCTATACGTCGTCTTGCGACTTCGCAGAGCCCTGTGTTTTTAATAAACAGTCGCCACCCCCTGGTTTGTGCCCCCAGCCCCTAGTTGCCTAGGAACCGGGCCTCCTTCTCGCGAACTTACGGAGGTATTTTGCCGAGTTCCTTCAACATCGTTCTCTCAAGCGCCTTGGTATGCTCTACCAGTCCACCTGTGTCGGTTTAGGGTACGGTCTGATGGAGGGCTATTTCCAGGAACTGCTCAGCAGCCCAACCAATCCGATAAGGCTGAACTACATCCGCAATCCGTCACATCCTCCTGGCCTAGGAATATTAACCTAGTTCCCATCGCCTACGCCTTTCGGCCTCGGCTTAGGGGCCGGCTTACCCTGCTCAGATTAGCTTTAAGCAGGAACCCTTGGACTTTCGGCGAGAGTGTCTCTCACACTCTTTGTCGCTACTCATGTCATCATTCTCACTAGTGATCTCTCCACCGGATCCCTCACAGGCCGGCTTCATCGAAAGATCCTCGCCTCCAATATCCCCGAAGGGATCAAGGAGGCATGGATCTATGTCACACTACGCTCTGCTACCGATGCTTACGCATCCCTAGACTTCGGCTCATGGCTTGAGCCCCGTTACATCTTCGCCGCAGGACAACTTATTTAGACCAGTGAGCTGTTACGCTATCTTTAAAGGATGGCTGCTTCTAAGCCAACCTCCTGGTTGTTTTGGTCGTCCCACCTGCTTTCCCACTTAGCCATGAATTGGGGGCCTTAGTCGTAGGTCAGGGTTGTTTCCCTCTCCACTACGGACGTTAGCATCCGCAGTGTGTCTGCCATCTAGTACTCCCGGGTATTCGGAGTTTGGTTAGGATCAGTAAGCCTGTGGGGCCCCATTACCCATCCAGTGCTCTACCCCCCGGGGTATTCGGATGACGCTCTACCTAAATAGATTTCGCAGAGAACCAGCTATCTCCGAGTTTGATTGGCCTTTCACCCCTAGGCACAGCTCATCCCGATCCTTTTCAACGGATGTGGGTTCGGTCCTCCAGTAAGTGTTACCTTACCTTCAACCTGGCCATGCCTAGATCACTCGGTTTCGGGTCTGATCCCACGAACTCATGCGCCCTATTAAGACTCGCTTTCGCTACGCCTACACCTAACGGCTTAAGCTTGCTCGTGAGACCAAGTCGATGACCCATTATACAAAAGGTACGCCGTCAGCTCGCAAGGAGCCTCCGACTGATTGTAGGCGTTCGGTTTCAGGTACTGTTTCACTCCCCTCGTCGGGGTGCTTTTCACCTTTCCCTCACGGTACTGGTTCGCTATCGGTCAGCAAGGAGTACTTAGCCTTCGAAGGTGGTCCTCCGATCTTCAGACAGAATTTCACGTGTTCCGCCCTACTTAATACGTCCATCAAAGCTTCCTATACGGGGCTGTCACCCGCTATGGCCACGCTTCCCAACGTGTTCTAGTCACTCATCTGGCTCGGCTGGTCCCCGTTCGCTCGCCGCTACTAGGGGAGTATCAATTGATTTCCTTTCCTCCGGGTACTTAGATGTTTCAGTTCCCCGGGTTTGCTCTTAAAACCCTATGTATTCAGGTCTTAAGTACCTGTTTAAACCCCATATTGAGTATCTATCTCACAACTAGGTTGTGAGGGGATAACAATATGAAGCTTTCAGGTGGGTTGCCCCATTCAGAGATCCATGGATCAAAGCTTATTCTCAGCTCCCCATGGCTTATCGCAGAGTATCACGTCTTTCATCGCCTCTTGCTGCCAAGGCATTCACCAAACGCCCTTCTCGCGCTTGATTTGATCCAGAAAGAGAAAGACACATGATAGTGTGCTACCGCCTATTCGGCTACTTGAGCACAAGTATGTCGATCGCGATCATCCAGCTGGTAACTAAAGATGATCTTTCTTCTGAACCAAAAGCATACTTTCCCGCCTTCCATCCTGGAACCCGCGCTGCCGATGTCGGTCGGCCCCACGCAGAGGATAGAAGACAATGCATGATCG